>NZ_WKJK01000010.1 GCF_009674535.1 Duganella guangzhouensis
CTGCCGCGGTGACGCCCGCCGCCGAACCCGCCGCCGTCGAGCCTGCCGCAGACGCGGCAACCGCTCCCGCTGCCACGCCTGCTCCGGCGCCGGCGCCGGCCCAACCCAGCGCGCTGGCCATGACCATCCCGACACCACAGCCGACGCCATCGAGCGGCGGCGGCCTGCTGCAAACCTCGCTGGCGTTGCTGTTCGTGATTGGCCTGATGCTGGGCCTGGCCTGGCTGACCAAACGCTTCGGCCCGAAAAACTTCGGCGGCGGCAACAGCAACGTCAAGCTGGTCGGCTCGCTGAGCGTGGGCGCGCGCGAGCGCATCCTGGTGGTCGAAGTGGGCGAACAATGGATCGTGGTCGGCGCCTCGCCCGGCCGCATGAACGCGCTGGCCACCATGCCGCGCCAGGCAAGCAGCGAGCCAGCGGTGCAGACCACCGTCCACGGCGCCAACTTCGCTGACTGGATCAAACAAACCATCGACAAGCGCAATGGCAAATAAGCGCACCATCGCGCTGGCCGCGAAATGCCTGCTGCCGTTGGCGGCGCTGGCCTTGCCGTTGCTGGCCAACGCCGATTCCAGCATCGGCATCCCGGCCCTGACCTCGACCCCGGCGGCGGGCGGCGGCACCAACTACACGTTGCCGATCCAGACCATGCTGCTGATGACGGCGCTGGGCTTCATCCCGGCAGCGCTGTTGCTGATGACCAGCTTCACCCGCATCATCATCGTGCTGTCACTGCTGCGCCAGGCGCTGGGCACGCAGTCGGCGCCGCCGAACCAGGTGATGGTCGGACTGGCATTGTTCCTGACCCTGTTCGTGATGGGACCGACCTTCGACAAAATCTACACCGAAGCCTATCTGCCGCTGCAGGAAAACCGGCTCAACATGAGCCAGGCACTGGACAAGGGCGCCGCGCCGTTAAAAACCTTCATGCTGAAACAGACCCGCCAGGCCGACCTGGCGCTGTTCGTCAAGCTGTCGCGCGGGCCGGCGCTGCAGGGGCCGGAAGACGTGCCGCTGCGCATCCTGGTGCCGGCGTTTGTCACCAGCGAGCTGAAAACCGCGTTCCAGATCGGCTTTGCCATCTTCATTCCATTTCTGATTATCGACATGGTGGTCGCCTCTGTACTTATGTCGATGGGCATGATGATGATGTCGCCGGCGGTGATTTCGCTGCCGTTCAAGCTGATGCTGTTCGTGCTGGTGGATGGCTGGCAACTGCTGCTGGGCTCACTCGCCCAGAGCTTTTACTAGGAGGCCGCAATGACACCGGAAAGCGTGATGACCATGGGCCAGCATGCGATGGAGATCACCCTGATGATCGCCGCGCCGATGCTGCTGGTGGCGCTGATCATCGGCCTGGTGGTCAGCATCTTCCAGGCCGCCACCCAGATCAACGAGCAAACGCTGTCCTTCATCCCCAAGCTGGTCGGCATTTTCGTCGCGCTGGTGGTGGCCGGACCGTGGATGCTGGCCACCATGCTGGATTATATGCGCGAGATTTTCAACGGCATCCCGATGCTGGTGGGATAGCAATTTAACAATATGTAACATTTTCCAATTAGCAAAATGTTTCGTCTAGAATACGAAAAAGATGCCAAACGGAAATGTAACAAGCCCTTATGCTGACCGTTTCCGCTGCCGATATTAATCTCTGGATCGCGAGCCTGATGTGGCCGCTTTCGCGCATCCTGGCGCTGATTTCCGCCTCGCCGCTGTTTGGCAACAGCGCGGTGCCAGCCACCGTCAAGGTCAGCCTGGGGGTGGCGCTGGCGGTGATCGTGGCGCCGGCGGTGCCGGCCTGGCCGGCGGTGGACCCGATGTCGTATGCGGGCTTGCTGATTGTGTTGCAGGAAATGTTGATCGGGCTGGCCATGGGCTTCAGCATCCGCCTGATCTTCGCGGCGGTGGAAATGGCGGGCGAGATTTCCAGTATGACCATGGGCCTGGGCTTTGCGACCTTTTTCGATCCCAACACCCAGGGCCGCACCTCGGCCATCAGCCAGTTCCTGTCGCTGGTGGCCACCATGTTGTTTTTGTCGGTGAACGCCCATCTGGTGCTGCTGTCGGCGCTGGTGGAAAGTTTCTCGACCTTGCCGGTGTCCAGCATCCCGGTCTACGGCGGCGGCTTCAAGCAGCTGGCCGACTGGGGCGGACGGATTTTCAGCACCGGCGTGCAGTTGTCGCTGCCCATCGTGGCCGCCTTATTGATTACCAACGTGGCGCTGGGCATTTTGACGCGCGCCGCGCCGCAATTGAATTTGTTTGGTATCGGTTTTCCGATCACGCTGGGCGTCGGCCTGCTGGTGATCGCCATGACGCTGCCCTACCTCGGGACGCCGATACAAAACCTGTTTTTGGATGGGATAGAACGCGCACGGCTGATGCCGCGCACTTGGTCGCAGCGACCGGAAGTAGCGCAACCGGCAAAATTGTCGGTTCGACCTCCCGCGCTGCAACCTATGGCGGAATAACCTCATCTAGTTGATTTCTGGTTTCCATGAGGCAATTTGCCACGTATCATTGGAAGCTGCTTTGGAGACCCTGTAATGACGACGCAAATTCCTTCCTACGGTTCCGACGATATCGCTCTGCTGAACACGCTGCAAATCTCGGTGCTGACCACGGAAGACATCCAGGCACTGAGCTCCGATCAACTGGGCTGGTTCACCACCAATCAAATCCATGCGCTGACCACGCGCAGCATGGCTTATCTGACCGCCTACGGCGCCCTCGGCATCACCACCGACGGCATCCAGGCGCTGAGCACCAACCAGCTGATCGCCCTCAGCAGCGCTGGCCTGACCGGCCTGACGACCGACCAGATCGTCGCGCTGACCTCGGTGGAAACCGCCGCCCTGACCACCGGTCAGCTCAACACCTTGCTGCCCACCCAGCTGGCCGCGCTGGAAACGGTCGATGTGCGCGCGCTCAAGACCCAGCAGATCAACAGCATCAGCTCCAACCAGATTTACAACCTGACCACCGACCAGATCGCCGCGCTCAGCACCGCCCAGCTGCAGGCGATCAGCACCAGCGCCGTCACCACGCTGGCCTCGGACCAGGTGGCAGCGCTGAACTCGACCAGCCTGCAAGCGCTGAGCTCGCAACAACTGAACACCCTCAACGCCGGCCAGATCAGCACCGTCACCACCGACCAGATCGCCTGGCTCAGCACCCTGCAGGTGGCCGTGCTGTCAACCGCCTGGCTGCAAGCGCTGTCCAGCGACCAGTTCGGCGCGATTGAAACCCGCGACCTCGTCGGCCTCAGCAGCAAGCAGGTGCGCGCGCTGACCGCCGCCCAGTTGCAGGGCATGAGCACCGATCAGGCGCACGCGCTGCGCAGCAATGAAATCGCCGCGCTCAGCGCCGACCAGATCACCGTGCTGAGCACCGACCAGGTGGTGGCCCTGAGCAGCCTGACGACGCTGACCTCGGCCCAGATCACCGGCCTCACCACCGACCAGATCACCTCGCTGCGCACCCAGACCATCGCCGCCCTCAGCAGCGCCCAGCTGGCCGCGCTGAACGGCGACCAGATCGTGGCCCTGAACACCGACCAGGTGGTGGCCTTCAGCAGCGCCCAGGTGGCGGCGCTGACCACGCGCATGGTCAGCGCCCTGACCACCGACCAGGTGCACGCGATTGAAACCCGCGACATTCCCGCCCTGACCACCGCTCAGTTGCGCACCCTCAGCAGCGACCAGTTGCTGGCGCTCGGCCTCAGCCAGGTGGCCGCGCTCAGCACCGCCGTGCTGTCGGCGCTGCGCCCGGACCAGCTGGCGGTGCTGACGACCGACCAGATCTCGGCGCTGAAATCGCTGCTGCCGCTGACCACCGCCCAAATCCAGGGCCTGACCACCGACCAGATCATCTCGCTCGACACCAAGGATCTGGTGCTGCTGACCAGCGCCCAGCTGGCCGCGCTGACCTACGACCAGGTGGTGGCGCTGACCACCGACCAGCTGACGCTGCTGACCACGGCCCAAGTCGCCAGCCTGACGACCACCATGCTGAGCGAGCTGACCACCGACCAGGTGCGCGGCATCGAAACGCGTGACATTCCGGCGCTCAGCAGCACCCAGCTGCGCACGCTGAGCACCGATCAGCTGGCGGCCCTCAACACCGCCCAGATCGCCGCACTGGCCAGCAATATGCTGCCGGCGCTGCGCGTCGACCAGATCGCCGCGCTCACCACCGACCAGGTCGCCGCACTGAAAAACCTGCTGCTGCTGAGCACGGCCCAGGTGCAGGCGCTGACCACCGACCAGATCATCTCGCTGGAAACCAAAGACCTGGTGGCGCTGACCAGCGCCCAGCTGGCCGCGCTGACCTACGATCAGGTGGTGGCGCTGACCACCGACCAGGTGGCGCAGCTGACCACCGCCCAGATCGCCGGCCTGAGCACCACCATGCTGGGCGAACTGACCACCGACCAGGTGCGCGGGATTGAAACGCGCGACATCCCGGCCCTCAGCAGCAGCCAGTTGCGCACGCTGAGCACCGATCAGATCGCGGCGCTGGGCACCGACCAGATCGCCGCGCTGGCCAGCAATATGCTGCCGGCGCTGCGCGTCGACCAGATCGCCGCGCTCAGCACCGACCAGGTGGTCGCGCTGAAAAACCTGCTGCTGCTGACCACCGCCCAGGTGCAGGCGCTGACCACCGACCAGATCATCTCGCTGGAAACCAAGGATCTGGTGGCGCTGACCAGCGCCCAGCTGGCGGCGCTGACGCCGGACCAGGTCGCCGCGCTGACCACCGACGAGGTGGTCGGGCTGACCACCTACCAGGTCAGCGCGCTGACCACCAGCGTGCTGTCCCAGCTCAGCACCGACCAGATCAAGGCGATTGAAACGCGCGACATCCGCGCCCTCAGCACCGCCCAGATCCAGGCGCTGACCACCGACCAGGTGGTGGGCCTGAGCACCGACCAGATCTACGCGCTGACCACCGCCGACGCCCAGGCGCTGAGCCCGGACCAGTTGATGGCGATGAGCACCGACCAGATCGTCGCCATCAAGACCCTGCTGGCGCTGACCACCGAGCAGATCTTCTGGCTCACCACCGACCAGATCGCCGCGCTGGAAACCTCCACCATCGCCATCCTCAGCAACAGCCAGCTGGCCTCGCTGAACGTCGACCAGGTGCACGCGCTGACCACCGACCAGCTGGTGGCGCTGAGCACCGCCCAGGTGGCCAGCCTGACCACCACCATGGTGAGCGAGCTGACCACCGACCAGATCAAGGCGATCGAAACCCGCGACATCGCGGTGCTGACCACCGCCCAGGGCCGCGCGCTGAGCACCGACCAGCTGGTGGCGCTGAACACCGACCAGATCGCGGTGCTGAGCACCACGGTCGAACAGGCGCTGGCGCCGGACCAGTTGGCGGCGCTGACCACCGACCAGATCGTTGCGCTGAAAACGCTGCTGCCGCTGACCACCGCGCAAATCGCCGCGCTGACCACCGACCAGCTGACCCACATCGAAACCAAGGATGTGGTGGCGTTGACCAGCACCCAGCTGGCGGCCCTGACCAGCGACCAGATCCAGTCGCTGACCAGCGACCAGATCGTCGAGCTGAGCGCAACCCAGTATGCCGACCTGACCACGGCCATGCTGAACACGCTGACCACCGACCAGGTGCGCGCGATTGAAACCCGCGACATCGCCGCCCTGCGCACCCAGCAGGTGGCGCGCCTTGGCACCGACCAGCTGATGTCGCTGCAAACCGACCAGTTCACCGCGCTCAGCAGCGCGGCCGTGGGCGCGCTCAGCACCGACCAGATCCAGGTGCTGACCAGCGACCAACTGAACGCCATGAGCACGCTGGCCGGCGTCTCCAGCCGCCAGCTGACCGCCTTCACCACCGCCCAGATCAGCAACCTGTCCACCCGCAACCTGGCCACGCTGGCCAGCAGCCAGCTTGGCATTCTGACCTCGGACCAGGTGCTGGCGCTGACCACCGACCAGATCGTCGCGCTGAGCGGCGGCCAGTTCCAGGGCTTGAGCTCGGCCGGCATCGCCGCCCTCAGCACCGACCAGGTACAAGCCATCGAGACCCGCGACATCGCGGTCCTCAACACCCAGCAAGTCAACAAGCTGAGCACCGACCAGGTGGTGGCGCTGAAGACCGACCAGGTGTATGCGCTGACCACCGCCGACGCGGTGGCGCTGACCACCGACCAGATCGCCGTGCTGAACAGCGCGCAGCTGGACGCGCTGCGCAGCCTCGCCGTGCTCAGCACGCAGCAAGTGCGCGCCCTCACCAGCGACCAGCTCGCCACCATCACCACCGCCGACCTGGTCTCGCTGACCACGCGCCAGTTGAACGCCTTCAGCAGCGACCAGTTGCTGACGCTGAACACCGACCAGATCATCGCCCTCAGCAGCGACCAGGTGGCCGCGCTCAGCACCAGCGCCATCGTCACCCTCAGCACCGACGCCATCGCCGCGATTGAAACCCGCGACGTGCGCGCCATGCGCACCGCACAGATCGCCGCGCTGACCACCGACCAGATCGTGGCGATGAGCACCGCCCAGCTGGCGGTGTTCACCACCGCCGAGATCCGCGCGCTGACCGTCGACCAGATCGCCGTGCTGAACAGCGCGCAACTGGCGGCGCTGCAGCTGACGCCGCTGGCCACCAAACAGATCACCGCCCTCACCAGCGACCAGATCGCGCAGATGAGCAGCAGCGACTTCGGCCTGCTGTCCACCGCCCAGATCGCCACGCTGAGCTCCGACCAGGCCCAGGCCATCACCAGCGACCAGATGGTGGCGCTCGGCACCAGCCAGTTGCGCGCGCTCAGCACCAGCGCCTTGAGCGCGCTGGGCACCGACCGCATCGCCGCCCTCAGCAACAGCGACCTGGCCTCGCTCAACACCCGCCAGATTGCGGTGCTGAGCAGCGACCAGTTGCTGGCCCTGAGCAGCGCGCAATTGCGCGCCCTGACCACGGCGGAAATCGCCGCGCTGACGCAATCGCAGTTGAGCACGCTGGACGACGCCCAGCTCGACGCCCTGCTGACCTTGAGCGCGCTGACCACGCGCCAACTGCAGGCGCTCAACACCGACCAGGTCTCGCACCTGAACCTGGCCGACCTGCGTTCGCTGACCAGCAAGCAAGTGGCCGCGCTCAGCACCGACCAGGTGGCGGCGCTGACCACCGACCAACTGGTCGGCATGTACACCTCGCAGGTGCGCGCGCTCAGCACCAGCACCATCAAGGCGCTGACCACCGACCAGATCGCCAGCCTGACCAATAACGAAATCACCAACCTGGCCACGCGCCAGGTGGCGGCGCTGACCACCGACCAGGTGGTGGCGCTGGGCACGCGCCAGATCGCGGCCATGACCACGCAGGAAGTGGCGGCGCTGACGGCGACCCAGAAATCGGTGCTGAGCAGCGACCAGATCGCCGCGCTGCCGTCGCTGGCCAGCTTCTCGACCGCCGCGATTGCCGCGCTGACCACCGAGCAGATCGCCTCGCTGTCGCTGACGCTGTTCGCCGGCCTCACCACCGCCCAGATCGCCGCGCTGACCTCCGACCAGGCCAGCGTGCTGACCACGGCGGAAATCGTCGCGCTCAGCACCGCCCAGGCGCGCGCGCTGACCATCAATCAGTTGGGCGCGCTCAGCACCGACCAGTTGCAGGCGATGGAACTGGTCGATCTGCAAGCGCTCAGCACCAAGCAAATCGTCGGCCTCACCACCGACCAGATCAGCAATCTGCAACTGAGCCAGGTCGCCGGCCTGAGCACGCAAATCATCGCCGCGCTGACCACCGCCCAGGTGCACGCGCTGACCACCGCCGAGCTCGCCGCGCTGAGCACGCTGGCGCCGCTGACCAGCAAGCAGATCGGTGCACTGACCACCGACCAGATCGCCAGCCTGGGCAGCGTCGCCACGCTGAAGACCAACCAGATCGCCGGCCTCACCAGCCTCCAGATCGGCTCGCTGACCACCAACCAGATCGTGGCGTTGACCACGGCCCAGGTGCGCAGCCTGAGCTCGGCCACCCTGGGCGCGCTCAGCACCGATCAGGTGGCCGCGATCGAGGATGTCGACATTGCCGCGCTGGCCAGCAACCAGATCGTCGCCCTGAATAGCGACCAGCTGGGCGCGCTGACCGCCAGCCAGTTCGCCGCCATCGGCAGCAAGATCCTGGCCGCGCTGACCACCAAGCAGGTGGCGGCGCTGACCACCGACCAGGTCGACAGCCTGGCCACGCTGGCCGCCTTCACCACCAGCCAGATCAAGGCGCTGACCACCGACCAGCTGAACCATCTGCTGCTGGCCCAGATCGGCACGCTGAAGACCAACCAGCTGAGCGTGCTGACCAGCACCCAGTTGCAGGCGCTGAGCTCGGATCAACTGATCGCGCTCAGCACCGCCCAGGTGCGCGGCCTCGGCACCGCCGCGCTGACCATGCTGACCACCGACCAGATCGCCGCGATCGAAGTGGTCGACATTGCCGCCCTGTCCACCGCCCAGGTGGCGGCGCTGCGCACCGAGCAGATCGCGGCGCTGACGGTGGCCCAGTTGTCCGCCTTCACCACGGCCGAAATCAGCGCCCTGACCACCAAGCAATTCGGCGTGCTGACCACCGACCAGTTTGCCGCGCTGGGCAGCCTGGCCAGCCTCGGCACCAAGCAAATCGCCGGCCTGTCGTCCGACCAGATCATCGCGTTGACGGTGAGCCAGGTGGCGGCGCTGAAGACCAACCAGTTGGCCGCGCTGAACAGCAAGCAGATCACCTACCTGACCAGCGACCAGATCATCGCGCTGACCACCGCCCAAGTGCGCTCGCTGTCGACCGCCGCCATTACCGCCCTCAGCAGCGACCAACTGGCGGTGCTGGAAGACGTCGACCTGCGCTCGCTCAGCAGCACCCAGATCGGCGCGCTGACCAGCGACCAGCTGGCGGCGCTGACCTTGAGCCAGTACGGCGTGCTGACCACGGCCGAAATCGCCGCGCTGACCACGCGTCAGATCGGCTACCTGAGCAATACCGAACTGGCCGCGCTGAACAGCATCACCGCGCTCACCACCAGGCAGGTGGCGGCGCTGACCACCGACCAGCTGCAAGGCATGTCGGACAGCATCTTCACCTCGCTGACCACCAGGCAGCTGGCGGCGCTGACCGCGGCCCAGGCCGCGGGCATTTCCAACAGCGAGCTGATCGCGCTGTCGACCGGCCAGGTGCGCTCACTGGCCACCACGCTGATCTCGCACCTCAGCACCGATCAGATCATCGCCATGGAGGTGGTGGACTTTGCCGCCCTCAACACCGCCCAGTTGCGCGCGCTGACCACCGACCAGATGGTCGCGCTGCTGACCGAGCAGTTGCACGCGCTGAGCAGCGCCAGCATCAACGCCTTCAGCCAGACCCAGATCGGCGCGCTCAGCGATGCCCAGCTGATGGCGCTGGGCGATCTGTCGAGCTACACCACGCAACAGATCGCCGCGCTGTCGACCGATCGCATCGTCTCGCTGACCGCCAGCGACATCGATTCGCTCAGCACCAAGCAGGTCGCCGCGCTGACGTCGATTCAAACCGCGGTGCTGGACGCCACCCAGCTGGCCGAACTGAGCGCCGCGCAGGTGGGCGCGCTCAACACCAAGGCGCTGGCCGGCCTCAGCGTGTCGCAAATCCCGAGCATTGACGCCGGCGACTTCGCGGCGCTGAAATCGGCCCAGGTGGCATCGCTCAGCAGCGACCAGTTGCAGGCCATCACCTCCGACCAGTTCGCCTACCTGACGACCCAGGCCGTCGCCGGCCTCAAGGCCAGCCAGATCACGGTGCTAAGCGGCGACCAGTTGAACGCCTTGACCACCATCAGCGCGCTGAGCACGGCGCAAATCCGCGCCCTGACCTCGGACCAGTTGCCGACGCTGTCGCAGGCCCAGATCGCCGCGCTGAAAACCAGCCAGATCGCCGCCCTCAGCAACACCCAGACGCCGTTCCTGACCACCGACCAGATCATCGCGCTGGAAACCGGCGACTTGCTGGCCATGAACACCAAGGCGCTGCAGGCGCTGGACGCCAACCAGATCGGCGCCATCGAGGCGGAAGACCTGGCGGCGCTGAAATCGGCGCAGATCGCCGCGCTGACCACCGACCAGTTCACCTGGCTGACCAGCGACCAGATCGGCTACCTGAGCACCGCCGCCGTGGCCGGCCTGACGGTCAGCCAGGTGCACATCCTTAGCCCCGACCAGGTGACCGCGATGACCGGCGCCCAGTTGCGCGCGCTCAGCACCAAGGCCATCGCCGCGCTCGACCTGACCCAGTTTGCCGCGATAGACGCGGCCGACATGGCGTCGCTGACCACCGCGCAAATCATCGCGCTGGGCACGGCCGACATGACCGTCATCAGCGACGACCAGTTGCTGTCGCTGAGCACCGCCCAGGTCAAGGCCCTGACCACCGCCCAGACCGCCGCGCTGAGCTCGGACCAACTGGCGCTGATTTCGATCGGCGCCCTGAGCACCAAACAGTTCTCCGGCCTCGGCACCGCCACCATCGCCGCGCTGAATGACACCCAGCTGAACTCGCTGACCACGGCCCAGTTGGCAGCGCTGACCACCAAACAAATGGCGGCGCTGAACACCCACCAGATCCAGGTGCTGAGCGTGGCGCAATGGCGCGCCATCAGCACCGCCGACATCCGGGTGCTGAGCAGCGACCAACTGGCGGCGCTGGAAGACGAAGACCTGGCCGGCCTGAAAACCAATCAGTTCGCCGCGCTGAGCACGACGCAGATCCAGCTGCTGAGCGTGGACCAGATGGGCCAGCTCACCACGGCCGAAATCGCCGCGATGTCGGCGGCCCAAATCAAGGTGCTCAGCACCGCCCAACTGGGCGGCCTGTCCTCGCTGATGCCGCTGACCTCGACGCAGTTCGCCGCGCTGACCAGCGACCAGTTGCAATCGCTGGACGCCGCCCACATCGCCTCGCTGTCGACGGGACAAACCGCATCGCTGACCAAGGTTCAAGTCGCTAGCCTGAGCACCGACCAGGTGCAGGCGCTGACCACGGCCCAGGTACGTTCGCTGACCGCGGCCGGTCTGAGCGGCCTCAGCACCGACCAGATGGCGAATATGGAACAGCAGGACGTGCAGGCGCTGTCCAGCGCCCAGGTGGCCGTGCTCAGTACGGCGCAGGTGACGGCCTTGTCGGCCGACACCCTGTCCGGCCTGAAAACCGCGCAGCTGCTGGGCCTGACCGCCGGCGACATCAAGGCGCTCAGCACCGACCAGCTGAACGCGCTGTCGACGCTGGGCTCGCTGACCGACACCCAGGTGGCGGCGCTGACCACCGACCAACTGGCCGCGCTGGACGACGACAGCTTCCGCTCGCTGGGCTCGGCGCAGATGGCCGACCTGAAAAACACCCAGGTGGCGGCGCTGTCGACCGACCAGTTGGCCAACCTCAGCACCAAGCAGATCAGCGGCCTGACGGTCAGCTATCTGACCACCGACCAGATCTCGCAGCTGAGCCTGACCTCGGTGGCTGGCATCACGGCGACCCAGATCGCCACGCTGAAGACCGCGCAGCTGATTTCGCTGACGGCGTCGCAGCTCGGCGCGCTGTCCAGCAAAACCCTGGCCTCGCTGACCGCGACCCAGATCAAGGCGCTGACCACCGACCAGCTGTCCGGCATGAGCACGCTGAAGTCGTTCAGCACCGCGCAAATCCCGTACCTGACCTCGGACCAGGTGAGCTCGCTGGGCGACACCCTGTTCGACACGCTGACCACCAAACAGCTGAGCCAGCTTGGCACGCTGCAAATCCTCGGCCTGACCACGGCCGAGATCGACACCCTCAGCAGCGCCGACATCGGCGCGTTGTCGGCCACCGCCATCAACGCCCTGAACTCCGACCAGGTCGCCGAGCTGGACTCGGCCGACATTGTCGCGCTGAAGACCGCGCAAGTGAGCGCGCTGAAAGCCACGCTGGTGCAATTGCTGAGCAGCACCCAGGTGGCCTCGTTCACCACCGCGCAAATCAAATCGATGACCGCGACCCAGCTGAAGGCCCTGAGCACCGACCAGCTGTCCGCGCTGAGCATGACGCAGACCACCGCGCTGCTGGCCAACACCGCCAAATCGTCGATGTCCACCGACCAGCTGGCCGTGCTGACCGCCAGCCCGCTGATCCTCGACCTCGACGGCAACGGCATCTCGACGCTGAACATCAGCGCCGGGGTCCAGTTCGACATTCGCGGCGATGGCACCACCGTGCAGACCGGCTGGGTCGGCTCGGGCGATGGCTTGCTGGTCCTGGACCGCAATGGTGACGGCCTCATCAACGACGGCACCGAACTGTTCGGCACCGGCACCAACAGCAGCGACGGCAGCAAGGCCGCCAACGGCTTCGCCGCCCTGTCCGAGCTGGACACCAACGGCGACGGCATCATCGACAGCAACGACGCCCAGTTTGGCGATCTGCGGGTGTGGGTGGACGCCAACGCTGACGGCGTCAGCCAGGCCGACGAGCTGAAGACCCTGGCCTCGCTGAACATCGCCAGCCTGTCGCTGACATCGCAGAGCTCGACCGAGTTCGACAACGGCAACTGGGTCGGCCTGACCTCCAGCTACACCAGCACCGACGGCAGCACGCACGCGCTGGCCGACGTCTGGTTCCAGGCCAACCACAGCGCCACCACGTCGACCAGCACGCTATCGCAGGCGATCAGCAGCTACACCACCTCGACCAGCAGCGACAGTAGTGGCAGCGGCCAGTTGAGCGACACCACGTCCACCCCGACGAGCAGCCTCAACAACAACGTCGCCGCGCTGGCCGAGCAGCTACAGCAGTACAAAGCCAGCGCCGCGCTGAGTGGCACGTCGACATCGCAGCATGACGACTGGCTACGCAAGCAAGCCAGCACCAGCCACGGCATCCTGGCCGCGACCAAGTAGCCGAACCCCAAACAGCCAGCGTCAAGCTGGCTGTTTTACTTTGGTGGCGTGATAAAGCGAGGATTTTGCAAGTGAACAAAATGCTATGCTTGCCCGATTCGACTTTTATAAAAGGGAGAGCCTGGTGCCCGTAGTGAACCTGATCATGCTCTGGGTCTTCGCCTTCAGTGCCTGGCCGCGCGAGCGCACATAACTAGCCTACCCAATGCACATACAACCACAGCCCGCTCGATTTCATGCAGAAACCACCATCGAGGGTCTCAGAGTCGTCATCCCCGCCAGTCGAAATTGGTTCATCATGCTGTTTTTGGTAGCGTGGCTGGGCGGCTGGACCATCGGCGAGACCAATGTAGCCGGTCAGTTACTCAACCCAGGGGACAAGACCCCATCCGGCTTTCTTCTCTTCTGGCTAGCCGGCTGGACCCTCGGCGGTCTTTTCGCCGTTGGCACCGTGCTCTGGCAGTTGGCGGGCCGCGAAATACTCATCGCCAATTCCTTAGCGCTCACACACCGGTTTGAAGTCTTCGGCGTCGGTGTCAGCCGCTCCTATGGCGCATCCGATATCAAACACCTGCGCACCACCGAATACTCGCCGCCGCCAACGATGAACCAGCGCGCAATGCTGCCGCCGTTCTTCGGCTCCGGCCACGGCCCCATCGCATTTGATTACGGGGCCAGGACCATCCGCATTGGTTCATCGTTAGAAGAGGCCGAGGCCAAATCGCTGCTCAACAGCCTGGTAGCACATCTGCCGCGTCAACTGTGAATCGTGTCCCCAGGAGTGGTCATGACTGCCGAAGAAATCCTCGAAAAACTGAAGCTACTTGGGCAGGATGGTTACAAAAGAACACTGCTGAATCACGGCGTTGTGGAGCCTGTGTTCGGTGTCAAAATCGAAGAGCTGAAAAAAATCCAGAAGGTGGTTAAGCGGAATTATCAGCTTGCGCTGGATTTGTACGAGACCGGAGTCTACGACGCCATGTATCTGGCAGGCCTGGTGGCGGACGACAAGGCTATGACGAAGCCCGACCTGCAGCACTGGGTAAGCCATGCGAAGTCAGAGCCCATTAGTTTGTACACCGTGCCGTGGGTCGCGGCGCAGGGATTGCACGGTTGGGAATTGGGACTGGAGTGGATCGAATCACCGCAACCGAGCGTGGCGGTATCGGGCTGGGCGACCCTGAGCGGCCTGGTGGCGCTGACCGACGACGAAAACCTGGACATCGATGCCTTACGTAGCTTGTTGCTGCGCATACCAGCGCTCCTCCCGCAGCAGCCCAGGCAAGTGAGTTCTGCGATGAATAGCTTCGTCATTGCGATCGGTAGCTATGTATCCGCTTTAACCCAGCCAGCGCTGGACATGAACGAGCAGACCGAGCTACTGACGAAGGCTTCTGATGCCATACGCAAGATAGAACAGCGCGGCGGGATAGGTAAGAAACGCAAAACAATCAAGTGCTGAACTGAGCGGACGTCAGTGCGCCACCACCAGCTTGGCGACGACTTCGTTGCTGAAGGTGTAGCCATTGCTGACGAGTAGCGCGTAACTGGCTGGCCCGGTGCGCATCAGGCTATACGGCCACAAGCCCGGCACTTTCAGCGCCCCCGGTAGCGTATGAACGTCGGCAACGACGCTGTCTACCCCCGCTGGCGTGGTGCGGATGATGGTGCCGCTTGCGCCGTCGACGCGGTAAGTGTTGCCATTCAGATCGGCGTTGATAGAGGTTGGCAGCGCACTGACGGTGCTGACGTCCGCCGCTGCAGTGATTTTGCGCACCACGGTGTCGTTCTTGTCGTAGACGTACAGGCTTTCGTCGCTGTCGAAGCCGATGACCTTGGGCGACAGGAAGCGGGCGCTGGCGCCGTTGCCGTCTTTCAGGTCGGCCGTGTGATTACCCTCCGCGCCAGCCAGCAACGTCATCGTGCCCTGCGGCGAGATCTTGTACACAGCAATCGTATCTGAGCTGCTGACGCCGGCCGTGGCAGGGGCAAAGTAGGTGGCCGTGTACAGGTTGCCGCCGCGGTCGGCGGCCAGGCCAGACGGCAGGTAGATTTTCTTCAGGTTGCCGACGGTGTCGGCGGCGCCGAACCAAGTACTGTCGGTGCAGGAGGCCAATGTGCTGACGATGCCTGCGGCGCTGATTTTGCGCAGCGTCACGCCAATCAGGATCGGGGAGCTTATGCGGCAGCTACCAGCCACGTACAGATTACCGGCCGGATCGGCGGTCAATGACAATGACTCGCGGAAGCGCGCCGATGCGACTGGACCATCGGTTGCCTGTTCGAGCGTTTCGGTGTCGAGCCGGCCGCTGACGAGGGTGAGGCCGGGCGCGCCGGGATCGGGGAACACGGTCAGCACCAGCGATTTGCTGACGCCGCCCGCGCTGACGTTGACGGTGACATCGGTATTGGCGGTGACCGTGGCCGGTGGCGTGTAATTGACACTCGCGCCGCTGCTGGCCGACAGGGTGCCGACGTTGCCTGCGCCCAGCGTCCAGGTGATGGCGCTGTTGTCGCTGGCGCCGGCGCTCAGCGGCAAAGCTTTGCCGCCCGCCAGCGTTTGATTGGCGGCGGCTGTGAGTGTCACGCTTGGCGGGAGAGGAGCGGAGGCGCTGCCGCCACCGCTGCTGTTACCTCCCGCGCTACTTCCGCTACCACCACAGGCGCTCAGCAGCCCAGCCACCACCAGCGCGGTGGCGCGCAGTTGGCATTGCATCGAATATGGTTTCATCTTGCCACCATGATTATTAAATTAGCAAGCCATATTAAATCACAAAAAAACAATATCGTGATGAAAATACAATAAGGGTGGGTAAAACCTGCTATTAGCGCTGAGTTGACGTTGTTTGACATCCCCCGCCGATGTGTATACGGTTTTGCGTACTGTTAACGATTGCCGGCATCCATGGCCACCGCTCCTTACGCTCAGAAGCCCCTCACCCCGTACCGCCGCGCGCTGGCGCGCTTCTCGCTCTCTGAAATGGCCAAGTATGCCAAGCTCACGCTAGGCATGTGGCTGGCTTTCGGAATTCCGTATTCGCTCGGCTACCCCGATGCCGCAGTCGCGCTGGCGGGCTCGACCATGCTGACGCTGGCGCTTGGCAGTTCCATCTCCGCCGCACGCGGCTATTTCCATAAACGGGTGATGTCGAATCTGGTGGCAATGCCAGTCGGTACCCTGCTGATCTGGCTGACCGCGCCGCATCTGTGGCTGGGCGTGATCCTGCTGCCGCTGGTGATCTTTGCGATCGTGCGCATCAAGCCCTCGGTATTCCAGATGACCAGCATCACCGTGCCGATGACGCTGGTGCTGTACACCGGCGAGCATATTTCATTGTTGGAGCAGCGGCTGGTCGCGGTGGTGCTGGGCATGCGGTTCGGCTTCATTTTGCAGCAGCTTGTGTTCCCGCCGGATCATGGCTTTTGGGCCAACACGCTGCTCAACGACGGCAACGATCAAGCCTCGGCGACGCTGGCCGACGTCGCCTCTGGCGCGACCGATCCCGCCAGTCTGAAAAAGGCGGCGGCGACGCTGCGCCAGACCAGCGGCAACCTGAAACAAGCGCATGATCTGCTGAAATCGGATCTGGAACAGTCGTGGGTATCGGCGCATCTGGAGCGCAATCGGGATCGCCTGCCGCTGTTTCTGTGCTATCACGAGCTGTTTGATTCCATCGTCGGTTTTCTGGAAACGCTGGATGGCTTCAACGCCCAATTTACGGCGCTGGAGGCGCAATGGAAGCACACCTATCAGCACAGCCTGGCGCGGCTGGTCGAAGTGCATCGGCAACTCGCCGCACAAGCCGATCTGCGGACGGACAGCCCTCGCCTGCCCACGACGCCGCTGGCGCTCGCCGAGTTGCACGCGCTGGTGGACGCCCTGCCCGCGCAAGGTGTCTACATGAGCGTCTATCTCGGCCATCTGAGCGGTTACGGCATCTTGCTGAACCGCCTCAGCGATATGCACACCGAACATCTGCGGGCGCTAAGCAATTAGCTGATGTCCTTAAACAAAAAGACCTCGCCGGAGCGAGGTCTGTTGTGTACGGCCCAGAAGAAATCAGGCTTGTTTCCGACGACGAGCGAGGAAGCCCAGCAGCCCCAGGCCAACCATCATCATGCCGTAGGTCTCCGGCTCCGGGACCGGCGCGGTTAAGGTGGCCTGGAACGCCAGGTCGCTATTGGTGACATACCACTGCGTGCTGTCCCACACCTGGGTGGTCAATGCGCCCACATTATCGCCATTGTTAAAGAACACCAGGTTGCCGCCACTAATCGTGTCGCCAGTGTAGCCCCAGCTAGTGGTGCCGCCGAAGCCAGACTGCAAGCCAGAGGTACTGAAGAACACCACATACTTGGTATTCGCATTCAGTTGAAGATTGCCCGTGTTGGTGTCGACTTGCTGAAAGCCGCTGCCACCAACATTGGCACTCTCGACGCCGCTAGTCCACACGATGTTGGATGCCTTGCTGCCATCCCATTCGGCGACGTATGCCTTGTACTCGACATTGACGCTGCCCAGGTAGAAACTGAATGAGTTCAGCACGGTATCAACGGCCCCCGTGGTGAAGGTCTGTCCATAGGTTGCCGTGTTCGCCACACCCCACGGTGATATGGAGTAGCTGCCATCCCAAGCTGGCGTATTCGTTAGCGTCGTATCCGCATAAGCGGCACCGGTCAATGCCAATCCAGCCAGCAGCGCGATCAAATTCTTTTTCATTTTCATGCTCAAATTCCTTTTCATTCTATTAATTGTGGTGAGGAACGGGCTTGGTATAACCTGTGTGTACCCTGGCACACAGGCACAACCTCGAGCGATTCTTGATCACGATGTTGTCAATATAAGAATATACATGAAAATGAGACAATAATTATTCGTTTTATCACATAAACAACAAATATAATAAACTAGCTTCATGGCTTGCGGCCTGGCATAAAAACGGAAGATTGCAAAACAAACAAAAACGGCAGCTCGAAAGCTGCCGTTTTTGTTTCTGAGCAAGAGCGGTTTAGCTGATGTAGTTGAACAGCGACAGGCTGGACATGGTGGTGAAGGTCTTCTGCGCCGCCGTCAGCGTGGTCTGCTGCTGGGTGAACAGCGAAATCGCGGAGGTATAGTCGACGTCCTGCAGATTCGACAGCGTGGTCGAGTATTGCAAGCCCAGGTCGTCGCCGGCGCTGTCCAGATAATCCAGCTCCTTCATGCGCGAGCCGACTTCGGCCTGCACCGACAGCACGTTTTCCGAGGCGTTGTCGATGTTGACCTGCAGCTGGTTCAGCAAGTTGTTCAGGCGCGCCTGGCCGGAGTCGCCGCTGCCGGTCTGATTCAGCGCGTCGATGAAGCCCTGCACCGTGGTGAAGATCGATTGCTTGGTCGATGGCTGCACGTTGAAGCTGTCGCCATCCGCCGGCGCGCCCTGGATGTCAAACTGGACGCCGTCAAAGGTGATGTTCTGGCCGCTGACATAGGGCTGCGGGTCGGTGGTGACCGGCTGACCGGTGGTGTTATCGGTCACGGTGTAGGTGGTCTGGGCCGGGGTGCCGGAACTGGCGGGCACCACCTGGAACGCGATCGAGTAGTTGTGGCCGGTCAGCTGGGTCGCGTCCTTGACCGAACCGACACTGATGATGCCGCTGCCGCCACGGTCGAAATTGCCGGCATCGGCGGTGGTGACAAAAGTGCCGTTGCCGGTGGCGTTGTTCTCAAACACCGAGGAACCGGAATCGGTGATCGGCACGGTGCGGGTCGAGCCGACCTGCAGCGAGCGCTGACCCTGGTCGCCCTGGTAGTCGGCACCGGAGGCGGTTTTGGTGAACGGCAAGGTGGTCGATTTGTAGCCGGAGAATACATAGCCGCCGACGCCGTCAGCGGTGTTGGCGATGCCCATCAAATCGGCCAGGCGCCCTGACAGCTCGGTCGCCACCGATTGGCGATCGGCGTCGGTATAGGAACCGTTGCCGGCCTTGACCGCCAGATCCTTGATGTCCTGCAGCAGCGCGGTGGTGCTGGCCAGCGCCGTGGTTTCGATCGACAGCACGCCGTTGGCATTGGAACGGTTGGTGGCCAGCTGGGTGTTCAGCGATTGCGACTGCGTCACTTCCACCGCGCGCGCGGTGGCGATCGGATCGTCGGCCGCCGACAGGTTCTTTTTGCCGGTCGACAGCTGCTGCTGCGTCTTCGACATCGCCGCCTGCATCGAGCCGATCTGCGTGGTGCCAAGGTCGAAAATCGTTTTGGTGCTGATACGCATAACCATAGTGCTACCCTATTCCTTTAGCTGCTGAGACTGAGCAGCGTATCAAATAACGTGCCGGCCACCTGGATCACCTTGCCAGCGGCCTGGTAGGCTTGCTGGTAGCGCAGCAGGTTGGCCGCTTCTTCGTCCAGGTTGACGCCAGACACGCTCTGTTGGTTGTTGGTGGCCTGGGTCACGGCGGCGTCGGCGGCGGTGCTGCTGATCTGCGCCGCGCGCGCCTTGGTGCCGACCACGTTGACGATTTGTGCGTAGCTGGTCTGGAAAGTCGAGCTGCCGTTGTTCAGCACGTTCTTGGTTTGCAGACCGGCCAGCAAGGCGCCGTTGCGGCTGTCGCCGACGCCGCTGGTATTGGGGCCGACGGTGAAGGTGTCCTGGTCGGCCGGGGTGCCGCTGATGGCAAAGCTGACGCCACCAAAGCTGATGGTGGCGCCATCGGTGTACGGCACCGCCGTACCGGCCGGATATACGGTCGACGTGCCATCGGTACCGGTTACCGTCACATCCTGATTGGCCGGGAAGCCGGACAAAGTAGCGCTGGCCTTGTCGTAGCTGAGCGTGGTGGTCGAGGTGATCTGGTTGCCGGCGGTCAGGTAATTGGCATCGACGGTGCCGGCGCTGATGCTGGCGTTACCCACATTGGTGGTTGGCGCGGCGGTGGCGATCGGCGCCGCCAGCGCGATCTTGGAGGGATCGCTGATCGCCAGCGACAGCTGCTGCGCCGCGTAATACGTCGGCTTGACCAGGAAGCTGTCGTTGGTGGCCGCGTCACCACTGATGCTGTAGGACACGCCATCGATCACCTGCGCCTCGGTCTGCGGATACGGATCGATCTTGGTGACCTTGCCGTCGCTGAGGCGGGTGACGTTGAAATTGGTGCCGTCGTAATCGACGCTGTAATCGCTCGAGGTCAGCGCGCTGGCGTCGGTCACGGTGGCGCTGACGGTGGCGGTGCTGTTCAGCGAATTCTTGGTGCTGGGGCCGACGTAGGCGCTGATCGGGTTGAAGAAATTGGTCCCCGCATCGCCGTTCTGGTCCTGGCCCAGCACATGCTGGGCGTTGAACGCGGTGGCCAGGCCGGCGGCGATCTGGCCCAACGAGTTCTGCGCCGTGGTCAGCGCGTTGTCGCGGAAATCCACCAGGCCGCCCAGCTGGCCGCCGGTGAACACCGAGTCCGGCAGTTCGCTGAAGGCGCCGCTGGCGGTCTGATAGCCCAGCGTGACGTGGCCGGCGTCGGTGTCCGAGGTCGAGGTGGCCAGCTGATAGGAGGTGTTGCCCTGCACCAGCGGCTGGCCGGTGCCGAACGACACGTTCAGCATATTGTTGTCGCCCTGGGTGACATTGATCTTGACCAGCTTGTTCAGCTCGGTCAGCATCTGGTCGCGCTTGTCCAGCAGGTCGTTGGGCGCGGCGGTCTCGGTGGTCATGCCGGCGATGGTGTTGTTGATCGCGGCGATCTGCTGGGCGTAGGAATTGATTTCGCTGACGCTGGACTTGATCTGGCTGTTGACGCCGTCGCCGATTTCGGTCAGACGCGCGCTCATCGACTGGAAGCGCGACACCAGCGATTCCGCGTTCGACAGCATCGACTGGCGCGCGGCGGTCGAGGCCGGGCTGGCGGTGGCGTCCTGCACGCCATTGAAGAAATCCTGCAGCGCCGGCGACAGGCCGGCGCTGGTGTCGGACAGCAGGTTGTCGACCTGGCTGATCTGGGTGTTGTAAGTGTTCAGCGACGCCTGGTTCGACTCGGCATTGCGCAGCGAGGTGGCCAGGAAGTTATCGTAATAGCGGCGCACGGCGGAGATTTCCGTCCCCGTTCCCACATAGCCGAAGCCCTGGTACTGGGTGATGGAATCGCTCTGGATGGCTACCTGGCGGTTGTAGCCGGCCGTGTTGGCGTTGGTAATATTGTTGCTGGTGGTGGCCAAGCCAACCTGGGCTGACAGCAAACCGCTTTTACCGATACTAAGAAGACTCATAATAAATTCACTTTAAGTAGTGAGGTTTACGGCAGCAATCGCCGAAACTTGATCATCCCGCCAGCGAGCGCTTGATGATGCTGGCCAACTTGGTGGCGTAGTTGGGGTCGGTCGCATAGCCAGCCTTTTGCAAGCCCTGTGCAAAGCTGGTGGCGTCGCTGGCGTTGGCCAGGACTTTTTCATAACGAGGGTTGCTTGCCAGCAATTTCGCGTAATCCTTGAAGCTGTCGGCATAGCTGTCATAGGCGCGGAAGCGCTCGACCTTGGTCTGGGCCTTGCCGTTGACGTACTCGGTGGTGGTGGCCTCGACCACCTTGCCCTTCCAGTCGCTGCCGGCCTTGATGCCGAACAGGTTGTAGCTATTGGTGCCGTCGCGGCCCTTGATCTCGCGCTTGCCCCAGCCCGATTCCAGCGCGGCCTGGCCCAGCATGAACTTGGCCGGAATCCCGGTGACCTTGCTGGCCTCCTCGGCGTGCGCCGACAGTTTGTCCTGGAAGTTGCGCACGTGCGGCGCCTGCGAGCCCTTGCTGACGGTGCTGCCGTCGGCGGCGATGCCGGCGCTGCTGCTGGCGCCGCCGGCGGCGCTAATCGCGCGCTGCAGCTTGGCATCCATCAGGCTGGCGATGCCGTTGAAGCTGCCGCCGCTGCTGTCGCTGGCGGCACCGCCCTCGCCGCCCAGCGCCAGCGCTTGCGCGTCGGTCTTGGCGGCCAGCTGGCGCACCAGCATGTCGGCCAGGCCCATGCCCTTCTTGGCGAGGTTCTGGCTGGTCTGCTGGTCCAGCATGGTGGTGAACATCTTGGTCTGCTGGCTGTCCATCATGCCATCCTGCGGCGTGGCGTCGCGCATGGTTTTCAGCATCATGTTGACGAACATGGCTTCGAACTGGGTCGCCGCCGTTTTCAGCGCCTCCGGACTGCCGGCGCGGGCCGACTGCTTGAGGCTGCCCATATCACGCAAGTCCAGCGAGAACTTGCCGCTGAGGTCGTTGGTGGTGGTGGTCTGGCTGTTGGACATGATAGCCCCCGCTTAAATGATTTCCAGCTCGGCGCGCAGGGCGCCGGCCGCTTTCATTGCCTGCAGAATCGACAGCAAGTCCTGCGGCGTGGCGCCGATCGCGTTGAGCGCCTTGACCACCTCCGCCAGCGACGCGCCGCCCTTGACCAGCATCACCTTGCCGCTGTCCTGCTTGATGCCGACCTGCGGATTTTGCGTGACCACGGTGCGGCCGCCCGACAGCGCGTTCGGCTGGCTGACCTGGGTGTCGGCGTTGACCGATACTGACAGATTCCCATGAGAAATGGCGCACGTATCAAGCGTGACCGCGCGGTTCATCACCACCGAGCCGGTGCGCGCGTTCATGATGACCTTGGCCGACTGTTCGGCCGGATTGACTTGCATGTCCTGCAGCGTACCGATGAAGTTGACGCGCTGGTCGCTGCTGCTGGGCGCCTGCACCCGGATCACCCGGCTGTCCAGCGCGTAGGCGATGCCGGCGCCGTAGCGATCGTTGATGGCTTCCACCACCCGGCTGGCGGTGGCGAAGTCGGCACTGTTGAGTTCCAGCTTGATCATATTGCCTTCGCCCAACGTGGTCGGTACCGCGCGCTCGACAGTGGCGCCGCCGGCGATCTTGCCCACGCTGAGGTGGTTGACGGTCAGCGAGCTGCCGCCGCCACCGCCGCCACCGGCCTGAACGCCGACACCACCCACCAGCACATTGCCCTGGGCCATGCCGTACACCTGGCCATCGGCGCCTTTCAGCGGCGTCATCAACAGCGTGCCGCCGCGCAAGCTCTTGGCGTTACCCATCGACGACACCGTGATGTCCAACTGCTGGCCCGGCTGCGAAAATGGCGGCAGGGTCGCGGTCACCATCACGGCGGCGACGTTTTTCAGTTGCAGGCTGCTGGAGCTGGTCGGCAGGTTGACGCCCAGCTGTTGCAGCATCGAAATCACACTTTGCACGGTGAACGGGGTTTGCGTGGTCTGGTCGCCCGAACCGTCGAGGCCGACCACCAGGCCATAGCCCAGCAATTGGTTGTTACGCACGCCGCCGATGCTGGCCAGATCCTTGATGCGCTCGGCCTTGGCCGGCGTCGCCAGCACGGCGGCAACGGCAACGATGGCCGCCAGCAACAGCAGCTTGCAGACGCGCGCGGTGCGGTGGGCGCCGTCCAACATTGATTGAGTGGTATCCATGGCCGGCCTCAGAACGGTAACAGGCTTTGGAAGAAGCGCGACGCCATCGACGACAGCTCGGCGCGGTCGATCGAATTGGCGGTCCGGTATTCAACCCGGGCGTCGGCCACGGCGGTCGATTGCACCGTGTTGCCGGTGGCGATGCTGTCCGGATTGATCATGCCGGAAAAGCGGATGTACTCGGTGCCCTTGTTCATGCCGATCTGCTTCTCGCCGGCCACGATCAGGTTGCCATTGTTGAGCACCTCGACCACGGTGATGCCCATGGTGCCGGTGAAGGCGTTGCTGGCGGCCTGGGTGTCGCCATCGGAATAGGTGTTGGTGGTGCTGGCGGTCAGCGGATTGCCGAAGGTGCTGCTGAGCTTGCCAGGCAACTGGGCGCTGACGCTGCCGGCCTTGTTGCCGGTGGCGGTGCCGCTTTTGTTGGCCGAGGTTTTCTCGGTGATCACCAGGGTCAGGATATCGCCGACATGGCGTGCGCGGCGGTCTTCAAACACCGGCCGGAACGCGGCCGGCTGGTAGATGGCGCCGTTGTTGGCCGGCTGTTGCATTTGTTCGCTGGTCAGCGGCCGCGCGCTCATCGGGCCGCTGACGATGGAGCTGGGCACGGCGCCGCAGGCGCTCAACAGGAGCGCGGCGGCGGCGAGGGAGATGGCGTGTTTCATGATCATCCCCTTACATCTGCGACAGCTTTTGCAGCATCTGGTCGGAGGTGGTGATGGCCTTGGAATTGATTTCGTAGGCGCGCTGGGTCTGGATCATATTGACCATTTCCTCGACCACGTTGACGTTCGAGGTTTCCACATAGCCCTGCAAAATCACGCCGGTGCCGTTGGTGCCGGGCGTGTTGGTCTGCGGCGCGCCGGAGGCGGTGGTTTCCACGTACAGGTTTTCGCCCTTGGATTCCAGCCCGGTCGGGTTGATGAAGGTGGCCAGTTGCAGGCTGCCCAGCTGCTGGGTGGTGGTGGCGCCGTTGGTGCCGGCGATGTTGACTGAAACGGTACCATCGCGCGCCACCGTAATCGAATTGGCGGTGATAGGGATGGTGATCGCCGGCTGCAGCACATAGCCTTCCGAGGTCACCATCTGGCCGTTGCTGTCGCGCTGGAACGAGCCGTCGCGGGTGTAGGCGGTGGTGCCGTCCGGCAGCAGCACGGTGAAGAAGCCGGAACCGTTGACCATCAGGTCTTTGTCGTTGCCGGTCGACTGCGGGTTGCCCTGGGTGTGGATGCGCTCGACGGCGACCGGGCGTACGCCGGTGCCCAGTTGCAGGCCCGATGGCAGATTGGTCTGCTGCGACGATTGCGCGCCAGGCTGGCGGATGTTCTGGTACAGCAGGTCTTCAAACACCGCGCGTGACTTTTTGAAACCGTTGGTGCTGACGTTGGCCAGATTATTGGACGTGACGTCCATCTGCGTCTGCTGCGCTTCCATGCCGGTCTTGGCGATCCATAACGAACGTATCATGATGCTTCTCCCATTGCCTGGATGAGCATGTCATCCCATGAAGGCATTATGCGGGAGAGCGCGTCAACTCAAAGCGAGGATCTGGGTGGCTTTTGCGGCGTTATTCTCGGCGTTCTTCAGCAGGCTCATTTGCATCTCGAAGCTGCGCGCCAGGCTGATCATATCGACCATGGAATCGACCGGATTGACGTTGCTGCCCTCCAGCGCGCCATCGACCACGCGCACCGTGGCGTCGTTTTGGGCCGGCGTGCCGTCGGCCTGGCGGAACAGGCCATCATCGCCGCGCAACAGGGTCTTGGTGTCCGGATTGACCAGTTTCAGGCGGCCCAGCACGTTGGACGGGCCGGGCTGGTAAGTGTCGTTGATGACGCTGACCGTGCCATCGCTGGCGATGGTGATATTGGTGTCCGGCGGCACCGCGATCGGGCCGCCGTCGCCCACCACGGTCTGGCCGCTGGTGGTTTGCAGGATGCCGTTCTCGTTGATTTTCAGGCTGCCGTTGCGGGTATACGCCTCGGAACCGTCGGCCGACTGCACCGCCAGCATGCCCTGGTCGCGGATCGCGATGTCGAGCGCGCGGCCGGTGGTCTCGATCGGGCCGGAGCGGAAGTCCGAGCCGACCGTGGAATCGACCACGAAGGCGCGCGTCGGCAAGCCGTCCGACACCACCGGCACCGCGCGGAACGCGTCCAGCTGGGCGCGGAAGCCGGTGGTGGTGGCGTTGGCCAGGTTGTTCGACACGGTGGCCTGCTGCTCCATCGTGTGGCGCGCCCCGGTCATCGCGGTGTAGATCAGACGGTCCATGGCTTATCCCTTCATCCCCATAGCGACGCGATTAACGCAGGTTGACCAGGGTTTGCAGGATCGAGTCCTCGGTCTTGATGGTCTGCGCATTGGCCTGATAGACGCGCTGCGCGGTGATCATGTTGACCAGCTCGGCCGTCAGGTCGGTGTTCGAGGTTTCCACCGCGCTCGATTGCAGCGAACCCATCGAACCCGCGTTCGGCACGCCGATGGTTGGCGGGCCGGAGGCCGAGCTTTCCGCCCAGGCGTTGTTGCCGAGTGGGGTCAGGCCGTCGACGCTGGCGAAGTTGGCCATGGCGATCTGGCCCATGGCGCGCGATTTGCCGTTCGAGTACTGGCCCAGGATCACGCCGTTGGAGTCGATGGTGTAACGCTGCCACGAACCGGCCGAGTAACCATCCTGGGTCGAGCCGAGGTCGTTGGTGGTGCTGCCGTACTGGGTGGTGTTGTCGAAGGTGACCGCCACCGTCAGCGGCTCTTGCGAACCGGTGCTTGGGAAGATCGGCAGGCTGACGTTGAATGGCAGGGTTTGCGCCGGGTCCATCAGTGCCATCGCCTCGGTGTCCAGCGTGCCGGTGTTGGAGAACAGCAGCGTGCCGACTTTGACCGCCGGCACGTTGACCGCATCCGCCAGCTTGGTGTTGATTTCGTCCGGCGACAGGCCGGTGATCGAGCCGCTGCCGGTCGGGTCCATCGCGGTGTAAGCGGCGGTGATCGCATCCAGCTCGTCCTGGCTGGCGCCGGCGTTGGTGGCGGCGGCCAGCATGGCGTCGCGGGCGGCGGCGGCATAAGTGCCGGCTGCGGTGGCAACTGCGGCGGCATCCGCCGGCACCGCCTGCACGGCGGCATTGTAGGCGGTGCGCGCATCGATGGTCGGCTGATCGCTGCTGACCGAGGCGGCCACGGCGGCGGTGACCACTTCCTTGCCGTCGGCGCCGGCGTACACGTCCCAGGTATTGGCGTCGGTCTTGACGTAGTAGCTGGTCATGGTGTGCGCGGTGCCCAGCGAGTCGTACACGGTCAACACGGTCTGCTTGTTGTAGCTGGTCGGGTCGTTGGCGTCGAATGGCACCGTGGTCGGCACGGATTCAGCCGAACTCAGGTTCATTTGGAAGTTGGCTTCGCTGGTGGCGACCGGCTTCAGGTCGGACTTGTCCAGCGTCAGCGGCACTGGCGCGCCCATCTGGATCACGCCGGCGCTGTTGGCCAGGTAGCCGGTCAGCTGCGCGCCCTGGGCGTTGACCAGGGTGTGGCTGGCGTTTTCGGTGAACTGGCCGTTGCGCGAGTACTCGACCGCGCCGTTGACCACCAGACGGAAGAAGCCGCCGCCGTTGATCGCCACGTCCAGCGGGTTGCTGGTGGTTTCGATATTGCCCTGAGTGAATTGCTGCGCAAGCTTGGACACCGTCACACCAATCCCGGCGTTGTTGCCCGATACGCCATTCAGCGAGTTGGCGTACAGATCGGCAAACTCAGCTTTCGACGCCTTGAAACCCACCGTGCTGGCATTGGAAATGTTATTGCCAATGACATCCAGCGATTTGGACGCGGCATTCAGGCCGCTCAATCCTTGTTGGAACATGGTATTCCCCTATTGGTGTGATGACTACTGCTTACAGAACTTCTTTGACGTCGCTCATCGCGAACTGGCCGAGCGAGGTATTCAATTTGACGCCGCTGGTGCCGGTCGACACGCTGGCCACCGCCGCCAGCTGCAGTGGCGTGGCGTCGGTCAGCGTGCTGCCGCCGCTGGTGGCGGTGACGCTGAAGGTATAGCTGCCGGCGGCGGCGGTGGTATTCGAATCGGTGGTGCCGTCCCACGAGATCGGATAGGTGCCGGCATCCACATTGCTCATCGACATGGTGCGCACCGTCTTGCCGGTGCTGTCGGCAATCGTGATGGTCACGTTTTCCGCCGCCGACGCCAGATCGATGCCGAACACGCTGGAGTTGGTGGTGGTACCGTCGGTGGCGGTCGAGCTGCTCAATTCGATGCCCTTGCCGTCCACCAGAATGCCCTTGCCAATCATGCTGATCGCGGTGGTGGTTTGGGTGTTGGTGCTGAGGTCGGTCTGCAGCGAAGTCAGCGTGGTATTCAGCTTGTTGATGCCGGTCACGGTGGACAACTGCGCCAGCTGGCTGGTCATTTCCGCGTTGTCCATCGGGTTTAACGGATCCTGGTTCTGCAGCTGAGTCACCAGCAATTTCATGAATTTGTCCTGGTCCGCCGTCGTGCTGTCGGTGGAGGTGGTGCTGGTGGACGTGGTGCTGGTGGTGCTGTTGAGCGTTGCCGTGTCAACAATGCCGCTAATGGTGGTCATGCTAGCCTCTTCTTATTTACGTTTGACCGATGGTCAGGGTTTTCAACAACAGCGTTTTCGCTGAGTTCATGGTTTCTACATTATTCTGGTAGGAGCGCGAGGCCGACAGCATATTGACCATCTCGTCCACCACGTTGACGTTGGGCATGGTCACATAGCCACTGTCGTCGGCCGCCGGGTTCTTCGGGTCATACATCAGCTTCATCGGCGACTGGTCTTCCACCACCTGCTTGACCCGTACCCCGGTGGCGGTGCCGCCGTCGGTCGGGGTGGTGGCTTCGAACACCACCTGGCGCGCGCGGTAGGCTTCGCCGCTGGCGCTGGTGCTGGAATCGGCATTGGCCAGATTCGAGGCCACCACGTTCAGCCGCTGCGACTGCGCGCTCATGGCCGAACCGGAAACATTAAAAATATTAAACAGCGACATGATCAGCTCCCTGACTGAATGGCTGCCAGCATCGACTTGATCTGGGCGTTGATCGAGGTGATCCCGGCCTCGTAGCGAATGGCGTTATCGGCAAACTGGCTTTGCTCGACATTCATGTCCACCGTATTGCCGTCCACCGCGCCCTGCAGCACCCCGCGATACAACAGCGGCGTGCCGTCGGCCAGCGTACCGGCGTCTTGCTGAGGGTTGGGGTAATGCTTGCTGGCGGTGGTGTTCAGCGTCTGCTGGGCGTTCGGGCTGGCATTGGCGATCGCCGTTTGCAACGCGCTACTGAAGTCGATGTCGCGCGCCTTGTAATTCGGGGTATCCGCGTTGGCAATATTGGAGGCGAGCACGGTCTGGCGCGCCGAACGCAGACTTAACGCGGTTTCGTTGAACCGCAAGTAATCGTCTAACTTGCTGCCGAGCATGATTCGCTCCCCTTACACATGGATGACAGGATCGATGATACGGAGTTGCCCGTCCTGACAATCGGACGATAAGCACCCCATTTCCGGTCTTATTCCGCGCTTCAAGTTCAGCCCGCCAGACTATGATGGCAGTATTGAACCGGAATCTATCACCATGAAACCACGACTGCTATGGACTGCGCTGTTCACTGGCGCACTAAGCGCCGCGCTGAGCACCGGCGCCGCCGCCCAGGGGCGCCAGGATCTGGGCGTGCTGAAAAGCACGGTAGAACAATTCCTCAAGGTGCAGGCCGCCGGCCTGCCGGGCGAGGTGACGGTGAACGTGGGCGCCATCGACAACCGCATGGCGCTGGCGCCCTGCCCTGATCCGCAAGCATTCATGATGCCCGGCGCGCGCGCCTGGGGCAAAACCACGGTCGGCGTGCGCTGCGCGGCGCCATCGGCCTGGACCATCTATATACAAGCCAACGTGACCGTGGTGGGCGACTACCTGGCCGCCGCCGCGCCGCTGGTACAGGGCCAGCCGATCGACGCCAACCAGCTGACCACCCTCAAGGGCGATCTGACAATGTTGCCACCAGGCATAGCCACCGACGCCAGCCAGGTGATCGGCCGCAGCCCGACCGTGTCGCTGCCGCCGGGCACGCCGCTGCGGCTGGACACGCTGAAAACCAAGCCGGTGGTACAGTCCGGACAACTGGTGCGCATCATTTCCAGCGGCAATGGTTTCAGCGTATCGGGCGAAGGCCGCGCCATGAGCACGGCCGGCGATGGCCAGGTGGTGCAGGTCAAGGCAGGCAATGGACAACAAATAACCGGCATCGCCAAGAGTGGCGGTCTGGTGGAGGTGGCATTTTGAGCAACATCCGCTTACATCCCCGGCTAAAGTTTACGGCCGGGGCGCCGTTACCGACTCAGATCCCGGAGTTTAGGACTCCAACCTGAGAAGGAAATGCTGTGAAAATCAACGACACAACCAAGAGCACGACGGGCTTGCCGTCGACGCCCGCTGCGACGTCCGGCGCCAGCCGTGGCACCGACAAGACTGCGCAGACGGGTTCGGCCAATGTGGCCTCCAGCACTGTTGCCTCGACCACGGCTACCGCCACCGACAGCGTGACGCTGTCGTCGCAGGGCCAGGCCATGGCCGCCAGTTCCGCCAGCAGCGCCAACGCGGTGTTCGACACCAAGAAAGTCGAACGCATCAAATTGGCGATTGCCGATGGCCAGTTCCAGGTCAATTCGGACAAGGTAGCGGATGGTTTGCTGGACACGGTCAAGGATCTGCTGCACTCACGCCAACGATAGGATAAATCATGACCACCGTTACCCCGCTGAATAGCCTGCGCGAAGAAGAGCACATCATGTCCACGCTGCTGGACCTGTTGCGTCAGGAACAGCGGCTGCTGGTGACGGCGGAAATCGAATCGCTGCCGGCGCTGACCTCGCGCAAGACGGCGCTGGTGACGCAGATGACCTTGTTGTCGGCGCAACGCCACCGTTCGCTCGGCAAATGCGGTTTTCCGGCCGAGGAAGCCGGCATGGATGCCTGGATCGCGGCCAGCGGCGACGCGCGCGACGAATCGGCCAGTCTGTGGCAGGCGCTGCTGCAACACACGCGTGAGGCCAAGGAGCTGAACCGCGTCAACGGCATGCTGATCAACAAACAAATGGCGCATACCCAGGATGCGCTGCAGGCCATGCGCCCACAGGGTGCGGCCAGCACCAACTTCTACGGCCCCAGCGGCATCTCCACTTCCCTGCCGCGCAGCCGCGGCTTTATCGCCGGTTAATTTTCCCGCTGGTCGTTATGGCCCGGCCGGTGCCACCGGCTGGTTAGGCAGTTCCGTGCTTGGATCGGGGATGGCCGACAGAATCGTGACCGCGACCCGGCGATTGCGGGCGCGGCCCTCGGCGGTGTTGTTGGCGGCCACCGGCACGTTGTCGCTGAGGCCGACCGCGGTCAACCGTCCCGGCGTGACGCCGGCGTCAATAAACAGCCGCACCACCGCGCTGGCGCGCACCGACGACAATTCCCAGTTGGACGGGAAGCGATTGTTGGCGATCGGCTGATTATCGGTATGGCCTTCGACTTGCACGCTGTGGCTGTCTTCCTTCAGCAGCGTGCCGACCGCGCGCAGCGCATCGGCCGAGGCCGGCGTCAGCGTGGCCTCGCCCGGATCGAACAGCACCGAGGCATTGATTTCGACACTGACGCCACGGCTGTTCTGCGTCACCCGCACCTTGCCTTCCTTGACCAGCGGCGCCAGCGTGGACAGCAGATCCTGGGCCAGCTTGGTCATCTGCGTCTTTTCATGGCGCAGCATCTCGTTGCGGCGCTTCAGCGCCGGATTCGGTATCGGCAGATTGGGCACTTCGGTGTTGACCGGCGGCGCCGCGCCCTTGCCGCCGAAGGCATCGCCCAGCGCGTCGGAAAAGACACGGTACTTGCCGAGGTTGACCGCCGAAATCGCATACATCACGACAAAGAAGGCGAACAGCAGCGTGATGAAGTCCGAATACGAAATCAGCCAGCGTTCGTGGTTTTCCGGTTCGTCGTCGAACTTCCTGCGCGCGCGCCGGTTCTGCATGTCAGTGCTCCCGCATCAGGGTGGCGATGCGCTCGTCGATGACGCGGGTGTGGTCGCCGGTGGCGATGTCGTAAAACACCGCCGCCGCGATCTCTTGCTGGTGCACGGCCTGGGTGACGATGGCCTTCAGCTTGTTGGCGATCGGATAGAAGAACAGATTGGCCAGGCCAACCCCGTAAATGGTCGACACGAAGGCCACCGCGATGCCGGAACCGAGCTTGCTCGGATCGGTCAGGTTTTCCATCACGTGGATCAGGCCCAGCACCGCGCCCAGGATGCCGATGGTGGGCGAATAGCCGGCCGCCGATTCCCAGATCCGCACCGCCTGCCGCTCTTCGGTCTCGTAAGCGGTGATTTCGGTGTCCAGCAGCTGGCGCAGCTTGTCCGGCGCGATGCCGTCGACGATCAGGCGCAAGCCCTTGGTGTTGAACTTGTCCTTGGAAGCCAGCATGTAGCGTTCCAGCGACAGCAGGCCGTCGCGCCGCGCCGCCAGATTCCAGGCGTTGATGTCGCGCGCCAGCGCGGCGCGGGTGTCGGGCGGCGGCGCGAACACCAGCCGCAGCATGCGCAGGCCGCGCCACAGCGTCTTCGGCCGGGTCTGCAGCAGCACGGCGCCAAAGGTGCCGACCACCACGATCGCGAACGCCGCTGGTTGCAGCAAGGAAGCGAGCTTGCCGCCCTCCAGGCTCTGACCGATGACAATGCCGGCCAGCGCCACCAGCACGCCGACTACGCTGGCCCAGTCCAAGACCGCTCCCGGAGTGAGGCACGCAGCCGCGCCACCGCTTGCGTGTGCAGCTGCGACACGCGCGATTCGGATACGCCCATCACGGCGCCGATTTCTTTCAAGTTGAGCTCCTCTTCATAATACAGGCCCATCAGCATTTTCTCCCGCTCCGGCAGCGCATCGATGGCATCGATCACGGCCTGGCGGAAGTCGCCGTCCAGCAGCGAGCGCAGCGGATCGGCGTCATCGTCCGAGGCATAGCGGTCGAGGAAGCTGTCGTTGCCGTCATCGTCGTGAAAGTCCTCGTAATAGACCAGTTGGTGGCCGCCACTGTCGCCCAGCATTTCCTGGTAGTCGGTCAGCGACAGCTTGAGCGACTTGGCCACTTCCGATTCACTCGGCGGCCGGCCCAGCCGCTGCTGCAGCGTCGACATGGCCGCCTCGACCTTGCGCATATTTTGCCGTAGCGAGCGCGGCAGCCAGTCGCTGTTGCGCAACTCGTCCAGCATGGCGCCACGGATGCGCAGCACCGCGTAGGTTTCAAATTGGGCGCCGTGGGTTTCTTCGTACCGGTTGATGGCGTCCAACAAGCCGATCATTCCGGCTTGCACCAAGTCGTCAACTTCAACGCTGGGTGGCAGTTTTGCCTTCATGTGGTGGGCCAAGCGCTTCACCAACGGCATGTGCTCCGTCAGCAAGGTGTCTTTGTCCGCTTTCCCTTTTACCGTATACATTCGAATAATTTTTATTTAATTAGGCGCTGAGTCGGCCACTCCCCCCCAGCGCAAAGCGGCCCGCCAGCTGACGGAACGCGACCGAGGCACCGGCCAACGGAAAAGCATCCACCACCGCGCGCCCCAAGCGCGCGGCACGTTGCAGGTATTCATCCGCCGGCACCGATCCCATGGAAACCAGGTTGACGGCAAGATATCTGCTTGCCGCCTGTGCCATATTATCGTAAACCACCTTGGCTTCGTCTTCTGACGCCCCGGTGACCAGAATTCCGAACGGGCGCCGGCCCAGTTCCTGGTTCAGGCGCTTAATCATACTGTAGGCCGCCTTGATCGAGGTAGCGCTGTTGGACACTTGCACCACGATTTCGGAACTGGCCATGATCGGCACTGGAAACGCTTCCCCATCAAATTCACCGTCGACCAGCACCATGCCGGTCTGCTTGGCCAGCACATCGAAGGCTTTGGCCAGGCGCCGCGTTTCGTCCGGGCCGGTGCGGGTCATGCCGCGTGTCATCGACGCCACCGCAAAACCCTGTGGCACCGGCCGCACCACCTGGTTCAGGCCGCACTCCTGGCGCGCCACATTGAGCAGGCTGTGGCCGATATCCACGCCAAGCCGCGACGCCACGCCGTGGCTGCTGTCGCAGGCGTCGACGATCAGCACGTCGTTGCCGGCGCGCGCCAGCGAGGCGCCCAGGTTGACCAGCATGGCGCCCTTGTCGTCCTGCGGCGTCGCCGACAGGAAAGTAACGATGCGGGGCTGCGCCCCGGCCAGCATGCGGCGCAGTCCCTCCGCCTGATCGAAATCGAAGTTAGCCAAGGTGCACCTCGCGCAGGCTGTCGGTATTGCCGCCGGCGCCGCTCATCAACAGCGGCAATTCGGCGTCCTGGTACTGGGTGGCGACGACGTCGCGTTTCAGCTTGAAGGCACGGTCGATCAGGTAAGCGGGATCGGCCAGGTGCAGGTCTTCCGGCACCCGCTGGCCGTTGGACACGTAGAACAGATTGAGCTTGTGGCGGATCACCACGTCCAGCACATTGCCGATCGCGGCCGCCTCGTCCAGCTTGGTCATGATGCAGCCAGCCAGGCCGCTGCCCTGGTAGGCGCGCACCACTTCGCTCAGGGTTTCCTGGGTCGCGGTGGCGTTCAGGCACAGCAGGCGTTTGACGTTGGCATCGGTGCCTTGCAACATGGAGACCTGCTCGGCCACCATCTGGTCGCGCTGGCTGACGCCAACCGTGTCGATCAGCACCGTGTGCTTGTTTTTCAATTCCTTGAGGGCGATGCGCAGATCGGCCTCGTCCTTGACCGAATGCACCATCACACCCAGGATCTTGCCGTAGATGCGCAGTTGTTCGTGGGCGCCGATGCGGTAGGCGTCGGTGGTGATCAGGGCCAGCTTGTCCGGGCCGTGACGCATCACGCAGCGCGCGGCCAGCTTGGCGGTGCTGGTGGTCTTGCCGACGCCGGTTGGGCCGACCAGCGCGAACACACCGCCCTGGGCGATCAGCGCGTCTTCATTGGCCATGGTTTGCAGGTTGCGCGTCAGCACGGTCTTGATCCAGCGCAGGCTGTCGGCGGCGTCGCGGTTGGCCGGCAGTTTTTCAATCAGGTAGCGCGACAGGCTGGCCGAGAAGCCGGCCGCCAGCATTTCACGCAGCACGGCGGTCTTGTGTGGCGCGCGTGCCTGGGTGGCGCCCCACGACAGTTCGGCCAGTTGGGTTTCCATCATGCCGCGCATGGCGCGCAGTTCGTGCATCACGCCGCTCATTTCGGCGGCGGCCGATTCCTGGGCGCTGGCGACGGCGGCGCCGACCAGGGCGGCGATCTGGCTGGCGTCGATGGCCGGTGCGGCTTTCGCTGCCGGCGCGGCCGGGGCGACGACGGTTGCTGCTGCGGCGGCGGTCTTGGTGGCGAACGAGGCGTGCGAGGCGACCACGCGGCGCTGCGGCTGCTCCGGCAGGCTGGCCGGCTTGACGGTCACCGGCGGCGACATATGCGGCAATTCATCCTCGAAGCGCGGCTCGACGCGGCCGGCCGGAACGGCGGTGGTGCCGAGGTCCAGCGACGGTGCCGGTTCGGCCATCGGCGAATGTGGCGCCGGCATCGCCAGCGAGGCGGCATCATCGTTGGCGAGGGCGAGGATTTCAACCACGCCGTCGGACTGGCGATTGGACAGGATCACGGCGTCGGGGCCGAGCGATTCGCGGACTTTGCGCAGCGCTTCGCGGGAAGTCGGTGCGGTAAATTTTTTAACGTTCATGACCGTCTCGTTCAGAAAAGCATAGGAGAGCACTCCAGATGGTTTTCATTATTGACGATGCACTTCGGAAACGATCTGATGAACAGGGAGGGAAATCAGCCGCAATTCAGTCGCGGAACACCTCATCCAGCGTAGTCGCATGCGCCGCACGCCGCGCCCATGCCGACAGCTGCTCGGCCGGCGCGGTGGTCATGCGTATCCGCAGCGCATCCGCAACACCGCCGAAGCGTGCCGCAAGAAACTCAGCCAGCATTTCCGCGCGCCCCTCCAGTCGTCCTTCTTGCCGTCCCTCCAGCAAGCCTTCCTGCCGCCCTTTCCGCATGCCGGCGCGTTCAAACGAGGTGATGTAAGTCATGGCGATCTTCTCCTCCAGCAGATAAGCAGCCAAGCGCAAGCGGACATCCCGCGCTTCCGGCAAACGCATCATCCAGTCAATGACCCGCAACGCATCGATGATACGCTGTTCGTCCCAGGCCCGCGTGTACACAAGTTTGATCAAACGCCACTTGGCTTGGCGCCTTTTGTGCGCGTTGCGCTTGCTGCGCTGGCTCAGCAAGTGCGTCGCAGTCACCAACGCAAACAGGTTCTGGTGCGCCAGCAACTCCTCGATGCGGCTGGCGTAATCATGCAACTTGACGATAGGGAAAAACAACGCCATCTGGCTCCCCATCAGATCGTACGAAAACGACGATGGCCGCCAGTTGGTGCCATCGTCGGCCAGCACCGCCAGGCTGGCCACCGGCCGCCGGTAGCGATCGTAGACGCGGTAGTGATAGGTGAACACGCGTTCGGCAAATCCTGTGTCACGCTGACTCTGTATTTCCAGGTGAATCATCACCCATTGTTCGGCACGGCTGCCGCGCAGGCGCACCTGCACCAGCTTGTCGAGGCGGCGCTTGCCCATGCGTGCGCCGGGCGACAGCGCGGCCAATTCCTGGTCGAGAAAATCGAACCGACGCGTCCAGTCGATCGCCGCATGTGCGTCGCGAAAAAAGAAGGCCATGAAATCGCTGAAGTAGTAGCTGACCACTTCCTTCCACGGCGTGTCGTAGTCGTCGTCCATGCAGGCAGTCTAGGCTGCCCGCATGCACGTGACTCAAGCCAGATCAAACTCAGCCCGGTTGCTGGCCCACCAGCGCGGTGACGCGGATGGTTTTGCTTTCCGGGATCTCGGCATGCGACAGCACTTTCAGCTGCGGCAAGGCGCGGCGCAGGAAGCGCGACAGCAAGGCCCGCAGCGGCCCCGGCACCAGCAGCACCGGCGTCAACCCCAGCGCCTCCTGCTGCGCCGCCGCCTGCTGCGCCTGCTGGGCGATGGTGTCGGCCAGGCCGGGCTCGATGCCGGCGCCGTCCGGGCCGCTGGCCGCCAGCGCCTGCATCAACAGCCGCTCCAGACGGTTATCCAGCGTCATCACCGACAGCTCGCCGGAGCCAGGGAATAGCTGCTGCACAATGGCGCGCCCCAGCGCGATCCGCACCAGCGCGGTCAGATCGTTCGGCTCGGTGGTGTGCGCCGCATGCTCGGCCATGGTTTCGATGATGGTGCGCATATCGCGGATGTGCACACCCTCCGACAGCAGGTTCTGCAACACCTTCTGCAAGGTCGCCAGCGAGATCGTCTTCGGCACCAGATCCTCCAACAGCTTCGGCGCTTCCTTGCCCAGATGATCGAGCAACTGCTGCACCTCGCCGCGCCCCAGCAACTCCGCCGCGTGGCTGGTGATCAGGTGATTCAGATGGGTCGCCACCACCGTGCCGGCATCGACCACCGTATAGCCCATGCCTTGCGCCTGATCGCGCAGGCTGGCGTCGATCCACACCGCCGGCAGACCAAACGCCGGATCGGTGGTGACCATGCCCTGCAGCGTGCCGGTCGCCATGCCCGGATTGATGGCCAGGAACTGGCCGTTGTAGGCCTCGCCGGCACCCACTTCCACGCCCTTCAGCGTGATGCGATACGCCGACGGCTTCAGCTCCAGGTTGTCGCGGATGTGCACCGGCGGCGCCAGGAAACCGACCTCCTGCGCGAACTTCTTGCGGATCCCCTTGATGCGCTTCAGCAGCTCGCCGCCCTGCGCCTTGTCCACCAGCGGAATCAAACGGTAGCCCACTTCCAGCCCCAGCGTATCGACCGGCATCACATCCTTCCAGGTCGCCTCTTCCTGCTCGGCGGCAGCGGCGGCGGCCGGCGCGGCGGCCTCGGCGGCGGCCACCTCGGCGGTGCGCTTCTCTTCCTTGCGCTTGCCCATCATGTAGGCCGAACCGGCCAGCGTCGCGCCCAGCATCAGGAATACCAGATTCGGCATGCCCGGAATCAGGCCCATGCCGCCGATGATGCCGGCCGTGATGTACAGCACCTGCGGCTTGGAGAACAACTGCGCCACCACCTGGGTGCCGATGTCCTGGTCGCTGGCCACGCGCGACACCACGATACCGGCGGCGATCGAAATAATCAGCGAAGGAATCTGCGCCACCAGGCCGTCACCGATGGCCAGCAGCGTGTAATTTTTGGTGGCGTCGGCAAACGGCATGTCGTGCTGGATCACGCCGACCAGCAGGCCGCCCACCACGTTAATCACCGTCACCAGAATACCGGCGACGGCGTCACCGCGCACGTACTTGGAGGCACCGTCCATGGCGCCGTAGAATTCGGCTTCCATCGACACTTCGCTACGGCGTTTCTTGGCTTCCGCCTCGCCGATCAGGCCGGCGTTGAGGTCGGCGTCAATCGCCATCTGCTTACCCGGCATCGCATCCAGGGCGAAACGCGCGCCCACCTCGGCGATACGGCCCGCACCCTTGGTCACCACCACAAAGTTGATGATGGTCAGGATGATGAACACCACGATACCAACCGTGTAGTTACCGCCGATCAGGAAGTGACCGAACGCTTCAATCACCTTGCCGGCCGCGTCGGCGCCGGTATGGCCCTCGGTCAGCACCACCCGGGTCGAAGCCACGTTCAGCGACAAGCGCAGCATGGTCGACACCAGCAGAATGGTCGGGAACGACATGAAGTCCAGTGGCTTCACCGTGTACAGCGAAGTCAGCAGCACGATCACCGACAGCGCGATATTAAAGCTGAAGAACATGTCCAGCACAAACGCCGGCAGCGGCAAGATCATCATCGCCAACAGCATGATGATCAGAATCGGCGCCGCCAGGCTGGCCTTGTTTTGCGCCGTGGCCAGGCCTTGCAGCCATGGCGGCAGTTTCACGTTGCTGAGGGCGTTCATGCGGATGCTCCGTTATTCAAATCTTTAGGCTTGCCATGTTTGGGCACAAAGGCCGGATCTTGCGGGTCCATCTCCGGCGGCACGTCGAGTTTCTTCGGTTTGTCCGGATGCTTGCCACGTCCCTTGTTGAACATGCGCAGCTGGAACACATACGCCAGCACCTCGGCCACCGCCGCGTACAGGCGTTCCGGAATTTCGTCGCCGATCTCGGCATGGTTGTGCAGCGCCCGCGCCAGTGCCGGCGCTTCCAGAATCGGCACTTTGTGTTCCTTGGCCAGTTCGCGGATCTTGGCCGCCACTTCGTCGACACCCTTGGCCACCACCTTCGGCGCGCCGCGCTGGCCGTCGGCGTACTTCAGCGCCACCGCATAGTGGGTCGGGTTGGTCACCACCACGTCGGCGGTCGGCACGTCGGCCATCATGCGGCGCTTGGCCATTTCGCGCTGCAACTGGCGGATCTTGCCCTTGATCTGAGGATTACCGTCGGATTCCTTCGATTCCTGGATCAGTTCCTGGCGCGTCATCTTCAGCTTGTTCGCGTAATGCCACATCTGATACGGCCCGTCGATGGCGGCGATCAGACCGAGCGCGCCAACGATGAACATGAAGGAGCTGGCCAGCATATTGAGGGTGTGGCCGATGCCCAGCTTGAGCGGTTCCAGCGACAGGCCGATCACCGCGTCCTTGTACTTGAGCACCACCAGCCAGGCCACAAAGCCGACCACGATGGTTTTCATGATGGCCTTGACCAGTTCGACCAAGGCATTGGTCGAGATCATATTGCTGATACCGCTGATGGGATTGAGCTTGCCGAAGTTCGGCGTGAACGCCTTGGCGCTGAACAGCCAGCCGCCGATCAGCATCGGCGAGGCCAGCGCCACCACCATCACCGCCAGGCCCAGCGGCAAGCAGGTGATCAGCACCTGCACCACGTCGACCGCGATGCGGTGGAACAGCACGTCGGCGTCGAAAATCTGCTCCTGATCCAGCTTGAGGCCGGAGATCAGCACGGTTTGCAGCTGACGGATCAGACTGTCGCCAGACACCCACAGGCCGGCACCCGCCGCCATCAGCACGGTAAACGTCGCCACTTCCCGCGATCGGGGAACGTCGCCTTCCTCACGCGCCTGCTCGAGGCGCTTCGCTGACGCGGGTTCTGTTTTTTCGGCGTCGCTCTCGTCTGCCATGTGGTCTGCCTGCTGCTTTTGGGTTATTCGACCCTGCCATTATCGGTGGCGGCAGTGCGCGGGCATCGGTGGAATACGGCCGGTTTTCACCGCCATATCCACGATTCCCTAGGGAAACTCAGGCTGGTTTGACGGTCTGTTCGATGGCGCCAAACACCGATTTGCCGTCGTCCAGCATCTCGATGCGGATGGTGTCGCCAAACGCCATGAAGGGCGTGACCGCTTCGCCGCCGGCGATCATCTCCAGGCAGCGCTGCTCGGCGATGCAGGAATAACCCTTCTTGCTGTCCTTGTTGGACACGGTGCCGGAGCCGATGATGGAACCGGCCCGCACATTGCGCGTCTTGGCCAGGTGGGCGATCAGTTGCGGGAAGTTGAACACCATGTCGACGCCGGCCTGCGGCTTGCCGACCAGCTTGCCGTTCCAGGTCGACAGCAGCGGCAGATGCACCTTGCCGCCCTTCCAGGCATCGCCCAGCTCGTCCGGCGTGACCGCCACCGGCGAAAAACTGGTGGCCGGCTTGGATTGCACAAAACCGAAACCCTTGGCCAGCTCTTCCGGAATCAAGTTGCGCAGCGACACATCGTTGGCCAGCATCAGCAGGCGGATGCGCTGGTGCGCCTCGTCGGCGGTGACGCCCATCGGCACATCGTCGGTGATCACGCACACTTCCGCTTCGAAATCGATGCCCCACTGTTCGCGCGCCAGCACGATGTCATCCATCGGGCCGAGGAAATCATCGCTACCGCCCTGGTACATCAGCGGTTCTTCCCAGAACGAGGCCGGCAACTCGGCGCCGCGCGCCTTGCGCACCAGTTCGACGTGATTGACGTACGCCGAACCATCGGCCCACTGGAACGCGCGCGGCAGCGGCGCCATGCAGTTTTTCGGCTCGAAATCGAAGCTGCGGCGACCGCCGCCCCGGTTCAGATCCTGATAGATGGCGTCCAGTTGCGGCGCGATGAAGCTCCAATCGTCGAGCGCGCGCTGCAGCGTGCGGGCCACGCCGTCGGCCAGTTGCGCGCTTTTCAGGTCGCGCGAGACCACCATCAATTGGCCATCGCGGCTGCCATCGTTCAGGGTAGCGAGTTTCATGCGGGTGTCAGCAAATCCAGTTGTTCAGCGGTGAGATAGCACCATTCGCCTTCGTTGAGGTCGAGCGCAGCCAGCTCCAGCTTGCCGATGGCCGAGCGGTGCAAGGCCGCGCAATGATTGCCGGCGGCGGCCAGCATGCGCTTGACCTGATGGTACTTACCCTGCTCCAGCACGATTTCCAGCTGGTACTCGCCGCGCTTGACGCAGGTTTGCGCCGCCAGCGGCGCCGGTTCGTCGTGCAGTTGCACGCCAGCCAGCATCTGCGCGATCAGCTCGTCAGTAACAGGCTCGGCCGTAGTGGCCTGGTAAATCTTTGGTACGTGGCGCTTCGGCGACGATTGTGCGTGGATAAAAGCGCCATCGTCCGACATCAGCAGCATGCCTGTGGTGTCGTGGTCGAGCCGGCCGACCGGCTGCACATCGCGCCAGGTCAGTTCTTCCGCCAGCAGGGTCAGCACGCCCGGATGGTGGCTGGGCTTGCGCGAACATTCGAAGTTGGCCGGTTTATGCAAGGCGATGTAGACGTGTTCGCGATACACCACGTCTTCGTCGAACAGGTGGAATACCAGACCATCGGTCTCGATGGTCTCTTTGTAATTGTCGTGCACCACGCCATTGATGGTGACTTCGCCGTCATCGATCAGGGTGCGGCAGAATTTGCGCGTGCCATAGCCCTGCGATTGCAGGATGCGGTCTAAGGATAATTTACTCATAGGCGCGATTTTACAGGATGCGTGCCGGCTTGATGCATATCAAACCATGCCGCAATTCTATTGATAGACTGAAACCGCATTAGGAATTCGCCTACTGCACGTCGGAATACCCAGCAGGAAAAACCATGACCCCATCCGTCAACCCAGTGGCGCAAGCCCAGGCCGCCGCCCACCGCACCGCGCTGCTGCTGGAGCGCTGCCGTCACACGCCGTTCCCGCCCGCCAGTCTCCAGGCACAATGGCATGCCGCCCAGCAAGCCGCGTTTCTGGCCTGGCTGGAGGCCGGCGGCTTCGCTCAGCCCACAAACGAAAACAGCGGCATCACGCCGCTGTTTCCAGCCCCACAAGGGACTTGAACGAGGAATCGAAATTCACTCAACTCCGCATCGCAATGCGGCCGAGTAGCTCTATCTGAGTCTGTGCTGCAACAACCGGAAAGTGTTTATATCGCCCCCCTTGGAAAGAACTACAAAGCCACTATAGTTCACCACTCCGGATATGCAAGCTAAAACAAGACCGTATTGATAACATTAATCACTGCGCCAGTCGTCCTATCACTATGACTAAAACTCATGCGGATTAACGCAGGCTGGGTTTCACCGTGTCCACCGCCGATTTCATCGCGCCGGCACCCATGGCGGCGCCGAATTTCTTCAGCACCCGCTCAGGCAAGCCCTCGTGCTGGGTGTAGTCGACGATGTCTTCGGCCTTGACCACGTCGCGCGCCACGCTGTCGACGGTGCCGTAGGCATCGGCCAGGCCCATGTCGATGGCGTGCGCGCCGGTCCAGAACAGGCCGGAGAACATGTCCGGCGTTTCCTTCAGGCGTTTGCCGCGACCGTCGCGCACCACCTGGATGAATTGTTCATGAATTTCATTCAGCATCGCCTGGGCGTGCTGCTTGTGCTTTTCGGTCAGCGGGCTGAACGGGTCCATAAAGCCCTTGTTCTCGCCGGCGGTCAGCAAGCGGCGTTCGACGCCCAGCTTTTCCATGATGCCGGTAAAGCCGAAACCATCCATCAGCACGCCGATCGAGCCGATGATGCTGGCCTTGTTGACGTAGATGCGGTCGGCGCCGGCGGCAATGTAATAGCAACCCGAGGCGCAAATTTCATCCACCACCACGTACAGCGGCTTGCCCGGATAGCCCTTGCGCAGGCGCACCATCTCATCGACGATCATGCCGGCCTGCACCGGACTGCCGCCCGGACTATTGATGTGCAACACCACCGCCACCGAACCGCTGTCGGAAAACGCCTTGTTCAGCGCCGGGATCACCACCGCCGCCGAACCGCTGCCCTCGGAGTCGATCGCGCCTTCGACCTCGATCAGCGCGGTGTGGCGGCCCAGCGTTTCGCCGTCCGAGCCGGTCCAGCTGAAATCGAAATAGGCGCTGAGCGCGAACACGATCACCAGCAGCGTGACGGCCTTGAAGAAAATGCCCCAGCGGCGCGACGCCTTTTGCTCTTTCAGCGTCGCGAAGACCAGTTTTTCCAGCACTTCACGCTCCCAGTTGGAAGCCTGGACCGGCTGTTTGGGCGCAGGCGCGGGGGTGTTGCCGGGTTCGATGTTGTCGCTCATTGGTTTTTCTTGGGGTTAAATCAGGCACGCGCCGGACGCACATAGTCATCCGGCAGCCAGTAAATCTGCTGGTCGCGCTCGACCACCGCGATCGGCCGCAGCCGGCCGCCGCGGCATGGACCACCGGCACACTGGCCGGTTTCCGGCACGTACACCGCGCCGTGGGTCGAACACATCAGGTATAGCTTGCTGGACTCGAAGAACTCGCCTTCGGCCCAGTCCAGCTCGATCGGCACGTGGGCGCAGCGGTTCAGGTAGGCGTACGGCTTGCCGCCGTACCGCACCACGAAGCCGGTGCCATCGGCGCCGCCGGCGGTCAGCCGGAAACGCACGCCCTTGCCGCCATTGTCGATGGCGTCCGACGCGCAGATCAGGATTTCATCCATTTAGGCGTGCTCGCTCAACCATTGGTGCAGTTCAGCCACGGTTTTGGCCGAGTACAGAGGCTTGCACGCGGTCAACTGGTCGACCGGGTGAGCGCCGTATTCGACCGCCACGGCGGCCGCCCCGGCATTGCTGGCCATCAGCAAATCGTGGGTGGTATCGCCGATCATCACGGTACGGCGCATATCCTGGCCCAACTCCCGCGTCAGCTCTTGCAACATGGCCGGATGCGGCTTGGAAAAAGTTTCGTCCGCACAACGCGTGGCGTCGAACAACGACAAGACTTTGACGTCGTTCATGGCGCGGTTCAGGCCGACCCGGCTCTTGCCGGTGGCCACCGCCAGGAAATAGCCATTCTGCGACAGCTCCTGCAGCATGTCGTACACGCCGGGGAACAGGCTGATCTCGTGGTCTTTCGACAAAAAATGGTAGCGATAGCGCTCCACCATGCGCGGATAATAGGCCGGGTCAATGTCCGGCAACACCGCCTGCATGGCTTCATGCAGGCCGAGGCCGATGACATGGGCGGCGGCATCGTCGCGCGGAATCGGCAAGCCGAGGTCGCGCGCCGCCGCCTGGATGCACTTGACGATCGTTAAGGTCGAATCCATCAAGGTACCGTCCCAATCGAAGACGATCAGATCAAATTGCTTACGTGGCATGTGTTTGCGATTAGTTAAGAGGTTTTCCCAAGCTTACCAAGAATCGCTCACATTCGGCGGCCAATGGCGCGTTGAGCGTCATGTTTTTACCGGATTCGGGATGGGTAAACGTAATTTGATGCGCGTGCAAGAACATGCGCTTCAGCGCGCCGCGCGTGTCGGTGGCTTTCTGCAATGCCTTATTGAGCGCGAAATCGCCGTATTTGTCGTCACCTACGATGGGGAAGCCGGACGATGACAGATGAACGCGGATCTGGTGGGTGCGCCCGGTCTTCAGTTCGGCTTCCAGCAAGGCATAGCCGTCGAATTTCTTCAGCAGGCTAAAGATGGTGTGCGACGGCTGGCCCCCCTCGTCCGACACCGTGACCCGGCGTTCGCCGTCGGCGGTGGTGTATTTATGCAATGCCAACTTGATATGCTGGCGCGCGTTTTTCCAGTCGCCGGCCACCATGGTCAGGTAACGCTTGTCGGTCAGGCCATCGCGCATCTGCTCGTGCAGGCTGGTCAGTGCCGAACGTTTCTTCGCCAACAACAGCAGGCCGGAGGTTTCCCGGTCCAGGCGGTGCACCAGTTCCAGGAACTTGGCGTCCGGCCGCGACGCCCGCAGCTGTTCGATGACGCCAAACGACACCCCGGAACCGCCATGCACGGCCACGCCGGCCGGCTTGTCGATCACCAACAGGTGGCTGTCCTCGAAAATAATCGCAAATTCGGCGGCCGGCACGTGATTGTCCGGTTTTTCCGCCAGGCGGATCGGTGGAATCCGCACTACGTCGCCCTCGACCAGGCGGTACAACTGGTCGATGCGGCCTTTGTTTACACGTACTTCACCCGAGCGCAGGATACGATAGACGTGGCTTTTCGGCACTCCTTTGCAAACGCGCAACAGGTAGTTATCGATCCGTTGACCGGCTTCTTCTTCAGTGATGGTGACGAATTGGGCTTGCAGCGGGGCGGACGTTGAAGCGGGAACAACATCTTTTTGCATCTTCATTTGCTCTGTCTTCCCAGAAATCTCTCTAAGTCCTTCATTTTGAATATATAATCGTTTCGCTGCGGTTCTCACTGCGGCAAGTGTAAGAATAAAAGCACATTTTACACAGGGGCGTCTCCACTGGCCTCGCCAAATTGCAAATTCAGAGGAAAAAATGTATGCGCACCACCCCTGCCTGAATCAGGGTTGCACCGTAGTTGTAATCGGATGGCGACAGGGGTGCTGAAGAAGAATGATTGGATAGTAAGGATAAAGTCCGGTCAGCCAGATCATAAGTTCGGCTGGCCGGTTGATGAGTAGTTGATAACGCTTGCCGTTTTCGCCAGACCCTATGCTTTACTGCAAGCTCGACGGAAGGCTGGCATCAGCCTGTATACCGAAGTTGCAACACTTGTAGTATTGAAGCCTGGTCGCGATCTGGCCATTAAGACGCTGCTCTCCGTCTGTTCTTTTCTGCCGTCCGTTGGGGCCGCATGGAGAACTACAGATGAAGCGAGCAATCGGCATGTCGATCAACCTCATGCGCCCAGTTGCGGCCGCTTTGCGCTGCCGCACAGGATGGGCATACCCACCGCAATCATTCCAATTCTCGCGCATATCCCTGTAGCTCGTCGCCCCGGACTAAGAAACCGGGCGGCATAGAGATGGCCCAAGGGTCGCGGAGTTTATAAAAATGAAACGCATGTTGTTTAATGCTACGCAGCAAGAAGAGCTGCGCGTAGCCATTGTCGACGGTCAGAAACTGATCGATATCGACATCGAAACCGCCGGACGCGAACAGCGCAAGTCCAACATCTACAAAGGCGTGATCACCCGCATCGAACCGTCGCTGGAAGCCTGCTTCGTCAGCTACGGCGAAGATCGCCACGGTTTCCTGCCATTCAAGGAAGTCGCCCGTACTTACTTCCGTGAAGGCGTGGATGTACGCAACGCCTCGGTCAAGGAAGCGCTGCGCGAAGGCCAGGAAATCATGGTCCAGGTCGAAAAGGAAGAGCGCGGCAACAAAGGCGCCGCCCTGACCTCCTTCGTCTCGCTGGCCGGCCGTTACCTGGTGCTGATGCCGAACAACCCGCGTGGCGGTGGTGTGTCGCGCCGTGTTGAAGGGGAAGAGCGCCAGGAATTGCGCGAAACCATGGACAAGCTGGACCTGCCGCCAGGCATGTCGGTGATTGCCCGCACCGCCGGCATCGGCCGCAGCGTCGAAGAACTGCAGTGGGACTTGAACTACCTGATGCAACTGTGGCGCGCGATCGAAGGCGCCGGCAAGTCGGCCTCGGGCGCGTTCCTGATCTACCAGGAATCGTCGCTGGTGATCCGCGCGATTCGCGACTACTTCCAGCCGGATATCGGCGAGATCCTGATCGATACCGACGAGATCTACGAGCAGGCGCACCAGTTCATGAGCCACGTGATGCCGGACATGGTGCATCGCGTAAAACGCTATAGCGACGACGTGCCGCTGTTCTCGCGTTTCCAGATCGAACACCAGATCGAAACCGCCTACAGCCGCACCGTGCCGCTGCCATCCGGCGGCGCCATCGTGATTGACCACACCGAAGCCCTGGTATCGGTGGACGTCAACTCGGCCCGCGCCACCCGCGGTTCCGACATCGAAACCACCGCTTTCCACACCAACTGCGAAGCCGCCGAAGAAGTCGCCCGCCAGTTGCGCCTGCGTGACTTGGGCGGCCTGATCGTGATCGACTTCATCGACATGGAAGTGGCCAAGAACCAGCGCGAAGTGGAACAGCGTCTGAAAGACGCGCTGCACCACGACCGTGCCCGCGTTCAGATGGGCAAGATCTCCCGCTTCGGCCTGATGGAACTGTCGCGCCAGCGTCTGCGTCCGTCGCTGTCGGAAGGTTCGCACGTGACCTGCCCGCGCTGCTCCGGCACCGGCCACATCCGCGATACCGAATCGTCGGCGCTGCAAGTCCTGCGCATCATCCAGGAAGAAGCGATGAAGGAAAATTCGGCCACCATCCACGTGCAAGTGCCAGTGGACGTCGCCGCTTTCCTGCTGAACGAGAAGCGTGGCGAAGTGCTGAAGATCGAGACCCGTCACCGCATCACCATCATCCTGGTGCCGAACAAGCACCTGGAAACCCCGCACTACAAGCTGGAGCGCATCAAGCACGACGATCCGCGCCTGGAAGACAGCGCCGCCAGCTACTCGCTGGCCGAGCAAGCCGAAACCGACATGGCCTACAGCAAGCGCCAGAAGGAAGAAGCCAAGCCGCGTCAGGAAGCCATGGTCAAGACCATCACCCCTGAGCAGCCGGCACCGCTGGTCGACCGCAAGCCGACCGAAACCGTCATCAAGCCAGCGCCGGCCCCTGTGCCAGCGCCCGCACCGCAAGGTTTCTTCGCCAAGTTGATCGGCTTCTTCACCGGCGCCCCGGCCGCACCGGCACTGCCGCAGCAGCCGACCATCGTGGTCAAAGCACCCGCCGGTGGCGACCGCAATGCCGACCGCAACGCGCGTGGCCAACGCGGCCGCAACCGTAACGCCAAAGGCGGCCGCGGTGAGCGCGAGGAGAAGGAAGCCGGCGCCGCCCGTCCAGGTCAGGAAGAAGCCAAGGCAGCCGACGCCAACGGCCGTCCGCCACGTCAGCCGCGTCCACCGCGTGAGCCACGCGAGCCGCGTGACGCCCAAGCCGCTGAAGGCCAAGGCCGTGAGCGCGCCGAACGCGGTGAGCGTGCTGAGCGCGCCGAGCGTCCGGAACGTGGCGAGCGTCCAGCACGTCAGCCACGCGAGCCGCGCGCCGACAAGGCACCAGTGGAAGCCAAAGTGGAAGAGCTGGCACTGAACGCTGCCGCGCCGACCACCGGTCCGGTGACGGACGCCGCCGTCAGCATTCTGAAATCGGCGCCTAACGCCGGTCCGGAAGGTGACGACAACGACGCAGTGGACGGCGAAGAGCCGCGCCGCCGCCGCCGTCGTGGTGGCCGCAACCGCAATCGCCGCGAACGCGAAGGTGTCGAAGGCCAGGACGCAGCAGCCGCTGAAGCTGGCGAACAAGCTGAACTGAGCTTCGCTTCGTCCGCCGACGCTGGCGACAGCGCCGATGCCGCAGTTGCCACCACCGCTGTAGTAGCCGCAGCCCCAGCCGACGAAGCGCCAGCAGTCGCGGCACCAGCCGTGGCCGAGCCGGCCGTTGCTGAGCCAGTCGCAACCGCCCCTGCAGCCGCCGCTCCTGTGGCTGCCGCTGAGCCAGTTGTCGCTGAGCCAGTTATCGCTGCGCCTGTCGCTGCCGAAGCGGTCGCCGCCGAGCCAGTCGTCGTCGCACCGGCCGCCGAACCAGCTGTAGCCGTGGCCGCCCCTGCCGCAGTCGAAGCTGCTGCCGTGGAAGCCGCGCCAGCCCCGGTCGAAGCTGTCGCGCCGGTTGGTGCCGAAGTCGCCGCACCAGTGGAAGCGCCAGCCGCTGCCGCCCCAGTGGAAGCCGCTCCGGTTGCCGAAGCTGCCGCGCCAGTGGTCGCTGTCGAACCAGTGGTCGCCGCTCCAGTAGCCGCCGAGCCAGTCGCACCGGTTGCCGCCCCCGTGGTGGAAGCCGCACCGGCCGCCGTTGCTGCGCCAGCCCCTGTGGCTGCCGCTCCAGCCCCGGCGCCAGTGGCAGCCGCTCCATCGGCCCAGATCGACCTGCAAGCCGTGCTCGGTTCCGCCGGCCTGACCCTGGCCGCGACCGACCCAGCCAAGCTGCGCGCCGCCCAGGAAGCAGCCGCCCAGGTCGTGGCACCGGTACGCGTTCCGCGTGAACGCAAGCCGCTGCCGCCGGTCAACGAGGAACCGCTGGTCCAGGTCGACACCCGCCGCTAATCACGGCAGGCAGTCACAAAAAAAGGGAAGCCGCCGGCTTCCCTTTTTTTATCCCCTGCCCTTGGTACAGGGCGCTAAACTGACGAACATGGTATCGTAACTGGTTGCGTGCGCGAGGGCGTACGCAGTTTTTTCAAAAACGGCAAGATTGCGACCCATGGCAGAAAAAATCATCATGATGACCGAGCAGCGCGACGACGCGCGCCAAGTGCCGGTCGTCCCCGCGCAGCTGGAAGCGCCCACCGGTTTATTGAGCGACCGCCTGGCGCGGCCGCTGCACGACCTGCGTATCTCGGTCACCGACCGTTGCAACTTCCGCTGCGTGTACTGCATGCCGAAAGCGATCTTCGACAACGACTACCAATATCTGCCCCACACCGCGCTGCTGTCGTTTGAAGAAATCGCCCGCATCGCCAAACTGTTCATCGCGCACGGCGTGGAAAAAATCCGCCTCACCGGCGGTGAGCCACTGCTGCGCAAAAATATCGAACGGCTGATTGCCATGCTGGCCGAACTGAAAACCGTCAGCGGCAAGCCGCTCGATCTGACGCTGACCACCAACGCCTCCCTGCTGGCGCGCAAGGCGCAATCGCTGAAGGACGCCGGCCTGCAGCGCGTGACGGTCTCGCTGGACGCGCTGGACAACGCCACCTTCCAGCGCATGAACGATGTCGATTTCGCGGTGGACGATGTGCTGAAAGGGATCGATGTCGCCCACCAGGTCGGCCTCGGCCCGATCAAGATCAACATGGTGGTCAAAGGCGGCATGAACGACCAGGAGATCCTGCCGATGGCGCGCCATTTCCGCGGCTCGCCCTACATCCTGCGCTTTATCGAGTACATGGATGTCGGCGCCTCCAACGGCTGGAAGATGGACGAAGTAATTCCGTCGGCCGAAGTGGTGCGCCGCATCTCCGCCGAAATGCCGCTGGAACCGGTGGCCGCCAACTACACCGGCGAAACCGCCGCGCGCTGGCGCTACGTTGACGGCAGCGGCGAGATCGGCCTGATTTCAAGTGTATCCCAGGCATTCTGTGCCGACTGTACTCGCGCACGCCTGTCGACTGAGGGTAAACTGTACACCTGTCTGTTTGCCACCAGCGGCCACGATCTGCGCGCGCTGCTGCGCGAGGGTCGCAGCGATGCCGAGATCAGCACCGCGCTGGCGCATCTGTGGCGCGCGCGCGGCGACCGCTATTCGGAGTTGCGCACCAGTCAGACGGTGGCGCTGCGGCGCGGCGCCAATAAAGTGGAAATGTCTTATATCGGGGGATAGTTTGTCTTTGAAGAGCAAGGTCACCGGACTGGTACTGGCGGGCGGGCGCGGCACGCGCATGGGGCGCGTGGACAAGGGCTTGCAGCCGTTTCGCGGCAGCTCGCTGGTGGCGCATGTGATTGATCGCATGGCGCCGCAAGTGGCGTCGCTGGCGGTCAATGCCAATCGCAATCTGCCGCAGTATCAGGTGGTGGCGGGCGAGTCGGCGGTGCTGCCGGATTATCTCGACGGCTTTGCCGGGCCGCTGGCCGGCTTGCAGGTGGGCTTGCAGTTCTGCCCTACCGAGCTGCTGCTGACGGCGCCGTGCGATTCGCCATTCTTCCCGGTTGATCTGGCCGCGCGCTTGCATGCGGCGATGGAGGCCGAGGGCGCGGATCTGGCGATGGCGGTGACCATGGAGCGCGACCCGGAACAGCCGGAGGCGGCGCCGTTTCGCCAGCCGCATCCGGTCTTCAGTCTGGTGAAGGCGTCGGTGCTGCCGCAGCTGGAGGCGTATCTGGAGACCGGCGCCCGGCGCATGGAGGGCTTCTACAAAACGCTGCGCATCACCGAAGTGCTGTTCGAGGACAGCGCGGCGTTCAGCAATATCAATACGCTGGAAGAGCTGCAGCATCACGAGCGCAGCGCGACCGCGACGAGCGGGGGCGCGGCTTCAGCGGCCAGTGGCAGCGCGGCGGGGGACGCAGCGGCAGGACATGGCGTGGCTGCGGAACGCGATGGAGACGCGGCGGGCGAAAGCGCGGCGCGGCGCGATGGCGGCAAGGCTGCGGGACGCGGTAGCGATCCGGCGGCGCTGGCGGTCGAGGAGGCGCAGCGCTTGATCTGCGCGCGCGTGACGCCGGTCGAGGCGACCGAAACGCTGCCGCTGCTGGCCGCGCTGGACCGCGTGCTGGCCGCCGACATCATCTCGCCGATCAACGTCCCCGCCTACGACAACTCGGCCATGGACGGCTACGCGCTGCGCGGCACCGATCTGCCAGCCGGCGGCACCCGCACCTTCCGCAGCATCGGCATCGCCTACGCCGGCCATCCGTTCGCACAAGCGCCGCAGGCCGGTGAATGCGTGCGCATCATGACCGGCGCCGCCATCCCGCCCGGCTGCGACACCGTGCTGCCGCAGGAACTGGCCGCCGCCATTGATGGCGATCAGGTCAGCATCTCCAACAACGCCATCCACGCCGGCGCCAATCTGCGCCGCGCCGGCGAAGACCTGCCCCAAGGCGGCATCGCCATCCCCGCCGGCAAGCTGCTGCGCCCTGCGGACCTCGGCCTGATCGCCTCACTCGGCATCGCTGAAGTCAGCGTGCGCCGCAAACTCAAAGTCGCATTCTTCTCCACCGGCGACGAACTGCGTTCGCTCGGTGAAAAGCTGGACCAAGGCTGCGTCTACGACAGCAACCGCTACACCCTGTTCGGCATGCTGACACGACTCGGCTGCGAAGTGATCGACATGGGCGTGGTGCGCGACGACCCGCAAGCACTGGAAGCCGCGCTGCGCCAGGCCGCCAGTCAGGCCGATGCCATCATCACCTCCGGCGGCGTATCCGAAGGCGCGGCCGACTACACGCGCGACATCATGGCGCTGATCGGCGACGTCGCCTTCTGGAAGCTGGCCATGCGCCCCGGCCGCCCACTCGCCTTCGGCAAAGTGCAGACCGAGCAAGACAGCGCCTGGCTATTCGGCCTGCCCGGCAACCCGGTCGCGGTGATGGTCTCGTTCTACATGTTCGCCCGCCCCGCCCTGCTACGCATGATGGGCAGCGAAGCCAGGCTGCAAACCATGCAGGCCCGCGCCAGCGACAACATCAAGAAGCGCGCCGGCCGCACCGAATACCAGCGCGGCATCGTCAGCCGTGGCGCCGACGGCGCGCCGCAAGTACGGCTGACCGGCGCCCAGGGCTCCGGCATCCTCAGCTCCATGACCGAGGCCAATTGCATCGTGGTGCTACACCACGACCAAGCCAACGTTAGCGCCGGCCAGATGGTCGAAGTGCTGCTGTTCGACGGCCTGACCTGACGACGCACCATGCCGCCAGCCGCATCGCCAGCGCCACGCCTGCAAGTCCGCCATCTGCAATCGCCGCTGGCCGGACCATACAGCTTCACACTGGCGGCCGGCGAATGCATCGCCATCGCCGGTCCATCCGGCTCAGGCAAAAGCCTGCTGCTGCGCATGCTGTGCGATCTCGATCCCAACACCGGCGAAGTGCTGCTCGACGGCGCACCGCGCGCCGGCATGAGCGCCCCCACGTGGCGCGCGCAAGTGGTCTACCAGCCGGCCGAACCGGCGTGGTGGCTGCCCACCGCCGGTGAACACTTCCAGCCCGGCCAGATGCCGCGCGTGCGCGAACTGCTGCCGCAACTGCACCTGTCACCGGCGCTGCTGGAGCAGGACATCAGCCGCCTGTCGACCGGTGAACGCCAGCGCATGGCGCTGATCCGCTCACTGGCCTGCCATCCCAAAGTACTACTGCTGGACGAACCCACCGCCGCGCTGGACCCTGAATCCGTCACCGCCACCGAAACGCTGCTGCGCCAGGAGACCGGTAAAGGCCTGTCGCTGATCCTGGTCACTCACTCGGCCACGCAAGCGCACACACTCGGCCACCGCCAGCTCCATATGCGCGACCGCATGCTGAGCGAGGACGCCGCATGAACGCCATCCAGCCCGGCGCCACCGACCTCGCCATCGCCTCCACGCTGGTGGTGCTGAACGCCGCTATTTCGGCGCGACTGGGATTGCGCATGCAGCGCATGATGCTGTGGTCCGCCGCGCGCATGGTGGTGCAGTTGCTGCTGGTGGGACTGGTGTTGCGCTGGGTATTCGCGCTGGCCTCGCCGGCCGCCACGCTGGCCGTGGCTTTGCTGATGATCGTCGCCGCCGCGCGCGAAGTGGCGATGCGGCCGTCACACGGCTTGCGCGGCTGGCCGGGCGTGTGGCTGGCCACCGCCAGTGTTGGCCTGTCCAGCATCGCCACCGTGGTGCTGGCGCTGCTGACGGTGCTGCATCCAACGCCATGGTACGAACCGCAATACGCGGTGCCGCTGATCGGCATCGTGCTGGGCAACGTGCTGAATTCCGCCAGCCTGGGGCTGGACACGTTCTACGGCGGCGTGGTCAACGCGCGCGCCGCGATCGAAGCGCAGCTGGTACTGGGCGCCACCCGCAACGCGGCGTTGGCGCCGTTGATACGCGACTCGGTGCGCAAGGGGCTGATCCCCATCATCAACCAGATGTCGGCCGCCGGCATCATCACCCTGCCCGGCATCATGACCGGCCAGATCCTGGCCGGCATGGACCCGATGGACGCAGTGCGCTATCAGATCTTGCTGATGTTCTTGCTGGCCGGCGGCAGCGGCATCTCAGTCACGCTGGCCGTGTACCTGGCCGCGCGCAGCGTCACGGACGAGCGTCACCGCCTGCGGCTGGAACAGCTGACCAGCCGCTGAGCCCCACCAGCAGCATGCCGCAGGCCAGCACCGCGAACGCCCACTGCAAACCGATGGCATGGGCGACAAAGCCAATCACGCCCGGACCGGCCAGAATGCCGGCATAACCGATGGTGGAAATCGCGCTGACCGCCAATCCCGCCGGCATGTCTTGCTGGCTGCCCGCCGCCGTGAACAGCACCGGCACAATATTGGACGCGCCACAGCCGATCAGCACAAAGCCCGGCAGCGCCAGCCAAGCCGACGGCGCCAGCACCACGATGAAGAAGCCCGCCGCAGCCGCCAGCCCGCCCAGCAGCAGGATGCGGCGACCGCCCCAGCGCTGCACGATCTTGTCACCATTCAGCCGGCCGATCGTCATCGCCACCGCAAACGCCGCGTAACCGAGACCGCCCTGCGCGCCGCTCATGCCGACGCTGGTCAGCATTACCGCGCTCCAGTCCAGCACCGCGCCTTCGGCCAGAAACACGAACATGCACAGCACGCCGATCAGCACCACCGCGCCGCGCGGCACCACCAGCAGCGGCGCATCGCGCTCGGCCGCCGGCGCTTCGCGCAGCAGATGCGGGCCGGCCGCCAGCATCATCAGCAGCACCGCCGCCGCCATCACCAGCGCGGCGGTGACGATGTCCATGCCCAGCCACAGCATGGCGCTCATGCTGCCGGCGCCGACGATGCCACCGACGCTGAACAGGCCATGAAAGCCGGACATTAGCGCGCCACCGTGCGCCTTCTCCACGATCACCGCCTGCACGTTCATCGACACATCCAGCGTGCCGATGGCGGCGCCGAACAGGAACAGCGTCAATCCCAGTAAGGGCGCGCTGGGCGCGATCGCCAGGAAGGGGAACACCGCGCAGCAACCGAGGCCGGACCACAAAATCACACGGCGGCAACCGAAGCGCGCGGCCAGCACACCGGTAACCGGCATCGCCAGCATCGAGCCGATGCCGAGACAGAGCAGCAGCAAGCCCAGTTGCGCCGCTTCGACGCCGGTGCGCGCTTGCGCAAACGGCACCAGCGGCGCCCACGACGACATGGCCGTGCCGGCCGCCAGAAACGCCAATCGCGTCGAGACGCACTGTTTCAAACCGATGTTATTCATAGCGCTCCCGCGCGCAGCAAGCCGGTACCGGCGACCGCGTAAGCCTCGTCCACGTCGTCACTGGTCTGCGCTTCGACAATCAGATGGGTTAATTGGGCAATCGGCAGCACGCGGTAGGATGCCACCGCGCCGATCTTGCTGGTGGTGGCGACGACGGCGGTGGCCTTGCTTTGTGCCGCCAGGCGGCGTTTGAATTCGGCTTCCTCGTAATCGATAGCGGTGACGCCGGCATGCAGGTCGACGCCGCAGGCGCCGATGAAATACAGGTCGGGCTGCAACTGCTCCAGTTCGCGCATCGCGGTCGCGCCCACGCTGCCGCCCAGACTCTGACGGATGCGGCCACCGATCATGATCAGGTCTATCTGCGGCCGTTCCAGCAGGCGCGCGGCGATCGACGGCGCGTTGGTCAGCACCGTCAGCGGCATCTCCGGCAGCGCTTCGGCGATGGCGAGGTTGCTCGATCCTGCATCAAGGAAGATGGTGCCGCCGGGTGCCACCAGCGTGGCCGCCGCCGCAGCCAGACACGATTTGTCGTCCTGCTTGCGCTCCATGCGCTGCACCAGCGTGCCGCTTTCCGGCGCCGCCGCCATGCGCACCGCGCCGCCGTAGACTTTCTGGCACAAGCCGGCGGCGGCCATGTCGCGCAGGTCGCGCCGGATGGTGTCCTCGGTGACCTTGAGCTGTTGCGCCAGCACGGCCGCGATCACGCGGCCCTCGGCGTTGAGTTGTTGAAGTATTAATGAGTGCCGCTCTTGCAGCAGGAGGTTGTCGCGTTTCATGCGCACATTGTACACAAGTACGCATAAACACGCCAAATCACGCACAAACATGTAATTACTCGGTATCGAGATCGCCCTTATCCAGCTCGCCACCCAGCATCAGCTGTGCCGTCTCGGACGGCAACGCCTCCACCGTCTTCAGCTTGCGCGCCATGACGCGGCTGCGCGTTTCGGCCGATTCGATATTCTTGGCGGCGCGCTCCAATGTCAGCTTGGTGGCGGCCAGCACATCGCCGAACTTGGAAAATTCGGTCTTCACCGCGCCCAGCACCTGCCACACTTCGGACGAGCGTTTTTCCAGCGCCAGTGTGCGGAAGCCCATCTGCAGGCTGTTGAGCAGCGCCGTCAGCGTCGACGGTCCGGCGATGCTGATGCGGTTCACGCGCTGCAGTTCGTCCGCCAGGCCGGGACGGCGCATCACTTCCGCGTACAGCCCCTCGGTCGGCAGGAACAGGATGGCGAAGTCGGTGGTGTGCGGCGGCGATACATACTTCTCGGCGATGGTGCGCGCCTCATTGCGCACCGCGCGTTCCAGCTCGCGGCCGGCCTGCGCCACGCCTTCGGCGTCGGCGTTATCGGCCGCTTCCAGCAGACGTTCGTACTGCTCTTTCGGGAACTTGGCGTCGATCGGCATCCACACCGGCGTGCCGTTGTCGTTCTGGCCCGGCAGCTTGAGCGCGAACTCCACGCGCGCGCCGCTGCCGACGATGGTTTCGACATTCTTCGCGTATTGATCGGGCGTCAGCACCTGCTCCAGCAGCATCTCCAGCTGCACTTCGCCCCAGGTGCCGCGCGTCTTGACGTTGGTGAGCACGCGCTTCAAGTCGCCCACGCCCAGCGCCAGCTGCTGCATCTCGCCCAAGCCTTGGTGCACGCGCTCCAGCCGCTCGGACACCTGCTTGAACGAGGCGGTCAGGCGCGACTCCAGCGTGGCGTGCAGTTTTTCGTCCACCGTCTTGCGCATCTCGTCCAGACGCGCGCCGTTGTCGGCCTGCAGATCCTTGATCTTCGTCTCCAGCATCACGCGTACTTCCAGCATGCGCTGGTTCATGCTGTCGGCGAACAGCTTGAGCGTGCGCGCCTGCTCGTGGCGCGCGGCCAGGCTTTGTTCATCGAGCTGGCGGCGCACGCCGTCGAACTGCTGGACCACGGCGGCGTTGCTGGTCTGCGCCGTGGTCTGCAACTGCATGCGCACTTCGCGCTCGACGCGTTCGATGCGTTCAGCGAGATCGCCAGTCGGTCCACCAGCGCCACCGCCGCCGCCGCGTGAGCGCAGCAACACCAGCACCTGCAACACCACCACCACGGCCAATCCGGCCAGCAGCACGAAAAACTCGATCTGGCTCATGGAATCAATCCGGTTTGTTACGCATCCAGTCCGCAGTCTGGAAGAAGGAATTCATCAGGCGCACACGCAATTCGGTGTCGATGCCGGTGTCCTCCATCGCCCACGCCATGCAGCGCAGCCACTGGTCGCGCTCCTGGGTGCCGATGGCAAACGGCATGTGCCGCATGCGCAGGCGCGGATGGCCGTGCGCTTCCTGGTACAGGTCCGGACCGCCCATCCAGCCGCTGAGGAACATGAACAGGCGCTGGTTGGCGTTTTCCAGCGAGGGGCCGTGCACGGAGCGCAGCAGCTGGAACTCGGGTTCGAGCTCCATCAAATCATAAAAGCGGTCGACCATCGCGCGGATGGTCGGCTCGCCGCCAATTACTTCGTAGAGGGTGCGGGATTCTTCAGTCATACCCGCCATGATAGCTTATACCAACGCCAGCCGGCGCCGGCGCCGCGTCGACGACCAGTCCTCCAGCCCGACCTGGTGGCGAATCGCATCGCAGGCGTGAACGATGCGATCCAGCTGCGCGCGCGTCAGTCCCGAATTCAGCGTCAGCCGCACCAGCGAGCGGTTCTTGGGCGTGGCCGGTGCGCAAAACATGGCGCCGTAGATGCCGTGCGTTTCCAGCAGCTTGCGCAGCGCCAGCGTCTTCGGTTCCGGTCCCGGTTCCAGCGCGATAATCTGCTCGCTGCCGTCGCTGACGTTGTAGCCCAACGCGCTCAGTTCCTCGCGCAGCGCGCGCGCCTGGGCGTGCAGCGTGGCGCGGCGCTGATCCGCGGCGGCGATGAAGTCGATCGCGGCATCAAACCATGCCAGTTCGTGCCCCAGCAGGCAGGAACTGAAAATCGCCGGCCGCGACTCGGACAGGAAGTAGCCCTTGAATTTGCTGCTACACGTGATGAAGCCAGCCCGCCCGGCAAACGCCTTGGCCAGCGACGCGGTGCGAAAATGCACCCGCTCGTTCAGGCCTACCGCCGCCACCAGCCCGGAGCCGCGCGGACCGTGCGTGCCCAGCGAGTGCGATTCGTCGACCAGCAGCATGCAGCCGCTACGCTCGGCAATCTCCGCCAGCTCGGCCAGCGGCGCCAGGCTGCCGTTGGTGCTGTACAGCGCGTCGACCACAATCAGGCCGCGCCCGTGGCGCTGCAACTGCTTGCGCAAATGCTCCATGTCGTTGTGCAGGAAGGGCACGGCCAGCGCGCCGGCCGACTGCACGCCCTCCCACAGCGAGGCGTGCGCCTGCATGTCGAGGTAGACCGGAATGCCCGGCCCGGCCAGCGTCTGCACGATGCCGACATTGGCGGCCCAGCCGGATTGCGCCAGGATGCCATCCTCGGCGCCCATGAACCGCGCCAGCTTGCGCTCCAGCCGATGCTGGGCGCTGCCCTCCTGCAGATAGACGGCCGACATCAGCAACTCGCCGGCGCTCCGCTGCAGCGCCGTCACCTGCGCGCCCACCAGCGCCGGTTCGCCGGCCAGGCACAGATAGTCGTTGCCGGCTAAAAACACGGCGCCGGCCGGCGTCGGCTGCCAGGCATGCGGATGCTCGCCGCCCAGCAACTGTTCGATGCGGGTGACGTAATGCAGGTCCATGCGGCGGGTGACGAATTCGGGCAGGTGGGTGAGAGATGAATTGTGAGCAATGGCATGGATCATGGCGTATCTCCTTGAGATTTGGACAAATAAACTTGTTTTTTTAAGAACCCCAAGTCGCCACCATGCGGCTAAAAAAACCCATCGAGATTGATGCGGATCAATTAGCGCTTTGATCTGTCCAAACAAGTTGCAAATTAAGGCGATGATGGAAGCTTGATAAAAATCAAATGTCACCATGAGGCTCACCCTGCCCGAACGCTGCAAGCGATGGCAGCACGGATTGCTCCAGTCCCTGCTGCAATACCACGGCCGCGAAGACCATGCGACCGTGCGCGTGCTGCTGCTGGCCTGCATCGGCACGGTGGGCATGCCGCTGTATTACGTGATCTGGCAGCACTTCTTCCCGCAGCAATACGAATCGCTGTCGCTGCGGCTGTTGGGCATCCTGCTGTGCGCGCTGGGCCTGTTCGCGCGCCAGTTCAGCCGGCAGATGCTCAACCTCTACCTGCTGGTCACGCTCAGCTACATTTTTCCGTTCTTCTTCACCTTCATGTTCCTGATGAACCATGCGTCCGGGGTGTGGGGCGAGTCGCTGCTGATCGGCATCGTGGTGCTATTCCATTTCGATACCGGCCTGGCGCTGGGCGCCTACGTCATCGGCACCGCGCTGGCCTGCGCCGCCGCCGCCGCGCTGGGCGAAAGCGCGATGATGAGCAGCGACCAGGTACTGCAGCAGGTGCCGATCCACTGGTTCACGATTGCCGTGCTGTCGGTGGCCAAGATCAGCCGCCATGTGCTGGCGCAGGAAAAGCTGGCCGGCATGGGCGCCGGCCTGGCCACCGTGGCGCACGAGCTGCGCACGCCGCTCACCAGCGTCGACGCCAATGTGCGCGGCCTGCTGCGCATGATGGCCGATGCTCAGGGCCACAGCCAGGCCGACCGCTTGACCATCATCGACGCGCTGGCGCGCATCCAGTTCGAGGTGCGCCACATGAATCACATGATCGACCTGTTCCTGCTGAGCGCCACGGCGGTGCGGCAAAACCTGCGCCCGGTGGAGATGGTGTCGATGGAGACGGTGGTGGAAGCGGTGTTGAAGCGCTATCCCTTCTCCAGCCTGAAGCAGCAGAAGATGGTCAAGCTGGAGGTGCGTCACAACTTTCAGTTCGCCGGCCAGACCGAGCTGGCGGTGGTGGTGCTGCTCAACCTGCTGCGCAATGCGCTGCGCGCGGTGCAACGCGCCGGCAAAGGGCGGGTGCGCATCGTCATCGACGGCGGCATGCAGCCGCCACGTTTGCTGTTCATCGACACCGGCTGCGGCATCCCGCCGCAGCAGATGTCGCTGATCTTCCGCCGTTTTTTTTCGCACCCGCCGCACAACGGCGCCGGGATCGGCCTGGCGCTGTGCCAGGAGATCATGGACGCCTGGGGCGCACGCATCCGTTGCGTATCGCGCGAGAGCGCCTATGCCATCTTCATCCTGGAATTCCCCGCGAGGTAATCATGCACCTGCCCGTTTATGCCCACCCCACGCTGACCGTGCTGATCGACGATAGCGACTCCTTCCTGCGCAGCCTGTCGTTCCAGCTTGATCCGATGCTGGCCAATAAAACCTTCCACGACACCACCGAGGCGCTGCACTGGCTGCGCGCCTCGGCGCCGGACAGCAATGTGCCGCTGCACGTCAACTTCGACATGCAGAACCTGCCGGCCGATCAATGCAATGTGGCGCTGGACCTGGAGCGCATCTACCGCATCGCCGAGCAGCGCGAACGCTTCGCGGTGCCGTCGGTGCTGGTGGTGGATTACTCAATGCCGCAGATGAACGGGCTGGAATTCTGCGAGGCGGTGGCGCATCTGCCGTGCAAGAAGATCCTGTTCACCGGCGCCGCCGACGAGAAGATCGCCGTCACCGCCTTCAACCGCGGATTGATTGACCGCTACATCAAGAAGAGCGATGACCACGCGCTGGACCTGCTGGAGGCGGAGGTGCTGGCGGCACAGGAGCGCTACTTCGATCACCGCTCCGACACCTTGCGCGAGATGGTGGCGCTGCACGATTACCGCTTCCTCACCGATCCGGCGTTGGCCGAGGTGGTGCGGGAACTCAAGCGCGCACTGGGTTTCGTCGAGCATTACATCTTCCCGAATCCGACCGGCATCCTGTTCCTCGACCAGCATGGCAAGGCCACGCTGATGGCGATCGAAACCGAGGACAGCATGCAGGCGCAATACGAAATCGCGCGCGACAGCGACGCCCCGCGCTCGCTGCTGGATGCGCTGATGGAGCGGCGCGTACTGACTTTTTTCAGCGATCCGTTCGGCGATGGCATGTACCGCAGCAGCATGGCCGGGCACTGGCACCGCTACTGCCAGCCGCCGCGCATCTGCCACGGCAGGGAAACTTACTACTGGGCGCTGTTCGACCTGCCGGGCCACTACTTCGATCAGCGCCCACACACCTACGCCCAGTTCCTGCGCGAGCTGCAGCCACAGGTGGCCGCAGCTTGAACCTTCAGGCTTCGCGCAGGGTTTGCAGCGGCGGCTGGCGCAGCACGTTGCGCAGTCCCAGCCAGCCACCGCCGATGGCGCACAGCGCGCCGGCCAGCAGCCCGACCAGCCACACCACCGGACTGAATTCCCAGGCAAACTTGAACTGGTAAGTGGCCAGCGCCCAGCCCATGGCGGCCGCGCCGCTGGCCGCCAGCACGCCGGACAACGCGCCCACCAGCGTGAACTCGATCAGCTGCGCCTGCGACAGCTGCTTGCGGGTGGCGCCCAGCGCGCGCAGCAGGCCGGCCTCGCGGGTGCGCTCGTCCTGCGACCCCATCAGCGCCGCGTACAGAACCAGCACGCCCGAGGCCAGCGTGAAGATGAACAGGAACTCCACCGCCGTAATCACCTGATCCAGCACCGCCTGCACCTGACGCAGAATGCCGCCAACGTCGACGATGGTCAGATTCGGATAATCGCGCGTCAGGGCGTTCATCAGCGCGCCCTGGCCCTGCGGCAGATGGAAGGCGGTGATCCAGCTTTGCGAGATATCCGTCATCGCCGCCGGGTTGATGATGGCGAAGAAGTTGACCCGCATCGAACCCCAATCCAGCTTGCGAATGCTGGTGATGCTGACATCCACCGGCGTGCCGGCGATATCGAAGCGCAGCTTGTCGCCCAGCTTCCAGCGCAGCGTCTTGGCAATGCCCTGCTCCACCGACACTTCCGGCTGGCCAGGCTTGTCCTCGAACCATTTGCCTTCAACGATCTTGTTCTCGGCCTGCATCTGCGCCATGCTGGACAAGTTGAACTCACGGTCGGCCAGGCCGCGCGCGCGTTCATCGGTATAGGTTTCGGCGGTGACCGGCTGGCCGTTCACCGCGGTCAGGCGGCCGCGTATCATCGGATACTGCGGCGCGTAATTCACGCCAGCCGCCTTCAGGCGCTGAGCGATATCCGCGCCTTGCTCCGGCTGAATATTGATGATGAAACGGTTGGGCGCATCCGGCGGCGTGGCGTTGCGCCAGGCCGTCATCAGGTCGCCGCGCACCACGGTCAGCACCAGCAGCGCCATCATGCCCAGCGCCAGCGACACCACCTGCACAATGGTAGCGCCAGGACGGCGTTGCAGCGAGGTGATGGCGAAGCGCCAGCTCTGATGATCGATAAGGCCGCGCAACGAACGCAAAGAACGCAATCCCAACCAGCCCACCAGCCCGAACACGGCAAACGCGCCGAAGAAACCGAGCGCGGTGTACAGCGCCATGGTCACATCGCCGGCCTGCCACAACAGCAGTGCCACAAAGCCGGCCATGCCGAAGCCGTAGGTGGCCAGCGCGGTAACCTTTGGCGGCTCCGACTCGCGACGAATCACGCGGTTGTGCGGCACTTTGCGCAGCTGGAGGATGGGCGGCATCGCAAACGCCGCCAGCAGCAGAATGCCGATCGCCATGCCTTGCAGCGCCGGGAAAATGGTCGGTGCAGGCAGCTCGCTGGACACCAGCGAGCCCAGCACCTCCAGCAGCACGTAGTGGGCGCCGAAGCCGAGTGCCACACCCAGCGCGCTGCCGATCACGCCCACCAGCAGGAATTCGATCAAGTACATGACCGTCACCTGGTTCTGCGTCAGCCCCAGGCAGCGCAGCATGGCGCAGGCGTCCAGATGGCGCTGCATGAAGCGGCGCGCCGCCATCGCCACCGCCACCGCCGCCAACATGGCCGACAGCAGGCCGACCAGCGACAGGAAGCGGTCGGCGCGTTCCAGCGTGGTTTGCATTTCCGGGCGGCCGTCCAGCGATTCCACCCGCACGCCCTTGATGTTCTGCTCTTTAATTTGTGCCTTCAGCCATTCCTCATACGCCTTGGCCACCGCCGCGCCGTTCTTCAACGCGGATGGCGCGCCCACCAGCAAGCGGTAGTTGACGCGCGAACCGGGCTGGATCAGGTTGGTCGCATCGAGATCGCTCAGCGCAAACATCACGCGTGGCGCGAAGGCCAGGAAGTTGGCGCCGCGATCCGGCTCCGAAGCGATCAGTTGGGTGATGGTGAAGCTTTTGTCGCCCAGCTTGATCTGCTGGCCCACCTTGGTATTCAGGCTGCCCAGCAGGCCGGGTTCCACCCACACCGTGCCGGCCGCCGGCACCAGCGTGGCCGGCGTGCCCACGCTTTGCTCGGCCTGCGCCACGTCATTGGTGATCTTGACCTTGCCACGCAGCGGATAGCCGGGACCGACCGCCTTCAAGGCGGCCAGCACCGAACTGGATTGCTCGCCCTCGCCCGCCTGCGCCATGCTGGGGAAAGTGATGTTGTCGGTCACCACCAGCCCGCGCTGCAGCGCCTGCGCGCGCCACGCGTCCCGCACCGGCAGGTCGGCGCTGATGACCACGTCGGCGCCCAGCAGTTGGTGCGCATCGCGATCCAGCCCGCTGCGCAGGCGATCGATGAAGAAGCCGGTGGCGGACAAGGCCGCCACCGCCACCGTCAGCGCGATCAGCAGAAAGCGCAGTTGACCGGCGCGCCAGTCGCGCGCGGTCATGTTGAGGGCGAGTCCGAACATTTAGATTTTCGCGAAGAAGGCGTCCACTTCATCCAGGAATTGCTGCTTCTGCGCGGCCGGCAGGAAGGCAGCCGCGAAGCCGTTGCGCGCCAGGCGCTGCGCGTGCGACAGGCCCAGTGGCAATGCCTCGAAGGTGGCGATGAAATTATCGTTCATGTAGCCGCCGAAATAGGCCGGGTCGTCCGAGTTGACGGTGGCGACGATGCCGGCATCCAGCAGTTGCAGCAGGTTGTGCTGCTCCATCTGGTCGAACACGCACAGCTTGATGTTGGACAGCGGGCAGACCGTCAACGCCATCTGCTCGCGCGCCAGGCGTTCGGTCAGCGCCGGATCTTCCAGGCAGCGCACGCCGTGGTCGATGCGCTCGACTTTCAGCGTGTCCAGCGCGGTGTAGATGTAGGCCGGCGGGCCTTCCTCGCCGGCGTGGGCCACCAGATGCAGGCCCAGCTCGCGGCTGCGCGCGAACACGCGGGTGAACTTCTCCGGCGGGTTGCCGACCTCCGACGAATCCAGGCCCACGCCGATGAACTTGTCGCGATACGGCAGCGCCGCTTCCAAGGTGGCGATCGCATCTTCTTCCGATAGGTGGCGCAGGAAGCACAGGATCAGCGTGGCGCTGACCGGGCTGTCCTGGCAGGCGCGGTAGATGCCGTTGATGATCACGTCCATCGGCACGCCGCGGTGGGTGTGCGTTTGCGGATCGAAGAAGATTTCGGTGTGGCGCACATTGTCGGCCTCGGCGCGCTTGAGGTAGGCGGCGGTCATGTCGTAGAAATCCTGCTCCTTCAGCAACACGCTGGCGCCGGCGTAGTAAATGTCGAGGAAGGATTGCAGATCGGTGAAGGCATACGCCGCGCGCAGTGCTTCCACCGACGCGTAATTCAGCTTGACGCCATTCCGCTCGGCCAGCGCGAAGATCAGCTCCGGCTCCAGCGAGCCTTCGATGTGGATGTGCAGCTCGGCTTTCGGCATCTGCTGCAAAACGCGGCGCAATTGTTCGTTCAACATTTTATTTATTCCTATCGTGTTACTTAAAAACGGTTACTAAATCGGATCATCTTATCGCATGCGGCGGGTAGCGTGTCAGCACATCTCGCAAAGGCGTGATACTGTGGTGTCAAAGCGCCTGAAAAGGCGATGAAATTTACGTGACTAATTCGATATTTCTGTTTTAAATCAGGCTGTTACAAAAGACTATTAACGATATTACGACATACCTTTTGACTTCCTGCACCAATAGCGCAATAATCAATTTCATAGACGTAAGAAGCGTTACGACCAACACATAAAAGCCGCCATCCGGCCATAAAGCCAGCTCATCGGCACGGGCAATCCGTGCCACCCAAAGAAGCTGAGCACAAAAAGAATAAGACTGAAAGGATTATACGAACCAGAGCCAGGGCAGGCGAACTGCCGGTGACTCGTGACAAGCAGGTTTTCATCATCAAAGGACATTCTCATGACCATTTTTGACAACTACGCCGCACGATACGAACGAACCAAAGAAGAAGAGATGTCCATGAAGGAGTATCTCGAACTTTGCAAGAAAGACCGGCTGACCTACGCCAGCGCCGCCGAGCGCATGCTGGCCGCCATTGGCGAACCGACCCTGGTCGATACGCGCAATGACACCCGGTTGTCGCGTATCTTTGCGAACAAGGTCATCAAGATTTATCCGGCATTCCGCGAATTTTACGGCACCGAGGAAGTGATCGAGCAAGTGGTCTCTTACTTCCGTCACGCGGCCCAGGGTCTGGAAGAGCGCAAGCAAATTCTTTATTTGCTGGGCCCGGTGGGCGGCGGTAAATCGTCGATCGCGGAAAAGCTGAAATCGCTGATGGAACATGTGCCCTTCTATTGCCTGAAGGGCTCGCCGGTCAACGAGTCGCCGCTCGGCCTGTTCAACGAGGAAGAGGATGGCACCATCCTTGAAGAAGACTACGGCATCCCGCGCCGCTACCTGCGCAATATACCGTCGCCGTGGGCGGTCAAGCGGCTGCACGAATTCAATGGCGACATCAACCAGTTCCGCGTGGTCAAGCGCTATCCGTCGGTGCTGAAACAGATCGGCATTTCCAAGACCGAGCCTGGCGATGAAAACAATCAGGATATTTCCTCGCTGGTCGGCAAGGTCGATATCCGCAAGCTGGAAGATTATTCGCAGGACGATCCAGACGCCTACAGCTACTCCGGCGGGCTGTGCCTGGCCAACCAGGGCTTGATGGAATTCGTCGAGATGTTCAAGGCGCCGATCAAGGTGCTGCATCCACTGCTGACCGCCACCCAGGAAGGCAACTACAAGGGCACCGAGGGCTTTGGCGCGATTCCGTTTGACGGCGTGGTGCTGGCGCACTCGAATGAGTCGGAGTGGAAAACCTTCAAGAACAACCGCAACAACGAGGCGTTCCTGGACCGGATCTACATCGTCAAAGTGCCGTACTGCCTGCGCGTTACCGACGAGATCAAGATTTACGACAAGCTGCTGTTCAACTCTTCACTGTCGAGTGCGCCTTGCGCGCCGGGCACTTTGCGCATGATGGCGCAGTTCGCCATCCTGTCGCGGCTGAAAGATCCGGAGAACTCCAGCGTGTTCAGCAAGATGCTGGTCTACGATGGTGAAAACCTCAAGGACACCGATCCGAAAGCCAAGTCGCTCCACGAGTATGTCGACTATGCCGGCGTTGACGAAGGCATGAACGGGCTGTCGACGCGGTTTGCGTTCAAGATTCTGTCCAAGGTCTTCAACTTCGACAACAGCGAGGTGGCGGCCAATCCGGTGCACCTGCTGTACGTGCTGGAGCAGCAGGTCGAGCGCGAGCAATTCCCGCCCGAGCTGGAACAGAAATACTTCTCTTATATTAAAGAGCATCTGGCGCAGCGCTATGTCGAGTTTATCGGCAAGGAAATCCAGACCGCTTATCTGGAATCGTATTCCGAGTATGGCCAGAATATCTTCGACCGCTATGTGACCTTTGCCGACTTCTGGATCCAGGATCAGGAATACCGCGATCCGGACACCGGCGAAAGTTTCGACCGCGAGTCGCTGAACAACGAGCTGGAAAAAATCGAGAAGCCGGCCGGGATTTCGAATCCCAAGGATTTCCGCAACGAGATCGTCAACTTCGGGCTGCGGGCGCGCGCTAATAATGGCGGCAAGAATCCAGCCTGGACCAGCTACGAGAAATTCCGCACCGTGATCGAGAAGAAAATGTTCTCGAATACGGAGGAACTGTTGCCGGTGATTTCGTTCAACGCCAAGGCCAGCGCGGAGGATGCCAACAAGCACGCCGACTTCGTCGCGCGCATGGTGGAGAAAGGCTATACGGCCAAGCAGGTACGCTTGCTGTGCGAATGGTATCTGCGGGTGAGGAAGTCGTCCTAAGCAATCATCCGCGCCGCCCCGTGCACAGGGCGGCGCGGCGCCGACCAATAGCAGCAGGAGGCATCTTTTGACTTACCTCATCGACCGACGTTTGCAGGGCAAGAACAAGTCCGCCGTCAACCGCGAGCGATTCTTGCGGCGCTATAAATCGCAGATCAAGGACGCGGTGGGACGGGCCATCAAGGGCCGCTCCATCACCGACGTTGAGAACGGCGAAAAAGTCTCCATCCCGGTCAAGGATGTGAGCGAGCCCTCGTTTGGCCACGCCCATGGCGGCATCTGGGAAGTGGTCAACCCCGGCAACCAGGAATACCAGAAAGGCGACCAGATCAACCGGCCCAAGGGCGGCGGCGGTGCCGGTCGCGGCAAGGCCGGCAATAGCGACCAGACCAGCGAGGATGACTTCATCTTCGAGCTGTCGCGCGAAGAATTCATGAATTACTTCTTCGAGGATCTGGAACTGCCGCACATGGTCAAGACCCAGCTGACCGCCAGCACCGACTTCAAGAACCAGCGCGCCGGCTACAATATGTCGGGCACGCCGTCCAATATCCACGTGCTGCGCTCGCTGCGCGGCGCGCTGGGGCGGCGCATCGCGGTTGGCGGCAGTTCGCGCAAGCGCGTCATCGAGGCCGAGCACGAGCTGGAGGCCTTGCTGGCCGAAGGCGTGCCGCTGCAGGATCACCGCGTGATCGAGCTGAAAAAGCTGATCCATCACCTGCACACGCGGCTGCTGGCGATCCCCTTCATCGATCCGTTCGACCTGCGCTACACCAACCGCATCAAGGTGCCCAAGCCGATGACGCAGGCGGTGATGTTCTGCATCATGGACGTTTCCGGCTCGATGGACGAAACCCGCAAGGATACCGCCAAGCGCTTCTTCATCCTGCTGTATCTGTTCCTGAAGCGGGTCTACGACAAGATCGAGGTGGTGTTCATCCGCCATCACACCGCTGCGGCCGAGGTCGACGAGGAAGAATTTTTCCACTCGCGCGAATCGGGCGGCACGGTGGTGTCGTCGGCGCTGCACCTGCTGGACAAGATCATCGACGAGCGCTACGGCGCCGGCGCCTGGAATGCCTACGTCGCGCAAGCCTCCGACGGCGACAACTGGGACAACGACTCGGTGCTGTGCCGCCAACTGCTGGTCAACACCATCATGCCCAAGGTGCAGTACTACACCTATGTCGAGATCACCGACGGTCCGCCGCAGAATCTGTGGGAACAGTATTCGCAGGTGCCGGACCATCATCCGCATTTCGCCATGCAGAAAATCGTCACGCCGGCCGACATCTATCCGGTATTCCGTGAACTGTTCAAGAAGCAGCCGAAATAATCATGAACGATATGACGCCCAAGCCCAAGCACCCGAACGCGCTGCCGGAGCAATCCGAGTGGACCTTCGAGCTGATCGAGCAGATACACCAAGAAATCCGCCGCGTGGCCGAGGGCTTCGGGCTGGATACTTATCCCAACCAGCTGGAAATCATCACCGCCGAGCAGATGATGGATGCCTACACCTCGGTCGGCATGCCGGTGTCGTACAACCACTGGTCGTTCGGCAAGCACTTCCTCAGCACCGAGAAGAGCTACAAGCGCGGCCAGATGGGGCTGGCGTACGAGATCGTCATCAACTCCAATCCCTGCATCGCCTATCTGATGGAGGAGAACAGCCTGACCATGCAGGCGCTGGTGATCGCGCACGCGGCCTACGGCCACAACTCCTTCTTCAAGGGCAATTACCTGTTCCGCACCTGGACCGACGCCGACGCCATCGTCGATTACATGGTGTTCGCCAAGAATTACATTGCCGAGTGCGAGCAGCGCCACGGCATCGACGCGGTCGAACTGCTGCTGGACTCTTGCCACGCGATCCAGAACTACGGCGTCGACCGCTACAAGCGGCCGGCCAAGCTGTCGCTGGCGCAGGAGCGCGCGCGCCAGAAGGAGCGCGAAGCCTATGTGCAGTCGCAGATCAACGAGCTGTGGCGCACCCTGCCCAAGCGCGAGGCCGAGGAAGCCACCAAGGCGGCGCCGCGCTTCCCGCCCGAGCCGGAAGAGAATCTGCTGTACTTCATCGAGAAGTACGCGCCGCTGCTGGAACCGTGGCAGCGCGAGATGGTGCGCATCGTGCGCAAGATTTCGCAGTATTTCTACCCGCAGCGCCAGACCCAGGTGATGAACGAGGGCTGGGCCACGTTCTGGCATTACACCATCCTCAACCAGTTGTACGACGAGGGCGTGATCGGCGACGGCTTCATGATGGAGTTTTTGAAGAGCCATACCAACGTGGTCTACCAGCCGCCGGTCAACAGCCCTTACTACAGCGGCATCAATCCGTACGCGCTGGGCTTTGCGATGATGACCGACATCCGCCGCATTTGCGAGAACCCGACCGACGAAGACCGCGAATGGTTCCCCGACATCGCCGGCAGCGACTGGCGCAAGACGCTGGACTTCGCGATGCGCAATTTCAAGGACGAGAGTTTCATCGCCCAGTATTTGTCGCCCAAGCTGATCCGCGAGTTCCACTTCTTCGCGGTGCTGGACGACGACCACAATGAAAAGCTCAGCGTCTCGGCCATCCATGACAACCTCGGCTACCGATATGTGCGCCAGCAACTGGCGGAACAATATAATCTGGGCAACCGTGAGCCCAACATCCAGGTATGGGCGGTCAATACCCAGGACGACCGCGCGCTGACCTTGCGCCATACCCAATTCCAGCGCCGCCCGCTGAACCAGCAGGCCGGCGAAGTCTTGAAGCATGTTGCACGCTTATGGGGCTTCGACGTCCATCTGGAAACAGTGGGGCCGAACGGCGAAGTCACCAGCACGCTGGAAGTAAAGCGGGAGAAACGCGGCCGCGGCTTTTGACCCAACATATATATAGGGCTGATTTCGACGCCCTAGCGCCTGCATAGTCAGGCACGGCTCTTGCAAGAGTCAAAACCGGGGTCGGCGGCGGTGCGCCGACCCCGGTTTTTTTTGCCGAATGCATGACGCGCGCCATAAGTCAATATTTTTCTATCGTTACTTGTATAGCGGTGCTAGTCATAATTCCATAAAAGAAACTTTTACGGCCAAATTATCAACGTTACGTAGTAAAGTTACGCGCATAAACTTCGGTTTTTGGCCTTAAGGGAAAACTAAGTAACGTCGTGGTGCGGGGGTGCCCAAAAATGCGCCTGGGAGTCTTGCTCGATGAGCCAGAACGGTGCAAAGTGAGCGCTATCACATAGGAAAACCCTATGAAATTTAACCGGTTTTAGGGATGAAAATTCTATGTAAAATCAAGAATTCGTATGTATAATTCGCCGACGTCCCGGATGCGGCTGTTGTTTTGTGTCGCCATTTTGGGGTTTAAGTAGCACCAAAGAGAGTTGGTATTGGAGAAAGCAGGCATGAATTTCACGCACAACGAGAAAAGCACCGGGAAGAACTTTACAGGCATCACAATTGTCGTTTTGTTGCACATCCTGGTCGCTTATGGGATCGTGACGGGCTTGGGAAAACGTCTGGTGGCCAAAATGGTCGCACCAGTGGAGACCAAGATCATTGAGGAGGTGAAACCTCCTCCACCGAAAGAGCTCCCACCACCGCCACCTCCGCCAGAGATGAAGGCGCCACCACCGCCATTCATCCCGCCAGTTGAGGTGAACGTGCAGCAGCCGCCACCACCGCAAAACACGATCGCTAACGCGACCAACGTGAAACCGGCCACGACGGAAATCCAGAAAGCACCACCGGCACCGCCGGCGCCACCTGGCCCGGCCAAAACCGGTGTCCGTACTGCGGCAGTGGTTGACTTCGGCACTTGCGCCAAACCGGAATGGCCAAAGTCGTCGCTGCGTAACGAGGAAACCGGTACCGTTCAGCTGTCGTTCCTGATTGCAGCCGACGGTCACGTGGCAGACTCGAAAGTTGTGAAATCGAGCGGCTTTAGGGATCTGGACAAAGCTGCGGTCGCTGGTATCGGCAAATGCCGCTTCAAACCGGCTACCGTCGACGGCGTACCACAAGAAGGCTGGCAGCAGATGCAATACGTCTGGACGCTGGAGTAAAACCGAGGCAGAACACCGTCTCACTTAGTAATTTCGTTGTCATTACGCCAGCGATCTGATTATTTTATCAATTTGGAGGAAGCATGTTTAAGAATACCCGTTTGTCCGCTGTACTGGCCGCTGTGCTGTTCTCGGTGACCGCAGCAACCGCCCTGGTAAGCGCCCCAGCGTTCGCGCAGGAGCAAGCCTCGGCCGCAGCTTCGGCCCCAGCAGCTGAAGCCTCGGCGCCAGCACCAGCAGCAGATGCGGCAGCAGCACCTGCAGCCGACGCTGCAGCTCCAGCAGCTCACGGTAAAGAAGAAGTGGAAAATCCATACGGCTTCGCCGCTGTGTGGGAAGCCGGCTTCGTGTCGCGCGGCACCCTGATCATCCTGTCGCTGATGTCGATGGGTTCGTGGTACATCATCATCACCAAACTGATCGACCAGACCAAGATCTTCAAACAGTCGAAAGAAACCTCGGCCAAGTTCTGGAAAGCTTCGTCGATCGCTGCTGGTTCGGCTTCGCTGACCGACGGTTCGCCATTCCGCTTCATCGCTGAAACCGGCACCAAAGCGACCGCGCACCACGACGGCGCCCTGCTGGAGCAAATCGACCTGTCGACCTGGGTGACCATGTCGATCCAACGCGCTGTGGACAAAGTCCAGTCGCGTCTGCAAGACGGCCTGTCGTTCCTGGCAACCGTGGGTTCGACCGCACCGTTCATCGGTCTGTTCGGTACCGTTTGGGGTATTTACAATGCGCTGATCGCGATCGGCATGTCGGGTAACGCGTCGATCGACAAAGTGGCAGGTCCAGTGGGTGAAGCGCTGATCATGACCGCCTTCGGTCTGTTCGTGGCGGTTCCAGCCGTTCTGGGTTACAACTGGCTGGTGCGTCGTAACAAGTCGGCAATGGAAGACGTGCGTGCCTTCTCGGCTGACGTTCACTCGGTACTGATCTCGGGCGCCATGTCGACCGCTACCGGTTCCAAAAAAGTCGGGTAATTAACCATGTCCATGTCCGTAGGCTCCGATAGCGGAGACGAAGATCAAGTCATGTCGGAAATCAACACGACGCCCCTCGTGGACATCATGTTGGTTCTGCTGATTATCTTCCTGATTACGAGCCCGGTTGTTCTGAAGCTGATCAAGATCAAGCTGCCAGAAGAAACCAACCAGGTTATTCAGACCAAACCGGAAGACGTGAACATTGTCGTGAGCAAAGATGGCGACATCTACTGGAATCAACGGAAGATGCGCGATGCGAACGAATTGTTCGACAATCTGAAGGTGGAAGCAGTGAAATTGCCTCAGCCGGAAGTACACGTACGTGGTGACCAAGAAACCAAGTACGAAGCAATCGGCAAGGTTATTTACACTACCCAGCGTGCTGGTATTCAGAAGGTCGGCTTCATCACCGAACCGCCTGATAAGGGTTAATACCCGACAGTGCATCGCAGGCCTGGCGCGCCAGGTCTGCCCTTCTTAAAAGGAAACATCATGAGTATGAATGTCGGCTCCCCATCCGCAGGCGCGGATCCGGAACCAATGATGGAAATGAATATGACGCCCCTCATCGACGTGATGCTGGTGCTGATTATCATGATGATCATTACGATTCCTAAAGCCAATCACTCGGTCAACCTGAATATGCCAGTCGGCACCCCGCCGCCGCCTACCAAGGAACCAGTGGTGGTCACGATTGACGTCGACTTCGACGGTACGATTCTGTGGGATAACGTGGTCGTTCCCGACCGCGGCACCCTGGAAGCGAAACTGACCGACGTCGCCGCGCAAGCGGACCAGCCGGAAGTGCATCTGCGTCCGAACAAGCTGGTCTCGTACAAAGTCGTCGCAGGCGTGATGGCTTCGGCCCAGCGTCTGGGCGTGACCAAGATTGGTCTGGTCGGTAACGAACAGTTCCAGTAATAAGTCCCATGTACAATAATAGGCAGGACCATTCCTGCCTATTTGCTTTTTTGAAGAAAGATTACTCACCCATGACCAAGTTTCGTCTCGCTCATCTCGGCCTGGTAATGGCCGCTATTGGTTTTACTGCAGCAGCCCCCATCGCAGGTTTCTCGTCGGTCGCCTATGCAGCAGAAACGGTGCGCGCAGAAATCGGCAAACCATTGCAAGAAGCACAGAAACTGGCCGCGGCCGGCAAGAACAAAGAAGCGCTTGCCAAACTGAAAGAAACTGACGCAGTCGGCGGCAAAACCGCCAATGAAACTTATTTGATCGAGCGCACCCGCGCTTCGGCCGCAGTGGCCGCCGGCGATAACGACGCCGCCGCTAAAGCCTTTGAAACGGTCATCAACTCGGGCAAGCTGTCGCCTGCCGAGTCCGCAAAATTCTCGGAAGCCCTGGCCGGCATTTACTACCGCGCCAAGGATTATCCAAAAGCTGTGACCTGGTTCCAGCGCGTCCTGAAGGACAACCCAAGCAATACCTCGGCCCACGAATACATCGTGCAGATCCTCTACACCTCGGGTAAATACGCCGAAGCCGCCAAGGAACTGCAAGCCAGCAAAAACCTGAGCGAAAACCAGCTGGGCATGCTGGCCAACATCCAGCTGAAGCAGAACGACAAGGTCGGCTACGTGCAGACGCTGGAAAAGCTGGCTGGTTCGTATCCGAAGACCTCGTACTGGGCCGACCTGCTGAACCGCGTATCGGGCAAGCCAGGCTTCTCGTCGACGCTGTCGCTGGACGTGCTGCGCCTGCGCCTGGTCAACGGCCTGCTGACCAAGCCATCGGAATACATGGAAATGGCCCAGCTGTCGCTGCAAGCCGGCAACCCGGCTGAAGCCAACAAGATCATCGATCAAGGCTACAAGAAAAACATCCTGGGCACCGGTTCCGACGCCGCCCGTCACCAGCGTCTGAAAGACCTGGCCGCCAAGACCCAGGCCGAGTTCGACGCCAAGGCCGCCGCCGCCGAAGCCGAAGCGGTCAAGGCCAAGGATGCCGACGCGCTGGCCAACCTGGGCTACGGCCTGGTCTCGGCCGGCAAAGCCGACAAAGGTCTGGCACTGTTCGACCAGGCTGTGAAGCTGGGCAGCGCCAAGAATCCGGAAGCGGTCAAGCTGCACTACGGCATCGCGCAAAACATCGCCGGCAAAAAAGCCGCCGCGCTGAACACGCTGAAATCGGTCAAAGGCACCGACGGCACCGCCGACCTGGCCCGTTACTGGACCCTGAACATTAACCACCCGATGTAATATCGGCCCGGTTGATGAACGAAGCGCTGTTCCGGCCCGGCCGGGACAGCGCTTTTTTTTCGCTTTGGGGGTTTGCCCGTATAATCCCTTATTTGCGACAAGTTTCCCCCAGATTCCCATGAAGGTATTTCGAGGTCTTCCCAATGCAGCGGCACGCGCGCCCTGCGCGCTCACCATAGGCAATTTTGACGGTGTCCATCTCGGACATCAGGCGTTGCTGGCGCGCGTGCGCGCCGCCGCCACCGGTCTGGGCCTGGAAGCCGCCGTGATGACCTTCGAACCGCATCCGCGCGAATTCTTCGCGCAGAAGTCGGGCGACCTGACCAAGGCGCCGGCCCGCATCGCCAATCTGCGCGACAAGCTGCAATCGCTGTCCGACAATGGCGTCGACCGCGTGATTGTCGAGCACTTCTCGTCCTCGTTCGCGGCGCTGACGCCGCAGCAATTCACCGAGAAGGTGCTGGTCGAGGGCTTGCACGTCAAATGGCTGATGGTCGGCGACGATTTCTGCTACGGCGCCCGGCGCGCCGGCAATGTCGAGATGCTGCTGGAGGCCGGCCGTCATTACGGCTTCCACGTCGAGACGCTGCCGACCGTGATGAACGGCAGCACCCGCATTTCCTCCTCCGCCGTGCGTGCCGCGCTCGGCGAAGGCGACTTCCCGCACGCCGAAGCGCTGCTGGGCCATCCTTACGCCATTTCCGGCCACGTCGTCCACGGCCAGAAGCTGGGCCGCACGCTGGGCTTCCCGACCCTGAACCTGCGGGTGCCGCATCGTCCGGCGCTGGCCGGCATCTTCATCGTGCAGGTGCACGGCTTGAGCGAGCAGCCACTGCCCGCCGTCGCCAGCCTGGGCGTGCGCCCCACCGTCGACAACAGCGGCCGCGTGCTGCTGGAGGTGCACGTGTTCGACTTCGCGCAGAATTGCTACGGCAAACAGGTGCGCGTCGAATTCCTGCAAAAAATCCGCGACGAGGAAAAATACGTCGACCTGCCGACGCTGACGGCCGCCATCCACCGCGACGCCGACATCGCCCGCGCCTTCTTCGCCAAGCGCGCCACCGATCGAATTTGACCGCGCGATTTAGCTACGAGCGCCGGCTACACAGCATTCCTGAATACAGCATACATACACTGAACGCATACCATGTCCGATAACAAATCCGCAAAAAAGCCTGAGAGTAAATACCCGGTCAATATGACCGAAACCCCGTTCCCGATGCGCGGCGATATGGCCAAGCGCGAGCCGGGCTGGGTCCAGCAATGGCAAGAGAAGAAAATCTACGAGCGCGTGCGCAAGGCCGCCGCCGGCCGTCCTAAATTCATCCTGCACGACGGTCCGCCGTACGCCAACGGCGACATCCACATCGGCCACGCCGTCAACAAGATCCTGAAAGATATGGTGGTCAAGGCCCGCACCCTGGCCGGCTACGATGCACCTTACGTGCCGGGCTGGGATTGCCACGGCATGCCGATCGAGATCCAGATCGAAAAACAATACGGTAAGAACCTGCCGACCGCTGAAGTGCTGACCAAGGCGCGCGCCTACGCGCACGAGCAGGTCGAGCGCCAGCGCAAGGACTTCATCCGCCTGGGCGTGCTGGGCGAATGGCAGAACCCTTACCTGACCATGAACTACTCCAACGAGGCCGACGAACTGCGCGCCCTCGGCAAGCTGCTGGACAAGGGCTATGTGTATCGCGGCCTGAAGCCGGTCAACTGGTGCTTCGACTGCCAGTCGGCGTTGGCCGAGGCGGAAGTGGAGTACAAGGACAAGCGCGATCCGGCCATCGACGTCGGCTTCAAATTCGCTGAATTCGACAAGCTGGCCAAGGCCTTCGACCTGCCGCAGCTGCCGACCGAAAACGGCTTCATCGTGATCTGGACCACCACGCCATGGACCATCCCGTCCAACCAGGCGCTGAACGTGCATCCGGAACTGAAATACGCGCTGGTGCAGACCGAGCGCGATGGCCAGCCACTGCTGCTGATCCTGGCGCAAGACCTGGTGGAATCCTGCCTGGCGCGCTACAAGCTGGAAGGCGTCACCCTCGCCACCTGCGACGGCGCGGCGCTGGCCGGCATCAGCTTCCGTCACCCGCTGCACGCGTCGGACGCGTTCTACGACCGCCTGTCGCCGATGTATCTGGCGGAGTATGTCACCGCCGACAGCGGCACCGGTATCGTCCACTCGGCGCCAGCCTATGGCCTGGACGACTTTATCTCCTGCCGTTCGCATGGCATAAAGGACGCCAACATCCTGACCCCGGTGATGGGCGACGGCAAATTCGCCTCGACGCTGCCGCTGTTCGGCGGCATGACCATCTGGGAAGCCTCCAAGCCGATCTGCGCCGCGCTGAAGGACGCCGGCGCGCTGTTTGAAGTCAAGATGTTCGACCACAGCTACATGCACTGCTGGCGTCATAAAACCCCGATCATCTACCGCGCCACCTCGCAGTGGTTCGCCGGCATGGACGCGCATCCGAAAGACGGCGGCCCGACCCTGCGCCAGACCGCGCTGCAAGGCATCGACCAGACCGAATTCTTCCCCGACTGGGGCAAGGCCCGCCTGCACGGTATGATCGCCAACCGTCCCGACTGGACTCTGTCGCGCCAACGCCAATGGGGCGTGCCGATGGCCTTCGTGGTCCACAAGGAGACCGGCGCGCTGCACCCACGCACCCCTGAGCTGCTGGAGCAAGTGGCGCAGCTGATCGAAAAAGACGGCATCGCCGCCTGGCAGTCGCTGGAACTGAAAGACCTGATCGGCGACGAAGCTTCGCAATACGAGAAGAACAAGGACACGCTGGACGTCTGGTTCGACTCCGGCACCACCCACCAGACCGTGCTGCGCGGCTCGCACAAGGAGCAATCCGCGTTCCCGGCCGACCTGTATCTGGAAGGCTCGGACCAGCACCGCGGCTGGTTCCACTCGTCGCTGCTGACCTCCTCGATGCTGAACGGCGCGCCGCCGTACAAAGCGCTGCTGACCCACGGCTTCGTGGTCGATGGCGAAGGCAAGAAGATGTCCAAGTCGATCGGTAACACCGTCGCCCCGCAAGACGTCTGGAACAAGCTGGGCGCCGACATGCTGCGCCTGTGGGTGGCGTCGACCGACTACACCGGCGAGCTGTCGATCTCGGACGAGATCCTGAAGCGCGTGACCGAATCGTATCGCCGCATCCGCAACACGCTGCGCTTCCTGCTGGCTAACCTGTCCGACTTCGACGCAGCCAAAGACGCGGTGCCGGTGGCGGAACTGCTGGAGATCGACCGCTACGCCATCGCCAACATGGCGCAGCTGCAGAAGGAAATCCAACAGCACTACCTGCAGTATGAATTCCAGCCGGTGACCTCCAAGCTGCAGAACTACTGCTCGGAAGACCTGGGCGGCTTCTATCTGGACATCCTGAAGGACCGCCTGTACACCAGCGGCGTGACCTCGCACGCGCGCCGCTCGGCGCAGACCGCGCTGTGGCACCTGACCCAAAGCCTGCTGCGTTTGATGGCGCCGGCGCTGTCGTTCACCGCCGAAGAAGCGTGGGCCGTCTTCGCCGGCGAGCAAGGCTACAAGGACAGCGACGAAACCATCTTCACCCAGACCTGGTGGCAGTTGCCGGAACTGGCCGATGCCGATGCGCTGCTGACCAAGTACGCCACGCTGCGTACCGTGCGCACCGAAGTCACCAAGCAGCTGGAAGATCTGCGCACCTCGGGCGCGATCGGCTCCTCGCTGCAGGCGGAGCTGAGCATCAAGGCCGCCGGCGACAAGTTCACGGCGCTGGCCAGCCTGGAAGATGATCTCAAGTTCATCTTCATCACCTCGCTCGCATCGGTGAGCGAAGTGGCGGCGGAAGCGGATGAAGCGGTGGCGGTTGCCGCCTCGACGGCCGAGAAGTGCGAGCGTTGCTGGCACTACCGCGCCGACGTCGGCGCCCACGCCGACCACCCTACCCTCTGCGGCCGCTGCCACAGCAACCTGTTTGGTGCGGGCGAAAAACGCAAGTTCGCTTAAACTATGGCCGCCGCGCCCCGGCGAGACACCACGGGGTGCGGCGGTAACGCCGCCACAAACAAACAAGAAATTTTATGGCCACCAAAAAAATCTTCCCGACCAAGTCCTCCGGCAGCCTGACGCCATGGCTGGGCATTGCCGCTCTCGTCATCCTGATCGACCAGCTGACCAAGATCACCATCACCAAGACCTTCCAACTGGGCGAAGAGAAGTTCATTACCTCCTTCTTCAACCTGGTGCTGGCCTATAACAAGGGAGCGGCCTTCAGCTTCCTTAGCAATAGCGGCGGCTGGCAGCGTTACTTCTTCACCGCCATCGGTCTCGGTGCCGCCATCTTCATCGTCTACCTGCTGAAGAAAAACGCCAGCCAGCGCATGTTCGCGTGGGCGCTGTCGCTGATCCTGGGCGGTGCGCTGGGCAACGTCATCGACCGCCTGCTGTATGGTCACGTGGTCGACTTCCTGGATTTCCACTGGGCCGGTCTGGGCCACTTCCCGGCCTTTAACGTCGCCGATTCGGCCATTTGCATCGGCGCCGGCCTGTTCATCCTGGACGAACTGCGTCGGGTGAACAAATAACGGAGCCGCATCATGATGGAATTGACTGGTAAGAAAATCGTTCTCGGCCTGTCCGGCGGCGTCGCCTGCTACAAGGCGGCGGAACTGTGTCGCGCCTTCACCAAGGCCGGCGCCACGGTGCAAGTGGTGATGACCGAGGCGGCCACCCACTTCATCACCGCCGTCACCATGCAGGCGCTGTCCGGCCGGCCGGTGTACACCGACCAGTGGGACCCGCGCGTCAACAACAACATGGCCCACATCGACGTCACCCGCGACGCCGACGCCATCGTGGTCGCGCCCTGTTCGGCGGATTTCATGCGCAAGCTGGCGCACGGCGCCTGCGACGACCTGTTGTCGACCATGTGCGTGGCGCGGCCACGTCATGTGCCGCTGCTGATCGCGCCGGCCATGAACGTGGAGATGTGGCAGAACCCGGCCACCCAGCGCAACGCCGAAACGCTGCGCGAAGACGGCATCACCATCTTCGGTCCAGCGGCCGGCGACCAGGCCTGCGGTGAAGTGGGCCTGGGCCGCATGCTGGAACCGGAACAGCTGCTGGAAGAAGTGGTGGCCGCGTTCCAGCCCAAAGTCCTGGCGGGCAAACGCATCCTGATTACCGCCGGCCCGACCTTCGAACCAATCGACCCGGTACGCGGCATCACCAATCTGTCCTCGGGCAAGATGGGCTACGCGGTGGCACGCGCCGCACGCGAAGCCGGCGCCGAAGTGATGCTGGTGTCCGGCCCGGTGGCGCTGCCGGCGCCGTTCGGCGTACAACGCATCAATGTGCAGAGCGCACAGCAGATGTACGATGCGGTGATGAGCAACGTCGATCACCAGCACATCTTCATCGCGGTGGCGGCAGTGGCCGACTGGCGCATCGCCAACGCCAGCGAGCAGAAACTGAAGAAAAACCCGGACGGCACCGCGCCGGTGTTCAAGTTCGAACAGAATCCGGACATTCTGGCGACGGTGGCGGCGCGCACCAACCTGGCCGGCCATCCGTACTGCGTGGGCTTTGCCGCCGAATCGGAAAACCTGGTGCAGTTCGGCGCCGACAAGCGCGAGAAAAAAGGTATCCCTCTGCTAGTAGGGAATATCGGCCACCACACCTTCGGCCAGGATGACAACACCATCATCCTGTTCGACGAGAACGGCCACACGATTTTGCCGCGCGCCGACAAGCTGACGCTGGCGCGCCAACTGATTTCCGAGATCTCGAAACGGATCTCGCAACATTCACTATTCGCAAAATAAACAAACGCCACCTCATCATGGTGGCGTTTCACTAAGTAAATTATTGTAAAACTGAGTACATAAAAATATACCAACAATAGACATTTTGCTATTATTTGAGCTCCTTTTAACTTTCCTGGGGCCCTTATGAGCAATTCTCGTCGCAGTTTCCTGAAAACGGTCACTGCCGCTTCTGTCGCATCCACGCTCGGTAATACCGCAATTTTTTCCCAGGCATACGCCACCCAGATCTCGACCCGATACGGCACGGTAACGACCGACAACATTCCGGGCAGTGACAATACGCTGGGCATTGTCGGCGACGAGGTCACCTCCAAGTTCTATTATGCGTCCTCCGATGGGACGGTATTCAAGTACATGGCCAACGGCTATCTGACGTGGGCACTGGCATTGTCATATCAACGTTTGCGCATTGTCGCCAACCAGGCGGCGTCCGGGGCGACCGTCAAGGACCACTTCACCGCACAAGTTGATGCCTGCATCAGTGCCAAAGTGACTGACATTGTCTTGATGGGCGGCCAGAACGACCTGCGCCAAAGCACCTCCCTGGAGGATCTGAAAGCTGCCTGGACTACCGTGATCGCGCGCGCATCGGCGGGAGCACAAAGGGTTTGGTGGCTGACCCAGACGCCACTCAATTCGAGCGCCACTGGTGCAACTCAAGCTATACGCAACGCCATCCCAGCCCTCAACACATGGATTCTCAGCGAGGCGTCCAAATATGCGAATGTGGTTGCCATCGACGTTACTACCCCCGTAGCGCGCATTGCCGCCGACAATTTCACATCCTGGATCTATCCGTACAGTAAAGACAACGTCACTCCCATTAACGTCGCAGCGTTCTACATCGGCCGAGCCATTGCCACCAAATGGAACGCGGCCATCAGCAACAACTTTGAACTGGCTGTCGATCCGCAGGATGACATCGTCAGCGACCCGCGCTCGGTGAATATCGTCCACAACAGCCTGTTCACCGAAGGGCTGGGCGTGTCCTCATTCGACACCTTAAGTGGCGGCAGCGGGTATTCCAATAGCGGCTTCGACCTGATCTTCAGCGGCGGCTCCGGCACCGGCGGCGCGATTGCCAAGGCAGTGGTGACGAACGGCGTGGTCACCGGCATCACCATCATCAATCCCGGCAATTACACCGCTGCTCCAGACGTGAGCTTTGCAAATGGCGGTGGCAGCGGCGCCGCTGCCACTATCAAATTGGGGCCAGCAGGCTATGCCAATATCGACCGCGGCAATGTCACCGAACTCGTGTCCCACCCGGATGGCGCAAGCTACGGCAAACTGGCCAAGCTGACGGTGACTTTCCCCAATTACCAGAACTACTCGGGATTGCTCTACAACTACACGATGAATCGCGACATCATCAAGCACCTTGGCCCTAAAGACGTGTTCTCCGTCCGCTGCGAAGTCCATCGCGATGCACTCAGCGATAATCTGGCAGCGTGCGGCCCGTCCATCACCATGTACAAAGCCAACGGCGGCCGCTACTACCATAGCTGCGGCGTTTCGACGGATGACGAGGTGCTGCCTGCCGACGCCCAATTCCGCGCCGTGTTCCAGACGCCGCCGGCAGTCGTGGGGGACATGAATTCCGCCAGTCTGATGCTATACGTCGCCAATCCCGTGAACTACGCTACCGGTACCACGGCCACGGTCAAGGTCGGCCGCTTCAGTTGTTTGGTGCAGCCATCCGTGACCTATACCCGTGCCGACAAAGGCGTCGTCAATTTCCACCCTGGCCATTATCTGAATGTGTACGCGGATTGGGCCTACGGCCACTTTTCAAGCCAGGACAGCTTTGAAACCAGCTTGATAGAGACCACAACCTCGCCAGGCACCACGGCGGCGTGGCGCGGTATCGAACGGCCATGGTACTGGAAGGATCTGGAGCCGTCCAAAGGCGACTATCAACTGGAAGGCATCCAGAAATGGCTGGATGCCCTGCGTATCTACAAGAACAAGGATGGCACGCCCGTCGATAAATACCTGCTGGTCTATTTGCTGACCGACAGCTATACGGCCCCTGCCGCCAACTCCTTCCCGGCATACATTCTCACCGATCCTGAATACGGCGGTGGCGTGTACGAACACAATAACGCACAAGGTTATAAAACACGTTACGACAATCCGTACATTCAGGATCGCCTGATCCTGTTGGCACAAAAAATAGCCGAGCGTTTCGATAGCGATCCCGTGTTTGAAGGTTTCCGCATAGATGAAACCTCCGCTGGCGACACGCTGGCGAAAGTCCTGCAGAAATACAACTCGGATTACCAAAAGAGCGTCACCCTGACTGATTACGTCGAAGGCCAGGTGCGGATTGCCGTGGAAATGAATAAGGCATTCAAGCAGTCCTTGTTCACGATCGGCTTCAACTATGTGGCCGACCAAAAAGACACGCGCGTCGCCCGCATGCTGGTGCAAGCCGGTGTCGGCATCGGCGCGGTCGATATTATCCAAATCGAACCGACTCTGGCCGGCCAATACATGTCCTATGACATCATCAAGTCGACCTCGCGCTTTGTGCCAAGCCTGGCGCACTTCGATGCCGGCAACTACATGAGCAACGGTAGCACCATACAGGACGTCAGCACGGTCACCGACTTCGCCGCAACACACCTTAACGCCAGCCATATCAGTTGGTATCGCCAGTGGCCGTCCCAGTTGCCCAATAACTATAGGCAGTTGGTGACATACTTCAACGGGAAGAAAAGCCAGGCTGACTGGCAAAGCGCCGTCGGCTGCACTGACGGTCTGAATACGGTGCTGCCTGAGTCGATCAGCTAAGCGTCACAACCACCGGCCGCGTCTGCCCCACCGCAGACGCGGCATCCCAGCCGTTTCGGTTACAATCACGCCAAATCACTACTTGGTTAGAACATGTTTAGACGTATTGAAGCCCGAATTGTTAACGATCTCCTGGGCAAAGAAGTTCCGCTGCCGACCTACGCCACTGACGGTTCCGCCGCAATGGACTTGCGCGCCTGTATCACCGCAGCGCTCACCATTCCCGCAGGAGACCGCAAGCTGATTCCAACCGGGCTGGCGATCAACATGACGGACCCTGGCCTGGTAGCCATTGTGGCTTCGCGTTCCGGCCTGTCGCTGAAGCATCATGTGCATGTGGCACAAGGCATTGGCGTCATTGATTCGGACTACCACGGCGAAATCGGCGTCATTTTGGCCAACTCTGGCAACGAAGACTATGTTGTACAGCCTGGTGACCGCATTGCACAATTGATGTTCCAGCCGGTTGTTCAAGTTGCGCTGAACTTTGTCGACAACTTCACTACCGAAACCTCGCGCGGCCAGGGGGGGTTCGGCAGTACCGGCAAGAACTAACAAGCAAATGGAGATGCACACAGGGATGAACAAGATCAATCAATTCACCACCTTATCCCTGGCGCTGGCTGCGGCCACGGCTACGATCGCGCTGACCGGCTGCTCCACTTTCCAGTCCAAGCCCGCCGCGCCGGAGCCGGCGCCCGCCGTGGTCAGTACCGCGACCGAAGCGCCGCCGGTGGTCACCGCCAAAATGGCGGCCGCGCGCCAGCAACTGAGCCAGATGGTGACGCTGCAGGATCGTTTGTACCGCGTGGCCGGCCCGCTGCTGATCAACAATGCGGACCTGTGCCGCACCCAGGCGCGCAACCTGCTCGGCTTCACCGCCAAGAACAAATATTCCTATCCCGGCGAATTTTCCGATGCCGCCGCCGCAGTGCTGAACTACGGCGACCGCCTGGAAGTGGCCACCGTGCTGGCCGGCAGCGGCGCCGCCCGCGCTGGCCTGCGCAAGGGTGACGCCCTGATCGCCGCCGAAGGCAAGCTGCTGCCGGTGGGCGCCAATGCCGAAACCGAAGCGGCGGCCATTCTTGGCCCGCTGGTGACCAATAACAAATTCCTCAATCTGACCGTGCAGCGCGCCGGCGTCAATCAGCAACTGCGGGTGCCGGTGACGCGCGCCTGCGCCTTCAAGATCGACATCGGCAACTCGGACAACATCAACGCCTATTCCGACGGCCAGCGCGTGATGATCACGCGCGGCATGGTCAACTTCGCGCAGAGCGACGACGCCATCGCCTACGTGCTGGCCAAGGACATCGCCCACAATGTGCTGGGCCATGCCGCGACCACCAAGCAGGCTTACACGGTGGGCGGCATCATCGACAATCTGGTCGCGGTGCGCCCGGACCTGACGATGCTGATCGGGACCGCCGGCGTCAAGCCGATGCCGCCGGAACTGGATGCGGCGGCTGACCAGCTGTCGCTGTACATGGTGGCGCGTGCCGGCTATGACATCAGCGGCGCGCACGCCTTCTGGCAGCGTCTCGCCACGCAGTATCCGGCCACGGTGCTGAACGGTTACACCGCCAACCATCCAAGCCTGGCCTATCGCCTGACCGCCATCGACAAGAGCGTGGCCGACATCCGCAAGAAGAAAGCGGCCAATCTGCCACTGGTTCCCTGATTGAAGGAGCGCGCCATGAATAAAGTCGGCCTGATCGCAGTCGCGTTAATGCTGATGTTGCTGGCGGCCGGCTCGGCGCAGGCGGCGCAATGGGTGCGCACCGGCGGCGCCAAGGGCGCCAGCTACTACATCGACAAAGCCAGCGTGGTGAAGACCGACAAAACCCGCAAGGTGTGGTCAATGCAAAGCTACACCCGCATGCAAAAAACGCCGGAAGGCCGCTTGTACCGCTCGGTGAAAATGCTGCACACGTATGCGTGCGAAGACCACACCAGCACCCTGATGGCGCAGATCTACTACCCCGACGCCATGGGCAAGGGCGAGCCGGTGGAAAACTACAAATTCGAGAAGTTCAATCCGGAAGAGATTGTGCCGGACAGTCCATTCGACAGCGCGCTGGAAGTCGCCTGCAAGCTCTAACCAGGGAAATTTGGGAACACCGTCGCCATCAGCCAGGTGAGCGCGACGCACAGCAGTACCGCGACGATCAGCACGATCAGCAGGCGACCGAATTTGGGTGCGCCGTCATCTTCTTTACCTGGCATCGCTATTCCCTGCAATGTTTGAAGAGCCGTAGTATATTCCATTCATGGACTCCATCGACCTCGAAGTATTGAAAACCAGCGCCAGCTGGATCGCCGCTGGCAAGCGCTGTGAACTCATCACGGTCATCAAGACCTGGGGTTCCAGTCCGCGCCCGATCGGCGCCACGCTGGCCATCTGCGAAGATGGCACGGTAATCGGTTCGGTGTCCGGCGGCTGCATCGAGGATGATCTGATCGCGCGCGTGCGCGACGAAGGCATCAGCCGCAACGTGCCGGAAATCGTCAGCTACGGCATCACCGCCGACGAGGCGCACCGCTTCGGCCTGCCGTGCGGCGGTACCATCGAACTGTCGATCGAGCCGCTGTCGGAACGCAGCCGCATCGACGAACTGCTGCAACGGCTGGAGCGGCATGAACTGGTGCAGCGTCGGGTCGACCTGCACAACGGCGACGTGGAACTGTCGCGCGCCGCGCCGGGCGCGCAGTTGCAGGTCAGCGAGCAGGCCATGGTTACCATCCACGGCCCGCGCTGGCGGCTGCTGATTATCGGCGCCGGCCAGCTGTCGCGCTTCCTGGCGCAGATTGCCACCGCCATGGATTACCATGTCATCGTCTGCGATCCGCGCGAAGAGTACCGCGCCGGCTGGCAAGTGGATGGCGTGCAGCTGGTGCACGATATGCCGGACGATATCGTGCTGTCGTTGAGGCTGGACCGGCGCAGCGCGGTGGTGGCGCTGACCCATGATCCAAAGCTGGACGACCTGGCGCTGATGGAGGCGCTGAAGTCGGATGCCTTTTACGTCGGCGCCATCGGCTCGCGCAAGAACAACGCCAAGCGCCGCGAACGGCTGCTGGAATTCGACCTGTCGCCGGAACAGCTGGCGCGCCTGCACGGCCCGATCGGGCTGTACATCGGCAGCAAGACGCCATCTGAAATCGCCATCTCGATTCTGGCCGAGATGACGGCGATTAAAAACGGCGTCCCCACCGACATGATCGTGCCGCACGCCGCCGCGCCCACCAAAGCGGGCGACGCCGTCTGCGTGGTGCAAAGCGGCGCCGTGTAGCAATTCAACAGCAAGAACCGACTAGTCCACCGCCCTCCCATACGCGACAATACCCGCATGAACACCGCCAACCTACTCCGTCTTATTCTGCTGGCCGCCATCTGGGGCGGTTCCTTCCTTTTCATGCGCATTGCCGCGCCGGTGCTGGGCGCTGCGGTGCTGATCGAATACCGCGTGCTGTTCGCCGCCATCTTCCTGGCGGTCGTCGGTGTCTTTTTGAAAAAGTCGCTGGACCTGCGCAAGAACTTGAAGCACTACTTCATCCTCGGCCTGTTCAACTCCGCGCTGCCGTTTCTGATGTTCGCGTTTGCCGCGCGCACGCTATCGGCCTCGGTGCTGGCGGTGTTGAACGCCACCACGCCGCTGTGGGGCACGCTGATTGCCGCCGTCTGGTCGCGCACCATGGTCAGCGGCAAAGTGCTGCTCGGCCTCGCGCTTGGCACCTGCGGTGTCGCGCTGCTGGTGGGCTTCGATCACGTCAGCTCCAAGCCTGGTGCCGGCATCGCGATCGCGGCGGTGCTGTTCGCGTCCTTCAACTACGGCATCGCCAGCAATTACGCCAAGCAGGCCAAGGCGGTGGAGCCGTTCGCCAACGCGCACGGCTCGATGTGGACCTCCGCGCTGATGGTGCTGCCGGTGGTGCCGTTCTTCCCGGCGCCTGGCGAGCCGACGGTCGGCATCATGGCAGCGGTGCTGGCGCTGGCGGTGCTGTGCAGCGGCGTGGCGTACCTGATTTACTTCCGGCTGATTCAGGACGTCGGCCCGTCGTCGGCGCTGACGGTGACCTTCCTCAGTCCCCTGTTCGGCATCCTGTGGGGCGTGCTGTTCCTGGGTGAGACGGTTGGCTGGTACACCTTTGCCGGCGCCGCCATCGTCATCACCGGTACCGCGCTGGTGACCGGCTTCCGTCCCAGCTTCCGGCTGAGCGCACGCAGCGCATGAAGCCCTACAAACTGGCGCTGCCGCCCGATTACCGGCTGGACGACGTGCTGGCCTTCCACCGTCGCGATGCCGAAAGCATTGCGGAGGAAGTCAGCGCCGAACGCCTGCGCAAGGGCGTGCTGCTGGATGGCGTGCCGGTGGTGCTGGACATCGCGCTGCCGCCCGCCGGTGCCGGTGCCGAAGCACGCGTCAGCGTGCAAGCGGACAGCCCGCTCAGCGCGGCGGGACGCGAACAGGCGCGCGAGGCGGTGCTCAATATCCTCGGCCTGCGCATCGATCCGGCGCCGTTCTGCGCCTTCGTCAAAAAGGACAAACTGTTCGGCGCACTGGCGCGCAAGCAGCCCGGCCTGCGCATCGTCCAATCGGCCACCGTGTTTGAAGCGCTGACCTGGGCCATCATCGGCCAGCAGATCAACCTGTCGTTCGCGATCGCGCTGCGCCGCAGTTTCATTCTGCAGGCCGGCCGCCAGCACAGCAGCGGCTTGTGGTGCTACCCGGACGCGGACAGCGCAGCCGCCCTGTCGGTGGATGATCTCACCAGCCGCAAATTCTCGCGCGCCAAAGCGGAAACGCTGCTACGCCTCGCCACCCTGGTCGCCAATGGCGAATTGCGGCTGGAACTGGCGGACGACAACAGCATCGACCAGATCTCGGCCGCGCTGCTGGCCGTCAAAGGCATCGGCCCGTGGACCGTCAACTACGGCCTGCTGCGCGGCTATGGCTATGCCGACTGCTCGCTGCACGGCGACGTCGCCGTGCGCGCCGCGCTGCAAACGCTGATGGGCGCCGACCAGCGTCCCGACATCAAACAGACCGAAGACATTCTGACCCGCTACAGCCCTCACCGCACCATGGCCGCCGCTCACCTGTGGGCCAGTCTGCACCCGCGCGACTAAAAACCGCTTGAGCCTCACGCAACGTCAGGCTTTACGCTCTCCATATCAACCACAAGGAGAGCAGCATGCAGAAACCAAGCGCCTGGATCACCGCCACCGCCATGCGCGCCACCATGGCGGTTCGCGCCCGACTCGCGGAAGACAGCTGGCACGAAGCGCAGCAGCGCGGCGTGCGGCAATACGTGATTCTCGGCGCGGGGCTGGATACCTACGCCTATCGCGCCCCGCTGGCGCCTGACACGCGCGTGTTTGAAGTCGACCTGCCCGCCATGACGCAATGGAAGCGCGAATGCCTGCGCGCGGCCGACATTCCCGAGCCGCTATCGGTAAGCTATGTCTCCACCGACCTCACCACCGGCGCGCTGAGCGAGGACCTGCAACAAGCCGGCTTCGATCCCGCGCTGCCAGCCTGCTTCTGCTGGCTCGGCGTCAGCATCTACCTGAAGCCGGACCAGGTGATGCTCACCCTGCGTGACATCGCCGACTGCGCACCAGGCAGCAGCATCGTATTCGACTACTGCGTGCACCGGCGCCACCTGAGCGAACAGGAATGCGCGGGACTGGACTTCGTCGCTGGCACGCTGGCGGCACAGGGCGAGCATCTGCACAGCAGCTTCGAGCCGCCGCTGCTACAACACATGCTGCACCACCACGGCTACCGCCACATCGAAGACTTCGACGCAAGCGCGCTGCAAACGCTTTACGGCGCGCCGCTCAGCGGAATTTTCCGCCTGATGCGCGCCACGGTTTAAACTATGACGCATGGAGAAGAACGTACTGAAAATCGGTGAACTGGCCGCGCGTTCCGGCCTCACCGTACGCGCGCTGCATCACTACGACGACATCGGCCTGCTGAAGCCATCGGCACGGGCCGAATCCGGCTATCGCCTGTACAACCGCGACGACGTCGCGCGCCTGCACAAGATCCAGGCGCTGCGCAAATTCGGCATGTCGCTGGCCGACATCGCCACCTTTCTCGCCAGCTCCGACGCGCCGTTTGCCGACGTGGTCTCGCAGCAGATCGCTGCGCTGGACAAGCAGATCGAACAAGCCTCCACACTGCGCGGACAACTGAGCCGCCTGCAACAGCAGATGGAAGGCGACAGCGCGCCCGAACTGGAAGACTGGCTCGGCGCCCTGGAGCACATGAAGCTGTACGAAGAATACTTTACGCCAGAAGAGCTGCGCCGCCTGCCGTTCTGGCAGCAGGACGCGCGCCGCAACGCCAGGTGGCGCGCGATGACGGCGGAATTGCAAGCGCTGATGGCGCGCGGCGTGTCGACCGACAGCGTGGAGGCCACCACGCTGGCACAACGCTGGATGGAAGCGCTGGAGCAGGACACCGGCGCCAATCTCGAATTCGCGATCCGCATGAACGCCATGCTGGTGCAGCAGAAGCACGCAGGCGAACAATCGCCGATCAGCGACAAGGTCAAACAATACATCTATCTGGGCGAAGCGTTCAGAGCGCGCAAGATGGCGCTCTACGCCCGATACCTCAACGAAGCGGAAATGCAGACGCTGCGCGCCGGCATGAACCAATCCAGCGCCGCCTCGACCCAGTTGTATCTCGACCTGCAGCGCCAGATGGAAAACGGCGTGGCGCCGGAAGATCCGACATCGCAAGCGCTGGCGCGCGCATGGCAGCGCATGATCAACGAACATACCGGCGGCAGCCCGGAACTCCAGGCCAAGATCGACCTGGCGCACGACAACGAACCGGATCTGCTGAAAGGTACCTGGGTCAAGCCGGCCACCGTGGCCTACATCCGCCAGGCCGTGGCTGCTTGCGGCAACGATTGATACGGCATAAAGTACAAGCCTGATCCCCGCCCTACGATGGTGTCTTATGGACGACCATACCAACAGCCTCTACGAAACCGACGCCCTGATCTGGACTGAAACCCAGATCGCCCTGCTGCGCGCCGGCAAATTCGATCAGCTGGATGTGGAAAACATCATCTCCGAGCTGGGGTACGAAGTGCGCAAAGACAAACGCCAGGTGGCACACCGGATGCGAGGCTTAATCAGCCATTTGCTCAAATACCAATACCAGCCGCAGCGAATCTGCAAAAGCTGGACGCAGACCATCCATCAGCACCGCCTCAAAATAGACGCCGTGCTAAAGCAAATGCCCAGCTTGCGTCCCTCGCTGGACGAATACGTCATGGATGCCTATCCGAAAGCGGTGAGGGACGCCGCGCAAGAAACCCGGTTGCCGCTGTCCATTTTTCCGCGCAAATGCCCGTACACCACATCGCAAGTCCTTGACGAGGACTTTTTTCCCGACGAAAACGAAAAAGCCGTTGATCCCTAACGGCATCAACGGCTTCGAATTTGGTTGCGGGGACAGGATTTGAACCTGTGACCTTCGGGTTATGAGCCCGACGAGCTGCCAGACTGCTCCACCCCGCGTCTGTGCCGTTATTATAGGGCAAATCCGTCGCTTAGGCAATATTAATCCCAACATCTCCGATGATAGATCGAATAAATGCCATTCGCCCGCGCCGGCAGACACGCCGCGCAGCCGGCAATCGGTGTAAAGTAAGCATAAAACCGACTTGATCCCTTGTTTATGAAATTCTGTTCCGAATGCGCCTCCCCCGTCAGCCTCAGCATCCCGGCTGGCGACAACCGCCCCCGCTACGTGTGCACCAGCGCCAGCTGCGCCACCATCCATTACCAGAATCCGAAAATGGTGCTGGGTTCGATCCCGGTATGGGAGCGTGACGGCGAACTGCAAGTGCTGCTGTGCAAGCGCGCGATCGAACCGCGCTACGGCTATTGGACGCTGCCGGCCGGCTTCATGGAAAACAATGAAACCACTGGCGAAGCCGCCGCGCGCGAAACCCGTGAAGAAGCTGGCGCCAATATCAAGCTTGGCAATCTGTTCACGCTGCTGAACGTGGCGCGCGTGCACCAGGTCCATATGTTCTACCTGGCCGAACTGCTGGACCTCGATTTCGCGCCCGGCGAGGAAAGCCTGGAAGTGCAACTGTTTCGCGAGCAGGACATCCCGTGGGATGACCTGGCCTTCCCCACCATCCGCACCACGCTGGAACTGTTCTTTGCCGACCGCGTCAAAATCCGCGAAGGCGGCAGCTACGGCTTCCACACCCAGGACATCACCCGCAACATGCGCTCGGATAACGAACCCACGTGATCCCCTGGCTCGACATCCACACCCCATTCCCCGACGTCGCGCAAGCGCTGACGAAGGACGCGCCCGGTCTGCTGGCGGCCGGCGCCGACCTGTCGCCGCAGCGCCTGCTGATGGCGTACCAGAATGGCATCTTCCCGTGGTTTTCCGAAGGCCAGCCTATCCTGTGGTGGAGCACCGACCCGCGCATGGTGCTGATGACCGACCAATTCCGCATCGCCGACTCGCTGAAGAAAACCCTGCGCAAGGTCGAGCGCAGCCGACAGGAAGGCGGCCGCTGGCAAGTGCGCTTCGACAGCGCCTTCGAACAAGTGATGCGCGCTTGCGCCGAGCCGCGCCGCGACGGCCCCGGCACCTGGATTTCGGAAGACATCATTGCCGGCTATGGCGGCTTGCACCGCATGGGCTATGCACATTCGGCCGAAGTCTGGCTGGATGATGAACTGGTCGGCGGCGCCTACGGCGTCAGCATCGGCCGCATGTTTTATGGCGAATCGATGTTCGCGCGCGTCACCGATGCTTCCAAGATCGCCTTGTCCTACCTGGTGCGCTTTCTGCGCGAACAAGGCGTGCAGATGATCGATTGTCAACAAGAGACCGGCCACCTGGCCTCGCTGGGCGCGGCGCCGATTCCGCGCGCACAATTCCTGGCGCATCTGCGCAACAGTATTGAATTGCCTCAGATCACCGCATGGGAACCAATTGCACCACTGGCCCCAGCCGGTTAAGCTACCATAAAGACACAACCACCGCCCGATAGGACGTGCATGACGTACCTGAACGACCTGCCTTTCGCGACGCTGCAGTTTTATACCACGGCGCCCTACCCTTGCAGCTACCTGGACGCGCGCCAGGCTCGCTCGCAGGTGGCTACGCCTTCGCATTTGATTAACGCCGACGTTTATTCCGAGCTGGTCAAGAACGGTTTCCGCCGCAGCGGCATCTTTACTTATCGTCCATATTGCGATGGTTGCCAGGCCTGCATCCCGGTGCGCGTAGTGGCCGATGAGTTCAAGCCCAACCGCACCCAGCGCCGCGCCTGGATCCGCCACGGCAACCTGATGGCCGGCGTCGCCACGCTATCGTTCTCCGACGAGCATTACGAACTGTATCTGCGCTACCAGAGCCGGCGCCATGCCGGCGGCGGCATGGACCAGGACAGCCGCGACCAGTACGCGCAATTCCTGCTGCAAAGCCGGGTCAACACGCGGCTGGTGGAATTCCGCGAGCCGGACGGTACGCTACGCATGGTCAGCATCATCGACGTACTGTCGGACGGGCTGTCGTCGGTGTACACCTTCTTCGATCCGGATATCGAAGGCGCCTCGTATGGCACCTTCAATGTGCTGTGGCAAATCGAGCAGGCGCGCGAGCTCAAGCTGCCGTATGTCTACCTCGGCTACTGGATCCAGGAAAGCCCGAAAATGTCCTATAAAACCAACTTCAAGCCGCTGGAAGCCCGCATCAAAGGCGTGTGGAGCGTGCTGGACGCCTGATAAAATACGGGCGAACTAACACCAGAGCGCCCCATGTCCAACAAATTCCTGTATTCCCTGGCCCGTCCAATGCTGTTCTCGATGGACGCCGAAGCGGCCCACCACTTCACCCTGCCCGCCCTGAAACGCGCCGCCGCGCTGGGACTGACCAAGCTGGTCGCCCAGCCCAAGGCCGATCCGCGCACCGTCATGGGCATCACGTTTAAAAACCCGGTCGGCCTGGCCGCCGGTCTGGACAAGGATGGCGCTTACATCGACGCGCTGGCCGACCTTGGTTTCGGCTCGATCGAAGTCGGCACCGTGACGCCGCGCGCGCAACCGGGCAATCCCAAGCCGCGCATGTTCCGCCTGCCGGAAGCGCACGCCATCATCAACCGCATGGGCTTCAACAACGGCGGCGTCGACGCTTTTGTCGCCAACGTGCAGGCATCACGCTTCTACCAGAACAAGGAAGGCGTGCTGGGCCTGAACATCGGCAAAAACGCCGACACCCCGATCGAGCGCGCCACCGACGATTATCTGCATTGCCTGGAAAAAGTGTATCCGTACGCCAGCTACGTCACGGTCAACATTTCCTCGCCCAACACCAAGAACCTGCGTCAGCTGCAGGGCGGCTCCGAGCTGGATGGCTTGCTCAGCACGCTGAAGGAGGCGCAGTTGCGCCTGGCCGACCAGTACCAGCGCTACGTACCGCTGGCCTTGAAGATCGCGCCGGACATGGATGGCGACCAGGTCAAGAACATCGCCGACGCGCTGATCCGTCACAAGATCGACGGCGTCATCGCCACCAACACCACGCTCAACCGCGACGCGGTGAATGGCATGCTGCATGGCGCCGAAGCGGGCGGCCTGTCGGGCGCGCCAGTGTTCCAGTTCTCGAACACCGTGATTCGGCTGCTCAAGGCCGAGTTGGGCGATGCGCTGCCGATCATCGGCGTCGGCGGCATCATGCAGGGCTCGGACGCGCGCGTGAAAATGGAGTGCGGCGCCCAGCTGGTGCAACTGTACAGCGGCCTGATCTACGCCGGCCCGGCGCTGATCAAGGACTGCGCCGACGCCTTGCGCGGCCGTTAAGAGCCGAATGGATCAGGTCCAACTGGGTGGCAGCCATCTGCACGTTTCCCGCATCTGCCTCGGCACGATGACCTGGGGCGAGCAGAACACCGAGGCCGACGCCCATAGCCAGCTCGACTACGCCGTCGAGCGCGGCATCAACTTTATCGACACCGCTGAAATGTACCCAGCGCCCTCGCGCGCCGAGACGCAGGGCACGAGCGAACGCCACCTTGGCAGCTGGCTGAAGAAGACCGGCCGACGCGACAAGATGGTGATCGCCACCAAAGCGGCCGGGCCGAACGCCAGCGTCACCTGGGTGCGCGGCGGACGGGCGCGCAACTTCGACGCCGCCAATCTGCGGGCGGCGGTCGAGACCAGTCTGCGGCGGCTGCAAATCGAGCATATCGATTTATACCAATTACACTGGCCCAGCCGCAACGTGCCGGTGTTTGGCAACAACGTCTTCCTGCCCAAGCGCGAGCGCGCCAGCGTGCCGATCGAAGACACACTGAGCGCGCTGGGCGACCTGATCAAAGAGGGCAAGATCGGCGCGATCGGCATCTCCAACGAATCCAACTGGGGCGTAAGCGAATTCATCAAGCAAAGCGAGCTGAAAGGCTTACCGCGCATCGCCACCATCCAGAACCTGTACAACCTGAGCGCGCGCGGCTTCGAGACCAGCCTGCTGGACGAAACCTGCTACCGCGACAACGTCAGCCTGCTGGCCTACAGCCCGCTGGCGTTCGGCCAACTGACCGGCAAATATCTCGACAATCCCAAAGCGCATGGCCGCCTGAGCCTGTTCCCACCGACCTGGAGCCCGCGCTACCTGCGTCCGGCGACAGTAGCGGCCGCAGCGCGCTACGCCCAACTGGCACGCGAGCACGGCCTGACACCAACACAACTGGCGCTGGCCTGGTGCTACAGCCGCTGGTTCGTCGCCGCCACCATCATCGGCGCGACCAGCCTGGAGCAGCTACAGCACAACATCGACGCCTACAGCATCCGCCTGCCGCTGGACCTGATCAAACAGATCGACCAAATCCACGCCACCATCACCAACCCCGGCCAATAAACTCCGGGGTCAGGTCCATCATTTCTACACGAGCTCAGCTGTAGCCGTACGGCTACAGCTGAGCTCGTGTAGAAATGATGGACCTGACCCCGTATTTTTTGGGGGTGGTGTTGAAGTGGCGCTGGAAAGCGGTGTTGAAGGCGGCCAGGCTGCGGTAGCCGCACGTCAGGGCGGCGTGGGTGACGCTGGCGCCGCTCGACAGGCTCACTATCGCGTGCAGCAGCCGCGCGCGCTGGCGCCAGGCTTCGATGGTTAATCCGGTTTCGCGTGGGAACAGGCGCTGCAGGGTGCGCAGGGTGGCGCCGCAGTCGGCCGCTAGTTCGCTTATCCCGCGCTCGTCGTCCGGGTTTGCTTGCCAGTGCTGGGCCAGTTTCAGGGCGCGGGTGTCGCGCGGCAGTGGCAGCGTCAGGTCTTCGGTTTCGGCGTTGAGCAGCAGTTCGATCAGCAGGCCGGCCAGCCGTTCGTGCGAGGGGTCGGCCGGCGTCAGCATGCCGATGCCGAGGATGTACAGGATCAGTTCGCGCAGCAGTGGCGCTACCGCGATTACCATCGGCGCTTCCGGCAACGGTACGGCGCGCGTGGCGGCGATGTAGAGCGTGCGCATGGCGACCGCGCTTTGCATGTCGATGCGGTGCTCCAGCCCTGCCGGCAGCCAGATCGCGCGCGTCGGCGGTGTCAACCAGGCGGCGTCGCGCGTCACTACCCGCATCACGCCAGAGGCGGCAAACACCAGTTGTCCCCAGCTATGGCTGTGCTCGCCGATGGCGGCGCCGGCGCGAAAGCTCAGCGCGAGTGTGCGGATGTCGTAACCGTCGCCGTCCACGCGCTCAGGGGAAGCGGAAGTCGGGCTCATATTGCATGGCACCGACCAAGTTGCCTTCGGTGTCTTCAAAGTAGATCAGCTCGCCCACGCCGTCGATCCGGTAGGGCTGCATCAGGATGCGGCCGCCACTGGCTTCGATCGCGGTCATGGTGGCGCGCAGGTCGGCTACGCCCATGCTGGCTTCGTAGCCACTCATGCGCACGCCAGGTGCCAGCTCGCGTCGCTGCTGCAGCGCGCCCAGCACACCCTGGCCGGCGTTCTTGATCTGGTAGAAGCCCGGCGGCCCCCACGGGTCGAAACGCCAGCCGAATACGCTTTCGTAAAAAGTGCGGGCGCGGCCGACGTCGTCGGCGTTGATGGCAAAGTGACGCAGGGTGGCTGGCATTTCGTTCTCCGCAAGAGTGGCGACCAAACCACTATAGTGCCGCCAACCTTGGCGCGCCACCGATGAAATGACAGTTTTTTACCTCTACACGCCACAAGGGTGGCGCTGTAACAACATTATTCAAAATTCATATATATTAATTTATAACGATTCGTGTCCGATCCGGGGGCTGGCATATAAGATTAGTTCATTACTGTAACTATAAAAGAAAGAGTTAACATGTTGAATCGCCGTACCGCACCACGCTTTGCCCTTGCTCCTTTGCCTCACGCCCTGCTGCTGGGCGGCCTGATGATGACCACGCTGCACGCCAGCGCCCAGGTCAGCGCGCCGGCCGATGGGGAGCTACAGTCGGTGGTGGTCACCGGTACGTATGCGAAGAATCGCCGCACCATCGATACCGAGTCGCCGGTCGATATCATCGGCGCCAAGGAGCTGCAGGCCAGCGGTTCGACCGAGCTGGCCACGGTGCTGGGCCGCGTGCTGCCGTCGCTGAATTTCCCGCGCCCGTCCGGCGCTGACGCGTCCGACGCGGTGCGCCCGGCCCAGCTGCGCGGCTTGTCGCCGGACCAGGTCCTGGTGCTGGTCAACGGCAAGCGCCGTCATACTTCTTCTGTGGTCAACGTCAACGGCACCCAGGGCCGTGGCTCGGCGCCGGTCGATCTGAACGCGATTCCGCTGTCGGCCATCGATCACATCGAGGTGCTGCGTGACGGCGCCGCCGCCCAGTACGGCTCGGACGCGATTGCCGGCGTCATCAACATCATTCTGAAAAAAGGCGCGGCTGGCGGCGAAGCCGAAGTCGGCTTTGGCGAATACCAGAAGCATGACGGCCGCGCCCGCTCGTTCCGCGGTTCGGGCGGCCTGAACCTGGGCGAGAACGGCTGGGTACGCCTGGCGGTGGATGTGGCCGACCGCGATCCAACCAACCGCGCCGGCGCCGATTACCGCAATCCGGCCGAGCCGCGCTACGGCCAGGTCAACCAGCGCTTCGGTGATCCGAAAACCAAACCGGCAACGCTGTTCGTCAACAGCGAGTACCACGTCAATGAGGACATCGACTGGTACGCCTTCGCCAACTACGGCCAGCGCGACACCTCGGCCGCCGCCACCTGGCGTACCGCCTATAACGGCACCGCGCTGCGTTCGGTGCTGTTCCCGCAAGGCTTCCTGCCGCTGGAAAACAGCCGCTCGACCGATGGCTCGCTGGTCACCGGCCTGCGCGGTGAAGTGTCGGGCTGGCGTTGGGATGTCAGCGCCAACTATGGCGAAAATGAATTCCGTCTGAACTTGGACAACACCGTCAACCAGGATCTGGGCGCATCCAGCCCTACCCACTTCTACGCCGGCCGCCTGAAGAGCTCGCAATCGCTGCTGAACGTGGACATCGCCAAGGACTTCCCGGTCGAAGCTTTCAGCGGCCCGCTGACGGTGGCGCTGGGCACCGAGTACCGCCGCGAGGTGTACGAGATCGGCGCCGGCGACGAAGCGTCCTACTACGGCAGCGGCGCGCAGGGCTTCTCCGGCTTCCGTCCGGTCAACGCCGGCAGCAACAGCCGCGACAACAAATCGGTGTATGCCAACTTTGAGGCCGAAATCACCAAGCAGTTCTCGGCCTCGGCCGCCGTGCGCCACGAGCGCTACAGCGACTTCGGCAACACCACCTCGGTCAAGGGCTCGACCCGCTACGCCTTCAACGACTGGATCTCGCTACGTGGCACCGCCTCGACCGGCTTCCGCGCACCGTCGCTGGCGCAGCAGTACTACACCATCACCACCACCAATTTCTCGGTGGTCAACGGCGTCAACACGCCAATCGAAACCGGCACCTTCGCGGTCGGTAGCGCCGCCGCCACCGCGCTCGGCGCGACGCCGCTGAAACCGGAGAAAGCCCGCAACTACAGCCTCGGCCTGCAACTGCAACCGACCCGCAACTGGACCACCACCATCGACGCCTACCGCATCGACATCGACGACCGCATCGCGCTGTCGGCCAACATGACGCTGAACCAGACGCTGAAAGACGCGCTGGCCGCACAAGGCATCCTGGTAGGCGCCGGCCGCTACTTCACCAACGCCATCGACACCCGCACCACCGGCTTCGATGTGTTGAGCACCTATCGCTGGGATACCAGCGGCGCCGGCCGTTTCGATTTCACCGCCGCCTACAATCACAACAAGAGCACGGTGGAAAACGTCAAAGCCAACCCGGCCATCCTGACCGCCAACGGCCTGACGCTGATCGACCGCCAGACCATCAACCGCATCACGGTCGGCTCGCCGAAGGACAAGCTGGGCCTGACCACCGACTGGGCGCTGGGTAACTGGGGCGCGCGCGCCGTGGTCACCCGCTACGGCAGCTTCACCGTGCCGCAGAATAACGCCGCGCTGGATCAGACCTACGATCCGCAATGGGTGCTGGACCTGTCGGGCAGCGTCAAGCTGAGCAAGGCGTGGCGTCTGAGCGCCGGTATCGACAACGTGACCAACCGTTATCCGGACCAGGTCACCTCGGCCGGCAACCTGAACACCAACGGCATCTACCCGTACAGCGGCTGGGCGCCTAACGGTTTCAACGGTCGCTACTACTACGCCAAGGCCAGCTACAGCTGGTAAGCCGGGTTAAAACTCTTCCCAGCCGCTCTCGCCACTCGCCGCCGTCGCGGCGGGCTTGGCCGGAGCGGTAATTTTTTTGGCCGGCGGCCGTGGACGCGCCGCCGCACTCACGGCGGCCGGAGCCCGCGCCACCGCCGGCTTGCGCGCCGGCAGCGCCGCATACGCTGGCTGTCCCGCCAGCTTGAACACGCTGACCGCCTGCGCCAGCAAATCCGCCTGATCGCGCATGCTTTGCGCCGCTGCGGCGGCTTCCTCCACCAACGCGGCATTCTGCTGCGTCACATCGTCGATCGAGACGATGGCCTGGTTGACCTGTTCAATGCCGGTGCTCTGCTCGCTGCTGGCGGCGCTAATCTGATGCATGATCTCGGCCACCTGCTGCACCGACTGCACAATGCTGTCCATGGTCGCGCCGGCCTGGTCGACCAACGCAGCGCCGGTGTCCACGGTTTCCACCGAATGGCTGATCAGTTCCTTGATCTCCTTGGCCGCCGCCGCCGAGCGCTGCGCCAGCGTCCGTACTTCCGACGCCACCACCGCGAAGCCCCTGCCCTGCTCGCCCGCGCGCGCCGCTTCCACCGCCGCGTTCAGCGCCAGAATGTTGGTCTGGAACGCAATGCCGTCAATCACGCTGATGATGTCGACAATTTTGCTAGAGCTTTCCTTGATCGCGCCCATGGTGCTGACCACTTCGCCCACCACCTGTCCGCCCTTGGTGGCGTACTCGCTGGCCGCGCCCACCAGCTTGGTCGCCTGACGCGCATGCTCGGCGTTCTGCGACACGGTGGACGTCAGTTCCTCCATCGACGACGCCGTTTCCTCCAGGCTGGATGCCTGCTGCTCGGTGCGCGACGACAGATCCAGATTGCCGCTGGCGATTTCATTCGAGGCGGTGGTGATGGTGTCGGTTCCCGAACGCACCTGGCCCACGGTGCGCGCCAGCGACTCGTTCATGTCGATCAGCGCGCGCAGCAACTGGCCGGTTTCGTCGGTGGTGTTGCATTCCATTTGCATGGTCAGATCGCCGCCGGCCACCGCCTGCGCCATGCCCACGGCGCGATTCAGCGGCTGCGTGATGCTGCGCGTAATCACATACAGCACCCACGCCGCCAGCGCGGCCGCGACCACGGTCAGCAAAATCATGGTGGTGCGCGAACTGAAGTAAGCCTGCTCCGCCACCGCGCTGGCGTTCTCGATGGCCGCGTTCTGGAACTTGACCATGTCGGTCAGCGCATTCAGGTAGGCGGTCTGTTCCTTGCGCACCGTGGTCAGCAGATATTTGACCACTTCATCGCGCTTGCTGGCGTCGGCCGACATCGACACAAAGGCGGTCTGCACCACCAGATATTTTTCGCGCGCGTCCAGCACCGCCTGCAGCTTGGCCTTGCTTTCAGGTTCGTTGTCATCGGCGATCAGCTTGCCCAGCTTGTCGAGCCGCTCGGCGTTTTCGATTTTGCGCTTCTCCACCCGTTCCAGCTCGGCCTTGACCACGGCCGGATCGGTGGACAGCATGGCGTTGCGCATGGCGCGGGCAATATCGTTCAGACCGCCTATCGTTTCGTAAGCCAGTATCACCTTGGGCACCTTGTCGATGGCCAAATCCTTGGTGTTGTGGTTGAGCTTGCCGAGGTTGCTGATGCCGGTGACGGCAATGCCGATCATGAAGAGGATCGCCACGCCCAGACCGGCCGCCAGGCGGTAGCCGATTTTCCAATTACCGAAACCCATGATGTGTCCCCCGCAGTTGGATGCAAGCAACCAGTATATGGGCAGACACCGGGCGCGGCCGGGGAAAATTTGACGATTGTCCTGCCGCCGCCACAGTGCTGTAGCGGCAGCAATATTGTCAGACCGTTTCGCCGTTGTTGAGTGCGGCGTCGATGTCGGCGCGGCTCAGGTCCGGCGCGAACTGCTGGATGAAGTGGTAGGCGTAGGAACGCAGGTAAGCACCCTTGCGCACCGCCAGCCGGGTGGTGTTCTGCGCGAACAGGTGCGAGGCCTCGACCGCGCGCATGCCCTTGTCGCGGCCGTGATCAAACGCCATCGAGGCGACAATGCCAACGCCCAGGCCGAGCGACACGTACTGCTTGATGACGTCCGAGTCCATCGCCGTCAGCACGATGTCCGGCTTGACGCCGGCATTGGCGAACGCCGCGTCGATGTGACCACGGCCGGTGAAGCCGACGTCATAGGTAATCAGCGGGAACTCGGCCAGGTCTTCCAGCTTGATCGGCGAGCGCGCCAGCAGCGGATGGCCGTCCGGCACCACGATCAAATGGCTCCAGCGGTAGCACGGGAACGACACCAGATCCGGGAACTGCGACAAACCCTCGGTGGCAATACCGATATCGGTCTTGCCGGACAAAATCCATTCCGCGATATGCTCGGGCGCGCTCTGCTGCAGAGCGATGCGCACGTCCGGATAGGCGGTGCGGAAGCTCTGCACCACTTTCGGCAGCGCATAGCGCGCCTGGGTGTGGGTCGCCGCCACGCTCAGCGTGCCGCTTTGCTGGCCGGTGTATTCCAGGCTGGCCTGCTGCAGATTCTCGGCCTCGATCAACAGTCGGTCGATGATTTTCAGGATGCCCTTGCCCGGCTCGGTCATGCCGGTCAGGCGCTTGCCGTTACGTTCGAAGATGACCACGCCCAGTTCGTCTTCCAGTTCGCGGATCTGGCGCGACACGCCAGGCTGCGAGGTGAACAGGGCATTCGCCACTTCGGTCAGGTTATAGCCGCGACGGGCGGCTTCGCGGATGGACCGCAGCTGTTGAAAATTCATATGGATGCTCCTTCGTCCACGAACACGCGCAGGCGTTTCGGACGCACCACCAGGGTCTCGCCTTCTTTCAGGCCGAGGCTGCTGAAACGTTCGTTCGGGATCACTGCTTCAATCAATTCGGCGTTGTCGCCGCGTTCCAGGTCCAGCTGGGCCAGCGGGCCGATCGCGTGCGCGCGGCGCAGCTTGACCACAATGCCTTCGGCGCCCGGCGTGTAGCGGTCCACGTCCAGCTCGTGCGGCCGGACGTAGGCCGTGCCCTTGCCACCAGCGCCAGGCTGGCCCGGCACGTTGAAGCTGGCGTCGCCGCTGGCCAGCACGCCATCTTCGACGCGGCCGTGGAACACGTTGACGTTGCCCAGGAAGCCGTACACGAACGGCGAGGCCGGGTGGTTGTACACCTCGTCCGGCGCGCCGATCTGCTCGACGTTACCCTTGTTCATCAGCACCACCTGGTCGGCCACTTCCAGCGCCTCTTCCTGGTCGTGGGTGACGAAGATCGAGGTCACATGCAGTTCGTCGTGCAGGCGACGCAGCCAGCGGCGCAGTTCCTTGCGCACCTTGGCGTCCAGCGCGCCGAACGGTTCGTCCAGCAGCAGCACGCGCGGTTCAACGGCCAGCGCGCGCGCCAGGGCGATCCGCTGACGCTGACCGCCGGACAGCTGCGGCGGATAGCGGTCGGCCAGCCAATCCAGCTGCACCAGTTCCAGCAGATCCTTGACCTTACGGCGGATCTGCTCTTCCGACGGACGCTCGGAACGCTTCTTGACGCGCAGGCCGAAGGCGACGTTTTCAAACACCGTCATGTGCTTGAACAGCGCGTAGTGCTGGAACACGAAGCCAACCTGACGCTCGCGCACGTGACTGCTGGAAGCATCCTGCCCCTCCAGCAGCACCTGGCCCGAATCCGGATGTTCCAGACCGGCGATGCAACGCAGCAGCGTGGTCTTGCCGCAGCCGGACGGGCCCAGCAGCGCGGTCAGTTCGCCTTGCGGGAAGTCCAGCGAGATATTGTTAAGCGCGACGAAATCGCCAAAGCGCTTGTTGATGTTTTTAACTTGGATCGTCATGGTATTACTCCGAAGTGCGTGCGTCGTCGGCGACGGATTCGTTCAGGCGCCAGGCGATAAAGGATTTCACGACCAGCGTCACCAGCGCCAGCAGAGCCAGCAGGGACGCCACGGCAAAGGCGGCGGCAAAGTTGTATTCGTTGTACAGAATCTCGACCTGCAGCGGCATGGTGTTGGTCTCGCCACGGATGTGGCCGGACACCACCGACACCGCGCCAAACTCACCCATGGCACGGGCGTTACACAGGATCACGCCATACAGCAGCCCCCACTTGATGTTCGGCAGCGTGACGCGGCGGAAGGTATCCCAGCCGGACGCGCCCAGCACGATGGCGGCCTCTTCCTCTTCACTGCCCTGGGCCTGCATCAGCGGAATCAGCTCGCGCGCCACAAACGGGAAAGTGACGAAGATGGTGGCCAGCACGATGCCCGGCACCGCGAACAGGATCTTAATGTCGTGGTCCATCAGCCATGGGCCGAAATAACCCTGGGCACCGAACAGCAGCACGTAGATCAGACCGGAGATCACCGGCGATACCGAGAACGGCAGGTCGATCAAGGTCAGCAGCAGACTCTTGCCACGGAACTCGAACTTGGCGATACACCACGAGGCGGCGACGCCAAACACCAGATTCAGCGGCACAGCGATCACCGCTGTAATCAGGGTCAGCTTGATGGCCGAAATCGCGTCTTCCTCGACGATGGCGGCGAGATAGGCATCCCAGCCTTTTTTCAGCGCTTCATAGAATACCGAGACCAGCGGCACGAACAGGAACAGCGTCAGGAACAGCAGCGCGATGGCGATCAGCACGCCGCGCACCCAGCGCGGTTCCAGAATGTCCGCCTTCGACGGCAGTTCGCCACGGCGCACTTGAGTAACAGGAGCTCCGCTCATTTTATTTATCCGACTTTCCGCGAGCCCAGGCTTGCAACAGGTTGATGGCCAACAGCAGGATGAAGGAGACCACCAGCATCACTACCGCGATCGCGGTGGCGCCGGCATAGTCGTATTGCTCCAGCTTGGTAATAATGAACAGCGGCGTGATTTCCGACACCATCGGCATATTGCCGGCGATGAAGATCACCGAGCCGTATTCGCCGGTGGCGCGGGCGAAGGCCAGCGCGAAGCCAGTCATCAGCGACGGCAGAATGGTCGGGAACACCACGCGCGAGAAGGTTTGCCAGGCGTTGGCGCCCAGGCTGGCGGCGGCCTCTTCCAGTTCGCGCTCGGCATCTTCCAGCACCGGCTGCACGGTACGCACCACGAATGGCAGACCGATGAAGGTCAGCGCGATCACCACACCGATGGGCGTGAACGCCACCTTGATGCCCCACTCGCCTTCGATATAGCGGCCGAGCCAGCCGTTTGCCGAATACAGCGCGGTCAGCGTGATGCCGGCCACGGCGGTCGGCAGCGCGAACGGCAGATCGACCAGCGCGTCCACAATGCGTTTGCCAGGGAATTCATAACGCACCAGCACCCAGGCCACAATCCCGCCAAAGATGACATTAATAAAGGCCCCCAGCAGCGAGGCGCCAAACGTCAGCTTGTAAGAAGCCAGCACGCGGGCCGAGGTCACTGTGGCCCAGAACGACTCCCAAGTCAGGGTGAAAGTCTTGAGGAACACGGCCGACAGCGGGATCAGGACGATCAGCGTCAGATAGAAAATGGTGAATCCCAGCGACAGCCGGAAACCCGGCATGACGCGGAATGGTGCGCCCTTGGCGACCACTGGCGTGCCAGTGGCGGGCGCGGCGAGAACTGCAGACATGGAGGCTCCCTTATTACAAATCCTTCTATAAGGGCGCCATAATCTCACCTCGGCTTCATATTACAAACGAAGCATTTCTCATGTTGTTATGAGTTTCGGATATATAGATTAGAAAATCAGCTTGGCGGCTACAGCCACCAATGTGCAGGCCAGCAGCACGCGCAACAGGCGCTCCGGCACAGAGCGGGCGGCGTAGGCGCCCAGGGTAATGCCGGGCACCGAACCGACCAGCAGAGTCAGCAACAGCGTCCAGTCGATCGAGCCCAGCCACCAGTGGCCGAAGGCCGCAATCGCGGTCAGCGGCACCGCGTAGGCGATGTCGGTGCCGGCCACTTCGGCGGCGGTCAGGCGCGGGTACAGCATCACCAGCAGCGTGGCGCCAATCGCGCCGGCGCCAATCGAGGATACCGTCACCAGTATGCCCAGCACGGCGCCACTGAAGATGGTTGCGTTGCGCAGCGCGGCGCCCTGCAGCTGGCGCTCGGGGTGGGCGGTGATCCAGGCCAGCATCTTGCGCTTGAACAGCAGCGCAACCACAGTCAGCAGCACCGAGGTGGCGATCATATAGCGGATGATCTGGCCGATTTCCTGGTTAAGGGTGCCGAAATGTTTGAGGGAAAGCGAGGCCAATACGGCCGCCGGCAAGGCGCCCAGGCACAGCAGTCGCACGATGTCCCAATGGACGGTGCCGCGCATGCGGTGGGTGAAAGTGCCTACCCCTTTGGTCAGGGAGGCGAAGGCGAGATCGGTGCCGACCGCAACGGCCGGGTGTATGCCAAACAGCAAGGTTAGCAGCGGGGTCATCAGGGAACCACCGCCGACGCCGGTCATGCCGACCAGCAGGCCTACTGCAAAACCAGATGCAACAAACTGCAAATCCATAGAATTTCCCCAAAGTAGCCCCGAAGGGTAACTACTGAGGGGAAATTTCCAAACAACGGAAAACTTATAAGCTTATTTGTTCGGTTGTGGCGTCACGCGCAGGTATGGACGCTCGGCGGTGTAGCCTTTTGGATACTTCTGCTTCAGAACCTCTGGATCCTGCACGGTCAGCGGGATGATGACGTCATCGCCATCTTTCCAGTTGCCCGGCGTGGCCACGGTGTAGCCGTCGGTCAGTTGCAGCGCATCGATTACGCGCAGCACTTCGTCGAAGTTACGGCCGGTCGACATTGGATAAGTGATGCTCAGACGTACTTTCTTGTTCGGGTCGATGACAAACAGCGTGCGCACGGTGGCGGTAGCCGAGGCTTCCGGATGGATCATGTCATACAGCGTCGCCACTTTACGGTCGGCGTCGGCGATGATCGGGAAACCAACCACGGTTTTCTGGGTCTCTTCGATATCCTTGATCCACGCGGCGTGCGACTCGGCCGGGTCAACCGACAGCGCGATCGCCTTGACGTTGCGCTTGTCGAACTCAGGCTTCAGCTTGGCGGTCAGGCCCAGTTCGGTGGTGCAGACCGGGGTGAAATCCGCCGGGTGCGAGAACAGCACCACCCACGAATTGCCAGCCCACTCGTGGAACTTCAGTTTGCCGATCGACGAGTCTTGTTCAAAATCAGGCGCGGTATCGCCCAGACGAATAGTCATAGTTGTTCTCCAGAGTAGAAAAGGTCACGCGGACAATGTTGCATTGTGCGCTTGCTCTGCCAGAAAATACAAGGTTTCCAGCCCTTCGGGCCAATCGCCCAGGCCGGACTCGGCATTGATATGGCCGAGCGGACCGCCGTTGATGAAGCGGCTCTGCCAGCGCCGCGCCCACAGCTCGGCGCGCGGTGCCGCCATCCACGGATCGTTGGTGCTGCCCACCATGATCGACGGCACCTCCAGGGCTTGCTGCGGCAACAGGCCGGCGACGTTGAATTTGTCGGGATCGGCCGGCGCCACCAGCAGCACGCCGGCCACGCCTTCCGCATCGCGTGCCACGCTGTGCACCGTGGCCAGCGCGCCGAAGCTGTGGCCGACGATCAGCAGCGGGCGGCCGTCCTTGCCGCGCCGGCGCAGCTCGTCCACCCGAGCCGACCAGCGCGGCAAATCCGGCACTTCCCAGTCATCCTGCTGCACCCGCTCGAACGCGGGGAACAGGTGTTGCCAGCGACTTTGCCAGTGCTCCGGTCCGCTGTTGTGCAACCCAGGGGCAATCAGAACACGAAATTCGGCAAGGACGCTGTGCATGACAATTACTTGTTAGGCTGATAGATCTGGTCGAACAGACCACCATCGGCGAAGTGGGTCTTCTGCGCCTTGGTCCAGTCGCCAGCCACGTCGGCCAGGGTGAACAGCTTCACTTTCGGGAACTGAGCAGCGTATTTCTTGGCCGCTTTCTCGGTGCCTGGACGGTAGTAGTTCTTGGCGATGATGTCCTGGGCTTCGTCGGTGTAGAGGAAGTTCAGGTAAGCCTCCGCCACTTTGCGGGTGCCGCGCTTGTCGACCACTTTGTCGACCACGGCCACTGGCGGCTCAGCCAGGATCGAGACCGAAGGCGCGACGATGTCGAACTTGGTTGGACCCAGTTCCTTGATCGCCAACAGGGCTTCGTTTTCCCAGGCGATCAGCACGTCACCAATGCCGCGCTCGACGAAGGTGGTGGTGGCGCCACGGGCGCCGGAATCCAGCACCGGCACGTTTTTGTACAGCTTGGTCAGGTAGTCCTTGGCCGACGCTTCGCTGCCGCCTGGCTGGCGCAGTGCGTAGCCGTAGGCGGCCAAGTGGTTCCAACGGGCGCCGCCCGAGGTTTTTGGATTCGGGGTGATGACCGACACGCCTGGTTTGATCAGGTCGTTCCAGTCCTTGATGCCTTTAGGATTGCCCTTGCGGACCAGGAACACGATGGTCGAGGTGTATGGGGTGCTGTTCTGCGGCAGTTTTTTCTGCCAGTCCGGCGACAGCAGCTTGTGTTCGGCAATGGCGTCGATGTCATAGGCCAGCGCCAGCGAAACCACGTCGGCTTCCAGGCCGTCGATCACGGCGCGGCCCTGTTTGCCCGAGCCGCCGTGCGATTGTTTGATCTTGACCGTGTCGCCGGTCTTGGCTTTCCACTCTTTGGCGAATGCCGTGTTGACGTCCTGATACAGCTCGCGCGTCGGATCGTAGGATACGTTCAGCAGCGAGATCTCCGCAGCCAGCACTGGCGCAACAGCGGAAATGGCAAGAACGGCAGCGGCAATGATTTTTTTCGACAGCATTGGATTCCCCTAGTAGTGAAGGGCTCCAGATTACCGTTGCGACTTATAAATTAAAACGAAGCTTTTGGCAGTTCAATATACAGAAAAATCATATGAAACGATTGTAAAGCACGACCGCCCAGGTGGCTATAGCCAGCAAACAGCTCAGCAACACCGCCGCGCTGCCGAAATCCTTGGCATTTTTGGACAAGGGATGGCGTTCCAGCGACACCCGGTCAACCACCGCCTCGATGGAAGAGTTAATCAGTTCAACGATCAAAATCAGCATCAGCACGCCGATCAGCACCAGTTTTTCAAATGCCGAAATGCGCAGCACCATGGCAATGATGGCGCCGACCACGAACACCGTCACTTCCTGGCGGAACGCGTGCTCGTGCTTCCAGGCCGACTTGAAGCCGTCGATCGAGTACCAGAAGGCGCTGTAGATACGCTTGAGGCCGCTTTTGCTTTTGAATTCGCTGACAGGGTCCATGATTTAGCAACAAACTAAGAATGTGACATTATGCACCACCCCGCAGTTTTCCACATTATGGTATAAATGAGGTATTGAATACCGCACCGCACCAACCACATCATGAAAATCGAAACCGTTCCCGAGCAAAAGACCACTATCCAGGTGATCGAGCGCATGGTGGCGCTGCTCGATGCCCTGGCCAAGTATCCGGACCCCGTCAGCCTCAAGGAATTGTCGCGCGTCTCGGGGCTACACCCATCGACCGCCCACCGCATTTTGAATGACATGGTGGTCACCCGCTTTGTCGACCGGGTCGAACCCGGCACCTACCGGCTCGGCATGCGGCTGCTGGAATTGGGCAATGTGGTCAAGAGCCGGCTGTCGGTGCGGGAGGCCGCGCTGGACTTCATGCGTGCACTGCACAAAAAAACCCAGCAAACCGTCAACCTGTCGGTGCGGCAAGGCGACGAGATCGTCTACATCGACCGCGCCTTCTCCGAACGCTCCGGCATGCAGGTGGTGCGCGCCATCGGCGGCCGCGGCCCGCTGCACCTGACCTCGACCGGCAAGCTGTTCCTGTCGGTGGACGAGCCGAAAGCCATCCGCGCCTATGCGACGCGCACCGGCCTCGCTGGGCACAACAAGAATTCGATCACGGATTTGGGCAAGCTGGAGCGTGAGCTCGGCCTGGTGAAGTCACGCGGCTACTCGCGTGACAATGAAGAGCTGGAACTGGGCGTGCGCTGCATGGCCGCCGGCATCTACGACGACAGCGGCAAGCTGATTGCCGGGCTGTCGATCTCGGCGCCGGCCGACCGTCTGCAGGAAGAGTGGCTGGACGATCTGGTGGTCACCGCCGGCCAGATCTCCGCCACGCTGGGTTACATCCCGGTCGAATAAGGCGTAGCGACCGCGCTGCTGCCGCCCAGGCTGGCGGGACGCAGCGCTTCCAGCCACTTGCGCATGCGGCCGGCGTCGGCGGTCCGCGATTGCTTGCCCTTGGAATCCAGGAACACCATGATCACCGCGCGGCCTTCGATCACCGCCTGCATCATCAGGCAGCGCCCGGCTTCGTTGATGAAGCCGGTTTTCTGCAGGCCGATCGCCCAGTCCGGGCTGGCCACCAGATGGTTGGTGGTGCCGAATTGCATAGGACGGCCGTTGCTCAGCTCGACCGTGGCTTTCGGATCGGTCGAGTATTGGCGCAGCACCGGTTGCTGATACGCCGCCATCGCCAGCTTGGCCAGATCGCGCGCGCTAGCCACATTCATCTTCGACAAGCCGTTGGAATCGACGTAATGGGTATCGGTCATGCCCAGTTCGCGCGCCTTGGCGTTCATCGCCTCGACAAAGGCCGGGCGGCCACCCGGATAGTTGCGGCCCAGCGCGGAGGCGGCGCGGTTTTCCGAACTCATCAAGGCGATGTGCAGCATATTGGCGCGGCTCATCTGCGTGCCCACCTTCAGGCGCGAGCTGCTGAATTTTTCGCGGTCGACGTCCTCGTCGGTGACGGTCAGGATTTCATCCATGTCCTGTTTGGCTTCCACCACGATCAGGCCGGTCATCATCTTGGTGATCGAGGCGATCGGCAGCGCGATGTTGGAATTCTTTTCAAACAGCACTTCCGAATTGGCCTGGTCCAGCACCAGCGCCACATTCGATTTCAGGTCGAGCGGATCGCTGGTCTTGCTCAGACCGGCCAGATCGCCCATGGTTGGCATTGCCGGCGCTGCGGCCAGCACGCGCTGGTAGACCACCTTGCGCTTGCCGTTGACCTTGATGACGCGCTTGATCACGCGCTCGCCGTTATCTGCGGCGGCAACACGCACCGCCACCTTCTTTTTCACCTGATGTTTTTTGGGCGCGGCGCCACTGTCTGTTGCCGGTGCCGCCACGGCGGCAGTTGCAAACGTCAGCGAGATGAGCGCGCTTAATGCGAGTTTAATCATTCGTATCCCCAAAAAAAATTCAACCAATACCCGTTGCAGTGTAGCAAAACGCTGCGCGAGCGCAAGAACATTTAACCTTCTCGGCACCAATGGTTGTGTCTACGCAATATAGGAAAAAGTAAGCTAGTCCTATTCGACAAATTTAACAAATTCTGCGACCGCCATGCGCTCCGTGATCAACGAATTTTCAATTTTGCTCATATCCGCCACACCCAGCGCCATGCCACACACCACAGTTTCGCTGTCCGGCAACGCCAATTGCTCGCTGATGATGCGGTGGTACTGCGTGAAAGCGGCCTGCGGACAGGTATCCAGCCCGCGTCCGCGCGCCGCCACCATGATGTTTTGCAGAAACATTCCATAATCCAGCCATGAGCCCTGCTCCATCACGCGGTCGATGGTGAAGATCAGGCCGACCGGGGCGTCGAAGAAGGCGTAATTGCGGCCGTGCTGGGCGGCCATGCCGGCCTTGTTGTCGCGCGTCAGGCCCAGCAGCGCATACAAATCCCAGCCGACCTTGCGGCGGCGATCAATATAAGGCGATACCCACTGCTGCGGATAGTAGGCGTACTCTTCAGTGTGCTGGCTGGCCAGCGCCGGATCGTTGTGCACGGCCAGAATGGCGTCCGACAATTGCTGCTTGCGCTCGCCCTGCAGCACATACACTTTCCACGGCTGGGTATTGGTGCCCGATGGCGCGCGCGCCGCCACCTGCAGAATGGCGGCGATGTCCTCGTGCGCCACCGGGGTCGGCAGGAAAGCCCGAATCGAGCGACGCGACGTGATAGCGGCATCGACAGCCTGCTGCTGGGGACTGGAAATCATGCTTCCTCGCTCAGTTGGACTTCTTGACCACAAAGATCACGCCGGTGACCGCCAATAACATGCCGGCCATGCCGAGGGCGTTGAACGCTTCGCCAAACATCAGCCAGGCCATGATAGCGGTAGTCGGCGGCGTCAGATACATCAAACTGGTCACCTGGGTGGCGTCATTTCTGCGGATTAGCGCGAACAACAGGAAAATCGCGCCGATGGACAGACCCAATACCGACCACAGCAAGGCGCCGATAAAGCGCGGCGTCCACTGCACCGCAGCAAAATCCGGGCCAAGTCCTTCGAAATACATGGCCAGCGGCAAGATGAGCACGGCCGACGCAGCAAACTGGATCACCGTGCCGACGCGCAGGTCGAATTGCGGGCAATGGCGCTTCTGATATAGCGTGCCGGTCGTGATCGAAACCAGTGCAAGCACGCACAATAGTATGGCTTGCGGCGTCAATCCGACCAGCTGGATCTTGGCGGCCACCACCAGCCCTACTCCGGCGATGCCAAAGAGCAAGCCCAGCCACTGGCGTGGGCGCACTTTCTCACCGATCAAGGGCGCGGCGAACGCGGTCAGAATCGGTTGCATGCCGACGATCAATGCCGACAACCCGGCCGGCATGCCCTGCTTGATGGCGCACCAGACGCCGATCAGATAACCGGCCTGTACCAGCAACCCGGCCAGCGCGATCTGCGGAATCTTGCCGTGCGGCCAAGGCGCGCGCAGCAGCAACACCGCCGGCACCAGGAAGACCAACACGCCCAGGAAGCGTAGCAACAGGAAAGTTAGCGGTGGCGCGTACGGCAGGCCGAACTTGGCGACGATGAAGCCACTGCTCCATAAAACCACGAAAAACAGCGGTAACGGCGACAAAAAACTGGCGTGCCGGGCGGCGGGCACGGCGTTGGTGGTTTCGGGCATCGGAATAACTAGTGATCTAAAAGGCAATCGGCGCCGAAAAGCGGCGCCGACTAAGCTGGGATGCAGTCTAACATGGCGGCCGATTTCCCACCGGGAACCCGCATTTTTCCTCATACCAAAGACATAGTTCCAAATGCAAACATTTCCCGAAGATAAAGTGGAGGTTCTTTGATGCAACGCACAAAAAATCGCTTGACTTAATTTCTGAAGGCCGTAAAATCGGGTTTGTTGCGTTGCACAATTTGTTGTTCGGTCTGAAACGTAGTTTGGCTCGTAGTTTGGCTGTTTCGCGCCGACGTAGAAACACAGGCAGTACTCACTCAACTATTTTTCTGGAGATCCACATGTTTTCGATTCCTGAGCAATTTTCCAATGCGACTAAAGCTAATTTCGAAGCCCAATTCGCTATTTTCTCGACCCTGACCAATAAAGCATTTGAAGGCGTGGAGAAATTCGTCGATTTGAACCTGACCGCCGCCAAAGCGTCGCTGGAAGAATCGTCGGCCACCACCAAGCAATTGCTGGCTGCTAAAGATCCACAAGAATTCTTCTCGCTGGCCTCCGCTCAGGCTCAACCAAGCGCTGAAAAAACCATCGCTTACGGCCGTCACCTGGCAACCATCGCCACCAGCACCGGCGCGGAATTCAGCAAAGCCGCTGAAACCCAAATCGCAGAAACCAACCGCAAAGTGATTTCGCTGGTTGAAGAAGTGAGCAAAAACGCTCCAGCCGGCACCGAAAATGCCGTGGCCCTGTTTAAATCGGCAATCGGCAATGCCAACGCCGGTTACGAGCAATTCACCAAAACCGCCAAACAAGCTGTAGAAACTCTGGAAAGCAACCTGAGCTCGGCCGTGAATCAATTCACCACCGCCGCCGCGAAAGCAGCGCCAAAGAAATAAACTGGAATAAATCGGCACGGTAGGGTGCCGTATCCCGTTTAACAGGTCTCCTCGAAAGCCCCGGTTTATACCGGGGCTTTTTTTATTCCCGCCGCACTCTGCCTGTCAGCCAGAAAACAGCTTATACACGCCAATTTCTAGCATGACAAGGGCGATAAAAAAGCCGCGCTAGGCGGCTTTTCTGGGGCTTGGGGGGCTTATTCGCCCAGGTAAGCGGCCTTGACGCGGGGATCGTCCAGCATGTCCTGGGCGTTGCCGCTCATGGTGATATTGCCGGAGTCCATCACGTAACCGCGATGGGCGGCTTGCAGTGCGAGTTTCGCATTTTGTTCCACCAGCAGGATCGTAATCCCTTCCTTGGAAACATTGCGGATCACTTCGAAAATCTTTTCCACCATAATCGGCGATAAACCCATCGATGGCTCATCCAATAACAGCAGTTTTGGATGGCACATTAATGCGCGTGCCATTGCCAGCATTTGCTGCTCACCACCCGATAAAGTACCGGCCAATTGCTGCGCGCGTTCTTTTAAACGCGGGAATACATCAAACCATTTGGCAATATCAGATTCAACGCCGGCTTTATCGTTGCGGGTATAAGCACCCATCATCAGATTTTCCTGAATAGTCATGCGCGTAAATACGCCACGACCTTCCGGCACCATCGCCAGTTTCTTTTCGACTAAATGAAAGGATTTAGTTCCTTTCAGCGTTTCGCCTTGATAAGTAATCGTACCTTCGACTTTACATGGCGGCAGCGTGCCGGTAATGGCTTTCAGCGTGGTGGTTTTACCAGCACCATTGGCGCCAATCAGCGCGATTAATTCGCCCTGATTTACTTCGAGGTCAATACCTTTAACGGCCTTGATGCCGCCATATGCGACTTTCAGTCCCGATACTTTAAGAACGTTGTCGCTCATTAATGCGATCCTCCCAGGTAGGCGTCAATCACCGCCTGATTGCTTTGTATTTCCGCCGGCAAGCCTTCGGCTATCGGTTTACCGTATTCCAGCACCATCAGCCGGTCGCATAAACCCATCATCATCTTGACATCGTGTTCAATTAACAACACCGTCTTACCCTGCTCTTTGATCTTGATCAATAGTTCGCGCAGTGCCAGTTTCTCGGTGGCGTTCATGCCGGCCGCCGGCTCGTCCAGCGCCAGCAGTTGCGGATCGGTCGCCAGCGCGCGGGCGATTTCCAAGCGGCGCTGGTCGCCGTAGGACAGGAATTTCGAGGTGCGGTTGGCAAACTGACCAATGCCGACGAAATCCAGCAGTTCCTGCGCACGCTTGCGGATCGACGCTTCTTCCTCGCGTGCCGCCTTGTGGCGGAAAATCGCGCCAAACACGCCCTGCTTCGAGCGCACGTGACGGCCGACCATGACGTTTTCCAGCGCCGTCATCTCGCCAAACAGGCGGATGTTCTGGAAGGTACGGGCGATGCCGGCCTTGGCCACCTCATGCGGCGCCGACGGCGAATACGGCTTGCCGGCCAGCTCGAAGGTACCGGTGTCCGGCTGGTACAAGCCGGTGATGACGTTAAAGAAAGTGGTTTTGCCGGCGCCATTCGGGCCGATCAGGCCATAAATCTGGCCTTTCATGATCTTGATGCCAACCTCGGTCAGCGCCTGCAAGCCGCCAAAACGCTTGTTGACGCCGTCGATGTGGAGAATTACCTGTTCAGTCATTGTTGTCTCTTCCTCAAGCCGCGATCACGCCGGACGATTGATTCTTGGTGTCGGAATCGCCATCCGGGCGATCTTCATGCTTGGGCGCGGGCCACAGGCCGGCCGGACGATTCAGCATGATCAGCACCATGGCCAGGCCGTACAGCAGCTGACGCAGCACTTCCGCCTCGATCAGCACGTGACCGAACAGTTTCTCCTGCAGCGGCTCCACTACGTGTCGCAGCACTTCCGGCAAGGCCGCCAGCAGCGCGCCGCCCATGATGACGCCCGGAATATGGCCTATGCCGCCCAGCACCACCATCGCCAGCACCGCGATCGACTCGGTCAGCGAGAACGATTCCGGCGACACAAAGCCCTGGAACGACGCAAACATGGCACCGGCCACGCCGCCGAACGAGGCGCCCATCGAAAACGCCAGCAGTTTGACGTTGCGGGTATTGATGCCCATCGCCTTGGCGGCGATCTCATCCTCACGGATCGCCACCCAGGCGCGGCCCAGGCGCGAATGCTGCAGGCGCGAGGTGACAAAGATCACCGCAATGCACAACACCAGGAACAGGAAGTAATACGCGTTCACCGACGGCATGCCATAGCCACCGACAAACACGGTGGCGCGCGAACCGGCCTCGCCGGCCAGGTTGACGCCAAACACCTTGATCGGGTCGATCAGGTTGATGCCCTGCGGACCATTGGTGAAGTTGATCGGCTCGTTCAGGTTGTTCATGAAGATACGGATGATCTCACCGAAGCCCAGCGTCACGATGGCCAGGTAGTCGCCGCGCAATTTCAGCGTCGGCGCGCCCAGCAGCGCGCCAAAGAAGGCCGCCAGCAAGGCCGCCAGCGGCACGATCAACCATACCGACAGGTGGATGCCGTTCTGCTGGATCTCCGGCCCCAGCAGCGCCACCAGGGTATCGCCCAGCACCGGATACTGGTTGATCACCGATTCCAGCAAGGCGGCAAACTGCGGCGAAGCCAACAGGCCGGCCAGGTAGGCGCCCACCGCGTAGAAAGCGATATAGCCGAGGTCCAGCAGGCCGGCAAAGCCGACCACGATGTTCAGGCCCAGCGCCAGCATGATGTACAGCAACGCCATATCGGCGATCCGCACCCAGGAATTACCGAATTGCGAGGCAAAGAACGGGAAGATGATCAGCAAGCCCAGCAACAGCGCCATGCTGGTGTAAGCCTGGCGCGGATTGCGGGTGGTGTCGAAACTCAGAATAGCCATGTTATCTCCTCCTTACGCACGGTCAGCCACGCGCTCGCCCATGATGCCGGACGGACGCACCGTCAGCACCAGGATCAGCACCACAAACGCGAAGATGTCCTGATAGTGGCTGCCGAGGAAGCCGCCGGTCAGGTCGCCGATATAGCCGGCACCCAGGCTTTCAATAATGCCCAGCACAATGCCGCCCACCATGGCGCCATAGATATTGCCGATGCCGCCCAGCACTGCGGCGCAGAAAGCTTTCAAGCCCGGCAAGAAGCCCATCGAGAACTGAATCGACGCATAGTTGGCGCCCCACATCACACCAGCCACCGCCGCCAGCGCCGCGCCCAGCGCGAAGGTGATGACGATGACTTTGTTCGAATCCACGCCCATCAGGCCGGCAACGCGCGGGTTTTCCGCCGTGGCGCGCATGGCGCGGCCCATGCGGGTTTTTTCCACCAGCAGCACCAGACCAGTCATCGACAGCAACGCCAGCGCCAGCAGCAGAATCTGGGTCGGGGTGATGACGGCGCCGCCCAGCATCACCGGGTCGGAAGGCAACAGTTGCGGGAACGGCAGCGGGTTGCGGCCCCAGATCATCATCGCAAACGTGTTCAGCAGCGTCGACACGCCGATCGCGGTGATCAGCGGCGCCAGCCGTGGCGCATTGCGCAGGCGGCGGTAAGCGATGCGCTCGATCAGCACATTGACCAGCATGCACACCGGCACCGAGCCGCCAATGGCAATCGCCAGCTTGACGTAGCCCGGCAGGTTCGGCGCGTGTTCATTCAGGATGTTGAGGATGGTTAAGCCGGCCATCGCGCCTATCATCAGCACATCGCCGTGGGCGAAGTTGATCAGATTCAGCACGCCGTACACCATGGTGTACCCCAGCGCGACCAGTGCGTACATGCTGCCCAGCACTAGCCCGTTAATAATTTGTTGGATAAAAGTATCCATGCTTTGCCTTTACCTTTGTTATGCGTGGTCATGTAACAAAAACGGCACCCCGGATGTCCCGGTAGTGCCGCCGTTGACTACACGTTCACGTTGCAAGTTTCATGCCTGATCGGTGTCTCCGCCGCCTCGGTTTATTAAGCCGAAACAGCAACTTTTTAGAGCGAGGCAAATGATAGCGAGAATTCCTAAAAACTAATCGCGGAATAACGCGAACGAAGCTAAATTATATTCCGTTTCGTATGAAACCAGATTAGACGACGCCCTCAGTTGGTGCAACCTTCAGACCACCATCCAGCCCCTTGGGCAGTGGGAAGGTGACATTTTCCTCCACGCCCTCCAGCGGCCGCACGCTGCGCACGCCCAATTCCTTGAGCCGGTCGATCACTGCCTGGACCAGGACTTCAGGTGCCGAGGCGCCGGCGGTCACACCCACCCGCAGCTTGCCGTCCAGCCATTCCGGCTTGATCTGCGTCGCGTTATCGACCATATAGGCCGGCGTGCCCTTCTTTTCCGCCACTTCGCGCAGGCGGTTGGAGTTCGAGCTGTTCGGGCTACCGACCACGATCACCACTTCCACCTGCGGCGCCATGAACTTGACGGCTTCCTGGCGGTTGGTGGTGGCGTAGCAGATATCGCCCTTCTTCGGTTCAATGATGGCCGGGAACTTGGCTTTCAGCGCGGCGATGATGTCGGCGGTGTCGTCCACCGACAGCGTGGTCTGCGACACATAGGCCAGCTGTTCCGGCTTGGAGACTTGGAGCTTTGCCACGTCGTCCACGGTTTCCACCAGATACATGCCCTCGTCGGTCTGGCCCATGGTGCCTTCGACCTCGGGGTGGCCATCGTGGCCGATCATGATGATCTCGCAGCCCTGCTTGCGCATCTTGGCCACTTCCACGTGCACCTTGGTGACCAGCGGACAGGTGGCGTCAAAGATGCTGAAGCCGCGCGCGGCGGCCTCGGCACGCACCGCCTGCGACACGCCGTGCGCCGAAAACACCAGCGTCTGGCCGGCCGGCACTTCGCTCAGGTCTTCGATGAACACCGCGCCCTTGGCGCGCAAGTCGGACACCACATAGGCGTTGTGGACGATTTCATGGCGCACATAAATCGGCGCGCCAAACTGCTGCAACGCGCGCTCGACGATTTCAATCGCGCGGTCGACGCCGGCGCAAAAGCCGCGCGGCTGGGCCAACAGAAGTTCTTTATCGCTCATGCGATCCTCACAGCACGGAAATCAGTTGCACTTCAAACTTGACCGGCTGGCCGGCCAGCGGATGGTTGAAGTCGAACAAGCACAGTTCATCGCCCAGCTCGCGCAGGATGCCGGCAAAGCGGCCACCGCCCGGCGCGGCGAAGTCGACCAGGTCGCCGATCTGGTAATCGGCGTCCGGCGCCGAATTCTCGTTCAGCGTGGCGCGCGTAACTTGGCGAATCAGCTCCGGATTGCGCGGGCCGAAGGCCACGCCTGGTTCCAGCTCGAATGTCTTGTGCGTGCCTTCCGGCAGGCCGAGCAACAATTCCTCCAGTACCGGCGCCAGCTGGCCCTGGCCCATCAGCAGCGTGGCCGGGGTGGCGCCAAAGGTGGTGACGATATCGGTGCCGTCCTGGGAGGCCAGACGGTAGTTCAGGGTGAGATACGACGACGCGGTGACAACAGGTTGCTCGTTAGACATGACGTAAGCTTGGATGATCTGACAAAGCCCATATTGTAAGCCACCTTTGATCCGCATCGTCTTCTCCACCCGCCGCTGATGCAAAGTAAATGCTGATTTAAGGAGAATCATCATGCGCATAGTCGATTGGCCGATGGAAAAACGCCCGCGCGAGCGGCTGATACGGGAAGGCGCGCAGGCGCTGTCGGAGGCCGAGCTGCTGGCGATCTTCCTGCGCACCGGCGTCAGCGGCAAGGACGCGGTCCAGCTGGGGCATGAAATGATGCACCATTTTGGGTCGCTGCAAAGGCTGTTCGGCGCCACCCTGCCGGAGTTCGCCGCGCTGCACGGCCTGGGGCCGGCCAAGTTTGCGCAATTGCAAGCGGTGATGGAGCTGGCGCGGCGTGCGATTCTGGAAGAAATTCAGGCCGGCGCTACGCTGAGCTCGCCGCGCGCGGTCAAGGAATACCTGCGCACGACGTTTGCCGGCAAACCGTTCGAATCGTTCCACGTGCTGTTTCTGGACGTGAAAAATCGCCTGATCGACGCTAAGGAATTGTTTCGCGGCACCCTGACCCACACCTCGGTCTACCCGCGTGAAGTGGTCAAGGAAGCGCTGGCGCGCAATGCCGCCAGCGTCATGCTGGCCCACAATCATCCGTCCGGCACGCCGGAGCCCAGCGAATCGGATCTGCTGCTGACGCGCGCGCTGATACAGGCGCTGGCGCTGGTGGATATCCGCATCCTCGACCATTTTGTGGTCGCCGGGCATCAAATCCACTCCTTTGCCGAGCATGGACAACTGTAAGTTTACCCCTATGCGCTCAAGGGTTTACGAACGAATTCACAATTGTTAAATTTTCGCAGATACTCAAGACACCATTGTTTTTCGTAAGTGATTGAAAAAGCTGATTTTTTTGGATATACTCTTGTTTTTCCAATTTTGGAATGTCTTTTAAGGAGTGCGTTATGGCACGTGTTTGCCAAGTTACTGGGAAGAAGCCGATGGTCGGCAACAATGTTTCCCACGCAAACAACAAAACCAAACGTCGTTTCCTGCCTAACCTGCAGAACCGTCGTATTTTTGTTGAATCTGAAAACCGCTGGGTCTCCCTGCGTCTGTCCAACGCTGGTCTGCGTGTAATCGACAAGGTCGGCATCGATGCCGTTCTGGCCGACATGCGCGCCCGTGGCGAAAAAGTCTAATAGGGAGCTATCATGGCAAAAACTGGCCGCGACAAAATCAAGCTGGAATCGACCGCAGGTACTGGTCACTTCTACACCACCACCAAAAACAAGCGCACGATGCCTGCTAAAATGGAGATCACCAAGTTTGATCCTAAAGCACGCAAGCACGTGATCTACAAAGAAACCAAGATCAAGTAATCGATCTTCGCTTCTACGAAAAAGCCACTCATCGAGTGGCTTTTTTATTGCCCGCCGTTGCTGCACGGGCGAAAAAAATGGCCCCGCAGGGCCATCTTGTTTTAGGCGTAGCTACGCAGGCGCAGCGAGAATTCTTGCAGCGATTTGATGCCGGACGCTTCGGCGCGGTTGCACCAGTCTTGCAGCTTGTGCAGCAGCTGGTCCCGGGTGAAGTGCGAACGCTCCCAGATCACACCCAGCTCGACGCGCATATTGTGCATGGTTTCCAGCGCTTTGCTGTGCTGGAACAGTTCCGACAGCTGTTGCTGCTGCGGCGCTTCCAGTTTGCCCGGCTCGCGCTGCATCAGCTTGCGCGACGACTTCAGGAAGCGCGCTTCCAGCTCGGCTTTGTGCTTCAGGTGTTCCAGCTCTTCTTTCCACGCGTGTTTGATCGATTTGGCGTATTTGGCCATCACGTCGTAACGGTTGGCGATCACCGATTGCAGCGTGTCGAAGTCGGCTTCCAGCTTGTCTTTGGCGAACTTCGGCTCCGGCGCGCGTTTTTTCACTTTGGCCAGACCGACCATTTCCAGCGCGCGGATGTAAGCCCAGCCGATATCAAACTCATACCATTTGGACGACAGCTTGGCCGAGGTGGCGAAGGTGTGGTGGTTGTTGTGCAGTTCTTCGCCGCCGATCAGCAGGCCCAGCGGGATGATGTTGGTGGCCGCGTCGGCGCAGTCGTAGTTGCGGTAGCCCCAGTAGTGGCCGATGCCGTTGATGATGCCGGCCGCCGTGATCGGAATCCATACCATCTGAATCGCCCACACGGTCACGCCGATCACGCCAAACAGGATGAAGTTGATCACCAGCAGCGACGAGACGCCCAGCGCGCTGTGACGGGTGTAGACATTGCGCTCCATCCAGTCATCCGGCGTGCCATGGCCGTATTTGTCCATGGTTTCCTGGTTCTTGGCTTCCGCACGGTACAGTTCGGCGCCTTGCCAGAATACTTTCTTGATGCCGCGCGTCACCGGGCTGTGCGGATCTTCTTCGGTATCGCATTTGGCGTGGTGCTTGCGGTGGATCGAGGCCCATTCCTTGGTCACCTGGCCGGTGGTCAGCCACAGCCAGAAACGGAAGAAGTGACTGACGATAGGATGCAAGTCCAGCGCGCGGTGCGCCTGGCAACGGTGCAGATAAATCGTCACACCCGCGATGGTGATGTGGGTGACCGCCATCGTATAGAAGAACACTTGCCAGCCGGTCAGGCGGGTCACGCCGTTCGACAGGAAATCCAGTACTGCGTATAAGCTCATTACTACTCCAAAATGGGGCGTATTCTCTCCGCCAAGATTGCGTTTTTGATAGGCGCACGCAGGCCGTCCGTCTTACTTTCGGACGATATTGTACGATGGTTTAATCCTAATTTGACGAAGCTTTTCCCTGAATCACTGATTATTCCTTAGGCACGGTCGTGCTTTCCTGCGCACTCACAGGCGCCGGGGTCGGCCCCAGGATGCGCATTTCCCGTTGCGGGAATGGGACAGAGATATTGTTTTCCTTCAGCGCGCGCCAGATCGCGCGGTTGACGTCGGAGGTGACGCCGCCACGGCCATTTTCCGGGTCTTTAATCCAGAAGCTGACGGTCAGATCGAGACCATCGGCGCCAAAGCTGCTCAGGTTGACCGAAGGCGGCTTGTCTTTCAGCACCCGCTCCACCGTCAGCGCGGCGTCGGTCAGCAGCTGGATCACGAAGTCGACATCGGTATCGTAAGCCACGGAGACCTTGGTCGAAATATTGACCAGGCTGGTCGACAGCGACGAGTTCTGCACCGCGCCCGACACCAGCATCTCGTTCGGCACGATCGATTCGACGCCATCCAGTCCCTGGATCACGGTGTAGCGGGTATTGATCTGGGTCACCTTGCCGCTGTATTTATCGACCGTGATCATGTCGCCGATGGTCAGCGAGCGATCCAGCAGGATGACGAAGCCGGATACATAATTGCTGGCGATCTTTTGCAAGCCCAGACCGAGGCCGACGCCAAGCGCGCCGCCAAACACCGACAGCACGGTCAGGTCGATGCCCACCAGCGACAGGCTCATCAGCACCGCCACCAGGATCAGCAACGCGCGCGCGGTGCGCGACATCACCACCCGCAGGTTGGTGTGCATGCCCTGCATTTTCATCAGCCATTCTTCCAGCGCGGCGCCGGCCCACAGCGCCAGCATCAGCAGCACGACCACCGAGGCGGTGGCCTGCAGGATGTCGGCGATCGACACCTTGTATTTGCCGATCGGCAGCACGGTGTCGTCCATGAAGGCGAACACGTCGATCCACAGGCCGGTCACGTACAGCACGAAAGCCAGCCACACCAGCAACTGGAACAGTTTTTCAAACGCCAGCATGGTCGGGCTGATGGTGCGGCCATTGCGCGCGAACACGCGCCGCAGCAGATAGAAGGTGAAGCGGATCACCGCCAGCGAGCCGAAGATCGGCAACGCCACCAGCACCAGGTTGACGTGGTAATGGTATTTGGCCAGCAGCACGCGCGACACGAACAGCAACACCACCACGCCCAGCGGCGCCATCACGCGGCCAAAGCTTTCGACGCCAAAGCTCAGCACGCCGCTGTGCGATTCCTGGCGGCCGAAGCGTTTCTTCAACATCCGCGCCACGCCGAAACCGACCACCACGGAAATGACAATGGCGGCGATCTGCCACAGCAGGCTGACATCGTGCAGGTCGCCGCTAAGCAGGTCGTCGATCAGGTTGAGCAGAGGCTGTTGTCGGGACATTGCGTCTTTATAGAAGTGACTGAGGTACATAGATTAACAAAAAAAGGCCGGGTCGCCCCGGCCTCTTGACTTAAATGACGCTTACTCGGCGTCGTCTTCCTTGGCCTTCTTCGGCATCGGCTTGCGTTCGAACACGGCGGCGAAGAAGCCGTCGGTTTGATGTTTGTGCGGCAGCAGCTTCAGGTAGTCGCCCATCTCCAGCTCGATTTTTTGCTCGGCCAGCGCGGTGCTCATCGGGATCAGTTGGAAGTCCGGATGGGTTTCCAGGAATTGCTTGGCGATGAAGTCGTTCTCCTCTTCCAGCACCGAGCAGGTGGCGTAGACCAGACGGCCGCCGCCCTTCACCAGACGGGCGGCGCCGTCCAGAATCGCGGCTTGCTTGACCTGCAGTTCGGCAATCGCTGCCGGCTGCTGGCGCCATTTGACGTCCGGATTGCGGCGCAGAGTGCCCAGGCCCGAGCATGGCGCGTCAACCAGCACGCGGTCGATCTTTCCGGCCAGGCGCTTGATCTTGGCATCGCGCTCGTGCGCGATCACCACCGGATGCACGTTCGACAGGCCGCTGCGGGCCAGGCGCGGTTTCAGCTTGGTCAGACGCTTTTCGGAGACGTCAAACGCGTACAGGCGGCCGGTGTTGCGCATGGTCGCGCCCAGCGACAGCGTCTTGCCGCCGGCGCCGGCGCAGAAGTCAACCACCATTTCGCCGCGCTTGGCGCCGACCAGCGCCGACAGGATCTGGCTGCCCTCGTCCTGCACTTCGATGTGGCCTTCCTTGAACAGCGGCAGGTTTTGCAGCTGCGGCTTGTTCTGGATACGCAGGCCCAGCGGCGCGAACGGGGTAGGCTCGGCCTTGATCGGCGCTTCGGCCAGCTTGGCGATGACGGTCTCGCGGTTGTCCTTCAGCGTGTTGACGCGCAGGTCCAGCGGCGCAGGGCGGTTCATGCCATCGGCCAGCGCCAGCGTTTCTTCCTCGCCGAACTGCTCGACCAGCTTGTCGAACAACCATTTCGGCATATTCGAGCGGCTCGACTTGTGCATCAGCTTGCGGTCGATTTCCAGGATGCGGTTGACCCACGTCACTTCATCTTCGGTGACGCCGCCCAGCGAGTCGATGCCCACGGCATCGGCCATGCCCAGCAGGGTCAGGCGACGCATGGTGGCGCCGCCGCCCGCTTCGGAGAAGTCGGTATAGAAGTTCTTGTTGCGCAGCACGTTGTACACCGACTCGGCGATCGCGCCGCGTTCACGGCCGCCAAGGCGCGGGTGGTCTTTGAAGTAGCGCGACAGCGTGGTGTCGGCTGGCGCGGCAAAGCGCAAAATCTCGCGCAACACTTCTTCGGCGTTGGCGAGTATCGCTGGAGGCAATCTCATGGAATTCCTTTAAATTTTAACTGTGGTCCACCTGGACCGCGCCCTGCTTGAGGGTCAATCTGTCTTCTACAAACCAGCGCACCGCGCGCGGATAAATGACATGTTCTTCGACCAGCACGCGGGCTGACAGGGTTTCGACCGTATCATCCGGCAGCACAGGCACCGCTGCCTGCAACACCATCGGCCCGTGGTCGAGTTCGGCCGTTACGAAATGCACCGTCGCGCCATGCCGCGGCACGCCGGCCGCCAGCGCCTGCGCATGCGTCGCCAGCCCGGGGAACAGCGGCAGCAGCGACGGATGAATATTGAGCATGCGCCCCGCGTAATGCGAAACGAAGGGCTCGGTCAGAATGCGCATGAAACCGGCCAGCACCACCAGATCCGGCTGGAAGCCGTCGATCACGGTTTGCAGCGCGGCGTCAAACTCGGCGCGGCTGGCGTAATCCTTGTTGGCCACCACCGCCGTCGCGATGCCATGCTCGGCCGCAAAGTCCAGACCGGAGGCGTCGACACGATTGCTGATGACGGCGGCAATACGAGCGGGCCAGCGCTCGGCCTGAGCCGCGCGCACTATCGCTTCCATATTGCTGCCGCGACCGGAAATCAGGATGACGATATTTTTCATAACCCGGCATTGTACCACCGCTCGGGGACACTCAGAAAGCAAGAATTGCTGCAATGCAGCAGGCGTAGGCCGGCCGCAACAGGCCGCTCCGGCGCGGCGGCGGAGGAAGATTCCGGCTTACTCGAACGAGTAAAACACCCGGAAAGGCACTTTTTTATCGGCCCAGTAGTCGGCAGCGTCGCGGAAGACATCCAGCAAGGTTTCCCTTGCTTCCTTGTCAAATTTCTGGGCGTTCGGCAGTTGTTCCAGCACCACCAGGAAGCCGCTTTGCGTGCCGGCCTGGAACATGGTTTCGGTCAGCGTCTGGCGCAAACCGTCGAAATTCTTGCCTACCCCCTTGGGAAACAGGAACGATTCCGAGATGATGCCCAGCACCTGCTGCTTGGTGGCACCGGCGATGCAGTGCGCATACAGGAAGTGCTGACCCAAGCGGGCCGCCTCCTCCTGCAACTCGCCGACGCGGAAGGCGCGGATCGATTGCACGAGGTTGGCGGGCACGCTGGCCAGCAAGCTCTCGTTTCCCTCAATTTGACCTGGTATGTACGGAGTGTCCACTTTACTGTCGGGAGTGCCTAACTTGTGTATTAAAGAGTAAATAATTTGAGCACCTGTCCACTAAAATGGCCTGCGGGTCGGCGCCGGCCATACAATCCCATACGCATATTAGGGTAACGTGTTGTTCCTCCCAGATCAACACGTATATGGTGTTCAACGCAATATTTGTTAAAAACAGAAGTTTTTTGCCGGTTTTAGGGGCCAAATCGGCACAATTCCCCCAGACCGTCGCTGTTACAATTTGTTGCCACAGATACCGCCCAGCCACTAGTCGCCGTTCGGCGGCGGGATTAAGATACGAATCATGCAATATCAGAAATCCCCTGATAGACACCCTGAACCAACACGAGGTACCAAATGAACTTGCAAGCCAAACTGATCGCCTCGGCCCTGTGCCTGAGCGCCTTGCCTTTCGCACAAGCCGCTGATTTCGAAGATTTCGGCCGCGTCGTGCGTGTCACCCCGCAGGTGGAGCAGGTCAACCGCCCGCGCCAGGAATGCCGCACCGAGGTCGTGCAGGTGCAACAGCCGGCGCCGGAGCGCAGCGTGGGCGGCGCCATCATCGGCGGCCTGGTCGGCGGCCTGGCCGGTAACCAGGTCGGCGGCGGCAGCGGCCGCTCGGTGGCCACTGCCGCCGGCGCGATCGCCGGCGCCCTGGTCGGCGACCGTGTCGACAACGCCAACACCCCGACCAGCGGCGGCGTGCAGCAGCAGGCGGTCAAGCAGTGCCGCACCGTCGACCACTGGGAATCGCGCACTTCGGGCTACGAAGTGACCTACGACTACCGTGGCCGCAACTACACCAGCGTCATGTCCTACGATCCGGGCGAACGCGTGCAACTGCGCGTGGTGGTGGAACCGATCCAGCGTTAATCGGTCAGCCGCTCCCCTCCCCGCTTTCAATGCCGGCCTTGCGCCGGCATTGTCGTTTTCAGATAATGCCGGATCACCCACCCGGCCTCCGCTCATGTTAATCAAACGCAAATCCATCGAAAAAGAAGAATCCTCGCGACCGGCCTCGGCCAAGGCGCCCGCCAAACCCCGCAAGCCGAAATACGCGCCGGTGACGCTGTCCGAATTCGATGGCGTGCGCTATCTGCACTTCGGCACCGAGTGGGTACAGGGCGCGATGCGCATCCGCAAACCCAACTGGCCGGAGCTGGAATACGCGCAGCAGATGATGGCCTGGCTGCTGTGGCTCGAGCAGCCACGCCATATCGCCCAACTGGGCCTGGGCACCGGCGCGCTGACCAAGTTCTGCTACGCGACCTTCCCCGAGGCCAGCGTCAGCGCGATCGAGCTCAATCCGTCGGTGATCACCATCTGCGAATCGATGTTCAAGCTGCCGCCCAACGATGCCCGCCTCGATGTGCGCGAGCAGGACGCGCTGGACTTCGTCAACGACAAGGCCAACTTCGACACGCTGGACGTGCTGCAGGTCGACCTGTACGACGCCACCGCGCGCGGCCCGGTGCTGGACTCGGCGGAGTTCTACCAGGCTTGCCGCAACTGCCTCAACGACGACGGCATCATGACCGTCAATCTGTTTGGCGACCACCCCAGCTATGCGCGCAATCTGAAGGCCATCAAGTTCGCCTTTGCGCAGGTGATTTGCCTGCCGCAGGTACATGATGGTAACGTGGTTGCGATCGCCTTCCGGCGCGCCCGTCCGCTCGACCTGCCGGCGCTGACCGCGCGCGCGGCGCAGATCGTGGCCGCGACCAAGCTGCCGGCCAAGAGCTGGGTCAAGGGCATCGCCGCAAACTAAACAGAAAGGTGGCCGCACAGATGAGTTCTACCCACACCCCGAGCCCGGCGGCCCCGCTCGATCTGCAACAGATCTACACCTGGCTGCTGGCCGACGGCATGATACGCAAGGCCGAGGTCAAGGAACTGTACGCGCAAAGTTCCGCCATTCTGAAGAACACCAGCGGCTATATGCATCCCTTGTGCGCGGTGGCGCACGCCAAGCTGTTGTCGGCGCAGCCGCCGCACAAGCTGCTGACCTTGGACGCGCTGTGCGAATGGCTGGCGCAGCGGGTGCAGCTGCCGTTCATCCGCATCGATCCGCTGAAGATCGATTTCACCAAAGTGGCGGACGTGATGTCGGCCAGCTACGCGGCACGCTTCAACATCCTGCCGGTGGAGCTGAACGCCGAGGTGCTGGTGGTGGCCACCGCCGATCCATATTCGCACGAATGGGAAGCCGAGATCGCCAAGATTTCGCGCCGCGCGGTGCGCCGCGTGATCGCCAATCCGCTCGACATCGCGCAATACATCACACAGTTCTTCAGCCTGGCCAAGTCGATCAAGAAGGCCAATAAATCCAATGCCAACGACCTGACGCTGCGCAACAACTTCGAACAGTTGGTCGAGCTGGGCAAGAGCAACAAGCAGGTCGACGCCAACGACCAGCACGTCATCAACATCGTCGACTGGCTGTGGCAGTACGCGTTTGAGCAGCGCGCGTCCGACATCCATCTCGAACCCAAGCGCGACATCGCCGCGATCCGCTTCCGCATCGACGGCGTGCTGCACCAGGTCTATCAAGTGCCAGCGGTGGTGATGATCGCGATGACCGCGCGCATCAAGCTGCTGGGACGCATGGACGTGATTGAAAAGCGCCGCCCGCAGGACGGCCGCATCAAGACCCGCACCGCCGGCGGCCAGGAAGTCGAGCTGCGGCTGTCGACGCTGCCGACCGCGTTTGGCGAAAAGCTGGTGATGCGGATCTTTGATCCGGACGTGGTGGTGAAGACGCTGCCGGAGCTGGGCTTCCCGCTCGACGACGCCGAGCGTTGGGACGTGCTGACCCAGCGTCCGCACGGCATCATCCTGGTCACCGGCCCCACAGGCTCGGGCAAGACCACCACGCTGTACACCACGCTGAAGGCACTGGCCACCTCCGAGGTCAATGTCTGCACGGTGGAAGATCCGATCGAGATGGTGGAGCCGGCCTTCAATCAGATGCAGGTCCAGCCCGGCATCGAACTGTCGTTCGCCGACGGCGTGCGGGCGCTGATGCGGCAAGACCCGGACATCATCATGGTGGGCGAGATCCGCGACCTGGCCACCGCCGAAATGGCGATCCAGGCCGCGTTGACCGGCCACCTGGTGCTGTCGACGCTGCACACCAACGACGCGCCGTCGGCGGTGATGCGCTTGCTGGAACTGGGCGTGCCCTACTACCTGCTGGAAGCGACGCTGATCGGCATCATGGCGCAACGGCTGGTGCGCACGCTGTGCCAGGACTGCAAGGCCGAGGGCGGCGAACTGAGCGACGAGATCTGGGCCAGCCTGGCCGGCGAATGGTCGCTGCCCAAGCCGGCCATCGTGTACAAGCCGGTCGGCTGCCCCGAGTGCCGCCAGACCGGCTATCGCGGCCGCACCGGCCTGTACGAGCTGCTGACCGTGACCGAAGCCTTCAGCTCGCAGGTGCGCGAGGAAACCGATATTCAGGCGTTGCGGCGCCAGAGCGTGGCCGACGGCATGAAGCCGCTGCGCATCGCTGGCGCGCTGAAGATCCAGGAAGGCGTCACCACCGTCGACGAAGTGCTGAAAGTGACCGCCGCGCTGGGCATGAAGTAAAAAAGCCCTTTGCAAACCGTGTCGGCCTGTATATAATACGGCCTCTTTCGGGGGTCGTTAGCTCAGCTGGTAGAGCAGCGGACTTTTAATCCGTTGGTCGCAGGTTCGAATCCCGCACGGCCTACCACCGAATTCTAAAAAAGCTTCCCACAGGGAGCTTTTTTTTCGCCTATAGCCAGCCTCTGGTGTAAGCTAGGCCAAAGCGCTGAAGACGCGGGACGAGAGGATGCCATGGGGAGCTGGATGAACGGAATGCGACGGCTGCTGGTGATGGCCTGCTGCCTTCCGTTGCTGGCCGCCGCCGCGCCGATTGTGCCAATCGAGCTGCGCACCGCCGCCCAGGAGGGCACCGATCCCAAATTCATCCACGCCGGCAAGGACCGCATCGTCGGCCTGTGCGTCGACATCCTGCGCGCCGTCGAGCAAACCGATCCCGGCCTGCGCTTCGTCGGCGACCAGCGCTGGAAGCCGCTGATCCGCGCTTACTCCGAACTGGAGTCCGGCATTGAGGATGTGCAGTGCGCGGTCCAGCACACGCCCGAGCGCGAGGCCCGCTTCCGCTTCATCGGCCCGGCGCTGTACACCATCGCCTACCACTTTCTGGTGCGGCGCAACGACAACCTGGTCATCAACAACTGGGACGATGTGCGCAAGCTGGCGCCCAACAATGTGGTGCTGGTCAACCGTGGTTTTGCCGCCGGCGACATCCTCAAGGAACTGGGCGGGTTCGAAGTCGACGCCAGCTCGACCAGTCCGGAGTTAAACTTGCAGAAATTGATCGCCGGTCGCGGCCGGCTGTATTTTCATCGCGGCCCCGGCCTGCCCAAGCTGCTGGAGCGGACCGGCACCGCCGACAAGGTCAAAATCCTGCCGCAGGCGATGTATAGCGCCAAGCTGTACTTCGCCGCCAGCAAGCATCTGGATCACAAGATCGCCGATCGCGTGGCCAGCGCGCTATACGTGCTGGAAAGGAAAGGTGAACTGGAAAGGCTGATGCGCAAATGGGACTGAGGGGAACACCGGCACGGCAAGCGCGGCGACTGCTGGGCAGCACACTGCTGGCCTGCGCGTTGCTGGGCGCGCAGACGGCCCATGCCGCCGCCGGCGCGCCGCCCACCACCGTGCTGAAGGTGGTGGCGCAGGAAGGCACCGAGCCCAAGTTCATCCCGGCCGGCATCGGCCGCGTGGTCGGGCTGTGTGTGGATCTGTTCCGCGCCATCGAACGCATCGAGCCCGGTCTGATTTTCGTCGGCGATCAGCAATGGCTGCCGCTGCTGCGCGCCCACTCCGAGCTGGCCTCGCACCAGCACGACGCGCTGTGCGCGGTGCAGCGCACCGACCAGCGCGCGCGCCAATACATCTTCCTCGATCCGCCCTTGTTCCAGCTGCGCTACCAGTTGATCGCGCGCGCCAGCGACCCGGCCGTCATCACTAGCTGGGACGATGTGCGCAAGCTGGGTGCGCATGGCGTGGTGCTGACCAACCGCGGCTACGTCACGCCGGAAATGCTGGCGCGGATAGGCGGCATGCAAGTCGATTCCAGCGCCACCAGCCCGGTCATCAACCTGCAAAAGCTGGTGGCCGGACGCGGCCGCTTCTTCCTGCACCGCGCGCCCGGCATGCAGGGCTTCATCGAGCGCGCCGGCGTGGCCGGCAAGGTCAAGATCCTGCCCACCGTGATGCTGACCAGCGACGTCTACATGGCGATGGGCACCCACGTCGATCCGGCGGTGCGGCTGCGCGTGCAGCACGCCATCGAGCTGCTGGAAAAAAACGGCGAGATGGCGCGGCTGCTGAAGAAGTGGGATTGAGCGGATACCTCCGTGTTACGGTAACGATACTTACGCGACCTTGCCGCCGATGCTGTAATCGCGGCTGACATGCTGGAGCAGGAATTCGTCCATGAGTACATCCGCTGCCCCCAAGCCAGCCAGGGGCGCCTCGCCACACGAACAAAGACACAGTGATCAAGTTGCGCCCGGCAGCAGCTTGCCGCTTCAATTGCCGCTTCAATTGCAGGATCAACGCGCAGCCAGCGCGGCCCTGGGGCGATGGCAGGCGCTGGCGGACAACTCGCCGCAGGTGCGGAAATTACAGGCGCAAGCCATCCAGCGCCAGCCGGCGCTGGTACAGCGCAGCGTACTGTCCGACCAACTGACAAAACAGCTCGACCAGCATGGCGCGGCCAGCCTGTTCGCCAGCATCGATGCCAACCTGGTTGAATACGCGGCCGATCCCGATGTGGCTAACCTGATCAACCAGCGCCTGACCGGCAATGAGCGCTGGCTGGGGCAACAACATCTGGAATATGGCGGCGAAAATAACTGGCCGCGTCATGTGCAGATCGACAAACAACTCCGGGCCATCGGTGCGGCCACCAGCTGGCCCAACGTGATGGCACTGATGGTGGCCGCCACTGCGGCCGAATTTGAGCATGGCATGGCCTTGCTGACACCAGCGCATATCAGCAACACGCTGACCATGCTATCCGCCGCCAGCGATCCCGCCTTCGAGACATATATGGGCAAGATGAACCGCGAACAAACGGCTGCCTTCTTGGCGGCAGCCGTTGCTGCCGATCAGGCGACACATAGCGGTCTGATAGCGCGCATCAAAACCAGCCGCATCCTGAGCGTCAGCAACGCTTGGTTGGCCGATTTACGATGGCGCGGTGGCTCAGGCGCCGATACGAGCGATGGCTATCAGATCAGTCTTACAACCTCGGATCACAAGCGCAACGATTTTGCGCACTGGCTGCGTAACGGCGGTGCCGAACCGGCAAGGGACGGCACCATGAACTGCTGGGAAGCGGTCATGTTTATGGCCTACCAATCAGGCCTGGTGAGCAAACAATGGCTGCAAGACCTCCATACCGCAGCCGCAGCCGCAGGACGCGCAGTTGCGGATGAGGTGGATGATGAGGTGGATGATGAGGAGGAGGAAGAGGAGGATGTTGAGCTCAGAGATGGTTATGCCGAACTTCTGGCGCAACGGCTGGGCGTGAATGCCGCCGCCAGATGGACCTACAACCCGGTGCCGCCAGGCACTCCAACTATACCTGCGGGCAACCTGATTTTCATGGATGGACTAGACCATGTCATGTTGTCCAAAGGAAGCCTGGACGGCAACGGCAGGCAGCGCGTGTATAGTATGTGGGTGTTCCCAATGAGCTCGGGAGGCGAGGATGACCATGGCTGGATGCAAGACACTACGCTGGAACAAGTCATGCAAACCAGTGAAGAAACCGGCGCCCGCATCACCTACCATCCGCCGCCCTGGTAAGCAGGCGATTTCCCTGGAAATAAAATATGCAGACCGCGACTGAACCACAAGGCGCCGCCTTTTCAGCCACCAGCTTACTCAGCATTCTCTGGGACCAGATGGGCCAGATGTATCCATGCGGCCCATATCAAAAACGGGTGGCCAGGAGCGCGCTGACCGTGTCCGAGGCCAAGATGGAACGCCCGCTGTATGCGCTGCGCGTGGACCCAGCCGGCGGCGTCACGCTGATGTACCACACCAGCGCCGACGCCAGCACCGTGGGCTTCTCCGTCTTTGATCCGCAAGGCAAACTGGCGCAACGCTACGGCGATATCGCCGCCGCCGGCGTGCAGGATTTCCAGCCCGATCACGAAGGCGGCGTGTACCTGCTGGATATCATCACAGCAAACGATGGGCAACGGCTGCAACGCCTGAGTCGTATCGGCGTCGATGGCAGCTTGCGCTGGTCGATGCGGCATCCGATGAACCCGCACCGCACCGAGCTGGCCACGCTGAGCGGCCAATTCACGCGTTTATGCTCGCCGGACAGGGATCAACTATATCTGCTGTGTTCCGGTCCCGACATCGCGATCGGCAAGATCGATCCCGAAAGCGGCGCGCTATTGTCCGAATACCGATGGGATGATTTAAGCGACACCGCCATCATCGATCGCGCCGGCAGATTTTATTACTCCCGCCACGACGTCAATGGCGACGGCCGTCATGCGCTGATCGTCCGCGACCCGGCCGGCCAGACCAGAACCGTGCTGGCGCCAGCGGTCCAGGAATTAACCCAGCTCGCCGGCGTGGACAGCGAAGGCAGGATCTACGCCAGAACCCAGGCCGGCATCGGCGTCATCGCCGCCGATGGCAGCACCGCCGCCCTGCTGTCCCTGAACGGCGCGGTGCTAAGCGCCGACGGCAGCTTGACGCTAGCCCGCGCATCCGAGCAGTTGCAGTTGCTGGACTTCGGCGCCGACGGCCAGTTGCGGAACCAGCACCCGCTGCAGGCACCGCCGCATGCCCATTTCATTCATCAAAATGCAAGCAACTACTATTTCTACGGCAACGAAAGCCATCGCAGCGGCGGCGATCTGACCATCATCGACCGGTACGATGGTGCCGCGACCAACGTCAACTTGCGCGACAAGGCTGGGCAGCGCGTGGTCTGCTTCCGGCAAGCCAATGCGAGCTTGCTGCCGATTGCATCGATCATGGCGACGCCGCGTCATTGGCAGCTGGACGGGGACGGCAATATTTACCTCGCGCTCGCCGATCCCCGGGGATTTCACGTGCTGAAGCTTACTCGCCTATCATGCGGGCATTGCCGGACACCCGGATCGAACTGCCCGGCTCATCGCTGATCTGCACGTGCAGGTGGCAAGGCGCGCCCATGTCCTCGCCCTGGACGATGTCGATGGCGCCGCCGTGCGGCCAATCCAGGTCGCGCAGATAGCCGGCCAAGGCCGCTGCCGCCGCGCCGGTGGCCGGATCCTCGTACACGCCGCCGGACGCGAACGGATTGCGCGCATGGAAGCGCTGCGGTGTTTCAGCGTGAATCAGCGAGATGGTGGCGAAGCCGTAGCGGCGCATCAGCTCGCGTCCCTTGTTGAGGTCGTAGCGCATGGCGCGCAACTTGTCGCGGCTGCGCAGCGCCAGCACCAGGTGATAGGCGCCGCCATTCGCCACCGCCGGTGGAATGCGGTCGTCCAGATCGGCCAGCGTATAGCCGAACAGCGCCAGCGCTTCCTGCACCAGCGCCGGCGTCGCCGGCGAGCTGGAGGTGCCCGGCGATTGCAGCGCGGCCACGGCGCCGTTGGCGTGCGCCCTGCCCTCCACCGTCACCTTGGCGTGGTTGGTGGTCAGCGGGAAGATGCCATCGCCATTCTGCTGCGCCAGCACCGCGCCCAGCGCGATCGTCGCGTGGCCGCAGAATGGCACCTCGCCGTCCGGCGAAAAATAACGCACGCGCCAGCCATCGCCCTGCGGCGCGGCAAACACGGTTTCCGAATAGCCCATTTCGGCGGCAATGCGCTGCATCGCCGGCTCTTCCGGCAAGGCTGCGCGTATCATCACGCCGGCCGGGTTGCCCCCCTCCTCACCTGCGGTGAAGGCGGCAACTTTGTGAACTTTGGTAATGGTCTGCATGTTGTCTCCGAGAACTGAATGTTGGAAAGACTTGATTGACAGCAATGACGGGATTGGCCACTATCTTTATTTCACGACTTTATTTGTATTATTGCCATGACTATACCGCGACTTTCGGTTCTTGCCTTCATCATTTCGGCCCATTTCGGCGGCGCGGCCCTGGCCGCCGACAGCGTGGCGACCAAGCACGCCATCACCCACGAGGATGTCTGGCTGATGAAGCGCGTCGGCGCGCCACTCGCCAGCCCGGACGGCCGCTGGGCGGTGTTCCCGGTCACCGACCCGGCCTACGACAGCAAGGAGCAATGGTCGGACCTGTGGATCAAGTCGCTGAGCGATGACAGCCCGGCGCGCCGCCTGACCTTCAGCAAGGGTGGCGAAGGCGCGCTCAACTGGTCGCCCGACAGCAAGCAGTTGATCTTCATCGCCAAGCGCGACGGCGACGACGCCGGCCAGATCTACCGCATCGACATCGCCGGCGGCGGCGAGGCGCAGCGCCTGACCACCTTGACGCTGGGCGCGCGCACGCCCAAGTTCAGCCCGGACGGCAAGCAAATCCTGTTCGTCAGCGACATCTTCCCCGGCAACGCCAGTGAAGACGACATCAAGAAAACCGCCAAGGAGCGCAAGGACCGCAAATACAGCGCGCGCGCCTACGAAAGCTTCCCGCCGCGCTACTTCGACAAATGGCTGGACGATAAACAAGTGCGGCTGTTCGTGATGGACGCCAGCGTCGGCGCCAAGCCGCGCGACCTGCTGAGCGGCAGCAAGCTGGCGGCGCTGCCGGGCTTTGGCGGCGGCCAGGGCGACGAAGGCCAATCGCTGGACGCGATCTGGGCGCCGGACGGCAAAGCCATTGTGTTTGCCGCCGCCACCAACCGCGACCAGCTGGCACGCGCCTCGGCCTACACCCAAATCTACAGCGTGCCGGTGGGCGGCGGCGAAGCCACCCAACTGAGCGCCGACAAGCACAGCTACGGCAGCCTGAAATTCAGCGCCGACGGCAAGACCCTGTTCACGCTGACCGAAGCGGAAGAAGAAGGCAAAGTCTACGACGTCAGCCGCCTGGCCAGCTTCGCCTGGCCGATGACCAGCAGCACGCCACACGTGCTGACCGCCGCGCTGGACCGTTCGATCTCGCGCTATGTGCTGCCGGCCGGCAGCAACCGCGTCGTGTTCAGCTTTGAGCACGCCGGACTGGAGCAGCTGCACTCGGTCAGCTACAACGGCGGCGACGTGCGCGATGAGCCATCGCTGCCGAGCGGCAGCATCAACGCCCTGAGCGCCGGCGGCAAGGCGCTGGTGGGCGTCTGGGAATCGGCGATCAACCCGCCCGAGGTCTACGCCTTCGGCAACGGCGCGCCGAAGCGCCTGACCGCCTTCAACACCGAGCGCGCCGCCAGCATCGACTGGCAGGCGCCGGAACACTTCTGGTTCAAGGCCAGCGACGGCCGCATGATCCACAACATGATCGTCAAGCCGGCCAACTTCGACCCGAGCAAAAAATACCCGCTGTTCGCCGTCATCCACGGCGGCGCCGCCAATATGTGGCGCGACCAGTTCGTGCTGCGCTGGAACTACCACCTGCTGGCGCAGCCGGGCTACGTGGTGCTGCTGACCGACTACAAAGGCTCGACCGGCTACGGCGAAGAATTCGCCCGCGCCATCCAGGGCGACCCGCTGAAGGGGCCGGCCGACGAAATCAACGAAGCGGTCGACGAGGCGGTCAAAAAATACAGCTACGTCGACGGCAGCAAACTGGCCGCCGGTGGCGCCAGCTACGGCGGCCACCTGACCAACTGGCTGCAAGCCACCACCACCCGCTACAAAGCCATCATCTCGCACGCCGGCGAGATGGACTTGATCATGCAATGGGGCAGCAGCGACAGCATCTACGGGCGCGAAGTCAACAGCGGCGGCCCGGTGTGGGGCGAGCAAGCCGTATGGCGCACGCAAAGTCCAGTACTCCAGGGCGGCAACCACGCCAAAGGCACCGGCTTTACGACGCCGATCCTGATCTCGGTGGGTGAGCTCGATTACCGGGTCCCGGCCAACAACGCGCTGATGAACTTTGCCACTCAACAGCGGCTGAACGTGCCGAGCAAACTGCTGGTGTTCCCGGACGAAAACCACTGGATCCTCAAAGGCGAGAACAGCCGCTACTTCTACAGCGAAGTCCAGCACTGGCTAGCCAAATACCTCAACTAAAACCCCAAACTCCGGGGTCAGGTCCATCATTTCTACACGAGCTCAGCCCTTACTCGGCTGAGCTCGTGTTGGAATGATGGACCTGACCCCGTCTTGGGTGCGGATGAGCCAGATCAGGGCGGCGGCCAGCAGGCAGGCGGCGCCGGCGGCGAACAGCGCCGGGTTGTAGGTCAGCAGCAAGGTGCGGATGTGGCCGGCGCCGTAGGCGGCTACCGCCGCGCCCAGCTGGTGGGCGGCGAAGATCCAGCCGAATACCATGCCGGCTTTTTCTTTGCCGAAGGTGGCGCCCGCCAGCCGCACGGTCGGTGGCACGGTGGCGATCCAGTCCAGGCCGTAGAACATGGCGAATACCGACAGGCCGTATAGCGTGAATTCGGAATACGGCAGCCACAGCAGCGACAGGCCACGCAAGCCGTAGTACATGAACAGCAGCTTGCGGTTGTCATAGCGGTCCGACAGCCAGCCGGAAGCCACGGTGCCGACCAGGTCGAACGCGCCCATCATCGCCAGCACCGAGGCCGCTGGCACCGGTCCCAAGCCGGCGTCGCCGCACAGGGATATGAAGTGGGTCTGGATCAGGCCGTTGGTGCTGAGGCCGCAAATGAAGAAGGTGGCAGCCAGCACCCAGAACACGCGGCTGCGCGCCGCCTCGGCCAGGATGCGGAATGGCGTCGTCAGCGTGATGCGCATCGCCGGCGCCGCCGTCACCGCGCTGCCGGGCGCGGCGCCATAGGGTGTCAGTCCCAGATCGGCTGGACGATTGCGCATCAGCAGCGACACCGCCACCGCCATCACGGCGCAGGCGATAAACACCGGCAGCACCGCCAGCCGCCAGCCGAAGTGCTGGATCAGCCACGCGCCCACCGGCAGGAAGATCAGTTGCCCGGTGGCCGAACTGGCGGTCAGGATGCCAACCACCAGTCCGCGATGGCTGTCAAACCAGCGGTTGGAGATCACCGCGCTCAGCACCAGCGCGGTCAGCCCCGAGCCGACGCCCAGCATGACGCCCCACAGCAGCACCAACTGCCAGAACTGGTTCATGCGCGTGGCCAGCGCCATGCCGACCGCCACCAGCGTCAGCGCGCTCACCACCACGTTGCGCAGGCCGAAACGCTCCATCAGGATGGCGGCAAATGGCCCCATCAGCCCGAACAGCGCGAAACGCAGCGCCAGCGCCGACGAGATTTGCTCGACGTCCCAGCCGAATTCCTGCGACAGCGGTTGCAGCAGCGCCCCCGGCAAGCCCAGCGCGGCGGCCGAGCTTAGGCCGGTGAGAAAGGTCAGGCCCACCATCACCCACGAATAATGCAGGCCGCGCCGCTGCAGCCAACCGGATAAAGCTTGTGCAAACATACAGTCCTCACGATGACGTCGCGCGCCGATGGACACGCTTTTCAGTATTTTAAATTATGATCATCATGAATACAATCAAAAAAAACGCCCGAGGGCGGCCATGAGGCGGCGCCCGGCGGCGAGGGGGAGTTCGCGGCCGGGCGCCTGGGCGGTGGGGGCACGCCCTTTACTTGATGCGCAGCGAGCTTTGCACTTTGTTGACGCCTTTGACGTTGCGCGCGACGTCGACGGCTTTATCCACTTCCGCCTGCGACGGCACAAAGCCGCTCAGCATGACGGTGCCGTTGACGGTTTCCACGTGCACGTCCAGCGATTTCAGTGCCGGCTCGGCCAGCAGTTCGGTTTTCACCTTGGTGGTGATGCTGGTGTCGGCCAGCGTGTCCTTGGCCAGTTCGGTTTTCGATTTGGCTTCGCACGAGGCTTTGTCGGTGCCGCTCATGGTGCTGCAATCGATGCCGGTCTGGGCCACGTCGGCGGCTTTCTTGCCGGCCTTGGCGTCGTTGACGGCGGCGGTGTGCTGCGACTTGGCGCCGCTCAGGCAGCTGTCCTTGTCGTTGCCGGTGCGTGGCGAGCACTGGGCCTTGGCCAGGTCATAGTTGGCGTCCGCCACATTGATCTGGGCTTTTTCGATGGATTTCTTGTCGTTTTTGTATTGCAGGGCAGCGGTCGATTCCGCGTTGGCGCGGCTCAGCTTGGCCTGTTCGACGCAGACATCCTTGGCATTACCCGATTGCGCATCGCAGGCGGCCTTGGCGGTTTTGTAGTCAGCGTCCGACTTGTTGATCGCGGCTTTGTAGGCAACGGTGTCGTTGTTCGGGGTGGCGGCGAAGGCAGCGCTGGCGGCGGTGGCCAGTACGAAGCAGAGTAATTTGTTCATGATGTGTCCCTCTTGTGGTGGTTGATGGACACATTAAACGCCCGCCCGGCCGCCAGCTCCGTGCGGAAACGTACATAGATCGATTACTGGTCGCGCGCGAGCCCCTGACGCCACAGCAGGTTAGCCTGCTCAAACACCGGCACCCCGGCAGCGAACGCGGCGCCGGTCGGCGCCAGTTGCAACCAGGCCAGCGTGCTGTGGCTGCCGGTGGCGGGCGATGGCTGGCGCACCTGTTGCATCCAGGCCGCCACGCTGGCGTACTGTTCGGGATGACGCTGCTGGGTCCAGGCCAGCGCCACCAGGTCGGCATAGCCCTCCTCGCGCCGGGTGTCGCGCAATTCCTCGGCGGCGCGGCTCGGTTCGCGGCGTTCTTCAAAGCCGGCCGGCAGCGCGTGCCACACGCCCTGCGCATAGCGCCAGCAATGGCCGACTTCATGCGCCACCATGGCTTCGATCATCAGCGAGCGTTGCGCGATGGGTACAGTGGACAAGATATCTTCCGCCTTGGGGTTGCCGCGCAGCGACAACACCAGCTTGCAGCGGCCATCTTGATAGCCCAGCGCCAACGGCACGTCGGTGGCGCTGGCTTGGGGTTGCACGGTGATATCCAGCGGCAGCTTCAGCTCCTGCTTGGCATAGGCCAGCACGGCGGAACCGGCCGTCAGCCAGCGGATTTCAGCCTCGGTCAGGTCGGCCGCGGAGGCCAGGCCAGACGTCAACAGCAGCAGGGGAAGGAAGGCGCGTTTGATCATGGTGATCAAACTGTAGCACGCACCGGGCAATCATTATTGCCCGGTGGCAGGTAAATTACTACGTAGAAAAAGCTGAATGGTTAACGTGCCAACAAGGTGTTTGCCGTTTTGAACTCAGGACGGATGTCGTTCGGCACCGTCTTCATCTTGTCCAGCGCCTTTTGCACATCAGGGCGGATCACCACGTACTTGGTCATCATGTCCTTGGCGCGGGCGTAGTCGCCGGTGGCTTCGATGGTCAGGAATTCGCGGTCCAGATCGGCCACGGCCTGCTTGATCTTGCTGAAGTCGACCGAGAAAGTGCCATCGCCATGCGACACGAAGCCGCCCTTGTCCAGGATGTAGTTCATCTGGATCGCCATGCCGCGCGCGTGCGAGTCGGTCAGGCCGAAGTGCAGCGTGCGGAAGCCGGAGGCCAGGAAGGTGGTGTACAGCTTGCGCTCGGCCGCCTCGCCCTCGCCCAGCGTGCCTTTCAGCTGGCCCTTGTCCATCATGTAGGCCAGCGCGTACAGGCCGGTGATGTCGGCCTTGGCTTCCTCGATGGTCGAATAGGTCTCTTTCAGATCCTGGCGCGGGGTCGATTCCTTGCCGCCGTTGCGGGTGATGTGCGGGCCCAGGCCGTGAGTGATTTCATGCGCCAGGATGTGGGTGAAGAAGGAGTCGAAATCCAGATCCTTCTGATCGGCCGGGCGCAGCACCAGCTTGGCGATCGGCGTCAGCGTGGATTTGAATTTGGCCTGCTGCACGTTCTTCAGCATCACGCGCTTGGAGCCGCGCTGGCTGATGATGCGTTCATCGTTGGGCAGGTTGTAGGCGGCGGTCTGCACGCCCATATTGCCATCGCCGGCGCCGTAGACTTGATTCACCACCACCATCGGCGCCAGCGCGCCCACTTTCGGATTGCGGTACTGCGCATCCAGCGGCAGATTGTCTTCCAGCTCCTGCATATGCTTGGCGAAGAAGTTCAGCTTCTGGGTTTCCTTTTGGTCGCGAATGTTGACGTAAGCTTCAAACGCGGCCTTGTAGCCAAACAGTTCGTCGTTGTAGGTCTCGTACGGGCCGATGGTGATGTCGACCGGCGCGTCCAGATCCATCCAGGCGAAGTCGGATGCCAGGTAGTCGTTGCTGAGGAAGGCTTCGGCGCGCAGTTCGAGGAATTTCTTCAGCGAGGCGTTGTCGGTATCGGCGGCGGCCTGCTTCAGCAGCGCGGCCGCTTTCTCCAGCTCGGGCTTGTATTCTTCCGAGTACTTCACTGTGCTGAACAGGCCGTCCTTGTTCTTGCGGATCACCGTGAAGAACCACTGCGCCTCTTCCTTGTCGATGGCCGGCAGTGCGTTCATCCAGGTTTCCAGTTCGGCCTTGGTGGCGCCTTCCGGATAGAAGTTGCCGCCTTCCGGTTTCTTGTTCGGCACTTTGATGCCGGCGAGTTCCGCTGGCAGGAAGGATTGATGGTCGTCCAGGATCGACCATGGGCCTTTGTTCAGCCAGAAGTAATTGAGGCGTGCCTTGCCCAGCGGGCTGGTGTCCTTTTGCAGCGCGGCCCACAGCGCTTCGTTGCCGGACCAGCGTTGACGCAGTTGCAGCACGTCGATGATCTTGGCGGCTTCGATCAGTTTGGCGATGGCTTTCTTGTCGCCGGCGGACAGCTGGCTGGTGTCGGCGGTCAGCGCGATCGGCGCGTAACGCTTGCTCATCTTGGTGAGTTCAGCCACGTCGGCAGGGGCAGCGTAGGCGGTGGCGCAGGCGACGACAAGCGCCAGCGGGAGCAGGATTTTTTTCATGTGGTCCTCTTGTGGAGTGAGGGCCACATTGTAATCCACCCGCTCAACGGCGGCACTGGTCGGCCTGCTGCCAGCGGCTGGTGCCGGGGAAGCGTAACCAGATGGTCCGCCAGGCGTTGCGCGTGCCACAGCCCCTGACATTGGCCAGCCGCGATGGTGTGGTCGGTGTGCCATCGCTGATGATTTGTTCGTCTTCCACTTTGGCATAGGTAGAGCGGCCGCCGTGGACGACACGGAGTTCCGTGCCGTTGGGTAGGAAGACCTGTTTCCATTGGTAGCCACGGCTGGTGGCGATTCCGTCGTCTCCGGACACGAGCGGTGGCGATGACGCTGCTTCCGGCAACGCGGTGGATGGCGCGCCGGCTTCGCTGGCGTCAAACTCACCGTATTCGAGCCACAAGCACGGCGCGGCCTTGGTTGTGGCGATCCAGTGCTCAACCATGGGTACAGGGTGGTCCATGTTTTTTCCCCGGTCTAAAAAGGCTATTTGGGCTACTTCGCTCTAATTCGTTAGAGAACAGTAGAAAACGCTCTAAAAATAGGGTGTTGCTCAGACTATTCGGTCTATTTTGTCTATTTTGTCTAAGCGCGCTCTCTTTTTAGACCGATATCTAACGAACTAGTTCGAAATCTAGCGAAATAGCCTTTTTAGCCTTTTTAGACCGCGAAAAAATATAGAGGGGGTATATACCCTCACCAGGCGCGGTAGACCTGGCCGGTCTGGGCGCCGTCCACGCTGCGGGCGTAGGACAGGGCTGCGCGGCTGGCGGCGATGGGCTCGAAGCCGACGAAGAACGGGCCGTAACTGGCCATCGATTCCTGCAGCACCGTCGGGCTGACCACGTTGATGCGCAAGCCGCGCGCCAGCTCGATCGCCGCGCCGCGCACAAAGCCTTCGATGGCGGCGTTGACCATGGTGGCACTGGCGCCGTTGCGGATCGGCTCATCGGCCACAATGCCGCTGGTGAGCGTGATCGAACCGCCATCGTTCAGGTATTCCTGCGCCACCAGCGCCACATTTACCTGTCCCATCAACTTGCTGTTCAGCCCCACGTAGAACTGCTCCGGCGTGAAGCTGGCCAGCGGCGCGAAATGCAGCCGGCCGGCGGTCACCACCACCGCATCCACCTTGCCAACCTTGGCGAACAAGCCGCGCACCTGTTCGATGTCGGCGAAGTCCAGCTGATGCTGACCACTGCCGCCGCCCGCCGTTATCACCTCGTGACGCTGGCCCAGTTGCTCCACCACCGCCTTGCCCACTGCGCCCGTTGCGCCGATGACGATCACTTTCATGACTACCTCCGTTAAGAAAACATCAGTATCCACCGCTTCATCAAAGGAATAAATGAGCTACCATGAACAACATTACCAACCCAAAGTTAGCAATCCATGGACAAGCTGCGCAGCATGGAAATCTTCGTCGCCGTGGTCGATGCCGGCAATTTCACGGCAGCGGCGGCGCGCTTCGCGATATCGCCGGTCATGGTGGGCAAGCACATCGCCCAGCTGGAAGCCACACTGGGCGCACGCCTGCTGACGCGCACTACGCGCCGCCAAAGCCTGACCGAGATCGGCGCCCAGTACGTCGAACAGTGCCGCGCCATCCTGGCGCAGATCGATGCCGCCGAACGCGGCGCCGAAGCGATGCGCAGCGTGCCGCGAGGGCGTTTGCGCATCACCGCCCCCACCTCGTTCGGCAACGAATGGCTGGCGCCCGCGCTGACTGATTATCTGCGCCTGCATCCCGAAGTCAGCGTGGATCTGAATTTGAACGAGCGTCTGGTGGACCTGGTGGACGAAGGCTACGACGCCGCCATCCGCATCGGCGCGCCAGCAGATTCCAGCATGATCGCGCGCCCGCTGCGGCCCTACGCAATGGTGATTTGCGCCTCGCCCGGCTATCTGAAAAAGCACGGCACGCCGCGCACGCCGGCCGATCTGGCCAGGCATGAGTGTCTGGATTTTATGGTGGGAGATGTCGGCGTCAGTTGGCGCCTGCAATCGGTGCGCGGCAAGAAGCCGCTGGCGGAAAGCCGCTTCCGCGCCAGCAGCGGCCAGGCCTTGCGCATGGCCGCGCTGCGCGACTTCGGCATCGTGATGCAGGCCGAGGTGCTGCTGGCGCAGGACATCGCCGCCGGCCGCCTCAAGCCCATCCTGCGCAACTGCCTGCCGGCGCCGCGTGCGATGCACCTGATTTACCCGCGCGACCGCCGCGCCACACCTAAGCTGACCACCTTCGTGGACTTTATTCTGGAACGCCTTGGGCCAGCGGCACATGGGCCGCTGGCCTCCTCAACGTAAACGAAGCAGACTTATTGCGCCTTGACGGCGCCGTTCTGCGCAACCTGCGCCAGTTGCGGCGATGGCTGCCAGCCGGCGCCCAGCGCGCGTGCCACCGAGACGGCGGCCAGCAAACGCTGAGTGTTGATCTGCACCGCCGCGCGGTCAGCCGCCAGCGCGCTGCGCTGAGCGTCGGTGACGTCGAGGTAAGTCGACACGCCACGCTCGTAGCGCGCCCGCGCCACCAGATATCCGCGCGCCGCCGCCACTTGCGAGGCTTTCTGCGCGTCGCCCTGCAACTGGCGTTGCTGTACGTCGGACAGCGCGTCTTCCACTTCACGCAGCGCGGTCAAGAGCTTGGTCTGGTGATTGGCCAGCGCTTCCTCGTAACGCGACTTGGCGATCGCCAGATTGGCCTTGTTGCGGCCACCGTCGAAAATCGGCAGCGACAGCGCCAGCGGACCAACGCTGAACTGGCGGGCATCGCCCTGGGTCAGCTTGCTCAGGTTCTCCGAGGCGAAACCAAAGTTACCGGTCAGCGAGAACGAAGGATAGAACGCGCCTTCGGCCACGCCGATCTGGGCGTTGGCGGCACGCAGCGACGCCACGCTGCCAGCCAAATCCGGACGATGCGACAGCAGGCTGGCCGGCAGGCCGACCGGAATCGCCGGCGGCTGCGGCAGCGTGGCGGCATCGGTCTTCACCGCCGTCTGCAGCGACGATGGCGAGGCACCGACCAGCGTGGCCAGACTGTGTTCCAGCAGGTTGCGCTGACGCTGCACTTCGTGCAGGTCGGCCTGGGCGTTGGCGCGCTCGATGCGAGCACGCGACACGTCCAGTTCATTCGACAGGCCGGCGTCGAAGCGCGCGGTCACCAGTTCCTCGGTTTCGCGACGGGTATCCAGCGCGCCGTTGAGGATCGCGATTTCCGCGTCCAGGCCGCGCAGCTGCCAGTAGGTGGTGGCCAGTTGCGACGACAGCATCAGCAGCACGCCATCGCGGTCCGCTTCCGCGCCCAGCGCTTGCGCGTCCGACGCTTCGACCAGACGACGCACCCGGCCCAGCAAATCGATCTCGTACGAGAAGCTGGAGCCGACCGAGTAGTTATTACCCTTGATCGAATGACCGCCCAGCGCCTGGCCGGTCGCGGTCTGCGCCGAGCTGCGGGTGTTGGAGATGCCGGCGTCCACGCTCAGTTGCGGACGTTCATTGGCGCGCGAGACGTTGGCCTGTTCCAGCGCCTGCAGCAGACGCTGCGCGGCCGCTTTCACGCTAGGATTGTCGCGCAGCGCGGTCTCTTCCAGCTGATTCAGCTGGGCGTCGTTAAACACGGTCCACCATTGCGCCGGCAGATTGGCCTGGCTGGCGCCGGCCTGCGGCAGATGGCGGAACGAGGCGTCAGCCACGTTGGCCGGCGCCTTGAAATCGGTGCCGACGGTGGCGCAGCCAGTGACTGCCAGGGTTACAGAAACAGCGAGCGTCAAGCGCTTCAGAGCTGAGTTCAACATGATTACCTCTTCAATATTATTGTTAGTGAGCGCCGCCGCCACCGCCACCCGACGGAGCTTTGACTTTGTCCGAGAACCACAGCACGCCGATGCACGCGAACAGCACCACCGCGACCAGGAAGAAGCCGTCGTTGTAGGCCATCACATACGCCTCGCGGCGCACCACGCCATCGACCGCCTTCAGCGCCATGTCCGACGCGGTGGCCGCGTCGAAGCCCTGGCCCAGGAAGTTCGAGGTCATCGCGCTCAGACGCTCCTGCGTCGCCAGCGAGAAATTGGTCACCGACTCGCCGATGCGCGCCGAGTGGAAGTGCTCGCGCGAAGTCAGCGCGGTGGCCAGCAGCGCGATGCCGATCGAACCGCCCAGATTACGGGTCATGTTGATCAGGCTCGATGCCGACGGCATGTCTTTCGGCTGGATGCCATTCATCGCGAAGTTCGACAAGGTCAGCATCACGAACGGCTGGCCCAGCGCACGCACGATCTGCGACAGCAGCAGCTGATCGTAGCCGGTGGTGGCGTCCATATAAGCGTTCATCAGGCAGGAGCCGCCGAACAGCAGCAGGCCAAACGTGCACAGGATGCGGTTATCGATCTTGGACGACAGCCGGGCCACGAACGGCATGATGAACAGCTGCGGCAGACCGGCCCACATGATCACCTCACCGATCTGCATCGGCGAGTAGCCGGGAATCTGCGCCAGGAACAGCGGCAGGATAAACGCCGAACCATACAGGCCCATGCCCATCGCCATCGACAGCGCGGTGGCGGCGGCGAAGTTGCGCTTGCCGTACAAGCCCAGATTGACAAACGGCTGCTTGCTCAAAGTGCTGTTGACCACCCAGCCCAGCAAGCCCACCACCGCCAGCGCGGCAAAGGTGTTGATGAAGGATGAATCGAACCAGTCCTTGCTGTTGCCCTCTTCCAGGAACACGGTCAGGCTGCCCAGACCGAGCGCCATGAAGCCGATGCCCAGCCAGTCAGCGTTGAACAACTGCCCCAGGTTCTTCGGTTCCTTGTCCAGGCCAATCGCGATACCGCCGATCAGCAGCAGGCCGGGCACCCAGTTGATGTAAAAGATCGACGGCCAGCCATACAGCTCGCTCAGATAACCGCCCAAGGTCGGCCCCATCGACGGCGCCAGGGTCGCGGTCAGGCCGAAGATGGCCATGCCGGTGGCGCGCTTGGAGGCCGGCAGCTTGGTCATCACCAGCGTCATCGCCATCGGGATCAGCGCGCCGCCGGTAAAGCCCTGCAGCATGCGGAACGCGATCATGCTTGGCAGATTCCAGGCGAAGCCGCACAGCGTGGAGAACGACAGGAACAGCGCGGTGGTGCCCATCATGTAGGCGCGCATGCTGAACACGCGCACGAACAGACCGGTCATCGGGATCACGATAATCTCCGCCACCAGATAGGCGGTGGCGACCCACGAACCCTCTTCCTGGGTGGCCGACAGCGTGCCCAGGATGTCTTTCAGCGACGAGTTGGTGATCTGAATATCGAGCACCGCCATGAAGGCGCCCAGCATGCCGGCGGCCACCGCCAGCCAGGTACGGCCGGACACTTTCGCGTTCGGCGCCGGCGGCACAAACGCAGGGCTGTGTTGGCCCCCGCCGCCCGGCGTATCAATCGTGGTACTAGCCATGGAAGGCTCCTTGATTATTTCTGATTGATCGCGACTTCAGCCACGGCCGACATGCCCGGCACCAGACGGCCGCTCAACGCTTTCACGTCTTCCGGCTTGAAGGTGACCTTGACCGGCACCCGCTGCACGATCTTGGTGAAGTTACCGGTGGCGTTATCCGGCGGCAGCAGCGAGAACTGCGCGCCCGAGGCCGGCGCGAAGCTGTCCACCTTGCCGATCAATTCCTTGCCCGGCAACGCATCCACCGTCACCTTGACTTCCTGACCCACCTTCATCTCGGCCAGCTGGGTCTCTTTGAAGTTGGCGGTCAGCCAGACGTTTTCCTGCACGATCGCGGTCAGCTGCTGGCCGGCGTTCACGCGCTGGCCCACCTCGATGGTGCGCTTGCCGATGCGGCCCGACACCGGCGCCACGATCTTGTTATAGCCCAGTTGCTGCTTGGCGTCCTTCAGCTGCACCTGCAGCACCGCGACCTGCGCGTTCAGCACATCGCGCGCCGACTTGGCGGAGGCGATTTGCGCCTTGGCGGCGGCGGCGCTGTCCTTGCGCGCGGCCAGATCGGCGACCGCGCTGGCGCGGGTGGCGACGGCGGCGTCCAGTTCGGCTTTCGACACCGCCTTCATCTGGTTGTTGTACAGCTGACCGTAACGCTCGGCGTCCTGCTTGGCACGCACCAGTTGCGCGTCCGACTGCGCCACCTGGGCGGCGGCGGCGCTGGCCTGGGCCTGCACCTGCGCGATCTGGGCGTCGGCCTGCGCCACCTGCTGCTGGGCCGAGGCGATCTGGGCCTGAATCTGCTCCACTTTGACGCCCTGATCGAACGGATCCAGCTCGGCGATCACATCGCCTTCCTTGACCAGTTGGTTATCGTCGATCAGCACCTTGGTGACGGTGCCGGCGATGCGGCTCGACACCGGGTGCACGTGACCGGCCACATAGGCATTCTCGGTCTCGACATAGTAATGGCTGCGGTACCACATGCGGCCACCGATGCCGACCGCGACCAGCGCGAGCACAGCGGCGACCACCAGCACGCGGCGGTTCGGTGGCGTAGCCGGCGCGGCCGGCGCGGTGGCGGGAGCGGCTGGAGCGGGCGGCACGGCACTGAGTTTTTGTTCTTGGGTGGACATGAATTGGCTCCAGAAATGAAATGAGATAGGAGCATTATGGCGGGTTTACACGCAAAGTCAAGAAATGAAACGGTTGCATTTCATTTTTGTTTGGACTAGCATGACGGCATTCGTTATTATTCAGCCGCCATGATGACCTCTGACCTGACTGACGCCACCGAGCTGGACGAGCAAGATTGCCCGGAAGGCAATTACGCGCCCGACTCGCCCTGCTTTGGCAAGGCCGCCGGCCGCCCGCGCGCCGCCGACAAGGCGGCCCGCCGCGCCGCCCTGCTGCACACCGCCGGCCAGCTGTTCCTGGAAAAAGGCTATAGCAAGGTCAGCCTGGAGATGATCGCGCGCGAAGCCCACGTGGCGGTGCGCACCATCTACGTCAAGTTTGGCGGCAAGGTCGGGCTGCTGAACGCCATCATTTCCGACGGCCGCGCCAGCTATCTGGCGGGCGCCGCCGACATGGCAACCGATCCGCGCCCAATGGAAGACATCCTGGGCGACTTCGCGCTGCGCTTCCTCGAGCTGATCTCGCTGCCGACCTTCTGCAGCCTGCACCGCATGGTGGTGGCCGAGGCCAAAACCACGCCGGAACTTGCCGCCGCCTTCTTCGAGGCCGGGCCGCTGCGCACGCGCGAAGAGCTAAACCGCTTCTTCGCCCGCGCCGACATCCGCGCCCAGTTGCGCGCCGAAGTGCGGCCGGACACGCTGCCGGTGTTCCTGCTGAACTGCCTGATGGGCGACCAGATGTCGCGCCTGCTGTTCCCCAGCGACGCCATGGTGCCCAAGGACGAGCTGCGGCGGCGTGCCGCCGAAGGGGTGGATTTGTTTCTGCGCGGCGTTAAACGTTAAGCCCGGTTAAAACACGCCCAAAATTTGCTAATTGATCTATACTGATTTTTTACAAATCAGAGCAGTCATCCGCTATGAGCAAAAGCAATCGTCTCGACTGGAGCAAACACATCACGCTCATGAACGAGCGCATCAAACACTTTCAGACCAATCCGGGCCAGGAACAGCTGGACGCCGTGATCGCCGAGCTGCAAGCCTACGCCGAGGCGGCGCGCAGCGGCGGCATCGAGATTCCGGCCCGCTTTACCGTCAACTGAGCATGAAGGCGCTGCGCTCGGCCGTGCTGGCCCTGGTGATCGCGCTGGCGGGGGCCGGCGCCGCCAGCTACTATCAACAACGTAATCCCGAAAAACTGGCCCTGACCGACGCCGTGCGCAGCCGCGCCGGCGCACCCGGCCAGTTCGCCACGCTCAGCGACGGCGTCACCTATTACGAGGCGGCCGGCCCGGCCAATGGCCGTGTCGCGGTGCTGGTGCATGGCTTCTCGGTGCCGTCCTACATCTGGGATCCCACCTTTGCCGCGCTGCGCGACGCCGGCTACCGCGTGATCCGCTACGACCTGTATGGCCGCGGCCTGTCCGACCGCCCGGACGCGTCCTACGACAGCGTGTTCTACGACCGCCAGCTGGACGACCTGCTGAAGGCGCTCAAAGTGGACGGCAAGATCGACCTGTTCGGCCTGTCCTTCGGCGGCTATGTGACGGCGCATTACACCTCCACCCATCCGGAACGGGTGCGCACGCTGACGCTGGTCGATCCATCCAACACCGCGCCCACCGTCAGCTGGCAATTGCGGCTGCCGCTGCTCGGACCGTATTTGTTCCAGACCGGCGCGGTGCCGGGCATGGCGGACAACCAGAGCAGCGACTTCCTGCATCCCGAGCAATTCCCCGGCTGGGCCGAGCGTTATCGCCCGCAGATGCAATACCACGGCTTTGGCCGCGCGCTGTACCGCTCGCGCGTCAACCTGTCGCATGAAAACTTCGCCGCCATCTACGGCCCGATCGCGCGCGCCGGCACCCCGGTGCACCTGGTGTGGGGCAAGCAGGACCCGACCATCCCGGTGGCGCAGGCGGCCAATATCCGCAAGGCGATACCGGCTTTGGAGTACACTGAGATCGACCAGGCCGGCCACCTGCCGCAGATGGAACAGCCGGCCGTGTTCAACCAACGTGTATTGGCCTACCTCGCCGCCCACCCATGAAAATCCGGCTCCTGCAAACCGATGACGCCGAACGCCTGCTGGCGTTCGAAAGCGCCAACCGCGGCTGGTTCGAACAGCATGTGGTGGCGCGTAGCCCATCGTTTTATGCAGCTGACGGCGTCGCCGCCCACATCGCCGACTACCTGAGCCAGCACGCGGCCGGCGACATGCATCCGTGCGTGCTGACCAGCGACGATGGCGCCACCATCATCGGCCGCGCCAACCTGCGCCGCATCGACCGCGCCGGCGGCAGCGCCGAAATCGGCTACCGCATCGCCCGCGATCAGGCGCGCCAGGGGCTGGCCAGCCACGCCGTGGCCTATCTGCAGGAAGTGGCGCGCAGCGTGTACGGGCTGCGCATCCTCAACGCCTGGATCACCGACCAGAACCTGGGCTCCAAGCGCGTGATGGACAAGTGCGGCTTCACGCGCGACTCGCTGGCGGCGCCGGAAGTGGTGGCGGTGCATGGCGTCGAGCGCAGCTCGCACCTGTACCAGTGCCACCTCTGAATCAGCGCCACGCTCAACGCGCCTCCAGCCCGGCGATATCCTGCATCAGCGCGATCAGCCGTTTGGCGCCGAGGCCGAGCGGACGGTCGTTCAGCCACACCACATCCACCCACAGCCGCAGCTCGTTGCTCATGTTGGCGAAGGCGATGCGCAGCAGTTCGCCGCTGTCGAGCAGCGGTTGCGCCAGCCGGCGCGGCAAATAGGCCCAGCCCAACCCGGCGCGCACCAGTCCCAGCGTGGCCAGATGGCTGTCGGTGCGCCACAGCTTGCGCGAGATCAGCACGCGCTGATCGGCTTCGGCCACCTCGCGGCTGACGATGGCCACCTGCCGCAGGTCGACCAGATCCTCCAGCCGCAAGCTGCCGTTGCGTTCCAGCGCCAGCGGATGGCGCGGCGAGATCACCGCCAGCAGCACTTCGCTGCCCAGCTCCTGAAAACGCTCGCGGTCGTCGACGCGGGTGCGCTCGTAGATCAGCGCCAGTTGCGCCGCGCCCTCGTGCAGCAGGCGCAACGCGTCGTCCTGCGGCGCCGACACCACCTCCACCTCCAGCGCCGGGAATTCCTGCGCCAGCCGCGCCAGCGGCTCGGCCCACGGCGCCGACAGCAGCTCGGGCGCGATCGCCAAGGTCAGCCGCCGCTCCAGCCCCTGATGCAGCGACAGCGCGTGCGCCTGCAGCCGCCTTAGCTGGCCGGCCAGCTGGCGCGCCTCCGGCTCCAGCGCGCGCGCCGATTCGGTCGGCCGCACCTCGCGCGGACTGCGCTCGAACAGCGTCAGGCCCAGTTCCGCCTCCAGATTGGCGACCGCCATGCTGACCGCCGACGGCACCCGCCCCAGCGCCCGCGCCGCCGCCGAGAAGGAGCCGTGGTCCAGCACCGCCAGAAAGATCGCTACATTGTCGGAAGAGAAAGCCATACCAGTCAGGTTATCAGAAAAACTGACAGCTGCTGACTTTTTCGATCAGCCAACCATGCATATGATGCGAGCTTGTCTGTCGCAACCAAGGAATCACCATGCAAGGCCTGAAACGCAAAATCGTCTATGCCACCCTGTTCGAACTGATCGCCGTCGGCCTGACCAGCAGCCTGCTGATGTTCGGCGCCGGCCACGATGCCGGCCATGCCGGCGTCGCCGCCGTGGCCTCGTCAACCATCGCCTTCCTGTGGAACCTGGTGTTCAACCACGCGTTTGAAGCGTGGGAAGCGCGCCAGAGCACGCGCGGCCGCAACTGGAAGCGCCGCGCCGCCCACGCCATCGGCTTCGAGGGCGGCCTGGTGCTGCTGCTGGTGCCGCTGTTCGCGTGGTGGCTCGCCATCTCGCTGTGGCAAGCGCTGCTGCTGGACCTGGGCCTGCTGCTGTTCTTCATGGTCTACACCTACCTGTTCAGCCTCGGCTTCGACCGCATCTTCGGCCTGCCCGCTTCCGCGCGGGGCTGAGCTACAATCGACGGCATACCATCCACCGGAGAATGTCGCATGAAGTTGAAACCGTTCGCGTTTGCAGTACTGGCGTTGCTGTGGGGTGCAGCGCAGGCCGAGGGCTTGTCGCCGATCGAGCAGAAAATCGTCGCCGAGGTCAAGGCGCATGCGCCGCAGGGCCTGCAATTGCTGGAGCGTTCGGTGAACATCAACAGCGGCACCATGAACCACGACGGCGTGCGCGCGGTCGGCAAGCTGTTTGGCGAGCAGTTCGCGCAGCTCGGCTTTGCCACCCGCTGGTCCGAGATGCCGCCGGCGATGCAGCGCGCCGGCCACCTGATCGCCAGCCGCGAGGGCAAGCAGGGCAAGCGCCTGCTGCTGATCGGCCATCTGGACACGGTGTTTGAAAAAGACAGCCCGGTGCAACTGTGGCAGCGCAACGGCGACCGCGTGCGCGGCCAGGGCGTCAATGACATGAAGGGCGGCGACGTCATCATCATCGAAGCGCTGCGCGCCTTGCAGCGCGTGGGCGCGCTGGAGAACACCAGCATCAGCGTGGTGTTCAGCGGCGACGAGGAGAACGCCGGCGAGCCGATCGCGGTGTCGCGCGCCGACATGGTCAACGCCGCCAAGCGCAGCGACATCGCGCTCGCTTTCGAGGCCACGGTGCGCGACAAAAATGGCAAGGACACCGGCACCATCGGCCGCCGTGCCTCGTCGTCGTGGGAACTCAAGGTGACGGGCAAGCAAGGCCACTCCAGCGGCATCTTCACCGAAGGCGCCGGCTATGGCGCCATCTATGAAGCGGCGCGCATCGTCGACGCCTTCCGCCAGCAGGTGATCGAGCCGGACCTGACCTTCAGCCCCGGCCTGATCGTCGGCGGCACCGACGCCACCACCAACGCGCTGGGCACCACCGGCCAGGCGGCCGGCAAGACCAATGTCATCTCGCGCACAGCGACAGTGGAAGGCGACCTGCGTTACCTCAGCAACGAACAGCGCGACCGCGCCCACGCCAAGATGCAGGCCATCGTCGCCCAGAACCTGCCCGGCACCAGCGCCAGCATCGTCTTCCACGACGCCTATCCGCCGATGTCGCCGACCGCCGGCAACCTGGCCGTCTTGAAGGTCTACTCGCAAGCCAGCGCCGACGCCGGCCTGGGCGAGATCCCGGCCCTGCCGCCGGGCCAGCGCGGCGCCGGCGACGTGCAGTTCGTGGCGCCGCTGCTGGACAGCCTGGACGGCCTGGGCGCCACCGGCAACGGCGCCCACTCGCCCGACGAGGACCTGGAAATCGCCTCGATCGAACGCGCCACCATCCGCACCGCGATCCTGCTGTACCGTTTGACGCGTTAGTTTGACGCGTTAATCGGCGCGACGGCGCGACACCAGCAGCAACAGCGCCGCCGACAGCGCAAACAGCAGCATCACGAAGGCCAGGATGGCGTTTGGCCCGCCGTGGTGCGTCAACACCCCGGTGATGGCCGAACTGGCGCCGCCGCCCAGGATGCCGATGCTGGTGATCATGCCAATGCCCGCCGCCTGCAGATGGCGCGGCAAGGCCTCGGTGGTAAACGTGATGAACAACGGCGTGGTCGAGGCCACCCCCACCGTGGCGATGCACATGCCGATCAGCGACGGCAGCAGCACGCCCTGCGCCGCGATCGTCAGCGCGATCCCGGCCAGCGCGATGCCGACGCTGGCGGCGTAATGCCAGCGCCGCTCGCCATGCTTGTCCGAGTGACGCGCCATCAGCAGCATGCCAATCATGCCGACCAGATTAGGCAGCGCCGCATACAAGCCAATCAGCAACGCGTCCTGCACGCCCCAGGAACGAATCAGCGACGGCACCCAGAACACCAGCGCGTAGGTCGCGCCTATCATCAGGAAGTTGACCATGGCGTAGCCATAGATCACGCGCGAGCGCAACATGGCCAGCAGGCTGACCTTGGGCGGCGGCGCCGCCGGCGCGCCCTGCGCCAGGTCGGCGCGCAGCAGTTCGCGTTCCGCCTCGCTGAGCCAGCGCGCCTGCTCCGGCTGGTCGTCCAGACGCAGGAACAGCACCACCCCCAGCAGCAGCGCCGGCACGCCCTGCAGCACGAACATCCACTGCCAGCCGGCCAGTCCGCGCCATCCATCCAGGTATTGCAGGATGGCGCCGCACAGCGGCCCGGCGACCAGACTGGCCGCGATGGTGGAGGTCATGAACAGCGCCAGCACCTTGCCGCGCCGCGCGGCCGGGAACCAGTAGGTCAGATACAGCACCACGCCGGGGAAGAAGCCAGCTTCGAATACGCCCAGCAGGAAGCGCATGATGTAGAACTGCGCTGGCGTCTTCACCAGCATCATGCCCGCCGCCACCGCGCCCCACAGCACCATGATGCGCAACATGGTCTTGCGCGCGCCGATCTTCTCCAGCAGCAGATTGCTCGGCACTTCGCACAGGAAGTAACCGACGAAGAAAATGCCGGCGCCCATGCCATACACGGCATCGCTGAACTGCAGCGCGGTCAGCATCTGCAGCTTGGCGTAGCCGATGTTGACGCGGTCCAGATACGACACCAGATACGCCAGCATCAGCAGCGGCAGCAGCCGCCAGCTGATCTTGCGGTACAGCGCCGACAGCGCTTGCGAATTGTTCTCTACGTTGTCCATGGAGCGCAATGATACCGATGGTGGCGCCGAACGGTGCCAATTGCCGCTCATGGCGCCGTTGTAGTTAGCCATATTAAGAACTCCGATTCAATTAGAAGTGGTGATACATGCCCAGCGTGAGCGAGCGGGTTTCGATGCCAAGCTGCGGGTTGGCGCTGCCCGATTGCAGCGGCAGCGCATTGCTGTTGAAGACGATGGTCGAAGCGCCGAAGTTGCGCACCGTGCCAACCCGCGCGTACAGCGAGGTGCGCTTGGACAGGTCGTAGTCGTAGCCCAGCATGACGCCCAGCGCCGACGACGCGACTTCCGTGCCGGCGGTATTGCGCACGCCCGAAGTATCGCGGTGCACCACCGACATGCGCCAGGTATGGCGGCCGCGCGGCAGAATGGCGCCCAGCGTGGCGATGCGGGCCAGGCCATCCTGCTCCAGCTTGGGCACCATCATCATGTAGGACGTGGACAGCACCAGATCACCATGGTCATACACCACGGCCAGACCCGGAATGTCGTTGCGCACGTAGATCGGCGTGGCGCCGGTGGTCAGCGTCACCGCGCCGCTCCACACCTGGTTGTAGCTGGCCGCCAGATAGAACGGATAGCTCTCGTACGACACCACGCCGCCCTGATTCGACGCGCGCGGCACGCCAGTGCCGGTGGTGCTGTTGGAGGCGTACATGAACTGCCCGGACAAGCCGGCCATGCGCGGCGTCTGATACATCACCGACTTCGGCACCCGCGTCAGCAGCGTGGTGGCGCCGGCGCCCAGATCGCTGTTGTAGCCAACGCCCTTGGAGGTCTGCACCGCCGCCGCGCCAACCCAGGTGAACACCGAGTTGGTATTGACCACGCCGAAGACGTCAACAAACAGCGGCAGCGACGCCGCCAGCTGATTACCAAAGCGCAGCGTGCCCAGCTCGCGCGACTTCAGGCCGACCCACGACGCGCGGTTGAACAGATTGGTATCCTGCTGGGTGCCGGTATCGGCCTGGAAGCCCGACTCCAGATTGAATTCCAGCTTCAGGCCACCGCCCAGATCCTCGCTGCCGTAGATACCGAGCTTGGAGCTGTACTCACCGCCGCTCATCACCTGCGTTTTCACCGGACCGTTGTCCGACTTGATGTAATTGATGCCCTCATCCAGCGTGCCATACACCGACACGCCGGTGGCGCCCGAGGCGCCGCTGTACTCCGGCAGCGATTGCAGACGACTCCACAAATAAGAGTTCTGCGCCATCGCGGCTGTGCTTGAAGTCCCCATTGCCACAGCCATTACCAGTACAACTTTGTTTTTCTGCTTCATGCTCAACTGCTCCCGATTACTTTGAATGAAAGAATGCTGCCGAACTGCCGCGCGCCGTGGGCGGCGCGTCTTTTTTAATGGTTTATGCCAGATAGCGCTCCACCAGATTGCCCCAGTAGCTGGCGCCGAACACCATGGCTTCGTCATTGAAGTCATAGCCAGGGTTGTGGATCATGCAGCCGCCCTTCTGCCCCACGCCGTTACCCAGCAGGACATAGCAGCCCGGAACCTGCTCCAGCATCCACGAAAAGTCTTCGCTGCCCAGCAGGCCTTCCGGCATGGTGATCACCCGCTGCGGGCCAACCATGTCCTGCAGCACCTTGCGCGCAAAGGCGGTTTCCTGCTCGGCGTTGACCACCACCCGCGAGATCGGCTGCCACTCCACTTCGGCGCTCACGCCAAAGCTCTCGGCCTGGCCCTTTGCGATCAGGCGCAGGCGCTCCTCGACCTGCTTCTGCACGCCCGGATTCAGGGTGCGCACGGTCAGCTTCAGCACCGCGCTGTCCGGAATCACGTTGTGCGCCTTGCCGGCCTGGATCGAGCCGACCGTGATCACGGCGGTTTCATTGGCGGCGATATTGCGCGAGACGATGCTTTGCAGCGCCATCACCATGCTGGCGGCGGCCACCACCGGGTCTTGCGCCAGATGCGGCATGGCGCCGTGCCCCCCCTGGCCGCGCACGGTGATGGTGACGGTGTCCGACGATGCCGCCATCGCGCCACTCTTCAGCGCGAACATGCCAACGCCGACGCCCGGCGCGTTATGCAGCGCGTAGACGGCGTCGCACGGGAAGCGCTGGAACAGGCCTTCCTCGATCATGCGGGCGGCGCCGCCCAGCCCTTCCTCGGCCGGCTGGAAGATCAAGTTCAGGGTGCCGTTGAAGTTGCGGCTCTCGGCCAGGTATTTGGCGGCGGCCAGCAGCGTGGCGGTGTGGCCGTCGTGGCCACAGGCGTGCATTTTGCCGTCGATGGTGCTGGCGTATGGCAGGCCGGTTTCTTCGTGAATCGGCAGCGCGTCCATGTCGGCGCGGATGCCGATGCGCTTCTCGCCGTCGCCCACGCGCAGCTGGCCGACCACGCCGGTGCCGCCGATGCCGGCGCTGACCTCATAGCCCCACTCCTTCAGCATCTCGGCCACCAGCGCGCTGGTGGCGACTTCCTCAAAGCCGATTTCCGGATGGGCGTGGATGCGCTGGCGGATCGCCTTGAAAGCGTCGATGTTTTGCTCGATGGCGGGAATAAGGGCGGTTTGCGGCTGCAAGATGAACTCCAGAATGACGTAATGGTTGGCATTCTGGTCAATCTGCTGCAAAATAAAAACACACGAATATTTATCGCGATAACCATTGGTTATCACTAGACGGGCCAAAATGAAGCATTACCAACTGCGCGCCCTGGTGGCGGTGGCGGACAACGGCAGCATCCGGGCCGCCGCGCGAGCGTTGTTTTTAACCCAGCCCGCCATCACCAAAGCGATCCGCGATCTGGAAAATGAAATTGGTTTAACCCTGCTGGTGCGGCAGTCGCGCGGCGTGACGCTGACGCATGAGGGCAAAATGCTGCTGGGCCGCGCACGCATGATCGTGCGCGAGCTGGAACGGGCGCAGGAAGACATCCAGGCCCTGAAAGGCAGCGCCGGCGGCCGCCTGACCATCGGCGTGACACCGCTGGCCGGCCTGACCGTGGTGCCGAAAGCGTTCGCGCTGTTTAGGGAAGCGTGGCCTGAGATCGAACTGAATTTCTTCGAGTTCACCTCGGACCAGCTGTATGACAATCTGAAAAACGGCATGCTGGACTTCGCCGTCGGCGCGCTGCCGGAGGAACGGCTGAACCGGCTGAACAGCAACACCGAACTGATCTCGCTGCCGACCTCGTTCGCGGTGCGGCGCGACAGTCCCTACGCCACCGCGCGCAGCTTCGCCGAGCTGCAGGATGTGGAATGGCTGCACACCGACATCACCGGCCACTTCGGCCTGTTCATCAGCGACATCTTCCGGCGTCACGACCTGCGCCCGCCGAAGCGCATCACCCGCTGCACCTCGCAGGCCTTGTTCTACAGCCTGTCGATGCTGACCGACGTGGTGATTTTCTGGTCGCGGCTATCGCTGGAAGCGCCCATCGTCAACCGCCAGTTCCAGGCGTTGACGCTGGACGAACCGCTGCCCGACCTCAAGCTCAACCTGATGATGCGGGAGGACGGCCAGCTGACCCGACCCGCCGAATATTTCATCAGCTGCATAAAGCAAATCGCCGCTGACGAGCAGCGGCGATTGGCCTGAGCAGACTCGCGCGGCTTAGCGCTTGCGCGGTGGTGGCAGGTCGGTGCAGACGCCTTCGTAGACTTCCGCCGCCATGCCGATCGACTCACCCAGCGTCGGGTGCGGGTGGATGGTTTTGCCGATGTCGGTGCCATCCGCGCCCATCTCGATCGCCAGCGCGATTTCACCGATCATGTCACCCGCGTGGGTGCCGACGATGGTGCCACCGATGATGCGGTGGGTCTCAGCGTCGAACAACAGCTTGGTGAAGCCCTCGGCGCGGCCATTGGCCACGGCGCGGCCGCTCGCTGCCCAAGGGAAGTGGCCCTTCTCGACCTTGATGCCCTTGGCTTTCGCCTCGTCCTCGGTGATGCCGGCCCATGCCACTTCCGGATCGGTGTAAGCCACCGACGGAATCACCTTCACATCGAAGTGCGACTTCTGGCCGGCTGCCGCTTCAGCGGCAACGTGGCCTTCGTGCACCGCCTTGTGCGCCAGCATAGGCTGGCCCACCAGGTCGCCGATGGCGAAGATGTGCGGCACGTTGGTGCGCATCTGGCTGTCGACCGGAATGAAGCCGCGATCGCTCACCACCACGCCAGCCTTGTCGGCGGCGATCTTCTTGCCGTTCGGGCTACGGCCAACGGCCACCAGCACCAGATCATAGACCTGGGCCGCAGGCGCAGGCGCGCCGGCTTCCGCCGCTTCGAAGGTGACTTTGATCCCTTCCGGCAGCGCTTCAACGCCCACCGTTTTGGTCTTGGTCATGATGTTGTCGAAGCGGGCTTCGTTGTACTTCTGCCAGACCTTGACCGCGTCGCGGTCGGCGCCTTGCATCAAGCCGTCCATCATTTCGACCACGTCGATGCGCGCGCCGAAGGTCGAGTACACGGTAGCCATTTCCAGGCCGATGATGCCGCCGCCGATGACCAGCATGCGTTTCGGGATCTGACGCAGTTCCAGCGCGCCGGTCGAATCGACGATGCGCGCATCTTCCGGCACGAACGGCAGCTTCACCACCGACGAACCGGCGGCGATGATGGCCTGCTTGAACTGCACCACTTTCTTGGTGCCGTCCTTGGCGGTGACTTCGATGTGGTTCGGGCTGACGAACTGGCCGACGCCCTGCACCACCTGGGTCTTGCGCGCCTTGGCCATGCCGGCCAGACCGCCGGTCATGTTCTTGATCACGCCTTCCTTGTACTTGCGTACCTGGTCGATGTCGATGCTTGGCTTGGCGAAGGTGACGCCGGTGTTGGCCATGTGCGCGGTTTCGTCGATCACCGACGCCACGTGCAGCAGTGCCTTCGATGGGATACAACCCACGTTCAGGCACACGCCGCCCAGCGTGTCGTAACGCTCGACGATCACGGTGTTCAGGCCCAGATCCGCGGCGCGGAACGCGGCCGAGTAGCCGCCAGGACCGCCGCCCAGCACCATCATGTCGCAGTCGACGTCGACCTGACCGGTATAGCTGCCGCCGATAGGCGCAACCGCCGGTGCGGCCGGAGCCGCGACAGGCGCCGCAGCCGGCGCGGCAGCCGCAGGGGCCGGAGCTGGTGCGGCGGCAGGGGCAGCAGCGGCCGCGCCGTCGGTGGCCTCAACCACCAGCAGCGCCACGCCTTCCTTGACCTTGTCGCCGACCTTGACCTTCACTTCTTTCACCACGCCGCTATGCGACGATGGGATCTCCATGCTGGCCTTGTCCGATTCAACGGTAATCAGCGACTGATCAACCTTGATCGTATCGCCCACCTTGACCATCACCTCGATCACTTCTACTTCCGCGAAGTCGCCGATATTCGGCACTTTTACTTCTGTGCTCATAGTGGCTCCTTACAGCAGAATTTTACGCATGTCGCCGAGCACTTCGCTCAGATACACGGAGAAGCGCGCGCCCATCGCGCCATCGACCACGCGGTGGTCGTAGGACAGCGAGGTGCCCATCAGCAGGCGTGGCTGGAAGGCTTTGCCATCCCACACCGGCTTGATCGATGCCTTGGACAAGCCCAGGATCGCCACTTCCGGCGCATTCACGATCGGCGTGAAGTGCGTGCCGCCGATACCGCCCAGCGACGAGATGGTGAAGGTCGCGCCTTGCATGTCGGCCGGCTTCAGCTTGCCTTCGCGTGCTTGCAGCGACAGCTCGGTCATCTCTTTGGCGATCTGCGTGACCGATTTCTGGTCGGCGTTTTTGATCACTGGTACCACCAGGCCATTCGGCGTGTCCGCCGCGAAGCCGATGTTGTAGTACTTCTTCAGAATCAGGTTCTCGCCCTTCGCGTCCAGCGACGAATTGAAGGTCGGGAATTTCTTCAGCGCGGCCACCGATGCCTTGATCACAAACGCCAGCATGGTCAGCTTGGTGGCGTCCTTGTTCTTGGCGGTAGCGGCGTTGGATTCAACGCGGAAGGCTTCCAGATCGGTGATGTCGGCATCGTCGAACTGCGTGACATGCGGGATCTGCACCCAGTTGCGATGCAGATTAGGACCGGAGATCTTCTTGATGCGCGACAGCGGCAGCAGTTCGGTTTCGCCGAATTTGCTGAAGTCCAGCGACGGCCATGGCAGCACGCTGAAGTTGCCACCGCCACCGACCGCGCCACCAGCGGCAGCAGGAGCGGCCACGGTACCGGCGATCACGCCCTTGACGTAGTTCTGCACGTCGATCTGGGTGATGCGGCCTTTCGGGCCGGTGCCCGGCACTTTGCCCAGATCCACGCCCAGTTCGCGGGCGAACTTGCGGATCGACGGCGAAGCGTGCGCCAGTTTGCCGGTGGTGACCGAGCCTTGCGACGCCGGTGCGGCGGCGGCGGCCGGAGCCGGTGCTGGCGACGGCGCTGCGGCCGCAGGGGCCGGAGCTGCCGCTGCAGGGGCTGGAGCTGGAGCGGCGGCGGCAGGCGCGGCGGCCGGGCCGCCAACTGCGTCTACCACGAACACGATCGTGCCCATGGCGACCTTGTCGCCTACCTTGACCTTCACTTCTTTCACCACGCCGGCGTGCGACGATGGGATTTCCATGCTGGCTTTGTCCGATTCAACGGTCAGCAGCGATTGGTCGACCTTGATGGTGTCGCCAACTTTGACCATGACTTCGATGACTTCCACTTCCTTGAAGTCGCCAATGTCCGGCACTTTAACGTCGACCGGGCCGGCGGCGGCCGCAGGCGCGGCAGCCGGTGCCGGAGCCGGTGCTGCGGCAGCTGCCGGCGCAGGCGCCGGGGCAGCAGCGGCAGGAGCGGCGGCCGGCGCGGCGGCGGCGCCATCGGCCTCCAGCAGCAACACCAGCGAACCCATGGCCACCTTCTCGCCCACCTTCACTTTGATCTCTTTCACCACGCCGGCGGCGGACGAAGGGATTTCCATGCTGGCCTTGTCCGATTCCACCGTGATCAGCGACTGATCGACCTTGATCGTGTCTCCAACCTTGATCATCACTTCGATGATCTCAACTTCCTTGAAATCACCGATATCCGGGACTTTAACTTCCACAATGCTCATAGCGTTTGCTCCGTTCTATTTATTGGGTCACCGGATTTGGCTTGTTTGGATCGAGGTTGTACTTGGCCACGGCCTGCTCAACCACTTTCACATCGATCTTGCCTTCTTCGGCCAGCGATTTCAGCGCGGCGACCGTGATGTAGTAGCGGTTCACCTCAAAGAACTCACGCAGCTTGGCGCGGCTGTCCGAACGGCCGAAACCATCGGTGCCCAGCACACGGTAGGTGCGGTCCTTCGGAATGAAGGCGCGGATCTGCTCAGCAAACGCACGCATGTAGTCGGTGGTTGCCACGATCGGACCCTGGGTATCCTTCAGCAGCTGAGCGACGTAAGGCACGCGCTGCGGCTGGGTAGGATTGACCAGATTCCAGCGCTCGGCGTCCTGACCATCGCGCGCCACCAGCGTCAGCGAAGGAGCGGACCACACGTCGGCGGCGATACCCCAATCGTTCAGCAGCAGTTCCTGAGCGAAGATCGACTCGCGCAGAATGGTGCCGGAACCGATCAGCTGCACGCGCTGCTTGGCTTTCTCGTCGCCCTTCTGCAGCAGGTACAGACCTTTCAGGATGCCCTCTTCCTGGCCTGGCTTGATGCCTGGGTGCGAGTAGTTTTCGTTCATGATGGTGATGTAGTAGAACACGTCTTCCTGTTCTTCCACCATGCGGCGCATACCGTCTTGAATAATCACTGCCAGCTCGTGACCGAAGGTCGGGTCGTACGGCATGCAGTTCGGCACAGCGGCGGCGAACAGATGGCTATGACCATCCTCGTGCTGCAGACCTTCGCCATTCAGCGTGGTACGGCCGGCGGTGCCGCCCATCAGGAAGCCACGGGCGCGCATGTCGGCGGCGGCCCATACCAGGTCACCGATACGCTGCATGCCGAACATCGAGTAGTAGGTGTAGAACGGCACCATCACGCGGTTGTTGGTCGAGTACGAGGTCGCTGCGGCGATCCACGAGCTCATACCACCGGCTTCGTTGATACCTTCTTGCAGGATCTGGCCAGCCTTGTCTTCGCGGTAGTACATCACCTGGTCTTTATCGACCGGCTCGTACAACTGACCTTGCTGGTTGAAGATACCAACCTGACGGAACAGACCTTCCATACCGAAGGTACGCGATTCGTCGACCAGCACCGGCACAATGCGCGGGCCAACGCTGGAGTCTTTCAGCAGCGTGGTCAGAATACGCACGTAAGCCTGGGTCGACGACACTTCACGGCCTTCGGCGGTGGCGTCCAGTACATTCTGGAAGGCCGACAGCGGCGGCACGGTCAGTTTTTCGTCGGCTTGCTGGCGACGGGCCGGCAGGTAGCCGCCCAGCGCGGCGCGGCGCTCGTGCAGGTACTTGATCTCAGGCGCGTCATCGGCTGGTTTGTAGAATGGGATATCGGCCAGCTTGTCGTCCGGAATCGGGATCGAATAGCGGTCGCGCATTTCGCGCACCGCTTCGTCGGTCAGCTTCTTGGTGTTGTGCGCGGTGTTGCGCGCTTCGCCGTGCTTGCCCATGCCGAAGCCCTTGATGGTTTTCACCAGCAGCACGGTCGGTTGGCCTTTGTGTTCCTGCGCCACTTTGAAGGCGGCGTAGATCTTGTGCGGATCGTGACCGCCACGGGTCAGACGCCAGATGTCGTCGTCGGTCATGTTGGCAACCATCTCCAGCAGCTTTGGATGCTTGCCGAAGAAGTGCTTGCGCACGTAGGCGCCATCTTTCGCTTTGTAGTTCTGGTATTCGCCGTCGACGGTTTCCATCATCACTTTGCGCAGGATGCCTTCTTTATCCTTCTGCAGCAGCGCGTCCCAGCCTGGGCCCCAGATGACTTTGACCACGTTCCAGCCGGCACCACGGAATTCGCCTTCCAGTTCCTGAATGATCTTGCCGTTGCCGCGCACCGGACCGTCCAGACGCTGCAGGTTGCAGTTGACCACGATGACCAGGTTGTCCAGCTTCTCGCGCGCGGCCATGCCGATCGCGCCCAGCGATTCCGGCTCGTCCATCTCGCCGTCGCCGCAGAATGCCCAGACTTTACGGTCGGTGGTGTCCGCGATCGAGCGGGCGTGCAGGTACTTCAGGAAGCGCGCCTGATAGATCGCCATCAGCGGGCCCAGGCCCATCGACACGGTCGGGAACTGCCAGAAGTTCGGCATCAGTTTCGGGTGCGGGTACGACGACAGGCCGCCACCATCGACTTCGCGACGGAAGTGCAGCAGTTGGTCTTCGCTCAGACGGCCTTCCAGGAACGCGCGGGCGTAGACGCCTGGCGACGAGTGGCCCTGGATGTACAGCAGGTCGCCGCCGTGGTTTTCGCTTGGCGCTTTCCAGAAGTGGTTGAAGCCGATGCCCAGCATGTTGGCCAGCGAGGCGAACGAGGACAGGTGACCACCCAGATCGCCGTCAACGCGGTTGGCCTTGACCACCATCGCCATCGCGTTCCAGCGCATCCACGAGCGCAGTTTCTCTTCGTATTCCAAATTCCCTGGGCAGTGTTGTTCCTGCTCCAGCGGAATGGTGTTGACGTATGCGGTATTGGCGGAGAACGGAATATCGGAACCGCTCTGACGGGCCAAATCAATCAGTTTTTCCAGCAGGTAATGGGCACGGTCAGGACCCTCGGTTTCCAGCACGGCGGCCAGGGAATCCAGCCATTCTTTGGTTTCTTGCGAGTCAGGGTCGGTGTTTGCCGTTACCTGGTCCAGTTGAGCTGACATGTAAAAAGTCTCCTGCTGAGTTGAGATGCCCGAATGATGCGGTTTCCGGGGCGGGGATTTCGCTGATTATTTACTAATACTTTCACGACGTGTGGGGATTCTATCAGTGATTTTTGGCTTTTTCAAATTACGGGACGACATTTTATATTGTGAAATTTCCCTATGAAAAACTTGTGCAGCGCAGCATCGGCAGGTGGCGGAAAACGAGGCGGGATCAGGGCTGCGGCCTTATAATCCTGTTTTCCCTCTACCACCCTGTGTAAATCATGTCTGCTCAACTGATCGACGGCGTTGCCCTCTCCAAAAAACTGCGTGCCGAAATTGCTGCACGTGCTGCGAAACTCACCGCGGAGGGCAAACAGCCCGGTCTGGCGGTCATCATCGTCGGCGACGATCCGGCCAGCCACGTTTACGTGCGCAACAAGGTCAAGGCCTGCGAAGACGCCGGCTTCTATTCGCTGAAGGAAGAATACCCGGCCGACCTGGCCGAAGCCGCGCTGCTGGAGCGCATCGCCGCGCTGAACGCCGATCCGAAAATCCACGGCATTCTGGTTCAGATGCCGCTGCCCAAGCACATCAATGCACACAAGGTGATCGAGGCGATTTCGGTCAAGAAGGACGTCGACGGCTACGCGGTGCTGAGCGCCGGCGAGCTGATGACCGGCCTGGACGGTTTCCGTCCTTGCACCCCGTACGGGTGCATGAAGCTGATCGAGAGCACCGGCGTCGACCTGCGCGGCAAGCACGCGGTGGTGATCGGCCGTTCCAACACGGTTGGCAAGCCGATGGCGCTGCTGCTCTTGCAAGCCAACGCCACCGTCACCATCTGCCATAGCGCGACCCCGGACATCGGCGTATACACCCGCCAGGCGGACGTGGTCGTGGCCGCAACCGGCCGCCGCAACACCCTGACTGCTGATATGGTGAAGCCGGGCGCGATCGTGATCGACGTCGGCATCAACCGCAATGATGAAGGCAAGCTGTGTGGCGACGTCGATTTCGACGGCATCAAGGAAGTGGCATCGCACATCACCCCGGTACCGGGTGGCGTGGGTCCGATGACCATCACCATGCTGCTGATGAACACGGTGGAAGCGGCCGAACGAGTGTAATCCGTCGCACCGGCGAAAGCCGGTGCCTATGCTGAGCCAGCGTTCTATGGGTCCCGGCTTTCGCCGGGACGACGCTGTAACAATGGAACTGAATATGACTGCTACCAATCCCCTGCTCGACTTCAGCGGCCTGCCGCGTTTTGACGCCATTCAACCGCAGCACGTGACGCCGGCCATCGACGAGCTGATGGCGCAAAGCCGCGCCGTGGTGGAACAACTGCAAGCGCCAGCGGACACGGTCAGCTGGGACAGCTTCGTGACGCCGCTGGAAAACGCCACCGAACTGCTGGGCCGCGCCTGGGGCATCGTCAGTCATCTGAACAACGTGGTGGACACGCCCGAACTGCGCGCCGTCTACAACGAAAACCAACCCAAGATCACCGAGTTCTGGACCGAGCTGGGCCAGAACGAAGCACTGTTCGCCAAATACAAAGCACTGCACGCCTCGGCTGAATTCGCTACCTTGTCGCCGGCCCGCAAGCGCATCATCGAGAACGCCATTCGCGACTTCCGCATGGGCGGCGCCGAGCTGCCGGAAGATAAAAAGGAACGCTTCGCCGCGATCCAGGAAGAGCACGCGATGACCTCCACGCGCTTCTCCGAAAACGTGCTGGACGCCACCAACGACTACAAGCTGCTGGTGACCGAGCAAGCCGACCTGGCCGGCCTGCCGGACGACGTGCAGGCCGCCGCCCGCGCCGCCGCCGAGAAAGATGGCAAACAGGGCTGGCAATTCTCGCTGCACTTCCCGTCCTACTACCCGATCCTGCAATTCGCCCACAAGCGCGAGCTGCGCGAGACCATCTACCGCGCCAACGCCACCAAGGCGTCCGAGCAGGGCGAAGTGTTCAGCAAAAAAGAGGACTGGGACAACACCCAGAACATCGTCACCCTGCTCAAGCTGCGCGAGGAAGAAGCGCATCTGCTGGGCTACAAAAATTTCGCTGAAGTGTCGCTGGTGCCGAAGATGGCCAAGTCGCCGGACGAAGTGATCAGCTTCCTCGAAGACCTGGCCAAGCGCGCCCGCCCGTTCGCGGAAAAAGACCTGGCCGAACTGCGCGCCTACGCCAAGGACGAGCTCGGCATCGACGAGCTGAAAGCCTGGGACATCCCTTACGCTTCCGAGAAACTGCAGGAGGCGCGCTACGCCTTCTCGGCGCAGGAAGTGAAACAGTACTTCCCCGAACACAAGGTGGTCGACGGCCTGTTCCGCCAGATCCAGAACCTGTTCAACGTCGAGATCAAACCAGACGATGCGCCGGTGTGGCACAAGGATGTGCGCTTCTTCCGCATCGAACGCGACGGCAAGCTGATCGGCCAGTTCTACCTGGACCTGTACGCGCGCGCCGGCAAGAGCGGCGGCGCCTGGATGGACGACGCGCGCGGCCGCCGCGCCGATGCCACCAATGTCCAAACGCCAGTCGCCTACCTGACCTGCAACTTCACCGAGCCGGCGGTGGAAGACGGCGTCGCCAAGCCATCGCTGTTCACCCACGATGAAGTGATCACGCTGTTCCACGAATTCGGCCACGGCCTGCACCACATGCTGACCCAGGTCGATGAGCTGGGCGTGTCCGGCATTTCCGGTGTCGAGTGGGATGCGGTCGAGCTGCCATCGCAGTTCATGGAAAACTTCTGCTGGGAATGGGAAGTGCTGGAGCACATGACCTCGCACGCCAGCACCGGCGCGCCGCTGCCGCGTGCGCTGTATGACAAGATGCTGGCCGCGAAGAATTTCCAGTCCGGCTTGCAGACGCTGCGCCAGGTGGAATTCTCGCTGCTCGACATGCACTTGCACTACGACTACGACGCCAGCACCGGCAAGAGCGTGCAGCAAGTCATCGACGAAGTGCGCGCCAAGTTTTCGCTGGTGATCCCGCCCGCCTTCAACCGCTTCCAGAATTCGTTCAGCCACATCTTTGCCGGCGGTTACGCGGCCGGCTACTACAGCTACAAGTGGGCCGAGGTATTGTCGGCCGACGCCTACGCTGCGTTTGAAGAAGCACAGAAGCTGGGCCCGGCCGCCGTGTCGGAAACCGGCAAGCGTTACCTGCAAGAGATCCTGTCGGTCGGCGGTTCGCGTCCGGCACTGGAATCGTTCACCGCCTTCCGTGGCCGCGAGCCTAGCATTGACGCCCTGCTGCGCCACAGCGGCATGGCCGCCTGACCTCCCTCCCCACCCGCAAGCCGCTCGGTAGCAACATCGATGCCAGCGGCTTGCGGCGTTTTCGCATACACTGGATTTACCATGACACGCATCGACTTCCACACCAATGTACCGGACAAACTCGCCTATGCCTGCCGCCTCGTGCGCAAGGCCTGGGCAGGTAACAACCGTGTGGTGCTGATGACCGACGATGCGGCCCAACTGGCAGAACTTAACGCGGCGATGTGGACATTTTCCGCCACCGATTTCCTGCCGCACGTAATGGCGGACGATGCGCTGGCGGCGCACACGCCGATCCTGTTGACGGACAACGATGAGGCGGAATTACCACACACGCACAAAGAATTATTGGTCAATTTGTCGCGCCGCACGCCACGCAATGTGACGCAGTTTGCGCGCATGATCGAAGTGATTTCCTCGGAAGAGGAAGATGCGGCCGCCGGCCGCAAGCGTTATGTCGCATACAAGCAGCAAGACTATCCACTTACCCACTTTGTCGCAGGAAAATCATGAGCCAAGCATCGTTTGACGCAAGTATCCCTGTACTGACGGAAGTCCTGAAAGCGGAGCCGCTAAGCGACGAGAGTAGTGCGCCACCTGCTCTCCCCGCAGCCTCGGCCGCGGACCAGCTGGAAGCCGCCGCCATCGACGGCTGGACCGATGCCGAATGGGCGGTGATGGAACACCGGCTGTCGGTCCGCATCATGCATCAGCTGCAATCGCGTGTGGATTTTGTGCTGGAACAGCGCGTGAAAGATTGCATGGCCGAAGTGCTCAGCCATGCGCTGCACGACCTGACCAACGAGATCCGCATCGGCCTGCATGACACCATCGAGAAAATCGTCGCACGCGCGGTGTCACAGGAACTGACCCATCTGCAAGCGCAGAAAAAGTAAGCCCCCGCCATCACGATCCGCGCATTTATAGTGCGCGGATCGCACTCCCCTAAAGCACGTTTGCATCAAATCAGGGAAACGCTCCGAAAAAGTACAAAACCACCGGTTTGCTGCTTTGCGCAGTGAATATTTTGTTGTACCTTGTGGCCTTGCATACAACTACTGGAGATTTGCACATGCAGTTCAAATTCATTCCTCTGGCCATCGCCCTGGCGTTCGCAGGCAGCGCCGGTGCGCAAGAAGTGATCAAGATCGGCCACGTGGCGCCAGTCTCCGGTCCCTCGGCCCACCTTGGCAAGGACAATGAAAACGGCGCCAAAATGGCGGTCGAGGAATTGAACGCCAAGGGCATCAAGATCGACGGCAAACCGGTCAAGTTCGTGCTGCAACTGGAAGACGACGGCGGCGATCCGAAACAGGGCACTGCGGTGGCGCAGAAGCTGGTCGACGCCAAGGTCAACGGCGTGATCGGCCACCTGAACTCCGGCACCTCCATCCCCGCCTCCAAGATTTACTACGACGCCGGCATTCCGCAAATCTCGCCGGCCACCACCCAGACCAAGTACACCGCGCAAGGCTTCAAATCGACCTTCCGCGTGGTCGCCAATGACGCCAAGCTGGGCGGCACGCTGGGCGGCTATGCCGTCACCAAGACCGGCGCCAAGAAGATCGCCGTGATTGACGACCGCACCGCCTATGGCCAGGGCGTGGCGGAAGAGTTCGTCAAGGGCGCGAAGAAAGCCTTCCCTGGCGTGCAGATCGTCGCCAAGGAATTCACCAACGACAAGGCCACCGACTTCAACGCCATCCTCACCAGCATCAAAGCCAAGAATCCCGACCTGGTATTCTTCGGCGGCATGGACTCGGTGGGCGGCCCGCTGCTGCGCCAGATGAAGGCGCTGGGCATCAATGCGAAGTTCATGGGCGGCGATGGCGTCTGCACCGAATCGCTGCCGAAGCTGGCCGGCGCCGCTGCAGTCACCGGCACCGTGACCTGCGCCGAAGCGGGCGGTGTCACCGGCGAACAGCAGAAGGGCATGGATGACTTCCAGGCGCGCTACCAGAAGAAATACAACGACAGCGTGAAGCTGTACGCGCCGTATGTCTACGACGCGGTGATGACCATGGCGGCCGCCATGCAGGAAGCCAACTCGTCGCAGCCGGCCAAGTACCTGCCGGTGCTGCAGAAGATCAAGTACCAGGGCGTGACCGGTCTGATTTCGTTTGACGCCAAGGGCGACATCAAGGACGGCTCCATCACCCTGTTCAACTACGACAACGGCAAGAAGACCAAGTTCGAAGTCATCAAGTAATAATGCAAAACGCGCCCTAAGGCGCGTTTTTTTTGCGGCGTCAGGCGCAGGTCATTTCTGCGACAGCACCCATTTCACCAGGGTCTTGGCTTCCGCTTCGTTCACTTGCGGATTGGCTGGCATCGGGATCGCGCCCCAGGTGCCCGAGCCGCCCTTCATCACTTTGGTGACCAGCTTGGCTTCAGCGTCTTTCTGGCCGGCGTATTTGGCGGCAACGTCTTTGTAGGCAGGGCCAACGACTTTGTTGGCAACCGCGTGGCAAGCCATGCAGTTTTTCGCCTTGGCCAGATCCAGGCCAGCATCCGCCAGCGCGGCTTGCGACGCCAGGGCCGATGCCAGGACTACCCCAACCATCATCAAATTGCGTTTCATGTTGTGTTCTCCAGGTTAGTGCGACTTAATTCCGCAGGCCATTCTACCGCGTTTTGCCTTGATGCATTTAACGCGCAAGTCAAGTAAGGGTTGACTAAAGGTTGACCAAAGGGGGGAATATTTCTTCGGATGAAAGCAAGGTAAGATAGAGGCAAAGGAGAACATCATGCCACTGATCCTGTTGATCGTTGCTTTGGTTGTGTTGCGCTATTTTGAAGTGTGGAAGTTTGCCCAGCTGTCGTGGTGGGCGATCGGCGCCATCATGGTGCTGGCGTTTTTGTGGTTCGAATTCCTCGAACCGATGCTGGGCTTCGACAAGCGGCGCGCCCATAACGAAGATGAGAAGCGCCGCAAGGAGCGGGTCAAGAAGACCTTCGACAAAAAATAATGTCGCCCCCGCGTGCGCGGGGACGACAGTCGGGTTAGCGCTTCAGCTGCGACAGATCGCGCACCGCGCCGCGATCCGCCGAGGTGGTCAACGCCGCGTAGGCTTGCAGCGCCTGCGAAACGTAACGGTCACGATTCACCGGCTGCCATGCATCGGCGCCCTTGGCTTCCATCGCCGCACGACGCGCCGCCAGCTCGGCATCGCTGATGCGCAGGCCAATGGTGCGGTTAGGGATGTCGATATCGATCATGTCGCCCTCTTCCACCAGGCCGATGGCGCCACCTTCCGCCGCTTCCGGCGAAGCGTGGCCGATCACCAGGCCCGAGGAACCACCCGAGAAGCGGCCGTCGGTGAACAGCGCGCACGCCTTGCCCAGACCTTTGGATTTGATGTACGAGGTTGGATACAGCATCTCCTGCATGCCAGGGCCGCCTTTCGGGCCTTCGTAGCGGATGATGACCACATCGCCCTCGTGCACGGTGTCGCCCAGAATGGCTTCCACCGCCGCGTCCTGCGATTCAAACACGCGCGCCTTGCCGCTGAACTTCAGAATGCTTTCGTCCACACCAGCGGTCTTGACGATGCAACCCTTTTCGGCCAGGTTACCGTACAACACAGCCAGACCACCATCCTGCGAATAAGCGTGGGCCTTGTCGCGGATGCAGCCGGTGGCGCGGTCGGTGTCCAGCGTGGCGAAACGCTCCGATTGCGAGAACGCCACCTGGGTCGGCACGCCGCCCGGCGCGGCGCGGAACAGTTCACGCACTGCCGAGTCGTCGGTACGCACGATGTCGTTGCGCTCGATGGCGTCGGCCAGCGTTGGCGCGTGAATGGTTGGACGCGAAGTGTCCAGCAAACCGGCGCGCGCCAGCTCGCCCAGAATCGCGATAATGCCGCCAGCGCGGTGCACGTCTTCGATGTGGAACTTGTCGGTCATTGGCGCTACTTTGCACAGGCACGGCACGTTGCGCGAGATGCGGTCGATGTCGGCCATGGTGAAGTCCACGCCGGCTTCGTGCGCGGCCGCCAGCAAGTGCAGCACGGTGTTGGTCGAACCGCCCATCGACACGTCCAGCGCCATCGCGTTTTCCCAAGTCGCCTTGGTGGCGATGGAGCGCGGCAGAATGGTGTAGTCGTCCTGTTCGTAGTGGCGCTTGGCCAGATCGACGATCAGACGGCCGGCGCGCAGGAACAGTTGTTCGCGGTCGGAGTGGGTGGCGACGATGGTGCCGTTACCCGGCAGCGACAGGCCCAGCGCCTCGGTCAGGCAGTTCATCGAATTGGCGGTGAACATGCCCGAGCACGAACCGCAGGTTGGGCAGGCGGAGCGCTCGATCTCGGCCACGTCGGCGTCGCTGACGGTGGTGTCGCCGGCCTTGATCATGGCGTCCACCAGATCCAGCTTGATGATCTTCTGGCCGCCGTTGACTACCTTGACTACTTTACCGGCTTCCATCGGGCCGCCCGAGACGAATACCACTGGAATGTTGAGGCGCATCGCGGCCATCAGCATGCCCGGCGTGATCTTGTCGCAGTTGGAGATGCAGACCATGGCGTCGGCGCAGTGCGCGTTAACCATGTACTCGACCGAGTCGGCGATCAGGTCGCGCGACGGCAGCGAGTACAGCATGCCGCCGTGGCCCATGGCGATACCGTCATCGACCGCGATGGTGTTGAATTCTTTGGCCACGCCGCCCGCTTTTTCAATCTCGCGCGCCACCAGCTGGCCCAGGTCTTTCAGGTGCACGTGGCCCGGCACGAACTGGGTGAAGGAGTTGACCACGGCGACGATCGGTTTATCGAAATCGCCATCTTTCATGCCGGTTGCGCGCCACAGGGCACGTGCGCCGGCCATGTTGCGGCCATGAGTGGTGGTACGGGAACGGTATTGCGGCATGATGTTTCTCCTGGTGTTGCTCGACTGCTAAGGCGAGCTTAAATATGCTGGCTTAGCATAAGAGTTTGCGGCCACCCTGCCGTCATGTCAAATATATGATTCCCGCCGCTGTGAGTCGTATAAAATATCACATCAACACAATTCAATAGTAAACCATATGGAACTGAGACAGCTGCGCTACTTCGTCACCGTGGCCGAAGAACTCCACTTCGGCAAGGCCGCGCTGCGCCTGCACATGACGCAACCGCCGCTGTCGCAGACCATCCAGGCGCTGGAAGAGGAACTGGGCGCCGCCCTGTTCGAACGCAATCGCCGTGGCGTGCTACTGACACCAGCCGGCGGCGCGCTGCTGCCGGAAGCGCGCCGCCTGCTGGCGCAAGCGCAAGAACTGCCGCAGCTGGTGCAGCGCGCCGCCGCCGGCGAGGTTGGCCGGCTGACGCTGGCCTTCGTCTCCTCGGCCGATTACAGCGTGCTGCCGCCGTTCCTGCGCGCCTACCGCGCCGCGTATCCGCAGGTGCAGATCACGCTGCAGGAAGCCACCTCCGACCTGCAGCTGGACGACCTGCTGCACAACCGTATCGACGCCGGCCTGCTGATCCCACCGCTGCCCGACAAGGCCAAACAGGATCTCGACTACCTGCCAGTGCTGAACGAACCGCTGGTGCTGGCGCTGCCCTCCGGCCTGCCGGCATTGAAGAAGAAAGGCAAGCTGGCATTGGCCTCCTTGCCCGCGCTACCGCTGATCATCTTCCCGCGCGCGATCTCGCCGGCGCTGCACGACGCCATCCTGTCGGTGTTCCGCGAAGCCGGCATCACGCCGGAAATCGGCCAGGAAGCGATCCAGATGCAAACCATCGTCAGCCTGGTCTCGGCCGGCATCGGCATGGCGCTGGTGCCGCAGTCGGTCTCCAACCTGATGCGGACCGGGGTAGAATACCGGGCGCTGGCCGACGCCACACCGCTGGTGGAAACCGGCCTGGCCTGGCGACGCGATAACAACTCGCCAGTGCTGCACGGCTTTTTGGAACTCCTACGAAAGAACACAGTATGCTGATACACCCGATGCCCGATCCGATCGCCCTGCAGCTGGGCCCAGTCGCCATCCATTGGTATGGCTTGATGTACGTGCTGGCCTTCGCCATGTTCATCGCGCTGGGCCGGGTGCGCATCAAGCAGCCGCACATCGCCGCGCAGCTGTGGAAGAAAGAGGATCTGGACGACATGCTCTTTTACGGCATGATGGGCGTGATCATCGGCGGCCGCATGGGCGAAGTGCTGTTCTACGAGCCGGTCAAATACTTCTCCGACCCGATCGAAATCTTCAAGGTCTGGCATGGCGGCATGTCCTACCACGGCGGCTTCCTCGGCGTGCTGATCGCCATGTCACTGTGGGCGCGCAAGGCCGGCCGCAATCTGCTGGACGTCTACGATTTCATCGCGCCGCTGGTACCGCTGGGGTATGCCGCCGGCCGCCTCGGTAACTTCATCAACGCCGAACTGCCGGGCCGCGTGGTCAGCGACCAATCGCTGCCCTGGGCCATGCTGTGGCCGGACACGCGCTTCCCGCTGCATCCCGACCCAGTATTCCTGCAAGGGCTGCGCCATCCATCGCCGCTCTACCAGATGCTGATCGATGGCCTGCTGGTGTTTATCATCGTCTGGCTGTTCGCGCGCAAAGAACGTCCGCGCCTGGCAGTCGGCGCGCTGTACACCCTGCTGTATGGCTGCGCGCGCTTCTTCACCGAATACTTCCGCACCCCGGACTGGGAGCGCGTCATCGCCGGCGTGCCTATCACCTCCGGCCAGGTGCTGTCACTGCCGATGGTCGTCGCCGCGATCGCGATGCTGGTGTGGGCGTACAAAGTACGCCAGCACGGCCGCCCGCCGATTACTTCAAAAGCTTGATGATGGTTTTCCATTGCGCCGGTGTGACCGGCGTGATGGACAGGCGACTGCCCTTCTGCAGCACCACCATGTCTTCCAGCGCTGGAATCGTGCGCAGCTCCGCCAGCGACAGCAAACGGGTTTTCTGTGTGCCCTGCACGTCGATCGAGATCCAGCGCGGCTGCTCCTGCGTCGCCTTGGCATCGTAGTATTTGCTCTTGCTGTCGAACTGCGACGCGTCCGGATAAGGAGTGCTCACTATCTCCGCCAGCCCTGCAATACCGGGCTCCGGGCAGCTGGAGTGATAGAACAGCACCCCATCCCCCACCTGCATCTGATCGCGCATGAAATTACGCGCCTGGTAGTTACGCACGCCGAACCACGCGGTGGTCTGGCGCGGCGACGCCATCACATCGTCGATGCTCACTTCATCCGGCTCGGATTTCATCAACCAGTATTGCATATGTAACCTCCAGACGAAAAAAAGCGGCTGCGCATTCACATGCTTGCAACCGCTTTTTGTTGAATATGGCCCCGCCTGTGCCGTCTTGCCGGCATCCCGAACCAAAAGGCTCAGGTGGTCACAGTTAGTTCAATTTCGGGTTCATCGATCTAGCGACGCTCACGCCCATCGAACAAATTTCCGTAACCGGTGCAAAAAAATGGTTCAAGGAATATATGACAAGTTTCGAACACTGCAGGGTGAATGAAGTTTACTCTTTTGTGCGCCGCAATGGAAGGGCGATTTACACAAATTAAAACAGCGTTTCCTGCGGCGTCAGCGCCTGATCCAAAACCTTGTGCATGGCACTGATCTTGGTTTGCACTTCCAGCAGCGACATATCCGACAGCGGGCCCTGTGGCGCTTTCACCGTCAGGTATTCGCCGGCCACGCTCAGCGCCGCCATCACGGCGATGCGGTCGTTGCCTTTGACTTTGCCGGCGTCGCGGATCGCGCACATCTTCCGGTCCAGGAAAGCGGCCGCGCGGCGCAGCGCCGCTTCTTCGTCTTCCTTGCAGGCGAGCTTGTAGCTCTGGCCCATGATGGTCACATCCAGATGGATCATCGTGCGTCCTCGTTTTCAGGCTGCGAGTGGTCGTCGGTGTCTTCGGTGTCGGTGCTATCCAGGCCCGGGATTTTTCCCAGCAGCGCTTCGAGGCGGCCGGTGGCTTCGCTCATGCGGCGCTGATAACCCATGTTTTCCGCCACCAGGGCGGCATTGGCTTGACGCAGCTGGGCGTTTTCCCGGCGCAGGGCGGCGGTCATTTCGGCCAGCTGGTCGATTTTATCGGACAGTTCTTGGAAATCTGAAATCATCCCGCCACTATAGGCAGCGCGCGGGATGCCGTCAACCGAATCGCGTGTTTGCGCACAACAAGCACGCGATTTATTTCCTCGGTGTCAATTATCGGGCTGGCTCGATGGTGACATTGCCTTCGATGCCGACGCCCTGCCCCGCTTCCGCCTCCAGCAGCACGTTGAGTTCACGCTTGCCGGCGCCGGCCGGCAACGCCACGTCCAGCGGTCCGGCGGCAAAGCTGTCCTTCTTGCCAATCAACTGGCCGTTGAGCCAGATCTCCGCCTTGCCCTTGATGGCGGCGAAGCGGATGTGACCCGAACCATCGGCCAGGTTTTTGCGCGGCGTGAAGCTAGCGCGGTACAGATGATACTTGCTGCCAGCGGCGGCGCGCATCGGCGGCGAACCCCAGCCCCAGGTGTTCATGTCGAAGCTGGCCAGCTTCTGATTCGGATCGGGACGCGCATCGCCATCCGGCGCGATGCGCCAGCTACGCACAAAGGTCAGCGGCGCGTCGGCCAGCGTGACGAACGGTTCGGCCGCGACCGGCTTCACCGGGATCGTCAGCGCGGCGGCTTGCAGACCGGGCGCGCTGGCGTTGATGGTGACCGCATCTTTGCTGTCGTAATTGGTCTGCACGATCAGTTGTGCCAGACCGTTGAACAGATGACGCGTCGCGCCCTTCTCGTCTTCGTGCGAGTTCGGATCGCCATTGCCATGGCCGATGGAACGGCCGCCGCCACTGATGGCAAACGTCACCTCATCGTTCGCCAGCGGCACCGCGCGGCCCTGCGCATCCAGCGCGCGCACCGTGATCGGCATCGCATCGCGGCCATCACCAGCCAGCTGCGCGCGGTCCGGCACCAGTTCCAGCTTGACCGGCGCACCGGTGGTTTCCACCACCGCGCGCGCGACTTCCTTGCCACCCTTGTAGCCGATGGCTTCCAGCTTGCCCGGTTCAAAAGCCACGTTCACATAGTTCATGCGATACGGATCGACCTTCTGGTCAGCCAGCTCGCGGCCATTCAGCAGCAGCTTGAAGCGCTCGACATTGGCCATCACCATCACCCGCACGTTGTCTCCCTGCTTCCAGTTCCAGTGCGGGGCCAGGTAAATCAGCGGCTGGTCCTTGATCCACTGTACCTGGTGAATGTAGTAGGCGTTTTTCGGGAAGCCGTTCAAGTCCATGATGCCGAACACCGAGCTGACCGACGGCCATTCATTCGGCGTCGGCTCGCCGCGATAATCGAAGCCGGTCCACACAAAGCCGCCCGCCACATAAGGACGGGTGGCGATGGCTTCCCAGGCGTCGCGGTGGGTGTTGCCCCACTGCGCCGCATCGTCATCGTAGCTGGCGATCAGGTTCTTCTCTTTCACCGTTTTCCATTCGCCGCGCGTCATGAAGGCCGAGGTGTCTTCCGACGACGTGAATGGCTTGTCAGGACGCGCCTTGTGGAAGCGGTCATAGTCCGGCACCTGATAGTTAGAGCCCACCACGTCCACCGCGTGCGACACATTCAGCTCGGTGAGGAAGCCACCGTTCATGGCGGCGGTGACCGGACGTGTATCGTCCAGCGCCTTCACGGCGGCTGACATGCGGCGCACCATCTCGTAACCGACTTCGGTGGCCTGCACCGGTTCTTCATTAAACACCGACCACAGTACGATGCCTGGGTGGTGACGGTCGCGCCGCACCATCCACTCCAGCTGTTTCATATAGTCTGGTGATGGATTGAAGTTGCGGTTCTCGTCCATGACCACGAAGCCCATGCGGTCCACCATGTCCAGCACTTCTGCCGCCGGCGCATTGTGCGAGAAGCGGATCGCGTTGACACCCAGCTCCTTCAGACGACGCAGACGATACTCCCACACCGAATCCGGCACCGCCACGCCGACACCGGCGTGATCCTGGTGGATGCACACTCCTTGCAGCTTGACGTGCACGCCGTTCAGGAAGAAGCCCTGCGACGCATCGAAGCGGATGGTGCGGAAGCCGGTGTTCAACGACACCTCGTCATACACCTTGCCGCCCTGGATCACGCGCGTGGTGACGCGATACAGATTGGTTTTCTCCAGCGACCACAGCGCCGGATTGTTGATCGCAATCGGCAGCTGCACGCTGCTGGTGGCCAGCACGCCGATGCGCGCCTGCGCCGTGCGCTGCGCCACCTGCTTGCCGGACGGGTCGTACACCGTCACTTCCACGGTGGCCTCGCCGGCCTGCTTGCCGCTGTTGTTCAGCGTGACCTCAACCGGAATGCTCCACTGCTTGTCCTTGAGCTGACGCGGCGTGGCGTGCACGCCATCGGTCACCACGTGCAGCGGGCTGCGTTTCACCAGCCAGCTGTGGCGATACATGCCGGCGCCTTCATACCACCAGCCCTCCATCGCTTCCGCGTCGACGCGGATGGCGATGGTGTTCAGCGCATCGCCGTATCGCAGGAACGGCGTGATGTCGATATAGCTGGCGTTGTAGCCGGACCAGTTGCGGTTGACCACATTGCCGTTGACCCAGATGGTGGCATGGGTGGCGATGGCGTCGAACTGCAGTTCAAAATGCTTGCCGCGGTCGGACGGATCGACCTTCAGGTAGCGGCGATACCAGCCGATGCCGCGCGGACGATAGCCCTGCGCCACATTGGCTTTTGGATCAAATGGGCCTTCCACGGCCCAGTCATGCGGCAGATCGAGGCGACGCCAGTCGGAGTCGTCGTACTCGCTGCCGGCGGCACCGCCGGCGCTGCCGGCTTTGGCGTTGCTATAGGATTCTTCGTGACCGACGATGGGCGCTTCAACCAGGTCGCCCTGATGGAACAGCCAACCGCGATCCAGCGACAGGCGCTCGCGCGCGGCGGCGCTGGCGGTAGCACAAGCTACCAGCAGCAGCATGGTGGCAAACAGTTTTGTTTTCAAATCAGTCTCCCCAGATAAAAAAAGCGGAGCAGCGCCATCACGCACCGCTCCGCAAAACCACGATAAAAATTTACGAACTGCTTACAGCTTGAGCGACAGGCCCAGGTTGTAACGGCGGCCGAACTCGGTCACCTCTTGCTGCACCGGGATGTTCCCGCTGGTGTAGACAGCCTTCTGGTTGGTCAGGTTGTCGATACCGAAGCGCAGCTGCAGGTTAGGCGTCAGTTGCTTGGCCAGGTTCAGCGTTACGTAGGTTTCCTTCTCGTTCATCAGCAGCTGGCCGGCGGTCCAGCTTGGATTACGCACGAACGGGCTGTGGTAGTTGGCCGACAGACGCGCTTCGTAGCCTGCCTTCTCGTACCACAGCGTGACACCGCCGTTGTGCTTCATCAGACCTTCAATCGGATACGGATTGGTGGTCGGGGTCTGCTCGTGGATGCTGGACGCGGTGTAAGCGTAGTTACCCGAGAAGCCCAGGCCATCGAACGGCGCCGGCAGGAAGCTCAGCGACTGCTGGTATTGCAGTTCCAGACCACGGATGTTGCCGCCTTCGCCGTTCACCGAACGGGTCAGGGTCGCGGTGCGGCCGTTGATGGTGGTGCTGTCCGACTCGATCGCGATGTAGCGCGTGACCTGCTTGTAGAAACCGCCCACCGACGCGATCGCGCCCTTGGCGAAGAACCACTGGTACGCCAGATCGACCTGATTAGCCATCATCGGCTTCAGGGTAGGATTACCCGCGCTGCCGGTGGTTGGCTGAGTCGAATCGGTAGGCACGCTCAGGTTACGCGAAGCACGCAGTTCGTCCAGCGGCGCGCGCGACATGGCACGGGCCACGCTGAAGCGGATCTGCTTTTCCTGTGACTCATCCAGCGCGAAGATCAGATTCATGCTCGGCAGGATTTCGGTGTACGAAGTACCGTCTTCCACCGGGGTGGCCGCCGCGCCGTTGAGCGACTGCATGCCGTAGCCGGTCTGCTTGGTGTGCACCAGGCGCACGCCGATATTACCGCGATAGGTCTTGCCGAAGGCTTCGCCGTCCAGGTCACCCTGCACGAAGGCCGAGGTGCTGCGCTCCTTGACCTTCCAGCCCGACAGCAAGTCGTTCTGGGTCTGAGTGCGGCCGTTCGGATCGAAGGCATCGGCGCCAAACGCCGAATACACGGTGCCGTAGAAGTCCTTCAACTGGATGAAGTCAGGATAGCCGGCGATCGACACGCGCTCGTAGGCCGAATCCGGAATCGTCGAAGTTGGGTTCAGCGACCAGGTGGTCTGGTGGTAGCTCTTCTCGCGATCGGTGGCACGCACGCCGAACTTCAGGGTGCTGATGAAGCCATTGTCGATACGGCGCGAAGCCGATACCGCAGCGGCGTTCAGCAGATCCTTCACGTGGCCGTCGGTGTCGGTGTACAGCGTTGGCGCCCAGAAGTTGGACGGATTGCCGGTGTCCAGGCTACCGAAGTTGTACGACTGATTCTCGTTGCCGGTGAAGTCCCAGCTCACGTTGGTGCCGGTCTTCGAATACTGACGCAGGTCGCGCCACTGGCTGCTGCGCATCGCATGCGACGACGACAGATCGGCTTCGATCTTCCACTCGCCGACATTGAACTTGCCGTTCAAGCCACTGGCGGCTTCGCTGGTGTCCTGCACGTAGTAGAAGTCGTTGTTGATGACGCTGACGCCGCTGACGGTGGCGCCGGCCACGTAGCCGTTGCGGATATCCAGGTTGCTGTAGTTGGACGACTGATAGCCATCCCAGTTACCCAGGTCGCCGGTCCAGTGCTGCAGGCCGCGCTCATTGATCTTGGCCGAAGCGTAGTAGGTGTCGGCGGTGATCTGCACATCGCTGTTCGGTTTCCACTCGACCTTGCCCAGAACACTGGAGCGCTTGTCTTTACCGCGGCGCGCCTCATCCTGGAAGCCCCACGGGGTCTTGTCCACTTTGCCGTCGCCGTTCAAGTCCACCGAATTGGTTTCATTGAAGCCCCAGTGACGGATATTCTTCTGCACCGATGGCTGGTCCTGGAAGCTGGCCGCCACCGCCACACCGACGGTGCGGTCGGCAAACTGGTCGACATAGATACCGCCCAGGCGAGGCGCTTTGCTGTCGCCGCCAGGGATGTCCTTGGCCAGCGGGTAGTACAGCGCATCGGCCTTCAGCGAGATCTGACGCTCCTTGTACTTCAGTGGCGACACGGTCTGCAGGTCGATGGTGGTGGCGATACCGCCTTCCACCAGGCTGGCTTCCTGGGTTTTGTACACGGTGGCGCCGCTGACCGACTCCGACGGGAACTGCTCGAAACGCACGGCGCGGTTAGGCTCCGACGAGGCCAGTTCACGACCGTTCAAGGTGGCACCGATGAAGCGTGGGCCCATGCCGCGCGCGATGATCTGCGACGCGTTACCACGATCCAGGCCGGACGACAGGCCAGGCAAGCGGGCCAGCGATTCAGCGATGGTGGTGTCCGGCAGTTTGCCGATGTCTTCCGACGAGATAACTTCAACGATGCTGTTCGACGCATCCTTGGCTGCCAACGCATTGCGTACCGAGGCGCGAATGCCGGTCACGTTGACTTGCTGGATGCTGTCAGCTGCTGCATCTTGCGCAAATGCTTCCTGGACGAGAAGCGGGGAAGTGAAGAGCGTGGCAATCAGCCAGCTCATTTTTTTATGTTTCATTGTGCATCTCCAGTGTTTGTATTTGTCCCGTCTCTGGTGAAGATGTGGACGGATAACCGGATGCTAACGAAACACCTATTTCGAAACCAATAGCTTATTTAGTGCGGGCCATACCAAGTTCGTATATCAGACAACGTTTCAAGTCTGAACAGGCGGACGATAATGAGGATAGATGCCAGCTGCGGCGTCGCGCAGCGCGGCCAGCATGGCGTCGGCGCCAGGCGAGAGCTGGTGTCGCTTGCGCGTCACAATGCCAAACGAATCCATGCTGACGCCAAGCTCGAACGGCAGCACCTTCAACAGGCCGGCGTCCAGATAGGGTTGCACCGCCTCGGCCGGCAGCGCCACCACCATATCGTTATTCAGCAGCAGGCTGGCCACCACCGGCATGTCCAGCGTCTCGACGGTTTCAGCCGGCTGCTCCAGACCATGCGACAGGAATAGCGCGGTCAGACGATCGCGCAGAATGGAGCCGGCCGGCGGCAGGATCCAGCACTGCTCCATCAAGTGTTCCAGTTTGAGATCGGTGCGCGTCATCAGCGGATGGCTGGCGCGCGCGATCAGCAAATGCGGCTCGTCGGTCAGCGGTTCGAAATTCAATTCATCGGCGGCCTCGGTATCGAGGATGCGGCCCACCACCAGATCCAGCTCGCCGCTGCGCAAGCGTTCGACCAGCACTTTACTGGTCGACATGGTGACCGCCACATGCACGCGCGCATGGCGCTCTTTCAGCAGATTGATCGCCTTCGGCACCAGCCCGGTGGCCGGTGCCAGCACCGTGCCCACCCCCACCCGGCCGCGCAGGCCGGACAGCAGCTCCATCACTTCCTGGTGCGCCGCGTCCATTTCCGCCAGCGCCGCGCCAGCGCGACGGATCAACACCTTGCCATACCAGGTCGGCGCCACGCCGCGCGACAGACGTTCGAACAACTGCACCCCGAGCGCGTGCTCCAGCTCGCCCAGCAGCTTGGAAGCGCCGGGTTGCGTCAGATTGGCGGCCTGGGCCGCGTGGGCGATGGAGCCATGCCGGCCCAGTTCGACCAGCAGGACCAAATGGCGGGTTTTCAGGTGGGAACGAACAAAGCGGTCCGAGCGTGCGTCAGTCATATAGGTGAAAAGGTTGGTTGCCCATCATAAATGCGGGCTGAACCAGCGTCAATCACCGCTACGCACGCAATTCGCTACTGGAAGCGCTCCCGCAGTCAATAAACAGGGTATCGGCCAGGCCGGCGGCCTGGCCCTTGGCCAGATCGGGCGGCAGGCCGTACAGGCCGCCCTGGGCGCCCAGCATCAGCAACTGATCCAATCCGGCGCCACCAAAACAGACGCTGGCCACCGCCTCGCGCGCCAGCGCGATCTGGCGCAGCGCGTGGCCGCTGGCGTCATACTGTACCAGCACCCCGCCCTGCACGCTCCACAGCTGGCCGGCGCTGTCGACCACGGCCGCGCCGGCGCCCGGTGCCAGTAGCTCGGAAAACGTTTTCGTTCCACTCACCTTGGCGCGCTCGGCATCATAGTCGCAGTGCAGGATGGCGCCGCGCGCGGCATCGGCAAAATACATGCGGCGGCCGTCCGGGCTGAAAGCGATGCTGGTGGCGCCCGCCACCGCCGGCAGCGCCAGCCGGCGCAGGCCGTGACGCTGCGAATACTGGTAAAAACTGCCGATCGGGCGCTGATCCTGGGCCGCGTTGGCGGTGCCGAACACGAAATTGCCGTCGCGGTCGGCGCAACCGTCGCTGATGCGGGTGCGCGGTTCGGCGGCGTCGATGGTAATCAGCACCTGCGCCTGCAGTGGACGGCTGGGCTGGCCCGGCTGCGGCAGGGTCAGCATGCCCAGCCGCTTGCCCTGCCCGACCAGCAGCCGGCCCGAGCTGCAACTAGCCATCACACAGGCGCTTTCCAACATGCGGCTGCCACTCGGCATGGCGGGCGGCGCCGGCCATGCGTACAGCTGGCTGCCGACCGGGTCCGGCCAACGCCAGCACTGCCGTGCGGCGTCCCAGCGCAGCGAGCAACCGGCCTGGCCGACCCGGATCAGCATAATGCCGGGGGTGGCGGTGACGGTGGTGCTGGGGGCATTCATGCGGTTCCTGGGGACGGTTTTCGATAGTTAAAAGTCTAAGCGAGCGGGTCGGCGTACTGCTATGAATTAAGCGCCGCCAGCCATGCCGATATCGGATAGCTGCTGCTATCCGATATTGATATGGCAGCTCGCGAATTAATCATATTTCCAGTCTAGCCACCCGCTTTAGACTGAGCGCTGTTCCCCGAACCATACCCTGACCTGACCCTATGAAAATCATCAAACTGACGACCTACCGTGTTCCACCGCGCTGGATGCTGCTCAAAATCGAAACCGATGAGGGCATCGTGGGCTGGGGCGAACCGGTGATTGAAGGCCGCGCCCGCACCGTGGAGACTGCGGTACAGGAAATGGAACCCTATCTGATTGGCCAGGACCCGTCGCGCATCAACGACCTGTGGCAAACCATGTACCGCGCCGGCTTTTACCGTGGCGGCGCCATCCTGATGAGCGCGATCGCCGGCATCGACCAGGCGCTGTGGGACATCAAGGGCAAGGTACTGGGCAAACCGGTGTACGAACTGCTGGGCGGCCTGGTGCGCGACCGCATGAAGATGTACAGCTGGGTCGGCGGCGACCGTCCATCCGACATCATCGCTCAAATCAAAACGCTGCAACAGGGCGGCTTCAATACTTTCAAGATGAACGGCACCGAGGAACTGGGCATGCTGGACACCTCGGCCAAGGTGGATGAAGCAGTGCGCCGCGTGGCCGAAATCCGCGAAGCGTTCGGCACCACCATCGAATTCGGCCTCGACTTCCACGGCCGCGTGGCCGCGCCGATGGCCAAAACGCTGCTGCGCGAACTGGAACAATTCCGTCCGCTGTTCGTCGAAGAACCGGTACTGGCCGAGCAGGCCGAATACTACCCACGCCTGGCCGAGATGACCTCGATCCCGCTGGCCGCCGGTGAGCGCATGTACTCGCGCTTCGAATTCAAGAACGTGTTTGCGGCCGGTGGCCTGTCCATCGTGCAGCCGGACCTGTCGCACGCTGGCGGCATCACCGAGTGCCTGAAGATCGCCTCGATGGCCGAAGCCTACGACATCACGCTGGCGCCGCACTGCCCACTGGGCCCGGTCGCACTGGCGGCCTGCCTGCACGTCGACTTCGTGTCGTACAACGCCGTGCTGCAAGAGCAGAGCATGGGCATCCACTACAACAAGGGCGGCGAGCTGCTGGACTACGTCATCAACAAGGAAGACTTCAAGATCGTCGACGGCTACTGCAATCCGCTGCCGAAACCGGGCCTGGGCGTCGAAGTGGACGAGGAACGCGTTATCGAAGCCAGCAAAAATGCGCCGGACTGGCGCAATCCAGTGTGGCGTCACGAAGACGGTAGCGTCGCAGAATGGTAATCTCGCCCCGCCTCCGCATTTGCGCGGCGGTGGTGGCAAGCGTGCTGGCCACCGGCTTTGCCGGCGCCGGCACGCTGTCCATTGACGCCCGCGCACCAACGCCCGCCCCGCTCAACGCCGCGCTGCGCCTCGGCAGCGCGGTCGCCCCCAACGGCGACACGCTCGGTACCAACGCCCGCTACCTGACCCGCAACGGCGCCCCATGGCTGCCGGTGATGGGCGAATTCCATTACAGCCGCACGCCCGCTTCGCAGTGGGAAGCGGAACTGCGCAAGATGAAAGCGGCCGGCATCGACATCGTCGCCAGCTACGTGATGTGGAACCATCACGAAGAAACCGAAGGCAAATTCGACTGGTCCGGCAATCGCGACCTGCGCCGCTTCGTGCAGCTGGCCACCAAGGCTGGTCTGGATGTGGTGGTGCGCGTCGGTCCATGGGCGCACGCCGAAGTGCGCTACGGCGGCATTCCGGACTGGGTGGTCAACGCCATGCCGACCCGCTCCAACGATCCGCAGTACATGCGCTTGATCGAGCGCCTGTATGGCCAGATCGGCCAGCAGCTGAAAGGCCAGCTGTGGAAAGATGGCGGCCACGTGATCGGCATCCAGCTTGAAAACGAATACAACATCGATGGCCCCGGCAAAGGCGTCGCCCACATCGCCGCGCTGAAAAAGCTGGCGCTGAAGGCGGGCATGGACGTGCCTTACTACACCGTCACCGGCTGGGATGGCACCATCTATCCGAGCGGCGAAGTGACACCGGTGTTTGGCGGCTATCCCGATGAACCGTGGGGCATCAGCACCAAAGAGCTGCCGCCGAAAGAAACCTACGCGTTCCGCTTCGACACCCGCGTCAGCGGCGACCTCGGTGCGCAGACTGCGGCCCACGCGCCCGGCACCGCCGAAACCGACAAGGACGTGACGCCATTCCTCGGCGCCGAATACGGCGCCGGCCTGCCCTTCATGTATCGCCGCCGCACCGTGGTGTCGGCCGACGACATCGCCTCCATGCTGCCGGTGCAGCTGGGCTCCGGCGTCAACCTGATGGGCTACTACATGTTCCATGGCGGCCGCAATCCATTGAGCCTCGGTGGCAGCGGCATGGAAGAAAGCACGCTCAGTGGCGGCTACAACGACACCACCATGATCAGCTACGACTTCCAGGCGCCGCTCGGCCCGGACGGCCAGCAGCGCAAGGTGCTGGAAAAGCTGCGTCCATATCACCTGTTCCTGCACGCTTTCGGCTCGCGCCTGGCGCCGATGACGGTGCGTAAACCGGATGCCTCGCCGGCCACGCCGGACGACCTGAAAACCGCGCGCTTCGCGGTGCGCAGCGAAGGTGATCGCGGCTTCCTGTTCGTGAACAACCACGTACGCCAGTATCCGATGGCGGCACAGCAGGCCACCCAGTTCAACATCCATCTGCAAGGACAAAGCATCACGCTGCCGAGCAAGCCGGTCGACATCGCCGATGGCGCCTACTTCATCTGGCCGCTGAACCTGGACCTGGACGGCACCAACCTGCACTATGCCACCGCGCAACCGGTGACGCTGCTGGACCAGGGCAAAGCCGGCGTCGTAGCCGTGTTTGCGGCCAGCGCCGGCGTGCCGGTGGAATTCGCACTGGGCGACGGCGCGCAGGTCAGCGCACCGGGCGCGAAGCTGTCGCAGTTGGTCACTGTCGGCGGCAGCACCGGCACCTACACGCTGGTCTCCGGCGTGCAGCCTGGCACTGGCGCCGCCATCAGCGTGCAACGTAGCGGCAAGCGTCCACTGACCATCGTCGTACTGACGGCGGAACAGGCGCAGCAACTCAGCGTGGTGCAATTGGCTGGCCAAAGCCGTCTGCTGCTCAGCGCCGATCAGGCTTACGTCGATGGCAACGCGCTGCAACTGCGCTCGGTGGGTGACAGCAAATTCCGCTTCGCGGTCTACCCCGCGCTGAGTGGCGCGCCAAAAGCCACCAGCACCGGCGCCGAATGGTCGACGGCGTCCGCCGGCTCGACGCGCAACCGCACCGGTGGCGCGTCGTCCACGCGGCCTTCGAACGACGGCGCGTTTGCCGCCGGCGACAGCGCAGCCGCCACGGTAGCCCTGCGCGCCGCCGGCAACGACGGCATCTTCCAGACCTTCGAAGCCACACTGCCATCACGCGAACTGCAAGCCACCATCACGCAGACCCGCAACGCGCAGGAAGCATCGCCAGTCGTCATCGGCGGCACAGCGAAAGCCGCGATCCAGCCGCTGCCAGAGAACTTCAAGGCAGCCGCCGCGTGGCAGATCAACGTCCCGCGCGAACAGCTGAAAGGACTGGACGACGCCCTGCTGCAGATCGACTTCGTCGGCGACATCGGCCGCCTGTACTCCGGCACCCGACTGCTGGACGACTGGTACTATAGCGGCTACCAATGGCAGTTCGGCCTGCGCCAGCAAGCCGCGCTGCTGGATCAACCGCTGACCGTATCGGTGCTGCCGTTGCGGGCCGACGCGCAGATCTATCTGCCGAAGGAAGCGCGTCCCAACTTTGGTGGCGACAAACAGATCGCACAGGTACGCGGCGTACGCGTGATCCCTGTGTACCAACTGCGCGTCACACCTTGAACCAGCGGACGGCCGCCTGATGCAGTGAACTGCAATCGGGCGCGCCGTCCGCCACCCAAGCCACGATACCGTCCGGCCGTATCAACAGCGCGCTTAAACCCAGCGTATTCTTCACACTGGCCGCAACGTGCCTCACACCCGGCAGCGTTACGTCGGCGCCCAAGTCCAGCAGCAGTCCCTGACCGTCACGCAGCAGCGTAGCCAGCGTCATTTCATCCTCAAACTCAAAATCCGGCACACTGCGGCCGACCAGCGGATGCGGATCGCCCAAATCGTAGCGCGTCTGCACGCCCCATACACGGCCGGCGACATAGGTTGCCGCATCGCGCGTCTTCATCAGATCGCGGAAGATCGCGTGCAGCGGCAGCGCCTCCGGCTTCATCAACATCACCTGCGCGCGCGACCAGTCCAGCACCTGCGCGCCGACCGGATGGCGCTCCGCGTGATAAGTATCGAGCAAACCATGCGGCGCCTGACCGTGAATAGTGGCCGCCAGCTTCCAGCCCAGATTCATCGCATCACCGATGCCCAGATTGAGCCCCTGCCCGCCCAGCGGCGAATGAATATGCGCCGCATCGCCGGCCAGCAGCACGCGTCCATGGCGATACTGCGTGACCTGACGTGCGCGATCAGTCCAGGTAGTAGCCACATGCAGCGCCGTCAGCGTGACCTCGGTGCCGGACAAGCGACGCAGCACCTGCTGCACATGCTCCAACGTCAGCGGCGCGCCGGAATGATGAAAGGCGCCGCCATCGAAATCCTGCATCGCTACGTAGCCTGGCTGCGACTGAAAGTACATCCCGGCGCGCGTCACATTACGGCCAGGCGGCAACAGCGCCGGATCCGCAAATTCCACCTTGACCGTATAGCCGGTGAACTCCGGCTCCGTCCCCTCGAACGCGAAGCCGCACTGCTTGCGCACCGCACTGCGGGCGCCATCGCAGCCGACCAGCCAGGGCGCCGCAAAGGACTGTCCGCCGGCGCGTACCAGCACCGCATCCGCATCCTGCTCAACGCACTCCAACGCCAAGCCACGCCGGATCACAACACCAAGCGACAACGCGCGCTGCTCCAGCATCGCCTCCAGCTCCGCCATCTCCGCCAGCGCATGAACAGGCGTCGCACCGGAAAGACGGAAGGGCCACTGCGCGCGATCGATATCACCGTAATGAAAAGGGATGCCGGCGAAATGGCCGGCCTGCGTAGAAGCGCCATCGCCGAACGGATTACGCATACGCTTGTGCAGCTGCAGCGCCTCAAACAAACCACGTCGCTCAAGCGCCTCCACGGTAGACGAAGACAAGCCGCGTATCCCAAACGGCAGCACCTTCAAAGGCGACTCCGCGCACTCAGCCTTCTCCAGCACCACAACCGAACAGCCGGCCAGCGCCAACTCCCCCGCGAGGAACAACCCCACCGGCCCCGCACCGGCAATCAAGACATCAGTATCCATACCGCCGAGTCTACCCAGCCCCACCATCCGCCGGCTTGTACAAACGCGACAAACTCCGGGGTCAGGTCCATCATTTCTACACGGCCTCTGCCGTAGCGGGACGCTACGGCAGAGGCCGTGTAGAAATGATGGACCTGACCCCGGATTTGAAGGCGGCGGGGGTGGTGCCGCTGTAGCGCTTGAATTCGCGGTTCAGGTGCGATTGGTCGGTGTAGCCCAGCGCTTGCGCCAGGTCGGCCAGGTTGGTGTCGGGATCGCGCCATAGCTGGTTGCGCGCTTGTTCGAAGCGCATCAGGCCGGCCACGTCCTTGACGGTGTGCCCTGATGAGCGCTTGAACTTGCGCTCCAGTGTGCGTACGCTGGCGTGCGCGGCCGCTGCTACGGCGCTGACCGGCAAGACGCCGTGCGCTGATAGCATCGCGGCGCCGGCTTTGAGGATGGTGTTGTCCACGGGCATGCCGCCGCGCGTTTGCAGGAAGTATTGCTGTAGCTGCGTCACGGCTGCGGCCACGCCGCCGCCAGAGGCCATCGTCACCGCCAACGCAGTGTGTAGCCGCGTTATCGGATGTTCGAAGGCATGCGGTCCTTTTGCCGGCGCCAGGCCGAGCAGGTCGAAGACGGTCCACGGGAAGCAGCGCACGCCCAGGATGTCCAGCTGGCTCGCCGCTGACACGCGTACCGGCTGGTCCAGCAATCCCATCAGGAAGGGGGATGGCAATTGCTGCACAGCACCATTGGCAAAAATACCACACTGGCCGCCGAAATAGAAAATAATCTCTGCATAGCCGTCCGGTATCACTTCGAATTCAGTGCTGTCGGGACGGGTGTGCCAGAAGCAGGCGATGGTGTCGCGCAGCGCTTCGGGGGCGGGAAATTGTTGGTGCATATTGAAGATATGGTAACTGCTCAAGCGCGCTTTGCGCTATTTTGTCCCCTTTTTGACGATTAGCAAGCTTGCGCGCCTTGAAATGCCCCAAGGTCGTCCCTATAATTGGCACTCGTTACCGAGGAGTGCTAACAACCTTCTCTACCAACTTTCCGTCATGGCAATCTGATTGAAATGACAACCAACTGTACCATTGTTAATAATTAAGGAGTTTTGTATGAACCTTCGCCCTTTGAACGATCGCGTTATCGTCAAACGCCTCGACCAGGAAACCAAAACTGCGTCCGGCCTGATCATCCCTGATGCTGCTGCTGAGAAGCCAGATCAAGGCGAAGTGCTGGCTGTTGGCAATGGCAAGATCCTGGATGACGGCAAAGTACGTCCTCTGGATGTCAAAGTAGGCGACCGCGTCCTGTTCGGCAAATACGCCGGCCAAACCGTTAAAGTCGACGGCCAGGAACTGATGGTCATGCGCGAAGAAGACATCATGGCGATCATCGTCAAGTAATTCTTGACCAACTGATCCCACTTAATACCCTCAAGGAGTAAGAACATGGCAGCTAAAGAAGTAATCTTCGGCGACGCAGCGCGCGCTAAAATGGTTGAAGGCGTTAACATTCTGGCTAACGCGGTTAAAGTCACCCTGGGCCCGAAAGGCCGTAACGTTGTGCTGGAACGTTCGTTCGGCGCCCCTACCGTCACCAAGGACGGCGTGTCGGTCGCTAAAGAAGTCGAACTGAAAGACAAGCTGCAAAACATGGGCGCGCAGATGGTGAAGGAAGTTGCTTCCAAAACCTCCGACAACGCCGGTGACGGTACCACCACCGCAACCGTGCTGGCACAAGCCCTGGTGCGCGAAGGCATGAAGTTCGTTGCCGCCGGCATGAACCCAATGGACCTGAAACGCGGTATCGACAAAGCGGTTGCCGCCACCGTCGAGCAGATCGCTGTGATCGCCCGTCCATGCACCACCACCAAAGAAATCGCCCAAGTTGGTTCGATCTCGGCTAACTCGGACCACTCGATCGGCGAGCGTATCGCTGAAGCGATGGAAAAAGTCGGCAAGGAAGGCGTGATCACCGTGGAAGACGGCAAATCGCTGAACGACGAGCTGGACATCGTTGAAGGTATGCAGTTCGACCGCGGCTACCTGTCGCCATACTTCATCAACAACCAGGACAAACAAGTTGCCGCTCTGGACAACCCATTCGTTCTGCTGTGCGACAAGAAAATCTCGAACATCCGTGACCTGTTGCCTATCCTGGAACAGATCGCTAAATCGGGCCGTCCTCTGCTGATCATCGCTGAAGACATCGAAGGCGAAGCACTGGCGACCCTGGTGGTCAACAACATCCGCGGCATCCTGAAAACCGTTGCTGTGAAAGCTCCTGGCTTCGGCGATCGTCGTAAAGCCATGCTGGAAGACATCGCGATCCTGACCGGCGGTCAAGTGGTGGCGGAAGAAGTCGGCCTGACCCTGGAAAAAGTGACCCTGGAAGAACTGGGCCAAGCCAAGCGTATCGAAGTCGGCAAAGAAAACACCATCGTTATCGACGGTGCTGGCCAAGCCGCTGCGATCGAAGCCCGCGTTAAACAAATCCGCGTGCAAATCGAAGAAGCGACCTCGGACTACGACCGCGAAAAACTGCAAGAGCGCGTGGCCAAGCTGGCCGGCGGCGTTGCCGTGATCAAAGTCGGTGCAGCTACCGAAGTTGAAATGAAAGAGAAAAAAGCACGTGTTGAAGATGCACTGCACGCTACCCGCGCTGCTGTGGAAGAAGGCATCGTGCCAGGCGGCGGCGTCGCCCTGCTGCGCGCTCGCGCTCAGATCAAATCGCTGAAAGGCGACAACGCTGACCAAGACGCAGGTATCAAGATCGTTCTGCGCGCCATGGAAGAGCCACTGCGCATGATCGTGCAAAACGCTGGCGAAGAATCGTCGGTGGTGGTGAACGCGGTGCTGGCAGGCGAAGGCAACTTCGGCTACAACGCATCGAACGGCACCTACGGCGACATGGTTGAAATGGGCGTGCTGGACCCAGCTAAAGTCACCCGTTCGGCACTGCAAAACGCAGCTTCGATCGCTGGCCTGATGCTGACCACCGACTGCATGATCGCTGAAGTTACCGAAGACAAGCCAGCCGGCGGTATGGGTGGCATGGGCGGTATGGGTGGCATGGGCGGCATGGACGGCATGATGTAATTCAGCCGGCCGGCTAACTTAGCCAGCTACAGAAAGGCCCGCAGGCGCTACGGCGACGCGGGCCTTTTTCTTTGCTACACTCGCTGGATGTCTACTCCAGCCCGCCGCCGCTCCCTCATCGCCGCCTGCAGCGCCCACGCGGTGCACGATGGTCTTTCCGATCTGATCTACGTTCTGCTGCCGATCTGGCAGACCCAGTTTGCCATCAGCTACGCGATGATTGGCGTGCTGCGCGCCGGCTATTCCGGCGTGATGGCCAGCTTCCAGTTACTGGCCAGCCGGCTGGCGCGCCGCTTCGGCCGCAAGCGTCTGCTGGTCGGCGGCACGGCGCTGGCCGGTGCGGCGTATCTGATCGCCGGTCAGGCTGGCGGTCTGGCGGCGCTGCTGATCGCGCTGATGCTGGGCGGGCTGGGCGCCAGCACCCAGCATCCGCTGGCGTCGTCGCTGGTGACCGACAGCCACGCGGCCGGCGGTGGCGTCAAGCAAGCGCTGGCGCAGTACAACTTTGCCGGCGATATCGGCAAGACGCTGATTCCCGGCGCGGTGGGTTTGCTGCTGGTGGTGGTCAGCTGGCAGACCAGTGTCACCCTGATCGGCCTGCTGGGGCTGGCGGCGGCGGCGGCGCTGTGGTGGCTGATTCCGGCCGCGCCCGCCAAAACCACGAACGCGTCATCGCCCCGGCTGGCGCACGGCAACGGCTCGACCGGCGGCCTGCGCGCGCTGCTGGCGACCGGCACGCTGGACAGCGCGGTGCGCATGGGCTTTCTGACTTTTCTGCCGTTTCTGCTGAAGAGCAAGGGTGCCGGCACGGCCGGCATCGGCCTGGCCTTGTCGCTGCTGTTTGTCGGCGGCGCGTTTGGCAAGCTGTTCTGCGGCTATCTGGGCGCGCGGGTGGGGATGATGAAGACGGTGTGGGTGACCGAGTCGCTGACCTCTCTGTGCGTTGTGCTGGCGGTGCTGCTGCCCTTGAACGGTGTGATGCTGATGTTGCCCTTGCTGGGGCTGGCGTTGAATGGGACGTCATCGGTGCTGTATGGCGTGGTGCCGGAGCTGGCGGCGCCGGGACGGCATGAGCAGGCGTTTGCGTGGTTCTACACTGGCACTATCGGCGCCGGGGCGTTGTCGCCGGTGCTGTTTGGTCGGCTGGGGGATGCGATGGGCGTGCCGGTGGCGTTGGTGACGCTGGCGTCTATCCTGCTGCTGACTTTGCCTTTGTCGTGGAAGGTGCAGCAGGAGCTGGCGCCGCAGGGACAGCCTGTGGCGTGAGCGAGGCGAGACCCATCTCGCGCAGGATTTGCTCGCCGCGCGCAACGTCGATGTCCGGCAGACGTGCCATCAGCAGATCACCGACGTCGCCGATCTCGCGTTCATAGACAGCCAGCGTTTGCTTGTCGATCTCATCGAGCGGACGCCGCTCCTGTTCCTCTATGCCTGACAGTATCGCCATCGTCAACGCCTGCACCTCGGCGCTGGGAATGCAGGATGGCGCGTCAAAAAAGAAATCTGGCCGCATCTCCTTGGGCCAGGCGATGGCATTGAACGCGCGATAGCAGTAGAAAAGCGCAGCGTTGGCAATTTCCTGAGGCACGTGCTCTACATAGGAAAGGATATTCATGGCTGACCTCCAACTTAAAGTTCAACCGCATCAAAGAACCAGCTCTGGTGATAATACCCGCGCTGCGCTTCATATCTGCGCCCCATTGGATGCCCCGGCGAAGACTTCGAATTTTCGTGGAGTGCAGATCCCCGGCATCGACATCTTTCTTCAGCGCCCAGTAAATATCGCGCGGGCTGGAGCTGGGTGAGACGGAGTCACGGCTCCATCGCGGATGCCAACAGATGTAGCATGCGATGGCGCCGGACTGGCTGAGGCAGGTCAAGCGAGCGCGCTCATTCCGGCGTGGCGGTCAGCGCGACGGCCTGCTGGCCGGTGGGCGGCAGCAGGCGCAGTTGTAGCCACTGTGCGCCGAAGCGGGCGCGATAGCGGTAGGCATCGCCATCGCGGCCGGCGTACAGCAGGTCTTCCGGACGGCCATACACGTCCAGCTGCGCTTGCAGCTTTTTGGATAGCTCGCCCTGCTTGGCACGCTTCAGCAGCGCGCGCAGCTGTTCGTTAACGGCAGGTACCTCCCCGGCCGCCGCTTCGTGGCGTATGCCGTGCAGCGCGTCGTAAATAAAGGCCGTCATGGCGGACGCGTTGACATCGCCATCGTTGACCAGCGCGATGATCCACAGCTTCTCATCGGGATACAGCATGCTGCTGGTGGAAAAGCCCAGCGTGCCACCGCCATGCCACACCCGATCCCGTCCGGCCTGATGATCGAGGAACAGGCCGTAGCCATAGCCCGCCGTGTCGCCATCGTTCAACACCGCGCGCGTGCGCATCGCCGGCAGCCAGGCGCTGCTGGCCAAGGCACGATTCCACGCGATCAGATCATCCACGCTGGCGACCAGATTGCCTGCCGCACCAATCCAGCTGTTCTGGAACATAGCGGCCGGCTGCAGGCTGTTGCCATCGCTGGAGTAGCCCAGCGCCTTGCCATCGGCCGCCGTCGCCTTGCCCAGCGTGCTGACGGTGCGCATGCCGGCCGGCCGCAGAATATGCGCCGACAGATAGCTATCGAAATCCTCGCCCGACACGCGCTCAATGATGTGGCCCAGCAGCGCATAGTTGGTGTTGCTGTACTTCCAGCGCTCGCCCGGCGCGAACTCCATCGGCAACGCGCGCACGCTGGCGACGATGCCTTCAAAATCAGTCGGCCGCGTGGTGCCGTTGGCGGCAAACTCCGGCGTACCGGCGAAATCGGGCAAGCCGCTGGTTTGCTGTAGCAGCTGACGTATCGTCACACCGACCGCCGCCGGATACTCAGGCACATACTTGCCGACGCGATCATCCAGCGCCAGCTTGCCTTGCGCCGCCAGCTGCAGCACGGCGGCGGCAGCCATCTGCTTGGTCAGCGAACCGATCTCGAACAGCGAGGCCGTGCTGACCGCGCCATATGCCTTGCGGTACACCACCTCGCCATCGCGCACGATGGCCAGCACCGCGCCGGGCGCCTGCCTGGCCTGCAAGGTCGCGGCAACAACAGCGTCGACGCGCGCCGCATCCTCCGGCGGCAAAGCGGCCGCGCAAACGGCGCCATCCAGCGCCAGCCACAGCACGGCGGCTTTCAGTATGAAATGACGAATGAACATGAGCTCCCCTTCAGCATGGCGATTGCGCCTACTGTAGCGTAGTGCCATAAAGGGGAGCGGAGATTTGCGATGAAGTGCAGAAAAGCGGGATCAGGCGTCGCGGAATTGGGCTTCCAGCTCATCGCGGCGTGGGACGTCGGCCAGGTGCAAGATCAACGTCTGTTTGAGATCGGCCGCGTGGGCGGCGCGGTGCTGCGCGAACCAGAACACTTCGTCCAGATCATCATCCTCGTGCGAGGTGACTTGCACCTGACGCTCGGCCGGCAGATCCTCATAATCGGCCGCCTCCAGACTGGCATCCTCGATCGCCTCGCGCCACTGCTCGCTATCCTTGCCCCACACCAGCGCATACAGACAACCGGAATCGACCAGCCAGCGGCTGACATCCCACATCATCGTCTCCAGCACATCGGCCTCAACGACAACAACCGCCTTAAACTGGCGCAAGCCCTCCAGCGAGGGCAGCTCGCTGGCGGGGGAAAGATGAAGATATTTAGGAGCGGAATTCAGCATGACCGCATTCTCGCCGGATCCGCTGAATCCCGCAAGCCGCTTAGAACGGGTCCAGTGCCACCGTGAACTTGCCGCTGGCGTCGGTCGCGCCCATGGTGTAGCCCTGCCAGCCCGGATAGGCTTGTGGCTCCCAGTAGAACACGCCCAGGCCGTTCGATCCCAGCGCCTTGGTCTTGGTCAGCAGATCGGTCAACATGGCTTTCGAAGTGGCAGCCTGGGTCCAGTCCATGCCGACTTCGGTCACCATCACCGGCTTGCTGTAGCGCGACACCATGTCCCACATATTGGTGGAGATTTTGCTGTTGTAGTTGGCCCAGTCGGTCGCTGGCGGATAGTGAGACATGCCGATCACATCCCACTTAGCACCGGCCTCCTTGACGCCTTCAAAGAACCAGCGGAACACCGCGTTGTCATAGCCATTGGCCAGATGCAGGATCACACTGGCGTTCGGATACACCGCCTTGACCGCGCTGTAGCCGTTGTTGATCAAGCCGGCCAGATTGCTAAAGCTGGTGGTCTTCCCCTCCGGCCACAGCATGCCGCTATTGATCTCGTTGCCGACCTGAACCCACTCGACCGTGATGCCATTGGTTTTCAGGTAGTTGAGGATGCCGTAGGTGTGGTTATAGACATCGGTGTTCAGCTGCGTCAGCGTGTGGCTGGCCCAGGCGGTCGGCTTGGTCTGCTGGCCCGGATCGGCCCAGCTGTCGCTGTAGTGGAAGTCGATCAGAATGCGCTGGCCCTGGGCGGCGGCACGCTTGGCCTTGTACAGCACGTCGGCGCCATCGTTCCAGCCACCGCTCGGGTTGACCCACACCCGCAGCCGGATGGCGTTGATCTGCAGGTTTTTCAACAGCACGAACGGATCGGTCTTGACCCCGCTGCTGTTGTAGAACGAATAGCCGCTGGACTCTTGCTGGCTAACCCAGCTGACATCCGCGCCATTGGCAAAGGTGGCACTCCGCGCGGACAAGGCAAACGCCAGTCCGCATGCTGCTAACAGCAAGCCTTTCAGTTTCATACAGTCTCCAGTCTTGATATAGTTTTTAAAGGACGAACACATCCCCGCCGCAGCGTGCAGCCTGTTGCAAGTGGGGAGAAATCGCCGCACCGGCAGAACGCCGGCGCGGCAGAGATGCGGTATTAGCCGAAGCGGCCGGCAGGCACGCCAGCGACGTCGACCCGCACGGCAAACACGGCGCCGGTCAGCGGATGCGCGGCCAGCTGCTCGGGCGTGTTGTCTTCACGCGCGGTGGTGATGTACAGGGTTTTCAGATCGGCGCCGCCCAGCGTGCACGAGGCTGGATTGCGTACCGGCAGCGGGATGGTGTCGAGCAGCTCGCCGTCCGGCGAATAGCGGCAGACGCGGCTGCCGCCCCATTGCGCGATCCAGACGCAGCCTTCGCTGTCGACCGTCATGCCGTCCGGCGAACCTTCGCCTTCGCCGAACTGGCGCCACAGGCGCGCTTCGCCCAGCGAACCGTCGGCGGCCAGCGGATAGGTGTAGGTGCGGCCTTCGTAGCTGTCGGTGTGGTAGATGGTGGCGCCGTCCAGGCTGAAGGTCGGGCCGTTGCAGATGTGGTAGCCCTCATCGGCCACGTGCAGCGACAGGTCGGTCTCCAGACGGAACAGCTTGCCCACGGCCTGGGCGTAATCGGTGTTGTGCATGGAACCGGCCCAGATCCTGCCGGCACTGTCGACCTTGGCATCGTTCAGGCGCAGGCCGCTATCCTCGGGGAATGGACGGTGCAGGTATTCGATGCGCAATTCCGGCTCCAGCCAAACGCGGGCGATGCCATCGCGCAGGCCGGCCATGAAGCCGTCGCCGTCGCGGCGCGCGATCAGCCAGCAGATGAAGTCCGGCATGGCCCAGCTACGGCGCTCGCCGCTGTCGACCTGCACCGCGTGCAGCGTCTGGTTCTTCAAGTCGACAAAGTACAGGCGGCTCTGCTCCGCCACCCACAGCGGGCCCTCGCCCAGTTGCGCGCCCGCTTCCCACAGGCACTGCACGTCATGCTTGCTCATCTGTTTCCGTCCCCGTTATTAGAAAGCCGCCATCATACGGCCAAAGCGCGCCAGGTCGCGACGAAGCTTTCGGCGCGTTCCTTCAGCTGATCCAGCGTCACGCCCGGCGTGTACAGATTGCCGCCGATGCCGAAGCCGGTGGCGCCGGCCTTGACCCAGGCCGCCATGGTGTCGGGCGAGACGCCACCCACCGGCAGCACCGGGGTGCCGGCCGGCAGCACGCTCTTCAGCGCCTTGACGCCGCCATGGCCCACCGATTCGGCCGGGAAGATTTTCAGCGCGTGGGCGCCGGCGTCCAGCGCGGCAAACGCTTCGCTCGGGGTGGCCACGCCAGGGGCGCAATACATGCCCAGCTCGACCGCGCGGCGGATCACCGCCGGCACGCAGTTGGGCGACACGAACAGACGGCCACCGGCCGCGTGCACCGCTTCCACGTGGGCCACGGTCAGCATGGTGCCGCCGCCGACCAGCGTATCCGGCAGATTCAGCTGAACAATGGCGGCGATCGCTTCAATCGCGCCCGGACGGTTCAGCGGCACTTCCAGCGCGCGGAAGCCGGCGTTGTACAGGACTTTGGCGACGTCGACCGCCTCGGCAGGGTTCAGGCCGCGCAGAATGGCGACCAGCGGCGGATTGGGATGGGACAAAGTGGTCATGATTAAGCCTTGATGAATTGGGAAATGGCGCTGCAATACACCTGATGTGGGTCGAGTACCGCGCACTTCAAGCCGAAATGCGCGGCCGCGCTGGCATAGCGCGCGGCCAGCGCCGGCGAGCCGATCACGCTGATGCCCTGGCCGGCGTCGCGCGCGGCGGCAAATTCAGCGCCGATCAGCAAGCCGCTGATGGTGGCGGCGGCCTGCTGTGCCGGTGCCGAGCGCGACACCACACCGGCGCGCACGCGGAACAGCGAATTGGACAGCGGCTCGTTGCGTGCCGCCTGGTTCAGGCCGGTGGCAAAGCCTTCTGCGTCGCTGGCGTCGCCGGTCAGCATGGCCGACAGCGTGCCGCCCTTGGACAGCATGGCGTACAGCTCGCCGGTCATATACGTGGCAAACGACTGGATCACGCCGTCTTTCAGCAGCACCCACTTGCTGTGGGTGCCGGGCAATACGATCCAGCCATCGCGGTGGCCCTGGGCGATCGCGCCCAGCAGCTGGGTTTCCTCGCCGCGCATGACGTCGGCCGAATCGCCGTTGCGGTAGACGTAACCGGGAACGATGTGCGCGCGGCCGGCCCAGGCCGGATCGCTGACCGCCGCCAGGTGCTGCGGCAACTGGGTCAGTGGCACGCCGGCGTCGAGATAATCGACTTCCTGCCAGCCGGAGGCGCTGCCGACCATGCCGGACATGATGACCGGGCTGTCGGCCGGCAGCTGCATCGCCGCCAGCAGGCCGGCCAGCGAGGCGCCGAAATGCTCGCGTCCGCCCACCGCCAGCATGCCCTGGCCGTCTTCATGTTCGGCCAGGCAGGCGCCGTTTTGATCTATCAGATAGGCGCGCCGATTGCTGGTGCCCCAATCTATCCCCACAATATTCTTGTTCACTAGGCTATCCTTTACTGATGCTGCAACGATGGTACGAAAAAGGTCCGTCAACAGCCAATGAATTATCTCGCCGGACTAATACCAAAATAATATAGGGACACCATCAAAAACTACTAAAAGGACAACGAAAAGCGCGTAAAAAAGGGGCAAAAGTTGCCCCTGCTGTGCCTTTGGTTTAGTATGGCCAACAATCTATACGTCTCATCAGTCCCCCATGGAATTAAGCAAGCAGTCCTCCCGCAAACTGGTCGTTGCTGGCATCGCGACGACCGCGGTTGCGCTGGGGTTGGCCGCCTATTTCGCCAGCTCCACTCCTGCCGAGTCGCAGGTGGTCGTCAAGGTTCCCACCACGGCAGCATCGGCCAGCGCGCGTGGCGCCGCCAGCGCCAACAAGCCGGCCTCGGCCGCCGTGCCGCGGCGCGAACCCGAATTCAAGGATCCGGCGCCGCCGGGCGAACCGAAACCGATCCGCAGCAAGGAGCAGGGCGCGGCCGCGCTGATGGCGCTGCCGGAACTGCAAGCCTGGTCGGCGGTGATTGACAAGAATTCCGGCGGCAAGGCCCATGGCGGCCTGCTCGAATACGATCCGACCCAGCGCAAGCTGAACGGCAAGAGCTACTGGCAGTTCAGCTTTGTGGAAAACAGCGCCGAATCGGCACAGCGCTGGGAAAGCTTCCTGGTCTCTTCCAGCGACGACGAAATCCTGGTGGAAGACGCCCAGAACGATGAAGTCATCAGCCTGGCGCGCTGGCGGCGCGAGAAGCACCCGGCCAAGCGCACCAGCATTGACAACTAACTAGGCCGCCTGCGCCTGTGCCGGCGGCGCCGTCCTGGTGCCGCCCACCTGCCCTATCCACGACACCGTCAGCAACACCATGGCGGCGGCGATCCAGCCATTCAGACCGTAGCCGGCGATGTGGCCGGACGCTTCCGTATGCAAGGTCAGCCCGCCCAGCAGCGCGCCGAGACCGGTGCCTACCTGCTGGATCGCCGCATTGGCGCTGAGGAAGGCGCCGCGCCGGGCAGGGTCCGGCACCGTGGTCATCAGCGCCTGCAGCGGGATGTTGCGGCCCGACGCCAGCACCATGAAGAACGGGAAGAACAGCACCACACCGATCAACGGCAGCGCCGGGATGTGGGTGATGAACAGCACCGGCAGGATGAACAGCAGCGAGACCACGCGATACACCTTGTGCGCCCCCACCCGGTCCGACCAGTTGCCGATGGCGCGCGCGGTGAAGAAAGTGGCGGCACCGCCGGCCAGATAGACATAGGTGATCTCGGCCGGCTGCAAGCCGACATTGCTGACCAACACGGGCGAGATGAACGGAATCACCATCATGCCGGTCATCATATTCACCACCGACAGCAAAAACGCTTTCAGATGGCGCGGCTCGCGGTACAGCGCCAGCAGATTCGGCACCACCGCCGACAGCGGCGGCCGGTTGGCGACATGGCCATCCATCACCGGCAAGGCGCGCGCCGCCAACAGCAGGATAGGCAGCGAGCACAGCACGAGAATATAGAACGGCGAGGCCCAGCCGTAATGCGCGGCCAGCATCACGCCGGTCGGCACGCCGGCCACCGAGGCCAGGCTGAACGAAGTCATCACCACACCGGTGGCGGCACCACGGCGATTGGCCGGGATCAGGTCGCCAATAATGGCCATGACGATGGCGCCCAGGATGCCGCCACTCAGGCCGGCAAACGCGCGCGACAGCACCAGCACGTGGAAATTGGGCGCGGCAGCGCACGCCAGATTGGACAACGTAAACAGCGCAAACACCACCAGCAACAGCTTCTTGCGGTCGAAACGGTCGATATACATGGCGGCGGCCAGCCCGGACAGGCCGGCGCACCAGGCATAGGCCGACACCGCGCCCGACACGGCGGCCGGTTCGATGTGGAATGCCTGCATCAGCTGCGGCGCCAGCGGCATCATCACCATGAAATCCATGATGACGGTGAACTGGGTCAGCGCCAGCAGCCACAGCACCAGGCGCTCGCGCGCCGGGGTCAATGGTAAAGCTGTGCTCATAAGGCGGCGATGTCGGCGGCAGCCTTGCGCAGAATGGCGCGGATCTGTTCCAGACGTTCCGGGTTGTGGTTGCTGGCGCGTGCCTGCTCGATCGCGGCCTGCTTCACCTCATGCATGACGGCGCGCAAGCCTTCGCGCTGCTCGTCCGGCTCGGCCAGGCGGGCCTGAATCGCGTCCACCAGCTGGCGGTTCTCGGCCAGGAAAGCCTCGCCTTCCGGCGTGATGGTGTGCAGCTTCTTGTTGCCGTCGGCCGAGGCCGAAACGTGGCCCATGTCCAGCAGCAACGCCAGCAGCGGATAGATGGCGCCCGGGCTCGGCGTGTAAGCGCCGCCGGAGCGCTGCTCCAGCTCCTTGATGATTTCGTAGCCGTGACGCGGCTTTTCAGCGATCAGTTGCAATACCACGTAGCGCATGGCGCCGGCATCGAACATTTTCGGGCCGCGACCGCGTGGGCCGCCCTGATGGCCACCATGGCCACCGGGACCGCCATGATGAGGATGATGGCCGTGCGGACCGTGTGGGCCGTGATGACGGCCGTGATGGGATTTGAATCCAAACATGTCTTACTCCTTAAGATATAACGTATTACGATATATCTTAACACCCTTCTTGTCGAAATCAAGGACTTTTTGTATGTTGGTGCTTGACCTTCACGCCACGTGATACTTCACCATGCCGTCATGCTCACTGTTAAACAACTATCCCGGTTGACGGGCATCACCACCCGCACCCTGCACTATTACGACGAGATCGGCCTGCTCAAGCCTAGCCGCGTGGCCGCCAACGGCTACCGCATGTATGACGAGGCGGCTCAGTTGCGGCTGCAGCAAATCCTGTTCTACCGCGAGCTGGACGTGCCGTTGGCGGACATCCGCGAGCTGATGGGGCGCGATGATTTCGACGTGATGACGGCACTGCTCAGCCACCGGGAAGCATTGAGCAAACAGGCCGAGCGTCTGCGCGGCCTGATCTCCACGGTGGATCACACCATTCGGCATTTGAAAGGACAGCAGAAAATGAACAGCGCAAAAATCTTCGAAGGTCTGAGCCAGTCGCAGGAAAAAGCTTACGCGGCGGAAGCCGAACGCCTGTATGACCGCGACACCGTGCGCGCCTCGAACCAGCAATGGCAGGGCTACGGCAAGGACAAGCAGCAAGCCATCATGGACGAAGGCAACCAGATCTATGCGGCCATCGCCGCCGCCATCCCGCAGGGCGCGGACAGTCCGACAGTGCAGGCGCTGGTGCAGCGCTGGCGCGATCACATCGAATATTTCTGGGTGCCGCAGCTGGAACAGCTGGAAGGACTGGCGCGCATCTATTCGGAAGACGCGCGCTTCAAGGCCAATTTCGACAAGGTCGATCCGCAACTGGCGGTGTTCATGCTGCACGCCGTGCAGCACTACGTCCTCCAGCGCCAGGCAACTTAGGAACGCGCCGCTCCGGTCTGCTTGACGTACTGCTCGGCCAACGCCTGGCCTTTCTGCATGAAGGCGCTGAAAGCGGCCACGTCCAGCTTGCCGCTGGCGTCATCAATATAGGAATTCAGCAGGTTCTTGAACAGATCGCTGCCGCTGCCCAGGCTGTCCCTGATGCCCTGGATGAACTCTTCCGGCGACACCTTGCCGTCGCCGGAGGCATCAAACGTCTGAAACAGTTTTTTTGCATCGTCTTCGCTGACGCCGACGCGCGCCAGTTGCTGGCCGAATTCCTCTTCGTCGATCTGGGTATCCTGGTTCTGATCGCCCTGGACGAACATCTGCGGCGACCACAGCTGCGCCAACGGCGTCGCCTGCAAGCTGCTTGGATCAGCCTCGACCACCGTACTGGTGGTGCCGTCGCTCAGCGTAACAATGGTGGACGGCGACGACGCAGCCGATTCGGAAGCATTCGCCTGGCCGCTGGTGGCGGCACTGCTGGCGGCGTTACTGGCTGTATATGCGCTGTTCAGCGCGCTGATCGTGGAAATAGCCATGACCGTGCTCCTTGTGGAAGTATGAGCACGGTATCGCCAATATTGCCAAAAACTTTAGCCGTCCAGGTGAGAAATCAGCAGACGGCGGTTGTCATCGCCGTTGCTCGACTTGTGCTCGACCACCAGGCGCGAATTCTGCGCGTCCAGCGAAATGCCAACCGACAAGATATCGATCAGCAACAGCTGCAAGATGCGCGAAATCATCGACAGGAAAGTGGTGCTGTCCTCCGTATGATCGACCGCCAGGCAAACGCTGGCCTTCTTGGCCAGCGGCGAATTGCTGGAGGTGATGGCAATAACATCCGCCCCCGCCGCGCGCGCCGCATCGACCGCCGCCAGCAGATCCGGCAGCTTGCCGGAGTTGGAGATGGCAATCACCACATCGCCCGGTTTCAGCAGCTCGGCGGCCAGCGTCAGCAGGTGCGAATCGCCATAGGCCGAGGTTGGAATGCGGAAGCGGAAGAACTTGTGCTGGCCATCCAGCGCCACCACGCGCGAATTGCCCATGGCGTAAAACTCAACGCGCTTGGCCTTGGCCACCAGCGCAATCGCCTTGTCCAGCGAACGCACGTCCAACTGGTCGCGGAATTTCAGAATCGCCGACACCGTATTGTCGATCACCTTGGCGCTCAGATCGTGCGTGCTGTCGCTGACGCGCACCTGGCTGTGCCGCACCGGAATCGCGCCGGTCAGGCTGCTGGCGAACTTCAGCTTGAAATCGGCCAGACCAAGGAAGCCCAGCGAACGGCAGAAGCGGATCACGGTCGGCTGGCTGACTTCGGCCAGACGGGCGATATCGGCAATCGGCTCGTTCAGCACCAAACGCGGCTGCTCCAGCACCAGCTGCGCCACGCGCTGCTCGGCAGGAGTCAGCTCGTGCTGCAGATGCTGCACGCGCTCCATCAGCGTGTTGGCGCCGCTGCGGCCGCGCAAGTGTTCGGACAAAATCGTCGCCACACCGTAAAACGCCGGATTCGGCGTGGTAATCACATAGGTAGGAATCTCGGCCAGATAACTGGTGAAACGGCCCTTGGCTTCAAAGCGCGCGCGGAACGGCGACGACGCGAACCACTCGCCCAGACGCGGCACGATGCCGCCGCCGATGAACATGCCACCAAACGCACCCAGCGTCACCGCCAGGTTGGCGGTAGCGCCACCCAGCATGGCGCAGAAGCATTCCAGCACTTCCAGACACAGCGGATCTTTATCGGTCAACGCGCCGGCGATGATTTCCTGTGAAGTCAGATCGCGCACCTGGCGGCCATTGCGCTTGGCGATGGCGCGGTAGATGATTTCCATGCCCGGGCCGGAAATCAGACGTTCGGTCGACACGTGCGACCAGGTCTGCCAGGCATATTGCAGAATCGCGTATTCACGCTCGTCGGCCGGCGCGAAGTTGGTGTGACCACCTTCCGAACCCAGCGTGACGAAACCATCGACGGTCGGAATCACGCCCGACACGCCGAGACCGGTGCCCGGCCCCAGCACGCCGATCACCGAATTGGTGGCTGGCTTGCCGCCGCCCACTTGCATCAGATCGGCCGGCTTCAGGCCCGGCAGCGACATCGCCAATGCGGTAAAGTCATTCACCACCAGCAGCGTGTGCAGGCCCAGCGCGCGGCGCACCTCGTCGGTGGAAAATTCCCACGCGCGGTTGGTCATGCGCACATAGTCGCCGCTGACCGGGTTAGCCACCGCCAGCGCGGCGTGGTTCAGGTTGACGCCGGCGTGATCGGCCAGGTAGGAACGCAGCATCGCCACGATGTCGGGGAAATCGTCGCACTTGAGCACCCGCACGGCGCGGAACTCGCCGGGAGCGGTCTGCAGTGCGAAGCGGGCATGGGTGGCGCCGATGTCGGCCAGCAGGCGCGGGCCGTCGGCAAAGGCGGTACGATTCAGTTTTTGATCCACTTCAGCTTGTTTCATCGTCGTTCAGTCCAAACAGTTGGCGGAAGCATACCTGAAATACGTGATGGTAAGAAGGAAACGATACATATCATTTCCTTTCCAACCCGCTTTTTACGCGGCGTAGCCGAACCAGGCGCCATATGCCGGCAACTGCACCTTGCCGCCGGCCGCACTGCCCGGCAGGCCGTGACCAGTCAGTGGCTCGGCGCCGGCACTCTGCGGCAGATCCACCATCACCGCCTCGCCGCTCAGATTGAACACGGCCAGAATGCTGCGCTCGCCGGCCAGATCGCGGCGCAGCGCCAGCACGCTGTCCTGCGTGTCGAAGAAACTGATCTCGCCGCGCAGCAGCTGCGGATGCTTGCGACGCCAGGCGGTGAAGGCACGCGTGAAGGCCAGCGACGATTCCTTGTCCCGTTCCTGCACCGAAGCGGCCTTGGCCAGATGATCCGGCGACAGCGGCAGCCATGGCTTGCCGGTGGTGAAGCCACCGTTGGCGTCCTGGGTCCAGGCGATCGGCGTGCGGCAGCCATCGCGGCCTTTGAACTCCGGCCAGAAGGTGATGCCGTACGGATCTTGCAGCAGCTCGAATGGCACGTCGGCTTCGGCAAACGCCAGCTCGTCGCCTTGATACAGGCAAGGCGTGCCCTTCAGCGACAACTGCATCGCCAGCGCCAGCTTGGCAAACGCCTGCGGCGCGCTCGGACCGCCCCAACGCGATGCCACGCGCGGCACATCGTGATTGCCGACCGACCACGAAGCCCAGCCGCCCTTGACGCGCGCCTCGAACTGCTCCACCTGCTGACGGATGTAGTGCGACGACAGATGGTTGACCAGCAAGTTGAAGCTGTACGCCATGTGCAGCTTGTCGCCACCCTCGGTGTACTCGGCCATGGTGGCCAGCGAATCGTCGGAACCGACTTCACCGATCGACACCGCCTGGTATTCATCCAGCAGCGCGCGCAGCTTCTTCAGGAAGGCCACGTTTTCCGGACGGGTCTTGTCGTAGTCGTGCGCCTGCATGCCATACGGGTTGACGTCGGTGACCGTGATCGAATCGCGGTTGGTGGCCGGCGGATTGTCGCGCAGCTGCAGATCGTGGAAGTGGTAGTTGCAGGCATCCAGACGAATGCCGTCGACACCGCGCTCCAGCCAGAAGCGCAGCGCATCCAGATGCGCCTGCTGCACGTCCGGGTTGTGGAAGTTCAGCTGCGGCTGGCTGGTGAGGAAGTTATGCATGTAGTACTGGCGGCGACGCGAGTCCCACTGCCAGGCCGAGCCGCCAAACACCGACATCCAGTTATTCGGCGGATTGCCATCGGCCTTGGGATTGGCCCAGACGTACCAGTCGGCTTTCGGATTGTCACGGCTGGAGCGGCTCTCCTTGAACCACGCGTGATCTTCCGCCGTGTGCGCCATCACCTGATCGATCATGATCTTCACGCCCAGGCCATGCGCCTTGGCGATCAGCGTGTCGAAGTCGGCCAGCGTGCCGAACAGCGGATCGACGTCGCAGTAATCGGAAATGTCGTAGCCAAAGTCCTTCATCGGCGATTTGAAGAACGGCGAAATCCACAGAATGTCCACGCCCAGCGATGCGATATAGTCCAGCTTTGCCGTAATGCCCGGAAGATCGCCCACCCCGTCACCATTGCTGTCCATATAGCTGCGCGGGTAAACCTGATAGATGATCGCCTCGCGATACCAGTCTGGGGAGTGCGGGGAAACTTGAGTAAGTTGCTTAGTCATAAGAAAATCCGGGGTTGGCTGTCTGGGCGTATATGTTTTGTAGATAATATACATCACGAAAACAGTTTTTTCAATGTATGGGTTATTACAGATATCTCATTAAAAACAAATACTTAGGAATTTTCATCAAAATTCCCGAGTTAAAAAACGTAGTCAAACTACACATGACCACAGGAGTAGACAGAGTGAATGAACCACTGAGCACGTCCGGCAACGGCCCGATGCCGCGACAAATCCCCTACATCATCGCCAACGAAGGCTGCGAACGTTTCAGCTTTTACGGCATGCGCAACATCCTGACGCCCTTCCTACTCAGTACCCTGCTGCTATTCATCCCGATTGGCGACCGCACCGCCGAAGCCAAGCACGTGTTCCACACCTTTGTGATCGGCGTCTACTTCTTCCCGTTGCTGGGCGGCTGGATCGCCGACCGCTTCTGGGGCAAGTACAAGACCGTGTTCTGGTTCAGCCTGATCTACGTGGCCGGTCACGCCTGCCTCGCCATCTTCGAACACAACCTCGAAGGCTTCTACCTCGGCCTGGCGCTGATCGCGTTTGGCTCGGGCGGCATCAAGCCGCTGGTGGTGGCGTTTGTCGGCGACCAGTTCGACCAGACCAACAAAAACCGCGCCAAGCTGGTGTTTGACGCCTTCTACTGGATCATCAACTTCGGCTCCTTCTTCGCCTCGCTGCTGATGCCGCTGTTCCTGCGCGATTACGGCCCGGCGGTGGCGTTCGGCATTCCCGGCATCCTGATGGCGATTGCCACGCTGGTGTTCTGGCTGGGTCGCGGCAAATACGTGCACGTGCCGCCGGCCGCGCCCAATCCGGATGCCTTCAGCAGCGTCGCCCGCACCGCCCTGCTGGCACGCGCACCAGGCCAATCGCGACCGGGCCTGATGGTGGCCGGCGCCGGCGCGGTGGGCGCACTGCTTTCGCTGTGCATGACGCCATCGTGGGGCTTCGTGATTGCCGCCTGTACCGCGCTGGTATTGCTGCTGGCGTTTGGTGGCATCGGCGTCTCCATGCAACTGGAACGCGCGCGCGGACTGCATACCGACCAAGCGGTTGAAGGCGTGCGCTCGGTGCTGCGCGTGCTGATCGTGTTTGCCATGGTGACGCCGTTCTGGTCGCTGTTCGATCAAAAAGCCTCGACCTGGATCGTGCAGGCCAACACCATGACCAGCCCGATGATGTCGCTGTTCGGCTGGGAGTTCCAACTGCTGCCGGCGCAGATGCAGGCCGCCAATCCGATTCTGGTGATGCTGCTGATCCCGTTCAACAACATCGCCCTGTTCCCGCTGATGCGGATGGTCGGCATCACCCCGACGCCGCTGCGCCGCATGGGCTTGGGCATCGCGCTGTCCTCGTCGGCCTGGGTAGTGATCGGCATGATCCAGCTGTGGATGGATGGCGGCGACCAAGTATCAATCATGTGGCAGTTGCTGCCGTACGCACTGCTGACGCTGGGTGAAGTGCTGGTGTCCGCGACCGGCCTGGAGTTCGCCTACAGCCAGGCGCCAGCCTCGATGAAAGGCATCATCCTCAGCTTCTGGTATCTGGCCGTCACGGTCGGCAACCTGTGGGTGCTGATCGTGAATGCGGGCGTGAAGAATGATGTGGTGAGCGGATGGATCGCCAACAGCGGCCTGAGCCCGATCGCGTTCCAGATGTTCTTCTTCGCCGCCTTCGCCGCAATCGTCGCCGCCATCTTCGCGCTGTACGCGCTGCGCTACAAGATGGTCGACAACTACCGCAAGACGGCATAGAAACAAGCTCAGATTACATCTTTCAATGGAGGTGGTTCATGCAATGCCACCTCCCACTCCTCAAATGGTGGTTCGACTCGAAAAGACGAATCACAATATGACCTCACGTAGTCCGTGGCCCGCCGTTGAGCATGTGTAGCATTCAACACCTGGCCATATTCGTCAAATTCCAGGACGTTCGCGAAAATAGCGTACGCCTGCTCAATGGCACTCGGATCACTACCATACAGGCTCAAGTAGTCAACGCCCTTGAGCATGTAGTGCGAACCACTGGACATGAAGTACGCAAAAGTCCTGAGCGCCCCGCTAAAGCTATTACTTAATCTCACTGAAGTCTCTCCAATTAATTCCCAGCGGCGCTGGCAATGCTGCCGGTTCTTCGCATGAAGCTCGGAGCAAGCAAACACACAGCAATCAACGAAGCGATCGGCACACAAGACTTAATCTGAATCCAAGCCTCTATAGACGTCGTGAAAACCAGAATGATGTTACCAACTGCCATGGCAACGTAATACCCCACCAACAGCCAGTTGATCCATCGCCAAGACGTGATAGTCAATCCAAGGCGGGCACCCCAGAGAAAAAATAACGCGCAGGGCTTCGCGACAAGCGCAGAAAAAACTAAAACGAACACCATCGCAAAATACATCGCGGAAGGCTTGAGTCGGATGAACTCATCCCCTATAGGCATCAAACGCACCACCGGAATAGCTACCAATATCTGGAGTAGGAAGATGCGCCAAAATAGCGATACACCGAGCCAACGCCGATTAAGCCCGGATGCATCTGACAGTACCTCAGTCGAGTTGGTGATAGTGGGATTGCTCGGATTCTCTATTGACATAAACTTTTACAACCTCAATGCTTAGAAACGTTGGCCGACACTGCGATGCTCCTTCTTTGAATCATGTGGCGCACAATAGCTGTAGGCCGAGACTGCATACTTCTTTCCTCTATCGTCCCAAATTGCTACCGAGAGCTTGAATAAACTTCCCCAAGTGATGACCGGGATCTGTTTTTCAGGTTCCTCACTCGGACTGAATTCGAGTTCGATTATTGTCGATGCAACCCAAGAATTGGGGATATTTCGAGCAGCAAGATGCCTTTGCAAGAGCAAATCATATCCCTCCATCAGTTTAGAAAATTCTGCCGATTCAGGAAATACCATTTGGGAAAGCAGGTCCAGTTTCACAGTGCTGGTTGCATTATCTTGGGCATGCAGACATAGCTTTCCAATTCCCCAATAGCCACCAACGTCGTTGTTACGGCTGATGAAGGAGTCAAGCAGTCCCGATGCAATGCTCTTGAGTTCGCGTCTACTAGCCATAAACTCCTAACGTTAGCTATTGCCAGAACTTCCAGCGAGGTTTCGCTTTGGCCGTTTCGGCTTCCTTGACTCCACACATGGTTCCTCCTGCCGGTAAGCCAAGAACCTGGCGAGCTATCTGCCCACTCAATGAGAAGTGAACCTCAATGTCCGCAACATCAACATTTTCGAGCACGAACTCGCCACCCAGAAGTGGCGGCTTGATAAAGCTATAGATTTGACCAGGTTTGAGAATCAATCCATTAAGGCGCAAGTCACCGACCAGCTGAACAGCAAAATAGTCGCCAACAAAATCACGATCAGCAAGCAGCGACTGAAGTTCAGCTAGCGATTCAGCCACCGGCGCCGTCGTTCCCGAGGCAACGTCCAGAATCTCAATCGCTCCTGAGTCCGTGTCTTGTATGAAGGCGTCACCCGAGGCGGTCAACAGGATCGGCAACTTTCTCGGGCCGACAAGCCACGCCCAATCTTCGAGAAGCGTCTCGCGCTTAAGATGCGCGAAATTTACAGTAAGGTCATCAAGAGTCATAAAAGGTAGCTCGAAATATTGTTAGCGCGTTTTCCCAAACTGAGTGGAAATTACTTTCCCTTGCGACGACTCGAACGAGAGCGCACCGTTCTTTCGATGAACACGTGTGATTTCTGGAACAGCTGGCGCAACAAAATCCGCAATCACACGCAGGCCCCCGCCACTCACCCGCTCAATTGCAAAATAACGGTTCAATTTGCCACCAGGGATTTCGACGTACACTAGTTCCAATGAAGGGTCCAGTTTCGCGCCAAGCTGGTTTGCATAGAATGTTGCGTATCCAGGGAACTGGATACGCTCAAGCTCGTGTGATAGCGCATCGGTATCCGCGAAGTCGCTGGCGAAGGGAGCCGAGCGCATTATTGATTCAACGCGCCGGATGGACTGCTGTGGAAGGTTGTGCGGGTCGTCCTTGTACTCATCAAAATCATGATAAGCCCGGGCCAGCGGGATCCGCACGCCAAGGTAGTCGACGGTGGCAAAACGTTCCGTGCCATACGCCGGCAGACTTTGTACAAAAAGTGCTGAAGCAAAGAGATAGTACCGAATGTTCATTTTCATCTTCTAGACCATCAAGGAGATAAGTAAGGGGCTTTCGGTGCGATGTACAAATCCTGACGTCCCGTCAGGCGCATGTGTGCTCACTCAACCACCTTCAATTGAATTTGTACACCGTCTAGCCGCATTACGAAATCATCGAGCCAAATCATGTCAGGCACTTTTGCCATTCAATTGCCTTTCAAGAAGCATGATTGCTGCATTGCGCCCAGAGTTTTCGTCCATCGCTTTCAAGCCAGCTATTCTCTGCTCCAAGTCATGAATCTGACGAACCTTCATTTGTGCCCGCTTAAGCAAGAAGCTTCTTCGACAGGTATAAAAGTCCACTCGAAGGTGCTCCCATACCTTCACCTTTGACTTCGGCGGGATAGGGGTTTTATAGCCAAGGCATTCACACGCCTTTCCACAGCACGCGCATAAGACCTTTTCAGATCGGCCGTGCCGTCTGAACGCCATCCGGCAGTCAAAACAGACCCACGCGTAGTTGCTCATAACGCCCAGCGTTTCAAACTGATCGGCGCATCAAGCCCGACGTTATTGGCGTGGCCTGGGGATGAAGAGAACGAGGTTGTGTACATAGTTGGTCAATAAGTTCAACGGTGAGGGAATTGCTTCTTCCAGTCTAAGCGCAGAGACGCACATTGTCCGGAGAAGGCAGGAAAGCGCGCTTCAACCGAATCAAGAACGGAATCCATTTCAGTACAGGTGTCCCATAGCCAGAGCTCTCGAAAGAGCAATGCGATTTGAACTTTCGCGGAATCTTCTTCGTTAAGCCAGCGCCGTAATGAATTCGTTATCTCGTGTCCATTGTCATCCGTCAGCCAGACCAGACGCGCCAATATCTCGGCGATCCACTCAGGCTCCGCCGAAAGTACTCTCTTCGAAAAAATATGATCAGCAAGCTCCATCCTCTTGCCTCCTACCTTTCATACTAATCGGCACGAAACGCAAAGCGACTACTCCAGAAATGGACATGGTTCTTTCCTAATCATTTCAAAGTGATGCACTCGACAGAGAACGCTGTGATGTATCGCGCCGCGCTGGCATCCCTCGGTACGGCACAGCTCTTCCGGTCGTTCCGCAGCCAATGAATCAAAGAATTCACGATCCCACTCAAGCTTCGCTTCTTCCAACGGTGGCGGTTCAGGTGCCCCAGGCATGGGCAACCATGCGTCGAAACGCCAATAATAAACAAAGGACTCCAACAAGAGTTCATCCGATGGGGAGTCTTGAAATTGCAGTGCCGCGTGGACAGTACCTTCAATCGTCGGGGTATCCAAGCCTTCGACGGAAAAACCACGTTCACTAGCGATCAACTGCATGTCCTCATCCGCGTCAGAGACGATCATTAAACAAGCTGTGTCCAGTCCTGGATTCTCGTGATTCGGCAGATAAAGCCAACCATCCTCAAGTTTTCCGGCAGCTGCGGCGCGTAGCACGTAGCGCATCGTTAGTGAATGTACTGTCACTGCCATTGCTCCTGTTTAGCAGCTCTGGCCAGTAACCACGGGAGTCGATCGTTAGACTTTGGCATTTCGGCCTCCGAGATACCCACACAGTACCGAAGCTGCTTTACCTCCCCAAGCTATCCAACCGGGTATAGGCAGCGGAAACGGACTTAAGAAATCCAGGACTCCCAACAAAACGCATGGGATCGTGGACGCCACGCCGTGTATGGCTCCACGTTCATTTGCAAGGGAAGCAGCAACGCGACCGCCCAGAAAACTAAAGTACAAACCGATCACAAGCGACACGGTCAGATAAGCCGGCGAGGTGAACAAAGACGGGTACACGCTCTCACGCGGCACACCATCGGCAAGTAGCAGGTAGATCCAAGGTAGCGTGACTAGGGTGTTCGCAAACCCCGTGCCAGCGATGTCTATGGATGCTCCCATTAAAAAAGCTCGCGTATTCAGCATAAAGTTCTATCGTGTTGATTCAGCGGTGTCAAAGACACCCTCCTTAGTTTTTAGATTGGAGCCAACGATGCACTCAGAAGTGGTCGCAACATTGATGTTTTCAAAACAGCAACATGCCAGAGAACGACAATTTCAGCAAGACCCCAGCGTGATTTTTGTTGAATCGTCAAACCCTATGGATCAGCAATTTGTCGCGTATCATCTCGGCCAAGAGTTGGCTCCCGTCACACAGATTAATCACCACAACATGAAAGAGAACATGAAACAACTGCTTTCCTCCTGCGCTTTTGGCGTGACACTCGCGTTGGCTCTGACCGGCTGTGACCGCACGCCGCAGCAACAGCCACAGCAGCAACCTGGCAGCGCCAGTGCGAGTGCCGAGGCAATTGCGCTGCAAAAGATTGATACCGTGGTCGGCACCGGCAAGGAAGCGGTGAAAGGCAGCACCGCTGTCGTCAACTACACCGGCTGGCTGTATGTGCCAGGTGCTGAGCAGCAGCATGGTGAGAAGTTCGACTCCTCGATCGGCCGCGAGCCGTTCAGCTTCTCGCTGGGCGCGGGCCAGGTTATTCCGGGTTGGGACGAAGGCGTGCAAGGCATGAAGGTCGGCGGCAAGCGCACGCTGATCGTGCCTGCGGCCATGGGCTACGGTGCCAATGGTGCAGGTCCGATCCCGCCTAACTCGAATCTGATCTTCGACGTTGAACTGCTGGACGTAAAATAAGTCCAATAGCCGCTATCCGTGAGATAGCGGCTAATTACCGGAACAGTGCGCATCCGCCGAGCCCACAATGCGGCGCGTCGCCTCTGGCGAAGAACCCATTTACTCATCCGCTCAGGTCAGGAAAAATCTTGGTCTGGCTGACTGAGCACGCTACAGAAAGTATCAAAACTACAGATTCTGGAGTACCATAACCGCAAAATTCAGGGTTAATGTGCAGATTTTGTAACTGCACTACTAAATATCGACGGTTTGGGAGACAGAATATGGCAGGTAAGCGCGCAATCGTGGCTGGTGTGGGAGGCGCGCTGGCGCTGACTTGTTTGGCGGCGTCTGCCGCGCCGTCGCTGGCGGATTGCGATGGCGGCTTTGCTACCGTGTTGTCGCCAGCGGCCGCCAGTGCCGATGCGCGTGCTTATTGGCTCGATCGTCAACGGATTCAGTGGCCGGGCGCCGCTGCCGGCGGCGTCTTCAAACTATACTACTCCGCCAACGCGCAACTGCAGGCCACGCCAGGTGCGCGCGTTACCGGTGCTGATGGCGCCATTTCGCTGTCGCGCTTCGATGGCGCCCTGCCCGCCGCGCTGGCGCAGCGCTTCAAGTTTATTGGCGCCGGTGCGGTGCTAACGGTCGCGGATCAAGCGCGTGTCGCCAAGCTGCTGACGCAGCAGGTGCTGCTGGTGCAGGAAGCCGACGACGGCACCGTGCGCGATGCCACCGCGCTGCAAATCGCCGGCGCGCTGGATGATCTCTACGCCTCCGCCGCCAAGGCCGAGGATCTCGGTGTCGTAGTCTCCGCGCGCAACGCCGCATTCAAACTGTGGGCGCCGACCGCGCAGAACGTGGCTGTCTGCACCTACGCAAGCGGCACCGGCAAAGCCGCCGCCATCACCCCAATGACGCGCGATGATGCCACCGGCATCTGGTCCGCCCATGCCGGCAGCGATGGCCAGTACTACCAATACCTGGTCGACGTGGTGGCACCGGGCGCGGGCCTGGTGCGCAATCTCGTCACCGATCCTTATTCCATCAGCCTGACCACGGATTCGAAACGCAGCTACATCACTGATCTCGGCGCGGCAAAGCTGAAGCCCGCCGGCTGGAACCAGACCAAGTCGCCCAACACCGTGCACGCGCAAACCGATATGACGGTCTACGAACTGCACGTGCGCGACTTCTCGATCAACGACAGCACGGTCAGCGAGGCCAATCGCGGCAAGTACACCGCCTTCACCGAGGCCAATTCCAACGGCATGAAGCACTTGACGGCGCTGGCCAAAGCCGGCATGACCGACATCCACCTGCTGCCGGTGTACGACATCGGCAGCGTGCCGGAGCAAGGCTGCGTAGTGCCACAGATTCCCGCCGATGCGCCGGATGGCGATGAGCAGCAAGCCGCCGTCACCCGCGTCAAAGCGCAGGACTGCTACAACTGGGGCTACGACCCTTACCACTACAACGCGCCGGAAGGCAGCTACAGCACCGATCCCGCCGATGGCGCCAAACGCATCGTCGAATTCCGCCAGATGGTGCAGGCGCTGCACAAGGCAGGCCTGCGCGTCGGCATGGACGTGGTCTACAACCACACCTTCATCGCCGGCCAGAACGAGAAGTCGGTGCTGGACCGCGTGGTCCCCGGCTACTACCACCGCCTGAACGCCAAGGGCGCGATCGAAACCTCCACCTGCTGCGACAACACCGCCACCGAAAACCTCATGATGGGCAAGTTGATGGTGGACTCGGTCGCGCTGTGGGCCAAACAATACAAGATCGATTCCTTCCGCTTCGATCTGATGGGCCACCAGCCGCGCGCGGTGATGGAGCAGGTACAGGCCCGGGCCGACCAAGCCGCCGGCAAACACGTCAACCTGATCGGCGAAGGCTGGAACTTCGGTGAAGTGGCCAACGGCGCCCGCTTCGTGCAAGCCTCGCAGCTGTCGCTGAACGGCAGCGGCATCGGCACCTTCAGCGACCGCGGCCGCGACGCCGTGCGTGGCGGCGGCGCTGGCGACAGCGGCGAACAGCTGATCTCCCGCCAGGGCTATATCAATGGCCTGGTCTACGACGCCAACGAGCAAGCGGGGCAACACGCGCCGCAAGAACTTCTGCACGCCGCAGACATGATTAAGGTCGGCCTGGCCGGCACCATCCGCAGCTACCCGCTGACCACCGCCGATGGACGCACCGTCGCGCTGCAGGACATCGTCTACGGCGGCGACCAACCGGCAGGTTACGCCAGCGAGCCGGGTGAAACCGTCAACTACGTCGAGAACCATGACAATCAGACGCTGTACGACATCAACGCCTTCAAGCTGCCGCAAGCCACCACCGCGCGCGACCGCGCACAGGTACAGATGCTGGGCGCCGCCATCAACGCCTTCAGCCAGGGCGTGGCTTACTTCCACGCCGGCTTCGACATCCTGCGCTCCAAATCCATGGACCGTAACAGCTTCGAATCGGGCGACTGGTTCAATCGTCTCGACTGGAGCTACCAGGATAACTACTTCGGCACCGGCCTACCGCCGGCCGCCGACAACGGCAAGGACTACGCGCTGCTCAAGCCCATTCTGCGCAACCCGGCCATCAAGCCCACGCCGGCGGACATCGCCTACGCGCGCGACGCCTTCCGCGATCTGCTGGCGATCCGCTCCAGCAGCACACTGTTCCGCCTGCGCAGCGCACAGGACATCAAGCAGCGCCTGCGTTTCTTCAATACCGGTCCACAGCAGGTATCGACCGTGATCGCCGTCCACATCGACGGCAGCGGTTACGCCGGTGCGCGCTTCAAGTCCATCACCTATCTGATTAACGTCGACAAGACCGCGCAACAGATCACGGTGGCGGAAGAGAAGAACCACAACTACACGCTGCATCCTGTCCACACCAGCATGACCGCAGCGGACAAACGCGTGGCCCTGCAAGCCAAGTACGACAAATCCAGCGGAACCTTCACCATCCCGCCACGCAGCGCGGTCGTTTTCGTACAAAATTAATGGATGCGAATACCATCCATCCTGATCCTGCTGATGCTGAGCGCCTGTGGCGGCGGTAACTACTCGCCACAGGCCAACCACGCGCCGGTGGCGAATGCCGGCCCGGCGCAAACCGTCGCCGCCGGCACTTCGATCAAGCTGTCCGGCAGCGGCACGGATGCGGACCAGGACATCATCAAATATTCGTGGACACTCAGCGCGCCGGCCGGCAGCAGTGCCGCCCTGCTAAACTATCACGTCGCCACGCCCACCTTCTTTGCCGACGTCCCCGGCGCCTACGTCGCCACGCTGATCGTCAACGACGGCCAGCTCGATAGCGCACCGTCCAGCGTCACCATCACCGCACAGTAACGCGTGTTTAGCGCCGACCACTAAACACGCGCATTCCGCGCAAGTGGGCGCGCGCCGCTGCTACACTGCACTGTCGTCAGCCGCCACCACGTCCGCACATGAAACTGCATGCATTCGCCCTGCCCGTCCTGCTGTTCGCTCTAGGCGCCAACGCCGCCCCCATCATCGATCCAGTTGAATGGATCAACCCACTAATGGGCACCGCCAGCAAGCCCGAACTCTCGAACGGCAACACCTACCCGACCATCGCCCTGCCGTGGGGGATGAACTTCTGGACGCCGCAAACCGGCAAGATGGGCAACGGCTGGGCCTATACCTACGACGCCGACAAAATCCGCGGCTTCAAGCAAACGCACCAGCCCTCGCCGTGGATGAATGACTACGGCCAGTTCGCCATCATGCCGGTGACCGGCAAGCCACGCTTCACGCAGGACGATCGCGCCAGCTGGTTCTCGCACAAAGCCGAAGTAGCCAAGCCCTATTACTACAGCGTCTACCTGGCCGACGCCGACGTCACCACCGAAATCGCCCCCACCGAACGCGCCGCCCAGTTCCGCTTCACCTGGCCCAAGACCGACGACGCCTACGTGGTGGTGGACGCTTACGACAAAGGCTCCTACATCAAGCTACTGCCCGAGCAGCGCAAGATCGTCGGCTACAGCACTCGCTATGCACGCGGACCGCTGCCTAAGAATTTCAAGAACTACTTCGTCATCTACTTCGACAAGCCCTTCACCTCGGCGCAGATCTGGAGCGGCGACAAGCTGGTGGAAGGCGTGACTGAACTGGCCAGCAACCATAGCGGCGCCATCGTCGGCTTCAAGACCAGCAAGGGCGAAAAGATCGGCATGCGCGTGGCCTCCTCCTTCATCAGCGAGGCGCAGGCGGAGCTGAATCTGCAGCGCGAACTGGCCAACGACAGTTTCGACACCACCGCGCAAAAGGGCAAGGACGTCTGGAACAAAACGCTGAGCCGCATCAGCGTTGAAGGCGGCAGCGAAGAACAGACCCGCACCTTCTATTCCAGCTTGTACCGCATGCTGTTCTTCCCGAACAAACTGTACGAGATCGACGCGCAAAACCAGATCGTCCACTGGAGTCCCTACAACGGCCAGATCCTGCCCGGCTATATGTACGCCGGCACCGGTTTCTGGGACACCTTCCGCGCGCTGTATCCCTTCCTGAACCTGATGTACCCATCGGTCAATCGCGAGATGCAGGCGGGCCTGGTCAACGACTACAAGGAAGGCGGCTGGCTGCCCGAATGGTCCAGCCCCGGCCTGGCCAATGTCATGATCGGGAATAACTCCGCGTCAGTGGTGGCGGAAGCCTACCTCAAAGGCTTGCGCGGCTACGACATCGAAACACTGTGGCAGGCGCTCAAGCACGGTGCCGACAACGAAGGGCCGATGGATGCCGTCGGCCGCAAAGGCGTCAAGTACTACAACGAATTAGGCTATGTCCCCTACGACGTCAAGATCAACGAAAACGCCGCGCGCACGCTGGAATATGCTTACGACGATTTCGCCATCTGGCAGTTGGGTAAAGCACTCGGCAAGCCAGAGTCCGAAATCGCCATCTACAAGCAGCGCGCCATGAACTACAAAAATCTGTTCGATCCCGAGACAGGTCTCATGCGCGGCAAAAATCAGGACGGTAAATTCCAGTCGCCGTTCAATCCCTTCAAATGGGGCGACGCTTTCACCGAAGGGAATAGCTGGCACTACACCTGGTCGGTGTTCCAGGACGTGCACGGCCTGATGCAGCTGATGGGCGGACGCGATGCCTTCGTCAACAAGCTCGATCAAGTCTTCACGCTGCCGCCGACGTTTGACGAAAGCTACTACGGAGAAGTGATCCACGAAATCCGCGAAATGCAGATCGCGAACATGGGCCAGTACGCGCACGGCAACCAGCCGATCCAGCACATGATCTACCTTTACGGTTATGCCGGCGCGCCGTGGAAAACCCAGTACTGGGCACGCGAAACCATGAACCGCCTGTACAGGCCGACGCCGGACGGCTACTGCGGCGACGAGGACAACGGCCAGACCTCGGCCTGGTACGTGTTCTCCGCGCTGGGCTTCTATCCCGTCACGCCGGCGGTGCCGCAATACGTGCTGGGCGCGCCGCTGTTCAAGAAAGCCACGCTGACGCTGGAGAACGGCAAACAGATCGTCATCAACGCCCCGGCCAACAGCGACCAGCGCCGCTACATCAACACGCTCAAGGTCAACGGCAAGCCGTATCAGCACAACTGGCTCGATCACGCCGCGCTGACGCAAGGCGCGGTGCTCGACTTCGACATGCGCGCACAACCCAATCGTCAACGCGGCAGCGCGCCGGACGACGCGCCTTACTCCTTGTCGACCAAATAACATCCGGGCATATCCAAGCGCGAATTACTTCGTTGTCTGACAACTAAGGCTCCTTTACAGTCCATCGCATTCCAGGACACCTACAGGAGCAAACATGAACAAGTGGCACATCGGCGCCGCGTTGACGGCGCTCGCGCTGACAACTGGCGCGCACGCAGCGACGTACTATGTCTCCCCCACCGGCGATGATGGCGCCGCCGGCACAGTGGCCGCGCCGTGGAAGTCCATCACCAGAGCGCAGACCGCCGCCGCTCCCGGCGACACCGTCTACTTCCGTGGCGGCGACTACGTCTACACCGCCTCGCTGGCCGCCTGCGCCAGCCAGACCGACGTGGTCAACGCGGTCACGCTGGACAAGAGCGGCACGCAAAATAATCCGATCCGCTACTGGGCCTATCCGGGCGAAACGCCGGTATTCGACTTCACCGCCATCAAGGACAACTGCCGCGTCAAGGGCTTCAACGTCCAGGCCAGCTACCTGCACCTGAAAGGGCTGGAACTGAAAGGCGCGCCGCAGCAGCCGGGCAATCTGCTGAACAATGAATCGTGGGGTATCTGGGTCAAGGGCAGCTATAACACCTTCGAAGCGCTCAACCTGCACCACAACATGGGGCCGGGCTTCTTCCTGTCCAACGGCAGCTACAACCTGGTGCTGAATGTCGACTCGCACCACAACTACGACCCATACAGCAAATCCGGCGCCGGCCAGAACGCCGACGGTTTCGGCGCCCACATCAAAGCCAACAATCCTGGCAATGTGTTTCGCGGCTGCCGCGCCTGGGCCAACACCGACGACGGCTTTGACCTCATCAACGCCTACTCGCCGGTGCTGATCGAGAACTCGTGGGCCTGGCTGCATGGCTACTACCCCGGCACCACCACCGCCATCCCGGCCGGTAACGGCAACGGCTTCAAGATCGGCGGCTACAGCGGCGTCTATCAGGCCGACGCGCCTATCCATACCGTGCGCTTCTCGGTCGCGTTCAAGAACAAGGTCAATGGCTTCTATGCCAACCACCATCCGGTGGCGAATCAGTTCTACAACAACACCAGCATCGCCAACGGCATCGGCTTCAACGCGCTCGGCATCGACACCGCCAACGCCGCCGTATCACTGGGCACCCTGCGCAACAACCTCGCGTTCGAAAACACACCGGTGGCCAACGTGGCCGGTGCCGACGCGGCCTACAACAGCTGGAATCTGCCGGTCAGCGTAACGGCTGCCGACTTCCAGAGCGTATCGACCGACGGCTGGGATGCGCCACGCCTGCCGGACGGCAGCCTGCCAGTGCTGCCATCGCTGCACCTGGTGACCGGCAGCGACTTGATCGACAAAGGCGTCAACCTGGGCCTGGCCTACAGCGGCACCGCGCCGGATCTGGGCGCGTTTGAAGGCAGCACGCCGATCACGCTGTACACCGACGTCACCGCCAGCGTGAAGATCGTGCAGTCCGGCCTGACCGTGGATCGCAGCACGCAAAAGACCAAGGGCACGGTCACCTTCACCAATACATCGAACGCCATCATCAGCGGCACGCTGCTGTTCCGCGCCGACTACCTGAGCGACGGTGTCACACTGGACAACCAGAGTGGCACGCAAGGCGGTGCGCCAACGCTGCAACTGTCGGTCGCCTCGCTGGCGCCGGGGCAAAGCGCAAGCGTAAGCACCATCTTCAGCAATCCCAATCGCGTCAGCGTGGGCTATCTGCCCAAACTGATCGCCGGCAAACTGTAAGGAGCGGTAATGAGTATGTTGAATAAACTGACGGCGCGCCTGCTGCTGACGCTATCCCTGGTATGCGGCGCGGCGCCGGTGATGGCGGCCGAGGTATACCACGTCACTATCGACACCAGCGCGCTGGCCGGCACGGATGGCTATCTGGATTTCCTGCTACTAGGCTTGAGCAATGCCGCGCCGGTGCAGACACAATTGTCCAACTTCTCGGGGGATTACACCGCGAGCAGTTTTGCGCTGGGCGACACCTCCGGCGACATCCACTCGGTGCTGAGCATCGCCAACAGCGGCGCATGGAACGAGTATGGGCAATGGACACACTTCGGCGGCACGCTGTCGTTCGACATCAGCATCAACAACAGCGCCAGCAGCGGCGCCAGCAGCGGCGCCGGCACCACACTGTCGATCGCACTGCTGGATGCGGGCCTGTACTACCTGGGCAGCAGCGGTGACATCGTCACCATCGCGCTGCAGCCGGGCAGCGCCAGCATCGTCAGCGCGGACGGCGCCTACGCCACCATCAGCGCCGTGCCGGAACCGGCGGCCTGGCTGCTGCTCGGTGCCGGCCTGCTGCTGATTGGCCTGCGCCGCCGTTTATAGATAGACCTTCAATCGGGTGGCGATGCTGCGCTCCGCCCCCGGCACCACATACAGATTGCCCCACGAGTTGCTGTAGTACTGGCGGTTGAACAGATTATTCACGTCCAGCGAAACGCGCATGGTCTTGTTGATCTGCCAGAAGCCCAGCAGCTTGGCGGTGGTGTAAGCCGGCAGCGAATAGGTGTCGGCGGTATTACCCGAGCGGTTGCCGACATAATTCGCGCCACCGCCCACGCCCCAGCGTCCGCCGCCTTCCAGCGCCGCCTCGCGGATCAGCAGCACGCCACCGCTGGTCTTCGCCACGTTCATCAAGCGCGTGCCCACCGCCAGCGTCTTGTCCTTGCTGACGCGCGCATCGATCCACGCCAGATTGGCCGTCACGCGCCAGTTGTCGTCGATCTGACCGAAGCTGTCGGCCTCAAAGCCGCTGCTCTTCACCTCACCCGCCGCCACCGAGTAGCCTGGCGCGTCGCTGGAAGTCAGCACATTGGTTTTGGTGATGTCGAACACCGCGAAGTTGGCGCCCAAACGCTCGTCGCGCGTTTGCAGTTTGACGCCGGCTTCATACGCGGTCGAATGTTGCGGGTCGAACGCCTTGCCGCTGATATCGGTGCCGCTGTTGCCACGGAAGGATTTGCCCGCCGAGACATACCACGAACTCCACGCATTCGGCAGATAAGTCAGACCAGCGCGCGGCGACAGCGCGTTCTGCTGCTGCGACACGTCAGTCTTGGCGACGCGGTTCACCACATGCTGGTCATACTGATCGAAACGCAGGCCGCCCAGCAGCTTCCACTGCGGCGAAAGGCTGATCTGATCCTGCGCGAACAGCGCTTTCACGCGCTGCTGCTCGTCCGAACTGGTGGTGCGCGAAGTCAGTGCCGGCTTGACGATGGTGCCATACACCGGATTGTAAATATCCAGTGTGGTATTGGCCGAACGCAGAATCTCCATATTCATGAACAGACTGGATGCCTCGGCGCCGAACAGCAGCTCGTGCGCCATGCCGGCGACCTCCAGCTTGCCGTGCAACTCAGCCTGAATCGACGCATCGCGCGAGGGCAGCGTGCGCCAGGTGTATTGGCGATTCAGCGTGCGGTTATCCGTGGCCAGCGAAGTCGCCTCGGTGTAGTAACCCTCAAAGGTGCTCTCCTTGTAGCTGGCGCCGAAGCGCGCGCGCCAGTGATCGGACAGCACGCGGTCCAGCGTCAGCTGATGGGTGTTACTGGTCAGGACCATATTGCCGTCGGACGGCTCGTTCAGCAGCAGGTCGCGCGGCAGCGTACCCAGTACGCCGCGCACATTGATGACGCCACGGTCCAGCGGCGTATCGGCGCGCAGGAACTCCGCTTCGTAATTCAGCGTGGTGGCGCCGTCGATCACCCAGGTCAGCGCCGGCGCGATCAAGTGGCGCTTGTTGTGCAGCAGCGGCGAACGCGTCTCGCCCTCCTCCGACATCAGATTGACGCGATAAGCCACGTTGCTGCTCAAGGCGCCGGTGCTGTCCAGCGTAGCGCGACGCAGCCCCTGATCGCTGAGGCTCAGCTCCGCCACATTGTGCGTCGTGAACTTCGGCTTCTTGGTGACGATATTGATAGTGCCGCCCGGCTCACTGCTGCCATACACCGCCGACGCCGGGCCTTTCAGGAACTCGAACTGCTCCACCGTCGCGGTATCGCGCGGCGGATTATAGCCACGCGAACCGGGAAAGCCATTGACCAGGAAACCCATATCGGTGCTGCTGAAACCACGAATGGAGAAGTTATCCCAGGTGCCGCCGAAATCGTTCAGGCGAGAGATACCGCTAACATAAGCAATGGTATCGGCCAGACGCAGCGCGCCGATATCCTCGATCTGCTGCGCCGTCATCACCCGTACCGCCTGCGGCACTTCCATCAACGGCGCATCGGTGCGGGTGGCGCCGCTGGCGTGAGTGGGATTGTACAAACCGGCACTGCGGTCGCCGGACACCGTCACCTGCGGCAAAGCCTGATCGGCATCCGCATCGGCAGCGACATCCGCCGCAAGCGCCAGCGGCGAAGTAGAAATCAAACCGGCAAACAACAACCGCGCCGGCACGGCACTGCGAACATGAAACGACATAAGCACCCAACAAAATTAAGAAAGTTTAACATAATAAATGAGAATCATTATTAATTGCAAACTTTCTTAAACCCGGGGTCAGGTCCATCATTTCTACACGAGCTCAGCCTTAGTGACTCGCTAAGGCTGAGCTCGTGTAGAAATGATGGACCTGACCCCGGAGTTGGGCTCGGGGGATTCCGGGGGAGGCGGTGGGGGTTTAGTCCTGGCCGATCAGGACGACGGCGTTTTTGGTGCCGAAGTTGACGCTGTCGCCGCGTACGATGGCGGTTTTGCCGCTGTAGTAGTCTTTGACGCGCTGGCCGTTGGCGAATACGCCGTGCAGTTTGATGGCGGTGGCTTTGTTGGTTGGCAGGTCCAGGGCGACCACGACTTTGTCACGTACACCGTCTTTGTCGTAGGTGCGCTTGAAGATGTAAGGCTGCGCCTGCAGTTGCTGGTGCACGCCCGCGCCGACCGCGACGTGGGCTTTGCGGAATTGTCCCAGCTTGGCCCAGTGTGCGCGTACGTCGGCGACTTTGTAGCCGTCGCGGGCGACGTTCTGTTCCAGTTCGTCCCAGTTCATGAAGGAGCGCAGTTTGGCGTCGCCGGTGGCTTCGGCGATGTCGAGTTTGCGCGCGGTTTCGTCGCCGTAGTAGATCTGCGCGGCGCCCGGCGCCAGCAGCAGTTTGTTGGCGCTTTCGATCGGTTTCTTGCGCGAGGCGTCGAACGGCGCGCCGTCGTCGTGCGAGTCCAGATAGTTCAGCACCGAGTAGCCGTTCAAGCGGCCGCCGTGCATGGCGTTCGAGTAGCTGCTGAACAGGGTTTCGTAATTCTGTGTGGCGTCCTGCACCAGGCCGAAATTGATCAGGCTGTTGAAGCCGGCCTGGTAGTAGTTGACGCTCTGCCCGCCGCCCAGGTCGTGGTACAGGCCATCGGCCAGTTTGTAGTTGTAGACTTCCGCCGTTGCGTAGAATTTGTCGTCGCCCAGCTTTTTGTCCGGATTGGCTTTTTTCCAGTCTTCGAACGCCAGTGAGGCTTCTTTCAGTAGCTCTTTCCATACTTTGGCTTCGACGTGTTTGACGGTGTCGGCACGGAAGCCGTCGACGCCGTATTTGCGGATCCAGTCGGTGTGCCATTTGATCAGGTAGTAGCGCGGCGCGCGCGGATAACCGGTGCGGGCGAAGAATTCGTTCAGGCTCTTGGTCTCCTGTTCGAAGCGCCCTTCGCGCTGCCATTTTCCCATCAACCGCTCCGGCAGTTCCACCGGTTTGTCGCTCTCGGTCAGGAAGTCGGGCAGGTTTTTCACCAGCGTGCATTCGATGGTGGTCTTGGCGTCCTTGTAGGTGCATTGCGGCGCGGTGCGCACCCAGTCGCTGGGCCAGACCGGGTCGATGTCGGTCACCGGGCCGGTGTGGTTCATCACCACGTCCAGCAGCACGCGGATGCCGTGCGCGTGCGCGGCGTCGACCAGGTTGCGGAAGTCGTTTTCGGTGCCGAGATTGGCGTCGACGGCGGTGAAGTCGGAAGCCCAGTAGCCGTGGAAGCCATACGATTTGCCGGTGCCTTCGTCGGTGCCGGCGTGGATCTGTTCCACCGGTGGCGTGATCCACAGCGCGGTCACGCCCAGGCTGTCGAAGTAGCCGTCGTTGATTTTGTTGATGATGCCGGCCAGGTCGCCGCCCATGAAGCCGCGCAGTGGCGCCGCGTCTTTCTGGCGGTCGTAGGCCAGGTCGTTGCCGGTGAAGGCGTTGCTGAAGCGGTCCGGCAGCACGAAATAGACGGTCGCGTTCTCCCACAGGAAGGGCTTGGGTTTGGCCGGCGCCACCGGCGCCGCCGTGGCCGTGCCCAGCGCCGCGGCGAGGGTGAATGCGAGTGTCGTCAATTTCATGCTGTCGTCCTTATGGTTGGTTTAGGTGATGACGGTGGGGTGGGCGCGGCCGGTCCAGCCGGCGATGCCCGCCACCTGCTCGGCGATCAGGATCAGCGGATACAGTGCCTGCTGCGTCGGCAGATGGTGGTGGGCCGGATCGGCTTCGTAACGCTCCAGGTAGACCCGCAGCGTTGCGCCCTCGGTACCGGTGCCGGACAGACGGAACACGATGCGCGAGCCATTGCTCATGACGATGCGCACGCCCTGCTGCTTCGATACCGAACCGTCCACCGGATCGGTATATTCAAAGTCGTCGGCCAGCGCCACCACGTAGTGGCCCAGATCCTGTCCCGGCAGCGTGGCCAGCTTGATGCGCAACGACGCCATCAGCTCATTCGCACCCTTGGCGTCCACTCCCTCGTAGTCGTGACGCGAGTAGTAGTTGCGGCCGAAGCGCGCCCAATGTTCGCTCACCAGCTGCTCCACCGATTTGCCGCTGGCCGCCAGCAGGTTAAGCCAGAACAGCACCGCCCACAGGCCATCTTTTTCGCGGATGTGATCCGAGCCGGTGCCGTAGCTCTCTTCGCCGCACAGCGTGGCCTTGCCGGCGTCCAGCAGGTTGCCGAAGAATTTCCAGCCGGTCGGGGTTTCAAAGCAAGGGATGCCCAGCGCTTCGGCCACGCGGTCGGCCGCCTGCGAGGTTGGCATCGAGCGGGCGATGCCTTTCAGGCCGGCGCGATAGCCCGGCGCCAGCGTCGCGTGCGCGGCCAGCACCGCCAGGCTGTCGGATGGCGTGACCTGGAAATTGCGGCCGACGATCATATTGCGGTCACCGTCGCCGTCGGAGGCGGCACCAAAGTCCGGCGCGTTCTCGGCGGCCATCAGTTCGATCAGCTGCGCGGCGTTGACCGGGTTCGGGTCCGGATGATGGCCGCCGAAATCCTCCAGTGGCTCGGCGTTGATAACGGTGCCTGCCGGCGCCCCCAACTGGCCTTCGATGATGGCCTTGGCGTACGGCCCGGAGACCGCCGACATGCCGTCAAAGCACATGCGGAAGCCGCCCGCGAACAGTTTGCGGATGGCGTCGAAGTCGAACAGCTGCTGCATCAGTTCCGCGTAGTCGGCGACCGAATCGATGACTTCCACCGCCATCGCTTCAATACGGTAAGCACCGATGCGATTGAGGTCGATATCGGCGGCGTCGCTGATGCGGTACTCGCGAATGCTTTCGGTACGCTGGTAAATCGCCTCGGTCACGCTCTCCGGTGCCGGGCCGCCGTTGGCGATGTTGTACTTGATGCCGAAGTCGCCATCCGGTCCGCCCGGATTATGGCTGGCCGACAGCACGATGCCACCCAGCGCATCATGCTTGCGGATCACGCAGCTGACCGCCGGCGTGGAAAGGATGCCGCCCTGTCCCACCAGCACGCGCGCAAAGCCATGCGCGGCGGCCATGCGCAGGATGGTCTGCACCGCGACCCGGTTGTGGAAGCGGCCATCGCCGCCCACCACCAGCGTCTTGCCGCTGCAATCGCCCAGCGTATCGAACACGCTTTGCACAAAGTTTTCGAGGTAGTGCGCCTGCTGAAATACTGTGACTTTCTTGCGCAGGCCGGAAGTGCCCGGCCGCTGGCCGGAAAAAGGGGTAGTGCTGACCGTGGTGATGCTCATGTTCGCTCCGCATAAATGGTGACTGTGGTTTGCGACGGTTTTACCTGTTTCGGCAAATTTTCGTCGCACAGTACTTGTCTCGCGAACAATATTACATCATACCGGCGTCGCCTCGTCGCGTACCGCAAGCGTCAGCACACCGGCCACCACCATGCACACGCCACCCAGCATCAGGGTTTTAACGGTGTGGCCTTCAAACCAGTGCTTGGTCACAAAGCCCAGCAGCAGGCCGCTGACGATTTGCGGGATCACGATAAAGAAGTTGAACACGCCCATGTAGTAGCCCATGCGGTTGGCGGGCAGCGCTCCGGCCAGGATCGCGTACGGCATGGTCAGAATCGAGGCCCAGGCGATGCCGATGCCGATCATCGGATAGAACAGCGCATTCAGATCGTGAATCGTGTAGATGCTGAACAGGCTGACGCCACCGATCACCAGGCAGCTCATGTGCACGGTCTTGCGGCTGGTATGGTGCGCAAACACCGGCAGAATGAACGCCGCCAGCGCCGACACGCCGCTGTACACCGCGAACATCACGCCGACGTGGTTGCCGGCCTCCTGGAACGCGGCCGATTGCGCGTCGGTGGTGCCGAACACGTTTTCGCCAATCGCGTTGGTGGTGTAGATCCACATCGCGAACAGCCCGATCCAGGTGAAGAACTGCACCACCGCCAGCTGCATCATGGTCTTCGGCATTTTGCCGAAGCCGCCCAGAATCTCGGCCAGCGCGTGGCCCACACCCTTGCTGTTTTGCTGCTCGGCGCGGAAGGCTGCCAGGTCGTCCGGCGGCGCTTCCTTCGCGGTCAGCACGGTCCACAGCACGGCCAGGAAGTAGATCGCGCCGCCGGCGTAGAAGGAGTAACGCACGGTGTCGGGAATCTCGCCGGCCACCGGCACGTTGCTCACACCCATATGGGTAAAGATGGTCGGCAGCAGCGAGGCGATCACCGCGCCCCAACCGATGAAGAAGGTCTGCATCGCAAAGCCGGCGGTTTGCTGCTTCGGTCCCAGCTTGTCGCCGACGAAGGCGCGGAACGGCTCCATCGACACGTTGATGGCGCCATCCAGCAGCCACAGAACAATCGCGGCCATCCACAAGGCGCTGGAATTCGGCATCAGGAACAAGGCGATCGACGCCAGCAAGGCGCCAACAAAGAAGAACGGGCGGCGGCGGCCCCACATCGGATGCCAGGTACGGTCGCTCATGTAGCCGATGATCGGCTGCACCAGCAAACCGGTCACCGGTGGCGCCAGCCAGAATAAGGGGAGATCGTCGGGATTGGCGCCCAGCGTCGAGAAAATGCGGCTGACGTTGGCATTTTGCAGCGCAAAACCGAATTGAATGCCAAAGAAGCCAAGGCTCATATTCCACAGCTGCCAGAACGACAGTATGGGCTTGTTGCTGGATGAGTGCATGCTGCGCGTCCCGAGTTTTAAAATTTGTAGCAAAATAACACGCGACCCTATGCATGTCAATCGCAACTACTTCCCAGTAAAATAAAGGGAAAATGGCTATTCACGGCGCTATCTATGGTGTCAAATGTAGCCAAACAACAAAATCCAAGACGATCAACGAGACTGCAACCACTATGACTATTCAAACCCTTGCCAAAGTAGCCACGTTGACGCTGCTGGCCAGCCAGGCGGCACTGGCGCAAAACGCCGACCGCAAGTTCACCAGCGTCGCCGAACGCGATGGCCAGCTGGAAGTGCGCACCAGCGACGGCAGCTACTTCATCAAGCCCTACTCCGCCGCCATCATTGAAACCAGCTTCGTGCCGCAGGGCGAAAGCGCCGATCCGGCATCGCACGCGGTGGTGCTGCTGCCGGCCGCCGTCAAGACCACGCTGAAGCAAAAAGGCGGCAGCATCGAATATGCCACAGCTGGCATCAAAGTCACCATCACCAAATCGCCTTTCTGTATCGCTTATGCCTACAAGGGCAAGCCGCTGGTGGCGGAAAAGCGCGGTTACATCCACGTCACCGACGATGTGGTCAAGGGCAGCAAGGATATCCACAAGGGCGAGCCGCGTCAGCTGGAGGCCATCGAGTTCGCGCTGGACAAGGACGAGGCGCTGTACGGTGCAGGCGAGCGCGCGGTCGGCATGAACCGGCGCGGCTACCGCTTCACGCTGTATAACAAGGCGCACTATGGCTACGGCGAGCATTCGGAGCTGATGGGCTACACCATGCCGGTCGCGATGTCGTCGAAAATGTATGCGATCCACTTCGATAACCCGCAAACCGGCTATCTCGATTTCGACAGCGGCAAGAACAACGCGCTGACCTATGAGGCCATCGGCGGCCGCAAGACCTATCAGGTGATCGCCGGCGACAGCTGGGAAGACGTGGTCGGCAACTACACCAGCCTGACCGGCAAACAACCGCTGCCGCCGCGCTGGGCCTTCGGCAATTTCGCCATGCGCTTCGGCTATCACGACGAGCAGGAGGCGCGCGACACGGTCGCCAAATTCATCGCGGAAGACATCCCCCTGGATGCGATCGTGTTCGACCTGTTCTGGTTCGGCAAAGAGATCAAGGGCACCATGGGCAACCTGGCCTGGGACAAGGATAATTTCCCGCAGCCAGAACGCATGATCGCCGACTTCAAGGACAAGGGTGTGCAGACGGTAGTCATCACCGAACCGTTTGTGCTGAACACCTCCAGCCGCTGGCGGGAAGCGGTCGACAACAAGGTGCTGGCGCTCGGCCCCGACGGCCAGCCGCGCACCTACGACTTTTACTTCGGCCACACCGGCTTGATCGACATCTTCAGCCAGCAGGGCAAGGACTGGTTGTGGGGCATCTACAAAGGCCTGCACGCGCAAGGCGTGGCCGGCGTGTGGGGCGATCTGGGCGAGCCGGAATATCATCCGACCGATGTGCGGCATGCCACCGGCAGCGCGGACCAAGTGCACAACATCTACGGCCACCAATGGGCCGGTCTGGTGGCGGATGGCTACCAGCGCGACTTCCCGAATGAGCGACCGTTCATCCTGATGCGTTCCGGTTACTCGGGCACGCAACGCTACGGCATCATCCCGTGGTCGGGCGACGTCAATCGCGGCTGGGATGGATTGCAGTCGCAGCCAGAGATCTCGCTGCAAATGGGCATGCAGGGCGTGGGCTATATGCACTCGGACCTGGGCGGCTTCGCCAATCCGGTGCTGGACGATGAGCTGTACCAGCGCTGGTTGCAGTACGGCGTGTTCCAACCGGTGTTCCGCCCGCACGCGCAGGAGGAAGTGCCATCGGAACCGGTGTACCGCGAAGAGCACACCAAGGCGCTGGCGCGCGAGGCGATCCGCCTGCGCTATCGCCTGCTGCCCTACAACTACACGCTGGGCTTCGACAACAACCAGCAAGGCTTGCCGCTGATGCGCCCCATGCTGTACGAGGAACCGCGCAACGCCAAAGTGCGCGCGATGTCGTCGACCTACTTGTGGGGCAAGGACTTCCTGGTCACGCCGGTGCTGCATCCGGGCCAGGCCAGCGCCGACGTCTACTTCCCCGCCAACAGCGCCTGGTTCGATTTCTACACCGGCGAAAAGCAAAGTGGCGGCACTACCGGCACCACCCGCGCCATCGCGCTGAGCGCCGATCACGTGCCGGTGTACGTGCGCGCCGGTGCCTTCATCCCGATGAGCAAAGTGGTGCAGACCACGCGCGACTACAACACCCGTCAGATCGAACTGCACTACTGGCACGACGCCTCGGTCCAAGCAGGCAGCGGCAAGCTGTATGACGACGATGGTCTCACCGCGCAAGCCTACGAACAAGGCAAGTACGAACTGCTGCGCTTCACCAGCACGCTGCGGGACAAGACGCTGTCGCTGCGGGTAGCATCGGAAGTCGGCAAGCAGTACCAGCGCCCCGAACGCGGCATCGCGCTCAGCGTGCATAACGTCGGCGCGGCACCATCGTCGGTGCGGGTTGATGGCAAGGTCGCGGTGTTCGCATGGGACCAGGCGACACGGCTGCTGACGGTGCAAATGCCGGCCAGCGATCAGGCCAATCGCAGCGTCGATATCGCGCTGTAATTCGCGCGCAACAGCCCTCCAGTGACCGCGTCCAGGCTTCCTTGACGCGGTCACTTTCATATCCTATGTTACTTACACCCCTAGCAGATAAATAGGGGATAACAACAACTAGGGGAGAGCTGTAATGAAAACTATAAGCAGATTCTCGGTAATAGCAATAACCTGGGCACTCGCCAGCACCGCCTCCGCGGCACTCACCACCGGCAGCCAAAACGTCAGCGGCAGCCGCACCACGCCCGCCTACGGCGACGCCAATCTGAAGGACAATGCCGGCAACTCCGGCCCCTTCGGTCCTTACAGCTGGAACTACAGCTACACCCGCAGCTTTGACGGCGACAAGATGGTCAAAGACATCCAGATCAAGTTCTCGTTCGACGCGGACCTGAACTACAGCGACACGCAAAAAAGCGACTACATCAAAAAGGTGGAAGCCGGTGTCGAAGGGATCTGGGACAACAAGTACGCTATCAAGGACAACGCCACCGGCAAGCTGATTCCGATCCTGGTGGACGTCACCACCGACGGCCCGTTCAACCAGAACGTGCAAGTGCATGCCGGCGCCGGCCGCTCGGACATGCTCAACTGGTATGTGGGCGATGGCGCCAGCGTCAACGCGCACGAAGTGGGTCACATGATGGGACTGTACGATGAATACATCGGCGGCGCCGTCAACCAATATCCGAATCCCACGTTATCCAATGACGGCTTGATGGGACTGGGTGCGCTCAACGCCAATCCGACCATGTACGCGCGCTACTATCAGCAGTATTACGATTACATGAAAGAGCTTAATCCGGACTCCAGCATCATACTGACGTCGGTGCCGGAACCGTCCGAGCTGCTGATGATGAGCCTGGGCCTGGCGATGTTAGGACTATATGCGACGAAGCGAAAAACGTAGGCGGATGATGTTGCTGCTGCTGGCGCTGCCCTTGCCCGTGCTGGCCAGCGTGGATCAGGTCAGCGCGATCACGCTGCGCGATGTGCATCCACTGTACGGTGGACAGATCCTGTATCTGTCCGCCGACGGCAGCGGCTATTGCCAGCTGGTGACACATCCGTCCGGCACGGCCGAATTGCACGAACAGCGCTACCGGCTGGCGCTGCCGCCAGCGCGCGTGCGGACGCTGTGGCAGCTGCTGTCGGCCGACCAGCTGCGCGCGGCTAGCTCCAGCACGCAGCCCGGCCTGCCGGGCGCGGCCAGGCCGCGCATCGTGGCGCAGCTGGCGTCCGGCCAGCGCATCGACCTCAGCCGCTGGCAGCATGATCGCCAGCCGGAATTCGACGCCATCTACCAGGCGCTGCTGGCGATCACCCGCGACGCCGCGACCGGCAGCACACTGCTGGCCGAAGGCCGCTTCGATCCGCAATGGCAACCGCAACAATCTGCAACACATTAACAACTGGTAAGGGACACGCGCATGAATGTGCGTTAAGATAACACTCCCTCCTAGCATGAACGTGGTATCACACTGCTTTGCAAAACTTAACATAAACCTTCATTTTGTAGGGTTTATGTTTCTGCTTCTTTAAGCACGTATCCCTTACTGTAGAAACTGTATCCAGCGGTAATTGTCGGCTGGATGTCCCCTGCCCGCTGCTAAGCTCGTCATCGAAATCTCCTGTCGCCCCAAAGCTTCGGCGGCGTCCCTTCTCCACTCACCAAGGGATATCATGATCTTGCTCTTTTGCGGCCTGTCTGGTGCCGGCAAATCGACTCTCGCCCATAGCGTAAAAGCCCGCCTGAGTCGCGCTGTTGTTCCAGTCGAAATCATCGATGGCGATACTTATCGCGAACGCCTGTGTACCGATCTCGGTTTTTCGCGCCGCGATCGCAGTGAAAACCTGCGCCGTCTCGGCTTTGTGGCAGACCGTTTTGCCGCACACGGAATCGTCTCCATCATCAGCGCCATCAGTCCGTACGAAGACGTGCGCAACGAGCTGGTACAGTCGTATCCCAACGTCAAAGTAGTGCACATCGATTGCGCGCTGGACGAGCTGAAACGCCGCGACACCAAAGGTCTGTATCGCCGCGCCAGCCTGCCGGACGATGCGCCCGACAAGCTGCATGGCCTGACCGGCGTCAGCGATCCCTTCGAAGCACCCGCCGAGCCTGATCTGTATTTCAACACCCAGCACGACAGCATCGACGATTGCACCACCCGCATCTGCGACTACGTGCTGAGCCAGATGGCGGTGGCCAAGCGCCGGAGGGCACGTCTTGGATAACACCACGCTGGTCATCACCGGCATGCACCGCTCGGGCACCTCGCTGGTGACCAACTGGCTGCACAACTGCGGCCTGCAAGTGGGCGAGAGTCTGCTGGACGCCGGCAAGGGCAATGTCGAAGGCCATTTCGAAGACCTGGAATTCCTCAAGATCCACGAGGAGATCCTGGCCGACAAGGGCGCCGATCCATCCGGCCTGTTCGCGCCGTTCGACCTGATCCCCAGCCGCTACGAAACGGCCAAGATGAAGGCCATCATCTCGGTCAAGAATGCGCGCTACCAGCAATGGGGCTGGAAGGAACCGCGCACCTGTCTGTTCCTCAGCACCTATACCGAGCTACTGCCGCAGGCGCGCTACCTGGTGCTGCAGCGCGATTATCGCGAGGTGGTGCAGTCGCTGCTGAAGCGCGACTTCAGCTACATCGACGACAAGTACCAGGCCCGCAGCTGGCCGGTGCGGCTGGTGTGGAATCACTTCTACCGCTCGATCCGCTTCCGCAAGCACCGCGCCAAATACTACGACCGCTATCTGACCGCGTGGATCGTCTACAACCGCATGATCCTGAAAGCGCTGCACACGCTGCCGGAAGACCGCTACCTGGTGGTCAGCTACAAATCACTGAAGAGCCAGTGCGCCGACGTGTTCAACTTCCTCACCGACGCGTGGTCGTTCCGGCTGACGTACAAGAAGTTTACCGACATCTACCGCAGTGAGCTAATCAACACCAACACCGACCATCTGCCGGAAACCGCCGACGACCACCTGCTGGCGGAAGCGCAGCAGATCAGCGGCCAGATGCGCGCCTATCTGCAAAAGAGCAGCGAGCGGCTGGCGCACCAGGCCGGCACCCTCAGCGCCTCATCCGCCGCCTGAGATCTGTAGCATGCCGTTTTTGTGCAGCGTACTGATCTTGTTGTCCACGACGCAAAAACGCCCTGTATCATAGTGGGCTATCGCACCAACCGGTGCGATGGCCCACTCGTCCAACAGGGAGATGTCTGTGACACCAAAAATTATCAGCACGCTGCTGGCGGCTACCGCCATGACAGCCGCCAGCGCCACCGCGCTGGCCGCCCCCGCCGCCAAGCCCACCGTCGCCGAAGCCGAACGCTTCCTGGCCGACACCGAGGCTAAACTCAACAAACTGAATAACGAGCAGTCGCGCGCGGCGTGGGTCGGCTCCAACTTCATCACCGACGACACCGAGGCGATTTCATCCTACTTTGCCGAGCGTTACCTGACCGCCTCCGGCGAAGCCGCGATCGGCGCGCGCCGCTACAACGGTCTGAAACTGTCGCCGGCATCGGCGCGCAAGATCAACCTGCTGCAGCAAACCCTGGTGTTCGCCGATCCCAAGGAACGCGAACAATACGCCGCGCTGCAGGCCGCGCTGAACGGCGCCTACGGCAAAGCCAAATACTGCCCGACGCCGGACAGCTGCATGGCGCTGGGCGAAATGGAAAAAGTGCTGGCCACCAGCCGCGACGAAGCCAAACTCAAAGAGATGTGGGTCGGCTGGCACGCCCAGGCGCAGGACTACAAACAGAAATACGTCGACTACGTCGCGCTGTCCAACAAAGGCGCGCGCCAGATGGGCTTTGCCGACACCGGCGCGCTGTGGCGTTCGCAATACGACATGCCGCCGGAAGCGTTTGCCGCCGAAATGGAACGCCTGTGGCAGCAAGTCAAGCCACTGTATGACTCGCTGCTGACCTACACCCGCTACAAGCTGCGCGCCACCTACGGCCCGGACGTGGTGCCGCTGGACAGCCCGATTCCATCCCACCTGTTCGGCAATATGTGGAGCCAGAGCTGGAACAACCTGTACCCGCTGCTGAAACCCGCCACCGGCGCCAGCAGCTATGACCTGACCAAGGTACTGGAAGATCGCAAGACCGACGCCAAGCAGATGACCAAGTATGCCGAAGGCTTCTACACCTCGCTCGGCATGCAGAAACTGCCGGCCACGTTCTGGGAACGCTCGCTGCTGACCAAGCCGCGCGACCGCGACGTGGTGTGCCACGCCTCGGCCTGGCCGATCGACGAAAAGGACGACGTCCGCATCAAGATGTGCATCACGCCGACGGCGGAAGACTTCACCGTGATCCACCATGAACTGGGCCACGTCTACTACTTCCTCGGCTACGGCGGCCAGCCCTACCTGTTCCGCAACGGCGCCAACGACGGCTTCCACGAAGCCATCGGCGACACCATCGCGCTGTCGATCACACCGGCCTACCTGAAGCAGATCGGCCTGATGAACGAAGAACCCGACGTCACCGCCGACATCCCGCAACTGCTGCAGCGCGCGCTGAGCAAAGTCGCCATCCTGCCATTCGCCTACTCGGTCGACAAATGGCGTTGGGACGTCTACGCCGGCAAAACCAAACCGGCCGACTACGACAAGCGCTGGTGGCAGCTGCGCGAGCAATACATGGGCATGAAGCGTCCAGTAGCGGGCGACGACATCAAAGGCTTCGACGCCGGCGCCAAATACCACGTTGCCGCCGATGTCGCCTATTCGCGCTACTTCCTGGCCGACATGCTGCAATTCCAGTTCCACCGCGCGCTGTGCCGTGAAGCTGGCTATAGCGGCCCGCTGAACCGCTGCTCAATCTACGGCAACGCCAAAGCCGGCGCCAAGCTGCAGCAGATGCTCGCGCTGGGTACCAGCAAACCGTGGCCGGAAGCGCTGAAAGCCATCTCCGGCGAAGACAAAATCGACGGCAACGCCCTGCTCGAATACTTCGCCCCACTGAAAGTCTGGCTGGACCAGCAAAACACCGCCTTCGCCGCCGCCGAGAAGAAGTAACCCCAAACCCGGGGTCAATCCTCCCAATCCAACACGAGCTCTGCTGTAGGCGACGCCTACAGCAGAGCTCGTGTTGGATTGGGAGGATTGACCCCGGATTTACCTCTTTAGAGTAGCGCATTCTGGCTGCGCGGCTTCTACAATCTGCTCACCTTTTCAAGGAGAACGCAGATGAAGAAAACTTCGATTCTTTTGCTGGCGGCAGCGGCCTTCACTACGGCGCATGCGGCGCCGGCTACCTTCCAGACTATCAAGCAAATCAACGCTGGCGCGCTGAATGTCGGTTATGTGGATGAAGGCCCGGCCAATGGCCCGGTGGTGATTCTGCTGCACGGCTGGCCCTACGATATCTATAGCTACATCGATGTGGTGCCGATGCTGACCAAGGCCGGCTACCGCGTCATCGTGCCCTATCTGCGCGGCTATGGCACTACCCGCTTCCTTGATCCGCACGCGCTGCGCAACGGTCAGCCGGCCGCGCTGGCGCGCGATATCGTGGATTTGATGGATGCGCTGAAGATCGACAAGGCTACGCTGGCCGGCTACGACTGGGGCGCGCGCACCGCCGATATCGTGGCGGCGCTGTGGCCGCAGCGGGTGAATGGTCTGGTGTCGGTCAGCGGTTATCTGATCGGCAGTCAGCAGGCTGGCAAGCAGCCCTTGCCGCCGGCGGCCGAGCTGCAATGGTGGTATCAGTTCTATTTCGCCACCGAACGCGGACGCCTGGGCTACGAAAAGAACCATCATGATTTCGCCAAGTTGATCTGGCAGACGGCGTCGCCGAAATGGCGCTTCGATGACGCCACCTACGACCGCAGCGCGGCGGCGCTGGATAATCCGGACCACGTCGCCGTCACCATCTACAACTACCGCTGGCGCATGGGTTTGGAGCGCGGTGAAGCCAAGTACGACGCGCTGGAGGCCAAGCTGGCGACCGCGCCGCCGATCAGCGTGCCCACCATCACCATGGAGGGCGACGCCAACGGCGCGCCACATCCGGAACCGGCCGCCTACGCCCAGCGCTTCACCGGCAAGTACAAGCACGAGACCATCAGCGGCGGCATCGGCCACAACCTGCCGCAGGAGGCGCCGCGCGCGTTTGCCGATGCGGTGATCGAGGTCGGCCGGCTATAGCTTAGCAGTCGGCCGCTGCCACGCTGCCCTTCTGCATCTGGTCGCGGCAGCGCGCCGAGTCGCGCGCCATGGTGCGCTGGTTGTCTTCCTTCAGCCGCTGCGCTTCGCGCGCGCGTTCTTCCATGATCGGGCCGGCCGCAGCCAGATCCTTGTCCAGCCCCGGCACGCCGGCCGGACGATCGATGGTGGCGTTCAGGTCGGCGCGCACCGGCAGGTTGGTCCAGTAGGTGTTCTTGGCACCGCTGGTCCACACCGCCGTCACTTCCGGCGTGGCGATGGTGTTGACGCCGTCGGCAAATTCATAGGTGCGGCTGACCGGCGCCACGCCCAGCGACTTGCCGCCTTCATAGATGGTGGCGCCGGCCGGTTTGCTGTCGTAAGTCAGCATGGCGGTGCGCGGACCGGTGGTGGCGCAGCCGGCAAAGGCGGCGGCCATGGCGGTGATCAGGGCAAGACGTACGATTTTTTTCATTGGATATCTCCTCTCTCAGCGTTTAGCCGCACAGGTGGCGGCGATAAATTCGGCGTGGGTCGGCATCGCGTTGGCGCAGTTGGCGACCACGGTTTCTACTTCGTCCAGGAAGCCTTTGATCTCTTCCTCGCTGGTCAGGTCCACCAGCGGATGGTAGGACTTGGGCCGCATGCGCTGGCCGTGCATCACCTGTATCCAGTTATTTTTGGTGAACAGCTCCATCCCTTCGCGGAACACGCGGCCGTTAGTCAGGAACAGATCGATCTTGTGCTGCAGGCGCGCCGGCACTTCCATCTGACGGCAGTAGTTCCAGAACCGGCTGTCAGTGCGCTCGGTGGCCTTGTAATGCAGGATCACGAAGTCGCGCGCCCAGATGTATTCATCGTCCATCAGGCGGTTGAATTCGCGGATGTCGGCCGCCTCGAAACCGGCCGACGGGAAGTGCGTGATCAGATGCGCGATCGCGGTCTGTATCAAATGGATGCTGGTCGATTCCAGCGGCTCGATGAAGCCGCACGACAGTCCGATCGACACGCAGTTCTTGTTCCACGCCTTGGTGCGCTTGCCGGTGCGGAAGCGCACCGTGCGCGGCTCGGCCAGCGCTTCGCCATCCAGATTGTTCATCAGGATGGCGGTCGCCTCGTCGGCGCTCATGAATTTGCTGGAGAAGACGTGACCATTGCCGATGCGGTGCTGCAGCGGAATGCGCCACTGCCAGCCGGCGCTGTGCGCGGTGGCGCGCGTGTATGGCGTCAATTCCGGCGCGCTGGCGCACGGCACGGCAATCGCGGTATCGCACGGCAGCCAGTGCGACCAGTCCTCGTACGGCGTGTGCAGCGCGCCGTCGATCAGCAGGCCACGGAAGCCGGAACAGTCGATGAACAAATCGCCTTCGATCTTGCGGCCATCGTCCAGTACCACGGCGCTGATGTGGCCATCGGCGTCGCGCAGCTGCACGTCGCTGATCTTGCCCTCGATGCGCTGCACGTCGCGCTGCTCGCTGTAGTTGCGCAGGAATTTGGCGTACAGGCTGGCGTCGAACTGGTAGGCGTGCACGATGGTGTTGACCGGCGAATTCGGAATGTCGCTGCGCGCCCGCATGAACTTGTTGTGCATGCTGGCGACGTTGTTCAGCGCGTAGTGGTCCAGCGGCGGCGCCTTGCCGGCCAGGTACTGCTTCAGCCAGTACTGGTAGAAATCGATGCTCCACGCCTCCTGGCCGATGACGCCAAAGCCGTGGTAATAACGGTCCCCGATCTGGCCCCAGTTGACGAATTCGATGCCCAGCTTAAAGGTGCCCTGGGTCTGGCGCATGAACTCATCCTCGTCCAGGCCCAGCAGCCGGTTGAACAGGTTGATCATCGGGATGGTGGCCTCGCCGACGCCGATAGTGGCGATCTGGTCCGACTCCACCAGCTTGATGTTGTACTGGCCCTTCAATGTTTTGGCCAGCGCGGCCGCCGTCATCCAGCCGGCGGTGCCGCCGCCCACGATGACGATGTTCTTGATTTTGTGTTGATCCATCGGTCTCCCTCTCTGCTGCAAAGAAAAAAGGCCCCTTGCCGAAGCGAGTCGGTCAAGGAGCCTTTGGTCGCCTCAGGCGATTATCTTACATCTTGTAGTTGACGCTGAAGAACAGCGTGCGGCCGGTCTGGGTACGGGTTTTGACCGAACCGTCGGCGTTGCGTTCCACATAGTATGGGCTGTTCAGGTTGTTACCTTCAACGCGCAGGCCCAGGCCTTTCAGCGGACCGCTCTGGATCTCGTAACCGATCTGCGCCGACAGCCATTTCTGCGAATCGATGTACACCAGCGATGGGAAGCCGCCGACGGTATCGTTGGCTACGCTACCGACGTAACGCGAACGGTAGTTGTTGGCCACGAAGGCGCTGAAGCCCCATTTCTCGAAGTACAGTTGCAGCTTGGCGTTGGTTTTCGACAGGCCCGGCAGCGGGATGTTGCCGGCGTCCGCCACCTGGTCCGGATTCTTGCCGATGGTGTTAGGCAGTTTCACCGAGCTGAAGGTCGACGAGTAGCTGCCGCTGGCGCCAAAGCCGTTCAGAATCGGGTGGATCAACTCGAATGGTGCGGAAGCGGTCAGCTCCGCGCCTTTCAGGTTGCCGCCGCTACCGTTGACGGTGGTGGTGTAGATACCGCGATTGCCGCCCGCCAGGCTAGGCAGGCCGAAGGCCGCCAGGTAAGGCGTGAAGTCGTAGTTGGTATCGGTCTTCGACACGATGTAGCTGTTCAGCTTTTTGTAAAACACGGCGGCGCTGATGTAACCCTTCTTGGCGAAGTATTTTTCCAGCGACAAGTCCAGCGCATCGGCGCGGAACGGTTTCAGGTGCGGGTTGCCGGACGAACCTTCGTAGCGTGCTGGCGGTACCACGCCATTGACGGCGGTTGGCGTGTCGTTCTTGGCGAAGCTGAACGAGTTGCGCAGGTCGGTCATGTTGGCGCGCGCCACCTGCTTCGAGGCCGCGAAGCGGGCCAGGTAGCTATTGCCCAGGTCCACATTCAGATTCAGCGACGGCAGGAAGTCGTTGTAGCTCTCGCCATCAACCTGCTGGCCCGGTGCCGGGTTGTCCAGGGTCGGGGTCGAGCCGACGTTGGCGCGGAAACCGGCCGATTCCTGCTTGGTGTGCACAGCCTGGAAGCCGACGTTACCGCTGACCGGGAATTCGCCCACACGGGTATCGATGTCCAGCTTGGCGTAAGCGGTGGTCAGTTTTTCCTGCACGCCGTAGGACTTCGACAGAATGTCGTTGTTGTACTTACGGGTCAGCACGGTGCCTGGGATCAGGTCCACGCCCGGATCGAACACCAGCATGCTGAGGCCGGTGCCGCCAACGTTGTTGGCCACGGTCGAGCTGCTTGGGAAGGCCACGCGGTCGTAACCGTCGCCGGTTGCCGACTGGATCACGCCTTCATCGGCCACGCGTTTTTTCGAGCGGTTGGTGAAGTTGGCGCCGAATTTCAGATTGCTGAAGTAGCCGTTTTCCGGCAGTTCGTACTTGGCTTCGGCGCGCAGCGCGTTCACCTGGTCGGTGACGGTCGGGCCTTTGTAGTAACCGGCCTGCGACACCGAACCGCACGCCGAGTTGTTGGAGATGCCGGACCAGCCGCACTGGTTACGCACCGCCATGGTCGACGGATCGGTCAGGCTGTTACCGTAGGACATTTGCGGAATGGCGTTGTTCAGACCGGTCAGGGTCAGGTTGGCGTTGGCCGCAGTGCCGCCGTAGTACTCGACGTCACGCTCGACGCGCTCGGCCGAGTTGTGGCTCAGGTCGACCATGGCGCTCCAGCCATTGCCGATCTTCAGGTTGTTTTTCCAGCCGATCGACTTGATGGTGTCCTTGTCCAGGATGCCTTCGTTGCGGTCGATCAGGCCGACATTGTTCATGGTGGCCGAGCTCACCACGCCGTTCGACACGGTGGCGTTGGTGAAGGTGCCGGTGCCTGGAATCTGTACCTGGTTCAGCTTGATGTAGTCGTCGATCTTCGACCAGAACATGTCGATCTGGCTGTTGAAGTCGCGGTTAGGCTTGTAGGCGATGATCGCTGCCACGCCCTTGCGGTCGTCGCGGGTGTTGCGGGTGATGGCGTTGTAGCCGGAGCCGCCTGGCACCTTGGCGGTGACGGTGTCGCCGCTGGTGGTGGTCACTGGACCGGTGTAGTCACCCCAGGTGCTGAATTCATATTGCGACGAATCGTTGGTCTGACGCACGAAACCGATCGCCACACCGACGGTGCGGTTCAGGAACTGGTCGATATAGGTGGCGCTTTCGCGGTGACCTTTACCCTGCACGTCCAAGCCCAGGCCGTTCTTGTTGCGCTGAACTTTGAACTGGATGGTGCGGCCGCCGAAGGCCAGCGGGTCGATCAGCTGCTGATCGATGGTACCGGCCAGGCCGGCACCCATGACGGTGGCGTCGGTGGTTTTGTAAACGGTGGCGCCGGCGATCAGTTCAGCCGGATACGCGCTGAGGTCGACCGAGCGGCTGTCGCCGGTGCTGGTCTGTTCGCGGCCATTCAGCAGGTAGCCGGCGAAGTCCGGGCCCAGGCCACGGATGCTGACGGTGGAGGCGTTGCCGTCCTTGGTACGCTGGGTGGTCAGACCCGGCAGGCGTGCCAGCGATTCCGCGATGGTGGTGTCCGGCAGCTTGCCGATATCTTCGGCCGAGATGGCTTCAACGATGGAGCTGGCGTCTTTCTTGACCGAGATCGCGTCTTCAATACCACGGCGGATACCCGACACCGTCACGCTTTGTACCGAGTCGGTCGCGGCTGGCGCGCTCTGTGCGAACACAGGCTGGACCATGGTCGACAGCAACACGGCGCAGCCGGCTGCCACCGGGCTTAATTTAAACACAACACTGGCTGGAGCCGAGCCGGCGCCGCGCTGGTTGACGGAATTTTTCATCAGTGTGTCCCCTCATCATCTAAAAAATACCCGCCACTACCGCCGGCTTGCGCCATATCGACTACACGGGTCCAAGGTTTACGAACGTTCTGAAGGACGTTCTGAGCGGAATTTTGTACTAAAACTAGATTTCATGTCAATCAAGCTTCCGTTCACCTACGGCGTTACAGGGGCGCAAAGCCTGAGATTCCCTATGAAAACGTTGTTCCCGTTGTATTTCGGCTACAAAGTTTTTATCGCCACGGTGTAGTGGAACTACATTTTGACTACCAAGCTGGCTATTTTTTGTAGCAATTCCTACCGAGCTCCGATTGCTTGGTAGCAATTTGCTAGGTTCCGGGATGCCGCTTTGTATTAAAACTAGAAATTAGCCTGATTTCCATAGTATCCTCGCTGGATAACCACCACAATGCATCTGTAGTATGGCTACTACATGCGCTCCTGGGAGACTGTATGAACAAGCTGTTTGCCGCCGCGCTGCTGTCGGCGCTGCCCTTGGCCACCCTCGCCGCCCCTTACCACATCGATCACATGGACCCACCGCTGTGGTGGGCCGGCATGCATAACACCAAACTACAGCTGATGGTGCATGGGCCACAGATTGCCGACCTGGAGCCGGCGCTCAGCTATCCCGGTGTGCGCATCGCGGCGGTGAGCCGGGTGGCCAACCGTAACTACCTGTTCATCGACCTCGACATCGCGCCGGACGCCAAGCCTGGCAACCTCGACCTGCGCTTCGAGCGCGAGCGGCAGGTGGTGCACTATCACTACCAGCTACTGGCGCGCGCGCCCGGCTCGGCCCAGCGCGCCGGTTTCAGCCCGCGCGACGCCATTTATCAGGTGATGCCGGACCGCTTCGCCAATGGCAATCCGGCCAACGACAACGCCGCCGGCATGAGCGAGCGGGCCAACCGCGCCGATGGCGGCGGCCGCCATGGCGGCGACATTCGCGGCATGGCCGAGCATCTGGACTACATCGCCGGCATGGGCTTCACCATGTTGTGGCCGACGCCGCTGCTGGAATCAAATATGCCGGCCTACTCCTATCACGGCTACGCCACCACCGACCATTACCGCATCGATCCGCGCTACGGCAGCAACGAGGAGTACCGCGACTTCGTGGCGCAGGCGCGTGCCAAGGGACTAGGCGTGATCCAGGACGTGGTGCTGAACCACATCGGCAGCAAGCACTGGTGGATGCAGGACATGCCGACGCCGGACTGGCTGACCTATCAGGGCAAGTATGTGCCGACCGAGCATCACCGGGTGGCGCTGCAAGATCCGTATGCGTCGGAACAGGACAAGCGCAACTTCACCGCCGGCTGGTTCGTACAGAGCATGCCGGACCTGAATCAGGCCAATCCCTATCTGGCCACTTACCTGATCCAGAACGATATCTGGTGGATCGAGTACGCCGGGCTGTCCGGCCTGCGGGTGGATACCTACGGCTATTCCAACACCGACTTCCTGAGCCGCTGGTCCGGCGCGCTGATGGCCGAATATCCACACCTGAATCTGGTGGGCGAGGAATGGAGCACCATGGCGCCGGTGGTGGCGCACTGGCAGGAGGGCAAGCGCAATTTCAACGGCTATGTGTCGCACATGCCGAGCATGATGGACTTCCCGCTGACTGACGCCATGCGGCGCGGCCTGGCCGGCGGCGATGGCGACCAGCATAGCCTGACCTCTCTGTACGAAGCGTTGTCGCTGGACTATCTGTATCCGAACGCCGGCAATCTGGTGCTGTTCGAAGGGAATCATGACATGTCGCGCATCTTCAGCGAGCTGCATGGCGACGAGAATCTGTTCCGCATGGCGATGGCGTTTGTCGCCACCGCGCCGCGCATCCCGCAGTTCTACACCGGCAGCGAGATCCTGATGACCAGCACCATCAAGGAGCGCGACGATGCGTCCTACCGCGCCGACTTCCCCGGCGGCTGGAGCGGCGACACCATCAATGCCTTTACCGGCAAGGGGCTGACACCGCAGCAACTGGCGGCGCAGGCGTATGTGAAAAAGCTGTTCAACTGGCGCAAGGGCGCGTCGGTGATCCACAATGGCCGCATGATGCACTATGGCCCGGAGCAGAACACCTATGTCTACTTCCGTTACGACGACCAGCGCAAGGTGATGGTGGCGTTTAACAAGAACGCTACCGAGACGGTGCTGAACACGGAGCGCTTCCACGAAATGCTTGCCGGCGCCAAGGCCGGCAAGGACGTCATCACCGGCCAGCGCGTGTCGCTGGACGGGCTAGTCAAATTACCGGCACGCTCGGTGCTGATCCTGGAGGTGGAACAATGAAGCGCCCTGTCGCCCTATTGGCGTTATTGCCGTTCGCTGTGCTGAATGCCTACGGCGCCGCCACCGCCACCACCAACTATCGCACCTGGGACGGCAAGCAGGAGACGGTGCAATACGCCACGCCGGACGCCGGCGCCGCGCTGCGCAGCTACACGCAGTCGACCACCATGCGCGTGCGCGAAGGCGGCAAGCAGGAAATCGGCTACACCGAATCGGACGCGCTGCCGACGGTCCGCAGTGGCAATCTGGCCTTCGATGCGCTGTTCGCGCTGGCCGGCAATGAGATGAAGCTGGATTCGGTGAAGGAGATCCGCGACGGCAGCTACAACGGCGGCAATGCGATCGCCTGCGATTGCTTTGAAACCGGCGAGTTGTGGCATTACGTGTGGACGCGCGATCTGTCCTACGCGGCATCGCTGGGCGTGGGCATGCTGGACCCGCAGCGAACGCGCAATTCGCTGGAATTCAAACTGGCCGGCTATCGCGATGGCGCGCAAGGCGGCCCGCACGTCAGCGGCGACGGCTTCCAGATCGTGCAGGACACCGGCAGCGGCGGCAGCTGGCCGGTCAGTTCGGATCGTGTCAGTTGGGCCTTCGGCGCGGATGAAGCCTTGAAGGCGCTGCCGCCGGAGCAGCGCAAGGCGTTCGCGGCGACGGCGCTGCGGGCGCTGGTCAACACGCTGGAGAATGACCGCATTGCGATCTGGGACGCGGTCGATGGTTTGTACAGCGGCGAAGAATCCTTCCTCGATTGGCGCGAGCAGAGTTATGCGGCGTGGCTGCCGGGCGAGCTGTCGTTCATGGCCACCTCGAAGGCGCTGTCGACCAACGCGGCGCACTACAAGGCGCTGACGCTGGCGGCGCAACTGGCGGCGGAACAGGGCGACGCGTCGCGCGCGGGGCGTTATGCCGATTGGGCGGCGGCGCTGAAGGTCGCCATCAACAAGCGTTTCTGGCAGGCCGACAGCGGCATGTACAGCAGTGTGACGGCGGGCCATTTCGATGGCGCGGCGATGTACAAGTATGACTGGCTGGGACAGTCGCTGGCGATCGTCACCGGGATCGCGGATGCGCGCCAGGCGCAGAGCATATTGGCGCATTATCCGCATGGTCCACTGGGGGCGCCGGTGATCTGGCCGCAGCAGGCCGCGACGGCGGTGTATCACAATCGCGCGATCTGGCCATTTGTGACGGCGTTCGGGCTGAAGGCGGCGGCCATCGGCGGTAACGTTGCCGTTGCTGATGCGGCTTACGATACCTTGATGCGCGGCGCGGCGACCAATTTGTCCAATATGGAGAATCTGGAGTGGTTATCCGGACAGCCGATGCTGGATGATGGCAAGCTGAGTGGCCCGGTGGTGAATTCGCGCCGGCAGTTGTGGTCTGTGGGCGGCTATCTGGGCATGGTGGTCGGCAGTGTGTTCGGCGTGCAGACCACGGCAGATGGCATCACGCTCAAACCGTTCATCACGGCGCGGCTGCGGCGCGAGACGTTTGCCGGCAGTGAGGCGATTGCGCTCAACAATCTGAACCTGCGCGGCAAGCGTCTCAACGTGCGTGTGCGTTTGCCTGCGGCGGCGCGTGGCGAGGGCTACTACGCGGTGGCCGGCGTGACGCTCAACGGCAAACCGGCCGGCGCGGCGCTGGCGTGGGATGCGCTGGGCGCGGACAACACGATCGAGATCCGGCTCGGCAAGCTGCAGAGCGGCCAGCAGAACAAACGAAGCGTGAACGCAAAGCCGCTGGTGCAGGATGCGGCGGTGTACGCGCCGGCCGAACCGCGCATCGACAAACTGGAACGTGGCACCTACGGCTTCCCGACGCTGCACCTCGCCCCCGGCGGCACGGCGACAAGACGCGATGCGACGGCGACGGTGGCGGCTGGCGGCGCTGCGGCGGCGGGCCGCAGCGTGGTGGCTGGCGACGGCGTGGTGGCTGGCGACGGCGCGGTGGCGGGCGGCGGCGCGGTGGCGGGCGGCGGCGCGGACGGCATCGTGTACAACATCTACCGCGACGGCCAGTTGGTCGGGTCGCGTGTGAGTGCGCTGGAGTGGGCTGATCGTCATGCCGGCGGTTTGGCGAACGCCTGCTACGCGGTGGAAGCGGTGTACGTCGGCTCGGGCAACCGCAGTCACCACAGCATGCCGGCCTGCCTGAACAACGGCGAAGAAATCGCCATCTCTCGACCCGGCTGGGGCGCGCCGGCGGACACCTTCGCCCAAGCGTTCACGGTCGACAAGCAAGGTAACTACGCGATCCAGATCAAGTACCGCAACACCGCCCACCAGATCAACCTGGGCATCAGCGGCGGCGTCAAATGGGCCTCCCTGAAAGACAACAAGGGCGCCACCGTCGCCTACGACGTGATCCAGCTGCCGCACTCCCCCGCCAGCGAGCCGGCCAAGTACTCCACGCCGCTGCGCACCAACCTCAAGCCCGGCAACTACACGCTGGAACTGAGTGACTTCTACAACATGAGCTACATGCGCAACAACGCCAGCTACAGCGATGCGGGCGGCGTCCAGGGCGCATCCAACAAGTTCGACATCCACGGTATCCGCATCATGCCGCAACATTGAGGCCAACCCGCTGCCGGCGCCCCGCCAGCAGCGCCTCCATCTCCTCCGGCGCCACCGGAGGACTGATGCAGAAGCCGAACGCCTCATCGCAGCCCATCTCCGACAACTGCGCCAGTTGCTCATCGCTCTCCACGCCGGCCGCGATCACCCGCATGTTCAGGGTCTGCGCCATCTCGATAATCGCCCGCACCATCGCCCCGCCGCGCGCCAGATCATCGACAAAGCCTTTATCGATCTTCACCACATCCACCGTAAAGCGCCGCAGATAATTCAGCGACGCATAACCGGTGCCGAAATCGCTGATCGCAATCCGCACGCCGAGCTGCTTGAACTGCTGCAGAATCTCCTCCGCGTTCTGTCCCTTATCGATCAGCATCGCCTCGGTGATTTCCAGCTCGATGCAGCATCCCGGCACACCTGCCTTCTCCAGTATCGCCGCAAAGGTCGGCACGATCTCCTTGTGGAAGAACTGGCGCGGCGACAGATGCACCGCCACCATCAGCGTCTGCCCCTGCTCCATCCAGCGCCGCAGTTGCGCCGCCGCCGTCGCCATCACCCACGCCCCCACCGGCAGAATCAGCGCGCTCTGCTCCAGCACCGGCAGGAAATCCAGCGGCATCACCAGCCCCAGTTCCGGATGCTTCCAGCGCAGCAGCGCCTTCACGCCCACGATGCGCTGCGACTTCAGATCCAGCTTGGGCTGATAGGTCAGGATGAACTCATCATGCTCCTGTGCGTGCCGCAGCGCCGTCTCCAGGATCAGCCGCGAATACGCCTTGGCCTGCATGCTGGGCAGGAAGCGCAGGCTGGCGCCCCGGCCGCGCTGCTTGGCCGCGTACATCGCCAGGTCGGCCTTCTCGATCAGGGTTTCAATATCCTCGTCGTCATCCGGATACACCGCCACGCCGATGCTGGCGGCCACCTCCAGCAGCTCGCCATTAACGACAAACGGCTCCACGATCGCCTTCATGATCTTTTCCGCCACCTGTTGCGCATCGGCGCCGTGCTTCAGCTCCGTCAGCAGCACGATGAATTCATCGCCGCCCTGGCGCGCCACCGTGTCCACCTCGCGCACGCACTGGCGCAGGCGCTGGGCGAACTGCACCAGCACCTGGTCGCCGGCGTCATGGCCCAGCGTATCGTTGATGGATTTGAAGCGGTCGATATCGACAAACAGCACCGCCAGCAGACTGTCGTGACGGCGCGCATAGGCCACGCCGTGTTCCAGCTGCAGCTGGAACTGCAGCCGGTTCGGCAAGCCGGTCAGGCTGTCGTGATGGGCGATGAAGTCGAGCCGCATTTCAGTGTCGCGCTGCGCCGCCAGCGCCGTCTGCAATTGCGCGCAGCGCGCACGCAAACCGCGCGCCTGCCATTGACCGAAACACAGCGCCAGCAGACATGGCGCCGCACCGGCCACTACCGGCCATATGGTGTTCATGCTGTCCCTCTTCGTCGGGTGCACTACGGAAGAGGAAATGATAGAGGATAGGGTTGCGGCCGACAGACCGTTCACGCGCCCGCTTGAGGCACATCAAACGGCCTGTGGCAAATATCAGCGTGTCAGTTGCAGCATGCGTCCGCTTCCGGCCGCCAGCGCGGTCGGAGCCTGGCCCCGCAGCTTGAAGATGCTGACCGCTTCCGACAGACTGGCCGCCTGCTGCTGCAAGGCGTCCGCCGCCGCCGCCGCTTGCTCGACCAGCGCCGCGTTCTGCTGCGTCACGCTGTCCATCTGCGTGATGGCGATGCTGATCTGCTCGATGCCATCGCGCTGCTCGCCGCTGGCCACCGAAATTTCACCGATGATGGCGGTCACGCGCTGCACGCTGGCCACCACTTCGCTCATGGTGTCGCCGGCCTGGCCGACCAGCTTGCTGCCCTGCTCGACCCGGCCCACCGAGGTGCCGATCAATTCCTTGATTTCACGCGCGGCGGCGGCCGAGCGCTGCGCCAGGTTGCGCACCTCGGACGCCACCACCGCGAAACCGCGGCCCTGCTCGCCGGCACGGGCCGCTTCCACCGCCGCGTTCAGCGCCAGGATATTGGTCTGGAACGCGATGCCGTCGATAACGCCGATGATGTCGACGATCTTGCGCGAACTGTCGTTGATCTCGCCCATGGTATGCACCATCTGCGCCACCGCGTCGCCGCCCTTGACCGCCACGCTGGACGCGCTGTCGGCCAGCCGGCACGCCTCGGCCGCGTTCTCGTTGTTCTGCTTGACGGTGGTGGTCAGCTCCACCATGGCGGCCGCCGTTTGCTCCAGCGAGCTGGCCTGCTCCTCGGTGCGGCCGGACAGATCCAGATTGCCGGCGGCGATTTCCACCGTGGCGCCGTGGATGGTCTCGGTCCCGCTGCGGACCTTGCCGACGATATTGCTGAGGTTATCCTGCATCAGCCGCAGCGCCCCCAGCAGATCGCCGATCTCGTCCTTGCTGGTGACCCGCACCTCGCTGCTGAGATCGCCACCGGCCACGGTCTGCGCCACCCCCACCGCCGCCTGCAGCGGCACCGTGATGCTCTTGATCAGCGACACCACCGTCACGCAACCCACCACCAGCGTGATCAGCAGCGTCACGCCCATCGCCAGCAAGGCCTGGCGGTGCGCGGCCGCGTTGTCCGCCGCCATGGACTCGCCCAGCCGCTTGGCCTCGGCGCCGATGTAGGCGACGATGTCATCGATCTTCTTGGTCGGCTCGCGGTCCATGCCCTTGACCAGCGCATCGACCACATGCGCGCTGTCGGGGTTAGCGGGATCGTATTTTTTCAGCGCCGCCATATAGCGCGCCACCAGCTCGTTCTGGGTTTTGATGGCCTCCTCCACCAGCGGCGTGCTGAGCTGGAGTTGGTCGAGCAGCGCGGCCAGCTTCTGCAGCTCGGCGCGGGTGCTCTCGCCGCCCTGGACGAAGGCCTTGCTGTATTTGTCGAACTGGGCCGTATCGTTACCGCGCAACAGCGTGTTCTTCCACTCCTGCACCTGGATCTTGAATTCCACCTGCGCGCCGCGCGCCGTGTCGATGGCCTGGCTGATCGCCACCGAGCGCGCCATCGCGTCTGCGCTGCGCTGATTGCCGTGATCCAGCGCGCGCCAGCCGGAGGTGGCGACCACCGCCAGCGCGACGAAGAAGAAGGCGCCCAGCAAACCCAAACGCACGCCTATCTTGAGATTGGCGAGTTTCATCGTTTCCTCCTTGGCAAAGGCTGTTAACCATCATGCACGCCGGACGCACACTTGCCAATAAGGAGCAACAGAAATAGTCGCGGATTCTCGCCGCTACAACAGCTGGCGGGCGTAAATATTGGTAGGACGACCATCCGGTGGCATCGGCACATGCTCGATGAAGCTCAGGCCCAGCTTGGCCAGCAGATTGATCGACACCGTGTTGGCCGGATTGGTGATCCCCATCAGCCGCCGAATGCCCAGCACATCGCGCGCATAGGCCACCACGGCGGCGGCGGCCTCGTAGGTATACCCCTGGCCGAAGTAGGCCGGGCGGATGGCGTAACCGATGTCGACGTCCGGCAGCGTGTCGCGCTTGATCAGGCCACACAAGCCCAGTGGCTGGCCATCGCTCTTGCGCTCCATCACATACAGCGAATGGCCGTGGCGCGTCTGCATCGCCAGCGGGCCGTCGAGGATGGCCGCGCGCGCGCCGTCGACGCTGCGGATGCCCTTGTCGCCGATATGCTCCAGCCAGGTGGGATCGTTGACCAGTTCGTAGTAAAACGCCGCATCGTCGGGATGCATCAGGCGCAGGTTGAGGCGGGCGGTTTCCAGTATCTTCATGCGTCCGGCCAGTGCGAAGGATCGGCCAGCAACTGGTACATCACGTACACATCCACATAGCCCAGGTGTTGATGACGGTAAGCGCGCGGCAGCGTGCCGACGATGGAAAAGCCCAGCTTCTTCCACAGCAGCACGGCCGGCATATTCGAGCTGACCACGTAATTGAACTGCATCGCCAGATAACCCTGGGTGCGGGCCCGGTCCAGGCAATCGCCGCCCAGCAGCTTGCCGACACCGACGCCCTGCGCCGCCGGGCTGACCATGAACGAGGCGTTGGCCACATGTGAACCGCGATCGCGCTGGTTGGCCACCAGGCGGTACATGCCGACCAGCCGTTCGTTGTTGTGGATCGCCACAAAACTCTGCACGCCGGGGCCGAACCAGTAATCGTGGCAATCGTCGCGGCTGGTGTCGGCCGCGAAATAATAGGTGTCGCCGCTGGCGATCAGTTCCTGAAATATTTCCCACATGGCGGCAAAGTCGGCCTCCGTGGCGGGTCGGATGGCGATTTCTTTCAAGGTAACTCCAGGCGGATTTAACAGTGTCCAATTGTCATGTATTTCGCGCGCTTGCACAAGCCGTGCACGGCGCGGCCCGCTCAGCGCCCCAGCCGGAAATCCACGCTGGCGGGACGGCCCGGCAACTCCAGATTGGCGCGCGCGCGCGGCGATTCGGCAATGATTTTTCCGCGCCGCATCACCAGCCGGCGCGCCGCGCGCAGGCGGATCGCCTCCACCGGATCGGCCGCGTCCAGCAGCACCAGGTCGGCATGACAGCCGGGCGCGACGCCATAACCTTGCAAGCCGAGGATGGCGGCCGGGGTCGCGGTGACAGCCTGGAAGCAATCGCGCATCGCCTGCTGGCCGGTCATCTGCGCCACATGCAAGCCCATGTGCGCCACTTCCAGCATATCGCCCGAACCCAGGCTGTACCACGGGTCCATCACGCAATCGTGGCCGAACGCGACCGGGATGCCGGCCGCCAGCAACTCCGGCACCCGCGTCATGCCGCGCCGCTTCGGATACGTGTCGTGACGGCCCTGCAGCGTGATATTGATCAGCGGATTGGCCACCGCCGCCACGCCCGCCTCGCGGATCAGCGGCAGCAGTTTGCTGACGTAGTAATTGTCCATCGAATGCATCGATGTCAGGTGCGAGCCGGTGACGCGGCCGTGCAAGCCCAGCCGGTTGCTCTGGAACGCCAGCGTTTCGATATGGCGCGACAGCGGATCGTCCGACTCGTCGCAATGCATGTCCACCATCAAACCCTGATCGGCGGCGTACTCGCACAGAATGCGCACCGATTCCGCGCCCTCGGCCATGGTGCGCTCGAAGTGCGGAATGCCACCCACCACATCCACCCCCATCGCGATCGCGCGTTTGAGGTTGAGCAGCGCGTTGGGCGCGCGCAGCACGCCGTCCTGCGGGAACGCCACCAGTTGCAGATCCAGATAAGGCGCGACCTGGCGCTTGACCTCCAGCAGCGCCTCCACCGCCAGCAGGCGGTCGTCGCAGACATCGACGTGAGAGCGGATCGCCAGCAGGCCGCGTGCCACCGCCCAGTCGCAATACTGCAACGCGCGCTCGATCAGCGCCTGCTGGGTCAGCTGCGGCTTCAGTTCGCCCCATAGCGCGATGCCTTCCAGCAAAGTGCCGGACGCATTGACGCGCGGCAGACCATAGCTGAGGGTGGCGTCCATATGGAAATGGGCATCAACGAAAGGTGCGCTCAGCAGATCGCCGCCGGCATCGATTTCCTGCGCCGCCTGCAACGGCAAACGCGGCCCCACCGCCATAATCCGGCCATGTTCGATGGCAACGTCGACACCCTGCTGCCCGTCGGCCAGATTGGCGTTGCGTATCACGACATCCATCTGCACTCCCGTTGATTTTAAGTAAAACCATTGTAGGCATTTTCACCAAAATACACCAATTGTTGCATCGCATTAATTGATGAATGTCGTATGCATAAGGATGGTGTAAAAAATAACTTTCCAAGCCCAACATTGGCCGCTAGAATGGGCTTATTGCGTTGCATCATAATTTCAGGAGAAACCATGTCTTCGATCACCGAACAGTTTTCCGCAGCCACGAAATCGCAACTTGAAGCGCAATTCCAGATCTTCAGCACGCTGGCCAACACCGCTGTGGACAGCGCGGAGAAAGTCATCGCCCTGAACATCAGCACCACCAAGGCCTCGGTGGAAAAATCGTCGTCCGCCGCCAAAAAACTGTGGTCGGCCAAGGACCCGAAAGAATTCTTCACGTTGAGCACCACCGAGCCGGCCAGCTTCGACGGCCTGCTGGCCTACGGACGCGAGCTGTACAGCATCGCCACCACCGCCCAGAACGAGCTGATACAGAGCGCCCAGAGCACGCTGAAGCAAGTGACCGACCTGGCCGCGACCAAGGCGACCGTGCTGAGCAAAGCCACCCCGCCAGCGCTGGCCGCCGCCGTCAGCGCTGCGGTAACGGCCGCCAACGAACCGACCGCCGTGGTGGCCGGCGTGGCCGCCGAACCAGCGCCGGTGCCCAAAGCACCGAAAGCCGCCAAACCCGCCGCCGCCCCGATCGAGATCCCGGAAGAAGACACCTTCGTCGAAGTCAAAGTCGAAGCCAAGCCACCCTTCCCAAGCGCCGCCATCGCCCTCGATCCAGAAGCCAAGCCCGCCAAAGCCGCCGCCAAAAAGCCGGCCGCCAAGAAGTAAACCCACCTTCGCCGCCGCCCGCGCGGCGGCGTTTTTCCTGTGCATGTTGTATCCTAGCGGGCTACACGGTTTACCGAGGCAACATGCATGTCTAAACTCTCCCGGCTGATCGGCGGTTTCGTTCGCCAGCACAGCCGCGCCTATATTTTGTCCGGCGCTATGCTGGCCGGCGTCGCGGTGCTCAGTATTCTGGTGCCGCGCAAGGTCGGCGCCATGATCGATGGCCTGGCCAACCATACTTTGTCCGGCCGCGCGCTGTGGTGGGAAATCGGTACGCTGCTGTTGATCGGCGTCGGCATTTATTTTCTGCGCGTGGCGTGGCGGCAGATTCTGTATGGCGCGGCTTACCAGTTGGGCGTGTCGCTGCGGATTCGCCTGTACACCCGCTTGACGCTGCAAGGTCCGGCCTTCTACCAGCGCCAGCGCACCGGCGATCTGATGGCGCTGGCCACCAACGATATCGACGCCATCGAGATGGCCGCCGGCGAGGCCATGCTGGCCGGCTTCGACGGCGCGCTGACGCTGGTGATGGTGCTGGGCGTGATGCTGCTCGGCGTCGACTGGCGCCTGGCCTGTATCGCGCTGCTGCCGTTCCCGCTGATGGCGTGGGCGTTCTGGTATATCTCGGGTCATATCCACACCGCGTCGACCGATTCGCTGAAGCGCTTCAGCGCACTCAATGATCATGTGCAGGAGACGCTGTCCGGCGTGCGCAGCTTGCGCGCGCTCGGTCTGGAACAGCGCAGCGCGCAGCAGTTTTCGGCGCTGGCGTCGAAGGCGTCCGACGCCAGTCTGCGCGCGCAAGTCTGGGAGGCGGCCTACGAGCCTGCGGTCGGTCTGACGCTGACCGCCGCCAGCGGCCTGACGCTCGGCCTGGGCGGCTATCTGGTGTGGCACAACCAGCTGACCATCGGTGCGCTGACCAGTTTCACCATGTATCTCGGTCAGCTGATCTGGCCGATGTTTGCCGCCGGCTGGGTACTGTCGCTGATTGAACGCGGCCGCGCCGCCTGGCAGCGCTTGCAGCCGATGCTGGATGCGCCATTGGCGATCGACGATCACGGCACGCTGGCTGAAGTACCGACCGGCCTGCTGCGGCTGGATGGTGTCGGCTACGCTTACGCCGAACAAAGCACGCCGGCGCTGAGCGATATCTCGCTGATGCTGCAACCGGGTCAGACCCTGGGTCTGGTCGGCCCCACCGGCAGCGGCAAGTCGACGCTGCTGCGGGTGCTGCTGCGCCAGCTCACGCCGCAGCATGGCAGCGTGTATTGGAGCGGCCATCCGCTCGACAAGTATCAACTGCGGGCGCTGCGCGCGGCGGTCAGCTGGGTGCCGCAGGAGTCGTTCCTGTTCTCGGCCTCGATTGCCGACAATATCGCGCTGGCGCGCCCGGACGCCACCCGCGCCCAGATCGAACACGCGGCAACGCTGGCCGCGATTCACGACGATATCCTGCTGTTCGCCGACGGCTATGAAACCCAGGTCGGCGAGAAAGGCATCACGCTGTCCGGCGGCCAGCGCCAGCGCGTGGCGATCGCCCGCGCGCTGCTGGCCGATAACGAATTGCTGCTGCTGGACGACGCGCTGTCCGCCGTCGATACCGGCACCGAAACCCGCATCCTCGACCATCTGGAAGAGCTGCGCCAGGCCCGCCACGGCCGCAGCGCGGTGATCGCCAGCCACCGCCTCAGCTCCGTGGTCAACGCGGACCTGATCATCGTGCTGCGCGATGGCCGCATCAGCGAAACCGGCAGCCACGAAGAACTGCTCGCGCTGGATGGCTGGTACGCCAGCCAGTGGCGCTATCAACAATTGGAAGCCAGCCTTGATGAAGCCTGATACCAAGCCTGAAACGAAACCCGACACCACCAACCAGATGCGCCAGGCGATCGCGCTGCTGCGCCGCGCCGCCCTCCCCGACCAGCACCATCTCGGCTGGGCCGTGCTGTGGCTGGCCGCCGCCGCGCTGCTGGAAGTGCTCGGCCCCATCATGGGCAAGGCGCTGATCGATGAGCACCTGCTGCCGCACCATCTGGACTGGCCGCGCATGGCCGCGCTGCTGGCCGGCGTGGTGCTGACCGGCTGGATCGCCAGCGGCCTGCGTTACCTGCAGCTGGTGCGCCTGTCCGGCCTCGCCATGCGCTCGGTGATGCGGCTGCGCGAAATGGTCTACACCCACGTGCTGCTGCTGCCAATGGCCTTCTTCGACCGCGCCATCACCGGCCAACTGGTGTCGCGCGTCACCAACGACACCGAGGCGGTGAAAAGCCTGTACATCCAGGTGCTGTTCGTGATGCTCGATTCGACCATCGTCTTGGTCGGCACCGTGTGCGCGATGGCCTGGCTGGACTGGCGCCTGATGCTGATCGTGCTGGCGCTGCTGCCGGCGGTGCTGCTGATCGTCTGGCTGTACCAGCGCTGGAGCGCGCCGGCCGTGACCCGCGCCCGCGCGCTGCGCAGCGAGATCAATGGCCAGATGGCGGAATCGATCGGCGGCATGAGCGTGCTCCAGGCCAGCAACGCCGAACAACGCTTCGGCCGCCGCTTCGCCACCACCAATCAGGATCACTACACGGCGCGCCTGTCCGAGCTGCGCGCCAATGCCTGGCTGCTGCGGCCCGCGCTGGACCTGTTCAACATCATCCTGCTGGCGGCGGTGATCTTCATGTTCGGCCACCGCGAGATGACCGCCACCGAAGTCGGTGTGCTGTATGCCTTCATCAGCTATCTGGCGCGCGTGATCGAGCCGCTGATTCAGATCACCATGCAGTTCAGCCAATTGCAGCAGTCGGTGGTGGCCACCGCGCGCGTGGCCACGCTGCTGGATGAAGGCGCGGCGCAGGAACACCGCGCCAGCGGCGACGCGGTTGCAGCGCGCGCCACCGCCGCCAACGATAGCGGCGCGCCGGCCATCGCCATCCGCCATCTGAACTTCGCCTACAACCCCGGCCAGACGGTGCTGCACGATTTGTCGCTGGAGATCCCGCAGGGCGATTTCGTCGGCATCGTCGGCCACACCGGCAGCGGCAAGTCGACGCTGCTGTCGCTGCTGCTGCGCTTCTATCCGGCGCAGCATGGCAGCATTCTGGTGCACGGCATGCCGCTGGACGCGATCGACAATGAACGCTTCCGCGCCGAAGTGGGCCTGGTGCCGCAAGACCCGTTCCTGCTGGCCGCCTCCGCGCGCGAGAACATCGACATGGGCCGCGGCCTGTCGCAAGAACAAATCGAGGCGGCGGCGCGCGCCGCCCATGCGCACGATTTCATCACGGCGCTCGACCAGGGCTACGACACGCCGCTGGGCGAAGGCGGCTCGCGCCTGTCGGTCGGCCAGAAGCAGCTGATCGCGATCGCGCGCGCGCTGGCCGGCACGCCGCGCATCCTGCTGCTGGACGAAGCCACCTCGCACATCGATTCGCAAACCGAGCAAATCGTGCAGGTCGCGCTGGATGAATTGCGCGGCAAGGTGACGGTGATCGCCATCGCGCACCGCCTGTCCACCATCCGCGACGCCGACCGCATCATCGTGCTGAATCACGGCCGCATCGCCGAAACCGGTCCGCACGAGCAGTTGATGCAGATCGATGGCGGTCTGTATCAACGCCTCTACCTGTTGCAGCAGTTGGCGGCGTAAGGCGATTGCCCCCGCCAGACTGTGGGATTTTGGCGAAAAATCACATTATTCAGGATTTCTTGACTGCAACAAGTCTATAATTGTCTAGACATTGCGGGGCAAATCGCGGGAGCGTCAAGTTGGCTGGATCGATACACGGCGGGAGTTGGACCACGCGGCGCGTGCTGGCGTTGGCGTCCGTGTGCGCGCTGGTGTTGGCGCCCGCCTGGGCGCGGGCGCAGGCGCAGGCGCCGCTGGACCAGCGCATCGTCGAGATCCGCGAACGAAGCCGCTTCGTTCCCGACCAGGCACTGGTCCAGCTGCAAAAGCTGCAGCCGGAGATGGCCGCCGCCTCGCCCCACACCCGCGCCGAATTCCTCACCCAGATGAGCGCCGCGCGCATGCGTCTGGGCCAGAACGACGTCGCGCTGGAAGCGGCCGAACAGGTGATCGCCTTCGGCCGATCGCTGCACGACAACGCCATCGTCGCCAAGGGCATGCTGACCAAGACCTATGTGCTGTTCGCGCAGGCCGATATCGCCGCCGCCCACAGCCTGGCCTTCGAAGCCGAACGGCTGGCGCTCACCACCAGCGACAATCCGCTCAAGGTACAAGCCACCGTCACCGCCGGCCAGACCTACGCCGAGCAGGGCAACTTCCCGGCCGCGCTGGTCAAGCTGCAGCATGCGGTGGAGTTGGCGCGGCCGCCGCAGACCGACGCCATCAGCCTGGTGGCGGCGCTGAACGCGCTGGCCAAGCTGCATATCCAGATGAAGGAGTACGACAACGCCTCGGAAACGCTGGGCGAGCTGCTGGCCGAAACCGCCAAACTGCATTCGCCCGGCCGCATGGCGATGGCCCGCATCACCGAGTACGCGCTGGCGATCGATTCCGGCCAGCCCAAGCGGGCCTTGCGCGCGCTGCAGGATAGTCTGCAACTGGAGCGCGACATGGGCGCGGAACAGATGGTCGGCATCACGCTGGTGAATCTGTCGGACAGCTATCTGAAACAGCGCGACTTCGCCCGCGCGGCGCAATACGCGCAGGAGTCGCTGCAGTCGACATTAAAGACCGGCGACAAATCGGTGGAGGCCACGGCGCGCGTCAATCTCGGCCAGTCTTACCTCGGCATGGGCCGTCTGGCCGAAGGCAAGAAACAGTATGAGCTGGGCATGGCGCGCTACGAGCAGGAGAACAACAAGCCGGATCTGCAGGCGGCCTTGCGCGAGTATGGCGAGGCGCTGGAGCGAGTGGGCGACCTGGCCGGCGCGGTGTCAGCCTATCACCGCGAGCGTGCCATCTCCAACGAGCTGTTTGAGAAACGCCGCCAGCAGGCCACGCTGGAGCTGCAGGAAAAGTATGAAACCGAAAAAAAGCAGCGCCAGATCGATCTGCTGAGTCATGAGAATCAGGTCAAGGGCGCGGAGCTCGACAACCGCCGGCTGCAGCAGCGTGTGTGGTGGCTGCTGGCCCTGGTGTTCGCGCTGGCCGCGGCGGTGGTCGGCCTGTTGTACCGCAAGGTGCGGCACACCAATGCACAGCTGCAGGTGAAGAACCTGGAGCTGAAGGCGCAATCGACGCTGGACCCGCTGACCACGCTGTACAACCGGCGCCACTTCCAGGATTTCATGCGCACGCTGAATACGCAGCAGCGCCAGGACGACATGGTCGGCGCGCTGTTCCTGATGGACGTCGATCACTTCAAGCATATCAACGACAACTACGGCCATGCGGCCGGCGACGCGGTGCTGAAGATGATCGCGGAAAATCTGCGGGTGGCGCTACGCGAGACCGACATGATCGTGCGCTGGGGCGGCGAGGAGTTTCTGGCCTTCCTGCCGGCGATTCCGCGCCACGGCGTGGATGAAATCGCGCGCCGCATCCTGACCAGCATTTCGTCGCAGGCTTTGCAATATGGCGAGCATCAGATCACGGTGCAGGTGTCGGTCGGCTTTTCGCCGTTCCCGCTGATACCGGGCGGCCAGCTGCTGGCGTGGGAGCGGGCGGTGAATCTGGTCGACATGGCGCTGTATCTGGCCAAGGCCCATGGCCGCAACCGCGCTTACGGCGTGCGCGGTTTCGAGAACTTCCACCTGACCTCGATGGAAGCGATCGAACAGGATCTGGAGCGCGCCTGGCGCGCCGGCTTTGTCGATTTGAGCGTGGTGCTGGGCGGCGATCCCGACACCCATCCGCCGACGCCGACCGAACAGACCAACGTGGTCTCGATCAAGCACGCCGCCGCCAAGGGCGGCCGCTAAACAAGCAGAGCGGCGCCTACTTCTTGGCCTCGCGTTCGTCGGCGGCGCTCTGCATCTTCTCGCCGGCGCGTTCCAGCTTGCGGCCGGCTTCCTTGGTGGCGCTGTTCAGCGTCTCGCCGGCCTTGTCGGCGGCCTTGTCCAGCTGCTGGCTGGTTTCCTTGGCCGCATCGCTGAGCTGCTGGCTGGCCTGCTGCGCCGCGTTATCCAGCTTGTGTCCGGCCTGATCCAGCTTCTGACCGGCCTGCTCGGTGGCCTGATCGATCTTGCGCCCCGCGCGCTCGGCCGGCCCGGCCTCGCTGGGATCTTCCTTCTTCTGACAACCGCCCAGCAGCGCCAGCGCCGTCAACGTCACTGCCACATAACGCATCATCATGATCATCTCCTGAAAGAATAGGTTCTTTCCAAAAGCATACAACTTCACGCCCTACCACCGCGCACGAAACACCTCGTTACAAAATAAACACTATTTACAAAATACGCAACTGCTAGACTGGGAATACATTCACTGAAGAAAGTTCGCGATGCGATTCCGATTTGCCGCGCTTGCGCTCAGCATGCTGTTTGCCAACGCCGCCGCCGTGGCCGGGCAGGCGGATTGGCCGCTGAGTTATGAAGGCAAATCGACCAACCAATTCATCTTGGATAAACGGGCCACGCAACTGGTCAACAGCAGGCTACCCTCGGCGTTGTCCGAGCAAGTACTGGCGTCGCTGGGCGGGCCGCCGGATGCGGTGCTAATCGCGCAGCGGCGCTACGTCAGCGTATCGGCCTGCCGCCCCCACAGCTGCGATGAAAAAGGCTTCCTGTGGGTGGACACCCAAACCGGCGCCAGCCTGGGCGCCTATCATGTACCCGACACACTGCTGCTGGGCTCAAACAGCCTGTCGGCCGATCACATCCCGCCCCAGGCCAGGGCCGCGCTGATCGCATGGCTGGACGACCACGATTTAACCACGACATCGGTCAGTTTCGTCGGCCGCGACGGCCAGCAACAGCCGCTGGACGCAGCGCGTTACAGTGACCCAGAGAAGTTCCGCCCGCCGCCGCAAGGCCCGTCGTTCGACTGCCAGCGCGCCGCCAGCAACGTTGAAAAAATCATCTGCGCCGATGGCGCGTTGTCCGCGCAGGACCTGGCGTTAAGCCAGCTGTATCAACGGATACGGCTAGGCTCGGGCAGCACCATCGCCCAGGAACAACTCAAGACCTTGCAACGCGACTGGCTCAAAGCACGCGACCAGCAATGCAATACCGCCGACTGCCTCGCCGACCAATACAAGACGCAATACGAGCGTCTGCGCAACTGGACACCTACCCAATGAAAACGCTAATCTGCATAGCCGCACTGGCCATCCCGCTGATCGCCTCCGCCGAGCGCGCCGACCGCTTCGAGCAAACCGTGATCGCCTCTGACGGCGCAATGCATTACGACACCATCAAAGGCGTGGTGCACGCCAGCGACAATGTGGTGCTCACCAAAGGCAGCTTGTGGATCGCGTCCGACAGCCTGACCGTGACTGAAACGCCGGACGGCTATCACGTCTACACCGTCCATGCGGCCAACGGCCACCTGGCCAGGTTCAAACAAAAGCAGGATTCCACCGACGATAAATGGATCCACGGCGAAGGCAGCACCATCACCTACGTGGAGAAGGACGACTTGCTGACCATCGACGGCCACGCCAATGTCAAATTCCTGGCCAGCGGCAAGGTAACGGAAGAAGCCGCCAGCGCCAAAATCACCTACGACGCCCACAGCGAACAATTCTTCACCGAAAACGCCGATGGCGCGGCCAAAACCCGCTCCATCGTCACCATCGCGGCGCGGCCCGACCCATTAAAAAAGCCGCTGTAACAGCGGCTTATTCGGCGACGATTTTCTTCGGCGGCGGCGGCGGCGCGAAGTCGATGGTTTCAGAGGCCGGCGCGGTATTCATCGCATCGGATTTCTCCAGCCAGGTCATCAGCTTTTCCATGCGACGAATCAAAATGCCCTTGCTGCTAATGTAACCCACCTGCTCGAAATTCTCCGGCTTGCTGACCATCTTGGACACGGTCGGCAAATTCTCCGCCAGGCGCTCGAACGCCTTGCGCGCCTTTTGCTCCCACTTGACCAGATTGGCCTCGTTGAAGCGGTTGCTCTCATAGTAAATCGTTAGCGTACGATCATGATTGCCATATCCGACAATCGCCGCCCCCATCCGCACCGCTTCCAGCACATCGGTTTTGATCGCCGCCGTCGGCACAAACAAGGCGGCGCGGCCGCTCGTATCCGGCCGCTCCAACGGCAAATCCTGTCCCATCAATACAGTCATTATGCTTCCTGTCGTTATTGCCAAGGAGTTGCTGCAAGGCTATTTTTCCATTTTATATCGCTCCCTTGCCCATTACAAGGAGAATGCGCGGCGGCGTGGCGTGGCGGGCAAACCCTTATAATGCGGGCTGAACCCTTACAAACCGCCTCACCATGACGTCCACCCCATCGCGTTTCGGCGCCATTCCCGAAGCCGCCGTCGACCGCGCCGGCGTTTATCTGCGCGACACCCTCGGCATCGCGCTCGAACACCGCGCCCCGCACGCCGCGCTGATCGTCTACGACACCCGCACCGACCTGAATCGCGCCCTGACCGAAGCCTATCGCCGCGCCGCGCCCGACGCCGAATTCATCGACTTCGACCAGACCACGCCGGACGCCATCCTGGCCACCTTCGCGCGCCTGCAAGCCGGCGACCTGGTGGTGCTGGTGCAGTCGAGCAGCTTCCGCATGGACGCCTACCGCATCCGCATCGAATTGTTCAAGCGCGGCCTGAAAGTGATCGAGCACGTGCACCTGTCGCGCATGCCGGGCCAGCAGGGATTGGACTACATCGAATCGCTGGCCTATGACCCGGCCTACTATCGCGGCGTCGGCCACGCGCTGAAGGCGCGCATCGACCGCGCCCAACACGGCATGGTCGACAGCGGCGATGGCGCGCAGCTGGTGTTCGGTTCTCCGTTCGAATCGGCCAAGCTGAATATCGGCGACTACAGCGGCATGACCAATATCGGCGGCCAGTTCCCGCTGGGCGAGGTGTTCACCGAAGCGCAGGATCTGGAAGCGGTGCATGGCCGCGCGCGTATCTTCGTGTTTGGCGACACCAAATTCCTGGTCAACCGCCCGGCCGCGCCGATCACCATCATCGTTGAAAAAGGCCGCATCACCGGCACCGAAAACAGCACGCCGGAATTCGACAATATGCTGGCCATCATCCGCGAGCATGAGGGTGAGGTGTGGTTGCGCGAACTGGGCTTCGGCATGAACCGCGCGTTCTCGCGCGAGCGCATGGTGGACGATATCGGCACCTATGAGCGCATGTGCGGCATCCACTTGTCGCTGGGCGCCAAGCACGGCGTCTACACCAAGCCGCAGCTGAAGCGCAAGGACGCGCGCTACCACATCGACGTCTTCGCCGTCACCGATGGCGTCTACCTCGATGACCAGCGGGTCTACCGCAACGGCGCCTGGGAAGCGCCGTCCAATTAATCGTCCACCACGTCGTAGTCGGTGAACAAGCCGTCGGCGGTCAGGTAGACCAGCAGCTTGCGCTGCGGTTTGCCGTCCGCCTTGAACGCCAATACGCTGGCCACCTTGCCGCCATGGCGTTCGATCTCGCGGCCGGCCACCGCTTGCTGATCCAGGAAAGTCAGCGCGGTGATGTTCGCCAGCTCGCCGATCGGGCGATTGCCAAAGTCGCGCTTGACGCCGTCGGCGGCCAGCGGCGAATCGGAAAACGCGCTGCTGCCCTGCGCGGCGGCGGCAATCAGCGCTTGCAGCTTGCGGGTGCGCGCGGGGTCCGGATCGCGGCGCGCTTTCAGCGTGTGCAGCAACGGGCCAATACGCGGCGCCTTGCTGGTTTTCTCCTTGGTCTTCACTTCCACAGCCGTCACCTCGCCGTGCGCATCAAAGATGAACAACAGCTCGCAGTTGCGTGATGTCGAGTAAAAACGGTGCGTGCCGGTGGGGATGAATACTTCGTCGGGGAAGCCGCCGGCGATGCCCAGCAGACGGCCATCCTGTACATCGAAACTGCCCATCGCGTTGCTGGATAACTCATGGCGGCCGGTGTAGCGCGCCAGCGACCTGGCATCGAGCTTGATGGCGGCGGGCTTCAGCACCTGCTCGTTGTCCGCATCCGGCCAGTGATAGGCGCGGCCGACGGCGGTCGCCAACCGCCCCATCATGCGGGAATTGTCGTTGGTGTTGATCATGATGACCACGCCCTGGCCGGTGCGGGAAAATGCCGTCAGCAGCGTATCGAAGCCTTCGTCGCGGCCACCGTGCGAGAAGCGTTGCGCGTCGCCGCTGCCCTCCAGGAAGATGCCCAGGCCGGCGCTGTCTTTTTGCGGCGTCAGCATCTGCCGCGTCATGTCGGCCGAGATCACCGGATTAGCGCTGCCGGCCAACGCCTGCTGCAGGCCAATGGCGAAACGCGCCAGGTCCGACGCGGTGGTCCACAAGCCGGCGGCCGCCATTTCGGGATACACGTGCCAGCGTCCCGCCACCACGCTGCGGTCGGCCAGATGCCCGCTGGCGTTCAGGCGCGCGCGCTCGGCCGTCGGTGGCTGCTGGTAGGAGCTGTCGTTCATCCCCAGTGGCTTGAGCACGGCGTCGCGCATATAGTCGGGGAAGGTTTGGCCGCTGACGTCGGCCACCAACTGCTGCATGACGGTGAAGCCGCCGCCGGAGTAGCGCATCTTGCTGCCGGGGGCGATGTCGACCCGCACCGGCGGCGTGTTGGCGGGCGGCTCGCCGTTCAGCACTTGCACCACCGTCGGCACCGGCGCGCCGATGGCGTAGCCGGGGAAGCCATGCACGGTCAGCCCTGCGCTGTGGCTGAGCAAGCGACGCAGCGTCACCTTGTTTTCAGCGGTCAGCGCATTGTCCGGCACCTTCCACGTCACCAGCCTGGCGTTGACGTCGTCGTCCAGCGCCAGCTTGCCCTGCTCCACCAGATGCAGCGCGCCCAGCGCCGCCACCGGCTTGCTGACCGAACCAGCCTGGAACAGCGTGTCGGCGCTGACCGGCGTCTTGCCGCCCTTTTCAGTCACCCCATAGCCCTGCGCCCTGACGATCTTGCCGTTGTCGATGATGGCCAGCGACAGCCCGGGAATCTGGCGCATCTTCATTTCCGCCTGGATGATGTCGTCCAGTTCATCGGCGTGAGCGCCACCGGCGCACAACAAGGCAAAGGCGATTGCGACGGCGTGAAGTCTCATAGACTGCTCCTCAAGTTCAAGTAAGGGCCGATATTGCGCATCATGCGCGCGACGTATTCATCTTTTTCGCCAACCGGTGCGACGTAGTGCATGGCCGCTTGTGCCTCGTCCACGCCCTCCAGCCGTGCAATCACCCAACTGGCCAGATACTGCGCGCTCAGACAGCCACCCGCAGTGGCGACGTTTTCGCGCGCAAAGAACGGCTGATTCAGCACTTCGATGCCGGCTTCCTGCACCCAGGGCTTGGTGGTGAGGTCGGTGCAGGCGGGGAGGTTGTTCAGCAAGCCCAGCTTGGCCAGTATCAGCGCGCCCGAACACTGGGCACCCAATAATTGCCGGCTCGGGTCCAGCTTGAGCTGCGCCATCAGCGCGGCGTCGGCGGCGATCTGCCGGGTCAGGATGCCACTGCCGACCAGCACCGCGTCGGCTGTCGCGGCGTCGGCCAGCGAGCATTGCGCCTCCAGCGTGACGCCGTTCATCGATGTCACGCGCGGCTCGGGACAGGCAAGGGAGACGCGCCAGCCGGGCTTCTTGATCCGGTTCAGCATACCCAGCGCGATCAGTGAATCGAGCTCGTTGAAGCCTTCAAACGTCAGTATGGCGATGTGCATGATGGCGATATTGAAGTAGCGAATTCGTCCATCTTACGTGAATGTCATTAAATTGACGACAACAATCCACTTTGATTCAAGGCCCGGTCCCACGGCGGAATGGGCTGGTATTCGGCCACCAGAAAATCGATCAGGGCGCGCACTTTGGGCGAGGGCTGGCGGCTGGCGGGGTATAGCGCGCTCAGATGGTTCAACGGTAGCTGCCAGTCGCTCAGCACCGGCACCAGCGTGCCCTCCATCAGGCTGCGCCAGGCCAGGAAGGTGGTGTTGTAGACGATGCCGAGACCACGCTGCGCCGCCTGCTGCAGCACCAGTCCATTATTGGCGGTGAACGCCGCCGGCACCCGCACCGACTGCCGCTCCTCGCCACGCGTGAAGTGCCATTGCGTGCCGTCGGTCAGATGGCTGAAGTGCAGGCAGCGGTGCTGCTGCAGATCCTGCGGCGTCAGCGGCGCGCCATGCCGCGCCAGATAGGCCGGTGACGCGCACAACACGCCACGGCACGGCGCCAAGGGCCGCATCGCCAGCGCGTGCACGTCCGGAATGCCGCCCACCCGTATCGTCAGGTCGAAGCCATGTTCGATCGGATCGAGCAGCGCGTCGTCGACGTACAGCATCGGCTCCAGCTGCGGATGCAGCAGCGCGAAGTCGGCCAGCGCGCCGGCCAGCCATTCGCTGCCGAAGCTGGACGGCGCCTGTATCCGCAACGGCCCGGCCAGATCGTCGCCGGTTTGCGCCACCGCGCGCGCCGCTTCCTGCGCGTGCGCCACCGTCGCCGTGCACGGCGCCAGATACGCCTGGCCGACATCGGTCAGACTGACTTCGCGCGTGGAGCGGTGCAGCAGCCGCGCCCCCAGCTTTTCCTCCAGCTGCAGAATGGCCTTGCTGACCATGGCCCGCGTCAGGCCCAGCCTACGGCCGGCTTCGCTAAAATTGCGCAGCCTTGCCACTTCGACAAAAATTTCCATCGCACGTAACTGGTCCATGGCTGGATTGTCTCTATTTTGGCGACAATGTGTCAACCTTTTGCCGATTGTGACGCCCTCGCCACGGCCGTAAAATGCTCAACATCGACTATTCCCCGACGGAGCTGGAAATGCTGACAGAAGCACAAAAACAACAATATCAACGCGATGGTTTCATCGTCATCCCGGGCTTTAAATCGCCGGCGGAGATCGCCGCGCTGCGCGCCCGCGCCGGCCAGATTGTCAACGATTTCGATCCAGCCACCCAATCCGGCATCTTCAGCACCATCGAGCAGGAAAAGACCACCGACGATTACTTCCTCGGCTCCGACAACACCATCCGCTGCTTCTTTGAAGAAGAAGCCTTTGGCGCCGACGGCCAGCTGAAACAGGCCAAGGAACTGTCGATCAACAAAATCGGCCACGCCATGCACGACCTCGACCCGGCCTTCCGCGCCTTCACCGCCGATGCGCGCCTGGAGCAGCTGGCGCGCGATCTGGGCCTGAGCGATCCAAAGGTATGGCAATCGATGTACATCTTCAAGCAGCCCGGCATCGGCGGCGAAGTGCGCTGGCACCAGGACGCCACCTATTTCGACACCGATCCAGTCAGCGTCACCACCTTCTGGTTCGCGCTGGAAGACGCCACCCTGGACAACGGCTGCATGTGGGCCGAACCAGGCGGCCATCGCGGCCCGATGCGCGAACGCTTCCTGCGCAACGGCGACGACGTGCGCATGGAAAAGCTGAGCGACCTGCCATGGCCGGACAACAGCACCGCCGTGCCGCTGGAATGCAAGGCCGGTAGCCTGGTGTGCTTCCACGGCCTGCTGCCGCACTACAGCGCGCCGAACCGCTCGGCGGTATCGCGTCACGCCTACACGCTGCACGTCACCGATGGTGCCACCAACTACTCGCCGCAGAACTGGATTCAGCGCGACGACAAGCTGCCGGCGCGAGGCTTCGTGTAATGCGCATTCAGATTTTCGCCGCCCAGTGGGGCAACAACGAGCTGCCGGCGCCGGTGTTCATCGAGCGCGTGAAGGCCGCCGGTTTCGACGGCATCGAAATGTCGCTGCCGCTGGACGCCGCCGAGCGTGACGACTGGGTACGCCAGATCGCCGACGCCGGCCTGCAGCTGATCGCCGCGCAGTGGGAGACGGTATTCCACCCCGGCTTCGAGCCGCACAAGGCCGCGCTGGCCGAACTGCTGCACAACTGCTGCGCCGCCAAACCGGTCCACATCAACTGCCACACCGGCAAGGATTACTACACGCCGGCGCAGAACCTGGAACTGCTGCAATTGGCCGACGATATCTCGCGCCAGCACGGCGTGCCGATCTACCACGAGATCCACCGCAGCCGTTTCAGCGGCCACCCGATGCTGCTGCTGCCGTATCTGCAGCAGATGCCGCAGCTGCAGCTGACCGCCGACCTGTCGCACTGGTGCTGCGCCTGCGAATCGCTGTTGGAAGACCAGCCGCAAACGCTGGCCGCCACGCTGCCGCACGTGCGCCACATCCACGCCCGCGTCGGTCACGCCCAGGGTCCGCAGGTGGGCGACTTCCGCGCCCCGGAATCGCAAGCCGCACTGCAAGCACACCTGTCGTGGTGGGACGAGATTATTCGCCTGCGCCGCGAAGCCGGCGCCGAACGCATGACCATCACGCCGGAATTCGGCCCGGTGCCCTACACCCAGACCCTGCCCTACACGCAGCAGGAAGTGGCCAACGCGTGGGAACTCAACGTCGCCATGCTGCAGCTGCTGCGCCAGCGCTACGCCTGACCCGCTTCCTCCTCCGGCGCCGGCGACAGCGGCAGCACCAGCAGCACGCTGGTGCCCGCCGCCGGCACCGACTCCACCCGTATCGTCCCCTTCAACACACCGGTCACAATGTTATAAACGATATTCATCCCCAGCCCGGAACCGCCCTGCCCCATCTTGGTGGTGAAGAAGGGATCGAAGATCTTGTGCAGCACCACGTCGGTCATGCCGACGCCATTGTCCTTCATCTGCAGCAGCACCAGATCCTTGCCCTCGCGCCGCGCGCTGATGAGCAGGGTGCCGCTGTCGCGGCCATCGAAGCCGTGCAGCAGCGCGTTGCCGATCAAATTGCTCAGCACCTGGCTCAAGCTGCCCGGATACGAATCGAACTCCAGATCGGCCGGCACATCCACCGTCACCGCGCAGCCCTTGCGGCGCAGCTGCGCCGCGTAGGTGGTCAGCGTATCGTGCAGCACCTCGTCCAGCCGGAAGCGGCGCCGCTGGCCGCTGGCCTGATCCACCGCCACCTGCTTGAACGAGGTAATCAGATCGGCCGCGCGGGTCAGTGAACTGCTCATGATGTCGCACGCCTTGCGCGCATCGGTCAGCAGCGCATCCAGCGCCGAACGCTTCATGCCGCCGCCCTCTTTCATGCGGCGTTCGAAATCGCCCACCATGTCGCCCAGCGAGGTCGCGGTCAGCAGGCTGTTGCCGATCGGCGTATTCAACTCGTGCGCCACGCCGGCCACCAGCGCGCCCAGCGACGCCATCTTCTCCGAGGTTTGCAGATTGGTCTGCGCCTGCTTCAGCGTCACCACCACCCGCGACAGATCGTTGCGCGCCTGCTCGGCGTTATGCTTCTGCAGTTCCAATTCCTGCAGGCTGAATTCCAGCCCGTGCCGCACGTCCGACTCGCGCCGGTTGGCCACCAGCAGCGCCGCGATCAGCGCGCTGATGATGATGCCAACGAGACCGATCAACACCACCGGCAAGCGCGAACTGCCGTAGCGCGCGCCGGCGCGTCCTTCAAACTTGACGATCCAGTGGCGCTGCCCGACCGACAGCACGGCTTGCGCGCGCAGTCCCGGCACGTTCTCGCTGCGTTCCTGCTCGCTCTCCACCTTGCCGTCGCTGTCGTACAGCAGGGTGTCGGTGCCGGGTGGCGGCGGTTTACCGCTCTGGAAGCCGCCATCCTCGATGCGCACATGCAGATGGTCCAGCAGCGACGGCTCGATCACCTCGCGCATCAGCGCATTCACGCGGAACACGATCGCCACAAACCCCTCCAGCGCCTCGCGCCGCTGCGCCGTGGTCTCCTGCGGCATGCCGACCCGGTACACCGGCGCGCGCGCCACGAAGCCCGGTTCGCCGCTGGCGTCCTGCACCAGCGTGATACGCTCGGTGGCGACGATCTCGCCGCTGTCGCGTCCCAGCTCCAGCGCCTTCAGGTGCGGCGGCAGCGCCGCCAGATCCAGCCCGAAGGCGTTCTCGTTACCCTTCAGCGGTTCGGTGTATTCGATCAGGTAATGCAGCGGACGGCGCGTGGCCGGATGCACATGGAAGCCGGGATAGCCCTGCGGCTCCAGCGCGCGGTCGCGCCGCACCCGTTCGACGAACGCCGGCAGCTCGGCCTCCGGCACCAGCCGCACGAATTGCAGCGCCTGAAAACCGGGGTAGCGCCGCTCGACTTTGAGCTCGCTGACAAAGCGGTGAAATTGCAGCCGGTCGATCTGGTCGTTGAGCGCATACATGCCCTTCATGGCGTGCAGCGTGTCGAAATAAATCTGCAAGCGGTTCTGGGTGTCGCGCGCCACCTTTTCGGTATCGCGCTGGAAGCTGGCCTGCACCTGCAGCCGCTGCTGCTCTTCCATCACAAAATAGCAGGTCCAGGCTGTCAGGCATATCCCGACAAAGAAAGCCAGGTAGCCGCGCCCGCGCATAATCAGCGGACTGGATCGCTATAGCGTTCGGCGATGGCCATGAATTCCTCCTCCACCGTCAGCATGGCGTCGACCACGTCGGGATCGAAATGTTCGCCGCTGCCCTGCCGTATCATCTCCATCGCGGTTTCGTGGGTGAAGGCCGGCTTGTAGACACGCTTGGAAATCAGCGCGTCATACACATCGGCCACCGCCATCAGCCGCGCCGACATGGGTATCGTCTCGCCCTTCAACCCTTCCGGATAGCCGGAGCCGTCGAACTTCTCCTGGTGCGAATAAGCGATCTCGCGCGCGTAGCGCAGGAAGGTGTTGGTGTAGCCCAGCGCATGCTCGACATTGACGATGGCGTCGCGGCCATACACCGTGTGCTTCTTCATGATCTCGAACTCGGCGTCGGTCAGGCGGTCCGGCTTGAGCAGGATGGCGTCCGGGATCGACACCTTGCCGATGTCGTGCAGCGGCGCCGCCTTGAACAGCGCCTTGATATTGGCGTCGCTCAGCTCTTCCTCGAAGCGCTTGTGCGATTGCAGCTGGCGCGCCAGCGCCACCACATAATGCTGCACGCGGCGCAGATGGTTGGCGGTTTCGTATTCGCGCGTTTCGGCCAGCGAGGCCAGAGCCCAGATCATCGCGTCCAGCATCTGGCTCAGTTCCAGCGTGACCTCTTCCACCACATGTTCCAGCAGATTGCGCTGCTGCTTCAGCAGTTCGCGCGAATGGCGCAGCTGCAGATGGGTGCCGACGCGCGCGCGCAGCACCTCGCCGATCACCGGCTTGGCCACCACGTCGGCGCCGCCGCAGGCCAGCGCGCGCTGCTCATCGACTTCGCGTTGCAGGAAAATGACGGGAATCTCGGCGGTGTCGGGGCTGGACTTGAGCTGCTGGCACACGCTGTAGCCATCGACCTGCGACAGTTGCGCGTCCACCACCACCAGATGCGGGCGTGGCACGTGCTGCATGATGTCCAGCGCGGCGCGACCGCTGTTGGCCAGCCGGACTTCGTACTGATCTTCCAACATCGCGTTCATCTGGATCAGCTGGTCCGTAGCCTCATCGACGATCAGTACGATGGCCTTTTTGACATTCATGCGCCGCCACTCCCCGTGTGTACTTTCTCCCATCATAACCGAGTGGAATTGCACGCCCAAAACTATTTTCGCCACCTAGCTTGCAATTATATAGCGCACTACCTATACTGCAAACATGGAAACCCAAACGCCACCTCATGCCGTCCCGCAGCTGGACGGCCAATTGTGCTTCGCCTTGTATTCGACTTCGCTGGCGATGAGCAAGCTGTACCGCAAGCTGCTGCGCAGCCTCGGCCTGACCTACTCGCAATACCTGGTGATGATGGTACTGTGGGAAAAAAACGAACTGACCGTGTCGGAAGTGGGCGAACGCCTGTTCCTCGACTCGGCCACGCTGACGCCGCTGCTGAAACGGATGGAAGCGGCCGAACTGATCACCCGCACCCGCGCCGCCAACGACGAGCGCCAGGTCATCATCAAGCTGACGCCGCACGGCGACGCGCTGCGCCACGAGGCCGCCAAGCTGCCGCCATCGATTCTGCAGGCGACCCAGTGCAATGTGGAGCAGCTGAGCGGCATCAAGCGCCAGCTCGACGAACTGCGCTCCAGCCTGATGACCGCCGCCGCTTAAGCCTATGAACACACCACTCTACACACCGCTGGCGGACGCCGTCTCCGCCCTGCGTCAGGACGGCTACGCCCTGTTGCAGCCGCAGGATGTGGCCGCGCTGGCCGGCCTGTCCCTGAACAGCCTGAACGCGCTGATCCCGAGCTGGGACGCGCTGGAACTGGACAACTACCTGAAGGACGGCGGCCGCTACCGCCGCCGGCGCCACTCCTGCTTTGTCCAGCACAGAAACGAACTGAGCCAGACCGAGCACCGCGCGCACTGGCAACCGCTTGAATACAACGCCCTGCACGGCGGCATGAACCGCATGTTCGAGCCGGTGCTGCCGGCCACCGTGGCGCAACCGGCCTGGCCGGCGCTGATCACCGCGATCGGCCAGTTGTGCAGCGCGGCACGCGATGACGCCGATAACGGCGCGCAAGCGGCGCCGTGGTATGTGGAAGCGCACCAATTCCGCATCGACACCGCCGATGGCATCGGCCGTCCGACCCCGGAAGGCGCGCACCGCGACGGCGTCGATTTCGTCGCCGTGCTGCTGATCGGCCGGGTCGGCATCAAGGGCGGCGAAACCCGCGTCTTCGAGGCCGATGGCCCCAACGGCAAACGTTTCACCATGACCGAACCGTGGACCATGCTGTTGTTGAATGACGAAACTGTCATCCATGAATCCACTCCCATCCAGCCGCTGGCGGCGCACGGCCATCGCGATACGCTGGTGCTGACCTGGCGCGCACATGGCTTCCAGGGACCGGTTCCCTCTGACGACTAAATCCGATATAGTCTGTACAGCTAACAATGCACCAGGAGGGTGGTCTGTGGACACCAGCTACGAAATACAGCCCGATGAAGTCGAAATCCTGATTGTCGAAGACAGCCCCACCCAGGCTGAACGCCTGCGCCGTCTGATCCAGTCGATGCGCTACAACGCGCGCGTCGCCTCCAATGGCCGCGTGGCGCTGGAAGCGATCCGCGAACGCAAGCCGCACCTGGTGCTGTCTGACATCGTCATGCCCGAGATGGACGGCTACACGCTGTGCCGCGCCATCAAGGCCGATCCGGAATTGCGCGACATCCCGGTGATCCTGGTCACCTCGCTGATGGACCCGAAGGACATCATCCGCGGCATCGAATGCGGCGCCGATAACTTCATCCGCAAGCCGTATGCGGAAGACTATCTGCTGAACCGCATCGGCCACATGCTGATGAACCAGAAGCTGCGCAAGAACCAGAACATGGAGATCGGCATCGCTCTCTATCTGGGCGAGCAAAAGCACTTCATCAACGCCGACCGCCAACAGATTCTGGACTTGCTGATCTCCACCTACGAACAGGCGGTGCAGGTCAACAGCGAACTGCAGGCGCGCGAGCGCCAGGTGATCGAGCTGAATATGCGGCTAGCGCACCATGCCGGCGAGCTGGAAACCATCAACCGCGAAATCGCGCTGAAGAACCTGGAGCTGGCCGAAGCGAGCCGCATGAAATCGGCCTTCATCGCCAATATGTCGCACGAGCTGCGCACACCGCTGAACGCCATCATCGGCTTCACCGGCGCGCTGCTGATGAAACTGCCCGGCCCGCTGACGCCGGAACAGGACAAGCAGCTCAACACCATCCGCACCAGCGCCCGTCACCTGCTCTCGCTGATCAACGACATCCTCGACGTCGCCAAGATCGAAGCCGGCAAGGTCACGCTGGAACTGGAAACGGTACAGTGCCAGGAAGTGGTCAAGGATGTGGTGGACACGCTACGTCCGCTGGCGCTGCAAAAGAACCTGGCGCTGGAAATGGAACTGGCCGATCCCGCCATCGTGCTGGAAACCGACCGCCGCGCGCTGACCCAGATTCTGCTCAACCTTGGCAACAACGCCATCAAATTCACCGAAGTGGGCACGGTGCGGGTGACGCTGGCCGAGCGTGCCGGTGAAAACGGCGGCAAGAATTTGATCGAGTTCTCGGTGGCCGACAGCGGCGCCGGCATCCGCGAAGAAGACCAGGCCAAGCTGTTCCAGGCATTCTCGCAGCTGGATTCGACCTCGACCCGCCACGCCGAAGGCGCCGGCCTCGGCCTCTACCTGTGCCAGAACCTGGCCAACCTGATCGGCGGCTCGCTATTCTTCAAGAGCGATTTCGGCCACGGCAGCACCTTCACCTTGGCTTTGCCTCGTAGCAATTGATTAAAAGAATGTGCGGTGCAGCACAAAAGGCTTTGATTTTAAAAAAAGATGACCATAATAACAACGTAATTCTACGGTATTGCAGCGCAACATAAATGGAGGTATAGTGGAACTGTCTCCTCCAATCCGTTCGCTGAACATTGGAATTCAACCCGCACCGTTTGGTAGCGGGTTTTTTTTTGCCCCGGCGCCCAGCGCCCGGCACTGCCCCTTGGGGAGCTCTTTTTGAGAAACGGTCTAATCCAGTCTAAACGAGGCCGATTCGGTCTAACACAGTCCAAAATCTGGTCAGCCAAGTCTAATTCGGTCTAGAAAAAAGGGGCAAAAGTCTAATTCGGTCTTTTCTAAGAGGCCGAAAGTCTAAAACGAACTAAATTCCGGTTCCCGTGTCCAACCTTTAGACTCATTTCAGAGGGGGACCAAATCATGCCGTACGAACCCATGCGCCCCGTAGATCTGCCGCTCACCGATTTCATGGATCTGGAATTCCACTTGATGGATACCCGTCCCGCACATCACTAACGCCGTCCATATTCGCCAATCGGCACGCCAAAGGCCGCAACGCCTGGCGTTTCATCTGGCTCCGCTTCCCAGGCGAGGATTACTGGGAACGCGCCGCCGATTACAGAAACCGCTTCAACCGGCTGCAGTTAGAACGGTCTAAAAATTAGCGCTCAGAACTGAATTCTGGACCGTTTTAGACTTTCGCCTGTTTTTTTGCGACCGTTTTAGACTTTCATCGCGGTTTCTTAGACTGTTTTAGACCGGCAGCGTCGATTCTTAGACCGTGTTAGACCCGCTTGGCCGCGTTTAGACTGGTTTAGACCGGACTCGGATTTTAGCTCCCCCATCCTCCACCCTCCCCTGATCCGAAGATTTTTGCTTTGGTTTGCAATATTTGCATTTTGCCGCCGTCTACACATCGAAGCTGAAGTAGCGAGTACTTCAGCAATAAATTAAACAAACGATTTAGTTATATCATTTGTTTGAATTGTGTGATGTAATCGCCGGCATGAACGCTAAACCTACCCATCATGATTCCAGCCAGCCCGCCGTCGCCGAAGACGCCCGCAAGCCGCGTTCGGACGGCGAACTATCGCGCGAGCGGCTGCTGCATGCCGCCATGCGCCTGTTCGGCGAACAGGGCTACTCCAAAACCTCGACCCGCGAAATCGCGCAGGCGGCCGGCGCCAATGTGGCCGCCATCAGCTACTACTTCGGTGACAAGGCCGGGCTGTATCAAGCCTGCTTTGCCGTGATCTGCACGCCGACGGCCGACAACATCGACCAGTTCGCGCAACCGCACTTCACGCTGCGCGAGGCGCTGCAGGGCTATTACACGCAGATGATCGCGCCGCTGATGGCCGGTGGCGACGCCGACGCCATGCTGCGCCTGTTCTACCGCGAGATGCTGGAACCAACCGGCATCTGGCAGCAGGTGATCGAGACCAACATCCTGCCGGAGCACGCGGCGCTGGTGCAGGTGCTGTGCCGCCACCTCGGCCTGGCCGCTCCGGACGATGGCGTGCACCGGCTGGCATACGCGATCGCGGCGATGTGCGTGCAGATGCTGATCGCGCGCGACGTGGTGGCGCGCATCACGCCGCAGATGATGGACACGCCCGACGCCATCGCCGCCTGGGCCGCGCATCTGGTGGGGTATGCGGAGACGCTGGTGCTGGCGGAAAAAAACAAACTTCAACAAGGGAAAGCATGAGTATTTTTTTACGCGCGGCCGCAGTGGCGGTCGCGGCGACGCTGAGCGCCTGCGCCGTGCAGCGCCCGGCGCCACAGGTGGATGCGCTGGCGCCCCAGCAATGGCAGGCGCCGTTGCCGCACAATGGCAGCCAGACCGATCTCGCCACCTGGTGGCGCGGTCAGGCTGATGGCCTGCTGGCGGAGCTGATCGAGTCTGCGCAGAGTGCCAGTCCGACGGTGGCATCGGCGGTATCGCGCATTGCGCAGTCGCGCTCAGACCGCGTGACCGCCGGCGCCGCGCTGGTGCCCAATGTGGATGCGGCGGGCAGCGTGAGCCGCTCCAATCAGCAATCGAGCGTACCGATGGGGACCACTACCCAACTGGCGCTGAATGCCTCGTGGGAGCTGGATCTGTTTGGCGCCAATCGTGCCACGCGTGACGCGGCGCAGGCGCGTCTGGAAAGCGCGCACGCTGGCTGGCATGATGCGCGGGTGTCGGTGGCGGCGGAAGTGGCCAATCAGTATTACGATCTGCGCGCCTGCGAGCAGTTGCTGGCGGTGGCGCAGCAGGACGCCGTCTCGCGCGCCGACACCGCCCGTCTGACCGAGCTCAGTGCCAAGGCGGGCTTCCAGTCGCCGGCCAGCCTGTCGCTGGCGCGTGCCAGCGCGGCCGATGGCAACAGCCGCTATCTGTCGCAACGCGCCGCCTGCGATGTCGACGTCAAAGTGCTGTCGGCGCTGACCGCGATTGCCGAACCGGCGCTGCGCCAGAAGCTGGCCGCCGGCTTGAATGCCAACGTCGCGACTGAGGCGCCAGCAATGGCGATCACCGAACTTCCGGCGCGCACGCTGAGCCAGCGGCCGGACGTGTTCACCGCCGAACGCGAAGTGGCCGCCGCCAGCGCGGAAGTCGGTAACGCCGACGCGCAACGCTATCCGCGTCTGTCGCTGGGCGGCTCGGTCGGCGTCGCCAACTTCCTCACCGGCGGCGTCAACACCCACACCGACACCTGGACCATCGGCCCGCTGTCGGTCTCGATGCCGGTGTTTGATGCCGGCCGCCGCGCCGCCAACGTGGAAGCCGCCAAGGCCCGCTACGACGCCGCCGTGATCAGCTACCGCTCCACCGTGCGCACCGCCGCCAGCGAAGTCGAACAAGCGTTGGTCAACCTGGACAGCACCGCCGCCCGCGCCGGCGACGCCCAGACCGCGCTGGAAGGCTACCGCGCCAACTACAGCGCCGTCGACGATCGCTACAAGAACGGCATGGCCAGCCTGTTCGAACTGGAAGACGCGCGCCGCACCCGTCTGAGCGCCGAACAAACCGTCATCAATCTGCAGCGCGAACGCAGCGCCGCCTGGGTCGCGCTGTACCGCGCCGCCGGCGGCGGCTTCACGCCGACCGCGAGCGCCATCAATACCAGCGCCGCCAACTAATCCACACAGCCCGACATGAAAACCAAACTCAAACCCCTCGCCTACGTCCTGGTGGCCGCCTTCGCCGTCGCCGCCGCCGGCATCGCCGCCTACGCGCCGTCCACCCAGGCCGCCGACGACAAGAAAACCGACGCGCCCAAGCCCGCGTTGACCGTCACCACCACCAAACCCAGCGCCGCCAGCCTGCCAATCAAACTGGCCGCCAACGGCAACGTCGCCGCCTGGCAGGAAGCTGTTGTGTCGTCCGAATCGAACGGTCTGCGCCTGACCGAGGTGCGGGTCAACGTCGGCGACGTGGTCAAAGCCGGCGACGTGCTGGCCGTGTTCTCATCCGAGACCGTCAACGCCGACATCGCCCAGGCCCAGGCCGCGCTGCATGAAGCCGAAGCCAACGCCGCCGATGCCGCCGCCAACGCGGCGCGCGCGCGCACGCTGCAAAACTCCGGCGCCCTCAGCGCGCAGCAGATCAGCCAATACAACACCGCCGAGCAAACCGCCAACGCCCGCATCGCCTCCGCCAAGGCCACGCTGGCCAGCCAGCAGCTGCGCCTCAAATACACGCGCGTGGTGGCGCCCGACAGCGGCATCATCTCGGCGCGCAGCGCCACCGTGGGCGCGGTGTCCAGCGCCGGCACTGAGCTGTTCCGCATGATCCGTCAGGGCCGCCTCGAATGGCGCGCAGAGGTGGTTGCCGCCGACCTGCGTCACCTCAAGCCCGGCGTCAGCGCGGTGGTGAAAGCCGCCAACGGCAGCGAAGTCACTGGCAAGGTGCGCATGATCGCGCCCACGGTTGACCTGCAAACCCGCTCGGCGCTGGTGTACGTCGACCTGCCGCAGAATGCCGGCAGCAAGGACACGCCGTTCAAGGCCGGCATGTTCGCCAGCGGCCAGTTCGAACTGGGCGCCTCCGACGCCATGACCGTGCCGCAGCAAGCCATCGTGGTGCGCGACGGCTTCAGCTTCGTGTTCCGCCTCAACGCCGACAAGCACGTCAGCCAGCTCAAGGTGCAACCGGGCCGCCGTCTCGGCGACCGCATCGAAGTGCTGGGCGGACTGAATGCCGGCACCGACATCGTGGTGCGCGGTGCCGGCTTCCTCAACGACGGCGACCTGGTACTGGTCAGCGCCGACGCGCCGGCCAAAGTCGCCGCCAAATAAGGACCGCTCATGAATTTCTCCGCCCTCTCGATCAGGAATCCGATCCCGGCGATCATGCTGTTTGTGCTGTTGTCGCTGGCCGGCTTCATGGCCTACAAGGCCAATCCGGTGCAGGACTTCCCAGACATCGAACTGCCCATCGTCACCGTCACCGCCACGCTGGACGGCAGCGCGCCGGCCCAGCTGGAAACCGAAGTCTCGCGCAAGATCGAAGACTCGGTCGCTACGCTGCAAGGCGTGAAAAACATCTACACCACCGTGCTGGATGGCGTCTCCACCACCACCATCGAATTCATCCTGGAGAAGAACATCTCCGACGCGGTGAACGACGTGCGCGACGCGGTGGCCCGCGTCAAGGCCGACATGCCGGCCGAAATGCGCGACCCGCAGGTGACCAAGGCCACCACCGCCGGCCGCGTGGTGCTGACCTTTACCGCCACCGCCGCGCCAACCCACGGCGAACAGCCGGACGCGCAGGAACTGAGCTGGTTCGTCGACAACGCCGTCTCCAAGCGCCTGCTGTCGGTGCCGGGCGTGGGCGCGGTCAAGCGCGTGGGTGGCGTGTATCGCGAAATCCGGGTCGAACTGGATGACGCCCGCATGGCGGCGCTGCGCGTGTCGGCGCTGGACGTCTCGCGCCAGCTGCGCAACGTGCAAAAGGAAGCGCCGGGCGGACGTGGTGACGTCAGCGGCGCCGAACAATCGGTGCGCACCATCGCCACCGTGCAGACCGCGGCCGAACTGGCGCGCATGGACCTGCCGCTGAGCGACGGCCGCCGCGTGCGGCTGGACCAGGTGGCCACCGTCACCGACACCGTGTCCGAACCGCGCGCCGTGGCGCTGCAGGACGGCCTACCGGTGGTCGGCTTTGAAATCTTCCGCACCAAGGGCGCCAGCGAAACCGAGGTCGCCAAAGGTGCGCGCGCCGCCGTCGCCGAACTGCAGAAGAACAATCCCAAGATCGAACTGAAACAGGTGATCGACAACGCCCATCCGGTCGAGGAAAACTTCGAAGGCTCGATGGAACTGCTGTACGAAGGCGCGCTGCTGGCGGTGCTGGTGGTGTGGTGGTTCCTGCGCGACTGGCGCGCCACGCTGGTGGCGGCGGCCGCGTTGCCGCTGTCGGTGCTGCCGGCCTTCCTCGGCATCTACCTGTTCGGCTACACGCTGAACACCGTCACTCTGCTGTCGCTGGCCTTGGTGGTGGGCGTTCTGGTGGACGACGCCATCGTCGAAATCGAAAACATCGAGCGCCATCTGCGCATGGGCAAAACGCCGATGGAAGCGGCGCTGGAAGCGGCCGACGAAATCGGCATGGCGGTGATCGCCACCACCTTCGCGCTGGTGGCGGTGTTCCTGCCGACCGCCTTCATGAGCGGCGTGGCCGGCCTGTTCTTCAAACAGTTCGGCTGGACCGCCGTGATCGCGGTGCTGGCATCGCTGGTGGTGGCGCGTTTGCTGACGCCGATGATGGCGGCCTATCTGCTGAAACCCGCGATCCACAAGGAACAGCAGGACGGCTGGCTGATGACGCGCTACATGACCGTGATGAAGTGGTGCCTGACGCACCGCCTGGCCACCGCCTGCGCGGCCGGCGCCTTCTTCGTCAGCTCGATCATGCTCACCGGCCTGCTGCCGACCGGCTTCGTGCCGGCCGCCGACCGCGCGCAAACCCAGATCACGCTGGAACTGCCGCCCGGCTCCACACTGGCCGAAACCAGCGTGGTGGCCGAGCAAGCGCGCCTGGCGGCGATGCAGGTCAAGAACGTCAAATCGGTATTCAGCTCCATCGGCGGCGGCTCCAGCGGCGACGCCTTCGCGCCCGGCGCGGCGGCCGAAGCGCGCAGCGCGGTGCTGACCGTGACCACCGTGCACCGCACCGAACGCAAGGAATCGATGCCCGACATCGACGAAGCGATCCGCCATCAACTGGCGTCGATCGCCGGCGCCCGCTTCAAGGTCGGCCCGCCGGACAATGGCGTCAAGATGCAACTGGTGCTGCGCAGCGAAGACCCGGTGGCGCTGAAGGAAGCCGCGCAAAAAGCCGAGCGTGAACTGCGCACCCTGAAAGGCGTGGGCAACGTGCGCTCCACCGCCTCGCTGGTGCGGCCGGAGATCATCGTCAAACCCGACTTCGCGCGTGCCGCCGACATGGGCGTCACCGCCGCATCGATCGGCGAAACCGTGCGCGTCGCCACCGCCGGCGACTACGACACCAACCTGACCAAAATGAACCTGCCGGAGCGCCAGGTGCCGATCCGCGTCAAGCTGCCGGACAGCGTGCGCGCCGACCTGGACGCCATCGGCCGCCTGACCGTGCCGGGCAAGAACGGCCCGGTGCTACTGGCCACCGTGGCCGACATCAGCATGGAAAGCGGCCCGGCGCAAATCAATCGCCTCAACCGCAGCCGCAACGTCACGCTGGAAGTGGAACTGGGCAAACGCGGCCTGGGTGAAGTCAACGACGAAGCGCGCGCACTGCCGGCGCTGAAAAACCTGCCGCCGGCGGTGAAGATCGCGGAGCTGGGCGACACCCAGGAAATGGCCGCGCTGTTCGCCAGCTTCGGCATCGCCATGCTGATCGGCGTGTTGTGCATCTACTGCGTGCTGGTGTTGCTGTTCAAGGACTTCATGCAGCCGGCGACGATTCTGGCCGCGCTGCCGCTGTCGATCGGCGGCGCCTTCGTGGCGCTGCTGATCACCCGCAGCGCGCTGTCGATGCCATCCATGATCGGCCTGATCATGCTGATGGGGATCGTCACCAAGAACTCGATCCTGCTGGTCGACTATGCTATTCTGGCGCGCCAGGCTGGCATGAGCCGATTTGAAGCGCTGGTCGACGCCTGCCACAAACGTAGCCGGCCGATTCTGATGACCACCATCGCCATGGGCGCCGGCATGATGCCGCTGGCGCTGGGCTGGGGCGCCGACCCGAGCTTCCGTTCACCGATGGCGATCACCGTGATCGGCGGCCTGATTACATCGACCTTACTGAGCTTGCTGGTGGTACCGGCGGTGTTCACCTACGTCGACGACTTCGAACATTGGCTGGGCCGCATGCTGCGCAAGCTGCGGCGCGAACCGGCCGCCCAACAAGGAGAGGTACATGCAATACGAGATAAAAGAACTGCCTGAAGTCCGCGTCGCCTATCTGCGCTACAAAGGACCGTTTGGCGCCGCCATCGGCGACTTCTGGAAAGAAGTATTCACGCCGTGGCAGACCGCGTTCCGCCTGAACGGCAAAGTGACCTACGGCGTGGCGCAGGATGATCCATCCACCACGCCGGCCGACCAATGCCGCTACGACGCCTGCGTCGAAGTGGCGGCCGACTACGCGATCCAGCCGCCGGCCAAGGAAGCGCACCTGCCGGCGGGCCGCTACGCGGTCTACGCCTTCCAAGGCACAGCCGACCAGGTGCCGGCCGCGTGGGGCGCCTTCTTCGGCCAGGTGCACGCCGACGGCAAAGCCGACGAAGGCGCCTGCTTCGAACGCTACCCTGCCGACTACGCGATGGACCCCGCCACCGGCGTGTTCACCGCAGACCTCTGCATTCCGGTTAAATAATCACTTCGCGGCGGCGCTCCAGCCGCCGCCCATGGCGCGGTACAGGTCGACCGAGGCGGTGAGGATGCGGGTTTTCAGTTGCAACCGGCCGACGTCAGCGGTGAATAGCGTGCGCTGGGCGTCCAGTTCTTCCAGATACGAGGCGTAGCCGTTGCGGTAGCGGTTGTGCGCGATGCGCAGCGTTTCGGCGGCGGTGGCGCGGCGGGCGTCGTTCTGGATCGCTTGTTCTCTCAATCTGACGATGGCGCCCAGGCTGTTGTCGGTTTCGGCAAACGCGCTGCGCACGGCGCTTTCGTAGGCGTAGATGGTTTGGTCGCGTTGGGCGGCGATGGCGTCGGTCTGGTGCTGTATGCGGTCGCCTTCAAACACTGGCGCGGCGACGGCGCCGGTCAAGTGCCACAGCGCGGTCGGCGCGTTCAGCAGGTCGTGCCATTTCAGATTTTGTACTCCACCTACCGCGGTCAGTTTGAACGACGGCAGCAGTTGGTCGCGTGTGGCCTGCAGGTTGGCGTTGATGGCGACCAGGTTGTATTCGGCGCGCGCGATGTCGGGCCGGCGCCGCAGCAGTTCGGATGGCAGTCCGGCCGGTACCACTGGCGCTTGTAGTGCTTCGAGTTCGATGCCGCGTTCGATCGGTCCGGGATTGCCGCCAGTGAGGATGGACAGGGCGTTTTCCTGTTCGAAGATCTGGCGCTTCAGCTGAGGTATGGTTTCGGCGGTGGTCTGGTATTCGGCCTGCGCTTGCAGGTATTCGAGCCGCGAGCTGTAGCCGACGTCGAACTGTTTCTGCGCCAGGTCGCGTGATTGTTCGCGCAGTTTGAGGGTGGCTTCGGTCAGCGCCAGTTGCGCGTCCAGGCCGCGCAGGTTGAGGTAGCCCGAGGCGACGGTGGCGGCGATCGATAACGCTGCGGCGTCGGCGTTGGCTTGTTCGGATTGCCAGGTGGCGGTGGCGGCGTCGGTCAGGGCGGCCAGCCGGCCCCACATGTCGACTTCGTAGCTGGCCTGGAATTCGGCCTGGTAGATGTTGGTGACGTAGGGGACGCCGTTCCACGCCAGTTGGCGCGCGCGCGTTGGCGCGGTGTCGACGCTGACGTTGGCTTGCTGTCCGGCGGCGGCTACGCCGACCAGCGCGCGGTACTGCTGCACGCGGGCGCGGGCGACGCGCAGGTCGCCGTTGTTTTGCAGCGCTTTGGTGACCAGCGCCGTCAGCGCGGGATCGCCGAAGCTTTGCCACCATTCCCGCGCCACCTCGCCGCTGCCCTGCCCTTCGACCGCCGTGCGCCACGCCGTGGGCACCTGCAAGGTCGATGGCGGCGGCGGTGCGACAGTCGCCGCGCAACCGGCCAGCAGCAGCGTAGCGCCCAGCAAAGCGGTGCGGCTCATGGTTGCGCTCCGGCCGGCGGTGCGCGGTGCTTGCGGCCCTCTTCGTCCACCACCACCGAGGTATCGATGCTGACGATCACCGACATGCCCGGCGCCAGCCGGCGCGCCTTGGCCTGGCCCGCATCGATGCGGATCCGCACCGGGATACGCTGCGCGATCTTGACGAAGTTGCCGGTCGCGTTATCGGCCGGCAGCACGCTGAATTCCGAGCCGGTGGCCGGCGAGATGCGCTCCACCACGCCGGTCAGCTGCGCGCCATCCAGCGCGTCGACCTTGAAGGTGGCCGGCTGCCCCACCTGCACATTGTTCATCTGCGTCTCTTTCAGATTGGCGATCACCCACAACTGCTTGGGCACCAATCCCATCAACTGCGCGCCGGTGTTCACATACGCGCCCTTGCGCACCGTGACCTGCCCCAACTGGCCATCCTCCGGCGCCGTGATGCGGGTGTTATCCAGATCCACCCTGGACGCCTTCAGCGCCGCCTCCGCGTTCGCCACCGCCGCCTCCAGCGATTGCTTGTTGACCGTCACCGAACGCACCTGCTGCCGCGCGATCTCCAGATTGGCGCGCGCCTGCGACACCGCCGCAACCGTTTGCGTGCGCGCCGCCTTCGATGCATCCTGCTCGCGCAAGGACAGCGAGCCATCGGCCGCCAGCGAATCGACCCGTTTCAGATCGGCCGCCGACTTGGCCGCCTGCGCCTCCGCGTTGGCCAGCGTGGCCTCGTTCAGCAGCACGCCCGCCTGCGCCGAGCGCTGCGACTGCGCCCAGTTCTCCAGCGCCGCCTTTTGCGCCGCCAGCTGCGCCTGCGCCTGATCGTAGCGCTGCTGATAAATACGGTCGTCAATCTGCGCCAGCAGCTCGCCCTTGCTAACGTACTGGAAGTCCTGCACCTTGACGTCCACCACATAGCCCGGCAGTTGGGTGCCGATCAGCGTGACCTGCCCGCGCACCAGCGCGTTCTCGGTCGAGACCACGGCGCTGCTGAACGGCGGCAGTCGCCACGCGTACAGCACAATCAGCACGCCGACCAGCGCCACCAGCGAGAACAGCGCCGCCGAAATGATCTGCGCACGCCGGTCCGGCGCCGGCGCGGTGGGTGCCGCCGCAGCCACTGCCGCTGCCGCCGCTGCGGCAGCCACCGCCGCCACGCGGCTGTCGGAAGAAGAGACGTTGTCTGGAGTGTTCTTATCGTTAGCCATGTGTTCAGTGAGATCCGGAATTGTTAAGGGAGACACCCGCCATGCCCGTCTGCGCGTTGGTCGCCGGCGCGCCCTGGCACGCCGTGCAGATCGTCCACAGATAGCGCGCCAGCAGCCACGCCATGGTCAGCAGCGCCAGCACGGTGATCGCCAGGAAGACATCGTTGTAGGCCAGGATGTTGGCCTCGCGCGTGGCCACCGCGCTGAGCGAGGTCAGGCCGCTGGACGACACGCGCGCCGCCACCAGCGGATCGAGCAGGGTCAGATGATCGACCAGCACGCTGGAATGATACTTCTCGCGCACCACCTGGAAGGTGCCGGTCAGCGCGGTGCCGAGCAGGCTGCCCAGCGTCTGCGTAATCGAGAACATCACCGAGAAGCTGACCAGATTACTCGGCGCCGCGATCACCGCGCCAAAGCCGGACACGAAGGTCGGCCCGACAAACAGCGCGCCGCCAAAGCCGAGCAGGAACTGCGACAGATACAGATCCTGCGGCCGCGTCAAATTGGTGGCGTCGGAATCGAGGTAGGCGCCAAGCGCCATCACCGCCAGCGAAAACAGCAGCTGGCCTGGAATCCGCGCCGGCGAAATCCACAGCGCGCTAATCACCATGCCGGCCACCGCGCCCGCCATGGTGATCCACCACAGCGTCAGCATCTGGTCGTTGTTCAAACCCAGCGCCTGCAAAAAGCCGACCGTGCCGCTGGCCTCCGACTGCACCACGCGGATCAGCAGCACCGACAACGCCAGCCGCGCGATATTGCCATTCGAAAGCCAGCGCGTGTTCAGCAGCGGCCGCGCGCGATTGTGTTCGACCGCCAGCGCGGCGACGATCAGCGCGATGGCGCCGGCCAGGCTGTAGCCGACCCAGCGCGCCTCCAGCCACCACACCGAGCGGCCCAGCGCCAGCACCGCCGACAGCAGCGCCACGCCGGGCGCGAACAGGCCGAAGGTGACAAAGTCCATTTTCTCGAATACCTTGATGCGATCGCCCGGCGGCAGTTTCAGCGACAGCACGCAGGCCAGCGACACCAGCGCCAGCCCCAGTTCGAAGAAGTACAGGCCGCGCCACTCCGCGATTTCCATCAAGTCCGACGAGAACAGCCGCGCCATCGGAATCGCCAGTTGCGAGAAACCGATGCCCAGCACCGCGCCCTTGAGCCGGTGCTGCGCCGGGAAGGCTTGCAGCGTGTAATACAGTCCCAGCGTGGTCAGCGCGGCGCCGCTCATGCCGTGCGCTGCCCGCACCGCGATGGCCGAACCCAGACCGTGCACGAACAAGTGCGCCACGGTGACGCCAGCGTACAAAATCAGGAACAGCTCCGTGAACAGCCGCAGCCCGTACTGCTGGCGGAATTTGACCAGCAACAGGTTCATCGACACATTGGCCATCACATAGGCGGCCGGCAGCCACTGGATTTCGGTCGAATACACGCCCAGCGAGCCTTGCAGGTACGGCAGGTTGACCGACACCAGCGCATTCCCCAGGCCACCGGTGATGGCGACGATGAACCCCACCAGCAGAAAGGCGATCCGCTTCGGGAACGAATGATGAGGGGTGGACGGCGATCCGGGCAAGGTGGGACGCTCGTGCGGCTGCCAGACTTGAGGGGCGTAAACGTCCATGCTTCAAGGGGGTCCATAAATGCGTTATGGCGAGCATATCACTATGCCCGCCATGGGGGAAATACTTCGATGGGGAGAGAATTACAACGGAGCGGCGTCGCGCTCACGCCGGAAGTCGCGGTGAGCGGCCAGCGCCTGGCGGAACGCGGCCAGCGCCGGCTCCAGCGCTGCCGGATCGGCGGTCCATAGCGCCGGATCGGCGGTGCCATCCTCCAGCGCCGGCGGCACGCCAACCTTGGTCAGCAAGTCCTGGCCGGCGCCTATCGCCAGGATAGGCTTGCAGTGGCGGTACTGCTGGCGCACGAAGTCGCGCGCGTCGGGGTCGCGCATCAGCATGGCGACGCTGGCGGCGCCGTCGGCGATCACCACCGCGTCGTACAGCACTGCCGGCGCGGCTTCAATCGAGACCTCGACGTCGATGCGGCTACCGTCGTAAGCCACCAACTGTCCCAGTTGCGGCGACACCACACGCGGCACCGCGCCGGCCGCCAGCAGCTCGGCATAGACCGCGTGCAGCGTCGGCGCGTCGACGCCATGGCCGGCCAGGATCGCCACTTTGCGCGTCTGCGCACCCTTGGCGCCCGGCCGCGCCAGCAACGACAGCGACGGCGATGGCGGGTACTGCGGCGGCGGCGCGCTGGTCGCCAGCGGCATCGGCGGCGGCACCTCGAGTCCCAATCCCTGGGCCACGCCCTCGGCCAGGATCGGGTCGACATTGGCCAGCATCGACAGCAGCCGCACGCGGATCGCCGGCGTCTGCACCTTGCTCAGCTCAAAGCGGTAGGCGTTGACGATGTGTTCCTGCTCGGCCGGCGTCTGCGAGATCCAGAACAAACGCGCCTGCGAGTAGTGGTCGGCAAACAGTTCGGGCTTGCCGCGCACTTTGTCATCGGGCGGCTGCGGCAGACTGGCGAAGGCGGTGGTGAAGCCGGCCATGCCGACCTGGAATGGACAACCGCCGCCCAGCGAATTCGGCTCGTAGGCGACGCGGCCGCGATGCACGGCCTGGCGGTGCATGCCGTCGCGCTGGTTGTTGTGCACCTTGGCCAGCGGCGCGTTGATCGGAATTTCGTGGAAGTTGGCGCCGCCCAGGCGGCTGATCTGGGTGTCCAGATACGAATGGATGCGGCCCTGCAGCAGCGGGTCGTTGCTGAAGTCGATGCCGGGCACGATGTGGGCGGTGCAGAACGCCACCTGCTCGGTCTCGGCGAAGAAGTTATCCGGGTTGCGGTTCAAGGTCATCTTGCCGACGATTTGCACCGGCACCAGTTCCTCCGGCACGATCTTGGTAGGGTCCAGCACGTCGAACGGGAATTGCTCCGCCTGTTCTTCGGTGAAGATCTGCAGGCCCAGTTCCCACTCCGGATAGGCGCCGGCTTCGATGGCTTCCCACAGGTCGCGGCGATGGAAGTCGGGATCAGCGCCGGTGATCTTGGCCGCCTCATCCCACACCAGCGAATGGGTGCCGGCCAGCGGCTGCCAGTGGAATTTGCAGAACACCGACGCGCCCTGCGCGTTCACCAGGCGGAAGGTGTGCACGCCGAAGCCCTGCATGGTGCGGTAGCTGCGCGGGATGGCGCGGTCGGACAGGTGCCACATCAGCATGTGGGTCGATTCCGGCATCAGCGTGACGAAGTCCCAGAAGGTGTCGTGCGCGCTGGCGGCCTGCGGGATGCCGTTGTTCGGCTCCGGTTTGACGGCGTGGATCAGGTCCGGGAATTTCATCGCGTCCTGGATGAAGAACACCGGGATGTTATTCCCCACCAGATCCCAGTTGCCCTCCTCGGTGTAGAACTTGACGGCGAAACCGCGCACGTCGCGCACGCTGTCGGCCGAGCCGCGCTCGCCGGCCACGGTGGAGAAGCGCACGAACACCGGGGTGCGCTTGCCGGCGGCGGCAAACGGCGCGGCGCGGGTGAGGTCGCTCAGATTCTGATAACTCTCGAAATAGCCATGCGCGGCCGAACCGCGCGCGTGCACCACCCGCTCGGGGATGCGCTCGTGGTCGAAGTGGGTCAGTTTCTCGCGCAGGATGAAGTCTTCCATCGCGGTCGGGCCGCGCAGGCCGACCTTCAGCGAATTCTGGTTGTCGGCCACCGGCACGCCCTGATTGGTGGTCAGGCGCTGCTCGCTGGCGTCGGCGCGCACGCGGTCCAGATCACCGGCCGGGCACACGCCCAGCGGCGGCACGCCGCCGCCGGTTTTGGCTGAACCATTGGTTTCGCTGGTGCTGCTGGCGCTGGCGGCGGCATGCGGCACCGGGCAGGTCTGGCCCGGCTGCGGCGTGCGCGCGGCCTCACCGTGCTCGCCGGCCTTGTTGGCGTTGTGGGGAATGGCGGCGGCGCTCTGCTGAGTGCCACCGGCTTTGTCCAACAGCGCCTGCTCTCGCGGGCTGGCGCCGCCCAGATGATCCGGCAATGCGGCGGAAGATGGTCCGGAGAAGGAACTCATCACGGAACCGGCGCCTGCGGTCTTGGCCGGTGCGGTCGTACTCTTGGTCATGTGTCTTCCTTGGCGTATGGCGTGGGGATTTGCCGGCACAGCCGGCAGCGGCCGGTCCGCGTGGAAAACGCGGCCGGCGGCTGTGGGACGGGGCGGATGCTTACTTGCTGCTGCGGGAACCCAGCAGTTTGGAGATGCCGTAGCCGGCGGCAGCGGCCACCAGCACCGACACCATCGGATTGGCGCGCACCCGGGTGCGGCTCGATTCGGTGATGTTCTTGCAGGTTTCCACGGCCTGTTTGCCGCGCGCGGCCAGGCGCTCGGAGGCGCTTTGCACGCCGTCGGCCACAGTATCGACGCCATTATGGGCCTGGGTGGCCAGGCGGTCGGTGGCGGGCGGCACTTTTTCGGCGACGCGGTCGATGGTGGCGTGGGCGTCGGCGCGCAGGTCTTTGCCGATCTGGGTGACGCCGTCACGCGCGGTGTTGATCTTGTTGTCGATGGTGTTGTCGGTGCTGTTTTCCATGATGGCAATCCTCTCGTGTTGGTTCAGTATGGGAACGACCACAATAGGCGCATCGACCATGCTTGACCGTGCGGAAGCTAACAATGTGAAAAATGGCTCCTTTATGTGAACTGGCACACGGACGCGCCCGCCCGCGCGGCGCATGCTACCAATGACGAACCTTATCCATCTGGAGAGCGGCATGTTTCCTATCTCATCCCTGACGTCGTCCGGTACGGCTGAGCTACAACCGGTGTCGCGCGCGACCGAGACCGCTGCCGTCAACAACGCGGCACTGACGCCGGTCACCTCGGCCACCGATGCGCCGACCGCCTCGGTGCAGGTGGATCTGTCGCCGGTGGCGAGCTTCCTGCAGACGGTCACCAACTCGCAGGAACAATTGGCCGGCAATGCGCTGCAGGCGGATACGGTGAATACGGCGGTGCAGAATGTGGTGGACGCCTTCAATCTGCTGCCGTCGGTGGATTTCGATCAGGGCCAGCCGCTGGAAACTTCGCTGCTGAATGATCTGGTCAACAATTTGAATCAGCAGACCAATGATGGCACCACCACGCAGGCGCAGAATCTGGCGCGGCTGGGGGTGAGTTTGCAGCCGGCGCTGTTGTCGGATCTGACGGGCGGCCTGTCGCTGGAGCCGGAGCAGTTGCGCGCGGCCTTCAATACCAACAATGAACAGACCACGCAGACCTTGCAGAACACGCTGAATGCTTTCCGCGATGTGGCGACCAGCTATGCGGAGCAGTTGAGCGCGGCCGGCAGTTCGCAGATTCCGGGCTTGAACAGCGCGCCGCTGTCGGCGCTGGCGTCGGCGCAGCAGCCGGCATTGACGCCGGAGGACTTGGCGGCCAATGCGCGGCTGGATCTGGCGCGCGCCGAGATCAGCAGCCTGGCGCGCAATCCGGCGGCGGAGACGGCGGCCGACCGGCTGGCGGCGCAGCGCGCGGCGCTGGAGCAGCCGAGCGGAACGCAGTTGGCGCAGACGCCGACGCCGATCGTCAATCAACAGTTGGCCCAGCAGGCGAACCAGTCGGCGGCGGTGCAGCAGTCACAGAATGCGCAGCAGACTTTGAGTGCGCGGCAGGCGACGGCACTACAGCAGGCGCAGAACGCGCTGGCGCTGCAACAGGCGCAGGTGGCGCAGCAGGCCCGTATCGCGGAGCAGAATCAGTATGCGCAGCAGGCGCAGACGGCGCTGCAATCGCAGAATTTGCAGCAGGCGCAGAATCTGCAGCAATCGCAAGCGGCGCAGCAGAATCTGCAGCGGGCGCAAGATCAGCAAAACCAGACGCTGCAGGCGCAGCAGGCGCGGACGCAGGCGGCGCAGTTGGCCGCATCCCAGCAGGCGCAATTGGACCAGACGCAGGCGGCACAACAGGCGCAAGCGCAGCAAGCGGCGCTGCAGGCCACCAACGCCCAGCAGGCGCAGGCCAACGAGGTGTCGGCGCTGCAGCAAACCGTGGCCGCCAACGCGCAGGCCGCGCGCGACGCCCAGAATGCCGCCGACGCCCAGAATGCCGCCGACGCCCGCGCCGCACAGCAGAGCAACGCAACCCAGCAGACAGGAGCGACACAGCAGACAGCAGCGACACAGCAGGCCAACGCCACGCAACAGACGACCGCCGCGCAACAGGCTAACGCTGCGCAACAAAACACCAGCCAATCGCAGCAGACCAATGCCGCGCAAACCACCGCCGAGCAGACCCGCGCGGCCGCACAAGCCCAGACCACGCGTCAGCAGGCCACGACCACGCTGAACACCGTCACCGCCGCCGCGCAGCAGGCGGCACAACAGGCCACCGCCGCGCAGAATGCTGCGCAAACGCTGGCCAACGCCTCCGCCACCGAGCAGGCGCAGAACGCCGCCGCCCAAGTGACCATCGCCAACGCCGCCGCGCAGGCCGCCGCAGCGCAAGCGCAAGCGGCGCAAAACGCGGCCCAGGCGATGGCTGCGCAAAATGCCGCCGCCACCGCCGCCGTGGCACAAGCCCGCGCCGCGCAGAGTAACGCCGACAGCACCGATGCGGCCAACGCCGCAGCCGCCGTCGCCGCGCAGCAGGC
>NZ_WKJK01000011.1 GCF_009674535.1 Duganella guangzhouensis
TTTGAAGCAGCTCCATCTGGAACTGAAAGAACTCGGCTATGAAGGGTCATACGACCGCGTGGCGGCGTTTGCCAGGCAGTGGAAGGCGGGTCAATTGGAATGGGTCAATTCTGCGAGCAAACGAACAATTTATACCCGAGGGTTGAATACTGCCGTTTGCGATTGTTAAACACCTCGATGTACTCAAAGCTGGTTGCCTTCATTTCGGCCTGCGTCGCGTAACGCACTCCGTGGTAGCGCTCGTTCTTAAAACTGTTAAACCAGCTCTCGGTTGGCGAGTATCCCAGCAGTTTCCCTTGCGACTCATCGAACACGTCATGCCGAATTCTGTCAGCTTGGCTTGATACGCCCTGCTGGCTTACTGGCTGCCCCTGTCGGAGTGGTGCAGCACGCCAGGCGCCGGTCAGGTAACTTTGACGATGGCTAGCCAAACAACTCCTGCTTGACGCTGCCCGGCCTTGCGTTTATATTAATGACTCATAAGTAAGTTACTTTCACTACACCCATGCAAGCCCCTCAAGACACCAAGCCACGCTGGGAGCGGCGCAAGGATGCGCGGCCGCAGGAGTTGCTGGCGGCGGCGTTGGAACAATTCGTGGAGCGCGGCTACGCCGCCACCCGTCTGGAGGACGTGGCCAAACGCGCCGGCGTCTCCAAAGGTACCCTGTATTTGTATTTTGCTAACAAGGAAGAACTGTTCAAGGCGGTGGTGCGCGCCAATATCGTCGCGACCATCGGTGAGGCGGAGCAGGATGTGGCCAATTACGACGGCGACAGCGCCGAGTTGCTCGGCACGCTGCTGATGCGCTGGTGGACCGAGATCTGGGCCACGCCGCTGGGCGGCATCACCAAGCTGATACTGGCCGAGGGCCACAATTTCCCCGAGCTGGCGCAGTTCTACAACGAGGAGGTGGTGGCGCGCGGCAGCCTGCTGGTCACCCAGGTGCTGAAGCGCGGCATCGAGCGCGGCGAGTTCCGCCAGGTTGATCCGGTGGTGATGACGCGGGTGCTGATCGCGCCGGTGTTGATGCTGATGATGTGGACCCACTCCTACATGCCGACCTGCGACATGCCGGAAATCACCCCGCAAGACTTCATGGAGACCTTTATCTCCACCAGCCTGCGTGGCCTGAAAGCCAGCGCCGCATGAGATGCCGCTCCTGTTTTTCCGTCCAGCTTGCCATTTTGGTAGGTTCATCCCCCTTAAACTGCAGACTGTCGCAATTTCCCGCGATCCGGCCGTTGTATCGTTAATATGTGCCTCGACGCCAGTTCAACGATAAAATGACGGATTATTTCAATCCCGACCTGAGTCATAAGATGAATATCGAACAAGCCCGCTTCAACATGATCGAACAGCAAATCCGCCCTTGGGACGTCCTGGACACCGAGGTGCTGGCGCTGCTGCACGTGGTTAAACGTGAAAACTTCGTGCCGGCCGCGCACAAGGCGCTGGCCTTTGCCGACATCGAAATCCCGCTGCCGGGCGGCGAGGTCATGCTGGCACCGAAGATCGAAGCCCGTTTGCTGCAAGAGCTGGCGCTGAAAAAACACGAGTCGGCGCTGGAAATCGGCACCGGTTCGGGCTATATGGCCGCGCTGCTGGCGCACCGGGCGCGTCATGTGACGACGGTGGAAGTGGCGCCGGAACTGAAGACGCTGGCCGAGAAGAACCTGGCCGACAACGGCATCACCAATGTGACGGTGGAGCTGGGCAATGGCGCGCAGGGCTGGACCAACGGCGCGCCGTTCGATGTGATCGTGGTGTCCGGCTCGCTGCCGGTGCTGCCGGAAGCGCTGCTGCAGCAACTGAAAGTGGGTGGCCGTCTGGCGGTCATCATCGGCCACGCGCCGGCGATGAAGGCGCAGCTGATCACCCGTACCGGCGAAGCGGGCTACGACACCCGCACCCTGTTCGAAACCAACGTCAAGGCGCTGGCGTCGGCAGTGGAGCCGTCGAAGTTCCAGTTCTGAGACGAGGTAGACCATGCAGCAGATTACCGCGCTGGAGCTGGCCGACTGGCTGGCAGATGACGCGCGTCCGAGCCCGATGTTGCTGGACGTGCGTGAAAACTGGGAATTTGAAACCTGCCGTATTGACGGCTCGGTACAGATTCCAATGAATACCATACCGGCGCGCATCGATGATCTCGATGAGGATGCAGCAATCGTCTGCATCTGCCATCACGGCGCGCGCAGTATGCAGGTGGCCGCCTTCCTGGAGCGTAACGGCTTCGGCAAGATGATCAACCTGACCGGCGGCATTCACGCCTGGGCGCTGCAAGTCGATAGCACGATGGCCAAGTATTAACGGCCCGCGCGCTGGTCGGCCGGCGCGGCGTTGAGGTTTGTGTTTTTGATTTGTTCAACTTTTTTGATGACTCCAACGGAGATTGCAATGCAGAGACCCCTTATCGCCGTGCTGATCGCCAGCGCTGTTTTGACGCTCAACGCACAGGCGGCCGACTTGCTTCAGGTGTACCAGCAGGCACTGGCTAACGACGCGACTTACGCCAGCGCCCGCTCTTCGCTTGCCGCCGGTCAGGAACGCATCACTCAGGGGCGCTCTGTGCTGCTGCCTAGCATTTCGGCCAGCGGCAGCGATACCCGCAATACCGGCGACATCACCGCCGCCAACGTGCTGGGCATCCGCACCAAGAGCGATACCGAGTACAACTACAACACTTACACGGTGTCGCTGTCGCAGCCGCTGTTCAACTGGGGCGCGTGGCAGACCTACCAACAGAGCAAGCTGGTGCAGGCCACCGCCGAAGCCACTTTCTCCCAGGCGCAGCAGGATCTGATCGTGCGCGTGGCGCAAGCCTATTTCGACGTGCTGACCGCACAGGACGCGCTGACCGCGACCCAGGCGCAGAAGGTGGCCACCACCGAACAGCTGGCCTCGGCCAAGCGCAATTTCGAGGTCGGCACCCAGACCATCACCGATACCCACGAGGCGCAGGCGGCCTACGATCTGGTGGTGGCGCAGGAATACGCGGCCATCAATGACCTTGACAACAAGCGCACCGCGCTGCAGGTTGTGATCGGCCAGGTGCCGGGCGATCTGGCGCCGCTGCGCCCTGGCGTGACCATCGCGCCGCCGTCGCCGGCGGCGGTGGAGCCATGGGTCAGCTCGGCTGAGACACAGAATTATTCGGTGGTTGCCGCCGGCCTCAACGTGGAGATCGCCAAGCGCGAAATCGCCCGCAGCCGCGCCGATCACCTGCCAACCGCTAATCTGGTGGCCACCACCGGCCGCACCCGCCAGACCGGCGATGGCGGCAGCCTGGTCAACAACAATGCGATCGGCGTCAGCTGGAATATCCCGATCTTCAGCGGCTTTGCCATCACCAGCAAGGTGCGTGAAAACATCGCCCTGGAAGACAAGGCACGCAACGATCTGGAGGCGACCAAGCGCGCCGCCTCGCAAAGCGCGCGTTCGGCCTTCCTGGGCATGAACAGCGGTCTGGCGCAGGTCAAGGCGCTGGAGGCGGCGGAAGTGTCGAGCAAATCGTCGCTGGAATCGAACAAGCTGGGCTATCAAGTCGGCGTGCGGATTAACATCGACGTGCTGAATGCGCAAAAGCTGCTGTACTCGACCCAGAAAGATCTGTCCAAGGCGCGTTACGATACGCTGATGAACGGCCTGCGCCTGAAAGCCGCGGCCGGCTCGCTGAAGGAAGAGGATCTGGCGCCAGTCAATGCGCTGCTGACGCACTAATCATCCTTGCAAACGCCGGCTAGTCCGGCGTTTTTTACATTGGCATTATTAGTGAAAATTGCATGGTCATAGCAGTTTTCATGGGTTTATTGGTCTTCTGTTGCGGAGCATACTGGCTCCATCGATACCACCAACAGAAGGAGCAAGACCATGAAACAAGTAGCTATCATCACCGGCGCATCGCGTGGCATCGGTGCCGCCATCGCCCAACGTCTGGCCAGCGACGGCTTTGCCGTGGTGGTCAACTATGCCGGCAATGTGGCCGAGGCCGATAAGGTGGTGGCCGCCATAGTCGCCAACGGCGGCACGGCCATCGCGGTGCAGGGCGACGTCGCCAAGGCGGCCGATGTACGCAATCTGTTTGACCAGGCCATCGCCCAACTGGGTCGGGTGGACGTGCTGGTAAATAACGCCGGCATCATGCCGCCCAATCTGCCGCAACTGGCCGCCACCGATGACGACACCTTCGACCGCCTGGTCGCGGTCAACCTCAAGGGCAGCTTCAACACCATGCGCGAAGCGACGGCGCGGCTGGAGCAGGGCGGCCGCATCATCAATTTCTCGTCCAGCCTGGTGGGCACGCTGCTGCCTGGCTACTCGGCCTACGCGGCCACCAAGGCCGGGGTGGAAGCCATGACCAGCATCCTGGCCAAGGAACTGCGCGGCAAGAACATTACCGTCAACGCGGTCGCGCCCGGCCCTACCGCCACGGCGCTGTTCCTGGATGGGAAAACGCCCGAAGTCATCGAGCGTCTGGCCAAGATGGCGCCGCTGGAGCGGCTGGGCCAGCCGGAGGATATTGCCGGCGCCGTGTCCTTCCTGGCCGGCCCGGATGGCAGCTGGATTAACGGTCAGACACTGCGCGCCAACGGCGGCATGGTTTAAAGACCGGCGCCAGCGCCGTCAAAGCTGCGTTCGATCAGTTCAATTTTGTAGCCATCGGGATCGGTGACGAAGGCGATTACGGTGCTGCCGCCTTTGACCGGGCCCGGCTCGCGGGTGACGCTGCCGCCGTTGGCTTTGACGGCGGCGGCGGCGCTGTAGATGTCGGTCGCGGAAATCGCGATGTGACCGTAGGCGTTGCCCATGTCGTAGCTGGTGGTGCCGTAGTTGTAGGTCAGTTCCAGCTCGGCGTGGTCCGGATTGGAGCCGTAGCCGAGGAAGGCCAGCGTGTACTTGTATTCCGGATTGTCACTGGTGCGTAGCAGTTTCATGCCGAGGACATTGGTGTAGAAATCGATCGAGCGTTGCAGGTCGCCAACTCGCAGCATGGTGTGCAGTATGCGCATGGTAAATCCTTGTTTAAGATGAAGCAAAGCAGGGATTTTATCAGTGGCTGGCGGATTGTGCCGGTGCCGCCGCTGCCGCTGGCGCCACGCGCCAGATCACGTTGCCGACGTCGTCGGCCACCAGCAGCGCGCCGGCCTGGTCCACCGCCACGCCCACCGGCCGGCCGCGTGCCTTGCCATCCTGGTCGAGGAAGCCGGCCAGGAAATCCTGCGGCGGTCCGGACGGCTTGCCGCCGCTGAACGGAATGAACACCACCTTGTAGCCGCTGTGCGGCTTGCGGTTCCACGACCCATGCTGGCCGATGAACACGCCGCCCTGGTACTGGCGCGGGAACAGCGCGGCGTTATAAAAACTCAGGCCGAGCGAGGCGGTGTGCGCGCCCAGCGCGTAATCCGGCGCGATGGCCTTGGCCACCAGTTCCGGTTTCTGCGGCGAGACGCGGCTGTCGACGTGCTGGCCGAAGTAGCTGTACGGCCAGCCGTAGAAGCCGCCTTCCTTCACCGAGGTCATGTAGTCGGGCACGAGGTCATTGCCCAGTTCGTCGCGCTCGTTGACGGTGGTCCACAGCGTCTTGGTCTGTGGTTCCCAGTCCATGCCGTTGGCATTGCGCAAGCCGGTGGCGTATAGCCTGGATTTATTGGTGGCGATCTCCAGCTGCCAGATCGCGGCGCGGCCCTGTTCCGCGTCCATGCCGTTCTCGGCCACGTTGCTGTTGGAGCCGACCGTGGCGTACAGGTATTTGCCGTCCGGGCTGGCGACCAGGTTCTTGGTCCAGTGGTGGTTGATGGTGCCGGCCGGCAGGTCCATCACCTTGGTGCCGGCGACGCTGATGCTGGTGTCGCCTTGTTGGTAGGGGAAGCGCAGCACCGCATCGGTGTCGGCCACGTACAGATACTTGCCCACCAGCGCCATGCCGAACGGCGAGTTCAAGCCCTTGATGAAAACGCTGCGGCTTTGCGCGCCGCCTTTGCCGTCCAGTCCGCGCAACAGGGTGATGCGGTTGGCCGATTCGGTGGCGGCGCCGGCTTTCTTCTGCACCTGTTTCATCACCATGCCCTTGATGCCCTTGCCGTCGTCCGGCTTGGCCGGAGCGTTGGTTTCGGCCACCAGCACGTCGCCATTGGGCAGCACATACAGCCAGCGCGGATGGTCGAGCCCGCGCGCGTAGGCGCTGACGGCAAAGCCGGCCGCCGCGCTGGGCTGTTGCTGCGCGCCCCATGATGAGGCGGGCGCGATATTGACGGTGGGGATCAGCTTGCGCTCCGGTTCCGGCAACTGCGGGGTGGGGCCGAAGCCGACCGGATAGCTTTGCGCTGCGGCCCACAGCGGGGCCAGGCTCAACAGGAGGAGGGCGGGTGCTGATCGCATCGATGGCCTCCCGTCAGTCGCGCTTGATGTGCGGTTGCGGCGCGGCTTGCGCATCCGGGCGCGGTTTTTGCACGCCTCGCTGGTTGTGCAGGTCGGTGTCGACCAAGCCGCTGTCGATGTCGCGCGCGGCCTGTTCGATGATGCTGTGCTGCTTGTTGCCTTGGTTGTCGGGCGCTTCGTCGCGCTCGTGCGGCATGCGTTTGACGCCGTCGTTCTTCACCTTGGCGTCGGTGTTGACGTGCTGGTCTTTCATGGCTGCCTCCGTCGTGGCTTAGTTGTGACAGCTATCTTAACCAGTTGGTTTTACATCAGTCGCCAGATTGAATTTTGACAATATTGCCGGGAACTCGTTTATCATTTAGACCACTTTTGAAGGGATTTGACGCATGAGCACTGCCGCCGCGCCGGAAAACTGCGCCAACTGTGAAACGCCGCTGGGCGGCCATTACTGTTCCAACTGCGGCCAGGAGGCGGTGCTGCACCATGCCAGCACACGCGAGTTTTTGCACGAGTTCGTCGGCCATTATGTGGCGCTGGAGGGCAAGCTGTGGGGCTCGCTGGCGCGGCTGATGTTCCGCCCCGGCCTGCTGACCAATGAGTACATCCGAGGCCGTCGCGTGCGCTTCGTGCAGCCGCTGCGTTTGTATCTGTCGTTCAGCCTGCTGTTCTTCGCGCTGCTGAAGTTCGGCGGCCACAGTCCGCAGGTCGACGACGAGGACAAGGACGACAAGATCGCGCTGGTGGAGCAGACCGCCAAACAGGCCAAGGAATTGGGCAAGCTGGTGCCGAAGCCCGCGCCGGCCGATACCGCCGGCGAGGCGGCGGCGGAAGCGGCCATCGCCGACATGGAGCGGGACCAGAACGCGGCGGCGCGCGAAAGCATCAAGGCCGCCAAGGCCGCCGCGCGCGAGGTGGCCCAGCAAGCGGCCCGGCCGGCATCGGCCAAGCCGGACAGTGTGGCCGAACCGGGCGCCAAGGACGACGACAAGCACAAGATGGCGCGCGACGATGTCGACCAATGGTTGGCGGATCGCGGCTGGGAATCGCTGCGCCACAAGTGGAATGCGCTGCAGGACTTGCCGGCCGAGCAGCAGAAGGAAGCGCTGCAGGCTGGCTTCTACCACTACGCGCCGTACGCGATCTTTTGCCTGATGCCGTTCTTCGCGCTGTACCTGAAGGTGCTGTACCTCGGCTCCGGGCGCCGTTTTGGTGAGCATGTGCTGTTCGCGCTGCACACCAACGCTTTTGCGTTCCTGATGTTCAGCCTGATGCTGGTAATCCCGGTCGGCCTGGTCCGGTTCGCGCTGTGGTGCTGGCTGCTGGGCTATCTGCCGTGGGCGATGCGGCGCGTGTACCACAGCGGCCGCGCCGGCACCATCGCGCGCTGGGCGGTGCTGATGTTCTTTTACAGTATCTCGATCGGCATCGCGCTGGGCGTGGCCGGGGCGATCGGCGCGGCCACGGCCGGCCATTGAGGCTTGCGTTATATACTGTTTAAATGTACAGTAACGACGCTGGGGAAGATAGCCGAACAGGGCGATATGGGTTACCCTGCTGCGTGTTCTTCCCCCTAGCCCGAAGCCGAGAATTATATGACCGCCACGCACGCTGTTTTTCACACTATCGCACTGGTCGTGCGCCCGAATACCGACGGCATCGCCGAATCGGTCACCAGCGTGGTCGAATTCCTGCAAGGCGGCGGTTACGAGGTGGTGTTCGATGACTCCACCGCCGCCCATCTAGGCCTGCAGTTCGATGATGTGCGCGTGATGGACGCCGCCGGCATCGGCGCCGGCTGCGACGCCGCCATCGTCATGGGCGGTGATGGCACCATGCTGGGTATCGCGCGCCAGCTGGCGCCGTTCAATGTGCCGCTGATCGGCATCAACCAGGGCCGCCTCGGCTTCATGACCGATATTCCACTGGATGGCATGCTGGATGTGCTGTCGCGCATTCTGAGCGGCAGCTACAAGGCCGAGCGCCGCACGCTGCTGGAAGGGCGGGTGCTGCGCGGCGACGATGTGATTCACGTCGGCATGGCCGTCAACGACGTGGTGGTGATGCGCGGCAGCGGCGCCGGCATGGCCGAGCTGCGGGTCGATGTCGACGGCCAGTTCATGTACAACCAGCGTTCCGATGGCCTGATTATCTCGACCCCGACCGGGTCGACGGCTTACTCCTTGTCCGCCGGCGGGCCGCTGCTGCATCCATCGCTGGGCGGCATCGTGATGGTGCCGATCGCGCCGCACGCGCTGTCCAACCGGCCGATCGTGCTGCCCGAATCCAGCGAGATCGTGGTGGAGATCGTGCGCGGGCGCGACATCAGTGTCAACTTCGATATGCAAACCTTCGCCAGCCTGCAGTCGCAGGACCGGATCGTGATCCAGCGCTCGCCGCACGCGATCACCTTCCTGCATCCGGACGGCTGGAGCTATTACCACACCCTGCGGGAAAAACTGCACTGGAATGAGTATCCGTCCGGTGAGGGCAAACTCGCTTAACCACACTTACAGGTCTCCATGCTGCGTACCCTGTCCATTCGTGATTTCGTTATCGTCGATACGATAGAACTGGAATTCTCCGCCGGCTTTACGGTGTTCACCGGCGAGACCGGGGCCGGTAAATCGATTTTGATCGATGCGCTGACGCTGGCGCTGGGCGGCCGTGGCGACGCCAGCGTGGTGCGCGAGGGCGCGGCCAAGGCCGACATCACGGCGGACTTCGCGCTCAGCGCGCAGGCGCGCGCGTGGCTGGAGGCGAACGAATTCGCGGTGGAAGAGGATGGCGCGCTGCTGCGTCGGGTGATAGACAACGCCGGTCGCAGCAAGGCGTACATCAACGGCATCGCGGCCACGGCGTCGCAGTTGCGCGAGCTGGGCGACCTGCTGGTCGACATCCACGGCCAGCACGCGCACCAATCGCTGATGAAGACCGAGGCGCAGCGCGATCTGCTGGATAGCCAGGCCGGTGCCGTTGGCGAAGCGCGCGCGGTGGCCACGGCATACAAGGCGTGGCGCGCGCTGGCCAGGCAGCTGGAGGAATTCGAGACCAACGCGGCCAATGTGCTGTATGAGCGCGAGCGGCTGGAGTGGCAGGTCACCGAGCTGGAAAAGCTGGCGGTCAAGCCGGGCGAGTGGGCGGAGGTCAGCAATGAGCAGAGCCGTTTGTCGCACGCGGCCAGTCTGATGGAGGGCGCGCAGGAGGCGCTGGCCGTCATCTCGGAGGCGGAGGAACATCCGATCCTGTCGCAGCTGTCGTCGCTGAATCAGAAGCTGGGCAAGCTGGCCGATATCGACAGCGGCCTGCAGCCGATTGTGGATCTGATTGAGCCGGCGCGCATCCAGCTGCAGGAAGCGGTGTATGCGATCAACGATTATCTGGACCGCGTGGATCTGGACCCGGCGCGCCTGCGCACGGTGGAGGCGCGCATGGATGCGATTCATTCGGCGGCGCGCAAGTTCCGCGTGCCGGAGGAGCAGCTGCACGAGGAGCACAGCAAGCTGGCGACGCGGCTGTCGCAACTGGCCGATGCCAGCGATCTGGATGGCTTGCGCAAGCAGGAGGAAAAGCTGAAGGCGGCCTATCTGGTGGATGCACACCAGCTGTCGGCCACGCGCGCGCGCGCCGCGCAGCAGTTGGGGGCGGCGGTCACCAAGGCGATGCAGGAATTGAACATGACTGGCGGTCGCTTCGAGGTCGCGCTGCATGCGTGCGAGCCGGCGGCGTATGGTGTCGAGCAGGTGGAGTTCCTGGTGGCCGGTCATGCCGGCGTGGCGGCGCGTTCGCTGGCCAAGGTGGCGTCGGGCGGTGAGCTGGCGCGGATCTCGCTGGCGATTTCGGTGATCACGTCGAATGCGACCACGGTGCCGACGCTGATCTTCGATGAAGTGGATAGCGGCATCGGCGGCGGCGTGGCGGAAGTGGTGGGGCGCTTGCTGCGTCGTCTGGGCCAGGAGCGTCAGGTGCTGTGCGTGACGCACTTGCCGCAGGTGGCCAGTCAGGCCGGCCAACACTTCCAGGTGGCCAAGGGCACGCTGGACAACGGCAAGACCGCCTCGCGCATCGAGGTGCTGGATGCCAAATCGCGGGTGGAGGAAATCGCCCGCATGCTGGGCGGCCTGGAAATCACCGCCACCACCCGCAAGCACGCGCGCGAGCTGCTGGCCTCTTGATATAGCTCAGTTCAGCGCGAACAAAACGCGCTAGTATTGATCAATGCCCTTTACAAGGGAGGCGATCATGGAAACAGAGCAACGAATTGATAGGATGGAAGAAGTCGTTGCCGACACCAGGCAACGGCTGGTACGCATCGAGGTACAGCTGGCTGGCGTTGAAGCACGCATGTCGACCAAGGAAGATATCGCCATATTGCGCACGGAATTGGCACATATGGAGCTGAGGATGCTGAAGTGGTTTATCGGTACCGCCATTACGCTAACCGCTGCGGCAAGCACCATCGTTTTCGCGATAGCAAAGCTTATCCATTAAGATAGGGGCTTACGGTGCAACCTTAAGCCATTCATGACCTTCCAAACCGAACCTCCCCACAAACACGGCAGTGTCAGCCGCAGCGCCATCGTGCTGGTGAACCTGGGCACGCCCGATGAGCCGACCCGCTCCGCCGTACGCCGCTATCTGAAGCAATTCCTGTCCGACCCGCGCGTGGTCGAAATCCCGAAAGCGGTGTGGTGGTTCATCCTCAACCTGATTATCCTGCCGTTCCGCTCCGGCCAGTCGGCCAAGAAATATGCGTCGATCTGGACCCGCGACGGCTCGCCACTGCGCACCCACACCGCCGCGCAAGCGCTGTACCTGCGCGGCGCGCTGGGCGAACGCGGCCATCAGGATCTGACCGTCGCCATGGCCATGCGCTACGGCTCGCCATCGCTGCCGGAAGTGCTGAGCAAGCTGAAGGCCGATGGCGCCGAGCGCATCCTGTTGCTGCCGGCATATCCGCAATACTCCGGCACCACCACCGGCTCGATCTACGACGCCGTGTTCCAGCATTACGGCAGCGTGCGCAACATCCCCGAGCTGCGCTTCGTCCGCAACTATCACGACCACGACGGCTATATCCGCGCGCTGCAGCAGTCGGTGCTGGCGCACTGGGAGCAGAATGGCCGCCCGGAAAAGCTGGTGATGTCCTTCCACGGCGTGCCCAAGCGCACGCTGCTGCTGGGCGATCCGTATCACTGCGAATGCCTCAAAACCGCGCGCCTGCTGGCCGCAGCGCTCAAGCTGACGCCGGAACAGTACGTGGTCACCTTCCAGTCGCGCTTCGGCAAGGCCGAGTGGCTGCAGCCTTACACCGCGCCCACCGTGGCGCAGCTGGCCAAGGATGGCGTGCGCAAGCTGGATGTGATCTGTCCCGGCTTCATCAGCGACTGCCTGGAAACGCTGGAAGAAATCGCGATGGAAGTGCGGCACGACTTCGAAGCCAACGGCGGCAAGGAGTTCAGCTATATCCCTTGCCTGAACGAATCGCCGGCCTGGATCGCCGCGCTGGCGGAGATTGCCGAGCAGCACATCATCGGCTGGCCGACGCAGATGTCGCCGTCGCAGCGCGAGCAGCGCAAAAAAGACGCCGAAGCCGGCCGCGCCACCGCGCTTCAGCTCGGCGCAACCGACTGAAAAGCAACATTACCCGCCTCACCACACCGTCACCCGATAATCAGCACTTGCGGGTGACGAGTGCCAGCCTGTTAAAATAGCCGCCTGATGCAAATCTGATGTTATCAAGATGGCAGGCAAAAAAACCCTTGAAAACATAGGTTATTGCCCCATTTGCTGCCACAGCGGTAATAAAAGTAATGTCAAACAAATACGATCGTAGGAGTCTCTAGATGCAAGATCAGGAAAACCAAGCCGTACCACCTAATCCAGAGGCGGCAGAAGCCGCTGCGTCGGCCCCACCATCGACTCCGGAACAAGCTGCCGGCCTGCCATCGCTGGAAGAGCAGCTGGCCGCCACCGAAGCCAAGCTGGCCGAAATGCACGACGCCTTCATGCGCGCCAAAGCCGACGGTGAAAACATCCGTCGCCGCGCCCAGGAAGACGTGGCCAAGGCGCACAAGTTTGCGGTTGAAAACTTTGCCGAAGCCATGGTGCCGGTCAAGGACAGCCTGGAAATGGCGCTGAAAGTCGAGGCGCCAACCATCGAATCGCTGAAAGAAGGCGTCGAGATGACGCTGAAGCAGCTGTCGTCGGCCTTCGAACGCAACCGCCTGATCGCCATCGAACCGGCCCAGGGCGAGAAGCTGGACCCGAACAAGCACCAGGCCGTGGCCGTGGTGCCGGCTGACCAGGAAGCCAATACCGTTGTTGCCGTGCTGCAAAAAGGTTATATGATCGCGGATCGCCTGCTGCGTCCGGCCATCGTCACCGCGGCGCAAGCAAAGTAATTTTAAGCACTTGAAAACATAGCGCTTTTCCACATATAAGAACCATCTGAACTCTAGCAAATAAGGAATAAAATCATGGGTCGAATTATCGGTATCGATTTGGGAACCACCAACTCCTGCGTTTCCGTAATGGAAAACGGCCAGCCTAAGGTCATCGAAAACGCCGAAGGTGCGCGCACGACGCCATCCATCATTGCTTACCAAGAAGATGGTGAAATTCTGGTCGGCGCGCCGGCAAAACGCCAGGCCGTGACCAACCCGAAAAACACGCTGTTCGCTGTCAAGCGTCTGATCGGTCGCAAGTTTGACGAGAAAGAAGTGCAGAAAGACATCGGTCTGATGCCTTACTCGATCACCAAGGCCGACAACGGCGACGCCTGGATTGGCGTGCGCGACAAGAAACTGGCTCCTCCGCAAATCTCGGCGGAAGTGCTGCGCAAGATGAAGAAAACCGCTGAAGACTACCTGGGTGAAGAAGTCACCGAGGCCGTCATCACCGTGCCGGCTTACTTCAATGACTCGCAGCGTCAGGCCACCAAAGACGCCGGCCGTATCGCTGGTCTGGAAGTCAAGCGCATCATCAACGAACCTACCGCGGCCGCGCTGGCTTTCGGCCTGGACAAGTCGGAAAAGGGCGACCGCAAGATCGCCGTGTATGACTTGGGCGGCGGTACCTTCGACGTGTCGATCATTGAAATCGCCGACGTGGATGGCGAGAAGCAGTTCGAAGTGCTGTCGACCAACGGCGACACCTTCCTGGGCGGCGAAGACTTCGACCAGCGCATCATCGATTACATCATCGAAGAGTTCAAAAAGGTCAACGGCCTGGATCTGAAAAAAGATCCGATCGCACTGCAGCGTATCAAGGCATCGGCCGAGCGCGCGAAGATCGAACTGTCGTCGTCGCAGCAGACCGAAATCAACGAGCCGTACATTGCCATGGCGAACGGCGCGCCGGTCCACCTGACCCTGAAAATGACCCGCGCCAAGCTGGAATCGCTGGTGGAAGAGCTGATCATCGCCACCATCGAGCCATGCAAGACCGCGATCAAGGACGCTGGCGTCAAGGTTTCGGACATCGACGACATCATTCTGGTCGGCGGTATGACCCGTATGCCGAAGGTGCAGGAAAAAGTGAAAGAGTTCTTCGGCAAGGATCCACGTAAAGACGTGAACCCGGACGAAGCGGTTGCGGTGGGCGCGGCGATTCAAGGTTCGGTGCTGTCGGGCGAGCGCAAAGACTTGCTGCTGCTGGACGTCACCCCCCTGTCGCTGGGTATCGAAACCCTGGGCGGCGTGATGACCAAGATGATCCAGAAGAACACCACGATTCCGACCAAGTTCTCGCAAGTGTTCTCGACCGCCGATGACAACCAGCCTGCGGTGACCATCAAGGTCTACCAGGGCGAGCGTGAAATCGCGGCCGGCAACAAGAGCCTGGGCGAATTCAATCTGGAAGGCATCCCGCCAGCAGCACGCGGCACGCCACAGATCGAAGTGACCTTCGACATCGACGCCAACGGCATTCTGCACGTCGGCGCCAAGGACAAGGCCACCGGCAAAGAGAACAAGATCACGATCAAGGCCAACTCCGGTCTGACCGAGCAAGAAATCCAGAAGATGGTCAAGGATGCCGAGCTCAACGCGGAAGAGGACAAGAAAGTGAAGGAACTGGCTGAGTCGCGCAATCAAGCTGACGCGCTGGTGCACTCGACCCGCAAGTCGCTGACCGAATACGGCGACAAGCTGGAAGCTGGCGAGAAAGAGAAGATCGAAGCCGCGATCACCGACCTGGAAGGTTCGATCAAGGCGGGCGACAAGGCCGAGATCGACGCCAAGGTGGCAGCGCTGTCGACCGCTTCGCAGAAGCTGGGCGAGAAGATGTACGCTGACATGCAGGCGCAGCAGGCTGCCGGTGGTGCCGAAGGCGCCGCGCCGGGCGCGGAGCAGGCCAAGCCGCAGGACGACGTGGTTGACGCCGACTTCAAAGAAGTCAAAGACAGCAAGTAATCCGATCTCTCCGAGATCTACGCCGAGTCGTGTGGCCACGCCGCCGGCTCGGCTTTTTCGCATAAATCAGTACAGAATATAAGCAAGGTCCGAACATATGGCAAAGCGTGATTTCTACGAGATACTGGGTGTCTCCAAAAGCGCATCGGAAGACGAGATCAAGAAGGCTTATCGCAAGCTGGCGATGAAGTACCATCCGGACCGCAATCCGGACAGCAAGGACGCTGAAGAAAAATTCAAGGAAGTCAAAGAAGCCTACGAGATGCTGACCAACCCGGAAAAGCGCGAGGCGTATGACCGCTACGGTCACGCTGGCGTCGATCCGAACATGGGCGGCGGTGGCGGCTTTGGTGGCGCCGGCGGTTTTGGCGATGCGTTCGGCGACATCTTCGGTGACATCTTTGGCGGTGGCCGCGGTCGCGGCCAGGGGCCGCAGGTGTACCGTGGCGCCGACCTGCGCTACAACCTGGAAATCACGCTGGAACAGGCGGCGCACGGCTTCGACACCACCATCCGCGTGCCGTCGTGGGACAAGTGCGACACCTGCCACGGTACCGGCGCCAAGCCGGGCACTTCGCCGGTGACCTGCTCGACCTGCGCCGGCCACGGCCAGGTGCGCATGCAGCAGGGCTTCTTCAGCATCCAGCAGACCTGCCCGAAATGCCATGGCACCGGCAAGATCATCCCTGAGCCATGCGCCGCGTGCTCGGGCCAGGGCCGCATCAAGCGCAACAAAACGCTGGAAGTGAAGATCCCGGTCGGTATCGACAACGGCATGCGTATCCGCTCGTCCGGCAACGGCGAGCCGGGCACCAATGGCGGGCCGTCGGGCGACTTGTACGTGGAAATCCACATCAAGCCGCACCCGGTGTTCCAGCGCGAGGGCGACGACCTGCATTGCGAAATGCCGATCTCGTTCGCCAAGGCGGCGCTGGGTGGCGAAATCGAAGTGCCGACACTCTCTGGTAAAGTAGCGTTTACGATCCCCGAAGGCACCCAGTCGAGCAAGACCTTCCGCCTCAAGGGCAAGGGCATCAAAGGCGTGCGCTCCGGCTTCGCCGGCGACCTGTTCTGCCACGTCGCGGTCGAGACCCCGGTCAAGCTGACCGAGCGTCAGAAGGAACTGTTGCGTGAGTTCGAGAAGTCGACCACCGAAGGCGGTGCCAAGCACAGCCCGCAGACCAAAACCTGGCGCGACAAGGTGAAGGATTTTTTTGAGTAACGAGTTTGCGTCACTGCGGCGTCACGCCGCATAGGTAATATCAAGACCGCCGCGCTGCCTTTTCCGGGTAGACCGGCGGTCTCTTTATGTACGAGAGGAGCATCATGGAAAGCCTGAAAAACAGCACGTCCCCCCTGCGTCACCTGCTGGAGAACAACCGCCAATGGGCGGCCTCGGAAATCGCGCGCGATCCCGACTTCTTCAACCGCCTGGCCACCCAGGCGGCGCCGGAATACCTGTGGATCGGTTGCTCGGACAGCCGGGTGCCGGCGAATGAACTGCTGGGCCTGGCGCCTGGCGACGTGTTCGTTCATCGCAACATCGCCAACGTGGTGGTGCACTCCGACCTGAACTGTCTGTCGGTGCTGCAGTTTGCGATCGAGGTACTGAAGGTCAAGCACGTGATCATCGTCGGCCACTATGGTTGCAAGGGCGTGCACGCCGCCATGACCGGCGCCCGCGTCGGCCTGGTCGACAACTGGCTGCGCCACGTCTACGACGTGGGCCAGAAGCACGAGCGCTACATGGGCACGGTGGTCAACGAACAGAAACGCTCGGAGCGTCTGGTCGAGCTGAACGTGGTGGAGCAAGTGAACAACGTGGTGCAAACCACCATCGTGCGCGACGCCTGGGACCGTGGCCAGGACCTGACCGTGCACGGCTGGGTGTACGGCATCAACGACGGCAAGCTGCAAGACATGGGCATCGCCGTCAGCGCCCTCGACCAACTGGCCCCCGCCGTCGCCGCGCGCCTGGCGAAGTACGACGCCGCTTAAACGCTATTTCAGCATAACGATATCGGATAAGCTTCGTTTTCTAAATAAGGACGGCGGCATAGACTGTATGGCACGACTTTCTCAAGGTGTGTGCCATGGCTGCCGTTCTGCAGGATACTTTTCAGGTTGCGTTATTTGATGCGCCGCTCGGCGCGGAGATTATCGGGCTGGACCTGAACCGCCCGCTGCCGCCGCGCGAGTTCCAACGCATTCACAAGGCGCATCTGGATCACCATCTGCTGGTGTTCCGCGATCAGCGCATCACGCCGCAGCAGCAAATCGACTTCAGCCGCCGTTTCGGCCCGCTGCAGATCCATGTGCTGCGCAACTTCCAGCTGGCCGATCATCCCGAGGTGCTGGTGATTTCCAACATCATCGAGAACGGCAAGCCGATCGGCCTCGGCGACGCCGGCCATTTCTGGCATTCCGATCTATCGTACAAGGACAAGCCCAGCCTGGGCTCGCTGCTGCACGCGCAGGAGTTGCCGGCCGAAGGTGGCGATACCTTGTTCGCCAATATGCATCTGGCCTATGACACGCTGCCGGCCGCGTTGCGGCACGCGGTGCATGGCGCGCGCGCCGAGCACAGCTATCTGGCGCAATACGAGGAACTGCGTCGCCGCAGTCCGTTCCGTCCGGCGCTGACGCAGGCGCAGATCGATGAGGTCAAGCCGGTGCTGCATCCGGTGGTGCGCACCCATCCGGAGACCGGCCGCAAGGCGCTGTTCGTCAGCGAGCATTTCACTACCCGCATCGTCGGCCTGCCCGAGGATGAAAGCCGCGCGCTGCTGGACGAATTGTTCGCGCACAGCGTCCAGCCGGAGCATGTGTACCGCCATCGCTGGGCACCGCATGACCTGGTGTTCTGGGATAACCGTTCGCTGATGCATCTGGCCGGCGGCACGCCCGAACATCTGCGTCGCAAGTTGTACCGCACCACCATCGAAGGCGATGTGCCTTTCTGATTACCACCAAAGGATGCCCCATGTTCAAATTTACCGCCGCCGCTCTGGCGCTCAGCCTGGCCATTGCCGGCCCCGCACAGGCCGAGGGCCGCATCCGCATTGCCGAGCAATTCGGCGTGGTGTACCTGTTGCTGAACATCGCCCAGGACCAGCAGCTGATTGAAAAACAGGGCAAGAAGCTGGGCGTCGACATCGCGGTCGAGCGCGTGCAATTGTCCGGCGGCGCGGCGGTCAATGACGCGCTGCTGTCGGGCGCGGTGGATATCGCCGGCGCCGGCGTCGGTCCGCTGCTGACGATCTGGGACCGCACCGCCGGCCGCCAGAACGTCAAGGGCGTGGCCTCGCTGGGCAGCTTCCCGTATTACCTGGTCAGCACCAATCCCAAGGTGAAGAGCATTGCCGACATCACGGAAAAGGATCGCATTGCGCTGCCGGCGGTGACGGTGTCGGTGCAGTCGCGTATTCTGCAATACGCGGTGGCCAAGCAGTGGGGTGACAAGGAGTTCGCGCGGCTGGATAAATATACGCAGACCTTGCCGCATCCGGATGCGACGGCGGCGGTGATTGCCGGTGGCACCGAGATCAACGGCCACTTCGGCAATCCGCCATTCCAGGAGCAGGAGCTGGCCGGCAATCCGAATGCGCACATCGTGCTGAATTCCTACGATGTGCTGGGCGGCCCGAGTTCGGCCACGGTGCTGTATGCCACCGAGAAGTATCGCAACGAGAATCCCAAGACTTACCGCGCGTTTGTCGCCGCGTTGGCGGAGGCGGCGCAGTACGTCAGCAAGAATCCGGAAGCGGCGGCCGACACTTATCTGCGCGTCAGCAAGAACAAGGTGGACCGCGAGCTGCTGCTGAAGATTATCAAGAACCCGCAGGTACAGTTCAGCGTGGCGCCGCAGAATACCTTCGGCCTGGCGCAGTTCCTGTACCGCGTGGGCGCGATCAAGAAGCAGCCGGCCAGCTGGCGCGATTATTTCTTCGATGATCCTGTGATCGCATCGGGCAGCTGATGACTCTGCAAATTGTCCGACCTGGCAACGGCGTGGCGCCGTTGCTGCGCGCTGAGAATGTGAGCCTGGAATATGGCAGCACGCGCGCCACCCATGACGTCAGTTTCGATGTGTATCGCGGCGATCGCTTCGTGCTGCTTGGGCCTTCCGGCTGCGGCAAATCGTCGCTGCTGAAGGCGGTGGCGGGCTTCGTCCAGCCGCAGGCCGGTAGCATCCGCATCAACGGCGAGTCGGTGCGCGGACCGGGGCCGGACCGGATGGTGGTGTTCCAGGAATTCGATCAGCTGCCGCCGTGGAAGTCGGTGCTGGAGAATGTGATGTTTCCCTTGCTGATGACTAAACAGGTCAGCCGTCACGCGGCGGTTGAGCGGGCGATGCATTGGATCGTCAAGGTGGGACTGGGCGGCTTTGAGCATGCGCATCCGCACACGCTATCCGGTGGCATGAAGCAGCGGGTGGCGATTGCGCGCGCGTTGGCGATGCAGCCGCAGGTGTTGCTGATGGATGAACCGTTCGCGGCGCTGGATGCACTCACGCGCCGCAAGATGCAGGAAGAGCTGGGGCGCTTGTGGGAAGAGCTGCGCTTCACGCTGTTGTTTGTCACCCATTCGATTGAAGAGGCGCTGGTGGTGGGAAATCGGATTTTGCTGTTGTCGCCGCATCCGGGGCAGGTGAGGGCGGAGTTGAACAGCCATCAGTTCGATCTGGTGAGCGCCGGTAGCGCCGAGTTTCAGGCGGCCACGCAGCGCATCCACGGCTTGCTGTTTGGCGAACCCGTCGCACCGACGCAAGCCGGTGCCCATGCAGAGCGTGTTGAGCGGCGCATCATGGATACCCGCGTGCGCGGGAATGACACGCCATGAGTCTCGTGCTTGATCCGCCGATCCGGCAGGAATACGAATATAGCGTGACGCCGCCGGCGCCACAGCCTACCGCCGCCGCCCTGCCGCTGGTGCGGCGCGCCTGGTCGCAAGCATGGCTGCGCAAGACGCTGATCTTGCTGCTGCTGGCCGGTCTATGGGAAGCGCTGGCGCGCTGGCAAGCCAACGACTTGCTGCTGCCGACCTTTGTGCAGACCGCGCAAGCGTTTATCGAGGGCGTCGCCAGCGGCGAGTTGCTGGCGCGCATAGGCGCGTCGCTGACGATGCTGTTGCACGGTTACCTGGCCGGCATCATCGCCGCCTTTGTGCTGACCGCGCTGGCCGCGTCCACCCGCCTCGGCCGCGATCTGCTGGAAACCCTGACCGCCATGTTCAACCCGCTGCCGGCGATCGCGCTGCTGCCGCTGGCATTGCTGTGGTTCGGACTCGGCAAGGCCAGTCTGTTGTTCGTGATTGTGCACGCGGTGCTATGGCCGCTGGCGCTGGGCACCTACGCCGGTTTCCAGGCGGTGCCGGAGACGCTGCGCATGGCCGGCCGCAACTACGGCTTGAGCGGACTGCGTTTTGTCTGGCATCTGCTGATCCCGGCGGCGCTGCCGGCCATCCTGTCCGGACTGAAGATCGGCTGGGCGTTTGCCTGGCGCACGCTGATCGCGGCCGAGCTGGTGTTCGGCACCACCAATGGCCAGGGCGGCCTGGGCTGGTACATTTTTCAGAACCGCAACGAGCTGTACACCGACAAGGTATTCGCCGGCCTGGCCGCCGTTATCCTGATCGGTCTGCTGGTGGAAAACCTCGTGTTCCGTCCGCTGGAAAACGTTACTGTCAAACGTTGGGGTATGCAACGGCAGGTGGCGTAGGGGAATTTTTTCCCGTTGCGCAAGGCGTGGCAAAAACGCTGCGGGCTGGCAGGACTTGTCGGTTGTGCCGTAGAATCTGCAAATGCACATAAAAATTACTGGTTTGATTCTTGCTTGCAGCAGGTTCATGACCCACTCCCATGCGTAAGCCGGCCATGCCCAATTTGCGGATTGTCGTCGTCAACACCGTCATCCACGACGAGGATGACGAGTCGCTGCATGCACAGGCCGAGCGGGCGCGGGTGTTGCGCATCGGCTTGCTGGAGGCCGGCTATGACATCATCGCCTCGCTGCCGCCGGATATGTATCTGCCCGAGCGCATCGCCCAGCTGCAGCCGGACATGATCATCGTCGACGCCGAATCGGACGCGCGCGATGTGCTGGAACATGTGGTGATCGCCACCCGCGACGAGCGTCGCCCGATCGTCATGTTCACCGAAGACCAGGACCCGGACAGCATGCAGGCGGCGGTCAACGCCGGCGTGTCGGCTTATGTGGTGGCCGGCCTGCAGAGCGAGCGCATCAAGCCGGTGCTGCAGGTGGCGCTGGCGCAGTTCAAGCGCGAGCAGAAGCTGCTGGACGAGCTGTCCGACACCAAGAGCAAGCTGGCCGAGCGCAAGGTGATCGAACGCGCCAAGGGCTTGCTGATGCAGCGCCAGGGCTTTTCCGAGGATCAGGCCTACCAGAAGCTGCGCAGCATGGCGATGAGCAAGAACCTGAAGCTGTCCGAGGTGGCACAGCGTATTCTGGACGTCGAAGACCTGCTGGGCTGACCAGAACCGCACGCCAAAATGATGCACCGCGCAATCGCGGTGCATTTTTTTGCCCAATTTGCCTGCAGCCATCCCTCTTTCCCTCTGTAAACCATCTGGCACGGACATTGCATAGCTGTAGGCAAGCGCAATGTAGCGCGGCTGCGCTCCGCCAACGGCGGTGGAGCCCACCAGACAACGACGTCTACCGATCATGAATTCGTTTCGTGAGGGTAGGCGTTTTTTTTGGCTCATAGTTATCGACGACTACAAGAAGGGATACACCATGAAATACAAGAAGCTGGATACTAAGAGTGCATTGCCTCCCAAGACGGAAGAGGTTAACGTCACACGCAGAAAATTAATTCATGGTGCAGGTCTTGTAGTGGGAGGAGGTATGTTGGGTTTGGCAACGGGTGGGGTATGGGCAGCGGGTTCGGATAAGCCGGAGAAGGAAGAAATCAAGATCGGCTTCATCCCGCTGACCGATTGCGCCTCGGTGGTGATGGCCTCGGTGCTGGGCTTCGACAAGAAGTATGGCGTCAAATTCGTATTGAGCAAGGAAGCCTCGTGGGCTGGCGTGCGCGACAAGCTGTCCAATGGCGACCTGGACGCCGCGCACGTGCTGTACGGCCTGCTGTACGGCGTGCAGATGGGCATCGGCGGCCAGAAGAAGGACATGGCTGTGCTGATGAGCCTGAATAACAACGGCCAGGCCATCACGCTGTCGAAAAAAGTGGCCGACAAGGGCGGCGTCGATGGCGCCTCGCTGGCCAAGCTGATGCAGACCGACAAGCGCGAGTACACCTTCGCGCAAACCTTCCCGACCGGCACCCACGCCATGTGGCTGTACTACTGGCTGGCCGCCAACGGCATCAATCCGCTGAAGGATGCCAAGGTCATCACCGTGCCGCCGCCGCAGATGGTGGCCAATATGCGCGTCGGTAACATGGACGGCTTCTGCGTTGGTGAGCCGTGGGGCCACCGCGCCATCATGGACGGCGTCGGCATCACCGCCACCACCACCCAGGATATCTGGAAGGATCACCCGGAGAAGGTGCTGGGCTGCACGCTGGAATTCGCCAAGAAGTATCCGAATACCTGCCGCGCCATGATGGCCGCCATCCTGGAAGCCGGCAAATGGATCGATGCCTCGCTGGCCAACAAGAACAAGATGGCCGAGGTCATCGCCGACAAATCCTACGTCAACACCAGCAAGGATGCGATCGACCAGCGCATTATGGGCCGCTACCAGAACGGCCTGGGCAAGACCTGGGACGATCCGAATCACATGAAGTTCTACAACGATGGCGCGGTCAACTTCCCTTACCTGTCGGATGGCATGTGGTTCATGACCCAGCATCGCCGCTGGGGCTTGCTGAAGGACGATCCGGATTATCTGGCGGTGGCGACGTCGGTCAACCAGATCGAGCTGTACAAGGATGCGGCCACCATGACCAAGACGCCGGTGCCGAAGAGCCCGCTGCGTACGTCGAAATTGATGGATGGTTCCGTGTGGGACGGCAAGAACCCGAAAGCGTTCGCCGCCTCGTTCAAGATCAAAGCCTGATAACAGGAGAATCTCATGAACGCTATGCTCAAACCCGACAGCGCCGAGCCGGTGTCGGCAGGCACCGACTCGTCTGCCGCATCCGCCACCGCCACCGCCACCCGCCGTCCGCGCCGCCCGCTGGCCGCCAACGGCACCGCGCGTGCTCGCAAGCAGGTCTCGGCCCACGTCGTCAAATACGTCGCGCCGCTGATGGGCGCGGCCTTGCTGGTGCTGATCTGGCAGCTGATCACGATCAACAACAGCAACTTCCCAACCCCGGCCGCGACCTTCGCGGAAGCCGCCAAGCTGCTGGCCGATCCGTTCTACCGCAACAGCCCGAATGACCAAGGCATAGGCTGGAATCTGCTGGCGTCGCTGCAGCGGGTTGGCGTGGGCTTTGGCCTGGCCGCGCTGGTTGGCATTCCGCTCGGCTTCCTGATCGGCCGCGTGCAATTCATCAGCGCCATGTTCAGCCCCATCATCAGCCTGCTGAAGCCGGTGTCGCCGCTGGCCTGGCTGCCGATAGGCCTGCTGGTGTTCAAGTCGGCCAATCCGGCCGCGATCTGGTCGATCTTCATTTGCTCGATCTGGCCGATGATTATCAACACCGCGATCGGCGTGCAGCGCGTGCCGCAGGATTACATGAACGTGGCGCGGGTGCTGAATCTGTCGGAATGGAAGATTCTGACCAAGATCCTCCTGCCATCGGCGCTGCCGTTCGTGCTGACCGGTGTGCGGCTGTCGATCGGCACCGCGTGGCTGGTGATCGTCGCGGCCGAGATGCTGACCGGCGGCGTGGGCATCGGCTTCTGGGTGTGGGACGAATGGAATAACCTCAATGTACCGCACATCATTATCGCCATCGGCGCGATCGGTCTGGTGGGGCTGCTGCTGGAGCAGGCGCTGATGGCGCTGGCCCGTGCCTTCACCTACGAACAAGTATCCAACTAAGGAGCGGCGATCATGGACGAATCCAAATTCATCGACATCGAAGGCGTGGAGATGGTGTTCCACACCAAGAAGGGTGTATTCCACGCGCTGCGCGAGATCGACCTCAAAGTGGCCAAGGGCGAATTCATTACGCTGATCGGCCACTCGGGCTGCGGCAAGTCGACCTTGCTGAACCTGATCGCCGGCCTGCTGGAGCCGACCGACGGCGTGCTGCTGTGCGCCAACCGCGAGATCGCCGGGCCGTCGCCGGAGCGCTCGGTGGTGTTCCAGAACCACTCGCTGCTGCCATGGCTGACCTGCTACGAAAACATCTACCTCGGCGTCGAGAGCGTGTTTGGCAAGACTGAAAGCGCGGCCCGGCTGCGCGAGCGCACGCTGCACACGCTGGCGCTGGTGGGCCTGATGCATGCGGAGAACAAGCGGCCGCATGAAATCTCGGGCGGCATGAAGCAGCGCGTTGGCATCGCCCGCGCGCTGGCGATGGAACCGAAAGTGCTGCTGATGGACGAACCATTCGGCGCGCTGGACGCGCTGACCCGCGCCCATTTGCAGGACGAGCTGCTGAAGATCGTCGCCGCCACCAAATCGACGGTGGTGATGGTGACGCACGATGTGGACGAAGCGGTGCTGCTGTCTGACCGCATCGTCATGATGACCAACGGCCCGGCCGCCACCATCGGCGAAATCGTCGAGGTGCAGCTGGAGCGACCGCGCGACCGCGTGGCGCTGGCGTCGGATGCCAAGTACATGGAATACCGCACCGCGGTGCTGGAATTCCTGTACCGCAAACAGGCGCATCCCGCCAAGGCCGCATAACCAAAGGAGAGCCTACGATGCACATGCACGCGCCTATCCCACCCGCCGCCGGCCAGGCCAGCGGCAAGCCGTTGCCGGGAGAAGTCTTCGGAGCCCTGATCAATTTGTCCGGGCGCCGGCGCTTCACTTCGCAGCGACTGGTGTTATACGCCGTGCTGGCATCGCAGCAGCAAGACGGCGCGGCGGCGGTGGCGCAGGAAGCGTTGGCGCTGTTTCGCGGCGCGCACAAATCGCTGCTGACCGAGGCCGATGGCTTGCCGGGCGTGTTCTGCCCGGAGCTGGAACAGGCTTACCACGGCAAGCTGCAGGGGGACCGCAGCATCACCGCTTTTGCGGATCTGGCCGAGCGCACCTTGCGGGCGATTGCGCAGGCGTCGCGCGACAGTGCCGAGCTGCTGGCGGAACTGGTGCGCATCACCACGCCGACGCTGGCGATTCTGAACCAGATCACCTCCATTTATGAAGAGCAGGCCAAGCTGCATGCGCGGCTGATGAAGAAGCAGCTGCGCGGCGTGATCACGGATATTGAAACCATCAACCGCCAGGCGCGCATGGTGGCCTTCAATGCCCGCATCGTCGCCGCGCGGGCGGGGCAGGCCGGCAAGGAGTTTTCAGTGGTGGCCGGCGTGCTGTCGAATATCTCCGGCGAGATCGACGAAATGGTCAGCGCGGCGCTGGCGGCGGCGGGTTAGCCTTCATCCACTCGGCCAGGCTGGCGATGAAGTCCTGCAGGTGGTCTTTATCCGGCGCTTTCAGACCGTGGCTGGCGTTGGGGAATTCGACGAAGCGGAAGTTGCGCTGCGGGCGTTGGGTGAAGAAATCGCGCAGGGCGCGGCCGGCTTCAATCGCTTCGCTTTCATCCTTCTCGCCCATGGCGTTGATGATCGGGATATTAAGCTGGGCGTAAGTGGTCAGCGGATCGTAGAACAGGTGTGAGCTCCAGTAGCGGTACTTGTGGCCGAAGAAGTCCTTGTCCACATCATCGGGATGGGCCTTGATGTCGGCATAGGTTTGCAGGAAGTAGTCGCGCGAGAACGGCTTGGCGTAGGGCTCCACGCCGCGATCGGCAAAGATCAGTAACACCTGGCTTTGCGGCAGCCCGCCGGCGCCGATGGTCGCCAGCCAGCCGGCTTTCGGGCTGCGCAGCGCCACCAGCGGTGCCACCGCACCGCCCTCGGAAAAGCCCAGCACCGCCACGCTGCGCGGCCCACGCGCGCGCAGGTCCGGCTGGCTATCGAGGAAGGCCAGATTGTCGCTGACGCGGTTTTCCATCAGATCCGCCGCATCGTATTCAGTGGTGCAGGATTCGCCATCAGCACCTTTTTGCACGCCCGGCTTATCCAGATAATAAACGCTGAGCGGCGCCGGATAGCGCTCGAAATAGAACTGCATGCGGACGCTGTAATCCCTGCATCCCGAGCCATGCAGCAGCAGGATGGGCGTGCCCACCGCCTCGGTATCGTGCAAATGATAGTAGCGGCGCTGCTGGCCGTTGATGCCGACCGTGCCCTCATCGAGCAGTCGTGCGGCAAACACAGGGAACGTGAGAATGCTGGCGGCTATTGCCAATAAAAGGTGACGAAACATCAAATGGCTGCGATTTTATTGTAAGAATGAGTCTTCATGATCACGGAGGTATTGGCGTAGCAGTTGTGGGAATTTCTCTATAAGTGGGCAAAGCAGATCGTCAAATTTATTGAGCTCAGTTTCGGCATATGATGCCATGAACTCTTCGATGGTGAAGGAAGCCGGCACAGGGCGTCGCTTTGCCTCTTCCTCCGCGATGCGCATAATTTGTTCAAGCAGCTTCGCTGCTTCGGGGCTCCCCAATTCGTACAGGGCAGCGGGGACAAGAGATGCCATGCTGGCTGACGGATTCCAGAAGAACTGATTGACACCACCGTTCATCACCTCCATTCCGAAGATAAAAGACAGATAACACACTTGAAGGCCGCGTGGTAGTTCCTGCAAGGCTGCCTGTACGTCCTCCCTGGCTGCAAGATGGTGATCGACGTAGGTGCAGATGGCATATTCCAGATCATCACTGGGGAGTGATCGGAGTGCTTCGCGCGTAAGCGCGACTAGTTCAGTCCTCGGCTGTTGTTGAACCGCGTCCAGCCTGCGTAGCGTCTCCTGTGCCTCAGGCGGCAGCGAGGCGTACAGGCGCTCTCTATATTCCTTGAGCTCATCCTCGCTCATCGATTGAATTCTGGCGTTTGCTGCATTTAACTCTTCCAGCGTGAACGGTTTGGGCTCCATGGCTCGCTGCATCAAGTGGCACATGAGAGCAAGGATAGCAGCTTACCGATTCCTCAAGATGCACAATTTATCACCGCTTTAGCGCACCGATAGCGTGCGCGGTGCACCGCAACATCGCACTGCACCAACGCGTTATCCGTCTCAAAATAGTGTTCTCCCTCTGAGCATGCGGGTTGCAAGGCCTGGCACGGCTCTTGCAATACTGTGAACAAGAGGTCAACGGCGATCTCCCTGCAGTACACGAATTCACAGCTGGTCCAAGGACGGACTGGCAGGACAACGGCGTCCGCCCAACCCGGTCTTTGAGGCCCGGTTGCGCGGACGCCTTTTTGTTTTCTGAACGGGATAAAAAATGGCCAGCAAAGCTACCAGCATCAAGCTCTTCTCGATTTCAACGCCTCAGATGCGGGCGTTCCACTTGACCTGGATGGCGTTCTTCGTCTGCTTCTTCGCCTGGTTCGCCTGCGCGCCGCTGATGCCGGTGATTAAAGGCGAATTCGGTCTGACCCCGGGCCAGATCGCCAACATCAATATCGCCGCCGTCGCGGTCACCATCATCGTGCGCCTGATCGTCGGCCCGCTGTGCGACCACTTCGGCCCGCGCAAAGCCTATACCGGCTTGCTGCTGCTGGGCTCCATCCCGGTGATCGGCGTCGCTTTCGCGCAGAGCTACGAGAGCTTCCTGTTCTTCCGCCTCGCCATCGGCGCGGCCGGCGCCAGCTTCGTTATCACTCAGTACCACACCTCGGTGATGTTCGCGCCGAACGTGGTGGGCACCGCCAACGCCGCTGCCGCTGGCTGGGGCAATGCCGGTGGTGGTGTGGCGCAGGCGCTGATGCCACTGCTGATGACCGCCATGGTCATGCTGGGCGTCAGCGAGGGCTTCGGCTGGCGCGCCGCGCTGCTGGTGCCGGGCGTGCTGATGATCGTGATGGCCTTTGTCTACTACCGCTACACCCAGGACTGCCCGCAGGGGAACTTCAGCGATCTGCGTGCGGCCGGCATCGCGATTGAGGGGGGCAAGAAAGGTGGCTGGGACTCGTTCAAGCTGGCCGCCGCCAACTACCGCGTATGGCTGCTGTTCGTTACCTACGGCGCCTGCTTCGGTATCGAGATCTTCATCCACAACATCGCTGCCACCTACTACGTCGATCACTTCAAACTGACGCTGGCGCAGGCTGGCATGGCGGCTGGTTCCTTCGGTCTGCTGGCGCTGTTCGCCCGTGCGCTGGGCGGCTGGGTATCGGATAAATTCGCTGCCACCGGCAATCTGAATAACCGCGTCACGCTGCTGTTCGTGCTGATGCTGGGCGAGGGCGCCGGCCTGTTGATGTTTGCCCACGCCGGCAGCGCGGTGCTGGCGGTCGGCGCGATGCTGATCTTCGGCCTGTTCACCCACATGGCTTGCGGCGCGACCTACGCCGTGGTGCCTTTCGTCGACAAGCGCGCCCTGGGCGGCGTGGCCGGCATCATCGGCGCCGGCGGCAATGTGGGCGCGGTCGCCGCAGGTTTCCTGATGAAGGGTCTGGGCGATGTACAGCAAACGCTGAGCATACTCGGTGTACTGGTCGCCATCTCCGCGCTGTGCGCGCTGGCCGCCCGCTTCAGCGCCGATACCGTCAAACAATCCGCAATCGCCACCGCTTAATAGGACTCGCATCATGAAAATTATCGTTATCGGCCACGGCATGGTTGGCCACAAATTCCTGGAAAGCCTGGCCGCCAGCGGTACGCCTAACCTGCAGGTGACGGTGCTGTGCGAAGAGCCGCGTCCGGCCTACGATCGCGTCCACCTGTCCGAATTCTTCTCGGGTAAAAGCGCCGACGACCTGTCGCTGGTGAAGCCAGGCTTCTTCGAACAAAACGACAGCATGGTGCTGCGCCTGAACACCCGCGCCACCGCCATTGACACCAAGGCCAAGACCGTGGCCACCGCCGGAGGCGAAGTGCTCTCCTACGACAAACTGGTGATCGCCACCGGCTCGTTCCCGTTCGTGCCGCCGCTGCCGGGCAAGGAGCGCAAGGACTGCTTCGTCTACCGCACCATCGAAGATCTGGAAGCGATGCTGGAATGCGGCAACCGCGCCAAGACCGGCGTGGTGATCGGCGGCGGCCTGCTGGGCCTCGAATGCGCCAAAGCGCTGCGCGACATGAAGCTGGACACCCACGTGGTCGAGTTCTCGCCACGCCTGATGGCGGTGCAGGTGGACGATCACGGCGGCCGCGTGCTGCGTCGTAAAATCGAACAACTGGGCGTGACCGTCCATACCGGCAAAAACACCACCGCCATCGTCGACGGCACCGAAGCCACGCACCGCATGGAGTTCGCGGACGGCGGCCATCTGGAAGCCGACATGATCGTGTTCTCGGCCGGTATCCGCCCACGCGACATGCTGGCCAAGGAAGCCGGCCTGGCCATCGGCCCGCGCGGCGGCATTGAGATCAACAACAACTGCGTCACCTCCGATCCGGACGTCTACGCCATCGGCGAATGTGCGCTGTGGGGTGGCCTGATTTTCGGTCTGGTCGCACCAGGCTACGAAATGGCGCGCGTCGCCGCCAAGCACCTGCTGGGCGAAGCCGCCGAATTCGCCGGCGCCGACATGAGCACCAAGCTGAAACTGATGGGCGTGGACGTGGCCTCGATCGGTGACCCGCATGGCAAGGAAGAGGGTAGCCACTCCTACCAGTTCATCGACGAGCGCAAACAGATCTACAAAAAGATCGTGGTATCCAGCTGCGGCAAATACCTGCTGGGCGGCGTGATGGTAGGCGATGCCAGCGAATACGGCACGCTGCTGCAAATGATGCTGAACAAAATCGAGCTGCCGGAATCGCCGGAGTTCCTGATCCTGCCGCAATCGGACGGCGCGGCCAAGCCGGCGCTGGGTGTGGATGCACTGCCTGACAGCGCCCAGATCTGCTCCTGCAATAACATCTCCAAAGGCCAGCTGTGCGCCGCCGTGCAGAACGGCGCCACCACCGTCGGTGAACTGAAATCGTGCACCACCGCCGGCACCGCGTGCGGTGGCTGCGTTCCGCTGGTCACCCAGGTGATGAAGGCCGAGATGAAGAAGCAGGGCATGGAAGTTAACAACCATGTGTGCGAACACTTCGGCTACTCGCGTCAGGAGCTGTTCCACCTGATTAAAGTCGGCCAGATCAAGACCTTCAGCGATCTGCTGCACAAGCATGGCAAGGGTCTGGGCTGCGACGTCTGCAAACCGCTGGCCGCCAGCATCCTGGCCACCATCAACAACGAATTCGTGCTGAAGAAGGAACACGCCAGCCTGCAGGACACCAACGACTACTTCCTCGGTAACATTCAGAAGGATGGTACCTACTCGGTGGTGCCGCGCATGCCGGCCGGTGAAGTAACGCCTGATGGCCTGATCGCGGTCGGCATGGTGGCCAAGAAGTACGGCCTGTATACCAAGATCACCGGCGGCGCGCGCGTTGACATGTTTGGCGCCCGTGTTGAACAGCTGCCGCTGATCTGGGAAGAGCTGATCGCCGCCGGCTTCGAATCCGGCCACGCCTACGGCAAATCGCTGCGTACCGTGAAATCCTGCGTCGGTTCGACCTGGTGCCGTTATGGCGTCGATGATTCGATCGGCCTGGCGGTGGAACTGGAGAATCGCTACAAAGGTCTGCGCACGCCGCACAAGATCAAGTTCGGCGTTTCCGGCTGTACCCGCGAGTGCGCCGAAGCGCAGGGCAAGGACGTCGGCGTGATCGCCACCGAAAAAGGCTGGAACCTGTACGTGTGCGGCAACGGCGGCATGAAGCCACGTCACGCGGAACTGATCGCGACCGAACTGGATAAAGCCACGCTGATCCAGTACATCGACCGCTTCCTGATGTTCTACAGCCGCACCGGCGACCGTCTGCAACGCACCAGCACCTGGCGTGAAAACATGGAAGGCGGCCTGGATTACCTGAAGAGCGTCATCATCAACGACAAGCTGGGCATCGCCGCCGAGCTGGAAGCCGATATGGCGCACGTGGTCAGCACCTACGCTTGCGAGTGGAAGGAAGCGGTCGAGAATCCGGAAACCCGCAAACGCTTCCGTCACTTTGTCAACAGCGAGAAGGGCGACCAGAACGTGCTGTTCATGGAAGAACGCGGCCAGATCCGCCCGGCCACCATCGAAGAACGCAAACGCGTTATCCCTATCGCAGTCAAGGCAGCTTAAGGAGAAGACTATGCACCGTGATATTCAAACCGATAACTGGATCGCCGTCTGCAACCTGGACGACATCGTGCCGAACACCGGCGTGTGCGCGCTGCTGAACGATGCGCAGATCGCCGTGTTCCACGTTGACGATGGCGCCGCGCGCGTGTTCGCCATCGAGAACTACGATCCGAATTCGGAAGCTTCCGTGCTGTCGCGCGGCCTGGTGGGTTCGCTGGGCGAGCGCATTGTGGTCGCCTCGCCGATCTACAAGCAGCACTTCGATCTGCAGACCGGCGAATGCCTGGAAGCGCCGCAGCATTCGGTGGCCACCTATCCCGCCCGCATCGACGGTGGCAAAGTCTGGGTCGGCCTATGAAGCCCGCGCTGGTCGTGATCGGTAACGGCATGGCCGGCATGCGCACGGTCGAGGAGCTGTACAAGCTCGCGCCGGACATGTACGACATCACCGTGTTCGGCGCCGAGCCGCATGGTAACTACAACCGCATCCTGCTGTCGCCAGTGCTGGCGGGCGAGAAGAGCATGGAAGACATCATGCTCAACACGCGCGAATGGTATGTGCAGCACAAGATCACGCTGCACGCTGGCGACCCGGTGGTGCATATCGACCGCCGCAACCGCATCGTGCGCGCCAAGTCCGGCCTGGAAGTGAAGTACGACCGGCTGCTGATCGCCACCGGCTCCAAACCCTTCATCATTCCGGTGCCGGGCCACCAGCTGAACGGCGTGCTGGCTTTCCGCGACATTCAGGACGTGGAGCAGATGCTGGCCATGGCGCGCAATCACCGCAACGCGGTGGTCATCGGCGGCGGCCTGCTGGGTCTTGAAGCGGCCAACGGCCTGCAACGCCAGGGCATGAGCGTCACGGTGGTGCACGTGACCGACGCGCTGATGAACCAGCAGTTGGACAAGCCCGCCGCGCTGCTGCTGCAAAAGGCGCTGGAAGCCAAGGGGCTGAAGTTCATGATGGGCGCACAGACCGAAGAAATCATCGGTCCGGACCGCGTGACCGGCGTACGCTTCAAGGATGGCACCGTGATTCCGGCCGACCTGGTGGTGATGACCGCCGGTGTGCGGCCGAATATCGAACTGGCGAAAGCCGCCGGCCTGCATTGCGAACGTGCTATCGTGGTCGACGACACGCTGCAAACCTACGACCCGCGCGTCTACGCCGTGGGCGAATGCGTGCAGCACCGCAGCGCTACCTTTGGTCTGGTGGCGCCGATCTGGGATCAGGCCCGCGTCTGCGGCGCCCACCTGGCCGGCGCCGGCGTGCGTCGATACGTACAGCAAACCTCGCCGACCCGTCTGAAAGTGACCGGCGTCGATCTGTATTCGGTGGGAGACTTCATCGGCGGCGAAGGCAGTGAAGATCTGGTGCTGCGCGATGCGCGGCGCGGCGTCTACAAGCGATTGGTGATCAAGGACGGCCGCGTGACTGGCGCGGTGCTGTACGGCGACGTCAAGGACGGCCCGTGGTATTTCGGTTTGATCCAGAATCGTGCCGACATTACGCCAATCCGGCAAACCCTGTTATTTGGCGAGGCCCTGTCCAACCGGGCCGCCTGAAGGAATATCTTGAACCTGTCCACCGACCATCTGGCCATCCGTACCACTTGCGCATACTGCGGCGTAGGCTGCGGCGTGCAGGCCACGCCCAAGGACGATGGCGGTTTCGCCATCGCTGGAGACAAGCTGCATCCGGCGAATCTGGGCCGGTTGTGCGTCAAGGGTTCCGCCCTGGGCGAAACCGTTGGTCTCGAAGGCCGCCTGCTGTATCCGCAGGTGCGCGAGGCTGATGGCCTGCGCCGCGTGTCGTGGGATGAGGCGCTCGGCCAGGTCGCGGACAAGTGGAAGTCCATCATCGCCGAACATGGCCCGGACGCGGTGGCGCTGTACGTCTCCGGCCAACTGCTGACCGAGGACTACTACGTCGCCAATAAACTGATGAAGGGCTACGTCGGTAGCGCCAACATCGACACCAACTCGCGCCTGTGCATGTCGTCCGCCGTGGCGGGCTACAAGCGCGCCTTTGGCGAAGACCTGGTGCCGGTCTGCTACGATGATCTGGAACTGGCAGACATGATTGTGCTGGTCGGCTCCAACACCGCGTGGTGCCATCCGATTCTGTTCCAGCGCATCTTGAAAGCCAAGGAGGCGCGCCCGGAGATGAAGCTGGTGGTGATCGATCCGCGCCGCACCGCCACCTGCGAGCTGGCCGACCTGCACCTGCCGGTCAAAGCCGGTACCGACGTCTGGCTGTTCAACGGCTTGCTGAGCTATCTGTCGCGCATCGGCGCGGTCGATCCGCAATTCATCGAACAGCACACCAATGGTTTCGAGGCCGCGCTGGACGTGGCCCGTGCCGATTGCGCCGATCCGGCCGTGGTGGCCAAAATCTGCCGCATCGAACTGCCGCTGCTGCTGGAGTTCTACGAACTGTTTGCCGCCACCCGCAAGACCATCACCGCTTACTCGATGGGCGTGAACCAGTCTTCGGCCGGCACTGACAAAGCCAACGCCATCATCAACTGCCACCTGATCGGCGGTCGTCTCGGCAAGCCGGGCATGGGGCCGTTCTCGATCACCGGCCAGCCGAATGCGATGGGCGGCCGCGAAGTGGGCGGCCTGGCGAATATGCTGGCCGCGCACATGGATCTGGAACGCGCCGAGCACAGAGACGTGGTGCAAACGTTTTGGGACTCGCCAGTCATGGCCGACAAGGGCGGCCTGAAAGCGGTCGATCTGTTCCAGGCCATCGAAGCGGGCAAGGTCAAGTCGGTGTGGGTGATTGCCACCAATCCGGTGGTCAGCCTGCCGGATGCCGACCAGGCGCGGCGCGCGCTGGAAAAATGCGAGCTGGTGATTTCGTCCGACATCATGCAAGACACCGACACCACCGCCTACGCTGACGTGTTGCTGCCGGCGCTGGGCTGGGGCGAGAAGGACGGCACCGTCACCAACTCCGAGCGCCGCATCTCGCGCCAGCGCGCCTTCCTGGCGGCGCCGGGCGAGGCGCTGCCGGACTGGCAGATCCTGTCGCTGTTCGCGCAGCACATGGGCTATAGCGGTTTCGATTTCGACGGCCAGTACGACGTGTTCGACGAACATGCGCGCCTGAGCGGCTTCCGCAACGCCATCGGCGACGTGCCGCGCGCGTTCGACATGTCCGGCCTGGCCGGCCTCGATCAGCGCCAGTACAACGATCTGGAGCCGACTCAGTGGCCGGTACGCCGCACCGCTTCCGGCGAGCTGCAAGTGGAAGTGCGTCTGTTTAAAGACAATGTGTATGCGCACGCAGACGGCAAGGCGCGCTTCATCGCCACCGCGCCGCGCGCGCCGATGCACGCCGTCAGCGAAGACTATCCGCTGTCGCTCAACACCGGCCGCGTGCGCGATCAGTGGCACACCATGACCCGTACCGGCAAGTCGGCCACGCTGGCCGATCACATCGCCGAATCCTTCGTCGACATGCATCCACAAGACGCGCTGCTGAGCGGCGTACGCGAGGGCGAGCTGGCGCGCGTCACCTCGGAATGGGGCGCGATGGTGGCACGGGTGCAGCATGGCGGCGGCATCCCGCGCGGCAGCGTATTCATTCCGATTCACTGGAACGGCCAGACCGCGTCCGATGCTCGCGTTGGCGCGCTGGTGAATCCGGTGGTGGACCCGGTGTCGGGCGAGCCTGAATTCAAGCACACGCCGGTGCGCGTGGAGCAGTTCCGCGTCAACTGGCATGGTTTCATCCTGAGTCGAGATGCGCTGAACCTGGATAGCGTCGCTCACTGGACCCGCATTCAGGGCCGCGAGTTCGCTCGCTACGAACTGGCTGGCCGCAACACCGTCAAGGATTACAGCGCTTGGTCGCGTGAGCTGCTGGGCGTGAACGATCCGGATGCCGACTGGCTGGAGTACGAAGACAAGACCGCCGGCGTGTATCGCGCCGTGCACGTGGTGAATGACCGCATCGAACAATGTATCTTCATGTCGCCGCGCCAGGACATGCCGTCGCGCGCATGGTTGGCCAGTCTGTTCGTCAAAGAGCAGTTGAGTGAGATTGATCGTGTTGGCCTGCTGGTCGGCATGCCGGTGGAGAAGGGCGCGGACACCGGTCCTACCGTGTGCTCGTGCTTCGGTGTCGGCCGCAACACCATCTGCAACGCCATCATCGAGAAGGATCTGAAGACGGTGCCGGAAGTGACGGCCTGCCTCAAGGCCGGCGGCAACTGTGGTTCCTGCGTGCCGGAGATTAAAAAGATTCTGGTACAAACCCGCGTGGAGGCGGCCGAGGCGCAGTAAGCAAGGTTGCGATTATGGTAAGCTAGACTGGTCGATCGCAATTTAGAGCGCCTCATGTCTATCCGCGAAAACTTCTCCGATGCAGATATGGACCAGTGGCTCAACGATAACCGAGTCACTGAAATTGAATGCCTGGTGCCTGACCTGACCGGTGTCGCGCGCGGCAAAATTCTGCCGCGTGCCAAATTCACTCAGGAGCGCGGCATGCGCATTCCGGAAGCGGTGCTGGGCATGACCGTCACCGGCAATTACCCGACCGAGGACGCGGCCTATGACCGCGCCATCTCCAACACCGACCGCGACATGATCCTGCGCGCGGACCCCGGCAGCATCACCACCGTCCCCTGGGCCATCGACCCCACCGCGCAGGTGATTCACGACTGCTACTTCGCTGACGGCACGCTGGTCGATTTCGCGCCACGCTCGGTGCTGCGGCGTGTGCTCAAACTGTACGCGGACCGTGGCTGGACCCCGGTGGTGGGGCCGGAGCTGGAGTTCTACCTCACCGAAAAGAACATCGATCCCGACCTGCCATTGAAAGCGCCTGTGGGCCGCAGCGGCCGCGCCGAGACCACGCGCCAGGTCTACAGCATCGACGCCGTCAACGAATTCGATCCGCTGTTCGAAGACATTTACGACTACTGCGCGCTGATGAATCTGGACGTCGATACACTGATCCACGAAACCGGCGCCGGCCAGATGGGCCTCAACTTCCAGCACGGCGATGCGCTGGCGCTGGCCGATAATGTGTTCTACTTCAAGCGCACCTTGCGCGAAGCGGCGCTCAAGCACGATATGTACGCCACCTTCATGGCCAAGCCAATGGCGGGCGAGCCCGGATCGGCGATGCACGTGCACCAGAGCGTGAGCGATGCCGCCACTGGCCGCAATATCTTCAGCCAGGAAGACGGTTCGCCGTCGCCGGTGTTCCGCCATTACATCGGCGGCTTGCAGCGCTACACGCCGGCCGCGATGGCGATCCTGGCGCCGTATGTGAATTCCTACCGCCGCATCGTGCGCCACACGGCGGCGCCGATCAACGTCCAGTGGGGCATGGACAATCGCACCGTGGGATTCCGCATTCCGATCTCCGGCGTTGAACAGCGGCGCGTGGAAAACCGCATTATCGGCGCCGACGCCAATCCCTACCTGGCGATGGCGGTCACGCTGGCCTGCGGCTATCTCGGCATGGTGGACCAGTTGGAGCCGACGCCAATGTACAACGGCAGCGCCTACGACCATTTCTACGAACTGCCGCAAGGCTTGCCGCAGGCGCTGACGCTGCTGCGCCAGGAAGACCGTCTGCGCGAGGTACTGGGCGAGCGCTTCATCGACGTCTACACCGCCATCAAGGAGTTGGAGCACCAGGAGTTCATGACGGTGATCAGCCCCTGGGAACGGGAACACTTATTGCTCCACGTTTGAGCACTGCCTTTATAATCACCGGTTTGGCAAATATTATTTTACCTTTCTAATAACATGACCATAGAGCGAGTTGCTGAACCTTTCCTCCTGATCCGCAATCTGGTTAAGGAATTTGATGGTGTCCGTGCCGTCAATGACGTATCGGTTGCAATCAACAAGGGCGAAATCTTCGCACTGCTGGGCAGCTCGGGCTGCGGCAAGTCGACCCTGCTGCGCATGCTGGCCGGTTTTGAAACGCCGACCTCGGGCTCCATTACCCTGGCCGGCAAAGACATAGTGAACGTGCCGCCGTACCAGCGCCCGATCAACATGATGTTCCAGTCGTACGCGCTGTTCCCGCACCTGAGCGTGTGGGACAACATCGCCTTTGGCCTGCGCCGCGACGGCCTGCCGAAAGACGAAATCGCCGCGCGCGTCGAAAAGATGCTGGCGCTGGTGCAGCTGACCGACTACGCCAAACGCAAACCGCACCAGCTGTCCGGCGGCCAGCAGCAGCGCGTGGCGCTGGCGCGTTCGCTGGCCAAGCGTCCGCAGTTGCTGCTGCTGGACGAGCCGCTCGGCGCGCTGGATAAAAAGCTGCGCGAGCGCACCCAGATGGAACTGGTCTCCATCATCGAAGAAGTGGGCGTAACCTGCGTGATGGTCACCCACGATCAGGATGAGGCCATGAGCATGGCCACCCGCATCGCCGTGATGAGCGCCGGCCGCATTCTGCAGGTGGGCGCGCCGGACGAAATCTACGAAACGCCGAATTGCCGCTTCGTCGCGGACTTCATCGGCAGCGTCAACCTGTTCAACGGCGCGGTGGCGGTGGATGAGCCGGACCACGTCATCATCGATACGCCCGAGGGCAAGCACTACGTCACGCACGGCATTACCGGCACCATGGGCATGCAAGTGTCGGTGGCGGTGCGTCCGGAGAAGATTGCGGTGCAGGCCGAGGCGCCGACGCAGGAACAGCGCGCCAAGGCGGCCGAACATGGCTACAACTGCGTGCAGGGTGTCATCACCGGCATCTCCTACTTCGGCAACGAGACCAGCTACCACATCACGCTGGACAGCGGCATGGTGCTGAAAGCTTCGCGCACCAACGTGGCGCGTCATGACGATGCGGCGCTCAAGCGCGATCAGCGCGTGCACGCATGGTGGGATGGCGCCGACGTCGTCGTGCTGACCAGCTAAGGCGCGGTGGTCATGAACTCCCTGAAAAATCTGTTCAAGAACCCCGGCCGCGCGGTAGTCATCGGCGTGCCGTTCCTGTGGCTGGCGTTTGCCTTTCTGATCCCGTTCCTGATCGTGCTGCGCATCAGCTTCGTTGACCTGGACAGCGGTGATGGCGGCCCGTTCGGCACCCTGGTGACGCTGGTTGACGGCGTGCTGACGCTGAAGATCAAAGTCGCCAACTACCTGTACATCGCGCAGGACGAGCTGTATGCGATCACCTATCTGAACTCGCTCAAGTTCGCCGGCATCACTGCGGCGCTGTGTCTGATCATCGGCTACCCGTTCGCCTACTTCATGGCGCGCGCCAAGCCGGCGGCGCGGCCGGTGCTGCTGATGATGGTGATGATGCCGTTTTGGACCTCCTTCCTGCTGCGGATCTACGCGTGGAAGGGCATCCTGGCCAACAACGGTATCCTCAACAGCTTCCTGATCGACGTCGGCGTCATCACCGAGCCGCTGCATCTGATGAACACCCAGTTCTCGCTGTTGATCGGCATGGTCTACGCCTACCTGCCGTTCATGATCCTGCCGCTGTACGCCAACCTGGTGAAAATGGACGTGCGCTTCATCGAAGCGGCGGCCGACCTGGGCGCCACGCCGTGGCAGACCTTCTGGCGCGTGACGGTGCCGCTGTCGAAGTCCGGCATCATCGCCGGCACCATGCTGGTGTTCATTCCGGCGGTGGGCGAGTACGTCATCCCCGAGCTGCTGGGCGGCCCGGAGACACTGATGATCGGCCGCCAGCTGTGGGACGAATTCTTCACCAATAACGATTGGCCGCTGGCGTCCGCCGTGACGGTGGTGGTGATCCTGTTCATTCTTGTGCCGATGGCGATCTTCAATAAATACAAGGCAGACCAGGAGGCGCGCAAATGACCCAGTTCCTGCATCGTTGGTTCGGGCGTGGCTGGCTGTCGCTGGGCTACCTGTTCCTGTACATCCCCATCGTGGTGCTGGTGGTGTTCTCGTTTAACAGCTCGCGCCAGGACATGGTGTGGAGCGGCTTCTCGCTGCAGTGGTACGCGGCGCTGATGAACGACTCGGAGATCATCAGCGGCTTCGGCCTGTCGCTGCGCATCGCACTGCTGACGGCGTGCGGCTCGGTCATCCTCGGCACCTTCGCCGCGTTTGTGCTGGACCGCTACCAGCGCTTCAGCGGCCGCACGCTGTTCACCGGCATGGTCAGCGCGCCGCTGGTGATGCCGGAGGTGATTATCGGCTTGTCGCTGCTGCTGATGCTGGTGTCGGTGCAGAAGATGTTCGGCTTCCCGGAGCGCGGCCTGGTGACGATCTGGCTCGGCCATACGCTGCTGGGCATGGCCTATGCGACGGTGGTGGTGCAATCGCGTCTGCAGGAGATGAACAAGTCGCTGGAAGAGGCGGCGATGGATCTGGGCTGCCGTCCATTCCAGGTGTTCTTCCTGGTGACGCTGCCGAACATCAAACAGGCATTGGGTTCGGCGTGGCTGCTGACGTTTACGCTGTCGCTGGATGACGTGGTGCTGTCGGCCTTCCTGTCCGGCCCTGGCTCGTCGACCATGCCGATCGTGATCTTCTCGCGTGCCCGTCTGGGCCTCGACCCGCGCGTGAACGCGGTGGCGGCGTTGACCATCCTGGTAGTGTCGATTGGCGTGATCGCTTCCAGCATCTACATCGCCCGCGCCGAACGCCTGCGCTCCAAACAGCTGGCCGCTGCCGCCAAGGGCTAAACTGACTGCCTGACAACGCGAAAAATCGTCCCTGGCTTGGCGTCTTCAATCTCGATACGCCAGCCATGGGCGGCGGCGATCTCCTTGCAGATCGACATACCAAGTCCGGCTCCAACGGGCTGTCCGTCAGCCCGGCCGGGACCGCGCCAGAAGCGTTCAAACACGCGCGGAATATCTTCCGCAGCGATGCCGCAGCCGTAGTCCCGAACGCTGACGGCATTGCCATCCTCGATTTTCAGCTCGACCATGCTGTGTTCCGGTGAATGCTGGACCGCGTTCTCGATCAGATTTTTGAACAGCGTGAACATCGCGCCCTGATCACCAACCCATAGTGGGCTTTCGGTCAGCTCGAACGAATGGGAAAAATGGATGTGTACCTGGCGCCGTTCCGCCATGCGTAATAAGAACGCCGCCGCGTCAGCCAGCATGTGCCTGACATTGATCGGTTCTATGCGGTAGTTACGCAGTTCGCTGGCCTCGGCCAGATGCAGCAGTTGCTGTACCTGCCGCGTCATGACATCGATATCGGCCAGTAGTGTTGCGCGGTCCGCGATGCCCTCGACTTCAATTTGCCCGCGCATCAAAGCCAGAGGGGTTTTAAGCTCATGCGCCGCAGCCCCCAAAAACTCCTGCTGCTCGCGAAATCCCTGTTCCAACCGCGCCAACGCCAGATTGAATGAATCGATCAATGGCGAGAGTTCGCTGGGAACCGTTTTGGTGGACAGCCTGGCGGACAGATTGCGTGGATCGATGCGCGCCGCCTCGGCCGACAAAACCCGCAACGGCCGCAGTAAGCGAAACAGCGCGACCAGCATCAGTCCACCAACAACAGGCATCGAAATCAATATGATGCCGAAGATGTAGTTGGGCACAGGATGGGTCAGCGAAAGCCCCACGAACTGCAACGCGCGGTCACTGGCGGCCACCTGCAGATAATAGGCGCCATGCGATTGCAGGATAGGCACGGTGACTACTTCGATAGAGCGCTCACCGATTTGAAGCTGTAACGCAGCGTCGAACCGCAGCGGCACATGGGATGCTGGCAGGAGCCGCTGCACTGGGCTTTGCGGCGTTTTCGATGGCATCATGACCGGTGCACCGAAGCGATCGACGACACGAAATTCCACGTCGCCGGGCAATTGATCGTAAAGCCAGCGCACGTCTTTCGGCAATTTGATTTCTTGCGGTTTTCCTTGCGCGTCGAACTGCATACGCGCCGCGACCGAGGCGGCATTGTGCTTCATGCCGTTATAGGTAACGAGGTCAAACTGCCAATAAAAGACCATCGCCAGAATAAACACGAACAAGCCCGCCGTCAGCACCATCCCCGCAAGGAAGGTCAACATCAGGCGCATGCGCAGGCTGCGCAGGATGTCACTGATCCATAAGCGCATAGCCGAGTCCCCGCGAATTGACGATGCATAATCGGGAATCAATCGCTTCCAGTTTTTTCCGCAAGCGGTGCAGGGCGACATCCAACGCGTTCGGCGTGACCGCTTCCGCCAAGCCCCATGCCGCCAATTCCAGCGCAGTGCGCCGCACGGTTTTACCGCCGGAGCGGGTCAGGTGCAGCATGATTTGCATCTCCGCCATCGGCAAGGTCACGCGCTCGGTGGCGCACACCATGAAGCCTTCTTCGGGCAGCAAGGTGATGTCGCCATACGAAAGCACGGCCGGTGCCGAGATGGGCTGACGGCGCGACAGTGCGCGTACCCGGGCGACAAATTCGTCCATCTCGAAGGGTTTGGCGAGATAGTCGTCCGCGCCGGATTCCAGTCCATCGACACGGTCGTGCAGCGCATCGCGTGCGGTCAACATCATGCAGGGGATTGATGATTGCGCGGCACGCAGACGGCGCACAATTTCGAGACCGTCGCCGTCGGGCAGTCCACGGTCCACCACCAACACGTGATATTGACCGTCTCGCACCTCAGGCCACGCGGCTTGCAGGCTGGGGAAAATGTCAGCCGCCATCCCGCCACGCTCCAGCGCTTTTTGAATGAGTTGCGCGAGCTGTGGGTGATCTTCGATTAGTGCAATTCTGCTCACGATCTCAGGGGAATGGGTTACGAGAGTGGCTATCTTATGCCGGAATCACTTACGGAATACTTTCTGCCGCCAGAAAGTATTCCGTAAGAGTTCATGAATCAACATGTGGCTTGAGAACCCTTCCATCAACTTCAAGGACACACGTGAACAATACCGCAGCTTTCAGAACGCTGATCATGGCTGGCAGCCTGGCCATCGCAAGCGCTTCCCATGCGCAGGATAACGACCCGCACACCGTGGGCTGGAATGTCGTTGCTGGCGGCGGTCTGGCTGTTATGCCAACCTATGAGGGCAGTGATAAAAGCCGGACCATCCCAACGCCGTTTGTGCGGGCGGTCTACGATGACATGCTGTCGATCGGAGTGGATGGCGTGAACGCCTACTGGCGGCTGGACGGTTTCCGCGTCGGCGCGGGATTGACCTTTAACGGTGGTCGCAAGGACCATGAATCCAATGGCATCATCCAGTCAGGGGATGACCGCTTGCGCGGCATGGGCGATATTAGCGCGGCTCCCGGTTTCAAGATCTTTGTCGCCGACGATATTTATGGCGTCAATGTCAGCAGCGCCGTGACGAAATTCTCGGGCACCGATAACAAGGGAGTGGTTGCCAATATCGGCGCTGGCGTGCCGTTCAAGTTATCTCAGGATTTAACGGTAACGGCCCACGTGGACGCAACCTGGGCAAACCGCGATTACATGCAGACCTTCTTCGGCGTGACCGCCACCCAGTCGGCCAATTCCGGCTTCAGCCAATTCACGCCGAAATCCGGTCTGAAAGATGCGGAATTCGGTGTGAGGGCGGAATATCGCCTCGATCCGCACTGGTTCATCTCGGCCAACGTGGGAGTGAAAAGACTTGAAGGCGATGCGGCAAAGAGTCCGCTCATCGCCTCTAAATCTCAGGCGGTATTTATGTCGGTGCTGGGATATCGCTTCTAACTGGCAGCTAAGTGCCGCGTTCGATGGTGGGCGTTGGATGATCAATGGTGGATCGCTACTAGCGTTGGCGATTCTTGGCGTCATCGCCGCCAAAATCTACATCGCCCGCGCAAGATGTCTGCGATCCAAACATCTGGTCGTTGCTGCAAAGAGTTGATCGCTTTAACCGAGGTGGTAGCGTCAGACGAGATGTTTGGCTAGGCAGGCTTGCGGGCCACGCCAGACGCTCAGTTGAGTCAATCAGGAACATCTGAGCAATATACCTTGCGCTATCCTTCTTTGGATACAGCAAGCCGTGACATGTCAACGATGAAGATCGAGGCCATTGATGGGAAGTAGTATCTTGCGACCATTTACTTTTCCGAGCACTTGGTAGTATGTGGAATACCATCGATCAAGCGGAAAGAAAGACAAAGGCGCACCGGCCTGTGGATGTTTGCCTTCCGCCGCATCTTGAGCCGCCATCGCCGCAAGTAGCTGTTTCGGAAAAGCAGGCATCGCCTCTTCCTGCATGTGCGGATCACCGTTAGTGAATGAAATTAACGCTGGCCCCACAAGCTTTGGCCATTGTTTCCGCGCCCATTTTGGCCACCACCAAGGCTCGAGTTCGTCAATTAATGCTTCGCGAAGTTCATCTACCGCCCGGCGGTAGGTCTTTTCATCGTCTTTCGCGTGAAATGCGAGGCCGACAACTGCCGAGGTCGCATTTGCAATCAGCAAAGGCCCGACGATTCGTTCGATATCCGCTATTGTCTGTGGCGGACTGTCAGCGTCGGCCAGCTTCTTCTGGAACTCAAGCACTGCCTCATTACGTAAGTCGTCCAACTTAATCAGATTACGATACAGCTTCTGACTGTAAACGATCGAATTTAGTTTCGGTATGTGCCGACGTCGTTCCATCAAGAAACTGAGGGACGAAAAATCTATATACGTTTCCGCATAAGCCTGAAACGTGGCATGTACGAGCATGAACACAGGAGCAACTGCTCCTCTCGCTGGATTTGCCAAGTCGTAACGAAAGCTTTTCCGAAAACCCAAATAGTCATCAATCTGGTCGCGTAGCGTAAGTAATGCAAGGTTGCCGGCTGCTATTCGCTCCCTACGGAGTTTACGGGCATCGTTGTACCGCGCCACCACAAAGGCGAAAGTTGCACCGACAAAGGGGCCAATGATCAGTTTGGCCAAGTTCCAGTAATGGGTAGCGTCATCTGAAACTGGGGTACTTTGCAGCGCGTCCATTGGCTTCCTTTGTGAAATGCAACGCTGTGTTATCTATTCCCTGCTGTTCTTGTATCAAGAGAATTATTCAATTAGTCGATTTAGGGCTTGAGCCGGGGTTCGGGCCGATTATGTTTAGCACACGCGTCGAATATCGGCTTTATGTGCCCGTTTGTGGACGGTTTCTGCCATTCACTAAGCATAACATCTTGCCAGGATGGAATCATGCATCGATCGCTTTAGGGCAGGCGCCACCGCGTTGGCACGCGTCGGTGGTGTTGAAGTGTTCGCCGGAAGGCGTAATAGGGACCGGCTGCGGCTGCGGCTGCGGCTGGGGCGAAGCGCAGGGTTAAGCAATCTCGCTGCCCACATTTTTCATAGTGAGATAATGGCCCATTCGCCAGGGGGGGCCAAAATGGTTGATAAGTTTATGGAGTTTGTTCAGGAGCAGTCTTCGGCAGCGCAGGACGCTTCTAATTCCGAGCTATCTGTTGAGGCTGAGGTGACGCGCTGGTTGGATCACTTGAACACCTTGGGCAAGTTTGTCGATGATTCGCTCAAACCGTATGCCGAGTCCGGAATCAAGACGACCAAGCGGATGGTGAGGATCACTGAGGAGCCGACCGGAGAGTACGAGGTGCCGCAATTCGAGATCAGCGTTGGCAGTGCTCTCGTCCGACTGAAGCCAATCGGCACCTTTTTGATCGGTGCGTTTGGCCGGGTCGATATGGAAGGGCCGCGTGGAGTGTGTCGTTTCATTCTTGTGCCGAGCAAAGCGCAAACTCCTCTGTTCGCGTTCAACGCGCCAGACGCCGAGCAGATGGCGAAGGATAAGCCATGGGCTGATCTGGTGTGGAAAATCATGCCAGCTCCGCCGTCTCGTAGTTACATTGACCTCAGTTCAGAGGTATTTCGGGATTTCTTCATCAAGGTGGTTCGCGGTGTCTAGAGTCAGCTTTTCCGAGCTGGAGCAGTCATTGCCTGAGGTTGCGCGACACCATACCCTGGTGTCCACAGCGATCTACGATTTGTTCGCCCTGACACCTTCCGCGCAGTTGGCGCTACATCCAAGTTTGGCAGGTTACACAGGGCTGCCGGTGGAAGAGGTTCGTGCGATTGTGCTTGCTGAACACGATCATAATAGCGCCCTGTCTGTGTTGGCGTGCGTGGAAGCGGCACTGCGTACGGACTATTTAAAGCGCTGCTATACCAAACAAAAAGACGATATCGCTCGATCATTTCGGGACATCTACAAAAAAAGGGCTGAGCGCGCCAGATTGGACGACGATATTCTTGCCTGCTGGCGTGACTCTTCTAGCATCCCGAAGGTGTTGATTGGCGAGTTGATCGGCGCATTCAACTATCGACACTGGTTGGCGCACGGCCGATATTGGACTCAAAAATTTGGCAGATTATATGACTACCCGACGGTGTACACCATCGCTGACGCGTTCCTGGAAGCGATGAAGCAGCACGAGTAGGAAAGCTGCCGGGAAAGGACTATCGTCTACGATGGCGGCGCGTACTTTTTGCGCAGCGTCGCGTATTGGGCGATCAAGCCGGGCAGTAGCGGGTGGTTGGCTTGTTCTTCGCGTATGCGCCGCAGCAGTCCGGTGCATTCAGTGGCCAATTCGGCATCCCAGCCGCTGTCGTTCAGCAGGCGCAGAATGGCGGTGACGGCGACCGTCCGCAAGCCGTGATGGTCCGGATAGCGTCGCAGGGTTTTGCGCAGGACGTCGACGGCGTCGCCCTGGGCGCCGCCACGACTCAGTTCAGCCGCTTCGCGTACGGCGGCATCGACGGCGGCGTCGGGATTTTCTTCGTAGCGTTTGACGAAGTCGACCCGGTTGGCTTCGCGGCAGACCGCTTCCACCTGTGCCGCGCCGATGCCGCTGGACGGATCGGCGATCAGTTCATCCAACAGCACCACGGCTTGTTCGTCGAGTCCATTTTTCAGGCAGCTGTGGGCCAGGCCCAGTTTGATGTTGCTGGACATGCCGGTGCTCTCGGACAGCTTGGTCATGGCCTTGTCCAGCGCGGCGGCGGCACCGGCGGTATCGCCGTTCAGTTCCTTGACCATGGCGTTGGCATAGGCGTGGCAAACGTCGGTGGTGGGCGTGCTGCGCAACGAGCGCTCCAGATCGCGCGCGGTTGCGGCGGCGCCGGCGGCATCGCCTTTTTTAACCAGTGTGCGTACCAGGTTGACGTGGTCTGAAGCGTCGCGGAATTCGGAGTGGCGGGACTTGACCAGTACCTGTTTGTACGCGCGCTCGGCGGCGTCGACGTCGCCGGTGGCGAGCGCCACGTCGCCCAGGCTGCGCAGCCGCACCACCATGTGCGGCGAGATGGCGACGGCGTCTTCCAGCACCGTTTTGGCTTCCGCATCGCGTCCCGATCCGCGCAGGATGGCGGCCAGCAGGTCGTAGGCCGCCATCTGTTCGGGATTGTCCGCCACCAGTTGTTTGAGCAGCGCTTCCGCGTCGGCCAGCCGGCCCTGCTGCTGGATGCTGCGTGCCTGGCCCAATTGCGCCCAGCCTAGCGGTTTTTGTTTGAGGATGGCGGCGTATGCTTGCTCGGCTTCGCTGTGGCGTTCAAGGCTGGTCAGCACTTCGGCGCGCAGGCGGGCAAACTCCAGCGCGTAGCGCGGTTGACTTTGTACTAATTCCTGGCAAGTGGTGATGGCGTCGCTCGCGCGGCCCTGGCTGACCATCTGGTACACCGGCAGCAGCGCGGCGCGGCGCTGCAACGCGCGCGTGATGCGCTGGGAGATGACTTCGACGGTGAACGGTTTGAGCACGTAGTCGCTGGGCTGCAGCTCGGCGGCGCCGATCACTTTGTTGTACACGCCCTCGGAGGTCAGCATCATGAAGATGGCCCACTGCGGAATGATGCGGTGATGGCGCAGGTCTTCCAGCAACTGCTGGCCATCCTGGCCGGTCTGGTCGCCGCTGCCGCCGAGATCATACTCGCACAGGATGACGTCATACGAGCGCATGCTGAGCTGGCGGATCGCGGTGGCGGCATTGACCGCGTGATCGACCTTGCTGATGTTGATCTGCGTGAGCATGTTATGCACGCTGGAGCGCATGCTTTGATTGGGGTCGACAATCAATACCGACAGGTGACTGTAGTCTGACATGGGGATCTTCTTTGGTCAGGAGAATGCGCTGTCAATTATGAGCCCGCCCCCCGAGAACTGCAAATCCCGATTGGACTGGTCGTTTTGCTAATCCTTGTCTTTATCCCACGCCGCGCTGGCGATGAAGATGGCGGCGCCGCACCACAGCACGGCCGGCAGCGCGTTGACGCCTGCGGTCTGCATCAAGACGCCGGTCACCAGCGGGCCGCCGGCGCTGGTGATGCCCCAGCTGGCGTTGACCACCGCGCTGGCGGCGACCAGCGATTGACCTTCGAAGCGTTCGCCGCACGCCACCAGCGACAGCATGTAGATGGCGCCGGCCACCGCGCCCAGCACCAGCAGCAGCGTCCACCACAACCACGGCGTGGCGGCCGCGAAAGGCAGCAGCGGCAGCAGCACGCACACCGCGATGCCGCAGCCGACGTGCACGCGGCGGCGTCCCACATGATCGGCCAGCCAGCCGAAGGCGAATTGCAGCGCGGTGTCGCCCACCAGCACCACGGTGGCCGACAGCACCGCCAGTTCGGTTGCGATGCCGTGCCGCATGGCGTACAGCGGCAGCAGACTTAAGGCGACGGTGTCGAACATGGCGAAGAAGGCGGCACCGATGGCGATCATCCACATGCGCGGCAGGATGCGCTGCCACGGCACATGTGGCTCATCTTCGTGACCGTGCGTGCCGCCGGCGATCAGCAGCATGCCGGGCAGCGCGAGCAGGAATAGCGCGCCGCAGGCGGCAAACGGCAGAGTGACTTTGCCGGCCAATGCGGCCACCAGCGCGGGACCAATCAGTTGGAACAGGGTGAAGGCGGTGGTGTAGATGGCCACCACGCGGCCGCGCGAATTTTGCGGCGCCAGGTTGTTGACCCATGCTTCACCGATGGTGAACAGCACGCCCATCGACGCGCCGAACACGAGTCGCAGCGCGCCCCAGGCCAGCAGACTGTCGGTGCATTCCATCAGCGCGGTGGACACGGCGGCCGCCAGGATCGCGCCTATCATGCAGCCGCGCGGACCGTGGCCGGCCACCCAGCGCGAGACGAAGGGCGCGGCGGCCAGGATGCCGACCGCGCTGATGGCGGTGATCACGCCGATCACGCCCGAGCCTACGCCGCGCTGGTCCAGCGTCAGCGCGGTGAGCGGGATGGTGGCGCCCAGTCCGAGGCCGACCACGCCGATGCTGGCGACCAGTGCGATGAAATCGCGCCATGGCATGTTCTTCATGCGCGTACTCCGGCGGCGATGATGGCGCCCAGCAGACGGCCGTAGTCGGTGATCTGTTCGGGCGTGCAGTAGGCGTAGCCGACCAGCAGGCCGCGTCGTCGCGGCGCCTCCATGTAGTAGGTGGACAGCGCCTTGACCGAGATCTGCGCCTCGGCCGCGCGCTGTGCCAACGCCACGTCGTCCACGTGGTCCGGTAGTTCGATCACCAGATGCAGGCCGGATTCCTCACGCGAGATGGAGACGCCGGCCGGCAGCTGCTGCGCCAGCATGCGGCGTAGCAGTTCGCGCCGCGCGCCGTAGGTCTGACGGATTTTGCGGACGTGGGTGGTGAAGTGGCCGAGTGTGATGAAGTCGGCCAGCGTGGCCTGCACGGTCAGCTGGCCGGGCCGCTGCAAGTCATACAGCGCGCTGCGGAAGGCGGCAATCAGCGCCGGCGGCACCACCAGGTAGCCGACCTTGATGCCGGGGTAGAGCACTTTGGAGAAGGTTCCCATGTAGAGCACGCGGTCGTCGTCATCGAGACCCTGCAGCGCGGCCAGGGGCCGGCCGGTGTAGCGGAATTCGCTGTCATAGTCGTCTTCCAGTATCCACGCATCCTTGCGCACGGCGGCGCCAAGCAGTTCGCGGCGACGGGCCAGGCTCATGACGGCGCCGGTCGGGTACTGGTGCGATGGCGTGACGTAGATCAGGCGTGGCTTGGTGGCCAGGTCGGCTTCGTCCAGCGCAATGCCGTCGGCGTCGACGGTGATGGGGCGCAGTTTCAGTTCGCGCGCCTGGAACACGCGACGCGCGCCCCAGTAGCACGGGTCTTCGACCCACGCGGTGTCGCCGGCGTCGGCCAGCAGTTGCGCGCACAGGTCGAGCGATTGCTGGGTGCCGGCGGTGATCATCACCTGTTCCACTTCCACTTTCACCGAGCGCGAGATGCGCAGGTATTCGGTGATGGCGCGCCGCAGCGGCAGATGGCCGCCGGACTGGCCATAGTCCAGCAAATCGTGACGCGCTTCGCGCCACACGCGGTTCTGCAGCCGCTGCCACAGTTTGAACGGGAAGGACGAAAAATCCGGCTCGCCCGGCGCAAACGGCTGGATCTCGAACTGCGGCCCGGCCGCATAGGCGGTCAGCTCCTGGCCACGTCGCGACAGGCGGGCGTGGCGTGGTGCGCTGCGTGTCTGTGGCGCGGCGCCAACACCACGCATCGAGGCGCGGTGCGCCTGCAGATCAGCCACGTAGGTACCGCTGCCGCGCGCACTGACCACATAACCCTCCGCCGCCAACTGTTCGAAAGCGGCGATGACGGTATTGCGTGCCATGCCCAGATCCCGCGCCAGATCACGGCTGGAAGGCAGTTTGCTGCCCGCGCCCAGGCGTTGCTGGTGGATCGCGGCCTTGGCGGCTTCGTACAGTCTGCGCTGCTGGGAGAGGCGGGAATGGAAGCCGGTCTGCGCCAGCGCGTGCGCCAGCAGGTCGGAAGTGGGGGACATCGGGAAAGTGGTTCTAACAATAATCGATAAGTGGCACTCACCATGATACCAAAATCGGCATATCATTTAATTAAATCAAGTAGATGAAAGCTTCTATGCGTAGCCCCATCGTATTGGTCCCCGCGTGCGTCAACCAGATCGGCGCACATCCGTATCACACCGCGCAGCTCAAGTACGTGGCCGCCGTGGCGGACGGCGCGCGCTGCACGCCGCTGATCGTCCCCGCCTTGGGCGCGACCACCGACATTGAAACGCTGCTGGCGCTGGCCGACGGCGTGATGCTGACCGGTTCTCCCTCCAACGTTCACGCCAGCCTGTATGGCGAAGCGCTGCTCGATCCATCGCTGCCGCTGGACGCGGCGCGCGACGCCACCACGCTGCCGCTGATACGCGCCGCCATCCAGCGCGGCATTCCGCTGCTGGCGATCTGCCGCGGTTTCCAGGAAGTGAATGTGGCGCTGGGCGGCACACTGCATCAGGCGGTGCATGCGGTGGACGGCATGAACGATCACCGCGAGCGCAAGGACGATGCGCTGGACCAGCAATACGCGCCCTCGCATCGCGTGCTGCTGGACCCTGGGGGACGTTTGGCCGATGTGCTGGATGACGCCACCGAAATCATGGTCAATTCGCTGCACGGCCAGGGCATCAAGCAATTGGCGCCCGGCTTGGTGGCGGAGGCGCATGCCGATGACGGTCTGGTGGAAGCCTACCGTGTCGCGGACGCCAGCGGATTCACGCTGGCGTTACAGTGGCATCCGGAGTGGCGCTTCGCCGAGAACCCGGATTCGGTCAAGATATTCAGCGCTTTCGGCGCCGCCTGCCGCGCTTACATGATCACCCGATAACAACAACGAGAGCAAAAAATGGCAATTCGCGAGAGCTTTACCTATACCGATATGGATCTGTGGCTGAACGAGAAGCGCGTCACGGAAATTGAATGCCTGGTGCCCGACCTGACCGGCGTGGCACGCGGGAAGATCCTCCCGCGCGGCAAATTCACGCAGGAGCGCGGCATGCGCATTCCGGAAGCGGTGCTGGGCATGACCGTGACCGGCAACTACCCAACCGAGGACGCGGGCTACGACCGCGCCATCTCCAGCACCGACCGCGACATGGTACTGAAGGCCGATCCCACCACCATCACCATGGTGCCATGGGCCACCGATCCCACCGCGCAGGTGATCCACGACTGCTACTTCGCAGACGGCCGGCTGGTCGATTTCGCGCCGCGTTCTGTGCTGCGCCGCGTGCTCAAGCTGTACGCAGACCGTGGCTGGAAGCCAGTGGTGGCGCCGGAACTGGAGTTCTACCTGACCGCCAAGAACAGCGATCCGGACCTACCATTGAAACCGCCAATCGGCCGCAGCGGCCGCGCCGAAACCAGCCGCCAGGTCTACAGCATCGACGCGGTGAACGAGTTCGACCCGCTGTTCGAGGACATCTACGATTATTGCGACATGATGAACCTGGACGTCGACACGCTGATTCACGAAATCGGCGCCGGCCAGATGGAGATCAACTTCCTGCATGGCGAGCCGCTGGGCCTTGCCGACAAAGTGTTCTTCTTCAAGCGCACCTTGCGCGAAGCGGCGCTCAAGCACGATATGTACGCCACCTTCATGGCCAAGCCGATGGCGGGCGAGCCAGGATCGGCGATGCATGTGCACCAGAGCGTGGTGGACATCAAGACCGGCAAGAACATCTTCAGCTCGGACGATGGTTCGGCCTCGCCGCTGTTCAAGAACTACATCGGCGGCCTGCAGCGCTACATGCCTTCGGCCATGGCCATCGTGGCGCCGTATGTGAACTCGTACCGCCGCATCGTGCGCCACACGGCGGCGCCAATCAATATCCAGTGGGGCATGGACAATCGCACCGTGGGCTTCCGCGTGCCGGAATCCGGCGTGCAGGATCGTCGCGTTGAAAACCGCATCATCGGCGCGGACGCCAATCCCTATCTGGCGCTGGCGGTCACGCTGGCCTGCGGTTATCTCGGCATGGTCGATCAGGAAGATCCGACGCCGATGACCACCGACAGCGCCTACGATCACAAGATCGAACTGCCGCAAGGCCTGCCGCAGGCATTGCAGCTGTTGCGCGGCGAAGACCGTTTGCGCACCGTGCTGGGCGACCGCTTCATCGACGTCTACGCCGCCATCAAGGATCTGGAGCATCAGGAATTCATGACCGTCATCAGCCCGTGGGAGCGCGAGCACCTGCTGCTGCACGTTTAAGCGAGAGGCCATATGAGCAACTACGATACCAATGCGATTCAGAAGCTGGACAACGCGCACTACATGCATCCGTTCACCGACCACAAGGCGCTGGGCGAGAAGGGCGCGCGCGTGATGGTGCGCGGCGATGGGATTTATCTGTGGGACTCGGAAGGCAAGAAGATCATCGACGGCATGTCCGGCCTGTGGTGTGTGAACGTCGGCTACGGCCGCACCAGCATTTCGGAGGCGGTGTACCAGCAGATGGAGACGCTGCCGTTCTATAACAGCTTCTTCAACACCACCAATGTGCCGGCGGTGCAGCTGGCGGCGAAGCTGGTGCAGATCTCGCCGCCGCAGTTCAATCATGTGTACTTCACCGGTTCCGGCTCCGAGGGCAACGACACCAATGTGCGCATGGTGCGCCGCTATTGGGATGTGCTGGGGCAGCCGGAGCGCCAGGTCATCATCAGCCGCCACAACGCTTACCATGGCAGCACCATGGCCGGCGCGTCGCTGGGCGGCATGAAGGATATGCATGCGCAGGGTGGCTTGCCGATTCCGGGCGTGGTGCATATCGAGCAGCCGAACTATCTGGAGTCCGGGCGCGGCCTGACGGAGGAAGCGTTCGGCATCGAGGCCGCGTCGTGGCTGGAGCAGAAAATACTGGAGGTGGGGCCGGACAAGGTGGCGGCCTTCATCGGTGAGCCGATACAGGGCGCGGGCGGCGTGATTATTCCACCTTCCACCTACTGGCCGGAGATACAGCGCATCTGCGACAAGTACGGCATTCTGCTGATTGCCGATGAGGTGATCTGCGGCTTTGGCCGCGTGGGACGCTGGTTTGCGTCGGAACTGTTCGACATTCGGCCGGACCTGATTACCTTCGCCAAGGGCGTCACTTCCGGCTACGTGCCGCTGGGCGGCGTGCTGGTGGGCGACCGCGTGGCCAAGGTACTGATCGAGCAGGGCGGCGAGTTCAATCACGGCTTCACGTATTCCGGCCACCCGGTGGCGTGTGCGGCGGCGCTGGAAAACATTCGCATCATCGAGGATGAAAAGCTGGTCGAACGCGTGGCCAATGAAACCGGGCCGTATTTGAAAAAGCGCTTTGCTGAATTGGCCGAGCATCCACTGGTGGGCTATGCCAACAGCTGCGGCTTTGTCGCCGGGCTGAATCTGGTGCGCAGCAAGGGTGCCACCGTGCACGATAACGTGGCGTTCGATCCATCGCTGGCCGTCGGCATGGTGTGCCGTGGCCATATGTTCAACAATGGCATGATCATGCGCGCCGTGGGCGACCGCATGATTATCGCGCCGCCGCTGGTCCTCACCACGGCGCAGATCGACGAGATGCTGGCGCTGATACGCCACTGCCTCGACCTGACCTACGCCGATGTGAAGGAACGTGGCTGGCTGTAAGGAGACTTCTATGACGACATGGCATGACAAGGCCGCCGCCGTGCAGGCGGACGGCCGCGCTTTCATCAACGGTGAACGGGTGTGGGCGAAATCGGAACAGCAGTTTGAAAATCTGTCACCCATCGATGGCCGCAAGCTGGGCATGGTGGCGCGCTGCGACGGCGCGGACGTGGACATCGCGGTGGCTGCCGCGCGCGCCGCCTTCGAGGACCGCCGCTGGGCCGGTAAATCGCCGGCGCAGCGCAAGCGCGTGCTGGTGCGCTTCGCGGAGCTGATGCAGAAGTACGGCGCCGAGCTGGCGTTGCTGGAAACGCTGGACATGGGCAAGCCGATCAAATACAGCCAGACGGTGGACGTGGGCGGCGCCGCCAATTGCATCCGCTGGTATGGCGAGGCGATCGACAAGGTCTACGACGAAATCGCGCCCACGCCGGACAGCAACCTGGCGCTGATCACGCGTGAGCCGGTCGGCGTGGTGGCGGCGGTGGTGCCGTGGAATTATCCGATGCTGATGGCATCGTGGAAGATCGCACCGGCGCTGGCGGCGGGGAACAGCGTGGTGCTCAAACCGTCCGAGAAATCGCCGCTGACGGCGCTGCGGATGGCGGAGATCGCGCTGGAAGCGGGCCTGCCGCCGGGTGTGTTCAATGTGCTGCCGGGTTACGGTGCCGAAGCCGGTTCCGCGCTGGCGCTGCACATGGATGTCGACTGCATCGGCTTTACCGGCTCCACGCGGGTGGGCAAGCAGATCATGCAGATGGCTGGTCAATCGAACCTCAAACGCGCGTGGACTGAGTTGGGCGGCAAGTCGGCCAATATCGTCTGTGCGGATTGTCCGAATCTGGATGCGGCGGTGGAAGCGGCCATCGGTTCGATCTTTTTCAACCAGGGCGAGAGCTGCAATGCGCCTTCGCGCCTGTTCGTTGAGGAGTCCATCAAGGAGCGCTTCCTGGAAAAGGCATTGGCCCTGGTGCCGTCCTATCAGCCGGCCGATCCGCTCGACGAAAACACCGTGATGGGCGCGATTGTCGATGCCACGCAGCTCAATACTGTGATGGGCTATATCGAGGCCGGACGCACCGGCGGCGCGCGGCTGCTGGCCGGCGGCAAACAGGCACGCACCGAGACTGGCGGTTACTACGTCGAGCCGACGCTGTTCGATCAGGTGGACAGCAGCATGACCATCGCGCGCGAGGAGATCTTCGGCCCGGTACTGTCGGTGCTCAGCTTTACCGACGTACAGGACGCCGTGCGGCAGGCCAACGCCACGCCCTATGGCCTGCACGCCGCCGTGTGGACTTCGGACCTCAGCAAGGCGATTCAAACTTCGCGCGCGCTGCGGGCCGGCACGGTCCACGTCAATCAATACGATGGCGACGACATCACCGTGCCGTTCGGCGGTTACAAACAATCCGGCAATGGCCGCGACAAGTCGCTGCACGCTTTCGATAAATACACCGAATTGAAGACCACATGGATACAGATAGGCTAGACGCGTTGCGCGCGCAAGGCGTGCGTTACGTCTTCGCGCAGTTCACCGATATTCACGGCGCGGCCAAGGGCAAGCTGGTGCCGCTGGCGCAGCTGGCGGATGTGGTATCGCCGGGCGCCGGCTTTTCCGGGCCGTCGATCTGGGGCACCGGCCTGCCGCGCAATGGCCCGCGTTCCGAATACTACGGTCGCGCAGATCTGACCACGCTGCACGCCATGCCTTGGCTGCCGGGCTATGCGCGCGTGGTGTTGGACGGGTACGTGGCAGGCGAGCCTTTCGATGCCTGTCCGCGCCAGGTGCTGCGCAAGCAGGTGGCGCGGCTAGCGGCCAAAGGCTGGTTGCTCAACGCTGGACTGGAACCGGAATTCTTCCTGCTGCAGCAGGGCGCCGGCGGCTACGACGCTGAAGCCACCGACACGCTGGAGAAGCCATCCTACGACACCAAGAGTCTGCTGCGCCGTCGCAGCTTCCTCGACAAGCTGACCACATCGCTGAACGAATGTGGTCTGGGCGTTTACCAGATCGACCATGAGGATGCGACCGGCCAGTTTGAAGTGAACTATCACTACGCCGATGCGCTGCGCGCGGCGGACAACTTCATGCTGTTCAAAATGGCCGCGCATCACATCGCGGAAGAGGAGGGCATGCTGTTCTCCATGATGCCCAAGCCGTTTGCCGAACGGCCGGGTAGTGGTCTGCATTTTCATCTGTCGCTGGCGGATGATGATGGCCACGCGCCGCTGGCGCTTGGCCCGGCCGATAGCGCGGAGCAGGGCGGCCGCGCGCTCGGCCTGTCGCCGCTGGGCTACCACTTCCTCGGCGGCCTGCTGCATCACGCACCGGCGCTGACGGCGCTGTGCGCGCCAACCGTCAACTCGTACAAGCGGTTGATGTGCGGCGAGTCGCTGTCCGGCACCAGCTGGGCACCGGCCTTCATCGGCTATGGCGACAACAACCGCACGGTGGCGGCGCGCGTGGTGCACGGCCGCGTCGAGTGGCGCATTCCGGACAGCGCCGCCAATCCTTATCTGGCGCTGGCCGGGGTGATCGCGGCGGGACTGGATGGCATCGAACGTCAGCTCGATCCGGGCGAGCCGGTGAACCAGGACGTGTACGAGATGAGCGCCGCGCAGCGCAACGATCTGGGCTTGCGGCTGCTGCCGCAAAACCTGGGCGAAGCGGTGGCCGCGCTGAGGGTAGACAGCGTGCTGACGGCGTCGCTGGGCGCCACCATCGTCCACGAATTCTGCGCGCTGAAGCAGGCCGAATGGTTGGAGTATAGTCAGCATGTCAGCGCCTGGGAAACCGCGCGCTACCTGCAGCGTTTCTGAACCGGAGAGTCACGATGAGCCAGGCCATGAAAGACTTTCTGCGCGAGCGCAATATCCACGAGGTGGAGTGCGTAATCGCTGACATGACTGGCATCGCGCGCGGAAAAATCCTGCCCAAGGATCTGTTCCTCAACGAGGGGCAGATGCGGCTGCCCAAGAGTGTGCTGCTGAACACCGTCAACGGCGAGCAGCCCAACAACATACCGTATGTAGGCGCGACCGATCCGGACATGATCTGCGTGCCGGATCTGGCCACGTTGCGCCAGGTGCCATGGGCGGCGGAGAACGTGGCGCTGGTGATCCACGATTGCCAGAATTTCGACGGCACGCCGGTCGGGCTGTCGCCGCGCGCGGTGCTGCGCAAGGTGCTGCAGCTGTACGAACAGCGCGGCTGGCAACCGGTGGTGGCGCCAGAGATGGAGTTTTATCTGGTCGCCCGCAGCAGCAATCCGCACGAGCCGCTGGCGCCGCCGTTGGGACGCAGCGGCAAGCCGGAGTCTGGACGGCAGTCGTATTCGATCGACGCGGTCAATGATTTCGATCCGTTCTTCCTGGAGCTGTCCACCTTCTGCAAGCAGCACGATCTGGGCGTGGAGACCTTGATCCACGAAGCCGGTGCGGGCCAGATGGAAATCAATTTCACGCACGGCGAGGCACTGGAGCTGGCCGACCGCGTGTTCCTGTTCAAGCGCGCCGTGCGCGAGACGGCGCTGCGGCACGGGATCTTCGCCACCTTCATGGCCAAGCCGATGGAGACGGAGCCGGGCAGCGCGATGCACATCCATCAGAGCGTGCTGGATACGGACACCGGGTTCAATATCTTCAGCCGCAAGGATGGCGATGCCAGCGACTTGTTCTTCAACTATATCGCCGGGCTGGAAAAGTACATCGTGCCGGCCACGCTGCTGTTTGCGCCGCATGTGAATTCGTACCGACGGCTGTCACGTTTCATGTCGGCGCCGACCAATGTGCATTGGGGGTATGACAATCGCACTTGCGGCATCCGCATACCGAATTCCACACCGCTTAACCGCCGCGTTGAGAACCGTGTGCCGGGCGTGGACGTGAATCCCTATCTGGCGATGGCGGCGACGCTGGCTTGCGGGTATCTGGGCATGACCGAAGGGCTCAAGCCATCCGCGCCGATGTCGGGCAGCGCCGAGCATGTGGACCAGTTGCCGCGCAATCTGGAAGACGCCATCCAGCGCTTGCGCGAATGCCGGCCGTTGAGCGACATCCTGGGCGAGCTGTTTGTACAAGCGTTCTGCGAGGTGAAGGAACTGGAATTCGCCACCTACAGCCGCGTCATCAGCTCGTGGGAACGCGAGCATCTGATGTTGCTGGTATGAGAACGGGGCTTGACTGGCAACGCGTGCAGGCGCTGGTGGCGGCCGAGCGGGCCAGCTACATCACGCGCAATCCCGAGTCGGCGCGGTTGGCGGGGCAGGCGGCGCAACATCTGCTGTTCGGCGTACCGATGCACTGGATGAACGACTGGTCGACGCCCTTTCCGCTGACGGTGCGCGATGCCAGCGGCGCGCGCTTCCGCGATGCCGACGACCATGAGTACATTGACTTCTGCCTGGGCGACACCGGCGCCATGTTCGGCCACGCGCCGCTGGCGGTGGCAACCGCCATCGCCCGCCAGTCCGCGCGTGGTTACACCGCCATGCTGCCATCGGAGGACGCCGGTCCGGTCGCAGCCGAACTGGCGCGCCGTTTTGGACTGCCGTATTGGCAGTTCGCGCTATCCGCGTCGGACGCCAACCGCTTCGTGCTGCGCTGGCTGCGCGCGGCGACGGGCCGCAGCAAGGTACTGGTCTTCAACGGTTGCTATCACGGTACGGTGGACGATGTGTTCGTCGACCTGGTCGGCGGTGTACCGATGCAGCGCGACAGCCTGCTCGGCCAAGTGCACACCCTGACCGATCACACCGTGGTGGTGGAGTTCAACGACTTGCCGGCGCTGGAGGCGGCGCTCAAGCAGGGCGACATCGCCTGCGTGCTGGCGGAACCGGTAATGACCAACATCGGCATGGTACTGCCGCAACCGGGCTACTGGGAAGCCGCACAGCAGCTCATCAAGCGCCACGGCGCATTGCTGGTGATCGATGAAACCCACACCATCAGCAGCGGCATGGGCGGCTATGCGCGCGCGCACGGCATGACACCGGATGCGCTGGTGGTTGGCAAGCCGATAGGCGGCGGCATCCCCTGCGCGGTGTACGGATTTACGGAAGAAGTAGCGCACCGCGTGGAGCACGCCAAGCGCAGCGCCCCGCCGGGCCATTCCGGCATCGGCACCACGCTGAGCGCCAATATGTTCGCCATGGCGGCGATGCGCGCGAATCTGAAACAAGTGATGACGGAAGCGGCCTACCAGCACATGTTCGCGCTGGCGTCACAACTGGCGGATGGTCTGCGCGCCAGCATCGCACGTCACCAACTGCCGTGGTGCGTCACCCAAGTCGGCGCCCGCACCGAATTCCAATTCAGCGCCGCCGCGCCGCGCAACGGCAGCGAAGCCGGCGCCATCATGGACAGCGAACTGGAACAGGCGATCCACCTCTACCTGCTCAACCGAGGCCTGCTGATCACACCCTTCCACAACATGCTGCTGGTCTGTCCCGCGACCACCGATGCCGATGTGTCGGCGTTGGTGATCGCATTTGACGCGGTCTTGCGGGAACTGGTTTAGAAGCAGTGTTCTTGTGCGGGGAAGCTGCCGTTTTTGACTTCGGTGACGTAGGCGGTGAAGGCGGCTTCGATGCTGGTCTGGCCGTCCATGAAGTTTTTGACGAAGCGCGCTTTGCGGCCGGGGAAGACGCCCAGCAGGTCGTGCATCACCAGTACTTGGCCGGAGCAATCCGGGCCGGCGCCGATGCCGATGGTGGGAATCGCCAGCAGGTCGGTCACTTCTTTGCCCAGCGCTGAAGGGATGGCTTCCAGTACCACCATCGAGGCACCGGCGGCTTGTATGGCGAGGGCGTCGGCTTTCAGCAGGTCGGCGCTTTCGGTGGTTTTGCCCTGGACTTTGTAGCCGCCCAGCTGGTGCACCGATTGCGGCGTCAGGCCGATGTGGGCGCAGACCGGTACCGCGCGCTCGGTCAGGAATTTGATGGTGTCGGCCAGCCATACGCCGCCTTCGATCTTGATCATGTGGGCGCCGGCCTGCATCACTTGCACGGCGTTGGCGTAGGCGGTTTCCGGGGTGCCGTAGGCGCCGAATGGCAGGTCGGCGACGATCATGGCGTTCTTGGCGCCGCGCGCCACAGAGGCGGTGTGGTAGGCGATGTCGTTGACGGTGACCGGCAGCGTGGACTGGTGGCCGGCGCACACCATGCCCAGCGAGTCGCCGATCAGCAGCACTTCGACGCCGCTGCGCTCCATCAGGGCGGCAAAGCTGGCGTCGTAGCTGGTCAGCATGGTGATTTTTTCGCCAGACGCTTTCAGGGTATGCAGCGTGTTGACGGTGACGGCCTTGTTAAGCAGTGCTTTGGCCGGTGCAGGTGCGGTGGTGGCGGCAGGCTTTTGGCTCGCGGCCAGTTCGTTTCCTTGCAAGTAACCAGACATGGTAAATCCTTTGGGTTGAAGTCAGACGCCGATAGTGTATATCGTCGGCGGAAATTTAGCTGAGTGGGGCGATGCCCTGGTCGGCCACGCCGGCCGCGTATTGCGCGGCTGGGCCCAGGCCGGGAATGTGGATCGCCGGTGCGATTTCCAGCAGCGGCACCAGCACGAAGGCGCGCTCGGTCATGCGTGGATGCGGTACGGTCAGCGTGGCGGAATGGATTACCGCGTCGCCGTACAGCAGCAGGTCGAGGTCGAGCGTGCGCGGGGCGTTGCGGTAGGGGCGTTCGCGGCCGTGTGCCTGTTCGATGGCGTGCAGTGTTTGCAGCAGTGTCTCGGCATCCAGCGTGGTGGCGATGCGGGCCACGGCGTTGATGTAGTCGTCGCCGCTGGAGTCGATCGGCGCGGTGCGGTACAGGCCGGAGGCGGCCATCAGTGTGCAGCCGGGCTGGCGCTGCAGGCGCGCCAGCGCGTCCTGCACGTTGCCGCGCGCGTCGCCCAGGTTGGCGCCGATGCCGATGTAGGCGATGGTGAAGGCGAACGGCGCCTGCTGGTCTGGCGCGGATGCCGGCGCCAGGCCGGCCTTGATCGCGGTGTGCATGATGGTGCCGCGCAGCTTACTCGGCGTCGCCGTCGGCTGGCGCGGTGGCGCGTGGGCGTCGGCCGCCGTTGTCGCTGCCATGATCAGCGCTGTCGGCGCCATGGTCGCCGGCGTCGCTACCGCCTTCGCCACCTTCGCCGCCGTCACCACGGCTGCGGTTACGGCCGCCGCGGCGTGGGCCGCGCTTGCGTTTGGCGCCGCCACCGCTGCTGCCACCACCGCCACTCTCGCGTGGCGCGTTGGCCGATGCCAGCAGCTCTTCGCGGGTGATCTCGTCGCCCTCGTAGAACGCGGTCCACCAGTCGCCGATTTCGGCGTCGATCTCGCCGGAGGCGCAACGCAGCAGCAGGAAGTCGTAGCCGGCGCGGAAGCGCAGGTGTTCCAGCAGCTTGTACGGCGCCTTGCCCTGACGACGGTCAAAGCGCGGCTGCATGGCCCAGATGTCGCGCATGTCGGTGCCGATCTTGCGTTGCAGGGCCAGTTTTTCGGTCTGCGAATCCAGCACGTCGTCGGCGGCCAGGTGCAGCGCCGGGATGGCCTGCTCGCCGGCGGCGCGGTAGGCTTCCCATTTCTCCAGCACCTGATGCCACAGCAGCGAGGCAAACAGGAAGCCTGGCGACACGGTCTTGCCGGCGTGGATGCGGGCGTCGGTCGAGTCCAGCGCCAGCGTCACGAATTTGACGCCCAGCGGCTGTTCCAGCACCACGTCCAGCAGCGGCAGCAGGCCGTGGTGCAGACCTTCCTTGCGCAGCTGCTGCAGGCAGGCCAGCGCGTGGCCACTCATCAGCAACTTGAGCATTTCGTCGAACACGCGCGCGGCCGGCACGTTGTTGATCAGCGGTGCCATCACCTTGATCGGCGCACCGGTGTGCGGCTCGATGCCGAATTTGAGCTTGGCGGCGAAGCGCACCACGCGCAGCATGCGCACCGGGTCTTCGCGGTAGCGCTCTTCCGGCACGCCGATGATGCGCAGCGTTTTGGCGCGGATGTCTTCGATGCCGCCATGGTAGTCCAGCACCTGTTGGGTGGCCGGGTTGTAGTACATGGCGTTGATGGTGAAGTCGCGGCGTTCGGCGTCTTCAGCTTGCGAGCCGAAGGTGTTGTCGCGCAGGACGCGGCCATGTTCATCCTTCGGCGCGTTGGCCGAGGTGGTGCCGCGGAAGGTGGTCACCTCCAGCAGGTCCTGGCCGAACATCACGTGCACGATCTGGAAGCGCTTGCCGATGATGAAGGCGCGGCGGAACAGACGCTTGACCTGCTCCGGCGTGGCGTTGGTGGCGATGTCGAAGTCTTTCGGCTTCACGCCCAGCAGCAGGTCGCGCACGGCGCCGCCCACCACGAAGGCTTCGTAGCCGGCTTCCTGCAGCGTGCTGGTGACGCGAATGGCGTTGTTGGACAGCAGGCGCGGGTCGATGCCGTGGGCCTCGGGACCCAGCACCACCGGCGTGTGGGCGTCGCGCGGCTTGCTCTTGGCGCCGAGGATTTTGCGGATCAGTTTCTTAATCATTGAACAGCTCAATTAATGGCCAGCCTTGCGCGGCGGCGTGCGTTTTCAGTTGGTCGTTTGGGTTGGTCGCCACCGGATGGCTGACGATGGACATCAGTGGCAGGTCGTTGTGCGAGTCGCTGTAGAAGTGGACGGTGTCGAAGTCCTGCAGCGTCTTGCCCATTTTTTCCAGCCACGCCTTGGTGTGCACGATCTTGCCCGGGCCCTGGGTCGGGGTGCCGAGCAGCTTGCCGGTCGGGTGGCCTTCGGCGTCGACTTCCGGCATCGCCGCGATCAGGTGCTCCACGCCCAGCGCCTTGGCGATCGGCGCGGTGACGAAGTGGTTGGTGGCGGTGACGATCGCCACCAGGTCGCCCTGGTCGAGGTGCTTTTGCAGCAGCGCGCGCGCCGCCGGACGCAGCGCCGGCGCGATCACTTCGTCCATGTACTGGGCCTGCATCGCCAGCAGCCGCTCGCGCGGGAAGCTGGCCAGGGTGCCGAGCGTGAACTCCAGGTATTCTACCGGATCGAGCGTGCCGGCCTGGTATTGGGCGAAGAAGTCCTTGTTGCGGCGGTCGAATTCCACCGCGTCGACGGCGCCGATGCGGACCAGGAATTGGCCCCACTCGTAGTCGGAGTCGATCGGCAGCAGGGTGTGGTCGAGGTCAAAAAGGGCGAGATTCATTATTCTTTAGCTTCTGCCTGCAGCCACTCGCGCAGCAGCGGCAGAGTGATGGGGCGTTGGGTTTCAAGGGAATACTGGTCCAGCGCGTCGAGCAGGGTCGATAACGACCGCATGTCGCGCTGGAAGTGAGACAGCAAGTAGGGTATCACGCCGGTCGACAGCGTCAAGCCGCGCGCCGCCGCCGCCGCCGCCAGCGCCGCGCCTTTTTCCTCGTCGGTCAGGCCGTGGATCTGGTACACCAGCCCCCAGCCCATGCGGGTACGCAGATCTTCGCGCACCGGCAGCACGGCCGGCGCCACGTTGCCGCTGCAGACCATGAAGGCGTTGTTGGCGCGGATTTCGTTAAACAGGGCGAAGGCGTCGATCTGCGCCAGCGGCGACAGCTTTTCGCAGTCGTCCAGCAGGTACAGGTCCACCTCCGGCGAATACACGAATTCGGACTCGATCGAGAATGGCGAAATGTAGCGCGCGCGCGCCTGCGCCGCTTCGTCGCCGCTGGTGGCCAGGGCTTTCAGCAGGTGCGATTTGCCGACGCCGACCGCGCCCCACAGGTAGGCGAAGTGCTCGCGCGACGTGCGATCGACGAACTGCGCCATCAGCGCTGCCGCTTCGGCATTCTGTCCCACCTCGAACGATGCGAGGCTGTGCGCTGGTTCCGCGCCTAAATCGAGCACCAGTTGTTTCATGGCGTTCGCCTTGTGGTCTTTTGCATAACGTTTTTCTGTTTCACATCATGCATTATAAAAGCTGCTGCTCAGATAGTGGCGGCGCAAGTGTTTAAAGGCCACCATCAGCACCGCCGACGCGGGCAATGCCAGCAGCACGCCGACAAAGCCGAACAGCTGGCCGAAGGCCAACAGCGCGAAAATCACCGCCAGTGGATTGAGGCCGATACGCTCACCGACCAGGCGTGGCGTCAGGAAGAAGCCTTCCAACACCTGGCCGCAGCCGTAGATGATGGCCACCGCGATCACGCCGCTCCAGTCGGAGAACTGCAGCACGGCCGAAATCAGCGCCAGCACCAGCCCCAGGCCGAAGCCCAGGTAGGGAATGAACACCAGCAGGCCGGTGATGATGCCGACCGGCAGCGCGACGTCGAAGCCGGCGATGGCCAGCGCCGCCGAGTAGTACACCGCCAGCACCACCATCACCAGCAACTGGCCGCGCAGGTATTGGGCCAGCAGCGTGTCGACTTCGTTGGCCATGTCCATGGTGGCGCTGATATAGCGGCGCGGCACGCAGTTGGCGATGCGCGCCAGCATGGCGTGCCAGTCCAGCAGCAGGTAGAACAGCACCACCGGGATCAAGGTCAGCGTCGCCAGCCAGCCGAGGATGGCGGTGCCGCCGATGCGGGCCGAACTCAGCACGGCGGCCCAGATGGCGTCGCCGGAGGCGGCCAACTGCTCCGATGCCAGTTGTTTGATGCCGGCGCTGTCCAGCCGCACCTTGACGCCCAGTTCCTGCAGCTTGGGCGCCAGCAGGTCGTTGGCCTTGGCCAGGAAGGCCGGGATCTGCGCCTGCAGCAGCGGGATTTCCTTTTGCAGCACCGGCACCACAATCAGCACCAGTGCGGTGATGGCGGCAAAGAACAGCACCACCACGATGGTCACCGACAGCGGCCGCGGCAAATTGAAACGGCGGCCGAGGCGGATGCGGTCAAGCCGGTCGACGCCGGGATTGAGCGCGTAGGCGAAAATGGCGGCCGCAAGAAAGGGCGTCAGCACCGGGCCCAGGGTCACCAACAGGAACAGGAACGCCGCCCACACCGCCAACCAGAATGCCGTTTGCTTTTGCTCTACCGTGAGGGGAAATGGCATGGAGGATGAATTCGATGGTTAAAAAGGCGGTTGGCCGGGCGTTTTTGATAAAATAGCGGATTGACCGGGTTTGTGCGCTGATTTTGGCGCATTTCGTGCGACTGGGTTGTTGAAAATGCACGAAAACGGGTCTCCGCCTTCTATTTTACCGCCTCCGCTGCGAAATACACCATGAGCCAAACTTCAAATGTTTCCCTGTCCTACCGTGACGCCGGCGTCGACATCGACGCGGGCGACGCCTTAGTCGAAGCGATCAAGCCTTTTGCCAAGCGCACCCTGCGCGAAGGCGTGTTGGGCGGCTTGGGCGGTTTCGGCGCGCTGTTCGAGATCAGCAAAAAGTACAAAGAGCCTGTACTGGTCTCCGGCACCGACGGCGTGGGCACCAAGCTGAAACTGGCGTTTGAACTGAACCGTCACGACACCGTCGGCATCGACCTGGTGGCGATGAGCGTCAACGACATCCTGGTGCAGGGCGCCGAGCCGCTGTTCTTCCTCGACTACTTCGCCTGCGGCAAGCTGAACGTGGCCACCGCGACCGACGTCATCAAGGGCATCGCCCAGGGCTGCGAACAAGCCGGCTGCGCGCTGATCGGCGGCGAAACCGCTGAAATGCCATCGATGTATCCGGACGGCGAGTACGACCTGGCTGGTTTCGCGGTGGGCGCGGTGGAAAAATCGAAAATCATCGACGGTACCAAGATCAAGGAAGGCGACGTGGTGCTGGGTCTGGCCTCGTCGGGCATCCACTCCAACGGTTACTCGCTGGTGCGCAAGATCATCGAAGTGTCGAAGCCGGACCTGGAAGCCGACTTCCACGGCCGCAAGCTGGCCGACGTGCTGATGCAGCCGACCCGCATCTACGTCAAGCCGCTGCTGGCGCTGATGGAAACGCTGGAAGTAAAGGGCATGGTGCACATCACCGGCGGCGGCCTGGTCGAAAACATCCCGCGCGTGCTGCAGCCTGGCCTGGTGGCCGAGCTGGACGGCAAAGCGTGGACGCTGCCGCCGCTGTTCCAGTGGCTGCAACAACACGGCGGCGTGGCCGACGCCGAAATGCACCGCGTATTCAACTGCGGCATTGGCATGACCGTGATCGTGTCGGCTGAAAACGCCGCCGCCGCCAAGGCGCAGCTGGAAGCCGCCGGCGAGACCGTCTACACCATCGGCAAAATCCGCGCCCGCGTCGGCGACGAGCACCAGACCATCGTCGTCTAAGCTCTGGTTTTACGCCGAAAAGCGGACCACGCCCAGCGCGTCGTCCGCTTTTTTCATGCGCCAGTCACAAGCTGGTGGCATACTGCGCGGCATGCGTACTTTACTGACTCTTTTATTGGCGCTGGTTGGCGCCAACGTGGCCGCGCAGCCGGCTCATCCTGTGATTCTGGTGTCGATCGATGGCTTCCGGCCGGATTATCTGACCGAGGGTGTCACCCCCAATCTGAACCGGCTGGCGGCGCAGGGCGTGCGTGCGGAGGGCATGCGGCCATCGTTCCCGTCGATTACTTTCCCTAACCATTACACGCTGGTCACCGGCAAGCGACCGGATCATCACGGCCTGGTCGATAATGTGATGAGCGATCCCGCCATCTCGGACGAGCGCTTCACGCTGAGTAACGCGGCGGCGGTCACCGATCACCGCTGGTGGGATCAGGCCGAGCCGGTCTGGGTGACGGCTGAGCTGCACGGCGTCCACAGCGCCACCATGTTCTGGCCCGGCTCCGAGGCCGCCATCCACGGCGTGCGTCCGACCATCGCGCCCAAGTTCGACGGCAAGCTGCCGGCCGCGCAGCGCGTCGACACCTTGCTGTCCTGGCTGGATCAGCCGGGTCAGCAGTTCGGTTTCCTGACCCTGTATTTCGATGATGTCGACCACGCCGGCCACAGCTACGGCCCGGCCGCCGCCGAGACCACCGAAGCGGTGGCGCAGGTGGACCAGGCCATCGGCCGCCTGCTGGATGGTTTGGCGGCGCGTCATGTGGAAGCGAATATCGTGGTGGTGTCCGACCATGGCATGGCGCCGGTCAGCACCGAGCGGGTGATCCGCATGCAGGACATCGCGCCTGCGGGCAGTTACGAGGAAGTGGTGAGCGGTTCCTACGCCGGCATGAATGCGGTGGCGGGCAAGGAGCAGCAACTGGCGGCCGCGCTGCTGAAGCCGCAGCAGCATATGCAGTGCTGGCGCAAGGAAGAAATTCCGGCGCGGCTGGCTTACGGTCACAACGCTCGGGTACCGGCGTTCTTGTGTCTGGCCGATGACGGCTGGAGCATTGTATTCAGTGACAAGAGCGCGGCCAAGGTCAAGGGGGGCAAGCACGGCTACGATAACGCGCTGCCGGACATGCGTGCCACTTTCATCGCCGCCGGTCCGGCCTTCGCGCCGGGCGTGGTGTTGCCGGTGTTTGATAATGTTGATGTCTATCCGCTGCTGATGCGATTGATCGGCGTGGCGGCGCTGCCGTCGGACGGCGACATCACGCCGCTGCTGCCGGCCTTGGCGGCGGGCCAGTAACAGCGGCGCGCGCGATCAGCGCTGTGGCGGCGGGCCCATGCCTTCGGGCATGGCGGCCAGTGTGTCGCCCATCTTCTTGCAGGTGGCGCTGAGCTTTTCACCGTTGCGGCCGGTGAAGGTCACCTTGGCGCCCTCGGTCTTGCCCTTGCAGGCCGCGACCGCTTCCGGCGGCGGGCCGGGCGGCGGACCGTCCGGACGCTGCTGCTGGTTATCGCTCTGCGCCGCTGCGCCCCATGCCGCGCCGGCCAGTGCCGCACACAGCATCCAGTGTTTCAACAACTTCATGGAACCCCCTGTGAATGATGAGGTTCCATTGTCCACCGGATAAGTGTTAGCCGCCATCAAGACGGCGTAAAGCCCGGTAAATCCTACACGGCAATGGAGATGGTCACGTTGGCAACGTAACCGTTCGCCACGCTGCCGCTCAGCGAGGTCATCTCCAACGAATAACCATCGCTGAACACATTGTCAGTGGCGAAGGTGATGCTGTTGAAGTTGCTCAGGCTGGACGTATACCCACTGGCCGTGCTGTAGACGGTGGTGCAGATATCGGTCGGGAAGGCCAGCTGCGTGGTCTTGACCTTGTTGGCGGCGGTGGTGGCCTTGGCCAGGCTCGGATAGACCTCGATATGAATGTGCGGCATGCGGCCCAGGTAGCAGCCGGGGAAGATGGTGGTGAAGCTGACCACGCCATTGCTGTCGGTGGCCTGCACGCCGCGCAGGTAGTTGGTCGACACGCTGTTTTCGTTGTAGACCGAATACAGCCCATCGCGCGTGCAGTGCCAGATGTAGATCGCGTAATCGGTCAGCGGCGCGCAGCTGTTGTTGACGTTCTGCAGCGTGATGTTGAGCGTCATCGGCACCCCGCCCACCTGGGTCGAGCTGCCGATGGTGCTGCGGATGTCGGCGCGCACGATGCCGGACAGGGCCAGCACATTGTAGGTGTGGTTGCTGGCGGTGGAGCCGTCGGCCGGATACGGGCCGGCGGTTTCCTCCGGCACCACCGAGCACGAACTGGCCGCCGCGCGGGTGGCGGTGACGGTGTAGGTCTTGGTGGTGGCGCCATCGGCTGCCGTCACCACTACGCTCAGCGTGTTGCTGCCGACATTCAGTGCCAACGAGGCCGAGGCGCTGCCGCTGCTGACGGTGGCGCTGTTGACCTTGATGGTGGCGCCGCTGCTGGTGATGGTCGGGGTCAGCGTCACGCTGGCGACGCTGTTGGCCACGCTGACGGTGTAGCTGGTGGTGGCGCTGGCAAAGGTCGGCGACAGCGTGCCGGACGAAATCGTCAGTGCGCTCAGCGTGGCGTCCGACGATACGCTGGCCGCCGCCCGCGTCACGATCACGGTATAGGTGCGGGTGGTCGAACCATCCTGCGCCGTCACCACCACCGACAGCGTATTGCTGCCCACCGCCAGCGACAGCGCCGACGAAGCCGCGCCGCTGCTGGTGCTGCTGCCATTGACCTTGATGGTGGCGCTGCTGGCGCTGGCGGACGGTGTCAAGGTCAGCGACGACACACTGTTGGCCACCGAAGCGGTATAGCTCAGCGTGGCGGCGGCAAACACCGGCGACAGCGTGCCGGCCGACAGCGCCAGCGCGCTCAGGCTGGCGTCGGTGCTGACGGCGGCGGCGCGCGTCACGGCCACGGTGTAGGTAATGATGTGGGTGCCATCCTGCGCGCTGACCACCACCGACAGCGTGTTGCTGCCAACGCTGAGCGATAGCGCGCCGGAAGCGCTGCCGCTGGCCACGGTGCTGCTGTTGACGGTGATGGTGGCGCCGCTGTCGGTGGCGGTCGGCGTTAGCGTCACCGAACTGACGCTGTTGGCCACGGTGGCGGTGTAGGCCACGGTGCCGGAAGCGAAGGCTGGCGACAGGCTGCCGGACGAAATCGCCAGCGCGCTCAGCGTGGCGTCGCCGGAGACGGTGGCGCTGGCCACACTGCGCACCACGGTGACGGTGTAGCTGCGGCTGGTCACGGTATCGGCCGCCACCACGGTGACGGTCAGCGTGTTGTTGCCGACGTTGAGCGCTTGCGCGCCCGAGGCCACGCCGCTGGTCACGGCAGTGCTGTTGACGCTGATGGTGGCGCCGCTGTTGGTGGCGGTGGGCGTCAAAGTCACCGAGCTGATGCTGTTGGCGACCGTGACCGCATAGCTGGTGGTGGCGGCAGCGAAGGCCGGCGCCAGGCTGCCGGTCGAAATGCTCAGCGCGCTCAAGCTGGCGTCGGCCGAGACTGTCGCCGCTACGCGCTTGACGGTCAGCGTGTAGCTGGTGCTGCTGCCGCTCTTGGTGGTGACGATGGTGAACGTATTGTCGCCGACGCTGAGCGCATACGACGACGAGGTGGCGCCGCTGCTGACAGTGGTGCCATTAACGGTGACGGTGGCGCTGCTGTCGGCCAGCGTCGGCGTCAGCGTGATGCTGGTGGTAGCGTAGGCGACGGTGGTGGTGTAGCTGGTGGTGGCCGATGCAAACGCGGGCGACAGTGTGCCAACCGACAGACTCAGGCCGCTCAGCACGGCGCTGGTGCTGCTGCTGGTGCTACTGTCCGAACCGCCACCGCCGCAACCGACCAGCGAAAAGGCGCTGACCGCGCTCAAGGCGCCCAGTGCGGCGCGACGGCGCGAGGGAATGATGGGAGAAGCTGGCTTTGACGACATGGCGACCTTTCTGACAGCGGCGCCCGCAAAAATCGCGCCGTTAGCGGTAAGCCATTTTGTTGCTCCAATGTGTCAGGCGGGGTTAACAAGCGTAAAGCCAGGTAAATTAATCAGCGCTTCAGGATTTTCTCCACTGGCGCCGGCCGCAGGCGGAACGCGTCCGGCATGCCGGAACCGAGCAGCGGCCGCAGATACATGCGGAAGGCATCGGTGACGTCGGTGCCGCTGGCGCTGATGAATTCGTCCTCCATGACGCGCGTTTTGCCGGCCACGGCTTGTAACGGCAGCAGTTCGTAGTCGACCGAGTAAAAGCCGGTGCGCTTGATCGCCACCGAGCCGTCGCGATCGCCCCACATGGCGAACTGCACCGCTTTCTCGCCGACTTCGCGCGCCTCGCGCTGGTCCACATCCGAGACACAGCCGATGAAGGAGCGCTGCAGATAACCGAAGGTATCGCCGCGCACCCGCTTGATGCCGAGCTTGGCCTTGATTTCATCGCACAACAGATCGGCCAGCGCGCCGGTGCCGGACAGCTGCACATTGCCGTGCGCATCGCGTTCGACTTCCTTGGCTAGCAGCGTGGCGATGGGTTCGCCGGAAGCGTCGTGGATGCCTTCGGACACCGCGATCACGCAGCGGCCGTAGCGTTCATAGGTGGCTTTGACGTCTTGTAAGAACTGCTCCAGCGAGAACACGCGCTCGGGCAGGTAGATCAGGTGGGGGCCATCGTCCGGGAACTTCTTGCCGAGCGCGGCGGCGGCGGTCAGGAAGCCGGCGTGGCGGCCCATCACCACGCCGACGTAGACGCCGGGCAGCGAGGCATTGTCCAGATTGGCGCCGGCAAACGCCTGGGCGACAAAGCGCGCCGCCGATGGGAAGCCCGGCGTGTGATCGTTGCCGACCAGATCGTTATCGATAGTCTTGGGAATATGAATACAGCGCAGCGCGTAATTGGCCGCTTGCGCCTGCTCGCTGACGATGCGCACGGTGTCGGACGAATCGTTGCCGCCGATATAGTAAAACTGCTCGATCTCATGGGCCCGCAGCACCTTGAAGATTTCAGCGCAATAAGCTTGATCGGGCTTATCACGAGTCGAGCCCAGCGCGGAGGAGGGCGTGGCGGCCACCAGCTCCAGATTCTGGCTGGTTTCGCGCGTCAGATCGACCAAATCCTCATTAACGATGCCGCGCACCCCGTGCAGCGCGCCGTAGACCCGCGTCACATCGCGAAAGCGGCGCGCCTCCAACACCACACCCGCCAGCGACTGATTGATGACAGCGGTCGGCCCGCCTCCCTGTGCGACCAGAATTTTTCCCGACGACATAAGCGCTCCTCTCAAGCCGATATGGAGCGCTTACTATAGCGCGAACTTCAGTGTGTGCCGAGATTCTTGTCGAGGAACTTTTCGACCCGGCCCCAGAAGTCGATGCGGTTCTTCGGCAGGTACCAGCCGTGGCCTTCTTCGCTGTACTCCACCCATTCAACCTGGGTGTTGCCGGCGGCTTGTACGGCGTCGCGGAATTTGGTGCCGTGGTTGATTGGCACGCGGCGGTCGGCACCGCCGTAGGCCAGCAGCAGAGGTTGCTTGATGCGGGCCGCCTGCGCCAGCGGTGATGTGGCTTGTAGTTGTGCGGCGTCCTGTACCTGGTCGCCGATCAGCACCGGCATGCCGAACTGCTTCCATTCGGCGGGCAGGTCGGAGCTGTGGAACCAGCCGCTGTCGTACATCAGGTTGATGTCGGTGACGCCGACCCAGTCGATGCCGCATTTGTACAGGTCGGGATCGTTGATCAATCCCATCAGCGTGGCGTAGCCGCCGTAGCTGGCGCCGGCGATGCAGATGCGCTTGGCGTCGGCATGGCCCTGGGCGATGGCCCAGCGTGTGCTGTCGGCGATGTCGTCCTGCATTTTCAAGCCCCATTGCTTCCAGCCAGCCTGGAACAGTTGCCGGCCGTAGCCGGTGCTGCCACGGAATTCCGGCTCCAGTACGGCGTAGCCGCGCGAGGCCAGGAATTGCGCTTCGGCGTCCCAGTTCCAGCTGCCGCCGCGCACCCATGGGCCGCCGTGCACCAGCACGACCATCGGCAGGTTTTTCTGCTGCGCTCCTGGTGGCAAGGTCAGCCATACCGGCAGTTGCAGGCCGTCGCGTGCCTTGATGTGGTACAGCTCGCGCGCGCCCATCTCGGCCGGCTTGATCTGCGGCGCCATGCGGCCGACTTCGCTGGTGCGGCCGCTGTCGGTGTTGTACACCAGGTAGCGGCGCGGCTGTTTGTCGGAATAGGATTCCACCAGCAGCCACGGGCTTTGTGGCCGTGTGGGCGGGGTCAGCAGGTTGACGGTGCCGGGCAGGATCTTGTCCACCTTGGCTTGCAGCGCTTGCATGGCGGGATCGAACCAGACGGTGCCTTCGGCGTCGCTGTGGATGCGGATGCCCAGCAGTTTGTTGTTGCTGATGATGAGGTGGCCTCGGAAGTCGAAGCCGTCCAGTTCGACCAGATGGCGCGGTGGCAGTTTGCCGTGTTCGAGATCGTAGCGGTACAGCGCGCTGTTATCGCGGCCGGTGTTGCTGACCACGTACAGCGCGCCGTCCGGCCCGAACGCCAGCGGCTGGAAGCCACCGCCGCCGGTGTAGGCGTCAAACGAGGCCAGCGTGCGCCAGGCTTTGCTGGCCGGGTCCAGGTAGCGGATGGTGGCGATGTTTTGTTCCAGCGTCTGCACCAGGCGCGGCTCGCCGTTCTGGTCCAGCAGCCAGCTGCGCGCACTGGATGGATGGTCGACCGATTCCGCCTTGCCGTTGCGGGTGTTCAGTCGCAGCAGGTCTTCCGACAGCAGGTTGCCGACGCTGCTGAAGCTGATGTCCTTGACGTACACGTATTCCGAATCCTGGGCGCCGGCCTGGTCCAGCATATAGGTGTGCCAGGGCAGCAGGTCGTTGTTGTCTTCGCCGTTACGCACGAACTGGTTGCGGCGCAGCGCCAGTTGCTTGTAGTGCTTGCCGTCGCGGTCGACCACGAACAGGCCAGGGGCGTAGCGCACGTCGCGCTGGCCGGTGCTCTTGTCGGCCGTGCTGTACAGCAGCCGATCATTGTTGACCCACTGCGCCTTGCCGATGTCGGTGTCGTTGAACTGCGCCACCATATTGGCTTGCATGGTGTCCAGGTCGACCACGGCCAGGCCGTCGCGGCGGTCGTTGGCGCCGATGAAGGCGGCCAGGTAGCGGCCGTTAGGCGACAGCATGGCGCCGTTGAACGGGGTGTTGTCGAAGAAGGCGGAGATCGGCGGCGGCGCGGCGTGACTGCGCGCGGCCGCCGCCAGCAGCAAGGCTGCCAGCAGACGGCGGTGGAACATTACGGGGTGGCTCCAATATTTTTGTCGAGGAATTTCTCGACCCGGCTCCACCAGTCGATGCGGTTTTTCGGCAGCTTCCAGCCGTGGCCTTCCTCTTCATACTCGACCCATTCCACGTTCGGATTGGTGTCCTTGACGGCTTTGTAGAAGCGGGTGCCGTGCGGCAGCGGCACGCGGCGGTCGGCGGTGCCGTAGCCCATCAGCAGCGGTTGCGTGATCTTGCTCGCTTGCAGCAGCGGCGAGGTGGCTTTCAGCTGTTCGGCATCCTTGACCTGGTCGCCGATCAGCACCGGCATGCCGTAGCGCTTGTAGTCTTCGGGCGTGTCGGATTCGTAGAACCAACTGCCGTCGTACATCAGGTTGATGTCGGTGACGCCGGCCCACTCGAAGCCGCATTTGTACAGATCCGGATAGCGGATCAGGCCCATCAGCGTGGCATAGCCGCCGTAGCTGGCGCCGGCGATGCAGATGCGCTTGGGATCGGCGATGCCCTTGTCGATGGCCCAACGGGTGGCGTCGGCCACGTCGTCCTGCATTTTCAGGCCCCATTGCTTCCAGCCGGCGTGGAACAGCTTGCTGCCGTAGCCGGTGCTGCCGCGATATTCCGGCTCCAGCACGGCATAGCCGCGCGAGGCCAGGAACTGTGCCTGTGCGTTCCAGCCCCACTGGCTGCCGCGCACCCACGGGCCGCCGTGCACCAGCACCACCAGCGGCAGGTTTTTGTTCGCGCCCTGCGGCAGCGTCAGGCCGGCGGCGATGGTCAGGCCGTCACGGGTTTTGTAGTCGACCATGTCCATGCGCGCCATCTGGTTCGGATCGATGGCCGGATGGGCGGCGCCAACCAAGGTCAGCTTGCCGGTCTCGCTGTTGTACAGCATGGTGCGCTTGGGCCAGAAGTCGGCGTAGGAGGTCACCAGCACCCACGGCGTTTCCGAGCGCGGCGGCACGTTGATCAGGTTGACGGTGTTGGGCAGCATCTGGTCGATTTTGGCCTGCATCGCCTTCATGCCCTCGTCCAGCCAGGTGGTGCCCATGGCGTCGGTCAGGTGGCGGATGCCGAGCAGCTTGTCTTTGCTCATGATCAGCTCGCCACGGAAGTCATAGCCGTCCAGCTTGACCAGCGGATGGTCGGCCAGCTTGCCGGTGTTGAGGTTGTAGGTGTAGACCTCGGTGGTGTCGCTGTGATTGCGCGCCAGCACATACAGCGTGCCGTCGGGGCCGAACGCCAGCGGGCGGAAGGTGCCGCCACGGCCGGTGTAGGCTTCAAAGTCGGTCAGCTTGCGCCATGCTTTGGTGGCGGGATCGCGGTACCAGACCATGCTGGTGGCTTTGTCGCGGGTCAGGGTCAGGCGCGGCTCGCCGTTATGGTCCAGCAGCCAGTAGTAGCTGTCGCCGGGGCGGTCGACCGAGCTGGCGACACGGCCGTTGACGGTGTTCAGGCGCAGCAGGTTGGTGTAGTTGAATTCGCCCGCGCTGCTGTAGTTGCGGTCCTGAACGTAGATGTAGTCGGAATCCTGGGCGCCGTCCTGGCCGGTCAGATAGGTATGCCACGGCAGCAGTTCGCGCGAGGTGAGCGTGGAGCCGTTGGTGACGAAGGGTTTGCCACTGCGCATCGCCAACTGGCGGAAGCCGGTGCCGTCGCGGTTGATCGCGTACAGGCCGGGCGCGTAACGCATGTCGCCCGGCGCCAGATCCTTGTCGGTGGCGGTGAACACCAGGCGGTTGTCGTTGACCCAGGCGTACTGGCCGATGTCGGCATCGCTGAAATTGCCGACCGCCTTGACCGCGTTGGTGGTGAGGTCGACCACACCCAGCATGTCGCGCCGGTCTTTGCTGCCCAGCCGCACCGCCAGATAGCGCCCGGACGGTGACAGTTCGGCGTCGCTAAACTCGGGGTTCTCAAAGAAGCTGGCGATGGCGGGCTTGGTTTTTGCGGCCTCGGCAGCGAGGGCTTGGGTGCCGAGAAACGCGCCGGCCAGAGCCAGGGCGCGCAGCAGTGAAGTTAAGCGCATATGCCTTGTTGTAAAATTGGTAACCTGAATACAATAGCACCAGGTTAGTAAATCCGCAATTACCGGTATGTAATTTATTGTCGCCTATTGTGAATGCTGTTACCGCAGTTACTGTTCGGGCGCGCGGATGTAATCGACCAGCGCGTGAGTCTGGCGACCCGGCGCCGGCGTCGCCAGGCTGACCGCGACGATGGTCAGCACGCCGGCCGGCACGCCAAAGATGCCGGCTGAAATCGGCGCGATGTGGAACCACTGGCTGGCCGTGCCGCCACCCAGCACCGGGTGGGTGTGCAGCATGTAATAGACGCACACCGTGAAGCCGGCCATCATGCCGGCGATTGCGCCTTGGTGGTTGGCGCGCTTCCAGAACACGCCCAGCACCAGCGCCGGGAACAGCGTGGAGCCGGCCAGCGAGAAAGCGGCGCCGACCAGCGACAGGATGTCGCCCGGCTTGGTGGAGGCGGCGTAGGCGGCAATGAAGGCCACCGCCAGCAGCAGCAGCTTGGATATCGTCACCCGTTTCTGGGTCGAGGCGGCGCGGTCGACCAGCTTGTAGTACACGTCGTGCGACAGCGCGTTGGAGATGGCCAGCAGCAGGCCGTCGGCGGTGGACAGCGCGGCGGCCAGGCCGCCGGCCGCCACCAGGCCGGAGATCACATATGGCAGGCCGGCGATTTCCGGCGTGGCCAGCACCAGCACGTCGGCGTCGATGCTGATTTCGGCCAGCTGCACGATGCCGTCGTGGTTGACGTCGGTGATGCTGAACAGCGGATTCAGCTTGTCCACATTGGCCCAGTATGAGACCCAGTTGGGCAGGTGCGCATAATCGCTGCCGACCAGCGCGCTGTAGATGTCGTACTTGACCAGCACCGCCAGCGCCGGAATGGTCAGGTAAATCAGCAGGATGAAGAACAGGGTCCAGAACACCGAGACGCGGGTCTCGTGCACCGATGGCGTGGTGTAGGAGCGCATCAGGATGTGCGGCAGCGCGGCCGTGCCCAGCATCAGGCAAAACACCAGCGCCAGGAAGTTGTTGCGCTTGATGTCGGATGTGACCGGATCGCCGGGGTAGGGCGTGGCGTGCGGTGTGATCGGCTCGGCGTGCTGCAGGTTTTGTTCGCGCGCCTCGGTCCACAGCCGTTCGGCCTCGTCGGCGTTTTTCGGATAGGCCACCAGTTCGCGTTCGGCGCTGCGGATTTCCAGCAGTGAGGCGTTGCGCGCCTTGACCTGGTCCAGCTTGTGTTGCGCGTCGAGCCGGCCGGCTTCCCACGAGGCTGGCAAGTCTTTCAGCCGCGCGGTGTAGTCGGCGGCGCGCTGGCGGTAGATGGCGCGCACTTCGGCTTCCTTCGGATCTTCCTGCAGCACGTGCTCGCGCGCGCTCAGCTTGGGCAGCAGTTTGCCGTAGGCCACTTGCGGAATCGGGTTGTCGGCGTGCTTGACCGACAGCCACATGGCCGGGATCAAAAACGCCACCAGGATGATGATGTACTGCGCCACCTGGGTCCAGGTGATGGCGCGCATGCCGCCCAGGAAGGAACAGACCAGGATGCTGGCCAGGCCGAGGAAGATGCCGACCGAGAAGTCGACGCCGGTGAAGCGCGATGCGATCAGGCCCACCGCGTAGATCTGCGCCACCACGTAGGTGAAGGAAACGATGATGGTGGCGATCACGGCCAGGATGCGCACCGCGCGGCCGCCGCCTTCCGGCTTGTCGAGCGCGCCGTAGCGTTCGGCCAGGAAGTCGGGGATGGTGTATTGGCTGAACTTGCGCAGATAGGGTGCGATCAGCAATTGCACCAGGCAGTAGCCGCCGGTCCAGCCCATGATGTAGGCCAGGCCGTCGAAGCCGTGCAGGTAGAGGCCGCCGGCCAGGCTGATGAAGCTGGCGGCCGAGATCCAGTCGGCGGCGGTGGCCATGCCGTTGAACATGGCCGGCACGCGTCGCCCGGCGACGTAGTATTCCAGCACGTTGGAGGTGCGGCTGACCACGCCGATCAACGCGTACAGCACGATGGTGGCAAACATGAACAGGTAGCCGATCCAGACGCGCGGCATGCCTTCCTGTTCCAGCGCGGCCAGCGCGATCAGGAAGCAGCCGAAGCCGGCGGTGAACAGGCTGTAGTAATAGCGCAGGCGCTGGAAGAAGGTGCGTGGGGCTTTCAAGCGTGCGGCTCCGTGGCGGCGCTAGCGCGGTCCAGCTTGCGCATGCGCCAGGCGTAGATGGCCAGAATCGACAGATAGACCAGCGACGCGCCTTGCGCCGCCAGGTAAAACGACAGCGGCCAGCCGAATACGCTGAGCCCGGCCAGCTCGCGCGCGAAGAAGGCGGCGCAGAAACCGGTTGTCAGCCACAGCAGCAACAGGATGGCGGTCAGGCGACGGGTACGCTGCCAGTGCTGGGCGCGGGAGAGTTGCCGCGCCGCGCCGCGCGACGGAGGCGGCGTGGCGGCGTCTGGCGTGGGGGCGGCGGGCGGTTGTGGCTTATCCATAATGTGGCGGCTCTTCGTCTTGCTCCGGCGAGGCGGGCGGCAGCGGGAAGGTCAGGCGGAACAGCGCGCCGGGCAGCTTGGGCTGGGTGGCGCGCGGGTTGTTGAAGATATCGACCTCGGCGCCATGCTGCTGCGCGATCTCGCGCACGATGGCCAGCCCAAGTCCGCTGCCCTCGGCGGTATTGCCGAGGATGCGGTAGAAGCGCTCGAACACCCGCTCGCGCTCGCCCTGGGCGATGCCCGGCCCGGTATCCTCGACTTCCAAATAGGCATGCAACGCCTGCTCGTCGCCGCGCACCCGCACCGTGACGCTGCCGCCGGCCGGCGTGTAGCGCATGGCGTTGTCGATCAGGTTGGACAGCAGCTCGCGCAACATGGTGCCATGGCCCAGGATCTGTACCGGCAGCGCCGGCTCCTCATAGCCGAGGTCGATGCGGTGGGCAAACGAGGCTTGCACCCAGTCTTGCACCACATTGCGCGCCAGCTCGCCCAGATCCAGCGGCAGCAGCGCGCTGCCGGCCGGCTGCTGGTTCTCGGCCCGCGCCAACGCCAGCAACTGATTCACCAGCCGGGTGGCCGCCTCCGAACTCTTGGCCAACTGTTCCAGTGAACGATGGATCTCGCCCTCGTCGGTCTGGCGCAGCGCCAGTTCTGATTGCATGCGCATGCCGGCCAGCGGCGTGCGCATCTGGTGGGCGGCGTCGGCGATGAAGCGCTTTTGCATATCGATGTTTTGCGACAGCCGCGCCAGCATCTCGTTCAGCGAGCCGACCAGCGGCGAGATTTCTTCCGGCACCTGGTTGGAGGCGATCGGACTCAAGTCCTCGGAGGCGCGCGCGCGTATCCGCTCCTGCAACTGCGCCAGCGGTGATAGTCCGCGCGCCAGCGCAAACCAGACCAAAGCCAGCACAATCGGCAGCACGATGAATTGCGGCAGGATCACGCCCTTGATGATGGCGTTGGCCAGCTGAGCGCGCTTTTCCAGCGTTTCCGCCACCTGCACCAGCGCCAGTTGCGGTGTGCTGCCGTCGCTGCGCTCCAGCTGCACATAGGCGAAGGCGACCCGCACCGGCGTGCCATGCATATTGTCGTTGCGGAAGCGCACGCCACCGGAGCTGGTCTTGTCCTCATCGTCCAGCACCGGTTGCGGCATGTCGCGGTCGCCGTCGATGTGTTCGCCGCTTGGGCCCTGGATCTGGAAGTAGACGTTGTCGATGTCGTCGGCGCGCAGGATGTCGCGCGCCGAGCCGGACAGGTGTTTGATCAGTTGGCCGTCGACCGAGCGCACCTGCTGCGCCAGCACTGTCACGCTGTCTTCCAGGGCGTGGTCGAATGGTTGATTGGCGATCGACTTGGCGACCAGATAGGTGATGGCGATGCTCATCGGCCACAGCAGCAGCAGCGGGGCCAGCATCCAGTCCAGGATTTCACCGAACAGCGAGTGCTGTATGTCTTCATCCGCATCGAGCGCGGGCGGCTGATATTTCAGCTCGGTGGTTTCCTGGGAGGGCGTCACTTGGACGCGCTTCCGCTGTCGGCGGCCGCGCGCGCCGCCTCGCTGTATTTCTCCAGGCAGTAGCCGAGGCCGCGCACGGTGACGATGCGCACGCCGCCGACTTCAATCTTCTTGCGCAGCCGGTGCACATACACCTCAATGGCGTTGTTGCTGACTTCCTCGCCCCATTCGCACAGGTGGTCGACCAGTTGTTCTTTCGATACCAAGCGGCCGGTGCGTGCCAGCAGGATTTCCAGCAGGCCCAGTTCGCGCGCCGACAGGTCCAGCATCTGCTCGTTGATGTAGGCGCTGCGACCAACCTGGTCATAGCTGAGCGGGCCGTGCTTGATGGTGGTGGCGCCGCCGCCGGCACCGCGCCGGGTCAGCGCCCGTACCCGCGCCTCCAGTTCGGACAGCGCGAAGGGCTTGGCCATGTAATCGTCGGCGCCGAGGTCGAGGCCGTTGACGCGCTGTTCGATCGAGTCGGCTGCGGTCAGGATCAGTACCGGCAGCAGCGAGCCGCGCGCGCGCAGGCGGCGCAGCACTTCCAGCCCGGACAGCTTGGGCAGGCCCAGATCCAGGATCAGCAGGTCGAATTCCTGGGTCGACAGGGCGGTATCGGCTTCCTGTCCGTTTCTGACGCAATCAATGGCGTAGCCGGACTGGCGCAGGGATCGGGTCAGACCATCGGCCAGCACGCTGTCGTCTTCGGCAAGTAAAATACGCATCTAAAACACTCCGGCTGCACAAGCCCCTATTTTGGCGAGTTTTTGTGCTTTCGCAAAGAAATACGAAAATCCCGCTTGCATTGAGCACTGTTTTTTTATACAGTGCTACCTGTATTGAACAACCTACTGGCTGAAAGCACATTATGGACGATAAAAAAGGCGTAGTACCTGCATCTGAAAAAGCCAAGGCGCTGGCAGCGGCGCTGGCCCAGATCGAGAAGCAATTCGGTAAAGGCTCCGTCATGCGCATGGATGCCAGTGCACCGATTGAAGAAGTACAGGTCGTGTCGACCGGTTCGCTGGGCCTGGACGTGGCGCTGGGCGTCGGCGGCCTGCCGCGCGGCCGCGTGGTGGAAATCTACGGCCCGGAATCGTCGGGTAAAACCACGCTGACCCTGCAAACCATCGCGGAAATGCAAAAACTGGGCGGCACCTGCGCCTTCATCGACGCCGAACACGCGCTGGACGTGGGCTATGCTCAAAAATTGGGCGTCAACCTGCACGAGCTGCTGATTTCGCAGCCGGACACCGGTGAACAGGCGCTGGAAATCTGCGACGCGCTGGTGCGCTCCGGTTCGGTGGACATGGTGGTGGTCGACTCGGTCGCCGCGCTGACGCCACGTGCCGAGATCGAAGGCGACATGGGCGATTCGCTGCCAGGCCTGCAAGCGCGTCTGATGTCGCAAGCGCTGCGCAAGCTGACCGGTTCGATCAACCGCACCAACACCCTGGTGATCTTCATCAACCAGATCCGTATGAAGATTGGTGTGATGTTCGGTTCGCCGGAAACCACCACCGGCGGTAACGCGCTGAAGTTCTACGCCTCGGTGCGTCTGGACATTCGCCGTACCGGCTCGATCAAGTCGGGCGACGAGGTGATCGGTAACGAAACCAAGGTCAAAGTGGTCAAGAACAAGATCGCGCCACCGTTCAAGGAAGCGCACTTCGACATCCTGTACGGCGCCGGCACCTCGCGCGAAGGCGAGATTCTGGATCTGGGTGTGGAAGCCAAGATCGTCGAGAAGTCGGGCTCGTGGTACAGCTATAACGGCGAGCGCGTCGGCCAGGGCAAGGACAATGCCCGCGCCTTCCTGCAAGAGCGTCCGGAGCTGGCATGGGAAATCGAAAACAAGGTGCGCGAATCGCTGGGCGTGCGCGCGCTGCCACCGCTGGCCCCGGCCGACAACACCGTGGTCAAACTGAAGCCGGCCAAGCCTGACGCCGACGCCGCTTAAGCATCTGTCGTTTCGCCCACTGGGCGAAACGACTTCCGGCGCAAGCCGGAACCCATGCTGAGCTAGTGTTCCATGAACTCCCGCTTGCGCGGGAGCGACGACCATGCCAATGCCCCAACTAAGCCTGAAAGCCCGCGCATTGCGCTTTCTGTCGCTGCGCGAGCACAGCCGGCAGGAACTGGGCCGCAAGCTGGCCAAGTACGCGGAGGAGGGCGACGACGTCGACGCCCTGCTCGACCTGCTGGAGAAGAACAACTGGCTGTCGCAGGAACGCTTCTCCGAATCGCTGATCCACCGCCGTGCCGCGCGCTACGGCAACAGCCGCATCGTCGCCGAGCTGCAAAGCCACGGCGTCGGCGGCGAAGCGCTGCTAGACCTCAAATCCCAACTGGCGGACACCGAACTGGAACGCGCGCGCGACGTCTGGCAGCGCAAGTTCAGTCAACCCGCCACCGATCCGCAAGAACGCAACAAACAAATCCGCTTCCTGCTGCAACGCGGCTTTTCCCAGCGCGTAGTGCAAAAGGTCATCAAGGGCGCCGACCTTGACGAATGAGCGCCGGCGCGGGCTGGGCACGGCACTGGCGCTGGCCGTCTGGCTGTGGCTGCCCAGCCTGACGGTGTTGGGCACCGACCAGCTGCACGGCATCGGCGAAGTGCTGGCGATGCTGGTATTTTCCCTGCTGCTACTGGCCGCGCCGCTGGTCATCATGCCGCGCCTGCGCTGGTACTTTCTGTTGTGGTCGCCACTAGCCTTGCTGGTGCTGCCCTATGCCTATCTGACCTTCTTCTACGGTAGCGTGCCGGGCGATGCCTTGCTGGTGTCCGCGCTGCACACCGACCTGGGCATGAGCTGGCAAGTGCTGCAGGCATTTGGCTGGCGTCTCTGGCTGGTGCCGCTGAGTTGGCTACTGTATATATGGCTGGCGGCTACGCTGCCGCGCGACTGGCGCCTGTCCGCCGTGACGCGCAAACGCCTGCTGGCCGGACTGCTGATGTATGTGATGCTGGCCATGGTCGGCCGCCAGACGCTGGCGCAGCAGGTGCGCATGCCACCGTGGCTGGAGCAATCGACCCTTAATCTGGCTTTCCCCAGCGGCCTGGCGATGTCGCTGGCGCGGCTGGCGCATCAGCAGCGGGCGCCGGGCGAGTTCGTCAGCGTGTACGGTCAGCCGGCCGTCACGCCCGCGCCGCCGCTGCTGGTGGTGCTGGTGATCGGAGAGAGTCTGCGCAGCGACCATCTCGGCATCAACGGCTATGCGCGCAACACCACGCCGCGACTGGCGGCGCTGGGCGATCAGTTGCTGTCCTTCCCGGACGTGGCGTCCACTGCCAACTGGACCAATCACGCCGTGCCCGGCATTGTGTCGCTGCCGCTGGACGAGGGCCGTGTCGCCAGTCTGCCGCAGACCTTTGCCGAAGCCGGCTTCCGCACGGCCTGGCTGTCCAATCAGGAGCCGATCGATTTCAGTCGCGGGCTGGACGTGGTCGAGCATGCCATCAGCAGCCAGGATTACCATCTGCGCACCGACGCCAACCTGCTGCCGATGTTCACTTCCTTCGTGCGTCAGGCCGGCCCGCGCCAGTTCGCCGTGCTGCACATGATCGGCAGCCATATTCCCTACGAGGAGCGTTACACCGGCGCCGCGCGCGTCTACACGCCGACGCTCAGTGACCTCGGCGTCGAGCAGCCGCTGTTGCAGCACAAGCAGGCCGCCATCAATTCCTACGACAACACGGTGCTGGAGACCGACCAGTTCCTGACCCGCGTGATCGAGGTGCTGCGCGCCGAGCGGCGGCCGGCCATCATGGTCTATACCTCCGATCATGGCGAAAATCTGTTCGACGATGAACGCCATCTGTTCATGCACGCGCAATCCGGCCCCACCCGCTACGACACCCATGTGCCGCTGCTGGTGTGGATGAATCCGGCCTATCGACAGGATTACCCTGCGCTGGCGGCGGCGTTGCGCGCCAACCACCAGAAAAAAATCAGCCATGTCAGCATGTTCCCGTCGCTGCTGGAGCTGGGCGGTGTGAGCTGGAACGGTCGCGATGCGCGCCGCAGTTTCGCTTCATCCTCCTATGAAGAGCAGCCGCGCCAGGTAATGCGCGATCTGCAGTCCACCACCAGTTATGAAAGCCTTAAATAGCCACGATCTCCGTAAGGGTTCTTGCTAGTTGAAAATACGCAGATGCTAATTCGGTTCCTTGTGTGCTAAACTTTGTGGGTTTTTGCAGCACCGCGGGTGCGGTGGTTGTCCGTAGAAGCTGCGGCAACGTGTATTTTCAATAAGAGAAATACGCCAGGCTGCTAACTAATATAAATGCCGCGAGAGCGGTATCGATCTTATGTCTCTGTTAACTCCAGTTATCCGTCGTGCGCAGCGGAGTCTTCGCGCGCAGCAGCTGTCCCCAGCGAGGACGGCGTGCGGGATATTGGCAGCCCCTCTGCAAATACCGTTTCAATCCGAAGAATTCCAAGTCCTGCCCCGTTACCGCGGCGCAGTGGCGAAGTTTTACCCGCGCTCTGTGGACAAAGCAGCACCGGGTAGCGCGTAGCAACATCATCTGCTTAATCATTCAACCGATTTATACACATCAGCATCAGAAGGGAAGCCAGCATGAAAATCCATGAGTATCAGGGCAAAGAAATCCTCCGAAAATTCGGAGTGACGGTACCGCGCGGTATTCCGTGCCTGACCGTAGAAGAAGCAGTGAAAGCTGCTGAAACCTTGGGCGGCCCAGTCTGGGTTGTGAAAGCACAAATCCACGCCGGTGGCCGTGGTAAAGGTGGCGGCGTTAAAGTTGCCAAATCGCTGGAACAAGTAAAAGAATACGCTGACCAAATCCTGGGCATGCAGCTGGTCACCCACCAGACCGGCCCAGAAGGTCAAAAAGTACGTCGCCTGCTGATCGAAGAAGGCGCGGACATCAAGCAAGAACTGTACGTATCGCTGGTTACCGACCGCGTGACCCAGCGCGTTGTGCTGATGGCCTCGTCGGAAGGCGGCATGGACATCGAAGAAGTTGCTGAATCCCACCCAGAAAAAATCCACTCGATCGCTATCGATCCAGCCGTGGGCCTGACCGACGCTGAAGCCGCTGGCATCGCCGCGAAAATCGGCGTACCGGAAGGTTCGATCGCTGACGCCGTCACCAACCTGCAAGGCCTGTACAAAGCCTACTGGGAAACCGACTCGTCGCTGGCCGAAATCAACCCACTGATCGTGACCGGTTCGGGCAAAATCATCGCCCTGGACGCGAAATTCAACTTCGACGCCAACGCACTGTTCCGTCAACCAGAAATCGTCGCTTACCGCGATCTGGACGAAGAAGATCCAGCTGAAGTTGAAGCTTCGAAATTCGACCTGGCCTACATCTCGCTGGACGGCAATATCGGCTGCCTGGTGAACGGCGCCGGCCTGGCCATGGCGACCATGGACACCATCAAACTGTTCGGCGGCGAGCCAGCCAACTTCCTGGACGTCGGCGGTGGCGCCACGGCTGAGAAAGTAACCGAAGCCTTCAAGATCATGTTGAAAAACCCAGGCCTGAAAGCCATCCTGGTCAACATCTTCGGCGGCATCATGCGTTGCGACGTGATCGCCGAAGGCGTGATCACCGCATCGAAAGCAGTGTCGCTGCAAGTACCGCTGGTAGTCCGTATGAAGGGCACCAACGAAGATCTGGGCAAGAAAATGCTGGCCGACTCCGGCCTGCCGATCATCGCCGCTGACACCATGGAAGATGCAGCGAAGAGCGTTGTTGCAGCCGCTGCTGGTAAATAATTAAGGAACCGATATGTCTATTCTGATCAACAAAGACACCAAAGTCATCACCCAGGGTATCACCGGCAAAACCGGTCAGTTCCACACCCGCATGTGCCGCGAATACGCGAACGGCAAAAACGCCTTCGTAGCAGGCGTGAACCCGAAGAAAGCCGGCGAAGATTTCGAAGGCATTCCAATTTTCGGTTCGGTGAAAGAAGCCGCATCGAACACCGGCGCTACCGTGTCGGTGATCTACGTGCCGCCAGCAGGCGCCGCTGCCGCAATCTGGGAAGCTGTTGAAGCTGAACTGGAACTGGCGATTTGCATCACCGAAGGCATCCCTGTCCGTGACATGATGGCCCTGAAAGATCGCATGGCCAAAGCCGGTTCGAAAACCCTGCTGCTGGGCCCTAACTGCCCAGGCCTGATCACCCCTGACGAAATCAAGATCGGCATCATGCCAGGTCACATCCACCGTAAGGGCCGTATCGGCGTGGTTTCGCGTTCGGGCACCCTGACCTATGAAGCAGTGGGTCAGCTGACCGCACTGGGCCTGGGCCAATCGTCGGCAGTTGGTATCGGCGGCGACCCAATCAACGGTCTGAAGCACATCGACGTGATGCGCATGTTCAACGAAGATCCTGAGACCGACGCGGTCATCATGATCGGCGAAATCGGCGGTCCAGACGAAGCCAATGCTGCACGTTGGGTCAAAGACAACATGAAGAAACCAGTCGTTGGCTTCATCGCCGGCGTTACCGCTCCTCCAGGCAAGCGCATGGGCCACGCCGGCGCGCTGATCTCGGGCGGCGCTGACACCGCGCAAGCCAAGCTGGACATCATGGAAGAGTGCGGCATCAAAGCCACCAAAAATCCATCGGAAATGGCACGTCTGCTGAAAGCCATGCTGTAATCTACAGCCGCTTGATTGTGGAATAATGAAGGGGAGCTCAGGCTCCCCTTTATTTTTTGGAGAACCGTCGATTGGCCAAGCTCATCATCTCGCGCAACGGACAAGTAGAGCAGCAGATACAACTGACTAAAGAGCGCATGACGCTGGGTCGCCATCCGCGCAATGACATTGTGTTATCGCATCCGGCCGTTAGCGGCGAGCATGCGGCGATCGTCACCATCCTCGATGATTCCTTTCTGGAAGACCTGCACAGCACCAACGGTACGTTTGTGAACGGTAACCGCATCGGCAAGCATTTTCTGCAGCATCAGGATCAGGTCAAGATGGCCAAGTTTCAGCTGGAGTTTGTGGCTGATGGAATCCGGCCGCTGGCGGCGGCGCAGCCGGTGCTGGCTGAGTTGTCGGTCATGAATGGCGCCAACGCGGGCAAGCACGTGGCACTGACCAAGCCGCAGACCACGCTGGGCAGGGCGGGCGTGCAGGTGGTGGTGATACATCGGCATCCGCAGTTTTATACGCTGACGCATACCGAGGGCGAGTTGGCGCCGCTGCTGAATGGCACGGCGGTGGACAAGCTGAGCGCCGAGCGCTTGTGCGATGGCGACGTGATCGATCTCAGCGGGACGCAACTGACATTTCGTGTCGCCTGAGGCTGACAAAAATTGTCAGGCCAGGCCGGGCTGACAAAATGCGGCGGTCGTGGCTGACAAAAATTGGCAGTTTTGGGGTGGTTTTGCTGAAAAAATAGGCAAAAGCAGGCTGGCACGGGGTTTGCGATATAGGGAATGTGTCACCCAACAACGCATTAACCCCTAAGGAGTCGCAAAATGAAATCCATGAAATCGCTGAAAATGATGAAGAAACAAGCCCAAGCCGGCTTCACCCTGATTGAACTGATGATCGTCGTCGCGATCATCGGCATCCTGGCCGCCGTAGCGATTCCTGCTTACAGCGACTACACCGTGAAAGCGAAAGTGGCGAACATCCAGGCTGCTGCCGATTCGCTGAAAAGTGCGGTAGCACTGTGCGCCCAGGAAGCGGCCGGCGCGCTGACCGATTGCGATACCGGCGCCACCAACATTCCAGTCTTTACCCCAACCAAGGAAGTTAAAACCGGTACCGTGGCGGACGGCGTGATCACCCTGACCATTGCTGATGGTGTGGGCGATGGTGTCACCGGCAAAACCGTTACCTACACTCCTACCGTGGGCACCACGAGCGTGACTTGGCTGATCACCACCACTGTTACCAACACCGCCGCCAGCGCGGCCCTGCTGAAAAATAGCGTAACGCCATAAGCATCGATATTGGTAGCGCGAACCCGGCTTCGGCCGGGTTTTTTTCGTTTACACGATCTTCTGGCGATCGGCGATCAGGGCTTCGTAGGTGAGGTTTTGCAGCATGGTGTAGTGGACCGGATCGAGGTCGACGAATTGGACGCCGTAGGTGAACACTTCCGGCTTGTCGCCAGCCGCCGGCTTGACGACGTTGATGTTGCGGATAGTCGCATTCGGATTCACGCGCACCTGGCGATTGCCCGGCTGCGCAATCAGATAGAACGACAGCGCCACCTGCTGCTCGCCTTCCGACAACTGCTTGGGCGACTCAATCAGCGCCCCCGACACACTCAGATTCACCAGGAACACCGAGGTGCTGCCAGACGGCGTCGTCACCTGCGCCGGAATATCCACCTTGACCCGCATCGCCGCCCGCAAACTGGTGCCCTGGATCGACACCGGGAACGACAGATGCGCATAAAACAGCGGACGCGGAAACACCCGCTGCACCACGCACGAGAACGAGCACACGTTCACGCCTGAAAATACCCGGATCGTCAGCTTATCGCCATCGTTGAGCGAAATCGGCCCGCCGTTCTCAAACGGCACCTTGACGATCATGTACTCATCTTTGACCCAGCCGATCAACGTCGAAAAGTGCTGAATCGGCTTCATGGTCCGGTGGGTAATGAACTGAATCCTGCCGCCTACTTGCAGGTTCATCTGCTCAAACTCATACTCCTGAGTCTTGGCTTCGCTGGGCGGAGGGTTGCTGCTCATGCAATCTCTTTCTTATGTGCGCAAAACGACAACGGTGACAACACCGTCAAAAAATTGTTCCTGCGACATGAATTATATGCGCGCCAACGAAGGGTTACAATCAGACAATACGACAGCTTGTCAAATGACCATGTCAGCCCACTGGTGGTGGCGCGACGTTGAAAACCAGGCCGTCTTGCAAGTCATACGGAAAGCGGACGTTCGCGCCACGAAAATCTCTTCTATTCCGCGTCACTAACAAACGGCCGGTTACGTTGGCGGTCGCTAATATAAAAACATCCGGGAGTCGGATTTTGGGAGGGGCAAGCAGACTGTTTGCACGAATCCTTGCTGCCTCAATCATGATTGCGTAATTTGAGTGGATGATCGTGAAGTCAGCGAGAAAATTTAACGCTGTCTGAACGATGTCGCAATCGAGTTTTCCACGCGCTGATTCCGCAAGCGGTTTTGACATGACTTCAACCCATGCCACAGAGCTGATGGCAATGTCGTCAAAATAGCTGATTTCCGCGACTGCTTGAGGGTAACCGTTCAAGGCATCCATCACGATATTGCTATCGAATAGCGCTAGTCCCATTCCGCGCGTACCTCAAGCTGATATTCAAGACTATCATCAGGAAATACGCCCGTGCCTTTCAGGATACCGAAGCCTGCCAGTATCCCTTTCCGACGCTCACCCAGCCTTGCTATGACTGCGAGAGGCAGGATTCCCGTGGCGGATGGCGTCAGCGATGGTAATGCAGAGTTAGTGCGTGGCGCGTCTGGCTGCAATAATTTCCAATTCGACTTGTCCGGTTTCATAGCGCATCTCCAAGTCTGAGGGACTTTTCAGTGTACGCCACAACTGGCATATGTAATGTGCGCTGGCTCAATGCGAACCGGTCGGTAATGGACTAGCTCGTCGCGCTCCAATCCCCCGACTTGCCGCCGTGCTTTTCGGTGACGCGAATGTTGGACATCACCATGCCCCGGTCGACGGCCTTGCACATGTCATACACCGTCAGCAAGCCGACTTGTACCGAAGTGAGCGCTTCCATTTCCACCCCGGTCTTGCCGTAAGTTTCCACCTGCGCCTTGCAGTGGACGCTGGCATTGGCGACGTCGGTTTCGAAGTCCACCGCCACCTTGGTCAACGCCAGCGGGTGGCACAGCGGGATCAGATCGCTGGTGCGCTTGGATGCCATGATGGCGGCGATGCGCGCTATCCCCAGCACGTCGCCTTTCTTGGCGGTGCCGTTCATGATGATGGCCAGCGTTTCCGGTTTCATGCGGATCGAGCCGGTGGCGATGGCGATGCGGTGGGTTTCCGCCTTGGCGCCGACGTCCACCATGTGGGCTTGTCCGGTGGCGTCAAAGTGGGTCAGGTGATCGGTGGTCATGATGGCTGCTTAAAATGATTCATAATGGGGCACTAAGTTTTCGCGCCCGTGTTGCGGGTATCATATCACCGTGAATCCAAATCGCTCCTCTTACTCCGGGCGCCTGCGCGCCGTCGCCGCCGCTCTGTTGGTCGCTATGCCGATGGCCATGGCCCAGACCGCCCTCGCGCCGGCCAAAATCCCGAATCTGCCCGCGCTCGGCGGTACCGAGAGCCAGGATCTGTCGCCGCTGATGGAGCGCAAGCTGGGCGAAGAGATCATGCGCGACATCCGCCGTGACCGCGATTACCTCGACGATGCCCCCATCCTCGAATACATGAACCACTTCGGCAACGTGCTGGTGGATTCCCGCCCCGACGCGCGCGGCGAGGCCAAGTACGATTACTTCTTCTTCGTGGTGCGCGATCCGCAGCTGAATGCATTCGCGCTGCCCGGCGGATTTATTGCCGTGCACTCGGCGCTGCTGCTGGCGGCGGAAAACGAATCGCAGCTGGCCTCGGTGTTGGGGCACGAGATTGGCCACGTGGTCCAGCGCCACATCGCCCGCTCGATCGGTCAGCAAAAGCAGGATATGTTAATCCCGCTGGCGGCCATGATACTGGCGGCCTTGGCTTCGCGTCAGGGCGGCGACGCGGCCATCGGTGTGTTCCTCGGCGGCCAGGGGCTGGCGATTCAGCGTCAGCTGAACTTCGGCCGCGATGCCGAGCGCGAGGCTGACCGCATCGGTTTCCAGATCATGGGCGAGGCCGGTTTCGACACCACCGGCATGGTGGCCTTCTTCCAGCAAATGCAGCAATCGACGCGCAATTACAGCGACCTGGTGCCGGCCTGGCTGCTGACCCACCCGCTGACCACCGAGCGGATTGCCGATATTCAGGCCCGCATCCGCGAGCAACCGTACAAGCAGCGCCAGGACAGTCTGGACTTTTTCCTGGTGCGTTCGCGCGCCCGCGTGCTGCAGGACCAAAGCAGCAATGGCTATAACGAAGCCAAGCTGTTCTTCCAAGCCCAGATCAAGCAGGATAGCTGGCAGCAGAAGGCTGCCGGCCAGTACGGCATGGCCTTCCTCAGCATGAAGCAGGGCGACACCACGGCCGCGCAGACCTGGCTGGACCAGGCGCTGGAGACGGTGAACCGGCCGCCACCGGCTGGCGTGTTTGGCGCCTCGCCGCGCAGCAAGGCGGAAACGATTTTTGCCGCGACCTCGATCGAGATCAAGCTGGCGCAGCCGGATAACAAGGAGGTGCTGGCCAAGGCGGTGACCGAGGCTGACGCGGCCCGCCAGAAGTTCCCGCTGTCGCGCGGCATCGCGCATCAATATGGCGAGGCGTTGCTGGCGGCCGGCAAGCTGGAGGAGGCGGGTGTTTATCTGCGCGACCAGGTTCAGCTGTACCGCGAGGATATCGAGGCTTACGATCTGCTGGCGCAGGTGTATTCCAAGCAGGGCAAGCTGGCGCTGCAGCACATCGCGCTGGCGGAATCCTACAACCTGCAGGGCGGGGTGATGGCGGCGCTGGACCAACTCGGCTATGCGCGCAAGTCACCGGACGCATCGTTTTACGACCAGTCGCTGATCGATGCGCGCGAGCGCGAGTGGCAGGCGCGCCGCCGCGAAGAGCTGGGTGACAAGGGCAAGAAGGATATGGGCAATTCCAGCCCGGCCTTCAAGCTGGAAATGAAGTCGGATCAGGACAACAAGGACAGCGGCTTCAGCCCATACACCAACCCGTTCGACCGCATCCGCCAGATTACCGATCCGCTGCAACAGGGCTCGTCGGTACGCTGACGTAGCCGAAGCGCGCCGCCAGCTGATCGGCGGCGATGCGCTGCACCGGCACGTCATCCAGGCTAAGCGCGCCTTGGGCCTTGCCTTCGATCCATTCCAGCAAGACATCGTCGGCCACTGTGGCGCCATTCAGCTGCAAACGTGGCAGAACGTCTGCGAAATCGCGGTCATCCAATTGAGCCACCACTTCGCCGCCGCGCAGTACCAGCGCGCCGGTTTCGGTCAGCAGCACTTCCTCCGGCGCGCCCAGCGGGGCACCGGTATGCAGCCGCCAGCCGGCGGCCGGATCGGTGCGGACGATGTAGGGTGTGGCTTCCAGCTGCACATACACGCGCTGTGGACCGTTCTGAAAATACCAGCAACCGCGCTCATCGGCGGCGTAATTGCGGGTGATGAAGGCCACCAGCGCGGCATTGTTCAGCTTGTCGCCGGGCAGGTTGAAGTGCTGGGCGCGCTCGTCACGCATGCGCCAGTTGCCGCGCGCATCGAGCGCCAGCCAGCCGTAGCAATGCGGCACGTTGGGCCATTTGGCCAGCGCCTGTTTGACGATGTCATCCATGTTGTTCGAGGAAGTGGATCAGCTTGGTCGGCAGCCAGTTGATGCGGCCCGGCGGTCCGCCGACCGCAAAGCCGACGTGACCGCCATGTTCAGGATAGTCCAATACCACTCGCGACGACGCACGCTGCGGCAGATGGCGGCCAGGCAGGAAGGGATCGTTTTTGGCGTTCAGCACCAGCGTCGGCACCGTGATGTCGCCGAGGATGTGCTTGGCGCTGGCGCGGTGCCAATAATCGTCGGTATCGCGGTAGCCGTGGAGCGGGGCGGTCACCACGTTGTCAAAAGCGTACAGGTCGCGCGCGGCGTGCAACGCGTCCAGGTCAAACAGGCCAGGGAATTGTTGTAGTTTGGCTACGCATTTGGGTTTCAGCGTCTGCAAAAACATGCGCGTGTAGACCATGTTGAAACCGCTCGACAGCGAGACGCCGCCCTGCGCCAGGTCCAGCGGCGCCGACACCGCGCAAGCGGCATCGACGAAGTCCGCCTGGTGCTGCGATTCGCCCAGCCAGCGCAGCAGCGCGTTGCCGCCGAGCGAAACGCCGGCCGCGTAGAACTTGCCACCGCTGGCGTGGCGCGCATGCAGGCGGCGGATGATCCAGTCGATCTCGGCGGCGTCACCGGAGTGGTAAAAGCGCGGTGCGCGGTTGGGTTCGCCGGAGCAGCCGCGGAAGTGCGGCACCGCGCCGGACCAGCCGCGCGCGCGCAGTTCGGCCATCAGCGAGCGCGCGTAATGGCTGTCGGATGAACCTTCCAGACCGTGGAATAACACTACAAACGGCTGTCCTGGCTGGCCGTCGACAAAATCGATATCGATGAAGTCGCCGTCCGGCGCATCCCAGCGCTCACGGCGAAACGGCACCGCCGGTTTGCGGATCGCAACGGCCGGATAAATGGTCTGCAAATGGCCGCTGGGCAGCCAGAACGGTGCGGTGTACTTCACGGCAGGAATTAATGCAGGATTTGGCTGTGGGTGTCGATCGGCGCCGCACCCGGCGCAATCGAAACATGATGCAGCACGATGCGCCAGCCTTTCGGCGTTTTTGCGTACACATTGGTCGCGATCAAATGCGCCGGCTCGCCGCTGGCGGCGGTGGTGCCTTCGACCACGGTGTGGACCGAGCTCATCAGGGTATGGGTTTCGTGCAGCGATGACGGCATGATGTTCAGGCCGCCATGCTCCAGAATCGATTGCCAGGAGGCGCGGATGGCGGCATGGCCGATCAGGCGCGGGCCGCCCGGATGCACGCAGACGATCTCGTCGTCATCGGCCCACAATGCCATCAGCGCTTCCAGGTCGGCGCGGTTGAGCGCGTCATAGAACGCGGCTTCGGTTTCGGCGGCGCTGCCGTTGTGCGTTTTCCTGGATGGCATGGCGGGCCTGTGGGTGGTGATTAGTGGTGACCGACAACCGTGCCCGGCTTCAGGCGGTAGGCGGTGCCGCAGTACGGGCACTTGGCGACGCCGTGGGCGTCGAATTCCAGGAACACGCGCGGATGCGAGGACCACAGCGGCATGGCTGGGTTAGGGCAGTGGGCCGGCAGGTCTTTGCCATCGAGTTCAACTGCGTTGGCTGCGGTGCTAGGGGTGGTCATTTCTGGTGGCTCCGGATGGCTGAGAGAAAAGCACGATTTTAACGGATTCGCGCATTGAGCAAAAATCATCGGTAAAATAGCGCCTCTACAACCCCGGTCCAGCCCTCCCTGTGGCAGGAATGCTACAGCCCGTCCCATGAGTGAAACGACTTGCCCCGCCACGCTGGATTGCGTTGCCGCCCACCACGAACCGTCGTGGCGCGCCGGCGTCAAGACCGGCATGCCATCGCTGTTTGGCATCGGCGCCTGGGGCATAGTGGTCGGCATCGCCATGGTCAAGTCCGGGCTGACGATCCCGCAGGCGCTGGGTATGACGCTGATGGTGTTTGCCGGCTCGGCCCAGCTGGCCGCGCTGCCCTTGATTGCGGCCAACGCGCCGATCTGGGTCATCTTCGCCACCGCCATCGTGGTCAACCTGCGGTTTGTGATCTTTTCCGCGCTGTTGGCGCCGCATTTCGCGCATTTGCCGTGGCGTCAGCGCCTGACGCTGGGCTATGTGGCGGGCGACATGACGGTGGCGCTATTCCTGCAGAAATACCCGTCCGAGGCGCCTGCGGTGGGCAAGCTGTCTTATCTGAAAGGCTTGCTGTATCCAAACTGGGCCTCGTGGCAGATCGGTTCCATCGCCGGCATCTTCCTCGGCAGCGCCGTGCCGCCGGAATGGGGACTGAGTTTTGCCGGTACGTTGGCGATTATTTGCGTGATGATCCCGCTGATTGCGGGCCGTCCGGCGCTGGCCGGCGTGCTGGTGGCGGGCGCGGTGTCGGTGCTGGCGGCCGGATTACCGTACAAGCTGGGGCTGCTGGCAGCGGTGCTGGTCGGCATGCTGAGCGCCATGCTCATCGAAGAAAGCGCCGAAAAATGGAGACGCAAGCATGGCTGATTGGGAAATCTGGCTGGTGATCGTGGTGCTGGCGCTGGCCACCGCCGCCACCCGCAGTTCGTTCTGGCTGGTGGGCCACCACATCACCATTCCCAAGCGGGTGCAGGAAATGCTGCGCTACGCGCCTGCCTGCGCGCTGGCGGCGATCGTGGCGCCGGACCTGATGCTGGCCGCTGACGGCGAACCGCTGCTGGACGCCAGCAACCTCAAACTGGTGTCCGGGATTGTTGCGACGATCTATTATTTGCTGCGACGCAATATGTTGGAAACCATCATATTCGGCATGGGTTTCTTCACGGCATTACGACTGATTTCTGTAACTTAATAACAGAAAAATCACCTTAAGCTTGCGGTAAAATAGCGCTCTTCCAATAACTCGACCTTGGGTAGCCATGTCCGCTGTTCTGAACTTCATTCGTCTGCAAGACCTTATCGATCAAAACGCACTGCAAGGCAAGCGCGTTTTCATCCGCGCCGACCTGAACGTCCCGCAGGATGATGCCGGCAATATCACCGAAGATACACGCATTCGTGCGTCCGTTCCAGCGATTAAGGCAGCAGTTGCCGCTGGCGCCAAGGTCATGGTCACGTCCCACCTGGGTCGTCCGACCGAAGGCGAGTTCAAGCCGGAAGACAGCCTGGCGCCAGTCGCCCAGCGCCTGTCCGAGCTGCTGGGCCAGCCGGTTGAATTGAAGCAGAACTGGGTTGATGGCGCGGGGCTGGAAAACCTGCAAGCCGGGCAGGTGGTGTTGCTGGAAAACGTACGTGTGAACAAGGGCGAAAAGAAGAATAGCGACGAACTGGCGCAGAAAATGGCCAAACTGTGCGACATCTACGTCAATGACGCTTTCGGCACCGCACACCGCGCCGAAGCCTCGACCCACGGCATCGCCAAGTTTGCGCCAGTGGCCGCCGCCGGTCCGCTGCTGGCCGCCGAGCTGGACGCGTTGGGCAAGGCGCTGGGCGCCCCGGCCCGTCCGCTGCTGGCCATCGTGGCCGGTTCCAAAGTGTCGACCAAGCTGTCGATCCTGGAATCGCTGGCTGACAAGGTCGATAACCTGATCGTCGGTGGCGGCATCGCCAACACCTTCATGCTGGCCGCCGGCCTGAAGATCGGCAAATCGCTGGCCGAGCCGGATCTGGTGGGCGCCGCCAAGACCATCATCGAGAAGCTGGCCGCGCGCGGTGCGCAAGTGCCGATTCCAGTCGACGTGGTGACCGCGAAAGAATTCGCGCCAACCGCCGCCGCCACCGTAAAAGACGTCAAAGACGTCGCGGATGACGACATGATCCTGGATATCGGTCCTAAAACCGCCGCCATTCTGGCCGAGCAGATCGGCGCCGCCGGCACCATCGTATGGAATGGCCCGGTCGGCGTGTTCGAATTCGACCAGTTCGCCGAAGGCACCAAAACGCTGGCGCTGGCGATCGCCCAGTCGAAAGCGTTCTCCATCGCCGGCGGTGGCGACACTCTGGCGGCGATTGCCAAGTACAACATCGGCGAGCAGGTGGGTTACATCTCCACCGGCGGCGGCGCTTTCCTGGAGTTCCTGGAAGGCAAAGTCCTGCCAGCGGTCGAAATTCTGACCCAGCGCGCAGCGAAGTAAATCCTGGTAAATAGTACGGTCGTGCTTTGTAGCAAATTAACAGTAGAATCCAGGTAATGCCTGGGAAGGGCATCAAATTTGTAGTGGATTTACAGATTTGATGTCTTAACCGCAATAAACCCGGGTTTCCGCGCTGTGCGGGAACTGTTCGCATGACCTACCGCTAAGGAATACTATGTCTCGTAGCACCAAAATTGTCGCCACGATCGGCCCAGCTTCTACCGACTTCAATGTACTGGTCAAGATGATACGCGCCGGTGTGGACGTCGTGCGTCTGAACTTCTCGCACGGCAAGGCGCAGGATCACATCGACCGCGCCCGTCTGGTGCGCGAGGCGGCGGCCGAGTGCGGCCGCGAAGTGGCGATCATGGCGGACATGCAGGGGCCGAAAATCCGTGTTGGCAAGTTCGAGAATGGTAAGATTGAACTGGCCAAGGGCGACAAGTTCATCCTGGATGCCAAGTGGGGCGAGAACGGCGAGTTGGGCAACCAGGAGCGCGTTGGCCTGGACTACAAGGCCTTGCCGCAGGACGTGCGTCCGGACGATCAGCTGCTGCTGAACGATGGCCTGATCGTGCTGGTGGTTGAGAAGGTAGTGGGCTCCGAGATCTACACCACCACCAAAATCGGTGGTGAGCTGTCCAATAACAAGGGCATCAACCGTCTGGGCGGCGGCTTGACCGCGCCGGCGTTGACCGCCAAGGACATGGAAGACATCAAGACGGCAATGAGTTTCCAGGCCGATTACCTGGCGATCTCGTTCCCGAAAAGCGCAACCGATATGGAAATGGCGCGCCAGCTGGCCAACATCGCCGGCGAGCCATTTGGTCACAAGCCGATGATGATCGCCAAGATCGAGCGTGCCGAAGCGATCCCTGTGCTGCAGGAGATCCTCGACGCGTCGGACGGCATCATGGTGGCGCGTGGCGACCTGGCGGTGGAAGTAGGTAACGCCGCCGTGCCGGCATTGCAGAAGCGCATGATCCGCATGGCGCGCGAGTCGAACAAGCTGGCGATCACCGCGACCCAGATGATGGAGTCGATGATCTTCAACGCCGTGCCAACCCGCGCCGAAGTGTCGGACGTGGCCAACGCCGTGCTGGACGGCACAGATGCCGTGATGACGTCGGCCGAAACCGCATCGGGCCGTTACCCGATCGAAACCGTGGAGATGATGGCGGCGATTTGCGTCGAAGCCGAGCAGTCGGAGTACAACAAGCTGGACGCCGACTTCCTGAACGCGACCTTCACCCGCATCGACCAGTCGATCGCCTACGGCGCGCTGTTTACCGCGCACCACCTGGCGGTGAAGGCGATTGTGGCGCTGACCGAATCGGGTTCGACCGCACTGTGGATGAGCCGTCATAACATTGATACGCCGATTTTTGCACTGACGCCGAGCACGACCAGCCTGCGCAAGATGGCGCTGTACCGCAACGTCAAGGCATACAATTTGCAACAGGAAGGCACCAGCACCGCCGTGCTGAAACAGGCCGAAGAGCTGCTGGTGGCGAATGGTACCGTCAAGAAGGGTGACATGATTGTGGTCACCTGGGGCTCGCCGATGGGTCAGGTGGGCGGCACCAACGCGCTGAAGATTGTGCGCGTCGGCGAATTTAGTTAACACCGTCGTCATTCCCGCGCAGGCGGGAATCCATGCTGCGCCGGAATGGCAGCCGATGTATGGGCCCCCGCGTGCGCGGGGGCGACGGTGACAGGTTTTTTTTATCGTTATTGGAGTATTACCATGTCCCTCGTATCCATGCGTCAACTGCTGGACCATGCTGCTGAAAACGGTTATGGCATCCCAGCTTTCAACGTCAACAATCTGGAACAAGTGCAAGCCATCATGGCTGCCGCCGATGCGCTGAACGCACCGGTCATCATGCAAGCTTCGGCCGGTGCGCGTAAATACGCTGGCGAAGCGTTCCTGCGTCACCTGATCGACGCCGCCATCGAAGCCTACCCGCACATTCCAGTCGTCATGCACCAGGACCACGGCCAGTCGCCGGCAGTCTGCATGGCCGCGATCCGCTCGGGCTTCAGCTCGGTGATGATGGACGGTTCGCTGGAAGCCGATGGCAAATCGGTCGCTTCCTACGAGTACAACGTCGAAGTGTCGCGCGAAGTGGTGAAGTTCTCGCACGCCATCGGCGTTACCGTGGAAGCCGAACTGGGCGTGCTCGGTTCGCTGGAAACCATGAAGGGCGACAAGGAAGACGGCCACGGCGCCGACGGCACCATGACCCGCGAACAGCTGCTGACCGACGTCGCGCAAGCCGCCGACTTCGTGCAGAAAACCCAGTGCGACGCGCTGGCGATCGCCATCGGCACCTCGCACGGCGCCTACAAGTTCACCCGCAAGCCAACCGGCGACATCCTGGCCATCGACCGCATCAAGGAAATCCACGCCCGCATCCCTAACACCCACCTGGTGATGCACGGTTCGTCGTCGGTGCCGCAGGAACTGCTGGCCATCATCCGCGAATTCGGCGGTGATATGAAAGAAACCTACGGCGTGCCAGTCGAAGAAATCCAGGAAGGCATCCGTCACGGCGTGCGCAAGATCAACATCGACACCGACATCCGTCTGGCCATGACCGCCGCTGTGCGTCAATACATGTTCCAGAACCCGTCGAAATTCGACCCGCGCGACTTCCTGAAGCCAGCCCGTCTGGCCGCCGAGCAAGTGGTGCGCGCGCGCTTCCAGGCCTTCGGCTGCGAAGGCCAGGCGTCGAAAATCAAGCAAGTTTCGCTGGAAAAAATGGCCGATCGCTACAAGGCCGGCGAGCTGGCCCAGATTGTGAAGTAAAATCCTGCTTTGGAACGGATTGGTCCATTTGGATCAATCCGACTCTTTCGACCGGCGATCGAGGCATCCTCACCGCCGGTTTTTGCTTTTTCATTACATTCTTGCTATGAACAGCCTCTACCAGTCCTCCATCAAGTCCCTGCCACTCCTCGGCCACGGCAAAGTTCGCGACAACTACGCAGTTGGCGACGACAAAATCCTGATCGTCACTTCCGACCGTCTGTCGGCTTTCGATGTTGTCATGAATGAACCGATTCCCGGCAAGGGCCTGGTGCTGAACCAGATGACCGACTTCTGGTTCGAGAAACTGGGCCACATCGTGCCTAACCACCTGACCGGCGTCGCGCCAGAGTCCGTGGTGGCGGCAGACGAAGTGGATCAGGTCAAAGGCCGCGCCGTGGTCGCCAAGCGTCTGAAGCCGATCATGGTGGAAGCCGTGGTGCGCGGTTACATCATCGGCTCGGGCTGGAAAGACTACCAGGCCACCGGCGCCATCTGCGGCATCAAACTGCCGGAAGGCCTGCAGCAAGCTGAAAAGCTGGCGCAGCCGATCTTCACCCCGGCCGCCAAAGCCGACCTGGGCGAGCACGACGAAAACATCAGCTTCGAAGAGATGGAACAGCGCATCGGCGCCGAACTCGCCGCTAAAATGCGCGATGTCGCCATCAAGCTGTACACCGAAGCGTCGGAATACGCTGCCTCGCGCGGCATCATCATCGCCGACACCAAGTTTGAATTCGGCCTGGACGACAACGGCGTCATGCACCTGATGGATGAAGTGCTGACCGCCGACTCGTCGCGCTTCTGGCCAGCCGATTCGTACGCGGTCGGCATCTCGCCGCCGTCGTTCGACAAGCAATTCGTGCGCGACTACCTGGAAACCCTGACCGACTGGGGCAAGACCGCACCGGCGCCAGCGCTGCCAGCCGACGTCATTAACAAAACCCAGGCCAAGTACTTCGAAGCCATCGAGCGCCTGACCGGCGAAAAACTGAAGGCCTGAGCGATGAGCGATCAGAATAAGCCATTGGTTGGCGTCATCATGGGCTCGTCCTCGGACTGGGACGTGATGCAGAACGCGGTCAACATCCTCAAGCAGTTCGGCGTGCCGTTCGAAGCGCAAGTGATCTCGGCGCACCGCATGCCGGACGAGATGTACGCCTACGCCAAGAGCGCCCGTTCGCGTGGCCTGCGCGCCATCATCGCCGGCGCCGGCGGTGCGGCCCACCTGCCGGGCATGGTTGCGGCCATGACCATCGTGCCGGTGCTGGGCGTGCCGGTGCCGTCCAAGTACCTGCGTGGCGAAGATTCCATGCTGTCGATCCTGCAGATGCCGAAAGGCGTGCCGGTCTCCACCTTCGCCATCGGTGAAGCGGGCGCCGCCAATGCAGCGCTGACCGCCGTGGCGATGATCGCATCGACCGACGACGCGCTGGCCGACAAGCTGGAAGCTTTCCGCGTGTCGCAAACCGAGGCCGCCAAGGCCATGAAACTGCCGCTGGAATAAGATGACTGATCCGAAGTACAAGGCCATCCTGCCGCAAGCCAATCCGCCGGCCTGGCTGGGCGTGATGGGCGGCGGCCAACTGGGCCGCATGTTTGCCCAAGCCGCGCAGGCCATGGGTTATCAGGTTGCCGTGCTGGAGCCGTCCGAAGCCTGCCCGGCCGGCCAGGTCGCGCAGCGTCTGGTCAACGCCGGCTACAGCGATGCCGCCGGCCTCGACGCGCTGGCCGCGCAATGCGCCGCCGTCACCACCGAATTTGAAAACGTCCCTGCGGACAGCCTGTCGCGCCTGGAACAATCGGTGTTCGTGGCGCCGAATGCGCATGGCGTGTCGGTGGCGCAGGACCGCGTGGCCGAGAAGAGCTTCTTCGTCGGTTGCGCCGACAAGTCGGGCGTGATGCCGGCGCCGCACAAGGTCATCGCCTCGCAACAAGACATCGACGCCATCGATGACAACCTGCTGCCGGGCATCCTGAAAACTGTGCGCATGGGTTACGACGGCAAGGGCCAGGTGCGCGTCAAATCGCGCGCCGACGTGCAGGCCGCGTTTGAATCCATGGGCAAGGTCACCTGCCTGCTGGAGAAGATGCTGCCGCTGGCCTATGAAGTGTCGGTGCTGACCGCGCGCGGCCATGACGGCGAATCGGTGGTCTACCCGATCGCTGAAAACGTCCACCGCGACGGCATCCTGTTCACCACCACCGTGCCCGGCCCGAACGTGTCGGACGAGTCGGCGCTGAAGGCGCAGAAGGCGGCGCAAGCCATCGTGGCCGAGCTCGGCTACGTGGGCGTGCTGTGCATCGAATTCTTCGTGCTGACCGACGGTTCGCTGGTGGTCAACGAGATGGCGCCGCGTCCGCACAACAGCGGTCACTACACCATCGACGCCTGCGTCACCAGCCAGTTCGCGCAGCAGGTGCGTGCCATGGCGCGTCTGCCGCTGGGCGACGTGCGCCAGCATTCGCCGGCCGTGATGTTGAACATCCTGGGCGACGTCTGGTTCGAGGGCGACAGCAATGAAGCGCGCGAGCCGGCCTGGGATGAAATCCTGGCCCTGCCAGGCGCCAATCTGCACCTGTATGGCAAGGACGATCCGCGCCGTGCCCGCAAGATGGGCCACCTGACCTTCATCGCGCCAACGCTGGAGCAAGCGCAGCGGCAGTTGAATGCCGCCTGTGTCATTCTGGGCATCGAAGGCGAGGCGGCAGCGTGAAGCAGCACCACGCAGCCGTGGCAGACGCGGCGGTGATCGCCGAAGCGGCCGCCATCCTGGAAGAGGGCGGCCTGGTCGCTTTTCCGACCGAGACTGTCTACGGCCTCGGCGCGGATGCGGAAAACCCGGCGGCTGTGGCACGCATTTACGAAGCCAAGGGCCGGCCGCACGATCACCCGGTGATCGTGCACCTCGCCCCCGGCGCCGATCTCGACTACTGGACCACCGACGTGCCCGAGGAGGCGCGCCAGCTGGCGCAAGCCTTCTGGCCCGGCCCGCTGACGCTGATTCTGAAGCGTAACCCACAGATTCCTGATGCGGTCTCGGCCGGCCAGGATTCGGTCGGCATGCGCTGCCCGTCGCACCCGGTCGCCATCGCCTTGCTGCAAGCCTTCAAGGGCGGCAAGGGCGGTTTGGCGGCGCCATCGGCCAACAAATTCGGCAACGTCAGCCCGACCACCGCCCAGCACGTGCGCGACGAGTTCGGTCTGGACGAGCATGACGACGGCGCCATCAACGGCGACGACGCTTGCTCGGCCGCCGAGCTGGGCATGGTGCTGGAAGGCGGTTCGAGCGAGGTTGGCATCGAATCGACCATCGTCGACATGTCGCGCCTGGCCACGCATGGCCCGGTGCTGCTGCGTCCTGGGCATATCAGCGCGCAGCAGATTGCCGATGTGATCGGCATGCTGCCAGCCGCGCCGGATCAGGCCGCGCCGCGCGCCTCCGGCACACTGGAGTCGCATTACGCGCCGCGCACCCCAGTCACCATGCTGAGCGCCGATGCGCTGGCCGACACGCTGCCGAAGCTGCAAGCCAAGGCGATCAAAGTGGCACTGATCGGCCACGCCTTGCCAGCGGACTGGACGGCTTCGGCCCACGCCCAACGCGTGCTGCCCGCCGACCCGGCCGGCTATGCCTATGGCCTGTATGCCGCGCTGCGCGACATGGACCAGGGCGGTGCCGACCTGATCCTGGTCGAAACCCCGCCGCAAGACCACGCCTGGGCCGGCGTCAACGACCGTCTGCGCCGCTCCGTGTTCGGCTCGGCCGGCGTGATTGATGCTTTGCTGCAAAAATAGACGCTGATTGTTGCCCCGCGCAGGCTCGTGCGCGGATTGTCCACCTGCTAAGATGGAATCGTTGCCGGCCGAAAATCTCGCTCGGCCATCTTGCAAGGATGCGATATGCGCGACGTTCGACTGCCCCTGGTTCCCTTGTTGCTGCTGCTGGCCTCATGCGGTGGCGGCGGGAGTGGCGGCAGCAGCATAGGCAACACCGCTGGCGGCGAAGTCGTCACGCCGACCCCGCCGGTGTCGTTGCGCGGCCAGGCCATCGGCAGCGCGGCGGTGGTGCCGGTCACGGTCAGCAGCAGTGTCAGCGTCAACACGCTGGACCCGGCCGTGCTGAAAACCCTGGTCGAAGCCAATACCGACTTCGGCAGCGCCATCACCGGCACGCCCACCTGTGCCATCACCACCTACACCCTTAAATACCACACCATCGACAGCACGGGCGCCGACACCAGTGCCAGCACCGCCATCATGGTCCCGTCCGGCACGAATGCCGGCTGCCAGGGCGCGCGCCCGGTGTTGCTGTATGCGCACGGCACCTCGGTGCTGACCAGCACCGACATGGCCAACCTGTCCGCCACCGAACCGCGCCTGATCGCCGCGCTGTTTGCCGCCCAGGGTTACATCGTGGTGGCGCCGAATTACGTCGGCTACGCCGGCTCCACCGCCGGCTACCATCCCTACCTGGACGCCACCGAGCAGGCGGCCGACATGATCGATGCGCTGCGCGCCGCCCGCACCGTGCTGCAGAGCATCAGCGGCGGCGCCACCAATCGCTTGCTGATCAGCGGTTACTCGCAAGGCGGTTTCGTCGCCATGGCCACGCAGCGCGCCATGCAGACCCAGTATCCGTCCGAGTTCACGGTGACGGCGGTGGCGCCGCTGTCCGGGCCATACGCGTTGACGCAGTTTGGCGACGCCATCTTCAACGGCGCGCCGACCACCGGTTCGGCTGCCTTCATTCCCATGCTGATCAACGCCGGCCAGCGTGCCGGCGCCAAGCTGTACACCAGCACCAGCGACATCTACGAAGCCAAGTACGCCAGCGGCATCGATACGCTGCTGCCCGGCACGCAAAGCCTGGGCGAGCTGGTGGCGGCCGGCAAGCTGCCGGATGATGTGCTGTTCGCCGCCGATTCGCTGCCGCAGGCGTCGGGCTATGCCAGCTTCTTCGGCGCCGATCACCTGATCAAGACCAGCTACCGCGACGCCTATCTGACCGATCTCAAAGCCAACCCCTGCAACACCAGCACGGCGGCGCCGCTAAGCTGCGCGCCGGCACAGTCGCTGCGCAAATGGTTGCTAAAAAACGACTTGCGCACCTATGCGCCGAACGTGCCGATGTTGCTGTGCGGCGGCGATGCCGATCCGCTGGTGCCGTATGCGAATACCACTGCTACCGCCGCCTACATGCGGGCGCAGGGCGGCGCCGCGCTGCAGTTGTCGGTGCTGGATGTGGATGATGTCTCGCTGACTGGCGCCTATCTGACCACGCGCGCCGAGTTTGCCGCCGCCAAGGCGTTGCTGCGGCAATCGGTGCTGAGCAACGGCGGCACTGCGGCGGCCGCCGACCAGGCGGTCAAGGATGCTTACCACGCTGGACTGGTGGCGCCGTTCTGTCTGCGCGAGGCGCGCGCCTTTCTCGATTCTGCACCAACTCGGTGATCCGGGACTTGACATGGGTTAATAAATGCCGAGCAAGCGTTCTTTTTTGCTCACAACTTCCGCATTTTAGGGGTGTTCCTCTATACAAGAGTTGTCAGGACTGGCATATTAGTTGGGTTGCGAATAGCACGGCCGTTCGTATCACATCACTAAGAAATATTTTGAGGAGACAACATGCGTCAAACAAAACTTGCACTTGCTGCAATGGCTCTGGCCGTCCTGGCTGGCTGCGGCGGCACCGATCCGGCCGCAGGCGATCAATCCGTCAAGATCAAATACAGCTCGCAGGTATCGTTCGGCGACAGCCTGTCTGACGTCGGCTCTTACAACGTAGGCACCGTGGCTGCGCTGAAGGGCGGCAAATTCACCATCAATGGCGACAACACCTCGATCAACGCCACGCTGACCGGCAAAAACTGGACCGAACTGATTGCCGCTCAGCTGAGCCTGAGCGCACCATGCGCCGCCGTCACCGGCCTGGATGGCACCGCCAGCCTCGGCTTCTCCGTCACCAAGACCGCGCACAGCGGCTGCTACGGTTACGCCATGGGCGGCTCGCGCGTCACCAATCCTGTCGGCCCAGGCAACAAGGCCACCGGTAGCGCCCTCGGCGCACTGACCGTTCCGCTGGTGACTCAGGTCGCCACCCACCTGACCGCCGTTGGCGGCAAGTTCAAAGGCGATGAGCTGGTACTGGTGTGGGGCGGCGCCAACGACGCGCTGTATCAGCTGACGGTACTGTCCACCAACGCCACCGCAGCGGGCACCACCGCCGGCAACGCCGCTTACCTGCAGAGCCTGATCTCGCAACTGGCCGCCGGTGCCACCAGTCCGGCCACCGCCGCCGCCGCTATCACCGCCGCCGTGCAGACCGCAGCGGCACAGACCGGCGCCACCCAGACCACCATCACCCAGGCCGCCATCGGCGCGGCAGCGGTACAGCCGGGTAACTCGGCAGTGGCCTCGGCCACCGTCTACGGCCCGATGGTCGCCACCGCCACCACCACCGGCACCACCGCCGGCAATGCTGCCGGTGTCGCTTACGTCACCGCCCACAGCGCTGAACTGGTGACCAATATGGGCACCGCCGCTACCGAACTGGTGGCGCTGGTGAAAACCCAGCTGATCGCCAACAACGCCAACTACGTGGTGGTGCTGAACGCGCCGGACATCGCCAACACCCCGGCCGGCATCGCCGAGGGCAGCTCGATCCAGGCACTGATCAACACCATGGTCAGCACCTTCAACACCACGCTGAACACCGGCCTGGCCAGCGAGTCGAAAGTGCTGATCGTGGACGTGTATGCCGTTAGCCACGACCAGGCGACCAATCCAGGTCCGTACGGCCTGACCAACGTCACCGAGCCTGCTTGCAACATCACCGACACCACCAAGAACGCCTTGGGTAGCTCGCTGGTGTGCAACAGCACCAACCTGATCTCGGGCGATGTCAGCCACTACTCGTACGCCGACGATCTGCATCCAACCCCGTACAACAACCTGCTGCTGGCGCGTTACGTGTCCAAAGCAATGGTGACCAAGGGCTGGCTGTAATACATCAATATCTGGAGACGATATGAAGAACACGGTAAAACTGCTGGCGCTGGCCGCCACAATGACGGTAGCCTCGGCCGCCTCGGCCCAACAAGAAGCGGGCACCTGGCTCGGCACCCTGGGCGTCAACAAAATCACGCCCAAGGTCGAATCGGGTGACGTCTCGGCGCCGGCACTGCCCGGCACCAAGACCGACGTCGGCGCGGACACCAAGCCCCGCTTCACGGTCGGCTACATGTTGACCAACAACATCTCGGCCGAGCTGGATCTGGGCCTGCCGTACAAGCATGACCTGTACGGCGCCGGCGCGATCAACGGCACCGGCAAACTGGCCACCGCCGAAGTGCTGCCGCCGACCGCCTTCATCCAGTACCGCTTCCTGAAGCCGGACTCGCTGGTGCGTCCATACGTCGGCCTGGGCATCACCTACGCGATGTTCCAGAAAGAACGTGGTTCGGGTCAGCTGACCGCCGTGCTGAACACCGGCGGCCCAGCCGCCACCTTCAAGCTGGATGACAAATGGGCAGCCAGCTTCCAGATCGGCGGCACGGTCAAGATCAACGAGAAATGGTATTTGGACGCATCGGTCATCAAGACCAAGCTGAAAACCCAGGCCCACTACTCGACTGGCCAGGTACAGGACGTGCGGCTGGATCCGCTGGCGGTCAACGTCAGCGTCGGCTACGCCTTCAAAGGTTGGTAATCCCAGGACAGCCGCTGGCTTGCGCTTGAGACCAAAAGACCGCTCTTCGGAGCGGTCTTTTTACATCTTCTCTCTGAATTTGAAGTGATCCGCCAATCGTGACAATATGTTATTTAATTGAGAGGAGATATCAATGAATAGTTTGGAAGAACGCATTCAGCGCTGTGAGCTGGAAAATGCAAGTTTGCGTAAGAAAATTAGCCAGCAAAACAAGATCTGGATATTTGGACTTCTGCTCATGTTGGCAGGTGGTTCGATCGCAAACGTAGGCTTGAAACAAGAAGTCTTTGAAAGCATCAAAGCGAAGGAAATTGTCGTTGTCGATTCAACCGGGACTGTTCGAGCCCGTGTTAGTGGTGACTTGCCGGATGCTGTCATGGCAAATGGGCGCGTTTCAAAACGCGGCTCAAAAGCTGCCGGGGTAATGCTTTACGATGAGCAAGGCATCGAGCGCGGGGGCTACGTTACCCAGGATGAGGGAAGTAATGTGATGCTCACCTTGGACTCCAAATATCGTCAATCGGCGTTGTTTGTCGCTGGACCCGAAGAGCAAAGCCAGGCCAGCGCCTTGCGGCTGTGGAACAAGGGCGGAGCCATCGAACTGAGGTCCGATCAGAGCGGTCCTCGGCTTACAGTTACTGACTCACAAAAGGTGAAGATGCAGCAGCCTGAAGTTAGCCCGTCATCGGACCTTTGTGCAGAATACAAAAAAGTTGAGCAACCCAATTTAGGACGGCAATATTGCCAAGGTCGTTTTACTGAGAAGGCGTGCAATGCCTGCTTGGCAAACTAATTCCTGACGGAGCGTAAGCCATGCCTATTTTTACCCCTGATCAACTAGTAACCGAGCTCACCCCCGTAGACGGTTCCAGCGAACCGAATCAGACACTCTGGATCAGTGAGACTGGAGAACTGACGCAGTTTGGCGCATTCATTGAAATCCTGCAGCCTGGCTGCAGGTCTTCCATCAAGCATTGGCACAGCGCGGAAGATGAGATGGTCTATGTGTTGGCTGGCGAGATCACCGTCGTCGAGGGCGCGTCCGAGACACTGCTGCGCGCCGGCGACGTCGCAACCTTTCGCGCTGGAGTCCAGATCGGGCATTATTTAGAAAATCGGAGCTCCTCTCCAACCCGCTGTTTGGTGGTGGGAACCCGAGCGCCCGTTGATCACATTACCTACCCGGAGCATGATCGGATTTGTATTCGAGATCGTTCTCTACCCGATGATATATGGACCACCTTGGATGGTAAGCCCGCATCAAGCCCATACTAAATGAATTCAATGCCAAGTTTATCCAGGAAATTCACCGTAGCAGTCATCGCACCTGCTAGCCCACCTAGCCTCAGTGGCCTTGACACAGGCATCGCCACGCTCAAGGCGTGGGGGATGGACGTGCTAGAGGGGCGTCACTTGCGTAAGCAATTTTCTCATCACGCGATGTCGGTGGCGGAGCGTACTGAGGATTTGATTTGGGCCTTGACCGCGCCCGAAGTCGATGTGGTCTGGCTGGCCCGGGGCGGTTACGGATGCATGCAGTGTCTGCCATTTTTACCAGCGGAGCTTCCTACCGATCGCATCGTGATTGGCTTTTCAGACGCGACCTCGTTGTTTGGCGCCTTGAGTCAACGCGGATACCGCAATCTGATTCACGGCCCGATGGTGGCGTTCCTGGCGGATGAAACCGATGAGCTATCCAAGTCGGCGCTGCTCGCTTTGCTTAACGGGCAGGCTCGGCCGCATCTGGTGGGCGAGCATTTATGTGGACCGCAGTCGGAGATTACCGCACCGCTGGTCGGTGGCAACTTGGCGGTGCTGGCCAGCTTAGCGGGAACGCCATGGATCCATAGCACCAAGGGCGCCATCGTTCTGCTGGAGGATATTGCCGAACATGCCTATCGGATGGATCGCACCATCACGCAGCTGGCAAACAGTGGCTTCTTTGATGGCGTCAAAGGCATCGCCCTTGGCGAATTCATCCGATGCATTCTGCCTCGCGATGCGACTTTCACTTTGGATGAAATGTTCCGCAACCTGTTCGCCCCACTGAATGTGCCGGTGATTAAGGACGTCGGCGTCGGACATGGAACGCGAAATATTGCGTGGAAGATGGGCGAGCAGGTGACGCTGCGTGACGGCTCGCTCCATTTCGCTAGGGAAGAATAGAAGCCTGTCGCCAGGCTTCTTCACAGGCCGTGCTTACTGGAACGCTTGAATGCCGGTCTGGGCGCGGCCCAGGATCAGCGCGTGGATGTCGTGCGTGCCCTCGTAGGTGTTGACTACCTCCAGATTGACCATGTGGCGGATGATGCCGAACTCATCCGAGATGCCATTGCCGCCCAGCATATCGCGCGCCATGCGGGCGATGTCCAGCGATTTGCCGCAGGAGTTGCGCTTCATCATCGAGGTGATTTCCACCGCCGCCGTGCCTTCGTCCTTCATGCGGCCCAGGCGCAGGCAGCCTTGCAGGCCCATGGTGATTTCGGTTTGCATGTCGGCCAGCTTTTTCTGGATCAGCTGGTTGGCGGCCAGCGGACGGCCAAACTGCACCCGGTCCATCACATACTGGCGCGCGGTATGCCAGCACGATTCCGCCGCGCCTAGCGCGCCCCAGGCGATGCCGTAGCGGGCCGAGTTCAGGCAGGTGAACGGGCCTTTCAGGCCGCGCACGTCCGGGAAGGCATTCTCTTCCGGCACGAACACGTTATCCATGACGATTTCGCCGGTGATCGAGGCGCGCAGGCCGAATTTGCCGTGAATGGCAGGCGCGCTCAGTCCGGCCATGCCTTTTTCCAGCACGAAGCCGCGAATCGCGCCTTCGTCGTCCTTGGCCCACACCACGAACACATCCGCCACCGGCGAGTTGGTGATCCACATCTTGGCGCCGGACACCGAGTAGCCGCCCGGGACTTTCTTGGCGCGGGTAATCATCGAGCCGGGATCGGAGCCGTGGTTCGGCTCGGTCAGGCCGAAGCAGCCGATCCATTCGCCGCTGGCCAGCTTGGGCAGGTATTTCTGTTTTTGCGCTTCTGTGCCGAACTCGTAGATCGGCACCATCACCAGCGACGATTGCACGCTCATCATCGAGCGGTAGCCGGAATCGACGCGCTCGACTTCGCGCGCGATCAGGCCGTAGGCCACGTAGTTCAGGCCGGGACCGCCGTATTGCTCGGGAATGGTTGGACCCAACAGGCCTACTTCGCCCATTTCGCGGAAGATGGAGATGTCCATCGTTTCATGGCGGAAGGCGTCGAGGATGCGCGGCTGCAGCTTGTCCTGGCAGTAGGCGGCGGCGGCATCGCGCACCATGCGTTCATCGTCGGTCAGTTGCTGGTCCAGCAGCAGAGGGTCATCCCAGTGGAAGTGGGCGCGGGCTTGGCTCATAGATAGTCTCTCATTATGGTGACGAATGCTGCCAGCATTCTATGCCCACGCCCCGGTGCCGGCTTTTCAAAGAGCGACACCGATTTGCGTTTTTACCCCAGGCCGGCGAACTGGCCGCTGTGGAAGATCAGCGGCGGGCAGGGCGAAAACTCGCAGAATTCGACTTCGCCGACGAAAATCACGTGGTCACCCTCCGGATAGCGGCTGCGGTTGTGGCATTCAAACCAGGCCGACGCCCCTTTCAGGATAGGCTGGCCGGTGCGCGACAGTTCGTATTCCACGCCTTCCCATGGGTCGATGCCACGGGTGGCGAAGCGTTTGGCCAGATGAGCCTGCTCGGCGTTCAGCACGTTGATGACGTAGTGCGAGTTGCCGGTGAAGATGGGCATGCTGTTGGCGCCGTTGGACAGGCTCCACAGTACCAGCGGCGGTTCCAGCGACACCGAATTGAAGGAACTGGCGGTCAGGCCGCGGAAGGTGCCGTCGGCCAGGCGGGTGGTAATTATGGTAACACCGGTCGCAAACTGGCCCAGTGCCTGACGGAAATGGGCGGTGTCGAAGCTGCGCTCTGGCGCGCGAGGGGAGTTCGTGTTCATGTGGCTCATTATGCCAAAGATTTGTAACGTCATAGCAGATCATCCTGCTTTGCGTTACAGTGGACGGCATGGGTGAGTCTTCCACGCGAGGGGGCGTCATGGCTGGCAATACGGAAACGGCGATACTGGGTGGCGGTTGTTTTTGGTGTATTGAAGCTGTGTATCTGGAGGTGAAGGGCGTGACTGCGGTCGAGTCCGGCTACACCGGCGGTCAGGTGGCGCAGCCCACTTACGAGCAGGTGTGCGCCGGCGACACCGGCCATGCCGAGGTGGTCAAGCTGACGTATGACCCGGCCGTTATCAGCTACCGCGACCTGCTGGAAATCTTTTTCACCATCCACGATCCCACCACGCTGAACCGCCAGGGCAACGACGTCGGCACCCAATACCGCTCGGCTATCTATTACCAGTCACCGCAGCAGGAGGCGATGGCGCGCCAGGTCATCGCTGAAATGGCGCATGTGTGGGACGCGCCCATCGTCACCGAACTGACCCCGGCCCATACTTTCTACAAGGCCGAGGACTATCACCAGGATTACTTCCGCCAGCATCCGCTGCAGGGCTATTGCGCCTTCGTGGTGGCGCCCAAGGTCGACAAGTTCAGGAAGACGTACTCAAGCCGCCTGAAGTAGCCGGATACATGTGCTGGCGTGACCATGGCAACGCCGCCGAGCGCTGGCCAGCCTTGCGGCCGACAATCTGATACAGACTGATCCAGTCCTGCTCAAACGCATAGCTGCAGCCGGCCAGGTAGACGTGCCAGATGCGGTAGCGCTTGTCCCCGGCCAGCTCGCGCACCTTGTCGCCATGCGCTTCGAAATTGTCGGTCCAGATGGCGCAGGTGCGGGCGTAGTGGCGGCGCAGGTTTTCGACGTCGAACACTTCCAGCGAACCCTGCTGCATGGCCTTCAGCACATTGCCGATGTGCGCCAGCTCGCCGTGCGGGAACACGTATTTTTCGATGAACTCGCCGCCGCCATACGGCGTCTCGCCATTGTCCGGATCGGTGGTGGTGATGCCGTGGTTCATCACCACGCCGTCCGGCGCCAGCAGGTTGTTGATGGCGCTGAAGTATTCCTGCAAGTGCCGCACGCCGACGTGCTCGAACATGCCGACGCTGGTGATGCGGTCGAACTGGCCGCGCACGTCGCGGTAATCCTGCAGGCGGATTTCGATCAGATGCTCCAGCCCGGCCGCGCGCACCCGCTCCTTGGCCAGCGCGAACTGATTTTCCGATAACGTGACGCCGACGCAGCGCGCCTTGTACTGCTGCGCCGCACGGATCACCAGCGCGCCCCAGCCGCAGCCGATGTCGAGCAGCGTCTGGTTGGGCTGCAACTCGATCTTGCGCAGGATGTGGTCGATCTTCTTGATCTGTGCCGCCGCCAGATCCTCGTCACCATCTTCGAAGTAGGCGCAGGAATACACCATATTGGGGTCGAGGAACTCCTGGTAAAACGCGTTGGAAACGTCGTAGTGATAGCGGATCGCCTCGGCATCCTTTTGCTTGCTGTGGCTGATCGTGCGCACCATGCGCGCGAACTTGCCCTCGGCCTTGAGCGAGGTGCGCGCCAGCGCGTTGACCACGGCGATCATGTCGCGCGCCTTGCCGCGCACCTCGATCGCGCCCTCGACATAGGCCGCGCCCAGATTCGACAGCGACGGCGTCAGCAGATAGCGCGCCGCTGCGATGTTGGGCAGCTTGATGGTGACGCGCGGCGCCTCGCTGGAAAAATCGACCTGCTGGCCATTCCACAATTCCAGCCGCAGCGGCAGCGTCAGCTGCTCGCGGATGGCGGATACCCAGTTGCTCAATTGATTCTGTACGAACAAGATAACCTCCCGAAGTTCAGACCCGAAAAAAGACCACCGCAAGCGATGGTCTGGTGGTTCCGAACGGGAGGCGCCTTGCTTACGGTTGCAGGCGCTCCTTCACCCAGCTGCCATCGGCTTGTTTGACGTACACGATCCGGTCATGGAAACGCGAGCGGCGTCCCTGCCAGAACTCGATGCGCTCCGGGTCGAGGCGGTAACCGCCCCAGTGCGCCGGCCGCACCGGATGCTCGCCGCTGACTGCGGCGGCGGCATCGTAATTGGCTTCCATCTGCTCCCGGTCGGCGATGGGCGCGCTCTGCTGCGAAGCGATCGCAGCGATCTGGCTCTTCACCGGCCGGCTGTAAAAATACTTGTCGCTTTCCTCGGCGGCGGTTTGCACCACCTTACCTTCGATCCGCACTTGTCGTTCCAGTTCACTCCAGAAGAACAGCAACGCGGCATGCGGGTTGGCGCGCAGTTGCCGGCCTTTCTGGCTCTCGTAATTGGTGTACCAGGTGAAACCCCGGTGATCGTATTGCTTGATGAGGACGATGCGCGAGCTGGGCTTGCCGTCCGCGTCCACCGTCGCCACGCTCATCGCGTTCGGTTCGTTGACCTTGGCGTGCAGCGCTTCCTCAAACCATTTGCCGAACTGGGCGATCGGGTCGTCCAGCACGTCGTTTTCCGTCAGGCTGGCGCGGCCGTAGTCGAGCCGCAGATCCGCCAGCACCACGCCGTCCGCCACAGTATTGTTGACCGGCTGCGCTTGTTGTTCGGGCACCTGGCTCACCGGCAGGGCGGGGGTAATCCCGCGCCGCACCTGCATCGCGCTGCCCAGTTGCGCCATTTGCTCGGCGCTGAACAGACGCTTGGCCATCGGGGCGATATTGCCTTCCTCCACCACCATATGCGCCGCGTAGGTGTCGCAGAAACGCGCGACATCGCTGGCCGACAAAGTGGAATGGGTTCCGTTGGCGATTTGCTCAAGTTGTGATTTGATTATAGACCAGTCTCTATCCATTTGCTGGTGACCCTCCAGGATGCCGGGCGTCAGCTCTGCCAGAAGGGTGGCATCGGCATCGCGCGCGGTGGCCTGCAGCATCGGGATCAGGTTTTGTTCCTCATCCTCATGGTGCAAATGGGCTGCGTTGTTGAAATATTTCAGCACCGCTTGCGCGGCTTTTTGGGCGTCGATGTCGGCGCCGTGCTTGGGCAGGTGGGCAAGCAGGTTCTGCAGCGTTTGCAGCTGCTTGCGGATGCGGTCGTGGCAGTGTTTCAGGACGGCGATCGGCTGACTGAAATCAGGGGCGGTGTCGATCAGGGCGTTGCTCATGGGATGCACTCTCTGCTTGGGGCTAAGTGTGCATTCTAGAATAATTCCGCGCTTGAAGGATTTAGGCCGTCGGGAAGTGGGCCGAAACAAACAGCTGCACCGCCGACTTCACCAGCACCTGCTGCTGTTCTGCCGTGACCTCTTGTTCGCTGTAGCCGGCCAGCATGAAGTAGTGGCCCAGCACGCACAGGTTGATGAACTGGATGGCGGCCAGTTTGGAGTCGTCAAAGCGGCCCATGCCGGCCGCCTTCAGCGCTTCCAGGCAGCGCCGCACCGGTTCGCGGAAACGGTCGCCTTCGGTTCGCATGATGTCGGCCAGGCCGTCGACGCGCGACATTTCCGCCACCACCAGGCGGATGAATTTCAGATTGTCCGGCTTGAAGAAAAATTCGGCGATGATCAGGCCCAGCCGGTACAGCACCTGGTCCGGCGTGCCGCTGGTGTCGACGTGGAACTGGGTTGCATAGTCGGGCGAGCGTTTTTTCACCAGCGTCATGAACAGCTCTTCCTTGCTGCCGAAGCGGCGGTACAAGGTCAGCTTGGAACAGCCGGCGGCGGCGGCGATGCCTTCCATGCTGGCGCCTTCGATACCGCCCTTGTTGAGGAATTCGACCCGGGCGGCTTCCAGAATACGTTGTAGCAGCTGCTCCGAGGCGTCGCGGGTAGGGCGGCCGGCCGGTGCGATGGCTGGTGAAGACATAGGCAACTTCATGTAGATTAATCCGTGATTGTCGCATGCCTGGATGGGCATGGCATAAACGTCATAAGCAAACCTGAATTAATTCGTTTGCTAAAGGATAAGCTCTGGGTAATGTAACGCAATCGTTACATTATGTGGAGAATTATCATCGCTACCGAAAAACGCCAACTCCGGCTCGGCGCTTTCCTGCAGGGTGTGGGGCATCATCTGGCCGCCTGGCGGCATCCGGATGTGGACCCGCGCAACACGCTGCGCTTTGATTTCTACCAACAACTGGCGCGCACGGCCGAGCGCGGCAAGTTCGATGCGATCTTTTTTGCCGACAGCCTCGGTGTGCCGGATGGGCCGCCGGAGCTGCTGGCGCGCGGCCTGTTGCCGTCCTATCTGGAGCCGCTGACCAATTTGGCGGCGATTGCCGGCGTGACCGAGCGCATCGGTTTGATCGCGACGGTGTCGACCAGTTATCTGCCACCATTTCACCTGGCGCGCAAGTTTGCGTCGCTGGACCAGTTGAGCAATGGCCGTACCGGCTGGAATCTGGTCACCTCCGGCACCGACTGGGAGGCGCGCAATTTCAATCTCGATACGCAGACGCCGCATGCCGAGCGCTACCGCCATGCGCGCGAGTATGTGGATGTGGTCAAGGGCTTGTGGGATGGCTGGTCCGACGATGCTTTGCTGTTCGATCAGCAGGCGGGGCTGATGTTTGATCCGGCCAAGCTGTATCGGCTGAATCACAAGGGCGAGCGTTATACGGTGCGCGGTCCGCTGGTGGCGGAGCGGCCGGTGCAGGGCTATCCGGTGATCGTGCAGGCGGGTTCGTCGGGCGATGGTCAGGCGCTGGCGGCGGCCACGGCCGAGGTGGTGTTCACCGCGCAGCAGACGCTGGAGGAGGGGCGTCGCTTCTATGCCGGCCTGAAGGAGCAGCTGATTCCGCATGGACGTTCGGCGGACAGCCTGAAGATCATGCCGGGTGTGCTGCCCGTTATCGGCCGCAGTGCGCAGGAGGCGCAGGACAAGTATGAGCAGTTGCAGGGGCTGATCGATCCGGTGCTGGGCATCGGGCTGTTGAATGCGTTCCTGGGCAATATCGATCTGAGCAAGTATCCGCTGGATGGGCCGGTGCCGGAGCTGCCGGTGACGGAGGGATGGCAGAGTCGGCAGAAATTGTTTGTGGATCTGGCGCGGCGCGAGAATTTGAGTTTGCGTCAGCTGTATCAGCGCGTGGCCGGCGCGCGCGGGCATCGGATTGTGATTGGCACGGCCGAGCATGTGGCGGATCAGCTGGAGGAGTGGTTCGTCAACGGCGCGGCCGATGGCTTCAACATCCTGCCGCCGACGCTGCCGCATGGGCTGGATGATTTCGTCAATCTGGTGGTGCCTGAGCTGCAACGTCGCGGCCTGTTCCGCACCGAATACATCGGCCGCACGCTGCGCGAGCATCTCGGCCTGCAACGCCCACGGAATCAATTCGAATGAGCGCCAACCTCGCAACCAAGCTCAGCCCAGCCGCCGAGCCTGCGCCGGATTACATCCTCGGCAAGCGCGAAACGCTGCGCGTGTTCACTTTGCTATGCCTGCTGATGGTATTCGACTTTGCCGACCGCATGATCGTCGCCTCGCTGCTGCCCATCATCAAAGCCGAATGGCAGATCACTGACGCCCAGTCCGGCCTGCTGAGCACCGTGCTGTTCGTCGGCATGGTGGTGTTCGCCTTCCCGGCCGTCGCCCTGACCAACCGCATCGGCCGCATCAAAACCGCCAGCCTGATGGGCGTATTCTGGAGCGTGGCCTCGGCCGCCGGCGCCTTCGCCGGCAACATCGGCCAACTGGTGGCCACCCGCGCCGCTGTCGGCGTCGGTGAAGCCGGCTACGCGCCAGCCTCCTACGCCTGGATCACCGCCGTGTTCCCGCCGCGCCGCCGCCAGCTGGCGCTGGGCATCTTTTCATCCGGCCAGATCATCGGCATGTCGCTGGGCGTCGCGCTGGGCGGCTACATCGCCACCCACTTCGGCTGGCGGCACGCGCTCGGCCTGATGGCGCTGCCGGGCCTGCTGGTCGCCGTGCTGCTGTACCGTGGCCGCGACTACAAGACCATTCCGCAGGCCACCGCCACCGCCACCGCCGCGCCGCCGCAAAAGCCGTTCAAAGCCATCCTCGGCTCGCGCGCCCTGCTGTGGGGCTATCTGAGCCAGGCCATGGCCACGCTGCAATGGGTACCGGTGTTCTACTTCCTGCCGACCTATTTCCACCGCATCCACGGCGTGCCGCTGCAACAATCGTCCTACATGGCCAGCGCCTTGCTGCTGCTGACCATCATCTCGGTACCGGCCGGCGGCTGGATCATGGACCGCTGGAGCGTCAGCGCGCCGCAACGCAAGCTGACCTTCGCCGCCATCCTTGGCGCCCTCGGCACCGTGGCCTACGCCGCCGCCTTCGGCCTGATCCATGACGCCAAGCTGCAGTACGGCGTGATCCTGGTGGTGTTCTTCCTGTCCGGCCTGGGCGGTGTCGCCACCCTCGGCATGACGCAGGAATTGGTGACTCCGGACGTACGTCCGCTGGCCGGCACCTGCGGCGTGATCGTTTTGCACTTCCTAGGATCGGCCCCTGGGCCTTATATTGCCGGCCTGTTGTCCGACCGCTACGGCCTGACCGCCGCCTTGCTGATCGGCGTGCTGGTCAGCGGCACGCTCGCCGTGCTGACGCTGCTGTTGGCGCGCAAACATTATCTCGCCGACCTGGCCAAGGTAGGCGCATACAAACTGGCACCTGCTTGAAAGAATAGAAAGAACACTATGGATCGCAATCTGAAGAAAAGCGCCATCGCCATCGCGCTGACGGCCGCGCTCAACCCGGCGTTTGCCAACGACGACGTGCCGACGCCAGCGCTGGCACTGGCCGCCTCCGGCGAAAACCCCAACCAGAACGCCTACGCCGAAACCACCGTCACGCAAGTGACCGTCAGCGCCCGCCGCCGCACCGAGAAGGAACAGGACGTGCCGTCGCCGATCACCGCCATCAAGGGCGACGACCTGAAGGCCATGCTGATCTCGCAAGTGCAGGATTTGCAACAGGCGCTGCCCAGCACCAACGCCGCCTTCATGCATGCCCGCGTCTCCAGCGTGGCGATCCGTGGCATCGGCAGCAATCCGGCCAACGAAGGACTGGAAGGCAGCGTCGGCCTGTACGTGGACAATGTCTACCAGGGCCGTCCCGGCATGCTGGCCATCGATCTGGTGGATCTGGAACAGGTCGACCTGCTGCGCGGTCCGCAAGGCACGCTGTTCGGCAAGAACAGCACCGCCGGCGTGCTCAATCTCACCACCAAGCGGCCGACCTTCACGCCGGAACGCAGCATCGAAGTCTCGGCGGGCGAGCGCGGCTACAACCAGACGCTGGCTTCGGTCTCCGGCGCCCTCAGCGACCACTGGGCCGGCCGCCTGTCGGTCTCCAAAACCCACGACCGTGGCTGGCTGCACAACAACTACGACGGCAAAGACTACAACAGCGTCGGCCGCGAAGGCATCCGTGGCCAGCTGCTGTACAAGCCCAGCGACAAGTTCGACCTGCGCCTGATCGCCGACTACAACCACGAAGACGACACCCAGGGAACGCTGATTCCTTACGGCTTCGGCCCCGCCGCGCCGGGCAAGTCGAGCTGGCAGGCCGCCACCGCCGCCGCGCTCGGGCTGCCGGCCGGCAGCACGCCGCTGATCACCGATCCCACGCTGTATCAAACCAGCTTCGACACCGCCCAGCGCGCTGTGGTCTACCAGGGCGGCCTGTCGGCGGAAGCCAACTGGCGGCTGGACAGCGGCTACAGTCTGACCTCGATCACCGCCTCGCGCTTCTGGATCTTCCACCCGCATAACGATAACGACGTCACCGCCGCGCCGTCGCTGCTGGACGGCGGCTACAACGTCAAGCACCGCCAGTTCTCGCAGGAAGTGCGGCTGGCCTCGCCGGTTGGCAAGACCTTCGACTACGTGGTCGGCGCCTACTACTACCATCAGAACATCGACGGCAGCTTCTTCATCAACCTCGGCAGCAAGGCCGATATCGCGCTGCTGAACAGCACCGCCGGGCTCGGCATTGTCGACAACACCAACAGCGTCTCGCACGGCCACGGCACCACCGACAGCTACGCGCTGTTCAGCCAGGGCAATTGGCACCTCAGCGAGCAATGGGAATTCACCGGCGGCTTGCGCGCCACCTACGAGGACAAGGATGGCCGCAGCGCGCGCAGCGCCCTGAGCGGCGGCATCCCGCTGACGGCTTACCCGGCGGCGTTGCGCGCCATCGTCCAGGCCACCCGCAATGCCATCGGCAGCGCCTACGATTCGGGCGACCTGAGCGTGTCCGGCACGGCACCGTCCGGACTGGCGACGTTAAGCTACAAGGTCCGTCCCGGCCTGCTGGGCTATGTCACCGCCTCGCATGGCGAGAAGTCGGGCGGCATCAACATCAGCGGTGTCGGCTCGGCACCGACGCTGGGCGCGGATTCGCTGAAGATCCGTCCCGAGAAAGCCAATAACTTCGAGCTGGGCTTCAAGAGCCAGTGGCTGAACAACCGCCTGATCGTCAACGCCGACTACTACCAGACCCGCATCCAGGATTACCAGACCAACGCCTACGTGACCGGACCGGTAACGCCGGTGCTGATCCTGACCAACGCCGGCGACGTCAAGAGCAATGGTGTGGAATGGGATATCAAGGCGCGTCCGATTGCTGGCCTCAGCCTCAACTTCACCGGCTCGTACAACGACGCGCACTACCTCAGCTTCGTCAACGCGCCGGTGTCGGCCGAGCTGGCGGCCACCGGCGCCACCAAGGCCGACCTCAGCGGCCAGCCGCTGGTGGGCGCGCCGAAGTGGATCGCCAATCCGGGCGTGCGCTACGACTGGCGCCTGAACGATGAGGTGCGCCAGTACGTGGTGGCCAACTACGCGTGGCGCTCGGACGCGCAGGGCTATGTCGATAATTCGAAGTACGCGTTGATCCCGGCCTACGGTCTGCTGAATCTGTCCACTGGCGTGCAGATCGGCCACGGCAACCAGAACTGGGACATCTCGCTGTGGGCCAAGAACGCGCTCGACAAGCACTACTTCCTGACCGCCAGCGCGGCCCAGACCACTGGCGGTGGCGGCTACGTGGCGGCGGTGGGCGCGCCGCGCACCATCGGCGTGACCGCGCGACTGGAGTTCTGATGCTATGAGCTCGCTCTATGTCTTCCTCGCGCTGTTCGTCGGTTTTCTGCTGGTGGAAGTGGCGCTGGGCCGCACCCGTTTCCAGGGACAGGGATGGCAAAACCATCTGCTGGACGCGCTCAGCGTGGTGCAGTCGCTGGTCATCATCGGGCCGCTGGTGTCGCTGGGCAGCGCGGCGCTGATGGGCTGGCTGTACCCGGAAGGCAAACAGAGCCTGGCTCATACGCCGCTGTGGCTGCAATTCATCGCCTTTCTGCTGCTGGACGATCTGGTGCAGTACTGGTGGCATCGCACGGCGCACACCTACAAGGCGCTGTGGCCGCTGCATCGGATGCACCATGCGGCGCCGTATGTCGGCATCCGCATCTGGCTGCGCAACGGCCTGTTCTACTACCTGTTGATGCCCAACCTTTGGCTGAGTGGCGCGCTGATTTATGTCGGCTTTGGCCAGCTCTACATCGGCTACTACATTCTCAAGATGGTGGTGACGGCGGCCGCGCACAGCGAGCTACGCTGGGACAGCTTCCTGTACCGCCACGCCTGGCTGCATCCGCTGGCCTGGGTGGTGGAACGCACCATTTCCACCCCGGCCACCCATTTCGCCCATCACGCGCAGTACGACAACGACGGCATCGGTCACTACAAGGGCAACTTCAGCAATCTGCTGTTCCTGTGGGACGTGTTGTTCGGTACCGCCGTCATCACCCGCAAGTACCCGCCGTCGTTCGGTCTGGAAGAAGACCGTCTGCTGGGCACCGAGAAGTGGTACGTGCAATGGCTGTATCCGGTTTTCCGCACCAATCGCAATAAGGAGAATTAAATGGAGCATGTCACACAAAGGAGCTTGCTGACGGCGGGGGCGTTAAGCGCCGTGCTGGCCCCGGCAGTCGACGCGATGGCGGCGCAGGCCGGCACGGCACAACCGGCACAGGCCAAAACGGGGCAGGGCGCGCCCAACGTCATCTGGATTTTGCTGGACGACGTCGGCTTTGGCGCCAGTTCGGTGTTTGGCGGTCTGGTGGAAACGCCGAATCTGGAAGCGCTGGCGGCGCAGGGTCTGCGTTACACCAACTTCCACACCACGGCGATCAGCTCGCCCACGCGCGCGGCGCTGCTGACCGGACGCAATCACCACAGCGTGGGCCTGGGCCTGTTCCCTGAAACCGCGGTCGACCTGCCGGGCTATAACGCGCAGATCCCGGCCAACAAGGCGACGGTGGCGGAGATCCTGAAAAACAATGGCTATAGCACCTACGCGGTCGGTAAATGGCATTTGACGCCGGCGTGGGAAGCCAGTCCAACCGGTCCGTACACGCACTGGCCGACCGGCAAGGGCTTCGAGCAGTACTACGGTTTCCTGTTTGGCGAGACCGACCAATGGCATCCGCAACTGGTGGACGGCACCCGTGCGCTGGATGACGATCCGAAAGGCCGCCATCTGAATGAATTGCTGACCGACCGCGCCATTCAGTACATCGACCAGCAAAACAAGAAGCCATTCTTCCTGTACTACGCGCCGGGCGCCACGCACGCGCCGCATCAGGTGGCCAAGGAGTGGAGCGCGCACTACAAGGGCCGTTTCGACGCCGGCTGGGACAGCTATCGCGAACAGGTATTCGCCAATCAGAAGAAGCTGGGCTTGATTCCACAGAACACCGCGCTGCCGCCGCGCAATCCGAACGTCAAAGCCTGGGCGTCGCTGAGCGCGGATGAGAAGCGGCTCTACACCCGCTATTTTGAAACCTACGCCGGTTTCCTCAGCTACACCGACGCCGAGATCGGCCGCCTGATCGCCTATCTCAAGCAGAGCGGTCAGTTCGACAACACCATCATCGCGGTGGTGATCGGTGACAACGGCGCCAGCAAGGAAGGTTCGGAATTCGGCTCCACGGTGGGCCTGGGCGCGGTGCTGTATCCGAATGGCGATATCGCCCGTCAGCTGAAGGACATCGACAAGATCGGCACCGAATACGCATCCGCCAACTATCCGCTGGGCTGGGCGCAGGCCACCAACGCGCCGTTCAAGCAATGGAAGCAGGATGCCAACTCGGAAGGCGGCACGCGCAATCCGCTGATCCTTTCCTGGCCGAAGGGCATCCAGGACAAAGGCGGTACCCGCACCCAGTACGGCCATGTGATCGACCTGCTGCCGACCACGCTGGAGCTGGCGCATCTGCAGGCACCGGCGCAGATAGACGGCGTCAAGCAGGACAGTATCGAAGGCACCAGCCTGGCGTATTCGGTTACCGATGCCAAGGCGCCGTCGCGCCACACCACGCAGTACTACGAAATCAACGGCACCCGCGCCATCTATCACGACGGCTGGAAGGCTGGCACGCTGCACAAGCCGGGCACCGCGTTCGACAAGGACGTGTGGGAGCTGTACAACGTGGCGGTCGACCCAACCGAGACCAACGATCTGGCCGCCAAAAATCCGGACAAGCTGAAGGAGCTGAAAGCGCTGTTCGACAGCGAGGGCAAGAAGTACAACGTGTTCCCGCTGAAGGACAATCTGTATCAGCAGTTCGCGCTGGACCGCAGCGCCTACAAGGATCAGGAAGTGGTGGAGCTGAATCCGGGTGTGGGTCACATCGCCGGCGTGGCCGCGCCTCGCCTGTACAGCAAATACTACCGGCTGACGGTGGATCTGGATATCGGCGCCAATTCTGAAGGCGTGCTGGTGGCCAATGGCGGACGCTTCGGTGGTTCCAGCATCTTCCTGCAGGGCGGCAAGCTGTACTACGCACAGACCAATGGTGTCGAATCCGCGCTGATCAGCTCGGACGTACCGCTGAAGTCTGGCAAGAGCAAGCTGACGGTGGAATTCAGCCCCAATCTGTGGAGTGGCGCCGACATCACGCTGTACCAGGATGGCAACCGCATCGGCAAGGGCAAGGTGCCGGTACGTTACGGCATCGCCTACTTCCCGTATGACGAAGGCTTCGACATCGGCCGCGACCAGCAGACCCCGGTTAGCGAGCTGTACAAGTCGCCGTATGCGTACAACGGCAAGCTGGAGCATGTGACCATCGACTACAAGGCGCCGCTGGGCAGCCGCGTGGTGGGCAGCGTCAATCAGAAAGTCATCAATACCTTGATCTCGCTGAAAAAATGAGCGCCGCTGTACACCTGATGGCCAAACCGATCGGCCCGCTGTGCAACCTGGATTGCAGCTATTGCTTCTACCTGGAGAAGGAAAACCTGTATCCCGAGCGCACGCGCTTTTCGATGAGCGACGACGTGCTGCGCGCCTACATCGCGCAAAACATCGCCGCCACCGATGGGCCGGAGGTGCTGTTCACCTGGCAGGGAGGCGAGCCCATGTTGCGCGGGCTGGCGTTCTATCAGCGGGCGGTGGCGATTCAGCGTGAACTCGGCGGCGGCAAGATCATCCGCAACGCGCTGCAAACCAACGGCACGTTGCTGGATGACGAGTGGTGCGCGTTTCTGGCCGGGGCCGGCTTCACGGTCGGCATCAGCGTCGATGGCCCGCGCGAATTGCATGACGCAGCGCGCGTCGACAAGCAGGGCCGGCCGACTTTTGATGCGGTAATGCGCGGGCTGGCACTGCTGCGCAAGTACCGCATCGAATTCAACGTGCTGGTGACGGTGACGCGCGCCGTGGCCGCGCATCCGGCCGAGGTGTATGCCTTCCTGCGGCGTGAAGGCATCACCCATGTGCAGTTTAATCCGGTGGTGGAGCGCGCGCCCGATGTGGACGAGCACGCCATCGGCCTGACCTTTGCGCGGCCAGGGCAGGTGAGCCATTCGCGCCCGAAGCTGGCGGTGACGCCGCACAGCGTCGGCGCCGAACAATATGGCGACTTCCTGATCGCCATCTTCAACGAATGGGTGCGGCACGATGTGGGCCGCATCTACGTGATGAATTTCGAATGGGCGCTGGCATCTTTCCTTGGCCTGCCGGCCACGGTGTGTTTGTTTGCCGAAGACTGCGGCCGCGCGCTGATCGTCGAGCACAATGGCGATGTGTTCTCCTGCGATCACTTCATGTATCCCGAACATAAGCTGGGCAACCTGCGCGACAGCGACGTCGCCACGCTGGCCGCCTCGCCGCAGCAGGCCGCTTTCGGCCGCGCCAAGTCCGACTTGCCGGACGTTTGCCGTGAATGCCCGGTGCGCTTTGCCTGCCACGGCGAATGCCCGAAAAACCGCTTCGCCTACACCGTGGACGGCAAACCCGGCCTGAACTACCTGTGCCCGAGCTACAAGAAATACTTCAAGCACATCACCCAATACATGAACGCCATGGCCAAGCTAATCAGCCACGGCCAGCCGGCCGCGCTGATCATGGAAGCCTTCAAGGGGCCGCTGGCGGTGCGGGTGGCGGCTCCAAATACATGACGACGCCGGCTTGCTGGGCGCCTTGAAGAATCTTCCATATGCCCTCGCGCATCGGCTGGCCATCGGTGTAAACGCGGATTTTCAGGCTGTTCCGTTCCGCCAGCAATGCCAGCAACGATTCCGGTGTGGCCACGGTTTGCCCGGCCACCTGCACGCCACCCTTGTCGACGACCACATCCACGGCGTCGCTGACCATCGCCTTGCGGAAGAGCCGCGCCGAGCCGATGTTATTGCCGGATTCCGCGCATAGCGGTTTCATGATGGCCAGATACGCTTCCAGCGGCGGCATGCCGGCCTGCTTGCGGCGCGCGTTGACGCCAGCCGCATCCTCAATCTCGAACGGCCGCCATTCCTCACGGCTGACGCACCAGCCTTGGGTACCGTAGCGTTGTGGATCGTGGATGCGGTCGTACAGGTAGGCGTAATTCTTGAGCGATGCCTGGTCGGCATCCAGCAGCGGCTGCATCAGTTCCAACACCTTGCGCTGGAACGGCGTGTCGCGGTCCGCGTGCTGCGCCAGCAACCAGGCGGCGTCGCCACCATCCTTGCCGACCATCACATACGTCGGCCAACCGTACTGGGCGACGATCTCTTTCAGCCGCTTGAGGTTGGGACCGTCCACGTTCTTGCCGGGGACCGGGCTGGTCCGCTGCTGCTGATCGGCTGCGCTCATCTCCAGCAATTCATCACGCAGTGCGGGCTGGGTGGGCGCTGTCGCCAGCACGGCCTGCGAGTGGAGGGAAAGTAGCAGGGGAGCGAGGTATCGGCGCATTTGCCTAGCATACCACTTTGCCAAATTGGCAAATGCTCGGATTGTCACTTCCGGCGGCTTGCTGCCGGCTCCGTTAAAATGGCGGGATGAACAGCATTACTTCCCCTAATTTTGACGAAGTCGACTTCGAACGACGCTTCGGCGGCATCGCCCGCCTGTATGGCGCGCATGCGCTGGAGCGCTTCCGCACCGCCCACATCTGCGTGGTGGGCGTGGGCGGGGTCGGCTCGTGGATCGTCGAGGCGCTGGCGCGTAGCGCCATCGGCCAACTGACGCTGATCGATCTCGACAACGTGGCCGAGTCCAATATCAACCGCCAGATTCAGGCGCTGAGCGACACCATCGGCATGGCCAAGATCACCGCGCTGGCCGAGCGCATCGCGCAGATCAATCCGTTCTGCAAGGTCCATCAGATCGAGGACTTTGTCGATCCGGACAATGTGGCGCAGATGCTGGGCAGCGCGCCGTTCGATTATGTGATCGACGCCACCGACAGCGTCAAGGCCAAGGCGGCGATGCTGGCCTGGTGCCGTCAGCACGGTCTGCCGGTGATCACCATCGGCAGCGCCGGCGGCAAGACCGACGCGGCGCAGATTTCGGTGCGCGACCTGGCCAGGACCGAGCAGGAACCGTTGCTGAAGAAAGTACGCAAGATCATGCGCGCGCAATACGGTTTCCCGCGCGGCGAAAAGACCAAGTTCCACATCGACGCCGTGTTTTCCACCGAGCCGCTGACCATGCCGGAAAGCGGCGAGGCGTGCGCGGTCGATGGCGACGAGCGCGGCGGCGGCGTTACCGGCCTCAACTGCGCCGGCTTCGGCTCGGCGATGGTGGTTACCGCCACCTTCGGCATGGTGTGCGCCGGCCATGCGCTGCGCAAGCTGGCCGATGGCGCACTGTCAACATCGGCCCCGGACTCAGACTAGTTTGCTATTATGGCGAGCTGTCTCCAGTCCTCATGGGAAGAAACAATATGAAGCGTAGTTCCGTATTCGTCGCAATGTTGTTGGCTGCCGCCTTCGCACAGGCACAAAACACGCCGGCTCCGGTTCCGGCCGATGCCGCCGCCGCCGCCGCACCAGCCGCCGCCGCACCGGCTGCGCCAGTGGTGGTGGGTTCGGCCACGCCGGGTCCGTCCGCCGACCAACTGGTCATCACCGACACCAAGGTCGGCACCGGTACCGAAGCCAGCGTCGGCGCCACCGTCTCGATGCATTACTCCGGCTGGCTGTACCGTCCGCTGGCCAAGAATATGCACGGCAAGCTGTTCGACTCTTCCGCCCCGCGCGGCGAGCCGCTGGAATTCGTGCTGGGTGCCGGCCGCGTCATCAAGGGCTGGGACCAAGGCATTCTCGGCATGAAAGTGGGCGGCAAGCGCACGCTGATCATCCCGGCTGAACTGGCTTACGGCTCGCGTCCGACCCCAGGCAGTGGTATCCCGCCGAATTCGGCCCTGATCTTCGACGTCGAACTGATCAGCGTGAAGTAAACCGGAAGCGCCGCGCGAACCGGGGTAGACTAACGTTTCTATCCCTCTTCGCCGGAGGTTTCCATGAAAGTAGCAAACGACGTTACTGAACTGATAGGCCATACCCCGCTGGTCCGCATCAACCGGCTCACCAAGGGCTGCAGCGCCCAGATTTTAGCCAAGCTGGAATTCTACAATCCCGCCCACAGCGTCAAAGACCGCATTGGTCTGTCCATGATCGAAGCGGCCGAAGCGGCCGGGCAGATCCGTCCCGATACCATCATCCTCGAACCGACCAGTGGCAACACCGGCATCGCGCTGGCGATGGTGTGCGCGGCGCGCGGCTACCGCTGCACGCTGGTGATGCCGGATACCATGAGCCGCGAGCGGCGCATGCTGCTGCGCGCCTACGGCGCCGAGCTGGTGCTGACACCCGGCAGCGAGGGCATGCTGGGCGCGATCCGCCGCGCCGACGAGCTGGCAGAGTCCGATCCGCGTTATCTGATGCCGCAGCAATTCAACAATCCCGCCAATCCGGACGTGCACCGCCGCACCACGGCGGAAGAAATCTGGCATGACACCGACGGCCGCGTCGACATCCTGGTGGCCGGCGTCGGCACCGGCGGCACCATCACCGGCGTGGGCGAAGTGATCAAGGCGCGCAAGCCGGCGTTTCGCTGCATCGCGGTGGAGCCGGAAGCGTCGCCGATGCTGGCCAAGGGCACCAAGGGGCCGCATCCGATCCAGGGCATTGGCGCCGGCTTCGTGCCGGAGGTGCTGAACACCCATATTTATGACGAAATCATCGGCGTCAAGAACGAGGATGCGTTCGAGACCGCGCGCCGCGCGGCCAGCGAAGAAGGGCTGCTGGTGGGGATTTCGTCTGGCGCCGCCTTGTGGGCGGCGTTGCAGGTGGCGCGGCGGCCGGAGCATGCCAACAAGATCATCGTCACGATCATCCCGTCGTTTGGCGAGCGGTATCTGAGTACCGCCTTGTACTCCGGCCTGGCCGATTAGTGCGCGTGGGCGTGCGCGGCGGGCGCCGCTGGCGGCGTCTGCAGGCAGCACTCCTGCGTGCTGGCCTCGGTACGCACTTGCAGCGTGCTGTGCTGGATGGAGAACTCCTCGCGCAGCTCCTTGCTGATGGCGTCGATCACGCTGTCGCCCGGATAGCCGCCGGGTGTGACCAGTTGCGCCGTCAGTGCGTTCTCGGTGGTGCTCATGGCCCAGATGTGCAGATCGCACACCTCGGCCACGCCCGGCTGCTGACGCAGGAAAGCCTCGATGCCGGCGCGGTCCACATTGTCCGGCACGGCGGCCAGCATCATGCGCAGCGACTGCGTCAGCAGCGACCAGGTGCTGTAGACGATGATGGCCACGATCAGCACACTGACCAGCGGATCCAGCCAGTTCCAGCCGGTGTAGCGCACGATCAGACCGGCCACCAGCACGCCCAGCGAGATCGCGGCGTCGGCCGCCATGTGCAGATAGGCGCCGCGAATATTGATATCGTCCTTGCTGCCGGACATGAACAGCCAGGCCGAGAAACCATTGATCAGAATGCCGACGCCGGCCACGATCGACACCGTGGTGCCGGCCACCGGATCTGGATTGATCAGCTGTTGCACCGCCTCCCAGGCGATCCCACCGCAGGCCGCCATCAGCAGCATGGCGTTGAACAGCGCGGCCAGCATCGACGTGCTGCGCAGGCCGTAGGTATAACGGTGGTTGGGCGCGCGCTTGGCCAGGATGGCGGCGCCCCAGGCCAGCATCAGGCCCAGCACGTCGGACAGGTTATGGCCGGCATCGGCCATCAGCGCGGTGGAATTGGCCAGGAAACCGTAAAAGAACTCGATCGCCACAAACACCGTGTTGAGCACGATGGCGATCGCGAAGGCGCGGCCCATGGTGTTCGGATCGCCGTGGTGGTGGTGATGTCCGTGGCCATGCGCATGGCCATGATGGTGGTGATCGTGATCGTGGTGGCCATGATCGTGATGATGATCATGGTGGTGATGGTCGTGGTGCTTGCTCATGCTTCGTTTCCGGTGGAAGGTTCGGCGATATGTTCCAGCATATCGTTGAGTACGCCGCTGATATGGGCATCGGCGGCGGAATAGAACACCTGCTTGCCCTGGCGTTCGGACTTGAGGATACGGGCGGCGCGCAGCAGGCGCAGATGGTGGCTGACCAGCGAGCTGCTCAGATCCAGTGTAGTCGCGATCTCACTGACCGCAATCGGCCGCGCCAGGCAGGCGAGCACAATCCGCAAGCGGGTCGGATCACCCAACAGGTGAAACAGATCGGCCAATTGGGCGATCGCCGGATCGACGCCGGTATAGTCGTGTTGACAGCTCATCATTGCTAACAAGTGAATAGGTGTTCACATGTTAGCACATGTCCACTTCGGGGTCAGTTCTAAAAATCGGACATTGAGTCGCGCGCGACTCAATGTCCGATTTTTAGAACTGACCCCGAAGTGGACATTATTTTTGGAATGCGGCGGGGAGTTGGGCGCGTAGTTTGGGGTCGAGCTGGTCGAGGGCTTGCTCCAGCTTGGCGGCGCGCTGCAGGGCGGCGCTTTGTTCGGCGCTTAGCGTTGGGGCGGGTTTGCGGAACGCGGCTTGGCCGCCCAGCACCACCAATGCGCTGAGGATGGCGATGCCGGCGGCGGCGGCCAGCAGCCGCAGTTCGCGCGGGTTGATGAGCGGGTGCTGGGTGGCGATCGGCCGTACCGGGCCGGCCGGGGGCGTCGGGGTGTAGCCGGGCGGGTGGTCGCCGGTTGCGCCATGGCTGCCGTGGTGGTGGTCGTGGGCCGCTGGCAGGCCGCCGGCCAGGCGGGCCTGCTGTGCCAGTTCCTGCGAGGCGGTGTCGATGGCGGCGATGTGGCGCTGGACGGTTTCTTCCAGCACCGCTTCGTTTAACGCCACCAGCGCGAAGATGGGGTCGTCGACGTCGATGCGGACGCCGGTCTTTTCAAATACCAGGGCGCGCAGCTTGTGCTGATCCATATCTGCTTACCACTGCACTTTGTCGAGTTGCTCGTACAGGTCGCGGAATACGACTTTGATGCGCTGCTTTTCCATGACGTTGAATTTGTCGCTTTCCTTGACTTCGTTGACGGTCAGGCGCGCGGTGTTCATTTTCTTGATGTCGGCGCCAAAGGTGTCGGCGTTGCGCGCCGACAGCACCACCCGGCCCACCACGCGCGCGGCGTTGTCGGCATAGGTCTGCGATTCAATAAACTGTTTGCCGGCCGCCGATTGCAGCAGGCCGAAGTGTTCGTTTTCCCACAGCACCAGCGGCACGTTGGTGGCCTTGGCGGTGGAGACGAAGCCGGTGGCGGTGTCGTGCAGGGTGTCGCCGCCGCCGACGATGGTGTGCACATACACTTTGCGGCCCGATTCCTGCAGCAGCGCGAAGCAGTCGTTTTCGATCAGGTAGCCCATCAGCGGCGAGAAGGTGTTGGCGCCGTTGTCGATGACGCAGTTGCCGTCCTGTTCCAGGATGTCGATCATCAGGGCGTCAAAGCGCTTGGGGTCGATGTTGCGGCTGTCGGTCATCACCGGCACATGTTTGACATTCATCGCCCGGTAGCGCGAGAAGGTCGCATTCTCCTGGTCGGTGTCGTAGCAGCGTAGCGGCTGCTGGCCTTCGGCCACGTCCTTGCTGGCGACCCATTGCGCAAGAATGGTCGAGACCAGAGTCTTGCCGATGCCGCCTTTACCCTGGAGAATAAAATGTACCGTGTTTTGCATCAATCACTCCCGAAACGCTTGAATGCGACGAGAGTAATTGTTTTGCCGCTTGCTGGCAACCTAGTTGATGAAGCGCAGCAGTCCCTGCAACGCGTGAATCACGGTTTGCTCGCGCACCGCGCGGCGGTCGCCGCTGAACACCAGCCGTTCGGTGTGGACGGTGTCGGCGTTGGCCCAGCCAAAGCAGACGGTGCCCACCGGCTTACCCGGTACCGCGCCGGTGGGGCCGGCGATGCCGGTGGTGGAGATGGCGATGTGGGCGTTGCTGGCGCCCAGCGCGCCGCTGGCCATGGCGGCCGCGACTTCTTCGGACACGCTGCCCATCTGCGCGATCAGCGCGGCGGACACGTCCAGCATTTCGGTCTTGGAGGCGTTGGAGTAGGCGACGAAGCCGCAATCGAACCAGCCGGTGGAGCCGGCGATTTCAGTGATGGCCTGGGCAATGCCGCCGCCGGTGCACGACTCGGCGGTGGCCAGTATCAGCCCCTTGTCCTGTAGGGCTTTACCGACCTGGGCGGCGAGATCGAGGATGGTGTCGCTGTTGCTCATGGCTGCTCCTTCTCTGATACGGGCTTGCTAGCACTGTACCATGCACTCCGCGACCGATGCCAGTGGTGTACAGCAATTTGCCTGAAATGTAACATCACTCAGCCGTGCGACAGCTGAGCTCAACACTGGTATGCTTGCTCTAGAGAAGCGGTTTGTGCAGCCCAAACGCTGCTGCCAGCCGCCACCACGGAGCCGCCATGATCAGTCAGACTGACATCCACCACGCCCGCATCCTCATTGTCGACGACCAGCCGGTCAACGTCGAACTATTGGAATATTTGCTGACCTCGACCGGTTACAAGGCGGTCAGCGCCACCACCAATCCGCGCGTGGTGGCCAGCTGGCATGCCGAGCAGCGCTACGATCTGATCATCCTCGACCTGCAGATGCCGGGCCTGAACGGCTTCGAGGTGATGGAGGCGCTGAAGCCGCTGGAGCCGGACGGTTGGCTGCCGGTGCTGGTGGTCACCGCCCAGCCCGACCACAAGTTGCGCGCCTTCGAATCCGGCGCGCGCGATTTCATCAGCAAGCCCTTCGATCCGGTCGAGACCCTGACCCGCATCCGCAACATGCTGGAAATGCGGCTGCTGCACAACCGCGAGCGCGGCTACAACACCCGGCTGGAGCAAACCGTGCGCGAGCGGACCGCCGAACTGCAGCGCTTCCGCAGCGCCATGGACGCCACCGCCGACGCCATCTTCCTGCTCGACGCCGACAACGCCGAGGTGGTCGACGTCAACGACGGCGCCTGCCGCATGCTGGCCTATCCGCGCGCCGAGCTGCTGGGCCAGAGCGCCAGCCGCATCGGCCTCGGTGCGCCGGAAGAGTTGCGCGCCCAGGCCGAGCGGCTGGCCGATTATGCCGCCGCGATCGGCCCGGCCCGCTCGCCGGAACTGGCCGAGATTGAACTGATGCGGCGCGACCTGATCACGGTGCCGGTCGAGCTGTACTGGCAACTGCTACAGCGTCCCGGCCAACCGGCGGTGATGCTGGGCGTGGCGCGCGATATCAGCGAGCGCCGCCAGGCTGAGGAACTGTTGCAGCACATGGCGCACTACGACAGCCTGACCGGCCTGCCCAACCGCACGCTGTTCTTCAAGATCGTCGGCGACGCGATCACGGTGGCGCAGGAAAAATCGTGGCGCATCGTGGTGCTGATGATTGGCCTGGACCGCTTCAAGAACATCAACGATTCGCTCGGCACCGTGCTGGGTGACGATCTGCTGCGCCAGTTCAGCAACCGGCTGGTGCAGACCGCGCGCATCCGCGACACCGTGGGCCGGGTCGGCGGCGACGAGTTCGCGCTGATCCTGACCATGAGCCGCGACCAGCAGGACGCGGTGCACGCCGCCAACGATGTGCGCGAAGCGCTGCGCCAGCCGTTCGAGCTGGACGGTCATCAGGCCATCCTCAGCGCCAGCATCGGCATTTCGCTGTATCCGGACGACGCCACCGATCCGGAAACCCTGGTCAAGTACGCCGACACCGCGATGGAACGCGCCAAGCAGGCCGGGCGCGACGGCTACCGCTTCTTCACCGCCGGCATGAACGTGCAGGTGCTGGCGCGGCTGGACATGGAACTGGCGCTGCGCCGCGCCCTCGACAACAACGAGCTGGTGCTGCACTACCAGCCCAAGGTCAATCTGCATACCGGCCTGTTTGCCGGCGTCGAATCGCTGCTGCGCTGGCAACGCCCCGGCTTCGGCCTGGTCTATCCGGCCGAGTTTGTGCCGGTGCTGGAAGATACCGGACTGGTGGTGCGGGTCGGTGCCTGGATCATCGACGCCGCCTGCAAGCAGATCAGCGCCTGGCTCAACGATGGCACCGGGCCGGTACGGGTGGCGGTCAACGTCGCCAGCCGTCAGTTTGCCGAGGGCGACCTGGCGCTGCTGGTGCGCGAGGCGCTGATGCGCCACAAGACCCCGCCCGAGTTGCTGGAACTGGAACTGACCGAAACCGCGCTGATGTCCAACGCCGAGCGTACCATCACCGTGCTCCAGCACCTGAAGGCGCTCGGCATCAAGGTCGCCATCGACGATTTCGGCACCGGTTATTCGTCACTGGCCTATCTGCAGCGCTTCCCGATCGACAAGCTGAAGATCGACATCGCCTTCGTGCGCGACATCACCACCAATCCCAACGACGCCGCGATCGCGCTGGCCATCATCAGTATGGCGCACAGCCTCAAGCTGCAGGTGATTGCGGAGGGGGTGGAGACGCGGGCCCAGCTGGAGTATTTACGGCGTAGCCGTTGCGATGAAATCCAGGGCTATTTCTACAGCAAGCCATTGCCGCCGGACGAGCTGGGCCAGCTGGTGCAGTCGGGCCGCAGCCTGCCACCGGCGCCAGGTCATAGCGACCAGCCGGCGCAGACACTGATGATCGTCGACGACGACGTCAACGTGCTGGCCTCGCTGCACCGGCTGTTCCGCCGCGACGGCTATCAGATCCTGACGGCGGCCTCGCCCAGCGAAGCGTTCGAGCTGCTGGCGCTGCACGCGGTGCAGGTGATCGTGTGCGACCAGCGCATGCCGGCCATGAGCGGCACCGAGTTCCTCAGCAAGGTCAAGGAAATGTATCCGGAAACGATACGGATTATTTTGTCCGGCTACACCGGGCTGGAGGCGGTGCTGGATTCGATCAACCGCGGCGCCATCTACCGCTTCTACACCAAGCCGTGGGACGACACCCAGCTGCGCGACAACATCCGGCTGGCCTTCCACCACTACTGGCTGATGCATGGTAGCGGCAAGCGGATCGGCCAGCCGGGCGAGGATGTGACCTCGCTTCAGGAGGTGAAATGATCGAAGCTGGCCAGTTGCAGATCGAGCGGCGCGCCGGCCGCGTCGACCAGCCGCAGACCCGGCGCCGCGTCGATGACGCCAACCCGGGTGACCGGCGTCGCGACGCTGGCGGCAGCGGCCAGGACGGCGGCGCGCGCCGTGGCCGGGGCCGTGAAGCACAGTTCGTAGTCGTCGCCACCGGCGGCGGTGAAGGCGCGCCGTAGAGCGGGCTCGCGGGTGGCCAGCACGTCGCCGGCCGGCAGCGCGTCGACGTCCAGCGTGGCGCCCACTTGCGACGCGGTGAGAATGTGGCCGAGGTCGCCGATCAGGCCATCCGAGATATCGATCGCGGCATGGGCGATGCCCTGTTCCGCCAGCAGCATGCCGAGCTCGACGCGCGGCACCGGCGTGTGCATGCGGATGCCGGCCGCGTCCAGCGTGGCGTCTTCCAGCGTCAGTTCCTCGCGGTAGGCGGCCAGCGCCAGACGGGCATCGCCCAGCGTGCCGGAGATCCAGATATCGTCGCCGGCGCGGGCGGCGCTACGGCGCAGCGCGCGGCCGGGCGCCACGTCGCCAAACACGGTGATGCAGATATTCAGCGGCCCCTTGGTGGTGTCGCCGCCGATCAGTTCGATGTTGAAAGCGTCGGCCAGCGCGAACAGTCCTTGCGAAAAACCCTGCAGCCAGGCCCGCTCGGCGGACGGCAGCGCCAGCGCCAGCGTGAAGCCGACCGGGCGCGCGCCCATCGCCGCCAGGTCGGACAGGTTGACCGCCAGCGCCTTGTGCCCCAAGCGCTGCGGGTCTTCGCCGACAAAGAAGTGGCGGCCTTCGACCAGCATGTCGGACGAAATGGCGATCTGCCGGCCGGCGGTGGGCGCGATCAGCGCGCAATCGTCACCGATGCCGAGCGCAGCGCGCGTGGCATGCTGGGGACGCTGGAAGTATTCCTTGATGAGGTCAAATTCGGAGAGCATGGCGGCATTGTACCGCTATGACTCCAGCCGTTTCTGCAGATTTTCCATGCCGATCGCCGGCAGCGATTCGTCCGACAGGAACAGCCAGTCATGATTGGCCAGCCGCACCGCCACGCCGTTGACGTGGAAGCGGCTCAGCAGATTGGGCGTGAAGAACAGCTGCGGCCCGGCCTCGTAGCTGGCGTTGGCCAGCACGATGTACAGCTTGCTGGCGCCGGCCTGGAGGGTGGCGGCTTCCAGGCTCAGCTGCTCCAGCGTGCCCTGGCCGGTGTGGATCAGCCCGCCCAGCGAGCGGGTGTAGACAAACGCCAGTTGCTGGCCGTTTTCGTGCCAGTGTAATAGTTGTTGCCAGGCCGCGCCTTGCACGGAGGCACCGGCCGGTTCCGGCAGGCGGGAGGAAACGATCAAGTCGGACATGGGTTTCTCCTGAGTAGCAACTTACCATGCCAGCTTAGCCGAATTCCGCCCGCGCACGATGCATATCGTGAAATATAACTATTTTCAATTAAATTTCATCAATTGATAGCTAAAGGTAATTAGTGGGGAAAATTGATTATGTTGCGGCCATCCATGGTTAATCTGGCTAAAAATTCGGCTAACGCCCGAGTTGCTTATAAAAAATGCTGATAAACCTTCTTGCTGTTGGTGAAAATACCTACTTATTTGCAAGATATGGTCTGATAAAATCATAGGCCTTCGATCGCAAAAAATGGGAAGGCAGTAAAGCATGGATTCGTCACCTGAGAAAAAAGAAGCAATTCGTCAACAACTGCGCGCATCCGCGCTGGAATATCACGAGTTTCCGACACCGGGCAAAATCAGCGTAACGCCGACCAAGCAACTGACCAACCAGCGCGATCTGGCGTTGGCTTACTCCCCGGGCGTGGCCGCGCCTTGCGAAGAAATCGTCATCGACCCGGCCAACGCCTTTAAATACACCGCGCGCGGCAATCTGGTGGCGGTGATCACCAACGGTACCGCCGTGCTGGGCCTGGGCAATATCGGCCCGCTGGCCGCCAAGCCGGTGATGGAGGGCAAGGGCGTGCTGTTCAAGAAGTTCGCCGGCATCGATGTGTTCGACATCGAAATCAATGAATCGGACCCGGACAAGCTGGTGGAAGTGATCGCCGCGCTGGAGCCGACCTTCGGCGGCATCAACCTGGAAGACATCAAGGCGCCGGAGTGCTTCACCATCGAGCGCCAGCTGCGCGAGCGCATGAAAATCCCGGTATTCCACGACGACCAGCACGGCACCGCCATCATCGTTGGCGCCGCCATCCTGAACGGCATTTCGCTGGTCGGCAAAGACATCAAGCAATGTAAACTGGTGGTATCCGGCGCCGGCGCCGCCGCGCTGGCCTGCCTGGACCTGATCGTCGATCTCGGCTTCCCGATCGAAAACATCTACGTGACCGACCTGGCCGGCGTGGTCTACAAAGGCCGCACCGAGTTGATGGACCCGGACAAGGAACGCTTCGCGCGCGACACCTCGGCCCGCACCCTGGCCGAAGTTATTCCGGATGCGGATATCTTCCTCGGCCTGTCGGCCGGCGGCGTGCTGAAGCAGGACATGGTCAAATCGATGGCGCCGAATCCGCTGATTCTGGCGCTGGCCAATCCGAATCCGGAAATTCTGCCGGAAGACGTCAAGGCGGTGCGCGGCGACGCCGTCATGTGCACCGGCCGTTCGGACTATCCGAACCAGGTCAACAATGTGCTGTGCTTCCCGTACATCTTCCGTGGCGCGCTCGATTGCGGCGCCACCACCATCACCCGTGAAATGGAAATCGCGGTGGTGCACGCGATCGCCGAGCTGGCCCACGCCGAGCAGTCGGACGTGGTCGCCACCACCTACGGCTTCAGCAACCTGTCGTTTGGCCCGGACTACCTGATCCCGATGCCGTTCGACCCGCGCCTGCTGATCAAGATCGCGCCGGCGGTGGCCAAGGCGGCCGAGGATTCCGGCGTCGCCACCCGTCCGATCCAGGATCTGCAAGCCTACGCCGAGAGCCTGCAGCAGTTCGTGTACCGCTCGGGCACCTTCATGAAGCCGCTGTACCAGGTGGCCAAGAAGGCGCCGCTGGAACTGAAGCGCATCGTCTACGCCGAGGGCGAGGAAGAGCGCGTGCTGCGCGCGGTGCAGGTGGTGGTCGATGAGAAGCTGGCGCGTCCTATCCTGGTCGGTCGTCCGGCCGTGCTGGAAGCACGCATCGCCAAATTTGGCCTGCGCCTGAAGCAGGGCGTCGACTTCGACGTTATCAATCCTGATTATGACGAGCGCTATCGCGACTACTGGCACACCTACTACGAGCTGACCGCGCGCAAGGGCGTGACGCAGGAGTACGCCAAGCTAGAAATGCGCCGCCGCCACTCGCTGATCGGCGCCATGATGATCAAGAAGGGCGATGCCGACGGCATGATCTGCGGCACCTTCGGCACCACCCAGCTGCACCTGCACTATATCGACCAGGTGCTGGGCCGCCGCGAAGGCGCTTGCGTGTATGCCGCCATGAATGTGCTGATCCTGCCGGAACGCCAGCTGGTGATGGTGGACACCCACGTCAACGAAGATCCGAACCCGAACGAGCTGGCCGCGATTACCGTGATGGCGGCGGAAGAGATGCGCCGCTTCGGCCTGTCGCCGCGCGCCGCGCTGCTGTCGCACTCCAACTTCGGCTCGTCCAACAGCCCGTCGGCGGTGAAGATGCGCGAAGCGCTGGAATTGATCAAGCAGCGCGATCCGTCGCTGGAAGTGGATGGCGAAATGCACGGCGACACCGCGCTGGATTCGAAACTGCGCAACGCCATCATGCCGAATTCGACCCTGACCGGCGACGCCAACCTGCTGGTGATGCCGAACATCGAGGCCGCCAACATCGCCTACAACCTGGTCAAGACGGCGGCCGGCAACGGCATCGCGGTCGGTCCTATCCTGCTGGGTTGCGCCAAGCCAGTGCACATCCTGACCCCATCGGCCACCGTGCGCCGCATCGTCAACATGACCGCACTGTGCGTGGTGGACGCGGTAGCCCAACGTAAGGTATAATTTTTGATAACAAAAAGCCGGTCGCCGCCACCGCGGTGACCGGCTTTTTCATTTCCGCTGTAACAATATGTAAGTGATGTAAATCGCGGTTTTCGGTTGGAAGTCGGTTTGTAGCGCTCTGTTACAATGACCGGCTGACACCACGATATTGATTAGTCAACACCATGCAGAACATAAAAAAAGCCCTGGTTACGGGCATCACCGGCCAGGATGGCGCATATCTGGCGGAGCTGTTGCTGGACAAGGGCTACCATGTCACCGGTACTTATCGTCGTACCAGCTCGGTCAATTTCTGGCGTATCAAAGAGCTGGGTATTGAGTCTCACCCCAATCTGCAACTGGTTGAATATGACCTGACCGACCTCGGCTCCAGCATCCGCCTGATGCAGAACGTGCAGCCGGACGAGGTGTACAACCTGGCGGCGCAAAGCTTTGTCGGCGTGTCGTTCGAGCAGCCGGTCACCACTGCGGAAATCACCGGCGTGGGCGCGGTCCATCTGCTGGAAGCGATCCGCATCGTCAATCCGAAGATCCGCTTCTACCAGGCGTCGACCTCGGAAATGTTCGGCAAGGTGCAAGCCGTGCCGCAAAAGGAAGACACCCCGTTCTACCCGCGCAGCCCGTATGGCGTGGCCAAGCTGTATGCGCACTGGATGACGGTGAACTACCGCGAATCCTACGGTATCTTCGGTTGCTCCGGCATTCTGTTCAATCACGAGTCGCCGCTGCGCGGCCGTGAATTCGTCACCCGCAAGATCACCGACTCGGTGGCCAAGATTCATCTCGGCCAGCTGGACGTGCTGGAACTGGGCAACCTGGACGCCAAGCGCGACTGGGGCTTTGCGCGTGAATACGTGGAAGGCATGTGGCGCATCCTGCAGGCCGATCATCCGGACACCTATGTGCTGGCCACCAACCGTACCGAAACCGTGCGCGACTTCGTCAACATGGCCTTCAAGGCGGTGGATGTGGCACTGGACTGGAGCGGTTCGGCCGACAATGAAATCGGCACCTGCAAGAAAACCGGCAAGGTGCTGGTGCGCGTCAATCCGAAATTCTACCGCCCGGCCGAAGTGGAACTGCTGATCGGCGATCCGGCCAAGGCCCAGAAGGAACTGGGCTGGAAGCCATCGACCACGCTGGAACAGTTGTGCCAGATGATGGTCGAAGCTGACCTGCGCCGCAATCAAGCCGGCTTCTCGTTCTGATTCAAGGAGTACCCATGGCTGCTGAAGGTACGGGCAAGCGTGCCCTGATCACCGGTTTGTCCGGCTTCACCGGCCAGTACCTGGCGCAGCAGCTGCGCGCGGCCGGCTACCAGGTGTTCGGCACGGTGTCGCCGGACCAGGTGGCGGGCGCCGATCAGTTCGCGGTCGACCTGCTGGACCGCGCCGCGCTGGCCGAGGTGGTACAGCAGGTGCGGCCGGACGTGGTGGCGCACCTGGCGGCGATCGCCTTTGTCGCCCATGGCGACGTTGAACAGATCTACCGCGTCAACGTGGTCGGCACCCGCAACCTGCTGGAAGCGCTGGCCGCGCTGCCGCGCAAGCCGGCGGCGGTGCTGCTGGCCTCCAGCGCCAATATCTATGGCAATACCGAGGTCGGCGTGATTCATGAAGAGGTGGCGGCGGCGCCGGCCAACGATTACGCGGTCAGCAAGCTGACCATGGAATACATGGCGCGGCTGTGGCAGGACAAGCTGCCGCTGATCGTGGTGCGTCCCTTCAATTACACCGGCGTCGGCCAGCAGGACAATTTCCTGCTGCCGAAAATCGTCTCGCACTTCCGCCGCAAGGCGGCCGACATCGAGCTGGGCAACCTGCACGTGTGGCGCGATTTCTCCGACGTGCGGATGGTGGCTTCATGCTACCGCAAGCTGCTGGCGGCGCCGGCCGCCATCGGCCAGACCTTCAACATCTGCTCCGGCCACGCCTATTCGCTGGGCGAGGCGCTGGACATGATGGCCGACATCGCCGGCTACAAGATCAATGTTCACGTCAACCCGGCCTTCGTGCGCGCCAATGAAGTGGTGCGGCTGGTGGGCGATAACCGCCGCCTGGCCGGCGTGATCGGCGCGATCGACACGCCGCCGCTGGCGGATACGCTGCGCTGGATGTATTCAGCGTGAACGCCGTGCCTGATTTGCGTGTCGGCCTGTCGGTGACGACGGCCGAACCGGTGCTGACCAATGGCCGCCTGGATGGCCTGGGTGTATACAGCCGCTCGCTGCTGCGGCATCTTCCGCAGGCCGGGGTCGAGGTGCAGCCGCTGTCGTTCGCGCCGCATGGCGACACCAGCAAGCTGAAACTGGGCCGCGCGCTGCCGCTGTCGTTCCCGCTGGCGACGCTGGGCGATCTGATGTTGCCGGCCTCGGTGCACCTGAGTACCCAAACCGCGCTGCCCAAGGGCGCGGCGCCGCTCGACCTGTTCCACGCCACCGACTACCGCATCGTGCGCATGGACGTGCCGGTGGTGGCCACGCTGCACGACGCGGTGCCGGTGTCGCATCCGGAATGGGCCAGCCCCAAGGCGCGTAAATTGAAGAACTGGCTGCAGGCCAAGGCCGCGCGCAAGGCGGCGCATGTCATCACCGGTTCGCATTTCTCGATCCGCGAACTGGTCGAATGCTTTGGCGTCGACGAGCGCCGGATCAGCGTGGTCCACCACGGCGTCGGCGACGACTGGCTGGACGCGCCGCCGGACGCCGAGCGCGATATCACGCTGGCGCTGCACGGCCTGCGCCACGGTTATTTCCTGTTCGTCGGCACGCTACAGCCACGTAAAAATATTGAGCGCCTGCTGGACGCCTATCTGACCTTGCCGCCGGTGCTGCGCTCGGCGCGCCAACTGGTGGTCGTCGGCCAGCGCGGCTGGCGCAGCGAGGAGTTGGTCAAGCGCCTCAAGGACTTGCAGCAGCGCGGCGAAAACGTGGTGTGGCTGGACCAACTGACCGACGACCGTCACCTGCGCCATCTGTACGCCGGCGCCGGCGCCTTTATCTTCCCTTCGCTGCACGAGGGCTTCGGCCTGCCGCTGGTGGAGGCGTTTGCGGCCGGGGTGCCGGTGGCCTGTTCCAACACCACCTCGCTGCCGGAAGTGGCCGACGGCGCGGCGCTGGAATTCGATCCGCTGTCGACCGGCGAGATCGCCACCGCCATGACCGCGCTGGTGCGTGACGACGCGGTGCGCGCGCGCTGCATCGCCGCCGGCCGCCGCCGCGCGCTGGAACTGACCTGGGACGCCGCCGCGCGTAACACCGTCGCCGTCTATCACCAAGTGCTGTCCCGCTGAAGCTATGCGCGTCCTCCATTTCTACAAGACTTATTATCCGGACACCTGGGGCGGCATCGAGCAGGTGATACGCCAGATGTGCCGCAGCACCAGCCGCCTCGGCGTGCACAACGAAGTGCTGACCCTGACCCGCGACAAGGCCCGGCCCGAGCTGGAAATCGAAGGCCACACCGTGCACCGCGCGGCGCTGGATTTCGAAATCGCCTCCACCGGCTTTTCGGTTGACGCGGTGCGCAAGCTGGCCAGGCTGGCGCGCGACGCCGACGTGATCCACTACCATTTTCCGTGGCCGTTCATGGACCTGGCGCACTTCATGGCGCGTATCGACAAGCCGAGCGTGGTGACCTACCACTCGGACATCGTGCGCCAGAAAAATCTGCTGCGCGTATATGGCCCGCTCAAGCGCCGCTTCCTCGGCAGCGTGGATGCGGTGGTGGCCAGCTCACCCAACTACATGGCCTCGTCGGACGTGCTGCAGCGCTTTGAACACAAGACCAGCGTGATTCCCTTCGGCCTGGACAAGACCACCTATCCAACGCCTTCGGAACAAGTGAAAGCGCGCTGGCGCGCCCAGTGCGGCGAGCGTTTCTTCCTGTTCGTCGGCGTGCTGCGCTACTACAAGGGCTTGCACATCCTGCTGGATGCGATGGCCAATGTCGATTACCCGGTGGTGATTGTCGGCGCCGGCCCGATCGAGCGCGAACTGAAGGCGCACGCGCAGCGTCTCGGCCTGACCCACGTCCAGTTCATCGGTGCCGTCAACGAGGAAGACAAGGCAGCTCTGCTGGAACTGAGCTATGCCATGGTGTTCCCATCGCACCTGCGTTCGGAGGCGTTTGGCATCTCGCTGCTGGAGGGCGCGATGTATGGCAAGCCGATGATCTCCAGCGAGATCGGCACCGGCACCACCTACATCAATATCGATCAGGACACCGGCCTGGTGGTGCCGCCCGACGATCCGGTGGCGCTGGGCGCGGCCATGCGTCAGCTGTGGGAGCACCCGGAGCAGGCGGCCGCGATGGGCCGGCGCGCCGAGGCGCGTTACTGGCAGCTGTTCACCGCCGAAAAAATGGCCGAAGACTACCATGCGCTATACCGTGAGTTGCTGGCGCGGCCAAGGTAGAATAGGCGCTTGCCACTGAATTCTGGAGACTCGCGTGCGTTGCCTGGTGATCGAAGACGAAGCCGAAACGTCCAATTACATCTGCAAGGGACTGCGCGAGGCCGGCTATCAGGTCACCGCCGCCGCCAATGGTCCCGATGGCCTGGACCATGCCAGCAATGAAGACTGGGACATCATCATCCTCGACCGCATGCTGCCGGGCCGGATCGACGGCCTGTCCATCGTCGACAAGCTGCGCGCGCTGGGCAAGCAGACCCCGGTCATCATCGTCAGCGCGCTGAGCACCATCGATGCCCGCGTCACCGGCCTGCGCGGCGGCGCCGACGATTATCTGCCCAAACCATTCGCCTTTTCCGAGCTGCTGGCGCGGGTCGAGGCGCTGTTGCGCCGCAGCGCGCCCGGCGCCGACAGCACCCAGCTGCAGGTGGCCGATCTGCGGCTGGATCTGCGCACGCTGCGCGTCACCCGTGGCGTCAAGGTCATCACGCTGCAGCCGCGCGAGTACCGCCTGCTGGAATACCTGATGCGCAACGAGAACCAGGTGGTGACCCGCACCATGTTGCTGGAATCGGTGTGGGACTATCACTTCGACCCGCAGACCAATGTGATCGACGTCCAGATCTCGCGCCTGCGCGCCAAGGTCGACAAGGACTTCCCGCTGCAGCTGATCCACACGCTGCGCGGCGTCGGCTACCGCATGGGCGTGACGCCGCCGGAACAGGCGGAGCCGCCGCTTGTTTAAATTCCGTGCCTCGATCGCCGCCAAGCTGGTGCTGGGTTACGGCCTGCTCGGCCTGATCTCGATCGTGGCGGTATCGGTGGTGTTCTATAGCGGCACCATCGGCGTCATCGACCAGGATATCGACGGCAAGATCGAGGCGCAGTCCGAGCGCATGATGGAAAATGTCGGCGATGGCAGCTTGATCGCGCTGAAAGGCGAGGTACACCGCCTGCTGACCGACGGCATCGACAATGACCGCGAAATCTTCCAACTGCTGGACGCCGACGGCGCGCCGGTGGCCGGCAACCTGGGTTCCTGGCCGCGCGTGATCGACGGCGAGGACATGGTGACCGAGAACGTGCTGCGCTACGGCCGCAGCACCACCGGGCGCTTGTATCTGCGGCCGCTGATCGGCGGCGGGGTGCTGATTGTCGGCCGCGACCTCAGTGAGGAAGAGGCGGTGCGCGAAGTGATCTGGCGCGCGCTGCTGGCCGGCGCCTGCGTATCGCTGATGCTGACCATCGTCGGCGCGCTGCTGTTCCGGCGCAGTATCGAGGCACGCCTGGGCGAAATCCGCCGCACCGCCGCGCAGATCGAGGAGGGGGATCTGAGCCGCCGCATTCCCATCAGCGGCAACGACGAATTCGCGCTGCTGAACCGCGACATCAACCGCATGCTGGACCGCATCGAGCTGCTGATGGAAGGTATCCGCGACGTCTCCAACGCCATCGCCCACGATTTGCGCACGCCGCTGAGCCGCATCCGCGGCCGCCTCGACGACGCGCTGCGCCACGAGATGACGGTGCCGCGCCTGAGCGGCGCCGCCCACGATGCCATCGATGATATCGATGATCTGATACGGCTGTTCGAACGCCTGCTGCAAATCGCCGAGGCGGAATCCGGCATGCGCGCGCGCCTGTTCGAGCGGCTGGACCTGGCGCGGGTGGTGGCCGATATCGGTGAGATGTATGAAGCCATCGCGGAAGACAGCGACATCAAGCTGATGGTGGACGCGCCGCAGTCGTTGCACGTCGACGGCGACCGCAACCTGCTGGCCAGCGCGGTCGCCAGCCTGCTCGACAACGCCATCAAATACGCCGGTCCCGGCGCCACCATCCACGTGCGGGCCGGCCTGTATCGCGGCGAAGCGTCGATCGCGGTGCACGACAATGGTCCCGGCATTCCGGACACGGAGCGCGACAAGGTGACGCAGCGCTTCTACCGGCTCGACAAGAGCCGCCACATGCCAGGCAATGGGCTCGGGCTGTCGATCGTCAGCGCCACCGCCAAGGCGCACCATGGCCAGCTGGTGCTGGAGGATGGCGCGCCCGGCCTGGTGGCGCGCATCGTGCTGCCGTTGGCCGCGCTCTGATTACTTCTCCGCCCAGCGTTCCTTGACCTCCAGCAGCGCCGGCATCTGGGTGAAGAAGATGTCGACCAAACGACCCTCGAAATGCTGGCCGCGTTGCGCCTGCATATGCTCGACCGCCTTTTCCACCGGCCAGGCTTCCTTGTAGGGACGGGCCGAAGTCAGGGCGTCAAACACGTCGGCAATCGCCACGATGCGGCCGACCAGCGGAATCTCTTCGCCTTTCAGGCCGTTCGGATAACCGCTGCCATCCCATTTTTCGTGGTGAGTCATGGCGACGTCGTAGGCCATGGCCAGCATGCCGTGCGGGTGCTTGCCGATGATATCGCCGCCGATGCTGGCGTGCGATTGCATCACCTTCCATTCGTCGGCGTCCAGCGCGGCCGGCTTGCGCAGGATGTTGTCCGGGATGCCGATTTTGCCGACGTCGTGCATCGGCGCGGCGTGCAGCAAGTCTTCCGCTTCGGCCTCGGTCATGCCCAGCGCCAGGCCGAGGATGCGCGAGTAGTGGCTCATGCGGATCACGTGCAAGCCGGTTTCGTTGTCCTTGAATTCGGCCGCGAGGCCGAGCCGCTGGACGATTTCCAGCCGGGTCTTCTTCAGTTCATCCACGCCCACCAGCGACAAGTGAGTACGCACCCGTGCCCGCACGATCGGCGGGCTGACCGGCTTGGTGATGTAGTCGACCGCGCCGGCCTCGAAGCCGATCACTTCGTCGTCGGTGTCGTTCAGCGCGGTGACGAAGATCACCGGGATGGCGGCGGTGGCCGGATCGGCCTTCAGCAGCTTGCAGGTTTCGTAACCGGTCATGCCCGGCATCATCACGTCCAGCAAAATCAGTTGCGGATGTTCCGAGCGCGCCAGCTCGATGGCGCGCGGGCCGTCCTTGGCGAACAGCAGGCGGTAATGGTCTTGCAGGATGTGGCGCAGCAGTTGCAGGTTGCTGGCCTCGTCGTCCACCACGAGGATCTGCGGTTGATTGGCTTGGTGGGTGGTTATCATGGGTTCTCCGTGGACAGGCTGGCCTGTAATGCCTGCAATGCGGCCTGCGCTTGCGGGAAGTCGAAATCGTTCAATGCGTCCTGCACGGCGCTCAGCTGCTGCGCCAGTTCCGGCGGCGCGCCGGTGAGGGCGGCCGTCAGCGCGGTCAGGGCGGCGTCGTTCAGCGCGCCGCGCTGCAGGAATGGTAGCAGAGCTGCCGACTTCTGGCGCGCGACTGCCAGGTCGAAGGCCGGCGCCGGCGTCGGCGCCTCCAGCCACTTGCCGCGCGGCGGTGCCAGCGCGTGGATCGCCGACAGCGCCGCATCCAGCTGCGCCGCCAGCGTGCGCTGCGCCTGTGCCAGTTCGGTCTGCAGCGTGGGTGAGGTCTGTTCGCCATCGCGCTGCGGCGAGCCGCACAGCTTCTCGATCTGCGCCAGCGTGGCCGCCAGCTGTTCCAGGCCGACGTTGGCGGCCACGCCGCGCGCCTTGTGGCACCATGCCTGCGCCTCGGCCAGGCGCAACTCGGTCAGCTGCGTTCCGGCCGGCCGGGTATCGCTGTCGATGCCCAGCAGCTTGGCCAGCGTGGCGGCGGTGGTGCTGTAGTCGGCGACGAAGCGGTGCAGCGCCTGGTGATAGGCGTCTTCCTGATCGGCCCAGCGCTGCAGGCCGGCCTTCTGATTCAGCACGCGCTGGCGCGCCGCCTCGGACGGCGCCGGCGCCGACGCCAGCGGCGCCAGTTTCAGCACCCTGGCGATTTCGTGTGACAGCGTGTGCCAGTCCACCGGCTTGGAGGCGAAACCGTCCATGCCGGCGTTGGCGGCGGCTTCGCGGTGCGCCGCCAGCACGCTGGCCGTCATCGCCACGATCGGCAGCGGCGGCGTGCCGTCCTGCTGCTCGCGGGCGCGGATGGCGCGGGTGGCGGCCAGGCCGTCCATGCCGGGCATCTGCATATCCATCAGCAGCACGTCGTAGCGCCGCTCGGCGCTCATCTGCAAGGCCTGCGCGCCGTCGTGCGCCAGTGCCAGCGTGTGGCCGCGCTTGGCCAGCAGCAGCGACAGCAGCTCCAGATTCTGCGGCACGTCGTCGGCCGCCAGCACTTGCAGCGGCGGCAGCGGATAGTCGCTGCGTTCACTGCTTTGCTGCTTGCCGTTGCGTGCCGCCTCCAGCGGCAGCAGCACGTGGAAGGTGGTGCCCTGGCCCGGCGTGCTCTCGGCCCAGATTTTGCCGCCCATCAGGCTGACCAACTGGCGGCTGATGGTGGTGCCCAGACCGGTGCCGCCGAAGCGCCGCGTCATCGAGGCGTCGGCCTGGGTGAAGGGATCGAAGATGGCGTTGATGCGCTCCGGCGCGATGCCGATGCCGGTGTCCTGCACCGCGATGTGCAGCTGTCCCTGTTGCAGGCCGGCCTTCAGACTGACCTTGCCGGCGGCGGTGAACTTGATGGCGTTGTCCAGCAGGTTGCCGAGGATCTGGCGCATGCGCAGTTCGTCGCCGTGCAGCCAGGCCGGCAGCGCGGCGTCATAGCCGATGTCGATCACCAGTCCCTTGCTGCGGGCGTTGCTGCCGAAGGTGGAGGCCAGTTCGTCGATCAGTCCGAGCAGGCTGTAATCGTCCGGCTCCAGTTCCATCGCGCCCTTATCCAGCTTGGCGGTGTCGAGAATCTCGTTGAGCAGGCGTAGCAGCGAGCGGCCTTCCTTGCGCACCGTGTCCAGGTGGCGCCGCTGTTCGTTGTTCAGCGGTGTATCCAGCAGCACGTCGGTGAAGCCGAGGATGGCGTTCATCGGGGTGCGGATCTCGTGGCTCATATTGGCCACAAAGCTGGCGCGTGCCGCCGCCGCCTGTTCGGCGGTATCCTTGGCCTGGCGCATTTGCTGTTCCATCTCGCGCCGTTCGCTGATGTCGAAGATGACGGCGTCGATCCAGCGCACTTCCGGGTTGGTTTCGTCCTGCGTTACGGCGCCGTGCTCCCAGACGAAACGGCGGCTGCCGTCGGCGTGGAGCAGGCACCATTCGACCTGGTAGGTACTCTGCTCGGCAAAGGCGCGCGAAATCACCTCCATCAGGCGTTGCTGGTCGTCCTCGCAAATCAGCGAACCCAGGGTGCGCTTGCGGTCGGGGCCAACGAAATCGCTGGCGGGATAACCGGCCAGCAGTTCGATGCCGTCGCTGACAAACGCCGGCGGCGCGTCGAACACATTGCTGCTGCGGAGCGAGATGCCGGGGATATTGCCGATCAGCGAACGGAATTGCTGTTCGCTGTCGCGCAGCGCCTGCATGATGGCGCGGCGTTCGGTGATGTCGGTAATGAACAGCACAAACAGATCGCGCTCCGCGCGCCGCGCGTGACCCAGCGCGCGCCGGATCGGCACCACGCTGCCGTCCCGGCGCACCGCCAGCACCTCGCTGCCCTTGCCGGGCAAGGCGGCGCTGTCGCTGTCGAGGAATTGCAGCAGGCCGTCCTGCTCCGAGCGCTCAACATCCGCCATCAGCAGGCGGATATTGCGGCCGACGATTTCATCGTGCGGCCAGCCGAAAATGCGTTCGGCGGAAGCGTTGAAGTCATGGATCACGCCTTCGCGGTCGATGGTGATGACGCCGTCGACGGTGGTGGTCAGCAGGGCGCGCATCCAGGCCTGGCTTTCGGTCTGCTGCTGGTACATCTGGCGATAGCGCAGCATGCCGTTGGCGGCCATGGCGAATACGGTAACGGCGACGCTGATCAGCGCGATCGCCAGCGCCACAAAGGTGTAATTCTGTTCAGGCGAGACATCCGGCGGCAGTTTGCCGATGAAGCGCGCCGCCGCCATGCCGGTGTAGTGCATGCCGGCGATGGCGCAACCCATCACCGCCGCGCTGGTGAGGCCCATCAAGGTTCGCGGCAGGCGCAGCGAGCGCAGGCCAAAGCGTATCCACAGCGCCAGCGTGGCCAGCACCACCGCCACCACGATCGACAGGCCGAACATGAAGGGATCGTAGCGCAGGTCGAGCGCCATGCGCATGGCGGCCATGCCGGTGTAGTGCATGGCGCCGATGCCGGCGCCCACCAGCACGCCGCCGCTGATCAGCGAGATGCGGCTGACGTGCCGCATGCTGATGATGAACAACGCCACCCACGACGCCGCAAGGCTGGGCAGCACCGATAGCAGCGTTATGCTGTGGTCGTAATCGACATCGGTGCACAGGTCGAAGGCCAGCATGCCGATGAAGTGCATGGCCCAGACACCGCAGCCCAGCGCCAGGCTGCCGGTGGTCAGCATGGCGGCGCGCAGGCCGCGAGTGCGCGCGAGGCGCGCCTGCGCCGCCACTTGCAATCCCATCCACGATGAGAAGACGGCAACGAGTATGGATAAAATGACCAGCGACGGCGAGTAGGTGCCGTAGTTAAGCAGGCCGAGATCTTGCGGCTGTGAGAAGAGTTCCATCATGGTGAAGGAACCTTATCACAGAAAAAAACCGCCCGCAGGCGGTTTCTGGTCAGGACTTCGCGAAAGCCAGGAAGTCGTTATTAAACTTATCTTTATGTGTATCCGTCAGACCATGCGGGGCGCCTGGATAGACGATCAGCTTTGCACCTTTCACAATTTTGGCCGAGGCGATGCCGGCGGCTTTGATTGGCACGATCTGGTCGTCGTCGCCGTGGATCACCAGCGTCGGCTTGTCGAACTTTTTCAGGTCTTCGCGGAAGTCGGTTTCCGAGAAGGCTTTGATCGAGTCGTAGGTGTTTTTAAAGCCACCTTGCATGCCCTGCGCGTACCAGGCTTGAATGATGCCCTGCGATGGTTTCGCGCCAGGACGGTTGTAGTTGTAGAACGGGCCGGAGGCGATATCCAGATACAGCTGGCCGCGATCCTTGACCTGGCCGGCGCGAATGCCGTCGAAGACTTCAATCGGCAGGCCGTCCGGGTTGGTGTCGGTCTTCAGCATCAGCGGCGGCACCGAGGAAATCAGGCCCAGTTTGGCGATGCGCTTGGTGCCATGACGGCCGACGTAGCGCGCCACTTCACCGCCACCGGTCGAGAAGCCGGCCAGGATGATGTTCTTCAGGTCCAGCGCTTCGATCAGCTGCGCCAGGTCGTCGGCGTAGTGGTCCATGTCGTTGCCTTCCCAGGGCTGGCTGGAACGGCCGTGGCCACGGCGGTCGTGGGTGATGACGCGGAAGCCGTTATTGGCCAGGAAGAAGGCGGCCGATTCCCAGCTATCCGAGCTCAGTGGCCAGCCGTGGCTGAGGATCACCGGTTGGCCGGTACGCGGACCCCAGTCCTTGTAATAGATTTCGACGCCGTCGCGGGTGGTGATGGTGCTGACGGTCTTGGTGACTTTGCCGGCGCCGGTGGCGGCCGAGGCTTCGCTGCTGACGGCGGCCATCGCGGTGGCGGCGGCGGCGACTGCGCTGCCGACCATGATGTTGCGGCGGGACGGGTTGAGTTGTTCGGACATGATATTTCCTCTCTATTTTCAGGACAGGTTTTGTTTAAAGAATGCGTCGGTGCGTGCGTTGGCCAGCGAGGCCGCGGCGGTGTCGTAATGGTTGCCGCCTGGGCGGGCAAAGGCGTGGTTGCAAGCCGGGTAGTTATGCAGTTCGATGTGCGGGTTGCTATTGAACGCGGCGTGGATGGTTTCCTGCGCCGCCTTGTTGATGTACTCGTCCTCTTCGGCCAGGTGGTACAGCAGCGGCTTGTCGACGTTCAGTGCTTCGGCCGCGTAGTTCTCGGTGCCGCCGCCGTAGTAGGCGACGAAGGCGTCGGCTTCGGCGCGCGCCGCCGTCAGGTAGGTCATCAGTCCGCCCAGGCAGTAGCCGGTGACGCCGACCTTGCCCGAGGCGCCGGGCAGGGTGCGCGCCGCCGCCACCACGGCGGCGATGTCGCCGACGCCGCCATCGAAGTTGTAGGCGCTGTACAGCGCGAAGCCGCGTGCCCAGTCGCCCGGATTGTCTTCGGACATATTCAGGCCGGGTTCGGCGCGCCAGAACAGGTCCGGGGCGACGGCGATATAGCCTTTGGCGGCGTAGTCGTCGGCGATGCTGCGGATGCCGGCGTTGACGCCGAAGATCTCCTGCAGTACCACGATCACCGGTGCGCTGGCGACGTTGGCGGGGCGCGCTACGTAGCAGTTAAAACTGCCGTCCGCGACTTGTATGGTGAGCGTGTCAGACATGGTGTCCTCCGTTGTTTGATGTATGCATGGTAGGGAGGAAAGCGCCTTCTGAGAACGGACAAAGCTGCAAAGCGCCTTTGCAAAATTGCATATACCGCCAGCTAGGTAGGCGGCCCCTCCCCAGAAGAGGTAGTGAATGACTAGTTGCATTAAAGGCAAAACTGTTCAATACTTGCCGCACCTATTTATGGAACATATTGAAAACAATGGCTTTCCTGACCAAGAAGAAAATTGCGCTGGGCATCGCCCTGCTGGTGATCGGTGGAGGCGCCGCCGCCTACTATTCCAAAAGCAAGACCCCTGTGGTGCCACCGCCACGCTTCCGCACCGCCGCCGTCGATAGCGGCAATATCACGCAGACGGTGACGGCCACCGGCACCATCAATCCGGTCGCGCTGATCAACATCGGCTCGCAGGTGTCCGGCACGGTGGGCGAACTGAAAGCGGACTTCAACGACCATGTGGTGAAGGGACAGGTGCTGCTGAAACTGGACCCGACGATTTTCAACGCGCAGGTGCGTCAGGCCGAGGCGCAACTGGCGTCGGCCAAGGCGTCGCTGCGGCTGGCGCAAGCCACCCACGCGCGCAATCAGACGCTGGTGACGCAGAGCTTCATCTCGCCGCTGGCGCTGGACCAGTCCAAGCGCGAGGTGGATGTGGCGCAGGCGAATATCCAGTTGTCGCAGGCGCAGCTGGCGCGCGCTCAGGCGGATCTGGATAACTCGGTGATTCGTTCGCCGATCGATGGCGTCATCATCAAGCGCACCATCGACCTGGGGCAGACGGTGGCGGCGTCGTTCACCACGCCGCAGCTGTTCCAGATCGCGCGCGACCTGACCAAGATGCAGATCGATACCAGCGTCTCCGAGGCCGATGTCGGCTCGCTGAAGGAAGGGCAGGAGGCGCGCTTCGTGGTGGATGCTTATCCGGACAAGGAATTCAATGCGCGCATGCGCCAGTTCCGCCTGGCCGCCAATGTGGTGCAGAACGTGGTCACCTACAATGTGGTGCTGGACGTCGACAACAAGGACGAACTGCTCAAGCCGGGCATGACGGCGCAGGTGCGTCTGCTGGTGGGCAATCGCCAGAACGTGCTGCGGGTGCCGACCGCCGCGCTGCGCTTCCGCCTCAGCGACGAGGAAATCGAGAAGCAGAAGAAACAGGAGGCCGCTGCGGCATCGGCATCCGCATCCGCTTCGGCCAGCGCGGTTGCCGCCAACGACGCGCCGAGCGACGACGACGCCTCGTTCCGCAGCAAGGCCGATCTGGCGCGCTCGTTCCGCATCTACACGCTGGACGACAAGAACCAACCCAAGCCGCTGGACGTGAAGATCGGCCTGTCCAACTTCCGCTACACCGAGGTGGTGGGCGGTGAGCTGAAAAAAGGCGACAAGGTCATCACCCGCGCCATCGGCAACGACCAGGCGGGTGGCATGTGAGCGGGTTATTGATCGACATCCGTCAGGTCACCAAAAGCTACTTCTCCGGCAGTGTGGAAACCCAGGTACTGCACGGCATAGACCTCGCCGTGCCGCGCGGCGATTTCCTGGCCGTGATGGGCCAATCCGGCTCCGGCAAGTCGACGCTGATGAACATCTTCGGCTGCCTGGACCAGGCCAGCGGCGGCAGCTACTACCTCAACGGCGTCGACACGCTGACGCTGTCGCGCAGCGAGCTGGCGGTGATCCGCAACCGCACCATCGGCTTCGTGTTCCAGAGCTTTAACCTGATCAAGCGCATGAGCGTGGCCGAGAACGTGGCGCTGCCGCTGATCTACGCCGGCGTCTCGCGCTCGAAGGCGCACGCCAAGGCGCTGGTGGAATTGGAGCGGGTCGGCCTGGCGGCGATGGCCAAGCGCACGCCCAACCAGCTGTCCGGTGGCCAGCAGCAGCGGGTGGCGATCGCCCGCGCGCTGGTGGGTGACCCGCCGCTGATCCTGGCCGACGAACCGACCGGCAATCTGGATACCCAGACCAGCGAGGAAATCATGGGCTCGTTCCAGCAGCTGAACCAGGAACGCGGCATCACCATTCTGCTGGTGACGCACGAGCCGGACATCGCCGCCTACAGCAAGCGCCTGATGCGGCTGAAGGACGGCCGCGTGCTGTACGACGGTCCGTCCGCCGAAGGCTTGCAGCAGTTGGCATTGAACCATTAATGGTATAAACGATATGAACTTTTTACAGATCGTGGTGGAAGCGTTCCGCTCGATGATGGCGAACCGCCTGCGCACGCTGCTGACCATGTTGGGCATCATCATCGGCATCACCTCGGTGGTGCTGCTGCTGGCGGTGGGCGACAGCATGAAGCGCTTCATCGCCAAGGAGCTGGAGCAGCTGGGCACCAATATGCTGTTCGTCTCCCCCGGCGGCGACCGCGCGCAGCAGCAGCGCTTGCGCAACGGCGCTCAGCCGGCGCTGACGCTGCGCGATGCCGATGCGCTGAATCAGTTACCGTCGCTGGCCGGCGCGGCGCCGGTACTGCAGGGCGGCTTCAATCTGGCGGTAGGTAACGAGAACGCCTCCAAGACGGTGCACGGCGTGACGCCTGCCATGTTCAAGATTCGCGGCTGGAAGGTGGACAAGGGCAGCGCCTTCAGCGACGCCGACGTGCGCGCCGCCGCGCGCATGGTGGTCATCGGCCGCAAGATCGCGGACCAGTTCTTTTACAAGCAAGACCCGCTGGGCAAATACATCCGCATCGAGAATGTGTCGTTCCAGGTGGTGGGTGTGCTGTACGGCGAGGGCAAGCAGGTGGATGGCGGCGATTTAAGCGAATACGTGGTGGTGCCGATCACCGCCGCTGCCGCCAATCTGGTCAAGATGCAGTTCCCCGGCAATGTGCATTACGTGGTGGCGCAGGGTAAATCCGGCGGCAATCTGCAGGATGCGATCCAGGACATCAACGAGACGCTGCGCGACCGCCACCACATCAAGCTCGATCAGCCGGACGACTTCCACATCGATAATCTGGCCTCGTTCGCGGAGACGGCGCAGAAGATCAGCGCCGGCCTGGCCGCGCTGCTTGGCTTGATCGGCGCGATTTCGCTAATCGTCGGCGGCATCGGCATCATGAACATCATGCTGGTGTCGGTGACCGAGCGCACGCGCGAAATCGGCATCCGCATGGCGATCGGCGCCAAGCCGCGCGATGTGCTGCTGCAGTTCCTGACCGAGGCGGTGGTGATCTGCCTGGTGGGCGGCATCTTCGGCATCATGATGGCCACCGGCGCGGCGGCCGGCATTACCGCCACCGGCAAGTTCGACGTGTTCATCACCTTGCAGGCGGTGGTGGTGGCATGCGGCTTTTCCAGCCTGGTGGGCGTGTTCTTCGGCTTTTATCCGGCGCGGCGCGCGTCCAAGCTGCTGCCGGTGGACTGCCTGCGCTACGAGTAATCAGTAATCGAACTTGTTGCTGCGGCCACCGGACGCCTTGTGGTAGATCGAGCGCTCTTCGCGCTCCTTGGCCAGCTCTTCGCGGCGCTCCCGGGTGGCGCGGCGGCGTTCTTCGATGCGGGCATTGTGCTCGTCGATGCGGTTCTGCATGGCCAAGCCCTGCTTGCTGTTTTCCAGCAGGCCCATTTTCTGCCGCATGGCGGCGGCCCATACCAGGAAGATCAGGATCAGCGATAGCACATAGGCGGTCTGCCAGATGCCGTAGTTCTGGCTGATGATGGGCAGCAGCGGTGCCGCGTGTTCCAGCCAGCCCTGGCCGAGCACGCCCAGTGCGGCCGCGATCGCGCCCAGGCCGAGCGTTTTGGCGATCATCCAGCGGCAGGCTTTGATCCGCTGTTCCCAGAAGGCATGCGGGTCGTCCAGTTGGTCGAGGTAGGGTGTGTGGTCGTGTGGGGTGGTCATAGCGGCAAGTTTTGGGGCGCTGGTCAGAATTATCTCATAGTTTTCCATAAGGAAATAATCTAGTATTGATCCGGGCTAGGCTTTTTGCATGTGCCGGGTTAGCATGGAGCGCATGATAAAACGTTTAATCATCGCAGCCCTGGCGGCTGCTTCCCTGCATGCCGTGGCCGCGCCGGTGATCTCGGTGGTGGGCGATGGTTGGGCCAATAATTCGGTCAACGCGGTGGTGTTCCGCAAAAATTCGCTGGTGACGCAGGGCGATACTCAGTACGTCGCTTACTACGATGCGCAGCGCTATCTGGTGCTGGGCAAGCGCACGCTGGGGAGTACGCAGTGGACGCTGCGGCGCACGCCGTGGCAGGGCAATGCGGCCGATGCGCATAACACCATCAGCATCATGGTGGACGGCGCCGGATATCTGCACGTGGCCTGGGACCACCATAACAATCCGCTGCACTATGCGCGCGGCGTGGCGCCGGGATCGCTGGAGCTGGGACCGCAGTTGCCGATGACCGGCCGCGATGAGCAGGAGCTGTCCTATCCGGAGTTCTACCGGCTGCCGAACGGGAACCTGCTGTTCTTCTACCGGCTGGGCGGCTCGGGACGCGGCGATCTGGTGATCAACCGCTACGACGCGGCCACGCAGCGCTGGACCCGGTTGCACACCAATCTGATTACCGGCGAGGGCAAGCGCAACGCTTACTGGCAGGCGTTTCTCGATGATCGCGGCACGCTGCATCTGTCCTGGGTGTGGCGCGAATCGCCGGACGTGGCCAGCAACCATGACATGGCTTATGCGCGCTCGCGCGACGGCGGCCTGACGTGGGAGCGTTCGGACGGCACGCCGTACGCGCTGCCGATCAGCGCCGCCAGCGCCGAATACGCGCTGCGCATTCCGCAGAACAGTGAGTTGATCAACCAGACTTCGATGGCGGCCGACAGCGAGGGCCGGCCTTACATCGCCAGCTATTGGCGCGATGCCGGTTCGACCGTGCCGCAGTATCACGTCATCTATCACACCGGTGCGGCTTGGCGGGTACGGTCGCTGGGGTTCCGTAAGACGGCGTTTTCGCTGAGCGGGCAGGGTACCAAGCGGATTCCGATCGCGCGGCCGCAGATCATGGTTGGCCAGGCCGGCGCGCTGCTGGTGTTCCGCGACGAGGAGCGTGGCAGCAAGGTGTCGCTGGCGCATACCGCCGACATCACCGACACGGCCCGCGCGTGGACGGTGGAGGATCTGACCTCGTATTCGGTGGGCGCCTGGGAGCCGAGCTACGACACCGAGTTGTGGCGCCGCGACGGTGTTCTCAGCCTGTTTGTGCAGAACGTGCAGCAGGTGGACGGCGAGGGCCAGGCCAGCGTGCCGCCGCAGCCGGTGACGGTGTTGGATTGGCGTCCATAGTCTTCAACCAGTTCATTGTCAGTTCTGGGGTGGCTGGTCTACTATTGGTTCTTTCAACCCCGAGAGAAGCCATGAAATTCAAGCTCGCCATACTGGTGCTGGCCGCGGTTACCGCCGCAACCACCGCATCCGCTCAAGACGCCGACAAGGCGCCAGCACTCAGCAAGGAACGTGCGGCAGAACTGCAAGCCAGCGAGCGCTTGCTGAAAGCCGATAGCCAGGTGACCAAGACTGGCCAGGTCACCATCAAGGGCAAAGTGGTGCCGTACAAAGTCACCGCTGGCACCCAGCCGGTGTGGGACAAGGATGGCAAGGTGACGGCGTCGCTGTTCTATACCTACTACCAGCGCACCGATGTCAGCGACAAGAGCAAGCGTCCGCTGGTGCTGTCGTTTAACGGCGGCCCTGGCTCGGCATCGGTGTGGATGCACATCGCCTACACCGGTCCCAAGGTGCTGAACCTGGACTCGGAAGGTTATCCGGTGCAGCCGTATGGCGTGAAGGACAATCCGCATTCGATTCTGGACGTGGCGGATATTATTTATATCGATCCGGTCAACACCGGCTTCTCGCGCGTGTTGGATGGTAAAACCGACCGCGCACGCTTCTTTGGCGTGAACGCGGACATTCAGTATCTGGCTGAATGGGTCAGCACCTTTGTGTCGCGCGAAGGCCGCTGGACTTCGCCCAAGTACCTGATCGGCGAAAGCTACGGCACCTCGCGCGTGGCCGGCCTGGCGCTGGAGCTGCAGAACGCGCAGTGGATGTATCTGAACGGCGTGGTGCTGGTGTCGCCGACGGAACTGGGCCTGAAGCGTGACGGTGCGGTCGACGACGCGCTGAAACTGCCGTACTACGCCGCCACCGCCTGGTATCAGAAAGTGCTGCCGGCCGATCTGCAGGCCAAGGATCTGAAGGACGTGCTGCCGGAAGTGGAAGCTTTCACCACCGACGAATTCCTGCCGGCGCTGGCCAAGGGCGGTTTCCTCGACGCGCAGAAGAAGGCGCAGATCGCCGCCAAGGTGGCGCGTTACTCCGGCCTGTCGGTTGACTATGTGCTGCAGAATAATCTGGCGGTGCAGCCTGGCCAGTTCTGGAAAGAGCTGCTGCGCAAGCAGGGCAAGACCGTGGGCCGTCTGGACTCGCGCTACCTCGGCATCGACAAGACCGATTCCGGCGACAAGGTGGATTACAACGCCGAGCTGACTTCGTGGCTGCATTCGTTCACGCCGGCCATCAACCAGTACCTGCGGGTGGATCTGGGCTTCAAGACCGACATCAAGTACAACCTGTTCGGCGACGTGCATCCGTGGGACTTCAAGAACGAGCACACCGGCGAGAATCTGCGCATGGCGATGGCGGCCAATCCGTACCTGAAGGTGTTCATCCAGTCCGGCTACTACGATGGCGCCTGCACCTATTTCGACGCCAAGTACACCATGTGGCAGCTGGATCCGAGCGGCAAGATGAAGGATCGTCTGCGCTTTGAGGGCTACCGTAGCGGCCACATGATGTATCTGCGATCGGAAGACCTGGCCACCGCCAACGACGACCTGCGCGAATTCATTCGCTCGGCGACGCCGGCGGCGAATGCGCCGGCCAAGTACTAATCAGCTGGCGGTGCGCTGCAGCTGGCGCACGAAGGAGTCCGCCGGCATGAAGCCGATCACGCGCGCCTGCGGCACTTCCTTGCCGCGGGCGTCGAACAGGATGATGCCGGGTGGGCCGAACAGCTGGAAGCGCTTCATCAGCGCGCGGTCGTCCGGGTTGTTGGCGGTGACGTCGACCTGGATCAGCAGCATGTCCTGCATGGCGGCGGCAACCCGGCTTTCGGAAAAGGTCATGCGTTCCATTTCCTTGCAGGCGACGCACCAGTCGGCGTAGAAGTCCAGCATCACCGGTTTGGTGGTGGCATTCAGCACCTGATCCAGTTCCGCCACGGTGCGGATGCGGGTGAAGCGCGGGCCGTCATGTGCGGCGGTCTGCGTGACGCTGGCCACGGCACTGCCGCGCAGGTGGGCCAGCGGTTGCAGCACATCCGAGCCGGCGCTGGCGGCGCCCACCAGTTCACAGATCCCCACCAGCAGCATCACCACGCCCAATGCCTTGGCCGAGTAGGCGCCGATACCGGCGCTTTGCGGCAGCGCGTCGCTGGTGCGCAGGAAGGCGGCGCACAGGATGGCGAACGCGCCCCACAGCGCCATGCTGGCGGTGACCGGCAGCACCGGGCTAATCATCCAGATCGCCACTGCGATCAGCAGCAGGCCGAAGACTTTTTTCACGCTGTTCATCCAGGCACCGGCGCGTGGCAGCAGGCTGCCCGCAGAGAGACCGGTCAGCAGCAGCGGCACGCTCATGCCGGCCGCCATGGAGAACAGCGCCCAGCCGCCGGTGACGGCGTTGCCGGTCTGGCTGATGTAGAGCAGGGCGCCGGCCAGCGGGCCTGCCACGCAGGGACCGACGATGAGCGCGGACAGCGCACCCATGATGAATACGCCGATGATTTTTCCGCCGCTCTGGCGGCCGCTCGATTCGCTCAAGCGGCTTTGCAGGGCGCCGGGCAGTTGCAGCTGGTAGACGTCGAACATCGACAGCGCGAGCGCGAACAACAGGGCGCCGAAGGTCAACAGTACCCATGGTTTTTGCAGCGCGCCGGCCAAGCCTTCGCCGGCCAGGCCCGCCGCCACGCCGAGCGCGGTGTAGACCAGTGCCATGCCCAGGCTGTAGGCGGCGGCCAGCAGCAGGCCGCGCTGGCGGGTTACGTTGCCCTCACCGACGATGATCGAGGACAGGATGGGCACCATCGGCAGCACGCAGGGGGTGAAGGACAGCAGCAGGCCGAATACCAGAAAGGCGCCGCCAATCCGCCACACGCTGCCGCTTTGCAGCGTGCGCTGGGCGAGCGAGGTGTCGTCTTCGGCGGCGACGCTGGACGGGGCGGGGGGCGCGGAGGGCGCGACCGGCGCGGTCGCAGTCGGCGCTGGCGCTGGCGTTGCCGCGCTCAGCACGCCCGGCGCGGCCGGATTGATAGTGTAGGTCAGCGCCACCGGCGGATAGCACAAGCCCGCATCCGCACATCCCTGATAGCCGACGGTCAGATCGAACGGCGCCGTGCCGCTGACCGGCACCTTCAGCGCCAACGAGGTGTAGTAAGTCTCCATCTCCTTGCCAAAGTTCTCATCGAACTTGCGCTGCCCCGCCGGCAGTTGTGGTTGCGTCACCCCCGGCCCGGTGAACGACAAACGCTCGCGATACAAGTGATACCCCGCCGGCATCGCCCACCGCAGACTCACCGTATGCGCATCCAGCAGCTCCGCCTTCAGCACGAACGCCTGCTCCGGCGGCAGAAAATCCTCCGCCAGCGCCGCCGGCAGCCACAGCGCCACCATCAACGCGCACAGCCATTTCAAAATGAACCTCATCATGTTCTCCGAAAAATACGACCCTCGTAATCGATGGCCAGATAACGCACATCCGCGCGCTCAAGAAAATCCAGACCATCCCGCTCCAGCAGCATCGCCGTGGTGGTGCAACTGCCGGCTGTAATCGCCAGCGGCGCCACCACACTCACCGAACGCCAGTAAGACACCGGCATACCGCTGCGCGGATTCAGTACATGGCAATAGCGTCGCCCATCAAGCTCGATAAACCGCTCGTAATCGCCGCTGGTGGCCAGCGCCCCGCGCTCCATCGGAATACCCGCCACCGTGGCCGACATATCGCGCGGGTCCTGAATGCCGATCTCCCACGCCGCGCCATCCGGACGCGGACCGATAAAGCGCATGTCGCCGCCCAGATTCACATAACCTTGCGTCACGCCCATTATCGTCAGCATCTCCGCCGCGCGGTCCACCGCATACTCCTTGCCGAAGCCGCCGAAATCCAGCTCCATGCCCTGCTGGGGAAGGAACACCGATTCATCGTCAAATTCCACCCGGTGCCAGCCGACCAGCGGTAGCAGACCGGCCAGCACCTCCGGTCGCGGCAGCACCGCCAGTCGGAAATCCCATGCCTTGCGCAGCACGCCGGAGGTGATGTCGAAACGCTGTTCGCTGCTGGCATGCAGCGTGTCGGCATAAGCCAGCAGCGCGGCGGTCTCCTGATCGCACCTCACGCGCCGCAAGCCGGCGGCGGCATTGATGCGCGCCACCACGCTGTCGTTGCGGTAGCGCGAATATTTATGCTCGATGCGCCGCACTTCCTCAATGGCGCGCATGGCCAGATGACGCGCCACCGCCGCATCGGCCGCCGCCAGGCGTACCTCGCAGCGGCTGCCCATGGCGGAAAACGAAACGGTGTAAATCTGCTCTACCATAGCCGCGTGAAGCCGACCTGCAGGCTGGTGGCGCGCATCGGCTGCAGGCCCGGACTGCCGGTGCCAAACACCCGCCACGATCCGCGTTGCTCGTAGCGTTCCAGCTTCAGATCCACGCTCCAGTCCTGGTCGATCTGCTTGGCCACCTTGAGGCCCACCGTGACCGCGCCAAACCCGGACAGACGCTGATCGGCCGAAGTGAAGGCCGAACCGCCGAACACATAACCGGGCGGGAACGGCGCGCCCAGCTTGGCGTCGTAGACCGGATCGAAATAGAAGTCGGCGGCCCGCTGCGAATACAGGCGCAGCGCCGGCGTCAATGTCCAGCCGTTGACCAGCGACTGTACCCATTCGCCCGACAGCGTATGCGCGCTGATGCCGAAGCTGTCGCGGTAGTAGCGATAGCTCAGGCGACTGGTGGCGTCGGCATCGACGAAGCGGTGATTCCACTGCGCCAGCAGCGTATCCTGATCGCGCTGGCGTGGCCGGTTGTCGACCAGTTTGTACGGATCGGAGTAGTAACCGTGGCCGCTGCTGTGGGTGTAGGTCAGCTGGCCGATGTCGATCGGCGTGAACACGCGCGTCACACCGGCCAGCACGCTGACCGTTTGCCGGCCTTCGTTAACCACCGCGTGATTGACCGGATTGATGGTGTCGTCCGAACCGCCGAGGCCCAGCGCCCAGGTGGTATTCTTGTCGTCGCTGTCGAAGGTGGCTTGCAGCGACAACGCGCGCGAACGGTAATCGTGCTCGGTGGAGAAGGCCGTGCCAACGCTGACCGTGCCGTGTGGCAGATAGCGCGTCACGGTGACATCGCCCGCCTTGCGCAAGTCGTCCATGCGCGAGGCGCCGGATACCGCCGTGTGAAAGCGTGGCGAAGCACCGGAGACATCGTCCATGGTGGCGCTGGCGGCGATGGTCCACTCGCCCGCCACCGGCGCCATCACCGACACTGACGGCGCATGCACTTGCACGCGATCCAGGTCCGGCTGGTCCTCCTTGTAGTACAGGTATTTGACGCTGATGGCGCCGCGCTCTGGCGGCGCCTCGGCGTGGGCCAGGCCAGGCAGCAGCATGGCCGCCGCCAGCAATGCCTGTCCCACCGGCTGTTTGGTGTTATCCATAGGGCTCCTTGTCAGTTGCAGCCGCAGCCGCCGCCGCCAACCGCGCTGCCGCCGGAGGCGGCTTCCTTGCTGGCGTAGATGTGTTCATTGAAGCGGGTGCCGAGCGCGTCGCCCTGCAGCAGCATGTCCTGGCGCGCCAGCTGGCCTTTTTCCCACGGCTGCACCTGCGGCAGCGCGCAGCCGGACAGGCCGACCGCCGCGCAGCACAGTGCGATCACGTAGCGGGCCTTCATTTCACCGCTCCCAGCGCGGCCTTGATGCGGCTTTCCAGCGCTTCGCGGTCGGCGGCGCGGAAGCCGCTGTGCTCATACAGCACCTTGCCGTCCGGGCCGATCAGCACACTGCTCGGCATGCCCTTGACGCCGTAGGTGCGTGGCGCGGTGCCATTCGGATCGAAGGCGATGACGAAGCGCGCCGGCGTGGCGGCCAGGAAGCTGCGCGCATCGTCCGATTTGGCATCGACGTTGACGCCAACGATCTGCAAGCCCTGATTGCCGTAGCGTGCCTGCATCTCGTTCATCCACGGGAAGGACTGGCGGCACGGGCCGCACCACGAGGCCCAGAAATCGATGTACACCAGCTTGCCCTTGTACTGATCCAACCGGACCGCGCCATCCGGGCCGTTCAGCGTGAAGGCGGGTGCCGGCTGGCCGGTTTCCAGCGCGGATGCGGGCGACGGCATGGTGAACACGGCGCATGCGGCCACCGCGGCCAGCGTGCCCGCCGCAGCGGCGGCGCGGGCCTGGCGGCGCCGCCACAGCAGCACGGCGGCGGCCAGCACGACCAGGATGGCCAGCATTGGATCGTTCCCATCCTGTACCGACGAGCAGCCGCCACCGCCACGGTTGTGGTGCGAGTTGTCGGTGGCGGCAGCGGCGCTGCCTTGGCCGCTGAGGGCGACGGTCCAGCTGGTGCCGCTGGCTTGCAGCGTCAGGTTGCCGCTGGCGCTGCCGGTGCCGGTGGGCGTGAAGCGCACCGGCAGCTCGCACGAGGCGCCGGCGGCCAGCGTCAGTGGGAAGGCGCCGCAGGCGTTGGCATCGCTGGCGATGGCGTACGGGCCGCTGAAGGTGGCGCTGTCGATGGTCAGTGCGGCGCTGCCGGTGTTGGTCAGCGTGAAGCGCTTCAGTGGTCCGGTTGCGCCGACAGTGGCGCTGCCGAAGTCGAACGATTGCGGATTGGCGCTCAGGCCAGGCGTGGTGGTGGGCACGGCCAGACCGTTGCCGCTCTGGTGCACGCTGAACTGGACGCCGCCATCGGTCATCAAGACCAGATCGGCGCTGCGGGCACCGGCGGTGGAGGGCTGGAAGGTGGTGTCGATGGTGCAGCTGGCGCCAGGACTGACGGTGCCGCCAACGGCGCAGCTGCCGGCCAGCGCAAAGTCGGCGGGGTTGCTGCCACCGAGGACCAGAGAAGTGATCTTCAGCGCGGCATTGCCGCTGTTACTCAGCGTGGCGTGGTGCACGGCGGCTTGCTGGCCCACCTGCGTATCCGCGAACACCACCGCAGCGGTATCCGACAACACCGGCCGCGCGGCGGCGGCCGTGGTGCCGGAGCCGGTGATGCCGACCGACAGGTCAGGCGCATTCGATCGCACCAGCAGCGTGGCGCTGATGTCACCCGCCGCAGTCGGCGCGAATGACAGCGGCACATTGCAGCTCGCCCCCACCGCCAGGGTGCCACTGCAACCACCGCTGCCGATACTGACGCTGGCGGCGCCGCTGACGGTGATGCCGCTAAAGGTCACCGCCACGTTGCCACGGTTGGTCACGGCCACGTTCTGCGTGGTGGCGCCGGCGCCGATGGTCTGGCTGCCGAAAGCCACGGCGCCAGGATTGGCGGACAGCGAAGGCGCCGCCGCGCTGGCACTGCCGGACAGGCTGACCGCGAGCGCGCCATTGCTGGCATTGGAGGCCAGATTCAGGCTGGCGGCAAAGGCGCCAGCCGTTGTTGGCGTCGCACTCAGGGTGACAGTGCAACTGCCGCCAGCCGCCACTTGCGCCGAGGTCGTGCAGGTGCCGCCCAGCGTGAAGATGCCGGCATTGGCGCCGGACAGCGCGATGCTGCTGAAGCTCAGCGCGGCCTGGCCAGCATTGTTGATGGTGATGGTCTGTACCGGCGAAGCGCTGCCAGTCACCAGCGCGCCGAAGTTCAGCGTGGTGGCCGACAACGCGATGGTGGCGGTTGGCGTGCTGTTGCCAGTGCCGCTGAGGGCCACGCTGCTGCTGCCACCGGTGGCGTTATGGCTGATGTTCAGCGCCGCGCCGCGCGCGCCGGCCACGGTCGGACGGAACACCAGTTGCACCGAACAGTTGGCGCCCGCTGCCACCGAGCCGCCGGCGCTGCAACTGCCGCCGGTGATGGCGAAGTCGCCGGCATTGGCGCCGCCCACGCTCAGCGCGCTGATGTTCAGCGCGGCGTTGCCACTATTGGTCAGCGTGGTGCTGAGGGCTGCGCTGCTCTGGCCCACGGTGGTGCCGGCGAAGGACAGCGTGGCCGGCGCCAGCGAGGCTGCCGGCGCCGCCGTCACATTCGGATTGCCGATGAAGGCCGCCAGGTCATCCAGTTCAGCGGCGCTGAATTTGCCGTTGTACAGGGAACCCATGCCGCCGCGATTGGCGGCGAAGGCGCTGCTGATCACGCTGGCGTTGTTGGCCGCCGCCAGAATGCCATTGACGTTGTTGGCCGGCGTGGCACCGTGGCAGGAGGCGCAGGCGGTGCCGCCGGAGGTCGGCCCATTCAGGTACAGGCTCTTGCCGTTCAGGGCGTCGGCCGCCTGCGCGCCGGACGCCAGCGTGAGCATGGTCCACAGACCGGCGGCTGATAGCGCGCGGCGGTGGGACGGTGGGATAGGTTTCATCGGTTCTCCAGTCACTAAGATCCACAAAGGGTGATTGCAAAGGCGTTGCACAGGCCATGCAGCAGCGCGCACAAACGCCAGTCACGCCAGCGCTGATAGGCAGCGCCGAACAGTAAGCCGGGCCAAAACACCAGCACCGCCGCCGTCAGGCCCGAGCCCAGATGCAGGGCGCTGAAGGCGGCAGCGCTGAGCAACAGCGCAGGAAGGGGCGAAGTGCGCCGCAGAAGCCAGGTGTGCAAGCCGGCACGGACGATCCATTCTTCGAGCAGCGGCGCCAGGAGGAGGAGGCGGAGCAAAGCGCCATGGTCCGGCGCCAACAGGGCCGGGCCGCAGAAGACGGAAGAGGCAAGCACGTTCGCTGAGCATTCTGTTAATGTTGTAGCGGTCAATAGCAGCCCGCCCGAAGATGGTTCAAAATTGGCGGGGAAAATATTTTTGCGCGGGGTTTGAACCTTTTTCCGCTGGCTGCGTATTCACGGCACCAGAGGAGAAAATGCATGCGGATGGGCGGAAGGATGGGCGTGTCGGACGAGGTGGACGAGAATGTGCTGCTGCAGCGGATCTGCGGCGGGGACCGGCTCGCCTTTCAAGTGCTGTACCGCGCTTACTTTTCGCGGCTGGCGCGCTTCCTCGACCGCATGACGCGCAGCGTGCCGCTGGTGGAAGAAATCATCAACGACACCATGATGGTGGTGTGGCAGAAGGCATCCACCTACGACGGCAGCTGCAAGCCGTCGACCTGGATTTTCGCCATCGCTTACCGTCAGGGCTTGAAGGCGCTGCGCGGCCGCGACGAGCCGCTGGAGCCGCAGGAAGAACTGCCCGGCGAGGCCGGCACCGAGCCCGATCACGCGCTGGCGGCGCGCCAGTTGCAGCGCGGCGTCGGCCGCGCGCTGGATGCGCTGCCGCTGGAACAGCGCATGGTGGTCAGCCTGACGTATTACCATGGCATGGCGTATCAGGAAATCGCCGAGACCATGGGCTGTCCGGTCAACACGGTGAAAACGCGCATGTTCCACGCCAAGCAAAAGCTGAAGGACATGCTGTCCGATCATATGGAAGAGATGCAATGAGTACCCACATGAGCATGAGCGAGACCGAACATCTGGCGCTGCAGGATCTGCTGCCCTGGTATGCCTCCGGCTCGCTGGACGCGGCGGAGGCGCAACGCGTGCAAGAGCATTTGCATAGCTGCGCCGACTGCCGCCAGGATCTGGCCTGGCAGCGCAAGCTGCTGCAGACGGAAGGTCCGCTGCCCGCCGGCCTGGACCCGGAACGCGCGCTGGCGCGGCTGATGCCGCAGTTGCCGCCGCAGTTACCGCAGCAGCAGGCTGCCACGCCGGCCGGCCTGATCGCGCGAGTGCGCGCATGGCTGGAAGGTTGGCGCTGGCAGGGCTGGGCCATCGCCGCGCAGTTTGCCGCGATCCTGGTGCTGGCCACGCAGTTGGTGCCGCATGGTGAAGCGCCGTCCTATCAGGCGCTGGGCCACGGCCCCGCCTCCACGCCGGACGTGCTGGTGGTGTTCAAGGCCGAGGCGCGGCTGCAGGACGTGCAGCATCTGCTGCAGGAACACGGCGCACAGATCACCGGCGGCCCCACCGTCACCGGTGCTTACATGCTGGAAGTGGAATCTGGCCGCCAGGCGGAATTGCTGTCGGCGTTGCGCGACTCGCCGCTGGTGGCGCAGGCCGAGGCGCTGACTGCGGGCCAGCCATGAAACGCCTGCTGGCATTGACGTTGTGCTTGTGCGCCGGTCTCGCTGCGGCGCAGGAGGGACTGGACCTGCCGCGCATCGTCCCGCAAGCGGAACTGCCGGTGGCGCAGAAAGCACCGGAGCATGCCGAGATTCTGGTGATGTTCCATTTGCCGGCGCCGCACTTCCGCGCCGACAGCTACGGCAGCGCCGATTACCGCGAAGATGCCGGCAAGGCCGCGCGCAAGCGCATCGCCACAGCGGTGGCGCACGATTATCAGCTGGAGTTGATGGAAGACTGGGCGATGCCGGTGCTGAACGTTGACTGTTACCGCATGCGCCTACGCACCGGCCAGTCCGCCGAGCCGGTGCTGGAAGCGCTGTCGCGCGACCGCCGCATCGAATGGGCACAGGTGATCCAGGACTTCGTGGCGCAGGCCGGCAGCGATCCCTTGTACCGCATGCAGCCGGCCGCCGGCGCCTGGCAGCTGGACGAAGTGCGCAAGGCCGCCACCGGACGCAAGGTCACGGTGGCGGTGGTGGACAGCGGCGTCGAAAGCCATCACCCCGACCTGGAAGGGCAGGTGGCGCTGGAAGAGAATTTTGTCGATGGCCAGAAGTATGTGCCGGAACTGCACGGCACCGCGGTGGCGGGCGTGATCGCGGCGCGGGCCGGCAATGGTGTCGGCATCGAAGGCGTGGCGCCGGACGCGCGGCTGCTGGCGTTGCGCGCCTGCTGGCAGGCCGGCAGCGCAACCCGCTGCAACAGCTTCACGCTGGCCAAGGCCATGAACTTTGCGCTGTCGAATGGCGCGCAGGTGATTAACCTCAGCTTGTCCGGACCGCAGGACAGGCTGTTACAGCAGTTGGTGGAAGCGGCGCAGCAGCGCGGCATCCGGGTGGTGGGCGCGGTCGATCCGGCGCGGGCCGATGGCGGTTTCCCCGCCAGCCTGCCCGGCGTGTTCGCGGTGGCGTCGGACGGCGCGAACACGCGCAACGGCACGCGCACCTTGCTGGCGCCGGGCCGCGATATTCCGACCACCATGCCGGGCGGACGCTGGGGACTGGTCACCGGATCGTCGTATGCGGCGGCGCACGTCTCCGGCATGCTGGCGCTGCTGGAGGAGCTGAAGCCGCAAATGCCGGCAGCCCGGCTGCGCGAGGGCATCGTGCTGAATGAAGGCAGCGCACCTTTGACGGGGATAGATCTCTGTGCCACCATCATCCGCATTACAGGAAAATGTTCATGCGCGTGCCAACCCAGTTCCGTCAGTCGATACGCCCGCTCGCCCTGAGCGTGCTGGCCTCGTTGCTGGCGCTGGATGCACCCGATGCGCAGGCGCAGTTGAGCGGTAGCGCGGGCCTGCTTTCCAACTATCTGTATCGCGGCGTCACGCTCAGTGACGACAAGCCGGCGGCGCGCCTGGCCCTGAACTACGACGGCGCCGAAGGCTGGTTCGCGGGCGGACAGGTGGTGACGGGACAGCTTGCGGTGGAGACGCACCGCAGCGCGCAATGGACCGGTTATGCGGGCTATGCGCAGCGGCTGCCGTCCGGCCTGGCCTGGGAGACCGGGGTGACAAGCTACACCTTCTCGCACACGCCAGGCTGGAACTACCGCGAAGTGTTCGTCGGCCTGGCCGGTGAAACGCTCAGCGCGCGCCTGCATTATTCGCCGGATTACATGGGGATGGGCGAGCGCTCGCTGTATGCTGAAGTGAATGGCGGCTGGAAGCTGGCGCCGCGCCTGCAGGCGTTCTGGCACGCTGGCAGCTACCACTCTTTCGACAACGCGCAATCCAGCCGCCACGAGGCGCGTCTTGGGCTGGCCACCGGCTACCAGGGCTGGCAGGCGCAAGTCTCGCTGGACCTGACGCGTGCGCGCGCTGCAAGCAGCACCGATCTCTACGGCGTCAGCACGGGCGGCGGCGGCACGTGGCGCCATCAAGTGGTGCTTGCCGTCGCGCGCGCGTTCTGACTTTATTGCGTGGGCTGATTGCGTTTGGCGATTTCGTTACCTACGTAGCCGCCGCCCACCGCACCGGCGATGGTGGCCAGCGCCTTGCCGTTGCCATGACCGACCTGATTGCCGATCAAGCCACCCACCACCGCGCCGATGCCGATGCCGACCGGGCTGTTTTGTGCCACCGGCGCAGGTGCCGGCGTCGCTGTCTGCGCAACCTGCTGCGGTGCTGGCGCATAGGTGTGATGCACCACCGTTTTATGCTCCACCACCCGGCGTGGCTCTGGCGCTGGTGCCGCTGCTGGTGCCGGTGCCGCTGCTGGTGCCGCCGCCACGGTTGGCGCATTGGCCGCCACTGTTGCCTGCGCATCGTTCTGCGGCGTGGCGTGCGAGCTAGGCAGCAGGCCAGCGATGGATGCTGCACCGACCAGGCTGATCAGCGTGACCGAAGCGGCGGCAACAGCCATCATGGGATGAATGCGGGTGCGGGTGGTGTTTTCCATGTTGATTTCTCCTCAGTATCGCCATCAGTGGCGCTTGGTCGTAAAACGGCGCAGTCCTGCGCCACGCTGACGCAGAAAATGTATCCGCAGTAAGCAGATGTAACCCGCTCCGGCCGTCAACGTATCAATCCCGCCACACCCAAATGTTGGCTCTACATTTCATGCTTTCCCTCTGTGCGCGGCGGTTGAGTGATTTCTTTTTGATATCAAATGGTAGCGCATAACATTTCTGGCATTATTTTTGTTGACAACAACTTTCCAAGGCTCGTAGACTTAAATGATCGCGCAACCATTTGAAGAAACTGGTGTTCGATTTATAAAAATAACCACGGTGAATTACCGAAGGAGACTGTCAAATGTTAGTGAAGCACAAGAAAGCCCGGCAAACGCGCCGGCAGATGGCGCTCGGCCTGACTGTTATGGCTGGATTGATTGCGCAATCATATGCCCAGGATACCGTTCCAGCAGCCACTCCCGCCGTTCCAGCCGCCCCGGCCGCCGCCCAAGACGAGCCGATGACGGTGGTGCAGGTTAGCGGCTACCGCAACTCGCTGCTGTCCTCCGCCAAGGACAAGAAGGAAGCGGTCGGCTTCCAGGACTCGATCAACTCCGAAGACTTCGGTAAATTCCCGGACAAGAACATCGCTGAATCGCTGGCCCGCATTCCGGGCGTGGGCGTGTCGCGCGACGTCACCGGCGAAGGCTCGACCATCCAGATTCGCGGTCTGGGCTCCAGCTTCACCAAGATCCTGCTGAACGGCGCGCCGATCGCGGTGGCGTCCTCCGGCCCGGTCGACGGCGCCAACACCAACCGCGAGGTCGACCTCGACCTGCTGCCGACCGACCTGTTCACCAAACTCACCGTCAGCAAGAGCCCGACCGCCGACCAGATCGAAGGCGGCGCCGCCGGCGTGGTCAACATGCGCAGCGCCCGTCCGTTCGACAAGGAAGGCCGCTACATCACCGGCGGTTTCACCGGCACCAAGCAGCAGATCGCCGACAAGGCCGGCGGCCGTGGCTTCATATTGGCCAGCCAGACCTTTGGCAACTGGGGCATCCTGGGCGGCATCACGCTGTCGCGCCAGCAGGTGCACACCACCGGCTGGGAGTCGGTAGGCTGGACCAACGCCAACCTGTCGGCCGCGCAGAACACCAGCAGCACCCGTAACAACACCGGCGGCGGCAACTACACCGTGCCATCGACCGTGCCGGTGGGCGCCGGCGCCGGCCTGACCGCAGGCACCGTCATCGACCAGGCATGGCTGCTGGCGAATAACCCTGGCCTGACGATTCAGCAGATCGACAACGCCATCTTGCCGCGCCTGGGCCGCAGCATGGACTACTTTGGCACCAAAGACAAAGGCGCCGCCATCCTGAGCGCCGAGTATCGCCCGTCGGAGAATCTGCACTTCTACATCGACACCATGTACAGCAAGCGCGATGACAAGATGACGCGCATGGACTACGACTGGTCGGTCCGTAACGGTGGCATGATCCCGATGAACATGACGGTCGATAAGAGCGACTGCAGCAACGGCTGTACCGTCACCAGCGGCACTTTCGCCAACACCAGCTTCTTCTTCGAGCATGGCTACCGTCATGACCAGGTCAGCCTGCTGGGCCTCAACCCAGGCATGGAGTGGAAGATCACGCCGACCCTGAAACTGGACGCGCAGATCAACTACACCCGCAGTAACTTCAGCCACGAAGCGCCGACCGTGTACCTGACCACCGCCGCCAACAGCGGTGTGACGGCCACCTACGCCAACAACGGCGGCATCCCGACCATCACCTCCAACGTGGACCTGAACAACCCGGCCAACTACGTGTGGTCCGGCGGCCGCGTCAACGTGCAGAACGAGTTCCGCAAAACTGAGACCAAGGGCTTCCACAGCGATCTGACCTGGGGCGACGACAAGTTCAGCATCAAGGGCGGTGTGGCGTATGACGACATCACCCGCCGCATCCGCGCCACCGACAATTCGGCGGCGTGGCAGGCTGCGGTCTGCGGCAACAACCCGAATGTGTTCCTGTCCGGCCCTAACGGCGCGCCAACCTGCGACGGTGCATCGACCCCTGGCACCAGTGCGGCGTCGCTGTATCCGGGCTATGGCACCGGCTACACCACCGGCGCCACCACGCCGCTGGTGAATGGCGGTTCGCTGATTCCGCAATCGGCGCTGGCCAGCTACATCATCCAGGGACCGTACGGCAAACCGATCGTTGATTGGGCGCGCTTCTCGAAGGATTCGAACTACCAGCAGTACTTCAACAGCGCGCCGGACAGCGGTTCGTCGTCGACCGGCGCCAGCTCGGGCTACATCGGTGAGAAAACCACCGGCCTGTATGCTGAAGCCAACGGCAAATACGACCTGGCCGGCTTCCCGATGCGCTACAACGCCGGCGTGCGTTATGTGCGCACCAAGCAGTCGGTTGGTTCGCTCAACTCGATTTCGGACCCGCGCAACGCCAGCCTGACGCTCAACGGCAGCAAGTATCCGAACATCGACCAGTGGGTGTATCAGGACACCACCTACAACAACACGCTGCCATCGGCCACCGCCGCCATCAACCTGCGCAGCGACGTGATCGCCCGCGCCGCGATTTCGCGCAGCATGACGCGCGCCGATCCGAACGCGCTGCGTCCTGGCGTGAACTTCTCGTCGGTGTCGGCGGACGTCGGCTCGGTGGGCAACCCGGCGCTGAAGCCCTACCTGTCGGATAACATCGACATTGGCCTGGACTGGTACACCGGCCGCGAAGGTTATGTCAGCATCACCGGCTTCCAGAAGAAGGTGGATGGCTTCACCATCAGCGAAAACATCACCGCGCCATTCAGCTCGCTGGCTGCCTACGGCATCAACTACGGCACGCTGACCCCGAACCAGCAGGCGGCGATCAACTCGCGTGGCGGTCCGGATGTGGCCACCGTGGTACTGACCCGTTCCCGCAACGCCGCCGGCGAACTGCGTATCCGTGGTCTGGAACTGGGTTGGGTACAACCGCTGGACAAGATCCTGCCGATCCGCGGCTTCGGCATCAACGAAACCGCGACCTTCATCACGCAGCGTGGCAGCGGCGAGGGCGCGGCGGGCTTCGTGGCCCTGGGTGTGCCTAACCGTACCAACAACTTCTCGGTCTACTACGAGAACCACGGCTACATGGCGCGTCTGTCGCACACCTTCTCGAAGGGCAGCCAGGTGGCGGGCACCAACCAGAACGGCATCACCAACGCCGCGCTGTACTCGGACAACTACAAGCAGCTGGACTTCTCGTCGAGCGTGGATCTGGGTGAGGTGTTCGACAAGGATAACTGGCCTAGCCTCAGCTTCGACATCGTCAATCTGAATAACGACTCGCGCCGGACCTACTACCAGTTCAGTAACGCGACGTATTCGATTTATTCGCCGGGCCGCAGCTACGCGCTGGGTCTGCGCTTCAAGTTCTAATCGTCTGGCCCCCCGTATCTCCCAGCGGGGCCTTTTAGCCCGCCCCTTCGGGGGCGGTTTTTTTTAAGGGATAACATGGACGCATCGACACGCCACCTGCGTCTGGCACTTTGCGCGGCGGCCTTTGCCTTGCTGGATTGGGGTAACGCCTACGCGGCGTCGCCACCGCATCTGCGCAAGCAGGGCAGCGCTACCCAGTTGATGGTGGATGACCAGCCTTTCCTGCTGCTGGGCGGCGAGCTGCATAACTCATCGGCGTCCAGCCTGGCGTATCTGGACCAGCTGTGGCCAACGCTGAAAGCGGCGGAAGTGAATACCGTGCTGGCGCCGGTGGAGTGGGACCAGATCGAAGCGGTGGAAGGCCGCTTTGATTTCACGCTGCTGGACGGCGTGCTGAAACAGGCGCGCGCACACAATACGCGACTGGTGCTGCTGTGGTTTGGCGCGTGGAAGAATTCGATGTCGACTTACGCCCCGGCGTGGGTCAAGAAAGATACGCAGCGTTTTCCGCGTGCCCGCACGCGCGCCGGTGTGGCGCAGGAGATACTGACGCCGTTCAGCGCCAATACGCTGGCCGCCGATAGCGCCGCTTTCCGCGCGCTGCTGGCACATCTGAAGCAGGTAGACAACCAGCACACGGTGTTGATGGTGCAGGTCGAAAATGAAATCGGCATGCTGCCGGAAGTACGCGACTACAGCGTGGCCGCCAACGCGGCGTGGCAGGCGCAGGTGCCGGCCGAGCTGACCGCGTATCTGGCCGCGCACAAGGACACCTTGCAGCCGGCGCTGAAAACCGCGTGGCTGGAGCGTGGCGCGCGCGCCAGTGGCAGCTGGGCCGACGTGTTTGGCGACACCATCGAGGCCGAAGAGATTTTCCAGGCGTGGCACTACGCGCGCTTTGTCGAAGCGCTGACGGCGGCCGGCAAGTCGGCCTACGCGCTGCCGATGTACGTCAATGTGGCGCTGAACCGACCGGGCAAGCGGCCGGGCGAATATCCCAGCGCTGGACCGCTGCCGCATTTGTTCGATATCTGGAAACCGGGCGCGCCGTCGATCGACGTGCTGGCGATCGATACCTACTTCCCCAACTTTATCCATTGGGCCAGGCAGTTCAAGCGGCCGGACAATCCGCTGTTCATCCCGGAAGCCAACCACGCCGAACGTCCCGACGCCGGTGCCGATGCCTTCTACGCGATCGGCGAGCATGATGCCTTCGGATTTTCGCCGTTCGCCATCGACGACATCAAGAACGGCGAGTCCTCGCTGCCGCAAGCCTACCGTGTGCTGAAGCAGATCAGCCCCATCATCAACCAGCACCAGGGCAGTGGTAAGCTGCATGGCTTCAAGGCGCCGCTGTCGTATGAGGGGGAAGTGGACGTGGCGCCGCAGAGCGTGCGCATGGGCGGCTACACGCTCAGCGTCAGCTTCAACGCGCCGTGGGAAAAGCTGGCACCATCCGAAGTGCAGAATCGCGGCGGGCTGGTGATACAGACCGGCGACGATGAATTCCTGGTCGCGGGCAAGGGACTGACCATCGTCTTCGGCAGCGAAGACGGTGCCCAGGTCGGCATTGAAAAAGCGGTAGAAGGCAGTTACCAGAACGGCCGCTGGGTAGAGGGCCGTTGGATGAACGGCGATGAAACGCATCAGGGCCGTCACATCGGCCTGCCGGGCGATGGCTACACCATACAGCGCGTGAAGCTGTATCGCTATCGCTGATACGAATTTTTTTGGAGTACAAGTCATGAGCAATTCGAGCCCCGTAGTAACCGCCATGCAGGTGATCCCGGTGGCGGGATACGACAGCATGCTGTTGAACCTGTGCGGCGCCCACGCGCCGTTCTTCACCCGTAACCTGGTGCTGCTGACCGATAGCGCCGGTAACACCGGCATCGGCGAGGTGCCGGGTGGCGCCGGCATACTGAGTGCGCTGGAACGTTCGGTGTCGCTGGTGGTGGGCACGCAGATCGGCCGCTATAACCGCACCCTGAACAGCATCCGCGCCTTCATCGGCGGCCAGCATCAGGTGACGTCCGATGCCGAGGCGGCGGTGCTGAAGCAGCCGCACGAAATCAATCTGCGGCTGGATAACGTGATCACCGCCGTGGAGGCGGCGCTGCTGGATTTGCTGGGACAGCACCTGGGCGTGCCAGTGTGCGAGCTGCTGGGCTCCGGCCAGCAGCGCGACAGCGTGCCGATGCTGGCCTACCTGTTCTACATCGGCGACCGTGGCCGCACCGATCTGCCTTATTTGAGCGGCGATGGCGCGTCCGGCTGGTATGCGCGCCGCAATCAGGAAGCGATGACGCCGGCGCAGATTGTGGAGCTGGCCGAGGCCACGGTGGACAAATACGGCTTCCGCGACTTCAAACTGAAAGGCGGCGTGATGAACGGCGCCGATGAAATGGAAGCCGTCACCGCCATCAAGAAGCGCTATCCGGATTCACGCGTGACGCTGGACCCGAACGGCGCCTGGTCGCTGCGCGAAGCGATCGACCTGTGTCGCGGCCAGGGCCACATCCTGGCCTATGCCGAAGATCCTTGCGGTCCGGAGGATGGCTATTCAGGCCGTGAGATCATGGCCGAATTCCGCCGTGCCACCGGCATCCCGACCGCCACCAATATGGTCGCCACCGACTGGCGCCAGATGGCGCATTCGCATCTGCTGGGCGCGGTCGATATTCCGCTGGCCGATCCGCACTTCTGGACCATGCAGGGTTCGGTGCGGCTGGCGCAGTTGTGCGAGCAGTGGGGCATGACCTGGGGCTCGCACTCCAACAATCACTTCGACGTGTCGCTGGCGATGTTCACACACGCCGCCGCCGCCGCGCCGGGCAAGATCACCGCCATCGATACCCACTGGATCTGGCAGGAAGGCCAGGAGCGCCTGACCAAGGAACCGCTGCAAATCGTCGGCGGCGAAGTGGCGGTGCCGCAGAAGCCTGGCCTGGGCATCGAGCCGGACATGGAGCGCATCGCGGCGGCGCATGCGCTGTACAAGAAAGTCGCCACCACCGCGCGTGACGACGCGATGGCGATGCGCTATCTGGTGCCCGGCTGGACCTACTCGCCCAAGCGTCCCAGCCTGGGTTCATAAGCGCTGTGGGAAGGTTTGCGCCAGCCTGTGAAGGGCATGGCGCACATCGCCTTCCATATCGACGGCGTGCAGGCCGGTGTGGTTTAATGCTTCATCCTGTTATCCACGTCGTCAACCAGATGAGACTCGAAGTAAAGTATTTGCTGTACACGCTATGCTTGATTGTCACGACTGGTTTTGCCGGTGCCCAGCCGGCGGCGCAGACGAAATGGCCTTACTGGCATACCAGCATGGTGCACACCGCCTGGTACAAGCGAGATGGGGCGCCTACTGTCAACTTTCAGATGACGCAGGATGATCGCGGCATGTTGTGGTTTGCGGCTACGGATGGCGTCTATCGCTTTGACGGTGTCCGTTTCGAGCGACTGTCCGCGATCGATGGCAATAAGCTCAAGTCAAACAATACCAATGGCATTCTGGCGGTCGGTTCGGCGCTGTGGGTTGGCTATAACTTTGGTGGGGTGAGCGTATTCGATCAAGGTAAAGTGCGTTATTACGGCAAGGAAGAGGGGCTGCCGGAACACACGGTTTATCAGATAAGGCGTAGCCGCTCCGGTGTGATGTGGTTATCCACTGCGGATGGCTTGTATAGGCTGGAGCGGGAGCGGTGGCGCCGCGTGGGACTTGAAGCTGGCTTGCCACCGGCCGAGTACAAAGCCAGATTTGAGCCGCTGGACGACGGCACCATCGTGGTTGCCAATTCCGCCGGGGTTTATCGCAGCACCCGGGATGGTCGCCAATTTCATCAAATTGCGATCAGCGACAAGTATGAGGTGATGCAAATCCGCGCCGACGGCGTTGTGCTGCTAGCGGACCACGCAGCGCAACTGTTCCGTTACTCGGTTGACAGTGAGCAGATCACGCCCATCATCCTGCCCGATATCAAATTACCGGGTAGCGCACGCTTCGATGGACGCGGCGCACTCTGGGTTAACGCCGAGGGCAAACTTAATTTGCTGGGGCCAGATATGCGCGTCCAGCGTAGCTTTACCTCGCCAGAGAATTTAAGTGGCAATATCACCTATGATTTTTTCACTGATCGGGAAAGTAACGTCTGGATCGCAACCGAGAACGGGATCGACAGAATCCGCGAGTCGCGCCTGAACGTCATCGACTTGTACCCTAAAATATTTGGCTGGATCAGCGTGCAAGCGGATCTGTCCGGCGTCACTTGGGTCAGTAGTTACAGCGCGACACATTCATGGTCAGGCAATACCTATGGTTTGCGTCCCGACGGCAGCTGGATTGAGGGACTCGCGCACAACGTATCCGCCAGCACGCGCGCTGCGGACGGCAGTATCTGGTTCGGCAGCGCCGAATCCCTGTGGCGTCTGCAAAACGGGCAATGGCAATCCTGGCCCCTGGCTGCCGACCTGCGCGGTCACGACGTGCAGGCGATCGCCATGGATGCTCAGGCCCGATTGTGGGTTTCCGTGCAGGGGAAAGGCGTATTCGTATTTCATGACGGTCAATGGCAAGCCGGCGGCGGCATTAAGTCGTTGTCCGGACGCCCGGCGATATCGATCTACGCTGATAAAGACTTGGTGTGGTTTGGCTACCCGGCCAACCATATGGCGCTGCTGGACGGCGCGACGTTGCGCGAATACGGTCCGACGGATGGACTGGAGATCGGCAATGTGACAGCCATGGCGCGCCATCGCAGCGGTTTGTTTGTGGGCGGCGATCAGGGCATGGCTGTCTTCGATGGCAACCGGTTCGCGACGATGCTGGATGGCGAGGGCCAGTCGCTGGGTGGTATCTCGTCCCTGCTGTCGACGCGAGGGAACGAGCTGTGGTTCCACGGCGCCGATGGCATAGTGCGGATCGGCGATGCGGAGTTGACCTCATCCGCGCTCGGCAAACACCGGATCAATCCGGAATATTTCAATTATCTGGACGGCCATACGGGGAAACCTGCGCAGATGCGTCCGTTGGCGGAGTTGAGCGAGGCGGCCGATGGGCGGCTGTGGTACGCCACCTCGGGCAGCGTCGGCTGGATAGATCCCAATCACATCGTGCGCAATACGCTGCCACCGGTCAGTCAGGTGACCGGATTGCGCACGGATCACCAGAATTATCCCGCTGTGCCTGGACTGGTGCTGCCCAAGCACACCACCAACATTGAGCTGGATTTTACGGCGGCCGCACTGAGTATCCCGGAACGCGTGCGCTTCCGGTTCCGTCTGGTGGGGCTGGACAAGGATTGGCGTGACGCGGGTAGCCGCCGCGCGGCGTTTTACACCAACCTCGACCCCGGCAATTACCACTTCGAAGTCATGGCCGCCAACGAGGATGGCGTATGGAGCTCGACGCCAGGATCGTTGGACTTCAGGGTTGAGCCGGCATTCATGCAAACTGTGTGGTTCAAGCTCTTGTGCGTCGCGCTGGCCTTGTCGCTCATCGCGTTGTGGTACTGGTGGCGCATGACCTTGATGACGCGGCGGGTGGCGGAGCGCCTGGGCGAGCGCCTGCGAGAGCGGGAGCGCATCGCCCGCACGCTGCATGACAGCTTCCTGCAGAGCGTGCAGGCATTGATGATGCAGTTCGACTTGATACGGTATAGCTTGTCAGCGACCGACCCGGCACAGAAAAAAATCGAACATGCCCTCGACAGCGCCGGCCAGGTACTGGAAGAGGGCCGCGAACAGGTGCTGGCCCTGCGCCTCAATCACGAACTCAGCGGCGACCTGGAGTCCGCGCTGTCGGGGCTGGGGCAGATTCTGGCGCCCCGGCATCAATCCCGCTTTACGCTGCGGATGCACGGCACCCCGCGCCCGCTGCGGGCCATGGCGGCGGCCGAGGCATATGCGATCGCGCGTGAAGCGATGCTGAACGCCTTCAGGCATGCGCAGAGTGATGAAGTCATCGTGGAACTGCGTCACACGGCAAGGCAATTCACGTTGCAGGTCAGTGACCGTGGCCGGGGGATGAGTGCGGAGATTCGCGAGCGCGGCCATCGTCCGGGGCATTGGGGCCTGACCGGGATGCGTGAGCGCGCGCAAGACGCCGGCGGCACGCTGGAGGTGCACAGCGAAGAAGGGCGAGGCACCAGGATCACGCTGCGCTTGCCTGAGCGTCGCGCCTACGCCCGCAAGGAAGCTGATAAGCTGGCGGCTACAGATCAATAAAGCCGCGCTTCGAGGCCAGCGCGACGGCGTGCGCCCTGTCGGCGGCGCCCAGCTTCATCAGCAAGGTGCTCATGTGAGCTTTGACGGTGGCCTCGCTGATGCTCAGCAAGGCGGCGATTTCGCGATTCGACTTGCCGACGGATGCCAGCCGCAACACATCCAGTTCGCGGCAGGAGGGCGGGCTGCCGGTGTATTGGGCCGCGATTTCCTGACGCATGGTTGGTGGCAGCACATGCCAGCCCTCGTGGACCTCGCGCACCGTCGCCGCCAGTTCGGCGCCGTGGACGTGTTTCATCATATAGGTGCGCGCACCGGCTTTCAGGGCGGCGGCGATGCGGGCATCGCCACTGTAGGTTGACAGCACGATCAGCCTGGCATCGGGATGACGGCTGCGAATCTCCCGTATCGCTTCCAGTCCATCCATGTCGGGCATTTGCAGGTCGATCAGCGCGACATCGGGACGGGTGCTGTCGTAGAGCGCGACCGCATCGCGGCCATCGCTGGCCCTGGCCACGATGTCAAAGGCGCCATGCGCGACCAGGGTGTTGGCAATGCCCTCGCGCATCATGGGATGGTCATCCGCGATCATCACGCGGACCATCGATAGGTCGATAGCTCTCATTTTCTGTTCCCGGATCTGCCCTCCGATTCTAACGGAAAATTTTCATCTGAATCTCTCCCAAAAAGGAGGCATTGTGCATGTGGATGGATAGTGTTTCTACTTCCAGCCGATTTCATCCACGCTGCTTGCAGACTAGACTGGCCTCATGTTGATACATCGAGGGAAGAATATGCAAATGCTGAAAAAACTGGTCTTGATCGCCGCCGGCGCGGCGCTGTTTTCATCCGGGGGAGTGAGCGCGACGCCGGTGCGGCCGGACCTTCCCGCGGACCAGATCAGCGATGCGGCGCTGGTGAAAAAACTGCCCGGCTTCAGCAACCGCGAGGCGCTGGTCAACGGCGTGCATCTGCACTATGTGATCGGCGGCGAGGGGCCGCCGGTGCTGCTGCTGCCGGGCTGGCCGCAAACCTGGTGGGCCTGGCACAAGATCATGCCGCAACTGGCCAAACATCACACCGTGATCGCGGTCGATATCCGTGGCATGGGCAGCTCCGACAAGCCGGCCGGTGGCTACGAGAAGAAAAACCTGGCCAAGGACTTGCATGAATTGGTGATCGAACTGGGCTATCCCAAAGTGGATCTGGTCGGTCACGACATCGGCTCGATGATCGCCTACAGCTACGCGGCCAACTTCCCGCAGGCGACCAACAAGCTGGTGCTGCTGGACGTGGCGCCACCGGATGCTTCGCTGGCCACCTGGCCGATGCTGCCGGCGGCGGGCACCTTCAGTGACAAGCTGGACGAGAAACATGCTTACGTCTGGTGGTTCGCCTTCCACCAGGTGAAGGGATTGCCGGAAGACTTGCTGGAAGGCCGCGCCTATCTGCAGCAAGCCTGGATGTTCCGTTACCTGATGCAGGATGAAAGCAAACTGGACAATCTGGACCGGGCGGTCTACGCCGCCGCGTATGACAGCCGCGACGCGATCCGCGCCGGCGACGCCTGGTATCAGGCATTCCCGCAGGATATTCTGGACAACGAGACCTATGCGCCGCTTACAATGCCCGTGCTGGCCATCGGCGGTCCCGGCTATGAATGGCTGAAGGCTACGCTGGCCAGCAAGAGCCGCAATCACCGTGTCGTCAAAATCGCTGATAGCGGCCATTACATTCCGGAAGAGCAGCCGCAGAAATTGCTCCACTACCTGACCGATTTTTTATGCGATTCAAGTACGCCCAACTGTTCCGATTAATCTTGCTGGCGGCACTCAGCCTGGACGCCAGCGCCACCGCGCTGGCACCGGATTCCGCCAGGACCAGCACGCTGGTGCATACGAGCTGGGGAGTGAAGGACGGTGCGCCAAGCAATGTCTTCCTCATGACGCAGGATCAGTTGGGCATGCTGTGGCTGGCCGCCACCGACGGCATCTACCGCTTTGACGGCATCCGCTTCGAGCGCCTCAACGCGATCGCCGGCAATCGGCTGCACTCGGTCAGTATCGGCAGCGTACTGTCGGTCGGAACCGCGCTGTGGGTCGGATATAACTTTGGCGGCGTCAGCGTGTTTGATGGCGGCCGAGTGCGCCATTATGGTGTCGCCGATGGCTTGCCGGCCCGCACCGTGCACAAGTTGGTGCATACCGGGGACGGCGGCATCTGGGCCGCCACCGTCGATGGCCTGTACCGCCTCGACCGTCAGCGCTGGCAGGCTGTCACGGAAAAGGACGGTGTGCCGCGCGGGCGGGTCACACGCGTGGCCGGCTTGCCGGATGGCGTGATGCAGGTCATCCCTCCGAATGGGAATGTTTACCGCAACACCGCTGGCGGCCATCAGTTTCAACTGGTGCTCGACGCGCATGGTCTGCAGCCATTGCAGGACCTGCCGAACGGCGACGTACTGTACGGCGATCATGGCCAGCATTTTTTTCGCTATGGCGCGGCCGGCAATACGCTGACGCCGTTACGCTTTCCCGCCACGGTCAAGCCGGTCGACCCGTTTCTGGTCAATGGCGGCGGCGTCTGGATTCACCCCGAGACGGGCTTGACGCAGCTCGGTCCCGACCTGCGGCCATTGCGGGTATTCAAGGGACTGGAAAGCTTGAGCGGCAAGCAGATTTACGGCACGCTGGTCGATCGCGAGGGTAATCTCTGGCTGACTACCGAAAACGGTGTCGACCGCATCCGCAGCGCGCGTCTGAACGCGATCCCGCTGCCGGACCGTATGTGGCGGGCGCTGAGCGTGCAATCGGATGGTGACGGCACCATCTGGATCGGCAATCACCGCGCGGACGATGACGAGAACAGCTTCAACGTGGCGTCCTTCGGCGTGCGCCAGGATGGCAGCAGGATCGCCTCGCCGCTGCATGACATCACAGCAGCCACCCGTGCCGCCGACGGCAGCGTGTGGTTCGGCAATAAGACCACGCTGTGGCACCGGCAAGCCGGCCGCTGGCAATCGTGGCCATTGCCGCCGGGGCTGCGTGGCAGCGACGTGCAGGCGCTGAGCGTGGATGGCGACGGCCGCCTGTGGGTGTCGGTGGTGGGCAAGGGCGTGCATGTGTTTCACCATGGCGGCTGGCAGGCTGGCGGCGGCGATCCGGTGCTGGCGAAACGGACCGCGGTTTCGCTCCACACCGACGCGCAGGGACGGCTCTGGTTTGGCTATCCCGACAACCGGCTGGCGGTGCTGAGCCATGGCAGTCTGCACGAATACAGTCGCGAGGATGGACTCAATGTCGGCAACGTCACCGCAGTGGCCAGCCGCAATGGCCAGCTGTGGGTTGGTGGCGATGAGGGCGTGGCGGTCATGCGCGGACAGCGTTTCTCGCCCTTGCTGGATGCCGATGGACTCTCGCTGAACGGCGTGTCCGGCATGGTGGCCACCCGTCGCGGTGAGCTGTGGCTGAACGGTGTCAGCGGCTTGAGCCGGATCACCGCCGCCGATCTCGCCAGCGGCCGGGTAACGCGGGTCGATCGCTTCGATTACCTGGACGGCCGGGTCGGAAAACCGCACCACATGCGGCCCTTGTCGGTGCTGACCGAGGCGCCGGACGGCCGCCTGTGGTATGCCACCTCCGGCGGCGTGGGCTGGGTCGACCCGGCGCGGATTCCGCACAACCCGCGCGCGCCCACGCCGCAGGTGACGGCCTTGCGCACCGACCAGCAGGAATATGTGGTGCGGCCCGGACTGACCCTGCCGCCGCGCACACGCAACCTGGAGCTGGATTTCACCGCCGCGACGCTCAGCATTCCCGAGCGCGTGCGCTTCCGCTATCGCCTGCTGGGGCTGGAGGAGGGCTGGCGCAATGCCGGTGCGCGCCGGGTCGCGTTCTACACCAATCTGGAGCCGGGCGATTACCGTTTCGAGGTATTGGCTTGTAACGAAGACGGCGTGTGGGGCGTGACACCGGCCAGCTTCGCGTTCCGCATCGCGCCCACCTTTGTGCAAACTATCTGGTTCAAGCTGCTGTGCGCGCTGCTGGCGCTGCTGTTGATGGCCTTGTTCTACTGGCGCCGCATGCTGGCGGTCACGCAACGGATTTCCGAACGGCTGCGCGAGCGCTTACGTGAACGCGAGCGCATCGCGCGCGCACTGCATGACAGCTTCCTGCAAAGCGTGCAGGCGTTGATGATGCAATTCGATCTGATCAAGCACAGCCTGGGTGCCGACGATCCTTTGCATGGCCGGATCGAGCACGCGTTGACCACTGCGGACGACGTGCTCAGGGAAGGGCGCGAGCAGGTGCTGGCGCTGCGCCTCAACCATGAGCAGGCCGGCGATCTGGAAACCGCGCTATCCGGACTGGGGCATATCCTCGGCCCACGCTACCAGACCGGCTTTGCGCTGCAGGTGAACGGCGTGGCGCGGCCTTTCCGCGCCGATGCGGCGGCGGAAGCGTATGCCATCTGCCGCGAGGCGCTGCAGAATGCCTTCCGTCATGCGCATAGTGCGCAAGTGCGAGTGGAGTTGCGCTACGAGCGCAGTCATTTCACGCTGCGGGTCAGCGACCAGGGGCGCGGCATGGACGCCGCCGTGTACGAACGCGGCTATCGTCCCGGTCATTTCGGACTGACAGGCATGCGCGAGCGCGCGCAGGACGTCGGCGGCACACTGGAGATCCACAGCACGCTGGGCCAGGGCACGACGGTCACGCTGCTGCTGCCGGCGCGGCGGGCGTACGCGCGTGCCGCTACAGTTCCAGCAAGCCCCGTTGCAGCGCCATGATCACGGCTTGGGTGCGGTCGCTGGCGCCGGTTTTGGAGAAAATCGATTTGATGTGAGCCTTCACGGTCTCCTCGCTGATGTTCAGCACGGTGCCGATTGCACGGTTCGAATCGCCTTTGGACATGCGCGACAATACCTGCAGCTCGCGCTCCGTCAGCGGCGCGGCGGTCACCGACTCCGCCAGTATCATCGCCACTTGCTCGGAAACATAACGACGGCCGCTGTGCACGGCAATGATGGCGTCGATCAGTTCGGCACTCACGCTGTGCTTGAGTACATAGCCGGAGGCACCGGCGGCAAAGGCTTTGCGCATCAGCGCGTCGCCGCTGAAGGTGGTGAGGGCGAGCAGGCGGGCGCGCGCGTGGCGGGCGTGGATGGCCTGCATCGCCTCCAGACCGCTCATCTCCGGCATTTTCAGATCCAGCACCATCACATCCGGGCGCAATTGCTCAAACAGCAGAATGGCTTCGTGGCCGTTGGCGGCCATGCCGACTACCTGGATGCGCGGGCTGTGCGACAGCACCGCGTTCATCCCTTCGCGGAACATGGCATGGTCGTCCGCGATCACCACGCGGATGGCGTCGGCACTCATGGCGCGCCCCGCTCATCGACTTGCGCGAACAGCTGGACCGCCCAGTCGACAAACACCCGTACCGTCGCGTTCAGATGCCGGTTGGGCGGATACATCACATACAGCGGATGGCGCGGCGGCTGCCAGTCTTCCAGCAGGGCGACCATGTCGCCGCGCTCCATCATGTCTTGCACAAACCAGCGGAAGGTCTGTCCTATCCCCATGCCGGTGGTCAGCGCGCTCAGATGCGCCGTGCTTTCATTCACCGCCACCGCCGCGTGCGCATTGATTTCCAGTTGCTGGTCCTCGCGCGTGAAACGCAGCGGGACGACTTTGCCCGTCAGCGACGAAAAATAGCCGACGATGCGGTGATGCTGCTCGATATCCGCAGGGTGCGACGGCCGGCCATACTGGGCCAGATACGAGGCGTGACAGCAGGTGACGAAGGCCATTTCGCACAGCTTGCGGGCGATCAGGGTGGTGTCGGCCAGGGCGCCGCCACGGATCACGCAATCGATGCCCTCGCTGATCAAATCGGTCGGGCGGTCGCTGACACCGATGCGCAGTTCGATATCCGGATAGGCGGCTTGAAATTGCGGTAGCGCCGGCAGCAGGATCTGGTTCGCCAGGATCGAGCCGATGTCGATCCGCAGCCGGCCTTTGGGCTGGGCGCGGGTGTGCCGGGTGGCGGCGTCCATGTCGTCCAGATCCCCCAGCAGGCGGCGCGCGCGTTCGTAATACTGGGCGCCTTCGGGCGTGACGGTCAGAGTGCGGGTGGTGCGATGGATCAGTTTGGTGCCCAGATGGTCTTCCAGATCCTGCAGCAGCTTGCTGGCGGTGGAGCGCGGCATGGTCAGCTGGTCGGCCGCCTTGCTGAAGTTACCGGCCTCGGCAATGCGGACAAAAGTGCGCAGCGCTAGTAGTTGATCCATGCATGCTCTCCGTCGGAAAGCATTTATTGTACATGTGTATGGATAGTGATTCCACTTTCTCCTAATTTACACACGCGGCTGCACAAAATACACTGAACTCATCAACTAACCCAACACAAGGAGTTCATCATGAGCAAGCTTCAAGGCAAAATCGCCCTCGTCACCGGCGGCACCAGCGGCATCGGCCTGGCCACCGCCCAGCGTTTCGCGGCCGAAGGCGCGCGCGTGTTCATCACCGGCCGCCGTCAGGCCGAACTGGACAAGGCGGTTGCCGGCATCCCCAACGCCACCGGCATACAGGCCGACTCGTCCAGCAGCGCCGACCTGAAACGCCTGTTCGAGACCATCAAGGAAAAAGCCGGCCGCCTGGACGTGCTGTACGTGAACGCCGGCGGCGGCTCGATGGCACCGCTGGGCGCGATCACCGAGGAACACTTCGACGACGCCTTCGACCGCAACGTCAAGGGCTTGACCTTCACCGTGCAGGGCGCGCTGCCGCTGCTGTCCAAGGGCGCCTCGGTGATCCTGACCAGCTCCACCGCCGGCGTGGTCGGCACCCCGGCCTTTAGCGTCTACAGCGCCAGCAAGGCCGCCGTGCGCAATCTGGCGCGCAGCTGGATCCTGGACACCAAGGAGCGCGGCATCCGCATCAACGTGGTCAGCCCTGGCCCGATCCGCACCCCTGGCCTGGTGGAACTGGCCGGCGATGACGCCGCCGCGCAGCAGGGCTTGCTGGATTACCTGGCGTCGCAAGTACCGCTGGGCCGCGTTGGCGAGCCGGACGAGGTCGCCAAGGCGGTGGTGTTCCTGGCTTCGGATGACGCCAGCTTCGTCAACGGCACCGAGCTGTTTGTCGACGGCGGCCTGGCTCAGGTATAAGCGGAGAACACGCATGGACCAGTTCTCGCATCCAGATCTCTCCCGCCGTGCCGCGCTGCGCGGAGTGGCCACAGCGGCGGCGGCCGGCGGCCTGGCCAGCCTGCTGCCGGCGTCGGCCGGGGCTGCCGACGCTGTCGCCAAGCCGGCGCCGGTCGCCTACGCGCAGCCGCCCGCCGTGGCCGGCGTGCGACCGTTCAAGGCCGCCATTCCACAAGCCGCGCTGGACGACCTCAAGCTGCGCTTGTCGATGGTGCGCTGGCCGGAGCCGGAACTGGTGCCGGACTGGTCCCAGGGCGTACCGCTGGCCCGCCTGCAAGCGCTGGCCGACTACTGGCAGCACCAGTATGACTGGCGCCAGGCCGAAGCGAAGCTGAACGCCTTCCCGCAATTCACCACCCGCATCGATGGCCTGGATATCCACTTCCTGCACGTGCGCTCGAAACACCCGGACGCGCTGCCGATCCTGCTGACGCACGGCTGGCCGGGCTCGGTGTTTGAATTCATCAAAAGCATCGGCCCGCTGGTCGATCCAACCGCGCACGGCGGCAAGGCGGAAGACGCGTTTCACGTGGTGATTCCATCGCTGCCGGGCTACGGCTTTTCCGGCAAGCCGTCCACCACCGGCTGGGGCTTGCCACACATCGCCCGCGCCTGGGCCACGCTGATGCGCCGTCTCGGCTACCGCAAATGGGTGGCGCAGGGCGGCGACTGGGGCGGCGGCGTCACCACCTGGCTGGCCAAGCAGCATGCCGATGGTCTGGCGGCGGTGCACCTGAACCTGCCGATCCTGTTCCCGCCGCCGCTTGAGGACGCACCGGACCAGGAAGAACAGGCGACGATTGCACAGCTGGTCGCCTTCGACGGCAACAAATCCGGCTACGCCAAGCTGCAGGGCACGCGCCCGCAGACCATCGGCTACGCGCTGGCCGACTCGCCGGTGGCACAGGCGGCCTGGATCTACGAGAAGCTGGGCGAATGGACCGACAGCGGCAACGATCCGGAATCGGTGCTGACCCGCGACGAAATCCTCGACAACATCTCGCTGTACTGGCTGACCGACAGCGGCGCCTCGTCGGCCCGCCTGTATGCGGAAAGCTTCACCACTGATTTTTCGACCCAGAAGCTGGATCTGCCGGTGGCCGTCAGCCTGTTCCCGCGCGAGCTGTACCACCCGCCGCGCAAATGGGCCGAGCGTACTTATTCAAAGCTGTACTACTGGAACGAAGCGGCGCGCGGCGGCCACTTCGCCGCCTTCGAACAGCCGACGCTGTTCACGGCGGAGTTGCGTCGCGCTTTTGCCACCGTCCGTTAAGACCAGGAGAACTCCATGCAAGCATCCTCACCCTCCCAGCCGGCGCGGCGCGCGCTGTTGACCGGCAAACCCTCGGCCCTGCGCCGCGCCGTGCCGCAAGGTCTGGTGCTGCCACCGGCCACCAGCGCCATCACGCCATTCCGCGCCGAGGCGCCGCAGGCGTTGCTGGACGACCTGAAGCTGCGGCTGTCGATGACGCGCTGGCCGGAGCAGCAGACCGGCGCCGGCTGGTCGCAAGGCGTGCCGCTGCAGCGCATGCAGGACGTGGCGCGTTACTGGCAACACCGCTACGACTGGCGCCGCGCCGAGGCCCGCCTGAACGCCTTCCCGCAATTCCGCACCGAGATTGATGGCGTCGGCATTCACTTCCTGCACGTGCGCTCGAAGCATGCCGATGCGCTGCCGCTGATCCTGACCCATGGCTGGCCGGGTTCGGTGTTCGAATTCCTGAAAGTGATCGGCCCGCTGGTCGATCCGACCGCGCACGGTGGCAAGGCCGAGGACGCCTTCCACGTGGTGGTGCCATCGCTGCCCGGCTTTGGCTTCTCCGACAAGCCGAAGGAAAAAGGCTGGAACGTGGTGCGCATCGCCAAGGCATGGGGCACGCTGATGGCGCGCCTGGGCTACGGCAAATGGGTGGCGCAGGGCGGCGACTGGGGCGCCGGCGTCACCACCGCGCTCGGTCATATCAAGCCGGCCGGGCTGGCGGGCATCCACCTGAACTGGCAGTTCGTGTTCCCCGAGAAAATGCCGGCCACGCTGTCGGCCGACGAGCAGCGCGCGGTCGATGGCGTTGGCCGCTTCCTCAGCGGCGAGTATGGCTACTTCAACGAACAATCGACGCGGCCACAGACCGTCGGCGAAGTGCTCAGCTCGACGCCAGTGGGCCAGGCGGCGTGGATTTACGAGAAGTTCCAGGCATGGAGCGACCATGGCGGCGACGTCGAAAATGTGCTGACGCGCGACGAGATGCTGGATGATATTTCGCTGTACTGGCTGACCAATACCTCGGCCTCGTCGGCGCGGATTTATTGGGAGAATTCGCCCTCCAGTTTTTCCGGCGGCCGGCTGGATTTGCCGGTGGCGGTCAGCGTGTTCCCGAAAGAGATCTACCGCGCGCCGCGCTCGTGGGCCGAGGCGACCTATCCGCAGATGATTTACTGGAACGAGGTGGAGCGCGGCGGTCACTTCGCGGCTTTTGAGCAGCCGCAGCTATTCGTAGCCGAGCTGCGCGCCGGCTTCGCCAAACTGCGCTGAGGAGAGAGCATGCGCGGCATTATTTACCATCAATATGGCGAGCCGGCCGACGTTTTGCACCTGAGCGAGGTGCCGGAATTGCCGGTGCCGGGACCGGGCGAGGTGTTGATCCGGGTGACGGCGCGCTCGGTACATCCGGGCGACCTGCTGGGCATACGCGGCCGTTACCGCAGCCCCGGCAACCACGCGCCGGTCGGCCCGGAAGGGGCGCGGCCCGGTTTCGAAGGCGCGGGCGTGATCGAGGCGGTGGGCGCCGGCGTGGCGCCGGAACTGGCGCCGGGCGCGCGGGTGGCGTTTTTCCCGGCACGCTGGGCCTGGAGCGACAAGGTGCTGGCACCGGCGCGCTTCGTCACCCGTATTCCAGATGCGCTCGACGACGCAGTCGCGGCCCAGCTGCACGTGGCGCCGTTGACCGCCGCCCTGCTGCTGCGTGCGGTACAAGCCGCCGGCGCCAAGCCCGGCGACGTGGTGGCGCTGTCGGCTGCTGGCGGCCTGGTGGCGCGCCTGAGCGCGCAACTACTGCTGGCCGAAGGCTACGTGCCGGTCGGGATCGTGCGCTCGGCGCAGGCTGCGGCCACACTGGCCGGCCAGGCGCCGCCCATCGGCTATGTCAGCACCGACCAGCCCGACTGGGACAAGAAGATCTTCCCGCTGACCAACGGCCGCCCGGTTAAGGTGGCGCTGGACGCGGTGGGCGGCCAGGTGGCCAGCGCGCTGACCGCGCTGCTGGCCGACGGTGGCACGCTGATTTCCTATGGCGACCTGTCCGGCCAGCCGCTGACGGTACCCGCGCTGGCGTTCTCGACGCGCGGCATCAGCATCACCGGGGTATCCGTGGGGCGCTGGGCCGCACTGCCGGACGCGGTGCGCGGCGCCGACATTGCGACCGCGATCGCGCTGGCCCAAGCCAGTCCGACGCTGTTCCGGGTGGCCGCCGAGTATCCGCTGGAGGCGATTGCCGACGCGGTCAGCCACGCCGAGCGCGCCGGCAAGGATGGCGCGGTGCTGCTGCGATGAGTAGAGAGGGAACAGCAATATGATTTTGCATCGCCGCTGGAAGACGCTGGACGGCAAGCGGCTGTCATGGCTGCGCGCCAAATACCATTTTCGCGTCCATGCCGATGGTAATCCGGAACATGGCGCGCTCGGTCCTTTGCTGGTCTGGAATGATGACGAGGTGGCGGTTGGCGCCGGCTTCGCCATGCACGGCCATCGGGATGTCGAGATCGTCACCTATGTGCGGCAGGGCGTGCTGGGCCACCGCGACACGCTCGGTTCGGAAGGCACGCTGCATGCCGGCGACGTCCAGGTGATGAGCGCCGGCAGCGGCATTCAGCATGAGGAATTCAACCGGGGCGAGGTGCCGCTGCTGATTTATCAGATCTGGCTGCAACCGCGCGAGAGCGGCGGCGCGCCGGCCTGGGCCACGCGCAGTTTTCCGGCGCGCCATCAGCACGGTCAGTTTACGGTGCTGGCCAGCGGCTTTGCCGACGACAGCATGGCGTTGCCGCTGCGCGCCGAGGCCCGGGTATTGTGCGCCACCTTGCAGGCGGGGCAGCAGATCCGCCATCCGCTCGGGTTAGCCCGCCAGGCGTATCTGGTGGTCGTGACGGGCGCGATCGAGGTCGATGGCGAAGCGATGGACGCGCTGGACGGTGGCGTGATACTGGGCGTCGACAGCACCGTGATCGAGGCCCGCGAGGACGCCGAAATAATCATGGTAGAGGTCGCATGAAAGTACATCTGATTAGTTTGTTGATTGGCAGCTGCGTGGCCGTCATGGCGGGCGCCCAGCCGGCGCCTGTGGCCGGCATCGACACCACCGCCATCGATCCGGCGGTACGCAGCCAGGACGATTTTTTCGCCCACATGAATGGCCGCTGGCTGGCCACCACCGCGATTCCGCCCGACCGCTCGGGCTGGGGCGCCTACGCCCAGCTGGATGACGAGATCCAGCCGCAACTGCGCGCCCTGATCGAGGATGCCGTGGCCCACGCGTCCGCCGATCCCGAGCGGCAGCGCATCGGCGACTTCTACGCCAGCTACATGGATGAGGCGCGGCTGGAACAACTGGGCCTGGCGCCGCTACGCGCCGAACTGGCGCGGGTGGCGGCCGTCAGGGGAAGACAGCAGTTGCCGGCTCTGATTGCCCATTTGCAGCAGCTGGGCGTGGCCACGCCCTACGGCTACACGGTGGACCAGGACAGCCGCGATGCCAGCCGCTACGTGGTGCTGCTGGACCAGGATGGCCTGGGCCTGCCGGACCGCGACTATTATCTGCGCGACGACGATCCGCAATTGGCCGCCACGTTAGCGCGCTATCAGCAGCATATCGGCGCCATGCTGGCGCTGAGCGGCGATAGCGACAGCGCGGCCAACGCACAAGCCATCGTTACCTTCGAGCGGCAGCTGGCCAAGCTGCAATGGAACGCGGTGGCGCTGCAGGATCCGGTCAAGAGCTACAACAAGGTCGCCGTGGCGAAATTGCCGCAGCTGGCGCCAGGCTACGACTGGGCCGGATATCTGCATGCGGCCGGCATGCGCGGCCGCGTCAGCGAGCTGGTGATCGGCCAGCCCAGCTACTTCCAGGGCATGGCGGCGCTGCTGCACGACACGCCATTGCCGACGCTGCGCGCCTATTTCCAGTGGCAGCTGTTGCGCGCGTTTGCGCCTTATCTCAGCAAGGCGTATGCCGACAAGTCCTTTGCGTTTTATGGCACCGCGTTAAATGGCAAGACCGATCCGGGACCGCGCTGGAAGCGTGGTGTCACCCTTGTCAACGACAACCTGGGCGAGGCACTGGGCAAGCTGTACGTCCGCGACTATTTTCCCGCCGAGCGCAAGCAGCGCATGAGTGCGCTGGTCGGCAACGTGCTGGATGCCTTCCACCAGAGCATTGAACAGCTCGACTGGATGAGTGCTGCCACCAAGCAGCAGGCGCAAGCCAAGCTGGCCAAGCTCAGCGTCAAGATCGCCTATCCGGACCGGTGGCGCGATTACACCGCGCTGCGGGTGCGGCGCGATGACTTGCTGGGCAATGTGATGCGTCTGCGCCAGTTCGACAACGTCCGCAAGCTGAGCAAACTGGGCCATCCGATCGAACGCGGCGAATGGGGGCTGTCGCCGCAGACCGTCAACGCTTACTACAATCCGCAGCTGAACGAGATCGTGTTCCCGGCCGCGATGCTGCAGCCGCCGTTCTTCAATGCGGCCGCCGACGACGCGGTCAACTATGGCGCGATTGGCGCGGTGATCGGGCATGAAATCAGCCACGCCTTCGACGACCACGGCGCGCAGTACGATGGCGACGGCAATTTGCGCGACTGGTGGAGTGCGGCCGACCGGCAGGCCTACGCGCGCAAGATCAGCACGCTGGTGGAACAGTATGACCAGTTCAGTCCGCTGCCTGGCTACCACGTCAACGGCACGCTGACGCTGAGCGAAAACATTGCGGACAACAGCGGGCTGGCGATCGCCTACAAGGCATATCGGCTGTCACTGCAAGGCCAGCCAGCACCGCTCATCGATGGCTTGAGCGGCGACCAGCGCTTCTACATGGGCTATGCGCAGTCGCGCCGCATCAAGTTGCAGGACGCGGCACTGATCCGGCGCCTCAAGACCGATCCGCATGCGCCGGGCGTGGCCCGCACCAACGGGCCGCTGCGCAATCAGCTGGAGTTTTATCGCGCCTTTGACGTGCAGCCCGGCGACGGCATGTATCTGGAACCCGCGCTGCGCGTCACCATCTGGTAACGCGCCGCAGCGGGGGCCGCGCGATCAACCACGGTATAGCGGATTCGAAGCGACATAGACTTCGGTGTTCCCGACGTTGACGCCGGCTGGTGCGATCGACTGCAGCTTGAATTCCGACTGGTTCGGGAAGGTGTCGAAATGCCAGGTGAAGTGCTGGCCCTGGGTTACGAACTGCACCGTCTCGCCATCCTCGACGTTGACGTATTTGGTGTTGGCATCGAGGTCGATGGTGCGATCGTTGATGCCGTTGTTCACCAGCTGGCCATAGTCGGCGGTGGTGCCGGTAGGGCCGGCGGCATGGGCGGCGCCAACGGTGCCAACGACGGCAGCGGCAAAAGTCAGGGCGAAGGTCAGGCGGGTAGTGGTTTTCATCTTGAGCTCCTTAGGGTTTCGTGTTGTCGACATCACTGTGTCGATGGAGACCAGTGTAGAAAAATGGCGCTGACGCCGGCATGACGCAATCGTTACAAAATAATGACGGGCAGGGAAAGCGGCAGATGAATATTCTGGTGATCGAGAACGATGCCGGTACGCGCAGCTATCTGCGCGACGGCCTGAGCGAATCCGGCTATGCGGTGGCGCTGGCGGACAGCGGCTTGCAAGGCTTGCGGATGGCGGCCGCGCAGCGTTACGACCTGATTCTGCTGGACGTGTCGATGCCGGACATGGACGGCTGGGAGGTGATGCGCCGCTTCGATCAGGCGGCGCGGGTGCCGGTGTTTTTTCTGTCCGGTCGCGGCGCGCTGGAAGACCGCCTCAAGGGACTGGAGCTGGGCGCCGAGGATTACCTGGTGAAGCCGTTCGCGTTTGCCGAGCTGCTGGCGCGGATGCGCACCGCATTGCGGCGCCGCCCCGGCGTGCCGGTCGACAGCATGCTGCGCGTCGGCGATCTGGAACTTGACCTGCCGCGCCGACGCGTGGTGCGCGCGGGGCAGCGCCTGGCGCTCACCAACAAGGAGTACGCGCTGCTGGAGCTGTTCATGCAAAACCAGGGCGTGGTGCTGTCACGCGCGCTGATCGCGTCGCGGGTCTGGGACATGAACTTCGACAGCGACACCAACGTGGTCGACGTCGCCGTGCGGCGGTTGCGTCAGAAGATCGACCGGCCGTTCGCGCTGCCGCTGATCCACACCGTCCACGGCATGGGCTACCGCTGCGAGGCGCAAGCCTGATTCCGCCCGTCGATTGATTACAAAGCTGTCATTTCCGCGTCATCGTTTTGTCGGTTGCCGCTGCGTAGACTGGCCGCACCGATGCCATCCCAAGGAGGAATTATGTATGCAAAAACCATGGTCACGGCGCTGTTGCTGCTGGCCGGGACCGCTCGCGCACAGGAGCACCAGCACCACATGGACGGCGCGGCCATGCCGGGCGCGGCGCCGCCGGTGTTCGTCGCCAGCAACGCCAAGCCATTCGCCGGCCTGATGGACGACGCCATGGCGGTGATGGACGCCGGCATGCGTCAGGCGCCAATGAACGGCGTGGCCGAGCACGACTTCGTCACCATGATGATGCCGCATCACCAGGGCGCGATCGACATGGCCAGGTCGGTGCTGCTGTACACCCAGGATCCCGAAATCCGCAATCTGGCGCTCGGCATCATCGCGGAGCAACAAAACGAAATCAAGGTCATGCAGGCATGGCTACAACACCAAGCGAAAGGAAGCAGCAAATGAAAACACCGATTGCACTGGCCATCGGCCTGTTGGCGAGCGCCGCCGTGCTGGCGGCGCCATCACCGCTGGACCGGGTCTACACGGCTGACCAGAACAGTAATACCGTTTCCGTATTCAACCCGGCGACCAATACGCTGCTGGGACAGATCAAGCTGGGCAATGTTCGCCCGGACGTGCTGTCACCGCTGTACCGTGGCGAAACCAATGTGCACGGCATGGGTTTTTCGCCGGATCACAAGACCTTGCTGGTGATTTCCAACGCCTCCAATTCGGTCACCTTCATCGACACCGCCACCAATCAGGTCAAGGGCAAAACCTATGTCGGCCGCTCGCCGCACGAGGGCTTCTTCAGCGCCGATGGCAAGGAGGTGTGGGTGGTGGTGCGCGGCGAGGACTATATTTCCGTGATCGATCCGCTGACGTTCAGGGAAACGCGGCGCATCCAGACGGCGATCGGCCCCGGCATGGTGCAGTTCATGCCGGACGGTAAGCTGGCGTTTGCGGTGTCCAGCTTCACGCCGGAGGTGGATGTGATCGACGTCGCCTCGCACACCATCGTCAAGCGCATCAGCGTGGTTAGTCCGTTCTCGCCATTCCTGCAGTTCACGCCGGATTACAGCGAAATCTGGATGACGCACAAGGACGTGGGCAAGGTGACCCGCATCAGCACCCGCACGCTGGAAGTGACCGGCGTCATCGATACCGGCTTGATTACCAACCACCTGGCCTTCGCCACGGTGGGCGGCGAAGTGCGCGCTTATGTGACCATCGGCGGCGAGAACCTGGTCAAGGTGTACAGCACTGGCGCGCAGGCTCATTTGCTGGCGTCGATTCCGACCGGCGCGCTGCCGCACGGCGCCTGGACTTCGGACGATAACAGCCGGGTCTACATCGGTTTGGAAAACGGCGATGGCGTGCAGGCCATCGACACCGCTACCAATCGGGTGGTGGCCACTATCGGCGGCGGTCAGGCGCCGCAGGCGCTGGTGTATCTGTCGCATGTGGCCGGGAGCGGCGATGATCGGCCGAATCTGGTGCCGCGCGTGAATCAGGATTCGCACAATATCCAGCTGCATCCGCTGGCCGGCAATAGCACTGGCTTCATTGTGGTGCGCAATCTGGGCGTGATCGATGCGATTGAGGCGTTTCTATTCCGCTTGAAGCCGGACACGCAGTACGACATCTACGTCAGCAGCCAGGCGGCGCCGATCGGCAGCTTCCGCACCAACGCCATGGGCATGGCCAACGGCACCATGATCGGACCGGTGCGCGCCAGCGCCGCCGGCGATGCGGCGCCGCGCGGCGAAACGGTGACGGTGCGCCAGGCCGGTGGCGACGCGGTGCTGGTCAGCGGCAGCTAAGCGCGCGGTTGTGCCGGCGTGGCGGCCGGCGCTTAGCCCTGCGCTGTGGGCTGGAGTGGGAACCCGAGCGTGAAGCGGGTGACGTCGTCCTTGCTGTCGGCGCGCCAACTGCCCTGATGCAGCGTCATGATGCTGCGCACGATGGACAGGCCGAGGCCACTGGAGGCGGCGGAATCGGCGCGTGCCGGGTCGGCGCGGTAAAAGCGGTCGAAGATGCGCTCCAGCTGGTGCGGCGGAATAGTCGGACCATGGTTTTCGACACTGAGGTCGACCCGGTCCGGCAGTGGGTTGGCGGCCAGCACGATGGCCGATCCGGGCTCCGCATAGCGCACCGCGTTGGCCATCAGATTTCCCAGTGCGCGCCGCAGCAGGGTTTGATCGGCCCAGATGGTGCCGCTGCCGTGCACGCGGATGGTGACGTCTCGCTCCTCGGCCAGTCCTTCGAAATAATCGACCATCAACTGCAGTTCGCCGGCCAGCGCGAGGTGCTTGCGTTCGATGGCGTTGTCGGTGTTTTCGGCGCGCGCCAGGAATAGCATGTTGTCGGTCATCTTCGACAGGCGCTGCAATTCCTCGAAGTTGGAGCCCAGCAGTTTTTGATAATAGGCGACGTCTCGCTGCTGGCCCAGCGCCACCTCGGTCTGACCCAGCAGATTGCCGATCGGCGTGCGCAAGTCATGCGCCATGTCGGCTGACACCTGGCTCAGTTGGGTGAAGCTGCGTTCCAGCCGGTCCAGCATGGCGTTGAAGCCGTCGATCAGCGGCTGTAGCTCATGCGGCACATTCTGTTGGTGGATGCGGGTGGACAGATTCTTGATGCCGATGCCGGTGGTCTGGCGCGCCAGCGCGCGCAACGGCCGCAAACCACGCGCCGCGCTCCACCAGGCCAGCATCGCCAGCAAGGCCGCCGCGCTGGTGGCAACCAGAAGGATCTGGTCGCGGTAGGCGCGCAGCACACGGCTGCGCTCCGTCATCAGGCGGCCGGCGATGATCTCCAGATCTTGCGACGCGCCCGAGACCGGCGTCGATACCGCCAACACTGAAAACGGCACGCCGCCTTGTTCACGGGCATGGCGCACATAATCCAGTCCCAGCGGCGAGGTAGTCCGTACTGGCATGATCGCCGGCACCGGCGTGTGGCTGGGATTGACCTCGATCAGCGGCGGCTGGCCAGCGAGGCGCAGCACCAGCAAGGCTTCGCGATTGCCCAGCATATTGGCGAATAGCTGCGGCTTCTGGTGGATCAGCGCGATCAGATCGGTGTCCTGCAGCAGGGTGCGGATCTGGTCCACACGGGCCACCAGCGCGGCGTCATCGCGTTCCGCCAGTTGCCGTTCCAGCGACCGGTAAAGCAGCGTTCCCACCGTGGCCAGCACGGCGAACGATAGCAGCGCAAACAGCAGTGCCAGCCGCGTCGCGAGTGAACGCGGCATCATGCCTCGGCCTCGCAGCGATAGCCGACGCCGTGCACGGTGTGGATCAGGCGCTGCGGGAATGGTTCATCGATCTTCTGGCGCAGCCGGCGCACCGCCACGTCCACCACATTGGTGTCGCTGTCGAAATTCATGTCCCAGACGCGCGACGCGATCAGCGAGCGGGATAGCACCTGCCCCTGGTTTTGCACAAAGAATTGCAGCAGCGTGAACTCCTTGTTGGTCAGGGCGATTTTGTGCGCGCCACGTACCACGCGCCGCTTGGGAATGTCGATTTCAAGATCGGCGATGCGTAGCACGTCATGCTGGCGTTGCTGGCCACCGCGCCGCAAGATCACACGGATGCGCGCCAGCAGTTCGGCAAACGAGAACGGCTTCACCAGATAATCCTCGGCGCCGAGGTCGAGTCCTTTGAGGCGGTCTTCCAGCACGCCGCGCGCGGTCAGGAACAGCACCGGCACCGGCGCTGACTTGTCCAGGTTGCGCATGACTTCCCAGCCGTCCATCTCCGGCATCATCACATCCAGCAGAATGAGGTCGTAGCGGAATTCGTTCGCCATGTGCAGACCGTCCCTGCCGTTGCGGGCCAGATCGACCACATAACCGGATTCCGTCAAGCCGTTGCGCAGATATTCACCTGCCTTGGGCTCGTCTTCAATAACCAAAATTCGCATGAGTTCTTCCTTAAGACGCAGTTCGCGCTCGCACTTTAATTCCTGGGCTGCGACAGAACGCTGACAAAGAAATGACAAGTCGGTCATTTTTGAGCTGGCGCCGCCGTGGGCCTACAAGCGTTGCGGGAAGGCTTCCACCAGCCAGTCGATGAACACCCGCAGCCGGTGCGTGACGTGCCGGTTCTGCGGGTAGACCACATGGAAGGGATAGGGCGCGGGGCGCCACTTCTTCAGAATCTCCACCAGCGAGCCATCCGCCAGCGCCGGTGCCGCCGCATAGGCGAACGTCTGGATCACGCCGATCCCCGCCAGGCCGGCGGCCAGGTGGGCGTTGCTCTCGTTGACGCCGACGCGGTGTTCCACTTTGATCTCGGCTTTTTCTTTATTGCGCTCGAAGCGGAATGGCATGGCGCGGCCGTTTTGAGACGACACGTAGCTCACCAGCCGGTGGCCGTTTTTCAGTTCGTCGGGATAGGCTGGCACGCCGAACTGTTTCAGGTAGGCCGGCGTTGCGCAGGTGACCATGGCGGCGTTGCCGATGTGGCGCGCGATCAGCGAGGAGTTGTCGAGGGCACCGCCACGGATGACGCAATCGACATTGTCGCCCACCATATCGACGGCGCGGTCGGAGACGCCAAGGTCGATCCGTATGTCCGGGTAGCGGGCCAGAAAATCGGGCAGGGCGGGGATCAGCACGTCGCGCGCGGTCGAGCCGCCGACGTCGATGCGCAAATGACCGCGCGGCTTGCTGCGGGAAATGCTGAAGGAGGTGTCGACATCTTCCAGCTCTTTCAGTATCAATCCGGTCTTGTCGTAGTAATGCTGGCCTTCCGGGGTGACCGTGACGCGGCGCGTGGTCCGCTGCAGCAGCCGCACGCCCAGATGCGCTTCCAGTTCCTGTACCAGCTTGCTGAGGCTGGCGTTGGGCATGTCCAGCGAGTCGGCCGCCTTGGTGAAACTGCCTGCTTCCACCACGCGGGCGAAGGCGCGGATTGCCATCAACTGATTCATGGATTATTCCTCTGTGTGGATAGTGATTTTAATTTTACACGGTTTATCAATAAAGATCCGAGGCGTAAAGTTCAGTCATACCAACTGACTTAAGGAGTAAATCATGAGCAAGCAACTGAACGGCAAAATCGCACTGGTCACCGGCGGCACCACTGGCATAGGCCTGGCCACCGCGAAGGAACTGGCGGAGCAGGGCGCGCGCGTGTTCGTCACCGGCCGTCGCCAGGCCGAACTGGATGCGGCGGTGGATGCGATTGGCGCCAGCGCCACTGGCATCCGCGCCGACGCTTCGGTGTTGTCGGATCTGGATGCGGTGTATGCGCAGATTGCGAAAAGCGCCGGCAAGCTGGATATCCTGTTTGCCAACGCCGGCGGCGGTGACATGGCGCCGCTGGGCGCGATCACCGAGGAACACTTCGACCGCATCTTCGGCACCAATGTGCGCGGTGTGCTGTTCACGGTGCAGAAAGCCTTGCCGCTGCTGGTGGATGGCGCGTCAGTCATCCTGACTGGTTCCACCACCTCGATTCAGGGCACGGCGGCGTTCAGCGTGTACAGCGCCAGCAAGGCGGCGGTGCGCAACTTGGCGCGGTCGTGGGTGATGGATTTGAAGGATCGCCGGATTCGCGTGAATGTGGTCAGCCCTGGTCCGATCCGCACGCCTGGCCTGGGTGGCCTGGTGCCTGACGAAGCGCGTCAGGGTCTGTTCGATGCGCTGGCTTCGCAAGTGCCGCTGGCACGTCTGGGTGAGCCGGAGGAAATCGGCAAAACCGTGGCCTTCCTCGCTTCCGATGCTTCCAGCTTCATCAACGGCGTTGAGCTGTTTGTTGACGGCGGCATGGCGCAGGTTTAAGGGGAGGCGCCATGAAAATCATCTTGGCGGTATGGACCGCGCTGGTGTTGAGTTTCGGTGGCGCCGCGCAAGCGGCTGGCATCAAGTCGCCGGGCATCGATCATGTGGGAGTGACGGTGCCTAGTCTGGAACAGGCGAAGGCGTTCTTCGCATCAACCTTCGGTTGCGAGGCGGTGACACAGATCGGCCCCTTCGACATGAAGCCGCACGCGGAGAGTGTGACGCTGGCGATGATACGTTGCGGCAGTGGCGCCAACATCGAGCTGTTCGAATACAAGAACGCGAACGGCAGCACGGTGATGCCGAAGATGGAGGATGTCGGCGCCGCGCATATCGCCTTCTACACCGACGACGTGCAGGCCGGCGTGGCCTACCTGAAGTCGAAAGGCATCACCATCCTCGGTGAGCCGATGGTGATGACCAGCGGCGACACCGCCGGTGAAACCTGGGTGCACTTCCTGTCGCCGTGGGGATCGGAGCTGGAACTGGTAGGCTACCCGAAGGGCAAGGCGTATGAGAAGACGTCCAAACGTAAGCTGTGGAATCCGAAGCACCCGGCGAACTGACTGGATATATTTTTTCTGGCGGGGGCTTGTTTGTCGAAATATTAACCTCAACTCGGACGGACTCGACAAACAACCTCCATCAGGGGAGACATGAACCGATACCCAATCTGGAAGTATGTCCTGATTGCCGTCGCCATTCTGCTAGGTGCGCTGTACACCGTACCGAACTACTTTGGTCAATCGCCGGCAGTGCAGGTCAGCAGTGGCAAAGCCACCGTCAAGGTCACGCAGGACATGGCTTTCAAAGTCGCCGCCGATCTGGACAAGGAGGGCATACCGAATCAAGGCGTCAGCTATGACGGCAGCGGTGCATATCCTTCCGTGCGTGCCCGCTTCGCTACGCCGGACATTCAGTTCAAAGCCAAATCCGCACTGGAGAAGGACCTCAACACCGACCCGAATGATCCCGCCTATCAGGTCTCGCTGAACCTGCTGGCCGATACGCCGAAATGGATGCGTAGCCTGCACGCACTGCCGATGTATCTGGGCCTGGATCTGCGTGGCGGCGTGCACTTCCTGCTGCAGGTGGACACCAAGGCGGTGCTGAACAAGCGCATACAGGGCTTGCAGGCCACGGCGCGCAGCGTCTTGCGCGACAAGGATGTGCGCCACGCCGGCATTGAACGTAGCGGCAATGCGATCGACATCGCATTCCGCGACGAGGCCACGCGGCAGAAGGCCAAGGACGTGCTGTCGGCACAATCGGCGGACCTGCTGTTCACTGATAGCGGAACTGGCAGCGATCTGAAAACCACCATCACCCTCAAGCCGGAAGCGCTGAAGAAAGCCGTCGACGAAGGCATCCAGCAAAATATCTCCACACTGTCCAAGCGCGTCAACCAGCTGGGCGTGGCGGAGCCGGTAATACAGCAGCAGGGCGCGGACCGCATTGTCGTGCAGCTGCCCGGCGAGCAGGATGTGGCGCGTGCGCGCGCCGTCATCGGCCGCACGGCGACGCTGGAGATTCGCCTGGTGGACGACAGCATCACGCCCGGCACAGAACTGTCTTCCGCCATTCCCTATAACTCCGAGCTGCTGACCTCCGGCCGCGACGCACCGTTGGTGGTATCCAAGGACGTGGTGCTGAGCGGCGACTACATCACCAGCGCCATCTCCGCACTCGACCAGAACCAGCAGCCATCGGTCAACGTGGAACTCAACAGCGAGGGCGGACGGCGCATGCGCGCCACCACCAGCGGCAACGTTGGCAAGCGCATGGCGATTGTGCTGTACGAGAAAGCGGGCAAGCCTGAACTGGTGTCGGCGCCGAGGATCTCCGAGGAGCTGGGCGGACGTTTCAACATCACCGGCTCTTTTACCGCCGAGAGCTCGGCGGAACTGGCGCTACTGCTGCGTGCTGGCGCATTGTCGGCGCCGATGGACATCATCGAAGAACGCACCATCGGCCCGGCGCTGGGCGCGGAGAACATCAGCAAGGGCGTGCATTCCACGCTGTACGGCTTTGCCGCGATTGCCGCCTTCATGATCGCCTACTACATGATCTTCGGCTTCTTCAGCGTGTTTGCGCTGGCGTGCAATCTGCTGTTCCTGGTCGCGATTCTGTCGCAGATGCAGGTGACGCTTACGCTGCCCGGCATGGCGGCGATCGCGCTGGCGCTGGGCATGGCGATCGATTCCAACGTGCTGATTAACGAACGCATACGCGAAGAGTTGCGGGCCGGCGCCTCGCCGCAGGCGGCGATTGCCGCCGGCTTTGATCGCGCCTGGGCCACCATCATCGACTCCAACGTCACCACCTTGATTGTTGGCGTGGCGCTGTGGGTGTTCGGCTCCGGACCGATACGCGGCTTCGCCGTGGTGCATACGCTGGGCATATTGACTTCGATGTTCTCCGCCGTGTTTGTATCACGCGGTGTGGTCTACCTGTGGTACGGCCGCAAGAAGAAACTGCAATCGCTTGCCATCGGCACCGTCTGGGCGCCAGGCCAAAAATAACGGAGACATCATGGAATTCTTCCGCATCAAAAAAGACATCCCGTTCATGCGCCATGCGCTGGTGTTCAACGTGATTTCCGCACTGACCTTTGTCGTTGCTGTGTTCTTCCTGTTTCATCGCGGCCTGAATTACTCGGTGGAGTTCACTGGCGGCACCGTGATGGAACTGCGCTACCAGCAGCCAGCCAATCTTGAGCAGATCCGGCATACGCTGGAGGGGCTGGGCTACGAACAGCCGGAAGCCACCAGCTTCGGCACCGCGCACGATGTCATGCTGAAGCTGCCGGTGGTAAAGAGCGTCACGCCCAAGGATGCCTCTCTGCGCGTGGCTGATGCGCTGTGCACAGCGGACCATGCATGCACCGTGCAGAAGGTGGAATTTGTCGGCCCTCAGGTCGGTGATGAACTGGGACAGAACGGCCTGAATGCGCTGGTGATGGTGGTGATCGGCGTGATGATCTATCTGGCCGTGCGCTTCGAATGGAAGTTCGCGGTGGCGGCGATTGTCGCCAACCTGCACGACGTGGTCATCATCCTCGGCTTCTTCGCCTTCTTCGAGTGGGAGTTCTCGCTGACCGTGCTGGCCGGTGTGCTGGCGGTACTGGGCTATTCGGTGAATGAATCGGTGGTGATCTTCGACCGCATCCGCGAGAACTTCCGCAAGCAGCGCGGCGCGGGCGTGCACGAGGTGATCGACAACGCCATCACTTCTACCATCTCGCGCACCATCATCACCCACGGCTGCACGCAGATGATGGTGTTGTCGATGCTGTTCCTCGGCGGTCCTACGCTGCACTACTTCGCGATGGCGCTGACCATCGGCATCTGCTTCGGCATCTATTCGTCGGTGTTCGTGGCTGCCGCCGTGGCGATGTGGTTGGGCGTGAAGCGCGAGGATTTGATTAAGCCAGTTAAGCCCAAAGACGAGACGGCCGGCGCGGTGGTGTGAACGGTAGCCTCAATATGGAACCCTATGTCTGGTTGCTGGATGGCCGTTTCACCAATATCCAGGCGCAAAGCGCGGCGCCTATCCCCATCGCGGCAATGATGTATGCCATCGGCCTTGGACTGCCATCGGCCAGCAAGGCCACCAGCGCTGAACCGGCAATGCCGCTGCCGTACTGAATCGCGCCGGTCAAGGCCGACACGGCGCCGGCTTGCTGCGGCCTGTCGCGCAGTGCGCCGGCCAGTGAATTTGCCACGATCAGGCCGGCGGCGGAGATAAACAGGAATAGGGGCACGACCAGCTCATACAAGCCGCCATCAGACCAGGCCGCGCCAGCTGCACATGCCCCCGCGACTGCCGCCAGAATGGTTCCGCAACGCAGCAGCCAGTCGCTGCCGAAGCGTTGTACCAAACGGACGTTCAGCTGATTGACGGCCATCAGCCCGATTGTTCCGACGCCGAACAGCAAGCCATACTGCTGCGGTGTCGTGTGGTGATAGCTGATGTACGCGAATGGCGTGCCGGCGATGTAGGCATATACGCCGTCGAAGAAAAATCCGCCGGCGCCGGCATAGCCAAGTATCTGCCGGTTTCCCAGCATGCCCCAATATGCGCGCAATACTTCATCCCATGATTGTCGGTTGCGCTGTCCCGCAGGCAGGGTTTCCGGAAGCCAGCGTAGCGCCAACAGCGTGATCAGGCCGATCGTGACCAGCACCCCAAAAATCATGCGCCATGAACCCCAACGTAAAATCTGTCCGCCCAGACTCGGGCCAAGCAGGGGAGCGACGGCCATGACCGTCATCAGGGTGGACATCACCTGCGCGCCGCGATAGCCGCTGTACAGGTCGCGCACAATGGCGCGTGCCAGGACTACGCTGGCACAGGCGCCGATCGCCTGCACGGCGCGCCAGCCGATCAGCGCCGGCACGCTGGCTGACCATGCGCAGCCGGCCGAACCAATGATGAACAGCAGCAGCCCGATCGCGATGGGAATGCGTCTGCCGTAGCGATCACCCAATGGTCCCCACACCAACTGGCCCAGGCTGAAGCCAATCAGAAAGCCTGAGATGGTGTAGTCGATTGCGCTGCCGCCGGCATGCAGCGTGGCCGAGATGTCAGGCAAGGCGGGTAAATACAGGTCGGTGGAAATCGAGGCGAATGCCATCAGGGTGCTCAGTATGACCAGGATGCCGAGTCCGCCCCGGTTGTTCGTCAGAGCGGTCATAGAGGGCGTCCGGCGAAGACTTCCTTCACCACCGGCAGGGCCGAAAATACATTCGGCCAGCCCGCATAGAAGGCCATTTGCGTCAGCACTTCCGCTGCCTGCGCCTTGGTCAGGCCGTTGTCCATGGCGCGATTCAAGTGATAGGACAGCTGTGCCACCTGACCATTCGCGATCAGCGCGCTGACCGTCACCAGGCTGCGGTCGCGCGGCGCCAGCGCTGGACGCAGCCATAGTTCGTGGAACAGCAACTCTCCGGTGTACTGCACCACGCCTGGTGCGACGGCGCCGAAATTCTGCGCCACGGATTGCGAGCGCTGCGCTTCCGCTTTCTCATCGATGGGTAACAGCGTGTCGCTGGCCGGCGGCAACTGGCTGGCCTTGATGCCGCGTGCGGCGAAGACGTCCTTGGCAATCGTCACCGCCGCCATGGCGTTGTCCCAGCCAGCGTAGAAAGCCAGATGCGTGATCAGCTCCGACATCTCACCAGGCTCGACGCCATTCTCCAGCGCCCGCTCCATCTGCGCACGCAGCTGGGTGGTCTGGTTGCGGGCGATCAGCGTGGACAAGGTTACGATGCTGCGATCGCGCGGCGACAGGTCCGGGCGTTTCCACACTTCGTCCGTCAAGCGTTGCTGCGCATACTTGGCGAGCGCCGGCGACACGGCGCGGATATCGTCATTGGGGGGCTCGCTGCGGGCGAACTGTCTATATTGGCTATCGGAGACGGGCTCCAGCCAGTCGACGTTCTTTTCGTCGACCGTCCCGGTCAAGGCCATATGTGTCATGGAGGTGGTTGGCGTGGCGCCATGCCAGTGCTTCACGCCCGGCGGACACCACAACACGTCTCCGACGTGCAGCTCGACCACCGGGCCGCCCCATTGCTGCGTCCAGCCGGTGCCCGCCGTGACCACCAGATACTGCCCGATGGGATGGGTATGCCAAGCCGATCGCGCGCCTGGCGCAAAGGTGACATAACCGCCAGACGCCGCCATCCCGGGCTTGGGCGGAAACAGCGGGTCGATTCGTACCTTGCCGGTGAAATAGGCGCTGCTGCCTTGCATCGAAGTGCGCGAGGCGGCGGTGCTGATGACTTGGTCGTCGGCGTGAGATGGCGCCGCGCCAAGCGACAGCAGCGCGATGCAGCAGAGGGCGAGAGATTTCATCATCATGCACATCGCTCAGCGCATGATGAAGCCGCCATCAACCGAGATCGTTTGTCCGGTGACGAAGCTGGCGGCGTCGCTGCACAGGAACAGCACCACGTCGGCGATTTCCTCGGCGCGGCCATAGCGGGCCATGGGTACGCTTTTCAACATGCCCTCCAGCGCCTCGCCCTGGCCGGCGGCGATCATCTTTTCCGCCATCGGCGTCCAGATCAATCCGGGGCAAACCGCGTTGACGCGAATGCCGCGCGCCGCGTATTCCAGCGCCGCGCTCTTGGTCAATCCCAGCACGCCATGCTTGGCCGCGTGATACGTGCCGCGCTCCGCGCCACCCACCAGGCCGCCCAGCGATGAGCAATTGACGATGGCGCCGCTGCCTTGTTTGCGCATCTGCTGTAACTCGAACTTCATCGAGCTCCACACGCCGCGCAGATTGACGGACATGACACGATCGTAATCGTCGCGCGAAGCGTCGGCTGTTTCCGCCAGCACGTTCTGCACGCCCGCATTGTTGTAGGCGAAATCCAGTTGGCCGAAAGTGGCGACGGTCTGCGCGACCATCGCCTCGACCTGGGCGTCATCCGCCACATCGCAACGGATGGCCAGGGTCTTGCCACCCAGCGCGGCGACCTCGTTGGTGGCGGCGGCCAATGCTTCCTCGCTCCAGTCGGCCAGCACTACGGAAGCCCCAGCTTGAGCAAAGGCTTTGGCGGCGGCCAGCCCGAGGCCCGAGGCGGCGCCGGTCACCAGGGCTACTTTATTGTCGAATGAGAATTTCATGGGGATTCCTTGAGAAGAATAACGTGAAGAGGCCAATGTACCGGAGCCCCATTTATGTGGATAGCTGGTATCCTTCTCTAACCGATATGCAAGGGATTCATGAATGGCTCGTATAGACCTCAATAATCTTTCCGCTTTTATCCTGGTGGCGCGTGAACGCAGCTTCACGCGGGCGGCGGCTCAGCTTGGCGTGTCGCAGTCTGCACTGAGCCATACCATCAAGGGACTGGAGGCAAAGCTCGGCATACGCCTGCTGACGCGTACCACGCGCGGCGTCTCGCCGACCGAGGCGGGGGAACGCCTGCTGGCCAATATCGGCCCCTACTACGAGGGGATCCATGCCGAGCTGGACGCGTTGACCGCGCTGCGCGACAAGCCGGCCGGCACAGTGCGCATCAGCGCGCACGATCACGCTGCCAGCACCATTCTCTGGCCCAAGCTGTCCAAACTGTTGCCGGAGTATCCCGAGCTGAAGATCGAGATCTCGATCAGCTATGGCATGATCGACATTGTTGCGGAGCGGTTTGACGCCGGCGTGCGCCACGGCGACCGGGTGGCCAAGGACATGATCGCGGTGCGCATCGGACCGGATATGCGGCTGGTGGTGGTCGGTGCGCCGGCCTATTTCAGCGCGCATGGCAAGCCAACGGTGCCGCAAGACTTGACGACGCATAACTGCGCCAACCTGCGGCTGCCGACCTATGGCGGCCTGTATGCCTGGGAGTTTGAAAAAGATGGCCAGCAACTACAGGTGCAAGTGCAGGGCCAGATGATCTTCAACACCACCCCGCAAATGCTGACCGCCGCGCTGGATGGCTACGGCCTCGCCTACATCCCGGAAGACCTGGTGCAAGAACATATCGCTGCGGGGCGATTGGAGCAGGTGCTGGACGATTGGTGCCAGCCTTTCCCTGGCTATCATCTGTACTACCCCAGCCGGCGCCAGGCTTCACCGGCGTTTTCTTTGGTGCTAAATGCGCTTCGTGACCGGGCGTAATGGAGCCTGATAGCGCAGCGCATCCACGATCAGGCTAAATGCGGTGGAAGGCTGGCGCCGGCTGGGGTAGTACAGATGATAGCCGGGGAAGTAGTGGCACCAGTCTTCCAGAACGGGAATCAGCAGTCCTTGCGCCACCTGTTGTTGCACGGCTTCTTCCAGCACGTATGCCAGTCCCATGCCGTCCAACACGGCGGTGAGCACTTGTTGCACGCCATTGAAAACCAGTGTGCCGTCGACCTTGGCGTTGACTTCGCGCGTTCCTTTTTTGAATTCCCACGGCAGCAGACCGCCGAGTGTCGGCAGGCGAATGTTGATGCAGTTGTGCGCGGTTAAATCCTGCGGTTTGGTCGGCTTGGGATGACGCGCGAAGTACGCTGGCGATCCGACCACGGTCATGCGCAGGTCCGGGCCGATTCGCACGGCGATCATGTCTTTGGCGATGTACTCGCCCAGCCGGACGCCGGCATCGAAACGTTGTTCAACGATATCGACCATGCGGTAATCGGTGCTGATTTCGAATTTAATATCGGGATACTCGCGCAGTAGGTTCATCAGCCGGGGCATCAATATCGAATTGGCGGCGTGTTCCGATGCGGTGATACGGATATTGCCGGCTGGCTTATCCCGCAATTCCTTCAGCGATGCCAGATCGGCCTCGATGCCTTCCAGGCGCGGGCCGACCGCAGCTAGCAGCCGTTCGCCGGCATCGGTAGGGGCGACACTTCGGGTGGTGCGGGTGAATAACCGTAATCCCAGCCGCTCTTCCAGTCCGCGCACGGTTTGGCTTAAGGCGGACTGGGATACCCCCAGCTGCGCCGCAGCCCGCGTGAAGCTGCCCTCGCGGGCAACCATCACGAAAGCGGTCAGATCATTGAGGTTTTCTCGCATGATTCATTAGAGCTGCTAATGGAGGCATGCGGATTATACCGGCTAATCAAAAACCGCCATGCGTACTACAGTAGACCCTGTCGAATTAATGAATGTAAGGAAGCGGTCATGGAATACGTCACATTGAATAATGGTCTGCAGATGCCGGTGCTTGGGTATGGCGTGTTTCAGATCGCCGATCCCGCCGAATGCGAGCGCAGTGTCATCGATGCCATCGAGTCCGGCTATACCCTGCTGGATACGGCCACCTCGTATATGAACGAAAAGGCGGTGGGCCAGGCGGTGAAGCATAGTGGCGTTGACCGCAGCTCACTGTTCATTACCAGCAAGCTGTGGGTGCAGGATACCGGCTATGAAAAGACCGCCGAAGCCATCGACCAATCGCTGCGGCGGCTGCAGCTCGATTACCTCGACTTGTATCTGATACACCAGCCGTTTGGCGATGTGCACGGCTCCTGGCGGGCCATGCAGGACGCCTACCGTAGCGGCAAGTTGCGCGCGATCGGCGTCAGCAATTTCCACACGGACCGCCTGATGGATTTGATCGCTTTTAACGAAGTGCCGCCGGCGATTAACCAGATCGAAGTTCATCCTTTCCACCAGCAGGAAGACAGCGTGGCCTTCATGCGGGAACACGGCGTGCAGGCCGAGGCATGGGCACCGTTTGCGGAGGGCAGGAACAATCTGTTCCAGAACGAAGTGCTGGCGGGGATTGCGGCGCGTTACAACAAGTCCATCGGCCAGGTGGTGCTGCGCTGGCTGGTGCAGCGCAAGGTGGTGGCGCTGGCCAAGACCGTCCGGCGCGAGCGCATGGTGGAGAACCTCAATGTGCTGGACTTTAGCCTAGACGCTGCGGACATGGCGGCCATCTCCACGCTGGAAACCGGCGTCAGCAGCTTCTTCTCTCACCGTGATCCGGCCATCGTTAAATGGATGAGTGAGCGCAGGCTGGATATTTAAGCAGGCGTCTAGTGCACCAGCTTGAGTAACAGGGCGGTGATGATGGATACCTGCAGCAGGCCGACGCCTACCACCCAGCGAATCAAGTCGGCGCGGGAGTCAGCGATCTTGACCTCCAGCTCCGCTTTGAACAGATCAATCTTATGATCCGTTTTCTCCAACCTGTGATCGAAAGTGGCCATCTCCCGCATGATATCCCCGGCCATCTCGGCCTGAATAGCGGCGAGGGCAGGCGGCATGCCGGCCTCGGTCAGACGCGTAGCGTATTTGTGGCTATCGAAAGAGATGGTCATGATGATGAGCCTCGTGTTGGTGTCGGCGATCCGCTAGTGCACTAGCTTTAGTAGCAATGCCGTAATGACGGACACCTGCAGTATGCCGACGCCGACAACCCAGCGGATGAGGTCGGCGCGACTGTCAGCGATCTTCATCTCAAGCTCCGCTTTGAACAGATCAATCTTGTGATCCATGGTGCCCATCTCTCTCATGATGTCGCCAGCCATTTCTGCTTGAATCGAGGCGAGAGCTGGTTGCATGCCGGCTTCGGTGAGACGCGTGGCGTATTTGTGGCTGTCGAAGGAGAGTGTCATGATGAGCCTCGTGTGAGCAAGCGTTCACCATACAAGTTTAGACCGAGATCCGTTTGACTTGGCCATCGTTTGTCGAGCTTCGGATGCGTTCTACGTGATCGAGTAATTGGGAGATAAAGCATGCTGAATAAATACCTGGTGCTTTTGATGTTGCACTCATCAGCCATCCCTCCGGCCATGTCTTTCGAGTGCCCCGATGCCATCCCTCAGTCCGCTATTCGGATAACAGCTGCATCGACAGATTGGGTGCCGTATGTCGCGTCTCCGCTTTATCTGCATGCGGCCGCACCGATGGATGGACCGCCCGAGATGAAGGGGGAGCTGGCGGAATTTAAAGAGACTCGTGGTAAAAATGAGTGGTCGTATAGCTATGCGCTGGACGGTGCTTTCCCGAATGGCAAGTGGCTGCAATGCACGTATGGCGAGCACAATCAGGTAACGCTGTCCCGCCGATTACCCGACGAGATTCAGGCGTGCAAATTCGTTTATCGGAAAGGCTCAAAGGCAGGGCAGCATCAGATAACGATTCAGTGCAAATAGTCGGTAAATCGTGACGTGAATGTCGACATCGTTGGCGCGAATGGCCAGATACGCCCGTTCGTTGACATCGTCAATTTCCTGTTCTAAAGCGCGTTGCGGGGAAGCAAAAGCACTGAACGGACCAGCGATGCACAATGCAGCACACGGCAGAGTGCTTTTCCTGACGATGTACAACATAATCTTTGCCTATCGTCTCGCTCGGCCACGTTTTCCGATAAGCGCGCTGTGTTCGAGCGAAGGGAAGGATGACAGCGCATATTCCATGCTCGCGACGAATTCGTCGCATGTCGCATTCAGATACGCTTCGACGCGCATTAAATCGCGTTCCGCTGATCCTTGAACGTCCACCGTACGCGCTCTGGCATCCGTTAGCTTAGCCGCATACAGCGCTTTCTTTTTGGCTTGTCTGATGCTCATGACTTTCCTCCTGTGACCTCAGGCTCGACATGGACCGGAGTCAGTGCTTTGAGCAAGCGTATCACCTTCTTCCCCTTGACTGTCGCATTGATGTAGCCGAGTTTTTTGTAGAAATCGGAAGGTGGGGTAAAGGCGAATCCAGGCTACTCGTTTGCATCTCAGCAGGTATGCGAGGGTCTTCATATACTGAATAGCAATCAGGGTAACTGATCCCGTCAGCGGGTTATTGAGGGGCAGGCCTATTTGGGTAAATCGACTGATCGGTGCAGCCTGCCAGCTTCAACCAAGAGATTTGGTCTGCAAGTCCAGTCATCTGTTCGATGGCGAAGGTGCGTGCATAGCCATAAATCGCCATGATGATCTTTTCGATCAATAGGGTTTAGGGGTTGCGAAATTATCAATGGGCTTTAAGGTGAATGAGCGCTTTGATAGCTTTCGGAGGAGGAGACAGGCAGGATAACTTGACCGTGCCTTACTGATATTCGGGCGTCCATTGTTCCGAATTCAAGAAATCGCGTACCAATTGGCACAAAGCTTCTGAAATTTCGGCTATTACACTAAGCAACAATGATTCCGCTACCTTTATGAATAACTCTTTCATACCTTCTCCTTAATTAGATTTTCTTTTGACATGGTCAATATACTTGAAAACCAAGTAAGTGTATAATGCTCCACTTAGAAAGCTTGTGGCGATAATGTAGAAGGTTTCGCCAATGTTGTCTTTTATTCTCATGTAACTCCTTTATGCGTAATGTTTTGAAAGGATTTATGAAAGACTTGGATAATGGAATTTCCATCGCTTTATCTGGTGGAGGAGTTCGGGCAATGGCATTTCATACGGGAGTTTTGCGCTATTTGGCCGAAAAGAGATGCTTGGAAAATATTTCCGAGATTTCTTCCGTATCTGGCGGGAGTTTACTAATTGGACTAATTTTTTCTAAGTCCAAGATGTCATGGCCAACTTCTGTGGAATATCTTGATAATACTCGTAATCTTATTAAAGGTGAGCTTACAAGAAAAAACATACAGGGAACCGCAATACTTTATGCCATTTATCCGTGGAATTGGAAATTTATACTTTCTCGCGCCAATATTGTTGCTAAAGTAATTCGCAATAAATGGGGAGTACACGGTACGCTAGGCAGTATTCCGAAAATTCCTTCTTGGTCGATTAATTGCACGACAGCTGAAACGGGACGACGTTTTAGATTTAGAGACGGTGGATTTGGTGATTATGAAACCGGGTATGCTAACGCAAACGATTTTTCGCTTGCTGCCGCTATGTCCGTCTCTGCTGCCTTCCCTGTTGGGATTGGTCCGTATTCCTTAAATGTTTCCAAGTTTAAGTGGTTGAAACGGAATTACTGGAATAGCAAAGAGGAGTCGGCAGTTCAATTGCCCTATAAAAGGCTTCATCTTTACGATGGTGGGGTTTACGATAACCTTGGCTTGGAATCTTTCTTTGATATTGGAACAGGCATGGCAAAGAAAGGAAAGAATATTATCGTTTCAGATGCAGGCTCTCCTTTTTCTCGAAGATTCGATCTTAGTCCCCTCAATCCTTTACGAATTAGTCATTTAATGTCCGTAATGATGGATCAAAATCGTTCTTTGCGAGTCAGAAATTTTGTGGAAGCAGTTAAGAGATCCAATGTGGGCGCTTATATTGGAATATCTAGATCGAAGAATATCGACGAAGCTATTGCCCAGATGAAGGGCGGCCAAACGGAAAATTCTTCGTGGTTAGAGAAATCGGAGGTTGATTATGTTTGTACCTTTTCGACGTCTCTAGGGAAGTTATCGGAGGCTGATTTCGATAAAATTGAAAGGCATGGTTATGAAACTGCGAAAATAACCAATATCGCTTTTCCGTATTTGAAGAAAGAAAATTAAAAATACCTCTTACTAGTAAGAGGTATTTTTCATTGTCAATTAGGGTACTTCTTACGGTTTAATGCTGCACGAATATTGTCGCTGCTTTTATTAAGTTTCTTGAATTTTTTAGGCGCGAATTCGTCGTGCTTATGGATCTCATTATTTCCCGCCATTGCGTCAACCCAATTCACGGTGGAAGTTCCATTCTCCGACCAGACCAACACATCGCCTCTTATTGTCGTTGCTACTTCAACCTCTTTCTGGCGAAGTAAGTCACGCACAGGGCGCGCCGGATGGCCATACTGGTTACTGTGATCTGCCGAGCAGACTGCTAGCTTTGGGGATAGCACATCTAGAAGATCGCTGGTTAGAAAACCGTTATCAGCACCATGATGCGGTAGAATCAGCACGTCGACTTCTTTGCAGAGACTAGAAGATTTCAACAGGGCGGCGATATCTTTAGACTCTACATCCCCCAAGCTGAGAACATTAAAGCAGCCAGTTCGGAACATTTGCACGGTCGAATTATCGTTCGATTTATCCGTGATGGTTTTAGGATGAAAAACCACATCGCGGTAGCCGTAGCTGCTAGCGCTTGTCAGCCCCTTGATATAAGCAGGCGTAATTGCTACCGTTGTTATCCGAGCTTGATCCTTCTTGCGATAATCCAATATTGCCGCGAGGCAGTCCTTGCCATTTTGCGTCGATGGGTCGTAGCCAGGATATTCGATTTTACGGGGCGTCAGGATTTCAAGGATTGTTGCCAATTCGGCCGCTTCGCAATGATCGCTGTCCCAGCTTGTGATGTGCAGTACATCGACGCGAGATTTCCCGCACTGCTTTAGCTCGTGCTTAATGTTGGGAGTGTTTACTGCGTTCATACGCGCTTCAATCAGAGTAAATGTTGCTCCGTTGAAATACGAGAACGACGAGCCGGGTGTGCCTAGTTGATATGCTCGAAACCGTGTTCGGGCGACTTGCAATTCCGGGAGTAGAGATTTTCCTGCTGCGACAATTTCGTTGAGATTCATCGTCTTTCCTTAAGGTGAAGACGGATGACCCGCACTGTACGCACAAACAGGATTGACGTAACAGATAAAAACGCACAAACTCGCAGTTCCCCAACCGCAAAGTGACGTTGCATGTCATTTTGTTCGCCCAAGGGCCGATGGTCCTTGGGAGTCCGCCTGGCACTCAATGTGCTCGAGTGCTAAGGTTTATTTTGCTCGTAACGGTTGCCTGTGTCAAAAGCAACCTTATTTTTTCCAGCATAAACAAATTCCTTTTGGCAAGTTTTGAATGAAAACCCTTGATTACCAAGGGGTTTCGTCATTTCAATGTGTATCATTTTTGCAACAATTGCGTGCGCTAGCGTACACTGCGATGTAAATTTCCGTTATTTCACAGGCAAAAAATTGCTTTTTGGGAATTTAGGTGATAGATAATTGGTCAACTTTTCCTAATGGAAATAACTTTTGCACCGTTCTTCAAGCTATCCAAGTAGTCTGACCAACGTTGCATCATTTCCCTTCTGGCGGGAAGGTGCGCAGTCCGGTTATACGCGCGGCCGTTTGGGTCTTTGACTGCATGTGCTAATTGATGCTCAATCAGATCGACACGCTCACCAAGTACCTCATCCATGATGGTACGGGCCATCGCACGGAAACCGTGGGCAGTCATCAACTCTTTTGTGTAGCCTAAACCGCGCAACGCGGCATTAACCGTGTTTTCGCTCATGCAACGATCTGCCGTCCTGATACTAGGGAAGACAAACTTGCCGTGCCCCGACATTGGCTGAATTTCACGCAGAATCGTAACTGCCTGAGTTGACAACGGTACGATGTGATCTGCGTCCATTTTCATCTTGTGGCCGGGTATGCGCCACTCAGCCGCGTCTAGATCAATCTCGCTCCATTCAGCACCTCGTAATTCCCCTGGCCTGACGAAGACTAATGGCGACAGTTGCAAAGCAGCTCTGGCGTATGGATGACCGTCGTAGCCATGAATTGAGCGCAACAGCGCGCCAACCTGCTGCGGCTCCGTTATCGCGGCATAGTGGCCCTTCTGGGGGACTGCAAGCGCTCCCTTGAGGTCAGCGGTTACATCGCGCTCTGCGTAGCCACTGGCGACTGCGTACCGAAATACTTGCCCACAAATCTGTTTTACTCGGTGTGCTGAATCGATAGCGCCTCGCTCTTCCATTTTCTGCACAGTGCTTAATACGTCTCGTGGACCGACCGTGGAAATGGGTTTTGTACCGATGAAGGGAAAGACGTCGTGATTGAGCCAGTTCGTTACCTTTTCTTGAGTGCTGGCTGCGCGGTTGGTTGCCGTCTTATGCAGCCATTCGAGGGCAATCTTTTGGAAGGTGTGCATGGCCGCAGAGTTCTGTGACTTCTTCGCATCCTGCTTTGCTTGGCTTGGATCAACGCCATCTGCCAAAAGTTCACGCGCCTCGTCTCGGCGCTTCCGAGCCTTTGCTAGCGATACAGCAGGGTAGACCCCTAACGCCAAAGTCTTCTGTTTCTCGGCAAAGCGATAGTTCATTCGCCAGTATTTGCCTGCTGCCTTCACAAGCAGGAACATGCCTTGTCCATCGGTGTACTTATCGCCTGGGCGCACCACTGTGTTTGACTTGGCGAACGAAGGTGTCCGTTAAGGCCATTGGATTCTCCTGTTGGTACTTATTTGAGATTGGAAAGAAGTACCAACAAAAATGCCATGAAAATGTTGGTATCTGATGCTATCCGGTTGGAAAGCTTTGGACAAGAAAAAACCCGCTTCCCTATGAGGGGAGCGGGCTTCTTGAATTAGGTCGGATTGCGTAGTACAGACTGTTGGTGCCCCGGGCCGGAATCGAACCGGCACGCCTTGCGGCGGCGGATTTTGAGTCCGCTGCGTCTACCAATTCCACCACCGAGGCAGGTGTATTGCAATGCGACCCGCATTATCACCGATTTGCCCCACCGCCGCAACCCTATCCCACAATCTTTGCATCCTGATAACAATTTGCTGCGTCGAAGCGGGTATCATCTGCCATTCCGCTAGACTGCGCCGGTCTGCCGCCGGCATCGAGACGCATGAAAAATAATAAGATTCGCGAGATTATCCTGGGCAAGCCGCTCGACCCGTTGAAGAGTGAGACCCGCCACTCGATGGCGCTGGTGGCCTTCCTGGCCTGGGTTGGTCTGGGTGCCGATGGTCTGTCCTCGTCGGCCTACGGCCCGGAGGAGACCTTCCGCGCGCTGGGTGGCCACACCCACCTCGGCCTGTACATGGCGATCGCCACGGCGGTGACGGTGTTCATCATCGCGCTGGCCTACAACCAGGTGATCGAGCTGTTCCCGACCGGCGGTGGCGGCTACCGCGTGGCGACCAAGCTGGTGGGGCCGTACATGGGGTTGATCTCCGGCTGCGCGCTGATCCTCGATTATGTGCTGACGATTGCGATTTCCATCGCTTCCGGTGTCGATGCGCTGGCGTCGTTCCTGCCGCTGGGCTTCCAGCCCTACAAGCTCTGGGCGGAGATGTTTTTCATCGGGCTGCTGATTGTGATGAATCTGCGCGGCTTGAAGGAGGCGATTCAGATTCTGCTGCCGATCTTCCTCGGCTTTGTGGCGACGCATTTGGTATTAATCGTTTATGGCATTTTCGCGCATGCTTCGCATTTGCCGGATCTGGTGCCGAGCACAATGGCGGAGACGCAGGATCTGGCCAGTCATATCGGTTGGGCCGGCGTGGCGGGCATGTTGTTGCTGGCGTATTCGCAGGGTGGCGGTACGTACACTGGGCTGGAGGCGGTGTCGAACAATGTCAATCTGCTGGCCGAGCCGCGCGTGCGTACCGGTAAGGTGACCATGCTGTATATGGCGTTGTCGCTGGCGTTCACGGCAGGCGGCATCATCCTGCTGTATCTGTTGTGGGATGCGCAGCCAGTGGCGGGCGAGACGCTGAATGCGTCGACTTTCAAGACCATCATCGCCAGCATGGGCCTGGGTGGTGAGGTGGTGAATCAGATTCTGCTGGTGATTGTGCTGGCGTTCGAGGCTGGCCTGTTGTTCGTGGCGGCGAATACCGGTTTTCTTGGCGGTCCGTCGGTGCTGTCGAATATGGCGGCTGATTCGTGGGTGCCGCACAAGTTCCGCTATCTGTCGACGCGGCTGGTGACGCAGAACGGTATTCTGGTGATGGGTGTGGCGGCGCTGGCGATTCTGTGGGGGACTGGCGGCAGCGTGACCTTGCTGGTGGTGCTGTATTCGATTTCGGTGTTTCTGACGTTTGCGATTTCGCTGTTCGGGCTGGTGTTGTATTGGTCGCGCAATCGCAAGAAGGGTTCGCAGTGGAAGCGGCGCTTGTTGTTGTCGGCGTTGGGCTTTGTGATTTGTGCCGGCATTTTGGCGATACTGCTGGTGGAGCGGTTTACTGAAGGCGGCTGGGCGACGGCGCTGATTATTGCGGCGATGGCGGCATTCTGTATCTACATTCGTGATCATTATCGCGAGACCAAGCAGGCGATTCATTCGGTGGATGAGGTGTTTGCTTCACAGCCGTTCGGCAGCAATGCGGAGCCGGTGGAGCCGAATCCGGATGATCAGACGGCGGTGTTCATTGTGGGTACCTCGCGCGGTGGTGGTTTGCATGCGCTGTTGTGGGTGCAGCGAATGTTCCCTGGTCACTTCAAGAATTTTCTGTTCGTGAATGCGCGGACGGTGGATTCGCATGCCTATGGCGGCGAGGGCGCGCTGGAGCAGATGCGCGAGGAGGCGGCGGAGACGTTGGAGTTCTTTGTCGATTTCTGTCATAGCCATGGGATGGCGTCGTCGTCGTATCTGGGCTTTGGCACTGATGCGGTGGAGGAGGTGACGCGCTTGTGCGAGGAGATCAATCGCGAGTTCCCGCATTCGATTTTCTTTACCAGCAAGCTGATCTTCGCATCGGATAACTGGTTCACGCGCTTGCTGCACAACCAGGCGGCGCTGGCCGCTCAGCGCCGCTTGCATCTGGAAGGGTTGCAGATGGTGATTTTGCCGATGAAGGTGTAGAGCTACATCAAACGGTCTTCACTCGACTGCTGCGCAATCTACCGCCCAGACTACAATGGTTAATGGGCGATGGAGGTGCTATGGAATCTGAAAAAATTGCAGTATTGACCGACCGGATCGATGCATTGACGGAAGAAGTGAATGCAATCAATGCAATGATGAAGCAGCACACTCAGCAACTAGATGGAAATATTGAATTCCGATTGAGCGCAGTGGAGCGGCAGCTTTTGGCGCTCCAAGAGCAGGTGGCTGGACTGATCGTCAAGGTTGCTGTTCTTGAGGAGCGGCTCAACGGCTTGGTGGCTACGGTGACCCAAATGCAGTTGCGGCTGGCGTCGGTTGAACGACGCCTCGCGCGGATGGAATTTACGATGTGGGGGCTGGCCGTCATGCAGTTCATACTGATTGCTGGCGTGTACGGACTTATTCTTTCACACGGCTGAGCTCGCGTGTGAAGAAGTCGGTCAGTTTGGCGATCGCCGCGCTGACGTGTGGTTCCTTGTCGTATAGCTCAACGTGGGTCGCGCCTTCGATGCGATGCAGCTGTTTCGGCGCGCGGGCGCTTTCGATGGCGGCTTCGGTCATCCAGGCGGTCACCGCTGCGCTGGCGGTGATCATCAGCAGTGGGCGCGGTGCGATGCGTTCGATGAAACGGAAGGCGTCAAAGCCGGCAATGCGGTCCACGCTGCTCCAGGTCAGTGTCTTGCGCGCGCGTGGATGTTCGCCGCGCGGCGTGCAGTAGTACTCCCACCCTTCATACAGATGCAGGTCGCCGCTGCGGGCCTGTGCTTCGTCGGCCGGGAAAATCGGGAAGTAGCCGGTTTCTTCGCCGCGTGCTTCGGCGCTGCGGGCGGCCGCTGCGCCATCCAGCAATGCTTGCAGCACGGCGGGATCCTGCTGGCCGTTGGCGCCGTGCGCCAGGTTGCGGCCGACATCGACCGCAGCAACGGTGGCGACTGCCGCCAGCCGGTGATCGGCCGCCGCCGCCGCGACCACGTAGCCACCTGATGCGCAAATGCCCAGCGCGCCGATGCGCTGCGGGTCGATGTCCGCACGCGCGCTCAGATACGATGCGGCGGCCTTGATGTCTTCGACCCGCTGCGCCGGGTCTTCCAGCCCGCGTGGCCAGCCGCCGCTTTCGCCCTGGTAGGCGGCGTCGTAGGCGAGGGTGGCGAAGCCTTGTTCCGCCAGGCGGCGTGCGTACAGTCCTGCGCTCTGTTCCTTGACGCTGCTGCCTGGATGGCCAACGATGATGGCCGGGTGCGGACCTTCGCCCGGCGGCAGGTAGAGGTGGGCGGCGATGCTCAGGTTGTTGCTGGTGAAGGTGACGGTGTGTGCTTGCATGATGTGCTCCAGATCTGAATGTCGATAGCGCTATTGGACTCCCGTATCCTCCGCACGAGGTAGTGCAAAGCCGCCAGATTCATGCATAATCCGACCAACCATGGACGCGACCCTTCTTTTAGAGCTGCAAACATTAATCGCCCGTCACGCCGGGCCGGATGGCATTCAGCGTCCGCTGCCCGGCTTGGTGGTGGCCACGGCGCGAGAATCGATGCCGCTGCAGGCGTATGTGACGGAGCCGGTCTGGTCGCTGGTGGTACAGGGCACGAAGCGGTTGCTGTTGGGCGAGCAGGAGTACACCTACAGCGCCGGACAATATCTGATTGCCTCGGTCGATCTGCCGGTCAGCGGGCAGGTGACGGCGACGCCATTTGCCGGCATCAGCCTGACCTTGAAGCCGGACGCGATTGCCGCATTGATGACGGAGACGGCGGCGCCGCGTCACGCCCAGGCCGAGCCGTCCGGCATTGCGGTCAGCGATGCGCCCGACGAGTTGTTGGAGCCTGTGCTACGACTGCTGCGTCTGCTGGACAGGCCGGCCGATTTGCCGGTGCTGGCGCCGGCGATAGAGCGGGAAATTTACTGGCGGCTGATCAACGGTCCGCAGGGTGCGATGCTGAGTCAGCTGGGGCTGGCGGACAGCAATCTGGCGCAGATCAGCCGCGCCATTCGCTGGATACGCGAGCATCACGCCGAGCCGTTTCATATCGAGGAGCTGGCCGGCCGCATCGGCATGAGTGCGACGTCCTTCCATCGCCATTTTCGTCGTGTGACGTCGTTGAGTCCGATTCAATTCCAGAAGCAGATACGTTTGCAGCAGGCGCGCACTTTGCTGTTGAGCTCATCGCAGGATGTGGCCAGCATCGGCTTTGCGGTGGGCTATGACAGCCCCTCGCAATTCAGCCGCGAATACCGGCGCCTGTTTGGCGTGGCGCCTGGCCAGCACCGTCACGCCTGAGCTGGCACGCGTGCTTGCTGCTGTTCGAGCAGCGCAAAGATGGCGTCCTTGGACAATACATACTGGTCCATCAGCACGTCCTTCAGCTCGGTGATCTGTGCGCGATAGTCTTCGATCGCGGTTAGGGTGTAGCTGTACAGCTCGTCGGCCTTGGCTTCCACTTGGCCGAGGTCGGCTTCCTTGTCCTTGAACTGGCTGTGGTCGATCTTGGAGCGCGAGTACATCGATAGTTTGTTGACCATCAGATCCAGCATCGAGGTGGCTTTTTCGATGTCGTTCTGGCTGCCGATCGAGATGCCGCGCGCGCCGTAGAACAGTTCTTCCGCCGCCACGCCGCCGTACAGCTGGATCACGTCGCGTTCCAGTTCTTCCAGCGTTTTCAGGCCGACGTCGTCGGAGGCCGACAGCACATAGCCCAGCGCGTTCAGCTTGGACACCGATTCGGTGCTGATCTTCAGCATGGGCGAGCGTTCCTTGACTTCGGCCAGCGGCAAGCCTTCGCGCAGCCAAGGATCGATCTGCATAAAGAAGTGGCCCAGTTCGTGCAGTGCGACGCGTTCGCGCTGGCGGGTTTTCTCGGCGGTGGTGGCGCGGTCGGTGAGGCCGATGGTGGCGCGTTCAAAGGCCCGGAACATCAGGTCGGTGTTGATGACCTTGCTTTCCTGGATGGCCAGCATGCTGGCGCGCTCGACCACGGTCTGCAACACGGCCGGACTGAGGTTGGCGGTGATCTCGGCCACTTGGTCGAGGTTGAGGTCGTCCCAGTCCACGCATTTGTCGGCCTTGCGCGCCAGGAAGGAGCGCAGCAGTTCGCGCCGCTCGTTCTTGTTCGGCAGGCGGAAGTTGATCTTGACCGAGAAGCGGCGCAGCATGGCTTCGTCCATGCGGCTGGAACTGTCGTCAAAGTTGGAGGCGACCACCCAGATCACGCCCTGGGCGTCGTCGCTGCGCACGCCGTCGAGCAGGCTGAGCAGCGTATTGGCGGTGTCGTCTTCCCATTTCTTTTCGCCGCGGCCACGCGGCATGAACAGGCTCTGCGCTTCGTCGAGGAAGATGATGCAGTTGCCGCGTGCCTTGGCCTTGCGGTGCAGCGCGTGCAGCGCCTTGGAGCCGCCGCCGATGTAGCCCGATTCCAGCGCCGAGCCGGAAGCCTGGATCAGCGGAATATTCAAGCGCTTGGCCAGATAACCGGCCAGCTTGGTCTTGCCGGTGCCGGCCGGGCCGGTCAGCATGACGTTGAACGGTTTGTCGATGTCGTGCTCTTTATACAGTGCGCGGTTGCGTATCATGTCTTCCAGGTGCAGCACTTCCTGTTTGATATCTTCCATGCCGATCAGGTCGTCCAGGCTGCCGCCCAGTTGGTCGGGCGTCAGCACGCTGGCGTTGAGACCGTTGCCGGGCAGGCCATTTTTCAGCAGGAACAATGCCAGCACCAGCAGCAGGATGTCCACCAGGTGGCGGATCAGGAAGGCGCCCACCCGCAACAGCAGGTTGCCCTCATCGTCCTGCATCACCGCCTTGTGCGAGGCCAGATAATCGTCGCGGGCGATGGCATAGGGAATGTCATTGCGCAGCAGCACTTCGCGTTCCAGGCTCAGGTGGGTATTGCCCGGCACTTTGACCACGTACAGTTTGACGTCGTTCTTCAGCTTGTAGATATAGCGCGGCGCCTCCGACTGCGGCGCGGCGATCAGCAGGTACTCCAGCTGGGCGCGCTTGGCCGGCAGCGCCGTGATCTGGGCGATGTCCTGGCTGCGCAGCACCGGGCTGCTGTCCTGCGCCACCTCGGCGCGCACGCCGATCAAAATGGCCAGCGCGGCGGTCAGCACCAGCAGGGCGGCGCGCACGTAGTTGTTCCGAAGAGCAGTTTGAAGTTTGTACAGTGTGAACATATGCATCATCCAGGGCATGATGCCGGGGCTGGGCGCGGGGTAGGGCGCTGCAGCCAGGGCCGCCGTGACCGGCCGCGCAAAGTGGGGCGCAACCGGGTGACTAGGTGTCTTGCGATTGAGTCATGCCGTACGGCAACTCATTGCGTAACTATAGCGGGATAGTCGGGGTTTGTATCGCTTTGTGCCCATAAAAACAGCAGGCCTGCAACAGATTGCAGTTGAGCTACCGTTTATCCCCGATTTTTGCAGTTGGTCCGCGCGCTTTTGCGGCTCGTCGCATGACGCGGATCTTTGCAAAATGGTTTGTTAATCTGCTCACGTCAACTGCTGTCAAACGCGTAACAGCGGTGGCTTCCGAAGTTCAATCAGTACAACCTACTTATTTGGAGCACACCATGAAATCGATCCTGCTTGGCGTCGTAGCCGCGCTCGCCCTGACGTCCCTGCCTGCCGTGCACGCTGAAGATAGCAGCGTCAGCATTCAAGCCCCACGCATCGCCCGCTATTACATGGACCCGGTCGAATTCCGCACCTATAGCAATACCTATCAGCTGGAAAATGGCCAGACCATCAACTTCCGTCAGCGCATGACCATGATGTACACCCAGTTGGAAGATGGCCGCAGCGTGCGCATCTATGCAGTCTCGCCCAAGGCTTTCGTCACCGAAACCGGGGTGCGCATCGAGTTCCGCGATGAGGGCGAAACCGTGGCCATCACCGATTTCCAGAAACTGCCGATGGCCAAGGTGCAGGGCAGCGGCACCATTGTGATGGCGGCCGCGCGTCAACAGTAAGTCTGAAGCGCGCCTGCGCCGCCGGCTTTAGTCGGCGCGGCGGTACAGGCGGAAGCGTTCTTCGCGGTCGGCCGGACGTCGGCCTTCCCACAGCAACACCCATTGCTTGCCACGGAACTGCGGCTGGATTTCATGGTCGTCGCGCAGCTTGACGCTGTCTTGCAGCAGCAGCAGCTGGCAGCGCTCCTCTTCAACGCCGGCAAACGGCAGTTGCGCATAGTAGGCGAACGAGGCGCGCTGCGCCGGTCCCACATTCGATTCGATGCAGCGGGTGCCCGGCGGTAGCTTGTCGGCGATCTGGCGCGCCACGCTGGCGTAGCTCTTGCTGTAGTTCATGTCCGGCAGGAACAGCGTCATCAGCAGGATCCAGATCAGGATCAGGCCGCCGGAGGACAATACCACCGCGCGCCACAGCACCGATGGCCGGCGCGACACGCGCCAGTGCACCAGCACAAACCAGCCCAGCGTGGCGGTCAGTGCCACCAAAAAGCCGGCCCATCCCAGTTCGGGCGTGAAGCCCGGCACCAGCTTGAGCGCGTTCTTGGCGGCCTGTGCCGGCCAGCCGGTCAGCTTGGCAAACCAGAACACCCAGATTACGGCGGCGCAGGCGGTCAGCGCCATCACCGAGAACCAGTCGATGGCGTTGATGGCGCCGCGCTTCATGGTCAGCAGGCCGAACGCGGCCATGATGGCCAGCGGCGGCAGCAGCACCAGCAACTGGCCTTGTTCGGGCGCCGGATGGAATAACGTCAGCACCAGGCCCATCACCACGAACGCCAGCGGCACCACAATGTGCAGCACGCCGCGCTGGCGGCGCCAGGCCCATACCGCCCAGCCGGCAAACGGCCAGGCTGGCCAGAAGAACCACATGCCGACCCGGAAGAAGAATTTCAGCGACATCAGGCTCGGCCAGTCCAACTGCAGCCAGTTCCAGCCCAGCCAGGCGTTCAGCGGTTGCTGGTGATAAGGCTCCAGCAGTTGCGACGGGATCAGCCACAGCGCGGTGATCAGCGCGCCGACGGCCAGCATCGCGCCCAGGTCGCGCACCGCGCGGATGGCGGGCTGGGCGAGGAAACGGGTGCAGGCGAACAGGGCCAGGATCAGGCATACCGGCGTCAGCCAGCCACGTGTCAGCGTCATCAGGCCGATCGCCAGACCGCTCAGCGCGGCGTTGCGCAGCGATGGTTTTTCCACATAGCGCACGGTGCGGTACAGCAGGAAGGCGGTCATCGCCACCTGCAGCGATTCGGGCGTGGTTTCGTGGCTGTGCAGCAGCAGGCCGAGGCAGCCGAGGTAGATCAGCACGGCGGCGTCGGCCAGCGTGCGGCCGAAGTCGTCCGGTTCGGGCTGGCCGCCAAAGGCCAGCCGCAGCGGTTGCGCGTCCTGGCGGCGGCCCAGATGGAAGGTGGCGTACCACAGCGACAGCACGCCCAGCAGGAAGCCGCCGACGGTGGCCATGCGCGCGGCCAGCACGTCGCCCATCAGCCAGCCGAACAGTTTGATGCACAGCGCCCCCAGCCAGAACGCCAGCGGGCCTTCGTCCGGCCACGACAGGCCGGCGATATTCGGCCACAGCCAGTCTTGCCAGGTGCCGTGCGCCATGGTCCACATGATGCCGAAGCTGGCGGCGTCGTCGTTCTTCCACGGCTCGCGGCCGATCAGTCCAGGCAGGATGTACAGCAGGCCGAGGGCGAACAGCGCCCAACGCGGCAGGGCCAGGGTGGCGGCGGCGGGAAGACGTACTGGCTTCATCGATTAATCTGTTTTTATGAGTAGAACCGGAGTATGCAGCAAAATGGTGCGTGAAACAAAAAAAGCAGCCAGAGGCTGCTTTTTTTATCGGAGCGGCTGAAATTAGCCAGCAGCGACGGCGGTTTTCGAACCGACCGAACCGAACTTCTGGCGGAATTTCTCAACGCGGCCAGCGGTATCGACGATTTTGTGTTTGCCGGTGTAGAACGGGTGCGATTCAGCCGAAACCTCGATCTTGATCAGCGGGTATTCTTTACCGTTGTGCTCGATCTTTTCGCGGGTTTGGATGGTCGAACGGGTGACGAATTTGAAGTCGCACGACAGGTCGTGGAAAACAACTTCGCGGTATTCTGGGTGACCTTCTGGTTTCATTTTGTAGCCTCGGTTAGTTTGGTAGCCAAACAGCACTTCGTCGGTCGATCCTACCTCGTGACCCGATTGCCGCTCACTTGCCAGAGTTAAAAATAATGCGATCGACGATTATACTGGTGTAAACGCAAACAGGCAACCAGTGGTTGCCTGTTTGTTAAGGCGGGCTAATGAATTAGCCGCCGCGGCGCATCATATCGAAGAACTCGTTGTTGTTCTTCGTGGCGCGCATTTTGTCGAGGATGAACTCCATCGCCTCGATCTCGTCCATCGAGTACAGCAGCTTGCGCAGGATCCAGATCTTCTGCAGCTGGTCCGGCTTGATCAGCAGTTCCTCGCGGCGGGTGCCCGATTTGTTCAGGTTGATCGACGGGTAGACGCGTTTCTCGGCCAGGCGGCGCTCCAGGTGCACCTCCATATTGCCGGTACCCTTGAATTCTTCGTAAATCACGTCATCCATGCGCGAACCGGTTTCGATCAGCGCGGTGGCGACGATGGTCAGCGAACCGCCTTCTTCGACGTTACGGGCGGCGCCGAAGAAGCGTTTCGGACGTTGCAGCGCGTTGGCGTCGACACCACCGGTCAGCACCTTGCCCGAGGCCGGGATCACGGTGTTGTAGGCGCGCGCCAGACGGGTGATCGAGTCCAGCAGGATGACCACGTCTTTTTTCATTTCGACCAGGCGCTTGGCTTTTTCCAGCACCATCTCGGCGACCTGCACGTGGCGGGTGGCCGGTTCGTCGAAGGTCGAGGCGACGACTTCGCCGCGCACCGAGCGTTGCATCTCGGTCACCTCTTCCGGACGTTCGTCGATCAGCAGCACGATCAGCGTAACGTCGGGGTGATTCGAGGTGATGGCATGGGCGATGTGCTGCAGCATGACCGATTTACCGGATTTCGGCGACGCCACCAGCAGGCCGCGCTGGCCCTTGCCGATCGGCGCGATCAGGTCGATGATGCGGCCGGTGATGTTTTCGGTGCCGTTGATGTCGCGTTCCAGGCGCAGCGGCTCTTGCGGGTGCAGCGGCGTCAGATTCTCAAACAGAATGCGGTGTTTCGAGGCTTCCGGCGATTCGCCGTTGACCTTGTCGACCTTGACCAGCGCGAAATAGCGCTCGCCATCTTTCGGGGTACGCACTTCGCCCTCGATCGAATCGCCGGTGTGCAGATTGAAACGGCGGATTTGCGACGGCGAAATGTAGATGTCGTCGGTGGAGGCCATGTAGCTGGCGTCCGGCGAACGCAGGAAGCCGAAACCGTCCGGCAGCACTTCCAGGGCGCCATCGCCGAAGATTTGCTCGCCCGATTTGGCGCGTTTTTTCAGGATGGCGAACATCAACTCTTGCTTGCGCAAACGCGCCGCATTGTCGATATCCAGTCCGATGGCCATTTCCAACAACGCCGAAACGTGTAAGGCCTTCAATTCAGATAGATGCATATTGTTTGAGTATCCCGCGACGGGAAAGTAAAGGTAGGGGAGGGAACTACGTGGGTTGTCTCATTTTATACGGTGGCGGCGCGGGCGCGGCGCCACCGGTACAACGTAGCAGTATCTTACTTAGATATTGCTGTCGATGAAAGAGGTCAGCTGGCCTTTTGCCATTGCGCCAACCTTTTGAGCGGCGGCGACGCCGTTCTTGAACAGGATCAGGGTCGGGATGCCGCGGATGCCGAACTTGGCCGGTACGGCCTGGTTCGAGTCAACGTCCATCTTGGCGATCTGGATCTTGCCGTCGTATTCCTTGGCGACTTCTTCCAGGATCGGGGCGATGCTCTTGCAAGGACCGCACCATTCGGCCCAGAAGTCGACCAGCACAGGGCGGTCGGATTTCAGCACGTCGGCGTCAAAGGAAGCATCGGTAATGTGTTTGATATTTTCGCTCATAGTTTCCTCAATCGAGGTCAGATAAGTAATAACGCCTGGGGACGGACCTCAAACGCTGCCATGAGCAGCAGTTGGGTGCCATTTGCACGATTTCAATGTCTCGGAGGGGATGGCAACAAGGTCGGCAGGCGAGGGATGGCGTAAATAATAACCCATTTTTTGGAAATGTGCGGTGGTTTGTCGAAACCCTCTAAACTATTTGCCAAGATTGCCCGGCAGCGTGGCCGCCGACACCCGGCAATGGCCGGCGGCGCGCTGGATCAGCGCCGCCAGCGCCTCCGGTTCCAGCGGCTTGGCGATGGCGTCCAGAATCGTCAGTCCCTGCGCCTCGGCGACGCGGGCGGCGGTGCGCAGCACGGCCGGATCGACACTGGACAGCAGCACCACGCAACCGCCGTATTGCTGGGCCGCCGCCAGGCGCAGGAAGTCGATGCCGTCCATGACCGGCATCGACAGGTCGCACACCACCAGCTCGGGCGGGCGCAAACGCAGCTCGATCAGGGCGCGGCGGCCGTCGGTCTCGCGCACCACGGTGTGGTCGCCCAGGCTGGTCACCATGTCGGCCAGCAGGTCCAGCATGAAGGTATCGTCGTCCAGCAGCAAAATCCGCATATCAGTTATCGTCGGCGAAAGTGGTATTGGTCATGATTTGTTCGGTGATGCGTTCCAGCAGCGGCCACAGTTTCTGCAACAGCTGTTGCGCGTGCTGCTGGTTGTCGGCGTCGCTGGTCTCGGGCGGCAGCTGTTCCATCTCCAGCAGCAGTTCGCCCATGCCCAGCGCGCCCACGGTGCGCGCCGGCGATTTCAGCTTGTGACCGAGGTCGCGCAGCGCGGCCAGGTCGCCGCGCCGCAGCGCGGCTTCCATCAGGGTCAGGCCGTCCTGCGTATTTTGCAGGAATTTGAAGGCGAACTTGCGCACTTTATGCGGATGGTAGCCGAGCAGCTTGGCCAATATGGACAAATCGATCACCGCCGGGTCGCCGCCCAGCGTGGTCTTGAAGGCCGGCGCGCGGGCCCGGCCGGGCAGGGCGTCGCGCGGGTCGCTATCGTCGCGCTCCGGCAGCCAGTTGGCGATGGTCTGGTACATCAGCGCCGGCTGGATCGGCTTGGAGATGAAATCGTCCATGCCGGCCTCGATGCAGCGTACCCGGTCCTCGCTGGTGGCGGTGGCGGTCATGGCCAGCACCCGCATGTCGGCCAGGCGCGGGTCGGCGCGGATGCGGCGGGTGGCTTCCAGGCCATCCATCAGCGGCATTTGCACGTCCATCAGCACGCAGTCGAAGGCGGTCTGGCGCAGCAGTTCCAGCGCTTCCATGCCGTTGGCGGCCAGGCACACCGAGGAGCCGACTTCCTCCAGCATCTCCAGCGCGATCTGCTGGTTGAAGGTGTTGTCCTCCACCAGCAGGATGCGGGCGTTCTTCAGCGCCGACATCACGGCGGCGCTGCGCGAGGACGCCAGCAGCTCGGCGGCGGCATCCTTGACGCGGTCGATCAGGTCCGGCACCGAGGCGGTGGAGATGCCGAGGCGCGCGGTGAACCAGAAGGTGCTGCCCTGGCCGGGCCGGCTGCGCACGCCCACTTCGCCGCCCATCAGCTGCGCCAGCTGTTTGCAGATCGCCAGACCGAGCCCGGTGCCGCCGTATTCGCGGGTGGTGGAGGTGTCGGCCTGCTGGAATGACTGGAACAGTTTTTCGATTTCGCTTTCCGACATGCCGATGCCGCTGTCGCTGACTTCAAACCGCAGCAGGCAGCCATGGGCGTCGCCCACCACCTGGCGCACGCGGATTTCGATGCGGCCTTTTTCGCTGAACTTGATGGCGTTGTTGGTGTAGTTGATCAGCACCTGGCCCAGGCGCAGCGGGTCGCCGCGCAGCACCTTGGGCAGGGTTGGATCGAGGTCGTACACCAGTTCCAGCTCGCGGCTGGCGGCTTTCGGCGCCACCACCGTGTTCAGGGTCTGGATCACATGGTCGAGCGCGAAGTCGACCTGTTCGATTTCCAGCTTGCCGGCTTCGATCTTGGAGATGTCGAGGATGTCGTCGATGATGCCCAGCAGGTGTTCGCCGGCGAAGCGGATTTTTTCAAGATAGTCGCGCTGGCGCGGATCGAGTTCGGTCTTCAGCGCCAGGTAGGCCATGCCGATCACGCCGTTCATCGGGGTGCGGATTTCGTGGCTCATATTGGCCAGGAACTGGCCCTTGGTCTGGCTGGCTTCCTCGGCCACGCGGCGGGCGTAATCCAGTTCGGAGGTGCGGGTGGCGACCCGTTCTTCCAGATGCTCATTCAGTTCGCGCAGCGCGTCCTGGCCGCGTTTGCGGTCGCTGATGTCGGTCAGGCTGGCGACCACCAGGTGCACCGCGCCGCGTTCGTCCGGCACCGGCTCGGCGTTCACCGACAGCCACAGGCGGCCGCCGTCCGGCTGGTCCAGGCCCATCACCACGTCGCGCACCGGCATGCCGGTCACCAGCGCCAGTTGCACCGGATGGCTGATGGCGTCGTACGGCGTGCCGTCCTCGCGCACCCCGGCCCACAGGCCGTCGGGACTGAGTTCCGGCGTGTGCGTCAGCAGGCGCGCGGCGGCGGCGTTGCGTTCCAGGATGGCGCCCTGGCCATCGATCATCAGCAGGCCGTTGGTGACGGTGTTGAAAATCGACGCCAGGCGCTGGCTGGATTCGTGCAGCGCGCCTTCGGCGGCGCGGCGCGCGGTGATATCGGTCAGCATCGCCAGCATGCCGGCGTAGTGGCCGGAATCGGCGTTCAGCACGGTGGTCGACAGCAGGCACCAGACGGTGCTGCCGTCACTGCGCAGGAAGCAGATGTCGCCCTGGCCGGCCTCGCCGGTCAGGCGGCGCTGCAGGTGCTGCTTGAGCAGGGCGCGGCCGTTGTCGTCCATGAAGTCGGTCATGGCGCGGCCCAGCATTTGTTCGATGTCGTAGTCCAGCATGCGCGCCAGGGTCGGATTGACGAAGGTGGTGCGGTCGTCGGCGTTGGTCATCCAGATGCCTTCGGCGGCGGTCTGCACGATCTGGCGATAGCGCTCGGTGCTGGCGTGCGCCGCCTCCTCGGCGCGCTGGCGCTGGGTCATGTCGCGCAGCGCCATGATCACCAGTTCCTGGCCGGCCAGCTGCACTGGCGACAGGTGCACCATGGCCGGAAAGCTGCTGCCGTCGGCGCGCACCGCGCACAGCACCCGGCCCGGCAGATTGGCGCGCGAGAACAGCTCGCGCACGCGACCCTTGCTGCGCATGGCTTCCGGCGCCAGCTGCTCGACCGAGCGGCCGGCCATGCTGCCCTCGTAGCCGAAGCTGCGCGCGCAGGCCGGATTGGCGTGGCGCACCCGCCCGCCCTTGTCGGCCACCAGCACCGCGCCGGGGGTGGCGTCCAGCACCGCGCACAGGCGCGCTTCCTCGGCGATGGCGCGTTCACCGATGTCGGCCAGGGTGCCGGCCGCGCGCAGCGGCAGGCCGGCGTCGTCGCGCTGCAGTATCATGCCGCGCGCCAGTACCCATTTCCAGCCGCCGTCGCGCCCGCGCATGCGGTGCTCGCTGTGGATTTGGCCGGTGGCGTCGCTGGTGCTGCTCAGGCATTCCTGTACCTCGCGCTCCAGCCGCGGGCGGTCGTCCGGGTGCACATAGTCCAGCCATTCGGCCAGTGTCGGATGGAATTCGTCGGCGCGGTAGCCAAGCAGCGCGCAGTAGCGCGGCGACAGCGTCAGCGTGCCGGTGTCGAGCCGCCATTCCCAGGTGCCTTCGCCCGAGCCTTCCAGCGCGAAGCTGGCCAGCCGTTCGGCGCTGCCCAGTTCCGCGCGCGCGGCGCGCAGCGCGCGGCCCTGCACCCGCAGGCGCCAGGCGCCGGCCATTGAAATCACCAGCAGCAGCGCGCCGACGATGGCGCCGCCGTAGCGCAGCAGCGGGTTGCCGTCCGGCGGCTGGTAGAGAAAACCGTCCAGATTGAAGTTGGTCGGCAACATGCCCTGCGCGGCGTAGGCGTGCGCCAGCGCGCGCCAGCGTTCCGGGTTGCTGTAGCCCAGTTCGATCAGCGGCTGTTCCAGCAGGCCGGCGATGTGCTGGGCTTCGAACATCAGGTGTTCGCGGCTGTGGCGGTTGGGGTAGCGGGCGCGTATCAGGTCGGCGATTTCGCCCGGATGCTGCATCGCGTAGACCCAGCCGCGCAGCGTGGCTTCGCGCAGCGCCTGGGCGCGCGCCGGATGCTCGCGCAATTCGCTCTCGGTGGTGTACAACACGTCGCCGTAGAAATCCAGGCCGTGGTTGCGCGGCGAAATCAGTTCGTAGGGCAGGTTCAGGCGGTCCAGCACATACGGCGCCTCGGTCAGGTAGACCGACATGGCGTCGACCTTGCCCTCCACCAGATCGTCGTAGTTGTAGCTGTGGGGGACCTGGTACAGATTATCCAGCCGCACCCCCTGCTTCTTCAGGAGGACGGTCAGCTCCTCGCCATTGGGCGCGATCATCAGCCGGGTGCCGGCCCATGGGCGTGGCCGGCCATCGGCCTCAAGACGGCGCAGCAGCACGGCGCCCGAATGCTGGAAAATGGAGGCCAGTACCACCACCGGCTGGCCCAGGCCGCGCGCCAGCAGCAGCGAGCTGTTGCCGACGCCGTACTGGGCCTGGCCCTGCATCACGCTTTGCAGCGGATCGCTGCCGGGACGGGCCTCCAGCAGCGTGACGTCAAGGCCGGCGTCGCGGTAATAACCCTGGTCCTGGGCCGCGTAATAGCCGGCAAACTGGAACTGATGCTGCCATTTGAGCTGGATCGCGACCTTCTCGGCGGCGCCGGCCGGCAGCAGCGCGAGCGCAAACAGGCCCGCCGCCAATCGGTGCGACAGACGGAGCCAGCGGGACTGGCGCAAGCGCGGACGGCGGTGAAACAAGAGTTTCCCTTTCGGTGGGTCATGCGTGCTGGAGGTGGGGAAACTATAGCATCGAAGCCGAAGCCGTTGGCATTGGCGTGACAAGAAAACGTTTGCATACTGCGCGAACGCAAAACCGCGCAAAAATTCACCTTTTACGGTGGTTTCAGTGACAATTGGTGAGAAAGCGCGGCGGCGGTCCGCCGCGCCGTGGCTTGCGCGGTAATAGCAAGTACTTGATCTAGTTGAAGCTGCCGGCGAACTGGTAGCGGTGACCGGGATGCCACATGGTCACCAGCGAGGCGATCATGCCGCCGGAGCGGGTCTGGCGCTTGAGCACCAGGCAAGCCTGCTTGGTGTCGATGGCCAGCATGTCGGCGATGTCGCGCGGCGCCGCCAGCGCTTCCACGCTGTAGGTGGCGCCCTGTAGCGGCGCGGCCTGCATCAGGTATTCGTTGGGCGTGAGATGGGCGAAGTCCTGCTCCATGTAATCCGGCGCGCACTGCGGGTTGACCCAGCGGTCCTCGACCTGAATCGGCACGCCGTTTTCAAAGTGGACGATCACCGAGTGGAACAGCGGATGGCCGGACGGCAGGTCGAACTGCTTGGCCATCAGATCGCTGGCCTTGATGCGCTCCAGTTGCTGCAGGCTGCTGCGGTGGGCGTGGCCGCGCGCGCGCACCTCGTCGGCGATCGACTTAATCTGCAGCAGCGTGGCCTGGTATTTTTGCTGGGCCACGTAGGTGCCCGAACCCTGGCGACGCGTCAGCACCTGCTCGGCGGTCAGCTCGCGCACGGCGCGGTTGACGGTCATGCGCGAAACGCCAAACTGTTTGACCAGTGCCTGCTCGGATGGAATCACGTCGCCTTCTTTCCAGGTGCCGGCGGCGATTTCGGCCATCAGGTAGTCTTTGATGCGCTGGAAGATGGGGGTGCTGTCTTGCGTACTTTGATCGTTCAAACCGCTGTCTCCTCGTGAATGGTCATTCTAGCATCGCCTGCTTGTACAATTCAAAAGCAAGAGGCGGAGTGCGATGGTTTTTTGTGCTGGCTAAGATGGCTGCATTCCCCCGATACGGAGTCTGAGATGGACAATTACAGCAGCGATGAGGCGCGTTGGGCCGCGGTACAGCAGCGTGACGCGCAAGCCGACGGCGAATTCTGGTATTCGGTGCGCAGCACCGGGGTGTACTGCCGGCCATCGTGCGCGGCGCGGCCGGCGCTGCGCAAGAACGTGGCGTTCCACGCCAGCCGCGAGGACGCCGAGCAGGCCGGCTTCCGGCCCTGCCTGCGCTGCAAGCCGGATCAGCCGCCGTTGGCGGAGCGCCAGGCGGCAGTGGTGGCACAAGCGTGTCGTTTGATCGACGCGGCGGAAGAGGCGCCGGATCTGGATGCGCTGGCGGCGGCGGTGGGTGTCAGCCGGTTTCATTTTCACCGCATGTTCAAGGCGGTGAGCGGGATCACGCCGAAAGCCTATGCCAACGCGGCGCGGGCGCGGCGGGTACAGGATGGGCTGGCGCGGCAGGCGTCGGTGACGGATGCGATGTATTCGGCCGGTTTCAACTCGTCCGGCCGCTTTTATGCGCAGTCGCCGGCGGTGCTGGGCATGAAGCCGTCGTCGTTCCGGGCCGGCGGCGCCGGCGAGCGGATACGCTTTGCGATTGCCGAGTGTTCGCTGGGGCCGATCCTGGTGGCCAGCACGGCGCAGGGCATCTGCGCGATTCTGATCGATGACGATCCGGATTTTCTGGTGAAGGATTTGCAGGACCGTTTTCCGAAGGCGGAACTGATCGGTGCCGAGCCGGAATACGAGCAGGTGGTGTCGCGCGTGGTGGGGCTGGTGGAGCAGCCGTCGGTGGGATTAGAGCTGCCGCTGGACGTGCGCGGTACCGCGTTCCAGCAGCGCGTGTGGCAGGTGCTGCGGGCGATTCCTGCCGGCCGGCGCGTGACCTATGCCGAGCTGGCGGAACTGGCCGGCGTGCCGCGCGGCGCGCGGGCGGTGGCGTCGGCGTGCGCGGCGAATGCGATCGCGGTGGCGATACCGTGCCATCGCGTGGTGCGCGACGATGGCTCGATCTCTGGCTATCGCTGGGGCGTGGACCGCAAGGCGATGTTGTTGAACCGGGAGGCGGGCAGTGAGTAGTGAGAAACTGAATGGACAACTGAATGGCGAACTGGATTTCGGCGATCCCGCAGCGGAGCGCCGGCCGCGCACGGTGCCGCCAGCCGGGCCGGCGCCGGATGCGCAACTGGCGGCGCAACTGACGGCACGGCGGGCGGTGGGCGCGGCGGCCGGGCTGGCGGTGCACGTGGCGGCACTGGACTGGCAGGGCATCGCCGACGAGCTGAATGCGCACGGCTACGCCGTCATCCCCGGCCTGCTGACCGCCGACGAATGCGCATCGCTGGCCGCGCTGTACGCGCAGCCGCAGTTGTTCCGCAGTCGGGTGGTGATGTCGCAGCACGGTTTCGGCAGCGGCGAGTACCAGTACTTCCGCTACCCGCTGCCATCCTTGATCGCCGCGCTGCGGCAAGCGCTGTATGACCCGCTGGCGCAGATCGCCAACCGCTGGCACGAGCTGATGGACCTGCCCGAGCGCTTCCCCGCCGATCACGCCGACTTCCTGGCGCGCTGTCACGCCGCCGGCCAGCAGCGCCCCACGCCGCTGCTGCTGCAATACAGCGCCGGCGACTACAACTGCCTGCACCAGGATCTGTACGGCGACCACGTATTCCCGCTGCAAGCCTGCATCCTGCTCAGCCAACCCGGCACCGATTTCGACGGCGGCGAATTCGTCCTGACCGAACAACGCCCACGCATGCAATCGCGGGTCGAAGTGGTACCGCTGAAGCGCGGCGACATGGTAATCTTCGCCGTCAACCACCGTCCCGTGCAGGGCACGCGTGGCATCTACCGCGTCAACCTGCGGCACGGGGTCAGCCGGCTGCGGGCGGGAGCGCGCCACACGCTGGGCATCATCTTCCACGACGCGAATTAACAAAGGAATATCCGTGGCAAGGCAAAAAGAGTTCGACCGCATCGATACATTGAACCGGGCGCTGGAAGTGTTCTGGCAAAAAGGCTACGCCGGAACCTCCACCAGCGACCTGCTGGAAGCGATGCAGATCGGCCGTCAGAGCATGTACGACACCTTTGGCGACAAGCGCTCGCTGTATCTCGAAGCGCTGCAGCAGTACAACCAGGCCAGCGTCAACGATCTGCTGCGCCAGTTGCAGGGCGGCGGTCTGGATGCCATCGAACGCATGCTGCAGGCTTTCGCCTCGCGGCCGAAGCGCGACAACGCCAAGGGCTGCATGGGCGTCAACGCCATCTGCGAGTTCGGCACCGACGACGACGAGGTCAATGCGCTGCGCGACGCCAGCGGCAAGCAGCTGAACCAGGCGGTGGAAGCGGCGCTGCGCGAGGCTGCCGTCGGTGGCCAGATCGCCGCCGACACCGACATCCCACAGGCGGTCGCCTTTGTTGCCGCCACCCTGTCCGGCATGAAGGTCAGCGCCAAGGCCGGCGCCAGCATCGCCACCCTGCGTGCCATCGCCAGCTTCGCCGTGCAAGCGCTGCGCGGCTAAATATCACGAAACGTTTACTTGACTGGTTGGTCCAGAAATCCTAGCATGACATCAGTTTTTGACTGATTGATCCAATAAATGAAAGGAATGGACATGAAAACAGCACTCGTTACTGGCGGTGCGCGCGGCATCGGCGCGGCCATTGTCAAACGCCTGGCGCAGGATGGCATCGCCGTGGCATTCACCTACGTCTCATCGCCGCAGCGGGCTGACGACCTGGCGGCCACCATCAATGCAGGCGGCGGCAAGGCACTGGCGATCCAGGCCGACAGCGCCGACCCGGCGCAGGTACAGGCGGCGGTGGCGCAGACCGTGGCGCAATTCGGCGGGCTGGATATTCTGGTCACCAACGCTGGCATCCTCAACCTGGCACCGATTGAAGACTACCCGCTGGAAGATTTCGACCGCATGGTCAGCACCAATGTGCGTGGCGTGTTCGTCGCCATGCAGGCGGCGGCTAAACAGATGAAAGAGGGTGGACGCATCGTCACCATCGGCAGCATATCCGGCATGCGGGTGGCGTTCCCCACCTCCAGCGTGTACGCGATGACCAAGGCGGCGGTAGCGGCGCTGGTGCGCGGCGTGGCGATCGACCTGGCGCCGCGCGGCATCACCGTCAACAACGTGCAGCCGGGGCCGACCGAAACCGACATGAACCCGGCCGACGGCCCGCACGCGGCGGCGCTGCAAACCATGATTCCGGCGCGCCGCTTCGGCAAGCCGGAAGAAGTGGCGGGCATGGTGGCCTACCTGACGAGCGCCGAAGCCAGCTTCGTCACCGGCGCCAGCTTCACCGTCGACGGCGGCTACACCGCCTGAACGCTCTTCTGCGTCTGGTACAGGCGGGCGTAGATGCCGTTCTGTGCCAGCAGCGCGTCGTGGCTGCCGGCTTCGGCGATGCGGCCGCGATCCATCACCACGATGCGGTCCGCATTCTCGATGGTCGACAGGCGGTGCGCGATTACCACCGTGGTGCGGCCTTGCATCAGCACTTCCAGTGCCTGCTGCACCAGCCGTTCGGATTCGTTATCCAGCGCGCTGGTGGCTTCGTCCAGAATCAGGATCGGCGCGTTCTTGTACAGCGCGCGCGCGATCGCCAGCCGCTGGCGCTGGCCGCCGGACAGTCGCAAGCCGTTTTCTCCCACTGGCGATTGATAACCCTGCGGTTGGTGCATGATGAATTCATGCGCGTGCGCTGCCCGCGCCGCCGCTTCGATACGTTCCATCGATGGCTCGGGATCGCCGTAGGCGATGTTGGCCGCCAGCGTGTCGTTGAACAGCACCACGTCTTGCGACACCAGCGCGATCTGCTGCCGCAGTGAGGTCAGTGTGTAGTCGCGCAGGTCAACCCCATCCAGTTCGATGCCGCCGTCGCTGACGTCGTAGAAGCGCGGCAGCAGCCCGGCCAGCGTGGTCTTGCCGCTGCCGGAGGCGCCCACCAGGGCGACGGTTTCGCCGGCGGCGACGTCCAGCGATACATGGTCCAGCGCCGGCCGCGCGTCCGGATCCAGCGGTGTGCCATCGGTGCCGCGATAGTGGAAGCTGACGTCGCGCACCGTCAAGCGGCCTTCGGCGCGTGCCACGCTATGGTTGCCCTGGTCGGCCTCCGATTCCAGGTCGACCAGGCTGAAGACCGATTCGGCGGCGGCCAGGCCGCGCTGCATTGGTTCGTTAATCTTGGTCAGGTTCTTGATCGGCGACTGCATTGCCAGCAGCGCGGTGAGGAAGCCGACGAAACCGCCGGCCGACAACGCGCCGGCCTGGTGGCGCAGCATCGCCACATATACCACCGACGACAGCGTAATCCCCAGCAGCAGCATGATCAAACCGGAGTTCAGCGCGGAGGTGGCGGCGTGCTTGACCGCCAGTTGGCGATTCAGCTTGACCACGCCGCCGAAGCGGTTTTGCTCGTAGCGCTGGCCACCGAAGATTTTGACCACGCGCTGGCCGCTGATGCTTTCGTCCAGCACATTGGTCAGCTCGCCCATGGCGGCCTGCGCGCTGGTGCTCAGGTGACGCATGCGGCGGCCGGCGAAGATCACCAGGCAGGCCACCAGCGGCAGCAGGCCAAGGCAGAATAAGGACAGCTGCCAGTCGGTGGCGAACATGGTGATCAGATAGCCGATGGTCTGCACCGAATCGCGCACCGCGACGTTGACCACGGTGAGGCCGGCCTGCGCCACCTGAGCGGCGTCGAAGGCCACGCGCGACAGCGTGGTGCCGGTGGAGGATTGGTCGAAATAGCTGTTCGGCAGCCGCATGATGCGCGAGAACATGACTTCGCGCAGATTGGCCTGGACCCGGGTGCTGAGCCAGGCGGCGCCATATTCGCTGGCGAAGCTGGAGACCATGCGCACCAGCGCCAGGGCGAAGATCACCGCCGGAATGGCCCACAGCGCGGCGTTGTCATGATTTTGCGGCAGCACGTGGCTGAGCCAACCCTGCACCGTGGCCAGGAAACCGCTGACCGGCGCGTGTCCGGCGCCCAGGCCTTGCGACGGCGCCAGCGCGTCGACCACGTTCTGCAACTGCCGCAGCAGCAGCACGTCGGTGGCTGCCGCCACACCGACCGCGATCAGCGTGACAACGCCGATCCACAGATAAGGGCGAAATTCCTTGAATAAGCGTAGATAGAGTAGGCGGCTGGACACGGGCTATTCACAAATGGGAATACTTAAACCCCGCATTGTACCCGGCCGGCCACTGTCCATCGCCGTTCTGCATAGTTCGATTGACCAAAACGCAAACTTCGCTACACTCTGAATCTTGCTGCCGAATGGAGAACCCGATGCGCCTCACCCTTTTATTTGCCGCCGTCCTGGCTACCCTGCCGGCCCATGCCGACACCATCATCGACCGTGCCAATGGCTACACGCTGAACGCGGCCGGCCAGCTGCAGCGCTTTTCCTCGCTGGCGTTCGATGATCTGGGCCGCATCGTGGCGGTGGGCAGCGAGGCGCAGACGGCGGCGGCGCTGCCGCGCGCGGAGCACATCGACGTGCAAGGCAAGACCGTGCTGCCCGGCCTGATCGACGCCCACGGCCATGTGTTCGAGCTGGGTGAAATCGCCTCCGGCGTGGAGCTGTACAGCCCGACCTCGCTCAACGCGGCGGTGCGGGCGGTGGCGGATTTCGCCCGCAGCCATCCAAAAAAAGCCTGGATCGTGGGTTTTGGCTGGAATCAGGAGATCTGGAAGCTGGGCCGCTTCCCCACCGCCGCCGAGCTGGATGTGGCGGTCAGCGAGCGTCCGGTGCTGCTGCACCGGGTCGATGGCCACGCGATCTGGGTCAACACCAAGGCGCTGGAGATGGCGGGCATCGACCGCAATACGCGCGATCCATCGGGCGGCAAGATCGAGCGTGACGCCGCCGGCAAGCCGACCGGGGTGCTGGTGGATGCGGCCATGGAGCTGGTCAACAAGGTGGTGCCGCTGCCGACGCCGGCCGAGGCGCGCGCCACGCTGGATGTGGCGCTGGCGTCGCTGTCCAGGGTCGGCCTGACCAGCGTGCACGATGCCGGCATCAAGGCGGTGCAGGACGATATCTATCGCGATTACGCCGATCACGGCAAGCTGACCACCCGCGTCTACGCCATGATCGGCGATACCGCCGGCGACTTCGACGAGCTGTCCAAGGACGGTCCGCTCAAGTCCTACGCCAACGATGTCTATGCGCTGGCCGCCGTCAAGCTGTATGCCGACGGCGCGCTGGGCAGCCGTGGCGCGGCGCTGCTGGCGCCCTACAGCGATATGCCGTCCACCAAGGGGCTGCTGTTCTACCCGGACGCGGAAATGCGCGCCAAGATGAGCAAGGCGATGAAGGCCGGCTACCAGGTCAACATCCACGCCATCGGCGACGCCGGCAACCGCCAGATCCTGGATGCGTATGCGGCGCTGATCCCGCAGTATAAGAATGTGGAGCTGCGCCACCGCATCGAGCATGCGCAGGTGGTGGCGCTGGAGGATATTCCGCGCTTCAAGCAACTGGGCCTGATTCCATCGATGCAGCCAACCCACGCCACTTCGGACCAGAACATGGCCGAGCAGCGCGTCGGCCACGAGCGCATCAAGGGCGCGTATGCGTGGCGCAGCTTCCTCGACCAGGGTTCGAAGATTGCCTGCGGCTCGGACTTCCCGATCGAGTCGCCCAATCCATTCGAGGGCTTGCACGCGGCGGTCACGCGCCAAAACAATGCCAACGTGCCGGCCGGCGGCTGGTACAAAAATCAGGCGATGACGCTGACCGAAGCCTTCCGCTGCTTCACGCTGGACGCGGCCTATGCGGCGCATCAGGAAGAGGTGATCGGTTCGCTGGAGCGGGGCAAGTGGGCCGACTTCATTGTGGTTGACCGCGACATCTTCAAAATCGCGCCCGAGCAACTGGGCAAGACGCAGGTGCTGCAGACCTGGATGGGCGGCAAACGGGTCTACAGCCGCAAGTGAAAAAAAGGGAATCCATTGGATTCCCTTTTTTGCTTTTTACTGCTGGCGACGCCGGCGCAGCATGGCCAGGATGCCCAGCCCGCCGATCAGCATGGCGTAGGTTTCCGGTTCAGGTACCGGTGCCATCAACACATTGATGTCGCCGCCGTAGCTGCCGCCATTGCTGACGCCATGCACCGTCAGCGTCAGCGGCCCGGTCACCGACGATGGCAACAGGGTGGCGGTGTTGAAGGTCATTGGCCCCCATGGGGTGGCGTTGGTGATCAACGCGATGCCGTTCAGGTCCGCCGCGGTAAACGTGACGTTGCTCCAGCCCATGAAGCTGGTGTTGATCAGGGTGCCGTAGGCGGTGGAGTTGGCGGTCACCGGATTGGTGAACGTGAAAACATCGGTGAAGACACCCAGCATCGGCGTATTGCCGATCGAGGCGGTCCACAGATTCGCTGAAGTGTTGACTAGGGTGACGGGACCCGGACCCTGTGGCGCCGCTGCGGCGGCCAGGGAAGATGCAGCCATCAGGACGGCCAACGCCAATGCTTTTACGTGCAAGTTATTTTTCTTCATTTCAATCCCCCACTAATTAAAGAACAAAAAGACATCAACAGCGGATTCACGATATGAGCGTTGCGAGGTGCATGTCACTGAGAATATTTTGATGAAAGTCAGGTGGTGGATAGCAAAAACTAATGCAGGGGCAAAAACTTTATTTGTTGTTTGGTCGGATGATTTCGTATTGCAAGTATGTTGTTTGCTTACAAATTTTATTGACTGAATGATATTGAAAATTCGCATTGATTTGGCGCAATAAATAGAAATGGGTTGACTTGGTTGTATATACAACCTATGCTGTGCCGCATCCCCTTAACGCCGCAGGAGTTCCCCATGACCAGCCATTTAGACAGCGACCCACGTTACGACGCCAGCCGCGAGATCCGCGCGCCGCGCGGCCCTGAGCGCACTTGCAAGAGCTGGGGCGCGGAGGCGGCCTACCGCATGATTCAGAACAATCTGGACCGGGAAGTGGCGGAAAACCCCAAGCATCTGGTGGTGTACGGTGGCATCGGCCGCGCCGCCCGCAACTGGGCCTGCTACGATCAGATCCTGGCCTCGCTGCGCGAGCTGGAAGACAATCAGACCCTGCTGATCCAGTCCGGCAAGCCGGTCGGTGTGTTCCAGACCCACGAGGATGCGCCGCGTGTATTAATTGCCAACTCCAACCTGGTACCGAAATGGGCCAACTGGGAGCATTTCAATGAATTGGACCGCAAGGGCCTGTTCATGTACGGTCAGATGACGGCCGGTTCGTGGATCTACATCGGCACCCAGGGCATCGTGCAGGGCACGTTCGAGACCTTTGCCGAGGCCGGCCGCCAGCATTTCGGCGGTGACCTGAAAGGCCGCTGGGTGCTGACCGCCGGCTTGGGCGGCATGGGCGGCGCGCAGCCGCTGGCCGCCACCATGGCCGGCGCGGTGTCGCTGACCGTGGAGTGCCAGCAGAGCAGCATCGATTTCCGCCTGCGTACCCGTTATCTCGACAAGCAGGCCGCTTCCATCGACGAGGCGCTGGAGTTGATCAAGCAGCACAAGGCCAATGGCGACGCGATTTCGATCGGCCTGCTGGGCAATGCGGCCGACGTGCTGCCGGAGCTGGTGCGCCGTGCCCGCGCCGGCGGTCTGGTGCCGGATATGGTGACTGACCAGACTTCGGCGCATGACCTGATCAACGGTTATCTGCCGCAGGGTTGGACGGTTGAACAGTGGAAGGCGGCGCAGCAGGACGCGGCGCGCCATCCGGAGCTGAAGGCCGCCGCCACCGCCGCCTGCGCGGTGCACGTGCAGGCGATGCTGGACTTCCAGGCGCTGGGCGCCAAGGTGGTCGATTACGGTAACAACATCCGCCAGGTGGCGTTTGACCACGGCGTGAAGAATGCGTTTGATTTCCCTGGCTTTGTGCCGGCCTATATCCGCCCGCAGTTCTGCGAGGGCCGTGGCCCGTTCCGCTGGGTGGCGTTGTCCGGCGATCCGGAGGATATCTACAAGACCGACGCCAAGATCAAGGAGCTGTTCCCGCATCATGCGCAGGTGCACCGCTGGCTGGACATGGCGCGCGAGCGCATCGCGTTCCAGGGGCTGCCGGCGCGGATCTGCTGGCTGGGCCTGGGCGAGCGTCATATCGCCGGCCTGGCGTTCAATGAAATGGTGCGCAACGGTGAGCTGAAAGCGCCGATCGTGATTGGCCGCGACCATCTGGACACCGGTTCGGTGGCCAGCCCGAATCGCGAGACCGAGGCTATGCAGGATGGCACCGACGCGGTGTCCGACTGGCCGTTGCTGAACGCGCTGCTGAATACCGCTGGCGGCGCCACCTGGGTGTCGCTGCACCACGGAGGCGGCGTCGGCATGGGATACTCGCAGCATTCGGGCGTGGTGATCGTGGCCGATGGCACCGATGCCGCAGCCAAGCGACTGGCGCGGGTGCTGGTCAACGACAGCGGCTCGGGCGTGATGCGTCACGCCGACGCTGGCTACGAAACCGCCATCGACTGCGCCAAGCGCAATGGCCTCAACCTTCCAATGATTAAATGATGATGAACCTGACTCTCAAACCCGGCGCTTTGACGCTGACCGAACTGCGCAACGTCTGGAACGCGCGCAGCCCGCTGGCGCTGGCGGCGGAAGCCTATCCCGTGATCGAAGCCTCGGCCGCCGCCGTGCAGGCCATCGTCGCCAAGGGCGATGCCGCCTATGGCATCAACACCGGTTTCGGCCTGCTGGCCAAGACCCGCATCCCGGACGACAAGCTGGAACAGCTGCAGCGCAACCTGATCCTGTCGCACTCGGTGGGCACCGGTGAGCTGATGTCGGACGCGGTGTGCCGTCTGATCATGCTGATGAAGATCGGCAGCCTGGCGCGCGGCTACTCCGGCGTACGCCCGCTGATCATCAACACCCTGATCGCGCTGTACAACGCCGGCATCGTGCCGGCCATTCCAGCCAAGGGCTCGGTCGGCGCCTCGGGCGACCTGGCGCCGCTGTCGCACATGACGCTGGCCATGCTGGGCGTGGGCCAGGTGCGCGTCAACGGCCAACTGCAGGACGCCAGCGCCGCGCTGCAGGCGGCCGGCATCGCGCCGGTGGTGTTGGCGGCGAAAGAAGGCCTGGCGCTGATCAACGGCACTCAGGTCTCGACCGCGCTGGCGCTGCATGGCCTGTTCATGGCCGAGCGCCTGCTGGAGGCGGGCATGGTGTCCGGCGCGCTGTCGCTGGACGCGGCCAAGGGTTCGGACTCGCCGTTCGACGCCCGTGTGCACGAGGTGCGCGGCCAGCCCGGCCAGATCGCTGCGGCTTCGATTTACCGTCAACTGGTGGCCGATAGCGCGATCCGCGCTTCGCATCTGGTAGGCGACGAGCGGGTGCAAGACCCGTATTGCCTGCGCTGCCAACCGCAGGTGATGGGTGCCTGCTGGGACATCATCAACAACGCCGCGCGCACGCTGCTGATCGAAGCCAACGCGGTGACCGACAATCCGCTGCTGTTCAAGGATGGCGAGCTGTCGGTGGTGGTCTCGGGCGGTAACTTCCATGCCGAGCCGGTGGCGTTTGCGGCCGATACGCTGGCGCTGGCGATCGCGGAAATCGGCTCGATTTCGGAGCGCCGCATTTCGCTGCTGATTGACGCCACCTTGTCCGGCCTGCCGCCGTTCCTGGTGCGTGATCCGGGCCTGAACTCCGGCTTCATGATCGCCCACGTCACCGCCGCCGCGCTGGCGTCGGAAAACAAGTCGATCGCGCATCCGGGCAGCGTGGACACGATTCCTACCTCGGCCAATCAGGAAGACCATGTCAGCATGGCGACCTACGCGGCGCGCCGGCTGGAGGATATGGCGCAGAATACCGCCACCATCATCGGCATCGAGCTGCTGGCGGCGGCGCAGGGCATCGATTTCCATCGTCCGCTGACTACCTCGCCGCATCTGGAGCATGTGCATCAGCAGTTGCGCCAACTGGTGCCGGTGTACGAGGAAGACCGCTTCTTCGCGCCGGATATCGAGGCGGCCAAGGGCATGGTGCTGCGCGGTGATCTGAGCGCGCAGTGCAAGGAATTGTTTACGCCTTTGCATCCATAACGGAGGTCGGCATGGATTATCAGTTCAAGGCAGGCAGCATTCCGCTGCTGGTGTCCATGCCGCATGTGGGCACCGAGATTCCGGACGACGTGCTGGCGGCGATGACGCCGGCCGCCGTCGATAAGCAGGATACGGACTGGCATCTGGTGCGCCTGTATGATTTTCTGGGCGAGATGGGGGCGTCGGTGTTGTCGGCGCGCTGGTCGCGCTATGTGATCGATTTGAACCGGCCGCCGGAGAACACCAATCTGTATCCGGGGCAGGACACCACGGGCTTGTGCCCGGTCGATACTTTTCACCGCGAGCCGCTGTACCGCGATGGCCAGGCGCCGGATCAGGCGGAGGTGCAGCGCCGGCTGGCGGCGTACTGGCAGCCGTATCACCAGCAGCTGCGCGCGGAGCTGGATCGCTTGCTGGCGCTGCACGGCCGCGTGGCGCTGTGGGATGCGCATTCGATCGCGTCGGTGGTGCCGCGCTTCTTTGAGGGTAAGCTGCCGGATCTGAATTTCGGCACGGCGGATGGTCACAGCTGCGCGGCGGGCATGAGCGATGCGGTGGTGGCGCATGCGCGTGCGCAGCAGCAGTTCAGTATTGCGGTCAATGGCCGCTTCAAGGGTGGGCATATCACGCGTTTCTATGGGCAGCCAGAGAAGGGCGTGCATGCGATTCAGCTCGAGATGTGCCAGTCGACCTATATGGATGAAGATGCGCCGTATGGCTATCGCGCCGACCGCGCGGCGCAGGTACAGCCGCTGTTGCGCGACATGCTGCACACCGCTGCAAGCTGGGTGCGCGCATGAGTCGCCTGTTCGCGCGCCACGCGCTGCTGCCGGGTGGTTGGGCGGACGATGTGCTGATTGAATGGGATGCCGGCGGCAGCATCACGGCGGTGACGGCGGGCGCGCACGATGGAGGCGCTGCGGCCGGCGTCGAGCGCGTTGAGTACGCGTTGCCGGGCATGATCAACCTGCATTCGCATAGTTTCCAGCGGGCGCTGGGCGGACGCACTGAAAAGGCCGGCGACAGCAAGGACAGCTTCTGGACCTGGCGCGATCTGATGTACCGCTTCGCCCGCAACATCACGCCGGTGCATATCGAAGCGATCGCGGCGCAGCTGTTTGTCGAGTGTCTGCGCCATGGCTACACCTCGCTGTGCGAGTTCCATTACGTCCAGCGCGCGCCGGACGGCAGCATGTATCCGCGTCTGGCGGAAACGGCGGAACGTGTCATTGCTGCCGCACGGTTAAGCGGAATTGGCGTGACCATGCTGCCGGTGTTGTATAGTTATTCTGGTTTTGGCGAATTGCCCTTGAAACCGGAACAGCAGCGGTTCCGGACCGATGCCAGCGATGTGTTGCGGATTATCGAGGCGCTGGAGCCGCTGCGCGACGCGCAGACCGAAGTGGGCGTGGCGCCGCATTCGCTGCGCGCGGCCTCGGTGGCGCAGATAGAGGAAGTGCTGGCGATGCTGCCATCACAGCGTCCGGTGCACATTCATATCGCGGAGCAGCAGGCGGAAGTGCAGCAATCTCTGAACTGGAGCGGACGCCGCCCGGTGCAGTGGCTGCTGGAAAACGCGGCGGTGGACCAGCGTTGGTGCCTGGTGCATGCGACGCATCTGACGGACGACGAAGTTGGCGGCATCGCCCGCAGCGGCGCGGTGGCGGGATTGTGCCCGACCACCGAGGCCAATCTGGGCGACGGTCTGTTCCCGCTGGAGGCATTCGTGGCGCAGGGCGGCCGCTTCGGCATCGGCAGCGACAGTCATGTGTCGCAGAGCGCGGTGGAAGAGCTGCGCTGGCTGGAATACGGCCAGCGCCTGCAGCATCAGCGCCGCAACATCGCGGTGTCCGCGAGCGAGCGCCATGTCGGCGACTTCCTGTGGCAGGGTGCGCTGCAAGGCGGCGCGCAGGCGGCGGGACGGCCGGTGGGCGCTTTGGCGGCGGGCCGCCGCGCGGACATCGTGGTGCTGGATGACGCGCATCCGAATATGTTTGGGTTGGCGCTGGACGAGGTACTCGGCAGCCTGGTTTTCAGCGGCAACGACAATCTGGTCAGGGACGTGATGGTCGGTGGCCAGTGGGTAGTGCGCAATCAGCAGCACGTGGCGCAGCAGGCGATCGCTGCGCGATTCAAGCAGACCTTGGCCGAACTGAGGGAGTTCCGATGACCCAGCTAATCCAGTATGCAAGCCTGCATTCGGCGCCGTGGAAGAACGGCGGCGGCTGCACCACCGAAATCGCCATCGCGCCGACCGGCACCGGTCTCGATGATTTCGACTGGCGCATCAGCCTGGCCACCATTTCGCAGGACGGGCCGTTCTCGGTGTTCCCTGGCATCGAGCGCTCGCTGGCGCTGGTTGACGGCGACGGCGTGCTGCTGGACTTCGGCGACGAGCGCTTCGTGCTCAGCCCCAGCGAGCCGCTGATCGAATTCGATGGCGAGGACGCGGTGCACGCCACCGTCACCGGCCAGCACACCACCGATTTCAATGTGATGACGCGGCGCGGCCGTTGCCGTCACCGGCTGGAACCACGGCTGGTACAGGGCAGCGCCACCATCCAGCGTCGCGGCGGCACCACGCTGCTGTTCCTGGCCGAGGGCGAGGGGCTGACGCTGAGCAGCGCACGCGAACGCATCGCCATGGTGCGCTACGATACGGTGGTGATGACCGAGTCGGAACACGAGTGGACGCTGGAAGCGCCACAGGCCACGGTGCTGGTGGTCGATATCATCTATAACTAGGGTTGCCGTATGTGGGATGTGTTGTTCACGAACGTGCATCTGGCCACGATGGCCGATGCTGCGAATGGATCGTATGGCGAGGTGCGCGACGCCGCCATCGCGGTCAAGGATGGCCGCATCGCGTGGCTGGGACCTCAGGCCGAGATACCGGCCGGCGCGCAGGCGGTGACGGTGCACGACGGCGGCGGCAGCTGGCTGACGCCGGGGCTGATCGACTGCCATACCCACATCGTCCACGCCGGCAATCGCAGCGATGAATTCGAGGCGCGTTTGAATGGCGCCAGCTACGAGGACATCGCCCGCGCCGGCGGCGGCATCATGTCCACCGTGCGCGCCACCCGCGCGGCGTCCGAGGATGAACTGCTGAAGCAAAGCTTGCCGCGCGTACGCAGTCTGCTGGCGGAAGGCGTGACCACGCTGGAGATCAAGTCCGGCTACGGCCTGACGTTGGACGCGGAGGCCAATATGCTGCGCGTGGCGCGCCGCATCGGCCGCGAACTGCCGGTGCGCGTAGCCACCACCTTCCTGGGCGCGCACGCGCTGCCGCCGGAGTTTGCCGGCCGCGCCGATGACTACATCGATGAGGTCTGCCGCATGATCGCGCCGCTGGCGGCCGAAGGGCTGGTCGACGCGGTCGACGCTTTCTGTGAGCGCATCGGCTTTTCGTATGAGCAGACCGAACGCGTGTTCCAGGCCGCGCGGGCGGCCGGGTTGCCGGTCAAGCTGCACGCGGAGCAGTTGTCGGACCAGCGCGGCGCCGAGCTGACGGCGCGTTACGGCGGCTTGTCGGCCGACCATCTGGAGCATCTGAGCGAGACCGGCATCGCCGCCATGGCAACTGCCGGCACGGTGGCGGTGCTGCTGCCGGGCGCTTACTACTTCCTGCGTGATACCACGCCACCACCGGTGGCGGCACTGCGCGTGGCTGGCGTGCCAATGGCGGTGTCCACCGACTGCAATCCCGGCACCTCGCCTATGACCTCGCTGCTGCTGGCGATGAACATGGCTTGCACGCTGTGGCGATTGACGCCGCAGGAAGCGCTGGCTGGCTGCACGCTGAACGCGGCGCGTGCGCTCGGTTTGCAGCAGCAGATCGGCAGCCTGGAAGTGGGCAAGCGCGCCGATTTCGCGCTGTGGCGCATCGCGCGGCCGGCCGACCTGTCGTATGCCATCGGCCTTAATCCTTGTCGTGGTGTCGCCAACGCAGGCATTTTGCGCTCTGCGGCCATGTAAAAATCCGTTCGCTTCCTTATGCTTTCGGTTACATTATCCGAATGTTATCCAGGGAAGCATCCATGTTCGCATTAAAGACCTTGCGCGCCGCCGTGCTGGCGGCGCTGAGTGTACCGGCATTGGCGCAGGAGCCAGTGCCAACGCCGCCGGTGCCGGTACCGCATTCGCCGGAAGTGCCGGTGGTGGCCACCACGCCGCTGCAAACCGCCACCACGCCAACGCCGACGCTAGTACTGCCCACTGCCGCGCCACGGCCGTTTGCGGACATCATCCGTGGCGCGGCCCACGTGCCGGGTTTCCTGGGGCTGTACCAGAAGGAGGAAAAGGTCTGGATCGAGCTGCGCCCGGAGCAGTTCGACCAGCCTTACTTCATGTCGGTGAACATGCCGAACGGGATAGGCGAACGTGGCATCTACGGCAGCCAGATGGGATTGACGCAGGTGGTGGTGTTCCACCGCATCGGCAATCTGGTGCAGATGATCGCCAAGAATACCGATTACAGCGCGCGCGGCGGCACGCCGCAGGCGCTGGCGGTGCAGCAGGCGTTTTCGGACAGCCTGCTGGCGGTGGCGCCGGTGGTCAGCGCGCCGCATCCGCAATCGAAGGCGATCCTGGTGGAGGCCAACGCGCTGCTGCTGGGCGATATTCCGTCGATGACGACGCGGCTGGAAACCGCCTTCCGCATGCCGTATGCGATGGACGCGCGCAACAGCAGCTTCCTGACGGTGCGTTCGGACGACAGCATGACCGGCTTCCAGGTCAACGCGCATTTCTTCGTGCCGCGCATCGCGGCGCGGCCGGCGGTGGTGTCGCCGGTGCCGGGTGCGGTGGCCACGCCGCCATTCACGCTGCCGGACCCGCGCAGCATGTTCCTCGGCTTTTACTACAGCTTTATGCCGCTGCCTGCGCAGGCCATGCACGGCCGTCGCGCGGATGACCGCATCGGTCATTTCGTCAGCACCAGTCAGGATTTCTCGGACGACGTGACGCCGACCACGGCGGTGCATCTGGTGCAGCGCTGGCGGCTGGAGAAGCAGGACCCGGCAGCGCCGCTGTCGGCGCCCAAGCAACCCATCGTCTACTGGATCGATGCCAATGTGCCGGAGAAGTACCGCGAGTCGGTGCGGCAGGGCATTCTGGCGTGGAACGCGGCGTTTGAGCGTATCGGCTTCAAGGATGCCATTGTGGTCAAGCAGCAGACCGACAAGGATCGTTTCGATACGATGGATGCGCGGCATGCGTCGGTGCGCTGGTTTATCGGCAGCGATGTCGGCTTTGCCATCGGTCCGCGCCAGATCGATCCGCGCAGCGGCGAGATTCTGGATGCGGACATCGGCATGTCGGACGTGTTCGCACGCGGTGCGCGCCGCATGATCGGCGAGGATTCGATAACGTTGTCGCCGCCGCAGCCGGAAGAGGCGCGCTGTGATTACATGCAGGAGTCGGTAACCGAGATGGGCTTCGCGATGGATGTGCTGGAGGCGCGCGGCATGCTGGACATGGCCGGTCCGGAAGCGGACGCGCTGGCGCAGTCGTATGTGAAGTCGGTCATCATGCACGAGGTGGGGCACACGCTGGGCCTGCGCCACAACTTCCGCGCCTCGACCGTCTACACGCTGAAGCAGTTGCAGGATCCGGCCTTCACCAAGGAGCACAGCCTGACCGGATCGGTGATGGATTACACGCCGTTCAACCTGTCGTTGAAGGGCGAGCAGCAGGGCGAGTATGTGGCGTCCTCGCTGGGGCCATACGATTACTGGGCAATCGAGTATGCCTACAAGACTATCGAGCCAGCGCAGGAGCAGGAGGAGCTGGCCAGGATCGCATCGCGTTCCAGCGAGCCGCAATTGGCCTTCGGCACCGATCAGGATGCGAGCGGGTTCAATATGGACCCGGACGTCAACGTGTATGACCTGGGCAGCGATCCGCTGGCGTACTTCCAGCGCCGGCTGACAATTTCGCGCGAGCTGTGGGACCGGGTGCAGCGCCGCACGCTGAAGCCGGGCGAAAGCTATGAGGTGCTGCGCCGCAGTTTCGATTATGGCTTTGCGCAGTTTGCGCGCACGTTGCCGGTGGTGGTCAAGTATGTGGGTGGCGTGACCTATCTGCGCGATCACGCCGGCACCGGGCGCGCTACCTTTACGCCGGTGGCATTGCCGCGTCAGCGCGAGGCGTTGCGCATGCTGACGGACAGCTTGTTCAAGGCCGACAGCTTCCAGTTTTCGCCGGAGACCATCAGCCGTCTGGCTGCGGATAATTTTACGTCGCGTCCACGGCAGGATGTGTCGGTGGGTGGCCGCGTGCTGTCGCTTCAGGCGACGGCGCTGGATCAGCTGATGTCGGACAGCGTGGCGATACGCTTGCTGGATTCGCAGGAGAAGGTGGAGAACCACAAGCAGGTGCTGAGTCTCGCGGAGCTGTATGGATCGCTGCAGAACGCGGTGTGGAGCGAGCTTAAATCCGGCAAGGATATCGGCGCCATGCGGCGCAATCTGCAGCGCGAGCATTTGAAGCGGCTGGTGGCGTCGCTGTTGCGGGTGTCGGCGGGAACGCCGGCCGATGTGCGCAGCCTTCAGCGCGAGAATGCTTTGCGTCTGCAACGCGAGCTGCACACGGCGATGACGCGCGCCATCAGCGTCGAGGCCAAGGCGCATCTGTCGGAGAGCTATGAGACGCTGGGGCAGGCGCTGAAGGCATCCATGCTGCGCGCGGGGGCTTGAGGTGGCGGTGTGTCGACGATGGGCGAGCGCGCTTTGCCTGCTTCTGCTGTGCGCCAGCGCGTCCGCCCGCGCGGCCGGCGATACCTTGCACATCGGCTCCAAGCGCTTCACCGAGTCGTACATTCTGGGCGAGGTGCTGGCGCAAACGGCGGCGCCGTATGCGAAGGTCGAACATTTGCAGGGGCTGGGCAATACGGCGATTGTGCTGGCGGCCTTGCAGGCCGGGCGTATCGATGTGTATCCGGAGTATGTGGGCACCATCGATGCAGAGATTCTGAAGCATCCGCAGCCATCGTCACCGCAGCAGATGCGCGCCGAGCTGGCGGCGATGGGATTGGGTATGGCGGTGCCGCTGGGTTTCAACAATACCTATGCGCTGGCGGTACGCGGCGAGGCAGGTGCGCCGCTGAAGTTGAGCGAGCTGGCGGCGCGTGGCGGCTTGCGTTTCGGGCTGTCGCATGAGTTTATCGGACGCGCGGATGGCTGGCCGGGACTGGCGGTGCGCTATGGTCTGACGCAGCGCCCGCAGGGGCTTGATCATGGCATTGCGTACGAGGCGTTGCAGCAGCGGCAGGTCGATGTGATCGATATTTATTCGACCGACGCCAAGATCCACCAGTATCGCCTGCGTGTGCTGGAGGATGACCGCGCGTTCTTCCCGCGCTATGACGCGGTGCTGTTGTACCGGCTCGACGCGGCGCAGCGCTTTGCGGCCGCGTGGCAGGCGATCGGCAAGCTGGAAGGGCGCATCAGCGCGACGGACATGATCGCAATGAACGCGGCGGCGGAGATCGATGGCCAGCCGTTCGCGCGTGTGGCACATGACTGGCTGGCGCGGCACGCATCGGCATCCGCCGCGCCGCGTGCCGGCGATGCGGTCCCGCTGCCATCCGGCGCACGCGGCGGCCTGCTGTCCAAGCTGCTGGCCGACGACCTGTGGCGGCTGACGCGTCAGCATTTGACACTGGTGGCATTCGCTGTGGCGCTGGCCTGCGTGGCCGGCATCCCGCTGGGCGTGTTGGCGGCGTTCAGACCGCGTTTGCGGCAATCGGTGCTGGCCTTGACCGGCGTGCTGCAAACCGTGCCCTCGCTGGCGCTACTGGCCTTGCTGATCCCCTTGCTGGGCGCGATCGGCACCGCCCCCGCGCTGGTGGCGTTGGTGGTGTACGCGCTGCTGCCCATCGTCCGCAACACCTGCACCGGCCTGCTGCAAGTGCCACCAGGCTTGCAACTGGCGGCGCAGGCGCTGGGCCTGCGGCCGATGCAAAAACTGCTACACGTTGATTTGCCGCTGGCGTTGCCGGTCATCCTGGCTGGCGTAAAAACCGCCGCAGTGATGAGTGTCGGTACGGCAACGATCGCTGCCTTCATCGGCGCCGGCGGTTATGGCGAGCGCATCACCATCGGCCTGGCGCTGAACGATAACGATATGTTACTGGCCGGCGCCATCCCCGCCGCCCTGTTGGCCCTGCTAACACAAGGCATTTTTGAGTTGCTAGAACGAAAGCTGACTAACAGACATCGGCTTTATGTAAAGCCGATCTAATTCGGGTTAAAGCGACCGCAAGTCTGTTTAAGGCGCCGTAATGATTTGTAATGGGTACTGCCGGCGTCGCTAGCAATCGATATAGTGAATCCGTTGATTCAATCTCCCTCCCATTGACAACGGGTTCTCCCACTTGGCGTTGGTCCGCCAAGTGGGTTTTTTTTTATCCCTGCGCGGAAAGTTGCGTCAGTGCATCGCCTGTCACACGGCAGATGCGCCAGTCCGGCATCACCGTCGCGCCCATGCCTTCGTAGAACTTGATGGCATTCGCATTCCAGTCCAGCACCGACCATTCGAAGCGGCCGCAATCGCGTTCCAGCGCCAGTTGCGCCAGCGCGACCAGCATCTGCTTGCCGTAGCCCTTGCCGCGATGCGCCTGCTGCACATACAGGTCTTCCAGGTACAAGCCCTTCTTGCAGAGGAAGGTGGAAAAATTATGGAAGAACAGCGCGAAGGTCACCACCTCGCCGCCGGTTTCGCCCACCAGCGCTTCGCACACCGGCTTGTCGCAGAACAGGCTGTCGTGCAGCGCGGCCTCGTTGGCCACCACCATGTGCTCCAGTTTTTCAAACACGGCCAGTTCGAAGATCATGCCGAAGATGGCGGGAATGTCGGCCGGCGTGGCCGGGCGGATGGTCAGTTCGGAAGTAAGCATCAGGTTTTGGCAGTAGTGGAAGAATTCGGTTTCAGCGCCCAGGCCACGCTGGACAGGCACACCACCATGCCGGCCCATTCAATGGGGCCGGGACGGTAGTGTTCAAGCTGGATCGATAGCAGCACGGAGATCACCGGCGTCACCACGCCGATGTACACCGCCTTGTCGGAGCCGATGCGGTGGATCAGCGTGAAGTAGGCGGCAAACGCGATCACCGAGCCCAACAGCGACAGATAGAGCAGGCCGCCCACGTAGCTGAGCTTGCTCGGCAGACTGAAGTGCTGGCCGCTGGCGAGCACGTACAGCGCCACCAGCAGGCTGCCCCACAGCATCGACCAGGCCATGGTCAGCAACACATTGTCCGATTGCTCGCGCACCTTGCCCACCATGAGGTTGCCGACGGTGCTGGCGATGGTCGCACACAGCGCTAGCACCAGGCCCAGCAGGAAGTGGCCATTGCCACCGTTCAAAATATCATTCCAGGCGCCATGGATGGACTGGTAGAACAGCAAGGTCACACCACCGATGGCGACGCCGCCGGCAGCCCAGGTGCGCAGGCTTACCGGCGTGCCGAAGGCGAGCCGGTTCAGCAGCGGGCTCCAGAACACCATCAGCGCGAACAGCACCGCCACCAGGCCGGACACCAGGTATTGTTCCGAGCTATAGGTGCAGATGTAGCTGATGGCAAAGGTGGCGGCGCCTTGCGGCAGCAGCCAGCGCTGGGCGCGCCAAGGCAGCCGCAAACGATCGCCGCGCAGCGCGCACCAGCCGAACAGCACGGCGGACGCCAGCGCAAAGCGGTACACCACGGACACGGCGGGCGCCACTTCACCTAGTTGAAGAGTAATCGCGAAGAAGGTTGAGCCCCAGATCAGGCAGGCGATAACGAAGAGCAATGGAGAAGACATCAGGCCAGTATAGCGGGCCGGGCCGCATCTTGCCTAGCGGATAGCATTTGGTGGCGGCGCAACGGTTAGGTGGCTAAGTTGTTTCAGACTTGTAAATTCAACGGTTTTCGCGGCAAACCCAAGTATAGTGAATTTAATCGTCATCGTTTACCGGGAGCGCGTCATGAACACCGGGCTGCAACTCAAGGTTGTCACGCTGCTGGGCTATGTAGCCCTGAGCAGCGCTTTGATCCTGATGCTGGCCGATGATGACATGCAGACCGCAGCCAAGGTGCTGTTCGCCTACATCTGGTTCCGCTGATTAATACGCGAGCTTGAAGCGACGATACAGGAAGCTCAGCACGAACAACGGTCCGATCAGCAGGAAGCGCAGGTCGTCGAAGAAAGACGGCTTCTTGCCCTCGATTTTGTGACCGATAAACTGGCCGATCCAGGCCAGCACAAATACCGTAATCGACAACGGCAGTACCGTGGCTGGCGGCAGCGTCACCAGGATGGCCAGCATGACTGCGGCCATCACGGCCATGCCTACCGCAAAGCGCGGTGACAGGCGCAGATAGTACAGCATGGCGGCGGCGGTGAACGTCAGCGCCACCGCCGGATGCAGCGCCCACAGCAGGCCAAGCAGCGTGAACATGATGACCGGCACGCAGACAAAGTGGATCAGCTCGTTGGTAGGATGAACGTGGCTTTCGCTGTACTGGGCCAGCAGTGTATCGATGGTGCGGGGTTGCGGCATCATGGTCTCCTGGGATTGTTGTTTGGCGTTGATTCTACACCTGTGGAGTAGCCTGTCCAGCATCCGCTACAATGGGCCATGGCTTCCACTTCCACCGCTCTGACCGGCCTGGCGCCGGTGCTAGACCAGCACACTCGCATCCTGATACTTGGCAGCTTTCCCGGCGCGGCATCGCTGGCGTCGCAGCAGTATTACGCCCATCCGCGCAATTTGTTGTGGCCGATTTTGTCGGCGCTGACCGGCGAACCGCTGGCCGAGTTGCCGTATGCCGAGCGCTTGCCACGTCTGCTGGCGCATGGTTTTGGTCTATGGGATGTGCTGGGCGCCTGTGAACGCGAAGGCAGTCTCGACTCCGCCATCCGCAAACCCGCCGCCAATGACTTCGCCCGCTTGCGCGAGCTGTGCCCGCAGTTGCACACAGTGGGCTTCAACGGCCAAACCTCCGGCAAGTTCGCCCCTCAGTTCGCGGCGCAGGGCTACCGCACGCTGGTGTTGCCGTCGACTTCCCCCGCACATGCCTCGCTTACATTGGTGCAAAAACTGGAGTGTTGGAAACTGCTGCTTTAGTTTCCCTGCTCAGTGCCGAGGCATCACGAGATTTGAGAAAGATTGGGTTCGAACGAGCGAGGCAAGGATGCCGATTTCATTTGCGGCTTTGCGAGGCTCTGTTCGATCATCCACAATGATCAGCGGGGAGTAAGTGTCGGCGAATGGTCCATTCAACACATCTCCAACCTTGCGCATTGCTCCTCCTGTCGCTTGCGGACTGGGGGGGATAACGTCGATGACATCGTGTCCGTGCTCAAAGTCAAAAATGTGATCAACCATCGATGCTCCGCGCACGTGCACGCGTCGCTTGACTTTGACAGACGGATCGCGTGCCAAGATATAAGGTTCAGCTTCTGCGATGAGATCGTGCGCCACCGGCGAATCACTCATCTGCTCTCTCGCCCATTGCGCTACTGCTAAAAGTGCAGTGATACTTCGGGCGAAATTCCATGCCGAATTTTTGTTTTGAGTGAGTAGTTTGAAATCTCCTTCATCCCCTAAAGTGACGCCGTGTGGTTTGACCAGGTCGCGTAGGGCGCGTGCTTTTGAGTGGTGATTAAGGTCCAAACCTAGCGCACTCAGGTGCGCAAATGTGTCGCCATTATCGCTGATCGTCAAATGGTCATCGCCAGCCTGAATAATGTAAAGAGTGATTGCTGCATCATCGGGCAGGCTGAAAGGAGTGCCAATCCGCAGTCCAAGCTCGCCTCGCATGCCACGTACGTGCTTGCAGTCGTATCGGGTAAGCGTCTGCGCCCATTCGCAGTTCAGCATGGTTGCTCCAGATCGAAAGGATCAATATTCGTTCGCGACAGAAACCAATCAACAAGACCCTGCCAATTTCCACAGTCTACGCCAATCTCGCGAACAGGGTGAACTTCCCCATTGGGCATGTGCTCGTGTGGGCCATAGATTGCCGCTATGCCATTGTGGCTGAGCTTGTCTTGAGGACAGACCTCAAGCTGATAAGCCCGATGACGTCTAAGCCCTATGCGCTGAAAGATCGATAAAATGATGAGGCAGTCATCGACAATGGTTGGAATGCGTAGCTCAATCTGCAACGTCATTCCAGGGATTGCAACTCCGCTGTCGTCAAACAATATCGCAGTTGCAACTAGCAACCCGCGATGGTTATCTTTTGGATGAAAACCTGACCAGTTTTTTGCGGTTTTCTTGTATTGCAGGAGCTGTGCCACCTTGTCTGCGTCAAAGTGCATTTGCATGTCTGCCTACCGGGTTTATTTTTTACCAAGTCTAGCTGAAGCAGATATGTCAGTCGACACGAAACTTGCTTGGCGTGTCAAATTAACCAAAACGTCAACCTGTTGTGTTCGATACTGGCGGCGCAAGTGCTACCCGGATACCGCCTGACAGATATAGCCGGTCAGGAGTGCAGCTTCCCAATCCAGGCGCCCTCGCGACTTCGCCAGTGCCGCCATGTCGCGATTGTTGTATGGGACGGCCAGCAAACTCGATTGCCATTGCCCCTGGTGCTGCTCCACGATGGCATAGCGCGCGTCCGGCGAGCCGGATGCGATGGTGTGAGGATAGGGATAGTCGTCCATGTAGGCGGGTTGCCCGATGCTGCCGGGATTGACAATCAATTGTCCGCGCGTGGAGCGCACGCTGCGCGCCACATGCGAGTGGCCACATGCAATCAGCGTCGCCGCGACGTCACCCAGGCGGCTCTCGATTTCCTCCTGTGTGGCCGCCAAGTCGGCATTTTGCAGCAGGCACGTCACGTCGCTGGTCGGCGTGCCGTGGCATGCCAGTACCTCGGACGTGATCTGTTTGGCTGGCAGCAGGCTTGCAATCCATGTGAGTTCCCTGGACGTCAACTGACTGTGGGCAAAGGTGTCGGCCATGCCGGAGCCCGCATGCAGTTCGAGAATTTGGCGCTCATGGTTGCCCGCCAAATGTAGCCAATCACTGGCCATCAGGAATTGCGCGGTTTCCAGCGGCAGCAGCGGTCCGGACAAGCTGTCGCCGAGATTGACCACGATATCGGCCCCGCGCCGCTTGATGTCGGCCGCAACCGCTTCGAGCGCCGGCAGGTTGCCGTGGATGTCAGATACGAAGGCGATACGCATCATGCCACCGTGGCCAACGCCGCCAGCACCTGCCTGGTATCGACGATGGTCGCGTATTCGCCCTGCAGGTTGGCCAGCGCCATGGCATGCACTTCGTCTGCGCTTCTTGGCGTACCGGCGTAGTCGACTTTGGCGAAGGCGAAAGTGGCGTCGGCCACTACCTCGGTGTCGAAGCCCAGATTGCCGGCGGTGCGGGCAGTTGCTTCGACCGAGTTATTGGTGCTGACGCCGACGATAACGAGTCGGGTGATATCGCGCACCCGCAGCCAGCGCTCCAGTCCCGTGTTGATGAAGGCATCCGGCACATTCTTTTCCAGCACATGGCTATTTGGCAGTGGTGCTAATTGTTCCTGGAATTCCGCCCCCGGTTGGCCGGGCCAGAACACCGAGCCTGGGGTTCGGGACATATGCCGTACATGGACCACAGGAGCGCCGGCTTTGCGCCATGCCTGGAGCAGTGCGGCGATATTCTGTTCCGCGTCCGGGTTGTTGCGCTGGCCTGCGGCCGCTGACGCCATGCCTTTTTGCATGTCGATAATGATCAGAGTGGGTATTGTTGGCTGCATGGCTAGGAATTAATGGATGGGTTGAACCGCCAGGCGTAAGCCCATGGCGCTCAAGACGGCGCGCAGTGTCTTCAGTGAAGGATTGCCTTTTTCTGATAAGGTGCGGTACATCGTGTTGGGATTGGCGTTGGCTTGGCGCGCAATTTCTTGTATGCCGCCAAATGCATTGCTTAGATAGCGAAGTGCGAGCATCAGATCCACTTCGTCCCCGGTCGCCAAAACATCATTCAGATATTCTGTCGCCAGCGCCGGGTCGTTGCGGAACATCTCGATGGTGGCTTCTTCATGAGAGCGATCTGTTCTTTGCATTTCGTATTCGCGACAAGGCGAAGGATGGTGACTTGGCCTGACGGTCTAGATAGTGATTGATCTGATATATGTTAGCTTATAAGCGAATATTCGCAAGCGGTACATGTATAAAGGATCGTCTCACTCAGCGCGTTTTGATTTGAGCTGGATCACTCAGCCACCACCACCCGCACCGTGGTTTCGAGGTAGTCCTTGAAGCCCATGTTCAGGTAGAGCTGGTGGGCGGGGTTGCTGCGCATGACGTGCAGGAAGGAGCGGTCGCCGCGTTGCTGGTGGCGGTGGAGCAGCTTGGCGATCAGGCGCTTGGCCAGGCCGCGTCCCTGGTAGTCGGGATGGGTGCAGACGCCGCTGATTTCGCATAGCCCCGGCGCGCGCAGGCGTTCGCCGGCCATGGCCATCAAGCGCTCGCCGTCGAAGTAGCCGAAGTAGTCGCCCAGTTCGATGGTGCGGATGCCGAACGGACCCGGCTTGCACAGCGTGGCCAGTTCCAGCGCGGCGGCGGCGTGGTGCGCTTGCAGCGGTAGCGCATCCGGCGCCGGATCGGCGGCGGGGGCCACGCCATCCCACAGCATGCGGTACATGGTGGTCTCGGCGTCGATGCGCCAGCCGGGCGGGGCGGCGCCGGTCCAGTTTTCGCAGTAGAAGTGTTCGCCCGGCGTGACCCACGGCGCCAGCGCGCCGAAGTCCGGCCGCGCCGGGTCGGCAAAGGCGATGATGGGCGAGAAGCCCTGGGTGTAGCGGCGTGCCTGGTCGGTGCCGTCCGAGTAGCGGCGGTGGGCGCCGTTCAGCGCGTGCCAGAAGATGTGGTCGAGTTGTGGCTTGCGTTCCATGCGTCTTGCCTTGTTCAGGGCCGGTGGTTATGCTGCTTGCAGTCTAACTAAAAACCGGGGGATCAGTGGAAACGCAAAAAGTCGCTATCATCGGTCTGGGCCGCATCGGCTCGGCTTTCCTGAGCAATATGCTGGCCCGCAGCGGGCGCGGGGTGGAGTTGGTCGCCGTGGCCGAAACCGGCGATACGCCGGGCCGCCAGCAGGCGGTGGCGGAAGGGCTGTTCATCACCTCGCTGGACGAGATTCTGGCCCTGGGCGATGGCATCGATATCCTGTTCGACCTGACCGGCATCCCGGCCATCCGCCGCGAGATCCGCGAGAAGCTGATGGCGCAGAGAAATCACCACACGGTGGTGGCCTCGGAGTCGATCGCCCGCCTGCTGTGGGTGATGACTACCGAGGATGAACTGCCGCTGATCGAAGGCCGCAGCACCGGTTACTAAGTTCCCTTACGGGCCGATCGCCAGGAAGCTCAGCACGCCATCGTCGGTGATGGCGGCGACGATCCAGCCATCGCCCGACAGTACCGCCTGGCGCGCCAGCAACTGCTGGCCGCTGGCGGCGATGCGGTACTGTGTCACCGCCGCGTAGGCGCTGCTGAACAGGTACAGGTCGCTGCTGCTGGACTTGGTGGTGCCGCCGCAGATGATGCGGCCATCGATCGCGACGTCAACATTGTTCGGCGCAATATCGCCCACACTCATATAGCTAAGGATGCCGAGGCTGGTGCCTTCCATCACCGTGCACGACTTCGGCGTCGACGCGGCGTAGAACACGCGCGTGCCATCGCTGTTGACCCACAGATCCTGGCCGGCGGTGCCGGGGCTGCTGTGGCTGGCCGCAGTCAGCTTGGCGGCGAACAGGGTGCCGCCGCTCAGCGCCGCATAGTCGACGCTGACGCTGGTGTGGTTGATGCTGGTGCCGCCCTCATCCTGCTGCACCACGCGCTTGCCGTCGGCGCTGGCGGCCAGCGAGCCGCCGGTGGTCAGCGGCAGGTTGCTCAGGCGCGCGAAGCTGCTGGTCAGATAGGTCTGACCATCGCTCAGCAACAGCATGCCGACGCCGTTCGGGCGTATCACTTTCAGGCGCGTGGCCTTGGTGCCGGCCGTCGCCAGCGTCAGCTGCGAACTGATCGCCAGCGTGCTGAGGTTGATGGTGGTGACGCGCGCGTTGTCGATGTCCAGCACGTACAGCGTGTCGCCATTCGGCGAGACCGCCATGTCGCCCAGGTGGGACGAGAAGCCGGTGATGCTGGTGACCTTGGCGCCGGTGTACACATTGTAGACGTCGACGTAGGCGCTGCCGTTGTGCGCGTATGCATACGGCCGCGCCGGGTCGGTGACGACATTGGTGTACGGCAGGTTGGCCGTGATGATGCCGGCCGTGGTCGGCGTGGTCGAGCCATTCCACAGCGCCACGCGGATGGTTTCCGGCGCCGTCACGTCGCTGTCGGATGGCGTGATGGTGATGGTGGCGGTGTTCAGCGTATCGGTGCTGAGCTGGCTCGGGTCGGCGGTCAGGATCAGCTTGTCGCTGCTGACGCCCACCACCAGCCACGACTGGTTGCTGGTGGCGCTCATGCCGCCGAAGCTGCCATAGTTGTCGGTCACGCTGATGGTGCGCGTCAGGCGCGACCACGACGGCGTGTTGACGAAGGCCACGGCGGTTTCAGCCGGCAGCAGCTTGTGCAGATCCTTGTTGACGGTGAACAGCACCGAGCTCTTGACGGTGTCGCCATTGACCACCGCCGACGCGGTCGCCAGGGTCGAGCTGATGCCGGTGCTGGCGCTGGCCGACAGCGCCTTGACGGTGAGGCTGCTGCCAGCCGCGTTGACGGTGCCGGCACTGGCGCTGACGCTGGCCCAGGCCGGCAAGCCGGTCAGCGACCATGGCCAGCTGTTGGTGCTGGTGTTCAAGGTCAGGCCCAGCGTCTGGCTGCTGCTGAAATCGCGGCCATAGGTGCCGCCCAGCGTGATGGTGCTGAGCGACGGCGACAGCGTGGCGGCGGTCAGGTTCAGCGTCACCGGCAGCGTGCGCGCGGTCAGGCCGCTCGGCGTCAGCGTGATGTTGCCGGTGTAGCTGCCGGCCGCCAGCGTGCCGATGGTCGGATCGACGGTCAGCACGGTGGTGGCCGGCGTGGTGCCGCTGGTCGGCGACACGCCCAGCCAGGCCGCGCTGCTGCTGGCGGTGTAGCTGGTGGCGTTCTTGGTGTCGGTGTCGATGCTGATCACCTGAGTGGCGATCGGCGCGCCGTTGATGGCGTTGAAGGTCACGCTATTGCTGCCGAGGACCAGGCCGGGCGGCAGCACGGTCAGCGACACCGGCAGCGTGACGGTGTTGTTGTCGACCGTGGTGACGCTGAGATTGGTGGTGTAGGTGCCGGCGGCCAGGCCGGTCAGGTCATAGCTGATGGTGAGGCTGCCGTCGCCGGTGCCGCTGCTCGCGCTCAGCTTGAGCCAGGCGGCACCGCCGTTGCTGGCGGTCCAGCTGCGGCCGGTGGTGGTGATGGCCACGGTGGTGCTGGCCGGCGTGCTGACGCCGCTCTGGCCGGTCACGGTCAGCGAGGCGGCCGGCACCACGGTGAACACGCCGCTGCCGGCGGTCAGCACGGTGAAGTTGTACGGCAGCGTGACCGGCGAGCCGGGGAACTGGCTGGCGCAGTTGCTGTCGCGGCACAGCCGCACGCTGAAGTTGCCGGTGTAGCTGCCGGCGGCCAAGGTCGGCACGGTTTGCAGCACCACGTGGTACTGGCTATCGCTGTCGCGCACCACCGACGAGCTGGACAGCAGCACGCTGTTGCTGTCGACCACGCTCGGGTAGACGGTGGACCCGCTGAGGTCGCTTGGGCGGGCGACGGCGGCGATCACATTGGTGGTCAGCGTGGCGCCGGCCACCACGGTGCCGGTGGCGGTAGCCGGGGTGAAGGTGAGGGCGGGGCTGGCGACCGGGGTGGTGGTGCCACCACCGCTGTTGCTGCTGCTTCCGCCGCCCCCTCCGCCGCAGCCGGACAACAGGGCAGCGATAAAGAAGGGAACGGCGTACGCGGGCCTGAATCTCAGCATGACGGAATCCTTTGGTAAGTGCGGCTTAATTTACTTGCAATTGTTGCGCGAACGCAACTAAGTGTCAAGAAGCACCGTTGTCAGCATACCATCGCCGCCTGCGCCGTCCCGCAGGCGACCCGTCCAGTGTGGTTATTTGGTGCGCGTCTGGGCCTCGTAGGCGCGCAGGCGGTCCAGTTTGGCGGCGTACAGGTCGTGATCGCCGCGCGTGGTGCTGTTCTGCATCGCCAGCGCCATGTGGGCGTCGGCCGCGCGCAGATTACCCAGCTGGTAGTTGGCCATCGCCAGCCAGAAGTGGAATTCATGGTAGTCCGGCACCCGGTCCAGCTCGCGCTCGAACAGTTCACGCGCGCGTTTGTAATCGCCGGCCTGCATCGCTTCGCGGCCCTGGTTGAAGAAGTAGAACGGTGGATACGGCTCCAGCCGCGCCAGCTGGACCCGCAGCACGGCCGCCTCGTCGCTCTTGTGCACCGCTTCCAGCGTGGTGATCAGGTTGGACAGGTAGATGGTGTTGTTGGGCAGTTGCTGGTGGGCGTAGCGCAGCGCTTGTTCGGCGGCGTCCTGGTCGCCGTGGTGCTGGTAGATCACGCCCAGCGTGTTGTAGATGTTGGTGAAGGTGGGATCGGCTTCGGCACCCTGGCGCGCGGCCCAGTAGGCGTCGTCGATCTTGCCGGCCGCCAGCAGCTCGGCGGCGCGGTTGTTGAGGAACATGGCCAGCACGGTTTGCTCTTCCAGCGGTTTGGCATTTTCGCGCGCCTTGGGCGGGATCGGGATGAAGTCCACCGTCAGCGCGGCGTTCTGGTCGAGGTTGTAGCTGGTATAGCCGGCGGTGTCGGCGCGCGGCCGGCCCAGCGCCAGGTTGACGTGGTTGCTGGCGAAATAGAGGTTGCCGGCGCGGCTCCACACTTCGTCTACTTCGATCTGCTGGAATACCACCGGCAGATTCAGTTCACGCGCCAGCGCGGCGGTCATGATGGCCAGCGACAGGCAGTTGCCGGCGCGCGACTCGAAGGTGTCGCTGGCGTTGCGGGTGATGGCGGCGTCGTATTCCAGCTGCAGCTTGTCGCGCCGGTACAGCGCGTCGAATAGCAGTCGGCGCACGTCCTTGCCGGTGGAGGGCTTGCCGATTTCGTGGCGCACATATTCGCGCATGCGCGGCGTGGCGGCGAATATGCGGCTGGTGTCGATCGGCGCGCTGGTCGGCTGGAAATACTGGTCGTGGAATAATTGCTGCGCCGGCGCGGTGCGCGCGACGCGCTCGCTGGCGCAACCGCTGAGGATGGCGGTGGCGCACAGGAGCAGGGCCCATGCTTTCATGATTTGTCTCCCTTTGCTGCGGAGCACAAAGCCTGCGCCGCACCAGGCCGCGGAATCTGCGTCCCGCGTCCGGGAAAGTATCCTCGGCTAGTGGAGGACTGTCAAACGAGAAATCGCTTTCAGGAAAGAGGGTCTTCGGACACGCTGATGTCGCTCAGGCCGATGCTGGACAGCGCATCGGCCAAGTCATCCAGCGCCACCGCCAAATCGGCCGCTGGATCAAGCGGCAGGGCGGCACTGGCCAGCACGCTGGCGCCGGCCGACAGCTGGATGTGCAGCTGCGGTTCCAGTTCGTCGTCGGATGGCGCGATCAGCACTTGCAGGCTGGCTGGATCATGGCCGTCGATGGCCTGGTTCAGTTCGGACAGCAGGCCCAGCATCGCGTATTCGGCCTGGCCCTGGGCGCGCGCGCCGAAGAACAGATCCTGATACTGGAAGTTGAGCGACAGCGCGGCATCGGCGCCACGGGCGCGGCCCAGGCAGCGCGCCACCAGCGGCGCGCAGGTTTCGGTCCACTGCTGATAGGCCTCGGCGCGTTTGGCGAAATAGGCGTCGGCGGCTTTCTCGCCGGCCGGCACTTTGTAGAAGGCATCGTCGGCGCGCTTCAGCGCAAAGCCGAGCAGGAAGCGCAGTTCGACCGCGCTGTCGTCGACGCCAAAACTGGTGGCCGACCAGCCGTGGCGCAGGCTGCGCTCCAGCGCTGGCGCGGCGGCGATTTTCTTGTCGGTCAGCGATTGCGCTGCTTCGCGCAGCATGGCGTGCAGCTGGCCGTAGCTGATGCGTTCGACTTCACCGAGGTCGTAGGCGTGGCTGACCAGCACCACCTTGGCGTGCTTGCTCTCCAGCCCGGCTTCGGTGAAGCTGGCCAGCAGGGCATCGTAGGCGTCGCCGTCCTGGAAGTCGGCGGCCGGGTCGAGCCCGCCCTGGCTGCGGACGAATACCGGAATCGCGAAAGCGTCGATTTCGAGGTCGGCGCCATTCTCGCGGCGCAGGATCAGATTAGCCGCACCCTCATCGGCGGCGTTGCGCAGATAGCGGTAGCCTTCCAGCGACTCATCACGCGCCAGTTCGATGGCACCGTACAGCACCTCGTCCTTGCCTTGCGTCAGCAGGCGGCGCAGCAGGCGCTCGAACTCGATGTGTTTTTGCGCCAGCTCGGCGCGGGTGCTGGCGGCCACGATGTCGGTGCCGGCCGATTCGTCGGCCAGCTCCAGCGCCAGCGCGCACAGTTCGTTGGTTTGTTGTTCGTCTTTGGCTTCGGGGGTGTTGACGGGTTTGCGCGGTGGTGGGCGCTTATTTTTGGGCATGCTTATCGTTCGGTATGGAAGGTTTCGTTCAGCTCGTCGAGCAGGTCTTCGGTTTCATCCTCGGTCAGGCCGAGGTGGCGGCAGGCGCTGTCGCCGCCCTTGTCCCATTCGCAGGACATGTTGCGGCCATGCAGGCGCTGGATGCCTTTTTCGGCCAGCAGCGACAGTGCCACCAGCGAGCGGATGGCGTCGTCGGTGGACGGGTCTTCCAGCACGCGGTAATCGTGGTGCAGCAGGATGGCCCACGACACGTCCGGCGACAAGCCCCAGTTGCGCGCCAGCAGGCAGCCGATGGCGGCGTGGTTGGTCTGGTAGCGCGCGTCTTCGATGTCGGTGAACACGCGCTGGCTATCGTTGCAGGCCTGGTCGTAGGTGTCGGCGTAGTCGGTGAAGCGGTTCATCAGCAGCGGCACGCCGATGTCGCAGAACAGGCCGAAGGTGTGGGCGATGTCGGGCGGGGCGATGCGCAGCTTGCGCGAGGTGAACACCAGCGCCTGGGCGCGTCGCGCCGAGATTTCCCAGAATGCGTTGAGGTCGGCTTCCTTGCCCTCGATCGCCTGGCGTGCCAGCAGCCCGGTCAGCAGTGCCGCGCACTGGTTGATGCCGAGGAAGTTGATCGCCTGTTCGACCGATTTGGCCTTGCGGGCGGCGCCAAAGAATGGCGAGTTGGCCAGCTTCAGCAGCGCGCCCGACATGCCGACGTCGTTGGCGATGATGCGGGCGATCTGGCGCGGCGACGGATCTTGCTTGGCCAGTTCGCGCTGCAGGTCGACGAGCAGGCTGGGCCGTGGCGGAATCCGGATGGAACGCAACAGCGCGTCTTCCACCGCGTTTTCGGTTGGCAAAGCTTGGGCAGCAACTGTCGTCATTATGATATTCGGGGATAAAGGCAGCACGCGGCGGGGTGCCGCAGGACGCGTTATTGGTACTATAAACCAGCGCGCCCGCGTTTGCCGAACATGCTGACCCTCGATTATCGCCGCAAGTGGGGTTGCTTTGCGTAAATTTGTGGCGATTTTCTGTCTATTACGCCGTATTTTGTCACGTATTGCGGCGATTCGATGATAGTTTGCTACTAATCGTGTGGCCATCCGGTCCAGATTGGCAGATACAATAGATGCATGATTACGACTCTGGCCGGTATCGATTTCAGCGCGCCCGCGCAGGTGGTGGCGCCGCAACTGATCGGTGTGACCCTGCTGGTCAACGGCGTCGGCGGCCGCATCGTCGAGGTGGAGGCATATGACCGCGACGAGCCGGCCTCGCATTGCTACATCGGCCAGACGCCGCGCAATTTTTCGATGTTCGGGCCGCCGGGGCGCAGTTATGTGTATCGATCGCATGGCTTGCACTGGTGTTTGAATTTCGTCTGCCGCGAGGAAGGCCATGGCGCCGGCGTGCTGATCCGGGCACTGGAACCGTTGCCAGACGAGGAAGGGCTGGCGCGGATGCGCGCGCGCCGTGGACTGGATGAGGCGCGCTTGCTGTGTTCCGGGCCGGGTCGGCTGTGCCAGGCGCTGGACGTGACGCGCGGGTTCAACAATCTGTCGCTGGCCGAGCCGCCGTTCACGCTGCTGGCGCGCGAGGCGGTGCCGCCGGTCTCAGCCGGCCCGCGCATCGGCATTTCGAAGGCGATGGAGCTGCCGTGGCGCTTCGTCGAAACCGGCTCGCGCTTTTTGAGCAAGCCCATGCGCGCTGTCGCCGGCTGAGCGCTCCAGCTGGAACACCGCCACCGCCTGCGACAGTTGCGCGGCCTGGTCCTGCAGGCTGGCGGCCGCTGCTGCGGCTTGCTCCACCAGCGCGGCGTTCTGCTGCGTCACATCATCCATCTGACCCACCGCTTGATTGACTTCGGCGATGCCCTGCGCCTGCTCGGCGCTGGCGTTGCTGATGCGGGCGATGATGTCGTTGACCTGTTGTACGGCGGCCACGATGCCGTCCATGCGGGCGCCGGCCTGCGCCACCGAGGCGCTGCCGCTGTCGATGGTGGTAACCGAGGTCGCGATCAAGGTCTTGATCTCCTCGGCCGCCACCACCGCGAAGCCGCGCCCCTGTTCGCCGGCGCGCGCCGCTTCCACGGCGGCGTTCAGCGCCAGGATGTTGGTCTGGAACGAGATGCTGTCGATCACGGCGATGATGTCGACGATCTGGCGCGAGCTGGCACGGATCGCATCCATGGTGTGCACCGCCTGCTGCATGGCGGTGCCGCCGTGCTGCGCCAGTTCGCTGGCGCCGGCCGCCAACTGGCAGGCTTCGCGCGCGTTGGCGGCGTTGGCCTGCACTGCCTGGGTCAGGCTGTCCATGGCGCTGGCGGTCTGCTCCAGCGAGCTGGCCTGCATTTCGGTGCGGGTCGACAGATCCAGATTGCCGCTGGCGATTTCGCGCGCGGCGAGGTCGATGGCGCGCACCGCGCCCTGCACCGTGCCAAGCGTTTGGCTGAGCTGCGACATCGACTGGTCCAGCATGCGCGCGGTGTCGGCGATTTCATCGCGGCCCCGGTTGCCGCGACCGGCGGCCAGACGACCGGCAGCCAGCGCCACCACCACTTCGGCAATCGCGCGGATGTCGCGCAGCATGGCGCCGCGCACCGCCATGGTCACGCCCAGCGACAGCGCGATCGACAGCAACACCATGATGCTCATGCTGGTGTTGAGGGTGTGGAAGTCGGCCTTGGCTTGGGCATGCGCTTGTTCGCTGAGCTGTTTTTCCAGCGCCGACAATTGGGCCAGCTGGTCGTTCAGCAGCAGGAACTGTTTTTCCGCGCGCGCCATGGCGTTGGTGGCGATGCTCTGATCCATCTGCGCCATCTCCATGGTTTCCAGCACCGCCTTGCGGTAGGCCGTCAGCGCTTGCAGCGACTGGGCGACGATGCGGCGCTCGGCGTCGTCGCTTCCGGCCGCCGCGTCCAGCTGGCGCAACTGGTCGTCGATGCCGGCGTGGCGGGTCTTGATCTGCTGGCTCAGCGCGTCCAGCCGGTTTTGCGCGAAGCTGCCGTTGACCCAGGCCAGCAACTGGTAGATGTGGGCGTGGGCGTAGCGCGCTTCGCCGCTGACGTCGGCGGCGGTCTTGAGGCGGGCGGCGCGCACCTGCACCAGATTTTCCAGCGAGGCGTTCTGGCGCACCATGCCGACGTAGGCCGCGCCGGCGGTGGCGATCAGCAGCACCAGCACCAGGCCGGGCGCCAGTAGCAGTTTCGGGCCTATGCGCAGTCTGTTCAGCATGGCGGCCTCGCGTCATTTCTTGTAGATGCCGGCTTCCAGCACGACGTCGCCGACGCGCAGGATGTAGGTGGTCTTGGGCTCGATCTTGCCGCTGACCGGGTTTTTGTACTGGTAGTCGACCCAGCCGTGGCCTTTTTTTGCGGCCAGTTCGATGATCTCGCGGCGGTATTTCTTGCCACTGGCATCGGGGATGTCGGTCAGGTCTTTGCCGACGATGGAGGGGTTGACCGGGTGCGCCAGCACGATGCCGGTTTTGATGTCGCGCACGTCGACGTATAGCGCGCCTTGCAGGAAGTCCGGATCTTTGGCGATGATTTTCTTGAGGAAGGCGTCCTGGCCGTTGGCCTTGATAAAGGCGGCGCCTTTTTCGGCCATGGCGATGGCGTCTTTTTCGTTGGGCTCGGCGGCCAGCGCTGGCAATGCGAGGAAGGCGGCGGCGATGAGGGGCAGGGTTTTCATGGGCAGCTCCTGTGGGTGGATGGCCAATGAACTCTACGCTGGCAAGAATTTCCGGAATTGCGCTGGCGCAAGACCTGGAATATTTCCATGGGTCAGTTGAGGCACGGCAATTTGAAAGGCGGTGCGCGGCCTAGCATGGAGTTTTCCGACCACACACAGGAACCCCGCGATGGATACGCCCAAATTCAAACCGTTTATACGTCAGACTATTTCGCACTCGCGCCAGTGGGAGTGGATCCCGCCGGATTTGCAGGAAGCGGTGCAGGTGGTGTCGCATGTGCTGCCGTTCCGCACCAATGAGTATGTGCTGGACCAGCTGATCGACTGGAACAATATCCCCGACGATCCGATTTACCGGCTGGTGTTCCCGCACCGCGACATGCTGGCGCCGGACGACTATGCGCGGCTGCGCGATCTGGTGCTGGGCAAGGCTGACCAGCCGGCGTTGGCGGAGCTGGTGCGGCGCATTCGTCTGCGCATGAATCCACATCCGGCCGGGCAGATGACGCACAACGTGCCGCGCGTGAACGATGCGCCGTTGAAGGGTTTGCAGCATAAGTACAAGGAGACGGTGTTGTTTTTCCCGAGTTCGGGGCAGACCTGTCATGCGTATTGCACCTTCTGCTTCCGCTGGCCGCAGTTTGTCGGCATGGAGGAGATGAAGTTCGATGCCAAGGAGTCGCACGAGCTGGCGTCGTATCTGCGCATGCATCCGGAGGTGACCGATGTGCTGATTACCGGCGGCGATCCGCTGATCATGAATACGCGTTCGCTGGAGGCGTATATCGAGCCGCTGCTGGCGCCGGAGCTGGCGCATATCCAGAACATCCGCATCGGCACCAAGTCGGTGGCGTATTGGCCGCAGCGGTTTGTGACGGATCGCGATGCGGATGATTTGCTGCGTCTTTTCGAGCGGGTGGTGCGGGCGGGGAAAAACATGGCGATCATGGGGCATTACAACCATGCGGTGGAGCTGCGGCAGGAGATCGCGCAGCAGGCGGTCAAGCGGATTGTTGGCACCGGCGCGACCTTGCGCATGCAGGGGCCGTTGATCCGGCATATCAATGAAGATCCGGCGTCGTGGGCGGAGCTGTGGCAGACCGGGGTGCGGCTGGGGGCGATTCCGTACTATATGTTCGTCGAGCGCGATACCGGGCCGCGCGAGTATTTTCAGCTGCCGCTGGCGCGTGCGCATGAGATTTTCCAGGCGGCGTATCAGATGGTGTCGGGTTTGTCGCGCACGGTGCGGGGGCCGTCGATGAGCGCTTTCCCCGGCAAGGTGGTGATCGATGGCGTGGCGCATATCGGCGGCGAGAAGGTGTTTGCGTTGCAGTTCCTGCAGGCGCGTAATGCGGATTGGGTGCGCAAGCCGTTCTATGCGAAATTTGATCCGCAGGCGACCTGGATGGATGAGCTGAAACCGGCGTTTGGCAAGGAGAAGTTCTTCTTCGAGGAGGAGGGCGGGGCGCGCAGCGAGTTCGGTGCCGAGCCGCCGGGCGCGCGCAAGGTGATCCCGCTGATGGCGGCGCGCGGCGAAAACGGTGGCGGTATCGGCGCGGGGGCCGGCGGCGCGACCGCCAACTGCGGCCCCGCCAACGCCAACGCCAACACCGACGACCGCGATTCGCACAGCGTCGCATAAGCACGAGGCGGCGACCATGCGCGACTCCTCTCCGC
>NZ_WKJK01000012.1 GCF_009674535.1 Duganella guangzhouensis
CCACGGCCGGCCGCGCCACGCGCACCGGCTGGCGACAAGGTTGAAGTGATTAAAGGTCTGGAGCGTAGCTCCCAACAGTTTTAAGTCCACCGGAGAGAGCGACTTGAGCCACGTATTCGCCGCGCCATCATTCCCCGCCGCCCCGCTGCGCAGTGTCGCCGCGGCCGCCGCCATCACCGCCCTGCTGTGCGGCGCCACGCCGGCCAGCGCCGCCCGCCAACCCGCCAAGCCAGCCAAAGGCAGCAGCACCGCAGCAGCGACGACAGCGACTGCGGCCACAGCGGCCGGGCCCACCGTCGAGCTGGCCAAGGAAGTGACGCTGGCAGCCGGCAAGTCCACGCTGATGCGGCTGCCCTCGCCGGCGGCGCGGATCGCGGTCGGCGACGCCAAGGTGGCCGACGTCATCCTGCTCAATCCCAGCGAGGTCTATATGCTGGGCAAGGCCCCCGGCTCAACCAACCTGATCATCTGGAACCGCGCCAACCAGGCCAGCGTCATCGACATCACGGTCGGCCTGGACACCGCCGGCCTGCGCGCCCAGTTCAGCGAACTGTTCCCCAACGAGCGCGACATCCGCATCACCGTCTCCGGCAACTCGCTGATCCTGTCCGGCACCGTGGCCGACGCGGTGCGCGCCTCGCAAGTGGTGCAGGTGGCCAGCGCCTATCTGCAACGCAGCGCGCGCAACAGCAGCAGCGGCAACACCGGCGCGGCCCAGGACGCCGCCAGCCAGGCCGCGCAGGCGATCGGCGGTGGCGCCCCCAGCGCCGCGTCAGGCGCGGCGGCCGGCGCCGCCTGGCAGCAGGCGATGGACCCGAGCGCCGGCCAGTCCAGCGGCAATAGCGCCGGCCGCGTGGTCAACATGCTGTCGGTGGCGGCGCCGCAGCAGGTGATGCTGGAAGTGAAAATCGCCGAAGTCTCCAAGACCCTGGTCGACCAGCTCGGCGCCGCCGTCGGCCTGAACGGCACGCGCGGCAGCTGGACCTATACCTTCCTGTCCAGCCTGTTGAGCGGCAACGGCAACAAGATCGATGCCTTCAACAACAGCAGCGGCAAATTCGTCACGCTGGACGCGCAGAAAAACGATGGCCTGGTCAAGGTACTGGCCGAGCCCACCGTGATGGCGATCAGCGGCCAGGAGGCCAGCTTCCTGGCCGGTGGCAAGCTGTTCATTCCAGTGGCGCAAAGCAGCGGCTCCGGCACCTCCACCGTCACGCTGGAGGAAAAGGAATACGGCATCGCGGTGCGCTTCACCCCGACCGTGCTGGAAAACGGCCGCATCAACCTGAAGGTGTCGCCCGAGGTGTCCGAGCTGAACAAGGACGGCGTCAGCGTCAGCGCCAGCGGCAGCAGCACCACCCAGGTGCTGCCGGCGTTCACCACGCGGCGCGCCAGCACCACGGTGCAGCTGTATGACGGCCAGAGCTTCGCCATCGGCGGCCTGATCAAGAACAACGTCACCAGCAGCATCAAAGCCTTCCCCGGCCTGGGCGAGATCCCGATTCTGGGCGCGCTGTTCCGCAGCAGCGACTTCCAGAACGACCGCACCGAGCTGGTGTTCATCGTCACGCCGCACCTGGCACAACCGCTGCCGGTCAACCACAAGCTGCCGACCGACGATTACGTCGAACCGAGCCGGGTCGACTTCTTCCTGAAGGGCAAAATGGAAGGCAAGCCGCCGGCGCCGCCCGACACCGCCCCCGCCGCCTCGCCCGCCACCCCGGTCACCCCGGCCACGCCAGCCGGCGACGGTTTATAAGGAGCCGCCATGCGCACCCTGAATCTCGTGGCCGCCATCAGCGTCGCGCTTGCGCTCAACGCCTGCGCCAACACACCCAACCTGGACGCCAAATTCGGCGACAGCGTGCGCCTGGCGCGCGCCCAGCAAACCCTGAACCAGCAGGCCGGCCGCGTGCCGCGCCCGGTCAACGGCATGGACGGCCCGTCCGCCAGCGCCGCCTATCAGAATTACCAGCAATCCTTCACCACCAAGGACAGCCAGAGCGATGCCTTCACCATCGGCGTTGGCAGCAAACGCTAACCAGGAGCGGACCACTTGAAGATCACAGTCATATCCCGCGACGAACGCCAACTGGCCGACCTGATGCGGCTGCTGCGCGCGCGCTCGCCCTCCGATGAAATCGACCACCTGGTGGGCGCGGTGACGCGCGTCACCGGGCTCAACGACGAACAGTTGCCGGACGTGCTGATCGTCGACCGCCCGCAGGCCGCCGATGACGATATGGAGCAACTGGAGCGCTTCTCGGCGCAGCATCCCAACATCGCCTGCGTGGTGCTGGCGCCAGACCAGGACCCGCAATTCCTGCTGCAGGCGATGCGCGCCGGTGTGCGCGAGGTGCTGCCGGCGCAGATCGCCAGCACCTCGCTGTATCCGGCCATGGAACGCATCGCCGAAAAGCTGGAGCGGCGCGGCCAGATCAATGGCAGGGTGCTGTCCTTCATCTCCTGCAAGGGCGGCAGCGGCGCCACCTTCATCGCCACCAACCTCGGCTACGCGCTGGCCGCCAGCGGCAAATTCAAGGTGGCGCTGATCGACATGAATCTGCAGTTTGGCGACGCCTCGCTGTTTGTCTCCGACCACAAGCCGCTGGCCACGCTGAGCGAAGTGGCGCAGCAGATCCACCGCCTCGACCCGTCGTTCCTGACCTCGTCGATGCTGAGCATCACGCCCAACTACGGCGTGCTGGCGGCGCCGTCCGATCCGGCCCACGCCAACGACGTCAAGCCGGACCACGTCGACGCCATCCTCAAGCTGGCGCGCCGCCAGTACGACTTTGTGCTGCTGGACGTGGGACGCAGCCTGGACGCGGTCAGCATCCGCGCGCTCGATCATTCGGACCTGATCTTCCCCATCCTGCAAACCACGCTGCCCTACATCCGCGACAGCAAGCGCCTGCTCAATGTGTTCCGCTCGCTGGAATACGGCAAGGACAAGATCCAGCTGATCGTCAACCGCCACGACAAGAACAGCGAAATCCGCCTCAAGGATCTGGAGAGCGCGTTCGACGCCGAAATCGCTTTCACCATCCCCAACAACTACGACGCCGCCGCCGCCTCGGTCAACCAGGGCGTGCCGGTGCTGCAACTGGCGCCGACCGCGCCGATCAGTGTCTCGCTGGCCGAGCTGGCGCGCAAGCTGACCGGCGAAGCGGCGCCAACGCAAAGCGGCGCTGGCTGGCTGGGCAAACTGATCTCGCGAAAATGAAGGGTAACGCATCATGAGCACCACTCCGATCTCGCTGCGTGAACGGCTGGAAAGCACCGATGCCCGCGGCTCCGGCCAGCGCACGCAAGGCGGCATCGACAACCGCGCCTATCAGAAACTGAAGCAACGCCTGCACGCCGCGCTGCTGGACCGGGTCGACCTGGAAAGCCTGCAACGGCTGAACCAGGATCAGATTCGCGCCGAGCTGCGCAACCTGGTCGAAAAGCTGCTGGAAGAAGACGCGGTGGTCATCAACGACGCCGAGCGCAAAACCCTGACGCGCGACATCCAGAACGAGATGCTGGGCTTCGGCCCGCTGGAGCCGCTGCTGGAAGACCCCACCGTGTCGGACATCCTGGTCAACACCTTCCGCCAGATCTATGTCGAGCGGCGCGGCAAGCTGGAGCTGACCGACGTCACCTTCAGCGACGACGCCCACCTGATGAAGATCATCGACAAAATCGTCTCGCGGGTGGGCCGCCGCATCGATGAATCCAGCCCGATGGTCGATGCCCGCCTGCCGGACGGCTCGCGGGTCAACGCCATCATCCCGCCGCTGGCGATCGACGGCCCGATCATGTCGATCCGGCGTTTCTCGGCCGACCCGCTGCGGCTGGCCGACCTGGTGGCCTATGGCTCGATGACGGCGGACATGGCGGAAGTGCTGCAGGGCCTGGGCAAGGCCAAGGTCAACATCGTGATTTCCGGCGGTACCGGCTCCGGCAAGACCACCATGCTGAACGTGATTTCCGGCTTCATCAACCACACCGAGCGCATCGTCACGATTGAAGACGCGGCCGAGCTGCAGCTGCAGCAGCCGCACGTAGTGCGCCTGGAAACCCGGCCGCCGAATATCGAGGGCAAGGGCGAGGTCACGCAACGCGCGCTGGTGCGCAACGCGCTGCGGATGCGGCCCGACCGCATCATCCTGGGCGAGGTGCGCGGCGCCGAAGCGCTGGACATGCTGGGCGCCATGAACACCGGCCACGAAGGCTCGATGGCCACCATCCACGCCAACACCCCGCGCGACGGCCTGACCCGGCTGGAAAACATGATTTCGATGGCGGCCGCCAACCTGCCGACCAAGGCCATGCGCCAGCAGATCAGCAGCGCGGTCGGGGTGGTGATTCAGGTCTCGCGCCTGACCGACGGCAAGCGCAAGGTGATGTCGATCCAGGAAGTGACCGGCATGGAAGGTGAAATCATCACCATGCAGGAAATCTTCGCCTTCAAGCAGACCGGCCTGGCCGACGACGGCAAAGTGCTGGGCCACCACAGCGCCACCGGCATCCGGCCGCGCTTCATCGAACGCTTGCGCAACTTCGGCGTCAACATCTCGTCGACCGTGTTCGATCCGTCGGGACACTGATCATGGACCTGCGTTTGCTGCTGTTTATCCTGTTGATCTTTGCCGCCGTGATGCTGCTGGTGTGGGGTGTTTACGTCGGCTGGAACAATGCGCGCGGCCCCGAGGCGGAACGCATCGCGCGCCGCCTGCGCAACGCCATCGGCGACAGCGGCAGCGAACTGGCGGTCTCGATCACCAAGGAACGCACGCTGTCGCGCGATCCGGCGATCCAGCAACTGCTGCTGCGCCTGCCCGGCATCCTCAAGCTGGACCGGCTGCTGCTGCAAACCGGGCGCGCCATGAGCACCGCCCAGCTGAGCGCGCTGATCGCCGGCTGCGCGCTGATCGGCCTGATCGTCGCCTCCTCGCTGGCGCTGCCGTGGTACACCCGGCTGCTGCTGGCCGGCGCCGCCGGCGCGCTGCCGGTGCTGGAAGCCACGCGCGCCAAGCGCAAGCGCATCCTGCGCATCGAATCGCTGCTGCCGGATGCGCTCGACATGATGGGCCGCGCCATGCGCGCCGGCCACGCCTTCCCCACCGCGCTCAAAATGGTGGGCGAGGAAATTCCCGATCCGCTGGGGGCCGAATTCCGCATCGTGTTCGACGAAGTCAACTTCGGCGTGTCGATGCCGGACGCGCTGACCAATCTGGCCACGCGCGTGCCCAGCACCGACCTGGGTTACTTCGTGATCGCGGTGCTGATCCAGCGCGAGACCGGCGGCAACCTGACCGACCTGCTGGCGTCGATCAGCGCCATCATCCGCGACCGCCTCAAGCTGCTGGGACAAGTCAAAGTGATGTCGGCCGAGGGCCGCATGTCGGCCTGGGTGCTGGGGCTGATGCCGTTCGCGGTGGGCGGCCTGGTGTCGGTGATCAATCCCGGTTCGCTGGACGTGCTGTTCTCCGATTCCGGCGGCCGCAAAATGCTGAGCGTGGCCGCCACGCTGATGGTGATCGGTTTCATCGCCATCAAGCGCATCACTACCATCCGCATCTGAGGGGCCGCCATGACCATTGTCCAGATCATGTTTTTGCTGGTGGTATTCATCGCCGTGTTTGGCGGTGTGGTGCTGGCGATCCGGCTGTTTACCGTCAACCCGGTCAAGGACCGGCTGGAAGCGCTGCGCGACCACAGCCAGGTAACACGCAAGAGCACGGTATGGATCGAGCACATCGTCAACCTGGCGGCGCCGCTGGCCAAGCTGTCGGTGCCGACCGAGGGCTGGGAAAATTCGCCGGTGCGGCTGCGCTTCATCAACGCCGGCTGGCGTACGCCATCGACGCCGGCCCTGTTCTTCGCCGGCAAAACCGGACTGGCGGTGCTGCTGCCATTGATCGTCTTCCTCTACCTGAGCAGCAAGGCGGTGGCCACCGACGGCAACGTCAAGCTGTTCTGGATGGTGATGGCCGGCGGCGCCGGTTACTACCTGCCCAACATCATCCTCAACCGCGTGGTGAACACGCGCAAGCGCGACATTTTTGAATCGTTCCCGGACGCGCTGGACCTGATGACGGTGTGCGTCGAGGCCGGTCTGGCGATGGACGCCGCGCTGGCGCGCGTGGCCAACGAGATCGGCCTGAAAAGCCTGGTGCTGGCCGAGGAGATGCAACTGGTGACGCTGGAGCTGCGCGCCGGCAGCGCCAAGGACAAAGCCTTGCGCAACCTGGCGCTGCGCACCGGCGTCGAGGACGTCGACGCGCTGGTCACCATGCTGATCCAGGCCGACCGCTTCGGCACCAGCATCGCCGACTCGCTGCGCGTGCAGTCCGAGCAATTGCGCACCAAGCGCCGCCAGCGCGCCGAGGAACAGGCCGCCAAGATTTCGTTAAAACTGCTGTTCCCGCTGATCTTCTTCATCTTCCCCAGCCTGCTGGTGGTGCTGCTGGGACCGGCGATGCTGAACTTGTACCGCAACCTGTTGCCGGCCATGGCCGGCACCAACTGACCTGGAGTAACCATGATTTCGAGCCGGATCGATAAACTCACCTGCTACCTGCTGGCCTGTTTGTTTGCCGTGCTGCTTGCCGCCTGCGGTGGCGGCGGCAGCAGTGGCTGCACCACCATCGATTCCAGCCGCGACAGCAGCCTGCCCGGCTGCAGCACCAGCAGCAGCACCGGCAAAGCCAGCATCACGCTGACGCTGACCGACAGCAGCGGCGCCGCCGTCACCAGCATCGCGCCCGGCAGCAGCGCCACCCTGACCGCCACCCTCAAGGACAGCAGCAACGCGGTGGTGCCCAACACCGTGGTGACCTTCAGCAGCACCGACAGCCACGCGGTGTTCTCGTCATCCGGCGGCACCGTGGTCAGCGACGGCAATGGCAAGGCCACCATCACCATCGCGCCCGGCAGCGCCAGCACCGCCGGCGGCTATGTGATCACGGCCGGCGCCACCGTCAGCAGCACCACCGTCAGCGTCAGCATGGCGTATTCGATCAGCGCCTCGGCGCCGGCCGCCGCCACCCAGTTGCTGTTCGTGTCGGCCACGCCGGCCACCATCGCGCTCAAGGGCACCGGCGGCGCCGGCCGCCAGGAAACCTCGACCGTCAGCTTCAAGGTGCTGGACGCGGCCGGCAATCCGGTCGAAGGCACCAGCGTCAGCTTCGCGCTCAACACCAGCGTCGGCGGCCTGACGCTGACGCCGGCCAGCGCCAGCACCAACAGCAGCGGCGTCGCCAGCACCACCGTGTCGTCCGGCACCATCAACACCCCGGTGCGGGTGACCGCCACCCTGGCCAGCGGCGTCAGCACGCTGTCCGACCAACTGGTGGTGTCGACCGGCGTGCCGGACCAGGACAGCTTCACCCTCAGCGCCCTGATCAAGAACGTCGAGGGCGGCGAGTTCAACGGCTGCACCGCGCCGACCGGCACCACCATCACCGCGCGCCTGGCCGACCACTTCCACAACCCGGCGCCGGACGGCACCGCGGTCAGCTTCACCGCCGAGGGCGGCAGCATCGACGCCTCTTGCCTGACCGGGCTAGTGCAAACCACCCAGGCCGACGGCACCGTCAGCACCACCAAGGGCACCGCCGGTGAATGCTCGGTGCGCTTCTGCGCCGGCAATCCGCGTCCGGCCGATGGCCGCGTCACCATCCTGGCTTACGCGCTGGGCGAGGAAAGCTTCACCGACACCAATGGCAACAACCGCTACGACAGCGGCGAAGCCTACACCGACCTGGGTGAACCGTTCCGCAACGACCGCGCCGTCACCGACACCAACGCCAACGGCAGCGACGACGCCTACACCAGCGGCAACGCGGCGCGCGTCAGCGGCGAGCAATACATCGATTCCAACGGCAACAGCAGCTGGGACCAGAGCGGTAACGGCGTCTACAACGGCGTGCTGCAGACCACGCCCAACGTCAACACCAGCAGCGCCAACACGGTCCACATCCGCAAGTCGCTGGTGATGGTGCTGTCCAACAGCACCCCGGCCGTCACCTGGCTGGACAGCACCAGCGGTACCACGCTGGCGCTGGCGCATTGCACCACCGGCACCAGCTTCACCAACGACACCCGCACTTTCAGCTTCGCCATCCGCGACAGCAACCCGACCGTGTTCGCCACCAACAAGCTGTCGGCCCATAGCGGCGACAGTGGCTGGCTGTTCGATCGTCCCGGCAACCCACTGCCGGCCGGCACCACCATCGCTGTCAACAGCAGCAACGGACGCGTGCTGAGCAGCGCGTCCTACACGGTGCAGAACAGCAGTTCGCCCGATTCCAGCGGCTGGGTTTACAACATCGCGCTGATCAGCGACGCCTCGCAGGACGCGACACTGACCTGCTCCAACACCATCACCAGCGGCGTGCTGACCTTCACCATCACCACGCCGAACGGCACCGTCACCCAAGTCAGCTACACGGTGACGGATTAATCACCATGGGAGGACTTCATCATGCGTTTCTCCGATTTACGCATCACCCACAAGCTCTATCTGGGCTTCGGTGGGGTGGTGCTGATACTGGCGATCCTGCTCGGCAGCGCCTACACTAACTTTTCCAGGCTGGCGCAAGCCAACGGCTGGAACAACCACACCCACCAGGTGATGGCGGCCACCCAGGCCATCCTCGAAAGCCTGCTCAACATGGAAACCGGCGAGCGTGGTTACGCGCTGACCGGTGAGGATGCCTCACTGGCGCCGCTCAAGGCCGGACAGGCGGCGTTTGCGGCCCAGCTCAAGCAAGCGCGCGAACTGACCGCCGACAATCCGGCGCAACAGGAGCGATTGCGCAAGCTGGAACAAGCGCAGCAGGCGTGGTATGGCTCGGCGGTGACGCCGGTGCTGGCGTTGCGTGCCAAGGCCAACGACGGCGCCAGCATCGATCCACTGCTGCAGTTCGAACGCGAAGGCCGCGGCCGCGCCGGCATGGACAGCATGCGCACGCTGCTGAAGGAGATCAGCGACGCCGAAGAAAAGCTGATGACGCAGCGCGCCGCCGACGCCGATTCGCTGCAGTCGCTGACCGCCAACACCATTGTCATCGGCGGCATCCTGACCATCACGCTGGCGGCGGTGCTGGCCTGGCTGCTGAGCCGCAGCATCGTCAGACCATTGGTGGATGCGGTACGCATCGCCCGCACCGTGGCAGCCGGCGACCTCAGCGGCCGCATCGAGGCGCGCTCGCGCGATGAAACCGGGCAAATGCTGCAGGCACTGGGCGACATGAATCAGAGCCTGCTGCAGATCGTCGGCGAGGTGCGGCGCGGCACGGATACCATCGCCACCGCCACCGGTGAAATCGCGCGCGGCAACCAGGATTTGTCCAGCCGCACCGAGCAGCAGGCCAGTTCACTGGAGGAAACCGCGTCCTCGATGGAACAACTGACCGGCACCGTCAAGCAAAATGCCGATCATGCGCGCCAGGCCAATCAGCTGGCGGCCTCGGCCTCCGAGGTGGCCAGTCGTGGCGGCGCGGTGGTGGCGCAAGTGGTCGATACCATGCAGGCGATCAGCGTGGCCTCGCAGAATATTGTCGAGATTATCGCGACCATCGACGGGATTGCGTTCCAGACCAATATCCTGGCCTTGAACGCGGCGGTGGAAGCGGCCCGCGCCGGCGAGCAGGGGCGCGGCTTTGCGGTGGTGGCGTCCGAGGTGCGCACGCTGGCGCAGCGCTCGGCGGCGGCGGCCAAGGAAATCAAGCAGCTGATCGGCGATTCGGTCGAGAAGGTCGATGCCGGCAGCCAGCTGGTGCAACAGGCTGGCGCCACCATGCAGGAGGTGGTCGGCAGCGTGCAGCGGGTGACCAGCATCATGCAGGATATCGCCGCCGCCAGCGAACAGCAGATTGCCGGCATAGAGCAAATCAACCACGCCATCAGCCAGATGGATACGGTGACGCAGCAGAACGCGGCGCTGGTCGAACAGGCGGCAGCGGCGGCGGCGGCTTTGCAGGAACAGGCCGCCACCCAGGCCAGCGTGGTCAGCGTGTTCAAGCTGGCCGATGGCGACGCGCACCGCGTCCCCGCCGTGCCGGCCCTCGGCAGCGCCGTTGCGCGGCCGGCCGCCAGCCGGGTCCTCGCGCCACGCGTCGCCCAGCGCGCTCCTCAACGCGTCGCACCGCGCGCGGCCACAATGCCACCGCCGGCTAGCGCCAAGCGGCCGGCGCCATCGAAGGCGGCCGGTGACGACTGGGAGGAATTCTGAACCAGCCCTCGCCCTATGCCGACGGCCGCCTGCACGCGCGGCCGGAGGTGTTGTGGCTGGTCGCCCACCAGCGCCAGCCGGCGCTGGCGCAAGGCACGCATCAACTGTCGTTTGCCGATGGCCGCAAGGCGGTGCTGCACGTGCCGCCGCATGCCGACGAGCAGCGTCTGCCGCTGCTGCTATTGCTGCACGGCGCCGCCGGCCAGCATGGCGGCGGCGATCACCTGGCGCTGGCGCATGCGATCCGGCACCACAGCCTGCTGCTGATCCCCGACGCGCTGTCCACCAGCTGGGATTTCCTGCGCGGCGGCTTCGGCGCCGACCTCGCCTTCCTCGACCGCGCCATGCTGTGGACCATGCAACGCTACCAGGTCGACGAACACGCGATGACGATCGCCGGCTTTTCCGACGGCGCCTCCTACGCGCTGTCGGTGGGGCTGATGAATGGCCGCCTGTTCAGCGATATCGTGGCGTTCTCGCCCGGCTTCATGGCGCCGCTGCGGCGCGACGGCGATCCGCGCATCTTCATCGCCCACGGCAAGGAAGACGCGGTGCTGTCGGTGCAGCGCGGCCAGGCCATCGCCCAGCGCCTGGCCGGCGAAGGCTATCAGGTGGACTATCAGGAATTCGACGGCGCCCACATCGTCTCGCCGCCGCTGGCGCGCGCCGCCTTCAACCGGCTGGCACAGCCTCGGTCGCCAGACTGACGCGGTTGCGTCCGGCCGACTTGGCCGCGTACAGCGCCTGGTCGGCCGCTTCCACCAGCATGCCCTGCAGATGGACGCCGCGCTGCGGTGTGATGGTGGCCACGCCGGCGCTCAGCGTCACCACGCCGAAGCCGCTGCCCTGGTGCGGCAGTTGCAGCTGTTCGACCGCCTGACGGATGCGCTCGGCCACCGCCTGCGCGCCGGCCAGGTCGGTATTCGGCAGCAGGATGCCGATCTCCTCGCCGCCGTAGCGCGCGGTCAGGTCGCCGGGCCGCTTCGGCGTCAGTGCGCGGATCAGCTTGCTCACCGCGCGCAGCACCTCGTCGCCGGCGCTGTGGCCGTACCTGTCGTTGTACTGTTTGAAGTAATCGACGTCGATCATGATGAAGGCCAGCGTGTCCTCATGGCGGATGGCGCGGCTGAACTCATTGCCCAGCGTGACATCGAACTGGCGCCGGTTGGCCAGCCCGGTCAGGCCGTCCGACATGGCCTGGCGCTCCAGCGTGCGGTTGGCGCTTTCCAGCGCGTCGCGCGCGGTGCGCAGTTCGGCCTCGACCTCGCCACGCAGCTTGATCTGGTCCACCAGCCGCTTGCCGAAAAAGCCCAGCAGCGCCGCCAGCACCAACACCCCGATCGAGCGGGTGAAGGTGTCGCGCCGCCAGCGCTCCAGCATTTCGTCGCGCGACAGCGCCGCCGTCACAAACAGCGGATAGTGTTCCAGCGGCCGGAAGCACATCAGCCGCATCTGGCCGTCGTGGAAGGAATGCAGGAAGGCGCTGGTGGTGCGCGCCGCGCCGCTCAGCTGGCTATAGTGGCGGAACAGCTCGCTGTCCACCATGCTGCCGCCGACCCGGCCGTTGTCGAACGGCTGGCGCAGCATCAGCACGCCGCCGTTGGAAATCAGCGCCACCGCGCCGCGCGCGCCAACGTCAAAGCTCTGGTAAAAGCGGCGGAAGTAATCGACGTCCAGCGTGGCCAGCACCACGCCGCCGAAACTGCCGTCCGGCTTGTCCAGCCGGCGCGACACCGGGATGATCCACTTGCCGGTGGAGCGGCTGACCACTGGAATACCGACATGCGGCCCGCGCCCGCTGTGGGTGCGGTGATAGATGAAGTATTCGCGGTCGGCGTTGTTGTAGGCCTGGTTTTGCACGCCGCGCGAATTGACGATCCAGCGGCCGTCCTCGTCATAAACGTAGAGGCCGATCAGCTGCGGCAGATTGATCACCTGCGCCACCATCTGGCGCTCGACGCGGCGCAGCGCCGGCGCGCCCTGCCCCTCGGTCTCGATGCGCTCGACGATATCGGCCAGCGCGATATCGGCCGCCTTGATGGTGTCGTCGGCCTGTTGCGACATCGCGCGCGTCACGTTGGCGCCCAGCCGCTCCATCTCCTGCAGCAGTTCGTCGCGCATGGTCAAGCTGCGCCAGACGTCGACGCCGACCAGCGACAGGCATACCACGCCGACAAACACCGTGGCCCAGAAGGTAATCGTAAAGCGCTTGAACATATTGGCTCGCAGGGCTTTGCTCTCCCGCTGTTATACCGCAAATCGCCCCTGCCGTGACGCTCAGCCTGGCTTCAGCATGGGTTGCAGGCTGTGCCAGGCCAATTCCGGTGTCAGCTTGACCATGCAATCCTGGTGGCCCAGCGGGCATTCGCGCTGCTTGCACGGCGCGCAATCGAGCCGCAGCGACAGCGAGGCCGCCAGGTCGGAGAACGGCGGCGCGTGGTCGGGATCGGTCGGGCCATACAGCGCCAGCACCGGCCGGTTCAGCGCCGAGGCGATGTGCAGCAGGCCGGAATCGTTGGCCACCACCGCCGCCGTACAGGCGATCAGCGCGATCGCCTCGGCCAGGCTGGTGGCGCCGGCCAGGTTGAACGCCGCCGTCCCGGCCGGCAGGCCGGCCGCCACTTCGGCGCAGGCTTCCTGATCCTTGGGCGAGCCCAGCAACGCGATCTGGGTCGATGGATCGCGCGTCAGCACCGCTTGCGCCAGGCCGGCGAAATGGCGCGCCGGCCAGCGCTTGGCGCCGCCGAATTCGGCGCCCGGCGCCATCGCGATCAGCGGCCGCGCCGGATCGATGCCATGGCGCTGCAGCACCGCCGCGATCTGCGCCGGGCTGGCCACCAGCCGCGGCTTGGGCAGCGCGGCGCGCAGACCGGGTCCCTGCACCGTCACCGGCGGCTTGGCCAGCGCCGCGTAAAACGCCACCATCGGCCGCGGCGGCACTTCATCGTGGTGCATCAGATTGATCATGCCGTAGCGGCTTTCACCCTTGTAGCCGACGCGTTGCTTGATCCCCGCCAGCCACGGGATCAGCGCGTACTTGATGGTGTTGGGCAGCACATAGGCATCGGCGTAGCCGCGCTTGCGCAGCAGGCGGGCGAATTGCCAGCGCTGCTTCAATTGCAGCGCGCCGTGGCGGAACGGGGTTTCCAGCACCTCGTCGACCTCGGCCACCTGGCGCCATACCGGCGACACCGCCGGCGGCGCCAGCACATCGATCGGCCGCTCCGGATGGGCGGCGCGCAGCAGTTGCAGCAGCGGCTGCGCCATTACCGCGTCACCGATCCAGTTGGGGGAAATAATCAGGGTGCGCAGCTCACTCACGGCGTCTCCTCTTTGGCGGTCAAGCACAGCCCGGCCAGCAGGAACAACATCATCGCGTAGAACATGCTGCTGAGCACAGACCAGAAGATCACCTCGGTCAGGCCAAAGCTGAAGTAGCTCAGCACCAGCAACATGCCGGCCAGCGCCGGCGCGGCCGGGGCGCCGTGCCGCAGCTGGCGCAGGAAGAACAGGAACGGCACGATCAGCGTGCCCAGCCAGGCCAGCAGGCCGACCACGCCGCCCAGCACCAGCGTCTGCATGATGTCATTGTGAAAATGCTCGAACTCCAGCACAAACGGCTGGGCGCGCTTGTCGGTAACCAGTTGCTCCAGCTCGGCGCGGGCCTGGCGCGGGCTGACGCCAAACCACGGATGCTGGGCGACCAACTGGCCGGCGCTGCGCCACAGCTCCAGCCGGATGCCAACGCTGGTATAGCTTTCACCGCCGTTGAAATACTGCTGGACGTCGTTGAAGCCCTGATCGACGCGCTCGCGGGCGCCGGTCTGCGGAATGAAGTAAGTACTCACCAAAAACGCCAGCGCCAGCAGCGCCACCGCCTTGCGCCAGCGGCCGCGCAGCACATGGCCGTAGCAGCCGAGCAGAATGGCTGAAAACACGATGGCCAGCCAGCCGCCACGGGTGCCGGTGGCGATCGAGCCGGCCAGGCCGGCCAGCGCGCCCAGGCTGGGCCAGACCGCGCTGCGGCCGGCGAAGTCCAGCGTGCCGGCCAGGCACATCAGGCCCAGGCACAGCATGATGTCGCCAAACGTGATCGAATTAATCAGGCCGCCGGGACGGTCGACACCCATGCCCCAGCGCTGGTAGACGATGAACACGGCGCCGGCGACAGCGCCGGCGATCATGCCCCACCACAGCGCCTTGCGTTGGGGACGGCAGGCCAGCACGGTCAGCATGACGGTGGACGCGGCCAGCATGCGCAGCGGTTTTTCCATGTCGCGCAGGCGGCCGTCGTGGTTGAACAGCACGAACAGCAGCGCCAACAGCCAGACCGCGCCGAACGCTATCAATACGCCGCGAATGTCAGTAAGATGGCGCCTCAATGCCGCCCAGCCCTGACGCCGGTAGACAATCGCCGTCACCAGGAACACAAAGCTGCACAGGCCGACACCGAAGTTGGTGATCAGCAGCAGGAACGGGAACAGGAAGATCAGGCTGTGGATGAAGACAGTGCTGGCAGGGGACTGGGGTGAGGTATTATTCATTCATATTATCGATTATTGCAGACAAGCAATCCGCCACAGCGAGCTCGCAGAACCATGTCATCCGCCCTTATTTCCGTCGTCATCACCACCTACAACCGGCCGGATGCACTCACCGCCGTCGTCCAGGCCTTGTTCACCCAGGACAACCTTGGCTTCGAAATCATTATCGCTGATGACGGCTCCGGCCACAACACACAGCAGGCGGTAGCGGCCTTGCAGGCGCGTTCGCCGGTGCCGCTGCGCCATGTGTGGCAGGAAGACCTGGGATTCCGCGCCGCCCGCGCGCGCAACCTCGGCACGCTGGACGCCAAGGGCGATTACATCATCTTCCTTGACGGCGACTGCGTGCCGCAGCGGGATTTTATCAGCCAGCACCGCAAACTGGCGCAAGCCGGTTATCTGGTGCAGGGCAGCCGCATCTTGCTGAATCAACAAGCGACGGCGCGCGTGCTGAGCCAGCCGCTGGATTTGCAAGCGCTGAGCGCGGGCGAGAAACTGGCGTGGCGCCGCAGTGGCGCGCTCAACAAAGTGCTGCCGCTGCTGCTGAGTTTGCCCGACATCGGCCGCACCAGCACCCGCTTCAGCTGGCGCCGCATCAAAAGCTGCAACCTGGCGGTATGGCGGGTTGATCTGGAGCGGGTCAACGGCTTTGACGAAAGCTTCCTTGGCTGGGGCCACGAAGATTCGGATCTGGTGGTCCGGCTCTACAACGCCGGCGTGATGCGCAAGGATGGCGCCTACGCCACCGAAGTCTTCCACCTATGGCACAAAGAAGCCGCGCGCGACCAGGAAACCAGCAACCGCGCCGTCGTCCTGCAACGCGCCGTCGACCGCACCATCGAAGCAGTCAAAGGCCTGCGCGGCTAAGCCCGTGTCCACTTCGGGGTCAGTTCCAAAAATCGGACATTGGGTCGCGCGCGACCCAATGTCCGATTTTTGGAACTGACCCCGAAGTGGACATTTATTGGTCGAGCATGCTGATGCGGACCAGGTCGGCGACGTTGTCGACCCCCAGCTTGCTCATCAGCCGCGCTTTGTGCACTTCCACCGTGCGTACGCTGATGCCCAGCGCCGGGCCGATGTCGCGGTTGTGCCGCCCCAGCACGACCAACTGCATCACTTCGCGCTCGCGCGGGGTCAGCTCGCTCAGCAGGTTGGCGCTCTGGCTGCGGCGCTGCAGCTCGCTGCGCACGCTGCGCGCCCGCGTCAGCGCTTCGTCGATGGCGGCGATCAGCTTGGCGTCGTCAAACGGCTTTTCCAGAAAATCCACCGCGTCGGCCTTGAACGCGGTGCGTGCCGTGTTGACGTCGCCATGGCCGCTCATGATGATCACCGGGATTTTGCAGCCACGCTCGATCAGCTCGCGCTGCAAGGCCAGCCCATCCATGCCGGACATGCGGATGTCGATCAGCAGGCAGCCACTCCACGTCGCCTGCCAGCCCTGCAGAAAGGCTTCGGCGCTGCCGAACACGGCGGTCCGGTAACCGCGCACGCCCAGCAGCAGGCCCAGCGCATCGCGCACCGCCGGGTCGTCATCGACAATGAATACGGTTAAATCATGCTGCAACATAGTTTTCCTTCTCTTCTCCTGCGTGGCGCGCCAGCGGCAGCGCCATTTTGAATATGCCGTGATCGCCCACTTCGGCCCAGAGCGAGCCGCCGTGCGCTTCCATGATGGCCCGGCTCAGCACCAGGCCCAGTCCCAGGCCACTGGCCTTGGACGATACAAACGGTTCAAACAAGCGCGCCGCCAGTTCTTCCGACACGCCCTTGCCGCTGTCCTGCACCGTCAGTTGCAGACAGCTGTTCTTGCCATGCCGCTTGCTATCCAGCTGCTGCGCCGATACCGTGATAATGCGGCGCGCGCCGTCGGCCTGCTCCTGCACCGCGTCCAGCGCATTGGCCAGCAGGTTGCGCAGCACCAGCTCGATCTGCAGGCGGTCGGCCAGCATCGCCAGCGGCGGCATGTCCTGCACCTCCAGCGTCACCTGATGCTCGCGCAGCTGGGTGAAAAACTGCTGGCTGACGGCGGACACCAGCTGACCAGCATCGACCGGCTCCAGCTTCATCGAGCCGGTGCGGAAGAAATCGCGCAGCCGCCGCACCACCTCGCCGGCCCGCGCCGATTCGGCGATCATGCGCTGGATGGCGTTCTTCAACATCTCGCCGCCCTCGCCGCGCTCGACCAGGAATTCACACGCCTTGCCGTAAGCGCCCAGCGCGGTCAGCGGCTGGTTCAGCTCGTGCGCCAGCGCGGCCGCCATCTCGCCCGCCGCCGCCAGCCGCAGCGACTGTTTCAATTCATCCGACACCTGGCGCAGCTCGTCAACCACGATGCCGATCGAGAAGCCCACCACCGCCAGCATCGCGTCCAGCATCTGCAGCTCCGGCACTTCGATGTTGACCGCGTTGTTCCACTTGACCAGCGCGCCTATGCCCAGTTGCAGCACAAACACCATCAGCGCCGTCCCGTACAGTCCCTGGCGCGACGCGGCCCAGATCACCGGCAGGAACAGGAAGTAGAAGTGCTTGAACTCCGAGGTGGAGATATCGCCAAACACCAGCGCCAGCACGCAGATCGAAAACGCCAGATAACCCAGCGTTTCGTAACGCCACACTGTGGCACGCAAGCGCCGCCGTCCCTGTGCGCTGGACAACATCCACACCAATGGCATCGATACCACCACGCCGACGATGTCGCCAATGCCAAAGCGCAGCACCACCGCCACCCACTGTCCCGGCGGGATCAACCCGGCCAGCGACAGCAGCGACATGTACACCACATCATTCAACAGGCAGCCAGCCAGCACGATCAACAGCCACTGGAACAGCTGGTTGCGGCTGTCGAACACGCCGCCGCTACCAAACACCCGCTGCAAGATAACGCCGATCAAGCCATAGCCGATGACCAGCCACAACGATAAAAGCAGGGTCAGCCCCAGACCGGCCGGCATGCCGCGCACCACCACCTCGCCCAGCACCAGCGCCAGCCACCACGGCAGCGCGGCGCGCCAGCCATACACCAGATAAAACACCAGTCCCAGCGCCGGATCCGGATTCCAGGGCGTGATGTTCAAGCCATACAGCGGATCGATGTAAGTGGCCCAGTCGAATAACAGATAAGCGGCAACGAAGGCCACTACCATGTGACGGGGCGGAGCTAGCGTGGTCATACCAGTCGGTTTGTATCGGAATGTATCATTATGCATTGCCACTTTTCATCTTGCATTGCTTTTTACAACTACGGGCAACCCTTAGCACTAGTGGATCTCCTCTATACAACAGTGCAATTATCCATCTGGCAATTATTAGGGGTATCGCGTAGATCTTTACACTAATTTACACAGCGTTACACAGCCGTTAACATCGCGACTCGCTCACAAGGCTCCCTTTTGGAAAGTTCACGATGTCGCCGTCCATCACCCTCCGTTCCGGCGTGGCAGGTTTTACCGGTTTCAAACAGCTGCGCGAAACGCTCAAACTGACGCTGCGCGCCGGCCTGCACCGCCACACCACCGATGGCTGGCTGGACTTGCTTAACTCCCATCCGATGTTTGCCGAGCTGGTCAAAGCCCGCCCGCGCCTGCTGTACAAAATCTACCGTCCTTACCTGAGCAATACCACCAGCGCCGCCGAGCGCCTGGTCTGGCTGCGCGCCCATTACCGTCATATCTTCCGCCACGGCCTGGGGCCGCTGACGGTGCAGGCCGCCCGCAGCGCGGTAGGGCTCGGCAGCGTGACCGGCAAGAGCGGCCTGGTCTACCAGCTGCAGTTGCGCGCCATCGAGCCGATGGAGCGCGAGGGCGAACTGGTGCTGCAACTGCTGCAGGATGGCATGCTGGTCTACAGCTGCGCCTTTTCCTTCATTCCCGGCGACCGCGGCATGCAGCTGGGCATAGGCTGCATGCAAGGTCCCCGGGGCGAGCATGGCCTGCAACTGATCAAGGACGCCACCCGTGAACTGCATGGCCTGCGGCCCAAAAACCTGATGCTCAAGCTGCTGAGCCAGATCGCCCACGACCACGGTTGCGCCTCGCTGCGCCTGGTCGGCAATGCTAACCGCGCGGTATGCGGCGCCACCCGCCAGGGCAAGGTGCACGCCGATTACGACGCGCTGTGGCTGGAACTGGGCGCCGAGCGCCAGCCGGACGGCGATTTCCGCCTGGCCAGCGCCGCCATCTGCGCGCCCGATCTGAGCGAGGTGGCATCCAAGAAGCGTTCCGAGGTGCGCAAGCGCCACGAAGCCCTGTGCGAGCTGGCCCAGGCCATGACGATCAGCCTGCGCGCGCCGCGCATCGAGGCGGTGCCGGTGGCGCCGCTACACTTCGAGGCGCCAGCCGGGGACGAGGATAAGTACGCACTAGCGTAAAAAAATCCGGTAGGATAGGCTTTTCGTCAGAGGAGAAATACCATGCGTGTGGATATTTATTGCCGAGATGAAGCACAGGGCAAACACAGCTATCTCGCCGTCCCCGAGGGCAAGCCGATTCCTGAAGAAGCCACCAGTACCGACTGGCACGCCGAAGCCCAGCGCGTGGAAGTCGACGACGACCGCGACGACCTCCCCCAATACCACATCGAACATCCGCTGGCGCAGATAGGCGCCAAGGGCTACGCCATCACCGGCGTGGCCGCCCAGTTCTAAGCCAGCCGCTCCGACGGCGCCACTGCTGACACCTGCTGCGCGACCGGCAACGCCTGGTCGCGCAGTGCCCGCACTTCGCGCAGCACATCGGCCACGGCAAAGCCGCTCAAGCTATCCTTGCTGGCCGACAGCACGCAGGCGCTGAGCCGCGAGCGCGGCCCCCACTGCACCGATTTGACGCCATTGTTCTGGTAGATGCCGACCACCGGCCGGTCGTAGGCGGAAGCGATATGGATCAGCGCCGTATCCGGGCTGATCAGCATATTGGCGCGCTCGCACAGCCGCAGCAGGCGAGCCAGATTGCCCTCGCAGTTGACCACTTCGGCCGACGTGCCACTGGCGGCCGCCACCGCTTGCGCCTGCTGCGCGGTGGCGTCGGTGCACACCAGGCACAGCCGAGCCTGCGGCATCTGCGCACGCAGGCCGCGCAGCAATTCCTCGGCCTGCGGCGCGCCGACATTGCGTTCGGCGTCGGCGGCAAACAGGTTGATCACCACCACCTCCTCACCGGCCGGCAGCGTGGCGTCGATTTCGGGACAGTGCGACGGCAGGCCGATGTCATACGCCAGCGCGCCCGGCGCCACACCCATCTGCGCCAGCGCGGCGCCGCAAGCGGCCACCTTGTGCTGCAGCGGGCCGGCGTTGTAATCCTGCAGGTCGATCACCTTGCCCGGCCTGGCCAGCCACAGCATCAGCTTGTTCTTTTCCTTGCGCATGCGCTGCCAGGTGATGATGTAATCGTAGCGCTCGCGGCGCATCGCCAGCGCTAAACGGATGGTGTCGCGCCAGCCGGGACGCTGAACACGCCACAGCTTGCTGATGCGCGGGTCGGCGCCCCAGAACGGCGCGGTGACGCCAGCCACGGTGGCGTGAATCTCGCAGTCCGGCCGCGCGGCGCGCAGCGCGGCGACAAAGGCGGTGTTGACCACCGCGTCACCCAGCTTGCCGTCGTGCGAAAAGAACAGCACCTTAATACTCAAATTCCACCTCCGTCGCCCCCAGCACCTGGGACAGCGCGGTTTTCAGATCGTCAGACGGCGCCACGCGCCAGGCTTCGCCCAGCTGCAGCACGCACGCCACGCCCTGCGGCTTGATGCGCGCCGACACCGGCAAGCCATCGGCCTGGCGGAACGGCGCCAGCACCTCGGCCACCTTCCTGGCGTCGACCGTGGTCGGCAAGGCCATGCCGACCTGCTTGCCGTGCTTGACGCGCGACGAGATGATGTCGAACACCTTCTCGGCCGAGATGCGCAGGCCGCCGGAGAAGCGGTCTTCCGACACCTTGCCTATCACCGCCAGGAATTCGTCTTCCTTGAACATGTGCTTGTGCTCTTCAAACACTTCGGCATACACCGTCACCTCCACCACCGCGCTCTTGTCGTCCAGCGTGACGATCAGCAGCTTGCCGCGCTGGGTCATCTGCGGGCGGATGCCGGTGATCACGCCGCACAGCATGCGCGGATCGCGTGACGGTTCCAGATCGGACAGCTTGGTGCGCGCAAAGCGGCGCGCCTCGCCGGCGTAGGAATCGAACATGTGGCCGGACAGATAGAAGCCGAGCGCGATCTTTTCCTCGGCCAGTTTCTGGCGGTCGGTGAACACTTGCGCCTTAACGTAGTCCGGCGGCGGTTCGAGGTCGGAGTCATCGCCACCGAACAGGCTGACCTGGTTGGCCGACTTGGCCTGCTGGTCGGCATATTCCATCGCGAAGCTGACCGAAGCCAGCAGCACCGCGCGGTCCACGCCCAGGCAGTCGAAGGCGCCGGAGCGGATCAACGATTCAATGGTACGACGGTTGATCTGCTTCTTGTCGACGCGCTTGCAGAAATCGAACAGGCTGGTGAACGGACCATCGGCATTGCGCGCGGCGATAATTGCCTCGATCGCGTTCTGGCCGGCGCCCTTGACGGCACCGAGGCCGTAGCGAATCTGCGTCACTTTCTTGCCGGTGACCGAAGGCGCCGGGCCGTCCGGCACGAAGCGGAACTGCGACTGGTTGATGTCCGGCGGCAGAATGGTCAAGCCGCAGATATCGATCGCGTCTTCAACCAGAATCTTGACCTTCTCGGTATCCTCCATCGCCAGCGACATATTGGCTGCCATGAACGCGGCCGGATGGTGCGCCTTCAGATAGGCGGTGTGATACGACAGCAGCGCATACGCGGCGGCGTGGGATTTATTGAAGCCGTAGCCCGCGAACTTCTCCATCAAGTCGAAGATCTCGTCGGCCTTTTGCGTGCTGAGGCCATCCTTGGCGGCGCCGGCGCGGAAGATCTCGCGATGCTCGGCCATCTCCTCGGCTTTTTTCTTACCCATGGCACGACGCAGCATGTCGGCGCCGCCCAGCGAGTAGCCGCCGACGATCTGCGCCATCTGCATCACCTGCTCCTGATACACCATGATGCCGTAGGTTTCGGACAGAATCGATTCGGTGCGCGGATCAGGGTAATCGAATTTCTCGCCGTGCTTACGTTTGCAGAAGTCCGGAATCAGGTCCATCGGGCCCGGACGATACAACGCCACCAGCGCGATGATGTCCTCGAAACGGTCGGGACGCGCGTCTTTCAGCATGCCCTGCATGCCGCGCGACTCCAGCTGGAATACCGCGACCGTTTTGGCCTTGGTCAGCAGATCATACGACGGACGGTCGTTCAGCGGCAGCTTGGCCAGGTCGAACTCTGATTCGGCCGGGTCGAGCGCCTTGATGTAGCGTACCGCGCGGTCCAGAATGGTCAGCGTGGTCAGACCCAAAAAGTCGAACTTCACCAGGCCGACGGCTTCAACGTCGTCCTTGTCGTACTGCGACACCACGCCGCCATCGCCGCCCTGCGTGTACAGCGGGCAGAAGTCGGTCAGCTTGCCCGGCGCGATCAGCACGCCACCGGCGTGCATGCCGATGTTACGGGTGATGCCTTCGACCTGCTGCGCCAGATCCAGCAGTTGCGATACTTCTTCCTCGTTCTGCTGGCGCTCCTTCAGCATCGGCTCTTCCTCGATCGCCTCGGCAATCGACACCGGCTTGCCCGGCTTGAACGGAATCAGCTTGGAGACGCCGTCGCAGAAGTTATAGCCGAAGTCCATCACGCGGCCGACGTCGCGGATCGCGCCCTTGGCCGCCATGGTACCGAAGGTGGCGATCTGCGACACCGCGTCGCGGCCGTACAAATCCTTCACGTGCTGGATCACCAGCTCGCGCTTCTCCTGGCAGAAGTCAATATCGAAGTCGGGCATCGAAACCCGTTCCGGGTTCAGGAAACGTTCGAACAGCAGGTTGTACTTCAGCGGATCAAGGTCGGTAATTTTCAGCGCGTACGCCACCAGCGAACCAGCGCCCGAACCCCGGCCCGGACCGATCGGCACGTCATTGTTCTTGCCCCACTGGATAAACTCCGCCACGATCAGGAAGTAGCCCGGGAACTTCATGTTGATGATGGTGTTGTTCTCGAACTCCAGCCGGTCCTCGTAGCGCTTGCGGTTGGCTTCGCGCTTTTCCGGATCGGGATACAGCTGGATCAGACGCTCTTCCAGACCCTTCTTGGTTTCGGCGCGCAGGAAGTCATCGATGGTCATGCCCGGCGTTGGGAAGTTCGGCAGCTGCGGCTTGCCCAGCGTCAGCGTCAGATTGCAGCGCTTGGCGATTTCCACCGAGTTCTGCAGCGCGGCCGGCAGATCGCGGAACAGTTGCTGCATCTCGGCCTGGGTCAGGAAGCGCATCTGCTCATTGAACTTGCGTACCCGCTTGGCGTTGGCCAGCATCTCGCCCTCGGCGATACAGATGCGCGCCTCGTGCGCGATGAATTCTTCCTGCGACAGGAATTGCACCGGATGGGTAGCCACCACCGGCAGCCCCAGCTTGGACGCCAGCGCCACCGAGTGACGCACCTGCATTTCCTGATTCGGCTGGCCAGCGCGCTGGATCTCGATGTAGAAATGACCGGGGAAAATGCCGGCCCACTTGCGCGCCTGCTGTTCGGCCAGCTCCGGGTTGCCGTTTTCGATGGCCTGGCCGATGTCGCCAAAGTGGGCGCCGGACAGCGCGATCAGGCCGTTGGCCGGATCGACGTCCGGCAGCAGCGGATAGCTCTTGCTGGTCAGCTCGGTCAGCCACTCGGTGCGGATTTCGGCGCGGCCCTTGTACTGATTGGTCAGCCAGGCTTGCGACAGCAGCTCGCACAGCTGCAGATAGCCCATGCGGTTTTTCGCGAACAGCATCAGACGCGATGGTTTCTCGCGGTTGTCGTCATTGGTGATCCAGCAATCGACGCCGACCACCGGCTTGATGCCCTTGCCGCGCGCCGACTTGTAGAACTTGACCATGCCAAACATATTGGCCAGATCGGTGACCGCCAGCGCGCCCTGCTTGTCCTTGGCCGCCTGCTTGACCAGATCGTCGATACGGACCAGGCCGTCGACGATGGAATATTCGGAGTGCACGCGCAAATGGACAAAAGCCGGCCCGGCGGGTACCACGGCGGTGCTGGTCAATGCTTGTTCGTTTGCTACCATGTTCATAAGCGGTTCAAGGCGGGTTCAATAACCCCCTATTTTACCGTGCGGCGGCCCGGACGGAGAATTCCGGCGTTACTGCTTGTCAGCGCGGGGGGCCGCGCGGCACAAATGGCTCAGCATGAGCCTGGCATGGCATCTCCCTTCTGCTAAACAATCACGCCTCTTATGCCGCCATTTCCCGATCGCGCCACATCACCATCCGATGCAAAATATCTCGCGTCTTGGACTCCAAGCCTTGCTCATCCAGATAAAAAACAGGATCTTCAGCAAGCAAATCCGGATCGGTTGTAAAAGAATCCGCATCTCCAAAAAGCTCATCAAGCAGCAGAAACAAAGGCTCTGCCATAGGCGCTGTCTCCTCTTTAAAATTTTCCAAAAAGCGATCACTGAATTCCTGGGCTGATAGCTGATGGCTCAAGAAGAGCCCTATCAGAGCGGCATACCTGTCAAATACGTCATTCATGACTTTGCTCCCCCCACCCGCCCGCTGTTTAAGAGACACCCAAATTGCCTTTCGTTCAATCGCCAACCGGAAAGATAATATCCATCGGCTCCGCGCATGACATTCAGTCCGGAGCGCAGATCGATGAAATGCGTAACAGGCCGGTTTCGATAATACCCCTCTAGCACGGTCGTGTGGGGTGATGCAATGTGCGCCAATAAGGCCCGCCGAAATGCCGCAAGCGTGTTTTTATTTGACGTCCCAAGTACACCAAAATTCCGCGCGTGACGAAACGTATGCTGTAACCTCTTCATTCGAAAATGCATCCAACGATAGCCAGTGTTCATTTCATTACCATGATGAGCAGGTCGAAATGCACACCATGACGCCAACGTCTTCTGAGATGCTGATAACACGCAAAGATCGCCTAAATTTTAGGCAAATTGAGGATTTGTATGCTGATCGTGCGTATAATGTCGCCTTGCCCTTTTTTGTCCTCACACCATCATGCAAGCTAATACCGCTTTACAAGCTGAAGCGCATGCTGGCGCTGCCACGCCGCACGTCAACATCGCCGCCTATAAATTTGTCACCTTTGACAATCTGGAAGAGATCCGCCCGCAGTACCAGGAGATTTGCACCCGCCTGGGCCTGAAAGGCACTGTGCTGCTGACGCCGGAAGGCATCAATATGTTCCTGTCCGGCCAGCGCGCCCATATCGACGAGTACTTGGCCTGGGTCCGCAGCGACGCCCGCTTCGCCGATCTGGAAGTGAAGGAAAGCCTGTCGGCCGAACAGTCGCACAAGCGCATGCTGGTGAAGATCAAAAAGGAAATCATCACCATGCGCATGCCGCTGATTAAGCCGGAAGAAGGCCGCGCCCCCAACGTCGAAGCGCACACGCTGAAACGCTGGCTGGACAACGGCGTCGACGACGAAGGCCGGCCGGTGGTGATGGTCGATACCCGCAACGATTTCGAAGTCGACGTCGGCACCTTCGACAACACGGTCGACTACCGCATCAAGAAATTCACCGAATTCCCGGAACTGATCGCCGCCCACAAGCCCGACTTTGAAGGCAAGACCGTGGTCACCTTCTGCACCGGCGGCATCCGCTGCGAGAAAGCCGCGATCCACATGCAGAACATCGGCTACGACCACGTCTACCAGCTGGAAGGCGGCATCCTGAAATACTTCGAAGAAGTCGGCGGCGCCCACTACAGCGGCGACTGCTTCGTGTTCGACTACCGTACCGCGCTGAATCCGAAACTGGAACCGACCGAAACCACGCAGTGCTTCAACTGCCGCGCCGTGGTGACGCCGCGCCAGCAACTGGCGCCGGAGTTTGTGTATGGCGAGTCCTGCCCGCACTGCTACCAGAAGCAGTAAATAAAAAAAGCAGCTCAGTGAGCTGCTTTTTTTTGCGCTGGTGGAGCTTACTCGAAGTAGGCCGCCAGCAAACGAACATCGTCCATGCCCAGCACGCCAGCGTCGGCGCGCACGTGCAGCAGTGCCAGGATATAGCCGTAACGCGCCTGCGCCAGATCGCGCTGTGCGGCGGACAACTGACGCTGCGCGGTCAGCAGATCCAGGTTGATACGCACGCCACCCTGAATGCTCTTCTGGGTTGCGGTAATCAGCAATTGGGCCGAATCGACTGCTTTAATCAGCGCATCAATCTTGGGCTTACTGCTGACCATCTGCTTGTAATACTTGCGCAGGTCGATCACCACTTTGTCGATCTGTCCATCGAGGTCGGCTTCGGCTTTGGATTTGTTGGCCACCGCCTGGCGCGTGGTCGCGCTGACCGCGCCACCATTGAAGATCGGGATGTTGACCGAGAAGCCGATCGAACGCACCGTGGTTTCCTGGTTCACAGTCGACAGCGAGTCCGACAAAGTCTTGCCGTAGGTGCCGACGAAGTCCACGCGCGGCGCATGGCCGGCGCGCTGCTTGTTGATCTCCTGGCGCGCGATCTCGATGTTCTTGCGCTGGGTGCGGATGTCCGGGTTGAGCTCCATCGCCTTGTCACGCCACGCTTCAAAGCTGAGCAACTCGTCCGCCGTCACCCGCATGCCAGGGCGCAGCTGATCCAGCACCGTGACATCCACATCGTGACCAACGATCGACTGCAACGTATCGCGCGCACTGCTCAACGCGTCTTCCGCCTCGATCACCGACGCTTCCGCCAGATCCAGCCGCGACTGGGTTTCCAGCGCATCGGTGCTGGTGCCTTCGCCGCGTTTCAGCAGCAGGTCGTTGACCTTGCGCTGCTCGGCATACATGTCGCGCTCGGCCTTGGCAAAGGCCACCTGATCGTATTTGAACAGCACTTCGAAATAGCTGCTCAGCATGCGCATCAACACGTCCTGCGAAGCGCTGTCGAACTGCGCCTCGGCATAGTCGGCCTGCGCCTTGCCTTGCTTGAAGCGCGCCAGTGCATCCAGACTGAACACCGGCTGACGCACCTGGATGGTGGCTGAGCGCGACAGATAGTCTTCCGGCAGTCGGATGTGGTACTCCTCAACCGTGGAGCGGTTCTGGTTGATCGAATACGCGGCCGACAGCGACGGCAGCAGATTGGAGCGCGCCAGAATGCGGTTTTCCTTGCCGGCTTGCGCCACCTGATAAGCGGCACGGTAGGTCGGGTCGTTTTGCAACGCTGCCTCGTAAGCCTGCATCAGCGTCAGCGCCGAGGCGCTGGCACCGTGCAGCAGGCCGGCCGCAGCCAGTGCCAGCGGCAGCAGACGGCGACGGATGGATACGCCAGACTTCATGCTTAGTCCTCCGACATTGCAGATTTCGCGCGGTCGAAGGCCGGCTTCATCAGGTAGCTCATCATGGTGCGTTCGCCAGTCTTCACGAACATCTCCACCGGCATACCCGGCACCACGTCCAGCTTCTTGGAAGCGAGCAGCTTGGCGCCTTCCGGCGTCACGCGGGCACGCACTTTGTAAAATGCCGCGCCAGTTTTCTCGTCGACATTGCGGTCGGCCGCCACCTGAATCACTTCACCCGGAATATGCGGGGTGCGGTTGGTATTAAAGGCGGCAAAGATCAGCTCGGTCTTCAGGCCGACATGGACCTTGTCCACCAGGTTGACTGGCAAATTGCCTTCGACCACCAGCGCATCATCCACTGGCACCAGATCCATCATGCGGGTACCGGCGGGCACCACACCGCCATTGGTGAAAATATTGCTGCCTACAACCACGCCGTCAACCGGGGCGCGCACCTCGGAATTGACCACATCAAACTCCAGTCCCTTCAAACGGCTGTCAAGGGCTTCGGCTTCCTTACGGATATCGGACAGCTGAGTACGAACTTCCTTCTGGTATTCCTCAGTGCGCTGTACACGGCGCGTTTTCAATTCGGCCACCTGGCTGCGGGCTCGGGCGATGGTACCGATGTCCTCGGAAATCGCACCGTTCACCTGAGCATAGCTGCGCTCGATGTCCAGCAGGCGCGAACGCGGGATGTAACCATCCTTGGCCAGATCGCGGTTGTTTTCCAGCTGCTCCTTCAGGATCGTCAGCTGCTCCTTCTTGCTGTCGCGCGATTCCTCCTGATTGCGTACCTGTTCGTTCAAGCCTTGAATATTCTCATTCATACCCGCCAGTTCGGCTTGCAACGCCATCTGACGCGAAGTCAGCAGTTGACGTTGCAGCGCCATCGCTTCAATCGCGCGTGGATCGTTCTTGTATTTGTCCAACTCAGGTGGCAGGTTGAAACTGTGTGCACCGGTCTGCTCCGCCTCCAGACGAGCTTCCGAAGTACGGCTACTGATGTACTGCGCCAATGCGGTCTCAAAGGCAGACTTGGCAGTAACATCGCTCATGCGTACCAGGACCTGGCCTTGTTTGACGACGTCGCCATCATGCACCATGATCGCATTCACCGTGCCGCCGGCCAGATTTTGCACAGCCTTGCGATTGCCTTCCTTGGTCACGTAACCACTCATCGGTACGCCTTTGTCCAACGGCGCAAACCAGGCCCAGACCAGGAAACCGACGACTCCCAGCAGCACTACCAGCCAACCGATGCGCGCATACGATCCGGCATCGGTATTTACTTCGATCGGTGTGACGTCGCGCGAAATGACTTCGACCGGCGTCGCATCCGCTTTGTTAATCACATTGCTCATGACTTACTCCTGTTCCGTCGCTGCGTTGGCACCGCCAGCCTGGGCAGCAACCTGCTGCTGCGCTACGATGTCCGCCGCCTGTTGCGCTGCGGCTTGTTGCGCTGCGGCTTGTTGAGCCGCAGCCTGCTGCTGGGCCGCGGCTTGTTGTTGCGCAGCTTGCTGCGCCGCCTGCTGGCTGACCACTTGCTTCTGCTGCTGTTCTTGCAGCGCAGCCAGCACCTGATTGGTCGGACCAAAGGCCGACACAGTGCCGTCACGCAACACCAACAGCTTGGTGGTGGCCGCAATCGCACTGGTGCGGTGGGTAATCAGGACCACCGTTTTGCCTTTCTGGCGCAGGGCATGCACAGCCTGCACCAGCGCGGCTTCACCGACGTCATCCAGATTGGAATTCGGCTCGTCCAGCACCAAGAGGGCAGGATCACCATACATGGCACGCGCCAGGCCAAGACGCTGGCGCTGGCCACCGGACAGGCCGGCGCCACCGTCGCCCAACACTGTGTCGTAGCCTTTAGGCAAATGCAGAATCATGTCGTGTACGCCAGCACGCTTAGCCGCGTCCACCACTTTTTCACCGTCGACGTCGCCGAAGCGGGCAATGTTTTCGGCAATGCTGCCGCCAAACAGTTCCACATCCTGCGGCAGGTAGCCGATGTTCGGACCGAGCTCCCCCTTGTTCCACTGATAGATATCGGCACCATCCAGGCGCACCTTGCCCATCAGCGCAGGCCAGACACCAACCATCAGGCGTGCCAGCGTCGACTTGCCGCAACCGCTAGGACCGACTATACCCAGTACATCGCCGGCCTGGATCGCAAAGTTCACACCCCGCAGAACAGGTACCGTTGCGCCCGGTGGAGCTGCGGTGACACCTTCAATTGCCAGCGCGCCGGTGGGCTTCGGCAGTTCCATACCGGCCGCACGTACCGGATGCTTTTCCAGCAACGTGTTCAAGCGCTCGAAAGCGCTACGGGTGTTAGCCCAGCTCTTCCACACACCAATCACCTGCTGCACCGGCGCCAGCGCGCGGCCGACCAAAATCGAGGCGGCAATCATCATGCCCGGACTAATTTTGTTTTCTAGTACTAGCAGCGCGCCAAAGCCCAGTACCAACGATTGCAGCGACAGCTGTACAAACTTGGTTATGGCATTGATATAACCAGCGGTTTCGCTGGCTTTTGCTTGCAAGTGCAAGAAATAACCATGACGCTTGAACCAACGGTTCATCACGTTGGGCAGCATGCCCATCGATTCGATCACTTCAGCGTTGCGCAAGTTGTTGGTGGCCAGATTATTGGCCTGGATCGACATGCTGTTGGCTTCTGCCAGCGGCTTATGCGTCACCTTTTCGTTGACGAAGGCCAAGATCACCAGCAGCAGCGTGCCACCCAGTGCAAACAGGCCCAGCGTCGGCTCAAAAATGAAGATCACGATCAGGTAAATCGGAAACCATGGCGCGTCGAAGAAGGCGAACAGCGCGTTCCCGGTCAGGAATTGACGCAAGTTGGTCAGGTCGGCCAGCGACTGACCAGCATTGGCACCGGATGCTTTCAGATTTTGCTCAAACGCCGCAGTGTAAATGCGCTTATTCAGCTGCATGTCGAAGCGGGCACCGACCCGCACCAGCACAAAGCTACGCACCAGCTCCAGCACTGACATCAGCAAATAGGTGCCAACGATCATTATCGACAGCATCGCCAGCGTGACCTCGTTATGGCTGCTCAGCACGCGGTCGTAGACCTGCAACATGTACAGCGAAGGAGCCAACATCAGCATGTTGATGATGGCGCTGAAAGTCCCTACGGTATAAAAGGTTTTCTTAAAACTGAGCAGGACTTGCCCAATTTCGCTCTTAGGATTCAGAAGTTTTTTCATCACGCAGTACCGCGTTCGATTATAGAACAGCCATTATCCCTTAAATGATGTAAAAAATGTGATGTGGATCACAAAATATTTTGTTTCGGGAAATTTGTTGCGCGGTTACAAAAGAAAAAACCCCTCACGCCAGGGCGTGAGGGGTTTTTTGCGGTCTACCCACCCCAGGACTAGCCCGGGGATGGCGCAAGACTATTAGCCTACCAGCAGCAGGGTGTGACCATCGCTCGAGAACGATGCAGTGCTCAGGTCGACGGTACCGGTAATCTTAACGATCACGTCAGTGCCGTTGACGAACGAGGTCGAACCAGTGCTTTCGTGGTCAACCACGTAGGTGGCGCCGTTGTACTGGAACCACGACACGTCACCTTGGGAAGTCGCTGCAATCGCGGCGTTGGCGTAATCCTGGAACACCGAGGTGTCAGCCAGGGTAACTTTCGACGCGTTGAAGTCCACTGCCTGGGTGCCGAAGGTGATGATATCGCCAGCGCTCAGGTCGGTAATGGTAGCGTAGCTGTTAACGTTGGTGGTAGCGTGAGCAACGTTGAAGTTGTCAGCGCCAGCACCGCCGGTCAGTTTAGCCAGGTCACCAGCAACGATCAGGGTGTCGTTACCAGCACCACCGTTCAGGACAGCGCTGTTGCCAGCTGCGGTCAGGGTGTCAGCACCCGAACCACCGGTGATGGTCACGCTAGCAACCGAACCCGTGGTCGCGGTCAGCGAGCCGGTCAGAGCCGAAGCGTTGACGGTGGTGAGCGCGGTGTTGGTAGCATCAACGGTCAGCACCAGATCGCTGTTACCAGCGATTACCAGCGACTTCAGAGCAGCATCGGTCAGCTTGATGGTCGCTTCGTTCACGCCAGCGCCAGCGATGGCCGAGGTGTCGGTATCGGTGACGGTCAGGTTGATGGTTTCAACGCCATCAGCCTGTACGGCACCGAAGTTCAGGTCGGCAGCGACCACTTTGGTTACCACGTTCAGCACATCGGAGGTACCGGTAGCGTCAGCCAGCACGACTTTTACCAGGGTGCTTGCACCCGTCAGTTCCAGAGTACCGTTGGCGCCGAAGCTGTCCAGTTCCAGCGAGGTAGCACCACCGCTGATAACGTAGCTGATGCTGTCCAGGTTGGCCAGGTTCACGACGTCGGTGCCCGAAGCACCCAGGTCCAGTTTCTCGAAGTTCGAGATCTTGGCGCCGAAAGCGCTGGTCAGCGAAGCAGCTGCAGCGTCAACAGCAGCGATTGCCAGGGTGTCGGTACCATCACCACCGTCCACATTCGCGGTCAGGGATTGGGTGCCGGTTGCCAGCTTCAGGGTGTCGTCGCCAGCGCCCAGCGAGATTGCCTTGGTTACCGAGGTGCCGCTCAGGGTCACAACGTCAACGCCAGAGCCGCCGGTGTAGGTAGCTTGCGAACCTTTGATGGTCGCGGTCACGGTGCCGGTGGTGCCGGTGGTGGTCACGCTGGTCAGGGTAGCAGCGGCGTTGTCCAGGGTCAGGCCAGCGGTGCCGGTTACAACCACGGTTTTCAGCGAAGCAGTGGTCGAGCTCGACAGATTAGCAACGCCAGCGCCCGACACGTTCAGAGCGGTGATGCCAGCGGCGGTCAGATTGATCGCCGAATCCGAAGTAGCAGCCAGGTTCAGGGTGGTGTAGGTTGCGCCGATACCAACAGCAGCTTGGGTACCAGTACCAACGTTGTCAACGGTCAGTGCCAGGGTGGTTGCTGCGGTGTTGGTCACAGCCACGGTGCCGTCGCTGTTTGCCAGGTTCAGGGCGGTCAGGCCGCTGGAGCTGATGTTAGCAGCATTGTAGCCCGATACGGTCACGGTAGCGATCGACTTCGCGCCGCTGTCGGTGATGTTCACGGTGCCGCCGGTGATAGCAGCTTCGCCGGTCACAGCGGTGGTGGCGTCAGCGCCGGCGGTAACAGCGGCAACGGTCGCGCCGGTGGCGGTTACGTCAGCGATGGTCGAATCAGCGGCCACGGCGGTGAAGGTCACTTTAGCGCTAGATACAGAGCCGGTGGTGAAGTTGTCCGACAGGGCACCCGAGTAGATACCGTTGCCAGCAGCTGCCGAACCCTGGGTTGCACCAGCGGTCAGGTTAGCGAAGGCCGCAGCTACTTGAGCAGCGGTCAGGGCTTTCGAGGCGGTGAAGACCAGGCCATCGACAGTCACACTGGCGCCAGCGGCCAGGGCGGTGAAGGTCACGGTGTCGGTGGTTTTCGCACCGGCGACAGCGGTCACAGCGTCAACGCCAAGCGAAGCGGTGGTTTGCTGAACGATAACTTCGGTGGTTTTCGAGGTGCCGTTCACGGTCACGTCGCTTTGAACGATCGCGTTGCCGGTTGCGCCGGTGTCGGTAGCTGCATCCGAGTAGTCCGACGATGCGGTCTGGATCACGGAAACTTTGGTGCCGCCGTTCACGGTGATGGCACCCAGGGTCGCGCCAGCCACGTCAGCGTATTCAGCGCCGGTCGAGGTGATAGCCACTGCGCCGGTTGGTTTGGCCGAGCCGCCGCCGATGGTAACGGTGCCGGTGGTCACGCCGGAGTCGGTCAGCGAAACGCTGGTACCGCCGCTGATGGCGATAGCGCCGGTGCCTTGTGCGGTAGCCGATACGGTGATCGCGCCTTTGGCAGCGGTGGTCGCGCCGATGGTGATGCCGCCAGCGCCGGTGCCGGTCACGGAGTTGCTCGAACCGCCGTCGATAGCGACTGCGCCGTTCACACCAGTGATCGCCACTGCGGTGGTCGAGTTAGCGGTGATGGTGGCTGCGGTGGCTTGGGTCACAGCGATGCTGGTCACGCCAGTTACGCTGGTCAGGGCGGTTTCGTCCAGGGTCACAGCGCCAGTGGCACGTACGGTGACGTTTTCCACGTTCTTGATGGTTGCGCTCGAAATGTCGCCGTTCACCAGGCTACCCACAACTTGCAGGTTCAGCGTGTCGGAGCCGGCGCCGCCATCGATGGTGTCCAGGGCGTTCAGGGTGGTGTTAGCAGCAGTGGTGTGGTCAACCAGAGCGGTGATCACGTCGTTGCCATTGCCGCCGGTGACGCTGTCGATCGCGGTGGTCAGGGTGCTGTTGGTGCTTGGGATCGAAGCGCTGGTGATCGACGATACGGTCGATTCAACGGTCGATTGGTAAGCGGTGGTGTCGGTGGTGCTGTCGACGTTTTTCAGCAGGCCGCGTGCGGCAGCAGCAGCGGTGTCGCCCGAGAACGCGTTGATTTCAGCAACGGTGTCCAGAGCAGCGGTGAAGTTGGTCGCAACGGTCACTTTGTTGGACACGGTAGCGGCATCCAGCAGGCCTTGTGCCGAGGTGTTAGCCAGGGCGCCTTGAGCGATTGCCAGAGCGGCGTTAGCCAGGGTCAGCGAACCGCTGGTGATGGCGCTGGTCCAGAAGGCCCAACCTTCAACGTCTGGCTCACGACCCAGCAGGTTGACGTAGATGGCTTCCACGAATTTCGAAATACCAACTTGGCTGGTGTCGGTGCCGTACAGGGCTTTCGACTCGTCCGACGAGCTGAAGCTGTTGACCAGGGTAGCCAGAGCGCTGGTGCTGTCAGCTTGTACAGCAGCGTTCAGCTCAGCCAGCGTGGTTGGTGCGTTCAGAGCGGCCAATTGCGCTTCGAAGTTTTGCAGACCGAAGTAGTCAGCTGGACGGCCGAAGTAGGTCACGTACAGTTGTTGTACCAGGCTGGCGTAATCTTGTGCTGCCATAATTGAAATTCCTTATAAGAGTGGTTTAAACCAAAAATTCTGCAGTTCAGTGCAAACAGCGCTGTTGACACTGAACGCTTTTTTGCAGAAGTGCGAAGTATATTGCCACAGCGGGGGTACATTGATGTGACGGGCATCACAAAAGCAACTTTTTTCAAGCAAAAAACATGTTTTTTTTCTGAATGTTGCAAATAATTGTAGATCAAGCACTACCGCGCACGATTGAAACGAGAGTTTTGGAGAGATTTACTGCCGTTTTTACGCCACGCTCTGATTAAAAAAAACGCAGCAATTAAGCTGCGTTTTTTAAATATGCATATTTAATTAGTGCCGTAATACTGTTTATCGCTTCCAGCTGGTGGCACCGGTAATGGTGGTGCTTGGATAGGCGGTGTTTTTAAATATATAAGCCGCTTCTTCCACGTTGGTGCCACTCAGATAACCACGAATCGTACTCTGAGACGCCGCCACATTTGACATAGCGCCGGTCAGATCGACCACCCCTTTGCCGGTGACGTTATATTTAGTGCTATCGGACGATACCACCAGCGAGGTGGTAAATGAGCGGTCGACAAAGTTAATACTCAGCGCGCCGGAATCGACCGCCGCCAATGTCGCGACGCCGCCGGTTTTTTGTACGTATGCCTCACTGCCATTCAACGTGAAAGCCACGGTGCCTTCCGTCGGCATGACCAATTGCGCGCCTTTGACGCGGGCAATCGCATAATCGCCGACAAAGGATGGATTATCGGTGTTGTTACTCTGAATACTGGACGGCATTACTGCCGCGCCAGCCACCGTGCTCCAGCGACCCCAGAAGATTTCCTGCACTTTCGGCGTCACCGGCGTCACCGGTGTGGTGGGCGTGGTTGGTGTCGTCGGCGTGGTCGGCGTCGTGGGTGTGGTCGGCGTCGTGGTGGCGGTATCGTCCGGCGAAGTGACCACGGTTGGCGGCGGCGTCACCACCGTTGGCGTATCGGTCGTGGTTTGCGGCTGGCGCACGGCCTGAAGCGACAGATCGGATTTCTCCGGGTCAAAGTTCACCGGCGTGCTCTGCTGCAGGCTGACGGCAGCGGCCGCCACCTTGCCCACCGGCTCGTCCGAGCGTGGTTTTTCCGACTGATCCGGCGCCAGTGCCGGATTGTTCAGCAGTTGCGGCGCAGCCTGGCCACGTTGCACTTGCAACAACATCCCAGCCTGGCCGGCGAACAGTTCGCGGCTGGCGCTGCCTTCGCAAGGGCCGGCGCCGTCGGCGCTGCAGGCGCCGGCAAACGGCGCCATCACCACGCCGCCGGATACCACGGAGACGCGCGAGGTTTGTTGGTCGGTGTAGACAATGAAGTCGGTGCCGCGCACGCCAATCGCGGCGACCGGCGTGTTGAAGCGGAAGTTCTGGCGCGCGGCCTTGACACCCTGGCCGGAAATCGCCCGCGCCACGCCGCTCAGCAGTTCCAGCTTGACGCGGGTGTCGGCAGGGTGCTTGGGATCAAATTTGTAATCACTGACGCGCGCCCGGCTGTTGGGGCGCAGCACCAGGAAACCGTTGTCCACAGTTTTAATATAGACATAGCCGTCGGCGCCGGTGGCGATTTCATCGCCCTCGTTGACCGCCGCTTCCAGCTTGGCGGGCTGGGCCCCCAGCTGCACCTGGCCAGTGACGAACACGACGTGGCCGGCCTCACCGCCCCAGGCGGAAGCCAGACCTGCCATGCTCAATGCGGCGCCAATCAGACATTTACGATACATAGCGAACTTCTCCTTATTGCCTATTCTCTATATTTGGCCTCACAATTGTCTGTGACGGCCGTCACAACTTACATCTGTTACAGCCTGTTACACCCTTGCCTCTATAAGTTTCGCAGAGGCAAAACAAACCGCTATACTTGCCGATTGACTAGTTGATATGGCATCCTGAAGTTATAATTGATGCAACAATGGCGCGCCATCGGCCCCACTTAAGAACACGAGCCTGACTAATTTTGAGTACGCGCTTTTCCTTTCCTGTCGTATCGCGCAGCCTGATTGCCGTGGTCGCCGTCCTGCTGTGCGCCCTGCCCCAGTGGCCGGCCGCGCCGGACTGGTCGCGCTGGGGTGGCGAATGGCTGCGCGACCGCTTCGTGCGGCTGCAGGCGACCGACCTGCCCGACCAGCGCATTCTGGTGGTTGATATCGACGAGTCCAGTCTGGCGCGCTATCCGTGGCCGTGGTCGCGCAGCCGCCTGGCCGACCTGGTTGAGCTGCTGATCGAAGGCGGCGCGCGCGGCGTAGCGCTCGACATCCTGCAGGAAAAACCGGCCGATGCCGAAGGCGACGCCCGCCTCGCCATGCTGGCCCAGCACGGTCCGCTGGTGCTGGCCCAGATGCTGGACTACCAGCCGCGCGCGCTGCCGTTGCGCGGCGGCCTGCTGGGTGGCGGCAGCAACGCGGCCGCGCCGGCCGACGCGCCGCAAGCCACCGGTTACATCGGCAATCACGCCGGCCTGAAGCAATCGCGCTACTTCGGCAATATCGGCGTGCTGCCGGACAGTGACGGTGTGCTGCGCCAGCTGCCGCTGCTGAGCCGCTACCAGAATCAGACCTATCCGACGCTGACGCGCGCGCTGCTGGCCTGCTGCTCCGGCAGCGCCGTGCCGCCGGCCGACCGCGCCTTGCAGCGCATCGGCTACCGCCGCAGCTGGGACGCCTACGACGTCGCCAAGGCCGCCGACCTGCTGGATGGCCGGATCGACGCCGACGGCATCGCCGGCCGGCTGGTGCTGATCGGCTCGTCCTCGCTGAGCATCGGCGACCGCGTCGCCACGCCGTTGGCCCCCTCCAGCGCCGGCCTGCTGGTACACGCGGCCGCGCTCAGCGCCGCGCTGGATGAACAGGATGGCCTGGCCCCGCGCCCGCTGCCAGGCCGCTGGCTGGCGGTGCTGTACACGCTGGCCATAGTACTGCTGACCAGTTTCACCCTGCCGCGCCTGTCGGCCGCCGCCAACGCCGTACTGCTGGGCGCCAGCGCGCTGCTGTGGCTGGGACTGGCCTACACGCTGACGCCGCACGACCCGCTGCTGGCGCCGGCCGCGCCACTGATGTCGACGCTGTTCCTGCTGGCGGTGGCGGTGCCGTTCCACTGGCAGCAGGCGCAACAGCGCTCGCGCCAGTTGCTGGGCACATTGCGCCAATACGTCGCCAAGGATGTGGTGGATGAGCTGCTGCGCAGCAATCTGCAAGATCCGCTGGCACCACGGCTGCTGGAAGTGACCACGCTGATCGCCGACATGGAAGGCTACACCACCCAGGTCGAGTCACTGCCGCTGGACGCCGCCGCGCGCCTGACCACCGATTTCCTCGATTGCCTGACGCGCCCGGTACTGGCCCAACAAGGCACGCTGGACAAATACACCGGCGATGGCCTGGTGGCGTTCTGGGGCGCGCCGCTGCCGAATGCCGAGCACGCCGACCTGGCACTGGACGCCGCCCGCCAGATCCTGCAGGAAGTGGCGGCCTTCAGCGCCCAGCGCGCGCGCCAGGGCTTGCCGCCGCTGCGGGTTCGGATCGGCATCGAAAGCGGCCCCGCCATGGCCGGCGACTACGGCACCAGCCAGCGCAGCATTTATACCGCCGTCGGCGACAGCGTCAACACCGCCGCCCGGCTGGAGCAGGCGGCGCGCGATTATCCGCATGACGTCATCGTCGGCCCCGGCACGGTGGCGCGCGCGCGCCGGCACCGCTTCCTGGCGCTGGGCGAACGCCAGCTGCGCGGCAAGGAAAAGCCGCTGCAGCTATATACGCTGGAGGCGCAGCCATGAAGCGCCTGTTACCGTGGATGCTGACACTGCTGCTGGGCACTGCCGCCGCGCAGGATAGCTTGCCGCCGGCCGAGCTGGTGGTGGCCGCCGCCGCTGTCGCGCCCGCCGCCCAGCCTGAGCCATTGCCGACGCCGGAAAGTCCCCCGATGACGCGCGAACAGGAGGAGCAGGAGGCGCTGTACCAGGCCGCGCTGCACGAGCTGGACGCCGGCCACCTGAGCGCCGCCACCGAGCTGCTGCAACAATTGATCAAGGTCGAGCCGCGCCACGCCGGCGCCTGGCTGGAGCTGGCCATTACCCAGTGCGACCTTGGCAACTCAACCCAGGCCGAACACCTGTTCCGTGAAATCGAAGTGCGCTTCGATCCGCCCAAGGGCATCCGCGACGTCATCGCCCAGCACCGCGCCAGCGGCTGCCGGCTGGTCAACGACCGCAGCGCGTCGTGGGTGCTCAGTGTCGGCCGCGGCCACGACAGCAACGTCAACCAAGGCGCCAGCAGCCCGACCTTCAGCGTTGGCGGCGTCGAAGGCCAGCTGACCGATGAATTCCTGCCGCATCCGGATAGCTACAAGCTGCTGACCGCGTCCTATGTGCAGCCAATCAACGCCCAGGGCACGCAAGCCATCGTGCAGCTGTACGCGCGCCGCCACGACCATGAACACGAACAGGACAGCAACTCGCTGCTGCTGGGACTGGAACACGCCTGGAATATCGGCCGCTGGCGCACCCGCGCTACCGGCGCGCTCGGCAGCGCCACACTGGATGGTCATCTGTACCAGCGCCAGGCCCAACTGCAACTACGGGCGGCGCCGCCGATCACGCTGCCGACCAATCTGGACCTGGCGCTGATCAGCAACCTCAGCCGCGTCGATTACCCGACCCGCGACGCCTACGATGCCACCACCTATGAACTGGGCAGCCAGCTGACCTACCGCGACCGCCGCACCCAGGTGCAATTCACACTCAGCGGCCTGCGCGACCACGGCACCACGCTGCGGCCGGGCGGCGACCGCCAAGGCTGGTTCGGCAACCTGCAGTATTTCACCGCGCTGCAGCCCAAGGTGTATGCCGAGGCCGGCCTGACGCACCAGCGCTGGATCGGCGACAGCGTGTATTCGCCGGGACTGATCGACCTGGTGCGCCACCAGCGCACCACCAACCTACGTGCCGCCGTGCAGTGGTATTTCATGCCCAACGTTAGCGCCCACCTGGAAGGCCGGCTGGTGCGCAACCGCGAGAACATCTCGCTGTTCGACTATAATAGTCGGGCAGTGCAACTTAGCTTGCGCTGGGATAATTTCTAAGCGGCGCCGCCTCTCCACACATGAACATACCGAAGAAAAAGCCCGCCCCGACTCTCGATCTGGTGCCACCGGATCAAGCCGCCCGGGTGGCGGTAGCGCCGGACGTCGCCGGCGAAACCCCACAATTACAAATCTACCTGCGCAAGATCCCACTGCTGGCCGATCTGAGCGAGGAACACATGACCCGCGTCAAGAGCGAACTGCGGATCCGCCAGTACGCCAAGCGCGAGGTGGTGCTGCAAAAAGGCGCGGCCGGCGATTCGCTGCTGTTCCTGCTGACCGGCTCGCTGCAAGTGGTCGACATCACCGAAGATGGCCGCGCCATCGGCTTGCGCATGCTGGTGCCGGGCGACTTCTTTGGCGAGATCGCCGTTATCAACGGTTCGCTGCGCTCGGCCTCGGTGGTGGCGCTGACGCCGGTGCTGGTGGCGCTGCTGCCGCGCGCCACCGCGCTGCATCTGTTCGCGCATTCGCCGCCGGTGGCCAACCACCTGCTGCGCTTCCTGGCCGCCAAAGTGCAGCGCGATTCCGAATTCCGCGCCCTGCTCAGCATCCACAACACGCCGCGCCGCATCTACACCTTCCTCGAACTGCTGAAGGAAAAAAAGGACAACGGCCAGCATGTGGTGGAAAACCTGCCGACCCACCAGGACGTCGCCAATATGATCAACACCAGCCGCGAAACCGTGACCCGCACGCTGCTGACGCTGACCCAGCAGGGCATCATCGAGAAAGGCCCGCACAGCCTGATTATCCTGCGTCCGGACGAGCTGCAGCGACTGGCGCAAGGGTGAGTTCGCTTGCCTTTGCTGCAATCATGCGCATGCTATAATCCGCGCTTTTTACGCCCCTCTATGACCCAGCCGTTTTCTTCCACGGAGGCCGCACCATGGCGCGCTTGATGCTCGCCGGCCTGTGGCGCTACCGCGGCTTCATCCGTGGCTCGGTGCAACGCGAATTCCAGGCCCGCTACCGTAATTCCCTGCTGGGCGCTGCCTGGACCATCCTCAATCCGCTGGCGATGATCGTGGTGTACACCGTGATCTTCTCGCAAGTGATGGGCAACCGCCTGAAAGGCGCCGACGCGCCGTTCGCCTACAGCATTTATCTGTGCGCCGGCGTGCTGACCTGGGGCTTGTTCACCGAAATTACCGGACGCGCCCAGAGCGTGTTCATCGACAACGCCAACCTGCTGAAAAAGCTGCAGTTCCCGCGCATGTGCCTGCCGGTGATCGTGGTGCTCAACGCGCTGCTCAACTTCGGCATCATCTTCGGCCTGTTCACCGGTTTCCTGATCATTTCCGGCAGTTTCCCGGGCTGGGTTTATTTCGCGCTCTTCCCGGTGCTGGCGATCCAGATTCTGTTTGCGATCGGGCTCGGCATGGTGCTGGGCGTGCTGAACGTCTTCTTCCGCGACGTCGGCCAGTTCTTCACCATCCTGCTGCAGTTCTGGTTCTGGTTCACGCCCATCGTCTATCCGGCCGGCGCGTTGCCGGAACAGGTGCAGTCGATGCTGGCATGGAATCCGATGACAGCGGTGATGGCGGCCTTTCAAGGCGTCCTGGTGCATGGCGAGGCGCCGCACTGGGGCACGCTGTGGCCGGTGACCGTGCTGGCCCTGGTGTTCTGCGCGCTGGGCCTGCAATTGTTCCGCAAGCGCGCCGGTGAAATGGTGGATGAACTCTGATGGGCAGCATCGTCGTACGTCAACTGGGCAAGGCCTACAAACAATATCCCACCCCATGGAGCCGGCTGGCCGAATGGGTGCTGCCGGGTGGCCCACGCCACCAGCAGAAGTGGATTCTGCAAGACATTAACTTCCAGCTCGATCCAGGCGAGGCGGTCGGCATCATCGGCATCAACGGCGCCGGCAAAAGCACGCTGCTGAAGCTGATCACCGGCACCGCCCAGCCAACCACCGGCGCGGTGCACATCAGCGGCCGCGTGGCGGCGCTGCTGGAGCTGGGCATGGGCTTCCATCCCGACTTCAGCGGTCGTCAGAACGTGTTCATGGCCGGCCAACTGCTGGGCCTGACCGTGGCCGAGATTTCGCAGCTGATGCCGGACATCGAGGCATTTGCCGAAATCGGCGACTACATCGACCAGCCGGTGCGCGTGTACTCGTCCGGCATGATGGTGCGGCTGGCATTCGCGGTCGCCACCGCGCGCCGTCCCGACGTGCTGATCGTCGACGAGGCGCTGTCGGTGGGCGACGCCTATTTCCAGCACAAGAGCTTCGAGCGCATCCGCCAGTATCGCCAGCGCGGCACCACGCTGCTGATCGTCAGCCATGACCGCGCCGCCATGCAATCGATTTGCGACCGCGCCATCCTGCTCGATCGCGGCCGCCTGGCGCGCGAGGGCACGCCGGAAGAAGTGATGGACTACTACAACGCGCTGATCGCCGAACGCGAAGGTTCGACCGTCGAGCAAGTGCGCACGCCGGAAGGCCGGGTGCAAACCACCTCCGGCACCGGCGAAGCCACTGTCAGCGGCATCACGCTGGAGAACGCCGACGGCGCGCCGCAGGAAGTGCTGAACGTCGGCACGGCGGTGACGCTGCGGGTCAAGGTGCAGATCCACAAGCCGGTCAAGCGGCTGGTGTTGGGCTATATGATCAAGGACCGGCTGGGTCAGCCGATCTACGGCACCAACACCCACCACATGCAGCAGCCGCTGGAAAACCTGAAAGCCGGCGAGCAGGTCGAATACTGCTTCAGCTTCCCGCTCAACCTGGGCGCCGGCAGCTATTCGGTGACCACCGCGCTGACCAGCAGTGAAACCCATCTGGCCGACAATTACGAGTGGCGCGACCTGGCGCTGCTGTTTGTGGTGATGAATATGAACCGGCGTGAATTTGTCGGCTCCAGCTGGCTGGAGCCGGACGTGGAGATAGTGCGATGACCGAGCCGTTTTACCGCGCCTTCGAAGACCGCTATCGCGGCTCGCGCGACGTAATCAAGCAGCGCCTGCGCGCCTACGCGCCCTTCCTTGAGCCACTGGTGCAAGCACAGCAGCCCCAGGCGCTGGACCTCGGCTGCGGCCGCGGCGAGTGGCTGGAACTGCTGGGTGAATATGGCTTCAACGCGCGCGGCGTCGACCTTGACGACGGCATGCTGGCGGCCTGCCGCGAACGCGGCCTGCAAGTCGAAACCGGCGACGCCGTGGCCGCCTTGCGCGCCTGCCCCGACCACAGCCTGGCGCTGGTGTCGGCATTCCACCTGGTCGAACACATTCCGTTCGAGCTGGTGCAGGAGATCACGCGTGAAGCGCAACGCGCGCTGCAACCGGGCGGTCTGCTGATCATGGAAACGCCGAATCCGGAAAACCTGGTGGTAGGCGCCTCCAGCTTCTACATGGACCCGTCGCACCTGCGGCCGATTCCGCCGAGTCTGCTGGCCTTCACCGCCGAACACGCCGGCTACCAGCGCCACAAGGTGGTGCGCTTGCAGGAAGAGCCGGCGCTGCACAGCGACCGTCCGCTGGCGCTGATCCACGTGCTGGAAGGTCCGAGCCCGGACTACAGCGTGGTGGCACAAACCAGCGCGCCGGCCGAAATATTGACGCGCTTCGACACCGCTTTCGCCACCGACTACGGCATCGCGCTCGGTCCGCTGGCGCTGCGCTACGAACAGCAACACGAACAGCGACTGGCCGAGCTACATCTGCTGGCACAGGCACAGCAACGCGAAGCGCAGCAGCTGCACCAGGCGCTGCAACAGCAAGCGCAGTCACTGGAGCACCAGTCACAGTCGCTGCAACAACAAGCGCAATCCCTGCAACAGCAGGCGCAAGCGCAGCAACAGCAACAGGCCGAGCATGAACAGCTGGCCGCGTCGCTGACGCAGCTGTCGCACAGTCTGGACCTGGCCCACGCGCATGCCGCCCATCAGGCCGAAGCGCTGAACCATGCCGGCCATCGCCTTGGCTTGCTGGAGCAACGCACCGAAGCCGCCGAAGCGCGCGCCGACGCCGCCCAGCAGCATGTGATCGCGCTGCTATCCAGCAGCTCGTGGCGCCTGACCGCGCCGCTACGCAAAGTGGTCACGCTGGGCCATCGCGTGCGTAATGGCGGCCGCCGCCGGCTGAAGGCGCTGATCGTGCGCGCCGGCCAGGCCGTGCTGCGCCGTCCAGCGCTGAAGCGCCTGGCGCGGCCGCTGCTGCGGCTGGTACCGGGTCTGCAATCGCGGCTGTATGGCATGGTGATCCAGGCGCAAGCCGCGCCGGCCGCCGCCGTGCTACTGCAGGAAGCGGCGCCGGGTCAGCTGTCGCCGCGCACCGCGCGGATTTTCCAGGAACTCAAAAAAGTACAAGAAACAAGGAATCGCTGATGCGTATCGTGATCGACCTGCAAGGCGCGCAATCGGAAAGCCGTTTTCGCGGCATCGGCCGCTACTCGCTGGCGCTGGCCCTGGGCGTGGCGCGCAATGCCGGCCCGCATGAAGTCTGGCTGTTGTTGAACGCGGCGCTGCCTGCCGCCATCCCCGACCTGCGACTGGCGTTTGCCGGCCTGGTGCCACCGGAACGCATCCGTCTGTTCGACGCGCCGGCGCCCAGCCGTGAACACCACGAGCCGCACAGCCCGCGCGCGCGCGCCGGCGAACTGCTGCGCGAACATGCCATCGCGGAATTGCATCCGGACGTGGTGCTGGTCACCAGTCTGTTCGAGGGTTATGTGGACGACAGCGTGGTCTCGGTCGGCACGCTGGACAGCGGCGCCGATACCGCCGTGGTGCTGTACGACCTGATTCCATTCCTGAATCCGGAAGCCTATCTGGCGCATGCGACCCAGCGCGCCTACTACGAACGCAAGATCGCCTCGCTGCGCCGCGCCGGCCTGCTGCTGGCGATTTCCGACTACTCGCGCCAGGAAGCCATCGACGCGCTGCAATTGCAGCCGGACCATGTGGTGGCAATCTCAACCGCAGTGGACGCCTGCTTCCAGCCAGCCGAGGCCGATCCACAAGCGCTGGCCGCGCTGCGCGAACGCTTCGGCCTGACGCGCGACATGCTGATGTACGCGCCCGGCGGCTTCGACACCCGCAAGAATATCGACGGTCTGATCACCGCCTTCAGCCTGCTGCCGCAGGCGGTACGCGCACGCCACCAGTTGCTGATCGCCAGCAAACTGCCGGACGGCGACCGCGCCAAGCTGGAACAGCACGCCCGCCACTGTGGCCTGCACGACGATGAATTGATCCTGACCGGCTACGTCGACGACGCCACGCTGATCGATCTGTACCGCGCCTGCGCGCTGTTCGTGTTCCCGTCCAAGCACGAGGGCTTCGGCCTGCCGGCGCTGGAAGCCATGGCCTGCGGCGCGCTGGTGATCGGCGCCGACAGCACCAGTGTGCCGGAAGTGATCGGTCATCCGGACGCGCTGTTCGATCCGTTCCAGCCGCAAGCCATCGCCGACAAAATCGCCGCCGTGCTCAGCGACGACGAGCTGCGCGCCCGCCTGCGCGAGCACGGCCGCGTACAAGCCACCCGCTTCAGCTGGGACATTACGGCGCAGCGCACCGTGCACGCGCTGGAAGCCCATCACGCCGCCAAGCAGCCGCCGGCCGGCAGCGCCAAGCGCCGCGTCGCCTTCGTCTCGCCTATGCCGCCGGAAAAAACCGGCGTGGCCGATTACGCGGTGCGCGTGCTGCCGACGCTGCTGCCCTACTTCGACGTGGAAGTGATCGCGCACCAGCCGCAGACCACGCTGCCGGACGAGATCAGCCACCTGCCGGTGCGCGACGTCGCCTGGCTGCGCGCCCATGCCGACCAGTACGACCACATCATCTACCAGTTCGGCAACAGCCCGTTCCACAGCCACATGCTGCCGCTGCTGCAAGATCATCCAGGCGTGGTGGTGCTGCACGACTTCTTCCTCAGCAGCATGCTGATGCATGAACAGCTGTCCGGCGCCATGCCCGGCGTCTACCACCAGGCGCTGTTGCACGCGCACGGTTACGCGGCGGTGCAAGCCACCACCCTGCCGGGCGGCATGGAAGCGGCGCGCGACGCCTATCCGTGCTGTCTGGAAATCGTGCAGCGCGCCAGCCAGGTCATCGTGCACTCCGACTACGCGCGCACGCTGGCGCGTCAATGGTACGGCCCGCATGCCGGCGAGGACTGGAATATGGCGCAGCTGCCGCGCGCCGTGCCAGCCGTGCATGACCGCGCCGCCGCCCGCCGCGCGCTCGGCATTGACGAGGACGCCTTCCTGGTCTGCAATTTCGGCTTTGTGGCGCCGACCAAGCAATGCCTGGAACTGCTGCAAGCCTGGGTCGACAGCGCGCTGCATCAGGATAAAAAATGCCAGCTGGTGTTCGTCGGCGCCAACCACGGCGGTGACTACGGTCAGCGCATGACCGAGACCATCCGCGCCGCCGGCAACGACGACCGCATCCGCATCTCCGGCTGGATTTCGGACGAAGACTATCTGAACTATCTGCAGGCCGCCGATCTGGCGGTGCAGCTGCGCACCATCTCGCGCGGTGAAACCTCGGGCACGGTGCTGGACTGCATGATCTACCGCCTGCCGACCATCATCAACGCCAACGGCGCGATGGCCGAATTCCCGCACGACGCCGCCTGGATGCTGGACGATTGCTACGATCCGGCCGAGTTGGTGCACGCGCTCAACACGCTGTATCACGATGCCGCCCGCCGCGACGCTTACGGCAAGGCGGCCTATGCGCTGATGGGCACGCGCAACAGCCCGGAGCGCGTCGGCATGATGTATCGCGACGCGCTCGACCGCGAACTGCAACGCCGTCCGGCCAGCCGCCCGGCACTGCTGCCAGCGCTGCTGAACACGCCGCAGCTGGAGCAGGACGACGCCATGCTGGAACAGCTGGCGCGCGGCATCGCCCATGGTCCCGATCTGATGGCGCCGCGCCAGTTGCTGGTGGACGTGACCGCCATCGTGCATCACGACCTGAAGACCGGCATCGAGCGCGTGGTGCGCCATCAGCTGCAAGAGCTGCTGCAACTGCGCGCTCAGGGCTGGCGCGTGGAGCCCGTCTACCTCAGCAATGAGGGCGGCCACTACCACCTGCGCTACGCGCGCCGCTACGTCGGCCGCCTGCTGGGACTGGAACAAATGCTGGGCGAGCACGATGCGGTGATCGACGTCCAGGCCGGCGACGCCTACTACAACGCCGGCAACACGCCGCACGCGGTAATGGATGCCGCCGCCGAAGGCGTGTATGCCGGGCTGCACGCGCGCGGCGTCAGCATCAATTTCCTGGTGCATGATTTGCTGCCGGTGCTGCGGCCCGAATTCTTCCCGGCCAATACCGATCACAGCTTCGGCGCCTGGCTGCGCTGCGTGGCGGCGATTGCCGACCGCCTGATTTGCATCTCCGGCGCGGTGGCCGATGAAACCGCCGCCTGGCTGACCGCCAACGGGCCGGAGCGCCCACGGCCGCTGCCGTTGCAGGTGCTGCATCACGGCGCCGACATCGGCCCGGCACCGGCCACCAGCGCCAACGCGCATCCGCAGCTGAGCGCGATCGGCAAGGCGCCGGTGTTCCTGATGGTGGGCACCATCGAACCACGCAAGGGCTATCTGCAAGCGTTGGATGCGTTCGAACTGCTATGGCAGGCCGGTGTCGACGCGCAGCTGGTGATTGTCGGCAGCGAGGGCTGGAAGCCGCTGCCCGAAGCCGAGCGCCGCACCATTCCACGCATCGTGTCGCGCCTGCAGCAGCATGCCGAGCGCGGCCGCCGTCTGCACTGGCTGCAAGGGCTGGAGGACGACGCGTTGCAACAGCTGTACCGCGACAGCGTCTGCCTGCTGCAGCCTAGCGAGGGCGAAGGCTTCGGCCTGCCGCTGATCGAGGCGGCCAGCTACCAGTTGCCGCTACTGGTGCGCGATATTCCGGTGTTCCGCGAAGTCGGTGGCGAGCATGCCAGCTATTTCTCCGGCCTGGACGGTCAGTCGCTGGCGGACGCCGTGCAAGCGTGGCTGAAGCTGCACGCCGACGGCAAACATCCAGCATCGCAAGGCATGCCGTGGCAAACCTGGCAGGACAACGCCAAGCAATTACTGAGTTTGCTGGAAGATGCGCCGGCGGCGCGCCACTGGACGCCGGCGCCGGTCTGATCAGCGCAGCGCCGCCGGGCGCTGCACCATGCACAACTGGTACGAATGTTCATTGCTGCCGATGCGCGCGCCGTAGCGCCGGCAGCTGTCGGGCTGGATCGCCATGTCATAGCGCGCCAGGATCATATTGCCCCACGCCTCGATCTCGGCCTGGCGTTCCGGCGTGCCGCTGCCGCCATCCATCATCACATACAGCGTCCCCTTGCGCGCGGCGATCATGCCGTACAGGCGCTGCGCGTAGGCGGCCGACTCCGGGAAGCCCGAGCCCAATGCCACGAACGCCAACTGGCGCGGGAACGCTGGCACCAGCCAGCCCATCGGCGGATCGCCCTTGACCGTCATCACCAGATCCTCGGCCGGCGCCGCCAGCTTGGGCACGTCGACCCAGATCGCCTGTTTGCGCCAGTGACCATGGCCCCAGCCGCCCGGCGGCACGGCTAGCACCACGCCGACCGCCAGCACCAGGCCGGCGCTGCCGACCGCGCGCGCGCGGGCAACCGGCAGCAAGCGGTGCAGCACCAGCCACCACATCAACGGCGCCAGCAGTTCGATCGGGACCAGATAGCGGTAAATGCCGAATACATTCATCCAGCACAAATAGGCCAGCACGAAAAACGTCAGCACGAAGCTGGTCTGGCAGGAGTCGCTGCTGCCATGATCCAGCAGTGGCCGCTTGCGCCACCACGCGCGCAGGCCGTACAGCGCCAGCGCCACAAAAGCCAGATACAGCAGCGGCCAGATCACCTGGAGCAGCCGGATTTCGATCACGCGCCGCGCGTCAAAGCTCATGATGAAGGGCCACAGCAAACGTTCGACCAGCCCCTGCGGTTGCCAGCCGGTGTCGCCGATACCGATCGGCTTCGCCAGCGGCGCCTGGAACAGCTGGTTAAACTGCGGGAACAGTGGATTGCCGAACACGCTCCACATGCGCCAGTACCAGTGGCCGGCGCTCAGCGCCAGGCCGGCCAGCACGCCGACACCAAATACGAAAGCGGCGCGGAAGCGCAGCCACCAGCCGCCGGCCAGCGCCAGCAGCAGCGCCAGGCACAGCGCCACCGCGTAACTGACATTGGTCATCTTGAGGCCGCAGCCGGCGCCCATCAGCACGCCGGCCAGCAGCGTTGCCATCAGACCGCGGCCGCCGCACAGCGCCGGCCAGGTCCGCAAGACCAGCCACAGCGCGCCCAGCACGCACAACGAGGTCAGGTTGTCGCCCATGGAGTTACCCAGCTCGGACAGGAACCCGGGCGCCACCATGCCGGCCAGTGCCAGCAACAGCGCCGCGCGGTGGGCGCCGGCCGGCAGCAGGCGGCGCGCCAAGGCCAGCACCAGCACGAAGTTCAGACCGTGCAGCGCGCCCATGATGAAGCCGGTCAACTGCGCCGGCAGCGTGGTCAGCAAGCCGTAGTACAGCAAGTCCAGTGTCGGGTTGAAATAGCTTTGCCATTGGGCCGGGGCCAGGTCGTAACCCACTTTGCCGTTCAGCAGTGCGTACGGATTGTAGTAGTGATAGTTGCGCAGATCCCAGTTGTCATCCTGGCCGTACACCAGCGACAGCACGCCGAACAGCACCGGCAGCAGCCACATGGCGGTGCGCACCGCGCCCGGACGGTCGAGGCCACGCCAGAAACGGGTGGCGGATTGAAGCAGATTCATGAGGAGAGCGCGCTGAGCGCGAGAAAACAAGGAATTCAGGCCGGCCACGCCGGTCCCGGCACCGGCGCGGGCTGGCCCCCAGGAGCCAGCCCGCGCGGCTTATGCACGGCGCGCTTGCTCGTGGACCTGGGCGATACCCTGCACGGCGGCGGCACGCGGCATCGGTCCCGGGATTGCCAGGTAGGCAAAGCGCTTCTGCTCGATGCGGCCCTTGGTGACGGTGTCCAGGATCAGGCCGCAGGACAGCAGGATCATGCTCAGCACCGCCAGGCCGGAGCACAGCACGGCGGTCGGCAGGCGCGGCACCAGGCCGGTCTGCAGATAGGTTTCCACCAGCGGCGCCGCCAGTCCCAGCGAGGCCAGCAGGCAGGCGAAGAAGAAGATCGAGAAGAAGGCCAGCGGCTTTTCGTTCTTGAACAGTTTGAAGATCATCCACAGGATGCGGATGCCGTCGCGGTAGGTGTTCAGCTTGCTGACCGAGCCTTCCGGCCGGGCACCGTAATGGGTTTCCACTTCCGCCACCGGCATGCGCAGTTCCAGCGCGTGCACGGTCAGTTCGGTTTCGGTTTCAAAGCCCTCGGCGTGGGCCGCGAACGACTTGGCGTAGCGACGCGAGAACACGCGGTAGCCGGACAGCATGTCGGTAAAGGTGTTGCCAAACACGGTGGCCACAAAGCCGGTCAACATCTTGTTGCCGAAGCGGTGACCGAAACGGTAGGCTTCCTGCTCGGTGCTGACGCGGGTGCCGACCACCATGTCCAGTCCTTCGGCCACCAGTTTTTCGGCCAGCTGCGGCGCCACGCTGGCGTCGTAGGTGGCGTCGCCGTCAACCATGATGTAGAGGTCGGCTTCGACGTCGGCAAACATGCGGCGGATGACATTACCCTTGCCTTGCAGCGGCACGCGGCGCACGATGGCGCCGGCGGCTTCAGCGACGCGGATGGTGTCATCGGAGGAATTGTTGTCGAACACATAGACCGGCGCGTCGGGTAGACAGGCGTTGAAATCGCGCACGATAGCGGCGATGGTCAGGGCTTCGTTATAGCAGGGCACCACGATAGCGATGCGTTGATTGGCAAGAATACTCACGTCGAGGTCGTCAGGTTAGCAGAAACGCAAATTATACAGTCATGCCATCGGCGCGACGACCCGGCCGATGGCTATCGTGCGGAAATTACTGCTTGGGCACGCCGCCCAGCAGGAAGGCCAGCTTGGGCTTGGCCTTGGTGATCGCGCTGCCGGCGGCTGGCGCGACCGCTGCCGGCGCAACGCGCGCCGGCTCGTAGGGCTTGAGGAACCACGGATCGACTTTGTCGCGGCGCGGCGACGGGCCGCTGCCCATGCTGCGCGGCGCGCGCTCGGCCGAACGGCTTGGGCCGCGACCGATATCCTCGCTGCGGCGCGGACGGCGTTCGCCGCGCTCGTCGGCGAACTCGCCCGGCGTGAAACCGGTCGGCTCGGCGCGCTGGATGGTTTGCTTGATCAGCTTTTCAATGTCGACCAGCAGGCGCTCGTCCTTGTCCGAATAGATCGAGATGGCGTCGCCGGAGGCGCCGGCGCGGCCGGTGCGGCCGATGCGGTGCACATAGTCTTCGGCGTTGTACGGCAGATCGTAGTTGATCACGCACGGCAGGTCGGAGATGTCCAGGCCACGGGCCGCAACGTCGGTCGCCACCAGGATGTCGATTTCGTTTTTCTTGAACGCGTCCAGCGCGGCCATGCGCTCCTGCTGCGTCTTGTCGCCGTGAATCGCGACCGCCTTCATGCCCTCGCGCTCCAGTTCGCGCGCCAGGCGCGAGGCGCCGATCTTGGTGTTGGAGAAGATGATCACCTGCTTCAGCTCGCGCTGGCGCAGCAGATGCGCGGTCAGCGCGTGCTTCTGGTTTTCCGCGACCTTGTACACCACCTGGGTGACGGTATCGGCGGTCTTGTTGGCGCGCGCCACCTCGATCGTGACCGGGTCGGTCAGGAAGGTGTTGGCCAGCTTCTTGATTTCCGGCGAGAAGGTGGCCGAGAACATCAGGTTCTGGCGCTTCTTCGGCAGCAGATTGATGATGCGCTGCAGATCCGGCAGGAAGCCCATGTCCAGCATGCGGTCGGCCTCGTCCATGACCAGCATCTGCACCTGGCTCAGCGACACATTCTTTTGTTCGATATGGTCCAGCAGACGGCCCGGGGTGGCGATGACGATTTCCACGCCAGCCTTCAGGGTCGCGGTCTGCGGCTTCATGTCCATGCCGCCGAACACCACGGTGCTGCGCACCGGCGTGTGCTTGGCGTAAGCCTTGACATTTTCAGCCACCTGCACCGCCAGTTCGCGGGTCGGGGCAAGGATCAGCGCGCGCACCGGGTGACGCGCCGGCGAGGTGCTGGTGTTGGCGTGCGCCAGCAGCATCTGGATGATCGGCAGCGCGAAGCTGGCGGTCTTGCCGGTGCCGGTCTGGGCCGCGCCCATGACGTCGCGCCCCTGCAGCAGCACCGGAATGGCCTGGGCCTGGATCGGGGTCGGATGCTCATAGCCCTGCTCGTCCAAGGCGCGCTGGATATCGGGCGACAGGCCGAAATCGGCAAAACGGACTTGGGCTGGCGCGGCGGTCTCTGCTGGCGCAGCAACCTGCTCGGAAGTGGACGATGAGGTGGTTTGAGTATCGGACATAATGTGGAAGGATGGTGAAGCGCCGTAAACTATACCCTAATTTCTGGCAACTGAGCGCATTCCTGCTCGCTTTTATGCTGAAACCATTGCATCAATGGCATGTATAATGGGCATTATGACCAGAAACTAAATGAATGCGCGTCTCCCATGCTTGTGCCCCTATCGGCCCTGCGCCGCCTGCTCCCCTTTTGCCTGCTGATTTGTCTGTTGCTGGCCCAGTCCCTGACCGGCGCCGCGCCCGCCCCATCGCTACGGTTTAAAAAACTCGGCCCGCTGGGCGGCGACGAGCCGTCCATGCTATCGCTGCTGCAGGACCGCCAGGGCTTTGTGTGGGTCGGCACCCACACCAACGGCCTGTACCGTTACAACGGCTACCAGGCGGTCAAATACATCAACAACCCGGCCGATCCGGCCAGCCTGCCGCACGACCGCGTCTCGGCCATTTTCGAGGACAAACAGGGCCGCATCTGGGCCGCGACCCAGAGCGGGCTGGCGCGCTTCAATCCCGAGACCAACAACTTCACCACGTTTACCAGCGACAAAGCGCCGAAAAACCACCGCATCGTCAAAAACATCATCGCCGACGGCAAGGATGGCTTGTGGATCGGCACCTGGGGTGGTTTGCAGCATTTCGATCCGAATGCCGGCAAGTTCGACGCCATTTACGCGCACGACGACAAAGATCCCGATTCGCTGGGCGCCAACGACCTGAACGCGCTGGCGCTGGACGCCAAGGGCGGGCTGTGGATCGGCACCTGGCCAGGCGGCATGGATTACCTGGCGCCGGGCGCGCAGAAGTTCCGTCATTACCAGGTAGACCCGGCCGCCAAGCCGGACGCGCGCGCCAACATCGTGCGGGCGCTGCAATTCGATCCGGCCGGCGCGCTGTGGATCGGCACCGAATCCGGCATCATCCGCTGGGATGGCAAGAGCGACTGGGACAGCCGCAAAGTGGTCCCGACCCCGGCCAGCCGCGTCACCAATTTCGGCCTCGACAACAAGGGCGTGCTGTGGGCCACCACCCTGTCGGCCGGACTGCTGCGCTGGAACGAGGCCGAAGGCGGCTTCGACCAGTTCGTGCACGCCGCCGACGACCCCTACAGCCTGCCCGGCGACAATCTGCGCGCGGTGATGCAAGACCGTGGCGGCATGTTGTGGATCGCCTCCTTCACCGACGGCATCGCGCTGGCCAACCTGAGCAGCGAAGGCTTCACCCGCCACGTGCCGTTCCGCATCGACAGCCGCTCGGCGCCGGCCAGCAACGCCCTGCTCAGCCTGGCGCGTGCGCCGAATGGCAAGATCTGGCTGGGCGGCAACGTCGGCATGAGCTTGTACGATCCGGCCACCAGCAAAGTGATCCACAGCTACCACGCCGACGACAAAACGCCCGGCAAGCTGTCGCACTCCATCGTCTACAGCATGTACCAGGACGACGACGGCAAGGGACCGCTGTGGCTGGGTACCTCCAACGGCCTGAACCGGCTGGACACGCCGGAGTCGCCCTTCCAGGCCATCCATTTCGGCAACACCGCCAGCGACTACATCAACGCCATCGCGCCCGGCGCCGGCGGCGTGCTGTGGCTGGCCACCGGCAACAGCCTGATCCGCTACGAAATCAAGAGCGACGCCCGCAAAATCTACTACAACGATCCGCAGGACCCGAGCTCGCGTTCGGTCAACGGCACTTCGGCGGTGCTGGAAGATCGCCAGGGCCGGGTCTGGGCCGGCTCGGAATGGAATGGCGGCGGGCTCGACCTGCTGGACCCGGCCACTGGCAAATTCCGCCACTTCCGCCACTCGACCAAGGACGCCGCCAGCCTCAGCGACGACAACATCGCCACCCTGCACGAAGATGCGCAAGGCAGGATCTGGGTCGGCACCAGCAAGGGGCTGGACCTGGTGGTATTCAAGCCGGATGGCGCGATCGCCTTCAAATCGTATGCGGCAGCGATGCGGATGCCGAAAATCCTCGCGATTCAGCACGACAACGACGGCCGCATCTGGTGCAGCACCATCGCCGGCCTGTACCGGCTGGAGCCGGACAGCGGCAAAGTCACCCACTTCTCGCCATCGGACGGCCTGACCGAAGGCTTCACCGTCAACTCCTCCGCGTTTGGCGCCGACGGCACACTGTACTTCGGCGGCGTGCACGGCATGACCGCCGTGGTGCCGTCGAAAGTGAAAACCAGCTCGGTACCGCCGCAGGTGGCGATCACCGACATCACCGTCTTCAACCACTCGCTGCAGAATGGCGAGCCAGGCGAGAACGTCAAGGCCGACGGCCCGGTGACGGCGCCGACCTCGATCACGCTATCGTCGCAGGCATCGGTATTCGCGCTGGAATTCGCCGCGCTGCATTACACCGAACCATCCGGCAACCGCTACTCTTACCAGTTGCAGGGCTTCGACCGTGACTGGGTCGAGACCGACGCCAGCCGCCGCGTCGCCAGCTACACCAACCTCAACCCGGGCAAATACGTCTTCCGCGTCAAAGCCGCCAACCACCTCGGCGTATGGAACGAAGTACCGGCCGTGCTCAACATCACCATCACACCGCCGTTCTGGCAGCAATGGTGGTTCCGCTCAGCGCTGGCCGCGCTGGTGGTGGGCGCGCTGGCCTTGGCCTACAAGACCCGCATCAACCGCCTGACCCGCCACCAGGCCGAGCTGGAGCAAACCGTCGCGGCGCGCACCGCCGAGCTGGAAGAATCCAACCGCAAGCTGGCCGCGCTCAGCACCACCGATGGCCTGACCGGCGTCAGCAACCGGCGCGGCTTCGACCTGGCACTGGAAGCCGAATGGCGGCGCGCCGCCCGTACTGGCCAGACCCTGGCGCTGGCGATGCTGGACGTCGACTACTTTAAAAAATACAACGACCACTACGGCCACCTGGCGGGCGACGCCGTGCTGCGCATCGTTGCCGACCTGATCACCACCCACGGTCGCCGCACCAGCGACCTGGTGGCGCGCTACGGCGGCGAAGAATTCGCGCTGCTGGCGGCCGCCACCGATGCCACCGACGCGTTTGGCGTCGCCGAAGAGATCTGCGCCGAGCTGGCGCGGCGGGCAATTCCCCATGAGCAATCGCCATTTGGTATCATGACCATCAGTATTGGCGTCGCGGTGCTGGTGCCGAGCGAAGACAGCTCGCCGCAAGACCTGGTGCAGCTAGCCGACCGCACGCTGTACCGCGCCAAAGAAAAAGGCCGCAACATTGCGCTGCTGGCCATGCCCCCGATGTGAACGCAATGAACCCTGTAACCGACAACGACCCCAAGCCCGAACCACCCACGCCGCCCGAGCCCGGCGACTGCTGCCACAGCGGCTGCACCTACTGCGTGGACGACCTCTACCAGGAAGAACTGGACCGCTACCGCGCCGCCCTAGCCGCCTGGCAAGAACGCAACTCCGGGGTCAGGTCCATCATTTCTACACGACCTGAGCCTTAATCCCCCATTACTGCCGAGCCCGTGAAAAACTCCGGGGTCAGGTCCATTTTTTCTACACGAGCTCAGCCTAATGCGCTATTACAGCTGAGTTCGTGTAGAAATGATGGACCTGACCCCGGATTAACTACAGCTGGGACCGTGTAGAAATGATGGACCTGACCCCGGGGTGTTAGAAGGCTTCCCATTCGTCGCCGCCGACGACTTCTTTGACTGGCTTTTTCAGCGCGGGCTTGGGTGCGGCGGGGCTGGTTTTGACACTGGCGACTACCGCCTTCGGCACCGATGGCTTGGCGCGCGAGGCCGGACGTGGCACCGCCTGCGCGCTGTGCAGCAGCTTGAATACGCTCACCACTTCGCTCAGCCGCGCGGCCTGGTCTTGCATCGATTCGGCCGCCGCCGCCGCTTCTTCCACCAGCGCGGCGTTTTGCTGCGTCACTTGGTCCATCTGCACGATGGCGGTGTTCACCTGTTCGATGCCGGCGCTCTGCTCCACGCTGGCCGAGGTGATTTCATTCATGATGTCGGTCACGCGGGTGATGCTGGCGACAATCTCACTCATGGTGTCGCCCGCCTGGTTGACCAGCGATGAGCCAGTCTCCACCTTCTCCACCGAATCATTGATCAGCGATTTGATGTCCTTGGCCGCCGCCGCCGACCGATGTGCCAGGTTGCGCACCTCGCCCGCCACCACCGCGAAGCCACGCCCCTGCTCGCCAGCGCGCGCCGCTTCCACCGCCGCGTTCAAGGCCAGGATGTTGGTCTGGAAGGCGATGCCGTCAATCACCGAAATAATTTCGACGATCTTGCGCGATGATTCGTTGATCGAGGCCATGGTGCCCACCACCTGCCCCACCACATCGCCGCCCTTCTGCGCGATGCCGGACGCCGATTGCGCCAGCTGGTTGGCCTGGCGCGCATTGTCGGCGTTTTGCTTGACGGTGCTGGTCAGTTGCTCCATCGACGAGGCGGTCTCTTCCAGCGAGCTGGCCTGTTCCTCGGTGCGCGACGACAAGTCCTGGTTGCCGCTGGCAATTTCGGACGAGGCGGTGGCGATGGTGTCGGTCCCATGCCGCACCTGGCTGACCAGGCTCTCCAGATTGCCGGTCATGTCCTTGAGCGCCTGCATCAGTTGCCCGGTTTCACAGGCGCTTTTGACTTCGATCGCTTGTGTCAGGTCGCCGTCGGCCACCTGGCGCGCCAGCGTCACCGCCTGCTGCAGCGGCGAGGCGACGATTTTCGCCACCCACATCGCCAGCACCATGCCGATGCCGATGTTCACTACCAATAAAACAATCGAGGTGATGCGCGCGCTGGCGTAAATTGCGGTGGCGTCGTCACTGGCGGCATCGCCGCCGTCGACGTTGATCTTGACCAGCTTGTTGACATTGTCGGTAATCGCGGTCAGCAGCCGGGCCGACTCGCCGGCCGCCGCAGCGCGCGCCTCGGCTTTCTTGTTGCCGCGCGACAGCTCTATCATCTTGCCGTGCTCGACCATGAAGGCTGCCAGGTTCTTGTCGAACTCGGTCGCGGTGGCTTTTTCTTCGGGACTGGAAATCAGCTTTTCATAGGTGTCGCGATGACTTTTGAAGGTCACCAGCGTCTGCTCCATGCGCTTTTCATAATCGGCCATGCTGGCCGTATCTTCGTTGAGCAGGTGGGCCAGCTCCCAGCGCCGCAATTCGCCGACGTCGGAACGCAGCTCCATCGCCGCACGCACGCTGGGCATCCAGTTTTCCGCCAGGTCGGTGGAGGCCTGGTTGACGCGGTTCATCGAGATGATGTTGCTGATGCCCAATATCAGGGTCAGTAACAACACCGCACCAAAAGAAACGATCAGTTTTGTGGCTATTTTCAGATCGTAAAACCATTTCATGGCTGGTCTCCTCATCGCTGGATGCTGGCTAGCCAGTATGCAACTATGTCGGACACCATGCCAGCGCCACGCGGCTGCTGTGTTGTTCAAGCAACAGCGTGGCGCTGCGGTGCTTTACAGCTTGCCGTTCAGCGAGATGAACAGCTGACGCGGCGCGCCGGTCAGCAGGGTCTGCGCAGTGCCAGTCGGATCGCTGGCCTGGAAGCCGTTGGAGCCAATGGTGGCGATGTACTGCTTGTCAAACAGATTGGTCACGTTGACTTGCAGCGCCAGTTCCTTGGCCCAACCCACCGATTTCAGCTTGTAGCCGGCCGACAGATTGGCCAGCCAGAACGATGGCACGCTGGCGTCGTTCAGGTAGGTGTAGTAGCGCTTGGCGGTGTACTTGGCGCCGGCGCGGGCGAACCATGGGCCGCCTTCATACGACACTTCGGTGTTAAACAATTGACGCGGCGCGTCCACCACTTCCTTGCCGCTGACCGCCACTAGGGTGGTGCCGTCCATGTAGTTCGACTTGTACTTGGAATCGTTGAAGGTGTAGGAGTTGAACCAGCTCAGTTCACGGCTGAACTTCCATACGGCGATCGCTTCCAGACCTTTGGTGTCAACCTTGCCGACGTTGACGAAGGTCGAGGCGCAACCGACGATGCCGGCGCAGGTCGCCACGCTCAACTGACGGTCGTCGAAGCGCGCGCTGTACACCGCCAGCGAGCCTTGCAGCGCATCGCGCTTGAAGCGGTAGCCGAGGTCGACGTTGACCGAGGTCTCAGGCTTCAGGCTGCCGACGCTGTTGTTGAACGCGGTCTGGGTCTGCGAGAACGGACCGGTCACGCCCGGTTGGTAGGCGCGCATGTTTTTCGACGCCGAACCGAACACTTCATCGTCGCTGGTGAGGGCGTAGTTGAAGCCGGCCTGTGGCAGGAATTTCTTGTCGGCCGTCAGCGAGCCGGCGGCGCGGGTGCCGACCAGGTTGGTGGCTTTGATGTCGACGTCGACCGATTTGAAGCCGGCGTTCAGCTTCAGCTTGCCGTCGACCAGCGCCAGCGTATCCTGCAGGTAGTACTGCGAGGTGGTGGTGATGAAGTTCTGCTTCCAGTCGGTGGCGAATGGCTTGGTCAGGTAGTACATGGTGTCGGCCGGGCCGGTCACCGCGTAGTAGTTGCGGCTGGCGGTGTGGTTGTTACGCTCACCCCACAGACCGGCGCTGATGGTGTGGTCGCCCAGTTCCCAGCTCACGTCGCTGGTGATGCCATCACGATAGATGCTGTACTCGGTGGTACGCAGCGAGATCGGGTTGCTGGCGTTGGTCGCCACGTACGGGGTGTACCAGTGGCCCTGGCCCTTGTTGTCGTGGTGGTAGATGGTGGTCTTCAGGTCGACGTTCTGGGTCAGGCGCAGGTCCAGCGTCAGGCCTCCCAGCGTGTCCTTGCGCAGGCCGCCGGCCGAGTAGTAAGCATCGTCCAGGCTGTTCACGCCGCCGGTGAACACGCCCTTGGCAGCGTTGACCGCGCGGTTCCAGTCGGACTGGTAGTTGTCCCAGTTGTAGCCGAGGCGGCGGATCATTTCCAGCGACATGTCCTGGTAGTCGATTTCCTTGCGGTCCGAGTAGTTCAGGAAGCCGGTCAGGCTGTTGTCGCCAAAGTTGAACACGAAGCGCGAGTTCAGCTGATCCTGATCCTGGCCGCCTTCGCCTTTCCATTTGTCGGTGCGCTGACGGGTGCCGCTCAGGTAGGCCTTGAAGACGCCGTTGATCAGGCCGGTATCGACGCGGGCGAAGGTGCGCGAGGTCGAATCGCTGCCCAGGGTTTGCGCGAAGGTCAGGCCGCGCTCATCGCTTGGGGCCAGCGTGAAGAATTGCACGGTGCCGCCCAGGTTGCTGGTGGAGGCGGTGCCCAGCGCGCCGGCGCCCTGCGATACCGAGACGCTGCCGATGTTCTCGGACGAGATGGCGCGGCTGATGTGCAGACCGTTGTTGTTACCGTAGGTCATGTCGCCGAGCGGAATGCCGTCCAGCGTGAAGCCCAGCTGGTTCTGGTTGAAGCCGCGAATGCTGAAGCGGGTCGACCATTCGTAGGCGCCGAACGGGTCGGCCGACTGGAAGTTCACGCCTGGCAGTTTTTCCAGCACTTTCAGCGGGCTGGTGCCTGGCAGCGCTTCGCCCAGGTCGGCTTTATTGATGTTTTGCACCTGGCGCGATTGGCCACGGCCGGTGATTTCCACCGTCTGCACCGGGCCGGCCATGGCGGCGACGGCAGCGGCGTCATCGGCGGCGGCATCGTTGGTGGCGGCCACGTCGGCGGCGTAAGCCTGGCAAGCCAGAGCTTGCAGTACGAGCAGGCACAAAGGTTTCAGAGGGAAGCGCTGGGACATGGCTGTTGTTCTTTCTTGCTAGGTTGGTGGAAAATCAACTGGCAAGATTGTAGGAATTGCATGTGACGATGCGATGACGCGACCATGACATCTTGATGACACAGCAACACTTGTGAACGCAGTCTCAGTACGTCCGCGTACAGTCGCCCACTTGCGGCCGCTCTAAAGTGGGCGGCAGGAGGAGCACATGAACATCGACCTGCACAGTCAGCAACGCGCGCCCGGCGACGCGAACGGCGATGACGCGCGGCGCGTGGAGCCCGCCATGGGACGCGACGACGACAGCGTCCCGGCCCACGCGGCCGACGCTGCAGGGCCGCAAGCGAATGGCGGCTGGCTCAGCAAGCTGGGGCCGGGGCTGATCACCGGCGCGGCCGATGACGACCCGAGTGGCATCGCCACCTATTCGCAGGCCGGCGCCCAGTTCGGCTACGGCATGTTGTGGACCGTGCTGCTGACCTATCCGCTGATGATCGGCATCCAGGCCGTCAGCGCCCACATCGGCCGCGTCAGCGGACACGGCCTGGCCACCAACATCCGCCGCCACTACCCGCGATGGCTGCTGTTCGCCATCGTCAGCCTGCTGTTGATCGCCAACACCATCAACATCGCGGCCGACATCGCCGCCATGGGCCAGGCCGCGACGCTGATCGCCGGCGGCCAGCCCCACTGGTACGCGGCCGCCGCCGGCCTGCTGTCGGTGGTGCTGCAAGTCACCCTGCCCTACCAGCGCTACGTGCGCGTGCTGAAATGGTTGACGCTGGCCCTGCTGGCCTACGTCGTCACCGCGCTGACGCTCAAGCTGCCCTGGCTGCAAATCCTGCACGCCGCCGTGCTGCCCAGCCTGAGCTGGCAGCCGGATTACATCACCACCGTGGTCGCCATCTTCGGCACCACCATCAGCCCCTACCTCTTTTTCTGGCAAGCCTCGCAGGAAGTCGAAGACCTGCGAGCTGATCCGCAAGCGCATCCGCTCAAGCACGCCGGCCAGCAAGCCGCCGAACAGCTGCGCCGCATCAAGATCGACACCATCACCGGCATGGGCTTCTCCAACCTGGTGGCGATGTTCATCATGCTGACCACCGCCGCCACGCTGGGCGCGCACGGCATCACGCACATTGACTCGTCGGCCCAGGCCGCCGAAGCACTGCGGCCGATCGCCGGCGATTTCGCGTTTGCGCTGTTCAGCATGGGCATCATCGGCACCGGCCTGCTGGCGGTGCCGGTGCTGGCCGGCTCGGCCGCCTACGCCATCGCCGGCGCCATGCGCTGGCGTAACAGCCTGGAATTGCAACTGGCCGGCGGCCAGAAGTTTTACGCCATCATCATCGGCGCCACCCTGGTCGGCACCGCGCTGTGCTTCACCCATATCGACCCGATGCGCGCACTGTACTGGAGCGCCGTCATCAATGGCGTGATCGCGGTGCCGGTGATGGCGGTGGTGATGAACCTGGCCACGCGCCACAGCGTCATGGGTGACCTGGTGGTCTCGACACGGCTGCGCGTGCTGGGCTGGGCCTGCACCATCGTGATGGCGCTGGCGGTGCTGGCGATGTTTGCCACCATGGGGTAAGCTGGGGTTTTCACGTCTTGCGAGGAGTCCGTCCATGCCGCGATGGATAACGCTGTTGTTTGCCACCCTGATCGCCCTGCCGGCACTGGCCTTCGACCGCCCCTTCCCCGCCAATACCCTGCGCGGCGTCTTTACGCCGGGCTATTACCCCGACATCACGCTGGACGGCAAGGCGCGCCGGCTGTCGCCCGCCGCCCGCATCTTCGACCAGGACAACCGGATTGAAATGCCGGCCGCCGTGCGCGGCAGCGGACTGGTGGTCAACTACACGGTGGACAGCATGGGCAATATCGACCGCATCTGGATTCTGACCGCCGACGAGGCGGCGCTGAAAGTGCCAACCGCCGCCGAAGCCGCCGCTGCGTCTAAATAGCGTAGTCGGTGTAGGGCTGCGGCGCGGCGCCGGCGCGGCCGTCGGCAAACTGCAGCAGCAACTCCGGCGAAATCGGCCTCGAAATGTGATAGCCCTGCAGATAATGGCAGCCCATTTTTTCCAGGATGGACGCCTGGCCGGCGGTCTCCACGCCCTCCGCCACCAGTTGCAAGCCCAGGCTGTGGCCCATGGCAATGATGGCGTGCACCAGCGAATTGCTGCGCTCGCTATGCTCGATATCCATGACAAACGCGCGGTCGATCTTCAGCGTGTTGAGGTGGAACTGGGTCAGATAACTGAGCGAGGAATAGCCGGTGCCGAAGTCGTCCAGCGAAATGCCGACACCCAGCGCGCGCAGCTGCGCCAGCACGGTCTGCACATGGATGGCATCATCGATCAGCACGCGCTCGGTCAGCTCCAGTTCCAGCTGGTGCGGTGACAGACCGTTGCTGATCAACGCCTGCGACACCAGCGTGACGAAGGCCGGATCAGCCAACTGCCAGGCCGAGACGTTGATGCTGATGGTCACATCATCCAACACACTCTGCTTCCAGCGGCCGGCCTGACGGCAAGCTTGCTCCAGCACCCAGGTACCTAGCTCGACGATCATGCCGCTGTCCTCGGCCACCGGGATGAAGCGATCCGGCGTGACCGGCCCCAGCAGGGAACTATTCCAGCGCAGCAGCGCCTCCACCTTGGTCAGCTTGCCGGTGTGGGCATTGGTGATGGCCTGGTAGACCAGATAAAACTCGCCGGCCGCCAGCGCGCCGCGCAGCGCGCCATCGATCATCAGCGCATCCTTGGCGGCGGCGTTCATGTCATCGTCAAACAAACGCTGCTCGCCGCGCCCGGCTTTCCGCGCCTCGTACATCGCAATATCGGCATTGTGCAGCAGCGCGCCGCTGTCGGTGCCGTGCTGCGGGTAGCAGGCAATGCCGATGCTGGCCGTGACGCTGATGGCGTGATACGACAGCTCAAAACCCTTGCCCATGGCGGCAATCATGGCAGAAGCACAATCCGCCCCCACGGTTTCGGCGCTACCCGGCGCCAGGCCGGGGATCAGGACGATGAATTCGTCGCCGTCAAACCGGGCCAGCACGTCGGCCGGGCGCAGCAGGCGGTGCAGGCGGCGCGCCGCGCTGCGCAGCAATTCGTCGCCGGCGGCATGGCCGAAGGATTCGTTGACGCGCTTGAACTTGCCCAGATCCACGCACAACACGGCACATTCCTGGCCGGCGGCGGCCGCTTTTTCCACCTCTTCGGTCAGCCGCAGCGACAGCGCGTGACGGTTGAAGAAGCCGGTGATGGGGTCGATGCGGGCGGCCTGATACAGCTGATCATCCTTTTTTTGGCGCTCGCTGATGTCGAGTAACTGGACCAGGCAGAACAATCTGCCGCGCTCGATGTACGGCGAACCCAGCAACTCCACCGGCAAGCGGCTGCCGTTGCGCAGGGTGACGGTTGCGGTATTGGAAATGGGGTACTGGACGCCTTCGGTCTCGAAATAGCGGAAATAGGCGTCGGCCATGTCCCGGGTCAGATTGGGCAGCAGATCGCAAACATGCAATCCGATCAACTCTTCAGCACTGTTAAAACCTAGCAACTTTGCACAACGTTCATTGGCAACGTGGATGTAGCCGCGCCGGTCGCGTATCAAAAAGCCGTGGCTGAGGCTGTCGATAGTGCGGGCGTAACGTTGCTGGATTTCATCCTGAACCGCGTAGGTCAGGCCCAGCATCGACAGCACCTTGAACACGCTGGTGAAGACAAACCACTGCTCGTACATCTCCGGTCCAAAACTGGCGGCGCTCAACAAATCCAGGCAGCCGCGCATAATCAAGGTCCATCCCAATAAGCGATAGCGCTTATTAACGCCGATCAAACGCCGGCCAGCCCAACATAATATCAAGCCCAAACCGGCCGCACTGCCGGGCACCAGCCAATGCGGATTGGTATTCCACAAAAAATAAAACAGGCCGCTTAATATCAGAACAATAGGCCCCATCCAGCGAATATGATGTGGACGTAATTTACCGATAAAGAATTGGGTCCCCGCCCAATAACCGGCGATAGCCAGCGATAGCGATAAACCACATAAATATAAGCGCGTGGACAACGACAATACATCTTCAGAATTCAACCAGATCGCTGAACCGATCATCACGGAAAACTGACCTGCGCCCCAGAATAGCGCATGCCTTTCCTTACGCTGGATTATCCAGAGGAAAATAAGCAAGGCGCTTAAAATAGTATCGGCGGAAAAATCCACCACCATCGCGATTAAATAGTCGGGGCTTGCGCTCATGGACGGCTGGCGCCGGGAGGCGCTGTTCTTAAAGTGACTTCAGGCATTGTATGCCGAACTCAGCTGCTGGCGACAATTGCCGTACTCGAGTGTTGCCTATCGGCACATCCATGATTTGAGGGGCGGGACGCCGGTTTTCATGCCAAAAATTAGCACGAACCAGCCAGTTTCCAGCGTAGAAGCTAGAAAAACAGGGAAATCGCCAACGTCCACATCACCAGCGCGATAATGCCGTCCAAAATTCTCCAGGCGGCTGGACGTGAAAATATTGGCGTTAAATAACGTGCCCCCAGGCCCAGGCTGCTAAACCATATCGTAGATGCCAACATTGCACCCAAGGCAAAATACAGCCGTCCGTTGCCATTTTGCTGGCCACCGATCGAACCTAATAACACCACCGTATCCAAATAAACGTGGGGATTTAACAGGCTGAAAGCCAGCATTGCCACAATAACCGTTTTCCGGTTCGGCGCGGTATTATTATCGATAGCAGCCATGGCGGAAGGATGTAACGCTGAGCGTGCCGCGCGCACGCCATACCAGAATAAAAATGCCGCGCCGGCGATTTTAATCCAGAACAAAATCGCTGGCGCTTCGATAATCAGCGTCCCCATGCCGGCAACTCCGGCGGCAATTAACACCACATCGCATAAAATACAAATCACGATACAAGTCAGCACAAACTCGCGTTTTAATGCCTGCTTCAACAGATAAGCATTCTGCGAACCAATCGCAATAATCAGGCTACCGCCCAAACCGATGCCTTTTAAAAATGCCGCAGCTTCCATGGCCCTTCTCCGGTGCAAAAAAGAGCCCAGCTTACGGCCAGTCGCAAGATAAGTATAATTAATCTTATTTGCCAAGTATTAGGTGAGCTAATGAGCCGCGTAGACTACCGGGGACTGGCGGCACTCGATGCCGTGATCGAATATGGCAGCTTTGACAAGGCTGCGGCGGCGCTGGCCATCACCCAGTCAGCCGTCTCGCAACGGCTGCGCATGCTGGAAAACGCCGCCGGCGAATTGCTGGTGGTGCGCAGTCAGCCGCCGCTGCCGACCGCTGCCGGGCAACGGCTGATCGCCCATTACCGCCAGGTGCGGCTGCTGGAATCGGCGCTGGACCAGCGTCCCGGCGACAGCGGCACGCCACCGGAAATCGCCATCGCCGTCAATGCCGACAGCGCCGCCACCTGGTTGCAGGAGGCGGTGTCGCCGCTGATGCTTGGCGGCGCCTGCATGCTGCAGATCCGCATCGACGATCAGGACCACACGCTGACCATGTTGCGCGAAGGCCGGGTGATCGGCTGCGTGACCAGCGAAACCACTCAGGTACCGGGCACCACCGCCACCCCGCTGGGCGTGATGCGCTACTTGTGCGTGGCGGCGCCGGAGTTTGCCGGCCGCTGGTTCCCGGATGGCATGACGGCGCAGGCGGTGCAGCAGGCGCCAGCGCTGAATTTCGACCGCAAGGACATGCTGCAAACCCGCTTCATCGCCCGCCAGACCGGTTACACCGGCCGCTATCCGCATCATGCGCTGTCCAGCTCGGACGGTTACGTGCGCTTTGTCGAGGCCGGCTTCGGCTATGGCATGTTGCCGACGCTGCAATGCGCGCGGCAGCTGACGGCGGGAACGCTGGTCGATCTGGCGCCTGGGCAATGGCTGGAGGTGCCGCTGGTCTGGCATATGTGGGATATCCAGACCCCGTTCACGCGCGCTTTGTCCGACAACGTGATCGCTACTGCACGCAAATGGCTGCTTTAGCCGCCGATCATGGCCAGCAGCTCGGCCCGCGCCCGGGCATCCCAGGCGTCCGGGTCGGGCTGGTGCAGATAGCGGGATTCGGACGCCGGCACGCTCATCTGCGGGCCGACCCGCTGGTAAATCATCACGCTGGTCCAGGATAAGGTACCCGGCGCATGCATCTCCAGCAGCTTGAAGGCTGGATGCTTGATCGGATAGGTGGTGGTGGTCACCAGCGCACCTTCGCTCAGTTCGCGCGCCAGCTTGTCGCTGATGGCGTCCATCAGCGGCCCGAAGCAGGTGCTGTACAGAAACACCAGGCTGGCGCCGCGCACATCGACCTTGAACATATCGTTTTCGAGGAAGGCGATGCGCGCGCCCAGATCCAGCAAGTGGCGGCCGTTGGCCTGCACACCGGACGGCAGTTGCAGCGGCGTTTCCAGCGTCAGCGGCTCCGGCAGCGCCTCCAGTCCCTGACGGGCCAGCGTCAACAGGCGCACCAGCCGCTCCTGCGCCAGCCGGTGCCGGTAATTCAGCAATTCGACGCCGATGCAGCGGGTAAATGGCAGGGTCAACGCTGCCGTCATCACCACCTTGCCCAGGCCGCTGCCAAGATCGACCATCAGGCCGCCCGGCGCCAGATACGGTTTGACGGCGTCGAAGTAGTTTTCCAGCTCGAAGCGCTGCATTTCGCCGTAGATCAGGCCACCTTCCTGAATCAGCCAGTCGCGGATTTCATCGTCGGCGATGTCTTCCAGTTTGCGGAAACCGGGCAGCGGCGCCAGCTTGGGCAGCATGCCCATCGGCATAATACAGGCTGGCAGCGTCCCGATCAGCACGTTCAGGTGCGGGCGCAGCCTTTCCAGCAGATAGTCGTGTTTAACTGGTTTTTCCAGACAAGTACGCAGCGCGTAGCCGATTTCGAGGAAAGGCAGAAAGGGTGAGCCCGGCACCAGATCCAGCGTCGGGCGGGCGTGGGTTTCGCCGCCCTGGATACTCTGCAACAGCGCCTCGAACACATCGGCGGGACGGCGGAAGCGCTGCACCGGCTCGACAGGGCGATTTTCGGTACGGAAATTCATCCCGATCAGGATTGCATTTCCCGCCGTTTTTGTAAATAGAACATCATGCCGGACGCAGCGGTTTTAGCATCTTTGCAACATCGTCATACACCGCCTGCCAGCCGGCCAGCTTGGGCGCGCACACCGGACAGGCTTCGAACGGGCTGCAGTCATGCTGCAGGTCGACGAAATGACGGCCGATGATCGGCTTGCCGGCATAGGTATCGGTCATCTGCGGACGCGACTTCAACGATGGCGCAGCTACGGCCGGCACGAAATCGGCGCCGCCCGGTGGCAGCCAGCGCGAGAACGCCGCTGCGTCCTTCCCTTCCGGCACATACCAGGACTTGCGCTCGTTGTTCCAGCGCGCGCCCAGCGCCTTGGCTTCATCTTTTTCCGCGAACGGGACTTTCAAATACATCATGGTCAATACTCCGGGACAGCAAGACTGCCATTTTACTGTCTGGCGCCCGGATTGAGCTGATGATCCGTCAGGCGCGGGCGTTGGCGTTCAGGTACTCGGTGTGATCCGGCATGCCGCTGACGGCCTTGATCACCGTCGCGCGCACCGCCGCCAGATGGGCTTGCAGCTTGTCGCGGTCCAGCGCGGCGACGAAGGGATCGTCCGTCTGCGGCACCACGCCCAGGCCCAGCAGCATGGAAACGAACGACGGTTCCGCGAAACCATCCGGATCGTAGACCGCTACCCGCCCGCTTTCGCGGAATAGCTCGATCTGGTGCTGCAAGCTGTCCGGAATTTTCATATTGGCGCAGTAACGCCAGAATTCGCTGTCGGTCCGGTTGGTCAGCTTGTAGTGCATGATGATGAAGTCACGCACCGACTCATAGCGCTTGCTGATGAAACGGTTGAACTCATAAGCCAGCTCGGGCTTGAAATCCAGATCCGGGAAATACTGGATCAGGCTGCCGACGGCGTTTTCGATCAGGTTGATGCTGGTCGATTCCAGCGGCTCGACAAAGCCGGACGACAGCCCCACCGCCACACAATTCTTGACCCAGGACTTGCGCCGGCGGCCAGTGACGAAGCGCAGCTGGCGCGGCTCGTCCAGCGCCTTGCCGTCCAGCCCTTCCAGCAGCACGCGCTGGGCTTCGGCATCGGTGGTGAAGGCATTGCTGTAGACGTGGCCGTTGCCGGTACGGTGTTGCAGCGGAATGCGCCAGATCCAGCCGGCCGGCTTGGCGGTGGAGGTGGTGAATGGCGTGATCTTCGGCACCTTTTCGCACGGCACGGCCAGCGCGCTGTTGCACGGCAGTTGCTCGCTCCAGTCGTCGTAACCGGCGTGCAGCGCGCCTTCGATCAACAGGCCACGGAAGCCCGAGCAATCGATGAACAGCTCGCCTTCGATGCGGCGGCCATCTTTCAGCTTGAGGGCGGCGATGAAGCCGTCGTCCGGCCGCAACTCAACCTCGGCGACAGTGGCTTCGATCCGTTGCACGCCGCGTTGCATCGACCATTCGCGCAGATAGGCGGCGTACAGGCCGGCGTCGAAGTGGAAGGCGTAGGAATACGGCGAACTGTCCATCGGCATGGCGAAGCGCTGGTTGCGCGCCATCACGGTCGACATCGACCAGTTTTCGTACGACGGAATATTCGGGTCGGACCGCGCCAGGTGCAACCAATGCATATACGGCGAGCGGCCATCGATCTTGGGACCGAAATCGCCAAAACCATGGAAGAAGCGATTGCCGAGCTGGCCCCAGTCCTTGAACTCGATGCCCAGCTTGAACGAGGCCTGCGTCTTGCGGATGAAGTCGTCCTGATCCAGCCCCAACGCGGCGTTGTAATAGCGTATGGTCGGCAAGGTGGCTTCACCGACGCCGACGGTGCCGATGTCCGGCGACTCGATCAGCACGATCTCGGCGCGCTTGCCGAGGCGTTGTACCAGCGGCGCGGCCGCCATCCAGCCGGCGGTGCCGCCACCGACAATCACGATTTTGCGTATGGTCCTGTCGCCCATCCATGTCCCCTTATTTTGCTCATTTTTGTTATGAAACGAGTATAACGTCCGCCAAAGCGCGAAATCGGCTGTCGGCAAAAATCGAAATGTGGGTAGTTCAAAAACGTAAAGGTCGGCGCAACAAGTCGCGCGCTATGCGAAAATGGCGACATGCCTACGATAGAACCTCTGACCCTGACCCTGGCCGAGCTGGCGGCACGCTGGCAGCTGAGCCCGCAGCAAGTGCTGCAGTCGCCGCACGCGCTGCCGATGTATTTCTACTTTGATGGTCTGGTATTCGACTTCAACGACCGCTGGCACCGCGCCAACGGCGACGCCAGCGTCCAGCAAACGCTGGACATCCACAAGACCCGGTTGTCGACGCTGGAAATCGACCTGCAGCGCCAGGCCATGCACAAGCGCGGTCTGCTGAAGCTGACGCAATGGGAAGAAACGCTGAGCGACGAGGAAATGCAAAGCCAGCAAGCCGAAGCCGACCGCCTGACGGAAGAAATCGCGCGTCTGGCGGCACAGCTGAAAAAGCGCGCCGAAGACCGCCAGCGCCGGGTCCGCAACGGCCTGCTGCGGGCGGCGCCACGCACGCTGAACGACATCGCCCAGCGCGGCCAGACCCGCTATCCGCAATTCGCCTACATGCCGCACGCCCCGCAGTCATCCAGCGGCGAAGCCGACACCATCCCGGCCGGTGCCGTGGTCGCACTGGAAGACGGCTTCCCGCTGCAGGAACTCCTGACCGAGGCCGATCTGGTGGCCTCCATGCTGGATGTGCGCGCGGCCGAAGACAGCGTTACGTAAGCACGATGCGCTTCTGCTCGCGCGCCGAGCGGTAGACCGCTTCGATGATGCGGATGTCGCGCAAGCCCTCCTCACCCGGTACGATCGGCTCCCTGTTGTTGATAACGCACAGCGACAGGTGGTCGAGCTGAGCCGCCCACTGCGTCTGCCCCGGCCCCGGCGGCGGCGTGATCTGGTTGCCGCGGTCCTGCCCCACCCATAGCTTGTTGCCGTCGTAGCGCGTGCCGGGCTCCAGATCAATGCGGCCCTTGTCGCCCATCAGCAGGATGTGGTTCTGGTTGGCGCTGTACATCGACATGCAGGACGCGATCACGCCGGACGGGAATTCCAGCTGGAACTCGATCATGTCCTCGACTTCGCGGAAGCGCGGATCGTTGCGGTCGGTGGTTTCCTTGGCGTAGACCGATATCGGCTCCTCGGCCGTCATGTAACGTGCCGCGTTCAGCGCGTAAATGCCGATATCCATCATCGAACCGCCGCCAGACATGGCTTTCTTCAGGCGCCAGGAGTCCGGGTTGCCCATGGTGAAACCGTGTTCGGAGCGGAAATAGCGCAACTTCCCGATGTGGCCGGCGCGCGCCAGCCGGCGCGCTTCCAGATTGTGGGCTTCGAAGTGGCAGCGATAGCCTATCATCAGCTTCTTGCCGGCCCGCTTGCAGGCGGCGATCATCGCCTCGCACTCGGCTGACGACACCGCCATCGGTTTTTCACACATCACATGCTTGCCGGCCTTGGCGGCGCGTATCGTGTACTCGGCATGCATGGACACCGGCAGGCAGACATAGACGATATCGATGTCCGGATTGTCCTTGATGCTGTCGAAATTCTTGTAATCGTAAATCCCGTGCTGCGGCACCCCGTACTCAGCCGCAACGCGGCGCGCCTTGGCCGGATCGCCGCTGATCAGCGCCACCAGCTTGCTGTGCTGGCAGTTCTTGAACTGCGGAATAATCACGCCCAGCCCATACCCACCCAGGCCAACGATCGCATAACCCAGCTTGCGCCCGTCCGGTACGGCCCACGCCGGCAAGCCCACCGTCGAGGTCGTGATAGCGCTACCAACAGCAAGCACCAGACTCCGTCGATTTCGATCAATCATAATGTCTCCTCCTTTTTCGGTGATTTTGCCACTAAAAGGATTACAAAAATCACCAACCGGGGCAATGATTCTTCCTAACCGCAGTGCATAAATGCTCACAACGCGTCCGTATTCAGCAATAATGCTGGCGCACCAATAAAAATGGCAGCCGCGTCTTGCTTCGCGACCTGCTGACGAGACAACTTCATTCAAGAGCATTGCATGCGCAACTTTTCAACTATCGACCTGATCGTCTTTCTGGTTTATTTCGTCCTGGTGGCGGGCTACGGCCTGTGGGTCTACCGCCGCAAGCAGGCCAGTTCCGGACTGGCCTCGCACGACTACTTCCTGGCCGAAGGCTCGCTGACCTGGTGGGCCATCGGCGCCTCGCTGATCGCCTCCAACATCTCGGCCGAGCAATTCATCGGCATGAGCGGCTCCGGTTACCGCATCGGCATGGCAATTGCCGTGTATGAGCTGATGGCGGCCGCCACGCTGGTGATCGTCGCCGTGTTCTTCATGCCGGTGTACCTGAAAAACCGCATCTACACCATGCCGCAGTTCCTCGAACAGCGCTATGGCAAGGCGGTGGCCACCACCATGGCGCTGTTCTGGCTGGGTCTGTACGTGGTGGTCAACCTGACCTCGATCCTGTACCTTGGCGCGCTGGCGATCAGCAGCCTGTCCGGCATCGCCCTGCTGCCGTGCATGTTGTTCCTGGCCGTGTTTGCCGCCGTCATCACCCTGGGCGGCATGAAGGTGATCGGCTATACCGACGTGGTGCAGGTGACCTGCCTGGTGGTCGGTGGCCTGGTCACGACCTGGCTGGCGCTGGACCTGGTGGCGGCGCTGGCCGGCAAGCAAGGCGCGCTGCACGGCCTGACCGAGCTGTACGCCCGCACCGGCGAGCACTTCGATATGGTGCTCAAGCGTGACAATCCGAACTATATGGACTTGCCCGGCCTGTCGATCCTGCTGGGCGGCATGTGGATCGTCAACCTGAACTACTGGGGCTGCAACCAATACATCACCCAACGCGCGCTGGGCGCCGACCTGCCGACCGCCCGCAAGGGCCTGCTGTTTGCCGCCTTCCTGAAACTGCTGATGCCGGTGATCGTGGTACTGCCAGGCATCGCCGCCTTCGCGCTGGACAAATCCGGCTCGCTGGGCGACGCCATGCACAGCGACGGCGTGCTGAATCCTGACCGCGCCTACCCTATCCTGCTGGGTCTGCTGCCATCGGGCCTGAAAGGCATCGCCTTCGCCGCCCTGACCGCCGCCGTGGTGGCCTCGCTGGCCGGCAAGGCCAACAGCATCGCCACCATCTTCACGCTCGACATTTACACCAAACTGTTCAACAAGACCGCCAGCGAGCAACGCATGGTGTGGATAGGCCGCGTCAGCGTGGTGGTGGCCATGGGCCTGGCGGTGGTGATCGCGCCGATGATGGGCATCGACAAACAAGGTGGCTTCCAGTACATCCAGGAATACACCGGCTTCGTGTCACCGGGCATCTTGGCCATGTTCCTGCTGGGCTTCTTCTGGAAACGCACCACCGCCGGCGCCGCGATGTTTGCCACCGTGGGCGGCCTGGTCGGCTCCATCATCCTGAAATTCCTGCCTGGCATGATGGACCTGTCGGTGCTGGCACCGATCGGCTTCGCCAAGGCCACTGCCGCTGGCGTGTATGAAATCCCGTTCCTGGACCGCATGTTCATCGTATTCTTCGTGGTGACGGCCGGCATGGTACTGATCAGCAAACTGGCGCCAGCGCCGGCTGGCCAGCAACGCGGCCTGGAAATCGACAGCTCGATGTTCCGCGTCGACCGTGGCTTCGCGATCGGCACCGCCATCATCTGCGCCGTGCTGATCGCGGTGTACGCGCTGTGGTGGTAATCGCGACCTGGGCTTAGCACCCAAACAAAAAGGGAGTCAGGCGATAAACCTGACTCCCTTTATTTTGGGGCTTTCACCTGCTGGAGCGATCGCTTAAACGATTTTAAATCCGTGGTTGCATACAGCCGATTTCGCCCCACCTCGCCTGATACCGTGATCTTCCCCTGCGCAACATACCGACGGAACGTCGACATCGAGACATCCAAATACTCAGCAGCTTCAGTCGCTGTAAATTCATCCTGAGCAAGGTGACCGAACACCTGATCATGGGAAAAATTTTGCCCTTGCGTACTTGCCTGTGCAAGCAACGCAAAAAATTTTGCACGCTCACGAGTAGCAAGCTGCGTGAAACTCTCAAAGACAACTTCTGCGGTAACTTGGCTCATCTAACCCTCACGATTTCAGATACTTTTTCAGGGCAGCATAGAAATTTTCATGCGTACCCACTTGGTAGAAATCAATGAACAATAAATCAATTTCACCTGCCGTCAACTCTTCGCTTGGCGGCGGACGATACGCCATCAGGTAATCCTGACGATTGTGCTTGAACTTATACACCCAAACGCCTTGAAGATCGCCTGCCTTGGACTCTCCGATATCGGGATTGGCACAAACTTCCTCAACAGCATCTTCAATTACCAGCTGCAACTGCTTGCGCTGCTTTTTTACAAACGTCACGAAAGGTGGCTTGTAACTCGGCTTCATGACTGAGCTCTTACTTACTCAAATGTGAGCATATAAGATGTCACCAAACCTTGCAGCGAGCTTTGAGAAACAACAATTAGAAGCTGTAATAACAAAGGGCTAGCCTTAGCTAACCCTTTGTTTACCTACTAAATTTTGGTAGGCCCTCGCGGAGTCGAACCGCACACCAAGGATTATGAGAAACCTGCTCTACTATTCCTTGAAAATATCAATAAGGGAAATTTACTTCTTAAAACCCAACAATCTGAGAAGAGCATTAGGAATCGCTTCATGGCACATATTTGCCCGCACAGAATCCGCAGTCCGGCAAATTTCTTGCATTTTAGAAATTGCACCAAGCAATATGAGAGAATCATAACTCTTCATATCCACGCTCTTATTGGATTTTGATAACGTATCAAGATATTCAATTAGATTATTAAAATCACTCATCCAAAGAAGTATCGCTGAATCTTTCCCTGCGTTTATATCCGTCCCATATCCCACCAGCTTGTCACAAACCATTTTTATTTTAATTTTTACCGTACTAGCAACATTAGGTTTTCCACGATCTGACGGGGATCTGTCTGATCGCAAACTAAAAACATTAGCGTAGTTTGATGGTGGTTTTTTAATTTCTTTTCTATCATCCACACCTAAATCTTCAGCAGCTTCTTTATTTTCAGTGGCAGGTGATTTTTTCAGCTTGAAAAATCGTGAATTACCAGAACCAGAAAAATCCCCTCTTTCACCTGCCGCATAAATTTCGTTTAGACTTTCAATTTCCGCACTATATTCAGAAAAAATAACGATGCACCTTCAGCATCAGGCTTTTCTACAGTTGAGATATCACTACTCAAAGAATAGAAAGCTTCATTCAATTTTTCCCAAAATATATAAATTGGTGATTCAACATCTCCTATAGCGATAAATTTACCCGCCGACTCATCCGCCATGTCATCACAATAATCCGTAATCTTTACCACAGTCTCACCAATCCTACTTGGATCCAATGCTAGTTGTTCTAATGTTTTTAACCGCTGAACTATCCCACTTTTATCGAAAGAATTTTTATTACTCCCCATCCCTTTCAGGTTATTTTTATTAATTAAATTCTTCAAGTCCATCATTTTTTTTGAACTAGAACTTTGATTGGCATTTTTTTGAATAGTTCCTAGCTTAAGACTAAAAGATCGAATATCTTTAAACTGAAAAATATGATTTTCACAACTCATATTGGCCTGCTGGCCGACAGGGAATTTATTTTCCTTATTACTTTTCCCGCCATCATAATCACTCATAACATTCGCCTCCACTCAGCTATTGATTCGCACCGAAAACTGATCCGCTTCATCCCATAATTTTCAGGCGAATCTGACCCACGTATAAGACACAATCCTGCTCATGAGTGTTCATTTGCTCGCAGAATTGCCCCATTCCAATTGATCTGCCTTCCACTGCTTGGCAAACGCTGCCACGCGGTCGTATGACCCTTAATAGTATCTCCAGCCTAAAAAATTAGATTTTTACCATCTAATTTTATAGAAAATGAGCCTAAATGAAAGAGGCTGCTCGTAGCACAAACATGCTACAAACGGCCAATTGTTAATTTGCATTGAAAATTGACCCATCTTCCCCACGAATTTGCAATGGAATCTGACCCACGCTCATAGCACAATCCTTCCTGTCCTTTCGACAGGAGATCGGAGTGATCGACGTGGCTTTACTAGGCATAATTCGACGCTGGCACCTTCGTGACCAAGTTCCCCTCCGGGAGATCGCCAGGCGACTGGGTATCTCCCGCAACACCGTCCGGCGATACCTACGGTCGGAAACCACCGAGCCCTCTTACGCGGAGCGGCGTTCATCAAGTCTCTTAGACAAATATTCTGTGCTGCTGTCGGCATGGCTCAAGGCTGAAGCATGTAAGCCCCGCAAACAGCGGCGAAATCTGAAGCAGCTCCATCTGGACCTTAAGGAGCTGGGGTATGAAGGGTCATATGACCGCGTGGCAGCATTCGCCAGGCAGTGAAAAGTGGGTCAATCAGAGTGGGTCAATTCTGCGAGCAAACGAACAGACTTCCTCATCTGCACAAAAACACTGACACCCATCGCCGTAATCGAGTTAGATGACGCAACCCATGACAGCAAAATCGCCCATGACGCCGAGCGAGACGCAATGCTGAAAAACGCGAGCGACCAAACCATCAGGTATCGCAACTTCCCAACATCAACTCAGCTACGCCAAGACATCGAAGCAGCTTTCAAACAAATGGCTGGACTTACTTCCGCGCCAGCCGCATAGCGAATGCGTTACATGTCACGCAAATTCCGTAGGCACCGATAGCCGACTGTGCTATCGTTTACTTACATCCATTCGGATACAAAATAAATCCATTTGGATGCATATTACTAATTGTAAATTACTATGAAATATCAAGAATTGATAGAGAAGGCACTAAAGGGCCGCTCAGTGCGCAGGGCAGCTATGATGTGGGATGTGCCGCCACCTACAATGGATCGATACGCCCGTGGTGAGCGTATGCCCGACGTAGGCACGATCCTGAAGATTATTGAAGACTCGGGAGTGTCAGCGGACGAAGCGCTAAAAATAATAGCTGCCCAAGAGCAGCTATTAAAAAGTGGTAGGCCCTCGCGGAGTCGAACCGCGCACCAAAGGATTATGAGTCCTCTGCTCTAACCAAGCATGAGCTAAGGGCCCTGAGAGGATGTTGCGCTGGAGCCTGCCCTGGCCTCTCTGACGCGCACTTGGCACAAAGCCAAGCACGCGAGCATAAGGGCTAGGTCAGTCCCCAGTCAAGCCTTAATTACCTTCCAGGAAGCTCTTCAGCTTGTCGGAACGGCTAGGGTGACGCAGTTTGCGCAGTGCCTTGGCTTCGATCTGGCGGATGCGCTCGCGTGTGACGTCGAACTGCTTGCCAACCTCTTCCAGCGTGTGGTCGGTCGACATTTCGATGCCGAAACGCATGCGCAGCACCTTGGCTTCGCGCGGCGTCAGCGAGTCGAGCACGTCCTTGACCACGCCGCGCATCGAGGCGTGCAGCGCGGCGTCGGACGGCGCCAGCGTGTTGTTGTCCTCGATGAAGTCGCCCAGATGCGAATCGTCGTCGTCGCCGATCGGCGTTTCCATCGAAATCGGCTCCTTGGCGATCTTCATGATCTTGCGGATCTTGTCCTCGGGCATCTCCATCTTGATGGCCAGCGTGGCGGGATCCGGCTCGGCGCCGGTTTCCTGCAGGATCTGGCGCGAGATGCGGTTCATCTTGTTGATGGTCTCGATCATGTGCACCGGAATCCGGATGGTGCGCGCCTGGTCGGCGATCGAGCGGGTGATGGCCTGACGAATCCACCACGTCGCATAGGTCGAGAACTTGTAGCCACGACGGTATTCGAACTTGTCGACCGCCTTCATCAAGCCGATGTTGCCTTCCTGGATCAGATCGAGGAATTGCAGACCGCGATTGGTGTATTTCTTGGCGATCGAGATCACCAGACGCAAATTGGCCTCGGTCATTTCGCGTTTGGCCTTGCGCGCCTTCATTTCACCGGCCGCCATCTGACGGTTGATGTTGCGCAAGTCCGGCAGCGGCAGCACCACGCGCGCCTGCAGGTCGATCAAACGCTGCTGCAGTTCCTTGATGGTCGGGATGTTACGGCCCAGAATCGCGCTGTAGGCGTGACCGGCGGCCACTTCGCCATCCACCCAGTCCAGATTGGTTTCATTGCCCGGGAATACTTTGATGAAGTGGGCGCGCGGCATGCCGCACTTGTTCACCGCCACGTCCAGAATCTGTTTCTCGATATGACGCACTTCGTCCACCTGGCCGCGCAGCGTGTCGCACAGCTTTTCGACCACTTTGGCGGTGAAGCGGATGCCCAGCAGCTCACCCGAAATGGCTTCCTGCGCCTTGATGTAGGCCTTGGAGTTGTAGCCTTCCTTCTCGTAGGCGCGGCGCATCTTGTCGAATTGCAGCGAGATGACGTCGAATTTCTCCAGCGAAGCCGTTTTCAGGGCTTCCAGCTGCTCGGCCGAATAACCGGCGGCGGCGCCCGATGGGCTGGATTCTTCTTCTTCCTCTTCTTCCTCTTCTTCCTCTTCCTCGTCTTCCTCATCCTCATCGGACGACGCGGTCGCCGCCGGGGCGGTGTCTGCGCTGTCGTCTACCAAGCCGTCGACAATTTCGTCGATCTTGATTTCATCGGCGCGGATACGGTCGGAAGCGGCGATGATTTCGGCAATCGTCACCGGGCAGGCGGAGATCGCCTGGATCATGTCTTTCAAGCCATCTTCGATGCGCTTGGCAATTTCAATCTCGCCTTCGCGGGTCAGCAGCTCGACCGAGCCCATTTCGCGCATATACATGCGGACCGGGTCGGTGGTGCGGCCGAAATCGGAGTCGACGGTGGACAGCGCCGCCTCGGCGGCAGCCTCGGCCTCGTCGTCGCTGGTGACGGTGGCGACGTTGTCGGACAGCAGCAGGGTTTCGGCATCGGGCGCGTGCTCGTAGACGGCAATACCCATGTCGTTGAAGGTGCCGATGATGCCTTCGATCGCTTCCGGATCGACGATATTGTCCGGCAGGTGGTCGTTGATTTCGGCGTAGGTCAGGAAGCCGCGCTCTTTACCGAACTTGATCAGCGTTTTCAGCTTCTGGCGGCGGCGTTCGAGTTCTTCCTCGGTGGCCTCGGTATCCGACGAGAACGCATCTTTCAGCAGCGCCTTTTCCTTGGCCTTGCGGTCCTTGGCCTTGGCCTTGTCGACCGCCTTCAGCTCGGCGCGTTCGACCGCGTTCAACGCGGCGACTTCGTCGTTTTCAGGCTGGAATTCTTTCGGTTTGCGCCCGCGCCGGCCCGGCACTTTGACCGTGGGCAGCACGTAACCGGAGGTGTCGATGGCAGCCAAGGTCGCCGCATCCGTGGTCTGATTGACCACCGGCGGTTGCGTGGCTACGCGCGTCTCCGATTTGTCCGCCGTCTTGGCGGATTTTGCGCTCACTTTAACCGGCTTTTCAGCCGCTTTGGATTCAGGTTTCTTGATTGGCACAGGCGCTTTCGATTACGGATAAAGTTTCGATCCTTATGGGATCCCTACGTCTCCGGACTTGCCGACTACTCAAGTCCGACAATACTACGACTTACTTACACCTGGTCAGGCCGACCGAGCTCCATAGAACTCCAAGGAATTCTACTGCATCAGACTCGTGCATGGGAGCAAGAAACCATGACTGGGTTAGCCAGCAAACAGAACGTTTGCTTACAGCGACCATAATGTCGCTGACACTAAACCCAAGCTGGCCCTGGCCGCCGACACTTGTCATTCCGCGTCGATCAAGAGCCTAACTCACTGAAAACAAACACACTCTCAACAGAAAAACGATGCCAAAAGATACAACACTTAGCGTTTTATTATAGCACGTCACTTTTCAATTTCCAGAGGGAAGACCTGCGCCTTCCCAATGTCAATCTGATTACCTTGGCGCCAGTTCCGCCTGCGCCTCGCGTAACAGCTGGTCTTGCTGCGCGGTTAACTCACGGTAACGCACGCCAATCTCGTCCGACGACAGGCCGGCGGCAAACAACTGGCTCAGCTCCTGCTTCAGCGCATTGTGCTTGACCTGGCGGATCGCCGCCCGCAGCACCAGCCGTTCGGTATCCCGCTCGGACTCCGGCTCTTTGACGATTTCGCCGATGATGCCGTCATATTCATCACTCAAAGACTTCAGATGCTGCGCGAATGCGGCAAAGGTGCCGTTCTCGCCGAGCATCCGCGCCGCTGTCACCAGCTGCTCCAGCCGCTCGGCCGCCTCGGCGCCGAAGAACTGGCACGCCTGCAGCGCCGCCGCGTCGAGCTCCAGCGCCAGCGCCGGATGGGTCACCACCACCCGCATGATCTGCAACTCCAGCCCCTTAGGCTGGGTGCGGCCGGTGCGCGGTGGCGCCTGTCGCGCCGCCGCCACCGGCTTGGATAATTCGTACAGCGATTCCACTTCGTGCGGCTGGGTTTGCGTCATCTGCGCCAGGCTGCGCACGATTTGCAGCCGCAGCGCGGTGGGCGTCATGGCTTGCAGCATCGGCTTGGCGTCGAACTGGATGCGCGCCCGCCCTTCCGGACTGTTCAAATCATGCTCGCCCATCGCTTCGCGGATCAGGAACTGCGACAGCGGCATCGCTTCGTGAATTTCCTGCTCAAACGCTTCCTTGCCGTAAGCGCGCACATAGCTGTCCGGATCGTGTTCGGTCGGCAGGAACAGGAACTTGATGGTCTTGTTGTCGGTCACATGCGGCAGACAAGCTTCCAGCGCGCGCCGCGCGGCGCGGCGGCCGGCCTTGTCGCCGTCGAAACTGAAGATCACCGTATCGGTCTGGCGCAGCAGCTTCTGCACGTGATGGGTGGTGCACGCCGTACCCAGCGTGGCCACCGCCTGCGGGAAGCCCATCTGCGCCAAGGCCACCACGTCCATATAGCCTTCCGTCACCAGCACATAGCCGGCGTCGCGGATCGCCTGGCGCGCCTCGAACAAGCCATACAGCTCGAAGCCCTTTGAAAATAAAGGCGTTTCCGGCGAATTCAAGTACTTGGGCTCGCCCTGATCCAGCACCCGGCCGCCGAAGGCGATCACCTGCCCCTTGGTATTTTTGATCGGGAACATCACGCGCTCGCGGAAACGGTCGTAGCGCTTGCGGTTGTTGCCGTCCTCGTCCACCTTGTCGATCACCAGGCCGGACTCGGCCAGCGCCACCGCCTCGTACTCCGGGAACACGGCACGCAGATTGTCCCACCCCTGCGGCGCGTAGCCGAGGCCGAAGCGGGCCGCGATCTCACCGGTCAGGCCACGGTTTTTCAGATAGGCGATGGCGTTCGGCGCGCTACGCAGCTGCAGCCGGTAAAAATCATTGGCACGCGTCATGGCCTCGGTCAGCGCCAGGCTCTGGGCCTGCATTTGCGCGCGCTGCGCCGGCGGAATCTTGTCGTCCTGTTCCGGCACCACCATGCCGACGTTTTGCGCCAGCTCCTTGACGGCATCGACAAAGCCCATGCCGGAATATTCGATCATGAAACCAATCGAGGTTCCATGTGCGCCGCAGCCGAAGCAGTGATAAAACTGCTTGGTCGGACTAACCGTGAAGCTGGGCGACTTTTCATTGTGAAACGGGCACAAACCCATGTAGTTCGCGCCGCCTTTTTTCAGCTGCACGTAACGGCCGACCACGTCGACGATATCGACGCGGTTGAGCAAATCAGCGATAAAAGTTTGTGGGATCACAGGGCTGAGCGGTCTTGTTGTAGATCAGACTATACCGTCACAGCCGATCCGCTTTGATGCGGATCAAGCCGCGACGGGGCGAAACTTAGGCTGGGGTCAGCGCTTTTTTGACCAGCGCGGAGACCACGGTCATGTCGGCGCGGCCGGCCAGTTTCGGCTTCAGCACGCCCATCACCTTGCCCATGTCCTGCGGACCGGCGGCGCCGGTGGCGGCCACGGCGGCGGCCACTTCAGCCGCGACTTCTTCGTCCGACAGGCCGGCTGGCATGTAGGCGCTCAGCACAACCAGTTCGGCTTTCTCGATATCAGCCAGATCGGCACGGCCGCCGGCTTCGAATTGGGTGATCGAATCCTTGCGCTGCTTGATCATTTTTTCCACGATGGCCACGGTTTGCTCATCGCTGACTTCAATCTGCTCGTCCACTTCCTTGCGCTTGATTTCCGCCAAGATCAGGCGGATGGTGGCCAGACGGCCAGCTTCTTTGGCGCGCATGGCGTTTTTCATGTCTTCGGTAATCTGTGCTTTCAAGCCCATGGCGTTTCTTTCAGAGAATGTGGAAATAAAAAAGCGAAAACCCGCTGCGGCAAGCCGGAGCGGGTGTTCTCTTAGATGCCGCTAAACACAACCGGCAAAGCCAGGTTGTCCTGCGTAAGCAATCTTAGAAGAGTTTTTTCGGCAGCTGTTGGCTGCGGATGCGTTTGTAGTGACGCTTAACAGCAGCAGCCAGCTTGCGCTTGCGCTCTGCGGTTGGCTTCTCGTAGAACTCGCGTGCACGCAGTTCGGTCAGCAGGCCGGTTTTTTCGATGGTGCGTTTGAAGCGACGCATTGCGACTTCGAACGGCTCGTTTTCTTTAAGGCGAATAGTGGTCATGTAAAAATTCAAACCGTTGGGGTTATAGGAAGACTGCTACTATAGCGTCTTTTGCCGAAAAGCGCAAGCCACAGCCTGGCAAATCAGCCAAACATGCGGCCCCGGGTGGCAAAAGTAACACGGCGTATAGGCAATCTTTCTACGACTTCAAGGGATTGCACGGGCGCCGCGACTTCCAGGGAACGGTAGTATATCAAACAGCCAGCCCAGCCGCCACACCGGAAGCCCAGGCCCACTGGAAGTTGTAGCCTCCCAGCCACCCGGTGACGTCCACCGTTTCACCGATGAAGTACAGGCCAGGCACGTTGTTGGCCATCATGGTTTGCTGCGACAACTCGCGGGTATCGATGCCGCCGCGCGTCACTTCCGCCTTTTTATAGCCTTCGGAGCCATTCGGTGTCAGCGTCCATTGGTTGATGGCGGCGCCCAGTTTGCGCAGCTGCGCGTCCGGCATGTCGGCCAGGCGGGCATCCAGCGCGAAACCGTGGGCTAGCAGCAAGCCTTCGGCCAGACGCGCCGGCAGCCATTGCGCCAGCACATTGCCCAGCTGTTTCTTGATGGTGCTCTTGCCTTCGATCAGCGCTTGCGCCAAGTCCAGCTCCGGCAGCAGGTTGATGACGATCGGCGCGCCCGGTTGCCAGTATGAGGAAATCTGCAGGATCGCCGGGCCGGACAGGCCGCGATGGGTGAACAGCAAATCCTCGCGGAACCGCCCGCCGCTCGGGTTGCGGCCTTTCAGCGAGCCGGTTTCCACGTCCACTTCCAGCGCGATGCCGGCCATTTCGACGAACGGTGCCCATTGCTGGGCGTCGAAGGTCAGCGGCACCAGCGCCGGGCGCGGTTCGACCAGGCGCAGCTCGAATTGTTTGGCGATGCGGTAGCCAAAGTCGCTGGCGCCGATCTTGGGGATGGACAGGCCGCCGGTGGCGATCACCACGCTGGGTGCTTCGATCGGGCCACTATCGGTCTGCAGCACGAAACCGGCTTCGGTCTGCTCCAGGCTATCGACCTTGCACGGCAGGCGCCAGTGCACATCGCCAGCCGCGCATTCATCCTTGAGCATGTCGATGATCTGCTCGGCCGAATCGTCGCAGAACAGCTGCCCGCGATGTTTCTCGTGGTAGCCGATGCGGTGCTTTTTCACCAGCGCGACGAAATCCGCCGGGGTGTAGCGCGACAGCGCGCTCTTGCAGAAGTGCGGATTCTCCGACAGGAAGTTGGCCGGGCCGGCATTCACATTGGTGAAATTGCAGCGACCGCCGCCCGAGATACGGATTTTCTCGGCCAGCTTGGCGGCGTGGTCGATCAGCACCACGCGCAGGCCGCGCTGGGCCGCCGTGGCCGCGCACATCATCCCGGCCGCGCCCGCGCCGATTACCGCTACATCAAACTTTGCCATGTCATTCCTGTTAGTTACCGCTTGTCATCCCGGCGCAGGCCGGGATCTATAGAACGTGTGCATTCACGCTCAGCATGGATTCCGGCTTCCGCCGGAATGACGTAAAAGGGCGAGATTTTACTCGATCGGCTCGCTCACATGCTGGCGCGAGGCGATGGTCCGCGCCACCAGCAAGCATTGCGCCACCTGTTCGGCGATCGGCGGCGGCACCGGCACCGCGCCGTCCAGCACCGACTGTATCCAGGCCGCTGTGGTGGCCGCATCCTTGTTTTCCGGCAGCAGCGGCAACTCGCCCACCAGCGTCTGCTTGGGAACCAGCGTGGTGCGCAGGCCGCCATGGAACCAGTCGATCTGCTGCGCCTTGTTGGCGTTGGCCACCGTCTCGCCTTCGGTGCCACGCATCAGGAAAGCATCGCCGCGCTCGTGCAGGGCGGCGGTGGTGAAGTACTCGCCCAGCATCTCCAGATATTCCGGATGGGTGTACGACACCAGCCGCAACGCCGGCCCGGCAAACGGTTGCATGATCTTGACCAGCGTATGGGTCGAATTGCGCACGCCCAAAATGCGCCGCAGCGACAGCAGATGCGCCAGCTTGGGCGCCATCGCCTCGATGGTGATGAAGGCCGGCTTGCCCTGCGACATCGCCTCCTCCGCCTCCGAACGGTGGCGCGACACCGTCACGCCCAGCTCGGCCAACACTTCCGCCGTCGCCACCCGGCCCAGATCGGTGGTCACGCCGTGCACCAGCACCGGCACGCCCTCGCGCGCCAGCAGCAAGGCCAGCAGCGCCGTCAGATTGGCCATCTTGCGGGCACCGTTGTAGGTCGGGATCACCACCGGCGCAAACTGGCCGGGCGGCGCGTTAAACGGCTCGAATGACGCCTCGGCGGCATCCAGGAAACCGGCGATCTCCTCCACCGATTCGCCCTTGATGCGCATCGAAAGCAAAATACCGCCCAGCTCCAGCTGGGAAACCCGGCCATCCAGCATAGCCTGGTACAAATCATGGGCGTCATCGCGTGACATGCTGCGGGCGCCGGCTTTGCCGCGGCCGATTTCCTTGATGAATCGCGCGGCCGGGAATGGTTCGAATGTTGTAGTCATGTCAGCAGCTTAAACCACTACGGCGCATTTCGGCTACACTATCCGTCCCCGAAAATGATTAGAACCGAACTGGACTGTTGAGACCATGATTTCCCCAGACATTGAAAACGTCAACGTCACCTCGTTTGCTCCGATGCCGTCGCCGGAAGCCTTGCACAGCAAGCTGCCGCTGACCGATCTGGCCTCCGAGACCGTGATGAAGGGCCGCGAAGCCCTGCGCAACATCATCGACCGCAAGGACCAGCGCCTGTTCGTGGTGGTTGGCCCGTGCTCGATCCACGATCCGGTGGCCGGCCTGGACTATGCCCGCCGCCTGAAGGAACTGCAGGCCGAAGTGGCCGACACCATGCTGCTGGTGATGCGCGTGTATTTCGAAAAGCCACGCACCACCACCGGCTGGAAGGGGTATATCAATGATCCGGACATGGACGATTCGTTCCGCGTCAACGTCGGCATGGAAAAGGCGCGCCAGTTCCTGCTCGACGTGTGCGAACTGGGCCTGCCCACCGCCACCGAGGCGCTGGACCCGATCTCGCCGCAATACCTGGGCGATTTGATCGCCTGGACCGCGATCGGCGCCCGCACCACCGAATCGCAGACCCACCGCGAAATGTCGTCCGGCCTGTCGACCCCGGTCGGCTTCAAGAATGGCACCGATGGCGACATCAGCATCGCCATCAACGCGATTCTGTCGTCGGCGCATCCGCACTCCTTCCTGGGCATCAACGCCCAGGGCAATGTGGCGATCGTGCGCACCCGCGGCAATGGCTACGGCCACGTGGTGCTGCGCGGTGGCGACGGCCGTCCGAACTACGATTCGGTGTCGATCGCGATCGCCGAACAGGCGCTGACCAAGGCCAAGCTGCCGGCCAACCTGGTGGTCGACTGCTCGCACGCCAACAGCTACAAGAAGCCGGAACTGCAACCGCTGGTGATGGCCGACGTCATCCACCAGATCGTGCAGGGCAACAAGTCGCTGGTGGGCGTGATGATCGAGTCCAACATCGTTGGCGGCAACCAGAAGATCCCGGCCGACCTGAGCCAGCTGGTGTACGGCTGCTCGGTCACCGACGGCTGCATCGACTGGGACACCACCGCGCAGATGCTGCGCGAAGCCCACAAGCAGTTGCTGAACCGCCCTTAATAGCAGTAGGCGACCAGGCTGGTCGCCACCCCGAACTGCCCCGCCAGCGCCGCCTCGGCCTGGCTGGCCGGGGCGCTCAGTTCATCCAGGTCGAGATAGACCTTGAAATTTTCCACCCGCACCGAATAGCGCCGCGCTTTACTGAAGCGCGGATCAACGCCCTGGCATTCGAGCACGGCATGGACGCTGACCTCGTCGGTGCGAAACAGCGCCACACCCGGCAACTCCTGCCAGGCCAGACCGCGCGGCACCAGGCGCGCGCCGCCGCCCAGCGGTACATCCTTTAATTTGCATATCAATTTCCATCGTTCAGACATGGCATCCTCCCCGGCTCTGCCTGTTTTATAAGCAAAACCGGTGCCACGAGAAAACACCTGAAAATCTGGCCATTTGGCAAAATTTCGCACTCCGCCAGTGCGGTCCGGAGCTGCGCTGGTGCATGCATGCACGCGGTTTACATTACAATGGCGGATTCCCCTGATGAAATCCGCATTTTCCATGATCGTTCTTGGCGTTGAATCCTCCTGTGACGAAACCGGCCTGGCGTTGTACGACACGCAACACGGCCTGCTGTCCCACGCCCTGCACTCGCAGGTTGCCATGCACGAGGAATATGGCGGCGTGGTGCCCGAGCTGGCCTCGCGCGACCACATCCGCCGCGCCATCCCGCTGCTGACGCAGACGTTGGAACAAGCTGGCAAGCAGCCGCAGGACATCGACGCCATCGCCTACACCCAGGGACCGGGTTTGGCGGGCGCGCTGCTGGTCGGCTCGTCGGTGGCGTGCAGCCTCGGGCTGGCGCTGGACAAGCCGGTGCTGGGCGTGCACCACCTGGAAGGCCATTTGCTGTCGCCGCTGCTGGCGTCGGAGCCGCCGGAATTCCCCTTCATCGCGCTGCTGGTGTCGGGCGGCCACACTCAGCTGATGCGGGTGGACGGTGTCGGCCAGTACACGCTGCTGGGCGAGACGCTGGACGATGCCGCTGGCGAAGCTTTCGACAAATCGGCCAAGCTGCTGGGCCTGGGTTATCCGGGCGGTCCGGCGATTTCACGCCTGGCCGAATTCGGCGATCCGGCCGCTTATCAGCTGCCGCGCCCGATGAAGCACACCAAGGATTTCAATTTCAGCTTTTCCGGCCTGAAAACGGCGGTGCTGACGGTGGTGAAGAACCACGAGGAAAAAATCGTCGCCAATATCTGCGAACAAGACAAGGCCAACATCGCGCGCGGCTTTGTCGATGCGATTGTGGATGTGTTGACCGCAAAATGCGTGTCCGCCATCAAGCACACCGGCCTGAAGCGGTTGGTGATCGCCGGCGGCGTAGGCGCGAACAGCCAGCTGCGCGCCTCGCTGAACGAAGCGGCGGCCAAGAAGCGGTTCAAGGTCTATTACCCTGAACTGGAATTCTGCACCGATAACGGCGCAATGATCGCCTTCGCCGGGGCCATGCGTTTGATGATCAACCCGGACGCGGCGAAAAAGGATTACTCGTTCAACGTGCGGCCGCGCTGGCCACTGGACGAGCTCAAAGTCATTTAATTCGACGCGAACGCCATGCCCGCGAGGACGGCCAGACCGACCAGCGGGATCAGATACTTGGCCTTGCCGCTACCCAGGCTAACGCCACGGGCGGCAATGCGCTCGCTGCGCAGACGATGTTCATCAGCCGGCGATTCATGTTCGACGGATTTATTATCTTTTTCAGTTACGGTATTCATAACAGCCTCCATGAGATCGATCATCGTCCTTTCTGGAGGGCAATGCAATTGTTGTGCCAACCAAATAGGCAGTACTCGGCCTATACAGCTTGATTCTAGGCGCTTTTGTGGTGAAGTCACCACACAGTACAACGCATCGGGCACTAAAACCGTGCACAGACGCACGCAATCTTGACTATGGCGGATTGACTAGCATATCGCTACGCGGGTAAGCCCAGGCTGGAATATCGCGCGGACAGGCGGTTGGCGGTGCAATCGGCAGCGTGGTGAAGTTGCCACGCGGCGTGGTGGCGAAGCGGTAATCGGACAGCGTGCCATCGGCCAGCAACGGAATGCGGCCGAAACGCAACCACGCATTCGCCACACAGTTGGACGCTTGCAGCGCTTGCAGCTCCTTGAGGCTGCCGGTCACGGTGGCGGCCGGCACATTCAGCGCGGCCGGGCACGCGATGTCCGCCAGGCTGGTGACGCCGCGCCGCACCCGGTACCGCACGCCATCGCTTTCAATGCTGGCGTAGCTCCAGCATAGCGGCTGCGACGGGAAAGCCGTCATGGCGATATCCAGCACATGCGAATGCGGATCGAGGGTCTCGAAGACGGCGGTCAGTTGCGCCCTGCCCGCCTGCGAGGCGGCGCCTTGCAAGGCGATGAAAGCGACGCTGACACCCAGCCCCAGCAACAACCCGCCGCGTCCACGCTCGCCGGCACGCCACTGCGCCGCGCCGCAGGCGGCGGCGATCAGCAGCAAGGCCGCAAACGATGGCCACCCCAGGTAGCCGCGCGCGGCAAACCCAAGCAGCGCGGCAAACAGCAGTAGCAAGCCGGCCACGCGCAAGCTACGCCAGCGCATGATGAGCGCCATCGGCACGCCGATCGCCACCCAGAACAGCGGTTCGACAATGAACACCATGTCGCCATAAAACCAGCGCGCATCCAGCGGATACCACGGATGCACGCCATAGGAGTTGGTGTAATCCATCAGCAGATGCAGCGCCAAGCCGATGCCCACGCTCAGCGCCAATCCCAGCCGCGCCGGCCGGCTGGCGCGCAGCAACGCCCGCGCCGCTGGCCAGCATAGCCACAGCAGCAGCGCCAGCAACAGCGCCTGCGGCACCGCCCACAACACGGTGTGCGTGTGTCCCCGATGATTGAGCAGATAGCCGAGCGGCGCCGGCAGCAACTGGGTCAGGAACAGATCCAGATCAGGAAAATTGCTGGCCAGCGCACAGGCCAGCAGCAGCAGGCGATGGCGCACGCGCTGTTGCGGCGCCTCGGCCTCGGCCGGCAGGCTTCGATGCACCAACTCGCCGACGCCGAAACCGATGATGCTATGAGTCAGGTTATCCAACTAGCGCTGCACCTCGACGCCGCGCCAGAAGGCCACGTGGTCCTTGATCTGGCTGGCCTTTTCCGACGGCTCCGGGTAGTACCAGGCGGCGTTTTCGTTGAGCTTGCCGTTGACGTTCAGCGTGTAATAGCTGGCCAATCCTTTCCACGGGCAGCGCGAAGTGTGGCTGCTGGGCTGCAAATATTCGCGCTTCACGCTGGAGGGCGGGAAGTAGACATTGTTTTCGACGATTTCCACTTCATCGTCGCGCGCCTCGGCAATCACGGCGCCATTCCAGCTGGCGATAGGCATGGCAGTTCTCCTTTTAGTCGGACCCGCACGCGACGCGGTTGCGACCGCCGTGCTTGGCGCGGTACAGCGCGGCGTCGGCTTGTTTCAGCAAGCTTTCCACATCATCGATTTCGATATGATTGAACGCGCCCACACCCAGGCTGGCCGTGATCCGCAACGGCCGCGTGCCGGCGTAGTGAACCTGCGCCTCGATCTTGGCGCGCAGCGATTCGGCAAACTTGCAAGCACCCTCCACCGGCGTCGACGGCAGCAGCACGCACAGCTCCTCGCCGCCGTAGCGGCCGGCGACGTCGATCACGCGCACATTCTCGCGCAGCAGCCGGCCCAGATTGGCCAGCACCTGGTCGCCCACCGCATGGCCGTATTCATCGTTGATTTTCTTAAAGTGATCGAGATCGATCATCACCGCCGACAGCGGCGAGCGGAAGCGGCGCGCGCGCGCCACTTCAAACTTCAGCCGATGCAGCAGCGAGCGGCGGTTATGCAAGCCGGTCAGCTCGTCGGTGGTGGCCAGCAGCTCCAGCTCATGCACCGTGGCTTCCAGCGTTTTCTCGTTGGCGCGCAGTTCGATCAGTGCCATCACCTGCCGCGCCAGCTTGACCAGCATGACGCGCTTGTCGTCGCTGAGGCGGCCCGGCTTGGTGTCCAGCACCGACAGCGTGCCGATGGCAAAGCCGTCCGACGAGGTCAGCGCCACGCTGCTGTACATGCGCATGTGCGGCGCATTGACCGTCAGCCGCATATGCGCAGTGCGCGGGTCCAGCGTCAGGTCGGGGATTTCGGTGGCGGCTTCGCTCAGCACCACCAGCGAGCAGTAGCTCTCGCCGCGCGGCAGTTCGCCGATGTGCATGCCGGCGCACGATTTGACCCACACCCGGTCGGCATCGACCAGCGAGATATAGGCATACGGTACTTCGCAGATTTTGGCCGCCAGCTCAGTGAGGAAGCTGAAATCTTCGCAGGCCGGCGTGTCGAGGATGTGATAGCGGTGCAGTGCGGCCAGCCGGAAATGGTCGGCCTGCGATGGAGCGGTTATCTGTACTTGTTCTTCGGCCAGCATGGGCCTCCCTGATAGTGACAACAGTCTTTTTTACTATCAGAGTTTATCGCAAAACAATGGCGGCGGGAGCGCCCCCTCCCGCCCGGCCGGGATTATTTATGCCGGTTTGGCCATAATCTCGCGCAGCGCCTGTTCAAACACCGCCGCTGGCTGGCCGCCGGAGATCAGGTGACGCTCGTTGATGATCACCGCCGGCACCGAGTTGATGCCGTGACGATGGAAGAACTGCTCGGCCTCGCGCACCTCGGCGCCATATTCGCCGGAATGCAGCACCTGGGTCGCGCGTTCCTTGTCCAGGCCCACTTCGCCGGCCAGGTAGATCAGCACCTCGTGCGCGCTCGGGTCCAGACCCTGCGTGAAATAAGCCTTGAACAGTGCCTGCTTCAGCGCCGTCTGCTTGCCTTCCAGCCCGGCCCAATGCAGCAGGCGATGCGCGTCGAAGGTGTTGTAGATGCGGCTGCGCTTGCCCATGGCGAAGTCAAAGCCGACTTCGGCGCCGCGCGCGCGTATCATTTCGCGCGCCTGTTCCTGCTGCTCCGGCGTCGAACCATATTTCTCGGTCAAATGCTCGCCGATGTCCTGGCCTTCCGGCGGCATATTGGCGTTCAGTTCGAACGGCTGGAAATGCAGCTCGACGTCGGCCGCGTCGCCGATCGCCTCCAGCGCCTTGTTCAGCGAGCCAAGGCCGATCGCGCACCAAGGGCACGATACGTCGGACACAAAATCAATTTTCAGAGGGGTAGCCATTATTTCTTGCCTTTCGCTTTACCGCCGATGCGGCTCTCCTTACCTGCGATCAGGTTGGAGATATTTTTGCTGTGACGGAATACCAACAGCACGCTCATGAGGAACACGGCGGCCAGCTGCGGCTCCACGCCAAACAATAAACCATAATAGAACGGCGCGAACACCGCCGCCACCAACGCCGCCAGCGACGAGTAACGGAAGGCGAACGCGACCACGAGCCAGGTCACCAAGGTGGCGACGCCCAGCCAAGGATTCAAGCCCAGCAGCACGCCAGCCGCGGTGGCCACGCCCTTGCCACCGACAAAGCGGAAGAACACCGGCCACAGGTGGCCGAGGAAGACCGCGATCGCCACCAGCGCAATGGTCGTATCACCAATATTGAGCCGATCCTGGAAATAGATCGCCAGCCACACCGCCAGCCAGCCCTTGGCGGCGTCGCCGATCAGGGTGGCGATGGCGGCTGCTTTATTTCCACTGCGCAACACATTGGTGGCGCCGGGGTTGCCCGAACCATAGGTGCGCGGGTCGGCCAGGCCGAACAGCTTGCTGCTGACAACGGCAAACGAGATCGAGCCGATCAGATAGGCGGCCACGGTCATCCAAACAGTATTCATCTTTTCCTCAAATTATTGTTATCGCCACACTGGGCAGCCAACGAATATACAACCTTACTCGGCCAGCGCGCAATGCACCGGCTTGGCGTTCAGCAGCGCGGTCAGCACCTGCGGCGCGATGCCGACCAGATAACCGCGTCTACCGCCATTGATATAAATCGTTTCCAGCGCAAGAATGCTATCCTCTACATACACCGGCATTGCTTTCTTGGTGCCGAACGGCGAGGTACCGCCGATCATGTAGCCGCTGTGGCGCGACGCCACCTCCGGCTTGCACGGTTCGACGGACTTGCAGCCGATGTTGCGCGCCAGGTTCTTGGTCGAGACCTTGCAATCGCCGTGCATCAGCACAATTAAAGGTTTAGCGGCTTCGTCCTGCATCACCAGGGTCTTGACCACGTGATGCTCGTCGACGCCGAGCTCGCGCGAAGACACACCGGTGCCGCCGTGCTCCTCGTAGTCATAGGGGTGCTCGGAAAACGCCACCTTGTGCTTGCGCAGCATTTGAGTAGCCGGGGTTTCGGAGATATGCTCTTTTTTAGCCATGGTTCGATCGGGAGTTGTCCATTATGCAGCAGGAAATTCGCTTTGCCACTTTCAATGTTTGCAATCTTTCCCAGCCTGGGGCGAAATTGTACGACAATCTGGCCCCGCTGACCGAGGCCGAGTACAAAGCGAAAGTCGCCTGGACGGCGCAACAGCTGGATCAACTGGACGCCGACGTCATCGGCCTGCAGGAAATCTTCTCGCTGGCAGCGCTGCGCGACGTGCTGGCCCACAGCACCCGCTACCGCGACGCGACCCTGGCCGGCTTTGAGCCGCCGCCCGATCCCGCCACCGGCCTGCCGCGCGTGACGCCGGAACTGGCACTGATCTCGCGCCTGCCGCTGGCGGCGCCGGCCCAGGCCTACATCATGTTCCCCGAAGGCGTGGCGCTGCCCGACGGCAGCCGTGACGCCGACCGTTTCGCGCGCGCGCCGCTGCACGCGCAAGTGGTGCTGCCGGACGAACGGATTGTGGACGTGATCGTGGTCCACCTCAAATCCAAGCGGCCCGACTACCGCAACGGCGACAGCGGCGACGACCCGATGCTGCACGCCCAGGCCAATCTGCGTTCGCTGATCCGGCGCGGCACTGAGGCGGTGGCGCTGCGCGCCCTGCTCAGCGCGATGGACCAGCAACAGCGCCGCCCGCGCATCGTGCTGGGCGATTTCAACGACACGGTGGACGCCGTCACCACCACCATCGTCATGGGCGCCGGCACCAACTGCGAGCCGGGCGAGGAGCTGCATGGCCAGTTGTTCGACTGCCGCCAGATCCAGCTTGGCCGCGACACGCCACGCGACGGCGGCTACACTATCAGCCACGACGGCCGCTATGCCACCATCGACCATGTGCTGGTATCGGAGGAATTCCATCGCGGCTCGCGCCACGCGGTTGGCGAAGTGCTGGATGTAAGCTACTTGAACCAGCACCTGCGGGAAGCGCGGCCGGAAGCGTCGGACCACGGCCAGGTATTGGTGCGGCTGCGCTTGTACGACCACCACTAAACCGCGCACCTCATCCGGCGTTTCTGCATTTCAGGCGTGCTTTTGCACCGCTCATCGCATTCTTCTGGCCCGTGTCCTTGGAAATTCCTACAGTGACACCATGCGCAATCCCCTTCAGGCTAGAAGAACGATATGAAAATGGAAACCCTGCCCCCACACACCCAATTCACCCAGCCCACTCTGCCCACCGTCCGCCCCCGGCGCTGGCGCAAACCGGCCATCGCGCTGGTGGTGATCGCCCTGGCCGGCGGCGGCTGGACCGTGCTGCGCGCCAAGCAGGCGCCGGCGGCGGCGCCCGCCCCTGCCACCGCAGCAGCCAAGGACAAGAAAGAAGTCTTTGAATTATCGACCGGCGACATCGCCGCCGTCGACGCCCGTTCACTGGCGGTCAGCTTGCCCTTATCCGGCTCGCTGGCGCCACTGAGTTCCGCCACCATCAAGTCCAAGGTCTCGGGCGTGGTGGAGGCCACTACGCTGCAGGAAGGCATGGCGGTCAGCGCCGGCCAGGTGCTGGCCCGCATCGACCAGGCCGACCTGCGCGCGCGTCTGCAGCAGCAACAGGCGGCACTGGATGAAGCCCAGGCCAAACTGGCGCTGGCCACCAAAAACGAAACCAACAGCCAGGCGCTGCTGAAGCAGAAATACATCTCGCAGAACGCTTACGATTCAACCCAGAATTCGGTCGACCTGGCGCGCGCCTCGGTCAAATCGGCCTCGGCCATGGTGGAACTGGCGCGCATCGCGTTGAACGACGGCGTGATCAAGGCGCCGATCTCCGGCGTCATCAGCAAACGCCACGTCCAGGCCGGCGAAAAGCTGGCGCTGGACATGCCGGTGTACAGCATCGTCAACCTGTCCGAACTGATCCTGGAAGCGCAGGTGCCGGCGTCCGAGATCCCACGCGTCAAAGTCGGCCAGGACGTCAAATTCCGCGTCGACGGCTTTGCCCAGCGCGATTTCCACGGCCAGGTGGCGCGCATCAATCCGTCCACCGAAGCGGGTTCGCGCGCCATGCTGGTCTACATCGCCGTCAAGAACGACGACAGCGCGCTGCGCGCCGGCATGTTCGCCAAGGGCAGCATCGTCACCGAGCGTTCGGCGGTGGCGCCTATCGTGCCGCTGGCCGCGCTGCGCAACGACAAGCAGGGCCGCCAGATCGTCTACAAGGTCGATCAGGGCAAGCTGATCGCGCAGCCGGTCACGCTGGGCCTGCGCAACGATGACGAAGGCTATGCCGAAGTGGTGGACGGCCTGAGCGCCGGCGCCAACGTCATCGTCTCGCGCCTGGACAGCCTGAAGCCCGGCGCCGCCGTCAAGCTGCCGCCAGCGGCGCAAGCGCAAGCGGTTGAACCGGCGAAGGGCTGATCATGTGGATCACTAAAATCAGCATCCGTAATCCGGTGTTTGCCACCATGGTGATGGTGGCGCTGATGGTGCTGGGCCTGTTCTCGTACAAGGGACTCGGCCTGGAAGCCATGCCCAATGTCGACATCCCCGGCGCCGCCATCGAGGTGGTGTATCCGGGCGCCTCGCCGGAAGCGGTGGAGAACGACATCACCCGCCCGATCGAGGAAGCGGTCAACACCGTCAGCGGCATCAAGACGCTGCGCGCCAACTCGTGGGAAGGCCGTGCCGGCGTCTACGTGCAGTTCGAGCTGTCCACCAATATGGACCGCGCCATGCAGGACATCCGCGACAAGGTGGCACAGGTGCGGCCACGCTTCCCGCGCGAAGCCAAAGACCCGTTCATCGTTCGCTTCGAGGGCGAGAACTCGCGTCCGATCGCGCAGATCGGCCTGACCTCGACCGAACACTCGCTGCGCGACCTGTCCACCATGGCCGACCAGATCATCGGCAAGCGCTTCCAGGGCGTGGCCGGGGTCGGCCAGGTGCGCACCAACGGCATGGCGGCGCGCCAGATCCTGATCAACCTGCGCCCCAACGACATGACCGCGCAAGCGGTCGGCGTGGATGAAGTGATCAACGCGATCCAGAACACCAACGCCAACCTGCCGGCCGGCTCGATCAGCTACGGCGCCAGCGAGCGCCTGGTGCGGGTCGAAGGCAAGATGAAAGATCCGCGCGACTTCAACAAAATCATCGTCGCCCGCCGCGCCAATGGCCCGGTGTATCTGGACCAGGTAGCCACCGTGGTCGACGGCGCGCAGGAAGAACTGTCGATCTCGCGCATCAACGGCCAGCGCGCCGTCACGCTGGACATCACCAAGGTGCAGGACGCCAATGTGGTGGAAGTCGGCAGCCGCATCCAGCAGGTCGCGGCCGAGCTGCAAAAGACGCTGCCGCCCGACATCAAGCTGGAGGTGCTGAACGACGAATCACTGAAGGTGCAAAGCCAGCTCGATAACGTCAAGGAGACCATCATCGAAGGCGCGCTGCTGACCATGATCATCGTGTTCTTCTTCCTGCATTCGTGGCGCTCCACCATCATCACCGGCCTGACCTTGCCGATCTCGGTGATGGCCAGCTTCATCGCCATGAAAGCCTTCGGCTTCACACTCAACTTCCTAACGCTGATGGCGCTGTCGCTGTGCATCGGCCTGCTGATCGACGACGCCATCGTGGTGCGCGAAAACATCGTGCGCCACCTCGGCATGGGCAAGAACCACCGCAAGGCGGCCGAAGACGGCACCAACGAAATCGGCCTGGCGGTGATGGCCACCACCTTCGCCATCGTCGCCGTGTTCATCCCGGTCGCCTTCATGGATGGCATCATCGGCCGCTTCTTCCTGCAGTTCGGGATTACCGTCGCGGTGGCGGTGCTGGTATCGCTGTTCGTCAGCTTCACGCTGGACCCGATGCTGTCGTCGGTGTGGCCGGACCCGGTGGAAGACCGCTTCAAATACGCGCCGTGGCTGGGCCGCTTCATGCACTGGCTGGAAGGCGGCGTCGAATGGCTGCACGTGGTGTACGGCCGCGTGCTGGCGCTGGCGCTGCGCTGGAAGAAAATGACGCTGCTGCTGGCGTTCGCGCTGTTCGCCGGCAGCATCCTGCTGGTGCCGAAAATCGGCGGCGAAATGATGCCGGAGCAGGACAACGGCTGGGTCAACCTGCTGATGAAAACCCCGGTCGGCTCCAGCCTGGAATACACCGACAACAAAGTACATCAGGTGGAAGAGGCGCTGAAGGCGTTCCCGGAAATCGCCAACGTCATCGCCGTGGTCGGCACGCAGGATGGCCGCAACACCGCGCAGATCGACATGAAGCTGCTCGACCGCAAGCTGCATGCGCGCCGCTCGCAGAAGGAAATGGAAGCGGCGATCCGCGCCCGTCTCAGCCAGATCGCCGGCATCACGCTGACGGTCGGCTTCAAGCCCATCTTCATCGCCATCCTCGGCACCGATGAAGCCAAGCTGGACGACGTGGCGCACCGCCTGATGGACAAAATGCGCAAAATTAAAGGCATCGCCGATCTGGAATACAGCCAGGAAGGTGCCAATCCATCCACCAACATCAAGATCAACAACGAACTGGCCAGCGACCTCGGCCTGACCACGCAGCAAATCGGCGCCGCGCTGCGGCCGTTCGTGGCGGGTGACACCACCTCGCACTTCCTGGCTGCCGATGGCCAGAACTACGAAGTCAACGTGCAGCTGCCGAAATCCGGCCGGCAGAAAGTGGCCGATCTGGCCGACCTGTCGCTGGCGTCGAGCAAGCTGGGGCCGGATGGCCGGCCGGTGATGGTGCCGCTGCGCCAGGTGGTGGAATTCGTGCCGGCGTTCAGCCCGCAGGTGCTGAAGCGCCAGGCGCTGCAACGGCGGGTGGCGGTGTATGCCGGCGTCGAAGGCCGTCCCGGTGGCGACGTCGACAGCGACGTGCGCAAAGCCATGGCCGAAATCGAATTGCCGGCCGGCGTACGCTTCGACGTGGGCGGCAATGCGCAGGACATGGAGGAATCGATGAACTCGGCGCTGATCGCGCTTGGCATCGCGGTGATCTTCATCTACCTGGTGCTGGCTTCACAGTTCGGCAGCTTCCTGCAGCCGGTGGCCATCATGATGTCCTTGCCGCTGTCGCTGATCGGCGTGCTGGTGGCGCTGCTGGTGACCGGCAGCACGCTCAACATCTTCTCCGTGATCGGCTTCATCATGCTGATGGGGTTGGTGACCAAGAACGCCATCCTGCTGGTCGACTTCACCAACCACGCGCAGCAGGAGGGCCAGAGCCAGCACGAAGCGCTGATGACGGCTGGCCAGGTGCGGCTACGTCCCATCCTGATGACCACGCTGGCGATGGTGTTCGGCATGCTGCCGATGGCGATCGGCATGGGCGACGGTGGCGAAACGCAGGCGCCGATGGGGCGCGCGGTGATCGGCGGCGTGCTGACCTCGACGCTGCTGACGCTGGTGGTGGTGCCGGTGGCCTACACCTACCTGGACAGCTTCGGCAAACGCTGCGCGCGCTGGTTCAAGCGCAAGCAGCACACCGAACCGCCACTGCGCGAAGCCGCTTAATCGTCGTCGGCGGCGAGGCCGGAGGGTTCGCCTTCGGCCTCGTCGGGCTCGCCCTCCTCGGCCAGCCCGGGATTATTCTTCAACTCGGCCTTGCGCCGGGCTTTCTCTTCCTGCTTACGCTTTTTTTCCAACTCTCGCTGCCGCTTCTCATAGGCGAAGTTCGTCTTGGCCATTTGCTACCTCTTTGAAAGGGTTGCACTGCGTAGACTTCATTATGACCCAAGTTTTTCACCCACGAGGATGATGTTGCGCATGCAAATGCTTCAAACGCTCGCGCGCGACGTGGGTGTAGATCTGGGTGGTGGAAATATCGGAATGTCCCAATAATAATTGCACAACACGCAAGTCGGCGCCATGATTCAGCAAATGGGTGGCAAACGCATGGCGCAAGGTGTGCGGCGACAGCGGCGCGACAATGCCGGCTTTCAGCGCATGCTTTTTGATTAATACCCAGAACATTTGCCGCGTCATGCCGCTGCCGCGCCCGGTGACGAACAGCGCGTCGTCCTGCTGGCCGTTGAGGATGACGCCGCGCGCCTCTTGCATGTAGCGCTCGATCCACGCCCGCGCCTGCGCGCCAAACGGCACCAGCCGCGTTTTAGCGCCCTTGCCGGTGACGCGCAGCACGCCATCGTTCAGGCTCAGCTCCAGCAGCTTCAGCTCGACCAGCTCGGACACGCGCAAGCCGCTGGCATACATCAGCTCCAGCATGGTGCGGTCGCGCAACCCCAATGGGGTATTGACATCCGGCGCCGCCAGCAAAGCTTCCACCTGGGCCTCGCTCAGCGTGTGCACAAAGCGCTGCGGCTGCTTGGCCGACACCAGCTTCAGACTGGGATCTTGGTGGATGCGACGCTGCCGCAGCAGCATCTGGTAAAAGCGCTTGATGACCGACAGCCGCCGGTTGGACGAGGTAGCCTTGGCGCTGTCCGCGTGGCGCGCCGCGATATAGCTTTCGATGACATGGCCGTTCACCGCCAGCAGCCCGCTGACCTCCGGCCGCTTCTTCTCCAGCCAGGTGGCGAACAACCGCATGTCGCGGCGATAGGCTTCCAGCGTGTTCTTGGACAGCCCGTCCTCCAGCCACAGGCTGTCGCAGAACTCGTCGATCAGAGCAAGGTTGTCTGCTGCCATGCGTACTCGCTCGATCCTTCGTGCGCCAGCAGCCAGCGCTTGATGCCCAGCAGGTAGCCGTTCGGATCGTCACTGTTGGAAAAGCCACCCAGGCCGGTGGACGCGATCACGCGGTGGCACGGCACCACCACCGGAAACCAGTTGGCGCCACACGCCTGCCCTACCGCGCGCGCCGCCGAGCCGAGGTGTTTGGCCAGCTCACCATAAGTGCGCGTGCTGCCGCGCGGAATTGAACATAATTCATCCCACACCTTCTGCTGGAACTCGGTACCGACCCGCTTCAGTGGCAGCGTGAAACGGTAATCGGCGTCGTCGCAATACTTGGCCACCTGATGCGCGACCAGCTCGGCCACCGCATCCTGTGGCGCTTTCGCCTCAAAATGGGGCGGCAGATAACACAGCTCGGTAACCTCGCCGTGCGCCGTGCGCACGCCTAATTTCCCAAATGGCAACGCCAATATGGCTGAAAACAATTCATGGCCCTGTTGTTTATTCATCACAGTTGCTTGCACCAAAAAAGTACCTCTTTCGTCATTCCATTGCCTGTATGCACCATTTTGTTGCATGTCTGCTACAGCAAAAAAACCACACTGCTTGGGCATTGTAATCGCCATGGACGAAAAAAAACGCACCCGAAGGTGCGTTTCAAATCCTGCTTCACGTTTCCGGCCACTTGCCTGGTTCCGTAGCGCACTTGTGGCGGCTTGCAGACCCTATAACAGCGGCATTCTGTAAAACGTGTGTCTCCTCGATCTCGCCGGTATTGATTACCGATTCTATACACACTCCCCACTTACAATTCTGGGCTCTTGCTACAGGGGCTCATATCGTTATGCATGTATCCCCTAGAGCGTCGCCATCATAACGTATCTATTAAGCTTTTTCTCAATTTTTTTGTGCGCATAGTTTAGATATCAAATACCCGACGCAGAGCAAACAAGTTGTGGTATGAAGCAAATCCGACACTGTAGCCAACTTAGTAATAGCCCTTATTGCCACACTGTTGGCAGCTGGCTACGTTATCACTATGCTGGATTTCCCGGCACCAATAAAACTTAGAGACATATTATGCTGATAAAAATACTGGATCATTTGGAGGAGTGGATCATCACGCTGTTGATGGGCGGGGCTACCCTGATCATCTTCCTGTCGGTGGTGCATCGCTACGGCACCGGTATGCCGATTCCCTATGTGCAGGATTACCTGCTGTCGCTGCACTTCGAGTGGGCGCAGGAGCTGGCCATCATCATGTTCGTGTGGATGGCCAAGTTCGGCGCCGCCTATGGCGTGCGCAAGGGCGTGCACGTTGGCGTCGACGTGCTGGTCAACCGCCTGCCACCGGAGTGGCGCCGCTTCACGGTGATGCTGGCGCTGGTGTGCGGCATGCTATTCACCGGCATCATCGGCACGCTGGGCCTGACCTTTGTGTGGGAAAACGGCATGCACCACGCGGTCTATACCCTGCTCGGCCGCGACGCCAGCGAGGTGCCGGAAGGCCCGACCACGCCCGACCTGGAATGGCCGACCTGGCTGGTCTATTCCGCGGTGCCGTGGGCTTCTTATCTGATGTGCTTCCGCTTCATGCAAGTCAGCTGGACCTTCCTGCGCCACGGCGAGCTGCCGCACCATGACGAGTCCCAGGTCGAAGGCCTGAGCGACGACGACCACGACGAACTGTTCGCCGCCGCCCCGGCCCACGGAGGTGCGCGATGAGCGGCGCGATCGCCATGCAGGGCATAGAGCCCTGGACCAAAAAGAAAGCCGGCACCGTACTCGCCATCCTGGTCGGCATCCTGCTGGGTGTCTGCATCATGGGCGGCAAGGTCGGCATCGTGTTCGCGCTGCTGATCCTGCTGATGCTGACCGGGATACCGGTCTCGATCGCGCTCGGCCTGACGGTGCTGATGTTTATGTACCTGCTGACCGAGGTGCCGATAGAGGCGGTGGCGCTGAAGCTATTCACCGGCATCGAGAAGTTCGAGATCATGGCCATTCCGCTGTTTATTTTGGCCGGTAACTTCCTGACCCACGGCGGTGTCGCCAAGCGCATGATCGCCTTTGCCACCAGTTTGATCGGTCACTGGCACGGCGGCCTGGCGCTGGCCGGCATCATCGCCTGCGCCATGTTCGCGCTGGTGTGCGGCTCGTCGGTGGCGACGGTGGTGGCGATCGGCTCCATCATTCTGCCGGCCATGGTCAAGCAGGGCTATCCCAAGCAGTTTGGCGCCGGCGTCATCATCACCGCCGGCTCGCTGGGGATTCTGATGCTGCCGTCGATCCCGAAAGTGATTTACGCGATTTCCACCAACACCTCGATCGGCGCGCTGTTCCTGGCTGGCCTGTTCCCCGGCATTCTGCTGACCGTGATGTTGTGCGGTACCACCTGGGTGCTGGCCAAGAAGAACAACTATCCACGCATGCGCAAGGCGTCCTGGGGCCAGCGCTGGGCCGCCTTCCGCAAAAGCGTGTGGGGGCTGATGCTGGTGGTGATCATCATCGGCGGCATCACCAAGGGCATCTTCACGCCGACCGAGGCGGCGGCCATGAGCGCGGTGTATGCGTTTGTGATTTCGGTGTTCGTCTACCGCGACATGCCGCTGTCGAAAACGCCGGAGGTGCTGAAGAAATCGGCGGCGCTGTCGGCCATGCTGTTGTACATCATCACCAACGCCGTGCTGTTCTCCTTCCTGATGGCGCACGAGAACATCCCGCAGGCGATGGCGGACTGGATTCTGAATAAAGATCTGGGCCAGGCCGGCTTCCTGTTCTTCACCAACATCCTGCTGCTGTTGGCCGGTAACGTGATGGAACCGTCGTCGATTATTCTGGTGATGGCGCCGATACTGCATCCGGCCGCGATCCGCCTCGGCATCGACGCCGTCCACTTCGGCATCATGATCGATGCGAACATGGAAGTGGGCCTGTGCCATCCGCCAGTGGGCCTGAACCTGTACGTGGCCAGCGGCATCTCGAAGATGAGCATCTCCGAGCTGACCGTGGCGGTGATGCCATGGCTGCTGACGATGCTGGTGTTCCTGGTGATTGTGACCTACTGGCCGGGACTGTCGCTGTGGCTGCCGAAGGCGATGGGACTGATGTAGATGTGAAAAGCCCCGCTTTAGCGGGGCTTTCTTTTACTTGGCGGCTTCCTTGTTCATCGCCGCGATCAAGTCCTTGCCGATCCGGCTCTCCATCTGCTGCTGCACCGGCAGCAGCGACTTGCGCCATTCGGCCTGCTCTTTCACGCTGAGCGTGTAGATCTCGGTCTTGCCGGCCTTTTTGATGGCCTCCAGCGCCAGATCATTGTCACGCTGCGCAATCGCCTTCTCGAAGGTGGTGGCTTCCGCCATCGCCTTGTTCAGCGCAGTGCGGATATCCGGCGGCAGGCCGTCCCAGAACTTCTTGTTGACGATCACCGCATAGCCCAGGTAACCGTGGTTGGACACCGTCACATACTTCTGCACCTCGTGCATCTTCTGGGTGTACATATTCGACGGCGGATTCTCGGTGCCATCCACCACGCCGGTCTGCAGCGCCTGATACACCTCGGAGAACGCCAGCACCTGCGGATTGGCGCCCAGCGCGCGCATCTGCGCGTCCAGCACCTTGGACGACTGGATACGCATTTTCAGCCCCTTGAAGTCGGTCGGCGTACGCAGCGGCTTATTGGCCGACATCACCTTGAAGCCGTTATCCCAGTACGCCAGACCGGTGATGCCCTTCGGCTCCAGCTTCTTCAGCAGCGATTTGCCGATTTCGCCTTCGGTCACGTTATACAGCGCGGTTTTGGACGGGAAGATATACGGCAGGTCGAAGGCTTCGAACTCCTTCACGCCCAGCGGGCCGAATTTGGCCAGCGATGGCGCCAGCATCTGCACCGCGCCCAGTTGCAGCGCTTCCAGTTCTTCCTTGTCCTTGTACAGCTGACTATTCGGATACACCTCGACCTTGACGCGGCCATTGGTTGCCTTTTCGGCCAGCTGTTTGAAACGCTCCGCTGCCTGGCCCTTCGGCGTGTCGGTCGCGACCACGTGGCTGAATTTGATAACGATAGGCGCTTGCGCGTAGGCGTTGAAGCTCAGGGCCGCGCTCAGGACGAGCAGGACGGGTTTCAGTTTCATGAAGTCTCCTGGTGGGTTTAAAGTTACACTATTCTTCTATTCTGACCGATTCTTATGAATAGCCGCAACACTGGCAACTGTGGATAACCACAATGACCGCACCGCCCTGACCAGCTACCCTGACCGCCCATGACATCCGCCCATTCTACCGCGCCCGCCATCCCCCGCCGCCCGCCGTCCAGCACCGCGCTGCGCTGGCTGCTGCCGATCGTGCTGGTGTTGTTTTTTCTGGCGATTTTGATCTGGCTGCCCTGGCAGGCGCGCCAGATGGAGAGCAACGAGCGCCAGGAACAGCTGATCGCGGACACGCTGTGGGTGGAGCAAACCATCCGCTTCCAGATGGCGCGCGACGAGGAAAGCCTGCGTTCACTGGGGGTGGAAATCGCCAACGGCCACCTGTCGTCCAAAGATCTGCACGAGCGCATGGCGCGCCTGCTGAAAAACGGCCACGAACTGCTGCGCGTGGTCTGGCTCAAGCCGGACGGTGAACTGGTGGCCAGCAGCGATCCGCAGGCGGCGCCGGTCAAGCTGTCGCCGGCCTCGCAGACCACCGCCGACATCACCCGCAAATCGCGCCGCCCGATGTACACCCAGCCGGAGGCACAGACCCCGGACCAGTCGGCGGCGCCGTCGGCGGTGCTGATGGATTATCACGTGCCGCTCTATCGTGGCAACGACTATCTGGGCAATCTGGTCGCCACCTACCAGACCTCGGCCCTGCTGGACGAGATGGTGCCGTGGTGGTTCGCCCAGGATAACCAGGTCACGCTGGTGGACCGCGACGACAAGGTGCTGGCGCGCCGCGCCGCCGCCGGTCCGGGCCACGGCGTCTACACCCACAAGCGCGCGCTCGACCTGCCGGGCGCCTGGGTCACGCTGGTGACCGACAGCGTCAAGAGTGAACCGCAGCTGCTGCCCAACCTGCTGGTCGGCTCGGTGATCGTGCTGTCGCTGGGATTGTTATGGAGCCTGCTGGCGTTATGGGGCCACATCTCGAAACGGCTGGCGGCCGAGGGCGCGCTGCGCCAGCAGATGTCGTTCCGCACCGCGATGGAAAACTCGCTGGTGACCGGCCTGCGCGCGCGCGACCTCGAAGGCCGCATCACCTATGTCAATCCGGCCTTCTGCCAGATCGTCGGTTACCCGGCCGAGGAAATCGTCGGCAAGCTGCCGCCCATGCCCTACTGGGCGGCGGAGGCGATGAGCGAATACCAGGCGCGCTTCGCATCGGTTTTGGCGGGCAAGGTCACGCCGCAGTTTGAAACCATCTTCCAGCGCTCGGACGGCACCCGCGTGCCGGTGCTGGTGTTCGAGGCACCGCTGGTCGACAACGACGGCAAGCAGACCGGCTGGATGGGCTCCATCCTCGACATCTCGGACCGCAAGCGCATCGAGGAATTGAATCGGCAGCAGGAAGAAAAGCTGCAAACCTCGGCGCGCCTGGCCACCATGGGCGAAATCGCCTCGATGCTGGCGCATGAGCTGAACCAGCCGCTGGCCGCCATCTCCAGCTACACCACCGGTGCGCTGAATGTGCTGAACCGCGACGGTCCGCCCGACTGCTCCATCCTCAAGCCGGCGCTGGAACAGGCCAGCGCGCAGGCGCAGCGCGCTGGCCAGATCATCCGCAGCGTGCACCAGTTTGTGAAGAAGAATGAGCCGCAGCGACAGGAAATCGCCATCGGCGCACTACTGGATGGCATCCGCACCCTGATCGAGCTGCAGGCGCGCCAGAGCTATGTCTCGTTCCGCACTCAAATTCCGAACGACCTGCCGCCAGTGCGCGCCGACCGCGTGATGATCGAACAGGTGCTGCTCAACCTGACCCGCAACGGCATCGAGGCGATGCAGCAGGTGCCGCAATCGCAGCGCGTGCTGAATGTGGTGGCCGACTACGATGCGGAACAGGGCATGGTCAGCGTGGCGGTGATCGACCATGGCCATGGCATTCCAGAGGAAGTGGCGCAGCGCTTGTTCTCGCCGTTCTTCTCGACCAAGGCCGAAGGGATGGGGATGGGACTCAACATCTGCCGGACTGCGATAGAATTCCACGGCGGCGCACTGACCTTCCGCGCCAACCCGCAGGGCGGGACCATATTTACGTTCGTGCTGCCGGCGCTGCCGGCCGGTACGGCACAGGAGACATAAGAACATGCTGCATATCGTCGACGATGAAGCGGTCGTGCGCGACGCGCTGACCTGGCTCGCCACCTCGCGGGCGATCCCCGCGCGCGCCTACGAATCGGGCACGCAGCTGCTGGCGCAGATCGGCAAGGGCGATTTCGACGCCGACGGCGACTGCGTGCTGCTGGACGTGCGCATGCCGGACATGAACGGCGTGGCGGTGTTCGACCAGCTGCTGGCGCGCGGCCTGGCGCAGCGCATGCCGGTGATCTTCCTGACCGGCCACGGCGACGTGCCGATGGCGGTGGACACGCTCAAGCGCGGCGCCTTCGACTTCTTCGAAAAGCCGTTCAACGACAACCAGCTGATGGACCGGGTGCAGGAAGCGCTGGTCAACTCGCGCCGCGCCGGCGAAACGGCGGCGGTACACGCCCGCCTGGCCACGCTGTCCAGCCGCGAGCGCGAAGTGCTGGACCTGATCCTGGCCGGCAAAATGAACAAAGTGGTGGCGGACGAACTAGGCATCAGCATGCGCACAGTAGAAGTCCACCGCGCCCACATCTTCGACAAAATGCAAGTCAAAACCGCCGTCGAACTGGCCGGCCTGCTGAAGTAAATTCCACTCCACCCCGCTTGATTCCCCTCAAGCGGCGGCCTACCATGAAGTGACAACATCGTCCCATGCTCACCGCGTGGGCGAGTGATCTCGCTTATCTGGGTGCCTGTTGGCGATGACACACGCGTTATTTCTTGCAGATATGGTGATAAGCATGAAACGAGAGACTATTTCGAAATTCTATTTCACTCAGGAAGAAATTGATGCGGCCATTGCGGCCGCACCCAACTTCGTAAATATTGCAGATGATCCTGACTGTCCATATGATCCAAATGATGCAGCATCAGTCCACGCATATTGGTCGAAAGCAATCCTCACATTCCCCGGCGGACATCCACATCAGGATCCACTGTGGAGAACCAAACGCAAGTAATCAGCTCTTCTGCTGCGTGGCGATCCATTCGTCCACCACTTGTTCCAGCACCGACAGCGGCACGTTGCCGGTTTCCAGTACCACGTTGTGGAAGCTCTTGATGTTGAACTTGTCGCCCAGCGCCTGTTGCGCGCGGGCGCGCAGGTCGAGGATGCGCATCATGCCGATCTTGTAGGCGCACGCCTGGCCCGGCATCACCACGTAACGATCCACCTCGGCCGGCGGAATGCCGTAGTCGATGCCTTGCTGGCGGGTCCACTTCATCGCGTGCAGGCCGGTGTCCACCACCAGCCGGCGCGCGCGGAACAGTTCCGCGTCCAGCTGACCCAGACGCCCCACTACATCATCGCCATACCAGCCGTTTTCCGCCGCCAGCTGTTCCGCGTACAGCGCCCAACCCTCGCCATACGCCGAGCCGACGCCAAACACGCGGTCGCGCCGATAGCGCGGCAAACCGGTATTCTCCTGCTGCAGCGCGACCTGGAAGTGGTGACCCGGCACGCCCTCGTGATACACCAGCGTGCGCATGCCGACGATGCGGAAGTCCGGCCCCGGCAGCGGCGCCCAGAAGATGCCCGGCCGCGTGCCATCCTTGGCCGGGCCGGTGTAGTGCGCCGCCGCCGTCTTCTCGGTGAACAGCGGCTCGCGCTTGACCACCACCGGCGCCTTCGGCACGATGTCGAACAGGTCGCGCGCCCGCGCTTCGGCGTCGCGCAGGATCGCGTCATAGCGCGCCAGCAGTTGCGGACGCGGATCGGCCTCCTTCGGCTGCTGATCCTTCTCCAGCTGCTCCATGCGTTGCTTGATCGACCCCTCGCTGTAGCCGATCGACACCAGCAAGCCATTCATCTCCTTCTCGATGCGCCCCACTTCACGCAGGCCGATCTCGTGGATCTGCTGCGGCGTGTAATCGGTGGAAGTCATCTGGCGCAGCACCACCGCATACGCCTTGTCGCCATCCGGCAGGCGCCACAGGCCGGCGTCGTTGGTGGTGCGCGGCAGCTGCTCCTGCAGCAGCGTGTGCGCGCGCTGGAACACCGGCAGCACCGACTGTCCCACGATGGCCGTGGCCTCGGCCGCAAACTTGGCCTGCTGCTCGGCCGGCACATCCTTCAGATTGGCCATGCGCTGCACCAGCGACGCCACCAGCACATTGTTCTGCGGCTCACCGTCCAGGAAGCGGTCCAGCTGACCAATCGACGCCTGCGTGATAAAGGTCGGCATCAGGATGCCGTGGCCAGCCGCACCGCGCGCCTGCACGATGCCGGTATCCATCTTGCCCGCCACCGCCTTCAAGCGCACCAGATAGTTTTCGATATCGCGCCGGTTGCGGATCGGGTGCTGCTGCGACAGGAAGTTCACGATCTGCACATGCAGGCCGGTGAACTGATTGAACACGAAGTTGTAGTCGCGGTAGGGATAAGCATCCACCGTGCCCTGCAAACTCCAGGCGATGGTGGCGGCGCTGGCGCGCTGCTGCGGCGTCAGTTTGCTGCGATCCACGGCCGCCAACTGCGCCAGCGACTTCTTCGCACTCGCCACTTCCGCCGCGCGGAACAGCACCGTGTTGGGCGTCAGCTTGCGGTCCAGCGCATCCTGCTCCTTGGCGTCGAAGTACTGCTTCTGCGTGGCCTGCTCCGGATCGCTGCGCAGCTTGGCCACGGCCACCTTGTCGGCCCAGTCGTCGAAGTTCAGCGCCTGCGCGGCCAGCGACAACGATGCGCCGGCCAACAACGCCATGAATCGGATTGAAGTTTGCATGGCCAGCGGCCCCTATATAGACTAGAAGCCAGCGAGTGTAGCCCAGTCAGCGGGTGTCGTCGAGCGAGGTGCGGTTACGCCCGCCCTGCTTGGCGCAATACAGCGCGCGGTCGGCGCGGCTGAACCAGCGCTCGTAGCTGGCATCATCGTCGCGCACCACCGCCACGCCCAGGCTGATCTTCATCGCGATCGCCTGCGCGCCGAATTGCGCCGGCGTTGCCGCCACCTGCTGGCGCAGACGCTCGGCAAACGCATAAGCGCCATGTTCACCGGTATCCGGCAGCACGATCAGGAATTCCTCGCCACCATAGCGGGCCGCGAAATCCACCTCGCGCATCACCGAACGCATCACGTTGGCCAGATGACGCAGCGCGGCGTCACCGCCCGGATGACCGTAGCTGTCGTTGATCTGCTTGAAGTGGTCGATATCCAGCAACACCATGGCGGCGCTGTGGCGCGAGCGGCGCGTGCGCTGCCACTCCGCCTTCAGACGCAGATCGGCCGCGCGCCGGTTCAGCAGATCGGTCAGGCCATCGGTGGTGGCCAGCTTTTCCAGCTCCGCCAGCAGCCGGTCCTGCGACTGCTGCCAATGCGCGAACAGCTGATAGCCGAAGAACGCGATGAACAATACGATCGCCACGAACACCCAGTAGAAAATCCACATGGTCTGACGCATTACATTCATCGCGTGCGCCAGCGTGGTCAGGTGCGCCTGCTGGTCGGCCAGCTCGATGGTGACGAAGCCGTACACCAGCACGCCCAGCGTAACGGAGGCCAACAGCCCAAGAACGGCCTGGCGCGAGTTGGTGTGCATCTTGCGCATCAGCTGCGGATGCGCGTTCAGCCAGCGCTCCACCCGTGGCCACAGCAGCGCCATCGCCGGCCCGGCCAGCAGCACGCTTTGCAGGAAGGCGCCCAGCCACCAGCCCTGCCAGATCGGCAGCAGCGCCGCGCGCTCGTAGTGATTGGTATAGCTCCAGATCAGCGCCCCGGCGGAGCTGAACACGCAGGCCACGAACGACAGCTGCACGTAAAACAGCATCGCGCTGATGCCGCGCAGGTCGCGCCGCATCGCAATCGCCTGGTAACCGATCGCCATGATCGCCAGCCCGAGGGGATTGGACAGCGCAAACAGCAACGCCCACGCCAGCGGCATGCCGGCGTACAGCGCCAGCGTCAAGGTCGCGCAATAGGCGGGAAGCGCGCCCCACCACCAGCCCAGCGTGAGCGTCAGCAGCAGGCAAATCAGCAAGGTCGGATACACGGTCAGGTAGACCGTCACGCCGCCGAATTCGAGGGGGATGCCGGACCAGCGCCAGATCACCATGCCCACGCCCAGCGCCACGCACAGCACCAGCAATACCAGCCAGCCGCCGAACAGGCACAGTTTCTGGCCCCTGCTGCCGTCGCGCCACAAACGCCATGGCGACAGTTCCCGGTAGGCGGGCGACACTTCCGCGTCTGTTCTGGACAAAGCTATCCTCCTGGTTGTGGAGGCATTATACAAACTTGGTGAAAATAATTGCATAATCGCTTACTGTTGCAATAAATTCAAATCACCGAAACAAGGATATTCCATGAGCGTCGCCCAGCAGGTCGTTCCATCCCCGCCCTCGTTCCGCCACCGCCTGTTTGTGCATCCACTGACCCGCATCGTGCTGGGTATCGTCGCCGTCATGCTGCCCGTGATGCTGACGTTGATGCTGACCGATATCCTGGTCCCCAAGCCGTTGCGCGCGGTGTGGCCGCTGCTGCTGGCCGCCGCCTTGAGCGTGCTGGGATACTGGCAGTTCACCACTCTGCTGGAAAAGCGCAGCGCAACCGAACTGGCGCTGTCGGGTGCCGCGCGCGAGGCCGGCCTGGGCATCGCGCTGGGCGCTACCTTGGGCCTGGCCGTGGCCGGCCTGCTGGCCGCCGCCGGCAGCTTCACCATCACCGGCACCAGCACCGGCTGGGAGTTCCTGCTCAAGTGCCTGCCGGAGCAGATCATGGTGGCGTTCTTTGAAGAGCTGATGTTCCGCGCGGTGCTGTTCCGCATCGTCGAACAGCGCTGGGGCACGCGGGTGGCGCTGGTGGTGTCGTTCCTGGGTTTCGCGCTGGCGCATATCCAGAACGATCATATGAACCTGATCGGCATCGTCACCACCGGTGTGGCCGGCCTGACGCTGTCCGCCTGCTACCTGCTAACGCGCCGCCTGTGGATTTCGGTCGGCATGCACTTCGGCTGGAACTTCCTGTATGACGGCGTATTCGCGGTGCCATTGTCCGGCCACGCGGCGCGCGGCTGGCTGCAGGTCGCCCTGCCCGGCCCGGAATGGCTGACCGGCGGCGCCTACGGCGTCGAAGCCTCGGTACTGACGCTAGTGTTGTGGGGCGCCGCCGCCTTCATCATGCTGCGCCAGCGCCCACGCCACGTGCTCGCGCACTAATTCGGATGGATGGTCGCGGCGCGCCAACAGCGCCGCCACAATCGCCGCGTCACCGCGCGCGCCGGCCGCCGCCGCATTCCCCAACCCCACCGCGAGATTGCGCAGCCAGCGTTCATGGCCGATGCGGCGGATCGGGCTGCCCTCCATCTTGCGGTTGAATTCTTCCTCGCTCCAGGCGAATAGCTCTACCATTGAGGCGTGGCCCAGGCCATGGCGCTCGTCGAAATCCGGCAGCACGGCGCGCTGCGCGAACTTGTTCCACGGGCAGGCGGTCTGGCAGTCGTCGCAGCCGTAGACCCGGTTGCCGATCAGCGGCCGCAGCTCCAGCGGAATCGCGTTCTTCAATTCGATAGTCAGGTAGGAGATGCAGCGGCGCGCGTCCAGCCGCCCCGGCCCGAGGATGGCTTGGGTGGGACAGGCCGTGATGCAGGACGAGCACTGGCCGCAGTGGGCGCCGGTCGGCTCATCCACCGGCAGCGGCAGGTCGACCAGGAATTCGCCCATGAAGAACATCGAACCGGCGCTACGCGACAGCAGCAAGGTGTGCTTGCCGCGCCAGCCCAAACCAGCCTTCTCGGCCAGCGGCAGCTCCATCACCGGCGCCGAGTCGGTGAACACGCGGTAGCCGAAATCGCCGATCTGCGCCTTCACCTTGTCGGCCAGCTGCTGCAGGCGGGCGCGTAGCACCTTGTGGTAGTCGCGGCCGCGCGCATAGATCGAAATCACCGCCGCGCCGGGATCGGCCAGCCGCGCCGCCTCATGCTCGCGCCAATCGTTTTTGGTCTCCCCCGGCAGATAGTTCATGCGGGCGCTGACCACGCGTATCGTGCCGGGCACCAGCTCGGCGGGACGCGCGCGTTTCATGCCGTGGGCCGCCATGTAATCCATTTCGCCATGCATGCCGGCGTCCAGCCACGCCTGCAGGCCGGCTTCAGCGTGACTGAGGTCGACGTCGGTGATGCGGATTTCGGCAAAGCCCAGCTCCACACCCCAGCGCTTGATGCTGAGGGCAAGTTCGGCTAAATTGGTTTCAGACAGGGACATCGGGCGCGGGCTAGAAGGTACAATGGCTGGCGTTCCAACCAATACGACATTTTAATTGATGCAGCACTTCACAGCCCATCTCCACGACGAAGAAGGCACAGCCGCCCTGGGTGCCGCCCTGGCGCGCGCCTTGGCGCCCGGCCTGGCGATCCATTTGCACGGCGACCTGGGCGCCGGCAAAACCGCCCTCACCCGCGCTCTGCTGCACGCGGCCGGCCATACCGGCACGGTGAAAAGCCCGACCTACACCTTGTCCGAACCCTATCAGGTCCAGCTGAACGGCCGCGCCGTCAGCGTCATCCACTTCGACCTGTACCGCATGTCCAGCGCCGAGGAATTCCTTGACGCCGGCTTCCGCGAAGACTTCAACGGCGACAACATCTGCATCGTCGAGTGGCCGGAAAAGGCCGACGGCGTGCTGCCGCCACCGGATCTGAACGTGTTTTTGACTGTGGCCGGCAACGGCCGTGATGTAGAATTGCAGGCGTCTACCGCCTTGGGTAACTCATGCCTTCAACGTCTTCATTTCGCTCCAAACATGTGAGCCGCCGCACCGTGCTGAAGGCCGGTGCCACCCTGCTGCTCTCGGTGACCGCGCCCATGCGCGCCCGCGCCGCCCAGATTCTGGCCGTGCGCGTGTGGCCGGCCGAGGACTACACCCGCGTCACACTGGAAAACGATACCGACCTCAAAGCCACCCACTTCATCGTTAAAGATCCGGAGCGGATGGTGGTCGACATCGAAGGTCTGGAACTGAACCCGACGCTGAAAGGGCTGGTGGCCAAGATCCAGTCCAACGACCCGTACATCAAACAGGTGCGCGTGGGCCAGAACCGGCCCAACGTGGTACGCCTGGTGTTCGACCTGAAGGCGGAAGTGACGCCGCAGGTGTTCACGCTGCCGCCGGCCGGCAATTACAAGCATCGCCTGATCTTCGACCTTTACCCGGTCAAGCAGGTCGACCCAATCGCCGCCATGATCGAAAAAGGCGACTGGTCCGATCCGGCGCCCAACGTGGCCGCCGCGCCAACGCCGACGCCAAAGGAACAGCTGGACGCGCTCAAGCCCGACACCAAGGCCGAACCGCGCGAAGAACTGAAGGCCGAACTGAAAACCGCCGAAGCCCAGACCAAGACCGCCGACAAGTTCGACAAGCAGGGCAAGCTGGTACGCATGATCACCATCGCGCTCGATCCCGGCCATGGCGGCGAAGACCCCGGCGCCTCCGGCAAGAACGGCAGCCGCGAGAAGGACATCGTGCTGGCCATCGCCAAGCGCCTGAAGAACAAGCTGGAAGACCTGCCGAACATGCGCGTGATGCTGACCCGCGATGCCGACTACTTCGTCCCGCTCGGCACCCGCGTCGACAAGGCACGCAAGGTGCAGGCCGATTTGTTCGTCTCGATCCACGCCGACGCCTTTGTGCAGCCGACCGCGCGCGGCTCGTCGGTGTTCGTGCTGTCCGAAAAAGGTGCCACTTCGTCGGCCGCGCGCTGGCTGGCCGACAAGGAAAACGCGGCCGACACCATCGGCGGCGTCAACGTCAAAAGCCACGACAAGCAGCTGGCCAGCGTGCTGTTCGACCTCTCCACCACCGCGCAGATCAACGACAGCATGAAGCTGGGCCGCGCCGTGCTGGGCGAGATCGGCGGCATCAACCGCCTGCACAAAGGCTCGGTCGAGCAGGCTGGCTTTGCGGTGCTGAAGGCGCCCGACATTCCATCGATCCTGATCGAGACCGCCTTCATCTCCAATCCGGAAGAAGAAGCCAAGCTGCTCGACGACGACTATCAAAACAAACTGGCGGATGCCATCGTCACCGGCATTCGCCGCTATTTCGCCAAAAACCCACCGCTGGCAAAGAACCGGCTTACTTAAGAGAGTTAAGAGAGAACCATGGCTGTAGTAAAGATGACCACTTACGGCGAGCTGCCGGCAGTCCACCTCACCGCCGCCGATGGCGCGCAAGCGACGGTGTCGCTGTTTGGCGCCCATCTGCTGTCCTGGAAAACCGGCGATGGCCAGGAGCGTTTATTCGTCAGCTCCAAAACGCCGCTGGACGGCAGCAAGGCGATACGCGGCGGCGTGCCGGTCATCTTCCCGCAGTTTAATGTGCGCGGCCCCGGCCTGCGTCATGGCTTTGCGCGCATCAGCAACTGGCGCCTGACCGGCCAGGGCGGCGACGGCGGAAGCTCGTATGTGGAATTCAGCCTGGCGCCGCAAGACCTGGCGGAAGAACACCGCCTGGCCTGGCCGCACGCGTTTGCGCTGACGCTGCGCTTCACGCTGCACGGCGATGCGCTGGAGATGGATTACAGCGCCCACAATCCGGGCGCGCAGCCATTCCCGTTCGGCGTCGCGCTGCACACCTATTACGATGTCGGCCATCTGGATGCGACCAGCATCAGCGGCCTGCGGCACCAGCAGTACACCGATCATCACAACAACACCCGTGTGCAGGATTATCCGGCACTGCACTTCACCGAAAAGCACGACCGCATGTACGAAGTCACGCCCAACGTGACGCTGAACACCGCCAATGCCACGCTGCGCCTGGAGCAGCAAGGGTTTGAGCAATGGGTGGTGTGGAATCCGGGGCAGGAAGATGCGGCCGCGCTGGTGGATCTGGCGGATGAGGAGTATCTGAACTTCGTCTGCATCGAACCGGCGCGGATACACCAGCAGCCGCTGGCCGCCGGCGCCACCTGGACCGGCAAGCACAAGATCTCGGTTTAATTCGACTCTTTGATGATGCGGCCGTTACTCGGCTGCGTCGGGCGGGCATTCAATGGATACAGGCGGCTGAACAGCGCCATCTGCGCCGGCGATGCCTGCACCGGCTCCTTCATCACCATCCACAGCACGTTTTCTTCGCACGGCGGCGTCGTCATCGATCCCATGAAGGTATAGTAGTCGCGCCGCGCCGGCAGCAGGTCGGCCGGATCGAGCGCGATCGCCGGCACCGCCGTGTCGTACTTCTCCAGCGGCAGATTGTTCCACACCGTCTGAATCACCGGCTGCGCCTTGCCACGCTCCAGCAGCAGCGCCAGCATGGCGATATGACCCGAACTGTCCTTGTGCACCAGGTGCACCACCATCTCGTAACCCTTGCCGTTGATGCGCTCTTCGGATGGCCGATGGAAGTGGAACTGAATCAGCTCATAAGTACGGTTACCCACCGTGATGTAATTGCCGCTGCCGACCATCACCTGCACGGTATGGCCGTTGTCCGTCACATTGAACGACGACGGATGATAGTCGAAGGTGATCTGCTCCAGCTCCACCTTCATGCCATCGCGGATATCGATCGGTGACTGGCGGTTGCCGCTGCCGCAGCGGGCCCAGGCCGGATTGATGCTGCCCCAGTTGGCCGGGCCGAATTCGCCCTCATACGACCACACATTGCTGATCTTCGGCTTGGCCGCCTCCACCGCGGCGGCGGCCGCCTTGGCCTCGGCCTGCTTTTTGGCCTTGGCCGCCGCCGCCACGCGCGCCTGCTGGTTGGCGCGCATGATGGCCAGCCGTTCCTGGATGCGCACCGACAGATCGGCCTCGGCCTGCGCTTCCTTATCGCGCTCGCTCAGCTTGCGCGCCGACGACGAGCCGGAGGCAGACGCACCCGACGAGGTCGACGCCGCGCCCGCAGCAGCGCCCACCGCCGTTTTCGCCGATGGCGAAATGAGCGGATCGCTGGCGCCGCTGGCTGCGGTCACAACGCAGCAGCAGGCTATCAGAGTCAGGAAAAAGCGCATCGGGTATCCAGAAAGTAACAATTACAGTCTGGTATACGGATGCATTTGGGAAAAACTTGAGGGCGACCGATGGGGAAAGTGTCAAAACGTCACGCCGCGACGGCCGCGCGGCGTGACTAGAGGCAGCATAAAGGCAGCAGCTTAGCGGCGCTGCAGGCGGCGCGTCAGCTTGTAAACGCCACCCACCGCCATCGGCACCACGGCCACGCCAACGCCAACCAGCACGATCTCGGTCAGGTGGTCGCGCACGATCGGCATATTGCCAAAGAAGTAACCAGCCGTGGTCAGCAGCGCCACCCACAGGATGGCGCCGGTGAAGTTATACAGCTGGAAGCGGGCAAAGGTCATGTCCGACACGCCGGCCACGAACGGCGCAAACGTGCGCACCACCGGCACGAAACGCGCCAGCACGATGGTCTTGCCGCCGTGTTTTTCAAAGAATTCGTGGGTGCGCTTCAGCGCTTCCTTGTTAAGCCAGCGGTAATCGTGGGTAAACACCTTCTGCCCCACCTTCTCGCCGATCCAGTAATTGACGGTGTTGCCGGTGATCGCCGCCGTACTGAGCAGGAACATCAGCAGCGCCAGATTCATTTCGCCCACCGCGCACAGCGCGCCGGCGATGAACAACAGAGTGTCACCAGGGAAGAAGAACAGCACCACCAGTCCGGTTTCGCAGAAGATGATGGCAAACAGCACGACATAGATCAGCGTACCGTATTGTTGGATCAGCACTTCCAAAGTCTTGTCGACATGAAGGATCATGTCAAAAAATTGCATTAAATCCATATTCTTCCCATAAAGTGAGCGCCGGAATCATACACCACCTGTCGTTGCTGGCGGCAGTTTCCCGGCGATTAATATCCAGTTTACAATCGGCTCAGGCCCCGCAGCAAGCGGGTTCGCTCAACCCAGGAGAATTGGATGACCTTGTCCCACACCTTCCGCGTTTTCACCCTGCCCGCCCTCGCCATCAGCGTCGGCATGGCCTTTGCCGCCGACCTGCCGGCACGTCCCAGCGCCAGCGACATCATTAAAACCTCCAAGCCGTCCGACTGGCGGCCGCTGGACCCGGCCAACACGCTGTATATGGACTTGCCAACCGGCCGGGTGGTGATTGAACTGGCGCCGGACTTCGCGCCGGAGAACGTGGCCAACATCAAGACGCTGGTGAAAGAACATTATTTTGACGGGCTGTCGATCAACCGCTCGCAGGATAACTATGTGGCGCAGTGGGGCGATCCAAACGGCGAGACCAAGCCCAAGTCGCTGGGCACGGCCAAGGCCAAGGTGCAGGGCGAATTCAGTGTGCCGATCACCAATGACAAGCACTTCGTGCAGCAGAAGGACTTTGACGGCTACGCGCCGCAGATCGGCCATTCGAACGGATTCCCGGTGGGGCGCGATCCCAAGGCCAAGACCACCTGGCTGGCGCACTGCTATGGCATGGTCGGCGTCGGCCGCGACAACGATACCGACAGCGGCAACGGCGCCGAGCTGTATGCGGTGACCGGCCACGCGCCGCGCCATCTGGACCGCAACATCACGCTGGTGGGCCGGGTGGTGTCCGGCATGCCGCTGCTGACCACTTTGCCGCGCGGCGGCGAGGCGATGGGCTTCTATGGTGCCAACGAACCGCACATGCCGATCGTGTCGGTGCGGCTGGCGGCCGAGGTGCCGGAGGCTGAGCGCAGCAACCTGGAAGTGCTGCGCAGCGATGCGCCTATCTATCAGGCGGTGCTGGAGGCGCAGCGCAATCGCGGCGGTCCGTGGAATAAATACGCGGCCAACTATCTGGAACTGTGCAACGCCACCATCCCGGTGCGCGAACATCCGAAACAGTAAGTGGCCCGGCGGAGGACGTTATAATCTCGTGATGAACGCACCCGACCTCCGCCCTCCCCGTCCCATTCAGGCACTGCCTGACCAGCTGATTTCCCAGATCGCCGCCGGCGAGGTGGTGGAACGGCCGTCGGCCGTGGTCAAGGAGCTGCTGGAGAACGCGCTGGATGCCGGCGGCACCCAGATCGCGGTGCGGCTGGAGGAAGGCGGCGTCAAACGCATCTGCATCACCGACAACGGCCGTGGCATCCCTCCGGAGCAGATGCCGCTGGCACTGGCGCGCCATGCCACTTCCAAGATCGCCTCGCTGGACGATCTGGAAAACGTCGGCACACTGGGCTTCCGTGGCGAGGCGCTGGCGTCGATCGCCTCGGTGGCGCAAGTCACCATCACCTCGCGCACCGCCGACGCGACGCATGCCTGGGCGATTGAGGGCTCGCACAACGCGACGCCGACCCCATCCTCGGGCGCGCTGGGCACCACGGTCGATGTCAAAGACCTGTATTTCAACACGCCGGCACGACGCAAATTCCTCAAGTCCGAGCAGACCGAGTTTGGCCACTGCGCCGAAGTCGTGCGCCGCATCGCGCTGGCGCGGCCGGACGTGTCGTTCTCGCTGAGCCACAACGGCCGCACCGTCGACCATTGGAACGTCAGCGAAATCGCGCGCCGCAGCGCGCAGATTCTGGGCGATGGTTTTGCCGAGGCGCGGCTGCCGGTCGACGAAGTGGTTGGCCCGCTGCGCATCCACGGTTACATCGGCCTGCCGACCGCCTCCAAGGCGCGCGCCGATGGCCAGTTCTTCTATGTGAATGGCCGCTTCGTGCGCGACAAGGTGCTGGTGCACGCCGTCAAGGCGGCCTACCAGGACGTGCTGCATGGCGACCGCTTCCCGTCGTACGTGCTGTCGCTGGACATGGACCCGGCGCTGGTCGACGTCAACGTCCACCCGTCCAAGATTGAAGTGCGCTTCCGCGATGGCCGCGCGGTGCACCAGTGCGTGTTCCACGCGGTGCAGCGCGCGCTGGCGCAAACCTCGGCCACCGCGCACGGCAGCGTGCCATCGCCACTGCCAGCGGCCGACAGCCTGAACGCCACGCCGATGTGGCGCGGCGAGCAAACCTCGTTCGGTTCCCTGCTGGCGCCGGACTACACGCCGACCTTCTCGCCATCGCCTTTCGGCGCACGCGGCGCGGACGGCGCTGATGGTGCGGCGGCGAACGGCTACGGCGGCCCGGCTGGCGGCAATGGCGACGCAGCGGGTGGCGCGCAAGGCTTCGGCGGCATGAGCGATTCGCGCTTCGGCGGCGGCGCGAACGCCAACTATCCCGGCCCACGCTTCACCGCCCAAGGCGGCGTCGCCCAAAGCACTGAAAAATACGGCGCCATGTTCCGCGACAGCGAACGCTCCGCCGACATGGCCCTGCCCCAAGCCAGCCCGTTCACCGTTTCGGCAGCCGCGATGGCGCAGGAAGAATTCCCGCTCGGCTTCGCGCTGGCGCAGCTGCACGGCATTTACATCCTGGCGCAGAACGCCAAGGGCCTGGTGCTGATCGACATGCACGCCGCGCACGAACGCATCCTGTACGAACAACTGAAGAACGCCCTGGACAGCCGCGTCGCCGGTGAAGAGATGCAGGTACAACCACTGCTCATCCCCGTCACCTTCTATGCAGACGCAGTGGAAGTCGGCACCGCCGAAGAGCATCAGGAGACCTTGCAGACGCTGGGCTTCGACATCGCCGTGCTATCCCCGACCACACTGGCCATCCGCTCAATCCCGGTGCTGCTGAAAAACGCCGACGCCCAAACACTGGCGCGCGACGTGCTGCGCGACGTGCGCGAATACGGCGGCTCGCGCGTACTGATCGAGCGCCAGAACGAACTGCTCGGCACCCTCGCCTGCCACACCGCCGTGCGCGCCAACCGCATCCTGTCGGTGCAGGAAATGAACGCCCTGCTGCGCCAGATGGAAATCACCGAACGCGCCGACCAGTGCAACCACGGCCGCCCAACCTGGGTCCAGGTCGAAATCAGCGCGCTCGACAAACTCTTCCTGCGCGGCCAATAACATGAGCACCAAACCACTGGCCGTCGCCATCATGGGGCCGACGGCGTCGGGCAAAACCGCCTCCGCATTGGCCATCGCGGAACGCATCCCGTCCGAAATCATCTCGGTCGATTCCGCACTGGTATATCGCGGCATGGACATCGGCACCGCCAAGCCCACGCACGATGAGCTGGCCGCCGTACCGCACCACCTGATCGACATCCTCGACCCACTGGACTCCTACTCGGTAGCCCAGTTCCGCAACGACACGCTACGACTGGTGAGCGACATCGTCGCGCGCGGCAAACTGCCGCTGCTGGTGGGCGGCACCATGTTGTACTTCAAAGGTCTGCAGGATGGATTGGATGACCTGCCCGGCGCTGATCCCGAGGTGCGCGCCGCGCTGGACCAAGAAGCCGCGCGACTCGGCTGGCCGGCGATGCACGCGCGCCTGGCCGCCGTCGATCCGGAAACCGCCGCGCGACTGGCGCCCAACGACGCCCAGCGCATCCAGCGCGCGCTGGAGATTCATCAGCTGAGCGGCAAACCGATGTCCGAACTGCTCGCGTTGCGCGAGAAAACCGAACTGCCATTTGAACTGCTGTCGTTCGCGCTGGAACCGTCCGACCGCGCCGTGCTGCACGAGCGCATCGCGCGCCGTTTCGACCTGATGCTGGCCGATAGCCCGAACGGCAACCTGCTCACCGAAGTGGAAGCGCTGCGCAAGCGCGGCGACCTGCATCTGGGTCTGCCATCGATACGCTGTGTGGGTTATCGCCAGGCGTGGGAATACCTGGATGGCAGCATCGACTACGCCACCATGCGCGAGACCGGCATCATCGCCACGCGCCAGTTGGCCAAGCGGCAGCTGACCTGGTTGCGTTCGATGCCGGAGCGGGTGGCGCTGGATTGCCTCGGCCCCGATCCGGCCGGCCAGATGCTGACGCAAATCACCGACCGCCTCGGCTGAGTTTTACGTGCGCGGCAGCTCGCCGCTCATGTAGACCAGCTCCCACAGGTGGCCATCCGGATCCTGGTAGCCGTGACCGTACATAAAGCCGTGATCCTGCGGCTCCTTGTAGGTACTGCCGCCGGCCTCGATCGCCTTGGCCACCATCTGCGTCACCGCCTCCTTCGATTCCAGCTGCAGACAGGTCAGCACCTCGGTCGTGGTGTGCGCGTCCGCGATCTGCTTCGGCGTAAACTCCTTGAAGCGCGCCTCGCTCAGCAGCATCACAAAGATATTCTCGGCCACGATCATGCAGGTGGCGGATGCATCGGTGTAATGCTGATTGAAGCTGTAGCCCAGGTGGGTGAAGAACTGTATGGATTTTTGCAAGTCCCGCACCGGCAGGTTGACGAAAATATTGGTTGCCATGATGTCCCCGTTATAAAATTGCTTGTGGTATCCAGCATACCAATATGCCAATGTTTTGACGACCGCAGCACGATAGGACGCCTTTTTTCAAAAAAGTAGCGCCGGTTCCTTGACAGGAAAGGGGCCGCCCCCTACAATGCTGGGCGTTGCAGGTGATATAGCTCAGTTGGTTAGAGCATAGCATTCATAATGCTAGGGTCGGTGGTTCAAGTCCACCTATCACCACCAGAATACCGGAAGCCGTAAATCATGATAAATGATTTACGGCTTTTTCCGTTTTATTGTGCGCTCGCAAGGCCTGGCGTTGAGGCTGTCTCTACATTTGAGGCTTTCTGTCCCGGAACGGAAAGCCCATGCAACGCTATCACATCACACTCGGCGCCAGCACCAGCGCCGGCGGCAAAGTCATCAGCGCCAGCAGTTGCTGCAGTATTAACGGCATCGCCGTCGCGCTGGAAGGCGACACTCTCCTCTGCCCGGCCTGTCGGTCGCAGGGCAAGATCCGCATATTCGGCCCGCGCATTCCGGAAAGCTGGAATGGCAAACAAGTCGCACTGCAGGACGACCTGTGCGTGTGCAAATGCACACCACCACCACGACTGATCGCCAACCAGAGCCTCAAATGCCAATCGGTGGGCGGCGCTCCCGCCGACGATCACACCGCAACCCAAACCGCGTCAGCCGCGCGCGAAGAAATGCAGTCGGCCGCGTTGGGAGACGACGCACAGCAAGTCGCCCTGCGCTTCCTCGACGAGCTGACCCAAGCACCGCTCGACGCCAAGCGCTACCGGTTGGAGCTGTCGGACAAAGTCATCGAAGGCGTCACCGACAGCCATGGCTACACCCAGCCCATCACTGCCGCCGACCGCTCGCAGTTGCTAGCGTGGCAGTTACTCGATTAACGGGAGACGCCATGCCGGATGAAGTCCTGACCAAACAGCGACAAGACCATCTGCCGCTGCACCGCAACACTATGCCGGTAGCCGAATGCGACGTACACGACACCACGATCGCTGGCAAGGCGTGCAAGGCGATCGACGTACCCATACTTGGCTGCGCCAGCATCTGGCTGCGCGTGCAACGCGAAGCGGAGGCTTGGGTCGCGCCCGGCGGCAAGCTGATCGCCGATCCCATCGCGCGCAACCGCCGCATCAACCAAGCCTATGCCCAACTGTGGCTGGCGGACCGGCGCTTTCAGTGGGCCGGACTGGCTGCTTTCGCCTCCAAGCAAGTCGGCTGCGGTCTGTTGCACGCGGCAGAGAACATCCGCAGGTCACAGCAGGAAATCGACGCCAATAACCACCGGCTCGACATCATGAGCAGCAGCGACGGCACGGCCGTCAACAGCATGCCCGCCACCATCGCCGGCAGCGCCGCCTACATGTATCAACAGCTCGCGCTCGGCAACACCACGCTCTTCCTCGACATCTACCCCTTGCACCGCTTCTACATGCTGCGCGGGTTCGACCATTTCAGAAAATGCCTCGACGAACGAAAGCTGATCGTCAACGACATCATTTGGCCTATTGGCCAGGCTAAGCTTGCTTTTGGTCAGTCGTTCAGGGCTATCCTGGAAGGGTTTGATTTGATCGATAAAGGTTTGATCAGCGAAAGTGTCAAACGGCTAGCACATCATGAACAAATCAATATTCTTCAGACAGCAATCTATAGCGACGTCATGATGAGACGTGCTCTGGACGCAAATCAGTTTGCCTGGGCAGTGGACTTTCCGAGCGGCGTCGCGGCTGAAATAGCGTTAACGCTGTCGGCTAAATGCAGAGTGGATAGAGGGTCGTTCACCATTGCTTTTTCGAAGAACAAGAGCGCCAGTTTGTATGACCAAAACCAGAGGATGAGTTTTGTCTATGCCGCGGCAGCGCAGTTCAACAACTTATTAAGCGGCAGTGGCAGAGCAGATGTCGAAGCCTCCATCACCGAAATCGCCCGCGACGGTAAGCCAAGATGAAGAAGCTCGCCGTTCCTGTAACAGCAGCTTTAGCCTGCCTGGCTTGGCTTATCTTTCGACCGTCTGCTCCCACTATATTGTCACTTCGAGTGGGGCAAACCTTTAACGAGGTAACCAATCTCTCCAGCTTTCCGGTTATGGCATCCTCGAATATTCCCGATGCACGCTCGGAGGGCAATGGCGCGACGTGGGTCACAACGCCTTCGGTCATTATTCAATTTAATGATCCGACGTATGGATTCACTTTGCCGCCGACGACATTTGCTGCCGTGGATTACATGAATTATCGGGTCACCACCATCTCCACATCGCCTATGCTGAATAAACTACCATTCGATGATGCCTTTGAAATCGCAAAGTCATTGCAACAACAATTGCAGGACGGTGGCTGGCAACCGGAGAACCAGACTACGTGGCTTGATCTCGGTGATAAACGAAAACTACAGCAAAACCTGCGCCGGAACGACCCTACCTACCGGAACTACGTAGAGTTGGTGGCGCCGCAAAAATATTCCATCATCTTTCGCTTCTATTGTTCTGAGCGATGCGACAGCCTCGTCGGACTCGACCGCTATCTCATCGATGTCGGTATTGGCAAAGATTATGGATTCGAGATCGAACGGCGCAACGAAAGACACCTTGAGTGGTAAGAATTTCTAGCCGCGCCAAGGCCGGCAGGATACCGCGAAATCGACATGATAGTGCTCATCGTGCCGTATCCACGGGCGTTCTTTCATGAACGGTAGCTGCAGCTCGCGGCCGCGACGGGTCGCCAGCAGTTGGGTGGTCAGTTGCGGATCGAAGATCACGCGGCTGATGCCGAGATGGTGGCGCTGCGCCGCCAGTGATAGCTGGTACAGATGCTCGGCCATGGCTTCGTAGTCGATGCGCAGATTCTGATATCGTCCCTTGGTGTCGAACTCCAGGCCGTAGCCGAATTTGTTGAGCGGGCTGGACGGCAGTGGCACCGAGACGCCCTGTGCATTCAGCACAGGCACCATGAAGTCCACCGATATGCCGGCCTGATGGGTTTTATGTGGCGGCATCGGGCCGCCGTTGGCCAGGCCGGTTTCGCCATACACGTAGTGCGTGGATGGCGTGCTTTGCGCCAGCGCGCGGTAGGCATCCAGCACCACGTCGCGCACGTCGCTGTGCACATAGGTGCGGCCGGCGGCGACACCCAGTGTGCTGTAGGCGGCGAAGTTGGCGCCGCTTGCGGGCAGTTGCACGCCCTGCTCCAGCCGTCCCTGCGCGACCGTGCCATAACAAGTGCTGGCCATCGCCGGTGCTGTGAGCGCCATCCATCCCAAGCCCAAAAGCAAACGCATCGCCCCGTCCTCCCTGAACTCATCAATACACGCGCAGGCTTCGATCACCTCTGCGCTGCCTCAAGCAGAACGCCATCCGCCAGCGAGACAATGCCATAATCTTCGCGTGGGAGGGACATCATGAACGACCGACCTGAACAGTGGGACTGGCCCGAACCAGTCCAGGACCGCATGTCCGACCAGGACTTCGCGATGATCGTGCAGGAGATGCGGCGCGAACCCGGCTTCGAGGAGCGCTATGCGCAAGGGCGCGCAAAGATGCTCAAGCTATGGGAAGAATTACGAGCAATGCGCGAAACTCCGGCTGAACCGTATCAGCCAGACGAATCTGATTGGCCCGAGCCAATGCAGGACCGCATGTCCGACCAAGACTTCGCGATGATCGCGCAAGAAATGCGAAGCCAGCCAGGCTATGAAGAGGCACGCGCCCGGCGGCTCGCCAAGATCACTCAGCTTTTTGCGGAATTTCGCGCCCACCCAGAGTTTCCCGCTGAAGGCTTCACACTGATGCGAGACGAGGAAGGTACTGGAGAATGAAGCCCAGCACTCTTCGATACCAATGCCCTTATCGATGCGCTAAACGGTTTCCGGGAACCCATCGTAGAGTTCTAGGAGCCTCCGCAACAATGAAGAGTGAAATCGTCAGACTGATTAGTGAAGTGGGGTTTCAAGTCATTCATACCGATTCTCATATTATCGAAGTAGCCGCTCGCATCCGGAGCGCCAGTCTACATCGACGAGCGAAGATTGCTTTGGCGGACGCAATTATTCTGATATCCAGCCACCACCCGTACAGTCTGTTTTTCCCCACAACGTCATATAGAAAATTTGCGTTGGTCTATACGAAGTATGCATACCTTGCGTACCAAATAATCAAGATGTTGATTATTTCCATTTTAACCACATGAACAATTTGCTCCTTTCATAGATAAACCCGCTAAACAGCCCTCTTCCGCACTGCAATAAAACGTTTTCCTCCCGTATTGGCAACGATTCCGGAAATGGCTAGTCTAGTTTCTGACAGGTCATCAGACACCTGCAGACTCCCAGAACTAACCACTGAGGACATAATGAAAAAGAAAATACTGGAGACCATGGTGCCGCTCGCGCTGGCAGCCATGTACGCCCCTGCCGCCCTGGCGCAGGACACCACTACCCCACAGCCTGCCAGCACCGCCACCGAACCACCGCCGGCCACCGCCGACGACGCCGCCAGCACCACCGTGGTGGTCACCGGATTCCGCTCCAGCCTGCAAAAGGCGCTGAACCTGAAACAGCAAGCGATCGGCGTGCGCGATTCCATCGTCGCCGAAGACATCGGTAAATTCCCCGAGGCGAACGTGGCAGAATCGCTGCAGCGCGTGCCCGGCGTGATCCTCAACCGCGACGAATCGTCCGGCGAAGGCCAGCGCATCTCGATCCGCGGCCTGCCCACCGAATACTCGGTCACCACGCTGAACGGCGCGCCGGTCAACACCACCTCCACCTCCACCATCGGCTCGGCCGCGCGCGGCTTCAACTACGACGTGTTCGCGTCCGAACTGTTCGGCCGCGTCGATTTCTACAAAACCCCGCTGGCCGAACTGACCGAGGGCGGCCTCGGTGGCGTGGTGGACCTGCAAACCCCGCGTCCATTCGATAATCCGAAACGCACCATCCGCTACGGCCTGACCGACACCTACAACACCGCCTCCAAGCACAATGACCCGAACGGCTTTGTGCTGTACTCGAATACCTGGGACAACCTCGGCTTCCTGATCGGCGCCTCGCACACCGGCAGCATCAACACCCGCTCCGGCTTTGAAGCCACCGGCGGCTACAACAGCTCGGCCAACGGCAGCGCCAGCCCGGTCAGGGGCAACTTCGCGCTGGCGCTGGACTTCGACAGCCCGCTGGCCAATCTGGGCGGCTACACCCGCGACCAAGTGGCGAATGCGCTGCTGCCGCGCATCTACCGCTTCTACGGCTCGCAGAACGAGCGCACGCGCGACGGCCTGGTGTCGTCGCTGCAGTGGAAAACCGCTACCCTCAACGTCAGCCTGGACTCCATGTATTCCAAGCTGGAGAACACCCGCGCCGAAACCCTGTTCGGCATTCTGGTGCGCAGTACCGCCACCACCAACCGCAACGCCGCTGTCGGCGCCAGCGGTAACAACGGCCTGATTCCGCTCGACGTCCACATCGACCCGACCACCAATCTGCTGACCGGCACCTTCGGCAACACCACCTACAACGCCGGCGCCGCCTATACCAAGGACGAAACCAAATTCGGTTACAGCGCCCTGAACGCCAGCTGGAAAGCCAGCCCGCGCCTGACGCTGTCCGGCCAGGCCAGCCTGAATCAGAGCACCGCCACCAGCGCCACCGGCACGCTGTCCGGCTACATCTACGGTGCCACTTCGACCATCGACTACGGCAGCGATCACGTTTATCCATCGATCTCCTCGCCCACCAGCTACACCGATCCGAATAGCTGGAGCGGCTTCACCATCAGCAGCGGCTGGACCAAGGAGACCGACAAGGGCAAGCAAGTCCGCACCGCCGCCGATCTGGATTACGACCTGCCCGGCGGCTGGACCGGCCACCTGAAAACCGGCCTGTCGTACGTGGCCACCATCAAGGGCGTCAACAAGCGTAACGGCACCGCGCTGGCCACGGCCAAATTGAACAGCATCGGCGCGGCCGGTCTGCGCAACGCGATGACCTCCACGCTGCCGATCAATAACCTCGACTTCGGCGCCGGCTGGCCACACAGCTGGGCCACCTGGAACAGCAGCTATTTCTACTCGCAGTTCGATCCCAATGTGTACAGCAACGAGTCGACCTTCCAGCCATCGCAAAGCTTCGCCGCCGAAGAGGATGTGAGCACGGCCTTCGCGCAGTCCGACTTCAAGGGCCAGGTGTTCGGCCACGAACTGCGCCTGAACGCCGGCCTGCGCTTCTCCAAGACCGAGACCAAGATCGACAACTTCAAGCAGAAGGGCACCAGTCTGGTTTACTCGCCCAATCATGAGCAAGGCTCGTACAGCAATGTGCTGCCGGCCCTCAGCAGCGCCTTCGACGTGACCGATGACCTGATCTGGCGCGCCTCGTGGGGCAAGACCATCACCCGCGCCTCGCTGTCCATCATCGCCGCGCAGACCGTGATCCCGAATCAGTTCGACACCACCGCCACCTCAGGTAATCCGAGCCTGCGCCCGCAGCAGTCGAAGAATCTGGACACCAGCCTGGAATGGTATTTCAAGCCAGGCAGCCTGCTGTCCGCCGCGCTGTTCCAGAAGAAGCTGACCGATGCCACCGTGGCCAACACCCGCGTGGTGACCTTCGGTTCGCTCGGTCTGCCGGATACCGCGCTTGGCCCGCTGTTCCAGGACGCGAGTGGCCACGTCGATCCTAATCTGCCGATCACGCTGAAGAGCTACACCAACGCCGGCGAGCAGACGCTCAAAGGCTACGAGCTGGCGTACCAGCAGGCGTTCAGCTTCCTGCCGGCGCCGTGGAGCGGCCTTGGGGCGCTGGCCAGCTACACCCACATCAATCCCTTCAACAGCGTGCCGTGGGTGACCAATGCCGGCAAAACCATCGACGTCAATTCGGTGCCGAAGTACGCCTACAGCACCACGGTCTACTTCGAGCAAGGCCCACTGGCGATGCGCCTGTCGTGGAACTACAAGGACAAATACCTGCATCCGGACAGCCCGCGCAATCTGGGTGATGACTTGATCCGCTGGCGCGCCGGCCGTGGCTACCTGGACGCCAACGTCAGCTACAAGATCAACGAGAACCTGGAGTTCCGCATCGATGCCCTCAACCTGAGCAACACGCTGGCCTATGACTACTTCGAAGACGCCAGCGGCAAATTCGGCAGCGGCAAGAAGACACGCATGGACTATGCGAAGTATGATGGACGCACGATCAAATTCGGCATACGGGGAAAACTCTAAACCATGATGAAACGACTGTGCGCCGCCGGCCTGCTGGCGGCGGGTTTGGCCGGTTGCGCTTCGGCGCCGCCGGCGGTCGACACCTCCGAGCAGGAGGTGGTCGCGATTATCAACAAGGTTAACAACTACTGGCAGCAGCACGAGCCGGCGCAGAAGTGGGCCTTCTGGGACATCGCAGCCTATCACACCGGGAATATCGAAGCCTACAAGCTGACCGGCAATCCGGCCTGGCGCAAGTATTCGGAAGACTGGGCCAATTACAACAACTGGCAGGGCGCCAAGTCCACCGACAAGACCAAGTGGAAGTACCAGTACGGCGAGACCGACGAGCATGTGATGTTCGGCGACTGGCAGATCTGCTTCCAGACCTATGCGGACCTGTACCAGATGGACCGCGATCCGAAAAAAATCGCCCGTGCGCGTGAGGTGATGGAGTATCAGATGTCCACACCGAACAAGGATTACTGGTGGTGGTCGGATGGCCTGTACATGGTGATGCCGGTGATGACCAAGCTGTATGTCGCCACCGGCAATCGCCAGTATCTGGACAAGCTGTATGAGTACTTCGATTACTCCAACAGCATCATGTGGGACAACGACGCCAAGCTGTATTACCGCGACGCGCGCTACGTCTATCCCAAGCACCAGAGTGTGAACGGCAAAAAGGACTTCTGGTCGCGCGGTGATGGCTGGGTGTTCGCCGGTCTGGCCAAGGTGCTGCAGGATCTGCCGATGAACGATCCGCACCGCACCGACTTCGTGGTCAAGTTCCAGGACATGGCGAAAGCGCTGAAAACGGCACAGACCGAAGACGGTTACTGGACCCGCAGCCTGCTCGATCCGCAGCACGCGCCGGGACCGGAAACCAGCGGCACCGCCTTCTTCGTCTACAGCTACCTGTGGGGCATCAATCACGGCCTGCTGGAGCGCGACGAATATCTGCCGGTGGTACGCAAAGGCTGGCGCTATCTGAGCCAGACCGCACTGCAACCGGACGGCAAAATCGGCTATGTGCAGCCGATCGGTGACCGCGCGATACCTGGCCAGGTGGTGGACCAGAATTCGACCACGGCGTTTGGCGTCGGCGCCTACCTGCTGGCGTCCACGGAGCTGGTGCGCCTGCTGCGTCAATAACAACGGAGACTGAATGGAACGACGACACTTTATCCGCGCGCTGGCGGCCGGCTCCGCCGCGACCGCGCTACCCGCAACTGCGGCCACCGCTGCGGACGGCAGCGAAGCCCGCTCTCAATTGGCGACGCTGGCGCAAAAAATGTCCGAACCTGTGCTGACCAACCTGGCCGCCGGCACGCTGAAAAAAAACTTCGCCCTCGAAGTCAGCCCGACCTGGGATGGCCGCGATAAAGGTGTCGCCTATCTGGAATGCTTCGGCCGTCTGATCGCCGGCATCGCCCCCTGGCTCGCACTGCCGGACGACGGCACGTCTGAAGGCCACACCCGCAAGCGCCTGCATCAACTGGCGCTGCAAAGCTACACCAACTCGGTAGACCCATCGAATCCCGACTACCTGCTGTGGAAAGGCCCGGGCCAGACGCTGGTCGATTCCGCCTACTTCACCAACGCCCTGATGCGCGCACCGCAAGCGCTGTGGGAACCGCTGGACGCCAAAACCAAACAGCGCATCATCGCCGAAATAAAAGCCCTGCGCCGCATCGAACCGCCGTACATCAACTGGATGCTGTTCTCCGCCATGAACGAAGCCTGGCTGATGTCCATCGGTGAAGAATTCGACCCGCTGCGCATGAACGTCGCCATCCGCAAAATCAACGAGTGGTACGTCGGCGACGGCTGGATCAAGGATGGTGACGCCTTCCACTTCGACTACTACAACGCCTACGTCATGCACCCGATGCTGGTCGAAATCCTCGACGTGCTGGATGCAAAAAAAGGCGCGTTCTGGAACGGCAAACCGGAAGAGCTGCGCGCACAAGCCATCAAACGCATGCAGCGCTACAGCGAGCATCTGGAACGTTTCATCGGCAGCGACGGCAGCTATCCGCCCATCGGCCGCTCGCTGACCTACCGCACCACCGCCTTCCAGCCATTGGCACTGCTGGCGTGGCGCAAGAAACTGCCGCAAAGCCTGCCCGAAGGCCAGATTCGCGCCGCCCTGCAGGCCGTGCACAAAGCCGTATGGTCGGCGCCATCCAACTTCACCAAGGACGGTTATCTGACCATCGGTTTCGTCGGCCATCAGCCTGAGCTGGGCGACTGGTACTCCAACAACGGCAGCATGTACATCGCCTCCGCCAGCCTGCTGCCGCTTGGCCTGGCGCCAACCGACAGCTACTGGACCGCGCCCGCGCAAGACTGGACGCAAAAGAAAGCCTTCGCAGGCGCCCGCTTCCCTAAAGACTACCCGGTGAACTACTAATGACGATTCAATCCGTATCCCGCCGCCGCATGCTGCGCGGCGCCAGCGTGGGCGCTGCCGCCACCGCCGTCGGCAGCCTGATGCTGCCTCTGTCCGCGCAAGCCGCCAACCGCTTCAGCATCAACGACACCGATTTTTTACTGGACGGCCAGCGCCTGCAAATTCGCTGCGGCGAAATGCACTTCGCCCGCGTGCCGCGCGAATACTGGCAGCACCGCCTGAAAGCCATCAAGGCCATGGGCCTGAACACCGTCTGCGCTTACCTGTTCTGGAACTACCACGAATGGCGCGAAGGCCGCTACGACTGGCAGGGCCAGCGCGACGCCGCCGAATTCTGCAAGCTCGCGCAGCAGGAAGGGCTGTGGGTGATCCTGCGTCCCGGTCCATACGCCTGCGCCGAGTGGGAAATGGGCGGCCTGCCATGGTGGCTGCTGAAGAAACCCGGCGACGCTTTCCTGCGCACGCGCGATTCCAACTTCGTGCAGCCGGCGCGCCGCTACATGAAGGAAGTCGGCCGCGTGCTCGGCCCACAGCAAATCACACACGGCGGGCCAATATTGATGGTGCAGGTCGAGAATGAATATGGCTTCTTCGGTGAAGACCTGGACTACATGCGCGACATGAAGCAGATGCTGGTCGATGCCGGCTTTGATGTGCCGCTGTTCCAGTGCAATCCGACCAACGCGGTGGTGAAATCGCACATCGATGGTCTGTTCAACGTCGCCAACTTCGGCAGCGATCCGATGACCGGCTTCAAGGCGCTGGATCAGGTGCAGAAAGGCCCGCGCATGTGCGGCGAGTACTATTCCGGCTGGTTCGATACCTGGGGCGCGCCGCACCGTCGCGGCTCGGCTAGCGGCGCAGTGGCCGATATCCAGGCCATGTTGAAGGCCAACGGCTCGTTCTCGCTCTACATGGCGCACGGCGGCACCAGCTTCGGCCTGTGGGGCGGCTGCGACCGTCCGTTCCGCCCCGACACCAGCAGCTACGACTACGACGCGCCGATCAGCGAAGCCGGTTGGACCGGCGAGAAATTCGAGGCTTACCGCAACGGCATCAAGCCCTTCCTGCAAGCCGGCGAAACGCTACCTCCACCACCGCCCAAAAATCCGGTGGTCGCCATCAAGCCCTTCATATTCAAGGAGTCCTGCACAGTGGCCGCAGCGCTGCCGGCCAACGCCCTGCGCGTGCCATCGCCGCAGCCGATCGAACAGTACGACATCAGCCGCGGCCTGGTCTCGTATCGCGTGACGCTGCCCGCCGGCCCGGCCGGCACGCTGGACGCGGCCAAGGTGCGCGATCTGGCCTGGGTCAGCATCGACGGCAAGCAAGTCGGCACCATGGACACGCGCCATCGCCGCTTCTCGGTCGACCTGCCGGCGCGCAGCAAACCGGTTACGTTGGAGATCCTGCTGTACACCATCGCCCGCGTAAACTTCGGCGTCGAAATCCATGACCGCAAAGGCCTGCACGGGCCGGTGCGCCTCGGCGGCCAGCCGCTGGAGAACTGGGAAATCCGCGCCATCGACTTCGACGCCGACGGCGTGCTGCCGCCGCTGACGTGGTCCAAAGGCCGCGCACAGGGCGCCGCGTTCTGGCGCGGTGGTTTCGAAGCCACACAAAGCGGCGACACCTTCCTCGACCTGTCCAGTTGGGGCCAGGGCATCGTCTGGATCAACGGCCGCTGCCTCGGGCGCTACTGGAGCATCGGCCCCACCCAGACCATGTACCTGCCCGGCCCATGGATCAAGCAGGGCCACAACGAAGTGGTGGTGCTGGACCTGACCGGCCCACGCAAAGCCAGCATGGCCGGCCTGACCGCACCCATCCTCGACCAGCTGCATCCGGAGCTGGACCTGCCGCGCCCACCAAGCAAAGTGAAGCCGGCGCTGGACGGCGTCACGCCAGCCTACGAAGGCCAGTTCGCGCCCGGCCCCACGGTGCAGGATGTGAAGTTCACACAGCCGGTGAAAGGCCGCCAATTCTGCCTCGAATCACTGGATGCCTTCGACGGCAAGCAATACGCCGCCGTGGCCGAACTGGCGCTGCTGGGCGCCGATGGCAAGACGCTGAACCAATCCAATTGGACCATCGCCTACGTCAGCAGCGAAGAGTTCAGCAAGGAAGACGGCGGCGCGCTCAACGCCATCAACGGCCAGGCCAGCGACTTCTGGCACACCGCCTATAGCGGCAAGGCCGCCACCCTGCCCGGCGCGAAACATCCGCACCGCCTGATCATCGACCTCGGTGCGGAAGTCAGCGTGGCCGGCCTGCGCTACACGCCACGCCAAGGACCGGACGGCGTCACCGGCCGCATCAAACGCTTCCGCGCCTATGTCGCCGATCAGCTGGTAAAGGAAAACTGACGTGGTTGAGTGGCGACGAGGCTGGGATCAGATTGATGAAATCAATTTAGCTCCGCAAGCAGCCTTGTCGCCATCGTAGGCAACGGCTTTTCCATGGTGATGCCTGTCGCTGGAGGCCACCTGTATCGGGAAGTTGCCTTTGCATTGCGGGCAGATCGTCATATCGCCATCCACCGCGACAGGTTTACCTAGCGCTTTGAAGTCATTACTGGCAGAGATGACCTTACCACCGTGCGATGTTGAGTCACCCAAGCGAATAACGCCTTTCCCCTTGCTGTTTTTCATGAGGAATCTCCACGATTCAGTTACCAGGGGCGACTTCTCCCCGCCAATGCTCCGCATTCTTGAAGCTGTCTGCCTCTCCTTGCCAATTCGGCGTCTTGCTGCGCGGGTCTGACGGATAGGACTGATTTCTATGTGCCTGTGATGTTGCGGCCCAGCCGACAGGCGTATCGCCAGCAGGCTGCTGATAGGGATCATCGTCCGCGATCTGGCAAATCTCCTTGATTGCTGGTGGCCAGATAGGAGGGCGGCAAGTCGACATCGACGCCACGCGCAGCAATGTCAGCCAGAGGAAGAACGGCATGAACGCTATCCGCAAACTGGCACTTAATCCGAAGCCCACCTCGTACATACAATACAAGAACGACTCGAAGAAGTTCTCGCGTTCAGTCAGAAACAACAATGGTTTGGGTAGTTCAGCGGGGCCGTGGTTCATATACCAGCACCAGTAGTTCCATTGGCAGAGCAGATCGTTCATGCCATCCAGACCATCCCACTCCCTGCCAAGCGCGAAGCCGTTCACGACGTTGCCATCCGAGTCCAGTTGGTAGTATCGGATGTGATAGCTATCCGCATGATCGGTATTCTGCTTACCTCTGTGAACACAAAAAACCGCATCCTCGTTCCATGGCACCTCCACCGTGATGTCACCAAGTTCTCGCGACGAAGAAAATCGCCGGCGCCGGATAGCGAAAATTTTCTTCGCGGTGCGATGGAACCGAATAGGCCGTCGCGTCAAAGAAAACACCTCGTCCAGACCGAACTTGACACACACGTATCCAAATCCCATGGCAGCAGCGCCATACTCGAAAAGAATACATCCAAGCATGAAGTCCCATTCCTTTTGCCAAGAGTCGCACAGGACAAAAACGAAAAAAGTAAAAAATGCCGCAGAGCTGAGAGCCGCAGTAAAGACGCCACCAGCAAACCACTGCCTCATCATATGTGGCTGCTCACTGACATCCATAAAATTGGAGTTGATCCTATGGATGGTCGCACTGTCCTTACATTCAGGGCCCACGTACCCTGCAATAGGCAAGCGATGTTTTGCATCCCAATCAGGCATCGGCCGACCTATTTTAATTTTGAAAATCCGCTCGTCCATTTAGGTTCCTAGCGCACCCTGAAGTGCAATTAACTCTTCCTCTAATGTTGGATAACCAGAGCCGCCACTATAATTGGCAGAAAAAAAACAATGGTTTAGCCACTTTGTTAACTGCGATTTTTTGAGAACAGATATGACTATTGCTAACAGGAGTGCAGCAACAAACAAAGGCCAAAATATCGCCAAGCTGAAACACCCCGCCAAAGATAAAGCAATTCCTAATGCTGCATTAGCTCCGTATAGGATGGATAAGGATTTATCGTTTTCGAGATAAGCCAAATGCGACTCATAAATATCAAATGCTGCGGTCGCAAGTCCTGCAATGAAACTCACTCCTTTGCCAAATATTAGAACCTTCTTTCCAGCCTCAGCTCCCTTAGCCCAGTGCTCGCTAATCGCTATCGAAAGCGGATGAGTAGGAGCCTTCTCCATTGCAGTTCCGGTCAGCTCTATTAGTGCTCCGCTGACGTTCATCACGGCAATTCCAAGCTTGATGAACAGCTTGGTGCTTTCAAATCGGTCACTGACCTTGAAGTCTCTGTAGGCAAAGGCAAACGCTGTCAGTTGCAGGACAACCGCAACTGCCCCCACATTGAAATCAGTTGATGACCCCAGCCATTTCTCGATAGTCGAGTAGCCAGGAATCTTGATTGTTTTTATTACTCCGGACGTCATCCCACTCTCTCGCTCAAGGGTCGCCATATCAAATTCATAGATACAATTAGGCCCAGTTCCAGGTTGCTTCTGCTGAATTTCTTCGACAGCGCGTTGAGCCACCGATGTCGCCGGAGTTTTGTAACCACCAAAGTCGACGCCTCTTTTTTCGGCTTCCGAGATGACCCAGTTGGCGACCTCAAGAGGACTGCGCTTACCTTCTGCTATGACTGTCTTTCCGAGCAGAGAAAGACTGATAACGGTGAGGTCTCGCATCGCGCGGGTACCGTACTGCCCAAGTGCCTTGACCATGGAATTGGTCGCGGTAAAAACAAGCTTGTCGACGAGGCGGAATTCCTGCCCCTCTTTCAGCCGGGACATACCCTGCTTATAGATGTTCAGCAGGTTCTTAAGCTTGACGTCCCCACCTTTGATCTGCGCTGCAGCTGCATTGATAATGTCTGCTTGATTGAAGAGCATCGCACGCGCGTAGAGATTCGCGGTATTCAATGCATCCGCTGATTTGAGCCAGGCGATTAGTTGCTTGTCGCACGCGTCGGTAGCCGTACCCTTTCCTATACATTGGGCGAGCGACTCTCGATAGGCAAATCCGCTGGCCAGATTGCCATCATCGTGAACGCCATTCATCCATTCCCGCAGTTGCACGCTGGTCAGCCAATCAACGTGCGCCTGCGCGAGTGCCACGCCTTGCTTTTCATATGCTTTGATCGCTGATTTGTATTTCACCGGAAAGGTACTGCGCTTCTGCGCATCCAGCACTGACTTGCCATCAATCGTCGTAAGCGCGGACCAGGCAGCGTCTTCTGCTGCACGACGCTGAGCCGCAACGCTTACGCCATATTTTTTCCGATCCGCCTGCCGGCGCTTGGCCAGCTTGGCAGGACCTCCCGCCTTGATGACGGCTAAAATCTCCTGCGCGTCACTGTATGAAAGACCGTCCATTGGCGGAGTTTCATCATCTTTCTTTCTCTGAGCGACGTTGAAATCGAAGTCGTCACGAGCGCGCTGACGCACTGCCGCTTCGGTCGATTGAAGAATCTCCTCGATAATCCGTCCTCGGTACAGCTCCACATCAAAGTCGGAATGATCTGTGGGAACCGTCAGTTCGCTCAAATCGTTCGTGATGCCGACAGGATCATCAATGGCCACGATATAGCCTTCTTTCATCGGGGTTCGCTCAAACGCTTTTATAAATTTCTCGGCCATCTTCTGTCGACGCACCTCGTGGCCAATCGGCGTATTACTGAAACCAAAGGCCTTCTGCATTTGCGGCTCATCCATTACGAAGTGGGCAACAGCGTTTGAAACTTTGGTAAACTCCCCATTGTGGGTGTCACGCATGCCTGTCAGCATCCAGGGAATATCAATCCCTCGCATATGCTTTCGACGCCATTCGTCATTCTTGACCTTCTTGATCAGCGCGGGCGTCCATGCTGTGTTTGACCAGCCTAGCCAAAGCACCCTGGCAGGATCCTTTTCCGAGTGCTCAACATTGATGCACATCGATAATGCTTCCTCAACCGGACTGGTGCAAGAAAATGCCTTGTTCTTTGGGCTCGGTGCAGGTAACTCCGGCGGAAAATTCCAAAGATGGCCACCGGGCATGACAAGATATGCCTTCAGCCGGTCGCGCTTTTCGTCGTAGGCATAGAGATATCCGGTACGAATAGCGCGCAAGGTGTACTTCGCAGTGGCAATCTCCGCAGGTCCATTTTCGATCTTGAAATTTCCTCTGAGGCCGGGGACCAAACTAGCGCCAGCCGGGCAAGCAACTGCGTATCGAACCGGATAGAGCAGTAGGCCTGGTTTTTCACAGAAGCTGCAAGTTTCTAGCACCATTTTGATATTCCTTTTTGTGATGCGCGAGACAAATCCAGACGCGCATAATCAGACTTATCAAGTAAAAACCGCACGTCAGTCCAGCTCATTTCACCGCGCTGCAAAGCATCCCAACCATGACGTAACTTCTCGTGGTGACGGTATGCCGCTCCATAGCGGGAGCACAAATAACCGAACTCCGCTAAGTCATCCTCATTTAAGTGCGAACTGATTTCATCGTCAGCCAGATAAGCAAGCGTGGCTTCCTGATAGCGTAGACAATCGACAGGTGCTAATGCCTCGTCTTCACCAAGCTTGTCCAAGATTCGATTAAAAGTGCGGGACTGTAAAAGCCTGGGCCACTGTGGTTCAGTGGGCCATCCTGCCAAGAAATCTGATAACGACTCGCTGCGAGTCACCGTCCGCGTGACGTTCCACCAACTCCGACACCAAACAAATCGCCAGCACTTGATGGGTCCGAGTAAAGCATCGCGCTGCAGGGGTGAGAACAGCGCCATCGCGGTCGCGAAAACACGCGGATCGAAATATCGCCAGAACACGCGGACACCATCAGGTCCGCAGCCGCAAAGGTATGACCCGATATGAACGGCCAAATCGTCAATACCGAGATCGCAATCCAACCAGGCGCAGATGGCATAGGGATGCTCACCTGCCCGTTGATACTTCAGCATCCTCAAAACTTGATCCCTCTGTGCGCCGGACATCTCATGGACGGCGATCAGGCAAGGCATCAATTCCTGAGAATTTGCCAGCGCTGGCGGTACACAACCCACCATTTTGATTGCTTCACAATCCAGCTCGGGTAAGTTGGAGACGTCCACCAACAAATAGCCGGTGGCGATATCCGCACATGGATCAGGTATGGGCTGCATCGTGATCTATTCCGATAAGGGCACTGCCGCAGCGCCAGACTGGGCAGCGCTGGCGGTTCGCGTCGGGCATACCTGGGAGCCTGGGAATGTCACGTCTTTGTTACTGCCCCCCATAGTTTGGTGGTCCGCAGCATGCACTTCATGCTTGCCTGATGTGTAACCTTTGATGCCATCGGCGCTCAGTACCAATTCACTTCCACCTCCGTTGATGCGGACACCCTGCTTGGCGGTGATATTGATCCAGTCCGTGGTACTCATTATTTCAACAACTTTTTTTGCCAACAGCGTCATGGCGCTGTTTTGAGCCTGCATCTGGACCTTGGCACTCGCCGCCGTAATCTTCACGTCGCCCTGATTAGCAAACAACCCCAGGCTGTGAGCGACGCGCCATGCGCCGTTGCCTCCGGTCGAAAGGTAGGTGTGCACACTACTCGCGATGTCGATGTCAGTAACCGCGCCTAGCAATAGATTTTGGCCGCTGGTGACCGCAGTTCCCATCGGCCCTTCGATGGCAACCAGCTGCATGCCACCTTCATGCAGTTGGCTGACCTTCTCCGCTAATTGCATGAGTTCTGGCCCATGAGAGTCTTCTGCGGCATAACGCACGGCAAGCTGGGAGAGTTGCTCCGATAAGTTTTGCAGACCGCCAATGATTCGATTGAGTTCACTTCGTTCCAGCTGCATCCCTGCAGCGCCACCGCCTGGGCTCGCGGTAACCAATACGCCCGCTGCGCCACGGACAGCAACTGTCATTTCGCTCCGCAGCTCCGCGCCTTCGCCACGTTGATCGGCTACCCCATCCATTCTCGGTCGGGTAAGGTAGCCCAAGTTCAACTGACTATCACCGTGGTCGCTGGACAACTGCGCACTGATTTCGCCATTGGTATCGTCCAGCAGTAATTGGTTGGCACGACTGCTGTTGATCTCGCAGCTTTTGATACCTGATAGGTAGCGATTGTCAGGAAGACGCCCTGCGGGAGGGCGTGCTCTTTGGTTGTAGACTTGGGCTATGATCAACGGCTTGTCCGGATCACAGCCGAGGAACACCACCACCACCTCTGTCCCCACGCGCGGCAGACTAATGGCACCGTAATGCTGGAAAGCGCCATGGCCGGCCCAATTGGAGGCAACGCGTACCCAGGCGGAATCGTTTTCCGTATCAGACGCTCCGGCACCGGTGGCGTCTTCCCGGTCCTCCGCACGCGTGCTCGGGAAGCGGATTTTGACGCGTCCCAATTGGTCGCAGTGGACTTCTTCGCCTTTCGGACCAACGACGATGGCACTTTGCATTTGCGCCTGCGGCACATCGCTTCGAGAATCGAAGGCCGGAACAATCGCCACGCCGCGACGCACGGCGGTGAACTGGATATGCATGCGCATCGGTCCTGTCACTACCTTGTCTGCGAATTCGCGCAGCATTTGCTGCTCCGCTGCGCTGTGCGTCCAGCGGCTGCGGGTGAACAGGCGCTCGACGCGAGCGGCGAGCGCTTTGGGCAGGTTGTTTTGGGCTGAAACCTGCAGGGCTGTGATGACGAAATCGCGCTCTTCCAACGCATGCTGGTCCACTTCCGGATGCTCGGCCAACGTGAAGTATTCTCCAGCACACAAATCGCGCACGCTGCCTTCGCCGTGGAAGCATTTGGATTCATAGTCATGCCGCTTCATGCGCAGTTGGCCGAGGCGGAGCAGATCTTCGTTGTCATCGCCGGCGTGGGGGGACAGCACCTGGTAATCATCCAGCGTGGCGGCCAGTTCGTTGCCGTTGATGCCTTGGTCTACACTGCTGGTGACCTCCATCATCATGAAGTCCCGGCCCTGCGGATTCATGTAGTCCCAGCTATGGCGCGTGACCGTGCCTGGTTGCAGGCTGCGTACCGCGCTCCAAGAGGTGATGGTGTCGCGTTCTTCGGTGGCGTTGTCGCGGTGGTAGCGGATGGTGCCGGCGACGTTCTGGCGCAGGCTGTCGGCGTTGTTGAACAGGACCAGCGTGTGCCCGGCTTCGTCGGCGCGGATGTACCAGCCGATGCCGCGCCGCTTGAGCAACCGGCGGATGAAGGCGGCATCCGATTCGTTGTACTGCATGGTGAATTCGCGCTTGGGATAGGTGCGCTGGCTGAACGCTTCGTCGGTCTCGTGCTTGAAGCAGATGCCCAGCACCGGGCTTTTCTGCCGCCATTCGTTGAGGATGCGCTGGACGATTTCCACTTCGTCCATATTGCGGAACACGCGTGTGTTGGTGCGCTTTTCCAGTATCGCCAGTGCGTCGCGCAGTACCAGTTGGTAGCTGGCCAAGCCACCGTCGCTGTCACCGGAGCTGGCTTCGGTGACGATGCCGCTGATGTAGCGCAGATCGCCGCGGTCAGTGACGAATTCCAGCGTGGCCGACACCGCGATCATCTGTTTCAAGGGTAGCTGGACGTTGGCGGAGACGCACAGCACACGGTACTCAATGCCGCCGCAGATGGCCTCCGATCCGAATACGCGCTGCGGTAGCAGCATGTCATCGTTAAAGCCGCCGGGCAGGTCGAGACGCAATCGTATGGGCCGGTTGTCAGTAACCAGTTCCTTGGCCAAGGCCATGAAGCTGAAGAAGTCGTTGTCGCTTTCCACAGTGCCTCCCATTAGGCGCGCAGCAGCTGCAAGCTGCGCAAGTCCCCGATGATGTCACGATGGTTGAAGCGCTTTTTTGAGATTGAGCAATCCTGCTGATGGTCTCAAGCAGGATCGCTCTGCGATCGCCTAAGCCTCGCTCTTGCGCCCGGCCGCCACCTGACGGTACTGGCTTGGCGTGAGGCCGGTGGTGGCTTTGAACTGGCGGGTGAAGGCGGAGTGGTCGCCATAGCCGCAGGCTTGGGCGATTTCGGCCACGCTGGCGTCGCCGTTCAGCAGGCGCGAGGCGGCGTCAACCCGGGTTTGGATGATCATCTGGCGCGGCGTCAGGTGGAAGATGCGCAGGAAGTAGCGCTCGATCTGCGCCACCGACATATTGGCGATGCGCGCCAGCTCCGGCAGTTGCAAGGGCTGGCCATACTGCTCATGGATCACGTTCACCGCCGCCGCCACCTTGCGGTAGGCGGGATTCTTCTTGTCCGCCATCGCCAGGTCGCGCGAGATGCCGGTCAGGCCGATGATGCTGCCATCCGCCGCGCGCAGCGCGTGCTTGCGCGTCAGGCACCAGCCGGGATCGCGATTCGGATACAGGTGCAGCTCCAACTGGTCCTCGATGTCGGCGTCGCCGGCCAGCACCGCCATGTCCTGCGCCTGGTAAGTCTGGCCAAACGGATGGGAAAATACCTCCGCCGGGGTGCGTCCGATCAGCGCCGACTTGTGCCGCTGGCCGCAACGCTGGACCAGCGTCTGGTTGACCACCATATAGCGCCCTGCGACGTCTTTGACGAAAAACACCACGTCCGGCAAAGCGTCGAACAGCCCTTCCGAGAAGAAGGGATCGGCAATAGCGGCGCCCAGGGCGGCGCGCGCGGCGTCGGGAGTGAGGGATTCGGTCTGCATCGCCCCATTCTGCACCATTATGCAGATTTCGTCACCCATCATGCGTAGACGGTGCAAGACAGGAGAGGCGCTCCGGCCTACCATTCCTAGCATGAAAACTATCTCCATCATCGATTCCCATACCGGCGGCGAGCCTACCCGACTGGTCATAGAAGGCGGTCCTGACCTAGGCAACGGCCCGCTCAGCGAGCGCGTGGCCATGCTGCGTGCCGCCCATGACAACTTCCGCTCCGCCGTGGTGTGCGAGCCGCGCGGTTCGGACGTGCTGGTGGGCGCCCTGCTGTGCGAACCGCACGCGCCGGATTGCGTGGCCGGGGTTATCTTCTTTAACAACGTTGGCTATCTGGGCATGTGCGGCCATGGCACCATCGGCCTGGTGGCTTCGCTGGCCTTCATGGGCAGCATCGGGCCGGGCCGCCACCGCATCGACACCCCGGTCGGCGTGGTGGAAGCCGAGCTGCATGCGGATGGCAGCGTCACGGTCGACAATGTTGCCTCCTACCGCAGCCGCGCCGCAGTCACCGTCGACGTGCCGGGCATCGGTCCGGTCACCGGTGACATCGCCTACGGCGGCAACTGGTTCTTCCTGGTGGCAGAACATGGCCTGGAACTGGGCGTGCGCAATGTGGAAGCGCTGACCAACTACACCGTGGCGGTAGCGCAGGCGCTGGCCGACCAAGGCATCACCGGCGACAACGGCGCGGTGATCGACCATATCGAACTGTTCGCGGATTCGCGCACCGGCGCCGACAGCCAGAGCTTCGTGCTGTGTCCCGGCAAAGCCTACGACCGTTCGCCTTGCGGCACCGGCACCAGCGCCAAGCTGGCCTGCCTGGCGGCCGACGGCAAGCTGGCCGAAGGCGCGATCTGGAAGCAGGAAAGTGTGATCGGCAGCGTGTTCGATGGCTCGTACCGCGTGCGCGACGGTCAACTGCTGCCTAGCATACGCGGCAAGGCATGGGTCAACTCGCAGGCGCAGCTGATCCTCGATCCAACCGATCCATTCGTGTGGGGCATCCGGTGAATAACACCGAAGTGATCGTCATTGGCGCCGGCATCGTCGGCGCCGCCTGTGCGGACGCGCTCAGCGAGCGTGGGCTGCGGGTGGCGGTCATCGAGCAGGACATCGCCGGCGGCGGTGCCACTGCGGCCGGCATGGGCCACCTGGTGGTCATGGACGACAACGCGGCCGAACTGGCGCTGTCGGCCTACTCGGTGTCGCTGTGGAAGGATCTGGTGGGCGACCGCCCGCAACGTCACGAATACAGCGGCTGCGGCACCATTTGGGTCGCCGCCGATGAAGAGGAAATGCAGGCCGCAATGGCCAAGGCGCAGACCTTGTCCGCGCACGGCCTGCTGTGCGAAATGCTGACACCCGCCGCGCTGTATGCGCGCGAGCCGCAACTGCGCGCCGGCCTGGCCGGCGGCCTGCTGGTGAAGGGCGATGGGCTGGTGTATCCGCCCAAGACCACCCGCATCCTGCTGGACCGCGCCATGCGACGCGGCACCATCACCAAACGCGCCACTGTCAGCGCCATCGAGGATCACACCGTGGTGCTGAGTGACGGCACCCGCCATCAGGCGCAGCACATCGTGCTGGCGGCCGGCACCGGATCGGCCAAGCTGCTGCCGGAACTGCCGATCCAGCCCAAGAAAGGACATCTGGCCATCACCGACCGCTATCCCGGCTTCGTCAAGCACCAACTGGTGGAACTGGGCTACATCAAGAGCGCGCACGCTTCCAGCGGCGATTCGGTGGCCTTCAATTTGCAGCCCCGCCCTACCGGGCAAATCCTGATCGGCTCCTCCCGCCAGTTCGACACAATCGACCCGGCGGTGGAGCCGGCCATGCTGCAGCGTATGCTGCGCCACGCCGCCAGCTTCACGCCGCAACTGGCGCAGCTGAATGTGCTGCGTACCTGGACCGGCTTCCGCGCCGCCACGCCGGACGGCCTGCCGCTGATCGGCCCTTGCAACGCGCGCCGTGGCCTGTGGCTGGCCACCGGCCATGAAGGCCTGGGCATCACCACCTCGCTGGCCACCGCACAACTGCTGGCCGGCCAGATGCAGAAAGAAACCACGCGCATCCCGTTTGCGCCGTACCTGCCGGGACGCTTCCATGACTGACGCTTACATCACCCTCAGCATTAACGCGCGCTGCGTGGAAGTGGATCCCGGCGTGACCGTGGCCGCCGCCATCGCCATGGCCGGCAGCGGCGTCACTCGCCGCTCGGTCAGCGGCGCCGCGCGCGCGCCCCTGTGCGGCATGGGAATTTGCCAGGAATGCCGCGTCACCATCGACGGCGTGCCGCATCAGCTGTCGTGCCAGACCCTGTGTGCCGAGGGCATGCACGTGGTCACCGCCAGCGAGGGAACAGCATGAAGCACTATGAGGTACTGGTGGTCGGCGCTGGCCCGGCGGGCCTGGCGGCAGCCCATGCGGCGATGACGCAGGGTGCGCGGGTTGGCATCGTCGACGACAATCCGCTGGCCGGTGGCCAGATCTGGCGCGGCGGTCCTGACTTGCAGGCCGACGCCCGCGCGCCGCAGTTGTGGAGCGCGTTGCGCGCCTCCGATCTGGTTGAGTATCTGCCGCAAACGCGCGTGCTGTACGCGCTGCAGCCAGGCCAGGTGAAGGTGCAGAGCCCGACCGATGCGGCCACGCTGCAATACGACCGATTGATTCTGGCGACCGGCGCGCGCGAGCGCCTGTTGCCCTTCCCTGGCTGGACCCTGCCCGGCGTGACCGGCGCCGGCGGCCTGCAAGCGCTGGCCAAGGGTGGCTATCCGCTGCAAGGCAAGCGCGTGGTGGTGGCCGGCAGCGGTCCGCTGCTGCTGGCATCGGCCGCCACCTTGCGCAGCAAGGGTGCGCAGATCGTCGCCATCGTCGAACAGGCGGCCACGCCGGCGTTGATCGGCTTCGGTCTCGGCCTGCTGGCGACGCCGTCCAAGATTACCCAGGCCATGCAGCTGATGTCGGATCTGAGCGGCGTGCCGTATCTGCGCAACAGCTACGTGCATTCGGCGCATGGCGACGGCACGCTGCAATCGGTGCAGATCCAGCGCGGCAGCGAGCGCGAACTCCACACCCTGCAATGCGATTACCTCGCCTGCGGCTACGGCCTGTTGCCCAACGTGGAACTGGCGCAGGCACTGGGCTGCGCCGTCATCTCACAGGAACAGCGCACCGTGGTGCAGGTCGACGAGTGGCAGCAGACATCGGTGCCCGGCGTCTACTGCGCCGGCGAAGGCACAGGTGTCGGCGGGGTCGATCTGGCGCTGGCCGAAGGCCGCATCGCCGGCCTGGCCGCCACTGGACATCAAGCTGACGCGAAAACGGTGTTTGCGGAACGCGCGCGCTGGCAGAAATTCGCCGCGCGGCTGGCGCGCGCGTTTGCGCTGCGGCCGGAAGTGCGCACGCTGGCCGGCGACGACACCGTGGTCTGTCGCTGCGAAGACGTCTGCCACGGCGAGCTGCGCACCCACACCGGCTGGCGCAGCGCCAAGCTGCAGAGCCGTTGCGGCATGGGGCCATGCCAGGGCCGCATCTGCGGCGGCGCCACCGAGATTCTGTATGGCTGGCGTCCGGATGCGGTGCGCATGCCGGTATCGCCGGCGCGGATTGGCACCCTGATCGAATAAACGTTGTACCCTCCTCCCCCACCTTCGCGCCGGCACTCCCGGCGCTTTTTTTTAGCGCTTGAGGGTGGAGCCGCGCAGGATCAGCTGCGGTTCGATGATGGTGGTGGACGGCGGCGCTTTGCCGTCAATGGTGGCGATCAGTTTTTCCATCGCCGCCGCGCCCATGCGCTCGCTCTGCAGGTCGACCGTGGTCAGTGGCGGCGAAGTGTATAAACCGTATGGGATATTATCGAAGCTGCCGACCGAGATATCTTCCGGCAGCTTGAAGCCCAGCGCCTGCGCGGCCTTCATAAAGCCCAGCGCCATCAGATCGTTATAGCAGATCAGCGCGTCCGGATGCTCGGCGCCCATCATGATGATCGAGGCCACGCGTTCGCCTTCGGCTGCCGTCGGCGCCTCGCCGTGATAAACGGTCAGCTCCAGATCATGCGCGGCCAGGCATTCGCGGATGCTGGCCAGGCGCTCTTCATCGCGGCGCGAACGCGGGAAGCTCAGATAGGCGATGCGCTTGTGGCCTTGCGTGACCAGGTGGCGCGCCAGCATGTCGGCGCCACGATGGTCGTCGCTGATCACCCACGGGATTTCCAGCCGGTTCAGGCGGCCGAAGAACACCAGCGGCTTGCCCAGATCCGTCATCCAATCCATCTCGGATTCCAGCATGCGCGAAAACACCAGCATGCCGTCCACGCGCCGGCTCAGCGCTTCCAGCAACGGCCGTTCGCGGCCGGGATTTTCTTCGGTGTCGACCAGCAGCAGCGTATAGCCGGCAGCCAGCGCTACCCGATTGGCGCCCTTGACGATGCTGGTGAAGTGCGGATTGCCGACGTCCAGCACCGACAGGCCGATGCTCTTGGTGCGGCCGGTGATCATCGATGCGGCCAGCGGATTGGAACGGTAGCCCAGCTTGGCGATCACCTCCGTGATGGTCGCTTCCACTTGCGGCGAGAAGCGCTGCGCACCGTTGACGAACTTGGAGACGGTGGCCGTGGAGACGCCGGCGGCGGCGGCCACGTCACGGATGGTTGCTACGTTTTTCTTCATTTTTCAGACTGTCGGAATGGCCCGGCGCCGGCGCGCCAAAAGACAATCTTATCATGACGGCATGGCCGCGCCGCCGGTCATGCGGCGGCGCGGTGCGCATCACAGGTCGGTGATTTCCTTGTGGCGCGGTACCAGCGCCTTCATCACTACCCAGGCGGCCAGGTAGGCCAGCGCGCAGATGGCGAACATGATCATGTAGCCGGTGTGGATGTCGTTGACCGATTTGTAGTAGTCGAACACCCAGCCACCCAGCTTGGTCAGCAGCACGCCGCCGATACCACCGGCCATGCCGCCGATGCCCACTACCGAGGCCACGGCTTTTTGCGGGAACATGTCGGACACGGTGGTGAAGATGTTGGCCGACCATGCCTGGTGCGCCGAGGCGCCGACGCCGATCAGCAGCACCGGTATCCAGTAGCTGATCGCGCCCAGCGGCTGCGCCAGCAGCACCACCAACGGGAAGAAGGCGATCATCAGCATTGCTTTCATGCGACCGTCATACGGCGCATAGCCGCGCGACATGAAGTAGCTGGGGAACCAGCCGCCGCCGATGGAACCGATCATGGTCATGCTGTACAACACGGCCAGCGGGATGACGATGGCTTCGCCCTTCATGCCGTACTGCGCCGACAGATAGGTCGGCAGCCAGAACAGGAAGAACCACCATACGCCGTCGGTCATGAATTTGCCGAAGGCGAAGGCCCAGGTCTGGCGATACTGCAGCAGCTTGAACCACGCTACTTTCTTGGCCGGCGCATCGGCGCTTTCAACCACCGGCGGCGCCGAGTCGCTGCGGATGTAGGCCAGTTCATCGGCCGACAGACGCTTTTGCTGCTCCGGTTTATCGTACAACCACAGCCAGAAACTCATCCAGATGAAGCCCAGCATGCCGATCATGATGAAGGCGGCCTGCCAGCCCCAGATCGCGGCCAGCAGCGGCACCGTGATTGGCGCCAGCACCGCGCCGATGTTGGCGCCGGAGTTGAAGATGCCGGTGGCGAAGGAGCGTTCTTTCTTCGGGAAGTATTCGGCGGTGGCCTTGATCGCGGCCGGGAAGTTACCGGCTTCGCCGATCGCCAGCACCGCGCGCGACACCATGAAGCCAACGATGGACGGCACCGCCGCCACCCCAAACACGCCCAGAATGGCGACACCGACATGGCCCAGCGGCACCGAGGCTGCGTGCAGCAGCGCGCCCAGCGACCAGACCGTGATCGCCACCACGTAGGCGGCCTTGGTGCCGATCTTGTCGACCACGCGGCCGGCGAACAGCATCGACAGCGCATACACAAACTGGAAGGCGGCGGCGATGTTGGCGTAGTCGGTATTGCTCCAACCGAATTCGATGGATAGCGAGGGGGCCAGCAAGCTCAATACCTGGCGGTCCAGATAATTGACGGTGGTGGCAAAAAACAACAGGGCGCAAATCGTCCAGCGGTATTTACCGACAGACTGGGCCACTGCACGCGCGTTCACTGGCTCGTTCAGGTTCATGGCATCACTTATAGTTGGGAATTTTTGTGATGATCTCTCGGTCTCCACGAGATCATGCTTTAGTCGTATGTCATCGTACAACCACTACCGATGCGAAGCAAGCAAAATCATAGGCCCGCTTCGCAAGTGATGTAAAACGTTTACTTAACCTTCACCGGAAGCAGCGCCAACAGGCTGATCACGGCCGCCGCCGACAGGTAATAGCCGACGTATTGCAGACCATAATGGGTCGCCAGCCAGGTGGCGGCATACGGCGCCAGCGAGGCACCCAGAATGCCGGCCAGGTTGAAGGTCAGCGAGGCGCCGGTGTAACGCACCTCGGCCGGGAACAGTTCCGACAAGATGGTGCCGAGCGGGCCGTAGGTCAGCCCCATCAGGCCCAGGCCCAGCGACAGGAAGATGGTGACTTCCAGCGGATCGCCCGAGCCGAACATCGGCCCCAGCGCCAGGCCAAACACGGCAATCGCGGCCGAGACCCAGATCAGCGTGGTGCGGCGGCCCTTGCGGTCGGCCCAGATGGCCGAGAAGGGTATCGTCAGCGCAAAGAAGAACACCGCGAACAATTGCAGCACCAGGAAGTTCTGGCGCGAGAACTTGAGCGCGCTGGTGCCCCAGCTCAGCGCGAACACCGTCATCAGGTAGAACAGCACAAAGGTGGCCAGCGCGATCAGCGTGCCCAGCACCAGCGGCACGCGATGCTGCTGCCACACCGCCAGCACCGGCACCTTGACCCGCTCGTTCTTGTCCAGCACCTTCTGGAAGTCCGGGGTTTCATGGATTTTCAGGCGGATGTACAGGCCCACGATCACCAGCAGCGAGCTGGCCAGGAAAGGAATGCGCCAGCCGTAGGCAAAGAATTCGGCGTCGCTGAGCAGTTGGCTCAGCAGCAGGAAGATGCCGCCCGACAGGAAGAAGCCGATCGGCGCGCCCAGCTGCGGGAACATGCCGTACCAGGCGCGCTTGCCCGGCGGCGCGTTCTCGGTGGCCAGCAGCACCGCGCCGCCCCACTCGCCACCCAGGCCCAGGCCCTGGCCGAAGCGGCACAGCGCCAGCAGCGCCGGCGCCAGCGTGCCGATGCTGGCGTAGGTCGGCAACAGGCCGATCACCACCGTCGAGACACCCATGGTCAGCAGCGCCGCCACCAGCGTCGCCTTGCGGCCGACGCGGTCGCCAAAGTGGCCGAACACGGCCGAGCCTACCGGACGCGCGAAAAAGGCGATCGCGAATGTGGCCAGCGATTGCAGCGTGGCCGCCGCCGGATCGCTGGCGGGGAAGAACAACTTGGGGAACACCAGCACGGCGGCGGTGGCGTAGATGTAGAAATCGAAGAACTCAATCGTCGTGCCGATCAGGCTTGCGAACAAGACTGTGGCTGCGGAATTGGTCTTGGGCTGACTCATGCTGGAGGCTCCTGCTTATTGTAGGTGTGCGGGCCATCATACACACCCCCTTGCAGGATTGCCAAGCATGGTTAAGCGTCAATTTGTGCAAAGGCCGCCGAGATGTCGCCTGCTTTCAACGGCCGCACCAGACGCGCCACTTCCTGGCCGTCGCGCAGGAAAATCAGGGTCGGCCACAGCTTGACGCGGAACGAGCGGCCCAGCGGACGGCCTGGGCCGTCTTCGACCTTGTAATGGGCGACGCCAGCGTGATCCTGGAAAGCCTGCTCCAGCGGCGCCTGCGCCGCCATGCAATGGCCGCACCAGTTGGCGCCGAACTCCAGCATCACCGCGCCTGCCATGGCGTCGAACTCGGCGCGCTGTGGCGCTTCGGGTATATAACGTGTCTTCATTTCTTTACCTGTTTGCACGGGTCGTCGCGTTGCTGCGTCGCCAGTGGCTGCAAGCTGTCATAGCGGCCATCGTTGTCACGGCCCTCGACGAAACCGATGCTGTGCACCTTCAGCGTCGGCGCCGCCTCGTGCAGCCAATAGCCGACGCCGATGTCCTTGCGCACGTGGCCATTGCCGGCGATCAGCACCACATCGCGCGGCAGCTGGTCGCGGATGATCTTGGCCATCCAGATATCGCGCGACACCTGGGCGTCGACCATGCCGCCAACCATCATGTCCGGCAGCATATTGCAGTGGCCCGCCACGATTTCCTGTTGTTGAGCGGCGCGCAGCGCGGCCGGCAGCGGCTGGTCCAGCCGGTATTCCTTGATGCTTTGCGGATCGAAGCTGGACTTGATGCCGTCGCGCACCACGCGCGAGGCGTCGGCGCGCGACAGATTGCCGGCCACCAACTGCAGCTTGTGGTCCAGCGCCAGCTGAATCACAGGATAATACAATTGCCAATCCCAGCGCGCACCGCCCGCCACCTGGATCACGCACTGGGCGTCGGCACAGCCTTTTTGCGCCTTGGCCAGCAAATCCTGGTTTTCGCGGTCGAACTGCTCCATCACGATGACTGGCTGCCAGCCCGCCTCCACCCGCTGCCGTAACAATTCGTAACGCAGTTTATGACCCTGGCTATTGTCATGCACTTCACCCAGCAGCAATACTTGAGGGTTGCCTGCAGGAAGCAATTGAGCGCTTGGAACGGTGACCGGCGCCGCGCCGCGCGGGCTGGCGCAGCCTGCGAACAACACCGCAACGGCCAGCGTCAAAGTCAATTGTATTCTGCGGCTATATGTGGAAAGCATCTGATTAGCCCAAATGTGCATCGAAATAAATGGTTGAAGAAGTGTAAATCATCTGCGCCACTGGGAAGCGGCTAACAGTTGTTGTTGCGGCGCAAAATTTCGTTATGCCAAAAGAAAAACAGATGGCAAATTGTTACGCCATATGGTTTAATAGCAGAACGGTAGCAAGTGTCAGACGCCTGCGCCGTTAATTTACAGTTGGTGTATTAAACCGACCTTAACTTCCTGCTCAAAACAATGCCAGGAGTGAATCGTGAAAGTTTTGTCCTTGATCTCGACAGCTTTATTTGCTTTAAGCCTAGCCGGCGCCGTACAGGCAGCCCCAGCCGCACCTGCCGCAAAAGCCAATGTTGCAACTGCAACAATCGTCCTTGCACATTGCGAGGAAAACGCCACTGCACCCTGCAGCATGGATGCCCCAGCCCACACCGGCGAGAACGACCCCAACACCCTGCCGCCCGCCAGCCATCAGAAGCAGGCTCAAGCCGAGCCGGCCACGCCGGTGCCGGAACCGCAAACCTGCGTCATGCTGATGCTGGGCCTGGTGGTACTCGGTTTCGCCACCCGCCGCAATTCGTCTTCCGAAAAATTCAGCGACTGAATCTGACGTCGCGCCGCAGCCAAAAATCCCGCCGCATGCGGGATTTTTTTATAGGCATACCGCGCGGATATTGCTGAGCGCGATGCCATGCATCAGGGCGCGAAACACACAACCCAGCTTATGCCACCCATCATCGGTGGTCACCACCGCAAACACCGCCAATGCCAGTACCACGCCTGCCAGAATCAGCAGACCTTTAATCGTTTCTTTGTTCATACTTCTATTTTATAGGGTGTAATCGAGATCGTAGTAGTGCTTGCCATCCTCGATGCGAATCCGCAGCGTGCCGCTCAGGCCGCTCAAGTCGCCGCTGCCCGAATCGGGCACCACCGCCACGGTCAACGCCGGCGCGCCGCGCGTCATGACGCCGGTGTGGTGTAACAGGAAGGAACCGCTGCGGCCGTCCAGCGTGCCGCTGACGCGCTCCACCGCGACGTAGACACCGGAACCCAGCGCCCGGTCCAGCTGCGCCAACATCTCGCCTTTGCCCTCGGCCTGCAGCGCGCCGTGATAGCGCTTGTCCAGCGACATGCGGCCGATACCGCTGTCGGCGGCGACGGCCGACATGGTCTCGGGCTGCATCACGACCGTAAATTCTCCACTGACGATGGGCATGGCGGTCCTCAGGCGTGCAGCCGGGCGTCGGCGTGCAGCGTGACATCTTCGGCCGGCGTCACGCACGGCATGCGCAGCACGAAGCTGGCGCCCTGGCCCAGCACGCTGGAGACGGTGATGCTGCCGCCAAATTGCTTGGCGATCAGGTTGAACACGATATTCAGGCCGAGACCGGTGCCGCCCTGGCCGCGCCGGGTGGTGACGAAGGGATCGAACACCTTGTCCAGCATGTCCGGCGGGATGCCCTTGCCGTTGTCGGTGACCTGCATTTCGATCCAGTCGCCCTGCTGCGCCACGCCGATGGTGATGCGGCCCTCGTCGTCCGCCTCGAACGCGTGCTCGACGCAGTTCAGCGTCAGGTTGGTGATCACCTGCGCCAGCGCGCCGGGATAGCTGTCCATCATGATGTCGGGCGGGCAGGCGATGTTGACGGTGATGCGGGTTTTCTTCAGCTTGGGCTGCAGGCTGGACACCACTTCGTTGATGTAGTCGCGCAGCTCGAAGCGGCGGCGTGCCTCGCTGACCTGGTCGACCGCGATCTGCTTGAAGCTGTGGATCAGGTGCGCCGCGCGGTAGGCATTGTTCATGATCAGACGCGTGCTTTCCGAGGCGGTCTCCAGGTAGCGCGTGATGTCGGATTTCTTGATATTGCCGCCCTCCACCGCCGTCTGCACCTTCTCGGTGGCCTCCATCAGCACCGAGGCGCTGGTCAGCGCGATGCCGACCGGGGTGTTGATCTCGTGCGCCACGCCGGCCACCAGCCCGCCCAGCGAGGCCAGCCGTTCAGCCTGCAGCAGCGATTCCTGGGTGCGCCGCAAATCGTCGAGCGCCTTGGCGGTGGTCTGGGCCGCCTTGCGCGCCTCGTCCTCGGCCTCGCGGATGCGCTGGATATTGGATTTGATCTTACGCTGGATGGCGTTGAAACCGCGGATCACCTCGCCCAGCTCGTCGTGGCGGCTGTCCGGCAGCTCTTCCACCTCGTCGCTGCCGCGCGTGGCCAGGTCGAACAGACCGTCGCGCAGCCGCTTCAGCGGATCGAACACGATGCGCAGCGACAGCGCCAGCGCCGCCACCAGGATCAGGTCCAGCAGCAGCACCTCGGTGACCTTGCGCCGCACCTCGGCCGCCAGGGTGGCGTCGATCTGGGCGCGGCTGAAATTGACCACCACGCGGCCGACGATGACCGGCTTCAGCGCCGCGCCGGCGGCGCCGGAATCGCGGTAGGCCAGGTCGGCCACCACCGGCGTGCCGCCCACGGCGGCATCGTTTTCAATCGCGCTGATGGTGCCGTTGTCGTTGCGCAGCTTGCCGGAGAACAGGCCGACCGAGGTATCGTAGACGCGGATCGACACCAGCTCCGGCGGCATCATCTCGGCCGCGACGATGTTGTCGACCTTGGCCTTGTCCAAATCCCACAACGCCGATGGCAAGCTGGTCTGCAGACGGGTCAGCACGCCCTGCCGCAGGCGCTGGCTGCTGACCTCCAGTTCATGGCCGAGGCTGTACTGCGCATAGGTGCCGGAAATCCCCAGCACCAGCGTCACAATGACCACAAAAAGCAGCGTCAAGCGGCCTTGAATCCCAAACATCTAGCAATCTCCCGACAACATGGATTTGACGGCAACGCCCCAATGTACGGTATGGGCTGCGTCTTGGCAAGACAATGGTAAGATCGGGAAATATAGTGTAGGCAACAACGGGAGGCGGCATGACAGGCAATTATCAGCAACTGACACTGGCGGAGGTGCGGCCCGGCATGGTCCTGTCCGACGTGCTGCTGGACGTCCAGGGCAATGTGCTGCTACCGCAGGGCACGGTGCTGACCGACGCCATGCTGGCGCTGATGCCGCGCCACGGCATCGCCGTGCTGCCGATCGCGCGCGACGAGGTGACGCCGGAAGCGGCCGCCGCCGCGCTGGCCCACCACGAGGCCCGCATCGCCCATTTATTCCGCAAGAACGACCCTGACAGCGGCAGCGACTGGGCCACCGCCACGCTGCGCCGCTTTGTCACCGATTTTCGCCTGGGCGTAGAGGAGACGCCGGAACATGAGTAACACCCTGAGCTACGACGACGTGGTACGCAACCTGGACGACCTGCCATCGCTGCCGGCGGTGGTGATGGAGCTGCTCAACAGCATCGACCAGGACGACGTCGACATTTCCGTGCTGGCCAAAAAGGTCTCACACGACCAGGCGCTGACCGCCAAGACGCTGCGGCTGGCCAACTCGTCGCTGTACGGCCTGCAGGTCAAGGTCACCACCATCCAGCAGGCGATCACCTTCCTCGGCTTCCAGACCACGCGCAACCTGATCACCGCGGCGGCCGTGACCGGCTGCTTTGCCGAAGGCCATTGCCCCGGCTTCGACCACAAGGCGTTCTGGCGCCATTCGATCGCCACCGCCGCCTGCGCCAAGGTGCTGGCGCGGCAGATGCGTTTCAATCAGGATTACGCGTTCACGGCCGGGCTGCTGCACGACATCGGCCGGCTAGTGCTGGTGGCCTGCTTCCCGAACCAGTATTCGGAAACGCTGGCTTACCGCGAACAGAACGACTGCTTCCTGCTGGACGCCGAGCGCACCGTGCTGGGCGTCGATCACGTCGACGCCGGCATGGCGCTGGCCGAACACTGGAATTTTTCCGACACCATGCGGCTGGCGATTGCTGGCCACCACGACCCCGAAGCGCCGGGCGCGGGGTTCCTGGCGGCCATTATCCACGTGGCGGACGCCATCGTGCACGCGCTCGATCTGGCGCAGGTGCAGGATGATCTGGTGCCGCCGGTCTCCAGCGTGGCCTGGACGGCGCTGGGCCTGGATGAAGAAATTTATCTGCAGATCTTCCGCGAGACGGAGTTGCAGTACGAAGAAATCTCTATGGTGCTGCTAACCTGAAGCGGCGGCCCGCCGGCGCGACTTATGCGCGTTCCGGCAGGCGCGTGCGCTGGGGGCGCATCAATGGGCCGCGATGCCGGACTCGGTCTTCTTGTCGGCCAGGCGGTCTTCTGGCTTCGGACGGCCCTGAGCGTCGGACAGGCGGTACTTGGTGCGGCGATCGCCCATCAGGTCGCGCAGGTCGCGGATGCTCATGCCGGTCACTTCGTGCATGCGGATCAGCAGCGAGGCGCCAACGGGCAGACGGTGGTGACGGATTTTGCTGATCACCGGCGGCGCGACTTCCAGCAGGCGCGACAGCGCGGCATCGTTTTTCAGCTGCATCTTGCCCAGCAAGATATCCAGCAGGTGATTCGGGTTGTAGCTTTCTTGAGAAGCGAGAGCATGATGTGCCATGATTTTCCTCGTTGGTTGGGGTGAACAGATAGTGCTGGTTCGAACTTAAGCAAAACTTAGACTGTTTCAAGCAAGTTGGGCTCGAGTTAATTGCCTTTAATGCAAGATAATTCTATGCCCAAAAGGCCGCCGTCCCACCAGCGCGCACCGCGCTAAGATTGTTCAATATCAATCAATGACTAGAAACCTTAGCAACAATGCTATTTCATCACATGGGACCGGAGGGTGTCGCACGCAAGAACTTGTAGGAAACTGTTACACAATGCCAAGCCCGCTTTACGCCTGCCCAGCCCGTGTCCACTTCGGGGTCAGACCCCGAAGTGGACACGGGCTGGACAGGCGGTGAACGGTCAGGCGGTGGTGTCGATGGTGCCGCCCAGGGTTTTCTGCTGCTGGCGGCGTTCGCTGTCGGCCTTTTGATCGGCCTGCTGGGTGGCGCGCCGCTCGGCGGCGGCGGCATCGTCGTTGGCTTGGGCACTCTGGCGCTGGGTGGCTTGGTTTTCCTTGACGCGCTGCTTGAGCGCGGCGGCATCCTGGTCATCGCGCTTGGTCTGCTCGGTGCGCTGGGTTTCGCTGCGCTGGGTACTGCGCTCGGCGGCGCGCGCGGCATTGGTCTCGCGCAGGTTGAGCTGCACGGGATCGGTACGATTCGCTGAGGTAACGTTGATGGCCATAGCTTTACTGTAGAGCAAGAGCGGGCAAAATCAAGTCCGCCCGGGGCAAATACGCTAAACTAGCGGCTGTGCCGCCCTGCGGCCCCCTCTCAGACCTGCCATCCCATTGAAAACCAAAACTCCTGTCCAGCCGCACTACTTCGTCCCGGAGCCGCTCGATAACGCGCGCCTGGCCCATCTGTGCGGCCCGCTCGACGAAAACCTGCGCCAGATTTCTGCCGCGCTGGACGTCACCATCTTCCGCCGTGGCGAGAAATTCATCGTCAGCGGCCATAACGCCGAACGCGCGGTCGAGATCCTCGATCACTTTTACGCCGTCGCCAACAAGATCGTGCCGATCGAGGAAGTGCAACTGGCGCTGGTCGAGCAGCGCGCCAGCCTGCACGCCGGCCTGGCCGAAGCGGCCGCCGACAGTGCGCCCAGCGCCAAGCCGCGCCAGGTGGAGACCTTGCCGCCGCTCGACATCGACATCAACAGCCCGGTGCTGAAAACCCGCCGCGCCGACCTGCGCGGCCGCACCCCGCACCAGATCCGCTACCTGCGCAACATCCTCGAACATGACATCAGCTTTGGCGTCGGTCCGGCCGGCACCGGCAAGACCTATCTGGCGGTGGCCTGCGCGGTCGACGCGCTGGAGCGCGACGCCATCAAGCGCATCATCCTGACCCGGCCGGCGGTGGAAGCCGGCGAGCGGCTGGGCTTCCTGCCGGGCGATTTGTCGCAAAAGGTCGATCCTTATCTGCGTCCGCTGTACGACGCGCTATACGACCTGCTGGGCTTCGACCGCACGCAGAAAATGTTTGAAAAACAGGTGATTGAAATCGCCCCGCTGGCCTATATGCGCGGCCGCACGCTGAACCACGCGTTCGTGATTCTGGACGAGGCGCAAAACACCACGGTCGAGCAGATGAAAATGTTCCTGACCCGCATCGGCTTCGGCAGCAAGGCGGTGGTGACCGGCGACGTCACCCAGGTCGACCTGCACAAGAGCCAGAAGAGCGGCCTGCTGGACGCGATCCAGGTACTCAAAGACGTGCGCGGCATCGCCTTCAGCCACTTCAACAGCGAAGACGTGGTACGTCACCCGCTGGTGGCGCGCATCGTCGACGCCTACGAAACCGCCCATAATCACGAAGCGGAAATCGCTCCCTTACTCAAAGCCACGGCGCTCAAAAATGTCCGCAAAAAATAAACTGACGCTGTCGGTGCAATACGCCGACCCACGCCTGCAAGAAAGCATCACCCGTCCGAAAATCCGCAAGTGGGTGCAAGCCGCGCTGTTCGCGCCGGCCGAACTGACCATCCGCTTTGTCGACGCGGCCGAAGGCCGCGAGCTCAACCGCGACTATCGCGGCAAGGACTACGCCACCAACGTGCTGACCTTCGCCTACAGCGAAGGCGAAGAGGAATTGCCGGACGACGCCCCGACCCAGGCCGACATCATCCTCTGCACCGATGTGCTGGAAAAGGAAGCCGCCGAGCAAAAGAAAACGGTGGAAGAACACACCGCCCACCTGATCGTCCACGGCATGCTGCACGCCCAGGGCTACGACCACGAGGACGACGAGGAAGCGGCCGAGATGGAAGGCATCGAAACCGAGATCCTGGCCGAACTCGGCTACGCCGATCCCTACGCCTGAAGCAGTGCGTTAACCGCGCCGGCGATCCGTTCCAGCAGCACCTCATCGTAAGGCAGCCAGGGCACGGCGGCCAGTTTGCCGCCCGCCTGGGTGGCCAGCGCCACCGGCGCGCCATCTCGGGTCACGCGGCCGGTCGCCAGACTGATCCCGCAGCCGGCCACCTGCACCGTCCGCTCCGTCACTATCACCTGCCCCGTTGCGATCAGCGGCGCCAGCGCCTGCGCCAGTGCGCGCTGACGCATCAGCACCCTGGGTCCGGCGCGCAGTGAGGCCAGATGCGCCAAATGGCGCGCGCGCAAGTGTTCCGGCAGGCCGGCGTTCTCCTCCTGCAACGCCAGGCCGGCCACGCTGACCAGCAAATCAACGGCGCGACAAGCTTCCGAATACACCACAGGATCGATCTGGTCCGGCGCACAGACGCGCCAACGCTTGCCGTCCCGCAGCTGCATCTGCATGCCGCGCGTTTCGACATACCCATCGGCGCCGGGATAAATGCTGTCGCTAAGGTTGAACAGCACGCGCACCGCGCCGAACTGGCGCGCCAATCCAGCATGGTGCTCGATCTTCCAACCCTCACGCCGTGCCAGGCCAAGCAGTTGGCGTACCGCCAGCACGTGGCCAGCAAAGTCATCTGGCGCCAGATAGAACTCGCGATAAATCTGTCGCAGCGGCTGATGCCAGCGCTGCCGCGCCGCCAGCGCCTGCCATGCCGCCCGCTCCGCCGCCACCACATGCAGCGGATGCCACAGGGTTAGCCGCGCCGTCTCGGGCAGGCGCAGCGCCGCCCCGGCGCCATCGGTGACGGCATCGGCAGCGTCTGCCATGACACTGACGCCCGCCCCATCCCATGTCGCGCGCCACACCAGTGCCCGCGCGACCGGGCCGCCAGCCGGCGATTGCAGCAGATTGCGCCAGGCCGCCACGTCCAGTTCTGTCCGCAGCCAAAAGCCGGCCTCCAGGCTGGACGCCACCATCCCCTGTTCCCGCTTGCCGGCCTTGAGCAGCCCGGTAAGCCGCAACGCCACCGCCGGCCGCGCCAGCAACGCTCGCTCGGCCGGCTTCAGATTGCGCGCCAGTTTTTTCTGGATACCCGCGTGCCGCACCACCGTCAACGCCTGGCGCAATGCCTGCACGCCCTCCGGCGTCGGCGCGCCCTCGATCGCGTGGCCCAGCGCAATCGCCAGCGACTGCGACGGCGCCGTCTTCGCCGTGCCCGGCGCGACACAGGACCAGGGCAGCATCCGCGCCAGCAGCTCCGGCAACCACGACTCGTCGCGCAAGGCCGCCACCCGCACCGCGCGCGCGATCACCGGGGTATCGTGCAGCGAAAACGCGCCATCCGCCACATAGGGCTGCGTCCCGGCATGGATCGCCTCCAGGCGCCGCACCGCCTGCTGCAGGATCTCGCGGCTAAAATCGAGATACGCCGCGTCCTCCGCCAGCGCCTGCGCCGGATCGGCCTCCTCCTGTCCGGCCCAGAAAATCGTCGCCCACCGCGAACCACCCAAGGCCAGCACGGATTGGTCGCTCAGCAAGCTGAACAACTCCAACTCCTGCAACAGATAAGGCGCGTCAACACGGCGTTCACGCAGCAGCGCCGCCAGTTGGCGCTGCACCTCGCTGCCGGCCCAGCGCGCCAGCGCGTAACTGCGATGCGGATACCGTAGCCACTCGTCCGGCTCACCCAGTACGCGGCGCAACTCGGCGGCGACTTGCGGCGCTGGCTCACAGCGCAATTGGGACAGGCATTCAATGGCTTGTTCCGCATTGTCCAGCGCAGCAAAGGCAACCGTGCACTTTGCCACATCGGTCAATGGTAGGATGTGTACATGAGGATGATCTGGTAGCATAAAGATAAATGTAGCATGTCTGTCAAAGCGCTGCTTTTTTGACAAAATCCTGCCCCCGGGCGCTTTTGGTGTATCCTATACCCCTTCGAAACAACGGCTCACGCCCGCTATGCAAGAGCACTCTAGTAGCGTCAAGACTGACGCTAAACCCCACAGGTCATTGTTTGAACGACTGACCGCCCTGATTTCCCCAGAGCCCGAGAACCGCTCGGAGCTGCTCGAAGTTCTGCACGACGCCCACGAACGCAACCTGATCGACGCCGACGCCCTGTCGATGATCGAAGGCGTGTTCCAGGTGTCCGACCTGTCCGCCCGCGATATCATGATCCCGCGCTCGCAGATGGACGTGATCGACATCTCCAAGCCGATCGAAGAATGGCTGCCGCTGGTGTTGCACACCGCCCACTCGCGCTTCCCCGCCATCGAGGGCGAGCGCGACAAGGTGATCGGCATCCTGCTGGCCAAAGACTTGCTGCGCTACTACGCCGAAGAAAGCTTCGACGTGCGCGACATGCTGCGCCCGGCCATCTTCATTCCCGAATCGAAACGCCTGAACGTGCTGCTGCGCGATTTCCGCGCCAATCACAACCACATGGCCATCGTGGTCGATGAATACAGCGGCGTGGCCGGCCTGATCACCATCGAAGACGTGCTGGAGCAAATCGTCGGCGACATCGAGGATGAGTACGATTTCGACGAGGAAGAGGACAACATCCTGTCGATTCGCGAAGGCCAGCACGGCCCGCGCTGGCGCATCAAGGCGCTGACCGAAATCGAACAGTTCAACGAGGAACTGGACACCGCGCTGCCGGACGACGACGTCGACACCATCGGCGGCCTGGTCGCCAAGCATCTCGGCCGCATGCCGCACAAGGGCGACACCTTCGATTTCGAAGGCTTGCGCTTTGAAGTGCTGCGCGCCGACGCCCGCCAGATCCACGTGCTGACGGTCGAGAAGCTGCCGCCCGCGCCCGCCCACGACGACGACGCATAATGCGCTTTCGCCGCGCCAACCCGAATCACCCACCCAAGCCGCAACGCTCCACCCGAGGCCGGATGATCATCACCGGCATCGCGGGGGCGCTGTGCGTGTTCGCCTTCGCCCCGTTCGGCTGGTGGCCGCTGGAAATCCTCGGCCTGGCCACGCTGTTCTACCAGGTCTTGCGCAGTACCAGCGTCAAGGCCGCCGCGTTGATCGGCTGGGCCTTCGTGGCCGGCTGGACCGCCGCCGGCGTGCACTGGCTGTATGTCTCCTTGCATACCTACGGCCAGATGGCCGCGCCGCTGGCCGTCATCGCCGTGCTGCTGCTGGGCGCCGCCATGGGCTTGTACGGCGCCGCCGCCATGGCCAGCGCCTGGTGGCTGCGCCAGCGCTGGAAACTGCCGCTGCCGGCCGCCAACCTGCTGCTATTCCCCGCCATGTGGGCGCTGTTTGAATGGATACGCGGCTGGCTGTTCACCGGCTTCCCGTGGCTGTCATCCGGCTACGCCCACAATCACAGCCCGCTGGCCGGCTTTGCGCCCATCATCGGCATGTATGGCCTGGGCTGGCTGGCGGCCATCATCGCCGGCGCCCTGCTGTTGCTGCTGCATCGCACCCGCCTGCGCGCGGCCGGGCTGGTGGTAGTCATCTGCGTGGCCGGCGTCGCCCTGAGCTTCCTGAAATGGACCTGGCCGGAAGGCAAGCCAATCTCGGTGCGCCTGATCCAGGGCAACATCCCGCAGGACGAGAAGTTCAACGGCGCCCACGTGCAGCAGACCATGAAGCTGTACCAGGACGCCATCACCGCCGCCCCGGCCGACCTGATCGCCACCCCGGAAACCGCCATCATCATGCTGCCGCAGCAGTTGCCGCCGGATTACCTGCCGGGCATCGCGCAGTTCCTGAACCGCACCGGCAGCAATCTGATCCTCGGCATTTTCACCGCCGACAGCCAGACCGCCTATTTCAATAGCGTGATTGGCCTGCCGCCCAAGCTGGGGCGCGGCTATTATCGCTACGACAAGCATCACCTGGTGCCCTACGGCGAGTTCATTCCATATGGCTTCCGCTGGTTCGTCAATCTGATGTCGATCCCGCTGGGCGATATGACCAGCGGCAAGGAGATCCAGCCGGCGTTCCCGATCAAGGACCAGCGCGTGCTGCCGAATATCTGCTACGAAGACTTGTTCGGCGAGGAGATCGCGGCCCAGCTCAACCATCCGGCCGAGGACCAGAAGCCGGCCACCATGCTGCTCAATACCTCCAACCTGGCCTGGTTTGGCGACACCATCGCGATTCCGCAGCATTTGCAGATCTCGCAGATGCGCAGCCTGGAGACCGGCCGCCCGATGCTGCGGGCGACCAATACCGGGGCCACCGCCATCATCAATGGCGAAGGCAAAGTGGTGCAGCAACTGCCGGTCAACAGCTTCGGCACGCTGGCCGCCAACGTCCAGGGCATGAGCGGCAGCACGCCGTACATCCTGTGGGGGAACAAGCTGTTCCTGCTGCTGCTGGCGCTCGCGGTGGCGGGGGCGTGGTTTTGGGCGAAACGCGCAAAAAACCAGCCAAATGCCGCTTAACCCGCTAAAATCATCGCTTTAGCGAAACTGCAACCGCGCGCCCGACGGCCAGACCGGGGCGCGCCACCGACGATTAAAAGATGCTGACATTTCAACAAATTATCCTGACCTTGCAAACCTACTGGGACAAGCAAGGCTGCGCCCTGCTCCAGCCATACGACATGGAAGTGGGCGCCGGCACCTTCCACACCGGCACTTTCCTGCGCGCGATCGGCCCTGAGCCTTGGCGCGCCGCCTACGTCCAGCCGTCGCGCCGCCCGAAAGATGGCCGCTATGGCGAAAACCCGAACCGCGGCCAGCACTACTACCAGTATCAGGTGGTGATGAAGCCTGCGCCGGAAAACATCCTCGACCTGTATCTGGGTTCGCTGGAAGCGCTGGGTCTGGACCTGAAGCAGAACGATGTCCGCTTCGTGGAAGACGACTGGGAATCGCCGACGCTGGGCGCCTGGGGTCTGGGTTGGGAAGTCTGGCTGAACGGGATGGAAGTGACCCAGTTCACCTACTTCCAGCAAGTCGGCGGTCTGGATTGCAAACCGGTGCTGGGTGAGATCACCTACGGCGTCGAGCGTCTGGCCATGTACCTGCAGGGCGTGGAAAACATGTACGACCTGGTGTGGACCACCTGGGAAGAAAACGGCGAAACGAAAACGCTGAAATACGGCGACGTGTTCCACCAGAACGAAGTCGAACAATCGGCCTACAACTTCGAGCATTCGAACACCGAACTGCTGTTCGCGCAGTTCAACAACCACGAATCGGAAGCCAAGCGCCTGATCGAAGCGCAACTGACGCTGCCGGCCTACGAGCAGATCATGAAAGCCTCGCACAGCTTCAACCTGCTGGACGCGCGCGGCGCCATCTCCGTGACCGAACGCGCCGCCTACATTGGCCGTGTGCGCGCGCTGTCGCGCCTGGTCGCGCAGGCTTACTACGAATCGCGTGAACGTCTCGGCTTCCCGATGGCCCCGAAAACTGCGGCCGCTGAATAAAACGATATAAACGATATGACTCAAACTCTGCTCATCGAACTGCTGACCGAAGAACTGCCGCCGAAGGCGCTCGCCAAACTGGGCAAGGCTTTCGCGGACGGCATCGTCAACGGCCTGAAATCGCGCGACTTCCTGGAAGCCGACAGCGTCGCCACCGCCTACGCCACGCCGCGCCGCCTGGCCGTCTCCATCACCAAAGTGCGCGCCGTGTCGCCGGACAAATCGATCCGCGAAAAAGTGCTGCCGGTATCGGTGGCGCTGGACGCCGCCGGTAACGGCACCGCGCCGCTGGCCAAGAAACTGGCCGCACTGGGCTTCCCTAACCTGACCGTGGCCGATCTGGAACGCGCGCAGGACGGCAAAGCCGAAAGCTTCTTCTACACCTACACCGCCGCCGGCAGCGCGCTGCAAGGCGGCCTGCAAGCGGCACTGGAAGACTCGGTCGCCAAGCTGCCGATTCCTAAAGTGATGAGCTACCAGCGTCCGGACGGCGCCACCGTGCAGTTCGTGCGTCCAGCACACGCGCTGATCGCACTGCATGGCGACGCCGTGCTGCCACTGACCTTGCTGGGCCTGACCGGCTCCAACGTCACCGAAGGCCACCGCTTCCTGACCGCGCCGGGCCAACGCGCCGTTACCATCGCCAACGCCGATGCCTACGCCGCCACGCTGAAAGCCGACGGCAAAGTGCTGGCATCGGTCGAAGAACGCAAGGAACAGATCCGCGCCGAGCTGCTGGCCAAGGCCGGCGCCGACCTGGTGCTGATGCCTGAATCGCTGCTGGACGAAGTGTCCGCGCTGGTCGAGTGGCCAGTGGTCTACGAATGCAAATTCGAAGATGAATTCCTGGCCGTGCCGCAGGAATGCCTGATCCTGACCATGCAGACCAATCAGAAATACTTCGCGCTGACCGACACCAACGGCAAGCTGCGCTCGCGCTTCCTGATCGTCTCCAACATCGCCACCGACACGCCAGCCGCCATCGTTGGCGGCAACGAGCGCGTGGTGCGTCCGCGCCTGTCCGACGCCAAATTCTTCTTCGAGCAGGACAAGAAGAAAACCCTGGAATCGCGCCTGCCGCTGCTGAAGAACGTCGTGTACCACAACAAACTGGGTACGCAAGCAGAACGCAGCGAACGCGTGACCGCGCTGGCCGGCGCCATCGCCGCCAAGCTGGGCGCCTACGTGGCCCTGACCGAACGCGCCGCGCGCCTGTCGAAAGCCGACCTGCTGACCGACATGGTGGGCGAGTTCCCTGAGCTGCAAGGCATCATGGGCACCTACTACGCCCGCAACGACGGCGAACCAGAAGACGTCGCGCTGGCCGCATCCGAACACTATCAGCCGCGCTTCGCCGGCGATGCCCTGCCATCGACCGTGACCGGCACCGCCGTCGCGCTGGCCGATAAACTGGAAACCCTGGTCGGCATCTGGGCCATCGGCCTGCAGCCAACCGGCGACAAAGACCCGTTCGCGCTGCGCCGCCATGCGCTGGGCGTGCTGCGCATGCTGATCGAAAAGCGCCTGTCGCTGTCGATCTCCGGCCTGCTGACCGACGCCGCCAAGCAGTTCAGCGCCGTCGCCGGCTTCAAGGACCCAACCGCCGAAGTGGCAGCCTTCATGCTGGACCGCCTGCGCGGCATCCTGCGCGAGCGCGGCTTCTCGGTCAACGAAATCGAAGCCGTGGTGGCACAGAACCCGGACCGCCTGGATGACATCGTCCAGCGCCTGGAAGCCGTGCAAGCCTTCGCCGCACTGCCGGAATCGGCCTCGCTGGCCGCCGCCAACAAACGCATCACCAACATCCTGAAGAAGAACGAAGAAGCGCTGGCCGCCGTGGGCGAACATGGCGTCAACGTCGCGCTGCTGCAGGACGCCGCCGAGAAAAACCTGAACGCCGCCGTGGTACGCGTGCTGCCGGAAATCGACGCCGCCTTCAACCAAGGCGACTTCGCCGGCACGCTGAAAACCCTGGCCCAGCTGAAGGAAGAGGTGGATGCCTTCTTCAACGACGTGATGGTCATGGCAGAAGACGTCGCCCTGCGCAACAACCGTCTGGCGCTGCTGTCCTCCCTGCACGGGATGATGAACCGCGTGGCCGACATCTCCAAGCTGGCGGTGTAAATGGGCGCGCCATCCATGAAACTGGTCATCCTCGATCGTGACGGCGTCATTAATCACGATTCGCCGGACTTCATCAAATCGCCAGCGGAATGGATGCCGGTGCCCGGATCGCTGGAAGCGATCGCCCGCCTGAACCAGGCGGGTTATCGCGTGGTGGTCGCGTCCAACCAGTCGGGCATCGCGCGCGAACTGTTCGACATGACGGTGCTGAACGCGATCCACCAGAAGATGCACAATCTGGCGCAGCAGGTAGGCGCCGACATCGACGCCGTGTTCTTCTGCCCGCACGCGGCGGTCGACAACTGCGACTGCCGCAAACCCAAGCCCGGCATGTTCACAGAAATCTCGCAGCGCTATAAAATCAGCCTGAAAGGCGTGCCGGTGGTCGGCGATTCGCTGCGCGACCTGCAGGCCGGCTATGTCAGCGGCTGCGTGCCGTATCTGGTCTTGACCGGCAAGGGTGAAAAGACCCAGGCCACCGGCGGTCTGCCGCCGGGCACCATGGTGTTCCCGGATCTGGCGGCAATGGTCACGCACCTGCTGAAAACCAGTACCCCGCCGGCGCTGCACGTCGTCAGCTAAATCGTTTTTGGAGTCTGCACTTGGGCCATCCCATCCTGTTTCTGCGTTCCCTGATTTTCACCATCGTGATGGTGGTGTCGACCGTTTTGTGGTCCTTGGTGTGCTTCATGGCGGCGCCGCTGCCATATCGTCAGCGCTTCTTCATCACCTCGCGCTGGAACGTATTCATCATCTGGTGCCTGCGCGTGATCTGCGGCATCCGCTACGAAGTGCGCGGCCGCGAAAACCTGCCGGATGCACAGGCCATCGTGCTGTCCAAGCACCAGTCGGCGTGGGAGACCATCTTCCTGCTGCCGAACATGCCGCGGCCATTGGTGTTCGTATTTAAAAAAGAGATCCTGTACATTCCCTTCTTCGGCTGGGCGATGGCGCTGCTGCGCATGATCCCGATCGACCGCAAGCAGGGCAAGAACGCCTTCAAGCACGTGGTCCGTCACGGCAAGCGCCGGCTGGCGCAGGGACTGTGGATCATCATGTTCCCGGAAGGGACGCGGATTCCGGTCGGCCAAACCGGCAAGTACAAGAGCGGCGGTACTCGCCTGGCGATCGACACCGGCGCGCTGGTGGTGCCGATTGCCCACAACTCCGGTGAGTGCTGGCCAAAAAATTCTTTCATCAAGCGCCCGGGTCTTGTTACAGTATCGATAGGGAAGCCCATTTCGCCAGAAGGCCAGACGCCGGACGGCATGATGCAACAGGTGGAAAATTGGATCGAATCAGAAATGCGCGTCATTTCGCCCCACGCCTACAGCGCTGGCTAGACGACCTGGCCACCACGCTGAAGCCGGCGACGGCGGACACCAGCCAGTTGGACCTGTTTGCACGGGATGGTCAGACACCACCCAAAAATGTGTACACCGCCCCGGTCTGGTCGCTGCCCGCCTCGCCCACCTCCACCTCGCAAGCCCCTCCCGTTTCTCCCTACGTCGCGCCGCTAGTCACGCCGGTGCCGGTCAAAACCCGGCCACTGGTGGCGCCGCCATCGGAACTGCCGCCACGCCGCCAGCTGATGCTGGGCGACTTCATCATCGAATACGAACTGCGTCGTTCGACGCGCAAATCGATCGGCTTCATGATCGACGACGAAGGCTTGCGCGTGACCGCGCCCAAGCGCGTCACCATCACCGAAATCGACAACGCCATCCGCACCAAGCAGCACTGGATCCTCACCAAGCTGAAAGAACGGCGCGAACGGCGCGCGGCGCGGCTGCAAAAGCCGCCGGTCGAATGGATCGACGGCGCGCGCCTGCCCTACCTCGGCGCGGATATGACCTTGCGTCTGCTGGTGGGCGGACGCAATCGCAGCATCTACAACCCGAACACGCGCGAACTGTGGATCACGCTGGTGCCAGGCGCCAGCGAAACGGTGCTGCAGGAGCGGGTGAAGGCGTGGTATCAGCAGGAAGCCAAGACGCTGTTTGAACAGCGGCTGGATATGTACGCGGCACGGCTGGGGGTGCGCTATCACTCGTTCGGCCTGACGTCGGCCGGCACCCGCTGGGGCTCATGCACAGCGGACCGCAAGATCCGCCTGAACTGGAAGCTGATCCACTTCTCGCTGCCGCTGATCGACTACGTGGTGGCGCACGAACTGGCGCACATACTGGAGATGAACCACAGCCCGCAATTCTGGGCCAACGTCGGCCTGATCTACCCCGAATACGAAGAAGCCAAAAACCTGCTGCGCAAACGCTCGCAGGAGCTGCCGGTGCTGTTCTCTTAACTGTGCTGCAAAGACCAGTCGGAGTATTCAGTAGCTGTTTCAAAAGCCGGAATTGCGGGATCTGCCTGCGCCGCTAAAAGCGCCAGATTGCCATACGCTTCCTGCAGGGTCGTCAGCGCCGATACCCCACCGGCCAATTCCTTTCGATTGCCCAGTGTTTGAATTGCCAGCTTAAAATATTCAATCGCCAGCTCCCGGTCTGCCTTCAGTTCTCGTAGCAAACTCTCGTGGTGAGATACGTCCCTTGGAAATCCGCTCATACTTGCCTCCCCTTCCAATCCCTCCAATAGCGCCGCGCTTTTTGGACATCGGCCGGCTGCGAGCTTTTATCACCACCAGCAAGCAGGACAATAACCATGTCACCAGCCATCCCATATACACCCGATATCCTGGGCCTTTATGGATACGTAACTCCATCACCCCCTGTCCAACCGAGACGCAGTCCCCGAAGTTGCCATGCACAGCCTGTTCTAGTCTCATCAGAACTTGCGCCTGCAAGGCTGGGTTTTTTAAGACACTGAACCACTCATCAAATGGCACGCGACCATTCTGTCGGGCATATCGCAGAATAGTTGCCATATCCACTCCCAAGTCGCCATCGCATCAAGTTCTCAAAAGCATCATCGCCAAGGTTATAATTAACTTTTTAGCAAACCGCATTGAGAACGCGATGATAGTAGGGATTGATTTAGGAACCACCAACAGTCTGATCTCCATCTTCCGCGATGGCGCCACCGTTCTGATACCCAACGCTCTAGGCCATTTTATGACCCCCTCGGTCGTCTGCCTTGATGCCGACGGCTCACTGCTGGTCGGTCTGGCCGCCCGCGAGCGCATGCTGAGCCATCCCGAAGCTGCAGTCGCCTCCTTCAAGCGCTGGATAGGATCCGACAAAACCGTCAGGCTAGGTGAGCACACACTCCGTGCAGAAGAGCTGTCGGCGCTGGTGCTCAAATCGCTGAAAGCCGACGCCGAAGCCTTTCTGGGCGAAGCGGTCACAGAGGCAGTCATCACCGTACCCGCCTACTTCAACGAGATCCAGCGCCGCGCCACCAAAATCGCAGGCGACCTGGCCGGTCTCAAAGTCGAGCGCCTGCTGAGCGAGCCCACCGCCGCCGGCCTGGCCTACGGCCTGCAAGAACGGCTGGATGACACCACCTTCCTGGTATTCGATCTGGGCGGCGGCACTTTCGACGTCTCCATCCTCGAATACTTCAGTGGCGTGGTACAGGTCCAGGCCAGCGCAGGCGACGCTGCGCTGGGAGGTGAAGACTTCGTCACCGTACTGTTGAACTGGATAGCCGAACAACTCCCGGCCAATGCTGACCATAGCATCGTCCACCACAACAAAATTTACTGGCGTCTAGCCGAACAAGCCAAGCGTGACCTGAGCGAACAAGAAAGCGTCACGCTCACCATCACGCATGACAATTCCCTCTTCACCGCAACGCTGACGCGAGCCGAATACGAACGTCGTTGCGAACCCTTGCTTCAACGCCTGCGCAAACCGATAGAACGTGCACTGTCTGACGCACGCCTCGATCCTGGCACGCTGAGCGAAGTCGTTCTGGTCGGCGGCAGCAGCCGCATGCCGATGATACGGCAACTGGTGGCACGCCTATTCGGCCGCCTACCGCTGCGTACCATCAATCCAGACGAAACCATCGCGCACGGCGCCGCCATCCAGGCGGCCCTAAAAACCCGCGACTCCGCGTTGGAAGAAATCGTTCTTACCGACGTCATGCCGTATTCACTGGGCATAATCGCGAACGAAGAAATCGATGGCCGCCTATTCCGTAACCGTTTTTCTCCCATCATCGAACGTAATTCGCCTGTACCCATATCGCGCTTGCGCACCTACAGCGCGACCAATCATGGGCAAGGACAGGTCATCCTCGACATCCGCCAGGGCGAATCACCGGTCGGCTATGAAAACACCCAGTTGGGTACACTCAACTTGACGCTTCCACCGAGATCGGGCGGACTGGTACCGATTGAAATCCGTTTCAGCTACGACGTTAACGGCCTGCTGGAAGTGGAGGCACAAGTGCCCAGCACACGCCTCGCTGCGCGCGCCGTGATCCAACGTACAGATCAGGACATGACCGAGGAAGACATTAGCCTCTCGTTGGAAAAACTGAAGACTCTAAAGATCCATCCGCGCGAGCGCCAGGAGAATGTGTACTTGATCGAACGCGCCAAACGCTTGTATGCAGGCTCGCTCGGAGATGAACGCGAGCATATCGCCAAAGCACTGATGCAGTTTGAACTGAGTCTGGATACGCAGGACGACCGACTGATACGTCAATGGCGCCGCGAGTTCCAAGCCTTCCTCGACAAATTCGACCGAGGCTTTGTGCTATGAGCTGCTGGGAGATACTCGGCATTGCCATTACCACCGATGCGGCCACCATCAAGAAAGCCTATGCATCGCGCCTGAAAGTCACGCGTCCCGATGAAGACGCGGAAGGCTATCAGCGCCTGCGCGACGCCTATCAGCAAGCGCTCCAGCAAAGCAAGGCCACCCCGCAACCTGCGCCAAGCGAATCGGCATCACCAGCACCGCCGCCAGTTGCGGAAGCACCGGAAATGCGCGCCGAGCAGTTCATCAATATCGTATTCCAGCACTGGGATATCGAAGACCAGTCCAGCCTCATGGTGTTCTGGCCTGAGCTCAAGGCAAAACTGGACCGTGTACCGCTGAATCAAATCAGCGTCTTTTCCAATATCGCAGCATCAATGGTGCTGCAGTACCCCAAACTACCGGTGGAATTCGTCGAGCAGCTCGGCTTACATTTTGAATGGAAGCGCGACTTCACTCTGGCACGAAATCTCGGTGCTGGACGCGCGACAGATTTGCTCGCACGGCTGGAGCGCGTTTCCTTTGAGCTGGGAACACTACGCATGAAAAGGGAGCTTGAGCAGCGAGCTGCCATCAATGAAGCCAAGCGGAATAAGGAAGCGGAAGAGCAGCGCATCACAGACATAGAACAGCGATTTGCCAACGCCGCAGCCTTCGCGCGCCTGCTTGGCAGTGCTACACCTAACGTCAGCAAGCTGCATGCATTCCTCGCCGGACCATGCCTGCGGCAGAACTGGAATCAGCTAACGGCCGAGCATTGCGAAGTACTTGACATCCGTTCCGAAGCGATATCTCAGGGTGCCGATTTGTTAGCTCAGGCGGGACGTATGCGCAGCTTGCTGTCATTAACCATCGCCTGCGTTGCGGCCGTCCTCAATATAATCCTGGGTTCCGGGCACGACTATGCATTGCCATTGCTGTTGGTCATACTGCTTTCCTATTTTTTCCCCGTAGGCTACTGGCATGAATCGTTGAAGAACTACCTTTACCCTCAGCGCATCGCAGATGCTCTGTTTACTCAAGGTGTGCGCGATCCGAAGTTTGCCCGTATCACAAGCGTGATGGCCTGCTTCTATGCGATGGGTATCTGCCTGATGATCAATAAAACCTTACCCGATGAGGCTTTTCCAATTGTCGCGATCGTAGCAGTCGCCTTGTTGTTATTCGTTTCCTGGTCTGCTCCGCGTGAAGCAAATCAACCGGATATAGAAATCACGCCAGCCATCTTCTGCTTGTGCCTGACCTCCTGCTGGACACTGGGCCTGAAGGGTGCCACGCTCGTCAGCGTCAGCGCATTTTGGCATGCCTGGTCCTATGCCGCGAAGAAGCAAACCTGGCTTTGGTCAGGCGCCATCATCTGGCTGTTGACCAGCGTGGGACTGTATTTCTATTACGACGGTATGCCGATCGCCGCCATTGGTATCGGCGTGCCTTGGCTGCTTTCTACTCTGTACAAGAAAGAATCGCTGGGATATGCATTGGCAGCCATGGGCGTGTCAGTCATCTATCTACCCACCGCAAACAGTGCTCTACAAATGGGCTGGACTGGCGTCGTTGCCTTGGCCTGGATTACCGCCAGCGCTGGCATGCGCTCGTGGAGCAGGCGCATGGTGCCCCAAGAGCTGCAATTACAGCAAGCAGCTTAAGCATCGATCAGGGATGGCAACAAGGCCAGCGTGCGGCGGGTGGCGCCGCGGTGTTGGTTGGCGAAGGTTTGGGCGTTCAGGCCCATTGTCGTGCGCGCGCTGCTGTCGTTGAGCAGACGGGCGGTGGTGGCGATCAGATCGTCGGCGTCGGTGATGCGTTGGGCGCCGCCGGCGGCTAGCGCGTCTTCCGTCACTAGGGCGAAGTTGAACGTGTGCTGGCCGATCAGCACTGGCTTGCCCAGCGCGGCCGGTTCGATCAGGTTCTGGCCGCCCAGCGGCATCAGGCTGCCGCCGACGAAGGCGATGTCGCACGCCGAGTAGTAGGCGAACATTTCGCCCATCGAGTCCCCTAGCAGCACGTCGACGCTGTGCGGCATGGCGCCGCCGTCCAGCGCCAGCTTGCTGCGGCGTTCGACCGTCAAGCCGCGCGCCGCGATCATTTTTTCCACTTCATCGAAGCGCTGTGGATGACGCGGAACCATCAGCAACAGCGTCTCCGCCGGCAGCGCGCTGCGGCCGGCCTGCCACGCAGACAGGATCAGTTCTTCCTCGCCCTCACGGGTGGAGGCGCACAGCAGCACTGGACGCGCACCGATGGCGGCGCGCAGCGCGGCACCGATGGCCAGTGCGGCCTCCGGCACCACCACATCAAACTTGATGCTGCCGGTGACTTCCACGCGTGTCACGCCCAGCGAGCGCACGCGCTGCGCGTCGGCCTCGGTCTGCGCTGCGACCAGCGTGATACCACGCGCGGCATCGGTCATCAACGAACCCAGACGCGTGGCCTTGCGCAGCGAGCGCTCCGACAAACGCGCATTAGCCAGCACCACCGGCACCTTGCGCGCGCCGCAGACGGCGATCAGGTTAGGCCATACCTCGGTCTCCATCAGAATGCACACCGACGGCTGGAAATGGCGGATAAAGCGCGACACCATGCTACCGGTGTCATACGGAAGATACGATTGCACCAGCCGTTCGCCATGCTTGGCAAACAGCGCTTTGCCAGTGGCGCGGCCGGTCGGCGTCATGTGGGTGAGGATGATGCGGCTCGACGGATACTCGGCCAGCAGCGCATCCACCAATGGCTCGGCGGCGCGCGTTTCGCCAACCGAGACGGCGTGCACCCACAAGGTGGGCCCAGCGGCGGCCGACGCCGCGTCGGCCGCAGTGGCGCGGCTATAAAAGCCCAGCCGCTCGCCCCAGTGCTGACGATAGCCCGGCTCCTTGCGGCCACGCAGCCACAGGCGCGTCAGCACCAGCGGCAAGGCCAGCCACCACATCAAAGAATAAAACAAGCGCATGGAATTAAGTAAGCAGACTCCGGGCCGCAGTCAGCACCTCCGCCACCGATGGCGGCGTGCCCTGATCGCCCAGGTTGATTATACGCGGCGACCAGTTACCCTCGGTCTTCCAGCGCGGCGAATCCGCGTAGATCTCCACCGTCGGCCGCACAAACGCGGCGGCGATGTGCACCAGCCCCGTATCAACGCCCACCACCAGCGTGGCGCGGCGCGCCACCATGATCGCATCGGCCATCGACAGCTTGGGCAGCAGCCGTGCATTCGGCAGCTGCGCCGCCAGATGCTCGGCTTCCGCCTTCTCCTTGGGCGAGCCCCAAGGCAGCAGGATCGGCATCGGCGCCAGCTCCCGGCCCAGCGCGATCCAGTGCTCCGGCGCCCACTTCTTGGCGTCGCGCGCGGTGCCATGGAAGAACACCACATACGACTCCGGCATCCACTCCGGACGCGGCGTATCGTCCGGCACCGACGGCAAGCCGAAATCGGCCGGCGTATCGACCGCATAACCCAGCGCCGCACCGGCGACGATGCGCCCGCGCGCCACCGCGTGCGTGCGCGGATCGGTCGGAATACTCAGGTTATGGAAGATGCGCGAGATGCCCTCATAGCCCGAGCCCTCGCTGCCATTGGCCAGGCCAACCTTGCGGCCGCCCTTCACCACCCGGGCCGCGCCCATGATGATGCCGGTCTTGAGCAAGCCCTGGGTATCGAACACATAGTCGTACTCCTGCTGGCGCAGGGTACGGAAAAACGACTTGATCTCGGCCCGCGTTTCCGCCTTGCCCAGACTCTTGCGCCAGCGCCGCAACGCGAACGGAATCACGTTGCGCACGCGCGCATTCAAGCGCACCAGGCTGACAAAGCCCTCCTCCACCACCCAGTCGATATTCGCGTCAGGGAAGTGGCGGGCGATGTCGGCCACCATCGGCATGTTATGCAGCACATCGCCCAGCGACGACACGCGCACCAGCAAAATATTCAACGGCTTGCCGCCGCGCGCAGGCGTCGCCATGGGCTTAGAACGGCAGCTCCGCGTCCGGCTTGGCAGCCAGGATCACGCGCTTGAACTGGCCCTGAATGCGCTCCAGCGCGGCCGGGTTTTCGGCTTCGAAGCGCATCACAATCACCGGCGTGGTGTTGGACGAACGCGCCAGGCCGAAGCCATCCTCGTACTCCACGCGCAGGCCGTCGATGGTGATGATCTGCTGATGGCCAGGGAATTCGGCGTCGGCGCGCAGCTTGTCCATCAGCGCGAAGTTCTCGCCTTCCTTCAGGTGCAGATGCAGTTCCGGCGTGCTGTCCGATTGCGGCAGCGCGTTCAGCAGCGCCGACGGATCTTTTTCCTTGGTCAGGATTTCCAGCATGCGCGCGCCGGCGTACAGGCCGTCGTCGAAACCGTACCAGCGATCCTTGAAGAAGATGTGACCACTCATCTCGCCGCCCAGCGGGGCGCCGGTTTCCTTCAGCTTGGCCTTCACCAGCGAGTGGCCGGTTTTGTACATCAGCGGCTTGCCGCCCGACTTCTCGATGTACGGCGCCAGATGGCGGGTGCACTTCACATCGTACAGAATCTCGGCGCCGACGTTGCGCGACAGTACGTCGGCCGCGAACAGCATCATCTGACGGTCAGGATAAATGATCTGGCCATCCTTGGTGACCAGCCCGAGGCGGTCGCCATCGCCGTCGAAGGCCAGGCCGATTTCGGCATCGGTCTCCTGCAGCGCACGGATCAGATCCTGCAGATTTTCAGGATGCGCCGGGTCCGGGTGGTGGTTAGGGAAATTGCCGTCCACTTCGCAGAACAGCTCAATCACCTCACAGCCCATGCCGCGATACAGATCGCCCGCGAACGCGCCGGCCACACCGTTGCCGGCATCGACCGCGATCTTGATCGGACGCGCGATCTTCACATCGCCAATGATGCGTTGCAGGTACTCGGCGCGGATATCGTAAGTGCTGTAGGCGCCCGGCGTGGCCGACGGCTTGCCGTCATGCGCCAGCGCGCTGTCGTACAGACCGGTGATGGCGTCGCCGTAAATCGCTTCGCCGGCCAGCACCATCTTGAAGCCGTTGTAGTCCGGCGGATTGTGGCTGCCGGTGACCATGATGCCGGAACGCGCGTCCAGCACATTGGTGCCGAAGTAGACCATCGGCGTGGCCACCACGCCCAGGTCGATCACGTCGACGCCGGCCGACTGCAAGCCCTCGGCCAGCGCCTTGGCCAGCGACGGGCCGGACAAACGGCCGTCACGGCCGATCACCACCTTTTTTTCGCCCTTGGCCAGCGCGGCGCGGCCGAACGCGGCGCCGATCTGGTGTGCAACGCCCGCATCCAGGGTTTTATCGATGATGCCGCGAATATCGTAAGCTTTGAAAATCGTTTTGGATAAGGAGACCATAATGAGCGATAAGTGAGAGCGATTGGTTAGTGTATCATCAATGTTTTTTATGGCGTATCATCCAGCGCGGCGCGCGGAAACGTACGATGCGCACATAAATCCAGATGTAGCAGCCGATGAACAGCAGGCAGGACACCATCAGCACCCAGGTATGGCGCCAGAACACGGTGGCCGGGATCACCGCCATCAGCGAGAACAGCCACAGATAGGGCGACGTCATCGAATTACGGCGGATCAGCGCGCGCGCCTCCTTGCGGCCCACGGCCCACTGCACCACGCGCCGGAAAATCAGGCTGTGCAGGTGGATACCGTCTGGCACCGCCGGCGACTTACCGCGCACGAACATGCGGCGATACACCGAGAACATGGTCTCGAACGCCGGATAAATCAACAGCAGCGCCGCATACCAGGTCGACACCTGCGGATTGCGCATCACCAGCAGCAACGCCAGCTCGCCCAGCATGAAGCCGATAAAGTACGCGCCGCCGTCGCCGAGGAAAATCAGGCCGACCGGATAATTCCAGATCAGGAAACCGGCGGTGGCGCCGGCCACCATCAGCGCCGCGATCAGCACGAACATATCGTTGACCTGCAGCGCCACATAGCCCAGCGACAGCAGCATGCAAATGCACACCACGCTGGCCAGGCCATTGAAACCATCGATGATATTGACCGCATTGGCGATGCCGGCCACCGCCAGCACCGTCAGCGGCAGCGTGATCCACATATATGGCAGCGCCCAGGCCGAGAACGCCCAGTCGAGGCGGTCGATGCGGGCGTCGAGCAGGAAATAGCCGAGCGTGGCGGCGGTCATGGTCAGCAGCAGGCGGCGGGTGGCGCTGACGCGGCCGGTGTAATCCTCGACAATGCCGCCGGCGAAGGCGACGGCGGCGCAGGCCAGCAGCGACAGCAGCAGATCGCTGAGCACCGGCACGCGCCAGATCGAAATGGCGGAACTGAGCGCCACCGCCACAAAAATCGGCAGACCGCCGATCCGGGCCACATGGTGGGCATGGACTTTCTGCACGCCGTCGAAATTGGTGTCCAGCGCCGGTCCGTGCAATCTCGCCTCTTTAATGACCAGCAGGGTCAGCAGTGCGGAAGCGATAAAGCTCAGTAAGAAGGAAAACATATTATTTTAAATTCTGCGTTGTATCGCAACACGAAGCATTAACAACGTGCCAACAGCTGATTGTACAGGATTACACGCGGCGGCCAGCGTTTTGGGCGGCCGCCGGCATGATACCAGTAGCAACTTGCTCATGTGGCCATGCTTACCAATCGATACAACTCCGGAGGAATTAGCGCATGCAGAGATGCAGGGCTTCTTTCCAGTGGGGCAGATGGCAGAAACGCGCCATCAGGCGTTCGGACGACATCACCGAATATTGCGGCCGGCGCGCCGGGGTCGGGTACTCGGCGCTGGTGATCGGCACCACCTTGCAGCTCAGGCCCGCTTCTTCGATGATGGCTTCGGTGAATTCGTGCCAGGTGGTCTGGCCTTGCGCGCTCAGGTGATACACGCCGCTGTTTTGCACCCACCACTCGCGTCCGCCCGCGTGCGCCTGCGACAGCACCTGGGCCGTGATGTCGGCGATGGTGCGGCTCCAGGTCGGCGCGCCGTGCTGGTCGGCCACCACGCGCAGTTCATCGCGTTCCTTGGCCAGCCGCAGCATGGTCAGCAGGAAGTTCTTGCCGCGCATGCCGTACACCCAGCTGGTGCGGAAGATCAGGTGCGGAATACCGGCCGCCGCGATCGCGCGCTCACCGGCCAGTTTGCTGGCGCCATAGACGTTCAGCGGCCCCAGCGGATCATCCTCCACCCGCGCCGTCGGCTGCGAGCCGTCAAACACATAGTCGGTGGAGTAATGCACCAGCGCCGCGCCCAGTAGCTTGGCTTCCTCGGCCATCACGCCTGGCGCTTCGGCGTTGATGCGGTGTGCCAGTTCGGGCTCGCTCTCGGCCTTGTCGACCGCCGTGTAGGCGGCCGGATTGACGATCAGCTTGGGCTTGACGCTGCGGATCACGTCGCGCACCTGGTCCAGATCGGACAGGTCCATGACATTGCGGTCCACCGCCACCACCTCGCCCACACCCTGCAGGCTGCGCGCCAATTCGTAGCCAACCTGGCCGGTGCTACCGGTCAGCAGCACCTTCATGCGAACACCTCGGCGTCGGCCAGCAGCAACGCGGCCTGGTCTTTACCGGACAGCAGCGGTGCGGCGTCCAGCACCGGCCATTGGATGCCGATCGCCGGGTCGTTCCACAGGATCGCGCGCTCATGTTCGGGCGCCCAGTAGTCGGTGGTCTTGTACAGGAATTCGGCGGAATCGGAGGTGACCACGAAACCATGCGCGAAGCCGGCCGGTATCCACATCTGCAGCTTGTTTTCGGCCGACAGTTCCAGTCCAAACCACTGGCCAAAGGTCGGCGAGCTCTTGCGGATGTCGACCGCGACGTCGAACACCGAACCGGCGGTGGCGCGCACCAGCTTGCCCTGGGCTTGCTGAATTTGATAATGCAGGCCGCGCAGCACGCCCTTGGTCGAGCGCGAATGGTTGTCCTGCACGAATTCGGTGGTGACGCCGGTCAGCTCGCTAAAGCGGCGGGCGTTGTAGCTTTCAAAGAAAAAACCGCGGTCGTCGCCGAAGACGCGTGGCTCCAGCACCAGCAAGCCTTCCAGCGGCGTAGTAATGACATTCATCGTGGGACTACCTTATCTTCCAGAATTTGCAGCAGATATTGACCGTACTGGTTTTTCTTCAGCGGCTCGGCCAGCTTGCGCAGTTGCTCGGCGTCGATATAGCCCTTGCGATAGGCGATCTCTTCCGGGCAAGCCACCTTCAAGCCCTGACGTTTTTCAATCGTGGCGATGAACTGCCCCGCTTCCAGCAGCGATTCGTGGGTGCCGGTATCCAGCCAGGCCATGCCGCGCCCCATCACTTCGACATTCAGCTGCCCCTTTTCCAGATAGGCCTGGTTGACGTCGGTGATTTCCAGCTCGCCACGCGGCGACGGCTTGATGCCGGCGGCAATGTCGCACACCTGGCTGTCGTAGAAGTACAGGCCGGTGACGGCGTAGTTCGATTTCGGCTGCTTCGGCTTTTCCTCGATCGACACCGCGCTGCGGTTCGCGTCGAACTCGACCACGCCATAACGTTCCGGATCCTGCACGTGATAGGCAAACACGGTGGCGCCGTCGGTCTGCTCGGTGGCGTGGCGCAGCAACGCGTCCAGGTCATTGCCGTAGTAGATGTTATCGCCCAGGATCAGCGCCGACGGCGCATCGCCCACAAACTCCCGGCCGATGATGAAGGCTTGCGCCAGCCCGTCCGGCGACGGCTGCACCGCGTAGCTGATGCTGATGCCCCACTGGCTGCCATCGCCCAGCAGATCCTTGAAGCGCGGCGTGTCCTGCGGCGTCGAGATCAGCAGAATCTCGGTCATGCCGGCCAACATCAGCACCGTCAGCGGATGGTAGATCATCGGCTTGTCGTAGATCGGCAGCAGCTGTTTGGAGACGCTCATGGTCACCGGATACAGCCGGGTGCCGGAACCGCCCGCGAGAATAATCCCTTTGCGCTTGTTCATCACTGGCCCTCGCGGTTGAAGTAGTTGGTCTCGATCCATTTGGTGTAACCGCCCGACTGCACGTCGGCCACCCATGCCTGGTTATCCAGATACCATTGCACGGTCTTGGCGATGCCGGTCTGGAAGGTCTCGGCCGGCTTCCAGCCCAGTTCACGCTCCAGCTTGCGCGCATCGATGGCGTAGCGGCGGTCGTGTCCGGGACGGTCTTTGACGAAGGTGATCTGGTCGCGGTAGCTGCCCTGCGCTTTCGGCTTCAGCTGATCCAGCATGTCGCACAGCGTGTGCACCACGTCCAGATTGGCCATCTCGTTCCAGCCGCCGACGTTGTAGGTCTCGCCCAGGCGGCCGGCTTCCAGCACGCGGCGGATCGCGGCGGCGTGGTCGCTGACGTACAGCCAGTCGCGCACCTGCTGGCCATCGCCGTAGATCGGCAGCGGTTTGCCGGCTTGCGCGTTGGCGATAATCAGCGGGATCAGTTTTTCCGGGAAGTGGTACGGGCCGTAGTTGTTGGAGCAGTTGGTGGTCAGCACCGGCAGGCCATAGGTGTGGAAGTAGGAACGCACCAGATGGTCGGACGCGGCCTTGGACGCCGAGTACGGGCTGTTCGGCGCAAACGCCGTGGTTTCGCTGAACGGCGCATCGTCCGGTCCCAAGGTGCCATACACCTCGTCGGTCGACACATGCAGGAAGCGGAATGCGGCTTTCTCATCGTCCGGCAGGCCGGACCAGTAAGCGCGCGCCGCTTCGAGCAGGCTGAAGGTGCCGTTGATATTGGTCTGGATGAATTCGCCCGGCCCAACGATGGAGCGGTCGACGTGACTCTCGGCCGCGAAGTGCACCACCGCGCGCGGCTTGTGCTGCTGGAACAGCGCCAGAACCTGGGCCTGGTCGCAGATATCGCCGCGCACGAACACATGGCGCGCATCCTGCTTCAGGCTGGACAGGTTGTTCAGATTGCCGGCATAGGTCAGCTTGTCGTAGTTGAGGACGGGCTCATCGGACTGCGCCAGCCAGTCGAGAACAAAGTTTGAGCCTATAAAACCAGCACCACCCGTTACAAAAATCATTTAGTATCCCGCAGCAAGCGTCAGTTAGTCGTATGCATGATTTTATGTGAAGTGCCCCGTATCAGGGCAAAAATTCAGGGTAATTCAGCCCCCAAAGCAACGAACAAGTGAGTATCTATATGAAAACCTATGTAATCGGGGATTTGCAGGGCTGTCACGAGCAGGCGCTGGCCATCCTCGACCGCATACGCGCCCATGCCGCAGCCGCTGGTGTGGCCGAGCCCGCCATCCTGTTCGCAGGCGACCTCATCAACCGTGGTCCGGATTCGTTGTCCACGCTGCGCCATGTGCGCCAGCTGGCGATCGCCAGCGGCGGCCTGATCGACAGTGTGCTGGGCAATCACGACCTGCACCTGCTGGCGGTGGCGTACGGCATCCGGCCCGAGCACAAGTCGGACACGCTGGCCGAGATCCTGCATGCGCCCGATCGCGATGAGCTGATCGATTGGGTGCGGCACCGGCCATTGGCGATCCACGTGCAGAACCACGTGCTGGTGCACGCCGGCCTGCTGCCGCAATGGAGCGCGGCGCAAGCGATGACGCTGGCCGGCGAGGTGCAAGACATGCTGCGCGGCGATGGCATCGACGACTTCCTGGCCGAGATGTATGGCAACGAGCCGGCCCAGTGGTCGGATGATTTGCAGGGCGCAGACCGGCTGCGCTGCATCATCAACGCAATGACGCGGCTGCGCTTCTGCACCGCCGATGGGGTGATGGACTTCAAGATGAAGGAAAGCGGCACCGCCGATCCGTCGAGCGGCCTGATGCCGTGGTTCGAAGTGCCGGGCCGCCGCAGCGCGCGCGAAACCGTGGTGTTCGGCCACTGGTCGGCGCTGGGACTGAAGCTGGAACCGAATCTGATCGCGCTGGACAGCGGCTGCGTGTGGGGCGGCCAGCTGTCCGCCGTGTGCCTGGAAGACCGCAGCCTGCTGCAGGTGCAGTGCCCGGAATTCCAGCAAGTCGCGTCTAAAGCGGCAAAACTGGCATAGCATCTGCCATGGCCTGGTAGCCGCGATCGTTCGGATGCAAATGATCGCCGCTGTCGTAGGCCGGCAGCAGCCGATCGGTCCGGGCCGGATCACGCAACTGCAGGTCAAAGTCAACCAACGCATCGAACTGGCTTGCGCTGCGTATCCACGCATTGACCGCCTGCCGTTTGGCTTCGCCCTCGGCGCTGCGGACGAACGGCTTGCCGACGCCGCCGGACGGCAGCAAGGTGGCGCCGCACACCTTGACGCCAGCCGCATGCGCGCGCTGTATCACAGCCTGCATGCCGGCAATGATGTCCTGCGCCGACGCTTGCTGATCCGGCACCGCCAGCATATCGGAAGCATTGATATCGTTGGACCCCGCATGCAGCACCAGCCAGCGCACGCCCGGCCGGTCCAGCACATCGCGCTGCAAACGCGCCAGCATGCTCGGGCCAACGAAAGGCCTGGCGCCATCTCTCAGCAGCCGGTTACCGGCAACGCCCGCGTTCAACACCGCCACCGATGACGGCGCCAGCCGTGCCGCCAACTGATCCGGCCAGCGCGCTTGCGCATCGGTGCTGGAGCCGACACCGTCGGCGATGGAATCGCCCAGCACCACGATGGTACGCGCCGCGCTGGCGCCCCGCACCTCCAGGCTAGCCAGGAAATACAGGCTGTCATCGGTTTCCGTGGCGGGCATGACGGCGGCGGCAGTGAGGTCCGCGCCGCGAGCAATGTAAGCGGTCTGCAAGCCTTCGCCATGCAGCGTTGCACGCGCGCTGCCCTGTGGCAAGTAGAGGCTGACCGCCAGTTTCTGCAAGGCCGTCACCGGCATCGCCAGCGGATCGCTGAGTACGCTCTCACCCGGCGCAATCGTCACGTGCGGCTGCCCCGCGAAGGTCAGCACGCCGCCACTGCCGGGCTCGATGGCGGCGACGCCAGCCCAGCGCGCCACCCGCACCGTCCCCACGATCAGCGGCGCCGTGCCCTGCGCATTGGACAGGCGCACCCGCACACTGTCACCGCCGACGCTGGCGCGTATCACCTGGCGCAGGCTCAACGCCTGCATCGCCGGCCCGGGAGTGTCCGGCACCGCCATCCAGCTTGTCGTCCACTCCGGCGCGGCCATGCTGTACATCGGCGCCAGCAAAAACAGCAGCATTGCCATCCAGCGTTTCATCGCACTCCCCTATGGTTGTTGAGTGCGGCCAGTCTACGGACGCAGGCTTGCCAAATCAACAGCAATGGCCGCATACCCGCTATGCGTGCCGCGCATGCCCGGCTCAACCGGCGTTGAAGTGCGTCACGCCATGCTCGAAGCCATGCAGCACATCAAACATCTGCTGCCGGAACCATTGATGCGCCGGATCGTGATGATGACGGGCATGCCACAGCAGCCAGTAGCGGTAGGCAGGCACGTCGAACGGCAACGGCTGCCATGCCAGCGGCGCGGCCGAGGCGAACTTGATGGCCATGTGTTCAGGCACGGTCAGCAGCAGATCTTGCTGGCCAAGCAGACGCAGCGCCGCCGAAAAAAACGGCACGCTCAGACGCACAGTGCGCCGCACGCCATGCTGAGCCAGTGCTTGTTCGATCACGCCATCGCGGTCGCTGCCGCCGCTGATGCGCAGGTGCGAGGCCGCCACATAATCCGCCAGTGTCAGCACCTTTCCCGCCAGCGGATGGGTGGCCCGCATCAGGCACACCGCCCGGTCCTCCCCCATGGCGCGGCCATGCAGGTTCTCTGGCAGCAGGTCGGCGATGGTGGCGACCAGGTCGACGCCTTCATCGCTCAACAGCCGGTAGTAGCCGGGCTCCCACATGCGGAAGTCCAGCCGGGCCTGCGGCGCTTGCGCGTGCAGAACCTCGGCCAAAGATGGCAGCATGTGTTCAGCCAGATAGTCGGAGCCGGCGAGAGAGAAAGTACGCGAGCAGGTGGCGGGCTCGAAACCCGGGCCATCCAGCACCAAATGAAGCGACGCCAGCACGGCCTTGAGCGGGCCGCGCATGGCTTGTGCACGCTGGGTCAGCAAGAAACGCTGGCCCTCGCGTATCAACAGAGGATCGCCGTATTGAACGCGCAACTGGGCCAGTTGGCGGCTCAGCGCGGACTGGGTCAGGCCCAGCATCTCGGCCGCCAGCGTCAGGTTGCGCGTTTCCAGCAGCACATCCAACGACCTCAGCAAATTCAGGTTGGTGGATGGCTGCGGCATGCTTAGTGCGCCGTTACCGTCACGCCCAACGCGGCGGCGACGGCTTGCTGCGAGGCCTCGGCCAACTCGCGCCGGTGGGCGCCGATGGTGTCCAGCGGTGGCAGGATCGCCAGCTGTGCTTTCACCGGCGGCCCGTTCAGAATCAGCGCGATGCTTTCCGCGAAGCTGGTCTCGCCGATGAAATCCACCGACGGATGCGAGGCGCCGTCGGCATCGCGGTAAGTCAGCGCGAACGGCTGCACCGGCACCTTGGCGTCAATCGCCGCCTCAAACAGATTGGCATGGAACGGCAGCAGCTGGCCCTGCGCGGCGGTGGTCCCCTCCGGGAAAAACGCCACCCGCTCGCCCTGCTCCAGCGTGTGCACCAACCCCTTGAAGATATGCCGCAGATCGCGCCGGTTGCCGCGCGCGATGAACACCGTGCCGGCCTTCTCCGCCAGCCAGCCGGCCAGCGGCCACGAGCGAATCTCGGCCTTGGCCACGAAGTGACTCGGATACAGGCTGTGCACCACGAAGATGTCCAGCCACGACACGTGATTGGCCACCACCATCGAATGCTCCAGCACCGGCGCGCTGCCCGGCGCCAGCTCCACCGTCACATTGCACAGCGCCAGCAACCGGGTGGACCAGCGGCGGATGTGAACATTGCGCTGGCTCCAGCCTATCCACGGAAACACCGTGGCGCAGATCGCCATGCCCTTGAATACGTGCAGCAGCACCCGCGCCAGGCGGAAGATCGTCGACAGTTTCATGCAGGCGTATCAGCGTTGGTAAGCGACGTGGCCGGCCACGATGGTGGTTTGTACCTGACCGGCCAGGTTGTAGCCGAGGAACGGCGTGTGCTTGCCCTGGCTGGCCAGCGCCGACGCTTCCACCGTCCAGTGCGCACCGGCGTCGAACAGCACCACGTCCGCCACCGCGCCCACCGACAGCGTGCCGGCATCCAGACCTGCTACACGCGCCGCTTCCGAGGTGATGCGGGCCAGCGCGCGCGATAACGGACGCTGACTGCCGGTATCCTGTTGCGCCGCATAGTCGTCGGCCCATTTCAGCGTCAGCGACAGCAGCAGTTCCAGGCCGGTCGCGCCGGGCGAAGCTTCACCGAACGGCAGCAGTTTTTCATCGTCGTCGACTGGCGTGTGGTCCGAGCACAGCGCGTCGATGGTGCCGTCCAGCAGGCCGGCACGAATGGCGTCGCGGTCGCGCTGGCTGCGGAATGGCGGATCCATGCGCGCGTTGGAATCGAAGAAGCCGATATCGGCGTCGGTCAGGTGCACATGGTGCACGCCAACGTCGCAGGTGACCGGCAAGCCCTCTTCCTTGGCCTTGCGCACCAGCTCCAATGCGGCCGCCGACGACAGGCGGCACAGGTGCACGCGCGCGCCGGTCGAGCGCATCAGTTCGAAGATGGTGTGCAGCGCGATGGTCTCGGCCATCACCGGCACGCCGGACAGGCCCAGGCGCGAGGCCAGCGGACCCGACGCGGCCACGCCGCCACGGCCGATGTACGCATCCTGCGGACGCAGCCACACGGTGTAGCCGAAGGTCTTGGCGTACTGCATGGCGCGCAGCAGCACGTTGGTGTCCTGGATGGTTTTTTCCGCTTGCGAGAAGCCGATGCAACCCGATTCGGTCAGCGCAGACATTTCGGTCAGCGCGTCGCCCTTCAGACCCATGGTCAGCGCGCCCAGCGGGTGCACGTGCGCCTGGTTCAGCTTTTGCGCGCGGTGTTTCAGCATTTCCACCAGGCCCGGTTCGTCCAGCACCGGATCGGTATCCGGCGGGCACACCAGCGAGGTGACGCCACCTTGCATGGCGGCCTGCATTTCCGATTCCAGCGTGGCTTTGTATTCAAAACCCGGCTCGCGTAGGCGCGCCGACAGGTCGACAAAGCCAGGTGCGACGATCAGGCCGATGGCGTCGATGGTCTGGTCGGCGGTGAAGCCGGCCGGCGCGGCGCCGATCGCCAGCACTTTGCCGTCGGCGATATAAAGGTCGTTGAGGCCGTCGATGCCGTTGGCGGGATCGATCACGTGGCCATTCTTGATGTGGATATTCTTCATGCTTGGGTTCCTGCTACGATGCTCATGACTGCCATACGAACTGCGATGCCGAAGGTGACCTGCGGCAGAATCACCGCCTGCGCGCCATCCGCCACGGCGGAATCGATTTCCACGCCGCGATTCATCGGGCCCGGGTGCATGACGATGGCGTCCGGCTTGGCCAGCGCCAGCCGTTCCGGCGTCAGGCCGTAGCTCTTGAAGTATTCGCCGGCCGACGGCAGCAGCGCACCGCTCATGCGCTCGTTCTGCAGGCGCAGCATGATGATCACATCGACGTCTTTCAAGCCTTCATCCATGTTGGTGAAGGTGCGCACGCCCATCTGCTCCAGGCCGCCCGGCAGCAGCGTGTGCGGGCCGATCGCGCGCACTTCCGGCACGCCCAGCGTGGTCAAGGCGTGAATGTCGGAACGCGCCACGCGGCTGTGCAGAATGTCGCCCACAATCGCCACGCGCAGGTTGGTGAAGTCCTTCTTGTAGTGGCGGATGGTGTACATGTCCAGCAGACCCTGGGTCGGGTGAGCGTGGCGGCCATCGCCCGCGTTGACCACGTGCACATGGTTCTGCTTGGTTTCCATCAGGTGCTTGGCGATCAGATACGGCGCGCCCGATTGCGCGTGGCGCACCACGAACATGTCGGCGTGCATGGCCGCCAGATTGTCGATGGTGTCCAGCAGCGATTCGCCCTTGCTGGTCGACGAGGCCTGAATGTTCAGGTTGATGACGTCGGCCGACAAGCGCTTGGCGGCGATTTCAAAGGTGGTGCGGGTGCGGGTCGAGTTCTCGAAGAACAGGTTGAACACCGATTTGCCGCGCATCAGCGGCACTTTCTTCACATCGCGGTCGGAGATGCCGACGAAGGACGAGGCGGTGTCCAGGATGTGATTGAGGATGCCTTTCGGCAGGCCCTCGATCGACAGCAAGTGCTGCAGCTCGCCGTGTTTATTCAGTTGCGGATTAAGCATGATGTGGTCTAAACGTTACTCGATAGTTAGCGTGAATTTGTCGTCGTCGGTGCGCTTCAGCACCAGTGCCTGGCCCGCAGGGACAGCCACCTTGGCAGCGACGAAATCGGCCGCCACCGGCAGTTGGCGCTCGCCGCGGTCGACCAGCGCCGCCAGCATGATGCGCGCCGGGCGGCCGTAGTCGAACAGCTCGTTGATGGCGGCGCGGGTGGTGCGGCCTGTGTACAGCACGTCATCCACCAGCAGGATGTTGGCGGCCGCCACGTCGAAGCCGATGTTGGTCGGCTTGACGTCGGCCGTCAAGCCCTTCTTGGCGTAATCGTCGCGGTAGAAGGACACGTCCAGCACGCCGCAGCGCGCCGACAGGCCGAGGTCAGCCGCGAGACGCTCGGCGATCCAGGCGCCGCCCGAATGAATGCCGACAATGGCAACATCCGGCACGCCGGCCAGGCCGGCTTTCACATCGGCCAGCAGGGTCGCGTACAGCGCCTCGGCATCGAGTTGGTGGGGGTTCAGAGTCATAGGGAGTCGAAGTATTGTTGCAGAATGATGGCGGCGGCGCGGTCGTCGATGACCTCGCCGCGCTTGGCCGAAATCACGGCCGAGGAATAGCGCTCGTCGACCAGCTCCACCGGCAGGTTGAAGCGGCCGTTCAATTGATTAGCAAAACGGCGCGCCCGCGCCGTCATTTCGTGTTCATTGCCGTCCGGGTGCATCGGCAGCCCGACCACCAGCCGCGCCGGCTTCCATTCGTCCAGCAGCTTCTGGATGTCGGCGAAACGGGTGGCGTTGTCGATCGCGTTGATGACCTTCAGGGGTTCCGCCTGGCGCAGCATGGTGTTCCCCATGGCCACGCCGATCCGTTTAACGCCGAAATCGAAAGCGAAAATGGTGTCGATACCGCTCATTTAGGCGTGACCCGCCTCGGATGTCAGCATCAAGGGATCGATGCCCAACAGGCGCATGGCGGCGGTGTAGCGTTCCTCGATCGGCAGGCTGAACAGGATTTCGGGATCGGCGCCCACCGTCAGCCAGCCGTTGCGGCCGATTTCCTCTTCCAGCTGGCCCGGGCTCCAGCCCGAGTAGCCGATCGACACCAGCATGCGCGACGGACCGTCGCCGGCCGCCACCGCTTCCAGCACGTCGATCGAGGTGGTGAAGGCGATATCCTTGGTCACCGTCAGCGACGACGAATAGCGCGGGCCGGGCGTGTGCAGCACGAAGCCGCGATCGTCCTGCACCGGGCCGCCGAACATGATCGGTTCATCGTCATGGCCTTCCAGGCCATCCTCGACCTTGAGATCGATGCGCTCGAACAGCGTGTGCATGGTCATGTCGGTCGGTTTGTTGATGACAACGCCAAGCACGCCATTTTCATTGTGTTCGCAAACATACACCACCGTGCCGCCGAAAATCGGATCTTGCATGGATGGCATTGCAATTAAGAAATGATTAGCCAGATTGAGGGCTTGGGCCGATACGGCGCCGAATGGTTCCAAGGAATCGCCGGCATCCTGCAGGACGCCGGGTACAGGTAGAGTTTTGCCTATTTTGCTCTTCTTCATACAAGTTGCTCTCTCTGCTGGGGTGCGTGTTCTTTCTGTGCTGCTGACAATTACTGTAGTATTCGCGCGGCTAGCAACTCTGTTTTACCCGCTAGTTTACACTGAAACGCGGGTGCAGCCATGATTGCGTCCCACACAAGCTTGACACAGACCGAATGAAACTGACTTCCTCCCTCGTATGGCTGCGGCGCGACCTGCGCGTGTTCGACCACGTGGCCTTGCATCAGGCGCTGCTGGCCAGCGACAAGGTGTATTGCGTTTTTGTCTACGACACCACGATCCTGGACAGCCTGCCGCGCCGCGACCGCCGGGTCGATTTCATCCACGCCAGCATTGCCGAGGTAGCGGCGGAATTACAACAGTTGGGCGGCCATTTGATCATCCGCCACGGCGATCCGGTGCAGGAAATTCCGGCGCTGGCGGACGAACTCGGCGTGCAGGCGGTGTTCTGCAACCACGATTATGAACCGCAAGCGATGGAACGCGACGCCACGGTGGACGCGGCGCTGCAAGCGGCCGGGCGCAAGTTCTACAGCTATAAAGACCAGGTGATTTTCGAGCGCAGCGAGGTGCTGTCGCAGACCGGCGGCGTGTTCTCGGTGTTCACGCCGTACAAGAACGCCTGGCTGAAAAAGCTGGCGGCCGATCCGTCGGTGCTGGCGCCGTACAACATCGAACCGCACGCGGCGCGACTGGCGGCGCCGCCGGCCGATGCGCCGCCACTGCCGACGCTGGCCGAGCTCGGCTTCGAAGCGAGCAACCTGGCCGAACTGAAAATCCCGACCGGCATGTCCGGCGCGGCCCAGCTGTTCGACGATTTCCTCAAGCGCATCGCGGACTACAACGTGACGCGCGATTTCCCTGCGGTGAAGGGGCCGTCCTACCTGTCGATTCACTTCCGTTTCGGTACGCTGTCGGTGCGCCACATGGTGCGCACGGTGCTGGACCTGCAGGAACGCGGTGGCGGCGGTGAAGGCGCGGCGGTGTGGCTGTCGGAACTGATCTGGCGCGAGTTCTACGCCATGATTTTGTATCACCACCCGCACGTGGTCGGCGCCGCGTTCAAGCCGGCCTACGACGCCATCGAATGGGAAACCGGGCCCGAAGCGGACGAGATGTTCGCCGCCTGGTGCGAAGGCCGCACCGGCTATCCGCTGGTGGATGCCGCCATGCTGCAGCTGAACCGCACCGGCTGGATGCACAACCGCCTGCGCATGGTGACGGCCTGCTTCCTGATCAAGGATCTGGGCATAGACTGGCGCCGTGGCGAAGCATATTTCGCGCTGCATCTGAACGATTTCGACCTGGCCTCCAACAACGGCGGCTGGCAGTGGGCTTCGTCCTCGGGTTGCGATGCGCAGCCTTACTTCCGCATCTTCAATCCGGTGACGCAGTCGCAGAAGTTCGACGCCCAAGGTAAATTCATCCGCCGCTATCTGCCGCAGCTGAAGTCTTTGAGCGACAAGGAAATCCACGCGCCGTGGGACGCGCCGCGCATGCTGGCGCCGGACTACTGGCCACCAGTGGTGATGCACGACGAAGCGCGCAAGCTGACGCTTGAGCGCTACGAGGTGGTCAAGAAGCCTGCTTGAGCAGGCCGCTGATCGCTTCCAGCAGCACGTCTTCCTGATATGGCTTGCCGAAGTAGGCATTCACACCCAGCTCCAGTGCCACGTTGCGGTGTTTGTCGGCGCTGCGCGAAGTAATCATGATGATGGGGATGGCGCGCGTGCTGTCGTCGCCGCGCACGTTGCGGGTCAGGTCAAAGCCGTCCATGCGCGGCATCTCGATATCGACCAGCATCAGGTCTGGCCGTGATTCCTGGATTTGCTCCAGCGCGTCGACGCCGTCCTTGGCCAGCGCCACTTTGTAGCCTTCACGCTCCAGCAGGCGCTGGGTGACGCGGCGCACGGTCAGCGAATCGTCCACCACCATGATGGTGCGGCCCAGCTGCGGCAGCGCCGCCGGACTGTCGACCGCCACCTGCGCGTAGTGCGGCTTGGCTTCCGGGTGGTGCGCCAGATGCTGGACCAGCGCCACCGGGTTCAGGATCAACACGATGTCGCCAGTACCCAGCACCGTGGCGCCGGCAATGCCGACCATGCGCGACAGCTGCGGGCCGATGTTCTTGATGACCACCTCGCGGTTGCCCAGTACTTCATCCACTTGCAGCGCCAGGCGCTCGTTGCCGTTCTTGAGCATCATCACCGGAGCGGAACGCTGCACCGGCGGTTGGGCGGCGTCGCCCAGCAGCGTTGGCAGGTATTCCATGCCGTTGGCGCGGGCTTCGGCCAGCGCGGCTTCCTTCATCTGCAGCACCTGTTCGACCAGAATCGCCGGCAGCGCGTAAGTCTTGCCACCGGCGGCCAGCAGCACTACCTGCGTGACGGCCAGCGTCAGTGGCAGGCGGATGGTGAAGCGTGTGCCCTGTCCGGGCACCGAGTACAGGTCGACGCGGCCGCCCAATGCTTGCGCCTCCGACTGCACCACGTCCATGCCGACGCCGCGCCCGGACAGTTCGGTCAGGGTGTCGGCGGTGGAGAAGCCGGGTTCGAAAATCAGGTCGGCGATCTGGGCGTCGCTGGCTTCGTCGTCCTCGTCCAGCAGGCCGACGCTGAGGGCTTTGGCCTTGATGCGTTCCAGATCGAGGCCGCCGCCGTCATCGCTGAATTCGATCACGACTTCGTTGCCTTCCTGTGCCACCTGCACCAGCAGTTCGCCGGTTTCGTTTTTGCCGGCGGCGGCGCGGGCGGCGCGCGCTTCGACGCCGTGGGCGATGGCGTTGCGCAGCAGGTGTTCAAATGGCGCGGCCATGCGTTCCAGCACGCTGCGATCCAGTTCCACCGTGCTGCCACGGATGTCGAGGTTGACGCGCTTGTCGACGTCCTTGGCGCTCTGGCGGGCGACGCGGAACAGGCGTTCGGAGATGCTGCCGAAGGGGACCATGCGGACCCGCATCAGGTCACGCTGCAGGTCACGTGTCAGGCGGGCTTGCTGGGTCAGGTCGCTGTGGGCGTTGTCGACGCTGCGGGTCAGGCTTTCGTGGAAGCTGGCGACGTCGTTGACGCTTTCGGCTATCATGCGGGTCAATTCTTGCAGGCGCGTGAAGCGGTCGAATTCGAGCGGGTCGAATTCGCGGTCGCTGGAGATGGCCATGCGGGAGGCGATCTGCGATTCGGCCTGCATTTCGACTTCGCGCAGTTGGCGGCGCAAGCGACCCAGGTTGTCGGAGAAGTCGGCCAGTGAGGCGCGCAGGGTTTCGACTTCGTTTTCCAGCTTGGAGCGCGAGATCGAGACTTCGCCGGCCTGGTTGACCAGCCGGTCCAGGATGTCGGCGCGGACGCGGACCAGCGGAGAGCGGACGGCGGCTTGCGGGTCGTCGATGCCGGCGGCCAGCGGTGGCGCGGCGTTTTGCGCGGCGCCTTGGCCTGCGGCTGCGGCGTGCGCGCCAGGCGCCTCGTCGGCGGCGGACATGGCTGGCGATGTTGCGTGCCCGGTGCCAGCGTCCAGCGCGGCGACGTTGTCGGCCAGGCCGGCGATGGCGTCTGGGTGTTGCAGCTGTTCGAACAGCAGTAGCGCGTGGTCGTAGTGGGCCAGCAGTTCGTCGAAGGCTTGCGGCGTGGCGGAGCCGGCGTGCACCATGTTTTCGATGTGGGTTTCGATTTCATGGCAGTGCTGGCCGAGGCGCATGGCGCCGGCCATGCGGGCGCTGCCCTTCACGGTGTGCAGCAGGCGTAGCAGGCTTTGGGCTTGGGCGGTGTCGGCGGGATTGTGCTGCCAGGTGCGCAGCGCTTCGCCCACTTGCGGCAGCAGATCGGCGCCTTCTTCGAGGAAGACGGGCAGCAGGTCGGGGTCCAGCTCATCGTGGAACAGCGCAGGCGCGGCGGCCAGGATTTCCGCTTCGGCCGGCGCCAGGGCGATAACCTCGGTCTCCAGCGAAGGTTCATCAAGCGCCACCAGCTCCGGCTCGACGTCGCGCGACTCAACCGCAGGCGCGGGCTGCTCGGCAGGCTCGTGCTCCGTCGCGGCGACCGGCGGCTCGGCCGATGCTGGCGCTTCCTCGGCGGGCGCCCGCGTCGGCTCCGCGTGCTCTGGCTCCATCGCGGTGACCGGCGGCTCGGCCAGTGCGGCCGCCTGCTCGGCTGATGCTGGCGTCGGCTCGACGGGCTCGAGCTCGGGCTCCGCTGCGGCGATGGGCGGCTCGGCCGGTGCCGGCGCGTCCTCGGCGGGTGCGAGTTCCGGCTCGCTGGCGGCGGGGGGCGGCATTTCGGTTTCGGCGACGGGTGCGGCCGGCGTGGGCGCCAGCGGTTCGGCGATCTTCAATGGCGGCTCGGCAAACGCATCGTCAAACGCGGCGTTGAACAGATCGTCGATACCATCGTCCACATGCACTTCCGGCTTCTTCTTCACCGGCGGCGCCACCGGCGCCTCCGACTCCGGCACCGTCCCGCTGATCGCGTTGTAGACCTCCCTGAACAGCTGATCCAGCGCCGACTCCTGCTCCTCGACCGGTGCCGCAGTCAGACCATCCATAGTCTCCGCCACCAGATCATCCAGCCGCGCCTCGATCTCATTGCTGGCCGCCGGCGGCGTCACCATCAACTCATCGCGCAGACCATGCAGCGCGCCGATCAACTCCGGCTGCGCCTCCGGCAAATCACCCGCCGCAAAGCTTTGCAGCATCTGCCGAATACGCTGCATCGTAAAGTCCAGCAAATCATGCTGCGCCTGATCCAGATGCGGCGCCGGCGGCAGCAACACCTCCAACGTCGACTCCAGCGCCAGCGCCAACTCACGCAACGCCTTGAAGCCCACCGTGCCCGACGTGCCGGCCAGCGTATGCGCCGCCTGCAGAGCATCCGGATTCACCGGCCGGCGCGGCTCATGCCGCCACTCGCCGAAATCCTGCACCAGCTTGCGCACCAGATCATCCGACTCATGCAGATAGATGTTGTACAGCGGCAGAGGAATCTCCAACTCGCCGATATGCTTCACATTATCGTCACGCTGCAGCGCCGGCGGCGACACGGTCGGGAACTCGATCACATTGCCAAGCGCAGTCGCCGGCGCTGCAGCAGGCGCAGGCGGCGGCTCGATCAGCTCCTCCGCCGGCAGCACCTCCGGCAATCCAGCCTCGCCACCATCCAGCACCCGCGCAGCCGCAGCCACCAGCGCATCCGCATTGCGTGCCGAAACGCCTTGCGCCACCAGCTCCGCCACCCAGGCCGCCATCTCGCGCTCCGCGCCCTCCAGCAGCTCGAACAGCGCATCCGTGGCCGGCCGTCCCTCACCCAGCCACACATTCATCACCTTCTCGATGGCGTAGGCCGCATCGGCAAACTGATTCAGACCCACCATCCGCCCGCTGCCCTTCAGCGTATGGAAGGAGCGCCGCAACATGCTCAGATTCTCGTCCGTGCGCGGCTGCGCCAGCGTCGAATCGACAAACACCAGCACCTCCTGCGCCTCGGAGATAAAGATCTCCAACAGCTCCGCCTCCACCGCCGCATCACTGGCGGCGGGCGGCGGCGCCTCGGTCGGCATCGCCACCGGCGCCGGTGCCGGCACTTCCTCCTCCAGCAGCGGAATCGCGCCCGACGCCGCCATCTTCTTGAACGGCACCGAACGGAAACTGCCCTGCTCCGCATCGAACGCAAAGCGCTCACGCGCGCCGTCCGCATTCTGCGCCAGCATGTCGACAAAGAAGCCCAGCGCGCCCACGTTCTGCGCGATATCATCCAGCGCCTTCGGCTCCGCCGCCGGATCACCTTCGCCGCGCGCCAGCGCCAGCACCGCCGACTTCACATGCAGCGCCGCCCGCATCGCATCATCCTGATCCAGCACCGCCAACGCGCCCTGTAACTGATGCAGCACCGGCTCCAGCTCCAGCAGCGACGCGCGCTTGGCCGGATCGGCGTAATAATCGTCCAGCACCTTTTCCACCTGACGCAGGCCGGCCTTCATCTCGGTCGCCAGTGCCACCGCCGTATCGTCCTGCTGCAGCTGATGCGCCAAGCCTTGCTGCCACTGCGCCGGTTCCGGCGGCGTCTGGCCGCCCACCAGCGCCAGCAGACGCGCGCCTATGGTGTCGGCATGCGCGGCAAAATCATCCGGCAGATGGCGGATGTGCTGCAGACCATGTTCGGCAAACAGCAAAGCGGTGGCCATCTCCAGCGCCAATTCTTCGCTGCGGCCGGCCGACACCGCGCGCCGCGCCACCTCCGCCAGTTGGCGCAGCAAGGCGCCCAGCGCCGGCAGGTTCAGCTTCTCGCACTCCGTCGCCACCGTCTGCAGCGACGCATCGAAGGCCGCATCCAGGTCGGGATCGATCTCCGCCGCCGCCAGCCGGTCCCACGCCGACTTGGCCTGGGCGATGCCGGCCTTGGCACGCTCCAGCGCTTCGGTATCGACCTGGCCATAGCGACGGGTTTCATAATCCGTCGGCGCCAGGCCATCCAGCGCAAACGCCGCGCGCAACTGGCGCACCGTGGCCGATGCCGATTCCGCGCCTGCGGTGGCGACGAAGAACAGCGCGTCGCGCAGCATCGCTTCCGGCTGCGCCGCCGTACCCTGGCTCAAACGGCGGATCTGCAGATTGATCAGGCCAAACAGCTGCTTCACATACAGCCCGCCAGCCAGTTGGCCACCGGCCACCAGCTCCGCAAATCCCTGCATCGCCAGCCAGAACGCGCGCGCCTGGCCGTCCTGCTGCGCATTGGCCACCTGCTCCACCGCGTCCAGCAGTGCCGCCGCGTGCTCCTGCTGCTGCGCCGGATCGGTCGCCTTCATGTACGGCAGCAGCGCGCGTTCGAAGCGCTGGCGGCAGGCCGCGTAATCCGGCGCGGCGGCATCGGCCGCACCATCGGCCGCCTCGGCGCCGGCCGACAACGGCAGGCGCACCGGCTGCGACAGGTCCGGGAAGAACAGATCGGCCGGGTGGATGCGCTCCGCCCCCATCATCTCCAGCACCGCGCGGTAATACGGGAACAGCCTGGCCGGCTGCGACGACGCGCCCTGCAGCAGCTCTTCCAGATACTCCACCAGCGCCTGATACAGCTGCGCCACGGTCTGCGCGTGATCGGTCGAGCACTTCAGCGTGCCGGCCTTGAAGCGGTCCAGCGCCGCCTCGGCCACTTCGGTCATCAGGCTGACGCCATCCACGTCCACCATCTGCAGCGCGCCATGCGCCTGATGCAGGTGCGACTTCGCATGCTGCAGCTGGGTGGCCTGATCTTCCGGCTCGCGGCCGCCCGCCTCAAACAGCGCGGTGCGCGAACGGGCCAGCGACTCGCGGATTTCCACCATCACCCACGACAGCGGGCCGGTGTCCAAAGGCGGTTGCGGCGGAGTCGAAAAATCAGTTGTGGTCATGCTGGTCTCGGCCTTTCAATAGCGTCACGCGATGCGGAATCGCGCCACCGAATTCTTCAATTCCTGCGCCAGCACCGACAGCTTGTGAATCGACTGTGCGGTCTGCTGGGTTCCGTCCTGGGTCTGCTGGGTCACGCTCAGGATGTGCTGGATGTTGTGCGCCACGCCGGATGCCGACGTGGCCTGCTGCCCGGTCGCCAGCGAGATGCCGGAGATCAGCTCCGCCAGACGATTCGACACCTGCGAAATATCGTGCAGCGCCGCGCCGGCCGCGTCGGACAGGCGCGCGCCCTCGACCACGCCCTGGGTCGATTTTTCCATCGCCGCCACCGCGTCGTGGGTGTCGGTCTGAATCGCGCGCACCAGCGCGCCGATCTGCTTGGCCGCTTCGGCCGAACGTTCCGCCAGCCGCTGCACCTCCTCCGCCACCACCGAGAAGCCGCGTCCCGCCTCGCCGGCCGACGCGGCCTGAATCGCGGCGTTCAGCGCCAGCACGTTGGTCTGCTCGGTGATGTCCGAAATCAGCTCGGTGATCTCGCCAATCTCCTGCGACGATTCACCCAGCCGCTTGATGCGCTTGGAGGTGTCCTGGATTTGCTCGCGAATCTCGTGCATGCCCTTGATGGCGTTTTCCACCGCAGTCGAACCCTGACGCGCCGCCGCCACCGATTGCCGCGCCACGTCGGCCGATTCGCTGGCCGAGCGCGACACGTCGGTGATCTCGTTGGCCATCTTCACCACCGTCGACGACGCGTCCTGAATCTCGCGCGACTGCTGCTGCGAAGCGTTCAGCAGATCGGTGGAGATGCTCTGCGCGTGCGTCGAGGCGCGCGTTACCTGCTCGGCGGTGGCGGTAACCCGGCCCACCAGCCCGCGCAACTCTTCCACCGTGTAGTTGACCGAGTCGGCGATGGCGCCGGTGATGTCCTCGGACACCGTGGCCTGCACCGTCAAGTCGCCGTCCGCCACTTCCTGCAGTTCGTTCATCAGGCGCAGAATCGCAGCCTGATTCTGGTCGTTCATGGCTTTGGCTTCTTCTTCCTTTTTCTGCGCCTGCTGGCGCATCGCTTCCGCTTCCTGGCGGCGGCGTTCAGCGCCGCGCGTGCGGTTGTAGGAATCGCTCAGCAGCACGCGGCCGATGGCGGCCGCCGTCACCAGCGTCAGCATGCCGCCCGCCACCATCAGCCAGAAGGTGATATCCAGCGAATCCTGGTTCTCGCGATAGCTTTGCTGCAGCACGCTTAAACGCTGGCGCAGCGCTTCATTGTCGTTGAAGATCAGCTGCTCGGCCGCTTTGGCGGCGGCGAATTTATCCAGCTTGTCCAGCACCGCCGTCACCAGTTTCTGGTATTCCTCGAATTCGTTTTGCAGCTCGCTGAATTTGGCGCGCAGGTCCGGCTCGCGCACCGCCGCCAGTCCCTGTTGCGGACTGCCGTTGAGGAAGCCATCGACGGTATTGCGGAATACGGTGGTGTCGCGCCCCAGCTGGAACGCGGTTTCGGAGCTGATGCCGCCGGCGGTGAGGAATTCGCTGGCGCCACGGCTCATGCGCTGGGTCAGCATGGTCAGCTTGCCGAGCGCCGCGATCTCGCGCGCCGAGCCGCCGCGCTGCACCTTGAGCGCCAGGATGTCTTCACTGCGGATCAGCAGGTCGGGCGACATCGCGTTCAGCTTCTGCACCGTCTTGTCCATGCCGCTCAGGTCAGCCTTCAGCGTCAGGATGGTGCCGGCGGCGAGGTCGGTCGCGGTCCACTGCTTGCGCGCGGACGCCACCACGGTGGCGATGTCCGCATTCGGCTCACCGATCGAGCGCCCCTGGTATTTGCCGCCGCTGGTCATCAGCTTGATGTCGTTGGTGAGTTCCTTGCGGCTCTCCTCCAGCTGGCGGAAGCCTTCGGCGCTGCCCTGCACCGCGTTCGGTGCGGCCTTGCCGATGCGCTGCGAGTGCATCAGCGCGTCGCTGGCGACCTGGGTCTGTGCCGAGCGGTTGGCGCTGTGGATGGTGTTGAGCGCGACGAATACCGCGCTGGCGCCAAGCGATACCGCCAGTGCGGTCGACAGCACGCTCAGTTGGCGCTGCGCCGGCAGATGGCCGATCAGTGGCAGCTTGAAACTGGCGGCGGCATCGTCGGCGGCCGGGGCGGCGGCGCGGCGGCGGCCCAGCGCGTCGCGCAAGCGCAGCGGCGCGGCATCGGCGTCGTCGGCCGGTGGCGCGGCGGCTGGCGTCCCCGCAGTCGCCCCCGTGCGCGCCTGCAGAAACTGTGAGTCACCAAATTCTGAATTCGCAGCCAGATCCGCTCCCTGGCCGGCGCTCCGGTCGCCGCGCGATAAAAAACCCAACTTGAAAGCCATACACCCTCTCCGGATTAGTGTTTGCCTGCTATACCAGTCCTACCTGTACAAAACGGGGTTCCCGCACCAGCTGCGTCAAATCGATGCGGCTCCACTGCTGGCCATCGGCCTCGCGGAACTGCTGGCGGCACCAGGCCGGCGCGCCGTCCGCCGCCGGCGTCTCTTCCATGTCGGCCAACTTGCGCAGCCCCAGCACGCGCTCAACCAGCAGCGCACAGTTGAAGCCCAGCGCCGGCGCAAAACTGATCAAACGGCGCTCGGCCGGCGCGGCCTCGCCACCGCCCAGCCCCTGATAACGCGCCAGGTCGATCACCCCGGTCAGATTGCCGCGCAGGTTGACCAGGCCCAGATACCAGTCCTGCGTCAGCGGCACCGGCGTGGCCGGCTGCAGCGGCACGATCTCGCTGATCTGGGTCAGGTCCAGCAGGCACAGACGGCCGCCCACCATCACCCCCAGCTCACGGCCGCCGACTGCCTCGCCGCTGCGCGCGGCCTGCATGCGTTCCAGCAGCTGCACCTGATACTGGCGCAAACGGCTGCGGCGTTCCGGCGTCTGGCTGGCCATCGTGCTCACAGGGCCGCGATCTTGGCCAGCAGTTCGGCCGGATCGACCGGCTTGACCAGATAGTCCTTGGCGCCCTGGCGCATGGCCCAGATGCGGTCGGTCTCCTGGTTTTTGCTGGAGCAGATGATGATCGGCACATCCTTCAGCTCCGGATCGCGGCCGATGGTGCGCGTGACCTGGAAGCCGTTCGCGCCCGGCATCACCACATCCATCAGGATCAGTTCCGGTTTGTCGGCTTTAATCTTCAGCAGCGCTTCCTCGCCGCTTTCCGCCACCGCCACCGTGTAGCCGCTACGGGTCAGCAAGTCGCTGAGGTAATAGCGTTCGGTGGGCGAGTCGTCGACGATCAGGATTCGGTGTATGGCCATTGTTTCCCCCGGCTTTATTATTCTGTCGCGACAGCGCCGCCGGTGTGCTCGCGCACCGCGGTCAGCAGGCTGTCTTTGGTAAAAGGTTTGGTCAGGTAGGCGACGGCGCCCACCATGCTGCCGCGCGCGCGGTCGAACAGGCCGTCCTTGGAGGACAGCATCAGGACCGGCGTGGCGTGGAATTTGGCGCTTTTTTTAATCAGCGCGCAGGTCTGGTAGCCGTCCAGGCGCGGCATCAGGATGTCGCAGAAGACCAGCGCCGGATGATGGTCGTTGATCTTGGCCAGCGCATCGAAGCCGTCTTCGGCCAGCACCACCTGGTAGCCGGCCTGGGTCAGGAAGATCTCGGCGGAGCGACGAATCGTGCTGCTGTCGTCGATCACCATGATTTTCAGGGGCGTAGAGGTCATATTGGATTCGCTAAGATGAGACTACACCATAGCATAGGGCGGCCATGCCCGGGATTCAGATGGCGACCATCTCGAAATCGTCCTTGCGGGCGCCGCATTCCGGGCAGCTCCAGTTCATCGGCACGTCGGCCCAACGGGTGCCGGGGGCGATGCCTTCGTCCGGCAGGCCGGCTTCCTCATCGTAGATCCAGCCGCAGATCAGGCACATCCAGGTCTGGAACTCCTGCGTTGTTTCGTTGCTACTCACGTTATGCCACCCTCAATCAAGTAAAATGCCGAATTAGATATCTTAATCTACCCGCCGTGCAAAACCAAACTTCTCCTCTCATTCTCAGTTTTGGCGCCGCCGACCCGGCCGGCGCCTGCGGTGTCCAGGCCGACCTGGCAGCTTTTTCCGCCCTCTCCTGCACCGGGCTGGCGGTCACCACGGCGTTGCTGATCGGCGACAGTGCCGGCGTCGAAGACGCCCAGGACATCGATCCTGACTGGGTGGCCGACCAGGCCCGCGTGCTGCTGGAAGACATGACCATGGCCGCCTTCAAGGTGGGCGCCATCACCAATGTCGAACAGGTGGCGGCGGTGGCCGAGATTTTGTCCGACTATCCGGACGCGCCGCTGATCCTCGATCCTTTCAGCTCACGTCTGCCGGCACCGGCCGACGACGACGCCGACGAGCTGCTGACCGCGATCCGCCAGCTGCTGGTGCCGCAGGCCACGTTGCTGATGCTGTCGCAGGTGGAGCTGGGCCGGCTGGCCGAAACCTGGCGCGAAGCCGGCGAACAGGGTGAAGCCGGCGAGGTCGATACGCTGATCTCGGACGTCGAACATCTGCTGGCCCTGGGCTGCGAATTCGTGCTGCTGACCGGCACTGCGGGCAGCAACTCCAATTCGCTGGCCAACACGCTGTACGGCGCCGATGGTGTCATCAGCCACGACGCCTGGCAGCATCTGACCGGGCCATTCATCGGCGCCGGCGGCACGCTGTCGGCGGCGCTGACCGCCTTCATGGCGCGCGGCGCCGAGGTGCCGGAAGCAGTGGCGGCCGCGCAGGAGTACACTGTGGGCGCGCTGGCCCATGCCCAGCGCTACGGCATGGGCAAGTTCGTGCCGAACCGATTTTTCCATCTGCAGTCCGCTGAAGACATGCAGTGAGCAAGCTAAGAAAGATGCCATCATGACTACGATTTCCAAGAACGACCAGCTGTTTGAACGCGCCCAGAAAACCACCCCGGGCGGCGTCAACTCGCCGGTGCGCGCCTTCCGTTCGGTGGGCGGCACGCCGCGCTTCATCACCCGCGCCGAAGGCCCGTACTTCTGGGACGCGGACGGCAAGCGCTATATCGATTACATCGGTTCCTGGGGCCCGGCGATTGTCGGACACGCCCATCCCGAGGTGGTGAAGGCGGTGCAGGAAGCGGCCACGCGTGGCCTGTCGTTCGGCGCGCCGACCGAAGGCGAAATCGAGATGGCCGAAGAAATCGTGCGCCTGGTGCCGTCGCTGGAGCAGGTGCGGCTGGTGTCGTCCGGCACCGAGGCCACCATGAGCGCGCTGCGCCTGGCGCGCGGCGCCACTGGCCGCGACAAGATCGTCAAATTCGAAGGCTGCTACCACGGCCACGCCGATTCGCTGCTGGTCAAAGCCGGCAGCGGCCTGCTGACCTTCGGTAATCCGACTTCGGCCGGCGTGCCGGAGGACTTCGTCAAGCACACGCTGGTCCTCGACTACAACAACGTGCAGCAGATTGAAGAAGCATTCGCCAACTTCGGTGACGAAATCGCCTGCGTGATCGTGGAGCCGGTGGCCGGCAATATGAACCTGATCAAAGCCAGCGTGCCGTTCCTGCAAGCGCTGCGCGAGCTGTGCACCAAGCATGGCGCGCTGCTGATTTTCGACGAAGTGATGTGCGGCTTCCGCGTGGCGCTGGGCGGCGCGCAGGAACTGTACGGCATCAAGCCGGACCTGACCGCGCTGGGCAAGGTGATCGGCGGCGGTTTGCCGGTGGCGGCCTTTGGCGGCAGCACCGCGCTGATGAGCAAGATGTCGCCGGTGGGCGCGGTCTACCAGGCTGGCACGCTGTCGGGCAATCCGGTAGCGGTGGCGGCCGGCATGACCACGCTGAAGCTGATCCAGCAGCCGGGTTTCTACGACCAGTTGAGCGCGTCGGCGGCGCGACTGGCGGCCGGTCTGACGGCGGCGGCCAAGGAAGCCCATGTGGCGTTCTGCGCCGATTCGGTGGGCGGCATGTTCGGTCTGTACTTCAGCGTGACACCGCCGAACAACTACGCCGAGATGATGGCCGGCGACCGCGAGCGCTTCAACAAATTCTTCCACGCCATGCTGGACGAAGGCGTGTACTTCGCACCGGCCGCGTTTGAAGCCGGCTTCGTCTCGATCCAGCACAGCGACGAAGTGATCGACGAAACCATCGCCGCCGCCCGCCGCGTGTTCGCCAAGCTGTAATTTGTAGTACCTCAATATGGCCGGCATGCGCCGGCCATACTCTGGCGGAATGACCTCCGCCACTCCCCCTGCCCGCTACGACCTGCCCTGGAAAACCGCGCTGACGCACGCGTTCCGGGAGTTCATGGATTTCTTTTTCCCCAACATCAGCACCGAGATCGATTGGTCGAAACGGCCACGCTTCCGCGACAAGGAGCTGGCCCGGCTAGGTTTCGGTCAGACGTCGAACTACTTAGTGGCTGACAAGCTGATCGAAGTTCTTCTACGCGATGGCAGCATGAGCTGGGTGCTAGTGCACGTGGAAATCCAGGCGCAACGCGATCCTGAACTACCGCGCCGCATTCTCGACTATAACTACACCATCTTCTACGAATACAAACAACCGGTGAGCAGCATGGTGGTGCTCGGGGATGATGATCCCGACTGGCGCCCTAACTCTTTCTACAACGAACTGTTTGGAACGAAGATGGGTATTGAGTTCTCCACCACCAAGCTGGCGGACTATGCGGAACGAACTGAGGAATTGGCCGCGTCGGACAACCCATTCGCGCTGGTCACGCTGGCCCATCTGCGGACACAACAAGCGCGCCACAATCCGGATCAGCTCCTCGCGGCAAAATGGCAACTGACCAAGCTACTGTTCCAACATGGCTGGAACAAGGAGCGCATAATCGTGCTATTCAAAGTGATTAACTGGATGATGGCCCTGCCTGAGCCTCAATTGCAGCGCTACTGGCAGCAAGTTGGTCAACTGGAAAAGGAGGAAACAATGGAACTCATCCCACTGGAGCAAATGTGGCTCGACCAAGGTCTTGAGAAAGGACGCAAGGAAGGCGCCGCCCTCGTGCTAGAGCGTCAACTCACCCACCGCTTTGGGCCGCTGCCGAAAACCATCCAGAAGAAACTAGAGAAGGCCGATGTGGAACAGCTCGCGGCCTGGGGCGCCGCTGTACTGGACGCCCAAAAGCTGAAACAGGTGTTTGAATAGTGCGTCAGTCCGCAGCTGGCTGGTCCTCTTCCGGCAACTGAATCACGCCGGTGTTGAAGTTGTACTCGAACAGGTCGCCGTAACGGCCCCACTCGATCGCCACCCGCAGCGCGCGCTCGGCCTCTTCCTCGCTCAATGTGAAGCGCAGCAGCTTGAGGAACAAATCCTCCGGCAAATCGCCCGACTTGTCCTGCTGCAGACCATGGCAGATGTAAGCGATCAACGGCACATGCTCCAGTAACTGCTTGCCAAACATCTCCTGCCGCTCGATATTGCTGGCCTTGACGTAGCGCCCACCCAGCTCCGTCATCAGAATGTCGCCGTTGGTCAGATAGGCAAAGCCCAGCAGCAGCAAGGCATTCAGCACCTCCAGCAACTCGGCGTCGGTCAGCTCGGTCTCTTCAGCGATCTTCGGCAGGTCGGCGCGGCCGTGGAACGGCTCCTCGGCCAGCGTCTCCAGAATACCTTCCATGTGCGCGATATCGGCCTGCGGCAGACGGTCGCCCAGCTGCAGCTTGACCTCCTTCTCGCTGATCAAACCACCGCGACGCGAACTGGCCGTCATCAACTCATACACCTTGTCGATCAGCTGACGCACCTCGTTGCTCTCGGCCTTGCGCGGCTGCGGCAGCGAAATCGGCAGCTCGGCGCGCACCCGGCCCGGATCGCTGGCGAAGATCAGCACCCGGTCCGCCATCATCACCGCTTCCTCGATATTGTGCGACACCACCAGAATCGCCTTGGTCGGAATCTGCCCCGACTGCCACAGCTCCAGAATCTCTTCGCGCAGACGCTCGCCGGTCAGCACATCCAGCGCCGAAAACGCCTCGTCCATCAGCAGCACTTCCGGCTCCATCACCAGCGCGCGGGCGATGCCGACCCGTTGACGCATGCCACCCGACAGCTCGCGCGGCAACGCGCCCTCGAAGCCGGACAAGCCAATCAACTCGATCACTTTCTCGGCACGGCGCGCCCGTTCTTCCGGCGCCATGCCCTGCGCTTCCAGCCCCAGCTCGACGTTCTTCTGCACCGTCAGCCACGGGAACAGCGCAAACGACTGGAACACCATGCGAATCCCGCGCGCCGTGCCATACAAGGGCATGCCGCGATACAGCACCTGGCCGTCATCGGCCTGGATCAGCCCCGCCATGATGCGCAACATGGTCGACTTGCCGGAACCGGACTGGCCCAGCAGCGCCACGATCTCGCCCTCGCGCAGCGTGAAGTCCACGCCTTCCAGCACCGAGCGCTTGGACCCGTCGGCACCACGGAAGTGCTTGCCGACGGCTTTCAGTTCAACGATAGGAGTACTCATGATTCTGTTCCTAGAAATGCAGCCGGCTTTCGGCCATGGTGTACAAACGGCGCCAGACGAAATGGTTGAAGCCCATGACGAAGATGCACATGATGCCGGTGCCCAGGGCGATGCGCGGGAAATCGCCGGTCGCGGTCATTTCGGCGATGTAGCTGCCGATGCCGTGCGCCTTCAGCGTGGTCGGCCCCCAGCTGACCAGCTCGGACACGATGGCGGCGTTCCACGAGCCGCCCGACGCGGTAATGGCGCCGGTGACAAAGCTGGGGAAGATGGCCGGCAACAGGTAGCGGCGCCACTTCAGCCAGCCGCTCAGGCCGAAATTCTTGGCCGCGTGGCGCAGCTCGGTCGGGATGGTCGAGGCGCCGGCGATCACGTTAAACAGCAAATACCACTGGGTGCCCAGGATCATCAGCGGCGACAGCCAGATGTCCGGGTTCAGGTGGTAGCGCACGATGATGATCACCGCCACCGGGAACACCATATTGGCCGGGAACGCCGCCAGGAACTGCGCCACCGCCTGGGTGCGCGAGGCCCAGCGCGGATTCATGCCGATCCAGATCCCGACCGGCACCCACACCATGGCCGCCAGCGCCAGCAGCACCACCACCCGCAGCATGGTGTACACACCCAGCATCACCACATGGCCCACCTCGCCCCAGCCGACTTCGGTCCGGATGAAATGCACCAGGCTCCACAGCGCATAAAACACCACCGCCGCGATCACCGCATCCCACACCCGCTGCGGCACCAGCGACGGCTGGTCCTTGCGGGCGCGGATCGAGGTGCCGTCGTGCGACAGCCGGAACACCGCGATCGAGCGCGACAACTGATGACCGAACCACTCGACTATCTGCTGGGTGCGCTCGGTGCGGCGCAGCCAGGTCAGCAACCACGACGATTGTGCGGTGTCGCCGCCGGTTTCCTCGAAGCGGAACTTGTCGGCCCAGGCCAGCAGCGGGCGGAAGAACAGCTGGTCGTAGGCCAGCACCGCGATCAACATCGCAAAGATGGCCCAGCAGATCGCGCTCAGGTTGCTCTGCTCGATCGCCAGCGCGATGTAGGAACCCATGCCCGGCAACTTGATATTCTGGTTCGAGACCGAAATCGCTTCCGAGGCCACCACGAAGAACCAGCCGCCGGACATCGACATCATCATATTCCACAGCAGGCCGGGCATGGCGAACGGCAGTTGCAAACGCCAGAAGCGCTGCCAGCCGGACAGCTGGAACACATGCGCCGCTTCCGACAGTTCGGCCGGCACGGTGCGGAAGCCCTGGTAGGCGGAGAACGCCATATTCCAGGCTTGCGAGGTAAAGATGGCAAAGATCGCCGCGCACTCCACCCCCAGCAGATTGCCGGGAAATAGCGCGATGAAGGCGGTCACGGTGATCGACAGGAAACTCAGGATAGGGATCGATTGCAGAATGTCGAGCAGCGGCACCAGCACTTTTTCCGCCACCCGGTACTTGGTGGTGAGCGCCGCGAACACGCAGCTGAACACCATCGACGCGCCCAGCGCAATGAACATGCGCAGCGTGGTACGCAGCAAATAATACGGCAGGTTGCTCGGGTCGAGCGACAGCGCCAGCGGTTGGCCCACTTCATATGGCCGCACCATCTGCTGGCTGCCATAGGCCATCAGCACGAACACCGCCAGCACGATGGGCAGCAGCGCCCAATCCCAGCGGTTACCGCCGGCTTCCACCACCTGGCGGGGGAAAAATTGCCGTTTCTTATTCATTGTTATTTCTTTCTCAAAGCGACAGGAGGGGTCGCGTGGAGACCAAGGGAGGGAGCTGTGCCACACAGCCCGCGCCATTCTAATGGATTATTACTTCAAATATATTACGAGCGTGAAAGTTATTTAATATATAATTATCAACCATGAAACTGATAGCGGAAAAACGATCCCTCAACGACAAGTATGACGTGTTGCGCTTCGTGCGCAACAACGGCAGTTGCAGCGATGCCCTGATGCCGCGTCAAGGCATTCTGCCGCACGATCTGGTGCATTACGTGGTGGAATCAGTGCTGCCGCTGCGGCACGGCTTCCTCAGCCTGCTGGCGCGCGGCGCCGAAGTCCAGCACGTGATGGAGCAAGTGCACGATCAGAACAACCCGCATGTGGCGGTGGAAGCGGTACAGGCCGAGGCCATCGTCGCAGGCTTGCAGGCGCAGCTGTGGAGCGGCGCCTTCGACGAGGCCGCCTTCGTGGCCGGCGCCGCCGCAGCCTGCAGCGCGCGCGACAAGCCACCCTTCGATTTTGGCCAGCTGGCGCTGGATCTTAAAAGCGCGCTATACGACCGCGCGCTGGCGCTGCATCAGCAATGGCAGGCGGCGCCCTACTACAGCACCCTGACGCTGGAATTCAGCCCGCAGCCGGTGTGATGGCTTGAATTACTTGATTTACTTGAGCCAGCCGCGGTGGCGGAAGTACAGGAAGGGCGCGATCGCACTGGCCAGCATCAGCCCCAGCGCCAGCGGGTAGCCCAGATCCCACTCCAGTTCCGGCAGCCACTTGAAGTTCATGCCGTAGATCGACGCGATCAGCGTCGGCGGCAGGAAGGCCACGCTGGCCACCGAGAAGATCTTGATGATCTTATTCTGGTTAATGTTGATGAAACCGACGGTGGCGTCCATCAGGAAGTTGATCTTGTCGAACAGGAAGGACGTGTGGCCGTCCAGCGATTCGATATCGCGCAGAATCTGGCGCGCTTCCTCGAACTGCTCGGAATTGAGCAGACGGCCGCGCATCAGGAAGCTGACCGCGCGCCGCGTATCCATCATGTTGCGGCGGATACGGCCGTTCAAGTCTTCCTCGTGGGCGATGGCGTTCAGCGCGGCGGCCGCGTCCTGATCGGTGAATTCCTTCTGCAGCACGCGGCCGCTGACTTCTTCCAGGTTCTGGTAGATGCCTTCCAGCGCATCGGCCGAATATTCGGCGTCGGTGGCGTACAGGTCCAGCAGCACGTCCATGTAATCGGCGATCGAACCAGGACGCGAACGGGCGCGCATGCGCACCAGGCGGAACACCGGCAGATCATCGGTATGCACCGAGAACAGCATCTTGCGCGCCAGGATGAAAGCCACGGTAACGATGCGCGACGGGCCATCTTCCTCTTCCAGCAGAAAGTCGGTGCGCAGGTGCAGATCGCCGTTTTCAGCCTCGTAATAGCGGGCCGACGCTTCGATATCCTTGACCTCGTCTTCGCCCGGCAGCGTGACGCCGTAAATGGCTTTAACCCAGCTGCGTTCGTCGTCCGTCGGATCGGTCAGATCGACCCAGACCGGTTCGACCTTCTCCAGATCGCCGCGCGTGTCGATGGGCACCTGGTTGAGCCGGCCATTCTGGAGAACGAAAACATTAATCATGGAGTCACGCGCCTTTGGAAACAGCGCAAGTGTACCCGCAAAGCCTGGTTTAAGGTAGATCCGCCGAACCCATGCGGCGCAAAATCACCCCGGTGCGGCGCGCCAGGTAGTTGGAGTCGCGGTGTTTGTCGAAGTAGCGCGGATTGGGCAGCATGACCGCCAGCCGCGCCGCCTGGGCGGCGTTCAGCTTGGCCGCGCTGGTGCCGTAATAATGGCGCGCCGCCGCTTCGGCGCCAAAGGTGCCGGTGCCGAATTCCACCACGTTCAGGTAGATCTCGAAGATGCGCTCTTTCTCCATCAGCGTTTCCAGCATGTAGGTGATGATCAGTTCCTGGCCCTTGCGCAAATAATTGCGCGAGCCGGACAGGAACAAGTTCTTGGCCAGCTGCTGGGTGATGGTGGAGCCGCCCGAGACCACCTTGTGCTTCTTGGTGTTCTTTTCCCACGCCTTCTGCATGGCTTGCCAGTCGACGCCGTCATGCTCGGAGAAGTTGGCGTCCTCGGAGGCGATCACCGCGCGCTTCAGGTTGTTGGAGATGCGGTTGTACGGCACCCACAGCTGCTGGATGTTGGCATTCGGATTTTTCTCGCGCAGCGCCGATTGCTGCTCGCGCATGAAGCTGGTCATCTCGGGATTGTGGTCGACCCACCACCAGATCTGCAGCAGGAAGTACAGCTGCACCACCACAAACAGCAGCAGCGGGATGATGAAGATCCACTTCACCCAGCGCCATTTGCCCGACTTGCCGGCGGCTTTGCTCATAGCTTGGCGCGCAGCGAGGACAGCACGTCAGCCGTGGCCGGCGTCACGCCGCGCCACAGGTTGAACGCTTCGGCGGCCTGTTCGACCAGCATACCTAAGCCGTCGCGCAACTGTGCGCCATGCTGGGCGGCGAACTGCAAGAATACGGTGGGCGCCGCGCCATACATCATGTCCAGCGCCAAAGCGCCGGGCGCGAATACCGTCGGCGCGATCGGCGGCACTTCGGCGCTCAGGCTGGCGGCGGTGCCGTTGATGATGATGTCGTACTGGCCTTCAATCTCGGCAAAGCCGCAGGCCGACACCACGCCCTCACCGCCCAGCGCGGCGAACTGTTCGACCAATTCCTCAGCCTTGGCCACGGTGCGGTTGGCGATCACCAGCTTCGCCGGACGGTGTTCCAGGATCGGCAACACCACGCCGCGCACCGCGCCGCCGGCGCCCAGCAGCAGCACGCGCTTGCCGGTGATGGCGACACCGGCGTTCTGCACGATGTCGGCCACCAGCCCGGCGCCATCGGTGTTGTCGCCGATGATGCCGTCGTCGCTGAACACCAGCGTGTTGACCGCGCCGGCGGCGCGCGCGCGTATCGTCAACGCCTGCGCCAGCTTGACCGCTTCCAGCTTGAACGGCACGGTGACGTTGGCGCCCTTGCCGCCCTCGGCGATGAAGGCACGCACCGCGCCGGCAAAGTCGTCCAGCGGCGCCAGCCGGCGCTCATAGCTGATGTCCTGCCCGGTCTGCACCGCGTAGGCGGCGTGGATTTCTGGTGATTTGCTATGGGCAATCGGGTTGCCGAACACGCAGTAGCGGTCCATATTGTTATCGTCCTCCGCCGCTCAGATCGGCTTCTAGTTTGTCGTCGCGGGTAAATTTAAACGTGGTGATGATCACCCACAGATCATCCCTGTCGTTGGACAGCATATTCGGCGGGAACTTGCCGAACGGCGCCGAGCGGCGCACGATGCGCATCGCGGCTTCGTCCAGCGCCGGATTGCCGGAGCTGCGCTCAACCTTGATGCCGCCCTCTTTGTCGTAAATGGTGCCGTCCTGGAACACCGGGATCGACAGCATCAGCTGGCCATACAGCTTGCGCCCGTTCGCGTTGGGGAAGTTCAGCGTGCCGAAATCCTCGATGCGCTTCTGCATGGTCTTGTAATACGCGGCATAACCGGCCTCGCGCGTGCTTGGCGTGATCATGGTTTTCTTCGGCCGCTTGTTCTGGTCCTCGATGGTTTCGCTGATCTCGGCCACGCGGCGCGCGATCGCCTTGCTTGATTCCAGCAGGTCGGCGCCGGTTGGCGTCGGGTCTGGCTTGTTCTGCTCGGTGATCGGCGGCGCCGTCAGCTCGGAGCGCGAGTGCACTTGCGTCAGCAGGTTTTTCTGGCGCTCCTCCAGTTCCTGGATGCGGCGCTTGGTGGCTTTGACGCTGTCGCCCATCTCGGTCTTGCGCATGTCCGGCATCGGCGACTTGGAGCGGCCCTGGTCGACATTGCCGCCGCCGTCCAGGTTGACCTGGGCCACGGCGTCGGCCTTCAGCGGCGCGCGGTTGTGCTTGGCGTTGACCAGGATCACTTCCAGCCCAGGATCGGTCGGCTGCAGCGGCGCCGGCGTCGGCGCCACAAAGCGCACCGCCAGCATGGCGGCATGCGCCGCCAGCGAAACGCCGAGGGCGAGGTACAGCAAGCGATTTTCCTGGAAAGACTTCACGCAGTGGCCGGTCTGAAAAAGATGAGGCTGATTTTACACGTCATTCCGCCGCTGGCTGCTCGGCTGCGGCCTCGACCGCCACTTCCGGCGCGTCGACCGCTTGCTCCGGCGCGTCCTCGACTTCTTCCTCGTCGAAATCAACCTCGGCGGCCACAGCGTCGGTCGGGATTTCCAGCACCCGCGCTTCGATGGTCAGATCGACCTCGTCCCAGCGCAGAATATCCAGCTTGACCTGGGCACCACGCGCCACCGACGGCATGCCCGGCAGACGGATAATCAGCGGAATATCGGTCAGGCGCAGCACTTCATCCTTCAGCACCACCGCCTCAACCTGGCGCGCATTCTCCTGGCCCAGCCAGCGCAAGCACCAGTAGCGTTCCATATTGGCCTGGTGATCCGCATAGGCCGAGTAAGCCGCGTCAAACTGCGACACAATCGCGAACAGCTCCGCATCCTTGTGCTTGAAGTGCGCGACCAGCGGCGCCATCACGCCCTTCTCGGCGCAAGCCAGAATCTGCCACTGGTTGACCAGGTCGGTATAACGGCGTAGCGGCGAGGTCGACCAGGCGTACTGATCGACGCCCAAGCCTTCGTGCGGCGCGGCGTGGGTCAGCATGCGCACCTGCATCTTGGCGTTCCAGCCACCGACACCGCGACCCTGGCTGCGATAAATACCGGGCACGCCGTTGTCGTGCATCAGCTTGCCCCAGGTGCTGTTGGCGAAGATCATCAGCTCGGCCACGATCTTGTCCAGCGGCGCGCCGCGCTTGCGGCGGGTGACGCTGACCACGTCGTCTTCAACGTAGAAGTTGTAATCGACGCGGTTATTCTGTTCCGGCTTCAGGCCAAAGCCCTCGCGCTTGACCATGCGCGCCGCTTCCAGCACCTGCGCCCATTGCCAGATCAGACCCAGCGACTCCTTGTGCGGATACTCGCCCTCGCCGCTGGCCAGCGTCTCTTCGTTGACCAGGTCGTCCAGATCATTGTGACGCAGGTTGTTAGCGATCGGCACCAGCTCGGCGCGGGTTTCGGTGGCCAGCACCGACCAGTCGGCCGGATTCAGCGTGGCGTACAGCGACAGCGCCGGGCAGGTCTTGCCCTCGGCCAGCGTGAAGGCGTTGACGATGCTATCCGGCAGCATGGTGATCTTATCGCCCGGCATGTAGACGGTGGACATGCGGCCGCGCGCGATCTTGTCGACCGCGTCGTCCGGCTTGATGCCCAGGCCCGGTGCCGCAATGTGGATGCCGATCTTGACGTTGCCGTCGGCCAGCTTGGTGACCGAGAACGCGTCGTCGATTTCGGTGGTGGTGACGTCGTCGATCGAGAACGCCTGGACGTCCGCCACCGGCAGATTGGCCGACGCGCTTGGCACCGGCACGTCCGGGAAGCCGGCGCCTTTCGGGAAGTTCTCGAACAGGAACTTGGCCATGTGCAGCGCCTTCGGCGACTGCACGCCACCCACCGCCAGCATCAGCCGCTGCGGGTTGGTGTGCAGCTCGGTGCAAGCGGCGTCCAGCGCCTTGTATTCGATCGAATTCTTGTCCGGCTTGAACAGCAGTTGCAGCACGATGTTTTGCATCGATTCCGGCAGCTGGTTGGCCTTCAACTGATCGACATAGCCGGCCTGCACCAGCGCCTGCTGTTTCTTTTTCTCGATGCCGGCCAAGGCCGCGCGCAGCGATTGCTCGGGCGCGGCCTTGTAGCGGCCACGGCCTTTTTTATAGAAATAGATCGGCGACGAATGCAGGCTCAGGATCAGACCAGCCGCCTCGGCCGGCTGCGGCGCGTGGCCGAAGTATTCGGCGCCCAGCTCGGCAAAGCCGAACTCTTCCTCACCGGCGACTTCCCACAGGAATTCCAGATCGATCTCGGCGGCGATGGCCTTGGCCTGCTCCATCAGTTCGGCCGGGGCCGGCTTGTCGAACTGCAGCAGCACGTCCTTGGTCTTGACCTTGGTGCGCTTGCCGCTGGCCATTTCGACCTGATATGCCTCGCCGGCCTGCGTCATCACGGTGCCGACCTTGAAATCGCCGGACTCTTCAAAAAATACATTCATCGTAGGTTGTCGTTCGTTTTAATCAGTTCCAGTACGGCGGGCAAAAATACTTCGGTCACCAGCAGCGTACCTTGCCGGCGCCGATACAGACAGCGCCGTGCATATAATATGGGGGCATCGACAGCGGCAGCGCCGCTTTCCACCAGTGCCGCGCGTGCGCGCTGCGCCAGGGGATGCCCTTCTCGCAATCTTGCAAATTCCAAAACACCGCGCCGCACCAGCGGATCGCCAAACAGCGTGCTGCCCAGCGAACGCTCGCCCAGCGCGCTGAACAGCGGCCAATCCGCCGCCGTGGCGCTGGTCGGCACCACGGTGTGCGCAAACACCGCAGGCGTATTATCACACCTCAGCAGCACTTCCCTCTCCCACACGCGGCCGGCGTGATGCAAACCGATCACGGCCGCCTCGTCGCTGAGGCAGCGCGCGGTGCGCTGGTGCAGGCACTGCACGCGAAAATTGTCGCTATGCGCCTTCAGGCGCGCGGTCAGCGAACCGGCTTCAGTCAGCCACGGCAGGTAGCCGGCCGGCGCGTTCAGCGCCAGCACGTGCGGCTGCCATTGCGCCTGCCGCAGCGAGGCGCCACGCCGAGCCGCGCTCAAGAACGCGCCCCGACGCCGCAGAATGCCAATACCTCGTCCACATATTGCGGGAATTCCGACACAGCATGGTCGCTGCCTTCAATCACGTGCTGACGCGCGCCGGCGTAGTGGGCCACCATGTCGCGATAGTCCAGCACTTCGTCGCCGGTGGCGGCCAGCAGGAAATAACGTTCCGGCTTGCTAATCTGTGGCACTTCCAGTGTGTGCAGTTCAGCGATGTATTCGCGCTTGAACTCAAACGGTTCGTCGGAGTGGAACTGGGTGGTGACGCCAACGTGCTTGTCCAGATCCAGCTGCGGCACCACGGCCGGATTGACCAGCACCGCGCGACAGCCGATGCGCTCGGCCAGCCAGGTGGCGTAAAAGCCGCCCAGCGACGAGCCGATGATGCTCAGCTCGGCGATCGGGATGCAATCCACCAGCGACAGCGCCAACTCCATCGCCAGCTTGGGCGAGGCCGGCAGTTGCGGCGAAATCAGCTGATCGGCCAGCCCCAGCGCCGCCATGCGCTCGCCGACCACGCGCGCCTTCATCGACTGCGGCGAGGAACGGAAGCCATGCAGATACAGAATCATCAGGCCAGTGCTTTCAGGATTTTGTCGTGGATGCCGCCGAAGCCGCCGTTGCTCATCACAATAATATGGTCGCCCGGCTGCGCGGCCTGGGCGATGGCGGCGACCAGCGCGTCGATGTCTTCATAGGCGCTGGCGATCTCGCCCAGTGGCGCCAGCGCGGCGCCGACACTCCAGCCCAGCGATTTCTCAACGCCGTAGCCGAACACCAGGTCGGCGTCGTGCAAGCTGCCGGGCAGCGCATCCTTCATCGCGCCCAGCTTCATGGTGTTGGAGCGTGGCTCCAGCACCGCCAGGATGCGGCCGCTCTGGCCGATCTTCTGGCGCAGGCCGCCGACGGTGGTGGCGATCGCGGTCGGATGGTGGGCGAAGTCGTCGTACACGGTAATGTTATTGACGACACCACGCACTTCCATGCGGCGCTTGACGTTCTCGAAGGTGGCCAGCGATTTGGCCGCCTGCGCGATCGGCACGCCGACGTGACGCGCGGCGGCAATCGCGGCCAGCGCGTTGGCGCGGTTGTGCTTGCCGGTCAGCTGCCATTCAACGCGGCCCTGTAGCTCGCCTTTGAAAATCACGTCGAACGTGCCGTCATCGTATTCGTTCAGCGCCCAATCGGTGCCGTCGGCGCGGCCGAAGCTTTCCTGCTCGCTCCAGCAGCCGCGCTTGAGCACGCGCTGCAGCGCGTCCTCATCGCCATTGACGATGACCCGGCCGATGCCGGGCACGGTGCGCACCAGGTGGTGGAATTGGGTTTCGATCGCGCCCAGATCGGGGAAGATGTCGGCGTGATCGTATTCCAGATTGTTCAGGATGGCGGTCTTGGCGTGGTAGTGCACGAACTTGCTGCGCTTGTCGAAGAAGGCGGTGTCGTACTCGTCCGCCTCGATCACGAAGAAGATCGAGTCTTTATCACCCTGCATGCGGGCCGAGACGCCGAAGTTCTTCGGCACGCCGCCGATCAGGAAGCCGGGCGCGTAGCCGGCGTCTTCCAAAATCCAGGTCAGCATGGCGGTGGTGGTGGTCTTGCCATGCGTGCCGGCCACGGCCAACACCCATTTGTCTCTTAATATATGGTCGCCGATCCACTGCGGGCCGGATACATACGGCAGGCCGCGATTCATGATTTCCTCAATCAGCGGATTGCCGCGCGTAACCACGTTGCCGATCACGTACAGGTCCGGCTTCAGTTCGATCTGCTCGGGGCCGTAGCCGGTAATCAGCTCGATACCCTGGGCTTCCAGCTGGGTGCTCATCGGCGGATAGACGTTGGCGTCGCAACCGGTGACGCGGTGACCCGCTTCTTTGGCCAACACGGCCAGACCGCCCATGAAGGTGCCGCAAATACCGAGGATATGAATATGCATAGTAGTGAAGACAACGTGTGAATACGCGATTTTACCCGACCGCGCCGCGCTTTTCGCGGTTCAGAGTATTATCTCGTCCATGACTTCCAATGTGAACGAAGAACTCCAGCTCCTGCGTGCCGAGATTGCGGCGGCCGCCGCGCGTCTCATCGCGGAGGATGGTGCCGACTACAACACCGCCAAACGCAAGGCGGCGCGGCAGATCCTGGGCGACACCCAGCCGCCGCTGAACCTGCTGCCGGACAATGCGCAGATCGAGGCCGAGGTGCGCATTTACCAGTCGCTGTTCCACGCCGACAGCCAGCCGGCCCGGCTGTTCCGGCTGCGCACGCTGGCGGTCGACATCATGGGAGGGCTGGAGAAATTCCAGCCCTATCTGACCGGCTCGGTCCTCAACGGCACCGCCGGCGCCCATGACGACATTCATTTGCAGCTGTTCGCCGACAGCGCCAAGGAAGTCGAGATCTTCCTACTGAACCGGAATATACAAATCGACATCTCCGAGACGCCGCACTTCAAGGGACCGCGCTACGGCGCGGTCGAAACCGTCAGCTTCATGTGGCACAAGGAAGGCGTGCATGCCGCCATCTATGAACTGGACGATTTGCGCGGCGCCGTCAAAACCCGTGGCGACGGCAAACTGGCCCGGGCCGACCTGGCCGCCGTGCGCGCCCTATTAGTTAACAGTACTCATCCTCCTCATCATGAATAAACGCCATCTCACCGCCTACGCGGTCGTTGCCATCCTGTTTGCCGCCACCGGCGCCTACACCGGCCTGCGCCAGAGCGCGCCCCCCGTGACCACCGCCCAGCCAGCCGGCGTGACCGGTCCGGTCGCCGCCCTGTTCAAGGAAACCCTGCCGGACGCCAAGGGCGTGGCCACCTCGCTGGCGCAATATAAAGGCAAGGCCATGCTGGTCAATTTCTGGGCAACCTGGTGCGCGCCATGCGTGCAGGAGATGCCGGAGCTGTCCACGCTGTCGGCCGGAGAAGAGGGCAAGAAGCTGCAAGTTATCGGCATTGGTATTGATTCGCCGTCAAATATCACAGAATTTAGCGACAAATACAAAATTACCTACCCGGTGCTGGTGGCCGGCATGAGCGGCACCGATTTGTCGCGCCAGTTCGGCAATACCCAGGGTGGCCTGCCCTTCACGGTGCTGATCGGCGCCGATGGCCAGGTCAAGAAGACTTACCTCGGCAAACTGAAATTCGATGAGCTGCGCAAAGATTTAGCAACTCTGTAAGAAGTTTCATAAGTTTTTTTCTCTTGCCAAATGTCCGCAGTTGGCGTCAAAATGCGGATCTTTCGCGGAGAAGGCTCAAGAATCATGGCAAAAAACCTCCTATTGCTCAACGGACCCAACCTGAATTTGCTGGGGACGCGTGAGCCCGAGGTCTACGGCGCAAGCACTTTGGCCGACATCGAACAGGCTGCTGTGGCACAAGCCCAGGCCGCCGGTGCGAGCTTGTCTTGCTTCCAGAGCAACCACGAAGGTGCACTGATCGACCGCATCCATGCCGCTCGTCTGGAGGGCGTGGACGCCATCGTCATCAATCCGGGCGGACTGACCCATACCAGCGTGGCCTTGCGCGACGCTCTGGCAGGGGTGGCCATTCCGTTTGTGGAAGTGCATATTTCGAATGTTTACCAGCGCGAGTCGTTTCGCCACCACTCATTTCTTAGCGCGATTGCAATAGGCACGATTTGCGGACTGGGTATCGAAGGATATCGGTTTGCCATCGACTTCGTTCTTAAAAAGCGATAACCTACGCGATCTGCGCGCATTTTAGCCCGGCAGTCGTCCACAAGACGGCGCCGCTCAACTGACAAAACACGATATTCCTGGGGGTTACATGGATCTACGCAAGCTGAAGACCTTGATTGATTTGGTCGCGGAATCGGACATCGCCGAACTCGAAGTGACCGAAGGCGAGAGCAAAGTCCGCATCGTCAAATCGTCGGCCCTGCCGCAAAATCAGATGGTCATGATGCAGCCGCAAGCCATCCCGCAATACAGCACCGCCGCTGCCGCAGCGCCGGTCGCCGCCCCAGCCGCCGCAGCGCCAGCCGCTGCCGCCGAGCCTACCGGCCACATCGTCAAATCGCCGATGGTTGGCACCTTCTACCGCTCGTCCGCTCCAGGCGCCTCGGCGTTTGTTGAAGTCGGCCAGTCGGTCAAAGAAGGCGACACCCTGTGCATCATCGAAGCGATGAAACTGCTGAACGAAATCGACGCCGACAAAACCGGCACCATCACCCAGATCCTGGTCGAGAACGGCCAGCCGGTCGAATTCGGCCAACCGCTGTTTGTGATCGGCTAAGAAAGGCTGGCGCCCTGCCCCGCCGGTACGGGCGCCCCTTTCCTGGTCCGCAATCCCTCCTCACCTGACGCAGCCATCCGGCGCTCACAGACATAGCGAACCTATCATGTTTGAAAAAATCCTTATTGCCAACCGCGGCGAAATCGCCCTCCGTATCCAGCGCGCCTGCCGCGAACTGGGCATCAAAACGGTCGTGGTCCACTCGGAAGCAGACAAAGACGCCAAATACGTGAAGTTGGCCGATGAGTCGGTCTGCATCGGCCCGGCCCCGTCGGCGCTGAGCTACCTGAATATGCCAGCCATCATCAGCGCGGCCGAAGTCACCGACGCCGAAGCGATCCACCCCGGCTATGGCTTCCTCTCGGAAAACGCCGACTTCGCCGAGCGCGTGGAAAAATCCGGCTTCGTCTTCATCGGCCCGCGTTCCGATTCGATCCGCCTGATGGGCGACAAGGTCACCGCCAAGCAAGCCATGATCAAGGCCGGCGTGCCATGCGTGCCGGGCTCGGAAGGCGCGCTGCCGGACGATCCGAAAGCCATCGTGCAAATCGCCCGCAAGGTCGGTTATCCGGTCATTATTAAAGCGGCCGGCGGCGGCGGCGGTCGCGGCATGCGCGTGGTGCATACCGAAGCGGCGCTGATCAATGCCGTGCAGATGACCAAGTCGGAAGCCGGTGCGGCCTTCGGCAATCCGGAAGTCTATATGGAGAAGTTCCTGGAAAATCCGCGTCACGTGGAAATCCAGATTCTGGCCGACGAACACAAGAACGCCGTCTGGCTGGGCGAACGCGACTGCTCGATGCAGCGCCGCCACCAGAAGGTGATCGAGGAAGCACCGGCGCCGGGCATCCCACGCAAGCTGATCGAAAAAGTCGGCGAGCGCTGTGCTGAAGCCTGCCGCAAGATCGGCTATCGCGGCGCCGGCACCTTCGAGTTCCTGTATGAAAACGGCGAGTTCTATTTCATCGAAATGAACACCCGCGTGCAGGTCGAACACCCGGTCACCGAGATGATCACCGGCATCGACATCGTGCAGGAACAGATCCGCATCGCCGCCGGCGAGAAGCTGCGCTTCCGTCAGCGTGACGTGATGCTGTCCGGCCACGCCATCGAGTGCCGCATCAACGCCGAAGACCCGTTCAAATTTACCCCGTCGCCAGGCCGCATCACCGCCTGGCACGTGCCGGGCGGCCCGGGCGTGCGCGTCGACTCGCACTCGTATGCGGGTTATTATGTGCCACCGCACTACGATTCGATGATCGGCAAGGTCATTTCCTATGGCGCCACCCGCGAGCAGGCAATCCGCCGCATGCAGATCGCGCTGTCGGAAATGGTGGTCGAAGGCATTCTGACCAACATCCCGCTGCACCGCGAGCTGATGGTCGACGCCCGTTTCATCGAAGGCGGCACCAATATTCACTACCTGGAACACAAGCTGGCCGACATGCCGGACTTGAACAAACTGAGTCTGGGTAACAAAGCGTAATTCAAAGGTTAAACATGAGCTGGACTGAAATTGTCATCGAAATCGCCCGCGACCACGCGGAAGCACTGTCGGAAGCGCTGATGGACGTCGGCGCGCTGTCGGTGTCCGTGGAAGACGCGGACGAAGGCACCGACGCGGAAAGACCGCTGTTCGGCGAGCCGGGCATGGAGCCCACCGAAGCGGCCTGGGATCACAGCCGCGTGGTGGCCCTGACCGACGAGGATGACGATCAGGCTGTGATCGTGGCGGCCGCGGCTGGCCAGATCGGCCTCACCACCCTGCCCAAGTTCACCACCCGCAAGGTGGAGGAGCAGGACTGGGTGCGTCTGACCCAGTCGCAGTTCGCGCCTATCCACATCGGCAAGAACATCTGGGTGGTGCCGTCGTGGCACGAGGCGCCGAATCCGGACGCGCTGATACTGGAGCTGGACCCGGGTCTGGCGTTCGGCACCGGCAGCCATCCGACCACCCGTCTGTGCATGGAGTGGCTGGAGGCGCATCCGGCCCCAGGCAAGAGCGTGCTCGACTACGGTTGCGGTTCCGGCATTCTGGCCATGGTGGCCAAGAAGACTGGCGCCGGCGAAGTGGTGGGCGTGGACATCGATCCGCAGGCGATCGAGTCGGCGGCCGACAACGCCGCCCGCAACAACTGCGAGATCACCTACTTCCTGCCGGATAACTTTGCCGAGTCCAAGCATGCGACGCAGCGCTTTGACATCGTGGTGGCCAACATCCTGTCCAGCCCGCTGAAGCTGATGGCGCCGATGCTGTCCGGCCGCGTCGCCGATGGCGGTGCGCTGATTTTGTCCGGCGTGCTGGCGCGTCAGGCCGAGGAAGTGGCGGCGGCGTATGCGCCGTTCATCAAGCTGGGCGTGTGGGCCGAGCAAGACGGCTGGGTCGCGCTGCATGGCCGCCTCGGCAGTGATACTGTTCCCGCTGCGCGTTAAGCCCGGCAATGGCGCTCGCCACCAAATGCCCCCACTGCAACACGGTATTTCGGGTCGCCCATGACCAGCTGAAATTACGTGGGGGCGTGGTGCGCTGCGGCTCCTGCAATGAAGTTTTTGATGGCAACGCGGCGCTGCTGGAGCCGCTGCCAACCACCCCTCTCCCCCATCCCGTCGCCTTCGACCAGAGAATGGCCGCGCTCGATACGCGCGCGGCCGAAGTGCTGTACGCCGAAGAGGCCGACCCGGTGCTGGAGCTCGACAGCCTGACCGACGAGCCGGCAGCCGACACGCCGACCGCCGATGCCTCCGCCGCCGACTTCGATGCCGAGCCGGACGTCGCTGCGGCGGCCCCCGCCCAGATCCCGCTGCCCGCCGCGCCAGCCGCGCTGCCGGCCAACACCGACGCCCTGTTCGACCTCGATCTGGACATCGAATCCGAGCCCGATCTGGAAGCCAGCAGCGAGCCCGAAGTCAGCCCGACACCGGCCGCCGAACCGACGCTCGATGACGTACTCGACGTCGACAGCATGAGCGAGGACGAACTGGAAGCCGCGCTGGAAGCGGAACTGGAAGCCATGGAGCAAACCCTGGCCGACGTCCCGCACGACGCCGACGGCCTGCCCGCCGGCGAAGACATCTACGCCGGCATGTCCGGCGGCCGCGTCGAACCGACCTGGGACGATGACGCGCTGGACGAGCCGCAAGCCGGCGCCGGTCCCGGCCTGCACAACGCCCTGGCCGCCGCCGACGCCGCCATCTTCGACGATGACGACACGCCACCCGCGCGCGCCACCGCCGCCCCGGCTGCCGCCGACGACGAAGCCGATGCCGAGATCGACGCCGATGCCGCCTACCGCGCCAGCGTAGCCGCCGCCGAAGCCAATCTCGCCGCCGCCAGCGCCGAAGCCTTGGCCGACACCCTGCCCGCCGAGCGCACCAACGCCGCGCTGCCCGACGCCGAATCCGCGCCCCCGGTCGCCGCCACGCAAGCATCCACGCTGCCTGCCCGCCCACTGCGCGACGACGAACTCGACGAAGCCGACGAAGAAGCCCTGGTCCACCTCTCCGCCGCCGGCATGACCGAAGCGCAGAGCGCCAGCGCCCACGCCTACCTGCACGCCCACAGCGTGGAAGAAGCGCCAGCCTACGAAGACCACGCCCAGCCGGAAGAACCCGGCTTCGTCAAACGCGACCGCCAACGCCAGAAATACGGCAAGGTCACCACCATCGCCATGAGCGCCGGCTCGGTGCTGCTGGTCGGCGCCCTGCTGCTGCAAGCCGTCACCACCTTCCGCAACGCGCTGGCCGCCAACATGCCGGCACTGAAGCCGGCGCTGACCGCCACCTGCCAGGCAATCGGCTGCAAAATCGAACTGCCGACCCAAATCGACGACCTCACCATCGAACAGGGCGAACTGCAAACCCTGAGCGACACCACGTTCTCCTTCACCACCCTGCTGCGCAACCAGAGCGCCACCGCGCAAGCCTGGCCCGCGATTGAACTGGTGCTGGACGACGACAAGGACAAGCAAGTGCTGCGCCGCGTGTTCACCCCGCGCGACTATCTGAGCGCCGACACCGCGCTCGACAAAGGCTTTGCCCCACACACCGAACAAGCCGTTAAACTGTACTTTGAACTGCACGACCTGAAAGCATCCGGCTATCACATCGCAGTCTTCTATCCATAAAGACCTATCATGACCCAGACCTCTTTGATTTGCGGCTCGATCGCGATCGACACCATCCTGCAATTCCCCAACCGCTTCGACAGCATCCTGCTGCCGGACCAGCTGCACAAGGTGAATGTGTCATTCCTGGCGCCGACCATGCGCACCGAATTCGGCGGCTGCGCGCCCAACATCGCCTACAACCTGCAGATGCTGGGCGGCCAGCCGCGCATCGTCGGCGTCATGGGCCAGGACAACGCCGCCTACATGGCGCGCTTCCGCAAACTGGGTCTGGCCACCGACAATATCCTGATCAAGGAAGACGCCTACAACGCCCAGTGCTTCGTCACCGCCGACCAGGATAACAACCAGATCAACGCCTTCCACCCGGGCGCCATGTCGTACGCACATGAGAATGAAGTGGCCAAGGCCGGCCCGGCGCGCATCGCCATCATCTCGCCGGACGGCCATCTGGGCATGAAGAAGCACGCCGACGACCTGGCCGCGCTGAAGATCCCGTTCATCTTCGATCCGGGCCAGCAGCTGCCGATGTTCAATGGCGAAGAGCTGATCGCCTTCATCGACAAGGCCACCTACGTCACCACCAACGATTATGAGATTGAACTGCTGACCGAGCGCACCGGCCTGTCGCTGGCGGACATCGCCAGCCGCGTCGAGGCGCTGATCATCACCCGTGGCGAGCAGGGTTCGGAGATTCATACCGGCGGCCAGCGCATCGACATCCCAGCGGTGCCGGTGGCGGCCGCGCTGGACCCGACCGGCTGCGGCGACGCCTATCGCGCCGGTCTGCTGTTCGGCATCACCAATGGCTGGAGCTGGGAGAACACCGGCCGCCTGGCCAGCCTGCTGGGCGCGATCAAGATCGCCCACAAAGGGGCGCAGAACCACCGCTTCACGCCGGCGGAAATCGCCGACCAGTTTGAAGCGGCGTTCGGTTACCGCTTCTAACGACTAAGCACCGGCGAAGGCCACGCCCAGCAGCAGCTGGGCGATTTGCAGCAGGATCAGCGCCACCAGCAGCGACAGATCCAGACTCCCCACCAGCGGCACCACGCGGCGGATAGGCCGCAGCAGCGGCTCGTTCAGCGCGCGCACGAACGGCGCCAGCGGCGCATGCGGATTGACCCAGCTGAAGATCGCCTCGATCACCAGCAGCGCCATAAAGCCATACAGTATCCACTCCAGGAAGCGATGGCAGGCCGCCAGCAACACCATCGGCGCCGGCCAGCCGACCAGGAACCACACCGAGGTGGCCGCCAGCACGATCAGGAACGCGCCGATCAGACTGGCCCAGTCATAGCCACCCACGCCCGGCACGATGCGGCGCAGCGGGCGCACCAGCCAGTCCGACAATTGGAAAGTGAACTGCGCCACCGACGATGGCGGCCGCACGCGGATCGCCTGCATCCAGAAGCGGAGCAGCAGGGCTCCACCCAGCAGGGCGGCGATGGCGTCGACAATCAACTTGATAATACTAATCAGCACGGAACCCCTCCAATAAAAAAGCCGCTGTGTGATTGTCTCACACAGCGGCCATTGCCTCAGCAGGCTTCTAAGCGTTTATTAACTTAGGAAGGACGGGTGCTGGTTGGGAACGGCCATGCGGCGGCCGGAGCCAGTACGGTTTTCGCTGCTGGAGCGGCGGCTGGCGCTGCGGCTGCTGGAGCAGCTGCTGGAGCGGCGGCCGGCTTGGCGGCTTCCTTCTTCGGAGCTGCTTTTTTAGGAGCGGCTTTTTTTGCTGCTGGTTTAGCGGCTGGAGCGGCTGCCGGAGCGGCGGCTACTGGCGCTGGCGCAGCGGCTGGAGCGGCGACCGGTTTAGCGGCTGGCTTAGCTGCTTTCTTGGTTGCTGGCTTCTTGGCGGCGACAGGTTTGGCAGCAGCTGCAGGCTTCGCAGCTGCTTTAGCTGGCTTTTTTGCTGCTGGCTTAGCCGCAACCTTTGCAGCCGGTTTGGCTGCCGCTTTTACTGCTGGTTTTTTGGCAGCGACTTTTTTAGCGGCTGGCTTGGCGGCTACTTTTTTGGCGGCTGGTTTAGCGGCGGTTTTAGCGGCTACTTTTTTAGCGGCTGGCTTGGCAGCGGCTTTTTTCGCTGCTGGCTTAGCGGCTACTTTAGCTGCTGGTTTAGCTGCTACTTTTTTCGCTGCTGGCTTGGCGGCTGCTTTTTTAGCGACTGGCTTGGCGGCTGCTTTAGCGGTGGTTTTTTTCGCTGCTGGTTTAGCGGCGACTTTTTTCACTGCTGGCTTAGCTGCTGCTTTAGCGACGGTTTTCTTCGCTGCTGGTTTAGCGGCTGCTTTTTTCACTGCTGGTTTAGCGGCTACTTTAGCGACGGCTTTCTTCGCTGCTGGTTTGGCGGCTGCTTTTTTCACAGCTGGTTTTGCGGCTGGCTTGGCAGCGGCTTTTTTCACTGCTGGTTTAGCGGCAGCTTTTTTCACTGCTGGCTTGGCGGCAGCTTTAACAGCTGGTTTAGCAGCGGCTTTAGCGGCAGCTGGTTTTTTTGCTGGAGCAGCGGCCTTGGCGGCGGCTGGTTTCTTGGCTGGAGCAGCTTTCTTAGCTGCTGCTGGTTTCTTAGCGGCGGTTGCCATGTTTAGTTCTCCTTGATCGGGGATCGGAAAAATTCGTTTACAAGATTTAAACCCGTCCAACCCGGGATTGGGCCAGGCGAATTATTCATCGGCGCAAACCAAAGCCGTTTGCGCTAATGAATTCGGCACTAGCTGAACTGCTGCATCTCCTCACAAGTGCAGCGCTTCAGCCATCGATCCACCCGCCTCCCCTTGGCCGGAGCGGCGTGTGGATACAAATCTTGTCGCGACGTTTTGCGGTGATCCGGGCGTGTACTCAGCTCCAGGTATCTACGTCGCAGCCACGTCGCGCTTTTCGTTTTCAAACAAAAAACCGCCCGGCCTGAATTGGATCAGGCAAGACGGTTGAGCAAAAACGACGTGGTGTTGTGCATATCAGTGTGAATCTGTGTCCCGTATCTCGGTCATCTGTGCGCGGTGCGCTCTTCAAAATTTCGCACTTTTTAAATCACGCATTTTCAAGTTCGTAAAGTACACGAAAACCTTGTCGGTGCGCAACCAGCACGATAGCGATTCACGCGCTTTTTTTACGACTTGCGCTCGCCAGCTCACATACATCGATCACTTCGGCATGCTCGCTTGCGTCTTCACACGCTGTTCACGCGCGCTCAATCGGGTTCGGGAAGTGCCTCGCGCATCGCGCCGAGAAATTCGCACTTCAAAGTAAGCCTTATGTCGCCTGGGTTTCTTCGATCTCGCCGTCACCGGAGAAAAAAATCGCGTCACCCGCTTCCGAATCCAAGAGCGCTTGCGCTGCTCGCGCACGCCGTTACTGCTCACTGTTTTTAATTCGTCGCGATTATGAGACAGAGTAAGGCGAATAGCAAGCGGAATACAGCGGTGCGCCGCATCGCGCCTGCGTTTTAGAGTGCTTGATCGAAGCGGATGTAACGCCGGCGCGTGGGTGTAAATCGACGTTAAGGCAAGCGGCGACAGGCCGCGTTTGAAATGAGGACGCGCTTACTCGGCGTCTTCGTGGCGACGGCGCACCACCCATTCGTTCATGTCGGCGGCCATCCGTTTGAGCAGGCGCGCCAGGTCGCGGCGCTCGGCGCTGCTCCACTCGGCCATCAATTCACCGACCAGCTGCTCGCGCATGCGGTCGATGGCGTCAGCCATTTCGCGTCCGGCCTCGGTCACCTCGGCTTCGCGCACGCGCTTGTCGCGCGTGCCGGGACGGCGCACCACCAGACCCAGTTCGTCCAGCCGCGCCACCTGCCTGCTGACGGTGGTGTAGTCGCGCCCCACCACTTCGGCCAGTTCCACCACGCCGATCGGACCGCGCCGATCGATGCGCACCAGCAGCGGCAGCAGCGCGCGTTCGAGTGGCATGGCCATCTCGGACATCAGGGCGACGTCGGGCTCGGGACGGCTCATGAAGCCGATGATGTCGAGCAGCGCGTCATGCATATCTCGGATATCTTTATTCATATGTGCATTATACACATAGTTATTGACACGATTTTGAGGCAGGAATAATATGTGCAAAATACACTCATTAAAGGAGAGCAGCATGCATACCGACATTCTGATCAGCGGCGCCGGTGCCGCCGGGTTGACGCTGGCGATCGATCTCGCGCGGCGCGGCATTCCCTTCCTGCTGATCGACCAGGCGCCGGCGCCATTCGCCGGCTCGCGCGGCAAAGGCATCCAGCCACGCACGCTGGAGATCTTCGAAGCGCTGGAGGTGGCCGACCGTATGATCGCCGCCGGCGGTCCCTATCCAGTACAGCGCCACTACCGCGCCGATGGCGGCCACGATGACGAAGCCGCGGTGCAGTCAGTCGCCGCCACGCCGTCCGAACCCTATGGCCAGCCGCTGATGCTGCCCCAATCTCTGACCGAAGGCATACTGCGCGCCCGGCTGGCGGAGCTGGGTCACGCACCGCATTACGCTCACACGCTGAGCGGTTTTGAGCAGGATGACTGCGGAGTCACCGCGCGCGTGCAGCGCACCGGCGGCGAGATCGAAGTGCGGGCGCGCTACCTGATCGGCGCTGACGGCGGCCGCAGCTTCGTGCGCAAAACGCTGGGGATCGACTTCCCCGGCGAGTCGCTGAACGCACGCGCTGTGGTGGCCGACCTCACGCTCAGCGGTTTGACACGCGACGCGTGGCATCGCTGGGGCAAGGGGGCGAACCAGATCAGCCTCTGTCCTTTGCAGGGTACGCAGCTGTTCCAGCTGCAGATGCCAATCCCGCTGGAAGGCGAGTTCGATCTGTCCGACGCCGGCATCGCCGCCGCCATCGCCGCGCGCACCGGGCGCAGCGACATCGTGGTCGACGCCGTGCATTGGCGCTCCGACTACGCCATGAGCGCGCGGCTAGCAGAGCGCTATCGAGTGGGCTGCATCTTCCTGGCCGGCGACGCCGCCCACGTCCATCCACCGACCGGCGGACAGGGATTGAACACCAGCGTGCAGGACGCCTGGAACCTCGGCTGGAAACTGGCCGCCGTGCTGCACGGCGCCGACGCGGCGCTGCTCGACACCTATGAAGCAGAGCGGCGCGAGATCGCGGCCGGCATGTTGGGCATGTCGACCCGGCTGCTCGACGCCGCCCGCGCCGGCGACCTGCGGCGCGGACGCGAACAGCAGCAGCTGGACCTCGGCTATCCCGACTCCTCGCTGTCGCTCGACGAGCGCGATGACGACGCGCCACTGCGCGCCGGCTACCGCGCACCGGATGCGCCGCTGACCGGCGCGGGCGGACAGCCGCGTCGTTTGTTTTCGCTATTGAATTCAGGGGAATGGATAATGCTGCGCTATGAAGCCGACACGCCGGCAGTCTTCAGCGCGCGTCGCGGCCTGCGCATCGTCACGATCGGCGAGCGCGGCGAACTGCGCGACCACGCCGGCCATCTGCGCGACGCCTACGGCCTCCATACCGGCGACATCGCCCTGCTCCGCCCCGACGGCTACGTCGCCGCCCTCACCCACGACGAACACAGCCCGGCGCTGGCGACATACATTGAGAAGTTAGTGGGTTAGGCGACGACGCGCCAGCCGCTCGCGCGCTTCGGCCAATGCGCTGCGGAGCTGGCGTTCCAACTCCTCTTTGGGCGGCAGTTCGGTCCAGAATTCGGCGACGGTGATGCCATCCTTATGCATTTGCAGCAGCTCGACCTGCTCATGACTGGACTCGGCGCACAGGATCAAACCGATGGGTGCCTCTTCGCCGGGCTGGCGCTCAAACTTGTCCATCCATCGCAGATACAGCTCCATCTGCCCCTTGTGCGCGGCCTTGAAGCGTCCCAATTTGAGTTCAATGGCGACCAGCCGGCGCAGACGGCGATGGAAGAACAGCAGGTCCAGATAGAAGTCCTCGCCATCGATAATCATCCGCTTCTTGCGCTCGACGAACGCAAAACCGGTGCCCAACTCCAGGATAAACGCCTTCAGCTGAACCAGGATCGCGCTCTCCAGATCCGCCTCATCGTACCCTTCGCGCAAACCGAGGAAGTCTAAAAAGTACGGATCCTTGAAGATGCCGACAGGAGCTGCCTCAAACGCAGCCGGCGACTCGGCACTGGCAATCAGGCTGCGCTCATAGGCCTTCCGCTCAATCTGCCGGCGCAACTCCCTGACGCTCCAGCACTCAGCGGCACTTTGGTTCGCGTAATACATGCGTGATGACTCGTTCTTTAAAGGTATCAACAGAACAAAGTGGCTCCAACTCAATTGTCGCGACAGTGTCGCGACAATTTCCGGATTGGAAAACGCTTGAACAAATTGCACCATGCGACGCAAATTCTGCGGCTCAAAGCCCCGACCAAACTCTTGTCGCAGTTCCTCCCCGATCCGCGTCATGACGCGCACACCGTACTGAGCTCGCTCGCCTTCCAGCACTTCAACAGACAAACGACGTCCCACGGACCAATAAAGCTGACTCAATTCCGCATTGACGGTTGCCGCTAAACGCTGGCGGCTGGACACAATAAGAGCACGTAATTCCGCGTGCAAAGCGGCCAGATTATTCGCCAGCATCACTTCTGAGTTATCCATGATAGTTCTCCTTGGTTGCTAAACCAAAGATCACTTTCACGCCTATCTCTTCAGCTCATATTGAGCTGGAACAGTAGTACACCTCAAATTTAAAGAGTATTATCTTAGCCATTAATTTCAATAAATAATTTTAATAGCAAATATGTTTGACTTTACTTTATCAACCTCCGAAGAGATTTGCGCTGAGCTGGGGCGGCGGTTGCGGGCGCGGCGGTTGATGCAGGAGTGGTCGCAGCTGGAGTTGGCGCAGCGCGCCGGGCTATCGGTGGGGACCATCAAGAATATGGAGGGCAAGGGCCAGGCATCGCTGGAGTCCTTCGTGCAGGTGGTGGCCGCGCTCGGCCTGGCCGACGATCTGGGCGAGCTGTTTCGCATCAAGATGGTGTCTATCGCCGCCATGGAGCAGGCCGAAAAGGCCAATCGTCAGCGCGCGCCACGCCGTTCAAGCAAATGAAAGTGCTGAGCGTCAGCTACAACGGCTGGGGCGAACACTGGCCGCTCGGCACCCTGGCGGACAATGGCCACGACATCCTGTTCGAGTACTCGCCCGAGGCGCTACGGCGCGGCATCGAACTGTCGCCACGCCATCTGCCATTAAGGGTGATCGCTTTCGGCGGCGCGCCGCGTCACCAACACTCCCTGCCCGGCCTGTTCGCCGACTCGCTGCCGGACGGCTGGGGACAACTGCTGATGGACCGGCTGCGCGGCCAGACCCGCGTCTCGCCGCTCGACCGGCTGGCCTTCATCGGCGAACATGGCATGGGCGCGCTCAGCTACCATCCGGCGACAACGCGCGAGGCGACGACGCCGGACCTCGCCGCCGCCGATCATCTGGCCGAACTGGCCAACGCCGCACAAGCCATCGGCCGTGGCGAGCCTCATCCCTTGCTCGGCCAACTGGCGCTGCTCGGTGCCGCCCCGCAAGGCAGCCGGCCCAAACTGCTGCTGTCGCTGCCAGACGAGGATGGCGCCGGCAGCCAACCCTGGCTAATCAAATTCCCCGCCCACGACGAGCATAAAGAAGTCTGCGCCATCGAACAGGTCTACGCCGAACTGGCCCGCGCCTGCGGGTTGGAGGTGGCGGACACCCGCCATATCGACCTTGGCCGCCGCCACGCCGCCATCGCCAGCCGTCGCTTCGACCGCGAGGACGGCCTACGCGTGCCGGTCCACACCTTGGCCGGTCTGCTGCACGCCGACTTCCGCCTGCCCTCGGTCGACTACAGCACCTTCCTGCGCGCCACCCGCCTGATCACCCGCGACCAGCGCCAGGTGGAAGCCGCCTTCCAGCGCTGCGTGTTCAACGTGCTGTTCCAGCATCGTGGCGACCACGCCCACAACATCACCTACCGCATGAACCGCAAAGGCGACTGGCAGCTAGCGCCATGCTACGGGCTGGGCTACAGCCACGGCCCGCTGGGCCAGCATCAGATGCCGGTGATGGGCGAATGCGCCGCGCCGGCGCGCGACCATCTGCTACGACTGGCCACCGACACCGCCGTCCCCGAGCGCCGCGCCCGCGACCTGATCGCCGCCATGACCGCCCAGGCCGGCCTGTTCGCGAAACTGGCCCGCCACGCGCCGATCCGCGCCGCCACCGCCAAAACCATCGCCCGCACCATCGCCGCCAACCGCGAACGCCTGCGCGGGGCGTAAAAAAAAGGCTCCGCAATGCGGAGCCTTCTTCGTCAGGGGGGGGCGAGGGGCGATTAGTCCCAGTTCAGCGCGCCGCCGGTCTGGTATTCGATGACGCGGGTCTCGAAGAAGTTACGCTCTTTCTTCAGGTCGATCATCTCGCTCATCCATGGGAATGGATTTTCTTCCTGGTCGAACAGCGTTTCCAGGCCGATCTGGGTGGCGCGACGGTTGGCGATGAAGCGCAGGTAGCCTTTGAACATGGTCGCGTTCAGACCCAGCACGCCGCGTGGCATGGTGTCTTCGGCGTAGGCGTATTCCAGATCCACGGCCTTCAGGAACAGCTGCTTGATTTCTTCCTTGAACGCAGGCGTCCACAGCAGCGGGTTTTCCATCTTGATGGTATTGATCAGATCGATACCGAAGTTGCAGTGCATCGATTCGTCGCGCAGGATGTACTGGTACTGCTCGGCGGCGCCCATCATCTTGTTCTGGCGGCCCAGCGCCAGGATCTGGGTGAAGCCGACGTAGAAGAACAGACCTTCCATCAGGCAGGCGAACACGATCAGCGATTTCAGCAGTTTCTGGTCCTGCTCCACGGTGCCGGTGGTGAAAGCCGGGTCGGTCAGCGTGTCGATGAACGGAATCAGGAACTCGTCCTTGTCACGAATCGATTTGACTTCGTTGTAGGCGTTGAAGATTTCCTGCTCGTCCAGGCCCAACGACTCCACGATGTACTGGTAGGCGTGGGTGTGGATCGCTTCCTCGAATGCCTGGCGCAGCAGGTACTGGCGGCACTCTGGCGCGGTGATGTGGCGGTAGGTGCCCAGCACGATGTTGTTGGCGGCCAGCGAGTCGGCGGTGACGAAGAAGCCCAGGTTGCGTTTGACCAGGCGACGCTCGTCGTCGGTCAGGCCGTTCGGGTTCTTCCACAGCTCGATGTCGCGCTGCATGTTCACTTCCTGCGGCATCCAGTGGTTGGCGCAGCCGGCCAGGTATTTGTCCCAGGCCCATTTGTACTTGAACGGCACCAGCTGGTTGACGTCGGTTTTGCCGTTGATGATGCGTTTGTCATCGGCGTTAACGCGCAATGCGACCTGCTCGGCCGTGCCTTCGCTTTCCAGCGCGGCTTGATTGATTTGCGGGGCCGCCGATGCGGCGTCTTCGTCCCAGGACAACGACATGATGAATTCCTCTATATATGTGTGGTGAAGCGCCATCCCCTCAGGGATGGCGCATGTTTCAACTTATTGGCAGGCTTCGCATTCCTCGAAACCGTCGTCGCCTGGACGCAGGTAGCAGGCTTCGCCATCGGCTTCAGCGGCGGCCGGAACCGGAGCAACCGGCGCCGGTGCGGCAGCCTTGGCGCTGGCCGACATGCCGCCATCCACTGCCACCGCGTTCAGCGCGCCGGTCTTGGAAGTCGACTTCTCGGTATGGGTGGCCGAGGTGGTACGCAGGTAGTAGGTGGTTTTCAGGCCACGCAGCCAGGCCAGCTTGTAGGTCTCGTCCAGTTTCTTGCCCGAAGCGCCAGCCATGTAGATGTTCAGCGATTGCGCCTGGTCGATCCATTTCTGGCGACGCGAGGCGGCTTCCACCAGCCAGCTTGGCGACACTTCAAACGCGGTGGCGTAGATATCGCGCAGGTCGTTCGGGATGCGGTCGATCTTGGCCAGCGAGCCGTCGAAGTATTTCAGGTCGGCGATCATTACCTCATCCCACAGGTCACGCGCCTTCAGGTCACGCACCAGGTAGGAGTTGATCTCGGTGAACTCGCCCGACAGGTTGGACTTCACGTACAGATTCTGGAAGGTCGGTTCGATGCAAGCCGACACGCCGATGATGTTCGAAATGGTCGCGGTCGGAGCGATCGCCACGCAGTTCGAGTTACGCATGCCGAACTTGGCGATACGCTCACGCACCGGGGTCCAGTCCATGGCCGACGACAGATCCTGCTCCAGATAACCGCCGCGCTCTTCGGCCAGCAGCTTGATCGAGTCCTGCGGCAGGATGCCGCGATCCCACAGCGAACCTTTGTACGACGCGTAGTGGCCACGCTCTTCGGCCAGCTCGGTCGAGGCCAGGTAAGCGTAGTAGCACACGGCTTCCATCGAGGTATCGGCGAACTGCACCGATTCCATCGAGGAGAACGGCACACGCATCATGTGCAGGCAGTCCTGGAAGCCCATCACGCCCAGGCCGACCGGACGGTGACGCATATTGGCGTTGCGGGCTTTTTCAACCGCGTAGTAGTTGATGTCGATCACGTTGTCCAGCATGCGCATCGCGGTGCGGATGGTTTTCTGCAGCTTGACGTGGTCCAGCTTGCCCTCTTTCATGTGGGCTGGCAGATTGACCGAGCCCAGGTTGCAGACGGCGATTTCGTCAGGACCGGTGTTCAGCGTGATCTCGGTGCACAGGTTCGAGCTGTGGACCATGCCGACGTGCTGCTGCGGCGAACGGATGTTGCACGGATCTTTGAAAGTGATCCATGGGTGGCCGGTTTCAAACAGCATCGACAGCATCTTGCGCCACAGGTCCAGCGCCTGGATTTTCTTGAACACGCGGATTTCGCCGGCGGCGGCTTTGGCTTCGTAGCCCAGGTAGGCTTTTTCGAAGGCCTTGCCGACCAGGTCGTGCAGGTCCGGGGTGTCGGATGGCGAGAACAGGGTCCACTCGCCTTTTTCCATCACGCGCTTCATGAACATGTCTGGAATCCAGTTGGCGGTGTTCATGTCGTGGGTGCGGCGGCGGTCGTCGCCGGTGTTTTTACGCAGGTCCAGGAACTCTTCGATGTCCATGTGCCAGGTTTCCAGGTAGGCGCACACCGCGCCCTTGCGCTTGCCGCCCTGGTTGACCGCCACGGCGGTGTCGTTGACCACTTTCAGGAACGGCACCACGCCTTGCGATTTGCCGTTGGTGCCCTTGATGTGGGCGCCCAGCGCGCGCACCGGGGTCCAGTCGTTGCCCAGACCGCCGGCGAATTTGGCCAGCAGCGCGTTTTCCTTGATGGCGTCGTAGATGCCTTCCAGGTCGTCCGACACGGTGGTCAGATAGCACGACGACAGCTGCGAACGCAGGGTGCCCGAGTTGAACAGGGTCGGGGTCGACGACATGAAGTCGAAGGTCGACAGCAGGTTGTAGAACTCGATGGCGCGCGCTTCGCGGTTGGCTTCGTTCAGGGCCAGGCCCATCGCCACACGCATGTAGAACGCCTGCGGCATTTCGATGCGAACGTCGCGGATGTGCAGGAAATAGCGGTCGTACAGGGTTTGCAGGCCGATGTAGCCGAACTGCAGGTCACGGTCGGCAACAATGGCTTTGGCCAGTTTTGCCAGGTCGAACTCGCCCAGTTTGGTATCCAGCAGCTCGGCGGCGATACCTTTGGCGATATATTCAGGGAAGTAGGTGACGTATTCAGCGGCGGCGCCAGCTTGTGCCACTTCTTTGCCGAACACTTCTTTACGGATGGTGTGCAGCAGGATGCGGGCGGTCACTTGCGAGTAAGCCGGGTCCTTTTCCATCAGCGCGCGGGCAGCCAGGATGGCGGATTTGTGCAGCTCTTCGACCGGTACGCCGTCGTACAGGTTTTTCAGGGTTTCAGCGACGATGGCGTCGGCGTCGACGTGTTTTTCCAGGCCGATGCAGGCAGCACCGATCAGGCTGGTGACGCGCGACAGTTCCAGCGGCTTGCGCTCGCCGTTTTCCAGCACGTTGATTTGCGGCGCATTGATGGTGGCGGCGGCGCCAGCGGCTTCCTTGGCGGCGCGGCGCTCTTCCATATGCTTGGCGCGGTACAGCACGTAGGCGCGGGCAACGTCATGTTCGCCCGAGCGCATCAGCGCCAGTTCGACCTGATCCTGCACGTCTTCGATGTGGAAGGTGCCGCCGGATGGCTGGCGGCGCACCAGGGCAGCGACCACGTTGCTGGTCAGCTCTTCCACCAGTTCACGGATGCGGGCCGAGGCAGCACCTTGACCGCCGTTGACGGCCAGGAAGGCCTTGGTCACGGCAACTGCAATTTTCGACGGTTCAAACGCGACAACCGCGCCGTTACGGCGGATGATGCGGTAGTCACCGAGTGCGCTGGCAGCCACGGCTGGGCTGCTGGCGGTACTCGCAGCAGCTGCAGGTACCAGTGCTGGATTGATGGTGATGTCTTGAGTAGATTGCATTTAAGCTCCCCGGTTACAACGTGCAGTCATTGCTGCGCCGCGTATATGTTTGTTAAGAATCAGTGTCACTGCAACCACTAGATCTAGTGTCGAGCCCTGCCCGATCCACTGATTGTAGTAGCCGCTCAATACCCGTGCAAGGGGAAATTTTGTCGTTTACGGCAATTTTTCTATTGACTTTGCGGAAGCCCTTTTACTACGCGCAATCCCGCGATAGCGTTCACTAACGCGGGCTCGGCCGCTGCCTTTTTGTTGAGCAGCTTCCGATAATATTCCCAATTAAATAACGGTCCAGGATCGGTTTTCCGTCCCGGCGCGATGTGTTCGTGACCTTGCACATCAGTCAACGGATAGTGCTGTTGCAGCGCCAACGTCAGCGCCACCAGCGCCTCGTACTGCGCCGCTTCGAACGGCACCACGTCGCTGCCCTCCAGTTCGATGCCGATTGAATAATCATTGCATTTTTCACGTCCGCGAAAACTGGACACGCCGGCATGCCAGGCACGTTCGTTAGCAGAAACGTATTGAATGACGCGGCCATCGCGCCGGACCAAAAAATGGCTGGAAACCTTCAGGCCGCGCAAGTCGGCGAACGAGGGGTCAGCATTATAGTCGATCCGGCCGGTGAACAGGTCGGACACGTGCGGACCGCCAAAACAGCCGGCCGGCAGCGAGACGTTATGAATCACCAGCAGCGTGATGTCGGCCGGGTCCGGACGGGTGTCGAAATTCGGGCTGTCGTAGCGCGCGGCCTGCGGCAGCCAGCCGTCAAACGTGCTCACTGCTCGGGCTCCTGGATGTTCAGCTTTTGCATCTGGTAGCGCAGCTGGCGGAAGCTGATACCCAGCAGCTGCGCGGCCTGGGTGCGGTTGAACTGGGTCTGCGCCAGCGCGCGCAGGATGATGTCGCGCTCGATCTGGTTCAGGTACTCGGGCAAGTTGGATGGTAGCGCGTCGGCCGGCAGCGGCGACGTCGATGGCGCGGCCGCTGCCGGTGCAGGCGGCGCCAGCGTCGGCGCAGCCGCGATGGCGGCGGCGAGCG
>NZ_WKJK01000013.1 GCF_009674535.1 Duganella guangzhouensis
CGCGGGAGCAGGCGCAGGCGGCCGCGCGGCTGGCCCTTGGCGCGGGGCGGATGGTGCGGCTGGCGGCGGGGCCGGCGCGTCATCAAACCACGCGGTCGATTCGTCATCCAATGCGGCGGATGGCGACTCTGGAGCACGCGCGGGCGCGCTGACAGCAGCGACCGGCGCGGACGCCTGAGCGGCAGCCGCCGGCACCGGCACATCCGGAGCGGCGCTCACAGCCTCCGGCTGGATAGCAGCGGGTGCGGGTGCAGGTGCAAGCGCGGGCGCGGGCACCACAGGCGCAGCAACCTGCTGCTCCGGCGCCACGACAGCCAGCGCCACCGGCGCGCCATCCATCGCGCCCTCATCCTGCGAGCCCTGTCGCAACTTCCACTGCACACCGACGCCCATCTCCTGCAGGAACAGCGCACTCCGTGCCGACGACTGACTCATACCTTAAACCGCATCACAATCGCGTCCTCGCGTTGCTGGTTGGCCGCCGGGTAATAACCCTTGCGACGGCCGATTTGTTTAAATCCATAACGCTCATAAATCTGCAGCGCCCGCGTATTCGAAGGCCGCACCTCCAGCAACATCGACTCCATGCCCAGCCCGCGCGCGCAGGCCACCGACTGATTCAGCAGAAAACGGCCCAAGCCCTGTCCCTGCTTCTCAGCCGACACCGCCACATTCAGCAAATGCGCCTCATCCACGATCGCCATCAGCAGGAAATACCCCAGCAAATAGCCATCGCGATCACGCAACACCCACGCCTCATACTGCGAGTTGAGCGAATCGACAAAATTCGCCATGCTCCACGGATGCGGATACACGCTCTCCTCCAGCGCCAGCACCTCTTCCAGGTCCGATGCCTGCATTGGCTCATACTGCAGACGCGCCAGATCCCACAGCTGCGCCGTCATGCGCCACCTTCCTTGGTGGCCACCATCTCACGGCGTTCCGCCTGCGTGTAAGCCACCTTATTGCGCAGATACAGCGGCTGCGCCTCCGCCGCCGTCACCGTGCGGCCGGCCGCGAACGCCGTCGCCGCCAGTTGCGCGATCTGCGCCGCATGCGGCATCACCTCGGCAAAACCGCCGGCCGGGAAGGCATCAGCATAGGCCGACAAACCATTGCCACACACCACCGGCGCGCCCTGCGGCCGCACCTCGGACGGCGCCGACAACACCGGCGGCAACACCGCCACCGGCTCACCGTTCTCAAAGCGATACTGCGCCCAGTACACCTCACCCATGCGCGCATCCAGCACCACCAGCACCTCATCGGCGCCATGCTGCTGATGGCAGGCCAGCGCCATCGCATCCAGCGTCACCACCGGCACCGCCGGCAACTTGCCGCCGAACGCCAGCCCTTGCGCCACCCCGCAAGCGGTGCGCACACCGGTAAACGACCCAGGACCGGCGCCATAGGCCACCGCATCGCAATCCTGCAACGCAATGCCGGCCTCGGTCAGCAATTCCTGAATCATGGGCAACACGGCCTGGGAATGGGTACGGACGCCGCTGGAGACGCGGCTGATGACGGCATCGCCCCGCAGCAAAGCGCAGGAGGCGGTTTCGGACGAAGTTTCAATGGCAAGAATGATAGGCATGCCGTATTTTAACCCGGCGCGCAGGCGGGCGCGAAGATGTAGAATACGCGTTTTGGCGCTGAGCGCGCCGCCAGCCCGACCATCATGCACAGCCTGACCCTGAATTCCGAAAACCGCGAAGAAGTGACCGCCGCCCTGGCCGGCGAGCGCTGGATCGTAGCCTGCCTGTGTGCCGCCTGGTGCGGCACCTGCGCCAGCTACCGCGCCACGTTTGAAGAACTGGCGGCGCGCCACCCGGACAAATTCTTCGTCTGGATCGACATCGAAGACCACGCCGACGTGGTGGGCGACCTGGATGTCGAAAACTTCCCCACCCTGCTGATCCAGCACCACGACCTGGTCGCCTTCTTCGGCACCATGCTGCCGGATGCCGGCATCGCCCACCGCCTGGTGCAATCGACCGCCGCCCAGAGCGACGAAGAGCTGCAGGAACTCATCATCAACAACCAGGAGCGCGCCGACTGGCAGCGCCACTGCAACCTGCACACCCTGCTGCGCGACGCTTTGTAACCGGGGTCAATCCTCCCAAAGCTACACGGGCTCTACCGTAGCGGAACGCTACGGTAGAGCCCGTGTAGCTTTGGGAGGATTGACCCCGGTTACAACGTCAGGGGCAGGCTGCGCAGGCGTTTGCCGGTCAGCTTGAAGACGGCGTTGGCGACGGCTGGGGCGATCGGCGGTGTCGCCGGTTCGCCCATGCCTTCGGGATGCGCGGCGCTCGGCAGGATGATGGTGTCGACTTGCGGCGCCTGGTTCAGGCGCACCACCGGGTAGTCGTGGAAGTTGCTCTGCTCGACTTTGCCGCCTTTGATGGTGGCGGCACCAAACAAGGCGGCCGATAAGCCGAAGATGACGCCGGATTCGGCCTGCTGGGCGATGGTGTTGGGGTTGACCGCCAGCCCGCAATCGACCGCGCACACCACGCGGTGCACGCGAATTTCAGTGCCTTCCACCGACACCTCCGCCACCTGCGCCACTATCGTGCCGAACGATTGGTGCAAGGCCACGCCATGCGCCCGCCCCTCGGGCGGCGTGCCGGCTTTGGCCACGGCGGCATCCAGTACCGCGACATGACGCGGATGCTGCCGTAGCAGCTCGCGCCGGAACATCACGCTGTCCTTGCCCGCCGCATGCGCCAGTTCGTCAATGAAGCTCTCTTTGAAGAACGCGTTGTGCGAGTGTCCCACCGAGCGCCAATACCCCAGCGGCACCGCGCTGTCCACGATCACGTGGCGGATGCGCTGGTTGGCGAAGTGGTACTGCATGTCGAATTCGCCCTCGGCGGTGGTCTTGTCCGGCCCTCCCGCCGGCAGGCCGAGGTTACGCTGGAAGAATTGGTGCGAGATCGAGCCGCTGGCCGATTTGTTATCGTAGCCCAGCACATTGCCCGCCGCGTCCAGCGTGGCGCGGAAGCGCGCCAGCGCCGCCGGGCGATACACGTCGTGCGTTGTGTCGTCCTCGCGCGACCAGATCATCTGCACCGGGTAGCCGTCAGCCTGTTTGGCGATCGCCACCGCCTGCGCCACCATGTCCACATCCAGCCGTCGGCCAAAGCCGCCGCCCAGCATGGTCACATGCAGCTCAACGTCACGCGCCGACACGCCACCAACCTTGGCCGCCACATCCACCGCAAAGCCGGGCGACTGCGTCGGCGCCCACACGCGCACCTTGCCGTCCTTGACCTGGGCGGTGCAGTTAACCGGCTCCATCGCCGCATGCGCCAGATAGGGCGCGCGGTATTCGGCCTTCAGCGTGCGCGCCACGCCGGCGGCTTTGCCTTCCACCGCGTCCATGTCGCCGGCTTTGTAGTAGGCGTAGCCGTCTTCCGTATCCAGCTTGGCGGCGAAGTCGGCGTAGATGGCGTCGCTCGACAGGCCAGCCAGCGGACCGTCGTTCCATTGAATCTCCAGCGCTAGCGCGGCCTGCTTGGCCTGCCAGTAGCTTTTGGCGATGACCGCCACGCCAGCACCAGCGCCGGTGCGCTCAGGCAGCGCAGAAGAAAAGTCGACCACTTTCAGCACGCCCGGCATCTTCAGCGCCACATCGCTCTTCACGCTGGCCACCGTACCGCCGATCACCGGCGACATCCGCACCGCCGCATACAGCACACCCGGCGGCCGCGCGTCGATGCCGAAGATGGCGCGCCCGTTCACCTTGGACGGCGTGTCGCGCCGCGCCTGCGGCTTGCCGATCAATTTGAATTCCTGCGGCGACTTGAGACGCACCTCGCCCGGCGCCGCCGTCACCGCCTTTTCGGCCAGCGCGCCATAGGCCAGCTTGCGGCCATCCGCATGCAGCACATAACCATCCTCGGTACGGCAATCGGCTACCTGCGCTTTCCACTCCGCCGCCGCAGCGGCGACCAGCATGGCGCGCGCGGTGGCGCCGGCTTCGCGCATCGGCTCCCACGCGTCCTTGACGCTGGACGAACCGCCGGTGATGATCAGCCCCAGCTCGCGCGCGGCCTTGCCCACCACCCAGCTGACCGCCGTCTTCAGGCGGCCGGTATCGTCCGGATGAAACGGCAGGCCATCCTTCAGCATGGCCACATTGCCGAAGATTTTATCGATCGGCGCCTGCACGATCTGCACCGACGACAGCGGCACATCCAGCTCCTCGGCCACCAGCATCGGCAAGGCGGTGTACACGCCCTGCCCCATTTCGCTGCGCGGCATGGCGACACTGACCGTGCCGTCCTTGGCGATCCCCACCCAGCCATTGAGCGCGACCGCGTCGCCGCTCAGCGGCAGCGGATGACTGCCATTCAAACGCTGGCGCGGCGGCAGCAGCCCCCAGCCCACCACCAGCGCGCCCGTCGCCGCCACGCCGCCGAGGATGAATCGGCGGCGCGATTTGTTTTTCACTGCCTGCATCACAGTCTCCGGTATTTTTTATTTTTGCCAGCGAGCGAGCATATCATCCGACGACAGCGGACGGCTATACAGATAACCCTGCGCCAGGTTACAACCGTGGCGCAGCAGGAAGGCGGCCTGCTCGTCGGTCTCCACGCCTTCCGCGATCACCGACAGGTTCATGCTCTTGCCCAGCTGGATAATCGCAATCGCGATCGCCTCGTCATTGACGTCGGTCGAGATGTCCTTGATGAAGGAGCGGTCAATCTTCAGCGTCTGCACCGGCAACTGCTTCAGGTAGGCCAGCGACGAATAGCCGGTGCCGAAATCGTCAATCGCCAGCGCCACGCCAATCGAGTGCAGGTCGTTGATGAAGACCATGGCGTCGCCGGTATTCATAATCACCGACTCGGTCACCTCCAGCTGCAGACGCTGCGGCTCAAGACCGGTGTCGCTGAGGATGTCGGCCACCATGTTGACGATGGAGCCACGCTCAAACTGTTTGGCCGACAGATTGACCGCGATCTTCGGCACATGCAGGCCGGCCTGCTGCCAGCGCACCATCTGGCGGCAGGCTTCGTGCAGCACCCACTTGCCCAATTGGTTGATGAAGCCCGTGTCCTCGGCCAGTGGAATGAAACGAATCGGCGGAATCAGTCCCAGTTCCGGATGATTCCAGCGCACCAGCGCCTCAACGCCGATCAAGCGGCCGGTATCAATTTCCACCTGCGGCTGATAGTTCAGGAAGATCTCGTCCTTCTCGATCGAGCGGCGCAGGAAGGTCTCCAGGCGCAAGCGCTCGACGCCCTCGCCGGTCATTGACGGCGCATAGAAGCTGAAGCCATTGCGGCCGCGCGCCTTGGCCTGGTACATGGCCACGTCGGCGTTACGGATCAGCATATTCAGATCGGCCGCGTCGTCCGGGAACAGCGAGATGCCGACGCTGCACGTCACAAACAGCTCGTGCCCCGCCACCATGAACGGCTGCTCAAACATCTGCACCAGCTTTTCGGCCACCAGGCTGGCGCCGTACTGGTTGTCGATATTCTCCAGCAGGACGATGAACTCATCGCCACCCAGACGCGCCAGCGTATCGCCCTCGCGCAGGCGGTCCTGCAGCGCCTTGGCCACTTGCTTGAGCAGCTCATCGCCGATGTGGTGACCCAGCGTGTCATTGACGTTCTTGAAGCGATCCAGGTCGATGAACAGCAGCGCCAGTTGTTCGCCATCGCGCGAGGCGCGCTGCAGCGCGTGCTGCAAGCGATCGTTGAACAGCAGGCGATTCGGCAGCGCGGTCAGCGGATCGTGGTGGGCCAGGTGGTCCAGCTTTTCCTGCGACTCCTTGGCCTTGGTGATGTCACTGAACACACCGACGTAATGCGTGGTCTGGCCGCGCGTGTCGCGCACCGCACTGACGGTCAGGAATTCCAGATACAGCTCGCCATTCTTGCGTTGGCACCACAACTCACCGCGCCAGTAGCCGGTGTCCAGCTGCTCTTGCCACATCTGGTCGTAGAAGCTTTGTTCGTGGCGATAGGAGCGCGTCAGCGTGTAGTCCTTGCCCAGCGCGTCTTCCTCGTTGTAGCCGGTGATCAGCGAGAACGCCGGATTGACAGCGACAATCGTGCCCTTCGCGTCCAGCACCACCACGCCATCGGCAATGTGCTCGATCACGGTGGCCGACAGCCGCAACTCTTCTTCCGCCCCTTTGCGCTCGGTGATGTCGGCAAACACCCAGATGCTGCCCTCGTTGGCGCGGTTGTGGTCCAGCGCATAGCCGCTGACCAGGCACCAGAACACGCTGCCGTCCTTGCGGCGGTACTGGCGTTCTTCGCTGAAGTAATCGCCGTGCGACAGCAGCGGGTACTGGCGCGCGCCCGACGATTCGAAGTCGAAGGCGTCCAGGAACATGATGGCGGTGGAGGCACCGGTCATCGCGCTCGGCTCGTAGCCGAACAGCTCCTCGCAGCGGCGGTTGACCGAGACGATGTGACGGTTACGCACGAACATCACGCCGAACATCACGTTGTCCAGAATCGCGCTTTGCTCGGCCAGCAGCGCTTCGATGCGCATCTCATTGTGCTTGCGCTGGCTGATGTCGGAGATGATGCCGTCCACCCAGGGCGAGTTGCTGTCGCCATCGGATGCCTGCGGCTGGCCGTTTTCCTGCACCCAGCGCTCGGCGCCGGAGGCGTCCTGAATGCGGTATTCGATTGCGTAGGGTTGGCCGTCGCGGATCGCCTGGCCGATCACGCGGCGCTGCTTCTTGCGGTCTTCCGGCGCGATCAGATTGCTCCACGCATGGGTGGTGCTGCGCATGAACTGCGACGCCGAGTAGCCGGAAATGTCCTCAATGGCATCCGACACAAAGTCGATCGGTCCGTCGGGACGGAAGCGGAACACCGCGCCCGGCACCTGCGTGACGATAGTGCGGAAGCGTTCCTCGCGCTGGCCGATGTCTTCGAACAGGCGCTTGATCGCGACCCGCATCTGCTCCAGCTGCTGCGCCAGCCGGCCCAGCTCATCGCTGCCGCTCAGTTCCAGCCGGGTTTCAAAGTCGCCATGCGACAGGCGGTCGGAGAAGCGCATCAGCTTGCGCAGCGGCTTGATCAGGCGCGCATTCAGGAACAGCACGATCAGCAGCAGCGACACCGTCAGCTGCGCCGCCAGCACGAACACATAGGACAGCTGCTTCTCGCGCAACTCCTGCTGGCTGCGCGCATCGTCCATTTCGACCATGATCTTGCCGATGCGCTCGCCGCGCACCAGAATCTCGCGTTCGGCACGATAAACGTTACCACTGGCCACGCGCGGCGAACGCACGTGCATGAACTGGGTATCGGCCTGGCCCACCACCTGCACTTGCAGCACCGAGCGGTCGCGCATCACCGATTCGACCAGCGAATGGGCCGATTCGGCATTCATGTTCCACAGCGATTCCTGCATGCCCAGCGCCAGGATGTCCGCGTTGCGCTGCAACGATTCGTTCAGTGCCACGCGCGCCGACTGCTGCTCGTGCACGCCGATCAGCAGATAGCTGCCGATGATGGCCGGAATCACCAGACCGCCGAATACCACCAGCAGCAGCGCCCCGTAGATGGACAGTCCGTAGAGCGCGCTGAGGCGGGCGCGCATTTTCTGATAAATCGTCGTGCTACTCATGCACGGCACTGTCGTTGAAAAGTTGGCATCATCGGTCTGAAATTGTTACTTGATGGAATTATGCACGTAAAAATGTCGAAAAAGTCAGAGGCAAGCAAAAAACCTGCCGCCGCGCTATGATCGCGACTCTTTTCCCACACATAGGAATTCGCCATGACCACTTTTTCGATGTACTCCGCCTCTATTCCTGTGTTTAAACAGATCCTGAACAGTCTGCACGCCATCCTGGAAAAGGCCGAAGTGCATGCGGCCGAGAAGAAGATAGACCCGGCCGCGCTGCTGCAGTTCCGTCTGTTCCCGGACATGCTGCCGTTCACGCGCCAGATCCAGATCGCCTGCGACTTCGCCAAAGGCGCCGCAGCGCGTCTGGGCGGCCAGGAAGTACCGTCGTATGAAGACAAGGAAGCCAGCTTTGCCGACCTGAAAGCACGCATCGTCAAGACCCTAGCCTACATCGACAGCGTACCGCAGGCGCAGATCGAGGGTAGCGAAGGCCGCGCCATCACCACCGGCAGCGGCGAGAAAACCAAGCACTTCGTGGGCCAGACCTATCTGTTCCATTATGCGCTGCCGCACTTCTACTTCCACGCCACCACCGCTTACGACATCCTGCGCCACAACGGCCTGGAAGTCGGCAAGAAAGACTTTATCGGGTCGTATTAATCAGGTATTGCGGCGCGGGTAGCCCTGCGCCAGGATGCGCTGCCAGACCACTTCCTTTTGCTCTGGCGTCATCGATACCCAATGGGCCACTTCGACCACCGTGCGGCCGCAGCCGCGGCACACGTCGTCGAAGGTGGTCGAACACACCGCCACGCACGGTGTGTCCGGACGGACCGGCAAATCGCTCATGGCCGCTCCAGCAGCTTGTCCCAGCCGTCGTGGCCGAGTTTTTCCATGGTCTCGATATTCTTTTCAAAAATATCCGCCGCCTCGGGGAAAGCTTCCACCGCGCGGTCCAGACTGTCCTCGCGCAGCAGGTGCAGCGTTGGATACGGCGAGCGGTTGGTGTAGTTGCCGATATCATTTTGATCAGTATCCGCAAACTGATATTCCGGGTGGAAATTGGCGATCTGCAGGAAGCCATCCAACCCCAGGTCTTCCAGCGCGGCATCGGCCACGTCGAGGAATTCGTTGAAATCGAAGAAGTCGGTCAACACGTTCGGATGGATCAGCAGCGTGGTATCGATCTTTTCCGGATCGGCATCGGCCAGATACTGCAACTCTTCCATCAGCTTTTCCAGCAGCTCTTCCGGCGTTTCCGCCTCGCTGACCACATAGCGGATTTGTTTTTTGACATGCACCGCCTTGGCAAAGGGGCACAAGTTCAGGCCGATCACGGCCTTTTCCAGCCAATGGACGGTCTGGGCGATCACCGCGTCGCGTTCGATGGCGGGGCTACTCATATTGCTATTCCTCAATCACTGCTTAATAAAAACAGGATTGTACGCACTCTTTGCGCCATCTCCTATTTCCGTCAATTTGCAGCGATCTCACCCTTATTTGACGGGAATTATTACATATAAGAATTAGTCATATGGATGACATATTTCTTGACTCGATCGTCCTACCTTCGTACACTCCACGTTTAATTCATAGTCCACGCGATGTTTCTTCTCGCCAACCATGGAAAACTATGCAAGCACGAATTTCTAAATCCGCGGCGATCGCAGCGCTAATGGCGCTGCTGGCGCCAGTGCTGGCCCTGGCCTACGATGAGGCACCGGGCCTGCCGACGGCCACCGCCGCGCTCTCCCCCCTGCCGAAATCCCCCATCCCTGATGTTAATTCCCTGAAACTTATCAAACCGGCCAAAGCGGTCGACGAGGAAGCTTTCCGCGAAAAAGACGTCTGGGGCCGCATCCGCAGTGGTTATGCCATTCCGGATGTGAATAACGATCTGGTGACCAAGCACGTTAACTGGTACGCCACCCGTCCCGACTACATCGCCCGCACCACCGCGCGCGCTTCGCTGTACCTGTTCCACGTCGTCTCCGAGCTGGAAAAGCGCGGCATGCCGACCGAACTGGCGCTGCTGCCCTTTATTGAGTCGGCGTTCAACCCGAACGCCCTGTCCAACGCCAATGCTGCCGGCATCTGGCAGTTCGTGCCTGGCACCGGCCGCGACTTCAATCTGAAGCAAGACGCCTTCAAGGACGAACGCCGTGGCATCCTGGCCTCGACCGACGCCGCCCTGACCTATCTGCAGCGCCTGTACGATATGTTTGGCGACTGGCAACTGGCGCTGGCCGCTTATAACTGGGGCGAAGGCTCGGTGCAGAAAGCCATCAAGCGCAACCAGGCTGCCGGCAAGCCGACCGACTTTGAAAGCCTGGCCGCGCAAATGCCGGCCGAAACCCGCAACTACGTGCCCAAGCTGCAGGCGGTCAAGAATATCGTCGCCAACCCGCAGCAATACGGCCTGAGCCTGCCGGTGATCGACAATTCGCCTTACTTCACCGCCGTCGACAAGACCAGCGATATCGACCTGACCGTGGCGGCCCACCTGGCCGAGCTGTCGGTGGACGAGTTCAAGGCGCTGAATCCGCAGTTCAAGCGTCCGGTCATCACCGGTGGCGAAGACACCAAGATTCTGCTGCCAAAGGAAAATGCGGAGAAATTCCACATCAACCTGGCGCAATGGAGCCAGGAACTGTCGACCTGGTCGACCCACAAGATCACCAGCGCGCGCGAATCGATCCGCTCGCTGGCCTCGCGCTTCCACACCTCGCCGGAAGTCATCCGCCAGGCCAACAATATTCCGCAGAACTCGGTGCTGAAAGCCGGTTCCACCATTCTGGTGCCGAAGATTTCGGCCTCGGCCAATCTCGACATTCCTGAAGACAACGCCACGGTCGCCTACGAGGCCGAGCGCAGCGGCAAGTCGGCCAAAGGCTACAAACTGCCGGCCAAGAATGGCAAGGCGGAAAAAGGCAGCGTCTCGCTGGTGAAGGCACGCGTCGCGCGTGACGACGCCAAAACCCGGAAACATCGCAAAGCCAACTAAACACGCTACGGCCCGCATTACCGGGCCGTCAGCGTGCGATTCAGAGGTTGCGGATGCGGCTTACACGTCCTACAATCTCGGTCTTGCGTGTCGGGCAAGTCTCGTACACTAAAAAAACATAACCCCACTGACGTCGCCAGCCAGCCCAACGGGCAGCACGTGCACGCAGTTGCAATCGGAGTCCCTTATGGCGTTCTTGCAAGGCAAAAAAATCCTCATCACTGGTTTGTTGTCGAACCGTTCCATCGCTTACGGTATCGCCAAAGCTTGCCATCGCGAAGGCGCCGAACTGGCGTTCACCTACGTTGGCGAACGTTTTAAAGACCGTATCACCGAATTCGCCGCCGAATTCGACAGCAAACTGGTGTTCGACTGCGACGTCTCCAGCGACGAGCAAATCACCGCGCTGTTCGCCGACCTGGGCAAAAGCTGGTCGCAGCTGGACGGCCTGGTACACGCGATCGGCTTTGCGCCGCGCGAAGCCATTGCCGGCGAATTCCTGGACGGCCTGACCCGCGAAAACTTCCGCATCGCCCACGATATCTCGGCCTACAGCTTCCCGGCCATGGCCAAGGCCGCGCTGCCGCTGCTGAAAGATGGTTCGTCGGTGCTGACCCTGTCCTACCTGGGTGCGGTGCGCGCCATCCCTTACTACAACACCATGGGCCTGGCCAAAGCCTCGCTGGAAGCGTCGGTACGCTACCTGGCGGAAAACCTGGGCAAGCTGGGCATCCGTTCGAACGGCATTTCGGCTGGCCCGATCAAGACCCTGGCCGCGTCCGGCATCAAGGACTTCGGCAAGCTGCTGGGCTTTGCCTCGTCGCACGCGCCGCTGCGCCGCAACGTCACCATCGAAGAAGTCGGCAACACCGCCGCCTTCCTGCTGTCGGACCTGGCTTCCGGCATCACCGGTGAAATCACCTACGTCGATGGCGGCTTCTCGCACGTCATGGGCCTGAACGCTGAAGACTACCAATAAGTCGTCCATGCCGACACGCCTCAAAAACGCCTCGCCTGTCGGGGCGTTTTTTTTGCTCGCCGCCCTGCTCGCCCCTGCCGCCCATGCTGATGAATGCCTGGAACAGGTCTGGAGCGGCACCATCGGCACCATCCCGGTCACGCTGGATTTCAGCGAGACCGGCGATTCCTGGCATTACCGTGGCCGCTATCACTACCGCGATAATCTGGCCGAACTTTACCTGGCGCCGGATGCGCAAGCCGGCAAGTGGCGCGAGTACGATGCCCAAGGCCGGCAGACCGGTCAACTGGAGCTGCGTTGCGCAGGAGGCAAGACCCTGACCGGGGTATGGCGCACGCCGGCCGGCGACAAGCAGTTGCCGCTGAGCGCGGCGCCTGGCCAAAGTGATGCCGAGCGCCGCATCCGCAACCTGAAGCGGCAGCTCAGTGCGCCGATTGCCATCGGCGCCAACAGCTACCGGAAAGTCACCTCGCCCGGCATCAAGGATTTTTACAGTGTGACGCTGCAGGGCGATGGCGCCGGCATTCAGGCGCTGAACCAGCAGCTACAGGAAATGGTCGCCAGCAATCTGGGCGACATCGTCGAATGCGCCTCGCTGGGCATCATGCGCGATGGTCCAGGGCATCCGTGGAAAAACACCATCACCACCGGCATCATCGCCTGGACTGCGGATATTGTCGTGCTGTCACGCGAGTACACCGGCTATTGCGGCGGCGCGCATGGTTATGGCGAGGCCGGCGGCGAGACCTACGCGGTCGCCACCGGCAAGCCGGAAGACTTGCGCGGCTGGTTCAGCGGCGCCTGGCCGATCGGCAGCTACCATCCCGGCATCCCGCGCCGCACGCTGCAGGAACTGGTCTGGAAGGAATATGAACAGATCAACAGCGAGTGCCAGGCGCAGGTTTCCTTCGACCGCGCATGGCCGACCGCAGAAGGCGTGGTGTTCCATCCCTCCGCCAACGCCTATATCGACCGCCCCTGCGAAGAGGACGTGCTGATCAAGTGGCAGGCGCTGGCGCCGTTCCTGTCGGCGACAGGCACGCAAAGGATGAACGGGCTGCGCGGCCCTAAGTAAGCGCTCAGGGCAGCGTGCCCAGGCTGGCGTAAAGCTTGTCGCAATCGGCCATGGTGGGCGCCTTTTGCTGTGAGATGCCGAGCTTGCCGGTCTGCCAGCTTTGCAGCGTGCGCTTTTCCTCATCCACCAGTGGCCGCATGGCTTGCGCATCCTCGCGGCTGCTGCGCGTGAGCATCAGCGTGTCCGCCCGCTTCAGACCGGCCTCGTTGGCCTGTCGCCAGGACTGCACCGCACTCTGGTATTGAGGCGCATGTTCGGGAAACAATCGGCCGCAAGCGCCGCTGACCGCCGTCAGAAAATCGCGCCGCACACCCAGCTTGACACTGACCTTGTCCGCTTCATTGAAAGTCTGCGCCGACGCCTGCACCGCGCAGCAGCCCAGCATTACCACGAGAAATAACCTCATCTCCGCCTCCGCAAAAAGCTCAATCTTATTTTATTAATAACACCGGCCGCGCACGGTAGCTTATTGTCGATTGGATATCTTTCCACGTGAAAAAAGTTTATACTTACTGAAATTAAAAACAATATCCAGACTAGGTGGCCAGTGAACAGAACCGACTTGATGCCGGAACCGGCGCGCATGCGCAAAGTACTCTTCATCCTCAGCGAGCTGCTGGATGAGGACGTGGAATGGATGGCCAATGCTGGCGATCGCCTGCGCTATCCGGTCGGCGCCGAGATCATTCCGTTCGACAGCCAGCCAGACAACGTCTACTTCGTGCTGGACGGCAGCTTCTCGGTGCTCAGCGCCAGCGGCGAGCTGATCGTCGAACTGGGCAGCGGCGAGATCATCGGTGAAATGTCGCTGGTCGACCCGGCGCGCAGCACCGCCTCGGTGCGCGCCAATCAAGGCGCCTCGGCGCTGCGCCTGTCGCACACCCGGCTGCGCAACAAACTGGCCGCCGACGCCCCGTTCGCCGCCCGCTTCTACCGCGCGCTTGCGGTGTTCATGTCGGCCCGCATGCGCCACACCACACGCCGCTTCGGCTACGGCCAGCTGGACGAACCCGGCATGCCGCACGCCGACGACATCAGCGAAGCGATGCTGGCCAAGGCCCATCAGGCCAGCCTGCGCTTCGAGCGCCTGCTGAAGCGCATGGCCAGCTAGACTATACAACAGAGGCAAACTAGGGCATAATAGCGGTCTAGCATATGCTACTTAGGTCGATAGCGAATCGATAGCGGTAGCTCAGCCAGTAACATAAAGCAAGCTAACGCAAGCCTCAGCGCATCATTCTGATGCCTAATAAAGCCCTCCCGCCTCTGGTGTCGTTGATCTGACACCGTCCCGGCGCAAAGCTTTTGTGCCGAAATTTCTTTCGATTTTGATTGAGTCATTTCGTTTTGGTAGGCGTTGCTATTCCGCGTTCCGCTATGAAGCGTGAGCGCCTGATTTTTACGAAAGAACAGCATGACATTTGAAGCATTAGGTCTCAACACGTCCATTCTCAAAGCCCTGACCGACGCCGGCTACACCAAGCCGACCCCGGTACAGGAGCAGGCAGTGCCAGCCGCGATCGCTGGCAAGGATCTGTTGGTATCCTCGCAAACCGGTTCCGGCAAGACTGCAGCCTTCATGCTGCCGTCGCTGCACCGCCTTGCCGAGCTGGAGCCAAGCGCCGCCGGCAAAACCCCGAATCAAGAAATGCAAGCCGCCCGTGCGCGCGGCGAGCGCCCACGTTTCAAAGCCGCCCAGCCAAAAATGCTGGTGCTGACCCCGACCCGCGAACTGGCGTTGCAGGTCACCACCAACACCGACAAGTACAGCGTCAACCTGCGCCGCATCAAGGCCGTGTCGATCCTGGGCGGCATGCCTTATCCTAAGCAGATGCAACTACTGGCCAAGAATCCGGAAATCCTGGTCGCCACCCCTGGTCGTCTGATCGACCACATGGAATCGGGCAAGATCGACTTCTCGCAACTGGAAATCCTGGTGCTGGACGAAGCCGACCGCATGCTGGACATGGGCTTCATCGACGACATCGAAAAGATCGTCGAAGCGACCCCGTCGAGCCGTCAAACCATGCTGTTCTCGGCCACGCTGGATGGCGTGGTCGGCAACATGGCGCGCCGCATCACCAAAGAGCCACAGATCATCCAGATCATGAGCGCGGCCAACAAGCATGAAAACATCACCCAGCGCGTGCACTTCGTCGACGACCTGTCGCACAAGAACCGCCTGCTGGACCACCTGCTGCGCGACGAAACGCTGGATCAGGCCGTTGTGTTCACCGCCACCAAGCGTGACGCCGACACCATCGCCGACCGTCTGAACATCGCCGGTTTCTCGGCTGCCGCGCTGCACGGCGACATGCACCAGGGCGCGCGTAACCGCACCCTGGACAGCCTGCGCCGCGGCCAGGTCAAGATCCTGATCGCCACCGACGTTGCCGCCCGTGGTATCGACGTGCCGAGCATCACCCACGTGTTCAACTACGACCTGCCGAAGTTCCCTGAGGACTACGTGCACCGTATCGGCCGTACCGGCCGTGCCGGCCGCAATGGCCACGCGATCTCGCTGGTCAACCACGCCGAAGGCATGCACGTGAAACGCATCGAGCGCTTCACCAAGCAGTTGATTCCGGTGAACGTGGTGGAAGGTTACGAGCCGAAGAAATCCAGCGTCGCACCGCGTTCGTCGCGTCCAGGCGGCTGGAAACCAGGTGACAACCGTGGCGGCGCCAAGCCAGGCCAGCGTTCGTTCAGCAAGCCAGGCAGCAGCAGCAACGGCCCGCGCCGTGAAGGCAACGGCGAAAGCCGCAGCTTCGGCGAAAACCGTGGCCACAGCGAAAACCGTGGCAGCGGCGAAGGTTACAAAGGCGGCGGTTACAAAGGTAACACCCCGTACAACAGCGACCGTCCGCGTCGCAGCTACGGCGACCGCTAATTAGCCTAACGGCCACCAGCACAAACTGGTGGCCGTTTTTACTTCAGCACCTGCTGCGCGTCGACGATGTCCACGCCCTGCAGTTGGCCCAGCCAGCCGTCGAACCATGGCTTATGGGCCGTGCCCACGATGGCCAGCACGCGCGCACCGGGACGCTCACGGAAGGTTTCGCGGATGTTGGCGACCATGCGCAGGTTACGGATTTCCCATCCCGCCACCCAGATCTGTGGATAGCCCGGCGCGCGCATGGCGGCGCGGACGTTGGCGTCGGCGCGCACGCGCAGATTGGCGGGATCGTTGAGCTGGCGGTACAGCGGCAACAGATCAGCAGCCTCTGACAGTTTCTTCTGTTGGGCTTCCACTTCTTTCATGGCAGCGCCGCCGGCGGTCCACGCCGCTTGCAGCGCGCGCCCGTAGGCTTGTACGTCGTCCACATCAAGCACATCGCCGGTGTGGTTGTCGACCGGATGCACGCGCTGCAGTCCGAGCCGCGCGGCCAGTCGGGCGGCGATCTGATAGCTCTCATTATTCTCGGTGGCGGCGTTGCGCAGTCCGGTCACCAGCTTGTCGTCCAGACTGTCGCCAGCGCGGCGCTCCGGCTCCGGTAGTTGCAGCCATTGGGCGTATGCGGAGCCGCGCTCACTTGCCGCCAGATACACCGCAATCAGGTGACGCCGCTGTGCGGGCGTTGGCTGCGCGGGCCAGGTCCTGAGGATCTTGTTCAATTCCGTGATGGCGGCCGTCAGATCGAGGCCGGTGGCGGCCTTGGCGGCATCGGTTGGTGCGCAATAATCGCTGCCATACTTGGCCGGCTGCCGCAGCGCCTGATCGCACTCCTCGGCTGACAGATCTTCGACCGTAATGATGTCCGGCTTGAATACCGCCAGGCGGTCCAGCACACCATCCAGCGACGCCGGGTTAAAGCTCTTCGGCATCCCGCTCAGATGCACGGTACCGAGCACCAGCACCTGCGCGCGCGGCCCCGCCATGTCCCGGTCCAGCGCCGACAACTCACCCTGCGCCTGCGCCACCAGCGGCAAGGCCGCCATCACCATCCAAGCCCACTTAACCATACACTCTCCGCATCGTAAAAGATGGGTCAGTGTAAGTCAGAACGAAAAACCCTAGGACAAAATCCATTGCCCGCTGCGACTGATTTCCGCATGCATTGCATCGGGAGCTAAATCAATCTCGCCCGGCCAAGTGACGACACCATCCAGCACCGCTACCCTCTCAAACTGCACCGTATCGCGCAGATGAGCAAACACGCCGCGAAAAGCCGAAGGCAGAAATTTCACCGTCCCCTCCAGCCCATCCTTAAACCGCACCAGAAGCAAATGATCTCCCTGCGGTTTCACCTCAATCACGTCCCAGTCCATATCATCACCTCAATGGAGTAATCGGCTGCGGAACTTGCAGCACCGCGCACAGACGCCAGTTTTGTAAAAGCTCATCTCTATGAAGCTGAGCCCAACGCACCACGGCAGCTAATATTTGGGGTGGCAAATAGCCTGACAGAACAATACGCTTTCGAATATCAATGGTGGCTTCGCAACCAGCATAGCGCACATGAAAGTGCGGAGGAAGGTGATCCCGATAGAACATACGGATCGTAGCTCCGTGTACTCTGCTAATGGTTGGCATATCGTCCCCCCTGATCGATCTGAGCCACGATAACAACGCCGACCGAGACCTGCTTGAGTGGGCTCAAACATGCTTAATAAGTGAGAATCGGTGATATTTTTTGGACCACATCCAAGTACACTGTCTCGTCCTGAGCTTTGAGTGGGTGCGATATGCTGAAGATGGTTGTGGTGGTGTTGCTGTCCTCGATCACGATGTGCGCGGGCGCGGCGCCGGTGACGGTCAGCGAGGAGCTGGCCCAGATGTTTGAAGCGGACCAATCCGACCGCAACGTGGTGCCGGGCGGCCAGCTTGATTGGGAAGCCATCAACAACCGCGACGAACAACGCGAACTGCGCGTCAAGCAATTGATCGCAGCCGGCCAACTCGCCACCGGCGCAGACTACTACCACGCCGCCATGGTGCTGCAACATGCCTTCGAACCCGAGGATGCCCTGCTCGCCCACGACTTGTGCGTGATCGCCATCGGCAAAGGCGAGCAGCGCGCCAAATGGCTGGCCGCTGCCAGCATGGACCGCTTCCTGATGCGCGTCGGCCGCCCGCAGCGCTACGGCACCCAGTTCCAGTCCCGGATGAATCGCCCACCGCATCTGGTCGCAGTCGATCCCAACGTGCCCGATGCCGTGCGCCGCGAACTCAACGTCCCCACGCTGGACGAAGCCAAACAGCGCGAAGCGGAAATGATCAAATCCTTTAACGACACCCACAAAGCCGCCAAATGACAAAGCAATTGACCGCCCTGCTGCTGTGCTGCGGCCTGCTCAACAGCGCCAGCGCCCAAGACGCCCCACCGGCCAGTTGCGCTTACGACCGCGCCCAAATGCTCGCCCTCGACGAAACGCAATTCGATCAAATGCCGTCCGGATGGCGGTCGCTGGAAGCCAAGCCGGAATGCGCCGTGGTCGCAGCCGACCTGCTGCGCGACTACCAGCAAGCCCACCAATCCGAATCCGGTCTGCTGTTCTGGCACGAAGCGCAGCTGCGCGCGGACGCAGGCCAAGACGCCGCCGCCATCGCCCTGATGGAAAAATCCCGCAAGCCCGCAAGCGCCGACACAGGCGACTGGAACCCCTATGTGGATGCCACCATCGCCTTTCTGCGCAAAGACCGCGCGGCACTGGAGCAAGCGCGTGCCAGCCTGCTTGCCTTCCAGCCGCCACCCGGCGCCGACCTGCCGCCCATCGTCAACGGCTACATCGAACTCGATTTCGCCGATGGCCAGAAAAGAAAAATCCGCTGGCCGCCCAACATCGACGTGGTTGACGGCTTGATCGCCTGTTTCGATAAGCCATATACCGAGGCTTACGGCGGGGACTGCCGCGAGCGTGCAGCGCCATGAGCGCTCTGGAGAGCCGTCTGATTGAGCTGGTGCACTCATCGCCCGCGTTGATGGCGTTACTGGAAACCGCGCGCCAGTTGGAACTCGCATCGTGGTGCATCGGCGCCGGCGCGGTCAGGTCGCTGGTGTGGGACGCGCTGCACGTCTACCGCCAACCAACGCACTACGATGACGTCGACGTGGTGTACCACGATGCCGACACCAGCCCCCAGCACGAAGCCGAGATGCTGCAACGTCTGATAGCACTAAAACCATCGGTCCGCTGGGAAGTAACCAATCAGGCACTGGTGCATCACTGGTTCTTGACCCACCAGTCGCAGATCGTGGTCCCGCTGGACTCGCTGGCGGCCGGCATCGCCACCTGGCCCGAATACGCCACTTGCGTCGGCGTCAACCTGCGCGCCGACGACACCATCGGCATCATCGCCCCGCACGGTCTGGACGACCTGTTCGCCATGCGCGTGCGCCACAATCCCGCCCGCGCCAGCGCCGCCACCTACCAGCAACGCGTCCAGTCCAAGCGCTTTGCCGAGCGCTGGCCACAGGTCACCATCATTTAAGGAGAAGCGATGACATTCGACTGGCACGGCGGGCAGCTATCCCGCGACACACAAATCGACGCCGATTACCGGAACACACAAAACGTGCGCCGCTTCCTCACCGCCGAATGCGGCCCGGATTTCAAATTCAGCCGCGAGCTGATGGCCTGGATCCGCAGCGGCAACGCCAGCAACATGGGCGACGTCGCGGACGAATGGCTGCGCCGTCACGCATAGTCACATCGCTGACCTTTTCGTAGTTTTACGCGTTCCCCGCTATACGCCGCCGCGCCGCTCGACCACAATTCATACATGTCAATTTGGAATGAGTATGACCATGTTGGAAACCCGGATCGGTAAATTCATCGTCTTTTGGGCGATTGCCATACCGCTGATGATCGTCTACCTGATGATCCAGGCGGTCAGGGAAGACTCGTCCAAAATCCTGCAGCATGCCGAATTCCTCTCGCCCGACAAGCACTGGTCCGCCATTCTGGAGACCGTCGACAACGGCGCCGGCTTCGGCCAGGGCATGGTGTACTACGAAATCCACCTGCACCGTCCCGGCGAAAAAGTCGCCGACCATGGCGACCAGGACGACTCGTCCGTCTTCTACATCGAAAAAATGGACGACGCCCGCGCGCCGCAGCTGAACTGGACCGATGCCTCCCACCTCAGCATCGCCTACGACACCGCCACCCGCGTCAAGACCCAGCCCGGCAAGCATCTGGCCAAATTCCACAATGTGGTTATCATGTACCAAACTTTGCCAGCCCAGCCGTAATCGATACAATATCCGGCGCGCTGGCACGTCCTCCATGCATGACCGCGCCCACCATGACAACAGAGCAGGACCAGGAGATCACTGCCACCGTGCTGAAGGAACGCTCGCGCCTGTGGAATTTCATCCGCCGCCGCGTGGCCGACCAGACCGACGCCGACGACATCCTGCAAGACGTGTTCTACGAATTCACCCAGGCCTACCGCCTGCCCGAACCGATCGAGCAGGTCAGCGCCTGGCTGTTCCGCGTCGCCCGCAACCGCATCATCGACCGCTTCCGCAAAAAGAAGGAAGTGGCGCTGGAGGACATCGCCCACGAGGATGATGAAGACTGCCGCCTCGACCTGATGCTGCCCTCGCCCGACGCCGGCCCCGAGGCCGCCTACACCCGCGCCATGCTGCTGGAGGAATTGCAGCGCGCGCTGGAAGACCTGCCCGCCAACCAGCGCGAAGTCTTCATCGCCCACGAACTGGACGGCATCAGTTTCAAGGAGATGGCGGCCGACACTGGCATCTCGATCAACACTTTATTGGCCCGCAAGCGCTACGCCGTGCTGTATCTGCGCCAGCGCCTGCAAGCCCTGTACGAAGAATGAAAGGAGTACCTGAAATGCGTCACCATGACATGAGTTACAAAAAATTCAAACTGCTGAAAGGCCTGTGGATACTGGTCATCGCCGCAGCGCTGGGCGGCATCGTCATGCAGTTGTGGAATTGCCTGATCCCCGACATCATCCCCGGCGTGCACGCGGTGACTTATTGGCAAGCCCTCGGATTGCTGCTACTCTGCCGCATCCTGTTTGGCGGCTTCCGCGGCCATCGCGACTGGCATGAACGCCGCGAGCACTGGCAGCGCTGGCAAGCCATGACGCCCGAAGAACGCGGCGCGTTCTTCAAAAACCGCGCCAACTTTTGCCGCCCCGCACCACCCGAGACGAAAGAATAACGAATGAAAAAAACCCCCGCCCCACCATTCAGCGGCTATCAGAAAACCGTGGTGGCCATGCTGGCCTTCCTGCAGTTCGCCGTCATCCTCGATTTCATGCTGATGTCGCCGCTGGGTGCGGTCATCATGCCGGATCTGCACATCGGCCCGGCACAGTTCGGCCTGGTGGTGTCGGCCTACGCCTTCAGCGCCGGCGTGTCCGGCCTGCTGACCGCCGGCTTTGCCGACCGCTACGACCGCAAAAAGCTGCTGCTGTTCTTCTACACCGGCTTCATCCTTGGCACCGTCTGGTGCGGCCTGGCCACCACCTTTGAATCGCTGCTGGCGGCGCGCGTGTTCACCGGCCTGTTCGGCGGCGTGATCGGCTCCATCGTGCTGGCGATTTCCACCGACCTGTTCCCGCCGCAAATGCGCGGCCGCGTCATGGGCCTGATCCAGACCGCGTTTGCCGCCAGCCAGGTGCTGGGCATCCCGGTCGGCATCTACCTGTCCAACCAGTGGAACTGGCATGTGCCCTTCCTCGCCATGGCGGTGTTCGGCCTGATCGGCGGCCTGCTGGTGGCGTGGAAGCTGCAACCGGTCAACGCCCACCTCGGCCTGCCGCAGGAACACAGTCCATTCATGCATCTGTTCCACACCGTGACTGAAAAGCGCTACCTGCTGGCGTTCTGCATCACCGCCCTGCTGACCACCGGCGGCTTCATGCTGATGCCATTCAGCAGCGCCTTCATCGTCAACAACATGGGTATCGACCTGCATCACCTGCCGACCGTGTATCTGGTCACCGGCCTGTGCACCATCTTCATCGGCCCGCTGATCGGCCGCGCCGCCGACGCCATCGGCAAGTTCCGCGTGTTCCTGTTCGGCACCGCGCTGTCGATCGCCATGGTGCTGTTCTACACCCACCTCGGCCACACGCCGCTGTGGATGCTGGTGGTGATTAACTCGGTGATGTTTGTCGGGATCTTCTCCCGCATGATCCCGTTCCAGGCGATCTCGTCGACGGTGCCGGCGCAAAGTCAGCGCGGCTCGTACAACGCCATCAGCGCCTCGATCCAGCAGATGGCCGGCGGCGTGGCCTCGGTGGCGGCCGGCCACATCGTCAGCCAGGGTGCCGATGGCCGACTGCTGCATTTCGATACCGTCGGCTACGTGGTGGTCGCCACCTCGCTGGTTGCCACCACGCTGCTGTGGCGCCTGCAACGCGACCTGCCCGCCGCCACGCCGCGCCCCCAAGCGGCCGCCTGATCCCGCCTCCCTCCCGCTAAGAAACGCGCCTCCCCGAGCGGGAGGCGCGGCACACTCCCTGTCGTAGCAAAATGTTTCGATATGTTAAGTAAAGCCAATTTTATTGCCACACGGCAATTTCACGCTTATAATCGTTTCAGTTAAGTCGTATTTGTCTATTAACCTTATCAAAATCGAAAGGGAAAAGTGCATGAATTCCAGAAATATGGATGCCGCCTGCCTGCGCGCGCTGCGCCGCCGGGGCCATTCCGACACCAGCATTGCTGCCATGACGCCGGAGGAAGCGTTTTGTGAGTACTGCGCGTATCACGGGATCATGAATCTTTCCCCGGCCACGCTGCAAATGCTGGACAAACTGCGCGGCGAAGTCGCGGCGGCCCACTAAAAACAAACGCCACCCGAGGGTGGCGTTGTTGTTTGCTTGCTTGCGTTGCCGATCAACGGTAGAACGGCTCGACCGTGCCTTTCAGCTTGATCAGCATCGGATTGCCGAAGCGATCCAGTGCTTTGCCGGCCGGAACCTTGATCCAGCCTTCGCTGACGCAGTATTCATCCACGTCAGTGCGCTCTTTGCCGTTGAAATTGATGCCAACGTCGTGCTCGAACACGGCCGCGACATGGAATTTGCTGCGCGGATCGATCGACAGACGGTCCGGCAGTGGTGGGAGTTGAGTAGTATCGTTCATCCCGGCATTATATCAGCTGGTTTTGAAGATCAGCTGCGCCACCCGTTGTAATTTTGGATGCACCACCGGCACCGTCAGCATGGTGCTGCCGATCGCCATCAGTAGCAGCGCGGTAAAGGTTTCGCTGGTGATGATCTGTTTATCCAGAAGGATATTGACGAAGATAATCATGATCAGCGCCTTGGTCTGCAACAGCCAGCCGATGATGGATGCCTCGCCCGGTCCCCACTTCAGGATCTTACCGGCGATATGAATGCCGGCCAGCTTGCCGCTGACCGAGGCCACCAGCAGCACCGCCGCCACCAGGAACACCGCCGAACCGCCTACCGCCCAGTTGGTGCGCAGCCCGGTGCTGAGGAAGAACACCGGCATCACCGCCATCAGCACATTGGCACGCAGGAAGTCCATCTTTTGCTGATCGAACCATTCGGCATCCATCACCGCGCCAGCCAGGAAGGCGCCGACCATGTAATGCAAGCCGGCCCAGTCAGCCGCAAACGCACACAGCGCCAGCCAGATGAAGGACACATACCAGCGATCGCGCTCCTGAATCCGCACCATCATCATGCGGAACAGCTTGGTGACGATGGTGAACGCCAGCAGGAAACCGGCCTGGCGGCCGACACGGTCCCAGTCCAGCAGAATCACCGCCAGCACGCCCCAGATGGCGATATCGTCCAGGCTGGCATAGCGCAGGATGCGTTGGCCAATCGGCTGGCGCAGAATCTCCAGCTTTTCCATCAGCAGAATCAGGATCGGCAGCGCGGTCACGGCGCAAGCCATGCCCACGCCCAGCACGAATTGCCAGTCATGCGCTTTCGGCCCCATCCAGCCGGCATAGCCCAGCAGGCCAAGCGCGGCGATGCAGCCGAACAGCAGCGGCGTGCCCAGCGCCAGACCAGCGGTGATGGTGCTTTCGCGCCGGTGCTGCCAGGCTTTCTTGAGGTCCAGTTCGACACCGGCGATCATCACGAACATCATCACTGCCCACCAGGCGATGCCGTTCAGCGACTGCACCACCTGCGGGTTGAAGACAAAGGCGTAGTAATCCGGATAAGCGCGGCCCATAATGCCCGGCCCCAGCAAAATGCCGGTGATAATTTGCACCACCACCAGTGGCGCGTAGTAATCGGTCCCGCCCAGCCGCCAGATCAGATATGGCACGCTGAAAATGATGACCATGGCGATCAAGAAGATCTCTGTCGTTCCCATATGCATGGATGTCCCCTGTTGTGTAGTTTTGCTACATTTTAACGAGATTACGTGAAAAACTATACAATACTTGATTACTCAAGTATTATTCAAACATAATTCAACGATACATCAACAAGGACTCAACATGACCACTCCCATTAGCCCCAGCCTTGAATTCACGCTGCGCCTGGCGCGCGCCCAAGCCACGCTGGTGCGCCGCCTGGACCAGGTGTTGGGCGGCTATCACGGCATCAGCTTCAGCGATTTCATGCTGCTGCACTATCTGCACCGCTCGCCCGGCGGCCGCCTGCGCCGGGTCGATCTGGCCGAGCGCCAGGGGCTGACTGCGTCCGGCGTCACCCGCACCCTGCTGCCGCTGGAAAAAATCGGTCTGGTCGAGCGCCAGCAAGACCCGCGCGATGCGCGCGTGGCCTACGCCGCCATCACCGACACCGGCCGCGAGCTGCTGACCAACGCCACCACGGTGGCGGAGCAAATCAGTAAAGACCTGCTGCGCAGTTGCCCGCCAGCAGTATTCGACGACATGAGCAACGCGCTGGCACTCATCGCCGGCATGAACGCTTCCAATTCCTGACAGGAGAGCCAGATGGCCGACGTCCCACCGCAACGCGCCGCGTTAAAGCGCGACCCCAATTTCAAATGGCTGATGCGCGGCGGCGCGATCTCGGCGCTGGGCGACCAGATGACCATGATCGCCCTGCCCTGGCTGGTGCTGAAGCTAACCGGCGACACGCTGGCACTGGGCCTGGTGATCGCGCTGATGAGCATCCCGCGCGCCATCTTCATCCTGATCGGCGGCGCGGTGGTGGACCGTTACTCGCCCAAGCGCGTGCTGATGCTGACCAAGTACATCAACGCCGTGCTGCTTGCGCTGATGACGCTACTGGTGCTGAACATCTCGGCCATGCCGACCGTGGCGCTCAGCGATACGCTGTCGCTGACGGTCGTCATCTCACCGCAGATGGCGCTGCACATCATCTATCTGCTGGCGCTGGGCCTGGGTCTGGCGCAGGCGTTCGCCATGCCGTCCGGGATGTCGATCCTGCCGCTGGCGATCGTGCCCGAACATCTGCCAGCCGCCAACGGCATGATGATGGGACTGCGCCAGATCACCATGCTGGTCGGACCGCTGCTGGCAGCGGGCCTGCTGGCGATTGCCGGTGATGGCGGCGGCACCGTCAGCAATGGACGCGGCCTGGCACTGGCCTTCAGCTTCGACTGCTTCAGCTATCTGTTCTCGGCGTGGACGCTGGCGAAAGTAGCGCTGCTGCGCGATGCCGCTACGCCGCAGGCAGAAAAACAATCCGTCCTGCGCTCGGTCGGCGCCGGCCTGCGCATGGTGTGGGACGATGTGCCGATGCGGCTGTGCTTCATCTACTGGGGCACGGTGTCGCTGTTCATCGGCGGCGCGATGCAGGTAGCGATGCCGGTGCTGGCCAGCGAGCTGCATGGCGCCTCCACGCTCGGTCTGATCATGGGTGCGCATGGCGCCGGCACGCTGCTCGGCATGGGCGTCGCCGCCAAGCTGGGCGCGCGCCTGCGCTTCGTCGCCTTCGGCACCATGCTGCTCCTGGTGGACGGCATCGCCGGCCTGCTACTGGCGCCGATGGGCTATGTGCACGCGGTGTGGCAAGTGTCGCTGCTGATGCTGACACTCGGCCTGCTGACCGGCTACATGCAGATCAACGTCTTCACCTGGATCCAGAGCCGCGTGCCGCCGCAGATGATGGGCCGCGCGATGAGCATCTTCATGTTCATCTTTATGGGACTGGCGCCGTTGTCGGCGGCGGCCACCGGCTGGTTGCTGACGCAGGTCTCGCTGTCGCAATTGTTCCTCGGCGGTGGCATCATACTGGTGTTGTTCGCGGCGAGCGCTTATCTGTTCACGCCGATCCGCAGCATCGCCACCACCACACCGTAAAAGGACTTTGCATGGAAACCAAATGGCTGGAAGACTTCATCTCACTGGTGGAGACCAATAACTTCAGCCGCTCGGCGGCGCTGCGCCACGTGACGCAGCCCGCTTTTTCACGCCGCATCCAATCGCTGGAAAACTGGCTCGGCACCGACCTGGTCGACCGCACCTCCTACCCCACGCGTTTGACGCCGGCCGGCATCGTGTTCTACGAGCAGGCGCTGGAGATGCTATCGAAGATCAACGGCGCGCGCGAAATGCTGCGTTCCAAACGCGCCGCCGCGCAGACCAGCATCGACCTCGCCGTGCCGCACACACTGTCGCTGACCTTCGTGCCGAAATGGCTGACCAAACTGGAACAGGATTTCGCGCCGATCCGCAGCCGTCTGATGGCGCTCAACGTCCACGACGCCGTGCTGCAATTGGTCGAAGGCGGCTGCGATCTGCTGCTGTGCTACCACCATCCGCGTCAGCCGGTGCAGCTGGACCCGAGCCGCTACGACATGCTGGTGCTGGGCCACGAATCGCTGCGCGCCTATGCCCGTTGCGACAAGAACAAGGTGCCGGAGTATCAACTACCCGGCACCAAGCGCGCGCCGCTGCCCTTCCTCTCGTTCACCAACAATGCCTACCTCGGACGTATGGTGGAGCTGATACTCAACGATACAAAAATCCCGCTGCACCTGGAGCCGCGTTACGAAACCGACATGGCCGAGGGACTGAAGATGATGGCGCTGGAAGGTCATGGCATCGCCTTCCTGCCTGAATCCGCGGTCACGCGCGAGCTCAAACAAAAACAGCTGGCGCGCGCCGACCGCGATACCGCCGACTGGGAAATCGAAATGGAAATCCGCCTGTACCGCGAGCGCCCATCGCCCAGCCGGCAAGGTAAACCGATCGTCGACCGGCTGTGGGAGTTCCTCGAAGTGCAGCAGAACGGCGGCCGCAAACGCCGTGTCCCGGCATCGGAGCGTTAGACGATTAGCTAACTATGCGCTTTTTGCATAGCCGAATGCGCATACAGCATTGGCCGCCTCAAACACCCGGGCGTACGATTCGCATCACTTGAACGCAGCCACGAGCAGCGGTCAGCAAACGAATCCACTGGGAGCCTTGAGTATGACCACCGAACACGCAAAACACGCACTGCCTTCCTACCTCAACGCCGAAGATCTCGGTCCTTGGGGTGTCTACCTGCAGCAGATCGATCGCGTCACCCCGCACCTCGGCAGCTTGTCGCGCTGGGTCGAAACTCTCAAGCGCCCCAAGCGCATTCTGACCGTCGACGTTCCGATCGAACGCGATGATGGCACCATCGCCCACTACGAAGGCTATCGCGTGCAGCACAATATGTCGCGCGGCCCAGGCAAAGGCGGCGTGCGCTTTCACCAGGACGTAACGCTGTCCGAAGTGATGGCACTGTCGGCATGGATGACCGTGAAAAACGCGTCCGTCAACGTGCCATACGGCGGCGCCAAAGGCGGTATCCGCGTTGATCCGAAAACCCTGTCGCGTGGTGAGCTGCAGCGTCTGACCCGCCGCTACACCAGCGAAATCAGTTTGATCATCGGCCCTAACAAGGACATCCCCGCACCAGACGTCAACACCAACGAACAGGTGATGGCATGGATGATGGACTCCTACGCCATGATCGAAGGGAATCTGTCGACCGGCGTGGTGACCGGCAAACCAATCTCGCTGGGTGGCTCGCTGGGCCGCCGTGAAGCGACCGGCCGCGGCGTGTTCGTGGTGGGCCGCGAAGCCGCCGCCAAACGCGGCGTGGCGATTGCCGGTGCGCGGGTTGCGGTGCAGGGCTTCGGCAACGTCGGCGGCGTGGCCGCGACCATGTTCTCGGACGCTGGTTCCAAGATCATCGCGGTGCAGGATCATACCGCCACCGTGGTGCATCAAGGTGGTCTGGATGTTGCCTTGTTGCATAAGTTTGTCGCCGAAACTGGTGGTGTCGCCAACTTCCCTGGCGCCGAGCAAACGCTCGGTCGAGATGCCTTCTGGGACATCGAATCGGACATCCTGATTCCGGCTGCATTGGAACAGCAGATTACTGCCGCTAACGCGCCGCGAATTCGCACCAAAATCATTCTGGAAGGCGCCAACGGCCCTACCACGCCTGAAGCGGACGACATCCTGACCGATAAAGATGTGTTGATCGTTCCTGATGTATTGGCCAACGCAGGCGGCGTAACCGTGTCATACTTCGAATGGGTGCAGGATTTCTCCAGCTTCTTCTGGACTGAAGATGAAATTAATGCACGCCTTACCCGCATCATGCAGGAAGCATTCAACGCCGTTTGGGTGGTTGCGCAAGACAAGAAAGTCACGCTGCGCACCGCCACGTTTATCCTCGCTTGCACCCGAGTGCTGCAAGCCCGTGAAGTTCGTGGCCTCTACCCATAAGCACTGAATCGCCAGCAGTTTGCGCCTGTACCAGCCTTTGGCTCGTGCGGGCGTTTTTCGCTTTAAACAAGGACTAAAGAATAAATGACCACGATTGAACAAAAGGCACTGGCCTATCACCGTGCAGGCAGCGCCGGCAAGATCGCCATCGAAATCACCAAAAGTGTCAGCACCCAGGAAGACCTGGCGCTGGCTTACTCGCCGGGCGTCGCCGCGCCGTGCGTGGAAATCAAACGCGATCCAACCAAGGCTTATGAATACACCGCCAAGGGCAACCTGGTGGGCGTCATCACCAACGGCAGCGCGGTGCTCGGCCTGGGCAACATCGGCGCGCTGGCCGGCAAGCCGGTGATGGAAGGTAAAGTGGTACTGTTCAAAAAATTCGCCGGCATCGACGCCTTCGACATCGAGATCGACGAGAGCGATCCGGACAAGCTGGTCGACATCATCGCCGCCCTGCATCCAACCTTCGGCGGCATCAACCTGGAAGACATCAAGGCACCGGAGTGCTTCTACATTGAACGCAAGCTGCGCGAGCGTCTGTCGATTCCAGTGTTCCACGACGACCAGCACGGCACCGCCATCGTGGTCGGCGCCGGCATGCTGAACGCGATTGAAATGACCGGCCGCGATATCGCCACCGTGAAGATCGTCTGCTCGGGCGCCGGCGCGGCCGCCGTGGCCTGCCTGGAACTGCTGGTGGATCTGGGCGCGCAGCGTCACAACATCTTCGTTTGCGACTCCAAAGGCGTGCTGACCACCGCGCGCAATCTGGATGGCGAAAAAGCCGCGTGGGCACAAGACACCACCGCCACCACGCTGTCGGAAGTGATGGAAGGTGCCGACGTGTTCCTGGGCGTGTCCGGTCCTGGCGTGCTGTCGCAGGCCGACATCCAGCGCATGAAAGCACATCCTATCGTCTTCACGCTGGCCAATCCGGAACCGGAACTGCGTCCGGAACTGGTGCGCGAAGTGGCGCCGGACGCCATCATCGCCACCGGTCGTTCGGACTATCCGAACCAGATCAACAACGCACTGTGCTTCCCTTACCTGTTCCGCGCCGCGCTGGATTCGGGCGCGTCCACCATCAACCAGGAAATGAAGCGCGCCTGCGTGGTGGCGCTGGCCGACATGGCGCGCAGCGACGCGCGCTTCAGCAAGGACTACATCGTGCCTGGCCTGCTGGACCCGCGCCTGCTGAGCGGCGTCACGCCGAAGATCGCCACCGCCGCATGGCGCAGCGGCGTCGCCCGCAAGGAGTTGGTGGAGCTGGAATACGCCGACGATCTGAAGGATCTGGCGGAATCGCTGCTGTAATCAGTTCTTCGGCGGGCGGATGCCGGTGTACTGAGCCGACACCAGCAGCCACTTGCCGTCCCTGAGCTGAGCTACATAACCGGCGCGCATCGCCATGGTGCGCGCCGTCTCTCCCGTGCCCATGGTGTAAGTCAACCGCGCGTAGATAACGGCGCTGTCGCCCTGCACGCGCACCAGCGGTTCGTCGACCTGCACTTGCGGTGCCGCGCGCTTCTGATCCGGCGCATAGAACGACAACATCTTGTCGCGTCCATCCACCTCGCCCAGTGGCGAAATCTCCGCATAGTTTTCTGCCGTGATGGCCTTCAGCGTGGCCTGATCGAAGGTCCGCTGCGCCTCGACGTGCCGCTGCACCAGCGACACCAGCGCCGCATCGTCCGCGGCAAACGCACTGCTGGCCAGCGCCAGCAACGCTACTGCTAAAAGCTGCTTCACCATAGTCTTCCTCATTTGGGTTGTAAGGCAATGACGGCCATGCCGGCCAGGGCCAGCGCGGCGCCGATGACATCGAAGCGCGTCAGCGCAATGCCATCCACGAAGCGCAGCCACAACAGCGCCACGCAGATATAGGCGCCGCCATATGCGGCGTACGTGCGGCCGGCGGCTGTGGGGTGCAGCGTTAGCAACCACGCAAACAACACCAGCGACGCCGCAGCCGGCAACAACAACCACACCGGCTTGTCCTGCTTGAGCACCAGCCAGGGCAAATAACAGCCCACAATTTCCGCCAGCGCCGTCACAAAAAACAGCGCCGCGATTCTCAGCATATCCACTACATTTTCTCCATGCTTCGATTGATGAGACGCACAGCGGCATCGACGCCGTTCTCCTGCACCATCGCGCGCGCGACCTGCGCGGCTTTGATGCGCCATTCCGGCTTGCTGCGCACAAGCGCAATGCGCTCGGCCAGTTGGCTCGCCGTGACGCTGCGGCGCCTGGTCAGCTTGCCGGCGACGCCGATGCGCCGCAGTTCGTTGGCCCAGTGTTCCTGCTCGCTGATGTGGGCGATGACGATGTGTGGCACGCCGGCCAGCGTGACCGATTGCGTGGTGCCGGCGCCGCCGTGATGCAGCACCGCCGCGCAGCGTGGGAATATCAGATGATGCGGCGAGGCGGAGACGTACATGATGCGGTCGTCCGGCTGGAAGCCGCAAGCTTCCCAGGCTGGCGACTGGATCACAGCGCGGCAGCCGGCCTGGCGCGCTGCATCGCTCAGCATCCGCAGGGTGTCGCGCTGGTTAGGCAGGTCTTGCGGCATCCAGCTGCCCAGGGTCATGTAGACCGGCGCCTCGCCGGCGTCGAGGAAAGCCGCCAGCGCGGCGCTTAGCTGCCCTTCCAGCGACATGTTCGGCATATCGAGGAAGCCGCTCAGCTGCACCGCATCCGGCCAATCCGGCTGGCGCTCGCAGATCTGCGGACTCACGGCCACCAAGGTCAGATACGGCGACAGCCATACTTCGCTGACCACATCGCGCACAGGCCGCATGCCGAGCCGTCGCCGCAAGCCGTTCACATACGGCGCCAGCTCGCGATGCAGCAAGGTGCGCGTCAACCACCACAGGAAACCGTTGAACATGCGCGGCCAGCGCAACGGATGGCTGTAGGCGCTGGGCACCGCCGCGTGCGACAGCAGCACGCTGACATACGGCTTGCCCGCCCGCTCCGCCGCCACCTGCAAGGGATACATGAAGTAATGTCCGATCAGCAGATCCGACTCCGCAGCCAGTTGCTGGGCCGCCGCGATCATCGCCTCCTCCGCCGGCTGGAAGCAGCGGCGCAGTATCAGCGCCATCTGCCGCAGCGGATCGCGCGCGCTGACGATGGAGATGCCGATCTCCGCCGCCTCATCCCGCTGAATCACCGGCGACGCCACGGTGCGGATCGTGACGCCGGCCGCCGACTGCACAGCGGCATACACGTCGCTATCGACGCAGGTGATCACCAGCGTCACCTCATGGCCAGCCAGCTGCAAACCCTCGGCCAGCGCCAGCATAGGCCGTATATCGCCGTGACTACCCCAGGTTTGCAGGCCAATCTTCAACGCAGCACTCCTCCCATTCACATGTTTCAAATTATGTAATGGTCAGGGTGCTGCGGGCAAGCGTTAATTAGCCGTTGGCGATGCGGCGCACTTCATCTTCGGCCGGTGCCTCCGGCGCGGCGCGACGGCGGGTACGGCCGCGCAAGCCGGTGACGCTGGCGGTATGCGACTCCAGCTTGAACACGTCCACCACATGCGCCAGGCTGGTGGCCTGATCCTGCAGCTCCTGCGCCGCCGCCGATGCCTGCTCCACCAGCGCGGTATTCTGCTGCGTCATGCTGTCCATCTCGCCGATGGCGTTGTTGACCTGCTCGATGCCGGCCGTCTGCTCCATGCTGGCGCCGCTGATTTCGCCCATGATCTCGGTCACGTGCTGGACGCTGTTCACCACCTGATGCATGGTCTCAGCCGCCTTGTGCACCTGCTCCGAACCGGCGCCCACCTTCACCACCGAATCGTCGATCAGCGACTTGATTTCCTTGGCCGCCGCCGCCGAGCGCTGCGCCAGATTACGCACCTCGGTCGCCACCACCGCAAAGCCGCGTCCCTGCTCACCGGCGCGCGCCGCTTCCACTGCCGCGTTCAGCGCCAGAATATTGGTCTGGAAGGCGATACCGTCGATCACCGAGATGATGTCCACGATCTTCTTCGACGACTCGTTAATCGACGCCATCGTCACTTCCACCTGCTCCATCACCTGCCCGCCCTGCACCGACACGTCGGACGCCGACACCGCCAGCGTATTGGCCTGCATCGCATTATGCGCATTCTGGCGCACGGTGCCGGTCAGTTCTTCCATCGCGGTCGCCACCTTCTCCAGCGACGCCGACTGATGCTCGGTGCGCAGCGACAGATCGCGATTGCCGCTGGCGATTTCCGACGACGCCGTGGTAATCAGATTGGTACCCTGCCGCACCTGGCCGACAATCGACGACAGGCTGTCGCGCATGGCCGCAATCGCATGCAGCAAACTGGTTTTATCATTAGCCTTGACCTGCACCGCCACCGACAGATCGCCCTCGGCGATCTTGTTGGCGATATCCGTGGCATACGCCGGCTCGCCGCCCAGCTGCTTGAGCAGCAGTTGCGTATTCACCCACGCGACCAGCACACTCACCACCAGCGACAACACCGCCTGCAGCACAATCCACAGGAAAGCCTGATGCGCATGCTCGTCCACACCAGCGCTGGCTTCGCGCGTTTCAGCCTGCGCGGCACTCAACACAGCGGCGATATCGGCCACGATCTGCTTGCGCAGCGGGCTACATTCATTGGTGAGGAAAGCGGCGTAGCCCTCCATGTCGCCCGCCTCGCGCAACGCGCGCGGACGCTTCAGCGCGTCGGCCATCTTCAGCAGGCCGACACGGACCTTGTCGAAATTGGCGTCACCCTGATAGGCCGGCGTCATCTTCTCCAGCGCCTCCAGATAAATCGCACGCTGTTCGTCCAGCACAGTCAGTTCACGCGCGGCCTGCGCGTTATCGGTGACGATATACCCATTGCGCGCCGCGATGCCGGTCTGCGCCAGCGCCTCACGCGCCACATACAGCGGCTCCAGCTTGTCGGCCATCAGACGCTGCTCGTTGTGGAACGCATTGGTGATCGAATTCATGCGAACGATGGCGAAGGTCGCCATGATCAGCATCAGCGCCGTCAGCGTGCCGAAGCTGAGTGCCAATTGGGTACCAATTTTCAGTTTTTTAAAAGCTTCCATCATCTTCCATTTGTACAGGACGAACGAAAAAAACGACGCGGATAGCGCCGTTAGCTCGGTGGATCAAAAAGGGGAGTACAGACACGCGCCAACAGGCCAGACCAGCGCGTTATTGACTTCTGGAATTATTATGCATTAACAAATGCCGAAAATAAATAAAAATTGTCTAACACAACGAGCAGTTGTTCGGAATTACCACACTTGCTTAACGGGTAACAGAGTAGGCCCGCAAACCGCTGTCGTCGCCGGACAGCAGCACCGCGTGGTCGCTGAACAGCATTTGCCGGAAAATGGGCGTAGAACCTAGCGCCACGCCAGTCGGCAACGTGAACTGCAGCACCGTCGACGCTGATGCCGACAGCGGATTCGAACCCACCACATAATCCGCCAGCACCAGGATATCGCCCACCGGGTCGCCGCTCTGGAGCGAACCGACCACACTGCCGGCGATGGTGATGCCGCCGCTGAACGCATGCGCGTCGATCACCGACGTGCGCACATTGCCGCTCCAGTGGGTGGACAAGCTCTCCTGCGTCAGATCGGTGCGGTCGCTGGCCAGCACCGGCGCGCCCGCATCGCTCACCGCCACGCCCATCACACCACCGGCGCTGGTGGTCGTAGCTTTACCGTTCCACAGCACGCCCATTTTGCCGGCGCTGTTCAAGGCAATCGGATACGGCTGCGCACCGCTGGTGGCGAGCGAACGGATGGTCGGCGCGCCAGCGCCCTTGGCCCACATGGCCAGCGTGGCGCCGCCGCCTTCCATCCAGCCCGCCAGCACCGCGCCGCCGGAAGCCGCCACGTAAGGATGCAGCGCCGAGGTGGAAATGGTGAACGGTGGCGTCAGCTGTTTGCCATTGAAATCGAACTTGCACAGCTTGAGCAGATACTGTGTCTTATCGGTGACCGGCAACAGCGAGAAGGTGGTGGCCAGCCAGAAGCCGTTGCCATCGACCGCGCCGCCGTTCTCCGCCGCCGCGTATTCGGTGGTCGACGTCGACGCCACCGCCGGATACAGATCGCTGCCGCTATCCAGCAGCTTGGCTTGCGCATCGAAATGCAGCAGCCGCGTGCCGGACGATGCCTGCACCATGATGAAGCCATCGGGCGACAGCATCATCAGCCATTCACCGGTGTAGTCCGCAGCCAGCGAGAAGCCGTAATCGGTACTGGACAGCAGCTTGCCCTGCTTATCCAGCACGCTCAGTCGCGTGGCCGCATACGCCGGTGCGCCGCTGACGGTGATGAAGGAATCGGAACGCGAGCGCACCACGATATGGTCGCCCACCACCAGCGCATCCGCCATCGCCGGCAGCGCGGCGCCATTGGCCAGCGTCACGGCGGCCGAAGCGCCAACGGCAATCGTGGCAGCGGCGGCGGAAGCGCTGGAAGAACTGGTGGAAGCGGTCGAAGAGGAAGCCGAGCCACCGCCGCAACCGCTCACCACAGCGGCCAGCAGCAGCCCGGCCATAAGAAGGAATGAAACACGCATGCAGGCAGTATAAAAAGAAAAACATCTTCCCCTCTACACCGCCCGCATGGCCTGGCGAGCCAGGCGAATGCTCTGTCAAGCCATTAGTGACTTACGGATTGCGGATCACCGCGCCGCCCTTCATTACGAACGACACCTTGGTCAGTTCACTGGCGTTGTCGGCAGGGTTGCCGTTGACCGCGATGATGTCCGCGAACTTGCCGACGCTGATCGAACCAACGCGGTCCTTCCAGCCCAGCAGATCGGCGGCGTTGATGGTCGCCGCTTGGATCGCCTGCATCGAGGTCATGCCGTACTTGGTCATGTAGAAGAACTGCTTGGCATTGTCACCATGCGGATAAACGCCGGAGTCGGTGCCGAAGGCCATCTTGGCGCCGCCCTGGAACGCCTTGCGGAAGTTATCGCGCTGCAGTTGGCCGATCACCTTTTCCTTCTCGATCGATTCCGGCAGCATGCCGGCCTTGGCGCCTTCCTGCAGGATGAAGTCATCGTTGTAGATGTCCATCACCAGATACGTGCCCTTCTCCTTGGCCAGCTTGATGCCCTCCTCGTCGATCAGGCTCGCGTGTTCGATCGAATCGACGCCGGCGATGATGGCGTCGTGAATCGCGTGGGTGCCGTGCGCGTGCGCGGCCACCTTGCGGCCCAGCTTATGCGCCTCGCTGACGATGGCCTGCATCTCTTCCAGCGTGTATTGCTGCGCGCCCGGCTCGTCGCCCTTGGACAGCACACCGCCCGAAGCGCAGATCTTGATCACGTCGGCGCCGTACTTGGCCATCTCGCGTACCTTGGCACGCGCTTCCCACGGACCGTCGGCCACGCCGCGACCGGTGAAGTTCACTTCAGGCGGCAGCAGGTTCTCGTCGCAGTGACCACCCTTGATGCCGATCGCGTAGCCGGCGGTGCGCATGCGCGGGCCGATCACGTCGCCGTCGTTGATGGCATCGCGCAGCGCCACGTCGCCAAAGCCGGCGGCGCCGACGTTACGCACGGTGGTGAAGCCCGCCTCCAGCGTTTTACGGGCGGCGCGCGCGCCGTACAGCGCGGCGCGGGTGTCGGACACGCCCAACGAGTTATAGCCGCTCAGGTATGGGTCGGCGGTCAGGTGGGTGTGCATGTCGATCAGGCCAGGCAGCACGGTCTGCGCCGACAGGTCGATCACCTTGGCGCCGGCCGGCACCGTGGTCGAGGCGCTCGGGCCGACCGCGCTGATACGCTCACCGGTGATGATGATGGTCTGATCCTTCAATACCGTGCCGGCGACCACGTCGACCAGTTTGCCGGCGCGGATGACCGTGACCTGGTCGGCGGCGTGCACGCTTGCACTCAACACTGCGGCGGAAATCAGGAGGTGCTTCAGTTTCATGGAGGGTCGCCCTTTTTGTTTGGATGAAAACAAAAAGAATAGCAGAGCCCTCGCCAAATAAGAAGCTACCCCGGCCAGGCGCAGGTGCGGAAACCTGCAAAGATATCGTCACGCTCCGGCAGCTGGAAATGACGGAATTTGACCGAGCCAAAACGTGCCGGCGTGGCAAACGAAGCGCCGCGCAGCACTTGGTGGGTGTGGAACCAGGGCTCCGAATATTCGCGATAACGGTCCGCCACAAAGTCGGGATAAGGTTCGAATGGCGACGCGGTCCACTCCCACAACTGGCCCCAGCGCAGCGCCGGGTGGCCGGACAAAGCCGCATATTCCCACTCTGCCTCAGTGGGCAGGCGCCGTCCGGCCCAGGCGCAATACGCCTGCGCCTCATACAGATTCACATGTCGCACCGGCTCGGTGCCGGCCAGCGTGGATAGCTTCCCGAAGCGCATGGTGCGCCATTGGCCGCCATCGCGCTGCCAGTAGCGCGGCGCCGAACGTTCCTGCTGCATCAGCCAGTCGGCGCCCGCATTGCTCCAGAACTGACGGTTATCGTAGCCGCCATCCATGACGAAATCTGCATACTGGGCATTCGTTACCAAGCTGCTGTCCATGCGGAACGGCGCAACACGGAAGGCATGCGGCTGGCGCTCGTTATCGAATACAAAGCCCTTGTCCGGCTGTGATCCCAACAGCACGGTACCGCCGGGGAAGCCGAGTTCGGACGGCGCAAAAGATGATGGCATCTCGCTGAACGCCTGCGGCGGCGCGGCCAGGCCCAGGGTTTGCAACGCGTGCAGCAAAGCTTCGCCGCGCATGTCTTCATACGCCAGCGCCAGGCGATACGGATACAACGCCTCATCGGTGTTGGGCTCGCGCGACAGCTTGTCCAGCACCCGGTCCAGCACTTCGTGGCAGTAGGTTTTGACACCGCCGCTGCTGGGCAGGTCCAGCGTCCAGCGGCTGCGGTGCGGCACGTTGGCGGCATCGAACCAGTCGTCGCCCTTGGTCAGCAGGCAGTTGCCGTTGGCGTCAGCGGGATGGCTGGAGGCGGCTTCGCGCAGGATGAACCATTCGGCAAACCAGGCGATGTGGCCCAGCTCCCACAACGGAGGATTAATGATGCGCAGCTGCGGCACGCGCGCCGACGCGTCCAGGCCGGCGGCGACAAAACAATCGAACAGCGACAGCGTATAATCCCGCGCATGCTGAAGGGCCTGGGCTATCTGCTGCGAGGTGGCGTTGCGGAATGAGGAGCTCATGGGCCGATTGTAACCACTTTCAGGCCAAATTTAACAGAAAGACCAACCATGAGCGCAGAACCAATCAAACTGACCTCCTTCTCGCACGGCGGTGGCTGCGGCTGCAAAATCGCGCCCGGCGTGCTGTCCGAGATCCTGAAGAACTCCAACGGCTTCCCGGTGCCGAAAGAACTGCTGGTCGGGATTGAAACCGCCGACGACGCCGCCGTCTATAAACTGAACGACGAACAGGCGCTGATCGCCACCACCGACTTCTTCATGCCCATCGTCGACGATCCGTACGACTTTGGCCGCATCGCCGCCACCAACGCCATCTCCGACGTGTATGCGATGGGCGGCACGCCCATCATGGCGCTGGCCCTGGTCGGCATGCCGATCAACAAACTGCCGATCGAAACCATCGGCCAGATCATCAAAGGCGGCGAATCGATCTGCGCCGAAGCCGGCATCCCCATCGCCGGCGGCCACACCATCGACTCGGTGGAACCGATCTACGGCCTGGTGGTGATGGGCCTGATCCACCCATCCAAAGTAAAGCGCAACGCCGACGCCCAAGCCGGCGACGTGCTAGTGCTGGGCAAACCGCTGGGCGTGGGCGTGCTATCGGCCGCGCTAAAAAAGGACAAACTGGATGCGGACGGCTACCAGGCCATGATCGCCAACACCACCAAGCTGAATAAGCCAGGCAAGGCGCTGTCCGAACTGGCCGGCGTGCACGCGCTGACCGACGTCACCGGCTTCGGCCTGCTGGGCCACCTGCTGGAACTGGCGCGCGGCGCCAAGCTGGAAGCGCATCTGGAGATGAACAAGATCCCGCTGCTGCCCGGCGTGGAGCAACTGGCGCACGATGGCTACTTCACCGGCGCCTCCGGCCGCAACTGGGCCGCGTATGGCCATGACGTCAAGCTTGCCGAAACCATCACGCCGGCGCAGCACTCGCTGCTGACCGACCCGCAAACCTCGGGCGGCCTGCTGGTCAGCTGCGATCCGGCCAGCGTGGAAGAAGTGCTGGCCCTGTTCAAGCGCGAAGGCTTCGGCGAGGCCGCCGTCATCGGCCGCATGGCAGAAGGCCAGCCCCGCGTGAACGTAGTTTAAACAATCAGCGAGCGCGAAGGCTTCTGCACGCGCTGCTTTATGTGCCTTCTTGCCGCGCCAGGTCACCCTCGACCCAGCAGCCAGCGCAACTAATCCTTGCATGGGTGCCCTGCCTGATGATCAGAATATGTGGTTGTACTGGATGCCTACCATTTGAATGTAAGTCTTGTAGGCTCCCGTGGTCGTCTCGCCATTGCCGGAGCAAGTTGTCAGCGCCGGGTTACACGTATCGGTGTAGCCGGCCAGAGCGTCCTTGATATGCATATAGGTGTATGCCCAATCGATAGAGGCGTTCTGGTTCAAGCGATAACTTCCGCCAACCGACAACAAGGACCGCGCGCTGTCCGGCAATGACGGATGGCGCGCCTGGCCACCAGAGATGGGCGACTGATCATAGCCCAGCCCGGTGCGCAACATAACCCCCTCTTTGACCTGATAATTCAAGCCGACCGACATACGATAGGTGTCGCGCCAATTCATATGGATCGTCGCCGGCCCCACGCCATTGCTCTGCGAGATGACCAGGTCCTGCAAGCGCGAATTGCGTGTCCAGGTCACATCCCCCATCAGCGCGATAGTCGGGTTCAGTTGATGAAACAGGTTCGCCGACAGCGTTTCCGGCGTGGCGAGGCTGACCGCGGCTTTGCTGCTGGGTTCCTGCTCTTCCGCCAGTGCGCGCATCGACACGCCGTTGAGATGGCCACCGGTAAAGCTGCCGGTGACCTTGCTGAAGTCCCACCTCCAATCGCCTTTCAGCGTCTGTTTGATACTGGAACGGTAGGCCAGGCCAAAACGGGTGGCCTCATCCAGCTGGAACATATAGCCGATGTTCCAGCCGTAAGCCCAGTCGTCGCCACTGATACGCGACTGGCCGTCGCCGGAAATGCCAGCGGACGAGCTGCCATACTGTGCGCCGATTTCGGCGGCGGCGGTCGTGACATCCCCCGCCTGCTTCATCTTGGCCGTCATGTACTGCGCGCTGACACCGAGGCCGATCGAATGCCGGTCGTTCAACTTGAACGAAACAGACGGATTGATGTCCACCGTCTTCAGCTCGATGCTCTGCAGCGAATAGCGCCCGACCCAATTGTCGCCGTAGTCGAGCTTGGCGCCATACGGGACGAACATGCCGACGCCCACCGCCAGACGGTCGTTGATTTCATGCGTCAGGTAGAACGATGGCGCGCCCGCAAGCTTCGGTGCGAAGGTGCCGCCATTGCCGCCCCCGGTCGGCTTGCCCAGCACATTGGTCGACCCCAGGTCGGTATAGCTCGAATGCGGCACCACCAACGTCAAGCCGGCGGACAATTCGGTCCCTTTCAAGCGCGCCATGGCGGCCGGATTGGTGAACAGCACGCTGGCATCGTTCGCCTCCGCCGCGTTGGAGAATGCGCTCCCCTGCCCTGAAATGGTTTGCGAACCGAATTGGTATCCCGAGGCCGAGGCCGCGCCGGATAGCGCCACCGACCACATGGTCATGACCGCCAGACTGATTTTTTTCAGTTTCAATTTTGTCTCCTTTTTATATGGATGTGTGATGCGGCTTTAATTCATGCCACCAGGTCTTACCGCATCGCGTGCCTGGTCCAGCAACACCGGATCGTGGGCATTGACGATGCGCATCTCGGACGATCCCTGGGTGTATAGCTCAGCCAATCTGGCGTGATTCGCCTGGACACGGCGCCAATCGTGGGCGATCAAGCGTTCCATCAGCCGGAGCGAATACGGCGCGCCGCCGCGTCCGTCGATTTGGCCGTGATGGTAGAAGGCATCGCCAACATGCAATATCCAACGGTCGCCCGCATCGATCGCATACGCCGCATGCCCCCGCGTGTGGCCCGGCAGGCTGACCAGCACAATCCCGTCCGCCACCTCGGCCAGCGGTTTGGCCGCCGCGAAGCCGCGCCATGATTCGACTGCTGTGGCGTGTGCTCGACCAGCAACGGCCCGTGTTCACGCGCCGCGGGCAGGTAGCGTCCGCGCTCCACCAGGGTCTTCGGGTGGCGCGCGGCAAACGCCTCGGCTGACGTCAAATGCACCTGTGCCCAGGGAAAATCCGCCAATCCGCCCACGTGGTCGGCATCGAAATGGGTCAAGAGAATATGCCGGACGTCACGCGGGTCGAAGCCCATGCGTTCGATCTGCACAATCGCCGCTTCCTCGGGACTGAACACGGGTCGAACAAACGCCCTCGACGGTCCAAACCGGCGGCCGGGCTGCGAGACATCCAGCAGCCCCAGTCCGGAATCGACCAACACCAGTCCGGAGCGGGTTTCGATCAGCAATACATGGCAGACCAGCCCGCACGGCGCGCCCAGCGGATGCATGGTCCCGCAATTGAGATGATGAATTTTCATAGCCGCGCCGTTTAATGTGATGCGAGCATCGCCGGGTCAATCACAATCACGGCATTGCTGCCGTCCCAGTGCTGTGCCGCTTTCTTCACGTAATCGAACAATGCCGCCTTGGCGCCACCCAGATCTGAAATCTCGACACAGGTGCCTGCGTGGTGCTCGGTTTCGAGATACGCGAAACGTCCGCTCGGCCCGCCGAGTTGCCCCTCCTGGCCAACGCTGAAGCCGGCGGCCAGCGCGCGCTCGTACAATGCCTGGTAGTCGCGCGACCAGTAGGCGAAATGCTGCAAGCCCTCGCGTCCGGCATCGAGAAAGTCGCGGTACATGGATGGCGCATCGTTGACCGGCGTGATGATCTCGATCTGAATGTCGCCGCTGTTGGCCACGGCGACGTCCATCGCCATCGCGCTCGGCGCGCCCTTGTAGGTGAAGTTCTCCGGCTGCACGCCGCGCAGCAGGAACCATGGGCCGATGCCGCTGCGGACAAAGCCCGCGATCGAGGCATCGATGTCCTTCACCACGTAACCCAGTTGCGCGATGGAGCCAAAGAAATTGTGCACCGGCGCGCGCTGCACCGGCTGCTCTGGCGCGTCCGCGAAGGAAAGCAGAATCTTGCCGAGCGCGGCGTTGTCCCGCAGGCGGTTCGCCGCCTCCAGCGCCGCATGCACCGGATAGACCGAGTCGATCAGCGGCGTGAATTTGCCATCCGCCAGGGCCGGCATGACGCTGGCGTGCAGCGCCATGCAGACCTCGCCAAGCTCTTCCGGCGTGCGAATGCTGAAGGTGGTGCCGATCAGCCGTTGTCGCCGGAATGACACCTGGTCCAGGTCAAGATTGGCCACCGGTCCGGCCAGCCGGCCGATGTTGACGATGGTGCCCTGCGTGCGGGTCACGGCCGGCAACAGGCCGAACTGCTCGCCCCCCAGATGATCCAGCGTGATATCCACGCCCTTGCCGTCGGTGGCGGCCAGCACCGCCTCCACCAGCGACTCACTGGCGGTGTTAATCGCCACGTCCGCACCGGCCGCCAGCATCGCGCCACGTTTGGCGCTGGACGTGGTGGTGGCGATCACGGTCGACGCCCCCAATGCCTTGGCCATCTGGATCGCCACCAGGCCGATCGAGGTGGTGCCGCCGACCACCAGCACCGATTGACCGGCGACGAAGCCCGCCTGCGTCACCAGCGCGTCATGCTCGGTCGCCAGCGCCACCGGCAAACAAGCGGCCTGTTCAAATGTCATGCCGTCCGGGATCGCCAGCAACATCCTCGGATCGCACAAGGCATAGTCGGCGAAAGCGCCCATCGTCACGCCCATCACGCGAGTGCCCACCGGCATCGACGGTGCGAGCGGACTGGAGGTTTCAACCACGCCGGCGAATTCCATGCCGGCCGGGTAGACATCGCCCGGCTTCAGCTTCGGGCTATAGGTTCCCGTCAACATATACAAGTCGGCGCGATTCAGCGCCGCCGCGACCACGCGGACCCGCACGGCGCCGAGGCGCAATGCCGGCAGGGCGACATCCGGCTTGAGCACCCAGTCCGGGCCGATACCACCAATGAGAGCGCGCATATTCATATTCGAAGTCCTTTCAAGGGTTGAGAAGTGAAGTGTTGTTCAGGAGAGCAGCTTGGGCGGTGTGGTCTGGAGCAGGCGCGGGTCGGGCTTGCCGGAAAGCTTGAGCAGGCCGCGCAGTGCCTTCACTGCCAGCGGCCAATTCTTCGGGTGCTTCAAGTTGACGCCGCCCAGCAGTTGCTTGAGCATGGTCAGGGTGTCGAAGTAGATCCGTTCAATGATGAGATTGTCCTGCGCATCGAAAATGAAGAATGCGGCCATCCGCACGCGAAAGCGCGAGCCGGTGGCGGGAATCGTGCCCAGCGGACCGCGATGCGTGCCCAGCAGCCAGAACTCCGCGATCACCGCGTCGTGGCTGTGCCGCAGCGAGACCAGCTCGTGGTCCTGGTCGGGGAATGCCACCCGCGTGTCGTGGTAGTAGCCGCGCACCTCGTGGTCGCCATCGTGGACCGTCATGGTCGCGATGATTTCGTAGTGCGGATGGGGAAAGGTCGCCAGAACGTCGTTCCAGCGCTGTGCCACTTCATCATGAAAATGGTCGAGAACCAGCTTTTCGCGCGCTGCGAGACGCTCCGGGGAAGGAAGGGTACGGTAAGAATTCATGACGATAGGCTCTCAGGATGCATGGGTGATCGCGCAATGGCGGAAGGTCGGCGAGGTGCCCGGATTGGTCCACATCGGGGTCAGTTCGCTAGAGGGAAAGAATTGCAGAAAGCGCGAGTCGGCCTGGGCACGGTCGGCGATGGTCTTTTCCAGGATGATCGAGTTGTACTGATCGGCGATGGTTTCGATCGTGTTCGCATTGAGGATGACTTCCTGCCGCCACGCCCTGCTCCAGGCGGCGACACCGGGCAAGCGCGAATGTTCGGGCGTCAGGCACTCGGTGGCGATGACATTCTCGCTGCTGACCCAGATGCCGGTTGAGGTGTTAAGCACCAGACTCTGGTTGCCAAATACGTGCCCCGGGGTTTTGATGATGGCCACGCCTGGACCGAGCATCACCGAGCCTTCAATCGGCAGAAACACATCCAGCGGAACATCGCGGTAGGCTTCCGGCTGGTACCACGGCCTTTGCAACGGATGCAGATCGGCCATGGCGATCAGCTCATCCTGCTGAACAATCACTTTCGCGTTCGGGAATATGGCCCTGGCGCGCTGATTCAAGTCCGCCTGGAAGGTGCTGGTTCCTACCCAGCGGCGCAGGTCCTGCGTGTGCAGATGGTCGAAAACCAGGTAGTCGACCTCGGACGGCTTGATGCCCAGGCGTGCCAGGTGCTCCAGGACGGTGCCGTGCACGGTGGTCACGCGGTTAGCCACCACCTTCGGGGTGCGGCGCAGCAGCTCCGCGAAGTAAGGCGTGTTGCGCCCGAGTTCAACATCGCTGGGTTCGAACAGCAGCACCCGCGGCCGCCCTCCACTGTCGGTCCAGCGGATCACCAGCATCCGGTTGGTGATCGAGAGAAAAGGCGCCAACGCCTTGGTCGCCCGAAACAAGCCGAAGCGGCTTGGATACGGCAGCGTGACCAGATCGCAGGTGTCGATCGTGGCCGGCATGCCAGACCTCGCGAATTCCGCACGGAAGCGCAGGCCGGCCGCGCGCGCCGCCCGCAATCGCCCACCAGGGCCGCCGTCATCAGAAATTTCCAGCGAGCTAATCGATTCGCCTGCCGTCGGCAAACCGGCGAGGTCGGATAGGCTCCAGCCCGGGGGCGGAGGCGAGGCTAACGAGGTCATGATGGTCTCCAAAAACTGTTATAGATTTAATCCACGCCGTGGATTTTTTTTTGATTTAACCACGCTGTGGATTTTTATGTCAAGGTAAGTTAAGCTCCTGTTCCATGAGCACAACTTCCCATCCTGAAAATGCCGTCGCCCCGGCGCGCCGTGGCCGCCCACGCAGCGGGCAGTCGGATTTGTCCCGTGAAACCATCGTGCAGGCCGCCGTCGATATCATTGGCAGCGAGGGCGCCGGCGCCCTGAGCTTGCGTGTGGTCGCGCGCCGCCTGGGAGTGGACGCGAAGAGTCTTTACAACCACATCGAAAACAAGGAAGCGCTGCTCGACGCGGTCGCCGAGCATGTCCTGTCGCGCATGGTCATTCCGGAACGCACCGGCGATTTGCGGTCCGACCTGGTGGCGATTGCGCATGCCTTCCGGGCGGCGGCGCTGTCGTCACACCGCGAGGCGGCCACCCTGGTGCTCAGCCGGCCGGTTGAGTCACTCGCGCATCTCGCGCCGCTGGAAGCGACACTGGCGGCCCTGATCAGCGCCGGCGCCAAGCCCGCTTGGGCAGTGCACGCGGTGCGCGCGGTATTGGCTTTTATGACCGGCACCTTGCTGCGTGAGGCCACGACCGGCCTGACATTGGGCAGCGACGATGTCGAAATTGCCAGCCCACGGGAGGCCGCGCTGGGCAAGCTTGGGCTGCCCCACATTGCGCTGGTTGCGCACCACCTCAGTCGGCTTGACCACGCGCGCGAATTCGACTTTGGCATCAAAATCCTTGCCGATGCCTTCATTCATGAACTCGGCAATCCAAGCTAAAACTGCTTGACAAGCCAGTAGCCAATCTCTTACATTGGAGGAATGATCTCGCATCTGCACCTATCCGCTTTCCTGCTATCGCCTGCCAGCGCCCTATCGCTAGCAGCGCGTCTACTAGCACGCGTTTAATCCGCGTCCCTGTTGTACCCCGGTGCCGGCCATAAGCCCGCACACCGTCTCAAAATCCAGGAAAGTTTTGCACCGATGCTCTCTACGACTACGGCCATCCATGCTCCATCCCGCACCAGCGATCTGTTCGCGCTGCCGGCTGGCGCACGTTCGCTGTCGACGCTACTGCTAAAACTACCGATCGGTTGCCGCGCCTAGCGCCCCGTGGTAGCACGGCAGCCCCTCCGCCACACCCAGTAGCGCCAGCGCTCTCTCGCCGGCACCCAAATTTACAGAAGATCCAGGAGCCCCATCATGATGTTGCAGAACCCAGCGTCCAAATACCGCGCCTTCCCCGCCGTCCAATTGTCCGACCGTACCTGGCCGAACGCCGTCATCGCCAAACCGCCAATCTGGATGAGCACCGACCTGCGCGACGGTAACCAGGCGCTGATCGAGCCGATGAGCATCGAGAAAAAACTGCGCATGTTCGAGCTGCTGATCAAGGTCGGCCTGAAAGAAATCGAAGTCGGCTTCCCATCGGCGTCGCAGACCGACTTCGACTTCGTGCGCAAACTGATCGAAGAGAACCGCATTCCGGACGACGTCACCATCATCGTGCTGACCCAGTCGCGTGAAGAACTGATCCGCCGCACCGTCGAATCCTGCGTCGGCGCCAAGCGCGCCATCGTCCACCTGTATAACTCGGTGGCGCCGGTGTTCCGCAAAGTGGTGTTCGGCATGTCGCGCGAAGAGATCACCAACATCGCCACCACCGGCGCCAAGCTGGTGAAAGAGCTGACCAAACAGCATCCAGACACCGACTGGGGCTACGAGTACACCCCGGAATCCTTCTCCACCACGGAGCTGGACTTCTCCAAGCATATCTGCGACGCCGTGATCGCCATCTTCGAACCGACCCCGAACAAGAAGATGATCATCAACCTGCCGTCCACCGTGGAATGCAGCACCCCTAATATCTACGCCGACCAGATCGAATGGATGTCGCGCAAGCTGACCCGCCGCGATTCGCTGATCATTTCGGTCCACCCGCACAACGACCGTGGCACCGCCGTGGCTTCGGCCGAACTGGCCGTGATGGCCGGCGCCGACCGCGTCGAGGGCTGCCTGTTCGGTAACGGCGAGCGCACCGGCAACGTCGACCTGGTCACGCTGGCACTCAATCTTTACACCCAGGGCGTGCATCCTGGCCTGGATTTCTCCGACATCGACGAAGTACGCAAAGTGGTTGAGGAATGCAATCAGCTGCCGGTGCACCCGCGTCACCCATACGTCGGCGACCTGGTATTCACCGCCTTCTCCGGCTCGCACCAGGACGCGATCAAAAAAGGCTTCGCCAAGCAGCAGCCGGGCGCGCTCTGGGAGATTCCATACCTGCCGATCGACCCGCAAGACCTGGGCCGCAGCTACGACGCCGTGATCCGCGTGAACAGCCAGTCCGGCAAGGGCGGCATGTCCTACCTGCTGGAACAGGACTACGGCCTGGTGCTGCCTCGCCGTCTGCAGATTGAGTTCAGCCGCGCCGTGCAAGTGGTGGCCGACCAGACCGGCCTCGAAATCACCTCGGAAGGCATCTACGATATCTTCAACAAGGAATACTTCGAGCAGACCGTCCCTTACGGCTACCAGTCGCACAAAATGGTGGAAGACACCAGCAGCGACGAGCCGGTGCAGATCGACGTCGCCATGATCCACAACGGCGCGCCGCTGGCACTGCAAGGTGGCGGCAATGGCCCGATCGACGCCTTCGTCGACGCGCTCGGCCTGGACATCAAACTGATGGACTACCACGAGCACTCGATCGGCTCCGGCGCCAACGCCAAGGCTGCGTGCTACGTTGAACTGCGTCTGGCCAACGGCCCGACCCTGTTCGGCGCCGCCACCGACAGCAACATCCTGACCGCCTCGTTCAAGGCCGTGCTGAGCGCCGTCAACCGTCAGTTGACGCGCCAGCAGGCGGCGCAGGCAGCTGGCACTGTTGCAGTCTGATAGCCGCAACGCAGTAATAGAACGGGTGGCACGCGGCGTCCCAGCTGCGTCCCACCCGCGCAACACTCTCGGTAATAACTGCAGCAACAACCTTTTCCGCATTGCAGCATTCAAAGTATACTAGTTACATGTTTGACGACGTGGGCCGGTGTATGAATCTCTCCAATCTCAAAATCGGCGCCCGTCTTGGTCTCGCCTTTGGCGCAGTCCTGATCTTGATGGCGATCCTGATCGGCATCGGCCTGCAACGCCTGAACAGCATCGGCAACCTCACCGGCACCGTCATCGACAAGGACTGGATCAAGGCCGAAGCGGCGGCCACCGTCGGCAGCACTACCCGCGCCAACGCCGCGCTCACGCTGGAACTGTTCATCACCAGTGATGCGGCACGCATCGCCGCCATCCGGCGCGACATCGACAGCAACAAGCAAATCATCAGCAAGGCGCTGGAAACGCTGAACCAGCTGATCTACCTCGAACGCGGCAAGGCACTGCTGGCCACCATCGTCGAGCAGCGCAAGGCATATGTGGCCTCGTTCTCCGCCATCCTCAAACAACTGGACGCCGGCCAGCGCGAAGAAGCGCAGGCCGCGCTCAACGCCGACATGCTGCCCAAGCTGGCCAAACTGCAGGACAGCATCCGCGAACTGGCGGACCTACAGAAAACCGTGGCCACGCAAAATGGCGCCTCGATCAAACAGGACATCGCCACCGCCGGCCGGATGATGGGTTGGCTGGGCGTGGTGGCACTGGCGCTGGGACTAGTGTTCGCGTGGCGCGTGACCCGCTCCATCACCGATCCTATCGGCGCCGCGCTGGACGTCGCGCGCGCCGTCGCCGCAGGCGATCTGACGCGACACATCAACAGCCAGCAGCGCGACGAAATGGGCCAGTTGCTGACAGCACTGGGCACCATGAACGGCAATCTCGCCAACATCGTCGGCCGGGTGCGCAGCGGCACCGGCGCCATCAACACCGCCTCGGCCGAAATCGCCAGCGGCAATATGGACCTGTCTTCGCGCACCGAGCAGCAAGCCAGCTCGCTGGAGGAAACCGCCGCCTCGATGGAAGAGCTGACCAGCACCGTCAAGCAGAACGCCGCCAATGCGCATGAGGCCAATCAGCTGGCGCAATCGGCCACCGAAGTGGCGCAACGCGGCGGCGCAGTGGTGGCGCAGGTGGTGGACACCATGAACGCCATCAATGACTCTTCACGCAAGATTGTCGACATCATTTCCGTCATCGACGGCATCGCGTTCCAGACCAATATCCTGGCGCTGAACGCGGCGGTGGAAGCGGCACGCGCCGGCGAGCAGGGACGCGGCTTTGCCGTGGTGGCGTCCGAGGTACGCACACTGGCGCAGCGCGCGGCCAGCGCCGCCAAGGAAATCAAGACGCTGATCGATGACTCGGTCGACAAAGTGGCCGCAGGCTCGGAGCTGGTCAGCCGCGCCGGCAGCACCATGAACGAAGTTCAGGACAGCATCCGCCGCGTGACCGCGATTGTCGGGGAAATCACCGTCGCCAATCACGAACAGACCAGCGGCATTGAACAAATCAACATCGCCATCAGCCAGATGGACCAGGTCACACAGCAGAATGCCGCGCTGGTGGAGCAAGCCGCCGCCGCTGCGGCGGCGATGCAAGATCAGGCCGGCGAACTGAACGAAGTGGTAAGTTCCTTCCGCCTGTAAACGCTTGCCTTGACTGGGCAGCATCCTTATAGCATCATCTGCGAGGTGGCACCGTTACCTCAGCAAAAGAATTAAGGAAGAGCATGCCCGCCGCAACCATTCACATCCGCGCCACGAATGCCGCCGCCCTGGCCGCCCAGGCTGATCAGATCGAGGAAGACGACGCTGTCGGCCTTTGATCAGTCCCGCTAACTATCAAGACAGCGCTGTATGGCGCCGATACCCATCTTATGAAATATTGCGTAGTTTGCCGTCAAAACGTCCAACAATTCCTGCCCTACAACCAGGGTTATGCTGCGTTGAGTCCGCTACAAAAAGCGCTCCAGGTGGTCGGCTCGGACATCGACAATTTCAGCTGCCCGCACTGCGGCAGTACCGACCGTGAACGCCACCTGTTCATCTATCTGAGCCAACCCGGCCTGCTGCAGCGCATTTCCGGTGGCAACGTGCTGCATTTCGCACCAGAACGCTATCTGCGGCTGCTGATCCAGGCCCAACAGCCGCAACAGCACGTGCTCGCCGACATGTATCCGAACGCGGCGGATGTGCAAAAAATCGACATGCAGGACATCGGCTTCCCGAACGACTATTTCGACCTGGTGATCGCTAATCACGTTCTGGAGCATGTGAACGACTATCAGCAAGCGATCCGCGAATTGACCCGGGTACTGAAGCCGGGCGGTCTAGCCATCCTGCAGACGCCGTACTCATCCATTCTACCCAGCACCATTGTCGAGGAATCGGCGTCTTCGCTGGCAACGCGTGAGATGTTATTCGGCCAATCCGACCACGTGCGCCTGTATGGCACCGATATTTTCACCCTCATTTCATCGGCCGGTCTCAAATACATCGGCGGCAACCACCAGACGCTGCACATCCAGGTTGACACCGACCAGTTGGGTATCAACCCAGCGGAACCTTTCTTCCTCTTCGAAAAATGACAGCAACGCAAACCGTCTCCGTGGTGGTCCTTGTTTATAACCACGAGAATTATCTTGGCAAGGCCTTGTCGGGCATTGAGGCCCAGCAGCTAAACCGGCCAATCGAGATCGTGATTCACGACGACGCCTCAACCGACGGTTCGGAAGCGATCTACCGGCAATTTGCCGCCACCTCGCGCCACACGGTCAAGATCATCTGCCAGCCGCAAAATATCTATAGCCGACAGATTTCCATGTGGCCTTACATCATGGCGGAATGCAGCGGCGAACTGGTGGCGATTTGCGAGGGCGACGATTTCTGGACCTCGCCGGACAAGCTGGCCATGCAATGCAATGGACTGGAACTGTTACCGCATGTCGACCTGTGCTTCCACCGGGCCACGCGGGTGCGCTGGAACGACGACCAAGTCACGGGCAACTATGCCGATCACGGCGATGAGCCGCGCTTGTTCGCGCCCGGACAAGTCATCGAAGGCGACGGCGGCTTCATGCCAACCCCCGCTTTGCTGGTGCGGCGCAGCGTGTTCGACCGCATGCCCGACTGGTTTTTTCAGCGGCCGCCCGTGACCGATTATTTTATTCAGGCGTTGGGTTCGCTGCGCGGCGGGGCACTGTATTTGCCGCTGCTGGGTGCGGCCTACCGCGAAGGCGACCCAACCGCCTGGAACCAGCGCGTCAGGGTCGACCTGAGCACGACCAATCAGTTCGAGCTCGATTTCATCGAGCACCTGTTCTACCTGCGCGGCACTGTGCCCGCTGAGTTCGCGGGCAATGTCGACCATATCATACATGCCCACTACATCAAGCTCTGCCATATGTGCTTCGTGCACCGGCGCATGGAAGATGTCGACAAGGTGGCAAGGCTGATTGAGCGCTTCAGCTGACCTTTCCCTCCATCACAGACCAACCCGACAACATGGCACAAGTCACGGTACTCATTCCCGCCCATAACGCTGCGCCGACCCTGGCGCAAACCCTGGACAGTTTGACGCAGCAGCACTTTCGGGACTTTGCGGTGCTGGTGGTCGACGACGCCTCGGCCGACGACACCGCCGCCATCGCACGCAGTTATGCCGACCGTTTGCAGCTCGACGTGCTGACGCTGGCGCGCAATGCCGGCGTGGCGGGGGCGCTCAACGCCGGCCTGGCGCGTATCGACACCCCCTATATTGCGCGCCTCGATGCTGACGACCTGGCCATGCCACAGCGGCTGGCCGCCCAAGTGGCATTTTTGGAAGCACAACCGGAGATCGACGTTTGCGGCACGGCCCTGGAGCTATTTGACGATGTGCCGGGCCACGGCACCAAACTGGCACTCAAACCGGCCGGCGACGCCACCATCAAAACCTCGCTCATCCAAGGCAATTGCATGGCCCATCCCTCCATGCTCATGCGGCGCAGCTTCTTCGACGACGTGGGCCACTACGATCCGCGCTTCGATTACGCGGAAGATTATGAATTATGGTGCCGCGGCGCTTTACTGGGCAAACGCTACGAGAATCTGGCTGAGCCACTGACCCGCTATCGGGTGCATGCCGGCCAAGTCAGCCAGCAAAAGCGCCAGTTGCAAATTGAACGAGACATCCAGATTCGGCGCCGCTATCTCACCGGCCTGCTGGGCGGCGCCGCCGTCGGCAATTTGCCGGAGTTCCTGTCGCCGATGATCGTTTTCACTAGCCGCGACATCGGACTGTCGGTCACCCAGCAAGCGCTGCCACTGCTATTCAAACTCGGCAACCTGGTGCCCGATCCAGCCATGTTCCACGCGATCGTCGCCAGCAGCATCGCGCGCCACCTGGCCTAGTTCGATCTGACTCTGAATCTCAGCGGCGGGCGAGACGGATGCCGGTGAATTGCCAGCGCGCGCCGGCCGGGAAGAAGTTGCGGTAGCTGATGCGCGCGTGGCCAGGCGGCGTGGCGCATGATGAACCACGCAGCACGTACTGGTTCAGCATGAATTTGCCGTTGTATTCGCCCAAAGCCCCTTCGGCGGCGGCAAAGCCCGGATACGGCGCGTAGCTGCTGCTGGTCCACTGCCAGCAGTGGCCGTACATCTGCGCCAGTCCGCCCGCAGCGCCGGCACCGGCGCCGGCCGGATGCAGCGCGCCGCTGTCGATGGCGGCGCGGGCGGCGGCATATTCCCATTCCGCTTCGGTCGGCAAACGGGCGCCGGCCCAATGCGCGTAAGCGTCGGCTTCAAACAGCGAGATGTGCGTCAGCGGACGGTTCAGGTCCAGCGGCTGCGGCCCGTGCAGCGTGAACTCCTGCCATGCGCCCTGCTCGTCCTGGAACCAGTAGATCGGCGCCTTGAGGTTTTGCGTGCGCACCCAGTCCCAGCCCTCGGCCAGCCACAGCGCGGCGTTGAAATACCCACCGGCGTTGATGAAGTCCAGGTATTCGCCATTCGTCACCAGCCGCGAAGCCAGCGCGAACGGCGCCACGTACTGCTTGTGGCGCGGTAGTTCGTTGTCGAAGCTGAAGCCCGTGCCATCGTAGCCGATCTCGGTCAGGCCGCCCTCGAACGCCAGCCAGTCCAGCGGCGCCACCGCGCTCGCCGGCGGCAGCGGAATTTCCATGTAAGCCGGCCGCAGGATGCTCTGCGCCAGCAGGTGTTTGACATCGGTGAGCATCAGCTCCTGGTGCTGCTGTTCGTGCTGGATGCCGAGCGTAAGCAGCATGTCCAGCTCCGCGCCCGGCGCGCTGTCCAGCAGCCGCGCGATGCGGGCGTCGACGTCGGCCCGATAGGCGCGCACCTGCGCCATGCCGGGCCGCGTCAACAGGCCGCGCTGCGGACGCGGGTGCTTTTCGCCGATGCCGTTGTAGTAGGAGTTGAACAGGATGCGGAACGCCGGATGAAACGACACGAAGTCGCGCTCCATGCGCTCCAGGATAAAGGTTTCGAAGAACCAGGTGGTATGCGCCAGATGCCATTTGATCGGACTGGCGTCCGGCATCGATTGCGCCCCGCAGTCTTCATCGCTCAGCGGCTCGGCCAGCGCCAGCGTGTGCTTGCGGACGGCGGCATAGCGGGTGTTCAGTTGATCCATGATGTCAGTCAGTTGGCGATGGCGCGTGCGTAGATCACCGCAAACCAGTGTTTGTCGTCGGTCCACATGCTTTGCGTGGCAAAGCCGGCCCGCTCCAACAGCGTGGCAAACGACTGGCGCGTGTATTTGTAGCTGTCTTCGGTGTGTATGCGTTCGCCGCGCGCGAAATCGCGTTCGCCGCCTTGCCAGCTCACTGTCAGCGGCTCGCGCGCTTCCAGATGCATTTCAATCCGGCTTTCCTCGGCATTGAAGAAGGCAACGTGCTGCCATTGGCTGACGTCGAAATCGGCGCCGATCAAGTGGTTCAGGTGGCGCAGCATGTTCAGGTTGAAGGCGGCGGTCACACCCAACGCGTCGTCGTAGGCGGCGTCCAGCACCGCGTGGTCCTTGATCAGGTCCACGCCGATCAACAGGCCGCCATCGGCGCCAGCGTTGGCGCGCAGGCCACGCAGGAATTCAACCGCCTGCGATGGCGAGAAATTGCCGATCGAGGAGCCGGGATAGAAGAACACGCGACGGCCAGCTTGCACGTGCTGCGGCAGTTCGAAGCCGCTGGAGAAATCCAGTCCCAGTGCGGTCATCTCGATATGCGGGAAGCGCTGCTGCAATTGCGTCACGGCGCCCAGCAGGAAGTCGCGCGAGATATCGACCGGCACGTACTGCGCCGGCTTCAGAATCGGGAACAGCGCGGCGGCCTTGGCGCAATTGCCGGCGCCGAGATCGATCAGCGCCGCGCCCTCGCCCACCACGCGCGCCATGTCATCGCCATAGCTGCTGAAGATACGCGCTTCGGTGCGGGTCGGATAATACTCGGGCAGTTCGCAGATCGCCTCGAACAATTTGGAGCCCAGGCTGTCGTACAGGAATTTGGGCGATGTATAAGCCGATGGCGCCAGCAAGCCGGCGCTGATTTCAGCGATCACCTCAGCGCTGCCATGTGCGGGCCGCAGGGACGATGTGTTGTTGGCGAGGGGCGACACAACACGAATCGCCGGGGAGCGGGACAATTGCATACGATGCCATGCCTTTATTCTGGGTAGTCATGTGCTTAGATGATTTTTGTTATGATAGCCGAATATCCATTTTGTAGCGCTGTACCAAAAGTTCTGTGCGACTATTCACACTAAAGGGCAAACGACAATGAAAATCTCCCTCAAATCCCTGCTCGCCACCGGCATGATGCTGGCCGCTTCCTGGTCCCAGGCGCAATCGGCCGATCACGTGTTCCGCGTGTCCGCCATTCCGGACGAGGCGCCGACCGAACTGCAACGCAAGTTCAAGCCGCTGGGTGAATATCTGGAGAAGAAGATCGGCATGAAGGTCGAGTTCACCCCGGTGACCGACTACGCCGCTTCGGTCGAAGCCCTGATCAACAAGAAGGTCGACATGGTCTGGTTCGGCGGTTTCACCTTCGTGCAGGCCAATGAGCGCAGCAAGGGCCAGATCACACCGCTGGTGCAGCGCGCGGAAGATGAAAAATTCCGTTCGGTGTTCGTCACCACCAACAAGAGCATCAACAGCCTGAACGACCTGAAAGGCAAGACCCTGAGCTTCGGCTCCGAGTCCTCGACTTCGGGCCACCTGATGCCGCGCTACTATCTGCTGGCCGCGAAAATCAATCCGGACACCGACCTGAAACGCATCGCCTTCTCCGGCGCGCATGACGCCACCGTGGCTGCGGTTGCGGGCGGCAAGGTGGACGCCGGCGCGCTGAATATCTCGGTGTGGGAAAAGCTGGTGGAGGCCAAGAAGGTCGATCCGGCCGTGGTGCGCGTGTTCTACACCACCCCAGGCTACTATGATTACAACTGGTCGGTGCGCACCGACATGAACGCCGATCTGAAGAAAAAGCTGGCCGACGCCTTCCTGGAGCTGGATGCCAACAAGCCTGAAGACAAAGCGATCATGGAACTGCAGCGCGCTTCCAAGTTCATCCCGACCAAGGCCGAGAACTATAAGAACATCGAAGCCGCAGCCAAGAATGCGGGCCTGCTGAAGTAATCTGTAATGCCAACCACGTATCAACTGCAAGACCTGACTGTGCGCCACCTCGGCGCGCAGTCGGCGTCCGCGCTGCAAGCCATCAATCTGACCATCAAACAGGGCGAGCAACTGGCCCTGATCGGCCCTTCCGGCGCCGGCAAGACTACCTTGCTGGCGACACTGTCCCTGTCCCATCGGCCATCCGCAGGCAGCTTTCAAGCCTTCGGTGTCGATCCGTGGGCGCTGGGCGAGGCGGCGCGTCACCGCTTGCGCGCGCAGTTGTTCCTGGCGCCGCAAACGCCGCCACTGCCGCCACGCCAGCGCGTGGTGACGGCGGTGCTGGCGGCGCGCCTGCCGCAATGGTCGGTGTGGCGCGCGCTGGCGTCGTTGTTCAAGCCTGCCGATCCGGAAGCTGCGTGGCAGGCGCTGTCGCGCTTCAATCTGGGCGACAAGCTGTATTCGCGCGTTGATCGCCTGTCCGGCGGTGAGCGCCAACGCTGTGGCCTGGCGCGTTTGCTGCTGTCGCCGGCGCAGGCGCTGCTGGTGGACGAACCCTTGTCCGCGCTCGATCCGGCGCTGTCGGAGCTGACGCTGACCACACTGCGCGAAGAAGCCAAGGCGCGCAACGCCACGCTGATTTGCAGTCTGCATCAGGTGGATCTGGCGCTGGCACACTTCCCGCGCATCGTCGCCCTGCGCGATGGCCGCGTTGAATTCGACCTGCCGCGCGAACAGGTCACACCGCAGATGATCGCCGCGCTGTATCAAGGCGAACAACCGGCCGCCAGCAAGCCGCTTGAGGACGACGCGATGGCGGTCAAGCTCGGCGTAGGCGCCTGCCTGTAATGGCCGCCGCACTGAATCCAGCCGGCGGCGCAGGCGGCAGCAATGGTGGCGTTGGCGGCAACGGCGGCGCAGGCGGTGGCGGGAAGCGCGCTGGCGGTGGCCATCATGCCGGAGCGGAGGCGGCGCGCCGCGATCCCGCGCTGCGCGGCCGTGTGGTGGCTTGCGTCATCGCACTGATCATCCTGTGGCCAACGCTGGTGGTCACCGAATTCAAGCCCTGGATACTGCTGGACGAACAAAGCCTGAGCGCCACCGGCCGCTTCCTGGCCGACTTCCTCACGCCCGCGCACAGCGCCGAATTCCTCGACATGCTGGTGCGCGAAACCTGGAACACCGTGGCCATCGCCACCGCCGGCCTCACGCTGGCCCTGCTGGGCGCCATCCCCGCCACGTTGATCATCAACGAACAGCTATCGATCTCCGCGCTCGGCACCGGCCGCATGCGCCCCATCGCGCGCGTCGTGCGACAGACCGCGCGCTGGCTGCTGGTACTACTGCGCTCCGTGCCGGAATTGGTATGGGCGCTACTATTCGTACGCATCATCGGCCTCGGGCCAACCGCTGGCGTACTGGCGATCGCCCTCACCTACTGCGGCATGCTGGGCAAGGTCTACGCCGAAATCCTCGAATCGTCCGACGCCCACGCCAGCGACACGCTGCTGGCCAACGGCGCCGGACGCCTCAGCGCATTGCTATACGGCGCCCTGCCGGAGGCCGCGTCGGAACTGATGTCCTACACCGTCTACCGCTGGGAATGCGCGATTCGCGGCTCAGTAGTGATGGGCTTCGTCGGCGCCGGCGGCCTCGGTCAGCGCATGGACGAATCGATGAAAATGCTGGCCGGCGCCGAAGTGTCGTCGATGCTGCTGGTATTCGTCGCGCTGGTCGCGCTGGCCGACCAATTCTCCAAAGTGCTGCGCCGGAGGCTGGGATGAATCCGCACCTGCCCAAACCACCACCGCGCGACTGGACCGTGCGCGTGCTGATGCTGCTATTGCTCGCCCTGATCATCGCCAGCTTCTACACCCTGCCACTGAAATGGCGCGAATTCTTCACCGTGGAAGCCATCAACAGCAGCCTTGAACTGCTGTCCGGCTTCACACCGCCCGAAACCGGCCTGCCCTTCCTCACCAAGACCCTCTGGGCCGCGATCGAAACCCTGGCCATGTCCGGCCTCGGCACGCTGCTGGCCGTGATCTTCGGCCTGGCGTTCTCACTGCCCGCGTCCGGCCGCTTCGGCGCCGCGCCACGCGCCGCCATGCGCGCCCTGCTCAACGTACTGCGCTCGATCCCCGAACTGGTGTGGGCCTCCATCATGCTGATCGCCGCCGGCCTCGGACCGCTGGGCGGCACGCTGGCACTGGCCGCGCACACCGCCGGCGTGCTGGGACGCCTGTTTGCCGACTCGCTGGAAAACGCCGCGCCGCTGCCTGAACAAAGCCTGCGCACCAACGGCGCCAGCGCCACCAGCGCCTTCCTGTATGCCACGCTGCCGCAAACGCTGCCACAGATGATGTCCTATACACTGTACCGCTGGGAGAACAACATCCGCGCCGCCGCCATACTCGGCGTGGTCGGCGCCGGCGGATTGGGGCAAATGCTCAAGTACCATCTGTCGCTGTTCCAGATGCCGCTGGCGGCCACCGTCATCCTCGCCATGCTGCTGCTGGTGGCGCTGGTCGATGGCGTCAGCTTCGCGCTGCGCCGCGCGCTCACCAGATAAAATAAACTATGCTCGAACTGCGCCATCTGTCCAAATCCTACGTGCCTGGCCGTCCGGTGTTGGCTGACGTGTCATGGACCTTCAAGGCTGGCGAGTTTGTCGCCATCATGGGCGACTCCGGCGTCGGCAAATCGACGCTGCTGAACCTCATCGCCGGCCTCGATACGCCCGACGCCACGCCGGACGCCAAACCCGGCGCCAGCCCGATTCTGGTCGACGGCATCGCCATGTCCGGCCTGGACGACGATGCCGCCACCCGCCTGCGGCGCAGCCGCATGGGTTTTATCTTTCAGGCATTCCACGTTTTGCCCCATCTGACGCTACTGCAAAACGTCGCCTTGCCGTTGCTTTTGAATGGTTTGTCCACGACACGTGCGGCCGAGATGCTGGAAGCGGTCGGCCTGGGCGGTCGCGGCCGCGATTTTCCGCACCAACTGTCCGGCGGCGAGATGCAGCGGGTCGCCATCGCCCGCGCACTGGTGCACAGACCCGCGCTTGTGTTAGCTGACGAACCGACCGGCAACCTCGATCCTGATACCGCTAATTCCATTCTGGAATTGCTACAACGTGAAATCAAAGCCACCGGCGCTTGCGCGATTATGGTGACACATTCACAACTCGCAGCAAAAAAGACAGACAAAATCCTACAACTGTCACGCAACGGCATGCAAGAAATCGATTGCGTCAACCCGTTTGCGCAATAACCAACATAATTTAATTGTCAAACCCTGCCACTTTTTTGTAAGTCGTAGTATTATTGAAAATAACTTGCATGGTTATCAAGAATGTTGAGTCGCGTACCACATTCAGACATGAAAGGGTGTGGGCGCTAGCCTTGCCGGGAAACGTACTTTTTTGAACACGTTTAGAGCAAAGGAGGAGCAAACCATGAACGTTCGTCAAAAGAAGTTGGAATTGATTGAAGCCATGAATCGCGCGAGGGCGCTGGAGCCATCCAGTTTTGTCCCAAACAAACTTCTTGATACTTTGATCGAGAAAATGAACTTGAAAAACGATGCAGAGTTGTGCCGGGTGTTGGAAGTTCAGCCCCCGATTATTAGCAAGATCCGTCACCGGAAGTTGGCAGTTGGTGCCACGATCCTGCTGCGTATGCATGAAAAATCAGATATCAGCATTCGCGAGCTGAAAGATCTGTCTACCGCGTCCATGCATTGAACGGAAACACTGTTCTTGCAATGCCAGGCGCCGGCATGCGGTATCCGGCGCCGTCCTTAGCGCCTTGTAGTAGCGTCCAGCCCAAACCCCGCTGACACGCTCACCTCTCAGTAGTACCAACTAATACTTGCTCGCGTCGATAGCGACGGCGGCATGCTCACGTCTGCGCCATTCGCGGCGACAGGCAAAGGAGAGTTTCAATGTCCATAGAGACATCCTCCACCTCACCACTTTCCAGGTTCTGGCTCATTGTGCTTGGCATCGTCATGCTGTTGGCGGGGCTGGCGTTTGCCGTCGGCGGCGGCCAACTCGCCCTGCTGGGCGGCAGCCTGTACTTCCTGCTCGCCGGTCTGGGGCTGATCGCCTCCGGCTTGCTGATTGCACGGCGACGCCCCGCTGGCGCGCAGCTATTCGGCCTGGTGTATGTGCTAACGGTGCTCTGGTCGCTGTGGGATGTCGGTCTGACCTTCTGGCCACTGATCTCGCGCCTGCTGGCGATGACCGCCGGCGCGGCCATCGTCGCCCTGTCCTACCCGCTGCTGTGCCGCGCCGATGGCCGGCCGCCGGCACGCGGCTCTTCGCTGGCGGTGGCGCTGATTCTGGCGCTGGCGGCGCTGGGCGGCTTGGCCGGCATGTTCGTGCCGCATCCGCCGGTGCCCTTCAACGGCGCGCTGGCGCCACTGGTGGCGGTCACGCCGGACACCGAACAGCGTAACTGGAGCGCCTACGGCAACACCAGCGGCGGCAGCCGCTTCGTGGCGCTGGACCAGATCACGCGCGACAACGTCAACCAGCTGAAAGTGGCGTGGACCTACCGCACCGGCGACATCGCCGTCAGCGATGGCAACGGCGCCGAAGATCAAAACACACCGCTGCAGATCGGTGACACGCTGTATGTGTGCACGCCACACAACAACGTGATCGCGCTGGAAGCGGACACCGGCAAGGAAAAATGGAAGACCGTCATCAACGCTAAAGCCACGGTGTGGATGCGCTGCCGTGGCCTGGCTTACTTCGACGCCAGCGCGCCGCTGCAGCACCCCACCGCGGCCGGTGCCACACCGGTCACCGCAGTGAGTGTGGCCGAAGGCGCGCCCTGCACGCGCCGCATCCTGATGAACACCATCACGGCGGAACTGATCGCGCTCGACGCCGACACAGGCAAATTCTGCAGCGACTTCGGCGACGGTGGCCGCATCAACCTCAAGGCCGGCCTGGGTAGCGCGCCCGATCCACAATACCAGCTGACGGCCGCGCCCACGCTGGCCGGCACCACCGTCATCATCGGTGGTCGCGTCGCCGACAATGTGCAAGTCGATATGCCGGGCGGCGTGATACGCGGCTATGACGTCGTCACCGGCCAGTTGCGCTGGGCTTTCGATCCCGGCAATCCGCAGCTCACCGGCATGCCACCGGAAGGACAAAGCTACACCCGCTCCACACCCAACGTGTGGTCGTCGATGTCCTACGATGCCGCTTCCAACACCGTGTTCATGCCGGTCGGTAGTCCTTCGGTCGATTTGTACGGCGTCACCCGCAGCGCGCTCGATCACAAGTACGGTGCCTCCATCCTGGCGCTGGACGCCACCACAGGCAAAGAGAAGTGGGTATTCCAGACCGTGCATAACGATCTGTGGGACTTCGACGTGCCGATGCAGCCGAGCTTCATCGACTTCCCGCTGGCGGCTGGCGGCAGCGTGCCGGCACTGGCGTTCGGCACCAAGGCCGGCCAACTGTATGTGTTGGAGCGCGCCACCGGCAAGCCGCTGACGCAGGTCGACAATGTGCAGGTCAAGGCCGCCAACATTCCCGGCGAGCCGTATGCGCTACAGCAGCCCAAGTCGACCGGCATGCCGCAGATCGGCGTCGGCCCGTTGAGCGAGTCCGACATGTGGGGCGCCACCCCGCTGGATCAGCTGATGTGCCGCATCGCCTTCAAGGGCATGCGCTACGAAGGGCTGTACACCGCGCCCGGCACCGACAAGTCGCTCAGCTTCCCCGGCTCGCTGGGCGGCATGAACTGGGGCGGGCTGTCGGTGGACCCGGTCAGCAACACCATCTTCGTCAACGACATGCGGCTTGGCTTGTGGGTGCAGATGTTCCCGCTCGATCCGAAAGCGCAGGTGGCCACCAGCAGCGGCGGCGAGGCGCCCAATACCGGCATGGGCAGCGTGCCGATGAAAGGCACGCCGTACTCGGTGACCAAGGACCGCTTCCTGTCGGCGCTGGGTATTCCTTGTCAGGCGCCGCCTTATGGCACGCTGACGGCGGTCGACATGAAGACCCGCGCCATCAAATGGCAGGTGCCGGTGGGGACGGTGCAGGACACTGGTCCGATGGGCATTCGCATGGGCATGCCGATCCCGATCGGTATGCCGACGCTGGGCGGCACGCTGGTGACGCAGGGTGGGTTGGTGTTCATCGCCGGCACCCAGGACTTTTATCTGCGCGCCTACAGCGCGGCCACCGGCGCTGAATTGTGGAAGGCGCGGCTACCGGTGGGCAGCCAGGGTGGCCCGGTCAGCTACAAGTCGCCGCACAGTGGCAAGCAGTATGTGGTGATCACCGCCGGCGGCGCGCGCCAATCGCCGGATCGGGGTGACTATGTCATCGCCTACACGCTGCCATGAGCGGCCCGGCCGCGCGGCGCTGACGGCGGCATTGCAGGCCATCGCGCTGGCCGCCGCCGCTCCGGGCTGCGCGCTGGCCGATGACCCCACACTGACCGGCGACTGGGGCGGCCAGCGCCGCCAGTGGGCCGATGCCGGCGTCAGCTTCCGTGGCGACTACGTCTCCGAGACTTTCGCCGCCGTCGACGGTGGTCTCAAGCGCGGCCGCGCCTACGCGCAGCAGGTGCGCATGGGCGTGGACGCGGATCTGGAGCGGCTGAGCGGCTGGAACGGCGCCATCTTCCACTTCACGCTCAACGACCGGCGTGGTGTCGGCATCTCCTCGGACTACGTCGGCAACCGGCTGCCAATCCAGGAAGACTACGGCGGCCTGTACACGCGCCTGACCGAATTCAGTCTGGAACAAAACCTGGCCGGCGGTCAGCTCAATCTGCGCCTGGGCTTTTTCGCCATGGGCAATGACCTGGGCGGGATTGCGCTCGGCTGCAACTTCGTCAACGCCGCGTTTTGCGCGCACCCGCTGTCACTGTCGGGGAACAGCGGCTGGTACAACTACCCGAACGCGCGCTGGGGCGCGGCGCTGCGCTACAAGCTTCGTCCCGATCTGCTGCTGCGCAGCGGCGTGTTCCAGGTCAACGCCAAGCTGGGTGACAAAGACAACGCTTTCAAGCCGTTCGCCGCCGGCACCACCGGCGTGCTGCTGCCACTGGAACTGGAATACGCGCCGGAAGGTGGCCACTATAAACTGGGCATGTATTACGACACCTCGCGCGCATCACGCCAAGGCGGCAGCGGCACGGTCGATGAGCGCTATGGCGTCTATGTGCTGGCGGAACAGATGATCATTCGTGAAGGCCGCGCCAACCGGGGACTATCGCTGTTCGGCCAATACACCGCGCACCCCGAAACCTCGGCGCCGATGACGCGCTGGTACGCGGCCGGCGTAGTCAAGACCGGCACCTTCGAAGGACGCGATGCGGACAGCGTGGCGTTGGGCGTGGTGCGCGCCGAAGTCAATCCGCGCCTGCGCATGGCGCACGCGGACAGCACGCCGACACCAGGTGGCTATGCCTCGCTGCCGGCCGGCGAGAGCGCGATCGAACTGGCTTACGGCTGGCAGTTGCGGCGCTGGTTGATCGTGCGCGCCGATCTGCAGCACATAATCGATCCGGGCGCGTTCAGCTACCGCTCGACCGCCAACGCCACCGCGCTGGGCGTGCAGGTCAGGATTACGTTCTGAAGCACTAGCACTTCTCGTACTTCCAGTTGCGGGACTTGCCTTCAGCAATCCATTCGACGGCTTGCTCGCGGCGGCGCGTGCGCGTGGCCTCGGTCTTGGCTTCGTTCAGCCAATCGGCATAATCGCGCTGCTTGCTCGGAGTGAAGCTATCGAAATGCTCGCGCGCGGCCGGCACCGCATCCAGCGCGGCGTTCAAGTCATCCGGAATCTCCAGCACGCGCGGCTTGGCCGGCTTGGCGCGCGCCGGCGCCGCCACACCATCATCATTCAGTTTCATGGCCTGCTTGATGTAGCCGGCCAAAACCTTTTTGGACGGCAGATCCTTGACCGCCGTGATGCGGCCAAAGTGGCCCATCGCTTCGCGCTTGACCTCATCATCGGCCATCAACAACTCGGCCTTCCAGAAGCCGAAGGCGCAATGCGCCTTGAAGGAAGCCATGCTGCACATCATGCCCTTGTACATAAAGTGCGGGAAGCTCCACTTCATGGTCTCCTCTACCTCCGGGCAGGCAGCATGCACCACCGCGCGCAAGTGCTCCAGAATAGGCTGTGCGAAATCGGCGGATTTGGCGATATAAGCGTCTACGCGTGGGTCTAGGGTCGGCATGCCGCCAATATACCCTGTAACATTTTGTTGCACCATACACGAAACGCAAAATTGGCATCCACGCGCAACGGTCTATACTGTCCTGATGAAGATCCCTGCCCGTCCGCTGGCCGTGCTCCTGCTGTTGTCCGGCTGCGCCGCCACCACCACCACGCCGCCGCAACCCAGCGGCGATCCGGTAGCGCTGAGCGCCGCCTTGAACCGCGTCAGTTGGGGCGTCAATACCAGCACCTGGCAACGGGCCGAAAAGCAGGGCTATGAGCGCTGGCTGGACCAGCAGCTGCATCCCGCACCGGCCAAACTGCCGCCGGAAGCGCAGGCGCAGATAGACACCATGACCATTTCGCAAAAGCCGGTCATGCAGCTGGTGCAGGAGCTGGAAGCCCAGCGCCGCGACTACGACAAAGCCATCGCCGACGACGAAGCCAAGAAAGCCGCGCAGCGCGCCTACCAGCAGGAGCTGACGCGCCTGGCCAAGGAAGCCGCCACCCGCTCGCTGCTGCGCGACCTGTATTCACCCAACCAGTTACAAGAGCAGATGACGTGGTTCTGGATGAACCACTTCAACGTCCACCAGGGCAAATCCAATCTGCGCGCGCTGGTGGGCGACTATGAAGAACAAGCGATCCGCCCGCACGCGCTGGGCAAATTCCGCGACCTGCTGGCCGCCACGCTGCACCATCCAGCCATGATCCGTTATCTGGACAACGAACAGAACGCCGCCGGCCGCATCAACGAAAACTACGCGCGCGAAATCATGGAGCTGCACACGCTGGGCGTGGACGGCGGCTACACCCAGAACGACGTGCAGCAACTGGCGCGCATCCTCACCGGCGTCGGCGTCAACCTGGGCGACAAGATGCCCAACGTCCGCAAGGACAAACAGGCCGAATACGTGCGCAACGGCCTGTTCGAGTTCAACCCCAATCGCCACGATTACGGCGACAAGCTATTCCTCGGCCAGCCGGTCAAAGGACGCGGCCTGGCCGAAGTGGACGAGGCGCTGGACCGGCTGGCACGCGCCCCCGCCACCGCGCGCTACGTCAGCCACAAGCTGGCGGTGTATTTCGTCGCCGACGAACCGCCACCACAGCTGGTGCAGCGCATGGCCGAACGCTTCCAGTCCAGCGACGGCGACATCGCCGCCGTGCTACGCGTGATGTTCACCTCACCCGAGTTCACGCAATCGCTGGGCCACAAGTTCAAAGACCCGGTGCACTACGTGGTGTCGGCGGTGCGCCTCAGCTACGACGACAAGATCATCCTCAACACCGGGCCGATGCTCAACTGGCTCAATCGCATGGGCCAGCCGCTGTATGGCCGCCAAACGCCGGACGGCTACGCGCTCACCCAGCCCGGCTGGGCCAGTCCCGGCCAGATGACCACCCGCTTTGAAATCGCCAAAGCCATCGGCGGCGGCTCGGCCGGTTTGTTCAAGACCGAGGGCGCGCAGCCGCTGGAAAAGCCGGCTTTCCCGCAATTGGCCAACCCGCTGTACTACCAGTCGCTGCAAAAATCGCTGGCGCCGGCCACCCGCCAGGAGCTCGACCAGGCCGGCTCGCCGCAGGAGTGGAACACGCTGCTGCTGTCGTCGCCGGAGCTGATGCACCGTTAGGAGATGCATGATGAAACGCCGCACCCTGCTCAAAACCATGGCGGCGCTGCCCGCCGTCACGATGGCCGGTCAGCTATGGGCCGCGCCGGCCGGACAACCGCGCCTGCTGTTCGTCTTCATGCGCGGCGGCTACGACGCCACCAGCCTGCTGGTGCCGATCTCCAGCCAGTACTACTATCAGGTGCGGCCCAACATCGCCATCCCCAAGGCCGACGCGCTACCGATCGACACCGACTGGGGCTTGCACCCAGCGCTGGCGGACAGCATCCTGCCGCTGTTCAGCGCCGGCCAGGCGTCCTTCGTGCCGTTTGCCGGCACCGAAGACCTGTCGCGCAGCCACTTCGAAACCCAGGACAGCATCGAACTGGGACAGGCGCTGAATGGCAGCCGCGATTACCGCTCCGGCTTCCTCAATCGATTGGCGGCCACGCTGAACACCAACCGCGCCAGCGCCATCTCCTTCACCGACCAGCTACCGCTGATTATGCAGGGCGGGCTGCAAGTGCCCAACACCGCGCTGCGCAACGTCGCCAAGCCGGCGATCGACGCGCGCCAGGCCAGCATGATCGCCGCCATGTATGAAGGCACGGCGCTGGCGCAGCCGGTGCGCGACGGCTTCACCGTGCGCGCCGACGTGATGAAGGAAATGATCGGCGAGATGGATGCCGCCAACCGCAACGCCATCAGCGCCAAGGGCTTTGAGCTGGAAGCGCGCCGCATCGCGCGACTGATGAAAGAACGCTACAACATCGGCTTTGTCGATGTCGGCGGCTGGGACACCCACGTCGGCCAGGGCAACAGCACCGGCTACCTGGCCAACCGGCTGGCGGAGCTGGGCAAGGGACTGGCCGGCTTCGCACAGGAGATGGGGCCGGAGTGGAAGGACACGGTGGTGGTGGTGGTCAGCGAATTTGGCCGCACCTTCCGCGAAAACGGCAATCGCGGCACCGACCATGGCCACGGCAGCGTGTACTGGGTGCTGGGCGGCGGCATCAACGGCGGCAAGGTGCACGGCGAGCAGGTAAGGCTGGAACAACCCACGCTATTCCAGAACCGCGACTATCCGGTGCTGAACGAATACCGCGCCATGTTCGGCGGTCTGTTGACGCGCATGTACGGCCTGAATACCGGCCAGGTGGCCGCCATCTTCGGCACCAAAGGGCGCGACCTCGGGCTGGTTTGATTCAGTGCGCGGCATGGGTCTGCAGCCAGACGGTGGCATCGTTCGCCGTCAGCGCCGGCGTGTACAGAAAGCCCTGAAAAGCGCCGCAGCCGGCGCGGCCCAGAAACACAGCCTGTTCGGTGCGCTCCACACCTTCGGCAATCACGTTCAAGCGCAAAGCCTGCGCCAGCTCAATCACCATGCGCACCACGGCGTTGGCGTCGGCGTTGTCCGGCACGCCGTGCAGAAAGCTCTTATCCAGTTTGATGGTATTGACCGGCAGCGCGCGCAGATAGCTGAGCGATGAATAGCCAGTGCCGAAATCATCCAGCGACAGCATGAAGCCGGCGTCACGCAGCCGTTGAATGACCTGGCTGCCGCTGCGTTCCAGCTCGATGGCGTCGCGCTCGGTCAGCTCGATCTCGATGTCGGCCGCCTGCAGGCCATGCAGCGCCAGCGTCTCCTCCAGCTTGCCGACATAGCCATCGTCGCGCAGCTCTTTGGCGCAGGTGTTGACGCAAATGCGCAAACCATTGATGCCCAGGTCACGCCAGCGCCGCTGCTGTTCGCAGGCACGCTGCACCACCCACACGCCCAGTGCCGGCAGCATGCCAATCTCGCCCGCCAGGCCGATCGCATATTCCACCGGCTGCCGCCCCAGATAGCCGGGCAGGCGCAGCAAGGCTTCCATCGCGATGGTGTGGCCGGCGGCGTCCAGGATCGGCTGATAGGCCAGCTCACAGCGGCCGTTGCGCATCAAGCGCCGCAGTTCATTGTGGTCGGCATTCTTGCGGTGCGCAACCTCGTCCAACGCCTCGGTGTAGTAGTGATAGCGATTGCGGCCGGCGTTCTTGGCGTGGTACAGCGCCAGATCGGCCTTTTTCAGCAGCAGGTCCGGATCGCTGGCATCCATCGGACACACCGCGATGCCGATGCTGGCGCTGATCTTGACCTCGTGGTCGCCGATCATGAACGGCCGCTCCAGCTCCTGCAGCAGCTTGTCGGCCAACACGCCACCGCTGGTCGGCGATGGCGCATGCAGCTGCATCAATCCGAATTCGTCGCCGCCCAGACGCGCCACATAATCGCTTTCACGACTGACGGCGCGGATGCGCTGCGTCACCAGCTTTAACAGCTGGTCGCCGGCATGATGACCCAGCAAGTCGTTGACCTCCTTGAACTGGTCCAGATCTATCATCAGCAACAACAGCAGCTGGCCGGTGCGCTCGGCCAGCGCCATCAACTCGCCACGGCGCGTGTCGAAGGCGGCGCGGTTGGCCAGCCCGGTCAGCACGTCGATGGTGGCGAGGCGGTGGATTTCATCCTGCGCCAGCTTGCGCTCGGTGACGTCGCGCAGGATTTTCAGATACCCCATCGACTGGCTATCCTCGCCGGGAATCGGCGTCAGCACGCCATCGGCCCAGAACATCGAGTTATCCTTACGCATATGCCAGCGGTAATCAGAGGCACGTTGCCGCTCCAGCGCCTGCTGCATCTCCTGCAAGTGTTGGCCCTCGGCCTGATCGCTGACGGTGAACAGGCATTTCATGTTCTGGCCGATGATCTCGCCCGGCGCATAGCCGAAGATCAGCTCCGCGCCGATATTCCAGCTGCTGACCTTCCCCTCCGGGTCGGTGGTGAAGATGGCGAAATCGCGCACATTCAGATAAATCTGCTGCAGCAGAACCTCCGGCGCCAGGCCGGGCGCGATCAGATGCGTCAATGGCGGTGTCATGGGCGTACCGCTCCCCCAAACACGGTTGGACCACGGCCAGGCCGCCGGGTTCACGGCATGATCAACTGCGCCGCCAGTTCGCTACCGGCGGCGCTCAGCGCCACCGTGCCGGTGATGCCGCCCTCGTCCAGCGCCAGCGCGATCAGCCCGGCCTCTTCCAGCACCGTCAATTGGCGCCGCAATACGCTCATCGGCAGCTGCGTTTGTTTGCTCAGCTTGGCCAGCGTGCAGGGCTTGTCCGGCCATTCGGCGGCGATCTGCCGCAAAGCCAGCAAGACGCCGCCCAGCGCGGCCATGACTTCTTCATCCATGGTGTGTTAAATTTAGCGAAAACATAATTCTGCATCAGATTGGACCGCAGCATGAACAAAAAGCCTCACATCGAACCCTATACCCATCCGGCCGCCGGCTGGGGCGCACTGAAACAGGTCGCGGTCAACCTGGTGCGCGAAAAGGTCGCCGGTGGTAACTACAAGACCCTGCTCAAGCAGAACCAGCCGGACGGCTTCGACTGCCCGGGCTGCGCCTGGCCGGACCGCGAACACGCGTCCACCTTCGAATTCTGCGAAAACGGCGTCAAGGCGGTAGCGGCGGAAGCTACCAGCAAACGGGTACGGCCGGACTTCTTTGCCGCCCATAGCGTCAGCGCACTGCTGGAACAATCCGACTACGAGCTGGAACAGCATGGCCGCCTCACCGATCCCATGGTCTACGACGCCGCCAGCGACAAATACCTGCCAATCGGTTGGGACGACGCCTTCGCCCTGATCGCGCGCCATTTGAACGCCCTGCCCGATCCCAACCACGCCACCTTCTACACCTCCGGCCGCACTGGCAATGAGGCGGCGTTTTTGTTCCAGCTGTTCGTGCGCATGTACGGCACAAACAACTTCCCCGACTGCTCCAATATGTGCCACGAGCCCACCAGCCGTGGCTTGCCGGGCACCGTCGGCATCGGCAAGGGCACGGTCACGCTGGAAGACTTCGAACACGCGGACACGCTGCTGATCTTCGGCCAGAACCCGGCCACCAACCATCCGCGCATGATGAACGAGCTGCGCGACTGTGCGCGCCGTGGCGCCGCCATCGTCTCCATCAACCCGCTGCGCGAACGTGGCCTGGAACGCTTCACCAGCCCGGCGCACGCGCTGGAGATGCTGACCGGTTCCAGCACCAGCATCAGCACCCTGTTCATCCAGCCCAAGCTGGCCGGCGACTTCGCGCTGATCAAAGCCATGGCCAAGCGCCTGGTCGAGCGCGACGACGAAGAACTGGCGGCCGGCCGCGCCAGTGTGCTGGACCGCGAATTCATCGGCCGCCACACCAGCGGCTACGAAGCATTCGAACAAGACTTGCGCGCCCAGGATTGGGAGCAGTTGCTGACCGAATCCGGCGTGCCACGCGCGCAGATCGACCAACTGACCGAAATCTACATCAAGGGCAAAAACGTCATCTGCACCTGGGGCATGGGCCTGACCCAGCACAAGAGCGCCGTCAAGACCATCCAGATCCTGTCCAACCTGATGATGATGCGCGGGCAGATCGGCCGCCTCGGCGCCGGCCTGTGTCCGGTGCGCGGCCACTCCAACGTGCAGGGCGACCGCACCATGGGCATCGAGGAAAAGCCGGCCAAAGCCTTCCTCGACCGGCTGCAAAAAGTCTTCCACTTCGAACCGCCGCGCGAACATGGCTACGACACGGTGGAGAGCATCCAGGCCATGCTGGATGGCCGCGTCAAAGTCTTCTTCGGCATGGGCGGCAACTTCGCCATGGCCACGCCGGACACGCCGCTGACCTTTGAGGCGCTGCGCAATTGCGACCTGACGGTGCACGTCACCACCAAGCTGAATCGCAGCCATCTGGTACACGGCAAGGAAGCGCTGATCCTGCCGACACTGGGCCGCACCGAGATCGACCTGCAAAACGGCGTGCCACAAGGCGTGACGGTGGAAGACTCGATGAGCATGGTGCACATCTCCTACGGCATCAACAAACCGGCCTCGGACAACCTGCTGTCGGAAACCGCTATCGTGGCGCGGCTGGCGCATGCCACGCTGGGCGACGGCCAACTGGATTGGCTGGCCTGCGGCGCCGACTACGCGCGCATCCGCGAGATGATCGAACAGGTGTTCGACGACTTCCACGACTTCAATGCGCGCGTCGCGCACGCCGGTGGCTTCCACCTGCGCGTGGCCTCGCGTGAACGCGAATGGCGTACCGCCAGCGGCCGCGCCCAGTTCGTGCCGCACGCAGTGGACGTCGACACCCCAATCCACCGCGCCCGCGCGCGCTACGGCGAACGTCTGCTAACGCTGATGACGGCGCGCTCGCACGATCAGTACAACACCACCATCTACGGTATGGACGACCGCTATCGCGGCGTGTTCGGCATGCGCCGCGTGGTCTTCATCAACAAGGAAGATCTGGCCATGCTGGGTATGAAGGATGGTCAGTACGTCGACCTGGTCAGCGTGTGGGAGGATGACGTCACGCGCCGCGCCGAACGCTTCCTGCTGGTGGAATACGATATCCCGCGCGGCTGCCTCGGTTCCTACTTCCCCGAAACGAACGGCCTGGTGCCGCTGCACAGCAAGGCCGACATCGCAGGCACGCCGGCCTACAAATCAATCCCGGTACTCTTGGAGCTTAATACCAACCAATGAAAAACCTCACCGCCATCGTCATCACACTGGCCGCAGCCACGCTGTCCATCCCTTGTCAGTCGGCCGAAAAACCGGGTGAACAGCAAGCCCTCAAGCGCCAGGTTGACGCGCTACTGGCGCCGCTGCAAAAGCCTGGACATCCCGGCTACGCGATCGCGGTGATTCAAGATGGCGGTATCGTGTACGAAAAAGGCATCGGCCTGGCCGATCTGCAGCATGATGTGCCGATCAAACCAACCACGCCGTTTCATATCGCATCGGTCTCCAAACAATTCACCGCCTTTGCGATCCATCTGCTGGCACAGGATGGCAAACTCTCGCTCGACGACGACATCCACAAATACATCCCCGAGCTGGCGGATTTTGGCGCACCGATCACGCTGCGTCAGCTGGAGCACCACACCAGCGGCTTGCGCGACCAGTGGGAACTGCTGATGCTTGCAGGCTGGCGCCTGGACGACGTCATCACCGAAAACGACATCCTCGGCCTGCTCAAGCGCCAGCGCGCGCTCAACTCGCCGCCCGGCACCGCTCACCTGTACAGCAACACCGGCTATACATTGCTGGGCATCGTGGTTAAACGAGTGTCCGGACAGTCGCTGCCGGAGTTTGCGAAAGCCCGCATCTTCGATCCGCTGAACATGAAGCACACCCGCTTCGTCGACGACTACCAGGCGCTCATCAAAGGCCGCGCTGCCTCGTATGGCCCGAATGGTCACAACGGCTACGACTACATCGCCCTGTCCTACTCCAACGTCGGCGCCACCAGCCTGTCCACCACGGTCGAAGACCTGGCGCTGTGGGATCGCAATTTCTATGATGGCAAAGTCGGTGGCAAAAAACTGCTGGAGGAAATGCAGACCGTTGGTGTGCTCTCTAATGGCAAGCCGCTGACCTATGCCTCCGGACTGGTGATCGGCAAATATCGCGGACTGAAGACCGTTGAACACAGCGGCGGCGATGCGGGCTACCGCAGTGAGTTGATGCGCTTCCCCGAACAACATCTGTCGGTCATCACACTATCCAACTTCGCGGACTCCGACGCGGGTGGCCTGTCGCGCAAAATCGCGGACATCTATCTGGGCAAACAGATGGATGCCGTGCCGGCAGCGGCTCCGGCAAAGGACACGCACTTCCTGCCCAATGTTGAAACCAACATCGATCCAGCCAAACTGGACGCATTCATCGGTTACTGGAAATTTTCGCCCACCTTCACCAACACGATTTACAAGGAAGGTGGAAAATTGATGGTCAAGCCAACCGGCCAGCCGCCGTATCCGCTGTTCGTTTCCGGCGAACGGTCGCTGTTCCTGAAAGTGGTCGACGGCCGCTTCGCGTTCGATGCGCCGGACCAGGATGGCGTCATCCAAGGCGGCTCCTACTGGCAGGCAGGCCAAACGCACCACTTCACCCGATCCGCGCCACCCACGCCGTTGAGCGAAGTGGAACTGGCAAACTATGAAGGCGAATTCTATAGCGACGAACTGCACGTGCTGTACACCGTCAGCCGTCGCGATGGAAAACTGATCCTGACCTATCCACGCGGCGAGCTCACGTTGGAGCAAGATAGCCCCAACGCCTTCATCGCCAGCGGCTCGGGTAACCGCATCGCGTATCAGTGCAGCGCCGGCGACTGCAACACATTCACCGTCGATACCGGCCGCATACGCAATCTGCAGTTCACGCGCGTCTCCATCGTCCCCACCAAACCCGGCGAAAAAACCGCCGCTTTTATCACCCCAGGCGCAAGCAAAAACCAGTAGCGCAAAACAGATTCACAGGTCGATGGACAGCAGATCTTTGCCCACCACGATATTGCCCTGATAGTGGCGACGCACGCCCTCCGCCCACATGGCGTCCGTGATGCTGGCGTCGTCGCCCGGCACTAGGTGGGTCAGCACCAGATTTTTCACCTGTGCCGCGGCGGCGATGCGGCCGACATCCTCGGTGGTGGTGTGGCTGCCCAGCAGGTGCTTGCGCAGCGTGGCGGCGTTGGGTACGCGCTTGACCATGGCATCCACCGCCGGCACGTAAATCGTTTCGTGCACCAGATAATCGGCGCCACGCGCAAACTCGGCCAGCTTGGGGTTATAGGTGGTATCGCCCGAGAACACCACCGTCTTGCCATCAAATTCAAACTTGTAGGCGTAGCTGTCGTTGAGCGGCGGATGCAGCGCATACAGCGCGCTCACCTTCACCCGCTCGTTGCGCATCACGTTCGCCAGGTCGTGGATGTCATGCGCCCGCACCAGGGTACGCAGATCCGGCTTGCTCTCGTCGGCGATGCGGGTAGTGATGTCGATCTGATTCAGCGCCAGGAAATCGCTGGTCATTTTCTCCAGTCCCGGCGGGCCGTAAGCATCGACCACCTGATTCAGGCCGGTAGCCCAGCCGTTGTAAATCAGGTTGCCGTATTCGATCTCGTGGTCCGAATGGTGGTGCGTGATGAAGATGTAGCGCAGATCCTGCAACCGCACGCCAGCCTTGACCATTTGTAGCGACACGCCATAACCGCAGTCGATCACATACGGCACGCCGCCGATCACCAGCATGCTGGATGGATTCATGCGCCAAGCGCTGGCGGGACTCTTCACGTCACCCACGCGTGGGCCGCCCTTTGTCCCCAACAGTACCAGCCTATCCTGTCCAGCTGACGGCACGGCCTGCGCCCTGGCCAGCAGCGGCAGCGTGATGGCGCCTGCGGCGGCAATGCCCAACTTCATAAAATGACGACGTTTTTCGTTATTGTTCATCATGAGTCTCCTTAATCCCGAAAACGATACTGCCTGCGCGCCGCCAGGAGAAATGAAATCTCTGCATGGCAGCTATGCAGCCGGCAGATAATCCAGCGAGACGCCCACCGCGCGCATCTCGGCGCGCAACCAGCCCAGCACCGGGTCCAGCTCCTGATATTGGTGGTATTGCACCGCCATTTCCAGCGGCGGAAGTTCAACCGGCATGGCCAACAATTTCAGCGGCAGATACTTGCTGGACATGAACGCCACGCGGCGCGGTACGGTGGCGATGCGGTCGGTGCCTGCCACCATAAAGGGGATCTGTGTGAAGTGCGGCGCAACGCATTCGGCCCGGCGCGTAATGCCAAGCTGGCGTAGCAGGTATTCGTTGACCGTGGGTGTGCGGCCGCCAGCGTATTCCAACAGCACATGGCCCATGCTGGCGTACTGCTCGCGGCTGATGGTGTCGCCACTCAGCACGCTATTACCGGTCCAGGCGATGCACTGATGCTGATCGCTGAACAGGCGTTCATGCGGTTGGCTGGCCAGCACAAACGGCTGCGGCAGCACAATCATATCGATCTCACCGCGCTCCAGCAATTCCGGCCACTGCTGCTCGGTGTGCCGCAGATGCAGACGGAGGCCGGGCGCCTGCGCCGCCACGCGCCGCACCAACTCGGGAAAGAAGACCGTGCCCGAATAATCAGTCGCCATGATGGTGATGGTTTTCTCCACCTTGGCGATATCGAAACCGGCACCGATCAGGGCCAGCGCATCAAATTGCAGCAGCAGCTTGCGCACCGGCGCCGCCAGCTCATTGCCCAGCGCAGTGGTCACCAGTTTACGCCCCACCTGGGTCAACAGCTCGTCCTCGAAGATGGCGCGCAAGCGCGCCAGGCTGTGGCTCATGGCCGACTGGCTGCGGCACGTTTTTTCCGCCGCGCGCGACACGTTCTTCTCGCTGAGCAGTGCGTCGAGGCAAATCAGCAGATTAATGTCCAGTCCCCTCAGACGCACGAATTACTCCTCACTTTATGGATGGGTTGGCACGATGGCGGGATTGTACCCGCTGCTGCGCTGCCCCTCTTCGCACGCCGAGCAAATCCTTACGAACCGGCAATTACGACGAAGGGGCGAATGATCGCGTAGCCAAGGTTCCCACCAATGTGCGAGCATTCTCATCACCTCATTCAATCACGTTAAAAGCTGCCGTCCATTCCCAGCAATCGAAGCCCGGCACCACTTCGGCAGTGAGATTTCACGTACTTTTCAGATTTGCAATATGTTATTCTCCATGCCACCGGCAGAGTTCGGCCAATACCAGACGTTTATCGGTCAGCCCTAGCGTAAAAATATGTGCTTAGCTTTTAAAATTTTGATCAACATATTTCAATATTGTCATCTCCATGAGTAATTTTAAGGTAATTATTTTTATCTTTTTTTGTTGTGCATCTTCGGCATACGCCCAAGGTGAAGATCAACGATTGATGGATGCGCGTAAGCTTTATTCCTGTTTTAGTTTTTTTTAAAAAAATAGCAAGACTGGGCCAATAGATCAACGAGAGAAACTTGCAAGAATATCTACAAAATTCTTATTGGCAGCCACTCAAAAAATTGTGACAGCTGATGACGATAGAGATCCATCTCATAACGAACTTGCCAAGAAGTACCATAAATTAGGCCAAGATGATTTCGAGCATTTTATGGATGAGGTAATTCTATTACCGTCAGAAGATGAACGAAACGAAAGTATTGGTAAATTTGTGAAATCTTGTTCGAGTTCATTGTTGCACACACCTTAATTTGTCCGTAACCGGCCAAAAGCAGACCGAAGTTTTTTGAAGGATGACATGCACTTTGCCACTATTTTAGGTATAGTGGGTTGCGCCATAGCGATGGTTAGTTTCTTGTGGCAGAAGAAATGGCTGCCTTCGCTGGCGTATGCCTTCGGGTTAAGCTATATTATTTTCGATAAGGTATATCCATCTCTTCTACCGGACTATTTGGTTATTGGGTTTTCCGTCGCATTTCTAGTTTTAGCCTTAATTTTTTGCTGGCAGGCTTTCTCTAGTAGAAGAGTCGGCTAGCGGCCAGCAGCCGACATTAAAAAACGATGAAAAAGATTAGCTCATTAACCTTCACTCTGCTATTGACTCAGTTGGTCGGCTGCTGGCAAACCGTTGTATTTGATGAAAAAATTAGTGGCCCCTATCACTTATCAGCTATCGACATCACAGAGGAAATGGGGGTTTGTTATGAGTTGAAAGAAGAGGATACTTGTATTGGGCGTATCCCCGAGACAGTGTTTTCGGTGGGCTGGAATGAGAGTTTCATCGTAGCCAAGCAACATCCAGCAGGTAATAAATCCATGACCAATTATTTCATCCTGGACCGGAAGAAAGATGCAAAATATGTAGACCCAAGCGTTACGGTTTTGGGGCCTATGTCGGAGTCGGAGTACAAGAGAAAATCCACACTGATGTCGTTGCCCGAGTTTACTCGGACGTTTGACGACTTACGATAGATGTTCCGATACCGGCCAGAAGCCACCGTTGAAAAATAGCACTTGATGATGACTTGGCGTAACAACCCATTGCGTATTGGGGCGCTTTATATGGTTTCTGAACCAATCAATACGCATACTGGCAACTTCATTCCAGGACAGCGATATCGACTTACAGATGTAGAATATAGCCCATATGACTCGTCCACTGTTTTTTCTTTTGAGGTAGACGGGAAAAAGCTTTTTGTTGGATGGTGGTGGCATGACGACGAACCAGACTCATTGCCTTCGGGGCGTTTCCATCTCATCATTTAGCATCACCGGAAACGGCTGCCAAAATCGGACGTTCATCTTTAATTGAAAAAAGCACCAATGAAATGCAAATGCCAGGCAATGCCAGACTGCTTGAATTACGGTGAAGAGCAGGTCTTTGCCAAAGATTTTGAACTTGTCGGAAGTCGTGACTGGCTAAGGCTTTATCGCTGTCATGGATGCGATACGTATTGGCAACTAGACGTAAATGACCGGTCCGATTGGGCGATCAAGGTTCCGGCTTCAGCGGACTGGGAGTCATTTGATGACAAGCCATTCCGTCGAGCGTTCATTGTCCGAACTCACGGCGGTGAAGGTGATGAAATATGCCTTTGGGATCGTTGCAGAAATCGCGTCTTGAAAAACATGGCCATTTGCGTGGACCACGCGTTCCCTGAGTTTTCACAGGAAAAAATGGGCTGAGTTCGGCCAATAGCTGCCGTTCGGAAATGTGCTCTTAGAAATTATGATAATGGAAACTTCTGATATGGCTGACGAGTCATTGAATGAATTCATTAGTTTACTTGAGAGAAGCGACTGGATGTCCGTGTTATGAGTCTCTCGCCACGTTCGGCCAATTCCGGACTTTCATGATAACTTTACCACTTTGTGATTAATAGAATTAAATTCGAATATGCCTCAACAAGCTGATGACCATTTCTACAATCGTGCAGATGCGCACATTCATCTCGCGAACGATCAATTAAGCGATGCGGCTAGCGGATCAGTAAGCGCCTCGTTCATGTTTGCAGTGTCCAGATTCAACGCATGGCGGAGTGCCTGTGGATTTCAGAAAAAGGAAGATATGCAAGCAGCGCGTGCAGAGACCATCGCCTACTTTGTAACCGAGTACGAAAAATGCTTAATCGAGAACCTCGATGACTACATCCAGAACTTTGATCAGTATATGAAACTCTCGACTAAGACAGCGACTGAAGATCAATAAAGGCCAGTTGCGGACCGTCATTGGAGGTGCCGTGGAAATCACCCATTAGATATTCAGTTTAAGCGGGAGAGACGTTCTGACTATTTCTAAAATCACTTGTGCGGATGACCTCGCTGCATTAGCTAGCGAATCGCTTGATCGCCTTAAAAAGGAAAAACGCTTTGGTGATTTGATGGCTGCCATAATGATGGCTAATCACGTCGCTGACTGGCACTTCAAGATCGATCTTGGGCGAAGTTTTGATGACAATGCCCGTCGTGCGATGAAAGCAGCTTACCCTGAATGGGATACGATACGTCAACTAGCAAACGGAACCAAGCATTGCAAGCCGACCGCGGGAATAGAAATCCAGCAAGTTGAACTTGAATGGGAACACGATGACTTTTGGGAATCTCCAGGACATGTCGGAAACGATTGGCTCGATTGGTTTGTTGACTATGAATTGAAGCAGAGGTCAGTCGCAGTTTTAATTAATAATTTCCTTCAGAAATTTGAAATCGCTTCAGATCGGCCGAAGTAAGACGTTCAGCGTCCACATTTTGAAAACAGGGTCATAGTATTTAATTAAAGTAGACGTAGTATCGATTAAAAAGCAGAATAGGATTTATATAAGCTATGTCATTAGAGACTGACGGCTTTCTTGATAATAATTTCATCAAGCCGGACTTTCCACCTGATTCATCAGAAGCAGTCCATCTGTCACTGGCACTCGACTTGAGTCGTTTTTTAATGCAGGTGATTGCTAGCGTAAGGCCTACGCCCGATAGCTCTTGGGAGCTTATAGGTCCAGCTTTGCTGTGTCGGCTAACCCAAGATTTTCAAGCCTGTATTTTATTGGCCAATAATGGATTTCGGGCTCAGTCCAGGTCCATGGCACGAGCTACATTTGAGTCGGCGACGCACTGCTTAGGCGCGGCAAAGAATATTGAACTGCGTAACGTCAGCAAGGAGAGCAAAGCACTTACTTACAGTGAAGCTTTGATACGGGCAAACGAAAAATATCGAAGAGTCGTATCACAAGAAATCACCGGCATTGATGAGACACCTGCATCAATAAAGGCGAAGATGTCAAAGTTGGCAGGCGAATTGTTAGGTGAAAACACCTCAATCGATTTAAAGACCTTAGCAGAAGCGTTGAGTATCGAAAGCCTTTACACGATACTTTATCGTCCCCTTTCTCAAGATGCACACCCGACAGCTACTTCAGTCAGTCACCACATGTCGCCAGACGATGAATACAGCTATACATTCGGACCAGATTACTCGGAGTTTGCCGATACGTTGTTAGCTGGCATTGCCTCGGCACTTGTTGGTTTGGAAGGCTTTCTAGAAAAATGGGGTACCAACGATGAGCTTTCTCACGCCAGTAGTTTACGTGCCAGGTACAAATATCTTTCTAGACTCTTTGGGCCTGATGAGGAGCACTGATGAAGGTCCGAGAAGGGGCATCAGCCGACCTTGCTTCTACAACCTTGAATATCCTAAGATGGTTAAGCCGCCCACCCCTGAAAAATATCCACGCTGGCGTATCGTGCGCTTTGCGGCCTTTGCAGTGATGGTTGTCCTTTTTATTTTTGTGGCCTCAAAAGCAGGGATTATGGGAGCGGGTGTCATAATGCTTATAGATGCGGGATTGCATATTGCGGAATGTCGGATTCCATATGGCTGGGAAGGAAAAGAACCTTCAGGCTATCTAACTGGTCTCCCAGCCTTACTGGTTAGTCTGTTAACGGGCGTACTGGGTATAACTATGATTATTCTGCCTGAACTCATGCTGACTCTGGTCGGGTGGTCCGATGCATAACTCATCTTCACAAGACTCAAACAGAGTGAATGAAATTCGGCTCGTATGAGCCCTGTCTATCGCAGCAACGAACCACGACTATTGAGGAAGGCATTAATGCTCAGAAATATTATTTGCAGCACCCTTCTCGGATTTGTTTTCGCAGTGAGCATGGCGACAGCGCAAGCCGACACTCAGGCGCCCGGCACAAACCACGAATTCGATGCGGGCTCTCGTATCAGCCTTCAGCAGCTCAGCACGATTCAGGTCGACAACCTCATCATCACTGGCAAAGTATGGGGCTTCTTGAAATACCACCACCCTTCGGTCGTTGGCGGCCAGTATCAATGGGACTACGAGCTGCTGAAGATACTGCCGACAGTTCTCGCGGCAACGGATCGCGATAGCGCCGATGCCATTTTGCACGCATGGATCGCAAGCCTCGGGCCAATTACGGAATGCAATCCTTGCGCCAAACTGGACAAGCAGGATTTCCAATTGGTGCCAGATCTGGATTGGCTGAACGACACGCATCTGCTCAGCACAGCGCTGCGGAACGATTTGAACAAGATTTATCACCAACGTAGCAGTGCAGGAACGCAATTCTACGTTTCTCTCGCGCCCCAAATAGGCAATCCGGTATTCGACAAGGAAGCCGAATATAAAGAACTCCAGTTTCCGGATGCCGGCTTTCAACTCCTGTCCTTATTCCGACTCTGGAATATTGTCGAGTATTGGGCGCCATACCGCGATCAGATCGGTGAAAACTGGGACAATGCGTTGCGGGAGTCGATTGTCCCGGTAACGCTGGCAAAAGATCGCTCAGCTTACGAACTGGCGATGATGGCGGTCATAGCACGCATCCATGATACGCACGCCAATTTATGGAGCTCGCTCCAGGTGCGTCCTCCGGTGGGGGCCTGCCAGTTGCCGGTCCAGATTCGATTCGTGGAAGGTGTCGCGGCGATCAGCGGCTACGCGAACGATGAAGCTGGCGCGGCTAGCGGGCTTCACCGTGGCGACATCATTGAAGCCATCGATGGCGTCCCGGTCTCCCAGCTGGTTGATTCCTGGCGGCCGTACTATGCGGCGTCGAATGAGCCGACGCTCTTGCGCGATATCGCTGAAGGCATGACCGTCGGCGCTTGCGAGAGCGCGCAATTAAAGGTACGGCAAGTCGACGGATTGAGGGAGATTGCGGTCTCCCGTCTGCCGCGAACCGGGCCAAGGAACCGGGTAACGCATGACAAAGCGGGCGCTACCTTTCAGCTGCTCAGTGATGACATCGCCTATATCAAACTGTCCTCCATCAAGAGCGCCGACATTCCGGGCTATATGGAGCGCTCCGCGCAGACCAAAGGCTTGATCATCGACATCCGGAACTACCCGTCAGATTTCGTGCCTTTTGCCCTCGGCCAGTATTTCATCGATAAACCCACCAAATTTGTACGCTTCACGATCGGTGATCTGGCCAATCCGGGCGGCTTCAAATGGGGGCCGGAACTCACTATTCCACCGCAAGCATCTCGTTATGCTGGCAAGGTGGTGATACTGGTCGACGAGAAGTCTCAGAGTCAGTCCGAATACACGGCAATGGCCTTGCGTGCGGGTCCACGCGCCACGGTAGTCGGCAGCACGACGGCTGGTGCCGATGGTAACGTGTCCCCGATTCCCTTGCCTGGCGGGCTAAGGACCATGATCAGCGGTATCGGGGTGTTCTATCCCGATAAACGCCCCACGCAGCGTACTGGGATCGTTCCCGATATCGAGGTCAAGCCGACGATCAAGGGACTACGCGCAATGCGCGACGAGGTACTGGATGCCTCCATCAACGAAATACAGCGGCATAAATGACAAAAGCCGGAGCATATGCTCCGGCTTTTCGTTTGCTGCCTATGCGATTACGACGACTTCACCAGGCCAGCGATATACGTCAGCGATGCGGTGATCTTCGGCGCCAGGACGGCCACACCTGCGGTGATTGCTGCGGCGATCACCGCTGCCATCAGGGCGTATTCGATCGCGGTGATACCGTCTTCTTCGTGGATGAAGTTCTTGATTGCGTTCATGGTCATTCTCCCAAGCTTAATCAGGGATTACGACGATTTGATCAGACCGGAGATGTAGGTCAGCGAAGCGGTCAGTTTCGGGCCCAGTACTGCCAGGCCAGCGGTGATCGCTGCGGCGATGGCGGCGGCCATCAGGGCGTATTCGATGGCGGTGATGCCGGCTTCGTCGTTGATGAAGTTTTTGACTGCGTTCATGATGGACCTCGTTTAAGTTGATTGGGTTGGATTGGTAGTCTTCAACTAAAACGGGGTTCCGGTTTTAGGTTACTGCTCGTGTGCTGCCGATGAAAGACATTCTACGCACCGCCACCCCGGCCGCCATCGGACAAACGTCACTTTGTGGAGTGATATTTGTCACGATGTGCCGGTGCGCTGACCCGAAGTGTTATTGGAACTTCATTTCGAGATTCGCGGCCAGCTTCACCGAGCCCGGCGTGCGGCTGGCCTGGCGGCTCACGCCGTTCACATCCTCATAGCGCGAGTAGCCGTAGTTGTCCTCGCCCAGCAAGTTGTTGGCGGACAGGCGCACCTGCAGGCCGGGATTGAACTTGTACAGCCAGTACGCATCCAGGTCGCGCCGCTGGAACACGCGGATCGTCTGTTCGGCGGACGCGCGCACCGGGCTGCCTTGGCGGTAGGCGAAGCTGGCGCCGTAGCTCTGCTTGTCGCTGCGGAAGTCGGCCCCGAGGTTGGCGGACAGCGGCACCTGCTGGTCCAGCCGGTTGTTCGGGCCGGGCACCGTCTCGACCTGCGACCAATTCTTGTTGGCGCTGGCGCGCAGGTCCACATTCGGGCCATCCGCCAGCAACGCTTTCAGCGGAAACTTCAGCTCGACGTCCAGTGTACGCACGGTGGCCTGGCCGTCGTTCAGCGGTTGGTTCAGCCACAGCCCATGCTCGTCCTGCGTTAGCCGTGTGCGGATATAGTCGCGGATGCGGCGCTGCGACGTCCCCACCGAGAACAAGGCGCTGGGTGCGAAGAAATGCTCGTAAGTGATGTCGATGCCATTCGCCAGCTCCGGCCGCAGCTTCGGATTGCCGCTCGAATCAGGATTAAAACGGGTATTCTCGGGCGCTTCGTAGCGGCGTGCCGTCAACTGCTGCGTGCTCGGTGCCTTGTAGGTGCGCGTCAGTGCCAGCCGCAGCTGGCGGCCGCTCTTGTCCGGGAATTTATACAGCGTCTGCGCCACGGGACTCAGCACGTGGCTCTTCGACTGCGTCACCGGCAAGCCCGTACCTTCGCTGTCGGTGCGAATCGCTTCCCAGCGCGCGCCCAGATAGACCGACCAGTTCTTGGTGACGTTCCATTCATCCTGGCCGAACGCGGCATAGCGCAACACGCGCGGCTTGAAGTGCTCCGGTATGATGAGCCGCGTGGTGCCGATAATGCCCTCCACACGCAATACGTTATCCTCGGTGCTCTGCTGGTTGATCTCCCAGCCAGTCGCCAGCGAGTGTCCGTCGAACAGCGTGCGGGTGTACTTGCCCGTGCTGCTGACGGTGTCGTAGTCGCTCCTGGTATCCGCATCGCGGTCCAGCACGACGGCGTTGTCCACGGTGGCCGACAGCGACGCGCTGTCGCTATTGATCTTGCCCTGCGAGAGATTGAGCTTCGCGTCCAGTTTGCCGCCGCCCAGCTTCGCGACCCAGTTCACCTCACCGCCGAGGAAGCGGGTACGCGACGCGTTCTGGCTCGTCAGGTCAACGTAATCGGGATTGCTGAAATGGCCGATCGTTTCGTTGTAGCGGGTTTCGGAGTCGCCTCCGGAACGCCCAACCTGAACGAAGGCGCTCAGGTTCAGTTGATCGTCGCCCGGCAGTTTAAAGCTGAGGCGCGGCTGGAGGCCGAGGTAGGAATTGCGCCACCGGTTACGGCGCCACCAGTCGCGCTGCTGGGTCATCACGCCTTGCGCATTGGTGAAGTCATCATCACCGCCGCTCGGCGCATCACGCAGCGTGCGGCCCATCACGCCGTTGACGAACCAGGACAGATTGCCGCTGCGGTCGGCGAGCGTGCCAAGCAGCAGCGCATCGCGCTGGTCATCGGCACGTGACAGGTTGGCGCGCAGATCGCGCTGCGCCTTTGCCACCACCTTCTTCAGCACGATGTTGATGGTGCCGGCGATGGCTTGCATCGAGAACTCGGCCGACGCCGCGCGGATTACTTCGATGCGTTCGATTTGTTCCGGCGGCAGCGTGTCCAGTGAAAACCCCGGCGGCGCGCGTTCGCCGTTGACCAGCACCTGCGTGTAGTTGCCCAGCCCGCGCATGCGGATCGAATTGCCGATCACCGTCACCCCTGGCGCGCGTTTGAGCACGTCGAATACATTGGTGTCGCCGTATTTCATGATCTCGGCATTGGTGATCACGGTCTTGCTGGCCGTGTCGTCACGGCGTGGATCATATTCCTCGGCTTGGGCCTTGATCTCAACTTTCTGGATTGGAGCAGCGCTGTCCTTGCCGGTCGCCTTGTCGGTGCTCTCTTGGGCCAGGCCCGTACCGCTCGCCCCCGCAGTCAATGCGGCGACAAATATCAATCTCAACTCCATTGTGCTCCTGATGGTTTTTGAACAGGCGAACGGGGAAATACACCGTGGAGTGATTCTGCCCTTTCCATCAGTCGGCTCACAATAGCGAGGAGTCGATTGGGTCAAATAATCAAATGTTTGAGTGGAGACGTCCGCCGCGTGTTGGAGAAGACGATCGGATCTCAGTGCTTGTGCTGGTGATGAATGTCCGGATAGTGCTTGTGCGCGTGCGTCAGCGCCGCGTGGTGGTGTGCATGCACATGCGGCTCAGCGCCGTCCCAGTCGAAATCGTGCGCGTGCTGGTGATGGGCGTCGTGCGTGTGGGCGTGGGAGTGGTCCATCACCTCATGCTGATGTTCATGCGCGTGGCTTTCGGTCAGATGCAGCCAGATGCCGGCCCCCATCAGCGCTGCGGCCAGCCAGAACGCGGATTGCGGCTGCTCGCCCAGCATCAGCAGCGAAATCACGGCGCCGACGAATGGCGCGGCCGAGAAGTAGGCACCGGTACGCGCCGTGCCCAGATGACGTAGCGCCAGCACGAACATCACCAGACTCAATCCATAGCCGCAAAAGCCGATCAGCCCCGCGCTGAGCGTGATCGACACGCCCGGCAGCGGCTGTCCCAGCGCGGCGGCGATGCTCAGGTTGACGGTGCCGGCCACCAGCCCTTTGGCGCAGGCGATTTGCACCGCGTCGCTGGCCGACACCTTGCGCGTCAGATTGTTGTCGATGCCCCAGCACAGGCAAGCACCGACGATGGCCAGCGCGCCGGTCGGCATGCCGTGCGTGGTCGCCTGATCCCAGGACAGCAGCACGCCCGCCGCCACAATCAACAGCATGCCGACAAAGATGCGGCGGTCAAAATTCTCCTTGAAGACGAACCAGGCCAGCAACGATGTCAGCACGCCTTCCATATTCAGCAGCAGCGAGGCGGAAGACGCGGGCGTGGTGGTCAGCCCGAGCATCAGCAGCACCGGACCGGCCACGCCGCCGGCCAGGATGGCGCCGCCCAGCCACGGCCAGTCTTTGGCGGTCAGTCCCGCACGTTCAGCCTTGCTGCCACGCCGGATCAGATAGAACAACAGCAGCCCCAGGCCGCTGCCCATGTAAAGCATGCCGGCCAGCGCCACCGGTGCCACCTGCCCTAACAGGGATTTGGCGAACGGTGTGCTGGCGCCGAACAGCGCGGCGGCCAGCAGCGCATAGATCGCGCCTTGATGCAGCCCGCTGTGGTGTTCAAGTGTATTCAACGCAGCCATCCTGACGGCAGAAACTCACCAGCTTGATGCCAGCTTCGGCGGCGATATCGATCGCCAGCGTGCTGGGTGCAGAGATGGTGGCCAGCATGGAAATGCCCATGCGCGCCGCCTTGCGCACCAGTTCATAACTGGCGCGGCTGGACATGAAGACGAAGCCGCGCTGCAGGTCGACGCCGTCCAGCGCCAGATGGCCTATCAGCTTGTCCAGTGCATTGTGGCGGCCGACATCCTCGCACACGCGCAGCACGGTGCCGTTGGCGTCGCACCACGCGGCGGCGTGCACACCACCAGTGGCGCGCATCAGATCCTGATACTGTCCCAGCTGCGACACGGCGATGGCGATTGCCGGCTGCAGCCCGCCTTCCGCATGCAGCGGCGCGGTCGTAATGCGTTCCGGCTGCAGATCCAGCAGTTCCAGGCTTTCGATGCCACACACGCCGCAACCACTACGGCCAGCCATCGAACGGCGCTGCTGCTTGAGCTGGACGAAGTCCTCGCTGGCGATGGTGATGTCAATTTCGAAGCTGCGCGCATGCTCGCGCACTTCAATGTCGAAAATATCGGAAGCTTTGGCGACCAGTCCTTCGGTCAAGGCGAAGCCCATGGCAAACGGCTGGAGGTCACGCGGCGTGACCATCATGACGGCATGCGAGATGCCATTAAAAACCAGCGCCACCGGTACTTCCTCGATGACGCTGTCGGTGAGACGGGTGGCGCCCGCGCCGCGATGGCGCAGTACCGGGCGTTCCTGAAAACCCGCTTTATCCGACTCCAGATCCAACTTCATGACAGCCCCGCAAAATAAGCACAACGGCTTATTTTACACGGGGCCGGGCGGACGCGTTTAAGCGGCCTGCGCTTCGCCTACACCATAGTGACGGGCGTAGCGCGTATCCAGGTTCGCCAGTGGCATCAGCAGGAACAGGTCGGCGCTTTCGAAATCAGGATCCCAGGCTGGATCGCCGCAAATCCAGGCACCAGAGCGCATATAGCCCTTCAGCAGTGCCGGCACTTGCGGCTTCTGCGCGGCTTCCAGTTTGGAGAACGGGAACGGCAGGTGCGGCGTGACGCGGTATTCGACCGGTGCCAGATTCTTGGCGATCAGTTGCTGGTACACGGCGACGGCGTTGTGGCCACCATCGGCCAGCGAGATGCTGGCGCAGCCGACCAGGAATTCGGCATTCTCGCGGCGCATGTATTCGGCCAGGCCGGACCACAGCAGCATGATGACGCTGCCGCCACGATAGTCGGGATGGATGCAGGCGCGGCCAGCCTCGACGATGCGGCTGCGGATGTTGTTCAAGCGGCCCAGGTCAAACTCGCCTTCCGAATACAAGCGACCCAGCTTGCGGGCGCGGTTGGCGCTCAGCAGGCGGTAGGTGCCAACCACCATCAGGGTGTCGGAATCGCGCACGATCAGGTGATCGCAGTGCTCGTCGAATTCGTCGCTATCCAGGCCGTCGGCGCGTTGCAGCGCGCTCAGGCCCATGGATTCGATGAATACTTTGTAGCGCAGACGCTGAACTTCGCGCAGTTCTTCTGGCGTGCTTGCCATGCTGAGAACCAGCTTGCCGGACGTTGCTCGCGCGTCGGCCTGAATGATCGAGGTTTGCATGCTTCATCCCTTTTTTGTTGGAAGACGAAGCAAGCGTAACCAGCGAATACTTCAAGAAAATGACAAAAAAATGTCATTTTGATGACGTGTTGTTTTTCTATCAGGCTTTCTTTGGACGGCCGGTTTTCAGCTGCGGCAGGCCTGCCAGCACGTTTTTCAGCGTGGCCAGGTCGATCTGCGAGATCAGGGCGACGCCGACGCGCAGCAGTTCGCTCTTTTTCACTTCGAAGCCGGCTTTCAGGGCGGCTTTCTTCACTTGGCCCAGCACTGCGTATTCGGCTTCCGGCATGGTGAAGCTGTCGCGCACCAGTTTTTCCTTCTGCGGCTTGGCGACGACTGGTTTGGCTGCGGCCTTCGGTTTGGCGGCGGCCTTCGGTGCAGCTTTAGGTGCTGCCTTCGGTGCGGCGGCCTTAGGTGCTGCTTTAGGCGCTGCGGCTTTCGGTGCGGCCTTAGGCGCTGCTTTTGGTGCGGCGGCTTTCGGCGCCGCTTTAGGGGCGGCAGCCTTCGGCGCTGGCTTGGCAGCGGCTTTCACGACAGGCTTGACGGCGGCTTTCGGCGCGGCCTTGGTGGCGGCGGCTGGCTTGGCGGGGGTAGTTTTGGTAGCGGCTTTGGTGGCCATATTCACTCCATTTTAATCAACAATATAAATAGTATATATCATTTCAAGTAAGCCGCCACACGCGCGAACAGCAAATCCGGGTTCAGCGGCTTGCGCAGGAAGTCCACCGCGCCCACGCTGCGTGCAAGCGCTTCATCTTCCTGCTGGCTCTTCGCGGTCAGGAACACCACGGGAATCGCCGCGCTGACGGGGTCCGCCTTGAGCCGGCGACAGGTCTCAATGCCATCCACGTCCGGCATCATGATGTCCAGCAGGATCAGATCCACCTTGGACGTAGCCACGATCTGCAGCGCCGTGGCGCCGCTGGTGGCGACCTTGGTGTTGTACTTGTCCTTCAGCAGATTGGACAACAGGGTGATGTTGTCCGGCGTGTCATCCACAATCAGCACGGTTTTTCTATTAGCGGAATTCATGATGCCTCCTGATCTTTGATCGCCTCGGCCAGCAGTTTCCCGGCCGCCTCGAATTCATACTGCTCCATATGATGATCCAGCCGCGCCATCAATTGCGGCGACAGCAAGGTGCCAAGACAGGCGCGCGCGTGTTTGAAATGGTCCACGCTCTCGCCGCTGAACTCCGCCACCAGCGCCGCCAGTTCGGCCAGCGCCTTGCGCGCATCGGCCGCGCTGGCGCAGAACGCCGCAGCCTCGGATTCCGGCAACGGCGGTTTGGGCGGGATCACCTTCATCGAAATACCCAGCCAGCGCGACAGCACCCGGTACAGCCGCTGCGGATCGATCGGCTTGGTGATGTAGTCCTGCATGCCCTCCTCCAGGCAGCGCGCCTGCACGCCGGACAGCGCGTGCGAGGTGACGGCGATGATGGGCAACTCGGCAAAGCGGCTATCCATGCGCAGCAGACGCGTGGCCTCATGGCCGTCCATCACCGGCATGCCCAGGTCCATCAACACCAGGTCATAGGCCAGCGGCCCGGCTTCGCGCAGGCGCTCCACCACCTCGCGGCCATTGGCCACCACTTCCACGTCCAGCCCCTGCAAACGCAGCAGGTCGCGCGTCACATCCTGATTGTCGGCGCTGTCCTCGGCCAGCAGCACGCGCGCGGTGCGCTGCGGCGCGGCGTCCAGTGTCAACTCCGCCGCCGGCGCATGATGCGTGGCCAGTTGATTGGCCAGCGCCGCCTCGTCGGATAGCGCAAACGGCAAATCGAAACGGAAGGTCGAACCGCGATCCACGGTGCTCTCCACCTCGATATTCCCGCCCATCAGCCGCACCAGCTGCTGCGAAATCGACAATCCCAGCCCAGTGCCGCCGAACTGGCGCGTGGTCGAGCCATTGGCCTGGCTGAAGGCGCGGAACAGCCGCGATTTCTGCTGCGGCGTCATGCCGATGCCGGAATCGCGCACGGTGAAGCGCAGCACCGCCTTATCGTCATCCGTTGCGCCGCGCAATTCGCAGAGCAATTCCAACTCGCCCTCCAGCGTGAACTTGACCGCATTGTTGACCAGGTTAATCAGCACCTGCCCCAGACGCAGCGGATCACCCACCAGGTAAGCCGGCACCTGCGGCGCCACCTGCACCCGATAATTCAACTGCTTGTCGGCCGCGCGTTGCGCCGTCACGCTATTGACATTGGCCAGTACATCTTCCAGCGCGAACGGAATCGCCTCCACCTCCAGCCGCCCGGCCTCAATCTTGGAGAAATCCAGAATGTCGTTGATGATGCCCAGCAGCGTCAGCGCCGCGCGGTGGATCTTGCTGATGTAATCGTGCTGCTGCGGCGTCAGGTCGGTGCGCAGCGCCAGGTAGGCCATGCCGATCACCGCGCTCATCGGGGTGCGGATCTCGTGGCTCATATTCGCCAGGAACTCGGACTTGGCGATATTCGCCGCCTCCGCCATCACATTGGCCGTCACCAGCTTTTGCTCGCGCTCGCGGCGCTCGCTGATGTCGCGGATGAAGGCGCAGAATTCAAAGCTGTCATGCTCCTCGGTGCGCACCCGCGTGATGGCCAGCTCGATCGGGAATTCCTCGCCGTTGCGGCGCAACGCGTACACCTCGATGCGGGTGTCCAGCACATCGCTGGCGCCGCTGGTCAGGTAACGCAGCATGCCGCGCTTGTGGTCATATCGGAAGCGTGGCGGAATGATGGTGCGGTCCAGTTCCAGCCCCAGCGCCTCCTCGCGCTTCCAGCCGAAGATCGCCTCCGCCTGCCGATTCCAGCCGACGATGCGCCCTTCCAGATCCATCCGCACCACCGCATCCAGCGCGGTATCGACGATGGTTTGCAGATTGGCCTGGCTGTCGCGCGCCATCTGCATGCTGCGCGACAGTTCGGCGGTGCGGGCGTCGATGCGCTGCTCCAGCTCCGCATTCAGGTCGCGCAGCGCGCGCTCGGCGTCGCGCAGCCGCACCAGCGTGTCGCGAAAGCGCAGCACCGCGTCCGACAGCCTTCCCACCTGGTCGGCGCGGCCGATGCCGGACAGCTTGATGTCGGTCTCGCCGCGCGTCAGCTTTTCCAGCCCGATGCGGATGTCGGCAAACGGCCGCGCCGCGCGCCGGCCGACAATGAAAATCGACAGCACGATGGCCAGCGCCAGCAGCAGATTGGCCGCCACCGTGTTGAAGATCTGCCGATTCAGGTCGCTGTCCATCTGCTGGCGCGAGTACGCCAGATCGATGGCGCCGACCGGATAGCTGCGCCGCGCATCGGCAAACTGGATCTCGCGGCGCACGCGGATCGACGCCACCGGTTCCTTCATCGGCGACACATAGCTGGCCAGCTCCGCACCGTTGGGCGCCAGCACCCGCAGCACCAGTACTTCCGGCGTCGCGCCCGATGCATCAACCACGCTGGACACCGCCGCGCTGTTGATGTCGAACAGCGGCCGCGCCAGCGCCTGCGACAGCACCGCCGCCAGCCGCTCGGCGCGCTCGCGCAGCTTCTGTTCGGCCTCGCTGTGCAGCGACTGCATCACATAGGTGGTGTAGATGGCGGTGGAAATCGCCACGGCCAGAAAAATGCCAAAGCTCAGGCGCAGCAGGATATTGCGGCGCCACGCCAGCCGCAGCTGCATCAGCGGACCGCCACCGTCAGTCAGTACCGTATCCTGCGGGTTAATGGCGCACTCCCTGGGCCAGCGCCAGCTTTTTGTAGGCGGGGCTGTTGCGGGCCTGCTCCACCGCGTTCCAGATGCGCGCCGCCAGTTGCGGCTTCGAGGCCACTAGCGCGTGCGACAGGATCAGGAAGTACGGCTTTTCGATGATGGGGATCGGCAGTTGCTCCAGCTGCGGCGCCAGCGGACCGCGCATCAAGCCGGCGGCGTCGCTGCCCCCCACCGCCGCTGCCGCCAGCCGTCCGGCGATCAGCTTGCGCGCCAGTTCATCGGCGCGCTGGCTGCCCTCGTCCACCTCCAGGTTCTGCGCGCGCAGCACATCGCCCACCGAATAACCGAGCTGGAAGCCGATCGCGCCATCCAGATTGCTGAAATGCTTTCCGTCCCATGCCACTTTGCTGCCTTTGCGGCGCAGGACCACATAGGTGTCGGTGTGCATGCGCTTGGCGGCGTCCGGGGTGTCGCCACCGGGGTATTCACCCAGCTCGCGCCGGTCCGGCTTGTAGCTGACCGCGAACGCGCCATCGACCGCGTTCGCCTTCAGCTGCGCCAGACAACGCTTCCATGGGATGCTTTGGAAATCGAAATGGATGTCGAGCCGCTGCTCGACCATCTTCAGCAGCTCGAAATTGAGGCCGCCGTTTTGCTCGGTGCGCCAGGGCCGTACATCTTGCGACTCGAAGCACAAGGTCACGGTCTCGCGCCCGAAGGCCGGTAGCGACAGGACTAGCAACATGCAAGTGCAATAGCGAAGAATCCTGTCGTACATGGCGGGTGCCTTTTAGCTGGTGCGGATGCTGAAGTCTACACCCACCTCATCCCACTGCTCCTGCTCCTTCTCCAGCCAGTAGGATAGGGTGGGATGCTCGGCCACCCACTCGCGCCGGATCTCCAGCTCGATGCGGCTCTTGTAGCGCAGTTTGATCTGCGTGAAGTCGATATCTATGCGCGAGTGCATGAACAGCACCGCCAGCCGCAGCGCCACGATGGCCTTGGCGAAATCCGGCTCGCCCAGCACCTCCACCACCTTGCGCAGATTGCCTTTGTGGCCGAGGATCAGACAGCTCATGGTGCGTTGCTCGCGCGCCGTGAAGCCCGGCAGGTCGGCGTTTTCGATCATGTAGGCGGCGTGCTTGTGATAGCCGGTGTGCGACACCACCATGCCCATCTCGTGCAGCAGCGCGCTCCAGTACAGATGACGCGTGTACAGGTCCGCGCTCGGCTTGGTCTGGCCGTACAGCGCCAGCGCGTCGTTGGCCACGCGGTGGGCGCGGCGCTCGTCGACATGGAAGCGCTGCACGCAGGTCAGCACCGATTGTTCGCGGCGGTCACGCTTGGTGGAGCGCAGGTGCAAGTCCCACATCACGCCCATGCGCAGGCCGGCCTCGATCGGCTGCACCACCGGGATATCCAGCTCGCGCACCAGGCCAATCAAAATCGCCAGGCCACCGATGATGGTGCTGGCGCGGTCCGCCTTCAGGCCCGCCATGTCGATCTTGCTGACATGGCCGAATTCGATGAAGCGCTGCTTCAGCAGCTCCAGCGACTCGGCGTTGACTTCGCGTCCCAGCCCGTTCTTGATGATGATGTCAGCGATAGTGCGCGCGGTGCCGGACGAACCATAGCACTGCTTCCAGAACTGCGGATGGTACGGCGGTGCCGCATCCTCGAAATGGCTGCGCGCCGACAGGATGGCGGCTTCAAACGACGCCCCGTCCACCAGCCCGCCGATGAAGAACGACAGGCTTTGCTTGACCGTGCCGACGCTGAACGATTCGACTTTTTCGATCTCCTGCCCGCGTCCCAGTATCAGTTCAGTGGAGCCGCCGCCGATGTCGATCACCAGCCGGCGTTCACCCGGCAGGCCGACCGCGTTGGCCACCCCCATATAGATCAGGCGCCCCTCCTCCTCGCCGGAGATGATCTCGATCGGATAGCCGATCGCCTGCTCTGCCTCGGGCAGGAATGCGGCCGAATTGCGCGCCACCCGCATCGCCGACGTGGCCACCACCCGCACCGCATCCAGCTTGTAAGCCGCCAGCACGGTGCGGAAATTCTTCAGGCAGTTGAGCGCCGCCTGTTTGGCGGCCGGCGTCAGATTACCGTCCTTGTCCAGCCCAGCGGCCAGGCGTATCGGTTCGCGCACGCTTTTCAGGACGCGGATGGCCTCTCCATCATGCTTGCCGATGTGGAGACGAAAACTGTTGGACCCTAGGTCGACTGCTGCGTACATATATGATTGAAATTAAACTAAACGATTTACACTATTATATGCACGATAAGCCCAGTTTGTTACAGCTTCATGACTTCAGAGGTATCTAATTGGGGGGAATGCAGCGCTTCGTCGGCGCGCTTGAACAGACTGACGGTGCTGTCCTCGGCGCGGATGGTGGTCACGCCCAGGCTGGCCGTCATGTTGATAATGGCCTTTTCCGCCTTGACCGGCAGCGCCGCCACCGCGTTGCGGATGCGCTCCGCCACCATTTCGGCATCTTCCTGCGAGGTGCGCGGCAGCAGAATCGCGAATTCGGCGCCGCCCAGGCGGCCCATCTGATCGGAATCGCGTAGTTGTTTTTTGCAGACGCCGACCATGGCTTTCAACACCATGTCGCCGGCCGGATGGCCATAGTTGTCGTTGACGCGCTTGAACTGGTCCAGATTCAGCACGATCAGCGCGGTCGGCGTGCCGGGGCGGCGCGCCAGCGCGATCCACGGCGTCAGCGCCTGATAGAAGCCGCGCCGGTTCGGCACATCGGTCAACGCGTCCACCACCTCCAGCCGCGCCAACTCACCCTGTTCGCGCTGACGCGCCAACAGCAGGTAGCCGAAGGCACTGCTCACCATCATCCAGTACAGCGCGCCCATGCCGAGCGCCTGCATCGCCAGCGGATTGATCCAGCTGACGCCCTCCGGCAGCAGCGAACCCAGTCCGCGCGCCAGCACCGCCAGCACGCACACCAGCGTCGCCAGCACCAGATAGCGCCGCAGCGCGCTGGCGTGACGCCAGCCGCGTCCCAGCGCGGCGGCGCCGGCCAGGAAAAACAGGCTGCTGGCCACGGCGCCAATCGCGATGCGGCCGCCGGCCGGCACTTGCAACAGCCAGGCGCCGGCGTACAGGCCGACCGCCGCGCCCAGCGCCGGCAGCAAATGGCTGCGCCAGACGCGGCGCCCGGCCTGCTCCCATAGCGCGGACGCGTCCAGCGCAAAGCCGGCAAACAGCACCGCGTTGGCAAAGGGGATGGTCAGGAAATCGGGCAGAACGCCACGGAAGTACAACAAGGTCCAGGCCAGCGCCTGGCACTGCTTGGCCCACGCCCAGGTGGCGTGGCTGCGCGCGGCCTGGCCGGCACGGCGCGCGTCCTGCTCAAAAAAGAACAGCGCTGCGCACAGGCTCAAATTGCCCAATGCCAGCGCCAACAACAAGGTTTTTATATCCATGACCGCAGCCGGGGTCAGACCTCGTGCTCGACGTTGCTGCTGCCGTCGCCCATCTTGCTGGCCCATGCCTGCACAAAGAAGGCTTTTTCCTCTTCGGTCGGGGTGTCGTGCCAGAACACGATCAGCGTCCCCTTGTGATCGTGCAACTGGCTGACTTTTTCAATGAAGCTCTGCTTGCCGGCCAAATCGGCCAGCGCCGCCACGTAGCCGTAGACGCGGGTCAGGCGCTCCAGGCGGTCCGGCTCGGTGAAGCTGTTGGTGGCGGTAAGCGTAGGGTGGTCTAAAAACATCGTCTCTCTCTCCGTTGGGGCCGCCAGAGGGGCTGGCCGGTGCTAACGCCATGCTACTATGATTCCCTACGTAAATCCAGAATACAACAAACTTGGACCAGCCCACGCCGCCCCTGAAACGCCCGCAAGTCCGCACCCTGGGCGACAAACGCCTGCTGGAATTCACGCCCGGCATGGTGCAAAGCGAAATGCGCCTGTCACGCCCGGACCAGCTGGTGCTTAGCTACAACCGCGCGATGATGTGTTTTGTGCTGTTCCATCCGCAGCCCGAGCACATCGTCATGGTCGGCCTGGGCGGCGGCTCGCTGGCCAAGTTCTGTTACCGCTACCTGCCGCACAGCCGCATCACCGTGCTGGAACTGGACCCGGAGGTGATCGCGCTGCGCGAGCAGTTTGCGATCCCGCCCGACAACGCCCGCTTCCGTGTCATCCAGGCCGACGCCGCCAGCCACATGGCCAGCCTGGCCGGCAGCGCCGACGTGCTGCTGGTGGACGGCTTCGACGCCAGCGGCCTGCCGCCCGAGCTGGGCAGCGCCAGCTTTTACGCCGACTGCCACAACGCGCTACGGCCCGGCGGCGTGCTGGTGGCGAACATCTTCAGCTACGATCCGCACTACCAGGCCATGCGGCAACGGCTGCGCCAGACCTTCGAGCAGCGTGTCTGCGCCTTCCACGGCATCGCCGGCAACAACTGTATTCTGTTCGCGGTGCGTGGCGGCGGCCGCTCGCCGGCGCTGGCGATGCAGCAAAAAGTGGCGCGCACCGGCGGCCTGGCGCTGCCGCTGCTGAACCGTCTGCTGGCGCACTGGATCGTGCTCAAACTGCGCTGGAACGTGGCAAATTGACACAGCGGCCGCCGCAAAATCTGTCCCCATGGCACTTTTTGTGACACACTAGCACCATCCTCTGCGGTCCCTGCCCCTGCCCGCGTCCCAGCTAAATTCCCCTGGAAAGCGTGCCATGTCGTCGCCCCGCCTCTTACCGCGAGTTTCGCTGGCGGCCATACTTACCCTGATAACCGGCTTCGCCGTGACCGGGCTATTGTTCGTCGCCGTCAGCGCGCTCGAATACAGCAAGCTGGAATTGAGCTTCCAGCAGCGCGGCCATATGCGCACCGCCGCCATCCGGCGCGGCCTGGACGATGCGCTGGAACTGGTCACCACCCTCAACGGCCTGTTCAAGTCGGTGGGCGTGCCCAACCGGGAACAATTCGCTGACTTTACCCGGCCACTGCTGGAACGTTATCCGTTTGTGCAAGCTTTCAATTTCCACCGCGTGATGGATGACGAACAGGCGCGCCGCCACCAGGCCGCGATGCAGGCGCAATATCCCGGCTTCCGGCTGCACGACGCCGGCCAACAGGCGCTGGGTACGCGCCGTCAGCACATCATCGTCGATTATCTGGAGCCACTGGAGGGCAACGAAGCCGCGTTCGGCCTGGACGTAGCCTCGCTGCCGCCGATGGCGCGGGCGATTGCCGATGCGGTCGACCACGGCCAGCCGCGCACCACACCCCTGATGCGGCTGGAACAGGAACGCGCCATGCAACAGGGCTTTGTGATGATGATCCCGCTCTATCGCGCCGGCGCCGACCTCAGCACGGTGGCGCAGCGGCGCGCGGCCTGGATCGGCAACACCAGCGCCGTCATCCGCTCCGGCGACCTGATCCAGAAAGTGCTGCTGGCGGCCGACCTGCTGGACGACAGCGAGCTGCGCTTGCAGGTCTACATCGGCGACAGCATCAGTCCGGCCAACCTGGTCTACAGCCGTGGCCAGCCGGCCGGCGAGGCGCCAGCGCCGCAACCAATGCAACGCTGGCTGGCGTTCGACTACCGCGAACCCTATGTCCGCACCTTCAGCGCCGCCGGCAAGTCCTGGCATGTGCAGGTAACGCCGCTGCCGCGCCCCTTCCTGCCCTCCCACCTGGGCTCGCTGTCGACGCTGATCGGCGGCCTGTTGTTCTCGCTGCTGACGGCGGCTTTCGTCAACTCGCTGGCGCGGCGTTCGCTGCGAGTGCAGCGGCTGGTCGACGAACGCACGCTGGCCCTGAAACGCAGCAACGAGCAGCTGGCCGAGGACGTGGCCGCGCGCAAGCGCACCGAGGAAGCGCTGCAGGAAAGCGAGCACCGCTTCCGCCGCCTGCTGGCGCTGTCGTCGGACTGGTACTGGGAGCAGGACGCGCAATTCCGCTTCACCAACATCAGCGGCGGCTTCTTCCACAAGGGCAAACAAGACCCGCAGCGCTTCGTCGGCAAAACCCGCTGGGAATTGCATCCGGAAATGTGGAACAACCGCTGGGGCCGCGAACACATGGCCACGCTGGAAGCCCATCTGCCGTTCGCCAATCTCGAATATTCGCTGCCCGGTCTGGACGGCCAGACCCACTGGTTCAGCACCGCCGGCGAACCGGTGTTCGACCGCGAGGGCAGCTTCACCGGCTATCGCGGCACCGGCACCGAGATCACCGAGCGCAAGCTGGCCGAACAGCGCATTCAGCACATCGCCCACCATGACGTGCTGACCGGCCTGCCCAACCGCATGCTGCTGCAGGACCGGCTCAGCCAGGCGGTGGCGCTGGCCAACCGCAGCGGCAACTCGCTGTGGGTCATGCTGATCGACCTCGACCGCTTCAAGTTCGTCAACGACAGCATGGGCCACAAGGCTGGCGACCAGTTGCTGAAAACCGTGGCCCATCGGCTGCAGGAAAGCGTGCGCGACAGCGACACCGTGGCGCGCCTGTCAGGCGATGAATTCGTCGCGGTGCTGACCGAATATCCAGACCAGGCGCTATCGCCGGACGTGGCGCAACGCATCATGCAAGCCGTGACCCAGCCGGTGATGTTGGAGGGCAAGGAGTTCTTTGTCACCTGCTCGATCGGGGTCGCGGTGTACGGCTCCGACGGCAGCTCGGCGCAGCGCCTGATCGAACACGCCGACATCGCCATGTACCGCGCCAAAAAGCTGGGCCGCAACAACACCCAGTTTTACGAGCCGACCATGAACGAGGAAGCACGCGAACGGCTGCGCATTGAAAGCGCGCTGCGCAACGCGCTGGAGCGGCGCGAATTCGTGCTGCACTACCAGCCGCAAGTGGACTTGCAGAGCGGCCGCGTGGTCGGCATGGAGGCGCTGCTGCGCTGGCAGCATCCGGAACTGGGCATGGTGGCGCCGCAACGCTTCATCGGCCTGGCCGAGGAAACCGGCATGATCGTGGAAATCGGCGCCTGGGTGTTGCGCACCGCCTGCGCCCAGGCGCGGCAGTGGCAGGACGCCGGCCACGGCGCGCTGCGGGTGGCGGTCAACCTGTCACCGCGCCAGTTCAGCGAACCGCAGCTGGTCAACGCGATCACCGAGGTGCTGGAGCACACCGGCCTGCCGCCGGCCTGCCTCGACATCGAGCTGACCGAGGGGCTGTTCATGCACGACGTGACGCAGGCGGTGGAGTTGCTGCACAAGCTGAAGTCGCTGGGACTGGCGCTGTCGATCGACGATTTCGGCACCGGCTATTCCAGCTTTTCCTACCTGCGCCACTTCCCCATCGACGTGCTGAAGATCGACCGCTCCTTCATCAGCGACATCAACGAGGATGACGAGGCCGCCATCGTGGTGTCCATCATCGCGCTGGCGCACAACCTCAAGCTGCGCGTGATCGCCGAGGGCGTGGAAACCGAAACCCAGGTCAATTACCTGCGTCGCCACGGCTGCGACGAAATCCAGGGCTATTACTTCAGCCGGCCGCTGCCGGTTGAGGAATTTGAACAGTTGCTGCGACAGGGACGCGATCTACAGGCGATGCCGGCCTAGGCTTGCGCTTGCGCGGCTTGGGCGCCAGCATGGTGCCGCTGCAATTGACGGCGCCGCAGCGGCAGGCGAATTCCTTCTTGATGGCCGGCGTGTGACGGCCTTCGTAGATCAGCGGGTAGGAATAATTGAGTTCCTCATCCTTGCTGATATCGTGCAGCGCGTAGATGAAGATGGTGCCGTCCTCTTCCTCGATGGCCTCGCAATTCGGCTCGCAGGAATGGTTGATGAAGCGCGCCTCGTTGCCCTCGTCGCCGCCATCGACCACATTGCCGTTGGACAGGCTGAAAAAGAAGGTGTGATTGTGCGGCCCGCCCTGGCGCTCGGCGCGCAGTTGCGCCTCGTCCCAGCCGATTTCGCGGCCGGCGTACTGGATGATGCGTTCACCTGGTTGAATGTCGCGCTGGGCGAACACGCCGTTACCGTGCACCGACGAGCGTTCGACGCGGTAAGCGGGCGTAAGGGCTGGAACTGACTCTGGCTGAAGGCTGTCGCTGGGCATGGTAATCAGAGTGATCGAAGATCATTCGATTAAACCACAGCGCTTGCGCGGATTCAAATGGATTTACGATACTGATTGCGTGCATAATCCGGCCTCGCTAAAAAATGAGGAATGGATTGTGGATACACGTAAGGCTCTGGACGGTCGCGCCGTCGCCATCATGCTGTTGCTGTGCCTGATATGGAGCTTGCAGCAAATCGGCCTCAAGGCCACCGCGCAGGATGTCACGCCTATCCTGCAAATCGCGCTACGCTCCGGCGCTGCCGCCGTGCTGGTTGGCCTGCTGATGCTGAGCCGGCGCGAAAATTTTGCCGCCGTGCCAGGCGCCTGGCGCCCCGGCCTGCTGGCTGGCTTGCTGTTCGCGCTGGAATACCTGTTGCTGGGCGCCGGCCTGCTGCATACCAGCGCCGGCCACGCCGTGGTGTTCCTCTACACCGGCCCGCTGTTTGCCGCGCTCGGCCTGCATCTGAAACTGCCATCGGAACGGCTGGCGCCGCTGCAATGGCTTGGCATCGGGCTGGCGTTTGCCGGCGTGGCCACCGCGTTCGCACTGCATCCCGGCAGCGACAGCGGCAGCGGCAGCGGCAGCGGCGGCGCCGGCTCGACCCTGCTGGGCGACGCGCTGTGCCTGGCGGCCGGCATCGCCTGGGGCGCCACCACGGTGGTGATCCGCAGTTCCGCGCTGGCCCGCTGCACGCCCACGCAAACGCTGCTGTATCAACTGGTCGGCGCCGGCCTGCTGCTGTTGCTGGCGGCGCTGGCCGTCGGCGGCGCCCACTTCGCGCCGACGCCGCTGGCGCTGGCCAATCTGCTGTTCCAGACCATCGTGGTGTCGTTCATCTCGCTGCTGGCCTGGTTCTGGCTGCTGCGCCATTACCTGGCCTCGCCGTTGGGCGCGTTCTCCTTTATGACGCCGCTGTTCGGCGTGATGCTGGGCGCCCTGCTGCTGGGTGAACACATCAACGCCGGCTTCCTGATCGGCGCCGCGCTGGTGTTGGCCGGCATCCTGCTGGTCAGCGGCCACGCCATGCTGGCACGTCTGCTGAAGCCCGGCGCTAGCCGCCCGTCATCAACTGCCGCATGTGCGGGCAGCGCCCCTCAGCCGCCAGACCGTCGATAACGCCCTGGCGGTCGGCTTGCTGGCGGTTCTGGCTGATCTTCCACTTGCCTTCGATGGCGGCGATCGGGATCTCGACGCCGACGATGGCGCGCAGCTGGCCGGCGATAAAATCGGCCGGCGCGTCATCCACGCTCCATGGTTGTTCGCGTTCACTTTCGAGCTGATCGGTCATCTGGCCGACGTGGGCGCGCAGCCAGTCGGGGTCATCCATCACCTGCGGCGTGCCGCGCGCCTGCACCATGACGAAATTCCAGGTCGGCACCACTTTCTCGTGCTCGACCTTGGATGGATACCATGCTGGCGAGACATAACATTCCGGTCCCTGAAACACCACCAGCGCCTCGCCACCGGCGCGCAAATCGTCCAGCTGGCGGTTGTTGCGGGCCAGATGCGCCCGCAGCACGTCGCCGTGCAGGGTGAACGGAATCAGATTGGCGCTCAGGCCGTGGCTGCCGCTGGTGATCAGCGTGGCCAACGGATGATGGCGGATCAACTGCTGCAGAACCTCGATGCGCTCTTCGCGAAACATGGCGGGACAGTGCATGGCAACTCCTGTTAAAACACCATTGTGCGGTTTAAGCGGCGTATGATGAAGATCCACTTACCGCAAAAATGACTGGTCCAGTATGCCGCGCAAGCCACTCGTGATTGAAATTCCCGCGCTGGGCGCGCTGGATGCCGCGCCGGGCGAAATCGGACGCCGGCTGGCGGAAGCGCTGCGCGGCGCCATCCTCAAGGGCGAGCTCAAGGCGCGGGAGCGAGTGCCGTCCACGCGCAGCCTGGCCGGCTCGCTGGGGCTGGCGCGCGGTACCGTCAGCGTCGCCTACGCCCAGCTGGTTGCCGAAGGCTACCTCGAAGCCCGCATCGGCTCGGCCACCCGCGTCGCCGCCGACCTGCACCGCCTGGCCATCAGCGACGCCACCGACGCCCGCCGCAAACCCGCGCCACGCCGCCCCTCGCCGCCCGCTACCGCTACCGCCAACGCAACGCCACCCGCCACCAGCGCTTACGCCGCGCTGGCCACCCGCCTGTCGGCGCTGCCCTCGGTGCCATTCTCAATCGCCGTCCCTGAAGGCGAAGTGGCGATGGACCACCACTGGCACCGCCTGAGCAAGCGCATCCGCGCCACGCCAGCCGCCGCCCCGTCGGGCTATCCAGACGCCCAAGGCCTGCCCGCGCTGCGCACCGCGCTGGCCGACTACCTGCGCAAATCGCGCGCTGTTGACTGCGATCCCGAGCACATCATCATCACCGAAGGCACCCAGCAAGGTCTCTACCTGGCGGCCAAAGTCCTGCTGCAAGCCGGCGACTTCGCCTGGGCCGAAGACCCGGCCTACAGCGGCCTGACCGCCGTGCTGGAAGATCGCGGCGTGCAAGTGCAGCGGGTGCCGGTAGACCACCAGGGCTTCAACGTCGCCGCCGCGTTGCAAGCCTGCCCGCAAGCCAAGGCCGCCTTCGTCACGCCGTCCCACCAATATCCGATCGGCATGCCACTCAGCATGGCCAGGCGCATCGCCCTGACCGACTGGGCCGCCAGCCACAACCGCTGGATCGTCGAAGACGATTACGACAGCGAACTGCGCTACGCCGGCCAGCCCTTCCCCGCCATGCAAGGGTTGGACCGCGAACGGGTGATCTATCTGGGAACCTTCAGCAAAGTGCTGGCGCCATCGCTGCGGCTGGGCTACATCGTCGCACCCGAGGCACTGGTGGCCGCCTTCACCGGCGCCCGCGCCCTGATCGGACGCGGCTCGCCGCTGAGCGAGCAACACGTCATCGCCACCTATATGCGCGAGGGATATTTTGAAACCCACATCCGCCGCATCCGCAGCCTGTACGGCGAAAAACGCCAGATCCTGATCGATGCCCTGCGGCGCGAACTGCCGGCGTTGCGCATCCAGCCGGCCGACCAGGGCATGCACATCGTCCTGTGGCTGGCGGACGACGTGGCGGTCGCAGCCCGCGCCCAAGCCGCCGGCCTGGCGGTGCGCGCGCTATCACCGATGTGCCACGCCACCCCGCCGCTGTCCGGCCTGATGCTCGGCTTTGGCGGCTACACCGCGCCGCAACTGCAAGCCACCGTCAAGAAGCTGCGCCAGTTGCTGAGCTAGCGCGCCGGTACTGGTCCGGCGTCTGCCCCGCCTGGCGGCGGAACATGCTGATGAACACCGACGGCGACGAATAGCCCAGCGCCAGCGCCACTTGCTTGATGGTCTGACCGGCGTCCAGCGCCTGCATGGCGCGCATGAAGCGCAAGCGCTGCTGCCATTCGCCGAGGCCGATGCCCATCTCGGCCAGGCAACGCCGCTCCAGCGTGCGCTCGGTCAGATGAAACTGCGCCGCCAGCGTTTTGGTCGAGCGCTTGCGCGACAGGTCCGCCTCCACCTCGGCCAGCACCTGCCGCAGCAACGCCGACGATGGCGCCGGCATGTAATCGCGCAGCCGCTGCGCCGATTCAATCTGGTCCAAGGCCACCCGCGCCATGCGTTTCTGCTGCGGAGTCGCCGGCACGCGCACATCGATGCGCGCGAATTCATCCAGGATGGCGCGCAACACCGGGCCGACGGTCAGCGCGCACGGCTCCACCGGCATCCGCGCCGACGCCGCCAGCGACAAGTAGACCGCGCGGTAACTCGCCGCCGTCGCATTCACCGAGGTGTGCGCCATGCCGGGAGGAATCCATACCGCGTACTGTGGCGGCGACAGAAACGATGTGCCCGCAATCGACAAGCTCATCACACCATGCGTCAGGTAGTTCAGCTGGCCCCACGGATGCGTGTGCGAACCCCATTCAGTAGGTTCCAGCTCCAGGTGGCGGAAGTAGATATCCTGACTCAGATCGACGCTGTCGGGAATCGGATGGTGCTGTCGGTTTCGCTGCATGGAATGTCGTATTTCAAGGATATGCAAATAATACGACAAAGCCTACCATGCCTGCATGAACTATCTATTTCCCCTGCTGGCCGCCCTTATCTGGGGTGGCAACACCATCGTCACCAAACTGTGCGCGCAAACGCTGACGCCGATCGAAATCAGCTTTTATCGCTGGCTGCTGGCGGTGCTGGTGCTGACGCCGTTCACCTTGAAACGCGTATGCGCCAATCCCGCCCTGACACGCGGCGTGTTGGCGCGGCTCGCTGTGCTGGGCCTGTTTGGCGGCGTAATCTTTCAATCCATCGCCTACTACGCCGCGCATTACACCAGCGCCACCAATATGGGCATCATGCAGGCGCTGGTGCCGCTGATCGCGCTGCTGCTGTCGATCTTCTTTTTGCGTCATCGGGCCGGCGTGGCGGCGCTGTGCGGGCTGGCGGTGTCGATCAGCGGCGTGGTGCTGGTGGTGTCGCGCGGCGACCTCGGTGCGCTGGTACGGCAAGGTCTGAATCTCGGCGACGCGCTGATGCTGGTCGCGGTGCTGTCGTTCGCGACCTACAGCCTGTTGCTGAATAAATGGAAGCTGGGGGTGCCGCTGGTCGAATCAGCCTACATCCAGGCGTTGGTGGCGACGCTGGCGTTCTTGCCGGCTTATCTGGCCGGCAGCCACCACGCTCTGGGTGTGGCGGACAGCTTTTATGTGGGCTTTGCCGGCGTCGGCGCGTCCATCCTGGCGCCGCTGCTGTGGATGAGCGGAGTCAATCGACTGGGCGCGGCGCGCGTGTCGCTGTTTTTCAATCTGGTGCCGGTGATTACGGCCTTGCTGGCCAGCGTCTTCCTGGCCGAGCACCTGAGCGGCTGGGTGCTCGGCGGCGGCGCGCTGGCCATCGCTGGCGTGGCACTGGCCGAATTCAAGCCTCGCCGGGCGGCTTGAACAAATTTTCCAGATCGGCGCGGGTGGTCGGCTTGCGCACCACGCCTTTGCGACCGGTGTATTCTTCCTCAATATTGTCGCGATAGTAGCTCCAGGCCGCGCCGGAGCTGGATAGCTTGCGCCACACCTCGTTGCCCACGCCGGAATAATCGATGGCCGTGCCGTCGTCAAACTCCACCCGCAACAGCTTGTCGCGCGGGTCGTAGCCGATGGCCCGCAGCTTACCCGCATTGATGCGCTTCATTTCCATGCCGGCCTCCCCTCAGATTAAGTACTGCCGCGCTGCAGCAACTGGAAACCGGTATCGGTCAGGCTGCCCACCGCCTTGCCCTCCAACCGGTCCAGTATCGCTTGCGCCGCCACACGTCCGATATTAGCGCCATCGACGCGTACAGTCGATAGCGGCGGATAGGTATGCGCGGCAAACGACAAATCGCCAAAGCCGACCACCGCCAGCTGCTCCGGCACTTTGATGCCGCGCGCGATGGCCTCGGTCAGCACGCCGTGCGCCAGTGTGTCGGAACTGCACACCACCGCCTGCACGTCCGGACAGCTGGCCAGCAGCGCCGCCATGCCGTCGCGCCCTAGCGCGAAGGTCGAGGGCAAGGGCATGATCTGCAGCGCCGCCACTTCCACCCCGTGCTTGGCCAGCCCGGCCTGCAAACCCTGGTTGCGGCGCGCCGCGCGCGGGTCCTGCACCGCCAGGATGGCGATGCGCTTGTAGCCGCGCTCCAGCAGGTGCTGGGCGATCGCGTGGCCCACCTCCTCGTGCGAAAAGCCGACCATCATGTCGATCGGCGACGGCGTCAAATCCCAGGCTTCCACCACCGGCACCTGCGCCGCTTGCAGACGGCGCCGGGTGCTGTCCGTGTGCAGCGAACCGGTCAGGATGACGCCGTCCGGACGACGGCTGAGAATGGTCTCCACCAGCAATTCCTCGCGCCACGCCTCGTAGCTGGACAGGCCCAGCATCACCTGATAACCGGCGGCGGTCAAATGGTCGCTGGCGGCCTGCACCATGTCAGCAAAAATCGGCGTGGAAATGGTCGGCAGCACCAGCGACACCAGCCTGCTGCGGCTGGACGCCAGCGCGCCGGCCATCATGTTCTTGACGTAGCCGGTCTGCTGCACCGCCGCCTGCACCTTGGCCACCGTGTTCGGCCGCACCAGCTGTGGCTGGTTCAGCGCGCGCGACACCGTAATTGGCGACACTCCGGCCACCCGCGCCACGTCAGCCAGCGTGGCGCCGCTCACCGGCACCTCGCCGCCGGCGGTGCGCAAGGTGCGCATTTCAGTCTTGTCCATGATGCACTCTGATAGAAAACGATATGACATTGTAGCATCACACATCATTTTCTATCATTTTTAAAATTGTGCCGAGGCGCAGTTTTCTCTTGAAATGCCTTGGATACAGGACTAAGATTGCAAATGACAGCGCAATCATTTATGGAGACATCATGACCCAACACACCACCGACACCCCACGCATCGTAGCCATGCGCGTGATCCCGGTCGCCGGCCGCGACAGCATGCTGCTGAACCTGAGCGGCGCCCACGGCCCCTACTTCACCCGCAACATCGTCATCCTGACCGACAGCCTGGGCAACAACGGCGTCGGTGAAGTGCCGGGTGGCGAGAAAATCCGCCAGACGCTGGAAGATGCTCGCGATCTGGTGCTGAATCAGCCGATCGGCAACTACAACGCCATCCTGAACGCCGCCCGCAGCGCCTTTGCCGACCGCGACGCCGGCGGCCGCGGCCTGCAAACCTTCGACCTGCGCATTGCCGTGCACGCCATCACCGCGCTGGAAGCGGCGCTGCTGGACCTGGTCGGCCAATTCCTGCACGTGCCGGTGGCCGCCCTGTTGGGCGAAGGCCAGCAACGCAGCGAAGTGGAAATGCTAGGCTATCTGTTCTACGTCGGCGACCGCAAGGCCACCAACCTGCCCTACGATGAAGCGCCGGATGAAAAAGACACCTGGTTGCGCATCCGCCACGAACAGGCGGTGACGCCGGAAGCGGTAGTGCGCCTGGCCGAAGCCGCGTATGAGCGTTATGGCTTCAACGACTTCAAGCTGAAAGGCGGCGTGTTCCGTGGCGAGGAAGAAATCGAAGCCGTCACCGCCATCCACGAACGCTTCCCGCAAGCGCGCGTGACGCTGGACCCGAACGGCGGCTGGCTGCTGAAAGATGCGATCCGCCTGTGCCGCGACCAGGGCGACGTGCTGGCCTACGCCGAAGATCCATGCGGCGCCGAGAACGGTTTCTCCGGCCGCGAAGTGATGGCCGAATTCCGCCGCGCCACCGGCCTGCTGACCGCCACCAATATGATCGCCACCGACTGGCGCGAAATGCGGCACGCGATCCAGCTGCAATCGGTCGACATTCCACTGGCCGATCCACACTTCTGGACCATGCAAGGTTCGGTGCGCGTCGCCCAGATGTGCCATGAGTGGGGCCTGACCTGGGGTTCGCACTCGAACAACCACTTCGATGTTTCGCTGGCCATGTTCACCCACGTCGCGGCGGCGGCACCTGGCAACATCACCGCCATCGACACCCACTGGATCTGGCAGGACGGCCAACATCTGACCAAGAATCCGCTGCAAATCAAGGGCGGCATGGTGCAGGTGCCGACCAAGGGCGGCCTCGGCGTCGAACTGGACATGGACGCGGTCGAACGTGCCCACGAGCTGTACAAGAACATGGGACTGGGCGCGCGCGACGATGCGATGGCGATGCAGTTCCTGATCCCTGGCTGGAAGTTCAACAACAAAATGCCTTGCATGGTTCGCTAATAATAAAACCAGAACTAGAACAAGGAGACAAGCATGAATACCGCAGCAACAACAAATGGCGCCGCCGTGGCCGCGCCGACCGTGCTGGACACGGCCGTCAGCAAGGTCAAGTGGCGCATCCTGCCGCTGTTCGTGGTGATGTTCATCGCGAACTATATCGACCGCGTCAACATCGGCTTCGTCCGCAGCCACCTGGAAAAAGACCTCGGCATCGGCGCCGCCGCGTTCGGCTTTGGCGCCGGGGTGTTCTTCCTGGCCTACGCACTGTTTGAAGTGCCGTCCAACATCCTGCAACAACGCTTCGGCGCCAAGGCATGGCTGACCCGCATCATGGCCAGCTGGGGCGTGGTCGCCACCGGCATGGCCTTTGTGCAGGGCGAAACCTCGTTCTACGTGATGCGCTTCCTGCTCGGCGTGGCCGAAGCCGGCTTCTTCCCCGGCGTGGTCTACTACTTCACGCAGTGGCTGCCGAACCGCGAACGCGGCAAGGCGATGGCGATCTTCCTCAGCGGCTCGGCGCTGGCGTCGGTGATCTCCGGTCCGCTGTCCGGCGCGCTGCTGTCGATTCAGGGCGGCAGCTTCCATGGCTGGCAGTGGATGTTCATCATCGAAGGCCTGGCATCGGTGGCGCTGTGCTTCGTGGTGTGGTTCTTCCTCGACTCCAGGCCAGAAGACGCCAAGTGGCTAACCCACGAAGAGCGCGCCGAACTGGCGGCCGTCATCGCAACCGAGAAGAAAGAGCGCGACGCCAACAAGCCGCCCCACGCCAGCATGTTCACGCTGCTCAAGGATGGCCGCATCGCGCTGTTCTGCTTCATCTACTTCGCGATTCAGCTGACCATTTACGGCGCCACCTTCTGGCTGCCCTCCATCATCAAGAAGATGGGCCACTTCTCGGAATTCCAGATCGGCCTGTTCAACTCGATTCCGTGGATTATCTCGATCGCGGCCATGTATATGTTTGCCTCGCTGGCGCAGAAGTATCGCCATCAACAGGCGTGGGTGGCGGTGGCGCTGATTGTGGCGGCGTGTGGCATGTTTGCCTCCACCACCGGCGGCCCGGTGTTCGCGTTCGTGGCGATCTGCTTCGCTGGCATCGGTTTCAAGGCGGCCTCGTCGCTGTTCTGGCCGATTCCGCAGGGCTATCTGGACAGCCGCATCGCCGCCGCCGTGATCGCGCTGATTAATTCGCTGGGCAATCTGGGCGGCTTCGTGGCGCCGGCCACCTTCGGCTACCTGGAACAGAAAACCGGTTCGATCCAGGGCGGCTTGTATGCGCTGGCCGCCGCCTCGGTGATCGCCGCCGGGCTGGTATTCCTGACCCGCCGCCAACGCTAACCTCCCCTTCTTCGTCTCTCCCCATTTGCTCCCCGCGCCGTCACCGGCCCGGGGAGTTTCTTTTTTCCGACAAACCACCTATCAGTTTGCCACGCTCAATCGGAGATAGCAGGTATCACGGATTACGGCTTGGGAATTTTTATACAGCCTGCCTATACTCGATTCGCAGACCTGAAGAACAGGCAGGCCGGGCCACCGGCCAATAAAAAGGAGACTATAAATGCACGTACCTCGCACCACGTCGGCGATTGGTTCGCTGACCCTGCTTTCCATGAGCCTCGCTACCATCTGGCATCCCGCCCACGCCCAGAGTGGCGACCACAACGCCAGCCCTGAAATCGAAACCGTCGTCGTCACCGCGCAAAAACGCAGCCAGAGCATCAAGGAAGTGCCGGTGGCGATCACCGTCATCAATGCCGCCGCGCTGGAACGCGCCGGCGTCAAAGACATCAGCGACCTGGCCAAGACCGCCGCCTCGCTGGAATTTGGCGACCAGGCCACCGGCGGCGCCGGCGGCAGTGCCTCGATCCGTGGCGTCGGCACCTCGGTGTTCACGCTGTCGGCGGAAAGCTCGGTGGGCGTGGTGATCGACGGCGTGCCGCAAGGCGCCACCGCCAGCGGCCTGATGCTGGACATGGCGCGGGTAGAAGTGCTGCGTGGTCCGCAGGGCACGCTGTTCGGCAAGAACGCCTCGGCCGGGGTGCTGAACATGGCGACCCAGCAGCCCATCATCGGCGACCGCAGCGCCAGCGTGCAAGTCGAATACAAGGGCAACCATGGCGAAGCCGTGCGCACCACCGGCAACGTCCCGCTCAACGATATTTCGGCGCTGCGCATCTCGGCGCTGGCCGAGCGCAACGACGGGGTGTATCACAATGTCCACACCGGCAAGGACAGCGAAACCACCAACGCCGGCGCGCGCCTGCGCTATCTGTTGCAGCCGAATCGCGACGTCACCATCAATGTGATTGGTGAGGCGTCCAACACGCGCAGCGAAAACGCGGTGTTCTTCGCGCCAGCCGTCGCCTACAGCAGCAACACCGCCGGCAACCACAACGCACTGGCCGAATTCGCCGCCTGTGGCGTGACCGTCTCCAAGACCAACAACCAGGTCTGCTCCGATGGCGCCGAGCTGAATCGCTCCCAGGTGCGCGGCCTGTCCGGCCAGATCGACTGGAGCCTGGCCAGCGGCGCCACGCTGACCTCGATCACCGCCTACCGCAAGCGCGACATGGGGCCGAACGACACCACCATCGATATGTCGGAAGGCTACGACAAGGTGCGCAACCACGATCCGTACCAGAACTACAAACAGTTCTCGCAGGAGCTGCGCATCGCCTCGCCAGCCAAGCAGACGCTGGAATACGTCGGCGGCCTGTTCTATGCCGATTCGTCCAACCAGAAGAGTTCGACCACCACGATTTACCCGAACCCGGTGCTGCCATCGCCGCCGGTGCCGCGCTCGATCGCCACCGACAATGTGCAGGCCGCCAAGCTGACCAGCAAAGCGCTGTTCGGCCAGGCCACCTACCATGTCACCGACGCCAGCGCCGTGATCGCCGGCCTGCGCTATACGCGCGATTCGGTGTCGGCGCAGTACACGCAAAGCAGTGTGGTCAGCTTCGACGGCTTCTCGGTACCGGCCACGGTCAAATCGTCCAGCGGCGATGCCAGCCAGTCGAATGTGTCCGGCAAAGTGGGCCTGCAACACACGCTGTCGCGCGACGTCAACCTGTACACCACGCTCAGCCGTGGCTACAAGGGACCGCAGATCGATAACGACACGCCGATCAATCAGGCCGCCGCCGCCGGCAGCTTCCAGGGCTACACCGTCAAGCCGGAAATCCCGACCAGCGTGGAGCTGGGTTCCAAGCTGTCGTTCCTGAACCGCCGCCTGGATGTGGACATGGCCGTGTTCCACACCAAGATCAAGGACTTCCAGGAGCAGAACTGCACGCTGACTTCGGTGGGCTCGCTGAGCTGCATTCCGCTGAATGTGCCGAACGTGGTCACCAAAGGCTTTGAGGCCGATGTCCGCGCGCGGCCGCTGCCGGAACTGCAGTTGGGCATGAGCATGGCGGTGATTCTGGATACCGCTTATCCGGCCGGCTTCATCTTCGACAACAACAACGTCGGCGGCCAGCGCCTGCTGTATTCGCCGCGCAACAAGGTGACGTTCAACGGCGACTACAGCTGGGAACTGCCGGGTGATTATCAGCTGAAGCTGGGCGGCGATCTGGTCTACAAGAGCCGCGTCCGCTACTGCAATTCGCTGGCCCTGGAGTGCGGCTTCGGCGGCCACTCGATCGCATCGCTGCGGCTGGCGCTGCGTTCGCCAGATGACAAATGGGGCATCGAGCTGTATGGCCGCAACCTGGCCGACAAGCGGGTGCCGAACGCCATCATCTATCCGCTGCCGGGCAAAGGCGCCGGTTCGGGCTTTGCCTACAGTCTGGGTGAAAACTCGTTCCGTCGCATCGGCGTCTCGCTGGACTACCGGATGTGAGGCGTGGCCATCCCCGGCCTCACGCCGGGGATGGCTTATTTCTTGCGATTGCCGTGCACCATCTGGCGCGCCTGCTTGCGCAGCAGCGCCTGCTCCCAGCGCTGTTTCTGCTCTTCGTTCTCCGGCACCAGCGCCGGCACCTTGACCGGCTTGCGGTCGGAATCCACCGCCACCATCGTGAAGTAGCAGCTATTGGCATGGCGCACCAGGCGCTGCTGGATATTCTCGGTCACCACGCGAATCCCGACTTCCATCGAGGTGTTGCCGGTGTAGTTGATCGAGGCCAGGAAGGTGACCAGCTCGCCAACGTGGATCGGTTGCAGGAACATCACCTGGTCCACCGACAGCGTCACCACATAGCTGCCCGAATAGCGGCTGGCGCAAGCATAGGCCACGCTGTCGAGGTATTTGAGGATGGTGCCGCCGTGGACGTTGCCTGAGAAATTAGCCATATCCGGTGTCATCAGCACGGTCATGCTCAGTTCGTGCGCCACCCAGTTCATCGGTTTTTCCATTGCATAGCTCCTTGTTGTCGTTGCTGCCATGCTAGCCGGTAAGCTTGTCATTCGCAAATACTTGTCAAAAAGCTGTATGCTTTGCGCTTCTCTTCAAGGAGCGCCCATGAAATGGACAACCCTGGCCGCCGGCATCCTGCTCGGCTTGGCCGCCAATGCGCACGCCGCGCTCAGTGCCGATCAGGTGCAAACCTTCACGCTGGCCAACGGCATGAAATTCATCGTGCTGGAATCGCACGCCATCCCCAACGCCAATATGTACACCTTCTGGAAGGTTGGCTCGCGCAATGAGGCGCCCGGCATTACCGGCCTGTCGCACTTCTTCGAGCACATGATGTTCAACGGCTCGCAGCATTACGGCCCGAAAATGTTCGACCGCACCATGGAAGCCAAGGGCGGCTCCAACAACGCCTATACCACCAGCGACATGACGGTGTATCAGGACTGGTTCCCGGCCTCGTCACTGGAAACGATTTTCACGCTGGAGAGCGACCGCATCGCGCATCTGAGCATCGATCCGAAGATGGTGGCCAGCGAACGCGGTGTGGTGCTGTCGGAGCGCAGCACCGGGTTGGAAAACTCCAATGCGCGCGCGCTGCGCGAACAAATCAACAGCGCGGCCTTTTCGGCGCATCCGTATTCATGGCCGGTGATCGGCCATGAATCCGACATCAAGGCATGGACTCAGGAAGATTTGCAGCGCTACTTCCAGACCTACTATGCGCCCAACAATGCGGTGGCGGTGATCGTGGGCGACGTCAAGACCGAACAGGTGAAGCAGCTGGCCACCAAATACTTCGGCGCGATTCCAAAACGGGCGCTGCCGCCGGCGGTGCGTACCGTGGAGCCGCCGCAGAAAGGCGAGCGCCGCGTATTCGTGGCCAAGGAGTCGGCCACCGCCGCCACGCTGACCGTCGCGTACAAAATCCCGCAAGCGAATGATCCCGATTACTACGCGCTGGACGTGCTGCAAACCCTGCTGGCCGGTGGCAAGACCTCGCGCCTGTACAAAGCGCTGGTAGAGAAGCAACTGGCCACGCAGCTCGGCATCCAGAGCCTGGAGGGCTTTGACCCCGGCCTGCTGTATGTGTCGGCGGTAGCGGTGCCCAAAGTCGATCCGGCCAAGCTGGAGCAGGCGCTGCTGGCCGAGATCGACAAACTGGTCAAGGATGGCGTCAGCGACGACGAGCTGCAAAAGGTGAAGAACCAGAAGTTGATCGACCTGTACCGCGAACAGGAAACCATCAACGGCAAGGCCCAGCAGCTGGGCAATTACGAGCTGCTGTTTGGCGATTACCGCAAAATGTTCGACGCGCCAGCCGCCTACCAGAAGCTGACCCCGGCCGATATCCAGGCCGCGGCCGCCAAATACCTGAAGAAATCGCAGCGCACCGTCGGCGTGCTGGCCGCGAAGGAGGATTGATTGATGACCCGTACCACCATCGCATGCGGCCGCGCCGCACTGGCCACCGCCCTGCTGGCCGCCGGCCTGGCCCAGGCGGCCGAGTTCCGGCTGCCGGAATACGATACCGTCACGCTGCAGAACGGCTTGACGGTCTACCTGATGGAACGCCATGACGTGCCGCTGATTTCGGTGCGCGCCGTGGTCAAAACCGGCGCCGTCAACGACGGTCAGCAAGCCGGCCTGTCCAATCTGACCGGCGACGCCCTGCTGCTGGGCACCCAGGCCCACGACAAGGCCGCCATCGACCAGGCGTTCGACTATCGCGGCGCACGCCTGGCCAACGGCGGCGGCGCCGAGGCCACCAATGTGCAAGCCAATTTCGCCAAAGCCGACAGCGCGGCGCTGCTGCCGCTGTTCGCCGAAATCGTCCAGCAGCCCAGCTTTAACGATGGCGAGCTGGCCAAGCTGCGCGAGCGCAAGGTCGCCGGCCTGAAACAGGCCAAGGAATCACCGCGCACCGTGGTGCAGACTTACTACCGCGTGATGCTGTTCGGCGACAGCCGGTATGGGATTCCGGCCAGCGGCACGGTCGACAGTGTGAGCGCGCTCAAGCAGGCGGACGTGCAGCGCTACTACCAGCAATACTACCGGCCGGACAATACCGCCATCATCGTGGTGGGCGATTTCCAGAAGGCGGAAATGCGGCGCCAGATCGAGTCGCTGTTCGGCGCCTGGCAAGCCAAGGGAGCGGCGCCGGCGCGGCTGGACAATGGCAAGGTGCAGGCCGATAAAGCCCGCGTCTGGCTGGTCAACAAGCCGGATGCGACTGAGACCACATTCCTGATCGGCGGCGCCGGCATCGCCCGCAACGATCCGGACTATGTGCAGCTGAACGTGGTCAACACGGTGCTGGGCGGCCGCTTCACCTCATGGCTGAACGACGAGCTGCGGGTGAATTCGGGGTTGACCTATGGCGCCAGCAGCCAGTTCATCACGCTGTCGCAGAGCGGCACCTTCGCCATCAGCAGCTTCACCGCCCAGCCCAAGACGGCGGCGGCGTTGGCGCTGGCGCACAAGACCTATCAGCGACTGTGGGATCAGGGCATCGACAAGGCGACGCTGGAATCGGCCAAGGCTTACGTCAAAGGCCAGTTCCCGCCGCGCTATGAAACCGGCGAGCAGCTGGCCGGGCTGCTGGGCGAGATGTATGCCAACGACGTCGGCCGCGAGCAGATCGATAACTTCACGCAGTCGGTGGACAGTCTGACGCCGGAGCGCGCCAAAGTCATCATCAACAAGCACTTCCCGCGCGCCAATCTGCAGACGGTGTTGATCGGCAAGGCCGAGGCGATCCGCGAGGTGGCCCGCCAATATGGCGAAGTCAGCGAGTTGGAAATCACGGCCGACGGCTTCAAGCCGGCCGCCAACTAGGCCGGATCGAGCTGACGCACCAGCTGGTCGATGTCGTCGGCGACGCCGGGACAGGCGGCCAGCACCAGCTCCAGCGGCGCCCAGGCGTCGGCATCCTGCTTGAGGGCGCGTTCAGCTTGCTGGGCCAGCGTGGCCAGGCGGTCGGCGCCGATGGTGCCGGCCAAGCCTTTCAGTGTGTGCAGCGGCGGCAGCGCGGCCTCGGCGTTCTGAACGGCGCACGCGGCCTGCAACTCGGCCACCAGCTTTTCCGCTTCGCTGACGTAGCTGCGCAGCGCGATCAGGTAGATCGCCTCCAGCCCGCCCAGGCGCTTCAGCGCCGCCACCGTGTTCAGGCCAGCCTCGGGCAACGGCGCGGCGACGGCATCCGGCGCAGCGGCCACTGGCGCCAGCGGGGCGGGCTCGGCGGGCGGGCGCGCGCTCTGGCCATCGCCGCGCACATGCTTGAGGATCACCTCAATCAGATGCTCCAGATCGAACGGCTTGCCGACATGGTCCACCATGCCCGCCTCCAGCGCGGCGATGCGGTCGGAGGCCATGGCGTTGGCGGTCATCGCCACAATCGGCGGCGTCTGCCGGCCCAGGCGCGACTGCATCGCCTGCGTGGTCTGATAGCCATCCATTTCCGGCATTTGTATATCCATCAGCACCAGATCCGGCAGCGCGCCGGAACGCGACACCGCGCCCAGCGCCATCGCGCCCGAACTGGCCACCTCGACCTGGGCGCCGGCACTGCTCAGCAACTCGCTGGCCACCTGCTGATTGGCCGGATTGTCATCCACCAGCAGCAAGCGCAAGCCGGTCAGACGACGCGCCACTGGCAGCGTCGCGGCGGCCGGCACACGTTTCTCCAGCCGCGCATCGGCCACCGCGTCGAACAGCATCGACGCCGTCACCGGCTTGACCACAAAGCCATCCAGCACCGGCGAGATTTCCTGCTGCCGCTGCGCCAGCACTTCGCGGTCATGCGCGGTGACCATGACGATCAGCGGCATCTTGCCCTGCGGCGCCGCTTCGCGGATGCGGCGGCTGGTTTCCCAGCCATCCATGGACGGCATGCGCCAGTCGATGAACACCACGTCATACGCCTTGTTGCGCACCAGCTGGGCGGTGATGGCATCCAGCGCCTCGTAACCATCGGCCGCCACATCCACCCGCCAGCCGAACGATGACGCCATCTCGCGCAACACCGTGCGCGCCACCGGGTTATCGTCCACCACCAGGCAGGACAGGCCGCGCATCAACGCATCCTGCAGCGGCAGCAATTCCGGCGCCGTGTCCGGCTGCTGTTCCGACATGCCGAACTCCACCGCGAAATCAAACACACTGCCCTGCCCCAGTTCGCTGACGACGCGCAGCGTGCCGCCCATCAGCCGCACCAGCCGCTGGCTGATCGCCAAGCCCAGCCCGGTGCCGCCGAAGCGCCGCGCGGTCGAGGCTTCGGCCTGCGAGAAGCCATCGAAGATATGCTCGCACTGCTCGGGCGCAATGCCGATGCCGGTATCGCGTATCGCAAACGCGATCGCCAGCGCCTGCTCGCTCTGCGCCACCAGTTGCGCCGACACCACCACCTCGCCGCGCTCGGTGAACTTGATGGCGTTGCCGGCCAGGTTGAGCAGGATTTGCTGCAGGCGCAAGGCATCGCCCACCACCATCGCCGGCAGCGCCGGATCGATGCGGAACAGCACCTCGATATCCTTGCTGCCCACATTGGCCGACAAAATCACCGCCAGATCGCGCCACAGCTTGTCGAGCCGGAACGGATGCGGGTCCAGCGCCAGCTTGCCGGCCTCGACTTTGGAAAAGTCCAGCACATCGTTCAGCAGGCCAAGCAAGGCGCTGGCCGCCGCGTGCGCCTTGCCGACGTAATCCTGCTGACGCCCGCTCATCGGGGTCTGCCGCAGCAGTTGCAGCATGCCCAGCACCGCGTTCATCGGCGAGCGGATCTCATGACTCATATTGGCCACGAACTCCGACTTGGCGCGGCCGGCCTGCACCGCCGCCTCCTTGGCTTTCATCAGATCGGCATGGGCGGCGCGCAGCTCGGTGCTGTCGGTGCTGCTGCCCACCCAGCTCAGGACCACACCGCTGGCGTCCTTCTGCGGCAAGGCGTGGTTGTCGAAGATGCGCCAGACGCCGTCGTGGCGGCGCAGGCGGCAGTCGCAGCGGAACTGGTCGCCCTCGGCGCGCGCGCGCTGCCAGGCGGCGGTCAGCGGCGCCAGGTCATCCGGGTGAATCACGCGCGACCAGTCGCCGCCGGCCAGCAGTTGCGCCGCCGGCAGGCCGCTGAAGCTTTCCCAGTGGTGGCTGAGGAAATCGATGCGCAGCTCGGGGGTGGCGGTCCACACCATCTGCGGCAAGCCCTCGGTCAGCGAGCGCCAGCGCGATTCCGACGCGGTCAGCTGCGCCAGCGAATTCTGCAGCGCGCGGTCGACCTCGCTCAATTCGTTCAGCGCCTCGTATTGCCGGCTCAGGCCGAAGCGCACACTCATCAGCAAGGCCACGGCCAGCCCGAACAGCAACGACAGGAAAATCGAGGCGTTGCGGATTTCCTTGTACCAGGGCGTCAGAAAATCGTCGCTGGCCAGGCCGACAATCACGTACACCGGATAGGCACCGATTTTTTCGGCGCTCAGCACACGCTCGCGGCCATCGCGCGGACTGGTCACGATGTAGCGCGCACTCTTCTGGCGGCCATCCAGCAGCGCCTGGGTGGCGGGATTGACCCGGATGGTGCTGCCGAACTTCATGTCCTCGACTTCGGGATAGCGGTGCAGCACGCGCCGCTTCTCGTCCAGCAGCACAATCGAGCCATGCTCGCCAATATTGAGGCCGGCAAACGCCTCGTTGATGCGCGAATTATTCATCAGCACATACGAGGTGCCGCCGAACTTCCCGTCCGGCAGCGTCAGCGGATAGATCAGCGGCAGCACCCATTCTCCGCTGATGCGCGATTGCACCGGAATGCCGAACACCAGCTCATGCGCGGTCTGGACGCGGGCGAAGAATTCGCGCACGGTCAGGTCTTGCGGCCGCTCCAGGTCGACCTGTTCGCCATAAATCACCTGGCCGGCCGCGTTCGAACCGCGCACCGCCTCGGCGTGCGGGATGCGCTCCTTCAGATCGCGCAGGTAGGCGCTGTAGCCGTCGTCGCTGAAGCGGCGCTGCTCGTGCATGATGCGGAATTCGTGATCGGCGCGGCGCATCGCCAGATCCACCTCCTGGAAATGAGCGTGCAGGAAGTTTTCCAGCGTGATCGACAGATTGTGCGAAGTTTCCTCGGCCGCCGCATAGTAGCGTTTGCGGCTTTGGTTCAGCACGTGCACCACGAACAGTGCCACGATCAGCAGCACCACCACCACGGTCGTCACCATTACGCCAAACAGTTTGCGGAATTTTTGCAGTGCGGTGACTCTCATGGCCGAGGATGAGGTTTAGTTGCTGAGTTAGCTATACATTACAGCAAAAAAGAAACGCAAAAACGCTCCAGCGGAGCGTTTTTTTATCGGAAGCCCTGATTCAGGATGTCTTGCAGCGATTCGCGGCCCTTGTCGCTGATTTCAAAACCGCCATCGGGCAGCGCCAGGATGTGGGATTTCTTGCCGAGGAACAGGGCCACATCGGCATCGATGGCGGCGCCGGACTGTTCCGACAAGCTGCGCAAGGCCAGCACGCAGCGGCGCAGGAACAGGGTTTCCTCGCCCTTCTCGGTCAGCGCGATGCGACCATTGCGGGCGATGCTGATCAGTTTGAGGCCGGACAGGCGTTTGCTGTTGCGGCCCACGCACGCGCTGACGCGATCGCCCTTGATGCCGCGCTTGATTTCGTTAAGGGCGTCGTATTCGTCCTGCGTGAATTTTTCGTTCTTCATTGCCATTTTTTCCATAAGAGACTGCTGCGGCCCTCATGGTACGCGCACGGCGGCGCGGCGGCAAGGCAAGTCGCCGCCTGACAAGGTCGAACGTGGGGAATTACTGGAACGCTCGGATCGCCAGCCACACCAGGCCGATGCTGGCAAAGGCGGCGATGCAAATCATGGCTTGTACCCGCTTGGCGCTGAGGGCAACGCTGCGACGGCCGAGATAGATTTTATTGTGTAAGGAATTACCCATGATTGCTCTCCGTGAACAGAAATCCGACGACATGACTAAATTATAGAAACTCCTTCGTGACTGCTGTGTGACGACGAGCACAATTTGTAAGTTTCGTATCCCCAAAGCAACAGCTATCACGCCGCAACGAGCGTGGAACCAGAATACCGTCCGTTCCACGCAACGGACGGTGCGCTGGGCAACATATAAAAGCAATCGGCTAATACGCTTTGATAGGCGGCTTGGCGGGTGTCGGTTCCTCAATCGGCGCGTTTTCCGGTGCCGGCGTGTTATCGGGTGGCGGATCTTTTTCCGGTTGCGGCGGTGGCGTGTCCGGATCGGGCGTGGTGTGGGCGTGGTAAGTCGGCATGCTGCTCTCCCTGAAAGAACGTAGCTTCAGTGTTTGGGGTAGCGGCGCCAGATACAAGCCGGGATTGCCGCCCTGGGTGCGACAGCACACGTAACTCAGGTGGCGTGGGCGGCCTTGCGGCACTCCCAGAAAGCGTTCAGCGTCAGCCGGCCGGCGGCCGGGTCGGCGCTCAGCAGCTCCGGTTGGGCGATGTGGCTGTTGTGGAAAATGCCGCCATCGTAGAAGAGCGCCCGGTTGTAGGCCGCCGGCACGGTCGCCAGCAGCTCGAAGTAAGCGTTGGAATCGGTTTGATAGCCCGACTCGCGCTGGATCACGCGGCTGAATTCAGCGCTGGACAGCGGGGCCCAGCGATCGAACAGCGCGTGCGTCTCAGCCTCGGACTGGCGCGGCCGGTAAAAACTGGTGCCGCCCTGCTGCGGATTCTTGAACAGATACAGCAGCCCAGCGGGAAAACACTGGGTGGGGGAACTAGCGTAATTATCGTGATGGCACACCCGCTGCAGCGGCCGCAGCTGCTCCGGCGGTACGCTCACCAGCGACAGCCGGCTGTACATCCGGGTAGTCCGCCGCGCGCCCAGCCGGGCGCGGATGTGCTGCATGAAGAACGCGTCCAGAGCAGCGGAAAAGTCATCCGGCATCCGCAACTCAGGGCCAGGGAAACCATGATACGAGGCTTGCGCGAAGCCGGCGCGGTGCTGCAGCGCGTACGCCACCAGCGCGTCGGGATCGAGCAGGAAATCGTCGATCACAATGCAGGGCAGCTGGCCGGCGATGGGGACGAGATGAATGCGGCAGTCGGGATTGAACATGGCGCGCAGAATACCATTATTCATGACGCTTTCAATACCTCCGTCGCAAAGCGCACAATCAAAAGCCAGCCATCGGGGGGAGACCTATTTTCATCCTTCGTTGATTGAGATTCTTGATGTCTTCAATTGGAGCTATCTTGTTGCTTCCATACTCAAACTCCGTACCATATTTTTGTCGCTTACCTTGCCGCACCAAGATCCTATCCACAAGCCAAGCCAGATGCTCATTTGATATTTCACCGCGCCGGTTGGCAGCTTTGATGGTCGGGAAGTATTTCAGTTGATATGGTAGCTCGGCGTGCTGGATGATGAAAAACGCTGCACGTGCCGCACGTTTTTCGTCCAACCTTCCAGGCCAACCACAACGCGCAATCAGATGATCGAGTTCGATTCTATTTTTTTCATCGCTCTCAATGATCGAATTTTCAATCCTCTCCTTTTCTTGCGGGTCGGTAGTTTTCTTTTGATACTCCGATTCCAGAATTTGGATGTAACGGCCGCGCAGAACTTGGTCTTCGTTCAGCATTCCGGCATATTTCTTTGTGAGCGTCACGCTATCGCATTCAGCTGAATGCGCAGCGATTGACAGCAACGAGGTTGCCACGGCTAACATTTTCCACGTTTTCAAAGTCACCCTCCCAAGGAACGTCGCTCTCCGTAACTCCTCAATATCACCGCCCGCTATTTGATACGGAAGATCACATCGACCGTTTGCGACCAGCGCAGCGTTTCGATCGCCAGGAAGTCTTTGTCGGCGGGCTGGGCGGGGACGGTGCGGTTGCGCGGGTAGAGATCGCCCGGCATCAGGCCGACCGCGTGGGTCAGGTTGCGTAAGGTGCCGGATGAGATGGCGGTGACGGCGCCGGCTTTCTTGCCGAAGCCGGCGGCCATGGCATCGGCGCGGCGCTGGGCGTCCTTGACGGCGGCGGCGGTCAGCTCCTGTTCGGCCTGCAGGCGGTCGCTGCGGCCGAACGTGGTGGCCATGTGGTCGAGATTGGGCATGGCCAGCAAGGCCTGCAGCAGCGGCCGCCATTTGCTCAGGTCGCGCACGGCGATGTGCACCGAGCTGCGGATGTCGTAGGCGTCGGCGCCGCTGGCGTCGGCTGGCGCGGGCTTGCGCATTTCCTTGCGCATGTCGCGGATCTCGGCGTCGGCATCGGTGTCGGCCAGCAAGGCGCGCACCTGCCCTGCCCGCTCAGCCACCAGTGCTACCGCCAGCGCCGGATCGGGATCGTAGGCACTGATGTCGAAGTCGATCTCGCCCAGGTCGGGAGCGATCATCACAAAGCCTTCGCCGCTGGCGTGAATGAATGGATAGTCCGGCAAATTGGACGCCTGGACCACCAATGGCAACATGGCAACAGCAAGGGCAAGCTTCTTGAACATGGTGTGCGTCCTGAGTGGAGGAAATCGCATTATTCACCAAAGTAGACAATCATGTCTACTTGTAAAAATAAAAACCATCCCAATTTGCGCTTTCAACAACAACCACGACGAGGGAAATATCATGCTGGTGCCAAAACGTCCGCGTTCGGTTTACGATCACCGGCCGGTGGCGGTGCAAGTCGTCAAGCAGGAAAAGTCCGGCGCGGTCGACAAGCATGTGCTGATCGTCGACAAGCCGACAAACAAACCGGAACAGCCCAAGGCCAAAGAGTAAAATGGCGGCTTTTACTCACCACGAGCCGCCATGAGCAACACGCCTTTGAACGACGACGAATACGATCAACTCGATGAACTGCTGCTCGCCATCGGCCCACAGTCGATGGATGTCGCCAAACTGGAAGGCTTGCTGACGGCGCTGGTGATCGGCCCCGCCGAGCCGGCGCCGGAGCTGTGGTTGCCGCTGGTCTGGGGCGGCGCCGAGGGCAACCAGGAAGCGCAGACGCTGGTGCTGCGTCATCACGCCTATATGCGCGAGTGGATGCAGAAAGATCCCGCCAGCTTCGAGCCGATCTACGAATGCGGCGGCAACTGGACCGTCGACGCCTGGTGCGCCGGCTTCGCGGCCGGGGTGCAGCTGACGGCCGACCAGTGGGCGCCGCTGCGCGCGCAGCAGCCGGCCTTGCTGTTGCCGTTCCAGCAACCGGTCAACGCCGCCAAGGTGACGCCGGCGGTGATCCAGATCCATGCTTTCTTCCACGCGCCCAAACCGAAGGTGGCCAAGGCTGGCCGCAACGATCCCTGCCCTTGCGGCAGCGGCCAGAAATTCAAGAAGTGCTGCGGCGCCTGAGCCTTATTTGCCGTTGATGACTTCCTTCAGCAGCACGAAGGTTTCATGGTTGATGGCCTGTTCGTTGGCCTTGAATTCCTTGTCCGCCTTGAGATAGGCGGGCTTCTTCAGTTCGGCCTGCTCGGCCGGGGTCGGCTTCGGCACGCTCGGGTACAACTGGGCGCCGCTGTTGTAGGTATCGTGCAGCACTTTCTTGCCGTAGCTGGATTGGTAAAACCGGGTCATTTCCAGCGCGGTTTCCGTGCTCAGCAACTTGGCCACCGGCGTCGCCAGCCTGGTGTAGACGAACTCCGGCTGCAGTTTAATAACCTTGTCCATCACCTGCTTGCGCTGCTCGGGCGACGCGTATTTGCTGGCGCCCGCAGTCATGCGCATCATTTTTTCAGCCTGCATGGCGGCCAGCAGGTCGTGCGCGGCCTTGACCTGAGTGGCGTCCGGATTGGGCGTGGCGGCGTGCGCGGCGCCGGCCAACAGGGTGGCGATGATTGCTGTTGCGATCGACTTCATTCTTTCTCCTTAAAATTCTTCCGCATTCTAGCCTGAGCAAAAAAAACGGGTACCCGAAGGTACCCGTTTCGTGCGCTCTATCTGATCAGATTAGAACTGGTAGGCGGCGCCCACCGAGAAGAAGCGGCCAATCGCGCCTGCCTGGTGCAGCGAGGCGTTGTACGAGGTCTGGGCACCGGCGTTGCCGTAGGTACCGACGTCGATCGGCGGCTGCTTGTCGAACAGGTTCAGAATCGCAGCGCGCAGGGTCAGGTTTTGATTGACCTTGTACTGCAGATTCAGGTTGGTGGTGGTGAACGACGACACGCGGCAGTACTGCGCCGGTTGTACCTTGCCTTGGAAGTAGGTACGACCACCGGCATCCAGACCGGTCGAATCGCAGCTGGTGGCGCCAACCGACTCATCCAGCGTCGAGAACGAGCTGGTGTAGTTGATGGTTGCGTTCAGATCCCATGGGCCACGAGCGTAACCCAGGGTCAGCTGAGCACGGTCTTTCGGGTTGCCGGTTGCGCCCGACACGCTGGATGGGCCTTGGGTGCCCGCCAGCTCGTAGGTGGTGCCGTCAACCGCGATGGTTTTGTAGCTCAGGATGTGGGTAGCGCTCAGGTTGGCGCGAATGGTGCCCAGGTCACCCAGGCGCCAGCGGTAGCCGATGTCAGCTTCCAGACCGTCGGTCTTGGTGGTGCCACCGTTGATGTATGGCGAAATCGCATACGCGGCGGTACCAACGCTAGGCGTACCCACCGAGGTGGTGCCGTCGCCGTTGGAGATGTCCATCTGGGTCGCTGGCACGCGCACGAAGGTCGGTACGAAGCCTGGCAGGTTGCCGGCTGCGGTCACGATCTGATCGTTCACTTCGATGTAGTAGTAGTCCAGGGTCGCGTTCAGACCTTTGACTGGCTCCACGATCACGCCGAAGGTGTAGGACTTCGATTTCTCAGGCTTCAGATCCTTGTTGGTGGTCTGCACGTACGGTGGGTTGATCGCGCACTGCGACGGTACGTTGCCTTTGGTGTTCTGGTTGCCGTCCGGGCACAGGATCGGGTCAGGAATGGCGTTGAAGGTGAAGAACGAACCTGCATTGCCCACTTCGGCCGGGTTAGGCGCGCGGAAGCCCTTGGCGAAGGTGCCGCGGAAACCGATCTGCTTGGTTGGTGCCCACTTGAAGCTGGCGGCCGGGGTGAACGAGTGGCCGTAGGTGTCGTAGTGGTCATAACGGCCGGACAGGTGCAGCTCCAGATCCTTGATCGGGGTCGCTTGCAGCTCGGAGAAGATGGCGGTGTTGGTCTCGTCGCCGATCACGAAGGCCGAGGTCGAGGCCACTTGGCCAGTCAGGGTTGGGCCGGCTGGTGGCGAGTTCTGCTCGCGTTTGTGCCAGTGCGCGCCAACTGCCAGTGCCACCGGACCTGCGCCCCACTGCAGCAATTCACGCGAAGCGACCGCGTCCAGGTAGTTCAGCTTGGAATCCAGCGAGTTGCTGAAGCGTGGCGAGATTTTCGCCAGCACCGATGGATCGTTGCCGCCCAGGACGTTGAAGGTGCCGTTGGCCAGCGCTGCGTACAGGGCTGGACGGTCGATGTAACCGCTGTAGTCGATATCGGTCTTGACTTCGGTGATACCGGCGCCGGCGTTGACATCCCAGCCGTAAGCGGTGCCATGCACGTCAGCCGCGAAACGGGTGGTTTTCGAGGTGTTGTCCAGGGTGTTGGTTGGATCCACGCCAGGGATGTAGCCGTACAGACGGGCCGCGCCGGCCAGACCGTTGGTGACGCCGCTGCCGACCACCGCGCCTTGAGCGAAGGTGGTGCTGGCGATGCGGTTGACACCGGCGGTCAGCACGCCGTTGACCAGGGTGGTGTTACCCGCGAACGAGATCGGCGAGTAGATCGCGCCCATGCCGCGGTTGTTGATGCTGTTGCGCTGGAACAGCGATGCCTTGGCATTCAGTTCCCAGTCGCCGCCCAGCTTCTTGGTGAAGCCGGCCAGCACGTTGATGTTTTCCGATTGCGGCTGGATGTTCGACACGGTGTCGCGCACGGTGCAGCCGTTGGCCATGTACTTGGTGTAGTTGCAGCTGGAGTCCAGGAACTGGAAGTTGGCCGCATTGCTGGTGGTGCCGGTGCCCGGGGTGTACAGGAACGGGGTGCTGGCCGCGGTCAGGAAGCTGTTGATGCTGCGTGGCTTGCCGCTGGCGTCGAGGCCGGCGACCGGCGCGCCCAGGGTCAGATTGTTACCGCCGCGCGAACGCCAGTCACGGTTGGCCCAGTCGTTGCTGTCGCGGTCGGACACTTTGATCGCGTCCTGGCGGCGCCATTCGGCGGTGATGAAGGCGTTGTAGCCGTCGGCGTCCAGGTCCCCGAAGCCGGTGCTGATCGAGGCGCGCTTGGTTTTGCCGCCGCCGTGCTGGGTGTCGCCACCTTCAGCGCTGACGCGGGTGCCGTTCAGGTTCTTTTTCAGCTTGATGTTGACCACGCCGGCGATCGCGTCGGAGCCGTAGATCGACGACGCGCCGCTTTTCAGGATTTCAATGCTGTCGATGGCGTCAAATGGAATCGACGACACATCGACGAAGGAGCGCTGCGAATCGTCCGACAGCGGATACGGGGCCAGGCGGTGACCGTCGACCAGCACCAGGGTCGCGCCGACGGTCAGACCGCGCAGCGAGACACCGGACGCGCCGTTGGCGAAGGCGCCGGAGAAGCCAGTACCGAGGGTACCAGCGCCGTTGGCGGCCAGGTCACTCAGCAGTTCGGCAACCGAGGTCTTGCCGCTGCGCTGGATGTCCTGCGCGGTCAGCACTTGCACTGGGGTTGCGGTTTCGGTATCGGTGCGGCTGATCAGGGAGCCGGTCACGACAACTTTCTGGACGGGTTCGCTACCGGCTGCTTGCTGGGCCATGGCTGGGGTGATGGCTGCAACCGTGAATGCGCCGCTGGCGATCACTTGTAAGATCGCGTCGGGCATCGATTTCATACGCAACTTCATGTAAAAAACTCCTTCTGGCTCTCATGCCTGAATTGGTGGAATGGCCTGGGTAAAGACCGTCCATACTGATATGTCTAAATGTAACCGTCTTGTGACGAAAACGGTTCCAATCAGACCATAGCCAAAGGATCAATGTCAATTTTATGTCCATATTCTATGGTGATAAAACAACACATTAATTTCTCCATTCTCGTTTTTTGCCATAGCTTATTCGGTTTGGGTGCGCAAATGAACCTAATTGGTGCGTGTACGCCCCAAATTCGTGCGGCGATATTCTTTTCGCAATGCAGCAAAGCCGAAATAATCTCTATACAAAAATAAACGTGACTTAACACCAATTTACATAAATTAAGAGGGATTGACAGGTCGCGGCGCGGGTGTTGGCGCGGTTTGTGCGCTTGCAGCATGGCCGAGCCAGGGAGAAAACAGCGCGACTTTTCACCAACAAAGTGCTGTTGATGAGACCAAAACGCTACTTGCGCGGCTGTGCATCATGGCGGTGCGATTCGCTGTTGCAATTGCACCAACGGCTAGCGAAAGCAAATAAAACGGGGGATATAAAATTCACTGCGACATGAAACCAGGCTAATAAACGGATCAGCCGGTTTAAATAGGACGGGGAATAAATGGATAAAAAAAGCCCCGATTACTCGGGGCTTTTTTCTGAATATTGGCGGAGAGGGTGGGATTCGAACCCACGGATGGTTTGACCCATCGCTTGATTTCGAGTCAAGTACAATCGACCACTCTGCCACCTCTCCTGGTAACGCATTTTTACTACTTTTTCTCACATCCAAACAAATGGCGGAGAGGGTGGGATTCGAACCCACGGATGGTTTGACCCATCGCTTGATTTCGAGTCAAGTACAATCGACCACTCTGCCACCTCTCCGTTTTCCCACCTGCTGCTGCGAGAAGGCAAGATTATAGCAGGTGCTTGAGAAAATGGAAGGGCAAAGTTACGCTTTTAAATGCGTTTGTCCGCCCATGTACGGACGCAGCACTTCCGGGATCTCCACCGAGCCGTCCGCCTGCTGATAATTCTCCAGCACTGCGACCAGCGTGCGCCCCACCGCCAGGCCCGAACCGTTCAGCGTGTGCAGCAGTTCCGGCTTGCCCTGGGCGTTGCGGAAGCGCGCCTGCATGCGGCGCGCCTGGAAGGATTCGCAGTTCGACAGCGACGAGATTTCACGGTAGGTGTTCTGCGCCGGCAGCCACACTTCCAGATCGTAGGTCTTGGTGGCGCCAAAGCCCATATCACCGGTGCACAGCGACATCACGCGGTATGGCAGGCCCAGACGCTGCAAAATGGTTTCGGCGTGGCCGACCATCTGTTCCAGCGCGCCGTACGACTGCTCCGGATGCACCACCTGCACCATCTCGACTTTGTCGAACTGGTGCTGGCGGATCATGCCGCGGGTGTCGCGGCCGTAGCTGCCCGCCTCCGAGCGGAAGCATGGGGTGTGGGCGGTCATCTTCAGCGGCAACGCGTCGGCGGCGATGATCTCGTCGCGCACGATATTGGTCAGCGACACTTCCGAGGTCGGGATCAGGTAGAAGGTCTCGCCCTCGCCTTCCGCGCCGCCCTTCTTCACCGAGAACAGATCGGCTTCGAACTTGGGCAGCTGGCCGGTGCCGCGCAGCGAATCGGCGTTGACCATATAGGGGGTGTAGCACTCGGTGTAGCCGTGCTCATCGGTGTGGGTGTTCAGCATGAACTGCGCCAGCGCGCGGTGCAGACGAGCGATGCCGCCTTTCATCACCGAGAAGCGCGAGCCGGTCAGCTTGGTCGCGGTGTCGAAGTCCAGGCCCAGCGGGGCGCCGACGTCAACGTGATCCTTGATCTCGAAATCGAAGCTGCGCGGGGTGCCGCTCTTGCGCACTTCCACGTTGCCAGTTTCGTCGTTGCCGACCGGGACCGACTCGTGCGGCAGGTTCGGGATGGTTTGCAGGAAATCGCCCAGCTTGGCCTGCAGTTCGCCCAGTTTGACTTCATTGGCCTTGAGCTCGTCGCCCAGGCCGGCCACTTCCGCCATCAGGGCGCTGGTGTCTTCGCCCTTGCCCTTCATCATGCCGATCAGCTTGGACTGCGAATTACGCTTGCCCTGCAGTTCTTCGGTGCGCGTCTGGATCGCTTTGCGTTCCGATTCGAGCGCGTTGAACGCGTCCACATCGAGCTGGAACTTGCGGGTCGCCAGGCGCGCGGCGACGGTGGCTATATCTTTACGGAGCAGTTGGATATCAATCATGGGAACAAGAGCCGTTTGTTTCGAAAACGTCCATTGTACCAAGACCAAGCTCACTACTAGCGAGTTTTGCGCAGCCCGCCGGCTGCCGCCATTACAGCGCAGCTTTTTCGGCGGCGGTCAGGCGTTTGGCGGTAATGGTCACGGTTGGCATGCTGGTGTCAGCCTGGGCGACTGCGACCACTTTGCTGGCCGGCATGACGAAGTCGACGCGTTCCGAAGCGGTGGCGAAGCTGGTGGCGGCGCCGATGATGGCAGCGGCGACAAAGATAACTTCCATGTTTTTAGCGATGTTCATGATGGACTCCTTCAGGGGTTGGTTTATATGTGCTGCGGTATGGTTGTACTGTACCTAAAGGCGTTCCGGCTCGCGATGGGGATGCGACGAAGCGCTGAAAAGCGCGTCTGAAGTGCAAAAAACCGGTGGAAAGACGTCTGCCTGGGGGCATGGCGGCGGTTATTGTAGGATTTCTCCTACGCAACTAATCGTGCGCCACACAATCCTTGAAATTTGTACTATGTACTCAACAGTACAGTCCTCAAGGAGAAGTAATGAAAACCAATAACCTGATGAAAATCGCAGCGGCCAGCGCCGTGATGATGATTGCCACGGGCTGCTCGACCATGGGTGGTCCAGGCGGCAAGGATGAACCGGCGCCGCCGGCCAATCCCAACTTCGCGGGCGAGATGAACAAATTCAACGCTCAGTTCCCGAACGACAAGGCCACCAAGTACGAGGAAGTCTCGCTGAACTATAACAACGCCAGGAAGCTCGACGAGCGCGGCAATTGCCACGACTTATCGAAGTATCCAGTGGTGATCGTGCTGACGCTGGACGCGGCCGGCAAGGTCACGCGCAGCACCACCGACGTCGAAGGCAAGAAGGCCGAATGCTTCCGCCAGGCCTACGCCGACGCGCAACTACCGCCGCCACCGTTCGCTCCCTACCTGAAACCGATCCGCCTGCGTTAAGCGGCATCCTCTTCATCGGTGTTTTCATCGTTGACGGCGGGCTTGTCCAGCCACTGGATGACGATATCGTTGAAGCGTTCCGGCTGGCGCAGCATCGGCCAGTGGTCGGTTTCCATCGCCACCACCTTGCAGCCATCGCGCGCCGCCATGGTTTCAGTCCATTGCGGCGAATGAAACATGAAGGGCTTGCGGATGCCATAGATGTACAGCATCGGCACCCTGGGCACGAACGGCACCAGCGAGTTGTAGGAACCGGCCGCGCCGGCGGTCAGAATGTAATACGGATAATTCATGCCCGAGCTGATGTAAGCGCCTTCGGATGGCGCGCCCAGCACCTTGGCCATGGTGCGGGTCATGACGTCGCCCAGCGGGCCGCCCATGGCCCAGGCCAGCGCCAGCGTGCTCTGGTAACCGCTGACCATCAGCTTCTGGCCGATCGAGCGTGAGCGGTTGGTGGCCTTGGACTGCGCGTCGCCGATGTCGACGCCAATGATGGCCGACACCAGCGCCTTGTTCCGCATATAAAACTCGTAACCGAACACGCAGCCCCAGTCATGCAGCATCAGAATGACTTTTTCCTTGCGGCTGACGCTATTCACAATGTGCAGCAGCACGCGCAACATCGCATTCAGCGAATAAGAGCGGCGCGGCTTGCTGCGGTCAAAGCCAGGCAGCGTGAAGCGCACGCAGCGATAGCGCTGCTTCAACTCAGCCACCTGAGCATCCCACACGCGGTAGGTGTCCGGCCAGCCGTGGATCATGACGATGGTTTCGGTGCCCTCGCCTTCGATAAATACGTCGACATTGTCAACCACCATGGCTGGCTGCATGCTGCTCCCTTAAACGCTGCGGACTGTTGAGTGATCTATCTTAACAACAACCATCCCGCACGAAAAGCAGCTAGTTGTAGACGACACCCCTCCTCCGGCTACATAAGCCGAGCTCGTGTCCACTTCGGGGTCAGACCCCGAAGTGGACACGAGCTCGGCTTATGCGGCTGATACAGCGCCGGCGTGTGGCCCGCGTCAGGGCTTGCCGGCGTCTTCGTCCAGCTTGCGCAGGAAGGCCATTTTGTCGGCGATTTTGGTTTCGAGGCCGCGCGGGACCGGTTGATACCAGCCGGGTTCGCGCATATCGTCGGGGAAGTAGGTTTCGCCGGCGGCGTAGGCGTGCGGTTCGTCGTGGGCGTAGCGGTATTCGTGACCGTAGCCGAGTTCCTTCATCAGCTTGGTCGGGGCGTTGCGCAGGTGGACCGGCACTTCGCGCGACTTGTCCTTGCGGACGAAGGCCATGGCTTCGTTGAAGGCGTTGTAGCCGGCGTTGCTCTTGGCGGCGATGGCCAGGTAGATCACGGCCTGCCCCAGCGCCAGTTCGCCCTCCGGCGAGCCGAGCCGTTCGTAGGTGTTGGCGGCGTCGTTGGCAATCTGCATCGCGCGCGGATCGGCCAGGCCGATGTCTTCCCACGCCATGCGGACGATGCGGCGCGACAGGTAGCGCGCGTCGGCGCCGCCGTCCAGCATGCGGCACAGCCAGTACAGCGCGGCGTCCGGATTCGAGCCGCGCACCGATTTGTGCAGCGCCGAGATCTGGTCGTAGAAATTGTCGCCGCCCTTGTCGAAACGGCGCGCGTTCAGGGTCAGCGCGTTCTGGATGAACTCGGCGGTGATCTGGTTGGTCTTGGCGGCGTTGGCGGCGGTGTTGGTCACTTCCAGCAGATTCAGCAGACGGCGGCCGTCGCCATCGGCGTAGCCGATCAGCGTGTCGATGGCGGCGTCTTCGAACTCCAGCTGGCTCAGCACTTTGTCGCGCGCGCGGTCGACCATCTGCCGCAGCTCGCTTTCGTCGAACGACTTCAGCACGTAGACCTGGGCGCGCGATAGCAGCGCCGAGTTCACTTCGAACGAAGGATTTTCGGTGGTGGCGCCGATCAGCGTCACCAGGCCCGATTCGGCATACGGCAGCAAGGCGTCCTGCTGCGACTTGTTAAAACGGTGGATCTCGTCGACAAACAGGATGGTGTGCTTGCCCATGTCCAGATTGTGCTGCGCCTGCTCCATCGCGGCGCGGATATCCTTCACGCCGGAAAACACCGCCGACAGCGCGATAAACTCGCAGTCATACGCCTTGGCGGTCAGGCGCGCCAGCGTGGTCTTGCCCACGCCCGGCGGCCCCCACAAAATCATCGAATGCGGCTGGCCCGACTCGAATGCCAGGCGCAGCGGCTTGCCCGGCGCCAGCAGGTGGCGCTGGCCGACGACATCGTCAAGCGTCTTGGGCCGCAGCGCTTCGGCCAGCGGTTGGCGCGGTTCGGTGGAAAATAAATCTGCCATGATCTGAAATGGAAAAACGCCGCAGCGTCGCAGCTGCGGCGTTGGAATCGGTCACTACCTGATTAATTATTGAATACGTCCGCGCCCTTCGGCATGACGAATTTAAAACTGGTGGCGTTCAGCGCCGGATTTTTTTCCAGCTTGCTGAACTTCAGCACCGAGGTCTGGCCGAAGGAATCCTTCAACTCCATCGCCTCCGGCACGCCATTGCGCAGGCCAATGGCGATTTGCTCGAAGCTGGAATCCTTGGCTTTCGGCACCGCCTTCAGCCACTCCAGGCCATCGCGGCTGCCGCCCTCGGACAGCGTGAAGCTCTTTTCCAGGTCATTGCTGCCGAACAGAATCGCGGCCGGCGACGAGCCCAGCGCATCACCCAGCTTTTTCACCGTGACCTGGTTCAGATCCTTGTCGTAGATGAACAGCTGCTCGCCATCGGCCTGCAGCACCTGGTCGTAGGGCTTGGTGTAAGTCCAGATGAACTTGCCCGGACGGGCAAACACGAAGGTACCGCTGGAATTCTTGCCGGCCTTGGGCGCCTCGCCATTGGCGTTCTTCACCTGGGTCTGCACGAATTCGCCCTTGGCCGCCTTGGTCGACGCCACGAAGGACTTGAACTGCTCCAGCGCGCTAGCATGGGCAAAGCCCGCCAGCAGCAGGCCGGCGGTCAGCGCCGCCAACGATTTAAAACGCGTCATATGTTTCCTTTTATTCTGCACTGGCAGCCGGCACGAGAATGTCGCGGTTGCCGTTCGATTGCATGGCCGAGACCACGCCGCTATTTTCCATTTGCTCCAGCAGGCGCGCCGCGCGGTTGTAGCCGATGCGCAGATGACGCTGCACCAGCGAGATCGAGGCACGGCGGTTCTTCAGCACCACCTGCACTGCCTGATCGTACATCGGATCGGCCTCGCCGCCGCCCTCGCCCGGGACACCGCCTTCGGCGCCGCCCGCCTCGCCTTCCAGCGTGCCGCCTTCGAGGATGCCCTCGATGTAGTCCGGCTCGCCGGTGGTCTTCAGATGTTTCACCACCCGGTGCACCTCGTCATCCGACACGAACGCGCCGTGGACCCGCACCGGTAATCCGGTACCGGGCGGCATATACAGCATGTCACCCATGCCCAGCAGGGTTTCCGCGCCCATCTGGTCCAGAATGGTACGCGAGTCGATCTTGGACGATACCTGGAACGCGATCCGGGTTGGAATATTGGCTTTAATCAGGCCGGTAATCACGTCTACAGATGGGCGCTGGGTCGCCAGAATCAAGTGCAGGCCGGCCGCACGGGCCTTTTGCGCGATACGAGCGATCAGCTCTTCCACCTTCTTGCCGACCACCATCATCAGGTCGGCCAGCTCGTCGATGATGATGACGATGGTTGGCAGTTTTTCCAGCGGCTCCGGCGAATCCGGCGTCAGGCTGAACGGATTCGGGATGTGTTCTTCCTTCTTCTTGGCCTCGGCGATCTTGGCGTTGTAGCCGGCCAGATTACGCACGCCCAGCTTGGACATCAGCTTGTAGCGGCGCTCCATCTCGTTGACCGCCCAGTTCAGCGCGTGACCGGCCTGGCGCATATCGGTCACCACCGGCGCCAGCAGATGCGGAATGCCTTCGTACACCGACATCTCCAGCATCTTCGGATCGATCAGGATCATCCGCACGTCTTTCGGATCGGACTTGTACAGCAGCGACAGGATGGTGGCGTTGATACCCACCGATTTACCGGAGCCGGTGGTACCCGCCACCAGCAAGTGCGGCATCTTGGCCAGGTCGGCCACCACCGGCTTGCCAGCGATGTCCTTGCCCAGCGCCACCGTCAGTGGCGAGGCGTTGTCGTTGTAGACCTTGGAACCGACGATTTCGCTCAGGCGCACGATCTGGCGCTTCGGATTCGGCAACTCCAGCGCCATGAAATTCTTGCCCGGAATGGTCTCGACCACGCGAATCGAGGTCAGCGACAGCGAACGCGCCAGGTCGCGCGCCAGATTGACGATCTGGCTACCCTTGACGCCGGTGGCCGGCTCGATTTCATAGCGCGTCACCACGGGGCCGGGATACGCCGCCACCACCTTGGCTTCGACGCCAAAGTCCGACAGTTTCTTCTCGATCAGGCGGCTGGTGAATTCCAGCGTCTCGATCGACAACGTTTCCTGTGTTTCGGGCGCATCGTCCAGCAGCGACAGTGCCGGCAAGGCGGCATCGCCGCCGGCGCGCGGCAGATCGGTGAACAGGCTGGCCTGGCGCTCCTTCTCGACCCGCTCCGACTTGACCACCGTGATCACCTGCGGCTCGACCTTGATGGTCGGCGCCGCCACCGGATGCTTCTCGACATGCTTGGCGCGCTCGTGCACCACCACTTCCTCGCGCTTGACCGCTGCGACCTCGCCCTGGCGGCGGTCTTCACGGTACTGATAGCGCTGGATGAACCATTCGATCATGCCCTCGACCGCGCCGCCGAGACGCTCGGCCACGGCCATCCAGGATACCTGGAAGAACAGGCTGAAACCCAGCCCGAACAGCAGCAACAGCAGCAAAGTAGCGCCGGTGAAGCCGAACGCCACATGCGCCGAATGGCCGATCAGCTCGCCCAGCACGCCGCCCGACACGCGCGGCAACTCGGCATGGCTGGTCAGCGTGCGCAGGCGCAAGAATTCCAGCCCAACGCTGCCGATAAACAGCAGCACGAAACCGATGCCGCGTATCAGCGGCTCCTGCGCGTGTTCGGGCTCCGGCTCCTGCGCCAGCACATATTTATGCGTCAGGCCACGGTAACCCTTCCACACCACGCGCAATAAACAAAACGCCCACCACCAGGCGGAGATGCCGAAAATGTACAGCAGCAGATCCGACAGCCAGGCGCCGGCGCGGCCGCCCAGGTTGTGCACCTCGGGCACCAGTGTGCCGTGCGACCAACCCGGGTCCATTTTGTGATAACTGGCCAGGATCAGCACGAAATACGCGCCCAGCACGGCCAGCGCCAGCCACCGCGCCTCCGACAGCAGCCGCACCAGCCGGTTCGGCAAGGGCTGGCGTTCGGTCGGGGTGCGGGTGTAGCCGGACGAGGCGGACGCGCTCGCTTTCGGCGTGCGTTCCTGAACTTTTTTACTGCTCATAGGTATAAAGGTGTTGCGATGTTGGCGGTCAGGAAATATTCCTTTGGCGGTATTCTAAGGCATAAGGGCGACATCCGCCCCCACGATTCATCCTGAGTCCCTGCTTGCACTATAATCTTGTATTGCTTGCGCAATTGCAATAGCGGCATGCCCTTGCCGCCCTTGCGCGCGCCCCCACATTCGGATTAATCCAACACTACAAAGAAGCCTGCCATGACCACTCCTAAACACGCACGCGTACTGATTCTCGGCTCCGGCCCTGCCGGCTACAGCGCCGCCATCTACGCTGCCCGCGCCAATCTGAAGCCGATGCTGGTGACCGGCGTCGAACAAGGCGGCCAGCTGATGACCACCACCGACGTGGAAAACTGGCCAGCCGACCCGATGGGCGTGACCGGTCCGGACCTGATGCAGCGTTTCCTGCAGCACGCCGAGCGTTTCAACACCGAAATCGTGTTTGACCACATCCATACCGTCAAGTTGCAAGAAAAACCAATCCGCCTGATCGGCGACAGCCATGAGTACACCTGCGACGCGCTGATCATCGCCACCGGCGCCTCGGCCCAGTACCTGGGCCTGCCGTCGGAGCAGGAATTCATGGGCAAAGGCGTGTCAGCCTGCGCTACCTGCGACGGTTTCTTCTACCGCAACCAGGACGTGGCGGTGATCGGCGGCGGCAACACTGCGGTCGAGGAAGCGCTGTACCTGTCCAATATCGCCAAGAAAGTCACACTGGTGCACCGCCGCGACAAATTCCGCGCCGAAGCCATCCTGATCGACCGCCTGAACGCCAAAGTGGCCGAAGGCAAGGTCGAAATCAAGTACAACCACACGCTGCAGGAAGTGCTGGGCAATGAAGGCGGCGTCACCGGCGTCAAGATCCAGTCGACCGACACCGGCGCGACCACCGATATCGAGGTGCACGGCCTGTTCGTGGCGATCGGCCACAAGCCGAACACCGGCATCTTCGAAGGCCAGCTGGACATGCACAACGGCTACATCAAGACCAAAACCGGCTCCGAAGGCATGGCCACCGCCACCAGCGTGCCGGGCGTGTTTGCCGCCGGCGACGTGCAAGACCACATCTACCGTCAGGCGATCACCAGCGCCGGCACCGGTTGCATGGCCGCGCTGGACGCCCAGCGTTATCTGGAAGGCCAGGAGTAATCGGCATGAAAGACTTCGCAGACCTGAAATCCCTGGGCAAGCAGCTCCGGGAGCAGGCTGAGACGCGCGCCGTCGAACAGAAGGAGCGCGTCAAACAGGAAAAGCAGCGGGTGGTGGAAGCCAATGTGTTCCAGACCGCGCTCAAGGGCGTGCAGAAAATGCCGGCCTCGGACCGTTACGTGCCGCAGGCGGCGCCCAAGTCGGCGTTGCCGGCCGACGCGCCCAAGCGCAAGCTGACCCAGGCCGAGGACGATGCGCAGGTGCTGCGGGAATCGCTGTCCGATCTGTTTGAAGTCGACCATTATCTGGAAGACGATCCGGCGCTGAACTACTCGGCGCCGGGCGTCGGCCCGGATGTGATGAAGAAAATGCGCAAGGGCCACTGGCCCATCCAGGACGAATTGGACCTGCACGGCATGAACCGCGACCAGGCGCGCGACGCGCTGGGCGCCTTCCTGACCCGCGCCCAGCAGCGCAATCACCGCTGCGTGTGCGTGATTCACGGTCGCGGCTTTGGCTCGCGCGGCCAGGAGCCGGTGCTGAAGTCGATGGTGCACAGCTGGCTGGTGCAAAAAGGCGTGGTCGCCTTCTGCCAGGCCCGCAATCACGAAGGCGGTGAAGGCGCGCTGATCGTGCTGCTGCGCGCCGCCCTGCAGCCGCAGCGCTACTAATCCCCTCCGGCGCCAGCCGCGCGGCGTTGATATAGTGCAACACCCCTACCGGACACAAGGCCGGCATGTTAACCTACGTGCATTGCAACCTTGTCCATAAGCCTACATGAAGCACGTCCCGGTACACGTCTCCCTGATTACCGTCATTGAAATCGTGGCGATCCTGGTCGGGGCCTTATCGGGATTTGTCGAAGCGCGCCGCAAGCGCATGGACATTGTGGGCGTGTTCACGGTGGCCTTCATCGCCGCATTCGGCGGCGGCACCTTGCGCGACATCCTGCTCGACAAGCGGCCGCTATTCTGGGTCCAGCACCAGGAATACGCGATTCTGATCTTTGTCCTGGCATTGGTGGCGACGCCGCTGATGCGCACGGTACGCCAAATCATTTCCGAACGGGTGATCGTGGTGGCCGACGCCACCGGCCTCGGCCTGTTTACCGCGGCTAGCGTGGCGCAGGCGCAAGCCGCCGAGATGCCGATGTTCATCGCCGCCATGATGGGCGTGATCACCGGCATTTTCGGCGGCGTGCTGCGCGACATCGTCTGCAACGAAGTGCCGATGGTGTTCCGTGATGGCAAACCCTATGCCATCTGCGCCTTCTTCGGCGCCTGGCTCTACATCGGCCTGCAATACACCGACGTCTCCGAAGACTTTGCGCTGTGGACCAGCGCCGCCTTCATCACGATACTGCGACTGGTGACCTGGAAGTTCGACCTGCACCTCAAGAGTCACCAGTAATCCTCATCAGAACGAGTACTGCGCCAGCACCGTGTAACGCGGTCCGCTCATGAACACCTGGCGGGTGAACTCGCCCGAGTGCTGCACCATGATCTGACGCGTGTACGAGTTGGTCAGGTTGGTGCCCTCCACGCCGACACGGAAACGGTCCGTGAAGTCATAGAAGATCGACGCGTCCAGCTGACCGTACGCCGCCTGGTACAACGGCAGGCCGAACGCCTGGTCGTTGTTGGTGGTCGGGATCAGGTAGGAGCTGGAGCTTGGATCCGTGCTCAGGCCATTGTTGCCACGGCTACCCCACTGATTCACACCCAGCAGATAGCGCGAGCGCCAGTTGTAAGCCAAACGCATCGACAGACCATTCTTCTCGTACATGACAGCGAAGTTGATGGTGTTGCGCGACAGCCCTTGCAGCGGGGTCTTGCCGAACGCGCGCCCGTCGGTATCGCAACCGTTGAGGCTCAGGTTGTAGTTGGACGAGGCGTCGTTGCCCTTGCACCATGCTTCATACACCGGGTCGTTCAGCGTGCGCTCGCTCTGTACATAAGTCCAGCTGGCCTGGGTGCCGATGCCGCGCAGCCAGTCGGGCACGAAATCGTAGTACTGCTGGTGCGCGATTTCGAAGCCACGCGCATAGCCCTTGGCGCCGTTGACCGGACCGGTGACCACGAAGGTCTGCTGCTTGCCACTGGTGTCGGTCGCGGTGTAGCCGTAGTTCTTGGTGACGATGATGTCCTTCAGATCCTTGTTAAAGGCCGAGAACGTCAGCGAACCAGCTTTGGCGAAGTACCACTCGGCGGTCAGGTCGACGTTGGTGGAGCGGGTCGGCTTCAGCAACGGATTGCCATCGCTGGTACCGGTCAGGCTGGTGCCGTTGAACTGCACTGCCGTGGTGTTGCCCGAGGCGTCGCGGGTCACCGTCTGCAAGTGCTGGGCACTCAGTGTGGTCTGTACCTGCAGCTGGTTGAAGTCCGGACGCGCGATCGCTTTGGCCACCGCGAAGCGGAACTGCAGTTGCTCGCTGGCCTTCAGGCGCAGGTTCAGGCTAGGCAGCCAGTTGTTGTAGGAGTTGCTGAACGACTGCTGATCCGCGAACGAAGCAATGTTGATCAGGTTGCTCAGGCCGGTCGCGGTGACGCCAGTGCCGACGCTTGGCGTGGTCGGCTGGGTGTACGAAACGTAACCGCTGCCGGCGTTCTTGGTCCGCACGTAGCGCACCCCGACGTTGCCGTCGATCGGGTACTTCAGATCGTCCCAGCCGAAGCGCAGCTGGGTGTAGGCGGCGCGGGTCTTTTCGGTTTGGGTGTTGGTGGCGGCCGGGTCGTCGAAGGAGGCCGGCTTCCAGGCGTCGCAGGTCGAGCCTTTTTCCGCGCACAGCACATCGTGGTAGGCGTGAATCTTGGCCCATTCGTTAGGGAAGCCGCGCACGGTGGAGGCGTCCGGGAACAGCATCGCCGGCAGCGTGTATTTGCCGCCGAAGAAGTTGTCGATGGTTTGCAGCGAGGCGCCGCCGGCGAAACGCGGATCGCTCAGGCGCGCCACGCCGTTGATCTGCCAGCCCTCCATCCACGGGAAGGTAATCGCCTGCCAATTGTAGAACTTCTGCGCCTTGTTGTTGACGCCGTCGCGGTCGGCCATGCGGAAGCCGAAGCGGACATCGCGCAGCACCGGATCATCGAACGAATACTTGAGGTCGGACTTCCAGGCCTTCTGCGTCGCCTTGGCGCGGTCCAGCGCCTCCTGGGTGTAGGCCCAGTAGTAGTTGCTGGCGTCCGCCATATAGGCCGCCGAACCCAGGCTGATCTGCGGTACCTTGCCGGTCATGTCCATGGTCTGGTTCGGCAGGATGAAGCCGGTCGAGACGTCGGCGTCGAAGCCCTCGGTGGTCGAGCGCACATGCTGGAAGTCATTGTTCCAGCTCCAGGACGGCGAGACCCGCCACTGCAGGTTCAGCGAGATGTCGCGGGTGCCGGATTCGCGCGTGTTGATGCGCTGCGAGCTGTTGAACGGCGAGCCGCCATAGGTCGGGTTGGAGATGGTGCCGCTCTGGAACGCGCCATTGCTGTCGAACACCGCGTTGGAGCTGGCCACCTGCTGATACCACTTGTCTTCGGACGACGTCACCACGTGCTCGTCCAGATCTTCCTTGTAGTGGGTCTTGAAGTAGGTCAGCGCCGCCGTGAAGTCCTGGCTCGGGCGCCACTGGAAGGCGGCATAGTCGCCGCGACGGGTGCGGTCGAAGTCCTGCGAGCGGTAGCCGGCGCCGAGCGGTATCCATTGCGTCTTGGAGCGGTCGTACAGCGCCGGGTCGGTGGAATTCACGTGTGGATAGTAGGGGTCGACGCTGACGCCGTCCGAGCGGCTCGGGCTCTTGGCGTGGGCAAAATCGATCAGCGCGCCGAATTCACCGGCATCGGTCTTCCAGCGGTTTGATATCAGGAAGGTGGCGGTCGGCGATGGCCGGCCCTGGCGCAGCGTGGAATAGGTTTCCGACGCGCCCATGGTGCCTTTGAAGCCTTTGTAGTCGAACGGCATGGCGGTGCGCAGATTGACCAGGCCGGCCACCGCGCCTTCGACCTGCTCGGCCGACGGATTCTTGTAGACGTCGACGCCCGCCATCAGTTCCGGTGCCACATCGGCGAAGCCGAGCGAGCGGCCACCGCCGGCCGAGAAGGCGTCGCGGCCGTTGACTTCCGAGCGCACATAGGTCAGGCCGCGCACCGACACGCCGGAGCCCTCGACCGACTGGCGGTTCGGGTCGCCCGCCATGTTGCGGTCGATGGTGACGCCGGCGATACGCTGCAGCACCTCGGTGACCGAGCGGTCCGGCAGCTTGCCGATGTCCTCGGCCACGATCGAATCGACGACCTCGTCGGCGTCCTGCTTGAGTTTTTGCGCCGATTGCAGCGCGGCGCGCTGGCCGCTCACCACCACGGTGGTGCCTGGGCTGGTGGCATCCGCGGTCTGGGCCCATGCCGGGCTGGCGTGCAGCACGACCAGTTGCGCGACCGCGGCGGCGATTGCAGTTTTCTGTAATTTAATCAATTGTCTCTCTCCCCTTACAGGTGGTTTTTATGTGTCACAAATCCTACGCGCTACATGCTCTTGAAAAGTTTGCTGCCTCCCCTAGGTTGGTGATTGCTGTCTCATGCGGCGGCCCGAGGCGCGCCTCTTGCCGCCTGGGCCGCGACATAGGCGCCGTGATCCGGCATCCGCGCCACCGCCTGCGTGATCATGTCGCGCAGCGCGGCAAAATGGCCGTGCACCGCGCGCAGTTCGACGCGGTCGACCAGCGGGTCGTAGCGCTTCGGCACCGCGCCCAGTCCCATCATCATCGCCACGAACGATGGCTCGGCGAAGCCGCCGCGATCGACGATCGCCACCCGCCCGGTCTCGCGGAACAGGTCGATCTGATGGCGCAGCGAGTCCGGGATTTCCATGTGGGCGCAGTAGCGCCAGAATTCGGAATCGTCGCGCGTGGTCAGCTTGTAGTGCAGCACGATGAAGTCACGCACCGATTCGTAGCGGATGCCCATGACGCGGTTGAATTCATCGGCCAGCGTCGGGTTGCAATCGCGCTCGGGGAACAATTCCAGCAACTTGCCCACCGCCGTTTCGATCAGGTTGATGCTGGTCGACTCCAGTGGCTCGACGAAGCCGGCCGACAGGCCGATCGCGACCACGTTCTTGATCCACGACTTGCGCCGCCGCCCGGTGACGAAGCGGATTTGGCGCGGCTCGTCCAGCGCGGCGCCGTCAAGGCCGTCGAGCAGCGCGCGGCGTGCCTGTTCGTCGCTGGTGAAGCCGTTGCTGTACACGTGGCCATTGCCGATCCGGTGCTGCAGCGGGATGCGCCAAACCCAGCCCGCCTCTTGCGCTGTTGAGCGGGTGTAGGGCGTCAGTTGCGGCGCCGAGGCGCAGGGCACGGCCAGCGCGCTGTTGCATGGCAGGTAGTTGCTCCAGTCCTCGTAGCCGGCCTTCAGCGCGCCCTCGATCAGCAAGCCGCGGAAGCCGGAGCAATCGATGAACAGGTCGCCTTCGACGCGGCGGCCATCGCGCAGCTTGACGGCGGTGACGAAGCCGCTTTCAGGATGCTGTTCGACCTCGACAATCATGCCTTCGACGCGATGGACGCCGCGCGCCACCGCATATTCGCGCAGATAGCCGGCGTACAGGCTGGCATCGAAATGGAAACCGTAGGAATAGGCGTCGGTCATGCCAGGATTTTCCTCATTCGGCGGCACGAACTTGCCGTGGCGCGCCATCACCGAGGGCATCGACCAGTTCTCCAGATCCGGCATCTGGTTGAAGGCCTGCGCCAGGCGCAGCCAGTGCTGGTGCGCGCCGAAGCCGGCCAGCGCCGGGCCGAAATCGCCGAAGGCGTGGAAGAAGCGGTTGCCGAGGTGGCCCCAATCCTTGAATTCGATGCCGAGCTTGTAGCTGGCCTGGGTCTTGGCGACAAAGTCGTCGGCATCCAGGCCCAGCGCCGCGTTGTAGACGCGGATCGTAGGCAAGGTGGCCTCGCCGACCCCGATGGTGCCGATCTCGGGCGATTCCACCAGCGTCACTTCGCAGGGCTGGGTCGGGTGGCGCGCCAGGCGCTGGGCCAGCGGCGCGGCGGTCATCCAGCCGGCGGTGCCGCCGCCGACGATGACGATGCGGCGGATCGCGCCGCCGTGCGTGTCATTGCTGCTCATCTGGTCTCCTGGCGGTGGTCAGAATGGGCAAACATTGACAACGTTTTCACTGCGCGGCGAATCAGAGGCGTGTTTAGCCAGGGCCATCGCAATGGCCATCTTTTGTAGCGTTCGCATTGTATGTCTCCCTTGTTTTTATACATCCAGCAGCGGGTGCCGGTGATTGCAAATTAACATTAATGCGAGCGGCGAACAAATAATTGTTCGGCATATGTCGCTGTTTAACCTCAATTACTAAACAAGGGAAACCACACAAAACGCCAGCAGAACTTCACTCCGGCGTAGCGGTCTAAACAGAAAATATCACCCTGCAAGCTGATGCAATGCTCCCCATCAATCTCAATGATTTGCTCCACCACCAAAAGGTCGAGAGCGAACGTATCGAATACAAGGCGGGCTGGAATCCCGATGCCACCCTGCGGACGCTGTGCGCTTTCGCTAACGATTTTGAAAATCTTGGTGGAGGCTATGTCGTGATCGGCCAGGATTGCGATGCGAACGGTCAGCCGATCTTTCCGCCGGTCGGAATTGCGGATAGTCAGTTGGATAAAATCAAACAAGAGTTGCTAGCAGCATGCCAGCTGCTCCAGCCGCCCTACTTCCCGGCACTCACTGTGGAAATAGTCGCAGACCGCAAAGTGATGGTATTGAGGGCTCCCGGTGGCATGAATCGCCCTTACAAAGCGCCCGCCTCGGTTTCATCCAGGCACAAGATCTGGCACTACTACATCCGCCGATATAGCAGTACCGTAGAGGCCAAGGGAGAAATGGAACAGGAACTACTGGGCCTGACCGCGAACGTCGTGGGATGATCGGCTGGCTCAGCAGGCCAAGCCGAGCGATTTATCACATCCTTTGATGATGGAATATCTGCGTGAAGTGGGAAGCGCGCTGGTGGCCGAGGCATCAACGTTGTCAGTTGAAGCGCTTGACCGACAGATGAATGTCATTGATGGCCCCAAAGAATCACCTTGGCCAAAAAACGTCGGCCTGCTGTTCTTCAACGAAACCCCGGATAAGTTTTTCCCTTATACGCAAATTGATGTTGTATGGTTTCCTGATGGCGCCGGCGGCGATCGCTTTGACGAGAAGATTTTCAAGGGCCCACTGGCACGCATGAAAACGCGAGCCGATTGAAGTCAGGATCAGCCGCGATGAACTGGTCATTCTCAGCTTTCCTGGGCCAGACCGTTCAATCCGCCTGCCCGACTTCGCGGCTGGGCGCGCATTGAGCCGCCGCTACCGTAACCGACGCATCGGCGAATTTCTCAAAGAGCTGGAACTAACTGAAGGCCGGTTTACCGGTGTTCCCAAGATCCTCAAATCCATGCTTGCCAATGGCTCGCCGTCGCCACAATTTGAAACCGACGATGACCGTATTGCGTATGTGATCAGGCTACCTGTACACCCGCTGGCGCAGGTACCCGAAGCAATGTCTGGCTCTCTGACCGACCAAGTCACCGACCAAGTCACCGCCCAAGTCACCGACCAAGTAGACGCTGATATGGTCCGGTTGTTGCGCTTGGCCGCGTTGGGGGAACAAGCGCGCAGTGCGCTGCAAGCGGCGCTAGGTTTGCGGCATACGCCGCATTTTCGGCAAGCATATCTGCTGCCCGCACTTGCGGCGGGCTATCTGGAAATGACATTACCCGCGCTACCAAACAGCCGCTTGCAACGCTACCGCCTGACTGCCAAAGGCAGGCGATGGCTGCAACGCCACTCCGTCAAGAGTGGCGCCTAGGAAGCAGACTCAGTCAGGGATACGGCCCGCTGGCTGGACGCCATAACGGTCGGCCTGGACATTGCCGCTGACGCCGTGGGTGCGGACGTCGGCGGTGATCGGCAGCATTTCCTTGTCCCACGCTTCCCATTGCTGCTTGAGTTGCGCAAACACCTCGGGATGACGCTTGGCCAGATTGGCGCGTTCGCGCTGGTCTTTCACCACGTCGAACAGGAATTCGTTACCGCTGATTTTCAGGTATTTCCAGTTACCGGAGCGGACCGCGCGCTGGGCGTTGGCCTTGTAGCGCCACAGCAGCGTGCGGTCGTTGTTGCCGGCCTTGCCCAGCAGGACAGGCAACAGATTCTGGCCATCGGTCGGATAGGCTGGATCGGGCGCGCCGCCGGCGGCCGCGAGCAAGGTCGGCAACCAGTCCATCGAGATCGCCACCTGGTCGCTGACCTGACCCGGCTTGATCTTGCCCGGCCAGCGCACGATCGCCGGCACCCGGATGCCGCCTTCCAGCAGCTCGGTTTTCTGGCCGGTCAGTGGCCAGGTTTTCGAGAAGCGCTCGCCGCCATTGTCGCTGGTGAAGATGATGATGGTGTTGTCGGCCAAGCCCTTCTGCTCCAGCGCCGCCAGCACGCGGCCGATCGAGGCGTCCAACGCTTCGACCATGCGGCCGTAGGTGGCCAGGTCGCCGCCGTCGTAATGGAAGATGTTGTCGATGTCGCGCGACACCGCCTCGTCGCCCGGACCTTCCCACGGCCAGTGCGGCGCGGTGTAGTGCAGCGACAGCAGGAACGGCTTGCCGGCCTGCTGCTTCTTGACGAAATCGATCGCGCGCGCGCCCAGCAAGTCGGTGTAGTAGCCGACCTGGTGCACCGGCACTTCGCCCTCGTACAGATCTTCCGGCACTTGCGGGCCAACGCCCGGCTTGTGGGTGAAGTAGTCGATGGCGCCGCCGTAGTTGCCGAAGAAGCTGTCGTAGCCGCTCTTCAGCGGGCCAAAGGTCGGCAGGTAGCCCAAGTGCCATTTGCCGATCAGCGCGGTGCCGTAGCCCTGCTGCTTCAGCAGCGACGGCAAGGTCGGATGCGACGGCGGCAGGCCGATGGTGTCGGAGGCGCCGGCGATCGGCTCTTCCAGCCCGCCACGCAGGCGGTACTGGTAGCGGCCGGTGATCAGCGCGAAACGCGTGGCCGAGCACACCGCCGAATTGGCGTAGGCCTGGTTGAAGCGGATGCCCTGCTTGGCCAAGCGGTCCAGGTGCGGCGTTTTGTAATCGGTCTGGCCGTACACGCCCAAGTCGGCGTGGCCCATATCGTCGGCCAGGATGAAGATGATGTTGGGCTGTTTCTCGCCGGCCGCCAGCGCGCCCGGCAGGTAGTTGGCCAGCGCCAGCGCTGGCAGGGTTTTCAGGATGTTGCGACGGGTGTTACTGGTCATGCTGAATGTCTCCTGTTTCAGAAATCTGCGCGGGCGGTCAGGCCCACGGTGCGTGGCGTGCCAATAATGGCGTTGTAGGCGCCAAAGCTGGTGTTCCACATGCTGGTGTAGTACAGCTTGTCAAACGCGTTCTTGGCCCACAGCGACACGTCCCACTTGGCACCACCGGCCTTGAAGCGGGTGCCGGCCGACAGGTTGGTCAGCGCGTAGGCCGGGAGCTTCGAATACTTCGAGGCGTCCAGCGTGCCATACACTTCGGTGCGATACGAGGTGTTGGCGCTCAGGTAGCCTTCGACGCCATCGGCAATCGCCTGCGCGTACTGCGCGTTCAGGCTGCTGGTCCAGCGCGGCGCGTTGACCAGCGCATGACGGCCCGACAGATCGCACGAGGTGGCGCTGATCTCCGGTGGGCATGGCGCGTTGGTGTACTTCAGGTATTTGACGTCGTTGAAGGCGGCGTTGGCGCCCAACGTAAAGCCTTTGGCGACCAGGAAGGTGGTCTCCAGTTCGGCGCCACGGCTGCGCACGTCGCCGGCGTTGGTCAGATAGGAGCTCAGCGTGGTTGGGTCGTAGGCGTTGTTCTGGTAGCCACGGACCACGTTGGCGAACAGGCTGGCGTTGATCTGGGCGCGGCGTTCCCACAGATTGCTCTTGATGCCGAGCTCGACGTTGTTGGCCTTTTCGTTGTTCACCTTCAGCGAATTGACGCCGGCCGCGCCCGGCACGGTCAGGTTGATGCCGCCGGATTTCTCACCGTGCGACAGGCTGGCGAAGCCCAGCACGTCGGTGTCGATCTTGTAGGCCAGCGTCAGCAGGCCGGACGGGCTGAGATTGCTCAGGCGGACGTCGCCGGAGTTGTAAGCGCCGTAGCGGGCGTTACGCGCCGCCAGCGCGGCACCGGTAACGGCCACGCCGCCGGTCGGCGCGTAGCGGATTTCGTAAGCGAACTTGTCCTCATAGGTGGCGCGCAGGCCGGCGGTCAGATCCCATTTCGGATCGATGTGCCAGATCGACTGGCCGAACAGCGCGTAGCTGTTGACGCGCAAGTGGCCATCGGCCAGGCTGGTGAGGTTGTTCAGCGCGCCAACCGGGCTGCCGTTGAACTGGTCGGTCAGCGAGCCGTTGTAGGTGAAGTTGGTGTTGTCGAGGTTCTGGTAGTAGTAGTAAGCGCCGACCACCGACTCCACTTCGCGGCCCTGCGGCGTGGCCAGGCGCAGCTCTTGCGTGAACTGGCGGTGGCGGGCCAGCGCGCCGACGTTCAGCACGATCGGCACATCGAGGCCATCGTCATTGCGCGGCGTGAAGTTCCAGAAGCGGAACGCGCTGATCGAGGTGAACTTGTAGTCGTTGTCCAGCTTCCAGTTGGCCTCCGTCGACAGGCCGCCCTGGTGCACGGTCACGTGCGAGCCGCTGTCCAGATTGACCGAATACAGTACCGGATTGTTGATCACGTGCGCACCCACGGCGGCGGCCTGGGTCAGCCATTTGCCGGTCGGGCCGGCGCTGTAGAACACCATGGTGCCGTTGTTGGAGTCTTCCGCATTGTAGTCGGCAATCACGCGGACGCTGACTTTGGCGTCCGGTTCAAACAGCAATTGCGCGCGCGCGCCTTCGCGGTCGCCGCCCTGCACTTTGCTGCCGTTGTAGACGTTGGTGATGTAACCGCCCTCGTGGGTTTTATACACCGACAGGCGGCCGGCCAGCGTGTCCGAGAACGCGCCGGAAATGCTGGCCTTGCCCTGAGCGTATTTATCCTGGCCGACCGAGATCGAGGCGCTGTTTTCGCTGCGGAAGGTCGGCTGCTTGGTGGTGATGTTCAGCACGCCGGCGGTGGTGTTCTTGCCGAACAGCGTGCCTTGCGGGCCGCGCAGCAGTTCCAGCTGCTGGATGTCCAGCGCATCGAAGGCGGCCATGCCGGGACGGGCCAGGTAGACGTTGTCCAGATACAGGCCAACACTGCCCTCCAGGCCGTCGCTGGCGGTGTTGTTGCCGAGGCCGCGCACGGCAAAGCTCAGCTGGCGCGCATGGACGAAGTTGACGGTGGTGCTGGGCAGCAGTTGCTGCAGATCCTGCACGCGATAGATGCGGTTGTTGTCCAGCGTTTTGTCGTCCAGCACGCTCATGGTGGTGGGCACGCTTTGCGAGGTTTCGTTGCGGCGGCGAGTCGACACGGTGACGCTGGCGATCACGCCCAGCGAGCCATCGGCGCCGGCGGCATTGGCGCTGGCGCCATCGGCCGCCGAGGCTGCCGCAGCGGCCAGTTCGGCGCCCGGCGCGGCGGCGGCAGCAACGCTTGCGGCGCCGACGGCGGTATCGGAAATCGCGGCCACGGCCAGCGCGGCGGCGTTCTGTGCCTGCGCTTGCGGCGCGGCGATCAAGGCAATACCATAAGCCGCTGCGATGGCGACTGCGAGTTTATTCTGTTTCATGGTCAGGCTTTCTGGTTTGGATGTAGGCGTGAGTTATCCCGCGCGCCGGTTCCCCAACCGGCGCGTTGTCGTTATAAGAGAGCTAGCGGTGGCGCCTAGTGGGTCATTAGTTGGTCACCACGCGGTACTGGCCGAGCTCAGGCGGGGTGACCGCTTTTTCCGAGCGTGGCGTGCCTTCCGGCACCCAGTTATACGGCACCGGTTGGGCGCGGTACAACCAATTGCTAAGCACTGGCTTGCCGGCGCCGGCGACTGGCGTCGCGGCAAAGTAAGGGCTGATGTATTCCCAGGCGATGTCGCCCTTGGCGGTGACCTGGAAGATGCGGCCGTTCATGCCTTCATCGATCAGCGTATTGCCATTCGGCAGACGACGCGCGCTGCTGATGAAGGAGCTGTAGAAGCCCCACTCTGGCCCGTTCGAATCGCCGCCGGTGTATTCCCACACAATCTGCTTCTTGACCGGATCGATCTCCAGCACCCGCGAACGCGGCTGCACGCCAACGCTGACGCGCGGATAGCCAGCCTCGCCCTGGTTGTCGAACACCAGGATATTGCCAGCGCCCGGCAGGCCCGGCGCGATCAAATGCGCGTCATGCTGGCCGACGATCTGGTCGACCGCGCGCGGCAGCACGCGCGGACCGCGCACCTGGGCCGGATAATCCGGTCCCAGATTCCACACCACCTTGCCGGTCTGCTTGTCGATGATGACGATGAAATTGGCCTCGCGCGAATCGATCAGGATGTTATCCGGATTAAAGCGCTGATCGCCGGCGTCATACCATTTGTTCGGCCCCAGCACCGACATGTTATTGATGTGCAGATAGTCAAACGGCGCGCCCGGGCGGCCGGAAGCGCCTTCCTTGACCAGCTTGAGCGACGCGGCCGAGAAGCCGAACTCGTTCAAGTGCTCGGACGCAGTCCATTGCCAGACGATGTCGCCCTGCTTGTTGACCTCGTAAATCACGTCATCCAGCAACTGCGGCGCCTTGAAGCCGGCCACCGGATGCACCAGATTCGCCAGCACCAGCGTATTGCCATTGGTCAGGCGACGCCAGTCATGGTGCTGCTTGGCACTGCCGCCCGGCACTTGCGCATTCGCCTTGCCTTCCACCGGCGCCGCGTACGCGTCCTGCGCGCTGCTGGCGGCGCTGCCCCATTGCCAGACCACATTGCTGTTCCAGTCCAGTTCACCAATGGCTTGATTGCGCAAGCCGTTGCCTTCATTCGAGGTGCCTGGCACGCTGGCCAGCTGCAACAGCACATGGCCGCGCTGACCACCGGTCAGGGCCGGGTCCAGCAGCACCGGCGGGAAGCCTTCGGCGTCCCAGCGATGCACTTCGTTGCCGTTCATGTCGATCAAATGGGTTTTCTTGTCCTGCCCGCTGAAGATCACGTAGCTGTTGTACGCGGTGGCAGTATCGTAACGGGTGACGCCAGTCGGGTAGACGCTGGGCGCGGCGGCCACATTGGCGGCGATAGACAGCAGGGACAGTGCAAGGGCTTTATAAGTATATTTGGACATGACACGGACTCGCGGGTGGACAGTCCGTCTATATTACTAATTACCCTAGAAAACCCTAACTAATATAACCAATCAACGATATTCAAAAAATACCTTAGTCGGCGCGGATAAAAAAAATGCCGGCAATGCCGGCATTTCGAATAAAGCTATAACTTTTTTAAACCGCGTCCGGGCCGGTCTCGCCGGTACGGATACGGATCACCTGCTCGACGTTCTGCACGAAGATTTTGCCGTCGCCGATTTTGCCGGTACGGGCAGCCTTGATGATGGAATCCACCACCTGTTCGGCCACGCCATCGTCCACCACCACTTCGACTTTGACTTTCGGCAGGAAGTCGACCACGTACTCGGCGCCACGATACAGCTCGGTATGGCCTTTCTGGCGGCCGAAGCCTTTCACCTCGGTGACGGTCAGACCGGTAACGTTGACTTCAGCCAACGCTTCACGCACTTCATCCAGCTTGAACGGCTTGATCACAGCGGTAATCTGTTTCATGACTTCTCCTTATATCTAAATCGAAAATCTTTGGGCAGCGAACTGCATGCTTTGGTTCTATTGTAATCGACACAGGCGCTGTGTCCATCTACATAAGCTTATTCTTTATTCATGCACCGGGATGGACCGCAGTTCGTCCATCCAAACCACGCTTTGGCTATCACTTGGTGCACGCCAGTCGCCGCGCGGCGACAGCGAACCGCCGCTGCCCACCTTCGGTGCGTTCGGCACGCAGCTGCGCTTGAACTGGCTGGTGCGGAAGAAGCGATCGAGGAAGATGCCCAGATTCTTCTTGATCGCCGCCAGCTCGTACTGATTGCGGGTGACATGGTCGCCATCCGGCCAGCGGCCCTGCTCCTTGTCCTTCCACGCCGTGTGCGACAGGAACGCCACCTTGGACGGGTTGAAGCCGAAGCGCAGCACGTAGTACAGATTGAAGTCCTGCAGCTCGTAGGGGCCGATGGTGCTTTCGGTGCGCTGCTCCGGCTGGCCGCCGGCGGTGCCGGGCACCAGCTCGGGGCTGATCTCGGTGCCGAGTATATCCAGCAGCACCTGTGCGTCGTTGCGGCCGATCACGCCGGACTCGGCCACCCAGCGCACCAGATGCGAGATCAGCGTCTTCGGCACGCTGGCGTTGACGTTGTAGTGCGACATGTGATCGCCCACGCCGTAGGTGCACCAGCCCAGCGCCAGCTCGCTCAGGTCGCCGGTGCCGATCACCAGCGCGGCGTTATGGTTCGCCAGGCGGAACAGATGGTTGGTGCGTTCGCCGGCCTGCACGTTTTCAAACGTGATGTCGTACTGCTCCTTGCCTTCGGCGTAAGGATGGCCGAGGTCTTTCAGCATCTGGGCGCAGCTTGGGCGGATGTCGATTTCCTGCGCCGTGCAGCCAACCAGCTTCATCAGCGCATGCGCCTGCTTCAGCGTGCGCTCGCTGGTGGCGAAGCCGGGCATGGTGTAGGCAAGGATGTTGGTGCGCGGCAGATTCAGCTTGTCCATCACACGCGCGCAGACCAGCAGCGCGTGGGTCGAATCGAGGCCGCCGGAAATGCCGATCACCACTTTCTTCAGGCCGCTGTTGGTCAGGCGCTGCGCCAATGCCTGCACCTGGATGTTGTAAACCTCGTTGCAGCGGTCGTCGCGGCGGCGCGCATCGGCCGGCACGTAGGGGAAGCGTTCGACGCAGCGCTTCAGCGCCAGCGTCTGCTCGCGCTCGATCTCCAGATGGAAGAACACGGTGCGGAACTTGCCCACCTCGGCGGCGTGGCGCTGCACCGACTGCGCGTAAGTGTTCATGCGCATGCGCTCGCGCGACAGGCGCTCCAGGTCGATATCGGCAAAGGTCAGCGTCGACTCATCGCTGAAACGTTTGGATTCAGCCAGCAGCTCGCCGTTTTCGAAAATCACGCCCTGGCCGTCCCAGGCCATGTCGGTGCTGGATTCGCCGCCGCCGGACGAGGTGTACAGATAGGCCGCGATGCAGCGCGCCGATTGCTGACCCACCAGCTGGTTGCGGTAATTGGCTTTGCCGACCAGCGCGTTCGAGGCCGACAGATTGACCAGCACGGTGGCGCCAGCCAGCGCCGCAAACGACGATGGCGGAATCGGTACCCACACGTCTTCGCAAATCTCGACGTGGAATTTGAACAGTGGCATATCGGCCACTTCAAACAGCAGGCCGGAGCCGAACTGCACGCGTTCGCCCAGCAGATCGATCTCGGTGCTGACGGCGTAATCGCCGCTGCTGAACTGGCGTGCCTCGTAGAACTCGCCGTAGTTGGGCAGATAGCTCTTCGGCACCACGCCCTGGATCTGACCGTTGGCGATCACCACCGCGCAGTTGTACAACTGATGCTCGACCCGCAGCGGCGCGCCGACCACGATTGCCATCTTCCATTCGGTGGAGGCGTCAACAATGGCGGCCAGGCCGTCCAGCACGCCATCCAGCAAGGCGCGCTGGTGGAACAGATCGTCGCAGGTGTAGGCCGCCAGGCCCAGCTCGGGGAAAGCCACCAGCGCCGCGCCCTGCGCCGCAGCCTGCGTGGCCAGCTGGATGGTTTGTTCGGCGTTATAGGCCGGATCGGCAATGCGGCACACCGGCGCCGCCACCGCAACGCGGGCGAAATCGTGGGTGTACAGATTGAAGAAGTTCGAAGCCATGTTGGGTCTTTCGCGTACGCAAAATCCGATTATCGCACGGGCAAAGCCGGCCCGCATGCGCTAGACTGGCGACTCAGCAGCAAACAGGCGCCGCAGAGCAGCGTATTTGGCGGGAACCTGCCACAATGCTAAATTTCAAGGCGAGCAATCGCTACGGAGGGGATCGAGTTGGACCAGCCAGAATTTTGTGTAGTTGACTCCATCTCGGAGCTTGATCCGAACGACTGGCAGGATCTGGCAGGCTCCAACCCGACACTAAGCCATACGTTCCTGGAAGCGTTACATGCGACCGGATGCGCGGCTCCGGATACAGGATGGGCTCCTCGATTCCTGCTGATGTATCGGGGCAAAAAGCTGTGCGGTGCGATGCCACTTTATTTGAAATTCCATAGCAGGGGCGAGTACGTTTTTGACCAAGGCTGGGCAGACGCCTTCCAGCGCAACGGTATCGCCTACTATCCCAAGCTGTTATCCGCCATACCGTTCACCCCTGTGACCGGGAATCGCATCCTTGCCCGCTCAGCTGAAGAACGCGTTCTGCTGGCACGTGTGGCGCTACAGGTCGCAAGGCAAATGGGCACATCGTCACTGCATATCCTGTTCCCCAGCGCCCAGGACCGTGCAGCATTGGTCGAGGCCGGCTACATGATGCGCGAGGGCGTGCAGTTCCATTGGGAGAACCACGATTACGCCGACTTTGACGCCTTCCTCGCCACCATGAAAATGGAGAAGCGCAAAAAGCTCCGCCAGGATCGCCGCCGAGTACAAGACGCAGGCATCCATTTCGAGCACTTGGCCGGCAAGTCCATCACCGAACCGGTGCTGCGTTTTTTCTACCAGTGCTACACCTCAACTTACCAAGCCCATTATTCCAAGCCCTACCTGACCCTGGAGTTTTTCCAGCGTCTGCTCGCTGAGATGCCCGAAAATTTAATGATCGTGCTGGCCAAACGCGGTGAGCAACCGGTGGCGGTGGCGCTCAATCTGGTCGGCGGCAATGTGATGTACGGCCGTTACTGGGGTACTCAGGAATTCGTCTCGGGCCTGCATTTTGAGACCTGTTATGTGCAGTCGATTGAGTACTGCATCAAGCACGGCATTTCCAGCTTCGAGGGCGGGGCGCAGGGAGTCCACAAGATGTCGCGAGGCTTGATTCCGACGCCAACCTGGTCGGCGCACTGGATCGCCGATGAGCGCTTCGCTGAAGCCATCGCTGACTTCCTGGCCCAGGAAACCACGTCAATGAACGAGTACATTGATGAATTGAATGAGCACGTCCCCTTCAAGGCACCTTAAACAGCTTATCCGCTAGCCATTCCAATGGGGACTACCCCCCATTCCTTTTTGCAGGTTTCCAACATCCAATGAGCATGGCACAGTTGCTGGATGTGTGGGCAAATTAGGTCTATGGGCATCGGAGAGCAGCGATGAAGAGGAAAGCTTGGATAGCTATTGGCGCGCTGGCGATTGCAACCATTGTTGCGGCCGGCTGGGCGCTTGAGCCAGAAATCAAACCCGTGCCCACGCCGAATCCGAGCGAGTTCGAGCCTGCCAGCGTATCGCGTGGCGCGCGTATCGTCGCCCAGGGTGACTGCATGGTTTGCCATACCTCCGCCACTGGTGCGCCTTATGCTGGCGGCCTTCCCTTGCGGACCCCATTTGGCACCATCTTCACCACCAACATCACGCCCGATCCGCAAACCGGCATTGGCACCTGGTCGCTGGCAGCCTTTACACGAGCACTGCGCCATGGCGTTGCCAGGGATGGCCACCTGCTGTATCCAGCCTTCCCCTATATTCACTACACGCGCATGTCGACTGCGGATATCAGCGACGCATATGCTTATTTGATGACGCGCACGCCTGTGAACTATAAAGCGCCGGATAACGAACTGCTGCTGCCACTGCGCTTCAGACCCATGCTCGCCGGCTGGAATCTCCTGTATTTGCACCCCGGCCCGGCAACCGATGTTCAGACTCAAAGTGCTGAGTGGAATCGAGGCCGTTACCTGGTTGACGGCGCTGGACATTGCGCATCCTGTCACAGCAAGCTGGATCCTATCGGCGGCGAACGCAGTCCTGCTTTCAGCGGCGGCAATATTGATGGCTGGGACGCACCTGCGCTAAGCAATTTACTCAACACCCCCAAACCGTGGACTCGTGAGCAACTGGCAATCTATCTTCGCCACGGCTGGTCGGCCGAGCACGGGGCCGCCGCCGGTCCAATGGGGCCGGTGACGCATAGCCTTTCGCAGCTTCCTGACGAGGATAGCAACGCCATTGCGACTTACATCATGTCGCTTCAAAAGCCGGCAACAAAGCCGGCCACGACCGGGCCAGCAGACGCCGACGTGACGCGCGTGCGCCAAGGTGCCGCGCTGTTTGCTGGTGCTTGCGCGGGCTGCCATAGCCCCGAAGCGCCGATGATGTCGATGGGCGGGCGCCCATCACTCGGTCTCAGCAGCGCTGTGACCAGCGATCGGCCGGACAACCTGATTCAAATCGTTCTCAATGGCGTGCCTTGGAAAGATTCGCACCACTCAACCTTCATGCCACCGTTCGCCGCCTCCCTTAGCGACGCACAAATCGCCCTCATCGCCGCTTATGTCCGCGCGGACATCGGGCAGCGAGCAGCCTGGAAAGACGTTGACCAACGGGTCGCCGCCATTCGAAAGGAAAATAAATAATGAGTACTCTCATCGTCAATGGCGTGCGCCATATGGTTGAAATTGACCCGTCGACGCCGCTACTTTACGCACTGCGCAACCAGCTGGAACTCAACGGTGCGAAGTTTGGCTGTGGCATGGGCCAATGTGGTGCGTGCACGGTGCTGCTGGACGACCAGCCCGTCTTTGGCTGCATCACTCCCGTATCAGCCTGCGAAGGCCGCCATGTGCGCACCATTGAGGGCCTGGGCAATGCTGAGCATCCAGGCAAGCTGCAGGCGTCTTTCATCAAGCATCAGGCAGCGCAATGCGGCTACTGCATCGCCGGCATGGTGATGCGGGCACAAGCTCTGCTGGAACAAAACTCACACCCAAGCGAAGCGCAAATTCGCGCGCACATGGAGCCCAATCTGTGCCGTTGCGGCACCCACATGCGCATCATCGCGGCCATCAAGGAAGTGGCCCAGGGAGGCGAGAAATGACTGAGAGCGTCGATCTGCGGCGCCGCGCCATATTGCGTGGCGGCGCCTTGGTACTGGGATTTAGCCTTTTCCCTCGCGCCGCCATGGCTGAATTCAATGGCATGGGAGTGCCACCAATTACAAACAAGGACCTGGCCGGCAGCCTGCAACGCACGCCCATGCTGGACGCCTGGATCAGAATTTCTCCCGATGGCAAGGTCACGGTATTCACTGGCAAGGTGGAACTGGGGACGGGAGTACGCACGGCCCTGCTCCAGGTCGCGGCGGAACAACTGGATGTCGCACCGGCAGCCATCAATTTCATCACCGCCGACACTGGCCAGACGCCTAACGAGGGCTTCACCGCCGGCAGCCACACCATGGCTGACAGCGGCACCGCACTGCTGAACGCCGCCGCGCAGGTTCGCGCCCTCGTGGTACAGGGCGCGGCGTCCCAGCTCAAAGTAGATGCGGCGGTTCTCAGCACCAGCAATGGCGTGGTGACCGCGCCCGATGGACGCAAGCTGCATTATGGTGAAGCGGTACGCGGCGTGAATCTGCATCAGACAGCAAAGGTCAAATCTCCATTGAAAGATGCGCATAGCTACAGCGTGATTGGAAAATCCCTGCCGCGTGTGGACATTCCTGCCAAATTAACTGGCGGCGCCGCCTACGTACAGGATATGCGCATGCCAGGGATGGTTCACGCCCGCGTCGTGCGCCCCCCTGCTCCCGGCGCGCATCTGCTGTCAGCTGATTTCCAGGCCGTTCAGCACATGCCCGGCGTCCTGAAAATTCATGTGGACGGTAACTATCTGGCAGTCATTGCCAGTGACGAATGGCAAGCGATCCAGGCCATGCGCGCGCTGTACGCAAGCGCGAAGTGGTCGCCCGGCCCCGCTCTGCCCTCCCCTGACAATATCCACGCGACGCTACGCGCCCTGCCGGCGCAGGACATCGTCATCGCCAACAAGCATGGGCCGGCGGACAAGGCCGTGGTAACGCTCAAACACCGCTACACGAAGCAGTATGTGCTGCACGGCTCCATTGGCCCTTCGTGCTCCGTTGCGCTTCTGGAGGAAGGCAAGATGACGGTCTGGACGCATACCCAAGGCGTTTACCCGTTGCGCAGCGCCATTGCCGAGCTGCTCGCCATGCCATTCGATTCCGTACGTTGCATTCACACGGAGGGCGCTGGCTGCTACGGCCAGAATGGCGCCGATGACGTCGCGGCAGATGCCGCGTTGCTCGCACGCGCGATGCCTGGCCGTCCGGTCCGGGTCCAACTCATGCGCGACCAGGAAAACCAGTGGGAACCATACGCTCCAGCAATGAGCAGCCAACTCTCCGCCTCGCTCGATGCGAATGGCAAGATCTGCGACTGGCAATATGAGTTGTGGAGCGGCTCGCATAACGAACGCCCGGGCAACGCCGGCAAACTGCTACCCGCGCAGCTGCTGGCCAAGCCATTCATACCGAGTCCCTCGCAGCCCATGCCGATGCCGGAAGGCGGCGGCGACCGCAATGCCATTCCGCTGTACACGCTGCCGACCTCGAAAGTCGTGAATCACTTCTTGCCGGTGACGCCGCTGCGAACGTCAGCCATGCGATCGCTCGGCGCTCACATCAATCTGTTTGCGATCGAAGGGATGATGGACGAGCTCGCGGCGGCGGCGAAAACCGATCCGGTGGAATTCCGTTTGCGCCATATGGACGATCCCCGTGCCCGCGAGGTCATGGCACGGGCCGCGAAAGAGTTTGGCTGGAATAAACGGAAGAAGATGCGCGATCATGGCTTTGGCTTTGCGTTCGGCCAGTACAAGAACATCATGGCTTACGTCGCGCTGGCGGTGGAAGTTCGCGTCGAACGGAGAACCGGGGCGGTCAGCATCCTGCGCGTCACCGCTGTGGTGGACTGCGGCCAGGGCGTCAATCCTGACGGCATCCGCAATCAAATTGAGGGCGGTATCCTGCAGTCGTCCAGCTGGACGCTCTACGAGCAACTGCTGTTCAAGCCAGAGGGGATCGCGAGCGTGGACTGGGCCACCTACCCCATCATGCGCTACTCGAACGTGCCGCAACAGGTGGATGTGCTGATCATCGATCGCCCCGGCGCGGCATTCCTGGGGGTGGCCGAAGCCGCACAGGGGCCGATGGCCGGCGCATTGGGCAATGCGCTTGCCGACGCCGTCGGTCAGCGCCTGTTCGATCTGCCATTAGCGGGGCCCCACTTAAAGAGCTAGCGATTCCTCAACAAACGCCGCAAATGCCCTCGCCTTGGCGCTGGCTTTGCGGCCTGAGGAAAAGACGGCCCACAGGTCAACCGCCGGGAGCGCCCAGTCTTGCAGCACACGGCGCACCTGGCCTGAGGCGATTTCCGGCTCAAACATCCACTCGGAGGCGATCGTCAGCCCCATATTTGACAACACCGCGGCACGCACGCCCTCCGCTGCGGAAACGCGCATACGACCTTGCAACGCAACCGATTCCTGCACGTCGCCACGCTGGAACAAGTACAGTGGGCCATTACCAGTCCGGTGATAGATGATCGCGCTGTGCGCGGTGAGTTCTGCGGGATGCTCCGGCTCACCGTTGCGCGACAAGTATTCAGGCGTGGCAAGCACAGCGAGTGGGCACCGACCTATGCGGCGTGCAGTCATGTCGGAGTCGCTCAGCGTTCCAAGGCGCAAGGCCACATCAACTCCGCCTTCGAGTAAATCGATGTTGCGGTCGTCGAGCATGATGTCCAAATGCAGTTGGGGGTGCTGACTCAGAAAACGATGCAACACCGGCACGACGTGCAGCCTGGCGAACGTGACGGGTGCCGAGACCACCAGGCGCCCACCTAATTCGGTATTTGCACAGCGCGCACTCGCATCCGCTTCCGCCGCCGCCATCAGCGCTTGACGCGCGCCCTGATAGTAGGCCAATCCAGGCTGTGTCGGCGTCAGGCCACGGCTGGAACGCAACAACAGCTGCACTCCGAGGTCGGATTCCAGCTGTGCGATTATTTTGGAGACCGCAGGTTGCCCAACGTCGAGCCGGCGAGCCGCCCCGGAAAAGGAGCCCGCCTCCACCACCTGAACCAGCGTCTCCATCGCTTGCCAGCGGTCCATCGAATTACCCCAGCGTCGGATAGTCGATATAGCCTCGCTCGGTACCGCCATAGAACGAGAACGGATCCGGCTCGTTGTACGGGCCGCCGGCGGCGATGCGTGCGACCAGGTCCGGGTTCGACACATACTGGCGCCCGAACGCCACCAGATCCGCTTTGCCGCTTGCGATAAGCCGCTCAGCCGTTTCTGGCGTCAGCCCGGCGTTGGCAATCAGCGTACCCTTGTAGTTGGAGCGAATGATATCCAGGATTTTCGGCATGTCCGCTACGCCGCCCCAGGCATTCGTGTCGGCTCCGTGAATATAGCCCACACCGTATTCGTCCAGCATGCGCGCGACATACGCATAGGTCTCCGCCGCGTTCGGATCGGTCGCGTTGTTATACGCCGCAAACGGGGAAATGCGGACGCCGATATGGCTTGGGGGGAACACCTCCAGCACGGCCTCGATGATCAGACGCAGGAAGCGCGCACGGTTTTCGACGCTGCCGCCAAACTCATCGCTACGTTGGTTTACCAGCGGCGACAGGAACTGCTGCACCAGATAGCCGTTGGCGGCGTGGATTTCCACCCCGTCCAGGCCGGCGCGCTTCGCATTGGCGGCGCCGGCGCGGAACTCGGCGATAGCGAGGCGCACTTCTTCGTTGCTCATTGCACGCGACGGCGAGGCGTAGATGCGGGAATAAGTGCCATTTTGCAGCGCGCCGTAGACTTGCAGCAGCCCGAGGTCGTCGTTGAGTCCTGACGGTGACAGCGGCGCGGCCCCTTTCAACAAAGCGTAGGAGCTGACACGTCCACTGTGCCACAGTTGCATGAACAACTTGCCTCCTGCCGCATGAACTTGTTCGGTCACGCGGGACCAGCCCGCCACCTGGGCATCATTGTAGATGCCAGGCGCCAGTTCAAATGCGGCGGAGTTGGGCGAAACGTTGGTGGCTTCGGTGATGATCAGGCCGGCGGAGGCGCGCTGTGCATAGTATGCCGCGTTCAACGCAACCGGCACGCCGTCCGCCCCCGAGCGCGCACGCGTGATGGGCGCCATCGCCACGCGATTATTGAGGGTCAAGTCGCCGAGTTGGATCGGCTGCAGCAGCTTATTCATTGGTGTACTCCCGAGTCGGTTTGGATGAATAAACTATACCGGGCAGTGCCCATGGCGATAATCCAGCCATCGTGGTCAACACCTTTGCGTGAAACGCAAAGCAGAGCGTGACAAATAAAGCGATGCGGTCTAGCCGCGTCTCAAGACCCGGACAAATTGCATCGCTTCAGACTGAATTCGTTCGATGCCGGCAATAGAGCGCTTTCCAACCTCAATGTTTTGCCGAGAAACTTTGCGCATTCCCTGCAGCGAATGGGCCAAGACTTCAAGTTCATGTTGATGCGGCGCCGGGCGCCGGGCCAGCCGTTCGACTTCTGCCGTCACGGTCGCGAGCCGCGCGAATAACTCCGTCAAATTCTGCGCATACGAAGGAGACCGCTCGATACCTCGCAGCCAGGCCGGCCGCCGACCGTCCACCAAGGTTGCGATATCCAGCGCCGCCCTGGTGGCACGCTGTGCAATACGCGTCGCCGCTTCAAGGGATGCTTTTCTGTCGTGCGCGGACTGCAATTCATGCTGCACTCCGCGCTTGCTGCTCCAGTCGAGCAGCAACTGGGCGTACCGCTGATTGGCCTGCGTGGCCCGGTGTGATAATTCGGCGATGCGTCGCAGGACTCCATTGCTATCGGCCAGGAGTTCCGCACCGCGAATCGACAGCTCGATTGCACGCGACAGACTCATAGGGCTACCCCTACCGCGAGCCGTGGAATAACCTCAGTTCCGATCTCATCAATCAGATCCAAACTCGGCCGGCCATTGCGCACCAGATGAATCAGCACGTGCGCAACCCCGGACTCCGCCAATCGGTCGAGCTGCGCCGACAGCGCAATGCGTCCACCGCGCCAGCCATGCTTTATCGGCTGGCGCGGTGCACTGGCACGCTCGTCCAGCTCCAGGTACAACTGACGCACTACCGGATGCCGATCCACCGCGCCATCAAGGTGCAGTATCGGAACTTGTTCCGCGCCGTCGGCTGCCAGCATTTTCTCCAGATGCAGACGGCCGATATCACCGCCATCCGCATCCGACAAACCAAGCACGCAGCGACCGCCGGACATCCGCTGCAGCGACCGGGCTGAGCTCACCAGTTGGGCGCTGCCATAGCGGGACAAATCCAGTTGCGCGACCAGCGCGGCATTCGGCGCAGCGGCACCGATAGCGGTCAACCAGACGAAGGGATCGTCGAAGACCGCACGCTCGGCATCCGGGATATAAGGCGATGGCGCCTGGCTTGCCCACAGTGCCGAAAAGCCATATTGGTCGGCCCGTTTCGCAACCGCCAACTCAATGGCAACGTCAGCACGCTGCCCCGGTTTCCGCGCGGCGGGCGTCATCAGACCGAGGGTCATGAAACCGCTTTGGAACAGCTTTTCGTAGGCAAGGTCAGGCATAACCAGTCCTCCATGATTAGGTATGCGGCCAGTGTAGGCGAGCGTCAAATCATGGAGAATCCCATCGCGGCAGAAAATACCTTTGCGCCACTCGCAAAGCCTTCCCTGCCAATAGGGAGGTTATTTCTTACGTATGTTCTTGAGGACGGACGGAGCGCTCGCCAGGAAAGCGTCCAACTTCTGCGCGATCAGGCGTTCAGTATTCTCCGGCACAGGCAGTCCATAGACCGATTTCCTCATCCCGACATAAAAGATGGCCGCATGCAGCCCCCAGACGAATTCAATTTCGTCCTCGTATTGCTGCGGCGTAGGTGCGGGTATCTTGAACTCGCGACGGAGTTCGGCTAATACCACGTTGAAGATGCGCTCTCGCAGTCTCGCCAAATAGCGGCTGTTGATGCCTTCCCGCGACAGCCCCGCGTGAATGAAGATGCGAATCCAGTCTCGTTGCAGAATGACCTTGCTGTATGCCTGGTAGAACTGGTGTAGTCGCTCCGTCAAAGGACGCTTGTGGTCCGCCAGGATTTCTTCCCATTCAGGGTTCCAGCGTGATAAATACACTTCCTCGAAAACGCGGTCCGCGAGCGCTTGTTTATTGGGGAAGTAACGGTACAGGAGAGGCTGGGATACACCGATCTCTTTTGCCAAATCGCGGGTACTGGCGCCGAAACCATGCTCGGCAAAGTACTTGATCGCCTTCTGGACGATAATTTGCTCGCGCTCTTCTGGAGCGAGACGCGGCGTCGAGGCCACGGGGGCTAGCGCTGTTGTGCGGGATGATGCTTTCTTGGTAGCGGTCGACCCCATGTCTGGCTCTCAGTAAAGGAGCGCCAAGTATAGCCAGCCATGGATCATTTGACAAATTACGTGGCATGCGCCGCGCAGATTCAATTCAGCGCGAGCCGGGGCACCGCCTGTGGTTGATATTTGCGGCGCATCGCTGTCCTGGAGGTTGATGGCTCAGCCCCCATTTTCACTGGCTGGGATTCAAGAAGAAAGCTACCCACCATGTCCGACAGGGACGCGGCCTGGTCGCGCAGACTCGACGCCGCTGCCGCCGCCTCTTCAACGAGTGCGGCATTTTGCTGAGTCACGCTGTCCATTTCCGTGATCGCCGTGTTTACGTGGCCAATACCGGTCCGCTGCTCGCTCGAGGCCTCGGTAATGGCTGAAATCACATGCGTGACGCGATCGACACTGGTCACCACCTGGTTCATGGTTGCACCGGCGCGTTCCACCATCAAGGTGCCGTCACCAATATTGCGGACAGCATCATCGATCAGCGACTTGATTTCCTTGGCCGCAGCCGCACTACGCTGCGCCAGATTGCGCACCTCGGAAGCCACCACGGCGAAACCGCGACCTTGCTCACCCGCCCGCGCGGCCTCCACCGCGGCATTCAGCGCGAGGATATTGGTCTGGAACGCGATGCCGTCAATGGTGCCGATGATGGCTTCAATCCGGGTGGCACTGGCGTTAATGGCCGACATGGTACTGACAACCTCCGTGACGGCCTGCCCGCCACGCTGCGCAACGTCGGCAGCGGTCTTCGCGAGCACATTGGCCTGCTGCGAGTTCTCGGCGTTTTGCGTTACGGCCTGGGTCAGTTCCTCCATCGAAGCGGCGGTTTCCTCGAGAGAGCCAGCCTGCATTTCCGTTCGGCTCGACAGGTCCAGATTGCCGGTCGCGATTTGCGAGGAAGCCGCCGCGATGGTCTCGGCGCTGCCGCGTATCTCGCCTATCATCTGCGCCAGATTTTCCTGCATGGTTCGCATCGCGAACAACAGGCTGTGATGGTCCTTGCTGTCGGTGATGACCGGAATGCTCAGGTCCTTGCCGGCGATTTTCAACGCCATCTCGGCCGCGTATTCAGGGCTACCGCCAATGGTGCGGTGCAGACTGCGATTCACCGCAATAACGATGGCCGAGAGCATCAGGCACACAACCACCAGCATGGCTGCGACCTTTTGCAATGACGCATAGAACGCCTTATTAATGTCGTCCACATACAGCCCCGTCACCAACGACCAGCCCCAAGGTTTGTAGCTCACGACGCGGGCCAGCTTTTCAGAGGGCTCGGTGGTTCCGGGGCGCACCCAGAAGTAGTTCAGATATCCCTCCCCCGCCGCTGATGAGCCCACACGCGATATTTCGCGGAAGACGTGGAAGCCGAAAGGGTCGGTAAAGTCGCTTAAATCCTTGCCGTCATTCTCGGGCCTTGCCGGATTCTGGATAGGCCGCGCGTCCATACTAATGATCACCAGATAACCATCGTCGCCATAGCGGATGCTTTTCATGGCTGCTTTGGCGCGCACTTGCGCTTCAGCCTGGGTTATCTTCCCTGCCGCCGCATCCGCGGCCAGACCTTCGACAATCTTTAATCCCGCTTTGGCGACGTCCGCCAGGTCAGCCTTGCGCTCCGCATATCGCAGGTCGCGCGCCTCCATGACATAAAACACCGAAATAGCGCAAAGGCACATGAGGCTGGCAATCAGGGGCAACCAGAGCTTTTGCTTGAACGTTATCTTTTTCATACCATTCCCTTTATACACATCGTACAGGTCGATCCACCACCGGGCGGCGGCATAAGATCACATTAATTGATCAAGTGATTATTATCAAGCCGTTGGTGGCGACAAAATATCTACATGGTGTAGCGGAACGTGCGCGATAGCGCGGCTCAGCGACATGATTGCCGCAGCCCCAAGACCAGGCAAAGCCAGCAAGAATAAATTATCACCTAATAATTAATAATGTATTTACCCGCACAGGATCTCCGCTACAGATCTCGCTCCCAAGGGGGTACATCGCCCCATTCGGCAACCAGTAAATCAATGAACAGGCGCACCTTGGGCGAAAGATGCTGTCGCGTTGGATAGAGCACGCGGATGGGGATTCGAGTACGTTTGTAGTCCGGCAGGAGGGCCAGCAGACGCCCCGAGCGCAAATCATCTTCGATCAGATAGCTCGGCAGGTTGCCGATACCGGCCCCATCCAAGGTGCTCATCCGCAGCGCTTCCGTACTGTTCATCGCGAGCCGGCTAGCCGAGGTGAATTCCACCTCCAGCTCGTCATCGTAAAAAGACCACGGTTGGAATTTTCCGCCGCTGACATAAAACAAACACTGATGATTTTTCAGGTCATGGATGCTTGATGGCGCGGCATTCTTCTTCAGATAAGACGGCGAAGCGCAAAGCACCATCCTTTGCTGCGCAACGGTTCGACTGATGAGGTCAGAGTCCTGCAACTGCGCCCCAATGCGCAGTGCCACATCGACGCCATCCTCAATCAAATCGACGCAAAGATCGGTGAAGCTGACTTCCACTGAAACATTGGGCCACTGCGCCAGGAAGTGGTCGATAACGGGCAGCACATGAGCATGCCCAAGCGCCAATGGAAGACTGATTTTTAATCGCCCGTGTGGCGCACCGCTGCGCTCGGCCATTGCCAATTCGGCCGCCTCCAAGTCCCCCATCAATTGAACGCAACGCTTGAAGAAAGCATCGCCATCATCGGTCAAGCTCAAGCTGCGCGGCGTGCGATTGATCAGTCGGACATTCAGCCGCTCTTCCAGCCTCGCAATGCTTTTCCCTACGCCTGAACGGGTCACACCAAGCTGCTGCGCCGCCTCACTGAAACTACCGGCATTGACGGCCGCAATGAAAGTCGCGATTTCGCCGAAGTTGCTAAGTCCCACATGACCTCCATACCGTTCAGGTGCGAATTGGATGTTGCTCAATAGTACAAGAAATCCATCAAGGAGCGCGAACCGCCCTCCAACGTAGAATTTTCGTCGCCTTTAATTGATCCATTGATCACCTATATTGTCTACAAGACGATCAAAAGACTTTCGAAGGACATCAGCGATGGACGAAAAGAAAATCAATACAGCGCTAGTCGCGCTACGCCGACGACAACTCACCCTGGGACTGGGCAGCGCGCTTATGGGCATGCCATATCTCGCCCGCGCCGCTGCTCAGCCGCAACCGCTGTCGCTGGCATTGATCGAGTTAATGCCGTGGGCATCGACCACGCCTGCTGGCGAGCGGAACGGCATCCTGATCGACATCGCGGAAACCTTGTCCGCACTGAGCGGAATTGATTTGCAGCTCAGATTGCTCCCTTACCCAAGGGCGGCAATGATGCTGCAACACGAGCAGGTAGATCTGATGGTGGCCCTGCAGGCCGACCGACTTGACCAAGTCGCCGCTCGCCTGGCGCCGCTTTCGAGCGAAGACATCGTCGTTGTAGGCCGACCTGGCACCATCCTGCGCTCCATGGCTGATCTCAAAGGGAAAATCGTTGGACGTCTGCGTCATGCCGAGTATGACTCCGAGTTCGCGACGACACCCGAAATTATTAAGTACGACACCAACACCTACCGCCAGAGCCTGGAAATGCTGCGCATTGGCCGCCTCGACGCCGTTATCTTCATCCGCTCGGCGCTAACCTTCACCTTGAAGTCGATGCAACTGACGCCAGCGGCGGTTAGCCCGCCCTTATTAATTGGCCGCTGTCCTTTGACCATGTATGCCACACGAGCCTGCATTAGCACCGCGGCTGCAAACCTGGTTCGCGAAGCATGCAAAGTCGTCTACAAGCGACAGACGATAAGAGCCCTGGCCGACGTATTGAATCACCAAACCGGCGACAGCAGCTCGCCTCAATTTGTCGGCTCCTTGTAGCGCCTTCATTGCTCCCATCTGGTGCCAGCTACCAAATCACGCCGTCAGCCCGAACCGTGCTCCGGTTCAAAATGCGACGCATGGCTGGAGTGATGGGAGTGGCTTTGTGCGCCACATGGAGATTATCCGCAATGACCACGTCCCCGGGCAGCCAATGGTGCCGATAAGTAGCTCCTGGCCGGGAATAGTGTCGGTCAACCGCGTCCATCAGCGCACGAGAATGGTCGGGGCTAAGGCCCAGCACGCCGGCGGTCAAGCCTATGTTCAGATACAGCGCACGCGCGCCAGTTTTAGGATGACGCAAAACCAATGGATGCACCACACCGTTTCGATGCGCCGTACTGAGCGTATCAAACTCTTCCTGAATGTCCGGCTGCAGCGCAGCGTATGCCTGCTGAAGATCAGTGAAGAGCGTATCCCCGCCCTGCTCCGACTGCACCTCCGAATACCAGAAACTGATAGGCGTAGGATCTTCCCTGAACGAACCGTCCGAATGCCAATAACGGCCCACTTCGACGTGGCCATCTTCCGGCCGGCTCGCGACACGGAAAATCTCAGGCCAGGACGACAGCTGTCCGCGCATGGTTGGAAAGATCTCAGGCTTACCGAATAAATTGGTGGCCAAGACTTGATCGTGAGGAGTTAAGGACTGGCCGCGTATCACCAGCAACCCGTACTCAAGCAGCGCCGCGCGCAAAAGCTCGGCCATGCCATCATCAGCTTCCCGAAGGTCCATACCTTCAATAACGGCCCCAAAGCCGACCTCTAGTGGTGTGACTTGCATAATCGCTCCCAAGCAAAGATTTGCAGTCACTATAATCCGCGCGCGCGATGCTGATAATATAGGCGGATTCGCATACACTTTTGCGTAGGGCGCAAAACGATGGATAGATTTGCCGAACTTAAAGCCTTTTGCCTGGTGGCGAGCAATGGCGGTTTTTCAGCGGCCGCGCGCCAACTGAACGTCGCCACTTCCTCTGTGACGCGTCTGGTTGATGCACTGGAGGCTCGCATAGGCGCCCCGCTGCTGAACCGCTCTACCCGCAGTATTACGCTGACCGACAGTGGCCGAGGTTATTTTGAACAGGCAACCCAAATCCTGGCAGCCCTCGATGAAGCTGATGATGCAGCGTCAGGTCGGGATGCCGAGCCGACCGGGGTGCTGCGGATTACCGCACCAGTGACGCTGGCCAATCGATACATTGCCCCACTTCTCCCTCAGTTAGCGCAGAAATACCCCAAGCTTGAACTCGATATGCGGCTCAGCGATGCGATGGTGAACATGGTGGACGAAGCGATCGACGTCGCGATACGCATTGGCAACCCGGAGCGACAGCCCAACCTCATCGCAAGAAAGCTGGCGGGCCATAAACGCTATATATGCGCCAGTCCCGACTACCTCGCCAAGCATGGCACGCCGGGCACGCCTGATGAGCTGGCAAACCACAACTGTCTGCTATTTTCCTATGGGGCTGGGCGCGCAAGCTGGCGCCTGCGCAACGCTGATCTCGCTACCGAGGTTGAGGTACGAGGTAGCATCAGCGTCAACAATGCGGAAATGCTGCGCCAGGCCGCAGTCGGCGGCCTTGGCATGGTCATGCTGGCGGCCTGGCTCATTCAGGCAGACCTGGACTCCGGAAGGCTAGTCGCGGTCCTGAGCGACTATCAAGTGAATCCCGGCGAAATGGACGTTGGCATCTATGCCGTCTATCCAGCCAACCGACGTGGGGCCACCAAAATCCAGGTATTCACCGACATGCTCGCGGTGGCACTGGAAGGGTCAAGTGGGCCAGAAGCCGAAACAAAGCCCGCTCCCCACTGGTAGCCACGTCTGCTACATATCGGCCAAGCCAGCCAATTCTATTTGCGGAATGGCAATTTTCCTGCCATATGGCAAAATTTCATGCCAAAACTGGATAAACATACATGAGGGAAACCCCTAGTCGGGGTAGAATGTCGGAATGCCTGCTGGTTTGATATGAAACCAGTTTTCTTCACACCACTTGGCGGGGCTGCTCAGCCCGGCTGAAAGTTTTTCAGGAACGTGGCAAGAACAGCATGAATGCAGATTTTATAAAACAACGTAACCGCTTCAAATCCGCCACCATCAAACGGATTGATGTCACCGAAGAATCGTACAACGAAGTCACCAACACGCTGGCGACCATCGCCAAGCCCTTCCATGTACGCAAGGGAGAGTATTTGCAGCATGCCGGCGTGCCGGCCACGCAGGTGCACTGGCTGGCCAGCGGCGTGGTGCGTGCCGGCTTCTTCAACCGTGAAGGCGTGGAAATCACGCTGCGCTTCTATCGCGAAGGCGAATCGGCCACCACCCTGACCGATCTGATCAATGGCGAAAGCGGCCAGCCTGCGGTGCAGTTCCTGGTGGCGGAAACGCCGATCCACGGCTTCACGCTGGACTGGAAAGCGGCCAGCGCATTGCGCGCGGAAAACGAAGTGATGCAGAGTTATCACCTGAACATCGCCGTCGCTGGCCTGCAAAGCCTGGCGCAACGCGCTTACACCAACGGCGAAACCTCGGCCCAGGAGCGCCTGGCGGCATTCCGCGAAGAGTATCCTGGCCTGGAAGCGCGCATCTCGCAGCGCGCGATCGCCTCCTACCTGGGCATCACGCCGCAATACATGTCGCGCCTGCGCCGCGAAGCCGAAGCGGCGACCGGCGAACCGCGCCAGCCATAAAAAAAGCCCCTTGCGGGGCTTAGCGAGCGGCGGCGATTAAGCCTTCAGGTCTTTCTGGTAGTTGGCGACGCCGGCCAGGATTTCCTGCTTGGCATCTTCCACACCGTACCAGCCGTCGATCTTGACCCATTTGCCTTTTTCCAGATCCTTGTAGTGCTCAAAGAAGTGCTGGATCTGGCGCAGGCGCAGTTCGTTCAGATCTTCCGGCTTCTGCCAGTGGCTGTAGATCGACAGTACTTTGTCGACCGGCACGGCCAGCACTTTGGCGTCTTCACCGGATTCGTCGGTCATCTTCAGCACGCCGATCGGACGGCAACGGACCACCACGCCTGGAATCAGCGGGAACGGGGTAATCACCAGCACGTCGACCGGATCACCATCCAGCGACAGGGTGTTCGGCACGTAACCGTAGTTGCATGGGTAGTGCATGGCGGTGCCCATGAAACGGTCCACGAAGATCGCGCCCGACTCCTTGTCCACTTCATATTTGATTGGATCGGCGTTCATCGGGATTTCGATGATCACGTTGAAATCGTTCGGCACGTCTTTGCCGGAAGACACTTTGTTCAGGCTCATGAATTTTCCTCTGTTTACGGGCTGTGTTTAACCGCGACATTATATCCAAGTACAGGCGGCTTGTGCGGCGCAACACCGTTGAACCTTTGTTATCATTGCGCCTTACCAACGGAGTGCCACCATGATTTTCCGCCAACTATTCGACCCCACCTCCTCCACCTACACCTACCTGCTGGGCGACAGCGGCGAAGCGGTGCTGATCGATCCTGTTTATGAGCAAGTGCCGCGCGACCTGGCACTGCTGCAGGAACTGGGGCTGAAACTGGTGGCGACGCTGGACACCCACGTCCACGCCGACCACGTCACCGGCGCCTGGCGGCTGCGTCAGCGCAGCGGCAGCCGCATCGCCATCTCGGCCGCGTCCGGCGCCAGCGAGGCCGACGCGCCCTTGAAGCACGGCGACCGCGTCAGCTTCGGCCAGCGCGCGCTGAACGTGCGCGCCACGCCCGGCCACACCAGCGGCTGCCTGAGCTATGTGCTGGACGACCAGAGCATGGCCTTCACCGGCGACAGCCTGCTGATTCGCGGCTGCGGCCGCACCGACTTCCAGCAAGGCAGCCCGCAGCAACTGTTCGCCTCGGTGCATGAACAAATCCTGTCGCTGCCGGGTGAATGCCTGCTATATCCGGGCCACGACTATCGCGGCATCACCGTCACCAGCGTGGCCGAAGAACGGCGCTACAACCCGCGCCTGGGTGGCGATGTCGACGTGGGCGACTTCAGCGGCTATATGAACAACCTCCACCTGCCGCATCCGAAACAGATGGCGGTGGCGGTACCGGCCAACCTGCGCTGCGGCAAACCGGAAGGCGACGCGCCGACCGACACGCCGGACTGGGCGCCGCTGACGCTGCGTTTCAGCGGCGTGTGGGAAATCGAACCGATGGCCTTGCTGGAGCAATTGAACAAAGTGCAGATCGTCGACGTACGCGAGGCGCCGGAATTCATCGACAAGCTGGGCCATCTGCATGGCGCGCAGTTGGTGCCGCTGTCGGCACTGACCGAGCGCATGAGCGAGTTCGACCGCGAGCAGCCGATCGTCGCCGTGTGCCGTTCCGGCGTACGCTCGGCCCAAGCCAGCGTGCTGCTGACCAAAGCCGGCTTCAGCAAAGTCGCCAACCTGGCCGGCGGCATGCTGCGCTGGAAAATCGAAGGCTACCCGGTAGACTCCGATCCCGCTTAAAGGATGGTGGCCAGTGCGCACTGGCGGTAGTGGTTGGCGGCTTCCTGCTCCTGGCCCAACGCTTCGTGCAGTTGCGCCAGTTTGAGGTGGGATTCGCGTACCATGCGTGGATCGGCGGCGTCGGACAACGCCTGTTCCAGATAGCGCTGGGCTTTGCCCCACAGTTTTTGCTTCAGGCACAGCGAGCCCAGTGTCAGCGCCAGTTCGGCGTCGGTCGGACGGGCGTGTGCCCAGTTTTCGCAATGCTCGATCTGCATCAGCAAGGCGGCTGAGCCGGCCGGCGCGGCGGCTTCTCGGTAGGCGCGCACTACGCGCTCGTCCCAGTCGGCCGCCAATGATTCTTCCGCCACCAGCCGCGCTTCGTCGTGCAGGCCGCGTGCGTTCAGCGCGGAGGCGGCACGGCAGGCGACATATGGCTTGAGACGGTCGGCATTCGGCACGGTGGCCCACACCCGCAGCAGCGATTCGGCGTCGTGGCTGCTGTCGGATAGCAGGTCGTCGTACGCTAGCTCACGCAGGCGCGACGATAAAGCCGGATGCAGCGCGCGGTGCTTGTCCAGCGAGCGCACCAGGCGCAGCACTTCCGGCCAGTTTTTGGCCTGCTGCTGGGCTTTCAGCGACATCTGCAGCGCGTGAATGTGGCGCGTGCCGCTGGCGTTCAGTTCGCGCACGGCGTCCAGCGCGGCTTCCGGCTGATGGTCGTCGACCAGCAGTTCGGTCATGGTCATCAGGCGCGCGGTTTTCATGCCGTTGTCGTCGACCAGTTTGTTCAGCCACTGCTCGCGGCGCGCGCCTTGACGCATACGGTGCGCGGCGCGGGCGCCGATCAGCGCGGCGACGCCGGCATTTTCCTGCAGTTCGGAGGCGCGCAGCGCGGCTTTTTCGGCGTGGCCGAAGCGGCCTTCGAACAGCGCTTTCAAGGCTTCGCGCAGACCTTTGTTGCCTTCGCGCTCGCGCTTTTGCTGGCGGTAGGCGGCGACTTTGCCTGGCATTTTGACGGTGGCGCGGAAGGCGCGGATCACCACGTACAGGAAGGCGAACAGCGCCACTTCCAGCACCACGAAGAAGTTCAGCGACAGGTCGTAGCGGTACGGCGGATAGAACAGCACCACGTTGCCCGGATTGAAACGCGCCGTCACGGCAATACCGATGGCGGCGGCCATCATGGCGACTAACCAGAGGAATAAACGCATACTATGGCTTCGCTTTGTAGTTGCGCACAGCGTTCAGGCTGTCCGCCAGGGTCGGCATTTCGATCGCCAGGTTGCTGCCCTGGACCTGGCGCAGCAGCGCCTGCACGGTCTGGGTCGAACGGGCGCGGGTGTCGAAATACTTGGTCAGCGCTTCTTGGGCTGCGATCAGGTCGGCGCGGAAGGCGCCTTCGTTACGCGACAGCAGCGCCATGCGCGCGTTCAGCAGGCGCAGTTTGAGGTTTTCGCGCAGGAAGTAAGCCTGGGTTGGCGACATCATCAGCGCATCCGGGGTGTCGACGTTGCGCACCCGGATCAGTTGACGGACGTCGATCCACATTTCGCTGCTCCAGCCGTTCCAGCCATCCTGCAGTGCCTGCAGCCAAGGACTGGTGGTGCTTTCCTCGACCTTGACCGGCTTGCCATCCTTGCCGTGCACGACCTTGGCTTTGACTTTCTTTTCCGGCGCGGCCGGCAGCGCCGGCTTTTCGTCCGACAGCATCGGCAAGGTGTCGATCTGCGCGATGACGTTGTCCAGGCGCAGCGCCATGCCCACCGAGTCGACGCTCGGCAGCGCCTTCAGCTTGTCGGTATCGCGCGCGATGGCGCGGCGGATGGTGATGAATTGCGGCTTGTCGGAACGCGACAGGCTGCGGTCGGCATTCTGCAGCGCGATCAGCGCGCCCGGCACATTGCCGGCCAGTTGCAGCTCCTGCGACGCGGTCGACAGCACTTGTTCGATTTCGGTCAGCGCCCACTCGTCGCGGTTCTTGGACAGATCCTGGTACAGCTGCTCCAGCGCCAGTTGCTGGCTCTGCGCTTCCTGCTGTTTGCTTTCCAGCAGGGCGACCTTGGCCTGCAATTCCTTGGTGCTTTCCTGCACGCTGCGCACCAGGTTGCCGGTGTCGGCATTCGAGGCATCGCCTTTTTGCAGGCGCAGCGCCATTTCCTCGCGCAGCTTGTTGACGCGCGCGTGCGACGACCAGGTCTGGCCTGCCAGCAAGATGGCCAGCACGACGATCCCCACCGCCAGCATTTGTGGCTGCTGCAGGGTTTCGAGCAGACTGGGCTCAGACGGGGCCGGCGGTGGCGCGGATGGCGTCGCGGGTGGCGTCTCGGCAGCGGCGGCCGAAACGGCTGGATCTGGTAAGGTAGGCAATTCGTTCATAGGCGTGATTGTAACGCGGCCAGCAGGCGTTCGTCGCCTGATCCTGTGAGCGTCACCTTGGAAAATCCTAAATTTTTTGCCGTTTCGGCAATTCGGGCATGGGGCACAATCAGATGCTGTTGTTGCATAGCTACAACGCTATTGTGCTGCATCGCCACAGGATGCCGCAAGTCCATCTGATGCAGGAGACCGACCAGGCCACGCAGCGCTTCCGAGCTGGTGATGATCCAGTCGTTTTGCTGCGCCAGCAAACGCTGTAGCGTGGCGGCCAGTTGCTCGCTCAGCGCCGGCACGGCGCGACGGTAGGCCGGCACCACGTCGACCAGGGCGCCGGCGGCGCGTAGGCCGTCGGCCATCAGTTCGCGACCGCTGTCGCCGCGCACAATCAACACCGGCTTGCCGCTCAGCGCCGACAGGTCCAGGCTTTGCAACAGGCTTTCACTGTCGCTCTGGGCGGCGTCGCCCGGGCTGACGATGTGGCTGACGCCGCGCGCGGCCAGCGCGGCGCGGCTGCCCTCGCCCACCACGGCGGCGATCACCCCGGCCGGCCACTGCCTGATATAAGCGAAGGCGGCGTCGATGGCGTTGGGCGAGACGAAGGCGACCAGCGCATAATCCCGCAGCCGGGCCAAGGCGGCCTGCAGCGGCGCGCTGTCCGGCAGCGGTGTGATTTCCAGCAGCGGCAGGATTTCGGCCACGCGGCCCAGCGCGGCTACGCGGTCGGCCAGTGGCTGAGCTTGCGCCAGGGGACGGGTGATGATGACGGCGCCGGTCATCCGTGAATCAAGCGGCACCAGCGGGCTTGGCGGCGGCAGCGCTGGCGGCCAGCTCGGCCGAGCGGGCGTCGTCATCGGCTTGTGCCGCGTCGCTCAGGCAGGCCGCCAGGATGCCCTCGGCGTCCTGCGCGCGCAGCAGCTCGGCCACTTGCAGGCCCAGCGCTTCAGCGCTGTCGGCCGGGCCACGCGCCTCGGCGCTGATGATGCGCTGACCATCCGGGGTGGCGACCAGCGCGCGCAGATGCATCTGGTCGCCGGTGATGGTGGCGTACGAGGCCAGCGGCACCTGGCAACTGCCGCCAAACACTTGCGACACCTTGCGTTCGGCGATCGACACCAGCGCGCTCGGCGTGTGGTGCAGCGGCGCCAGCAGCGAGGCCAGATCCAGGCCATCGTCGCGCTCGGGAATTTCCAGCGCCAGCGTGCCCTGCCCCGGCGCCGGCAGGCTGACATCGGCGTCCAGCACGGCGCGAATGCGCGACGCCAGGCCCAGACGTTTGAGGCCGGCGGCGGCCAGGATGATGGCGGCATACTCGCCACGGTCCAGTTTGCCCAGACGTGTATCCAGATTACCACGCAGTGGTTTGATCACCAGTTGCGGATAGCGCGCCGCGATCAGCGCCTGGCGGCGCAAGCTGCTGGTGCCGACGATGGCACCGGCCGGCAGCGCGTCCAGCGATGCATAGTCATTCGAAACAAAGGCGTCGCGCGCATCTTCGCGCTCCAGCACAGCGGCCATGGCGAAACCCTCGGGCAACTCCATCGGCATATCCTTGAGGCAATGCACGGCCAGGTCGGCGCGACCCTCGGCCATCGCCACTTCAAGTTCTTTAACAAACAAGCCCTTGCCACCCACTTTGGACAGGGTGCGATCCAGAATTTGATCGCCGCGGGTCGTCATTCCTACAATTTTGACATCACACTGCGGATATAATAATGCCAAGCGATCACGGACGTGCTCGGCCTGCCACATGGCAAGACGGCTTTCGCGCGACGCGATCACCAACCGGGTTGGGGGAATTTTAGGGTTAAGCAAACCCACTTCGGATGTTTTCAAAACCAGTTCTTTCGCTGTAGCTAACGCTCACCGGCGCAAGCCAGTACCACGCGCGTGTTTAAGATCACAAATTTTAGCACGCTCACATTCTTGCAGAACCGGGTCACAAGCCCTTGCACCGACATATTTCACCTCTTTGTGACTTAAAACACATGGCCCATCCATCTAGTGCATTGAACGATCAAACTGCTGAACAAGCGGGCGCCGACAAAGACGCGCCGTTGAAAGAAGACATTCGCTTATTAGGTCGCCTGCTGGGCGACGTATTGCGCGACCAGGAAGGCGAGGAAGTCTACGCCGTGGTCGAGACCATCCGGCAAACCGCCGTGCGCTTCCGGCGCGAGGCCGATGCCGGCGCCGCCAAGGAACTGGACGGCATGCTGAAAATCCTGACCAAGGAACAAACCATTTCGGTGGTGCGCGCCTTTTCCTATTTCTCGCATCTGGCCAATATCGCCGAGGATCAGCATCACATCCGCCGCCGCCGCGCCCACCTGCTGGCTGGCTCGGCGCCGCAGCAAGGCAGCGTCAACTTCGCGCTGGACAAGCTGAAACAGGCCGGCGTCAGCCAGGACACCGTGACCAGCTTCTTCCAGGAAGCGCTGATTTCGCCGGTGCTGACCGCCCACCCGACCGAGGTGCAGCGCAAATCCATCCTCGACGCCGAGCACGACATCGCGCGCCTGCTGGCCGAGCGCGATCTGCCGCTGACGCCGAAGGAACGCGCCGCCAATCTGCACCTGCTGCGCGCCCGCATCGCCACGCTGTGGCAGACCCGCATGCTGCGCTATAGCAAGCTGACCGTGGCCGACGAGATTGAAAACGCGCTGTCCTACTACCGCATCACCTTCCTGCGCGAACTGCCGGGCCTGTACGACGACATCGAGCAAGACATCGTCGACCATTACGGCGAGGCCGCGCAAATCAGCGCGCCCTACGTGCAGATGGGCAGCTGGATCGGCGGCGACCGCGACGGCAACCCCAACGTCAACGGCAACACCATGTCGCACGCGCTGACGCGCCAGGCCACCACCATCCTCGATTTCTATCTGGAAGAAGCGCACACGCTGGGCGCCGAACTGTCGATCTCGACGCTGATGATTCCATGCTCGGCGGCACTGACGGCGCTGGCCGACCAGTCGCCGGACACCTCCGACCACCGCGCCGACGAACCCTATCGCCGCGCCCTGATCGGCATCTACGCCCGCCTTGCCTCGACTGCGCGCGCGCTGGGCGCCACCAACATCCTGCGCAAGGAAGTCGGCCACGCCGAGCCGTACCAGGAAGCCGCCGAATTCGCGGCCGACCTGCAGGTGCTGATCGATTCGCTGAACGCCAATCACGGCGCGGTGCTGGTGCAACCACGCCTGATGACCTTGAAGCGCGCGGCCGACATCTTCGGCTTCCACCTGGCTTCGCTGGACATGCGGCAATCGTCCGACATCCACGAGCGCGTGCTGGCCGAGCTGTTCAGCAAGTCCGGTGTGCAAGCCGACTACGCCGCGCTGGACGAGGACGCCAAGGTCAAACTGCTGCTGAGCGAACTGGCGCAACCACGCCTGCTGAATTCGCCGTACATCAGCTACTCGGCCGAGACCGTGTCGGAATTGGGCGTGCTGCGCGCCGCGCGCGACATCCGTGCCCGCTACGGCGCGCGCGCGATCCGCAACTACATCATCTCGCACACCGAAACCGTGTCCGACCTGCTGGAAGTGCTGCTGCTGCAGAAAGAGCTGGGCCTGTTGCGCATCGCGGAGCAAGAGCTGGACCTGATGGTGATTCCGCTGTTCGAAACCATCCCCGACCTGCAGCGCGCGGCCGGCATCATGGAAGCCGTGATGGCGATCCCGCTGGTGAAAACGCTGATCGCCAAGCAAGGCCAGATCCAGGAAGTCATGCTGGGCTACTCCGACTCCAACAAGGACGGCGGCTTCCTGACCTCCAACTGGGAACTGTACAAAGCCGAAACCAATCTGGTGACGGTGTTTGAAAAAGCCGGCGTCAAGCTGCGCCTGTTCCACGGCCGTGGCGGCACCGTCGGTCGCGGCGGCGGTCCATCGTACGACGCCATCCTGGCACAGCCGCACGGCACCGTGAATGGCCAGATCCGTCTGACCGAACAGGGCGAGATCATCGCGTCCAAGTTCTCCAACAAGGATATCGGCCGCCGCAATCTGGAGCTGCTGGTGGCCGCCACGCTGGAAGCCAGCCTGATGCCGCTGTCGGAAGACGCCGCGCATCAGACCCAGCTGCGCCAGTTCGAAGCCATCATGGCCGAGATTTCGGACCGCGCTTACAAAGCCTACCGCAATCTGGTGTACGAAACCCCGGGCTTCACCGACTACTTCTTCACCGCCACGCCGATTGCCGAGATCGCCGAGCTGAACCTGGGTTCACGCCCGGCCTCGCGTAAATCGACCAAGCGGATTGAAGATTTGCGCGCGATTCCGTGGGGCTTCTCGTGGGGCCAGTGCCGCCTGCTGCTGCCGGGCTGGTACGGTTTCGCCAGCGCCATCGGCGGCTGGATCGCGGATGGCGACCAGGCCGAACGCGTGGCCCAGTTGCAGGCTATGTTCAAGCACTGGCCGCTGTTCGCCACGCTGCTGTCGAATATGGACATGGTACTGGCCAAGACCGACCTGGCGATCGCCTCGCGCTACGCCGAGCTGGTGCAGGACAAGGAGCTGCGTGATCGCATCTTCAAGCGCATCACCGAAGAGCACGCGAACACCATCAGCCTGCTGGAAAACATCACCGGCGCCAGCGAGCGTCTGGCTGGCAACCCGCTGCTGGCGCGCTCGATCCAGAACCGCTTTGCCTACCTGGATCCGCTGAACCACTTGCAGGTCGAGCTGATCAAGCGCCACCGCGCGCTGTCCAACGAAAGCAAGGCGGATGAGCGGGTGCATCGCGGCATTCACCTGTCGATTAACGGCGTCGCGGCGGGCTTGCGCAACACCGGCTAATCAGCCTAAACGCCCCGCTCGCCGGGGCGTTTTTTTACAGCGGTCCCTTGAACAGCATCAGCTGCACAAAGCCGGGGCCGGCCGCGACAAGCTGCGCTTGGGTTTGCAGGAAGTCCTCGCCATCGCCTTCCACATCCTGGGACTCGCCATATTCCACATCCGGCTTTCGCTGGACGGCGGTTTCCAGCGTACGCGCCGCCAGCAGCAAATCAAACGCGGAGTCGCCCTTGAGCAGCCTCAGCCGACGCAGCAATTGGCCAGCGCTGGCGAACGCCTGCTTGCGCGTGGCGCCCTGCTTCAGGATGGCAGGACTGCTGAAGCGGAACTTGGTGACGAAATACTCGCAACCGCCATGCTCCAACAACACGCTCTCGCCGGAAGCCAGTTGGAACGACTCCTGCGCCTCCGTGGCGGACAAGCGCTTGAACTGATAATTGCGAAGGCCAGGCTGATGCGGCGTGAACATCGGCTCGGCCTCACTGCGCATGCAGCTATCTTCGGCCCAGGCCGACAGCGACAGCAGCAACAGCAAGGCGGCATAGAAAGTTTTCATTTTATTTGCAGCCGCACGACGCGGCCGGTACGGTCTTCAACCAAGTAGATATTGCCGTCAGGCCCCTGCTTGATGTCGACCGGCGCCCCCATCGGCTGCTTGTGCTTGGGTCCCCAATCGCCGATTAGCTCGTACATCTTGCCGAGCGGCGCGCCGTTGCGGTCGGGCAGGATGGCGACCAGACGGTGGCCGTGGTCGCGATAGCCGTGAAAGCCGATGATCAAGCTATTTTTGTAGGCTGCAGGATAAGCCGAGCCGGTGTAGAAAGTCATGCCCAGCGGTGCGGCATGCGCCGGCAGCAACCGCGCCGGCGCAGCGTAGGGCTTGCAATCGGCCTGCGGATATTCGGGACTGGCGCGGTTGTCATCGTAGCAGTAAGGCCAGCCATAGTTGGCACCGCGCCGGATCAGGTTCAGCTCATCGTGTGGCAAGTCGTTATCGTTGGCTAGGCCGGGCATGGCGGCCTGGATGAAGTCGCGGGCATTGTCGGCTTCCCACATTGCACCGGTGACAGGATGAATCGCCAGTGCCTGCGAGTTGCGCAAGCCGGTCGCATAGTTCTCCCAGCTGACGACCTTACCTTGCGCCATCGTGTATTTGCGGATGACACCCAGCGCCTGCGGGCCTTCCGCTTCGGCGCAGCGCTGCGAGGGTGGTGGCGCCTTGCCGTCCTGGTCTTCGCAATGATCGCTGGCAGAGCCGACGTTGACGAATAAATTTCCCTGCGCGTCAAAGCGCATGGTGGTCAGCAGGTGACGGCCCAAGCCAGGCAAACGCGCCACGCCGGAATCGCCACCAATGACGTCCTCGACGGCGCCGGGGTGGCGCGGATCAAAGCGAATGACGCGGCCGACCAAGCCAAGGTAGAGCAAGCCATCCGGCCCCTGCACGATGCCGTTCGGTCGGTCGAGCCCGCTCAGCAGGCGGATGCGCTCATAGTTTCCGGCAGCGGCCTTCAGCAACCAGACACTGCCACGGTTCGGCTCCCAGTTGCGCATGTCGACCACCACCAGATCGCCATTCGGCAGTGGCTGTATGCCACGCGGGAATTTGAAGCCGTCGGCCAGCACCGCCGCGCAAAAACCACCCGGCGTGCTGACGTCCAGACGCGGAAAGCCGCCGCAGGTGTCGGCCGCCTGCGCTTGCAACCATGCCGCCAGCAACGACCATCCCAGCCAACGCCTGCTCATGCGTGCGGCAGCCAGGCCGGTTTTTGGTCCACAAACAGTTCGCGCTGCACGATGCCGTCGTATTCCGGTTCCAGTGTGCCGAGTGTGATGGCGATGCGGTCCGGCGACTGCGTGCTGCGCCAGAACAGTGTCGAGCCACACACGCGGCAAAAACCGCGTCGTCCTTCGGCCGACGAGGCATACTCCGTGATCAACTCGGCGCCCTGCTCCACCACAAAACCCGCGCCGGCGACATTGGCGTAGCTGCCGGCCGCCGCGCCATGCTGCTTCTGGCACATGGTGCAATAGCAGTGGCTGGCATGAAACACCGGCAACGCCGCCCGATAGCGCACGCCGCCACACAAGCAACTGCCATGCAATTCATCCTGTTTCATGCCACCTCCCTTGCACTCAATATTGCAATATACATCATGCCGGGAGCAATTGCGGTCTTGCCATGAGCACTGCCATAGAATAGAATGCGAATCATTATCATTTACTAAGATGCGGCGAATTGGCGATCCAGCGACAAGTTGAAGCTCTGTATGCCGACCATCATGGCTGGTTGCAAGGCTGGTTACAGCGCAAGCTCGGCTGCAGCCATGGCGCCGCCGATCTGACGCAAGACACCTTTCTGCGCATCCTGAATTCGCGCGACGCCCTGCTGGGCGCCATTCAAACGCCGCGCGCCTATCTGACCACCACCGCCAAGCGCCTGCTGGTCGACCGCTCGCGCCGGCAAGTGATCGAACAAGCTTATCTGCAAAAACTGGCGCTGATCGCCGGCAGCCTGCCCGGCCATCCGTCGCCCGACGAGATTCTGGTCGCGCTGCAGGCGCTGGAGCAGATCGGCGCCGCGCTTGACGGATTGGCGCCGAAGCCGCGCGCCGCCTTCCTGCGCCACTACCTCGATGAGCACACCCACGCCGCCATCGCCGCCGAACTGGGCGTTTCCACACGCATGGTGCAGAAATATCTGGTGCAGGCACTGCTGCACTGCCGCGCCCAATGCCAGTCGCTGAGCCAGCATGGCATCTGAATACCGCCACGACCCGATCGCCGAACAGGCGGCGCAATGGATCATGCTGCTGACGGCGGACGACGCCGCCGAACGCCGGCAAGCGCGTGCCGGTTTCGATGCGTGGCGCGGCGCCGATCCGCGCCACGCCGCCGCCGCCGCCGAGCTGGAACAATTCATCGGCAAGTTCAGCACCGTGCGCGCCAACAGCGGCGACGATAGCCGCGCCGCCAGTGCCGCGCTGGACGCCGCCCACACCAGCCGTCAGCGCCGCCAGCGCGTCAAACGTCTGAGCGCCGCCGTCACGCTGGCGGTGGTGCTGGCCGCGCCGGCCTGGCTGGCCTTGCAGGCGTGGCCGGTGCCGTATCTGTTGGCCGACCTGCGCACCGGTACCGGTCAATGGCAGACCCAGTTGCTGGCCGACGGCAGCCGCATCACCCTCAACAGTGGCAGCGCGGTCAATCTGCACTATGACGCCAGCCGCCGCAGTATCGAGCTGGTGCAGGGCGAAATGCTGGTCGATGTGGCCAAGGATGCGCAACGGCCGTTCGTGGTGGAAACCGCCGATGGCAGCATCCGTGCACTCGGCACCCACTTCGTGGTCGAGCGCAAGGCCGACGCCACCACACTCAGCATGATCGAATCCAAGGTCGCGGTGCAGACCGCCAACCAGCGCGCCGCCCACACCAGCAGCAGCGGCGGCACACTGGTGACGGCGGGCCAGCGCGTGCGCATTACCGCCGGCGCCGTCACCCCGGCCGAGGCCATCGACACCCGCAGCCTGGCCGACGCGTGGCGCCGCCACCAGTTGGTAGTGCGCGACCTGCCGTTGTCCGATGTGCTGGACCAACTGGCGCGCCACCGCCGCGGCCACATCCACTACGACCGCGCCCAGATCGCGCAGATCCGCGTCAACGCCGTACTGCCGCTGGACGATAGCGACGCCGCGCTGCAACTGCTGCTGGTGAACTTCCCTACCCTGCGCATCCGCACCATCACGCCATGGCTGGTGCTGGTGGATGCGCCTTAAAAAATATTTTGACTGGATGGTTCCACTTTTCCGCTGCTGGTACGTCAAGGGGGTCTACACCAACGAAACGAGGAATCATCCGTCATGCCCGCATCGCACAACCCTGTCCCGAAACCTTTGACGCTTGCCGTCCGCATCGCTTTTGCCGCCACGCTGGCGCTGAGCCTGAACCCGCCGGCACACGCCCAGACCGCGCCGGCGGCGGTGGTCACATACGACATCCCGGCCGCACCGCTGGCCGAAGCGCTGACGCTGTACTCGCAGCAGGCCGGGGTAGCGATGGTGATGGACGCCAGTCAGTTGCGCGGCCTGCGCGCGCCAGCCCTGCAAGGCAGTTACGCGGTCGAGGAAGGCTTTGCGATCCTGCTGCGCGGCAGCGGCTACAGCGTGGCGCGCACCGCGGTCGGCTATGTGCTGCGTCCGGCTGGCGTCAGCGCCACGCCGCCGGCCAGCGCCGCTACGTCCGCCGCTCCCGCCGATGCGGTGCTGGGCGCCGTCACCGTCACCGCCGAGGCCGACAGCGATGGACGCACCGAAGGCAGCGGCCGCTACACCACGAGCGGTCCCAGTCGCACCGCGACCGGCCTCAATATGACGCTCAAGGAAACCCCGCAAGCGATCAGCATCGTCACCCAGCAGCAGATGCAGGACCAGCACATGCGCTCGCTCGACGATGTGGCCGATGGCGCCACCGGCCTCACCTACAGCAAGCTGGGCACCGAACGCTCCTACTTCTATTCGCGCGGCAACGCCGTCACCGATCTGCAGATCGACGGCATGTCGACCAGTCTGGCGGAAAGCTTTTCCACCGACGTGCTGTCGCTGAACAATATGGCGATTTATGACCGGGTTGAGATTGTGCGCGGCGCCAACGGCCTGCTGCAAGGTTCCGGCAATCCGTCCGCTGTGATTAATCTGGTGCGCAAGCGCCCGACCCGTGAATTCCAGCTCAGCGCCGAAGTCGGTGCGGCGTCATGGGCCGACTACACCGGCCAGCTCGATGTATCCGGTTCGCTGAACCAAAGCGGCAGCGTGCGCGGCCGTGCTGTGCTGTACGGGAATCACGCCAACAGCTACCGCAACGGCGCCGGCACCAACAACAAGCTGCTATATCTGATCGGCGAAGCGGATCTGGCCCCCGCTACCACCGTCAGCTTCGGCCTCACCGCGCAGAAAGACGATCACCGCGGCTACGACTGGGGCGGACTGCCGATCAAGGCCGACGGCTCGTTCTACGACCTGCCACGCTCGACCTCGCTGGCCGGGCCGTGGGCCCACCTGAACCGCAACAACTATTCGATCTTCGGCGACCTGACCCATTATTTCGCCAACGGCTGGACCGTCAGCGCCGCCGCCAACGGCATCCGCTCCAAAGCCGACTATCTGGCCTCGATTTCCACCCGCGTCAGCGGCGACACCTTCCTGCTGAGCACCTCCAACACGCTGTACAACGACCGCCAGTGGTCGCTGAACCTGAAGGCCAACGGCAACTTCACGCTGTTCGGCCGCGAACATGAACTGATTATCGGCGCCAGCAACCGCAAGGACCATCTGTACTACCCGTACTACTCGGCCACCTCGACCAGCACCATCGACATCAACGATCCGAACTTCTGGCCGATCCCGCAGCCGGCCATCAACTACGCCAGCAACCTCAACGTCAGCTACCGGCGCAGCGAGCAAGGCCTGTTCGCGGCCACCCGCCTGCACGCCACCGATGCGCTCAGCGTCATTCTCGGCACCCGCCTCAGCTGGGCCGACTACGCCGTCAAAACCAGCTACGTCAACAGCCGCTACGACTCCGGCCGACAGTCTGTGCCGTATGCCGGGCTGGTCTACCAGCTAACGCCGCAGCACTCGCTGTACACCAGCTATACCAACATCTTTTCGGTGCAGCAATCGTTCGGCCCGAATGGCCTGCTCGATCCGCTCAAGGGACGCAACTATGAAGGCGGCGTGAAAAGCACCTTCTTCGGCGGCCTGAATACGGCGGTTGCCGCGTTCCAGACCGATCAGATCAACCTGCCGGTGGCGCTGAACGTGCCGGCCACCTGCGGCGCGGCCGGCAACAGCAACTGCTACGCCGCAGGCGCCAAGGTGCGCACGCGCGGGGTGGAACTGGAAGCGTCGGGCGCGCCAGTGACGGGCTTGAATCTGGCGGCAGGCTATACCTACGCCAATCCGAGTTATGAGGAAGGTCCGAACATCGGCAAACAGTACAACACCGCAATTCCGCGCCGGGTGCTGAAATTGTCCGGCGACTACACGCTACCGGGCGGCCAGTGGCGGGTCGGCGGCAAGCTGCAGTCGCAAAGCAGTATGTACTACCAGTACACCGGCTACAAGGTGTCGGAAGGCGGCTATAGCGTGCTGGACCTGCATGCCAACTATCGCTACAGCCACCACCTGAGCGTCCAGCTCAACATCCGCAACGCGACCGACAAGCACTACTACCAGACCATCCCGCCGACCACCTACTTCCGTGGCCTGCTGTACGGTGCGCCGCGCAGCTTCGCGGCCACGGTCCGATATGACTACTAAATAAAAAAGGGAGGCCGCGGCCTCCCTTCTGGTTTAGTTCTGCGTCAGGAACGTTTTCAGCTTGTCCGAACGCGATGGCTGGCGCAGCTTGCTCATCGCCTTGGCTTCGATCTGGCGGATACGTTCGCGCGTCACGTCGAATTGCTTGCCCACTTCTTCCAGCGTGTGGTCGTTCGACATTTCGACGCCGTAGCGCATGCGCAGCACCTTGGCTTCGCGCGGGGTCAGCGAATCCAGCACTTCCTTGATGACGTTGCGCATCGAGGCGTGCAGCGCGGCATCCAGCGGCGCCAGCGTGGTGTTGTCTTCGATGAAGTCGCCCAGCTGCGAATCGCCGTCCTCGCCCATCGGCGTTTCCATCGAGATCGGCTCTTTGGCGATCTTCATGATTTCGCGGACTTTGTTTTCCGGCATTTCCATCTTGACCGCCAAGGTCGCCAGGTCCGGCTCGCTGCCGGTTTCCTGCATGATCTGACGCGAGATGCGGTTCATCTTGTTGATGGTCTCGATCATGTGCACCGGCACGCGGATGGTACGGGCCATGTCGGCGATCGAACGGGTGATGGCCTGACGAATCCACCAGGTGGCGTAGGTCGAGAACTTGTAGCCGCGACGGTATTCGAACTTGTCTACCGCCTTCAGCAGACCGATATTGCCTTCCTGGATCAGATCCAGGAATTGCAGGCCGCGGTTGATGTACTTCTTGGCGATCGAGATCACCAGACGCAAGTTGGCCACGGTCATTTCGCGCTTGGCCTGACGGGCGCGTTTCTCGCCGGCCGCCATCTGCTTGTTGATCTTGCGCAGGTCGGCCAGCGGCAGCGCCACGCGCGCCTGCAGGTCGATCATCTTGCGCTGCAGTTCCTTCACGGCCGGCACGTTACGGCCCAGCACCACCGAGTACGGATAGCCGGCATCGACTTCGCCGTCGACCCAGTCCAGATCGGTTTCGCTGCCCGGGAACACTTTGATGAAGTGCGCGCGCGGCATGCCGCAACGGTTGACGCACAGGTCCAGCACGGCGCGCTCGATCTGGCGCACTTCTTCCATCTGGCCACGCAGGGTGTCGCACAGCTTCTCGACCACCTTGGCGGTGAAGCGGATGCCCAGCAGCTCGGCCGAAATCGCTTCCTGCGCCGCGACGTAGGCTTTGGAGGCGTAACCGCCGGCGGCCTTGCGCATTTTTTCGAAGTTGCCTTCGATGAACTGGAATTTTTCCAGCGCGGCGATTTTCAGCTGCGCCAGTTGCTCAGTCGAGTAGCCGGCCGCGCCGCCGCCGGCGTCGCCATCTTCCTCGACGTCGTCTTCGACCTCTTCCTCATCGTCGTCGTCCGACGCGGCGCTGCTGACGGCGGGTGCCGGCGCCGATTCATACGGATCGACAAAGCCGTCGACCACGTCGTCGACCTTCATTTCGTCCGATTCGATTTTCTTGGCCAGCGCGATGATTTCAGCGATGGTGGTCGGGCAGGCGGAAATCGCCTGGATCATGTCTTTGAGACCTTCTTCGATCCGCTTGGCGATCTCGATCTCGCCTTCACGGGTCAGCAGCGACACCGCGCCCATTTCACGCATGTACATGCGGACCGGGTCGGTGGTACGGCCGAAGTCCGAATCCACGGTCGACAGCGCGGTGGCGGCGGCCGCCTCCACTTCGTCGTCCGAGGTGACGCTGGCGACGTTGTCGCTCAGCAGCAGCGCTTCGGCGTCCGGGGCGCGCTCGTAGATGGCGATGCCCATGTCGTTGAAGGTGGCGATGATGCCTTCGATCGCTTCCGGATCGATGATGTTTTCCGGCAACTGGTCATTGATCTCGGCGTAGGTCAGGAAGCCACGCTCTTTGCCCATATTGATCAGATTCTTGATCTGGACGCGGCGTTTTTCCAGTTCCTCGGCGCTGGCTTTCGGATCGTTGCCCAGAATATCCACGCCCTTGGCCTTGCGCTCGCGCGCTTTCGACACCGCTTTCAGCTCGGCGCGTTCGACCGCGTTCAGCGCGGCGATCTCGTCGTTCTCAGGCATGAATTCGGACGGCTTGCGGCCACGGCGGCCCGGCACCTTGACGCCCGGCAGTTGGTAGCCGGACGTATCGATCGAGGCCAGCGTGGCGGCATCGGTCACCTGGTTGACGGCCGGCGCGCCAGGCAAGGCGCCCGCCACCGGGGCCGGCTCCAGCTTGGCCTTGACCAGCTTGGACTTCGGCGCAAGCTTGACGCTGACGACCGCCTCATCGCCTTCGACGGCAACGCCCTTGCGTGCCACTTTGACCACGGTCGAGGCCTCGTCGCCGTCGCCGGCCGGCACTTCGGCATGCACCGACTCGGCGCTCGCGGCCAGGCGGGTTTTCTTTTTGACGACCGTTACTTTGCTCGCTGCCTCTTCATTATCGATGACATAAGATAGAGTCGTCTTCGGCACCACCAGCGGTGCGGCGCTGGCACGGGCGGCGGGCTTCTTGACGGACAACGTTAAAGTTTTCGGTTTTGTCATTAAAAATCTCTCAAACGTAGTCGTCAGAAATTACAAAAAAGCTGGCCCCGCGCCGACCGCGAGCGGTGCGCATGGGTGGAAATGTTGTAATTTAGCTGACGATTATCTGCGGAATAAAAAAAGCCCGCTTCCAGCCACGGGCTTGTTTCTCTGTTCAGGGAAGAATGAGAAGGGCAAATGAGAAGGGCACGGGCCCTGTGTCAAACCATCCGAATCGCATCCTGTACCAAGCTGAATCGCACTGTCCTGCATAGAGTGCGTCGAGCATTATACACATTTTAGGCCGCGAACGCACACTTACCGACCATCCTAAGCCTATCCTAAGCCTGAGCAATTGAACACAATGGCCTAAAATGCACTGCAATCCTATGGTCAGCATGATATGCTGACGGCTGTTGCATAACCTATGAAGTCGATGAACACTAGTCTTACCCCCCAGCCACCGGTAGCCGAAACCGCAACCGCTGCGGCCGCGCCGGCGCCTGCCGCCCAAACCCCGCGCAGCCTGCTGAAACAATTGCAGTCCCAATTCCCGGCCTTCCGTGATTTCCTGCCGCTGTCGATCGGTATCGACAAACAGCTGCTGGCCGTCATGCCTGAGCTCGACCGCAAAACCATGCGCACCGCGCTGGGCATCCATACCGGTTCGCTGCGCTACCTGAAAGTCATGGAAAAAGCCAAGGTCCGCTACGACCTGGATGGCAAACCAGGCGCCGAAGTGACCGATACCCACCGCGCCCACGCCACCCAGGTGCTGCAGGAACGCTACAAGAAGGAAGCCGAGCGCAAGAAAGCCGAACGCGAGGCCAAGGCCGCCGAAGAGGCGGCCCGCGTGCACGCCGACAAGCTGAACCAGCTGGCCGCGAAGTTCTCCAAGAAGGGCTGAGTTGGATCTCCACCCAGCGGCGACGCCGGTGGCGGCAGACGATGATCTGCCGCCTTACCATGGCATCGCCATTGCCGATGTGCAGATGGTGGTCACACCGGAGCAGGTGCTGGCGGCGCGCGATGCGTTGCTGGTCTGCGACGCCATCGGCTTTGATACCGAATCCAAGCCCACGTTTACGCGGGGCGAAACTTCCACCGGTCCGCATCTGATTCAGTTTGCCACCGACCGCAAAGCCTATCTGTTTCAGATCGGCGCCAGTACCGAACCGCATCTGCGCGCCGCGCTGCTGGCCATTCTGGAGCGGCCGTTGCCATTGAAGGTGGGCTTTGGCCTGGCGGACGATGTCAAGCGCTTGCATGCCAAGCTGGACATCCGCGCCGCCGGCGTGGTCGACCTGTCGGTGGTGTTGCGCACGCCCGGCCAGCGTAACGATCTGGGCGCCAAGACGGCGGTGGCCAAGTTCTTCGGCCTCAAGCTGCAAAAGTCCAAAAAGATCTCCACTACCAACTGGGCCTTGCCGCGCCTGAACGAAAAACAGATTCTGTACGCGGCCGACGATGCCCAGGTGGCATTGCGCGTCTACCGTCACTGGATCGGGCTGGGCAACCAACTGCCGACACTGAAGCCGGTCAAACTGCCGAAACCGCCCAAAACCGGGTTATCCTAGTCACGCGGCCGGCATGGCCGCCTGCATGAGGAGCGGTATGCCGATTATTTCCCGAGTCCTTGCGGCCTGCGCGCTGGCCTGCGCCTGCCTGCCTTTGCGCGCGGCGGCGCCGGAGACGCTGGAACAACGCCTCGCCGCCTGCCTCACCTGCCACAGCGTGAAGGAACGTGGCGACGCCTACTTTCCGCGCATCGCCGGCAAGCCGGCCGGTTACCTGTACAACCAGCTGCGCAATTTCCGCGACGGCCGGCGCCAATATCCGATGATGGTCTACATGACGGCGTATTTGCCGGACGCGTATCTGCGCGAAATTGCCGACTATTTCGCCAACCAGCATCCGCCCTATCCGCCCGCGCCGGCCGGCAGCGCCGCGTTGGCTGATAGTGCGCAACTGGCGCGCGGCGAGGCGCTGGTGCGGAACGGCGATCCAGCGAAGAAGATCCCGGCCTGCATGGCCTGCCATGGCGCGGCGCTGACCGGCGTCGAGCCGGCGATTCCCGGTTTGCTTGGGCTACCCAGCGATTACATCAACGCCCAGTTCGGTGCATGGAAAAGCCAGGCGCGCCGCGCCGCCGCGCCCGACTGCATGGCCACCATTGCGGCGCGTCTGAATGAAGCCGACGTCGCCGCCGCCTCGGCCTGGTTGGCCCGACAAACGCCTGACGCCAACGCGCGCCCCGCCGCCGCCCTACCCCAACCCTTGCCGCTGGCCTGTGGCAGCGTAGCGGGAGCGGCAAAATGAAGAAAATCATTTATACCGTTATCGCGCTGCTCGGCATCACCGTGCTGGCCGCGCTGGCGGCGCTGCGTTGGCTGCCGATGGACGATCCCGGCCCGCCGCCCAGCACCGCCGCCGCCGCGCTAACGCCGGCCGAGCGCATCGCCCGTGGCGCCTACCTGGCCAGGGCCGGCGACTGCATGAGCTGCCACACCGCGCGCGGTGGCGCCGCTTACGCCGGCGGACGCGCGCTGCAAACACCATTCGGCAGCGTCATCTCGCCCAACATCACGTCCGACCTCGTGCACGGCATTGGCGCCTGGAGCGCCGACAATTTCTGGCAAGCGCTGCACAACGGCAAATCGAAAGATGGCCGCCTGTTGTACCCAGCCTTCCCCTACCCCAACTACACCCGCATCAGCCGCGACGACGCCGACGCGCTGTACGCCTACCTGCAAACCATCGCGCCGTCCGCGCAACCGAACCAGCCGCATCGCCTGCGCTTCCCATACAACCAGCAGATCGCGCTAGCCGCATGGCGCACGCTGTATTTCCGGCCGGAGGCGTTTCGCGCCGAACCCCGACTATCGGCGGCATGGAATCGCGGCGCCTATCTGGTGCAAGGTCCAGGACATTGCAGCGCCTGCCACAGCGCGCGCAATCCGCTCGGCGCATCAGAGGGAGAGGGACTGTCAGGCGGCATGATCCCGGCGCAAGGATGGTATGCGCCCGCACTCAACGCGCGCGGCGACTGGCGGCGCGAACATCTGACCGCGCTGCTGAAAACCGGCACCTCGCCACGCTCCACCGTGTTCGGCCCGATGGCGGAAGTGGTGAGCGAGAGTCTGCAGTATCTGAGTGATGGCGACATCGATGCAATTGCCGTCTATCTGCAGGCACTGCCGCCCGGCGAGCAGCCGCCACCGTTCGAGCGCGACAGCGAAACGCAGGCGGTGGCCTTCCTGCAAGCCGGGGCCAAATTGTATGAGCAGCACTGCGTCGATTGCCACGGCGCCGATGGTAGCGGCCAGCCGCCGGCCTATCCGCCACTGGCCGCCAACCGTGCGCTGACGATGGAACTAGCGGTGAATCCGATCCGCATCGTGCTGAATGGCGGCTTCGCGCCCGGCACTGCGGGCAATCCGCGTCCGTACAGCATGCCGCCGTTCGGGCATAAGTTAAACGATACCGAAGTGGCGCAGGTGGTGTCCTACCTGCGCAGCGCGTGGGGCAACAACGCGCCGCCGGTCAGCGGCATCGACGTCAACCGCTACCGCGCGATACCGCTGGAATGATCAGGCCACGAAGCCGATGCGGTCGGTGGTGGCGTTGCGGGCATCGTCGACGCTGATCTTGCCAGCGTCCAGCAGCGTATGCAGCGAGGTGTTCATGGTGTGGCAGCCATCGCCCGGCTTGTCTTCCATCCAGATGCGCAGGTTGGAAATCTGGCCATTGGCAATCATCTCGGTGACTTCCGGATTGTTGGTCAGGCACTCGGTGGCGAGGTAATAGCGCTCGCCCTTGAGCGACGGCAACAGCGCCTGGCACAGCACGCCACGCAGGGCATGCGCCAGCGCCTGCGCCTGCGCTTCGGTATTACCCAGCAGGCGCAGCATCTTTTGCAGGCCCAGCTCGGTCGAACGCGCGTGCAGCGAGGCCAGCACCAGCGGGCCGGCTTCCGCCAGCGCCAGCGCTTCCTGCGCGGTTTGCGCATCGCGGATTTCACCGATAACGATCACGTCCGGCCGTTCGCGCAGCGCGTCCAGCGCGCCCAGATAAAAGCTTTCCACGTCGCCGTCAAAGCCGACTTCGCGCTGGGTGATCACGCATTGGCGCTGCGGAATCAGGGTCTCGACCGGGTCTTCGATGGTGATGATGTGGCCGGAGCGATTCTTGTTGATCTCGTCCAGCATGGAGGCGATGGTGGTCGATTTGCCCTGGCAGGTGTCACCGATAATCAGCACCAGGCCACTGGTCAGGCGCGCGAACTGCTGCTCGTGCGGGCTCAGGCCCAGCTTGGCCAGCGGCACCGGTTCCTTGGGGAAGCGGCGGATCACGCAGCCCAGGCGCTTGCGGCCCTGGAAGCTGAAACAGTTGGCGCGGATGCGGGCGGTATGCAGATCGACCGCGCGGTCGAAGGCGCGGTCCTGAATGCGCTCGGCCCAGTTGGGCTCGACCACCTCAAAGAATTCCTGCAATTCCTCGCGCGTGATGGGGGAGTCGGTGACGGCCACCAGCCCGCCGGGCTGACGCAGCATCAGCGGGCTGTTCTGGTGGATCAGGATGTCGCTGAAAATCAGCTTGGAGTTCAGCAGATGCAGAATCTGTTCGACCAGCGTGCCGAAGACCGGGTGGTCTTCGTTCTCGATGTAGCTGAGGGTGCGTATTTGCGACGATTGGTAATGTTCCATCTCTGCTCAAATCTCCGTAGTTGCCGGGTTGATTATAAGAGATATAAATTGCAAATACGAAACTTTTTCAGCTTCTGAGCTTGGGGTAGCGGAAACCGTTGCGTAAATCCATACTGAAGCGCTCGCCGTTGGCGGTGACCTGCACGTGCTCGGGCGGCTCCTCGCCCGCCAGCGGGCGGTAGAACACCGGCAAGCCCTCGGCCTTGCGCAGCAGCTCGTCGCAACGCTCGTAGACGTTGGGGCAGCCGGTATCGGCCAGCAGCGCTTGTACGATCGGCACTTTCCAGGCGTCGACGCCGGCCGACTGGAACTGGCAAATCAGGTAGCCGCTGGTGCCGCCCCAGCTATCGACCAGCAGGCCGGGCAAGCCGTCCTCGTCGCCACGGATCACGGCCACCAGATCGGTCGGCGCGGCGGCGCGCACGCTGTCGGCGCGCTTGGCGATGGCGGCGCGCACGCGGCGTTTCATCATCGCGTGGTCGACCGGCTCGTCCTCTTTATAGCTCCAGATGCGGGCGCGCACGTCGGACTTGGGATTCCAGGCGGCGCGGCCGATGAACTGGCGCGCCGAGTTCAGGACGATGGCGGTGGCGCCGGGTTTGTTTTTCTCGTTAGGGCGACCGTCGACGCGTTCGATGGCGGTGGCGTAAATCAGCAAGTCGCCCGCCAGCAGGCGCTTTTCCTTGCCTTGTTTGATAGTAATGGTAAGCATACCGCATGATACAGCATGCGCGGCCTGTCCCCGGCTGGCTGCATTCTGTTCCGCCTGATGCGCAATCTGTCGCAGCGCGGTTCCGCGCGTCGCGCCTGCCCCGTAAGATCCAAACTCAAGATTATTTGAGGAGAGCATCATGACCCTGCGCCGCATCGTATCGTCCCTGTTCCTGACCGCTGGCTTGCTGGTTGCAAGCGCCCCTGTCCACGTCGCCCAAGCCGGGCCGCTGAGCTGGCTGAATGGCGGCGAACGGATTCAGGGCAGCGGCAAGATCGTCAAGCAGAATCGCGAAGTCGGGCATTTCAATGCGCTGACGGTGGGCGTCAGCGGTGATGTCGAGATCCGTCTCGGCAATACCGAGAGCGTGACGGTGGAAACCGACGACAACATTCAACCGCTGATCGAAACCACGGTGGAAAACGGCACGCTGCGCATTCGCCCGGCCAAAAACAATCTGCGCGTGGAAACACGCAACATGAAAATCATTGTGCAGGCGCGCACGCTGGACAAGCTGTCGATCGGCGGTTCGGGCAACGTGACGGCCGACCGTTTGCGCGGCGAGAGCCTGACCATCGACGTTGGCGGCTCAGGTTCGATCGCGGTCGGTCAGTTGGACGCGGAGTCGGTGGCGATTGCGCTGGGCGGCAGCGGCAGTCTGAAGGCGGCCGGCAATGCCGAGCGTTTGCAGGTGTCGATCGGCGGTTCGGGCCGGGTACAGGTGGGACAGTTGCAGTCGCGCGAGGCGGTGGTGAGCATCGGCGGCTCGGGGCAGGCGACGGTGTGGGCGAAGAAATCGCTGAGCCTGAGCGTGGCGGGGTCGGGCGATATCAACTATTACGGCGATCCGCAGATCAGCAAAAGCATCATGGGTTCGGGCACCATCAAACGGCTGGGCGGCGCTCCGCAATAAGCGATTTGATCCAGTCGCGCAGCTGGCTGCTGTCGGCCTGCGCGATGCGGCTTTCGGCGCCGGCCTGTTCACCAGCGAGCAGGTCGCGCAGCACCGCCTCCAGCGCCGCCCGTTCGCCTTCCTGTCGACCCTCCTCCTTGCGCTGCCGGAACATTTCTTCGGCTGGCAGCACTAGCGCATCGAAAAATTCATCGGTAAATACTTCTTCCGGCTTGTATTTTCTTTTGGCGGTCATGATGAAGTCCTCCTCAAGGTTCATGCTAGTGCCGCTCCGGTCTTCACGCAAGGTGAGCTGTAGCCAACGTGTCAGGCTTACTCTCGCGTTATAAAGATCAGGCTGTAGGACACGCTGCGCAAACGCGGCCATTGCCGCTTTCATCTGAAGCTCGGTGCTGGCATGCAGCACGCGCAACAACAGGCCAACAATGTTGCCAAACGCGTCGTCATGGTGCTGATCGACCAGCAGGTAGCGCTGGTGCGGCTGAAAGCGCTCCATGCCAGTCGGTGGCGGAAGCATCAGATCGCCAATATCCAACGCGGCGGTCCAGGGGCGCCGGCCGTGATAGAACACAATCGGCAACACCGGTGGCAGTTTGCCGTGCTTGCTCAGCTTGTGCTGAGCCACCAGATCCTGATACAGCAAGCCCACATACACCAGCATCCGCAACGCCATCCAGCGCTCGGGCGACGACTGGAACTCCAGCAGAATATAGACGTACACCCACTCGCCGCCGATGCTGGCACGCCAGACCACATCCTGATGACGGCTCTTGCCGTGGTCGCTGGTATAGCTGGCGTTGACGCGTTCGAATGCGCTGGTGGGGAGCGCCTGTGCCCAGTCGGCGGCAATGACGCAGGCCAGCAGGTCGCGTACCAGTTCCGGGTGGGAGAACAACTGCTTGTAGACGATCTCGCTCATGAGAACGAGTCTAGCGCCGGCATGCATTGCCGAGTACGCCAGGCAGCGTGCGCGGTTTGGCTTAGCTCAAAACCGCGCTACGCGGCGGAGATCAGCGCTCCGCTTTCAGCACTTCGCGCGTGACTTCCACCGTGCTGGTGCCGTCGGTCAGCCAGATCTGGCCGTCCTGGATGGTGCATTGCAGCTGCATGGTGCGCTGAGCCATCTTGCCCAACTGCTCGGTCGCGTCCGCGTTCAAGTCCACCACGGTCAGGTTCTTGCAGCGCTCGACCTTGTTGGCCAAGCTCTTCCACCAGATGTGGCTGGTGGCGGCATAGCTGTACACATAGACGTGCTCGGAACGACCACACGCCTTCAGGATCACTTTCTCATCCGGCTGGCCGACTTCGATCGACAGTTCGATCGCGCCAGTCAAATCCTTGTGCCACAGGTCCGGCTCCTCCACGTCGAACAGGCCCTTGGTAAAGGTCAGTGCCTCGTTGGCGTGGATGGCGAAGGCCAACAGGCGCACCATCATGCGCTCGTCGGTCTCGGATGGGTGACGCGCCAGCGTCAGCTGGTGGGTCTCGTAGTAATTGCGGTCCATGTCCGCAATCGACAGTTCTGCTTTATAGATTGTTGCTTTGAGGGCCATCGAAAAAATCTCTTACTTGAATACGACGGTTTTCGCGCCGTTTTGCAAAACGCGGTGCTCGACAAACCACTTGACCGCGCGCGCCAGCACCACGCACTCCACATCGCGACCGATCGCCGACAGCGTCTCCGCATCCATCGAATGATCGACGCGCTCGACGTCCTGCTCGATGATCGGACCTTCGTCCAGATCGCCGGTGACAAAGTGCGCGGTGGCGCCGATCAGCTTGACGCCGCGGTGATGCGCCTGCGCATACGGCTTGGCGCCCTTGAAGCTCGGCAGGAAAGAATGGTGAATATTGATCGCCCGGCCCTTGAGCGCCTCGCACAGCGACGGCGACAGGATTTGCATGTAACGCGCCAGCACCACCAGATCGATCTTGTGCGTGTTGATCAGCTCGATAATGCGGGCTTCCTGCGCCAGCTTGTCGGCCACCGGCGCGCCGGTCGCCAGCGGCAAGTGGTGGAACGGAATATTGTAGCTGGCCGCCAGCTGGTAGAAGTCCATGTGGTTCGACACGATGGCCGGAATCTCCACCGGCAGCAAACCGCTCTTGTAGCGGAACAGCAGGTCGTTCAGGCAATGGCCGATCTTCGACACCATCAGCATCACGCGCGGCTTGTAGTGGGCGTCGCGCAGTTCCCAGTTCAGCTGCATGTCGGCCGCCAGCAGGCCGAAATCGGCGCGCAGCAGTTCATCGCCGATGGCGCGGTCTTCCAGCGAGAAATGCACGCGCATGAAGAACAGTTTCGACTCACTGTCGCCAAACTGGGCCGAATCGATGATGTTGCAGCCATGCTCGGCCAGGAAGCCCGACACGCGATGCACGATTCCACGCTGGTCCAGGCAAGACAGTGTCAAAATGTATTCGGGATTGCTCATAAAACCGTAAGGAGATTGGACAAAAGAGAGCTATTGTCGCATGCCTTGCCTATTGCGACAAAAAATAGCACGCTCGTTCAATTTAAGATATAGTCAGCAGCACCCCAAGCACCCTATACAAGGAGATACCGATGGAGACAAATCTGCAGTTCCGCCTGGCCGCGCGTCCGGTCGGCATGGTCAAGGATAGCGACTGGCAACAGGCCGAAGAGCCGCTGCGCCCGCTGGCCGACGGCGAAATCCGCGTCAAGGTACTGTACCTGTCGCTCGACCCGGCCATGCGCGGCTGGATGAACGACAGCAAATCCTACATCCGCCCGGTGGCCATTGGCGAGGTGATGCGCGCCGGCGGCGTCGGCGTGGTGGTGGAATCGCAGTCGCCGCGCTTTGCGGTCGGTGACCACGTCTCCGGCGGCACCGGTGTGCAGCGCTACTGGACCGGCGCCGCAGACGATCGCAGCGCCAGCTTCCACAAGGTCGACCCGAAACTGGCGCCGCTGACCACCTACCTCAACACGCTGGGCATGCCGGGCATGACCGCCTACTTCGGCCTGACCGAAGTAGGCCTGCCCAAGCTGGGCGAAACCGTGGTGGTATCGGGCGCGGCCGGCGCGGTCGGCCAGACCGTGGGCCAGGTCGCCAAGCAACTGGGCTGCCGCGTGGTCGGCATCGCCGGCGGCAAGGAGAAGTGCGATTTCGTCGTCAACGAGCTGGGCTTCGACGCCTGCATCGATTACAAGAACGACTCGGTGCGCGACGGCCTCAAGCAGCACTGCCCGCAGGGCGTCGACGTCTACTTCGACAACGTCGGCGGCGACATCCTCGATACCGTGCTCACCCGCATCAACATGAAGGCGCGCATCGTCATCTGCGGCGCCATCTCGCAGTACAACAACACCACGCCGGTCAAGGGACCGTCCAACTACCTGTCGCTGCTGGTCAACCGCGCCCGCATGGAAGGCATCGTCGTGTTCGACTACGCCGACCGCTACCAGATCGGCGTGGCCGCGCTGGCCGGCTGGCTCAAGGACGGCAAGATCAAGAGCAAGGAAGATGTAGTGTCCGGCCTGGAGCGTTTCCCAGAAGCGCTCAACATGCTGTTTGAAGGGAAGAACTTCGGCAAACTGGTGCTGCAAGTAGCCACCTCATAAAAAGCGCGGAACCTTCCGCCCGCCTCGGCGTCTATGCAAATACCGCCAACACGCCGAGGACCCATTATGTTCCCACAATTCCCGCCTTCCGCCTTCCACTCCCACATTGAACTGCTGCTGGGCCTTTATGTCGACCTGGGCCAGCGCACGCTGGAAACCATGCACAGCCTGAGCGCACTGAATCTGCAACTGGGGCGCGACCTGATCGCTGAAGCCGGCGGCAACATCCAACGCCTGATGGCCAGCAAGGACGCCAACCAGCTGGGCGCCGCCGTCGCCGCCCAGCTCAGGCCGGGCCAACGCGCGTTCAGCCATTACCAGCAGCGCGTCGGCGAAGTGCTGAGCCGCGCCAACGCCAGCCTCAACCAGACCGCCGCCCACCACATGCCGGCCGTCAGCCGCTCGGCCAGCACCCTGACCGACGATCTGATGCAGGAAGCGGCCACCCGCACCACCCGCGCCGCCGAACAGCTGGCGCGCTTCCAGCCCGGCAGCCAGCTGCGGCATTAATGGAACTTCCGTCAATCTTGCAACTCTAACCACACAGAACAGCAGGACACCCTGCTGTCTGTTCCCATCTTTAGACGGAGGTATCTATGGCCAGCAATACCAGCAATGCCAACAACAGTCAGGGCAAGCCCAAGGGCACCGCCAAGCGTGGCTTTGCCGCGATGGACGAAGCCACCCAGCGCGCCATCGCCAGCAAGGGCGGGCAAGCCGCCCACCAGAAAGGCACGGCGCATGAATTCGATTCGGAAGAAGCGCGCCGCGCCGGCCAGAAAGGCGGCGAGGCGGTCAGCCGCGACCGCGAACACATGGCTGCAATCGGCCGCAAAGGCGGTGAAAGCCGCCAGTCCGCCGCCCGCGCCAACGCGGAGAAAAACCGCGCCGCCGCCAGCGCGGGTTCCGAGCAATCATCCAAGGGCGGCAACAAGCAATAGCGGCATCATGCCACCGGGACTTGCTGCAGCCGCTGCAACATCGAGGCATGCACACCCGGTGGCGCCACCACGATACTGGCCGCATGTAAATGATATGGCTGGCCATCGGCCTGGGTCGCCACGCCGCCCGCCTCGCGCACCAGCAGCGTGCCGCCGATGCAGTTATAGCCATCCTCGCCGTACTGCCAGAACCCATCCAGCCGCCCGCACGCCACGTACGCCAGTTGCAGCGAGGTCGGCCCGAGATTGCGCACCGCCGCCACATCGCTCAACATGGCACTCAGCGCGGCGCCGGCCTGCTGTACCACCTGGCCGTGCCGGCTGGCAAAGGTCGGCTGGCTGCTGGCGACCATGGCCTGGTAGTGATCCGCGCGCGCATTAACACGCACCGGCTTGCCGTTGTACCAGGCGCCGTGGCCCCACAGTGCATGGAACATCTCGTCATGCATGGCGTCGTAGATAGCGCTGAACACCGGCACGCCTTCGCGCATCAACGTCAGCGACATGCACCAGTTGGGGATCGCGCGCAGGAATTGCACCGCGCCGTCGATGGCGTCGCAGATCCAGTATTCGCCGGCGCGCGCATGGGCTTCGCTCAGCTCGCCGTCGGCCCAGGCGATGGCCGGGTAGCGGGCCGACAATTCGCGCCGCAACAGGGCGCTGGCGTCGCCGTCGATGCGGTGAAACGCGCGCCACATCTCATCCACGTCCGCCACCGGCGCGCTTTGCCAGAAGGTCTCGCACAGGCCGGCACCGACCTCGCGCAACAGCTCCAGCACGGCTTCCGTATCGATTGCAGTCATGATTTTCCCTTGCGCTCAATGAAACCCGTAGATTGCATGTAAAATCGGAGCCCGGCTAACTGCAAGCGGACAATCGATAACGCAATCGGGCCACATCATGAGCAACTACTACGGCGACAAGCGACTCAGCGACGACATGCCCATCTATGTCGCGGCCCAGCACACCGATGGCGGCGTCGGCAAGGGCAAGTTCTCGCACTATCACCCAGAAGGCCAGATGTACATTCCGCTGCAAGGGGTGATTCTGGTCGAAGCCGGCGGCAACCGCCAGGTGCTGCCGCCTGGCCGGCTGGGCTGGATACCGCCGTATATGGAGCACGCGGCCAGCGCCCACGGCAACACCCTCAAACCGGGTCTGGCCGGCTACACCATCCATCTGGCGCCGTCGCTGTGTGTGGGCTTTCCCGAGCAATCGCTGGCGCTGCGCATGTCGCCGCTGGCGGAGTCGCTGCTGCAACGCATGTGTGCCTGGCCGACTGGCATGCCGCCGGACGCCGCCGCGCTGCGGGTGATGAATGTGTTCCTCGACGAGATGCGCGCCGCCGAGCCGGACCCGCTGCACCTGACCATGCCGCGTCATCCGCGCCTGCTGGCCATGGCCGCCGCGATCGCGGAAGATCCGGCCGATGAAACCGATCTCGACGCCTGGGCCGATCAACTGGGCTGGTCGCGCCGCAGCCTGACCCGTCACTTCCGCAACGAGACCGGCATGTCGGTGGTCGAATGGCGCCAGGTGGCGCGCCTGCAGAAAGGCATGGCGCTGCTGAACGGCGGCGCCTCGGTGACGACGGTGGCGCTCAGCCTGGGCTACGACAGCGTCAGCAGCTTCATCGCCCTGTTCCGCCGCCTGCTCGGGACGACACCGGCCCGCTTTGGCGCATAGAGTCCTCAGTGAGCGGCCACCCAAGCGGGCGACGGCTGCGGGTCCGGCATGGCGAAGGTCTGGCGCATGCGCTCCACTTCTTTGGCCGGACTCAGTCCAAACAGCCGCTTGAACTCGCGGCTGAATTGCGACGCGCTCTCATAGCCAACCTCGGCGCTGGCAGCGGCCACCGACATCTCATGGCGCAGCATTAACAGCCGCGCCTGGTGCAGCCGGGTCGACTTCAGATACTGGATCGGCGACGTGCTGGTCACCGCCTTGAAGTGATGATGAAACGTCGCCACGCTCATATTGGCCTCGCTGGCCAGCTGGCCGATATCCAGTTCCTCACTGAACGATGCGTGTATCTTGCGCAAAGTGCGCGAGATGGCGGCAAAGCGGCCCTGCTGCATCAGCGCCGCCCGCATCGCGCCGCCTTGCGCGCTGGTCAGCACACGGTAATAAATCTCGCGCAGCAATGCCGGCCCCAGCATCGCCAGATCGAGCGGCTCTGACAGCACTTCCAGAAACCGCAGCACGGACGCCGTCAGGCGCGCATCCATCGGCGTCGACAACATGCCGCGTGGCGAGGCCAGCACGGGCTGCCCCTGCGCTTCCAGTTCCAGCAGCAAATCCGCCGTCAGCTGAAAATTCAGCCGGAGATACATCGCCAGCAGCGGCTCCTCCGCGCTGGCTTCGGTTTCCATCGAAAATGGCACGGGGACCGATACGGCCAGACAGTGCCGGGCATCATAAACATATTCCTGCCCGCCAAGGAAACCACGCTTGCGCCCCTGGCCGACAATCACAATACCGGGTTCATACAGGACCGGCGTCCGGTTCAAAGGACGGTTGGAGCGCAGAAAGCGCACATCCGGCAAGGCGGACAAATTGTAGCCCTCCACCGGCGCCAGGCGCTCCATCAAGGTGACTATGCGATTTTTCATAGCGCGATTGTAATCCCTCAGAGAATCAGGCAAATGATGCAGAACTTCCGGCATGGCCGCCTGACGCCGCCCGACCTACCATGGCAACCTCACTGACCGCAAAGGAATACCATGAGCAAGACCTTCTTTATTACCGGCGTCAGCAGCGGCTTTGGCCGCGCGCTGGCGGAGGCGGCACTGGCCGCCGGCCACACCGTCATCGGCACCGTGCGCCACGAACAGGCACACGCCGCATTTGAAGCCCTGCATCCGCGCGCCCACGCCTGCGTATTAGATGTGACCGATTTCGACGCCGTGGAGCAGGCGGTAGCGCGGGCCGAAGCCGCCGCCGGCCCGGTGGACGTCTTGGTCAATAACGCCGGCTATGGGCATGAAGGCGTGATGGAGGAATCGTCACTCGACGAGATGCGCCGCCAATTCGACGTCAACGTGTTTGGCGCGGTGGCGATGATGAAGGCCTTCCTGCCGCTGTTCCGGACGCGCCGGCGCGGCCACATCATCAACATCACCTCGATGGGCGGCTTCATCACCATGCCCGGCATTGCCTATTACGCCGGCAGCAAGTTCGCGCTGGAAGGCATTTCCGAAACGGTCGGCAAAGAGGTCGGACAATTCGGCATCCACGTCACTGCGGTGGCGCCCGGTTCATTCCGCACCGATTGGGCCGGACGCTCGATGGTGCGTTCGGAGCGCAGCATTGCCGATTACGACGCACTGTTCGATCCGATCCGCGCCACGCGCGCCGCGCGCAGCGGCAAGCAGCCCGGCGATCCGGCCAAGGCGGCGCAAGCCATCCTGACGCTGACCGAACTGGCGCAGCCGCCGGCTCACCTGCTGCTGGGTAGCGATGCGCTCGGCCTGGTGCGCGGCAAGCTGGCGCAAATGGAGCAAGAAATCAACGTCTGGGAAGCGCTGACGCGCTCCACCGACGGTTAAGACGGTTAAGCCGGCGTGCCGATGATGACGCTGGATGCCTTGAAGATGGCGCTGACTTCGGCGCCGACTTCCAGCGCCAGCGCCTCGCCGCTGTCGCGGGTGACGATGGCGGCAATCGCGCCGCCGCCCGGCAATTCGATGCTGACTTCGGTATTCACCGCGCCCGGCAGCACGCGGCTGACCTTGCCGCTCAAACGGTTGCGCGCCGACAGTTTGACGTCACCCAGCTCGGTCGCGACGATGATGGACGAGGCCTTAATCAGCGCAAACGCCTCCACGCCCACCGCCAGTCCCAGGCTATCGCTGCTGTCGCGCGTGATGGTGGCGACGATCTGCTGACCGCCGACGATCTCCAGCACCACCTCGTCATTGACGGCGCCCTGCTTCAACGCCACCACCTTGCCGCTGAACTGATTACGCGCACTGGTTTTCATCTTCATCCTTTGAATGAGTAAAAAATCGTCGGCCAGCGCATGCGATTGCGCGCTCAGGTGCGACACAAACTCGCGGTGCGCCGCGTCGATCTTGCGGAAGTTCTCCACCAACTGCGTGCCGCGCCCGGTCAGCCGCGTGCCGCCGCCGCCCTTGCCGCCGGCCACGCGCTCGACCAGCGGTTCGCCAGCCAGATTGTTCATCGCCTCGATCGCGTCCCACGCGCCCTTGTAGCTCATGCCGACCGCCTTGGCGGCCGCCGTGATCGAACCTTCCGATGCCACCGCCGCCAACAGCGCCACGCGGTCCTGCCCGCCCAGCTTCTGGCCATCGATAGTCATCCACACATTGCCCTGCAATTCCATGCTCATGCCGCGCTCTCCTCCACCCGCAGCATGCTACCATTTTCCATCCGCAGCACGTGATCGCCGAAGGCGCGCACGTCTTCCGGATCGTGGGTAATCATCAGCATCGGAATCTGCAGCCGCCGCTGCAGCGCGTCCAGCTCGGCACGCATGCGGCCGCGCAGTCCCGGATCGAGCGCGGCAAACGGCTCGTCCAGCAGCAGCGCATCGGGTTGCGGCGCCAGCGCGCGCGCCAGTGCCACCCGCTGCCGCTGACCGCCGGACAGCTGATGCGGAAACTGCTGCGCCACCGCCTCCAGCTCGAACGCCTGCAGCCAGTAACGCACCTGCTCGCCATCGACGCGCGCCAGCGGATTGCGCCAGCCGCGCTGCAAGCCAAAGGCAATGTTCTGCCGCACGTTCAGATGCGGAAACAGCGCGTAATCCTGGAACAAATAAGCCACCTTGCGTTGCTGCGGCGGCACATTGATGCGGGCGGCGCTGTCGAACAGGCAGCGGCCGGCCAGTTCGATGCGGCCGCTGTCCGGGGTCATCAGGCCGGCCACCGCCTTCATCATCTGGCTCTTGCCGGCGCCGGAAGAACCGTACACCACCACCCGCTGGCTGGCCGATTCAAAGCGCGCGCGCAGCACGAATTCGCGCTCGCCCGAACGCAGGGTTTTCTGAACATCGACTTTAAACTGCATACTCATACCGCCAGCGCCCGGTTGGGCGTCAATTTATTAGCCGCGATCAGCACCGTCACGCACACCACCGAGGTAACGATCACCAGCAGATTGGCGTGATCGTCCTGTCCGGCCTGCACCGCCTCATACACCGCGATCGACAGCGTCTGGGTTTTGCCGGGAATGCTGCCGGCCACCATCAACGTCGCGCCGAACTCGCCCATGGAACGGGCGAAAGCCAGCAAAGTACCGCCCAGCACGCCGCGCCAGGCCAGCGGCAGCGTCACCCGCAGGAACACGCCAAACGAGGACACGCCCAGCACCCGCGCCGCCTGCTCCAGCTGCAAGTCCATGTTTTCAAACGCCGCCCGCGCGCCCTTCAGCACCAGCGGGAACGCCACCACGGCGGCCGCGATCACCGCCGCCTGCCAGGTGAAGATCAGATTGATGCCCATCTGCTGCAGCCAGGCGCCCAGCACACCATTGCGGCCAATGATGACCAGCAGATAGTAGCCCAGCACCGTCGGCGGCATCACCATCGGCAGCGTCAGCACCGCGTCCAGCAGCTCGCGGCCGGGAAAACGCTTGCGCGCCAGCAGATACCCCAACGCCACGCCCAGCAACAGATCGATCAGCGTGGCCCACAGGGCCACTTTCAGCGACAGGCGCAGCGCTACCCACGCTGGATCGAACGCATCCACGTTATGGACGGCCGAAACCGTACTTGGCGAGGATGGCCTGACCGGCCGGCGACTGCACGTAATCGGCAAACTTGCGGCCTTCCGCAGCCTGCGGACCGGCGGCGATCACCGCGATCGGATAGGTCACCGGGGTTTCGGTCGGCACCGTGGCCACCAGCGTGACCTTGTCCTTGACGATGGCGGCATCGGTGGCATACACGAAGCCGGCATCGACCTCGCCACGCGCCACGTAGTCCAGGCACTGACGCACCGAGGTGCCGAGAATCAGCTTGGGCTCGACCGCCTGCCACAGCTTGGCATTTTCCAGCGCCGCCTTGGTATAACGGCCGACCGGCACGCTGGCCGGATTACCGATGGTGATGCGCGACACGCCAGCCTGCGCCACATCGCTCACATTCTTCAGCGCCACTTTGGCGTTCTGCGGCGCGATCAGCACCAGGCTGTTGCTGGCGAAGTTCTTGCGGGTGCCTGGTGCCAGCAGTTTCAGGTGGTCGGCCTTGTCCATCGCATCCTGATCGGCGGAAGCAAACACATCGACCGGCGCGCCCTTGCTGATTTGCTGCACCAGCGGGTCGGACGCCGCAAAATTGAACAACACCTTGTCGCCGGCGTGCTCCTTCTCGTACGCGGTGCCAATTTCCTTGAACGCATTGGTCAGGCTGGCCGCAGCCGATACCGTGATGTCCGTTGCCGAAGCCGAGGCGCCCAGCGCCAGCAGCAATGCCGCCACAACTGCTTTTTGCATTTTCACTCCCTACTCCTATTAATTAGCGCAATAAACCTGATTATATAGCGCCATGGCAATCTGGGTACTATCCGGAAGAACTAGTCCAGTCGCATTACCAAACCGTAACGATTGATTAATTGGCATTGACCGTAGAATGCAGCGGAGATGTCACGCCACCCACCAGTATCTGGAGATCGACCATGCGCTACCTTTCCTGGCTGTTCCTAGCCACCTTGCTGCTCAGCGCCACTGCCGGCCACGCGGCGCAGGCCGACACCCCAGCAGCGCCGCAAGCCGCTCCCGTTGGCCGTCCCTTGCCAGCTGGCTGGTTGCCCTTGATTGGGAAAGACATGCGGGGCAGCTTCATCCAGGCTGGCAGCGACGATATCGCCCTGCTGATGTACAAAGGCGACACCGACGCCGTCGTCATCGTGCCAGACCCGGCCAGCGGCCGCGAGATCGGCGTCATCCACACCTTCGGCGACAGTGAGGTCAACCTGCCGCAATTGTCACTGATCAAGCCAGGCAGCTATCACCCGGTGTGTCATGGCGGCGGCGCTTGCGCGCCGGCGGTCGATATCGCCACCGAGGCGATCGGCCTGTGTCATGGCGAGGCCAGCTGCGAGATCATTTACTTTAAAGACAACAGCTACCATCACATCACCGTTACCGACTAAGCGACATGTGATACATTCCGAGCTCGCCATTTTTCCGCAGCCGTCATGTCCCACCTGAAGTACCTCAGCGCCTATTCCGAACAAGTCCAGCAGCAAGTCAGTCAGCTGATCGCCCAGAACCGGCTGGGCGAGGTGCTGCTCAAGCGCTACAGCAAAGCCCACGACTTGCGCACCGATCGCGCGCTGTACCAGTACGTGCAGGATTTAAAAACGGAATTCTTGCGCAACGCCGAGCCGATCAACAAGGTTGAGTACGACAACAAGATCCACGTCATCAACCATGCGCTGGGGCTGCATACCGCCATCTCGCGCGTCCAGGGCGGCAAGCTGAAGGCCAAGCACGAGATCCGCGTCGCCACCATGTTCAAGGAAGTGCCGCTGGAATTCCTGCGCATGATCGCCGTGCACGAGCTGGCTCACCTCAAGCACAAGGAGCACGACAAGGCGTTCTACAAGCTGTGCACTTACATGGAGCCCAACTACCATCAGTACGAGTTCGACCTGCGGCTGTATCTGACGGTGCTGGATCAGGGCTCGCCGCGCCTGTGGAGCGCGGCCTAGAAACTGTGGCTCAAGGTCAGCCGCAACGTGCGTGGCTCGACCGGGTGGAAGTGGATATCGCTGACCGCCGAGCTTTCGCCCGATAGCCGCGACTCGTAGTAGTAATCGATATCGCTGGCCTGCTTGTTGAACAGGTTGAACACATCCAGCGACAGGCGGGTGCGCTTGCTCAACTGATAGCCAACCCGCGCATACGCCAGCGTGGTCGAAGCCGAGCGCACACTGTTGTCCTCCGTTAGCGGTCGCGGCCCGAAGTGGCGCAGGTTGAAGCTGCCGGACCAACGTCCCATATCGGTCACCGTCACGCCAAACGAGGCCACGCGATTGACCGCGCCTGGAATGTAGTTCCCGGCCGGATCATCCTGCGTGTAGCGCGCGTGCGAGGTCGCCAGATCCAGATCGAACAGCAGCCACGGCGTGGCGATGTAGTGGTTATTCCACTCGATGCCATGCCGATGGCTGGCGCGACTGGCTTCGGTCTCCCCGGCATCGCCCACGAACACCAGCTCCGACGCGATATCCAGCCGCCACAGCGCCAACGAACTTTGCAGGCCGGGAACGATCTCGGTGCGCAGTCCCAGCTCGCCGCCACGGGTCGGCACCAGCGGCGTCACCGGCGTCGAGGCCGAGCCGTCCGACAAGCGCGTCTGCGTGGTGCCGCGCGCATCGTTGCTGTGGAAGCCCTTGCCGTAGTTGATGAAGTACTCGGTCTTGTCCCACGGCCCGAAAATCAGCGACAGCTTGGGCGACGCGATATGGTCGCTGGCCTTGCCACTATTGCCCTCGATGCTGCTGTCGACGTCGAAACGATAAGCGTCATAGCGCACCCCGGCCAAGCTGCGCAGCCATGGCTGCCATTGCGTGACGTTTTCGGCATACAGGCCGGCGCTGCTTTCCTTGACGCGGTCCTCGCGCACGGTGGCGGTACGCACCCGCGCCACCGTCTCGTACAAGCCCACCGGCGACAGCTGGTCATAGCGGGTCTGCAGGCCGATCTTGTTCCGCATCGGCAGCCCGCCCAGATCGCTGGTCCATGACTGCGCCAGATTGAAGCCCGCCATGGTGCGGCGCTCGCTCTGATTGAACTGATCTCCATCCTCCTCGTTGCTGAGCAGGTAGGTGAAGTTGCTGAACAAGTCCAGGCTGGAATGCACCACATACGCATCCATCTCGAACAGCACGTTGCCATCGCGCTTGCGCATGGCGCAGGACAGGCTGTAACGCGCACTGTCGCCACCGTCTGTGGGATCGATCGCGCCATAACGCCCGATCAGCCCCGACTCGACCGCGCGCAGCGGCACCTGGTCGGTCGAGTTCCAGGTGTTGTGATACGCCATCGCCGTCACGCTATAACCATCGTCGGCGGTGCCGGCGCTGTAGCGCAGCGTGGCGCTGTACTTGCGCACCTTCTCCGGCGTGTCCCACGGCCCGTTGTTGCGGTTGACTTCGAGGCCGTACAGCAGCGTGCCGCCGCCGGCCTGGAACGAATCCGCCACCACCGCGCGCTGATAGCCATAGCTGCCCAGCGACAGACTGGCAATGCCCTGCTCCAGATGATCGGCCAGCTTGATGTGCGCGGCGCCGGCGGAAGCGAAGTCGCCCTCGTCGGCAAAATACGGCCCCTTTTTGTAATCGATGCGCTGCACCAGCTCGGGAATCAGAAAGTTCAGATCGGAGTACCCCTGGCCATGCGCGTGGGTGCGCATATTGACCGGCATACCGTCGACATAGGTGGCGAAGTCGGTGCCATGATCGAGATTGAAACCGCGCAGGAAATACTGATTGGCCTTGCCGTCGCCGCTGTGCTGGGTGACGATCATGCCCGGCACGAATTCCAGCAACTCGCCGGTGCGCAGCGCCGGCCGATTGGCGATCAGGTCGCCGGTGATGACGCCCTGGCTGGCCGCATCCGAGGTGCCGACGGCATTATCGTAATGGCCGACCACCTGCACCTTCTCCAGTTTGACATCCTCTTCCTCCGCCTGCGCACCCGCCCCGGCGACCGCCATTGCCAACACCAACGCCTTCTTCCCGAAACGCATCTTCACTCCTGTTTTTGCAAGCAAACATAGTAAAGAAGGCGTTTCAAAATGGTGCTGCAGGCGGGTAAAACCATGCAAAACCATGTAAGCGCGAGCGGCGCTGCCACCGCTGCTCGCGCCCGGCTTATGCCTGTCTGCGTCGCTGCATCCAGCCCAGCATGCCCAGGCCGGCAAGCAGCATGGCCCAGGTTTCGGCTTCCGGCACCGCTGTCACGTCGATGTTGTCATAGGCGTAGAGCCGTAACACGCCCTCCTGCCACGTCACCGACACCAGGTCGGTAAAGTCTGCGCCCAAGCTATAGGTATGCCACGCGTTGTCGGTAATGGTGATGGTTTGGCTGACCGTCGTGTTGTCGGTCTTGGTGCCGATGAAGGTGACAGTCCAGTCCCGGCGAGCCGGCAGTCGGATCAGGTCGATGGAATTGAGGTTGAAGGCTGGACTGGTCAGCGATGTCAGGGTCGTGGTGCCGACCGGCGTTGCAGCCATCGCATACGAGCCGTTGTTGTAGGTGATTTCTGATGCCAGCAGCTGATTCCCCCATGGCCCCGAGCTTTGCAGCAAGAAGCCGTCTTCGACATAACTGGTACCGGTCCAGGTGGCAATCCAGTTCTGGTAGTTCAGTTGGCTTTGGACCGATCCCGCGTCGAAATCAATGGTGGTGTTTGCCTGGGCAGTAGCAGCGAATAGCAGGGCTGCGGTGGTGGATGCTCTCAACATTGTTAAGGTTTTCAAGACATTTCTCCGTGACATTTTTCTTTTCAGGGCTGCTTCCACAGCCCTCCCCTGTACACCGGGCCAGCACACATCCTCGGGGTAGGCTCGGTGTCATGTGATTGAAGCACATAAAAATGCCAAATCGACATAAAAGTTTTCAATTTGAAAACTGCATTAATGCGGCTGCTTGATATCGTGGGGCGTAGAAAAACAAATAAAGTACCTACACAGAAACGCAACGTGGCGTAAGCGAGACAGGTCAAAGTACTTTCGTTTTGCAAGCTGACGCGAAAAATCGAAGGAGGGACTAGCGCGATTCATAGGTTAACGTTACCATCGTTTTAACCGATTTTTGATCCGCCGGAGACTTTATGACGACCCAACTGCATCATCTGCCCATCGACACGTGGCAAGCCCGAGGTGGCGCCCACACCGCCAGCGAAATCGCCCAGCAACCGGCGGTCTGGCGCCAACTGCCGGCGCTGCTGGATATTCTGCCCGCCGCTGCCCGCGCCAGCTTGCACGCGCTGTTGAACGATCCGCGCGCACTGGTTCTGCTGACCGGCGCCGGCACTTCGGCCTACGCTGGCGAACTGGTCGCGGACCATCTGGATGCCGCCTGGCCGGCGCAAGTACGGGCGCTGGCCACCACCACCTTGCTGAGCCACCCTGCCCTGTATCTGCCAGCCGGACGTCCGCTGCTTCTGGTATCGTTCGCACGTAGTGGCAACAGTCCCGAAAGCCAGGCCGCCGTCGAACTGGTGCGGGCGCAGGCGGCCGGCGCGCTGTTCCTCAACATCACCTGCAATGCCGACGGCAAGCTGGCGCGCGCTGGCGCCGGTCAGGGCGACACCATCAATCTGGTGCTGCCGGACGCCAGCTGCGACCAGGGCTTCGCCATGACCAGCAGCTTCACCAGCATGGTGCTGGCGGCGCTGACGGTGCTGGGACGCGAACCGCTACACGTCGCCGCACAACGCATCGAGCTGCTGGCGACGTTGGCCACGCAATGGATGTCGTCGCAGGCCGGCGACTGGCATGCGCTCGGCCAGCAGCCGGTGCAGCGCATCGTCTATCTGGGCGGCGGACCGCTGGAAGCGCTGGCGCGCGAGGCGGCGCTGAAAGTGCTGGAGCTGTCCGGCGGCCGCATTCTGGCGCTGGCCAATTCGCCGCTGGGCTTCCGCCACGGTCCGAAGTCGGTGCTGGACCGCGACAGCCTGGTGGTGCTGTTCCGCAGCCAGGATTCGCACGCGCGCCGCTATGACCAGGACCTGCTGGATGAACTGCAGCGCGACGGCGTGGCCGGCACCGTGCTGGCCATCGACGGCCAGGCGCTGGGCGCACCGGCGGATCTGGCCGATGCCTGGCTGGCGGTGTGCCACGTGGTGTTTGCGCAGGTGCTGGCGCTGCATCAGTCGATGCGACTGGGCCTGACGCCGGATAATCCCTTCCCCAACGGTACCGTCAATCGCGTGGTGCAGGGCGTGATCATCCATGACTATGCGCGCGCCTGAGCACTACTACGGCATCGATCTGGGCGGTACCAAGATTGAGCTGGTGGCGTGCGACGCCAGCCTGCAAGTGTGTTACCGCCAGCGCGTGCCAACGCCAACGCGGGATTACGACGCGCTGGTGCGCGCGCTGGTCGCGCTAGTCCAGGATGCCGATGCGGCGCTGGCCGGCGCGCCGAGCGCGCCCGCGCCGGTCGGCATCGGCGTACCAGGCATCATTGACGCCGCCAACGGCACCCACATCTGCGCCAACATCCCCGGCCTGATGGGACGCGAACTGTTGTCCGTGCTGCGCGCGAAACTGCAACGCCCCATCGCATTGGGCAATGACTGCCAGTGCTTCGCCCTGTCCGAAGCACACGGCGGCGCTGGTGATGGCGCGGCCAGCATGTTCGGCCTGATTATCGGCACCGGCGCTGGCGCCGGCTACGTGGTTGAGCAAAAGCTGGTGCGCGGCCTGCACGGCGCCGCCGGTGAGTGGGGCCACTGGCCGCTCGATCCGAGTCTGCTGAAACGCTACGAACTGCCGCTGCTGCCCTGCCCTTGCGGCCGCGCCGCCTGCCTTGAAAGCTACGTCTCCGGCACCGGCCTGCGCAACCTGCACGCGCACCTGAGCGGCGGTGAAGGCGACAACGCCGAACAACTGGCCGCGCGCCGCGCCGAGCGCGACGCCATGGCCACCCGCGTGTTCGACGTACACCTCGACCTGCTCGGCGCCGCGCTGGCCCGCATCATCCTCGCCTACGACCCGCACGTGATCGTGCTGGGCGGCGGCCTGTCGCAACTGCCGCACCTGTACAGCGGGCTGCCCGCCGCCATCCGTCCCCACCTGATCCCCGGCCTCGGCGTGCCGCCCATCCTGCCGCCCGTCTTTGGCGATGCCGGCGGCGCGCGCGGTGCCGCACTGCTGGCGCGCCAGGCCAACACCTCATCCAACCAGGAGCCATGATGTCCCCTATCCAAACCCTGATACGACAACACCATGCCGGCCAGGCGGTCGGCCTGCCCAGCGTCTGCTGCGCCAACGCGCAGGTGCTGCACGCCGCGATGGAAGTGGCGCTGGCGCACAACACGCCGTTGCTGGTGGAGGCTACTTCCAACCAGGTCGACCAGTTCGGCGGCTACACCGGCATGACGCCATCCGACTACATCGCCTACGTGCGCAAGCTGGCCGACCTGGCCGGCCTGCCGCCAGAACGCCTGATCCTGGGCGGCGACCATCTCGGCCCCAACACCTGGCAGCACCTGGCGCCGGCGGAAGCAATGGCCAACGCGCGCGTGCTGATCGCCACCTACGTGCGCGCCGGCTTCCATAAGATCCACCTCGATTGCAGCATGGCCTGCGCCGGCGATCCCGTGCCGCTGCCGGACGCCATCGTGGCCGAACGCTCGGCCGACCTGGCGCAAGTGGCCGAGCAAGCGGCGCAAGCCGCCGAGCTGCCACCGCCGGTGTACGTGATCGGCACCGAAGTACCGATCCCCGGCGGCGAGGCGTCGCTGGCCGGCGGCCTGCAAGTGACGCGGCCCGACGCCGCAGCCGCCACGCTGGCCGCACACCAGCAAGCCTTCGCCGCGCGCGGGCTGCATGGCGCTTGGGAGCGCGTGATCGCACTGGTGGTACAGCCCGGCGTCGACTTCGACCACAGCACCGTGCACCACTACGCGCCGGCCGAAGCGGCGCCGCTGTCGGCCTTCATCGCCGCCCATCCGGGACTGGTGTTCGAGGCTCACTCCACCGACTACCAGAGCGAACGCGCGCTGCACGCGCTGGTGCGCGACCATTTCGCCATCCTCAAGGTCGGCCCGGCCGCCACCAATGCGCTGCGTGAAGCCAGCTTCGCACTGGCCGCCATCGAGGACGCGCTGATTCCGGTCGAACAACGCTCGCAGCTGGTCGAGGTGCTGGAGCGCTGCATGCTGGAACAGCCGCGCCACTGGCAGAAGCACTACCATGGCGGTCCCGATCAACTGCGCATGCTGCGCAAATACGCACTGTCCGACCGCAGCCGCTATTACTGGGGTGAGCCGGCAGTGGCGCAGGCGCTGGAGCGGCTGCACGCCAATCTGCAAGACCGCGAACTGCCGCTGCCGCTGATCAGCCAATATCTGCCCGAGCAGATGGAAGCGGTGCTGGATGGCCGCCTGCCGCCGCGCGCCGCAGAGCTGGCGCGACACAAAATCGGCCTGGTACTGGCGCGTTACGCGCGCGCCTGCCATGCCAACAACGCGGAGGCGTTGTGCTGAACGCCGAGGTGCGCCGTGATCAAATCCTGCAGGCGCTGGAGATGCAGGACAAGGTGCGCGTCAACCGCCTCGCGCAGCGCTTCGGCGTCTCCACCGTGACCATCCGCGGCGACTTGAAAATGCTGGCGGCGGCGGGACTGGTGCGGCGCCAGCACGGCGGCGCCTGCACCACGCGGCGCGCGCCGCCGGAACTGCCGCTGGATGAAAAACGCGGCCAGCACCGCGAGCGCAAACACCACATCGCCGCCCGCGCCATGCAACTGGTACAACCGGGCGACAAACTGATACTGGATGCCGGCAGCACCACACTGCAACTGGCGCGCCACCTCGCGCGCGCCAGCGTGCAGCCGGATGCGCCGCTGCCGCTCAGCGTCTTCACCAACAGCCTGCCGATCGCCCACGAACTGGGCGCGGTACAGGGGATAGAACTGATCCTGTCCGGCGGCACGCTGCGCAAGGCATCGCAATCGCTGCAAGGGCCGCAGGCCGAGGCCGGGCTGGGAGGCTATGTGTTCGACAAAGTCTTCCTCGGCGCCGACGGCTGCGATCCCGAATTCGGCCTGTCCACCCACGACGAAGCGGACGCCCGCCTCAACGCGCGCATGGCAGCGCAGGCGCGCCAGGTGATCGTGCTGGCGGACGGTTCCAAGTTCGGCCGCATCTGCCTGCACCGCATCTGCGGCCTGGGACGCATCGACACCGTGGTCAGCGACAGCAGCCTGGCGCCAACCATGCGCACCGCGCTGACGCTGCGCGGAGTACAGGTTTTGATCGCAGAAGAGGAATGACATGAACCACCACACCATCAGCGGCCGCATCCTGACGCCCCAGGGCTGGGTACAGGGCCGGCTGCATCACAACGACCGCATCAGCCACATCGAAGCCGATCCAACTGCGGCGGGCGATCAGCTGATCCTGCCCGGCTTCATCGATCTGCACGTGCATGGCGCCGGCGGCACCGACATCATGGAAGGCGGCGACGCAGCATCGCGCGTGGCGCGCCTGCACGCGCGCCATGGCACCACCACCCTGCTCGGCACCACCATGACCGCGCCGCCGGCCGACATCGAACACGCGCTGCGCGGCCTCGGTGCTGTCATCGCCAACCAGGCGCCGGACAGCGCGCAGATCCTCGGCGTGCACCTCGAAGGCCCGTTCCTCAACTGCCAGCGGCTGGGCGCACAGCCGCCGCCGGTCAGCACCGGCACGCTGGAACAGGTGCAGCGCTGGAACGCCATCGCGCCGATCAAGGTGCTGACGCTGGCGCCGGAAATTCCCGGCCACCTGACGCTGATCGCTCAACTGAGCGCGATGGGCATCCGCGTCCAGGCCGGCCATAGCGCCGGCAGCTACGAGGACGGCGTGGCCGCCATCGAAGCCGGCCTGGCTGGCTTCACTCATCTGTTCAACGGCATGTCCGGCTTCAGCCACCGCTCGCCCGGCATGGTGGGCGCGGCGCTGGCGCATGGCGAATTCGCCGAAATCATCCCCGACCTGCAGCACGTCAAACCAGGCGCGCTGCGCGCCGCCATGCGCGCCATCCCGCGCCTGTACGCAGTGACCGACGCCACCGCCGCGACCAGCATGCCGGACGGCGAATACATGCTGGGCAGCCAGCGCGTCATGAAGTGCATGGGCTGCGTGCGACTGGTACTGGGCGATTCGCTGGCCGGCAGCGCGCTGACCATGGACCAGGCGCTGCGCAACCTGGTCGATCTCGGACTGTCGCTGGAGGATGCCTCGGCGCGCGTGTCGCGCTACCCGGCCGAATATCTCGGCCTGCAGGATCGTGGCCAGCTGGCCGCCGGCCTGCGCACCGACCTGGTGGTACTCGACACCCAACTGCAAGTGCGCCGCGTCGTCATCGGCGGCCACGCTATCAACCTCGCTCAAGGAGCTACCCAAGATGCACCTGTCTACGCCTGAAAACCAGACCCGCTACCTGCTGCTGGTCGCCGGACTCGGAGGCCTGCTGTACGGGATCGACGTCGGCATCATCGCCGGCGCCCTGCCCTATCTCGAAGCCAGCGCGGTGCAGCTGTGGAAGCTGTCGTCGCAGCAGTTGGGCTTTGTAGTGGCGGCGGTGCTGCTCGGCTCCGTGCTGTCGTCGCTGACCGCCGGCGCGCTGGCCGAGAAGTGGGGCCGCAAGCGGCTGATGTTCATCTCCGGCCTGCTGTTCAGCATCAGCATTCCCGTGATCGCGCTGGCCGATGGCTACATGCCGCTGCTGCTGGGCCGTCTGCTGCAAGGCATCAGCGGCGGCTTGATCGGCGTGGTGGTGCCGCTCTACTTGGCCGAAAGCCTGCCAGCCGCCGTGCGCGGACGCGGCACCGCCATCTTCCAGCTGCTGCTGACCATCGGCCTGGTGCTGGCCGCCGCCATCGGCCTGCTGGTCGCTCACCAGGTGGAACAAGCCGCGCGCGACACGCCAGCCGTGCTGCAAGCGGTGCAGGATGCCGCGTGGCGCCGCATCTTCTGGCTTAGTCTCACACCCGGCCTGCTGTTCAGCGCCGGCGTGCTGTGGCTGGCCGAATCGCCACGCTGGCTGATCGCGCGCGGTCGACCGAACGAAGCGCTGCAAGCACTGCGCCGCACCCGCCACGCCGACGAAGCGCGTGCCGAACTAACCGCCATCTCCGGCCAGGGCGAGGACAGCGTCAGCGGCCAAGCGCAACGCGACGGCGGCGGCCTGCTGCAGCGCCGCTACATCCTGCCGTTCCTGCTGGCCTGCCTGATTTTGGCCTGCAACCAGGCCACCGGCATCAACTCGGTGCTGGCGTATGCCGTCACCATACTCGATCAAGGCGGCCTGTCCGGCAGCATGGGCAACGTCGGTGACTTCGCACTCAAGCTGCTGAACGCGCTGATGACCGTGCTGGCCGTGGTACTGGTCGACCGCAAAGGCCGCAAATTCCTGCTGATGCTAGGCTCCGGCGGCATCGTAGTCTCACTGCTGGCTGCGGCGCTGCTGTTCCGTGGCGCCGAAGCTGGCCAGGCCGACATCAGCACCGCGTTAAATCAGCGCATCAGCGCCAACGCCCTGCAACTGGATGCCGACACCCTGCACACGCTGGCCGGCAACGACGACTACCAGCTCGACATCGCCTACAGCTACGGACCGATGACACAGGTCCGAAGCCTGCGCCCCGGCGACACACTACGCATCGCGCCACCGGACTACGTCGAAGGCGACAGCGTCATCGGCGCCGCCTTCCGTCGCCTGCACCTGAATCCCTTCCCCGACATGAACGCCGCACTGCAAGCGCCGCTGCAAATCGAACGCGCCCGCATCGGCCCGCGTCCGCAGACCCGACATGGCTGGCTGGTGCTGGGCTGCCTGCTCGCCTTCATCGCCAGCTTCGCAGTGGGACCGGGCGTGTGCGTATGGCTGGCGCTGTCCGAGCTCATGCCCAACCGCATCCGCTCCAACGGCATGAGCATCGCACTGCTGATCAACCAATTCGTCTCCACAGTATTAGCGGCAGCCTTCCTGCCAGTGGTCAGCCTGCACGGCTACGCCCCGATGTTCTTCTTCTGGGCCGGCTGCACCGTGGTCTACTTCCTGGCCGCCACCTTCCTGCTGCCCGAAACGCGCGGCAAAACGCTAGAAGAAATCAACGGCCACTTCGCCTAATGTAACCGGGGTCAATCCTCCCAAAGCTACACGGGCTCTACCGTAGCGTTCCGCTACGGTAGAGCCCGTGTAGCTTTGGGAGGATTGACCCC
>NZ_WKJK01000014.1 GCF_009674535.1 Duganella guangzhouensis
CGCCTCCCGCGCGCGCGTCGGCGTGGGGCGCCTCGGATGCCGGCGGGCGGGGCGTGTCGCTCATGGCTGCTCCTGGCCAAACAGCGCCAGCGCGCGCAGGCAGGCGCTGCGATGAGCGTCGCCCAGCGCCGGCCCGTAGTCATGCTGGCCCAGCTGAAAGCGATAGGGCAGCGCGCGCTGCTCGGCCTCCAGCACCCAGCCCGTCAGCCGCGACAGTTTGAGCTCCAGCGCCATCGCCACCGGCAGCGCGGCGAAATCCAGCGCCAGCTCGGCCACCGCGCCGCCCTCGAAATGCTTGGTCACCAACTGCCCGCCCAACGCCGGATCAACGCGCGCGATCTGCCGCCACGCCAGATGCCGCATCGGATCGCCGGCCTGATAACTGCGGATGCCGGCAAAATTATCCAGCCCCACCGTGCCATGCCCATCCTCGCTGGCCGCGCCCGACGACGGCAGCGGCGCCGGCGGCGATTCCGGTGCCGGATACACTAGCACCCGCGCATCCGGCCGCCAGTAACTCCAGGCCCGGAACAGCCCCAGCGGAAAACGCGTCACCAGCCGCACCCGTGGCGCCGCCAGCCAGCCGCGCTGCGGCGCCGGCGCCGACAACTGCAGCGTGGCGACCGCGCCCGCCGCCACATCCACTACCTGGCGCGGCTCGCCATCCGCCTGAAAGCCCAGCCACAGCGCATAGCGGTCCTGCCGCGTCGGATTGACCAACTGTAGCGCAAACTGCGCCTGCTCACCGGCAAACACCGGCGGCGCCCGGCCCGGCGCCAGCTGCAGCAAGGCCAGATTACGTGCGGTCAGATACATATCGGCCACCGCGCAGGCGCCGGCAAAAAAGGTCAGCGCAAAGCCCAGCCCCAGACTGTAGTTGATGGCGCCAATCAGCATCACCAGCAACAGCACCGCAAACGCCAGCCCGGCCTTGGTCGGCAGAATGAACACCCGGCGCATGCCCAGCGTCACCGTGCCCGGCTCGCTATCGCGCAACTGAAACAGCCACTTGTCGCGGCCCCGGCGGTACAGCGCTTGTAACGCGGCCACCATGACGTGTCAGACCGGCACCGACTCTTGCAACTGCAACACCAGATCACGGCTGGCCAGCGCCACCCCGTGCGCCGACTTCAGCGGCCGCAACCGGTGCGCGCAGACCGGCACCAGCACCGCCTGCACATCCTCCGGCAACACATGATCGCGCCCCTCCAGCGCGGCCCAGGCGCGCGCCGCCTGCAACAGCGCCAGTGCCGCGCGCGGACTCAGCCCCTCGGCAAACATCCCGTTCTGACGCGAGGCCGCCGCCAGCGCCTGCACATAATCGATCAGCGCCGCCGAGGCGTGAATTTGCCGCAGTCCCTGCTGCGCCTGCGCCAGCTCGGTCGGCGACATCGCCGCCGGCAGCGACTTCAGCAGCACGCGCCGGTCCTCGCCCAGCAGCAGCGCGCGCTCGGCCGCCGCGTCCGGATAGCCCAATGAAAGACACATCAGAAAACGGTCCAGCTGCGACTCCGGCAGCGGGAAGGTGCCGATCTGATGGGTGGGATTCTGGGTCGCAATCACAAAGAAAGGCTCGGGCAGGGCGCGCGTCACACCATCGGCGCTAACTTGCCGCTCCTCCATCGCTTCCAGCAAGCCCGATTGCGTCTTCGGCGTGGCGCGGTTGATCTCGTCGGCCAGCAGCACCTGGGTGAAAATCGGCCCCGGATGGAACACAAAGCCATTCCGCTCGCGCTCATAAATTGAAATGCCGTTGACATCGGCCGGCAGCAAATCGCTGGTGAACTGGATGCGGTTGAAGCGCAAGCCCAGCGAAATCGCCAGCGCATGCGCCAGCGTGGTCTTGCCCACGCCCGGCACATCCTCCACCAGCAAATGACCGCCCGCCAGCATGCAGGTCAGCGCCTGCCGGATCTGCAAGTCCTTGCCGACGATGATCTCGCCCACCTGCCTGGCCACCGCGTGTAAGTTTCTGTACATGTAGGTATGATAGATTAGCGCCTAAGCAGCGATTCTATGCGAGAACGCGCCAGCCGCAGCAAAAAAAAGCAGAGACAACCAAGCATGAGCACAGCCATTTACAGCCATCCCGATTGCCAGCGTCACGACATGGGCGATTGGCATCCCGAATCCCCCGCGCGCCTGCAGGCGATCGCCGACCAGCTGATCGGCTCCCACATCAGCGATTTGCTGGAACACCGCGAAGCGCCGCTGGTGGCGCTGACCGACCTGCAACGCAACCACAGCGCCAACGCCATCGCCATCGTGCGCGACAACGTGCCGGACGAGGGCGACACTTACCCGATCGACGGCGACACCTCGCTCAACGCCTGGAGCTGGCGCGCGGCCCAACGCGCCGCCGGCGCCGCCGTCGCCGCCACCGACGCCGTCATCGACGGCGACATCGCCAACGCCTTTTGCGCGGTACGCCCACCCGGCCACCACGCGCGGCCGGTGGAGCCGATGGGCTTCTGCCTGTTCAACAACGTCGCCATCGCCGCCAAGCACGCGCTGGACGTGCGCGGGCTGGCGCGGGTGGCCATCGTCGACTTCGACGTCCACCACGGCAACGGCACCGAAGAAGCCTTCCTCGACGAACCGCGCGCGCTGATGGTCAGCTTTTACCAGCACCCGCTGTATCCCTACACCGAGCCGCAGCCGATCAGCGACCATCTGGTCAACGTGCCGGTGCCGGCCCACACCAAGGGCGACGTGGTGCGCCAGATCGTCACCGAACAATGGCTGCCGGCGCTGCACGCCTTCAAGCCGGAGATGATCTTCATCTCGGCCGGCTTCGACGCCCACCGCGAGGACGACATCGGCGGCATGGGCCTGGTCGAAGCCGACTACGCGTGGATCACCGAACAGATGATGGCCGTGGCGCGCCAGTACGCCCAGGGCCGCATCGTCAGCTGCCTGGAAGGCGGCTACAACCTGTCCGCGCTGGGCCGCAGCGTGGTGGCCCACGTCAAGGCGCTGGCCGAGCTGTAAGCCCGGCGCCGCCTCTCACTCGGCCGACTTCAGATTGCGGTCGAGGAAGGTGTCCACCTGGCGCCAGAAGTCGATATTGGTGTCATCGTGGCTCCAGCCGTGCCGCTCGTCCGGATAGACCAGATAGGTGACGTTGCGGTTGCCGCGCTGGGCCGCGTCGCGGAAGCGCGAGGCGTGTTCGATCGGCACGCGCCGGTCCTGACCGCCGTGCGCCATCAGCAAGGGCTGCTTCAATTCGGCCGCGCGCTGCAGCGGCGAGGTGCGCGCCAGCTGCGCCGCGTCCTGCTCTGGATCGCCGATCAAGGTGCGCATGCTGTAGTTGCGGTTTTCGCGATTGGCGTCGGAGCGCGCCACCGTGAACATCAGGCCGATGTCGGTGACGCCGGCCCACTCGACGCCGGCGCGGAACAGCGTCGGCTGCTCGATCAAGCCCATCAGCGTGGCATAGCCGCCATAGCTGGCGCCCATGATGCCGACGCGCTTGGGATCGGCCCAGCCCTGCTTGATCGCCCACTGCGCGGCATCGGCCAGATCGTCCTGCATCGCCAGTCCCCATTGCTTCCAGCCGGCGTGATAGTGATCGTAGCCATAACCGGCGCTGCCACGGAAATCCGGCTCGATCACCAGATAGCCGCGCGAGGCCAGGAATTGCGCCTCGGCGTTCCAGTTCCAGTAGCCGCCGCGCAGATACGGGCCGCCGTGCACCAGCACCACCGCCGGCCGTGGCCCGCTGGCCTTGCCGGGTGGCGTGGTCACATAGACCGGAATCTGGCGGCCGTCGCGCGCCGCGTAGCGGTGGAAGTCGCGCAGGCCCATTTGCTTGGGATCGATGTCCGGATGGGCGTTGCCCAGGCTGACCAGCGTGCCGCTGGCGCGGTTGTACAGCAGATAGCTGGTCGGCTTGCGGTCCGAGCCCGATTCCACCAGCAGCACCGGCGTGCTGGCGCAGCCCTGCGCGCAATGCACCTGGTTGATGGCGCCGGGCAGGGCGGCGTTGATCTTGGCCTGCGCCGCCTGCATGGCCGGATCGAACCACACGGTGGTGCCGGCGTCGGCCTGCAGATGCACGCCGGCCAACCGCTTGGTCTCCCAGTCGAGTTCCGCGTGGCCGTCGAAATCGAAGCCGGGAATGGCCAGCACCGGCTCCTTGTCCAGCGTTCGCGTTTGCAGGTTGTAGCGGAACAGCGCCTCGTAGCCCTGATAGCTGGCGCGCACATACAGCGTATCGGCGCCATCGAAGAACAGCGGTTGCCAGCGCGTGGCGCCGGGGCACGGCGTGTTGGCGATTTCAGTCCAGCTGTCGCTGCCCGGCTGGCGGTAATGTGTCATGCAGTGGCCCTGCACCAGCGAGGTGACGATGCGCGGCGTGTCGCTGCCATCCATCACCCAGTGCGAGCTGGAGGCCGGTTGTGTGCCCTCGACCGCCGGCCGCAGCTCGCGGGTGCGGGTGTTGAGCCGGTACAGGCGATTGTGCTGCGGCGCCGGATCGACATGGTTCCACACCAGCTGCGCCACCAGGATATCGTCCGAACCGTCGTGCGTGGCCGCGTAGTACAGATAGTCGGAGGTCAGCGTTTTGTTCTTGACGATCTGGCCCAGCTTTTCCTGCTCGTGGCCCAAGCTGCCGGCGATCAGATGGGTGAAATGCTCGCCGTTGCGATCGACCGCGAATTCATCGTAATTACTCTCGAACTCGAACTGGCGGTTCTTCACCGTGAGGCCGATGCGCTGCTCGTTAATCCAGTGCACCGCGATGATCGGCTCTTCCTTGCTGGCGGTGGTGACCACGTGGCCTTGCGCCGGCGTGGCGCTGTCGCGCACCACCAGCGTTTGGCGGCCGTCCGGCTCTTGCATCACCAGCGCCACCGCGCCGCCCTTGGGCGACAGATGGACCATGCTGATGGCGGGGGAACGGAAGAAACTCTCGGCCGGCGGCAGCTCGGCCGCGACAGCCTGCTGGCACAGCGCGGCCAGCAGCAGGGGAAGATGGAAACGGCGCACAGATATCCTTAAGGTTGCATTTTTTGATAATCTTAAATGCAACCGTGGGGAATTGTCTATGCGCCCGAGGCGCTGCCGTTGACTACTGGCCGTGCACCGCCTGGCCGTTGCGGGCCGACCAGCGGTACAGACCCCAGACGATGGCGATGCCGACGATCAGCGCGATGGTCATGGTGGTGCCTTCGCTCATGCTGTTGGCGATCGCCAGCGGCTCGCCTTTGCCGGACAACACAATCAGCCCGGCCAGCGCGACGTTGAACAGACTCTCGCCGACGATGAAGCCCGACATCACCAGCACGCCAATGCGCTTGGCCGACTCGCCGCCAGCCTTTTTCTCGACCGCGCGTTCGAACAGCCAGCCGGTGACGGCGCCGATCACCACCGGCGTGATCACCGCGCTTGGCAGATAAATCGCCAGACCGACGCCCAGCGGCGGCAGGCTGTATTTGCCATCGCTGGATTTCTTCAGCGCGAAGTTAATCAGCACCAGCGCCAGGCCGATCAGCACCCCGTAGCCCAGCAGATTCCAGTTCAGATTACCGCCGATGACGCCTTTGGCCAGCGTCGAAATCAGCAGCGCCTGCGGCGCCGCCAGCGGCTGGTCCGAGATCGAATCCATATTCGGCGCGCCCTCGAAACCGTTGGCGTGATTCAGCAGCTCCAGCACCGGCGGCACCACGCAGGAACCGGCGGCGACGCCGATCAGCAGGCCAACCTGCTGCTTCCATGGGGTAGCGTTGACCAGCTGACCGGTCTTCAAATCCTGCAGATTATCGTTACCGATCACCGCCACCGCCAGCACCACGGTGGTGACGAACAGCGCGTAAGCGATCAGCGCCTGCGCCACTTCCGGGCCCATCACCGAGCGACCGACCATGCCGACGCTGAGCGCGGCGCCCAGAATGGTCAGAATCGCGATGCCGGACACCGGCGAATTCGACGAGCCAATCAGGCCGGCCATATAGCCGCACACCGCCGCCGCAAAGATGCCGGCGATCAGAATGTAGGCCACGCCGACCGCCACCAGCGGCACCGACAGCGACGCCAGCGGGCCGCCTTGCAGGAAGCTGGCCAGCAGCCAGCCGGCCGGCACCAGCGACAGCAGCGTCACCAGGCCGACGATGAAGATCGGCATATCCATCTCGGTGCGGTCCAGCACCGCGCCATCCAGCTTGGCCTTGCGCGCGGTTTCCATGGCCGACTTCAGGCCACCCAGAATCGGCTTGGCCAGGCCGGCCAGCGTGATGATGGCGGCGATGCCGATCACACCGGCGCCCATCATGCGCACCTCGTTCTTCCAGATGCCGAGCGCGTGGCCGGCGGCGTCGACACCGGCGGCGGCCGGGGTCAGGCTGCTCATCAGCGGCACCAGCACGCCCCAGGCGATCAGCGTACCCACGCCCATCGCCACGCCGACCGTGATGCCCATCAGGTGACCAGCGCCGACCAGTGCCAGCGAGCTTGAAGCACCGATGCCGGTGGCGCCAGCGCCGGTGCGGAAGTAGATCGACACTTCGGCGGCCAGCAGCTTGGCGGCGGCGGCGGCGGCAAACAGCGCCGAGGTCACACTGCCCCAGATCACCGCGCGTAGACCGGCTTTACCTTCGGCCGCGCCGGCGCGCGACGCCATGCCCACCTTCAGCACCTCGGCCGCCGCCACCCCTTCCGGATAGGGCAGGTCGGACTGCGACACCAGCGCGCGCCGCAGCGGCACCGTGTACATCACGCCCAGCACGCCGCCGACGGCGCAGGCGCCGAAGGTCGGCCAGAACGGCACGTGCGCCCACCAGCCGATCATCAGCAGGCCGGGCAGCACGAAAATCACCGAGGCCAGCGTGCCCGCTGCCGAGGCAATGGTCTGGACGATGTTATTTTCCTGGATGGTGGCATCCTTGAAAGCGCTCAGCAGCGCCATCGAGATCACCGCGGCCGGGATCGAGGTGGCGAAGGTCAGACCGACCTTCAGGCCCAGATAGACCTGCGCCGCAGTGAATACCAGCGTAATCAGAATGCCCAGAATAATCCCGCGAAGGGTGATTTCCTTCGGGTTGGACGGTGCAGCTATGCTCATCTTCAGCACTCCGGAGTTGTTGTTTGATTAATCAATGGGGTAAAGCGAGTCATGATAAACGAATCCCGTCCGGGTTAGCAGGTAAAATAGCGGGTTGTCAGAACGATTTTGAAGGTCACAGCATGTCGATACAATGGTACCCAGGGCATATGAACGCCGCCAAGAAGAAGGCGGCGGAACAGATGGAGAACACCGATCTGGTGATCGAAGTGGTCGACGCGCGCCTGCCCGAAGCCAGCACCAACCCGATGGTGGAAGAGCTGCGCAAGTTCCGTCAGCGACCGTGCCTGAAGATCCTGAACAAGATCGACCTGGCCGATCCCGCCGCCACCGCCGCCTGGAGCGCCTACTACAACGCCCAGGAAGGCGTGACCGCCTACGCCATGACCACCAAGAAGCCGGCCGACGTGGCGCGCATCCCGGAGCTGGCCAAGCAACTGGCGCCGCACCGTGGCGTACCGACCAAACCTCTGCGCATCATGATCATGGGCATCCCCAACGTCGGTAAATCGACCTTGATGAACGCCTTGCTGAAAAAGCGCGTCGCCAAAGTGGGCGACGAACCGGCCGTGACCAAGCAGCAGCAAAAACTCTACCTCGACAAAAACACCGTCCTGGTCGACACCCCCGGCATGCTGTGGCCGAAGATCGCGCTGCCGAGCGATGGCCTGATGCTGGCCGCCAGCCACGCCATCGGCTCCAACGCGCTGATCGAAGAAGAAGTGGCCGAATTCCTGGCCGGCGAACTGCTGGTGCACTACCCGGAACTGCTGGTGGCCCGTTACGGCTTCAAAGAGCTTGAAAAGATGGACGCGATCGGCGTGGTCGAAGGCGTCGGCATCAAGCGCGGCTTCCGCCAGAAGGGCGGCGACCTCGATTACGAAAAAGCCGCGCACACCTTCCTGGGCGACTACCGCAGCGGCGTATTAGGCCGCATCTCGCTGGAAACGCCGGAAACGCGCGGCGTACGGCTGGCACAGCACGCCGAAGAAATGGCGCAAAAAGCCGCCGAAAAAGCCGCCATCGCCGAAGAAAAAGCCCGCGCCGCCGCCAACGGCAAACGCGGTACCTGATTAGCCGAGGCGGAAGCTGGTGACGGCGAGGCCGCCCATGAAGGCGTCTTCGTGATACGGCACGCTGGCCGCTTCGTCTTCCGCCGCGCCGGTGACCACCATCAACGGCAGCAGATGCTCTTCGCGCGGATGCGCCATGCGTGCCGCCGGTGCGGATTCCCACTGTTTCAGCTGTGCGCTGCGCTGTTCCGTCGGCAGTGCCATGGTCGCGCGCAGCCAGTCGTCAAACGCGTGCGATGCCGCCGCGCCGGCCGCGTTGAAGGCGCGCAGATTGTGGAAACTCAGCCCGCTGCCGATGATCAGCACGCCTTGCTCGCGCAACGGCGCCAGCAGGCGGCCGACTTCCAGGTGGGTTTGCGGGTCCAGCCCATACTTGAGCGACAGCTGCACGATCGGCACATCAGCCTTCGGATAGACCGGATACATCGCGCTGAAGGTGCCATGGTCAAAGCCGCGTTGCGTATCCAGCACGGCGCGATGACCGCCGGCTTCCAGTAACTGCTGCACCTGCGCCGCCAGCTCGGGCGAACCGGGCGCCGGATACTGCACCTCGTAGGTGTGCGGCGGGAAGCCGCCGTAGTCGTAAATCATCGGCGGCTTGGCCGATGCCGATAGCGTGAAATCGCGGCCTTCCCAGTGCGCGGTGATCACCAGCACGGCTTTCGGCGTGACGCCGAGCTGGCGCGGGATGTCGCGCAGCGAGGCGTCCAGCTTGCCGTACAAGTGGCCGACCTGGTCCATCATGAACGGCCACGGGCCGCCGCCGTGCGACAGGAAATAGGTAGGTAGCTTCATGGTGAGAGTTCCTTTCTACCTTCACTATATGCACTCACTCCTGCGCAATCAATGGGGTAAATATAGATGGATCATATCGAAAATGTGAATGATCTGACTGCGCCCCTTGTCAGGCGTATAATGCGCGGGTCTGGCGCCAGGGAAACACGTAACCCCAGTGTGCTGCCCCCGCAACCGTAACCAGCCCGGATACCGGCCAGACCAGGGGGAAGCTGCAAGCAGCTTCCGTACGCTTCCGATCTGCGGGGACGCAGGGCGGATGTCTTCTTGAAAAGAACGATAACCATGACTGCCTCCATTTCCCGCCCGCGCCTGCTGGCCGCCGCCGTTTCCCTGTGCTTTGCCGCTCCTGTCGCCGCCTTGGCTGAAGATGTCGCCGCGCTGCCCGGCCAGGCCTTGACCTCCGTGGTCGTCACCGGCGCGCGCTTCGACGCCGAACCGTCGCTGGCGCCCATCGGCGCCACCATCATCAGCGCCGACGAGATCCGTCGTGCTGGCGTCAATGACGTCAACGCGGCGATCCGCAAGATCGGCGGTGTCTACGGCCGTCAAAGCCTGGACGGCAGCCCGGACTTCGGTCTCGATCTGCGCGGCTTCGGCACCAACAGCAGCCAGAATGTGGTGATCGTGGTCGATGGCGTGCGCTTGTCGGAAAATGAGTTGAGCAACGCGATCCTGTCGACGATTCCGATCGAGACCGTGGATCACATCGAGATCCTGCGAGGCGGCGCCAGTGTGCTGTACGGTGATGGCGCCACCGGTGGCGTGATCAACATCGTGACCAAGCGTCCGCAGGCCGGCGCGCGCCGCGCCAGTGTGTTTGTCGAGGGTGGCCAGTTCAACGCCGGCGAGTTGCGCGTGTCCGGCGCGCAGGCGTGGGAGGGCTTTGCGGCCGATGCCACGCTGGATAGCCAGCGCACCGACAACTACCGCGACAACAACAAGTTCAAGCAAACCCAGTTCAGCGGCGGCGCGCAGTGGTACGCCAATCAGTTCGACCGCATCGGCTTCCGCTACGAGGGCGCGCGTCAGGACATGCGCTTCGCCGGTTCGCTGAGCGAGGAGCAGTTCCTCGCCAATCCGCGCCAGACGCTGACGCCGGACGATAACGGTTCGGTCGATACCGACCGTCTGACGGTGTTCGGCCAATACCGCCTGTTTGGCCACGACCTGGCGGCCGATCTGTCCTACCGCAAGAAGACGGTGGAAGCGACTTATTACTACGGCGGCCTGGCGTCGCCCGCCACTTACGACAGCAAGCAGTTGCAGTTCTCGCCGCGCGTGCGCAAGCTGGGCGCGATTCACGGCATGGTGAATGAGCTGGTGGCCGGCATCGACTTCATCAAGTGGGAGCGCACCACCGATGCGTCCTTCGCTGGTGTCGCGTATTCCAACGCCGACGCCAACCAGAAATCCAAAGCGCTGTATCTGCGCGACGAGCTGCGTTTCGACGCCGCGCATGAGGGCCGCGTTTCGGCCGGCGTGCGGCGCGAGATCTTCGATCAGGATTACTCGAATCCGCTCGGCTTCGCCGCCTACAACGTGGTGCAGGGCTTGAACGCGTGGGAACTGCAGGCCAGCTATATGCCAGTGCCGCAGCTGACGGTGTTCGGCAAGCTGGGACAGAGCTACCGTGTGGCCAACGCCGATGAAAGCTCGTACACGCTGGTGTTCAACCAGCCGCTGGTGCCGCAGGTGTCGCATGACACGGAGCTGGGCGCCAGCTGGGCCAACGCCGCGCAGAAAATCACCGCGCGCCTGTTCCGCCACAATCTGACCAACGAGATTTTCTTCGATCCGACGCTGCCGTTCGGCGGCGCCAACACCAATTTGGACCCGACCCGCCGCCAGGGCGTGGAGATCGATGCCGAGCAGCGCATCAACGCGGCGTGGAGCGTCAACGCGCACTATCAGCATGTGCAGGCCAAGTTCCGCGACGGCGTCAATGACGGCAAGGAGATGGTGCTGGTGCCGAAGAACACACTGACCGCGCGCATCAGCTGGATTCCGGCCAGCGGCCAGAGCGCCGACTTCGGCGCGCAGTGGGTGGACAAGCAGCGCTACGGCTCGGACTTCACCAACACCTGCTCGGGCGAGATGCCATCCTTCACCACGCTGGACGCGCGCTATGCCCGCAAGTTCGGCCAATGGGAGTGGGCGCTGTCGGGCCAGAACCTGGCGGACAAGCACTACTACTCGCAAGCCTTCAGCTGCAAGGCAGGGATTTATCCCGCTGATGGCCGTCAGCTGAAACTCTCGGCGCGCTACGACTTCTGATGCGTGCCACGCGCAAGCTTGCGGTGACGCTGCTGGCGCTGGCCGGCGCGGCCGGGCAGGGTGCCGCCCACGCGGCGATCACGGTGCAGGATGATGCCGGCAATCGCGTCACGCTGGCGGCGCCGGCGCAGCGCGTGGTGTCGACCGCGCCGCACATCACCGAGCTGCTGTTCGCGGCCGGTGGCGGCGCACGGGTGGCCGGCGTGATGAACTACAGCGACTATCCGGAAGCCGCCAAGCGCCTGCCGGTGATCGGCAGCGACGCCCAGATCGACATGGAACGCCTGCTGGCGCTCAAGCCCGATCTGCTGGTGGTCTGGCAGACCGGGAACACCGAGCGCCAACTGGCGCAGCTGAAAAGCCTGGGCATCCCGATTTTCTACAGCGAGCCGAAAAAGCTGGACGACATCGCCACCAGCCTGACCCGCCTCGGTCAACTGCTCGGCACCGACGCCGCCGCCCAATCCGCCGCGCGCGACTACCGCCAGAAGATCGCCAGCCTGAGCGCCGGCTACGCCCAGCGCGCGCCGGTGCGGGTGTTCTACCAGATCTGGGAAAAGCCGCTGTACACGCTGAACGGCGAGCATATCGTCAGTGACGCGCTACGCGTCTGCGGCGGCCGCAATGTGTTCGCCGGCTTGAAGGTGACCGCACCCTCGGTCAGCACCGAAGCCGTGTTGCAGGAAAATCCAGAAGCCATCATTGGCGGCGAACGGCACGACGGCGAGGGCGGCATCAACATCTGGCGGCCCTACAAGAGCTTACTGGCGGTCCAGCGTGACAATCTGTTCATGCTGGACAGCGAACTGCTGGTGCGCGCCACGCCGCGCATCGCCGATGGCATCGCCGTGCTGTGCGAAAAACTGGAAAGCGCGCGCCGGCACCGTCCTTAAAGCTGGCTTAATACTTGAGCCGAACCAGGTAAAAAGTGGTAATCTCCCCGCGTTCGCTCTCACACTTTTACCTCGAAGGATAGTTATGCGTCTGTTCAGCCTCCTGCGCCCCCTGATTGCCACCGTCGCCTTTATGGCCGCCGCCGCTGGCGCCTCCGCCGCCGACTTCAAGGACGGCGTGGACTTCAACACCGTCACCGGCCCGCGCCCGGACACCGGCAAGAAAGTCGAAGTCCTGGAATTCTTTATGTACCATTGCCCGCACTGCAACGCGCTGGACCCGGCGTTGGCCGACTGGGTTAAAAAGAACGGCGACAAGATCGTCTTCAAACGCATGCACATGGGCGACGACGCCCAGGCCAAAGCCTTCTACACGCTGGAATCGATGAACGCGCTGGGCAACGGCATGCATGAAAAGATCTTCCACGCCATCCACGTCGATCGCAATCGCCTGAACACCGACCAGGCCTTGCTGGACTTCGTGGTCAAGAACGGCGTCGACAAGGCCAAGTACCTGGAAGCCTTCAATTCGTTCGGCGTCCAGACCAAGTTGAAACGCGGCCAGCAGATCGCAAATCAGTATAAACTGGATAGCGTGCCTGCCCTGGTGATCGATGGTCACTACACCACCTCGCCAGCAGTCGCGGGCCATGGCCTGACGTCGCCGGCCGCCGCCCACACCGCCATGTTTGCGGTGGTGGACAGCCTGGTAGCGAAGTCGCTGCAGGAACGCGCCGGCAAGAAGTAATCAAGGAAGGATGGGTAAGAAGATGAAATTTCCACGTAACGAGCGGGAGGAGGCCGAAGCCCAGGTGATGAAGATTTATAAGGAATCTTCGCCGGCGCTGGAGACCCTGTTTGAATGGAGCTACATTAACCATGTGGCGTGGAGCCTTGTTATCGTCTTCTTTGGCCTCATCCTGTGGATGGGCGTGGCGCTGGTGAATGCCGAAAACCAGCGCAATGCGCTGCTGACCAAGCAGTGCGTGGATGCGGTGTTCAAGACTGAAGTGGACCGGAAGTGCCTGCGCACCGTGCACTCGCGTGAACATTGGTGGCAGCACATCACCTACGCGATGTCGAATCTGAGTCCGGAAAAATGAAGCAGGTGCTGCTGGTCACCGGCAGTAGCCGCGGCATCGGCGCCGCCACCGCGCTGCTGGCCAGCCGGCGCGGTTACGCCGTCTGTATCAACTATCACAGCAACGCCGTCGCGGCCGAGCGCCTGCGTGCGCAGATTCAGGCCGAAGGCGGCGAGGCCATTGCCGTGCAGGCCGATGTCGGCATCGAGGCCGACGTGCTGCGCCTGTTCGCCACCATCGACGAAGAACTGGGTCCGCTGACGGCGCTGGTCAACAACGTCGGGGTGCTGGAACAGCAGGGCAAGCTGGCCGATATGTCGGCCGAGCGTCTGCAGCGCGTGTTCAACACCAATATCCTCAGCTATTTCCTGTGCAGCCGCGAGGCCATCAAGCGCATGTCCACCGCGCGCGGCGGGCAGGGCGGCGGCATCGTCAACGTGTCGTCGGGCGCGTCGCGTCATGGCGGCGGCAATGTGTATATCGACTACGCGGCCTCGAAGGGCGCGGTCGATGTGATGACACTGGGTTTGTCGAAGGAAGTTGGGCCGGAAGGGATACGCGTGAACTGCGTGCGGCCGGGGATTATTTATACCGAAATCCACGCCAGCGGCGGCGATCCGGATCGGGTCGACAAGTTGGCGTCCACCGTGCCTCTTGGGCGCGGCGGACAGCCGGAGGAGATTGCCGAGACCATTTTGTGGCTGCTCGGCCCCCAGTCCTCCTACGTCAGCGGCGCGCTGATAGACGCCGCTGGCGCGCGCTAGCGTTTTACGCTAGCTCTGCGAAGCGCTGCTGCAGGTACTGGATCAGCAGCGCGACCCGCGGCGGCTGGTAGCGGTCGCGGTGGTAAAGCAAAGTCAGTGGTTCACTATCGGTGAAGTACTCGTCCAGCACCGTGGCCAGTCGGCCGCAGCGCAAGTCATCCGAAATGTCCAGAATCGATTTGTAGGCATAGCCCTGGCCGGCGAGCGCCCATTTGCGCAGGATCTCGCCATCGTTGCTATGCTGGCCGTTACGCACCCGCACCGAGCGGCGTTCGTCCGCCTCGTCGTTGGTGCAGTAGCGCCATTCCTGCAGCGCGCCGCGCGCCGTCACCAGCACCAGCGTCGGCAGGTTGGCCAGATCTTCCGGTGTGGCCGGGCCGCCGGTTTTGGCGATCAGCGACGGCGCCGCGCACACCACGCGCCGACTCGGTGCCAGCACGCGCGCCACCATGTCGCTATCGGACAGCAGGCCATAGCGCAGCACCAGATCCGGATCGTCCTGAACCATGTTGGAGGCGTTGCCGCTCAAGGTCAGCGTGTACTGGATGTCGGGATGGCGGGCGCGGAATTCTTCCAGCATCGGCAGCAGCACATTGCGGCCAAGGTCGGATGGCGCCGAGATCCGCACCAGCCCATGCACGCTGTCGGTGCCGGCCTGCAGACTGGCTTCCGCCTCCGCCATCAGCGCCATCGCCTGCTCGCTGAAGTGGCGATACAGCTTGCCTTCCTCGGTCAGGCGCAGCTGGCGCGTGGTGCGTTCAAACAGTTTGACCTGCAGCGAGTTTTCCAACCGCTGGATGCTGGCGCTGGCCGCCGCTGGCGACAGTCCTTGTTTGCGGCCGGCGGCCGAGAAGCTGCCCAGTTGCGCCGCTTCGAGGAAGAGTTTAATCAGTTCGCTATCCATGAATCACCACCGTGCAGGTCGTGCCGGCCACCAGCTCCAGGTTGTCCGGCTTTTGATCGATGTGGATGCGCACCGGCACGCGCTGTGCCAGGCGCACCCAGTTGAAGGTTGGGTTGACGTCGGCCAGCAGCTCGCGGCCCAGGCTTGCATCGCGGTCGGTGATGCCGCGCGCGATGCTTTCGATGTGGCCCTGCAGTTGCGCCGCGCCGCTCATCATGTGCACTTCCACCTTGTCGTTCAGTTTCAGCAGCGGCAGCTTGGTCTCTTCGAAGTAGCCGACCACATAGAAGGAATTGGCATCGATCAGCGCCAGCTTGGCGGCACCCACGGCGGCGAAATCGCCGGCATGCACATTCAGGTTGGTGACATAGCCGGTGACCGGGGCGCGCACCACGGTGCGTTCCAGATTCAGCTCCGCCAGCTCGCGCGCTGCCATGGCGGCCTGGTACTGTGCCGACGCGGTGCCGACCGCCGCTTCCGCCGTCTCCTTGCTTTCGGCCGAGACGATCGAGCTATCCAGTCCGGCGCGGCGCTTGGCTTCCTGCGCGCGGCGGCCTTTTTCCACCTGCTGCGAGGCCAGCATCGCCTTCGACTGCGTCAGCGCGTTTTCATAGCGCGCCTTGTCGACCACGAACAGCACATCGCCTTTCTGCACCAGCTGATTGTCGTGTACCAGCACTTCGGTCACGGTGCCGGCGACGTCGGCGCTGATGGTGATGACGTCGGCCTTGACGCGGCCGTCGCGGGTCCAGGCCGATTCCATGTAGTGGTCCCAGGCCGAGCGGCCCATCCACAGGGCCGCCGCCAGCAACAGCATGGTCAGACAGAATCGGAAAATTTTAGATGCGCTCACAGAAGGCTCTCACAGAAAAGTTATTTGTACAGGGTGACCAGCAGGGCGCTGAAAATGCAGACGAACATGCATAGCCGCACCAGCGCCGGGTGCCAGCTGCCGCGATAGGCACCGACGTGGCTCAGCACCGCGTCCAGCACCAGTTGCAGTACGCCGCTAAGCAGAAACACCGGCAGCACGCCGGGCAGCAGCACGCCAAAAAAGTCGATTTCACGCGGCATGGAATTCTCCTGATAGCTGGTCCAGCAAGGACGTGTAGATGGAATGCAGATCGGTCAACGCCGTGTGCAGGCGCGCGCGGCGCTCGGCCTGAGTTTCGTGCAGTACGTCGGGCAGGGCGGCGCGCACCGCCGTGCCGGCATCGAGCACGGCTTGCAGCACTTCTTCGCCGGCCGCGCGCGATGGCGCGTGCAGGTAGGCGGCCAGCAGGCGCAGCACGGTTTCCAGGCTGGCGCGCGCTTCGCCCGCGTGCGAGGCCGCGATCAACTGACGCAGCTCGATCACGGCGTGGCCCAGTTCCAGCAGCGTCAGACCTTGGCGCACCACGGCGCGGGTTTCGGCGTTGGGCGCCGGACCAGCGGCGGCGTTCAGTTGACTTAGCAGATCGCGCACGCGGTTGTCGAAGCGGCGCTTCAAACGATACAGGCGCGCGTCGCACGCCTGCTGCGCTTCGCGCCACAGCGCGGCGGCGACGTGGCCGCGATGGCCCATCGTATGCTCGGGCAGCACCACCTTGAACATCAGCCAGGCCACCACCACGCCCATGGTCAGCGACAGTTCGCTGCCGATGAAGGACTCGACGTCGTAACGCATCATATTGGACGGCACCACCAGCGTGGCCGAGAACATGCCCATGCCGACACCGGTGCCGGCCCAGCGCGGACTGGCGATCAGGTAGGCGGCAAAGGCAAACAGCGGCAGCGCCGCCAGCACCATCGGGTAGAAGCTGTCGGCTTTGGCCACCAGCAGGAATTCGGTGGCGAAGGCCAGCGGCATGCCGGCCATAAAGCCCAGCAGCACGCCCTGCACCATGGCGGTGGGACGCGGCGACGACGACGCCAGCGCGCAGAAAATGGTCGCCATCAGAATGGCGTTGACGGTGGCCGGCCACGCCAGCCAGTACCACATGCCGGCCGTGACCAGCAACGTGACGGCGGCGCGGAAGCCACTGGCGGCGATGATGGCCGGCGGCGTCTTCGGCGAATAGGCGCCGGGATCGCTGACCTGCTGGCGCTTCTGCTGCGCCAGGCCGTGATACAGCGCGGCGAAATCGGCCAGGTTGCTGGCGTAGCGCTCCAGCAGCTCCACCGCCGTGTCGAAGTCGATCTGCTGCGCGCGTTCCAGCGCCGGCGCGGCCGCCAGCTGCGCGCGCGCGGCGGTGATGTCGTCGGCTAGCGTGGTGCGCATTTGCGCCAAGCGTGCCGCCGTCAGGTCTTCACCCAGCGTGCGTGCCATGTGCGCGTACATCGGCTCGACCAGATCCAGCACCGGGCCGCTCCCTGCGGCGCGCAGGCGGTGGCTCAGGCGATGCAGCGTGTAGAAAGTGGTCAGCGCCGTCATGAAGGCGGCGTTGAAGGCGTGCAACTGGCGCGTCTGCGTACGCGAATGGCCGGCCTCAAAGAAAGCGGCGGCGCGGCCTGACTCCAGCGCGGCGATATCGGCCGCGAACTTCAGGTGATTTAACTCGGCCGCTTCCGGCGTGATGCGATGTTCCAGCACGCCGCGACAAAAGTCGATGAAGCCGGCGTAGCGCGCCTGCACGGTGCGCATCACCGCGCGCGAGTGACGGCGTGGGAAGATCACATCGTGTACCACCGCCGAACAGATGATGCCCAGCCCGACCTCGGTCACGCGGGTGACCGCCAGCGTGAACACGCTGGCCGGCGCGTCCACCGCCGGCACCGCGATCATCACCGCCGTATAGCCGGCCAGCACAAAGCTGTAGGACTGCTGGTTGCGGTGCATGGCGGCGCCGCCGGTACACAGCGCCACCCACAGCGCCAGGCCGAGAAACAGCACGGTCGGCGTCTGCGGGAACAGCGCCACCAGCGCCAGCGCTGCCGAACAGCCGATCAGCGTGCCGAGAAAACGGTGGAATGCCTTTTCCAGCACCATGCCGCTGCTGGGCATGGCCAGGATAATGGTGGTGGCCAGCGCGGTGTAGGGAGCGTCGAGACCGAGGCGGAACGCCAGCCACAGTGCGGAGAACGAGGCCAGCATGCACTTGGCGACAAAGATGAAACGTTCGCCTTCGGTGCCGGCCCAGGCGCGGGTTTCGTTGCGCAGCCAGTTGAAGGCTCTCCGCGCCGCGCTGTGGTCCGGGGAGGGCGGGGCGGCGGGAGTAGCGTTCATGGGTAGGGTTCTAGGTTATGGCTTCTAAATTATCCAGCTGCCGTTTCAGCAGCGATTCCAACAGCTTTACTTCTTCCGCGCTGTAGCCGTCATAGGCCCGCGTGGTCTTGTTCCATACTTCCGGCAGCACCTTCTCGGCCAATGCGCGACCGGCGTCGGTCAGCGAAATCATCACGCAACGACGGTCGCCAGGGCGATTGCCGCGTGTGATCAAGCCTTGCGACTCCAGGTCATTGCAGACCCGCGTCAGGTTGGCCGGTTTTTCCATGCAAGCCTCGCCCAGCGTGGACGCGGTCGAGGTCTCATTGTCCGAACCGTACAGCACCGCCAATACCATGTAGCTGGCGTCGACCAGGTCATGCTGCCGCAAGGCGGCGTTGCTCAAATCCTTCATCCGCTTCTGGATGTGGTAAGTCATGCGCACCAGACGCATGGCATCCTCAGGAAACTCCGGTATTCGGCCATGGATATTTTTAAGGCGCTTTCTAGTCGCTTCAAAACTACTCATTGCCACTCCTCTAATATTTTTTCGAAAGGACTCGATTGTACTATTTATGTATCAATCTAAATCCAGTTTTATGCCCCCACCCAACGCAGACATCAACAAGGCGAAGTTATCCAGTTGTTTGCTTGCCACTTGCGCCATCTGCTGCTGTTCATTCAACAAGGTCAGTTGTGCGTTGATCACGTTCAGCGAGTCGGTCAGACCGGACGCGTAGGCTTTTTCCGCCAGTTGCTGCTGGCGCCGCGCCGATGTCAGCGCGCGCTGCGCCAGCTGGTCCTGCTGCTTCACCGAGTCGATTTTCACCAGCGCGCCGGCGACGTCGGACAGCGCCTGGATCACGGTGGCGTTGTACTGCTCCACCGCGATGTCGTAAATCGCGGTCTGGTTACCGAGCTGGCTGCGCAGGCGGCCGCCGTCGAAAATCGGCAGGCTGATGGCCGGCGCGATGCCGCGCGTCTGCGAACCGCTTTCCAGGAAGTGGCCAAAGCCCAGCGACTGCTGGCCGATGAACGCGCTCAGGTTGATGTTCGGGTAGAAGTCCTTTTTGGCCGCGTCGATGCGCGCGCCGGCCGCTTCCACGCGCCAGCGCTGCGCCACGATGTCGGGCCGGCGGCCCACCAGTTCGGCCGGCAGGTCGGCCGGCACGCGGTCGTGGGCCGTGCTCAGGGTCAGCGTTGGCCGGACGATGGTGTCGCCATCGCCCGGTCCCTTGCCGATCAGTGCCGCCAACTGGTTGCGCAGCAGCGCAATGGCTTCGCCATGCTGTTCATGCTCGCGTCGTCCGGCCGGCAGCGTTGTTTCGATGCTGATTACTTCAATATCGCTGGCCAGACCGGCCGCCTTGCGGCGGCGCGTGATCTCCAGGATGCGCTGGCGTTGCGCCAGATTGTCGGTCACGCTGTCCTGCAGCGTGTACTCCAGCGACAGCTGGATGTAGGTGCGGACGATGGAGGTTTCCAGCGTCAGCCGCGCCATTTGCGATTCGGCGGCGGCCAGGTGCACCTCGTCCAGCGCTGCCGCCAGCGCATCGCGATTGCGACCCCACAGGTCCAGATCGTAGGAACCGGATAGCGCGGCATTGTTCATCCACGCGTAGTTCCCTGCGAGCGGTGCGGGGATCGTACTGTGCGCCGCGTACAACTGGCGCGTGCTGCTGGCCGCGGCGTCCACACGCGGTCCGGTGGCGGCCTTGCTGACGCCGGCCAGCGCCTCGGCCTGGCGCACCCGCGCCAGTGCCGCGTGCAGGGTCGGGCTGTCGCTCAATGCGGCGGCCACCAGCTGGTTCAGTTGCTCGTCATGCAGCGCGGCCCACCATTGCGCGTCCGGCCAGGCGATGTTGGCGCTGGCGGCGGTGATCGCGCCGCCGGCATTCAGGTCGGCCGCCTTCAGCTGCGTGGCTTGCGGCTTGACCTTGCCCATGTCGGCACAACCGGCCAGCAGCGCCAAGGCGCACGCGGCGGGCAGCAGCAGATGGCGGAACGAACCCTTCATTGCTTACGACTTAGTGTTGAACCACGTGTTTGCGGGTCTGGGCGACGTCGAAGTCAGCCTCGGTTTCCAACAGGGTGCCGTTTTTGCGGGCTTCCAGGAATTCGGCCTGCACTTCGGCGCGGGTTTTGCCTTTAGGCTGTTCCACCTTGGCGGTCGACAGCGCGCTGGTGGCCACGGTGTTCTGGGCGGCGGCGGTGGCAGTGGTCACGGCCGGAGTGGTGGTCTGCGCGAAGGCGTTGGTCACGGTGGTGGCGGTGGCGGCGATGGCAAAAGCGACGGTAGCGGCGGCGGCCAGCAGTTGTTTGGTAGTTGTGCTCATGATTCTCTCCTTGTTTGATGTCTTAACTATAGGGATGAATAATACATTTGTAAAGTAAAAAATTCCTATGGGCACAATAGTCTTATGCGAATTGGCGCACTGACGTGGTGCTGACGCGGTGTTTTAATGAATTTTTAACAAGGAGGACATCATGGCTGACAGCACTCTGGACCCGGACAACCTCCCGGCCGGCGCCGACCGCACCTTGGGGCGCGGCCATGGCACGCGCGCGCTGGGGCCGAGCGACAACTCCGACAGCGGCAGCGATGTCATCGGCGAGCCGGATAGCGAACTGGATAGCGATACCGATGCGGCAGGCACCGGCGAACGCGCCAGCGTGGCGCGCGAAAATCTGGAATTGGACATCGGCTACGACCACGTCGAAACCATCCCGGTGGTGGATGGCGAATTCAAGGACGTGCTGCCGAACGATACGGCGACGCGCGAAGTGCCGCCGCAGCCGGTGCGCGAAGAGCGCCGCGACTGGTCGCGCAACAGTTGATTAGTTTGCGACGCTCATCACGTCGCTGAGCCAGTCGACAAACACGCGCACGCGCGGCGACAGCTGGCGCGCGTGCGGATATAGCACCGATACCGGCATCGCATGCGGGCGCCATTGCGCCAGCACTTCGCGGAACTCGCCGCTGCGCAGCTGCGTTTCGACGTGATAGCGCGGCAGTTGTACCAGACCGAGGTCGCTGGCGCAGCAGGCCGCATAAGCCTCGGCGGTGCTGACCGACACGCTGCCGGGCAGCACGACGCTGCGCTGCTCGCCATCGACGATGAAATCAAACGGGAACATCTTGCCGCTGCTGGCCGAATAAAAATTCACCGCGCGGTGGCCTTGCGCGCGCAAATCCTCCAGCGTATGCGGCGTGCCATGGCGCTCGAAATAGGCGGCGCTGGCGCAGGTGACCTGCTGCAGCGTGGCGACGCGCCGTGCCACCATGCTGGAGTCGCGCAGCTCGCCCACGCGCAGCACGCAGTCCACGCCCTCGCGCACCAGGTCGACCAGACGGTCGCTCATGCCGATCTCCAGCTCGATGTCCGGATAGCGGGCGAAGAACTCCTGCAATCGCGGCAGCACGTAATGGCGCGACAGGGTGCCCTGCAAATCCACCCGCAGCTTGCCGCGCGGCGCCACGCCACTGTTGCCGAAGCCAGCCTCGGTCTCCTCCACATCCGCCAGGATGCGCACGCAGCGCTGGTAGTAGGCCTGCCCATCCAGCGTCGGGCTGACGTGACGTGTGGTCCGCTGCAGCAGGCGCACGCCGAGGCGCGCCTCCAGCTGCTTGATGGTGTAGGTGGCGGTGGCGGCCGGAATCTGCAAATCCTCCGCCGCCTTGCTGAAGCTTTCCAGCTCGACGATGCGGGTGAAGATGCGCATGGCGTTGAAGCGATCCATTATCTGTGCGACGAGGACCCGGCCCACAGATTGATCGCGCCTTCCTGCGCCAGCTGGTCGATCGCGGCCAGTTCCTCGGCGCTGAAGCTGAGGTTTTTCAGCGCGGCGACGTTCTCGCGGATTTGCGCGGCGTTGCTGGCGCCGATCAAGGTCGACGTGATGCGCTGGTCGCGCAGCACCCAGGCCAGCGCCATCTGGGCCAGCGTCTGGCCACGGCTCTGGGCGATCGCGTTCAGGCCACGCACGCGCTGCAGGTTTTCCTCGCTCAGGTGCGACGCCAGCAGCGAGCCGCCGCCGGGACGGTTGACGCGCGCGTCGTCCGGCACACCGTTCAGGTATTTGTCGCTGAGGATGCCCTGCGCCAACGCGGTGAATGTGATGCAGCCGATGCCCTCGTGACCCAGCGTATCGAGCAGCCCTTCGGTTTCGATCCAGCGGTTCAGCATATTGTAGGACGGCTGATGGATCAGGCATGGCACCTTCCACTCCTTCAGCAGACGTGCCGCCTGCGCGGTCTTCTCGGCCGAATACGACGACACGCCGACGTACAGCGCCTTGCCTTGCTGGACCGCGTGCGCCAGCGCGCCCATGGTTTCTTCCAGCGGCGTATCCGGATCGAAGCGGTGCGAGTAAAAGATATCGACGTAATCGAGGCCCATGCGTTGCAGCGACTGATCGAGGCTGGCCAGCACATACTTGCGCGAGCCGCCGCCCTGACCGTAAGGGCCGGGCCACATATCCCAGCCGGCCTTGGTGGAGATGATCAGCTCATCGCGGTAAGGCTTGAAGTCTTGCTTGAAGTGGTGGCCGAAATTGGTTTCGGCGGAACCGTAGGGCGGGCCGTAATTGTTGGCCAGATCGAAGTGGGTGATGCCGAGATCGAAAGCGGTGCGCAGCATCTCGCGCTGCGAGGCGAGGGTATTGGTATCGCCAAAGTTATGCCACAGGCCGAGCGACATGGCCGGCAGCTTCAAGCCGCTGCGACCGCAGGTGCGGTACTGCATCTCATCATAACGGTGCGGGGACGCGAGGTAAGTCATCAAGAATCTCCATGTGTGGGGGCTGAACGATTATAGTCGGCCAGCTACAACTTCACAGGAGTTTGGTTACGCGCGCCAGCACGCAGTCCCTGATCATCTCCGCCCAGGAAACGTAGCCACTCATCTGCCGCAGTGTAGAGACAATGCGCTTTGCCGGCGCCGTTCCGAGATCTCTGGCTGAGGCGAGAAAGCGGCCATCGCTTTCCAGATCAAATTTTGCCCAGCTCATTATCGAGCTCTGCCAGTATGCGCTTGAAGTCTTCCTCCGTTGTTTCCTTGAAGGCGCGCGTTTCGGCTAGCTTGCGATGTAGCTCGACATCGATTTCGTGTGCGTGCAGCGGGCGTCGCTCAAACACCAGCCCTTTGGGTGGTTTGCCAAGGATAGGTGGCGTTTCGTGTGCGGGTAGCTTTTTCATGATGTCCTCCATCCCACGAACTTATCGTAGCACGTCATCCCGGCTTTGTCGCAGCGCAAACGGGCGGTGGCTCAGCTAGTACTTGCTTGTCACGTGAATTCTGGATAACGTTAATATTCCGACGTAAAAGGGGACGTGGACGTGAAATCGGGCAGACGGAGTTTTCTTCGCAAGGCGGTGGCGGGCGGATTGTATGGCGCGCTGCCGGCGGTGATTCAACAGGCGCTGGCGGTGCCGGCGCACAGTGTCAGCGGCAGTATTCAGGACGTGCAGCACGTGGTGATTCTGATGCAGGAGAATCGCTCGTTCGACCACTACTTCGGCACCCTGAACGGCGTGCGCGGTTTTGGCGACCGCTTCCCGATTCCGCTCCAGGATGGACGCAACGTCTGGCAGCAGCACAATGGCCGCCGCGTGGTGCTGCCGTATCGGCTCGATCAGCAGGCCGGCAATGCGCAGTGCCGGCTCGATCTGCCGCATACCTGGCCGGACGCGCACGCGGCCTGGGACGGCGGCCGCATGGGCTTCTGGCCCAAATATAAAACCGACGCCTCGATGGCCTACTACGGCCGCGAAGAGCTGCCGTTCCAGTTCGCGCTGGCCGAAGCCTTCACCCTGTGCGACGCGTATCACTGCTCGCTGCAGGGCGGCACCAATCCCAACCGGCTGTTCCTGTTCACCGGCACCAACGACCCGGCGGCCGCATGCGGCGGGCCCGCCATCGACAACACCAAGGACGGCATGGGGCCATCGGCCGACGGCTTCACCTGGACCACCTACGCCGAGCGGCTGGAGCAGGCCGGCGTCAGCTGGAAGGTGTATCAGGACATGGCCGATAACTACGACTGCAATCCGCTGGTGCTGTTCCGCCAGTTCCGCGAACAGTACGAAGCTGGCGCCGGCGTGCTGCTGGAGAAGGGGCTCAGTTCGCCGCTGCAGGGCGCCTCGCTGCAAGGGCTGAAGGATGACGTATTGGCTGGCCGGCTGCCGCAGGTATCGTGGATCGTCTCACCGACGCAATACTCCGAACATCCGGAACCCTCGACGCCGGTGCAGGGCGGCTGGTACACCCAGCAAGTGCTGGAGGCGCTGACCGCCAATCCCGAAGTGTGGAGTAAAACCGTATTCCTGCAGATGTACGACGAAAACGACGCCTTCTTCGACCACATGCCGCCGCCGGCGCCGCCATGGCGCAATCGCGACGGCACGCAGTTCGGCAAATCCACCGTGGCGTTTGGGGACGAGTGTCACAGCGATGGCCGCAACTACGGCCTCGGTCCGCGCGTGCCGATGCTGGTGATCTCGCCGTGGAGTAAAGGCGGCTGGGTCAATTCACAGGTATTCGACCACACCTCGGTGCTGCGCTTCCTGGAGCAGCGCTTCGGCGTGCGCGATACCGGCATCAGCGCGTGGCGGCGTGCCGTCTGCGGTGACCTGACCAGCTGCTTCGACTTCGCCGCGCCGGATGCGCGTCCACCGGCGCCGCAGAACCGCAGCAAGGAATGGGCCGACACCGTGCGCGCCGAGCAGCGGCAACTGGGCGGCATCGAAGTGCCGTCGGCGGCCAGGCAGCAATTGCCGCGCCAGGCCGCCGGCGTGCGGCCATCGCGCGCGTTGCCATATCAGCTGCAGGTGAGGGCCGAGGTCACCGGCAATCCCGCCGCGCTGACGCTCCAGTTCCGCAACGAGGGCGGTGTCGGCGCCGTATTCCACGTCTACGACCAGCTGCATCTGGGGCACCGGCCGCGCCGCTACACGGTGGAAGCCGGCAAAGCGCTGGACGATCTGTGGCTGCCAGCGCCGCTGGACGGCGGCCGTTACGACCTGTGGATACTCGGTCCGAATGGCTTCCACCGCCATCTGCAAGGCAGCGTAACCGCAGACCTGAGCGCATCGATGGACAGCCGTGGCGCGCTGGCCTGGGTAGACCTGCGCAACAACGGCAGCGCGCCGTGCACAGTCGAACTACGGCACAACGCCTACCGCACCGATGCGCCGCAAATGCTGGCACTAGCGCCGGGCGCCAGCCACCTATGGCGAATCGACACCGCGCCCCAGCAGCACTGGTACGACATCAGCATCATCAGCACCGACTTCCAGCGCCGCTACGCCGGCCGGCTGGAAACCGGCACCCACAGCATCAGCGATCCCGCTTGAAAAACTCCGGAGTTGGGGTGAAAAAAAAGCCCGCGCGGAGGCGGGCTTTCTTGCTTAGGCTGCCGGTGTCGCTCAGGCGAAGTTGGCGGCAGCGAAGTCCCAGTTGGCGAGCTTGAAGAAGGTCTCGATGAACTTTGGACGTACGTTGCGGTAGTCGATGTAGTAGGCGTGTTCCCACAGGTCGATGGTGATCAGCGCTTTGGCGTCGGTGGTCAGCGGGGTGGCGGCGTTGGAGGTGTTGACGATGTCCAGCGAACCGTCGGCTTTTTTCACCAGCCAGGTCCAGCTCGAACCGAAGTTGCCGACGGCCGATTTGGTGAACTCTTCCTTGAATTTGTCGAACGAACCCCATTTGGCGTTGATGGCGTCAGCCAGCGCGCCTTCCGGTGCGCCTTTGCCGTTCGGGGTCAGGCTGTTCCAGAAGAAGGTGTGGTTCCAGATCTGCGCCGAGTTGTTGAAGATGCCGCCCGACGATTTCTTGACGATTTCTTCCAGCGACAGGTTTTCGAACTCGGTACCTTTGATCAGGTTGTTCAGGTTGGTGACATACGTCTGGTGGTGTTTACCGTAGTGGTATTCCAGGGTCTCTTGCGAAATGGCTGGCGCCAGGGCGTCGATGGCATATGGCAGCGGTGGCAGGGTATGTTCCATTATTCTTCCTTTGTCGTTGAGTGGTGTTGAAACCGGGTCATTTTTGACGAAACGTCCACCATTGTAAAGCGGATGGGCCGTCCCTGCTGGAAATCACCCCGGTTCCGTGTGGATACTATAGCCGCCAACCCGGCCGTCAGCGCACCCGGCGCGTGGTCTCGCGCACGATCAATTCCAGCGGCGGCACCTCGCCGCGCGCCTCGTCGCCGTTGATGATGCGCAGCAGCGCCTGGGTGGCGATGCGGCCGATGTCGTACAGCGGCTGGCGGATGGTGGTCAGCGGCGGCGTGGTGTACGAGGAGCCGGGCAGGTCGTCGAAGCCGACCAGCGAGATGTCGTCCGGCACCCGGATGCCCTTGCGGTACAAGGCCAGCCGCGCGCCATAGGCGCTCAGGTCGTTGGCGGCAAACACGGCGGTGAATTGCTGGTGGGTGTCGAACAGCCGGTTCATGGCCAGCATGCCGCTGGCCTCGTGGTAGTTACCCTCGACGATCAACTGCTCGTCCAGCGGGATGTTGGCTTCCTCCAGCGCGCGCTTGTAGCCGGCCAGGCGCTCGTCGGCGTCGCTGTTGTTGGACGGGCCGGAGATAAAGGCGATCTGACGGTGGCCCAGCTCGATCAGGTGATGCACCGCCAGATAGGCGCCGTATTCATTGTCCATCTTGAAGCCCAGCGCACTGCGGGTTTGCAGCGCGCGGCCGGTCGAGACGATCGGCCGCTGGGTCGAAAAGCGCAGCACGGTGTCATCGTCCATGCGGCCGGACAGCAGGATGATGCCGTCCACCTTGCGCGCCAGCAGCAGCCGCATGCGCTCGGCCTCTTCCTCGGCATTCCAGTGGCCGCTGACGATCACCGACGCAAAGCCAGTGCCCTTGAGGCCGTCGTCGACGCCGCGCAGCGTTTCGTCAAAGAAAGGGGAGGAGATATCCTGCACCACGATGCCGATCGTCATCGAACGGCCTTTTTTCAGCCCCTGCGCCATCTGATTCGGCGCGAAGTTCATTTTCTCGATCGCGGCCAGCACCGCCTGGCGCTTGTCGTCCGAGACCTTGGCGGTGCCGTTGAGGATGCGTGAAACCGTGCTCGGGGACACTCCCGCCTGGCGTGCAACATCCATCAGGGTCGATGGGCCGGAAGAAAGAGGAGTGTCAGCCAAGTTGTTACCTTATCGATGTAGTTATGAAAACCTTTTCTCCGAAGATTACCATATTTTGCCAGCCTCTCCATCAGATGAAGCATTGACTTTCGGGGCATGAGCGTATTTAATGAAAAAGCGGCTTGAAAACGTTTTCATATTATTGCATGAAATCGCGTGAAATATAATGCAGAAACAAGCCCGCATCACCAGAGATAGAACGGAAGAGACATGAAACGCGACGCATTTTCGCACCTCGCGCACGGCCCGCGCATTCTGGCCGACATCGGCGGCAGCAGCGCCAGCTTCGGCCTGGAAACCGCGCCCAACCAGATCGAGGCGATCTGGCTGACCGAGTGCGCCGCCTATCCGACCTTGGGGGCGGCGATGGTGGCCTATCTGTCGCAGCCGGCCACGGTGGCGGCGGGCGGCTACCAGGCGCGCTTTGCCGGCATCGCCATCGCCAATCCGATCGATGGCGACTGGGTCACCATGACCAACCACCACTGGTCGTTCTCGATTGAAGCCGTGTGTTCGCAATTCAGCCTGAAGTCGCTGGTGGTGGTGAACGACTTCACCGCGCTGGCCAGCGCCTTGCCGTATCTGGCGCCGGAGTACAAGCGGCAGATTGGCGGCGGCATCATCCGCAGCGGCGCCACCATCGGTCTGGTGGGCGCGGATGCGGGGCTAGGCGTGTCCGGGCTGGTGCCGGCCGGCGAGCGCTGGATTGCCATCGACAGCGAGGGCGGCCACGCCACCTTCGCGCCGATGAACGAGCGCGAGATCGACATCCTGCGTTACGCGCGGCGCTATCACGAGCATGTGTCGAGTGAGCGGCTGGTGTCCGGCATCGGCATCGCGCTGGTGTACCGCGCGCTGTGCGAGCGGGCGCGGGTCGAGCCGCAGAACCTCAGCACGGCCGAAATCATGGAGCGCGGCATGCACCGGCACGATCCGGTGTGCGAAGAGACGCTCTTGGCGTTTTGCGACATGCTGGGCACGGTGGCCGGCAACGTCGCGTTGACGCTGGGCGCCAAGGGCGGCATCTACCTTGGCGGCCGCACCGTACAGAAGCTGGGCGACTTGCTGGACCGCTCCGGCTTCCGCGCCCGCTTTGAACAGAAGGGCCGCTTCTCAGACTACCTGGCCCACATCCCCACCTACCTCATCACCGAACCCTATCCGACGCTGATCGGCATGTCGGCCATGCTGTCCGCCGCGTAAAACCCGGGGTCAATCCTCCCAAAGCTACACGGGCTCTACCGTAGCGGGACGCTACGGTAGAGCCCGTGTAGCTTTGGGAGGATTGACCCCGGGTTTAGATGGCTTTGGCCTGGGCGCTGCCTTCGGCCAGGCGCAGGTTGATGGTGCTGTCCGGCTTCAGCTGCGACGGTGCGCGCACGACGCTGCCGTGGTCGTCCGTGACGATGGCGTAGCCGCGCTCCAGTGTGCGCTGTGGATTCAGTAATTCCAGTTGTGCAGCTAATGCGCTTAGCGCGTCGCGCTTGTGATGCAGCTGGCGCGCGATGCTGGTGGCGGCGCGGTGCTGCAGGCCGCTTAGCGCGGAGCGGCTGGCGCCGGCGTCGGGCTTGCGTGCGCTCAGGCGGCCGCTCAGGCGTTCCAGTTGATGCCGCGCCTGTGTCAGCGGCGCGCGGTTGGCGTGGGTGAGGGCGGTGGCGTGGGCGCGCAGTTTGTGGCGCTGCTGTTCGATCTGGGCGCCCGGATTCAGCAGCCGGCGCTGGTGGTTGTCCAGTGTCTGCTCGGCGTCGTTCAGGGCGCGCCGCATGGCGCGGCGCAGGTCGATGACGTCGGCTTTCAGTGAGCCGATCCAGTCGGCGCGCGGCGTCGCGGCCAGTTCGGCGGCGGCGGTCGGTGTGGCGGCGCGCAGGTCGGCGGCAAAGTCGCAGATGGTGAAGTCGGTCTCGTGGCCGACGCCGGAAATCACCGGCATGCGGCAGTTGGCCACCGCGTAGGCGACGTCTTCTTCGTTGAACGACCACAGGTCTTCGATGCTGCCGCCGCCACGGCAAACGATCAGTACGTCACACTCATTGCGCAGCGAGGCGGTGTCGATGGCGGCGGCGATTTTCTCGCCGGCCAGTTGACCCTGCACCGGCGTCGGATACAGGATCACTTGCACATGCGGCGCGCGCCGCTGCAGCGCGGTCAGCACGTCGCGCAGCGCGGCGGCCTGCGGGCTGGTGACGATGCCGATCGCGCGCGGGAACATCGGCAGCGCGCGCTTGCGCTCGGGGTGGAACAGGCCGGCCGCGTCCAGCTTTTCCTTCAGCCGCTGAAACGCTTCGAACAGCGAGCCCACGCCGGCGCGGCGGATCGCTTCGACGTTGATCTGGTAATCGCCCCTCGGCCCGTACAGCGTGACCAGCGCCCGCACCTCGACCTTGTCGCCCTCGCGCGGCACGAAGTTGGCGTATTGCGCGCGGCCGCGGAACATCACCGCCCGCACCTGGGCGCCGTCGTCCTTCAGCGTGAAGTACCAGTGGCCCGATGCCGCCCGCGTGAAGTTGGAAATTTCGCCAGATATCCACTGCAAGGGGAAGCTGCGTTCCAGCAGCCGCCCCACCGCCTGGTTGAGCGCGCTGACGCTGATGACGGGGGCGGAATCGTTGCGTTGGTCGAAGTTCATAGATTTCAAAAAAGGAAACTATCCACACTATGTGAGATTGGTCACACAGCGGTCATAGAGCAGGTAAAGCACCAGCTATTATAGGTAGGTCCATGATTTTAAAGGGTAAACATTTCTGCCGTATTTGCGTGCAAAGCGGAAAAGTCCTTATGGATCAAGTACTTTGCCGATGGGGAGGGTGGTTACGCACAAAGTTATCCACAAAAGATGTGTGAAACTTTGGTGACCGATAGGCTTTTTCTTGTTGTTGATTTTATCATGCTCAAAATTTATGCACGGAAAGTATATTGTGACGAATCAATGACTTAATCGGTGCTGTGCACGGTTTCGCACACTTTTATCCACAGAATTTGTGCAAAACTCTGGATTTGTCCACTCGGGGCATGGCTGGGTGAATATGTCTGGCGGTGCATCCGCATGCATTTCACTGCCCTGGTCACCCGGCTAAAACGGCTGCTTTATTTTTACGCATGGCAATTTAGTCCTTGTAAATCAACAGCTTGATTAGCTAAGCGCTTCCTTGCTAACAATCTTATCCACACAAAATGTGCAGAAGTGGACGATAGCAGGAACTTATCGGTCGCGTTTCGGAGCGGGGCGGTGGATAAGCCGGTTTTAAGGGGTGAAACGGGGTAAAAACACGGTTCTGCCAATTTTTTACGCAGGGTAAAAAATCCCTTATAAATCAACGGTATTGGCCATTGCCCAGACCCTTGCTCACAATCTTGTCCACATTAAATGTGAGGAATTCCACAGGCCGCGCAACCCCATTTTGGTTGCGTTATTTTTGCGCACGGGAAAAATATCCTTATGAATCAATGACTTTGTATGAAGGCATGATCTTTGCTCACAATGTTGTCCACAGAATGTGGGCATAACTGGGATAAGCTCACCACCAGCTGCGCGATTTTTGAGCTGCACAAGTATTCTGTTTAAAATCATGTACTTGGCATAAAAGGTCTGAGCTTGCTCACATTATTGTCCACAGAAAATGTTGAGAACTCCACCAGGCACTTGCCGACATCGGCCCAACAAGATACATTGCGCCATTCGGGTGTTTCTATCTACAGGAGTTTGTTTTGCTCGCCATCTTCCAAGCTGCAGGTTGGCCTATCTGGCTGTTGTTGATTGCTTCCATCGTCGCCACCGCCTTGATTATTGAACGCCTGATGTATCTGCGCCGTAGCAAGATCATCCCGCGCAAGCTGCTGGACGAGGTGGTTCAGGTCTATCGCGGCAACCACATCACGCCCGACATCATCGACAAGCTGGAGAAAAGTTCGCCGCTGGGCGTGGTGCTGTCGGCCGCGCTGCGCAATGTGGACGCGCCGCGCGAGGTGATGAAGGAATCGATCGAAGAAGCCGGCAGCGGCGTGGCGCACACGCTGGAGCGCTTCCTCACCACGCTGGGCACGATCGCCTCGCTGGCGCCGCTGATGGGCTTGTTCGGCACGGTGGTCGGCATGATCGAGATTTTCGGTTCGCAGAGCGGCACCGGCTCCAATCCGGCCGCGCTGGCGCACGGTATTTCGGTGGCGCTGTATAACACCGGCTTCGGCCTGGCGATCGCGATGCCGACCCTGGTGTTTTACCGTCACTTCCGCGCGCTGGTGGACAGCTTCATCATCGACATGGAGCAGCAGGCGGTGAAGTTTGTGGATATCGTCCACAGCAAGCGCAAATAAGGGCCGGGTATGAATTTCCGCAAAGGCCAGCGCCGCGAGGATCCGGAGATCAATCTGATCCCGTTTATCGACGTGCTGCTGGTGATCCTGATTTTCCTGATGGTCAGCACCACTTACAGCAAGTTCACCGAGCTGCAAATCACGCTGCCGACCGCTGACGCGCAAAAGGCCACCGACAAGCCGTTCGAGCTGAACGTGACGGTGGATGCCAAGGGCAACTACACCATCAATGGCGAGGCGGTGTCGTTCCGCGACGTCAATGGCTTCGCCGAAGCGATGCGCGAGGCGGCCGGCAAGGGCGGCGACGCCGGCAAGTCGCCGGTGGTGATCGTCAATGCCGACCAGTTCGCCATGCATCAGATGGTCATCAATGTGATGGAAGCGGCGCGTATCGCCGGCTACGACAAACTCACTTTCGCGGCGCAAACCGGTGGCGCAAAATAATTCGTCGGCGCTGGAAGCAACGCTGACGCGTAACTGGCTGCGGCGCGGTCCGCTGGCTTGCGCGCTGTGGCCGCTGTCCCTGCTGTTCCGTCTGCTGAGCGGGCTGCGTGCGGCGCTGTTCCGCGCCGGTGTGCTGAAGTCGTCGCGACTGCCGGTGCCGGTGGTGGTGGTGGGGAATATCTACATCGGCGGCACCGGCAAGACGCCGTTGACGATCTGGCTGGTGCAGGCGTTGCAGGCGGCGGGTATGCGGCCGGGCGTGATTTCGCGCGGCTTCGGCAGTTCGGAGCAGGGTGCGCGTGAGGTGACCGCAGCGTCGACGGCCGCGCAGGTTGGCGACGAGCCGCTGCTGATCCATCAGCGCACTGGCGCGCCGGTGATGGTGGGCCGTGACCGGGCCGCCACCGGCCGCGCGCTGCTGGCCGCGCATCCGGAGGTGGATATCCTGCTGACCGACGATGGCTTGCAGCATTACCAGCTGCAGCGCGACGTCGAAATCATCCTGTTTGACGGCCGTGGCGCCGGCAATGGCTGGCTGCTGCCGGCCGGACCGCTGCGCGAGCCGGTGTCGCGCCGGCGCGATTTCACTGTCATTAATGCGCCGCAACTGACGCCGGCGCTGGCCGCAGCCGTCGGCGCGCGTGCGCCGCTGCAGATGGTGCTGGCCGGCGACGTCGCCGAACAGCTGCGAGATCGCGCCAACCGCCGCACGCTGGCTGAGCTAGCCGAGCTAGCCGACGCGCAGCGCCAGGCTGGCGGCGCCGCGCCGGACGGTTTGCGCATCGCCGCCGCCGCCGGCATCGGCAACCCGGCGCGCTTTTTCACCATGCTGAAAGCGGCCGGACTGCACTTTACAGAGCTGCCTTTACCCGATCATCACGACTTCCAGGACCGGCCTTTTGCCGCCCTGCAGGCCGACTTGATCTTGATGACCGAGAAGGATGCAGTAAAATGTGCGCAAATTGAAGAACTCAGAGACGATCCGCGATTATGGGTCGTCCCGGTAACGGCGCGCATCGACCGCGCGCTGGCCGACCAAATTGTGGAGAAATGTCGTGGACGCTCGATTGCTTGATATCCTGGTATGCCCGGTCTGCAAAGGCCCGCTGGAGTACGATAAAAAGGCGCAGGAAATGATTTGCAAAGGCGACCGCCTGGCTTATCCGATCCGTGACGGTATCCCCATCATGTGGGCCGACGAGGCGCGTACCCTGCAGGACAAGGCGGAATAAGCGTGTCCTTCATCGTCATCATTCCGGCGCGCCTGGCTTCGACCCGGCTGCCGAACAAGCCGCTGGCCGATCTGGGCGGCAAGCCGATGGTGGTGCGCGTGGCGGAGCGCGCCCAGCAGTCCGGCGCGGCCCGCATCATCGTTGCCACCGACCATCAAGACATCCGTGCCGCCTGCGAACAGCACGGGGTGGAAGTGTGCATGACCCGCGCCGACCATCCGTCCGGCACCGACCGCATCGCCGAGGTGGCGCGCACCCTGAACCTGGCGGCCGACGCGGTCATCGTCAACCTGCAGGGCGACGAGCCGCTGATCGATCCAACGCTGCTGCAAGCGGCTGCGGCCCGCATCGGCGCCGAGGTGCCGATGTCTACCTGCGCCCATCCGCTGCACGACGCGGCCGACGCCTTCAATCCGAATGTGGTGAAGGTGGTGCTGGACAAGGCTGGCCGTGCCCTGTATTTCTCGCGCGCGACCATACCGTGGAACCGCGACGCTTTTGCGCAGTCCAAAGACAGCCTGCCAGCCGGCCATGTACCGCTCCGTCACATCGGGCTGTACGCCTACCGCAACGACTTCCTGCAAGCCTACCCGGCGCTGGAAGTGTCGCCGCTGGAAACCATCGAGGCGCTGGAACAGCTGCGCGTGCTGTGGCATGGCTATCCGATTGCCGTGCATGTCACCGACTCGGCGCCGGCCGCCGGCGTGGATACGCCGGAAGACCTGGAACGCGTGCGCCAGCATTACTGATTTTCATCAAAATTCGCGTCAGCGAGTAGTCAGTTACCACTGATATAACGTCTGTGACTGTGCGATATTCATACGGTATATCGCCCTGAAATTGGCGTTGTGGCAGAGTTTTGTGGTAAGTTTCGTACGATCTGACACTAACCAACCATACTCATATATCTGTTTTTAGGAAACTTCATGCGTCTTATTCTGTTAGGAGCACCTGGTGCCGGCAAGGGCACCCAGGCCAATTTCATCAAAGAAAAATACAACATTCCGCAAATTTCCACTGGTGATATGCTGCGCGCCGCCATCAAGGCCGGCACCGAACTGGGTCTGGCCGCGAAGAAAGTGATGGACGCGGGTGGCTTGGTGTCGGATGACCTCATCATCGGTCTGGTCAAGGATCGCCTGACCCAGCCGGATTGCGCCCACGGCTATCTGTTCGACGGCTTCCCGCGCACCATCGCCCAGGCTGACGCCATGAAGGACAGCGGCGTGGCCGTGGACTACGTGCTGGAAATCGCCGTGCCGGACGAGCAGATCATCGAGCGCATCGACGGCCGCCGCTGCCATCCGGCCTCGGGCCGCGTCTACCATGTCAAATTCAACCCGCCTAAAGTCGAAGGCAAGGACGATGTTACCGGCGAAGAGCTGGTGCAGCGCGACGACGACAAGGCCGAGGTGGTGAAGAAGCGTCTGGACGTGTATCACAACCAGACCGAAGTGCTGCTCAGCTACTACAACAACTGGGCGCAGACCGGTGAGCCGGGCGCACCGCAGTACCGTCGCATCGAAGGCGTCGGCCCGGTCGACCAAATTCGTGATGCAGCGTTTGCCGCGCTGTCGAAATAAGCGGTAAAGTAGAGCGGACCGATGGTCCGCTTTTTTTTAGGCCGTTTCAAAAAGACCGCAGCTTCGTTGCGGCGCCTCGCCGTGCATTCGCACTGTCTTCGTCGCCGGCGCCTCGCTGCGATCATTTTGAAACGGCCTAACGCCGGACGCCATCCCATTTTTGAAGTTCTGCAGTTCGCACTTCCGTGTGGTTGTAAAGCTTGATCAACAAAAATAAGGGGACACTATGGCAGGCAGCTTATGGTTTGCAGTTGCGTGCGGCGTTATCGCCGTGATCTATGGCTTATGGTCGCGTAGCTGGATCTTGCGACAGGACGCGGGCAATCCGCGCATGCAGGAAATCGCGCTGGCGATTCAACAGGGCGCCGCCGCCTATCTGGCGCGCCAGTACCGCACCATCGGCATCGTCGGCGTGGTGCTGCTCATCCTCATTGCTGTGCTACTCGACACCAGTACCGCGATCGGCTTTCTGATCGGCGCGGTGCTGTCGGGCGCGTGCGGCTTCATCGGCATGAACGTCTCGGTGCGCGCCAATGTGCGCACCGCGCAAGCCGCGTCCAAGGGCATGAACGAGGCGCTGGATGTCGCCTTCAAGGGCGGCGCCATCACCGGCATGCTGGTGGTCGGGCTCGGGCTGTTGGGCGTGGTGCTGTTCTATCTGTTCCTGGTGGCGGGCGTTGGCCCGGACGCCAATCTGCACAAGGTGATCGAGCCGCTGATCGGGCTGGCGTTTGGCGCCTCGCTGATTTCGATCTTCGCGCGGCTGGGCGGCGGCATCTTCACCAAGGGCGCTGATGTCGGCGCCGACCTGGTCGGCAAGGTCGAAGCCGGGATTCCGGAAGACGACCCGCGCAACCCGGCGGTGATTGCCGATAACGTCGGCGACAACGTCGGCGACTGCGCCGGCATGGCGGCCGACCTGTTTGAAACCTATGTGGTGACGCTGATCGCCACCATGCTGCTGGGTGCGCTGCTGATGGGGGCCATGGGCACCACGGCGGTGGTCTATCCGCTGCTGCTGGGGGCGGTATCCATCCTCGCCTCCATCATCGGCTGCTCGATGGTCAAGGCCAAGCCGGGCAAGAAAATCATGTCGGCGCTGTACACCGGACTGTGGTGGGCGGCCGGGCTGTCGCTGATCGGCTTCGTGGTGGTCACCTGGCAGCTGTGGCCTGATGAAACCATGCGCTACAAGATGATCGGCTGCACCGTGGTCGGCATCGTGCTGACCGGGCTGATGGTCTACATCACCGAGTACTACACCGGCACCGACTTCTATCCGGTCAAGCACATTGCCGAAGCCTCGACCACCGGTCACGGCACCAACATCATTGCCGGCCTGGGCGTGTCGATGAAATCGACCGCGTGGCCGGTGCTGGCGGTGTGCGCCGCGATCCTGATTTCCTACCAGCTGGGCCAGCTGTATGGCGTGGCGATCGCGGCCACGGCGATGCTGTCGATGGCCGGCATCGTGGTGGCGCTGGACGCCTACGGCCCGATCACCGACAACGCCGGCGGCATCGCCGAAATGTCCGGCATGCCGGACTCGGTGCGGGCGATTACCGATCCGCTGGACGCGGTGGGTAACACCACCAAGGCCGTCACCAAGGGCTACGCGATCGGCTCGGCCGGGCTGGCGGCGCTGGTGCTGTTTGCCGATTACACGCACGCGCTGGAATCGGCCGGGCGCAGCATCGCGTTCGATTTGTCGAACCCGATGGTGATTGTCGGCCTGATCATCGGCGGCCTGGTGCCGTACCTGTTCGGCGCCATGGCGATGGAAGCGGTGGGGCGGGCGGCCGGCGCGGTGGTGGTGGAAGTGCGGCGCCAGTTCCGCGACATCAAGGGCATCATGGAAGGCACGGCCAAGCCGGAGTACGACAAGGCGGTCGACATGCTGACTGCGTCGGCGATCAAGGAAATGATCGTGCCATCGCTGCTGCCGGTGGTGGTGCCGGTGCTGGTCGGCATGCTGCTGGGTTCGGCCGCGCTGGGCGGCATGCTGATGGGCACCATCGTCACCGGCCTGTTCGTCGCGATTTCGATGACCACCGGCGGCGGCGCCTGGGACAACGCCAAGAAATACATCGAAGACGGCCACCACGGCGGCAAAGGTTCGGATGCGCACAAAGCGGCCGTGACCGGCGACACCGTCGGCGACCCGTACAAGGACACGGCCGGGCCGGCGGTCAACCCGCTGATCAAGATCATCAACATCGTCGCGCTGCTGCTGGTGCCGTTGTTGCCGGCAGCCGGCTGGCTGGCGGTGTCACCGCCGACGCCGACACTGGCCTCGGCCCCGCCACCGGCCGTGGTGGTGCCAGCCGAAGTGCCGCCGCCACCACCGTTGCGGCCGCAGTAAGTTACCAATTGTATCGGCGGCTTCCCTCCTGGCGTGCATCTGCTAATAATGGAGATGAAGGAGGGAAGCCCATGCACATCATCAAACCCGCCGCGCTGACCGCCGTGTTGCTGATCGGTCTGCTGGTGTGCGCCGATGCCTGGGCCGACAATCCTGAACAGATGTCGGCCGAAGCCTACGCCAAGCTGCCCGTCTGCAAGCTGAACTCGGATGGCACCTCGCTGCAAGTCCAACCCTGCCGCACGGCGCCGGCGCAATCACCGATGCCGCGCCGGCCGGTGCCGCAGATCATCGAACGCCAGCCACAAACCCGCGTCTCACCACAGCCCGCCATGCCGGTGCCGCCAACGCCGCCGGCCACGCCCAGCCTGGCGCGACCACCGGTGCCGATCACCAGCTGCGACGCCGGCGGCTGCAACGGCGCCAACGGCGTACGCTACAACAACACCGGCAATGGCGTGGCCGGTCCCAACGGCAAAGTCTGCACCCGCGCCGGCGCCACCGTCCAATGCTGAATGTCGAGTTCGTGTCCACTTTTGGCCCCACTTCGGGGTCAGACCCCGAAGTGGACATTCGGTCGCGCGCTATTCAATGTCCACTTTCGGGGTCTGACCCCGAAGGTGGACATTGGCTTCGCAGTGGATGGGGAAGTTGACGGAGTTGGCGATGTAGCACTTTTCGTGCGCGGTGTGATGCAGTTGTAGTGCCAGTTCACGGTCACCGGCGGCGATGGTTACGCGTGGACGCAAGACCACGCGCTGCATGCGTTCGTCGTCCATCGTGCCTTCGGCGTGGTCTTCGTAGGCGGTGACGATGATGCCGGCCTCGGCGCACAGGTGCAGATACCACAGCTTGTGGCAGGCCGAGGCTGACGCCACCAGTAATTCTTCCGGATTCCAGCGCGTGGCGTCGCCCCGAAACGCAGGGTCCGACGAGCCGGGAATTGTCTGCTTGCCGGCCGCGCTGATCTCGTGTTCGCGCCCGTAATCCCGATAGCCGGAGGTGCCGCTGCCACGGTTGCCGGTCCATTGCACGGTGAGCTGGTAGTGATGTTCCATTCGAGCCTCCAGTGGTTGAGGATGGAAATAGTACACTGATATGGTATTTTGGTATACCATTTCGACCATGAGCACATCACTGAATCTTGCTGCCGAGCTGCGCGCTCTGATCGCCAGCGGCGCGTTGCCGGACGGCGCCCGGCTGGTCGAGCGCGAGCTGGCCGAGCGCTTTGCCGTCAGCCGCATCCCGTTGCGAGAGGCGATCCAGAAGCTGGCCGCCGAAGGGCTGCTGGAGCAGCATCCCAATCGCGGCGCGGCAGTGCGCACGCTGAGCGTGACCGATATCGAAGAAATCTACAGCCTGCGCATGCTGCTGGAAGGCGATGCCATCCACCGCGCCGTGCAGCGCATGGATGCGGAAACGCTGGCCCGTGTTGAGCTGGTGCACCGCCTGCTGGGCGAGGCCGCCAGCGCCGACAAGCAGGGTGAGTTGAACCGTGAGTTCCACGCCTTGCTGTACGCGCCGTGCGGCAATCAGCGGCAGCTGCAAGCCATCCGCGAACTGCGCGGCCAGGTCGAGCGCTACGAGCGCCTGCAGGCGCGGCTGATGGCTGATACCCCGGCGTTCCAGCACGAGCACGAAGCCATCCTGCACGCCTGCCAGGCGCGCGACGCCGAACGCGCCCGCGCGTTGACGGTGCAACATCTGGCTTCAGCCCAACGCATCATTTTGAAAGCAATCCAATGAAGCACACGCTTTTCCTGTTTGACCTTGACGATACGCTGCTGGACTTCAAAGCTTCCGAGCAGCTGTCTTTCAGCCGTACCTTGCAACAGCTGGGCTACGACGGCGCCACCGACAATCTGTTCCCGCAGTACCAGGCCATCAACCTGGCGCTGTGGCGTGCCTTTGAAACCGGTACGGTCAGCAAGGATTTCCTCAAGGTCGAGCGCTTCCGCCAGACCTTCGCCGCCCACGAGCTGGCGCTGGACCCGGCCACCGCCAGTGCTCTGTATCTGGAAGCGCTGTCCGATACCGTGGTGCTGATCGACGGCGCGCTGGCGCTGTGCCGTCAACTGGCCGCGCACGGCGAGATCGGCATCATCACCAACGGCGTGCAGGCGATTCAGCACCGCCGCATCGCCAGCTCGGGACTGGGCGAGCACATTTCCTTCATCGCCACCTCCGAAGCCTGCGGCCACGCAAAGCCGGACAGCCGTTTTTTCGAATACACCACCGGCATGGCGCGCGCCTTCAGCAAGCCCCACACCATCATCATCGGCGACCGCCTGGATGCCGATATCCTCGGCGCCAACCGCTACGGCATCGACAGTTGCTGGTTCAATCCGGCCAAGCTGCCGAACGACTCGGAAGCCCGTCCCACCTATGAGGTCGCTCGCCTGGATGCGATACCCAACGCCTTGCTATAATACTGACGTTTACGTAAACGTCAAATAACAAGGAGGCAGGCATGCAGATTAAGGACAGCGTATTCATCGTCACCGGCGGCGCATCGGGACTGGGCGCGGGCACGGCGCGGATGTTGGCGGCGCACGGCGGCAAGGTGGTGCTGGCGGATGTGCAGGCCGATGCCGGCCAGGCGCTGGCGGCCGAGCTGCACGGAACTTTCGTGCGCTGCGACGTGACCTCCGAGGCCGACGGCCAGGCGGTGGTGGCGGCGGCGCTGGCGCTGGGCACTTTGCGTGGCATCGTCAATTGCGCCGGCGTGGCGCCGGCCGCCAAGACGGTTGGCAAGGACGGCCCGCATTCGCTGGAACTGTTCCAGCGCGTGGTGGCCATCAATCTGATCGGCACCTTCAACATGGCGCGGCTGGCGGCTGACGCCATGAGCAAGAACGCGCCGCTGGAGACCGGCGAGCGCGGCGTCATCATCAACACCGCCTCGGTGGCGGCGTTTGACGGCCAGATCGGTCAGGCCGCTTACGGTGCGTCCAAGGCCGCCGTGGCCGGCCTGACGCTGCCGATGGCGCGCGACCTGTCGCGCAACGGCATCCGCGTCATGACCATCGCCCCCGGCATCTTCGAAACGCCGATGCTGACCGGTATGCCGCAGGAAGTGCAGGATGCGCTGGGCGCCATGGTGCCGTTCCCGCCGCGCCTGGGCAAGCCGGCCGAGTATGCACAACTGGCGCGGGCCATCATCGAAAACCCGATGCTGAACGGCGAAACCATCCGCCTCGATGGCGCAATCCGCATGCAACCGAAGTAATTTGTGGCGGCGGCCTGTATAATCGGCGCCCATGAATCCTACACTCCTCGGTTACTTATGGGTGGCCCTGGCCTCGGTTGCCAGCGCCGCCGCTACCTTCCTGATCAAGATGTCCAGCCAGGCCGGCGCTGGCATCAGCTTCGCGCGCCTGGCCTGGCTGGGCAGCGCCTGCGGCGCCTACGGGCTTGGTTTTGTCTGCTACGCGTTTGCGCTGGAACGGCTGGCGATCAGTCTGGCTTATCCGGTCATGACCGCGATCACCATCGTGATGGTGACGATGATCGGCACCATGGCGCTGCAAGAGTCGCTGACGCCGGTGAAGGTGTTTGGCCTGCTGCTGATCGGCGCTGGCGCCTTCGTGGTGTCGAGATAGTCCACAAATAAAACAATCTAAACAATTTCGTGTACGATGCCAAAGATCGTCTTTGGAGAGTACATGAAACGTTTGAAGATACTGGCGCTGAGTGCCGCCATCCTCGGCGCCCTGCATGCGCCATCGTACGCGCAGCGCGCCACCACGCCGGATGCGGCGCCGGAAATCGCCACCGGCTATGCCGAAAAAGCCGGCAAGTCCTCGCACAAATTCATGGTGGCGGCAGCCAATCCGCTGGCCACCCAGGCCGGTTATCAGATGCTGAAGCAGGGCGGCGCCGCCATCGACGCGGCGATCGCCATGCAACTGGTGTTGACGCTGGTGGAGCCGCAATCGTCCGGCATCGGCGGCGGCTCTTTCCTGATGTACGCCGACGGCAAGCGCGTGCAATCCTACGACGGTCGCGAAACCGCGCCCGCCACTGCGGACGAACATCTGTTCCAGGACGCCCAGGGCAAGCCGCTGTCGCGCGAAGCCGGCATCGTCGGCGGCCGTTCGGTCGGTGCGCCCGGCGTGCTGCGCATGCTGGAGCTGGCGCACAAGCAGCACGGACGTTTGAAGTGGAAGGCGCTGTTCCAGCCGGCGATTCAGCTGGCGGAAAACGGCTTCGCGGTCAGTCCGCGCCTGAATGCGCTGATCTCGCACGACAAATTCCTGGCGCGCGATCCGGTCGCCCGCGCCTACTTCTACGATGAAGACGGCAAGCCGCGCGCGGTCGGCTACATTCTGAAGAATCCCGAGCTGGCGCGCACGCTGCGTGAAATCGCCGACGGCGGCGCCGATGCTTTCTACAAGGGCCGCATCGCCACCGACATCGCCGCCAAGGTGGCCGCGCATCCCACCAATCCGGGCAAGCTGACCGCCGCCGACATCGCCGGCTATCAGGCCAAGGAACGCGCGCCGATCTGCAGCGATTATAAAAAGTGGACCGTGTGCGGCGCGCCGCCGCCATCGTCCGGCGGCATCGCCATCGCGCAGATGCTGGGTATCCTGGCATACAAGGACATCAGCCCGTACAAGCCGGTGAATGGCCAACTGACGGCGGAAGGCATCCACCTGTTCACCGAAGCCGGCCGCCTGGCTTACGCCGACCGTAACCGCTACGTGGCCGACACCGACTTCGTGCCACTGCCGGGCAAGGGCGTCAGCGCCATGCTGGACCCGGGCTACCTGAAACAGCGCGCGGCGCTGATCGGCGAGCAGTCGATGGGCACCGCCCATTACGGCACGCCGGACAGCATGCAGGTGGCCTGGGGCACCGACAACGCGATCCAGACCCCATCCACCTCGCACCTGGTGGCGGTGGATGCCTATGGCGGCGGCCTGTCGATGACCACCTCGGTGGAAGACGCCTTCGGCTCGCGCCAGATGGTGGATGGCTTCATGCTGAATAACCAGCTGACCGACTTCTCGTTCGACTCGCAGGACACCGACGGCCCGATCGCCAACCGCGTGCAGGCCGGTAAACGCCCGCGCAGCGCGATGTCGCCAACGCTGGTGTTTGACAAGGGCACCCACCAGTTGGTGCTGGCCACCGGTTCGCCGGGCGGCTCGGCCATCATCAACTACGTGGCCAAGGTGCTGGTGGGGACGCTGGACTGGGGGCTGGATGTACAGCAGGCCATCAGCCTGCCCAACCTCGGCAGCCGTAATGGCCCGACCGAGCTGGAAGCGGGACGCGTCAGCCGCGCCGTGGTGGCCGAGTTGAAAGCGCGTGGCCACGACATTCGCGAATTCGAGCAGAATTCGGGCTTGCAGGGGATTCAGCGCCGCACCGTCAACGGCCAGCAGGAGTGGTTTGGCGGCGCCGATCCACGCCGCGAGGGTGTCGTTTTAGGGGATTAATTCTTCCCAAAATGACAAAGACCCTGCTACTCTTGTCGGATGGGTATGCAAAAGAAAACAGGCTTGATCCTGACCGGGGGCGGTGCGCGCGCCGCTTACCAGGTTGGTGTACTGCAGGCGATCTCGGAAATCTTGTGGGAAGAGGGCTGGCCGCCGGCCCGCAATCCGTTCGACATTATCTGTGGCACCTCGGCCGGGGCGATCAACGCCACCGCGCTGGCCTGCCGGGCCGATAACTTCGGCGAGGGCGTGCAAAAGCTGCTGGACGTCTGGCAGAACATCAAGGTCGAGGAAGTCTACCGCGCCGATTCACTGGGCGTGATCCGCTCCGGCGCGCGCTGGCTGTCGCTGCTGTCGTTTGGCTGGCTGCTGCGCAAATGGCGCGCCGCGCCGCCACGCTCCCTGCTCGACAACACGCCGCTGGTCGGCCTGCTGCACCGCATGCTGGACTTGCCACGGCTGGACATGGTGCTGTCCGAAGGGCTGCTGCACGCGTTGGCCGTCACCGCTTCGTCCTACAGCGCCGGCAACCACCTGACCTTTTACCAGACCGCGGCCGATATCGCGCCGTGGGTCCGTACCCAGCGCGTGGCGCTGCAAGACCAGATCGGCGTCGAGCATCTGCTGGCGTCGTCGGCGATTCCGTTCATCTTCCCGGCCACGCCGCTGTTCATGGGCGGCCACCGCGAATACTGCGGCGATGGTTCGATGCGCCAGCTGGCACCGATCTCGCCGGCGATCCATCTCGGCGCCTCCAAGGTGCTGGTGGTGGGCGCCGGCCGCCTGACCGAGCCGGCGCGCAGCGTCGAGGAGCGCAACGCGGCGCGTTATCCCAGCCTGGCGCAGATCGCCGGCCATGCGCTGTCGTCGATCTTCCTCGACGGCCTGGCGGTCGACATCGAGCGGCTGGAACGCATCAACCGCACGCTGTCCATGCTGCCGCCGGAGCTGCTGGAGAAAACGCCATTGAAACCGGTGCAGCTGCTGGTGATCGCGCCGTCCGAACGACTGGACGATATCGCCGTGCGCCACATCGCCAGCCTGCCGGCGCCAATCCGCGCCATGTTGTCCGGCATCGGCGCGACCGAGGCGCGCGGTTCGGCGCTGGCGTCCTATCTGCTGTTCGAATCCACCTACACCTGCGAGTTAATTCGTCTCGGCCAGCGCGACACTTTTGCGCGCAAGAGCGATGTACTGGCCTTCTTTGAATCCTGACCGATGTCGCGCCTGATACGTCTTTGCCGGCGATGGTTGGCGCCGGTTCTGTTGTTGTGGTGCGCGGTGGCGCTGGCCGGCGCGCCACCGCGCACGCTGCGCTTCGAGCAGCTGAGCGTGGAGCACGGGCTGGCGCAGGAAACCGTGCTGGCCATCGCTCAGGACAAGCAGGGCTTCATCTGGCTCGGCACCCAGGCCGGCCTGACGCGCTTCGACGGCTATCGCACCGTCACCTACAAGAGCGCGGTGTCCGACCCGCGCAGCCTGGTCGACAACTGGGTGCGGGTGCTGCACCTGGACCGCTCCGGCCAGCTGTGGGTGGGCACCGACGGCGGCCTCGATCGCTACGACTCGTCAACCCGCACCTTCACCCACTTCCTGCCGCGCGAATCGGCGCAGCGCGGCAACGGCAACCGCCACGTGCGCGCCATTGAGGACGATGGACTGGGCGGACTGTGGATCGCCAGCGCCGACGGCCTGCATCACTTCGACCCGGTCAGCAAGCGCTTCATCAGCTGGCACCACGACGCCGCCGATGCAGGCAGCCTGTCCAACGACCATGTCAACGCGCTGGCGCGCGACGCCGCCGGCCGGCTGTGGGTCGGTACCGCCTCCGGCCTCGACATGCTGCCGCCCGGCGCCACGCGCTTCCAGCACTACGCGGTGGACGCCAGCGGCAACAGCAAGTTCAACTCGGTCACCGCGCTGCAGGTGGATAGCGCGCAGACGCTGTGGGTCGGCACCCAGGGCGGTCTGGAACAATGGCGTTTGCTGGGCAGCGAGCCGCAGCGGCGCCGCCTGGGCGCGCGCGAAGGGCTCAATCCCGGCGCCAATATCACCACGCTGTACGAGGATAGCGAAGCCAATCTGTGGGTCGGTTCGGTGGCCGATGGCTTGTTCCGCTGGATGCCGGCGGAAGAACGCATGGTGGCATATCGCCATCAGGTCAGCGATACCCACAGCATCGCGGACAACCAGGTGTCGGCGCTGTTCCGCGACCGTGTCGGCACCTTCTGGGTCGGCACCTGGAACGATGGCGTCAGCCGGGTCGACATGGGCAGCGGCGGCTTTGCGCGCATCGTGCGCCAGGCCGACGTGCCCAATACCCTGTCCGACAACAAGATCCGCTCCATCGTCGCCGATGGCCATGGCAAACTGTGGCTGGGCAGCGGCGCCGGCCTGAATCTGTATGACCCGGTCAGCGGCGACAGCAAGGTGTGGCGCCACGATGCGCAAAACGCCAACAGCATCAGCGACGATCAGGTGTCGACGCTGTGGCGCGAGAAGAACGGCAATCTGTGGATCGGTGGCCAGGCCGGCGTCAATTACCTCAACCTGGCCACTGGCGCGATCCGCGCGATTTCCTTTGTGCGCGGCGATCCGGCCAGCGACACCATCCGCAACATCGTCGCTGACCGCAGCGGCATTCTGTGGATCGCCTCGCGCGGCGGCCTGCACCGGCTGGACCCGATCACGCTGCAGAGTTCCACCTTCCGCCACGATCCGTCCGATCCCGGCAGCCTGTCGGACAATGTAGTGCGGCCGATCCTGGAAGACCGTCGCGGCCAGCTGTGGATCGGCACCTTCAATGGCCTCGATCTGCTCGACCGCAAGAGCGGCAAGTTCCGCCACTTCCGCCGCGATCCCACCGACCCCTACAGCCTCAGTCACGACGAGGTGCACTACCTGTACGAAGACGCGCGCGGCGCGATCTGGGTCGGCACCGCGGCGGGCCTGAACAAGATGGAAGTGGCGGCCGACGGCAGCATCCGTTTCCGCCGCTACCTGCGCAAGGACGGCATCGCCGACGACGCCATCGCCTCGATCCTGCCGGACGACGCGGGCAATCTGTGGATCAGCACCAATAGCGGCCTGTCGCGCCTCAACGTGGAGACGGGGCTGGTGCGCAATTACAGCGGCGCCGATGGCACCATCGAAGGCGCTTACTTCGATGGCGCCGCGTTGCGCACCGCCGATGGCACGCTGTACTTCGGTGGCTTCAACGGCATCACCGCGTTCGCGCCGGCCGATGTGCGCGAAAACAGCGTGGCGCCAACCGTGGCCATCACCGACTTCCAGATCTTTAACAAGTCGCTCAAGCCGGGGCAGGGCGAACATCCGGACGTACTGAAGACCGCCATCGAACACACCGGCGCGCTGACGCTGACCGAGGCCGATTCGGTGTTCTCGCTGGAGTTCGCGGCGCTGCACTACGCGGCGCCGCAGCGCAACCGCTTCGCCTATCAGCTGCAGGGCTTTGACGAGGACTGGGTGGTGACCGATTCCACCAAGCGCTTTGCCACCTACACCAACCTCGATCCAGGCACCTATGTGTTCCGGGTCAAGGCCGCCAACAAGGACGGCATCTGGAACGACAACGCCGCCACGCTGGAGATCACGATCCAGCCGCCGTTCTGGAAGACCTGGTGGTTCCGCAGTCTGCTGGCGCTGATCGCCATGGGCGGCGCTTACGCCATCTACCACGCGCGGGTGCGCAATATGCGCCGCCAGCAAGTGCGACTGGAACAGCTGGTCGGCTCGCGCACGGCCGAGGTGGAGCACAAGAACCATCTGCTGCAGCAGCAGAAGCATGAACTGGAACGGCGCCGGCTGGAAGCCGAAGCGCAGCGCGCCGAGGCCGAGCAGCGCCGCATCGACACCGAGCGCCAGAAAGAGGAAGTGGAACAGGCGCACCGCAACATCTCGGTGCTGAGCGACCTGGGACGGGAAATGAGCGCCTCGCTGGACATGGAAACCACCATGCAGACGCTGTACCGCCACGTCAACCATCTGATGAACGCGCAGATTTTCGGCATCGGCTTCGTGCGCGAGGACGATGGCGTGATCGACTTTCCGTTCGCCATCGAAGGTGGGGTGCGCACCTTGCCCTATCAGCGCAGCTTGAACGAGCCGAATCAACTGGCGGTATGGTGCCTGAACCACCGCAAGCCGATCTTCATCAACGACTTCGTCAACGAGTACCGCGACTACATGGACGAATCCGGCCTGGCCTCGCTGGCGCCGTGCGTGCGCGAGGACGGCCTGCGTGCGCCGACCGCGCATTCGATGATGTACGCGCCGCTGATCGTCGGCGACAAGGTGGTGGGACTGCTGTCGGTGCAAAGCACGGAGCGCAACAGCTATCAGCGGGTGCACATGGACATGCTGCAGACGCTGGCCTCGCACGCCGCCGCCGGTCTGGAAAACGCGCGCGCCTACCAGCAACTGGAGGAAACCCTGCAAACGCTGCGCCAGACGCGCGACCAGCTGATGGCGCAGGAACGCCAGGTGCGGCTGCACACCGAGGAACTGGCGCTGGCCAACCGCGCCTTGCAGGACAACGAGGAACGGCTGCGCTACGCCAAGCAAAAGGCGGAAGACGCCACGCGTCAGAAATCCGAATTCCTGGCCAATATGAGTCACGAGATGCGTACCCCGCTGGCCGGCGTGATCGGCATGCTGGGCTTTGCGCTGCGCGATGCGCAGCTGACCGCCGGCACCCGCGAGCAGATTCTGCGCGGCCAGGCCAATGCGCAATCGCTGCTGTCGATCATTAACGATCTGCTGGACTTCTCCAAGATCGAAGCGGGCAAGCTGACCATCGAGAATATCGACTTCTCGTTGTCGGCGGCGGTGGAAAATGTGGTCAGCCTGTTCGAGGAGCAGGCGGCCGCGCACAGCGTCGGCTTCAGCCTGGAATTCGAAGACAACCTGCCGCAGTTCGTGGTTGGCGATCCGACCCGCTTGCGGCAGGTGCTGGTCAACCTGGTCGGCAATGCCTTCAAGTTCACGCAGCAGGGCGCGGTGCGCATGCGGGTGGAGCGGGTGCCGGACGACGGTATCGACAACCGCATCCGCTTCAGCGTGCAGGACACCGGCATCGGCATCGAAGCCGACGCCATTCCGCGCCTGTTCCAGCAGTTCGAACAGGCCGACGCCTCCACCACGCGCCGTTACGGCGGCACCGGCCTCGGTCTGGCGATCTGCCGCCAACTGGTGGAGCTGATGGGCGGCAGTATCAACGCTGTCAGCGTGCCGGGTGAGGGCAGCATCTTCATGTTCGAACTGCCGCTGCCTAACGGTGTGCCGCCGCCGGTGGTGCAGCATGTGCCGCGCGAGCCGCATAGTCATCAGCTGAAGGTGCTGTGCGCGGAAGACTTCCCGACCAACCAGATCATCATCCGCATGATGCTGGAAGACCTGGGTCACAAGGTCGACATCGCCGCCAACGGCGCGCTGGCGGTCAAGGCATGCGCGCTGACGCGCTACGACCTGATTCTGATGGACGGCCGCATGCCGGAAATGGACGGCGCCAGCGCCACGCGCCTGATCCGTTCTGGTGGCCCGGATGGCGCGCCGGTGCGCGACCAGGAGCTGATGATTATCGCGCTGACCGCCAACGCCAGCGAGGAAGACCGCAGCCGCTACCTGGCCTCGGGCATGGACGACTTCCTCACTAAGCCGATCGATGAAGACAAGCTGCACTTCCAGTTGAGCCGCGCGATCGAACGTCAGCTGCAGCGCGGCTTCCAGCTGCCGGTGATGCAGCCGCGCCGCAATCCGGCGCTGGGCACGCCGGAGCTGGACAGCATGTTCGGCGTGGCGCCGGCCGCGCTGGAGACGTCGCGCCTGGCGCAGCACAGCGGTGGTTCCAGCGACCTGAAGGCGCGCCTGCGTTCCGCCTTCAGCCAGGACGCGCCGGCCCGGCTGGCGGACCTGGAGCGCGCGCTGGCCGCGCGCGACCGCGACGACGCCAGCCGCCTGCTGCACGGCATGAAGGGCAGCGCCGGCTATCTGGAAGAGCAGGAACTGCAGGCGCTGTGCGGCGAGCTGGAAATCGAAGCGGATCACGGCAACTGGGCAGAAGTCGAGGCGGCCATGCCACAGCTGCGCCGCCTGCTGGCGCAAGCACGCGCGACTAGCACACTGTAAGGCGCATTCTTTTTGTCCAGGACGTTGAAAGTGGTAGTGATTGATGTAAGATCTTCAAAAAGGGCATAAGGAGCCACATGAAAGTTCTGGTTGTGGACGACGATGTCGTCTCACGCATGGTGTTGATGCACCTGATTGATAGCTGCGGCAGTTTCGACATCGTCGAAGCGGAAGACGGCGCCGACGCCTGGCAGCAGCTGGAGGATGGTTTGCGTCCCGCGATCTGCTTCTGCGATCTGCGCATGCCGCGCCTGTCCGGCATGGAGCTGCTGCAGCGCGTGAAGGCGCATGCGGAAATCAGCAGCATGCCGTTCGTGCTGGTCACCTCGGCCAACGACAAGGACACGGTGCAGGAAGCGACCACGCTGGGCACCGCCGGCTTCATCGTCAAGCCGTTCCAGGCGGAGCAGGTGCGGGTGCATCTGGTGGGTTTCCTCGATCAGGCGGCCAGCGGCTACGAACACCAGGCCGAGGCGCCGGCCGACACGCTGCGCCGGCTGGGCATCAACGCCGAGCGCCTGCTGGTCTACCTGAGCGGCTTCCAGAACCAGCTGACCGCCGCCGCCGGCGATATCGAAACCCTGCTGGCCAAGGGCGAGCAGCAGGATGCGCAGACGCGCATCGACCGGCTGCACGCGGGCTGCGTCACGCTTGGACTGCATGGCGCGGCCGCCGTGTTGAAGAACATCGCGCCGGGCCAGCTATCCAACGAGACAGTGCAGGCCGCGCTGTCGGACGTGGTGCGCGCCGTGATTCACCAGGCCGGATTGGTACGACAGGATACCGCCGCCTGAACTACTGCTTGATGTTGAGATAGTTTAAGCTTAAAGTATCTGCTTTGCGGCAGATATGCTGCGGCTATCATCCTCAAGGCGATCATGACCAGACCTCTCACCGCCAGCGCCTATACCGATCATTTCGCCCGTGGCCACCTGCCGCCGCGTGAGTTGTGGCCCGAGCTGCGTTTCGATCTGCCCGAGCTGCAATACCCGGAACGCCTGAATTGCGCCGACCTGCTGCTGGCCACCGGCGCGTCCGATCACCTGGCATTGCGCGGTGCGCAGCATAGCTGGACTTACGCGGAATTGCGCCAACAGGTCGACCGCATCGCTCATGTGCTGCGCGGACCGCTGCGGCTGGAGCCGGGCAACCGCGTGCTGCTGCGCGGCGCGAACACGCCGCTGATGGCGGCCTGCATCCTGGCGGTGATGAAGGCCGGCCTGATCGCCGTGCCCACCATGCCACTGCTGCGCGCGCGCGAACTGGGCGCCATCGCCAACAAGGCCGAGGTCAACGCGGTGCTGTGCGCCGACAATCTGCGCGAGGAGCTGGACAACGCCGAACTGCCGGCCGCAGCCCGCGCCCGCACGCTGTGGTTTGGCGGCTCCGGCGGTTCCGGCGGAGCGGGCTCGCTGGAAGCGCTGATGGCCGAGCAGCCGGCGCGGTTCGACGCGCTGGATACGGCGGCGGATGACGTTTGCCTGATCGGCTTCACCTCCGGCACCACCGGCATCGCAAAAGGCACCATGCACTTCCATCGCGACGTGATGGCGATCTGCGACTGCTTCCCGCGCTCGGTGCTGCAATCGGAGCGGAGCGACATCTTTATCGGCACGCCGCCGCTGGCGTTCACCTTTGGCCTGGGCGGTCTGCTGCTGTTCCCGTTGCGCGTGGGCGCCACCGCTGTGCTGCTGGAGAAGCTGACGCCGGAAACGCTGATCAAGGCGATAGAAACCTACCGCGCCACCGTGTGCTTCACCGCGCCCACCGCGTACCGGCAGATGGCCGCGCTGGCGGCGCAGCACGACCTGTCGACGCTGAAGAAAACCGTCTCCGCCGGCGAAGCGCTGCCGGCCGCCACGCGCGAACTGTGGCGCCAGGCCACCGGCATTCAGATGATAGACGGCATAGGCGCGACCGAACTGCTGCACATCTTCATTTCCGCCGCCGGCGACCAGGTGCGGCCGGGCGCCACCGGCAAGCCTATCCCGGGCTATCAGGCCTGCATCCTCGACTTCCAGGGCAAGCCGGTGGGACCGGGCGTGATCGGGCGGCTGGCGGTGAAAGGCCCGACCGGCTGCCGCTATCTGGCCGATGAACGCCAGCGCGACTATGTGCTCGATGGCTGGAACCTGACCGGCGACGCCTACGAAATGGACGCCGATGGCTATTTCTACTATCGTTCGCGCACCGACGACATGATCGTCTCGGCCGGCTACAACATCGCCGGGCCGGAAGTGGAGGACGCGTTGCTGCGCCATCCAGCGGTGGCGGAATGCGGCGTGATCGGCCGCGCCGACGAGCAGCGCGGGCAGATCGTCGAAGCGCATGTGGTGCTGCGTCCCGGTCATGCAGGCACGCCGGAGCTGGTGGCGCAATTGCAGGAATTCGTCAAAGGGCAGATCGCGCCGTACAAGTATCCGCGCGCGATCCGTTTTATCGAGGCTTTGCCGCGCACTGAAACCGGCAAGCTGCAACGCTTCAAACTGCGCAAATGAAGATGAACATCGTATGCATAGGCGGTGGCCCGGCCGGCCTGTACTTCGCGCTGCTGATGAAGCGGCAGAATCCCGCGTACCAGATCGTGGTGGTGGAGCGCAATCGTCCCTATGACACCTTCGGCTGGGGCGTGGTGTTCTCCGACCAGACGCTGGGCAATCTGGCCGAAGCCGATGCGCCGACCGCGCAGGCGATCGAAGCGGCGTTCAACCACTGGGACGATATCGATGTCTTCTTCAAGGGCGACAAGGTCACCTCGGGCGGTCATGGCTTCTGCGGCATCGGGCGCAAGCACCTGCTCAACATCCTGCAAATGCGTTGCGAGGAACTGGGCGTGCAACTGGTGTTTGAAACCGACGTCACTGACGACCAGGAGCTGGCCGAGCGCTACAACGCCGATCTGGTGATCGCATCCGACGGCTTGAACAGCCGCACCCGCGCGCGCTATGCGGACAGTTATCTGCCACAGATCGAGCCGCGTCATTGCCGCTTCGTGTGGCTGGGCACGCGCAAGAAGTTCGACGCCTTCACCTTCGTTTTCAAACAGACGGAGCATGGCTGGTTCCAGGCCCACATCTACCAGTACGACGCCGACACCTCCACCTTCATCGTCGAGACGCCGGAAGAGGTGTGGCGCGCGCACGGGCTGGCGGACATGAGCCAGGAAGAAGCTATCGCCTTCTGCGAGCATCTGTTTGCCGACCATCTGGATGGCTGTCGGCTGATGTCCAACGCCGCCCACCAGCGCGGCTCCGCCATGTGGATCACTTTCCCGCGCATCGTTTGCCAGCGCTGGGTACACTGGCACGATGCGGTGCCGGTGGTGCTGATGGGCGACGCCGCGCACAGCGCGCATTACTCTATCGGCTCCGGCACCAAGCTGGCGCTGGAAGACGCGATCGAGCTGGCGCGCTGCTTCGGGCGCCATCGCCATGCGCGCGAAGCGCTGGCCGATTACGAGGCGGCGCGCGCGGTAGAAGTTCTCAAACTGCAGAACGCCGCCCGCAATTCGATGGAATGGTTTGAGAACGTAGAGCGCTACAGCGCAATGGAGGCGCCGCAGTTTGCCTACTCGATGCTGACGCGCAGCCAGCGCCTGTCGCACGAAAACCTGCGCCTGCGCGATGCCGCCTACGTGGACGATTACGAGCGCTGGTTCGCGCAACGCGCCGCCGCGCAAGCCGGGGTGGCGGCGCCCGCCAGCACCACGCCACCGATGTTCACGCCTCATAAAGTGCGCGGCCTGACGCTGAAAAATCGTATCCTCGTATCACCGATGGCGCAGTACAGCGCGGTGGATGGCGTGGTGGGCGACTATCACCTGGCGCATCTGGGCGCGCGCGCGCTGGGCGGTGCGGCGCTGGTGTTTGCCGAGATGACGTGTGTGTCGGCCGATGCGCGCATCACGCCATACTGCCCCGGCATGTATGCACCGGAGCATACGCAGGCATGGAAACGCATCGTCGATTTCGTTCATCAGCACAGCGATGCGGCGATCGCGCTGCAATTGGGGCACGCCGGCGCCAAGGGTTCCACGCGCGCCATGTGGGACGGCATCGACCAGCCGCTGGAGCGGGACAACTGGCCGCTGGTGTCTGCCTCGGCGCAGCAGTATCTGAGCGGCGTGTCGCAGACCGCGCGCGCGATGACGACGGCCGACATGGACCGCGTGCAGGCCGACTTCGTGCGCGCCACACTGGCCGCCAACGAAGCGGGCTTCGACTGGCTGGAGCTGCACTGTGCGCATGGCTATCTGCTGTCGTCCTTCATTTCGCCGCTGACCAACCAGCGCGGGGATGAATACGGCGGCAGCCTGGAAAACCGCTGCCGCTTCCCGTTGCGCGTGTTCGCGGCGATGCGCGCCTCGTGGCCATCGCACAAGCCGATGAGCGTGCGCATCTCGGCGCATGACTGGGTGGAGGGCGGCATCACGCCGGACGACGCGGTGCGCATCGCGCGCCTGTTCAAGGCGGTGGGCGCGGACATGATCGACTGCTCGTCGGGACAGGTGAGCAAACAGGAAAAGCCGGTGTACGGGCGCATGTTCCAGACGCCGTTCGCGGACCGCATCCGCAACGAGGCCGGCATCGGCGCAATCGCAGTCGGTTCGATTTACGAGGCCGATCACGTCAACGGCATCATCGCCGCCGGCCGTGCCGATTTGTGCGCGGTGGGGCGTCCGCATCTGGCCAATCCGGCGTGGACGCTGGCGGAAGCGGCGCGCATCGGCTATAAGGCCGTGACGTGGCCCAAGCAGTACCTGGCAGGAAAACATCAATTGGAAAGAAATCATGGAAGATGAAGAACAACTCGACCTCGCCAGCAGGCTGACGCAGGATCACCACCAGTCGCTTAAACTGTGGCTGCGCATGCTGTCGTGCACCGTCAAGATCGAAAACGAAATCCGCACCCGCCTGCGTGCCACCTTCGGCATCACGCTGCCGCGCTTCGACTTGATGGCGCAGCTGGAACGCTACCCGCAAGGGTTGCGCATGGGCGAGCTGTCGAAACGGATGATGGTCACCGGCGGTAATATCACCGGCATCACCGATCAGCTGGAACAGGAAAAGCTGGTGGTGCGCGTGGCCGATCCCAAGGATGGTCGTGCCTACAGCGTCAAGCTGACCGCGGCTGGCCGCAAGGCGTTTGCCATTATGGCGGCCACGCACGAGGAATGGATCGCAGAGCTGCTGCAGGACGTTTCCAGTAACGATAAGGCGCAGTTGATCGAGCTGCTGTCGCAAATGAAGAAACACCTGAACGCGGCGGATGAAAAATGAGTACGCAACCCCAACACTTTTTGTATGAAGTCCGCGACGGCGTCGCCACGCTGACGCTGAATCGCCCCGAACGCAAAAATCCGCTGACCTTTGCATCGTACGCCGAGTTGCGCGACCTGTTTCGCGCGCTGGCGGATGCAAACGATGTCAAGGCGGTGGTGCTGACTGGCGCCGGCGATAACTTCTGCTCCGGCGGCGACGTGCATGACATCATCGGTCCGCTGACCAAACTGGATATGCCAGGCCTGCTGGCCTTCACCCGCATGACCGGCGATCTGGTGAAAGCCATGCGCGCCTGCCCGCAGCCGATAGTCGCCGCGATCGATGGCGTGTGCGCCGGCGCCGGTGCGATGCTGGCGCTGGCGTCCGACATCCGCCTCGGCACCGCGCGCAGCAAGACTGCTTTTCTGTTCACCCGCGTCGGCCTGGCCGGCGCCGACATGGGGGCGTGCGCCTTGCTGCCGCGCGTGATTGGCCAGGGCCGCGCCTCGGAGCTGCTGTACACCGGCCGTTCGATGAACGGCGTCGAGGCCGAGCGCTGGGGGTTCTTCAACAGCGTGCACGAACCGGAAGCACTGTTGGAGGCGGCGCGCGCGTTCGCGCAAGGCCTGGCCAGCGGCCCGACTTTCGCGCACGGCATCACCAAGAAAATGCTGCAGCAGGAATGGAATATGGGCGTGGACGAGGCGATCGAAGCGGAAGCGCAGGCGCAGGCGATTTGCATGATGACGCAGGACTTCCATCGCGCCTACCACGCCTTCGTGGCGAAACAGAAACCGCAATTCGAAGGCAACTAATGAGCGACAAGACTTACCTCGACTGGCCGTTCTTCGCGCCGCATCACGCGCAGCTGGAGCAGGCGCTGGATGCCTGGGCCGCGCGGCACGTGGCGCATGACCACGGTCACGGCGGCGATGTCGACGCCGCCTGCCGCCAGCTGGTGCGCCAGTTGGGCGAGGGTGGCTGGCTGCATCATGCGGTCGGCGACAGCATCGATACCCGCGCCATTTGCCTGATCCGTGAAACGCTGGCGCGTCACAACGGCCTGGCCGATTTTGCGTTTGCCATGCAGGGGCTGGGCTCGGGCGCCATCAGCCTGTTTGGCAGCGAGCAGCAGCGCGCGGCCTGGCTGCCACTGGTGGCGCGCGGTGACGCGATTGCGGCGTTTGCGCTGTCCGAACCGCAGGCCGGTTCGGACGTCGCCGCTATGCAGTGCGCGGCGGTGCGCGATGGCGATGAGTATGTGCTCAATGGCGAAAAGACCTGGATTTCCAATGGCGGCATCGCCGACTTTTACGTGGTGTTTGCGCGCACCGGCGAGCAGCCTGGCGCGCGCGGCATCAGCGCCTTCATCATCGAGGCGGATGCGCCGGGCTTCACGATCGCGGAGCGCATCAATGTCATCGCTCCGCATCCGCTGGCGCGGCTGCGCTTCGATGGCTGCCGCATTCCGGCCGCGCAGCGCATCGGCGAGGCGGGGCAGGGCTTCAAGGTGGCGATGGCCACGCTGGACGTGTTCCGCACTTCAGTGGCCGCCGCCGCGCTGGGCTTCGCCCGGCGCGCGCTGGATGAGGCCATGCAGCGCGTCACGCAGCGCCAGATGTTCGGCCAGCGCTTGGCCGACTTCCAGCTGACCCAGGCCAAGCTGGCCGACATGGCGATCCATATCGACAGCGCGGCGCTGCTGACCTATCGCGCCGCCTGGCAGCGTGACCAGGGCCGCAAGGTGACCAAGGAAGCGGCCATGGCCAAGCTGCACGCCACCGAAAGCGCACAGCAGGTGATCGACGCCGCGCTGCAGCTGTTCGGCGGCCTGGGCGTGGTCAGCGGCCAGCCGGTGGAAAGCCTGTACCGCGAAATCCGCGCGCTGCGCATCTACGAGGGCGCGAGCGAAGTGCAGCAGCTGATCATCGCGCGCGAACTGTTGAAGGAGGCATGATGGAGATCTTGCAACCGCCAGGCTGGGCGCGGCCGCGCGGTTATGCCAACGGCGTGGCCGCCAGCGGCCGCATGGTGTTCGTCAGCGGCATGATCGGCTGGGACGGGCAGGGCGTGTTCCACACCGACGATTTCGCCGGCCAGACCCGTCAGGCGCTGCTCAACATCGTTGCCGTGCTGGCCGAGGCCGGCGCCCGGCCGGAGCACATCGTGCGCATGAGCTGGTACGTGGTCGACAAGCACGAATATGTGGCGGCCTACAAGGACATCGGCGTCGCCTACCGCGAGATCATCGGCAAGCACTATCCGGCCATGACGGCGGTGCAGGTGGCGGCGTTGGTCGAGGAGAGGGCGCGGGTGGAGATCGAGGTGACGGCGGTGTTGCCGGCCTGACCCCGATCCCGGCGCCGGCTTCAGGCCATGAAGCCCAGGTTGCGAGTGCTGAAGTTGAGGATATTCGGGAACACAGTGGGCAACTGGGCGGCGGTGACGCCAAACCAGGTCGCCAGCGTGGCGCCATACTGGTCGACCGAGGTGGTCGGCAAGAGTGCGCCGGAGCCGATATCCAGTTCATGCCCCAGCGTGGTCGGCGGGAAGGTGCCGTAGATGTCCTTGCCCTTGACGGCGCCGCCGATCACAAAGTGATGGGCACCCCATCCATGGTCGGTACCGTCGCCATTGCTGGAGAAGGTACGGCCAAAGTCGGAGGCGGTAAACAGCGTGACTTGCTTGCGCAAATCGACGCCCTGCAGGCTGGCAAGTATGGTGTCGAAGTACGCCACCGCGTGTGCCACCCGCGCCAGCAGGTCCGCTTGCAGGGTTTTCTGGTTGTCGTGGGTGTCGAAGCTGCCCAGGCTGACGTAGAACACCTGGCGTTTCACCCCCAGGTTGTCGCGGCCGGCGATCACGCGCGCCACGGTTTGCAGCTGGACCGCCAGCGGATTGACCGCGGCCACCTTGGTGTTGGGATTGATGTAGGTGCTCGGGTCGGGGACGCCGTTGGCGCCAGCCGGCGCGATCGCGCCGCCCAGGGTCGACTGCGCGGCCAGCGCGCGCCGCATCACGGCGGCATGCTCATTTTCGATCAGATTGCTGCTGGTGCCGGTCACGATCGCGCGCAGCGGATTGGCGCCGGGCGCCACGCCAAACAGGTCGCCATCCATATTCTGTACCGGCACCACGCCGGCGCTGCTGATCTGGTACTGGTTGATGGTGCGGCCGCTGAGGAACAAGGCATTGCCGCCGGCCGACACGCTGGCGAAGCTGGTACTGCTGTTCGAGGCCGCCAGCAGGTCGCCCATGCGGCCGCCCCAGCCAGAGCTGGCGCCTTCGGGCTGCGATGATTGCCACACCGCCTGCTGGTCGTTGTGCGAGAACAGCTTGGGCGGCAACACCGCCGTGCCGGCGACATACTGGGCTTTGGTGGTGGGCTGCACCAGCGTGCCCACGTTGGCAACGATGGCGGCGCGGCCCTGGTCGAACAATTGCTTGAGCGGTGACAGGCTGGGATGCAGCGCGAAGCTGCGGCCGGCCTGGCTGGTGGTCGGTACGATCGGCAGCACGCCGCCGCTCAGGCCCACCGACGGCAGCGCGATCGAACCGCCATCCGCAGTGATGCGGGCCTGGGTGTAGCCGGTCCACGAGCTGCTGTCGGTGGCCAGCACGGTGTTGGCGTGGTCGTTGCCGCCAGTCATAAACAAGCATACCAGTGCCTTGTAATCGCTGGCATCGGCGGCGGCGGCGGCGCTCATCGCCGCCAGATTCAGCGTAAAGGGGGTGACCGCGGCGCCGGTCAGTCCCAGCAGGGAACCCATGAAGCGGCGACGGGAGTGCAGAGTCGTCATGATTACATCCTCACTTTTGTACCAGATATTCGGGGGCGGCCATCGCCAGGAAAACCGCCAGATAAACGCGATTGCGCTTGGCCTTGGCAATCACCGTGCCATTCCAGGGCCGTGGATCCTCGATCACCACGCCATTGATGGCGCTGATGATCTGATTGCGCAACTGGGTCGACATGGCGCCGCCATACAGCAGCAGGTTGATGCGGTCGACCAGGGCTTCCGGCTGCAGGATCAAGGTGTTCTCGGTGGTGTAGTCGGGCTTGATGTCGTTATAGCGACCGAAACCGTATTGCACCGTGTATTGCATGAAGTTCAGGTAACCCACCACTTCCGGCTCCGAGGTGATCTGCATTTCGGGCGCCACCATGCCGGCCGACGCCAGCGCGCTGTTGGGCGGGGTGTACGAAGGGCGATAGAAATTGAACACCGAGGCTGGCCGCATGGTGGTCTGGCCCAGGTTGGTCAACACGTCTTCCATCGGCTGGACCCGGAAATAGCCGGAATCGGACTTGGCGTTGAAGGCGCGCAGCCAGTTGGCCAGCCGCAGGATGGGTTCGCGCAGCTTGGCATTGCTGCCGACGCTGCGCGCCTCGCTATCCAGCAGAATGGCGCGGATCACCGCCTTCATATCGCCGCGCACGCCGCTGCCATTGTTGTTGAAGGCGGCCGCGACCCGGCTGACATAGGCCGGGCTCGGGTTACTGGTGACCAGGCGTTGAATCAGCTGGCGGCCGATGAACGGGCCGACGTTGGGGTGGTTGAACAGGGCATCGAGGGCCTGCTTGAGTTCATCCGCCGCGCTGCCGCCGCCGCTCAACGTGGTGCCGAGGAAGCTTTTCGACGCGCTGGAATGGTAGTTGCCGTAATTCTGCATCGGCGTCACGTCGGCGTTGGCATCGTACTTGGTGCCGTAAAAGCGCAGCACATCCTGGTCGGGGCCGGCCCAGCTCCAGCCGGTAAACACCTTGGCCAGCCCGGCCACGTCGTCATGGGTATAGGTTTCGATGGGCTTGCCGTTGCTGGTCTTGACGCTGCCGTCCTGGTTCAGTTGGTACAGGCCGATGGTCATCAGCTGCATCACTTCACGCGCAAAGTTTTCGTCGGGCAGGCGCTCTCCACTTTCTTTCTGGTTGTGGAGATAGGTCAGGTAGATGCCCATCATCGGATTAGTGGCGACCGCCTGCAGCAGGTCGCGGAAATTGCCGAACGCGTATTTGCCGAGCAAATCGTAATAGTTGGCGACACCGCGCGGATGGACGTAGACATTGCCATCGGCGAAAGAAACCACCATGATCTGCGACAGCGCAAACGCCATCCGCTGGCGCAACTGGTCCTCGCCGAGGCGCGCCTGGCGCCAGAACGATTCCAGGAATTGGTCCACCGAGATCGGGGTATAGGGCGGCATCGGCCTGCCGTCCAGCCAGGCCAGATGGGTGCTTTGCGGCAGCGTGAATTGTTGCTCGATCCAGGCTGGCGCGCCCATGGCGGCGGTGCTGTTGATGCTGTCGATGGTGGGGCCAAAGCTGGCCTGCATCAGGAAGCGCGACGCCTGGGCGGCGGTCATCGCCGGGCTGGCGACGGCGCTGCCCGATACTGTCTGGGCGGCAAGTTGGTTGCGGAGGGCGGTCGGGGCGGTGGCGGCGTTACTGGTGTCCGGGGCGTCGCCGCCACATGCGCTCAGCAGCAGTAGCAGGGACAGCCAGAATCGGGCCGGCAGGTCTCGTAAAGTCATTTCTTCGGGCTCAAGAATTGATAACGGGACCGATTTTAGGGCGATGTGGCCTTGCGGAAAGAATTGAATTTAATGGCGCGCGGCAACATTGATAAATAGTAAGATAGTTGGCCGAAGTTGGCCGAAGTTGCGGCGAAAATGACTGAACTTTTCAGAATGAAAATAGATATTATTTTTCAGAAATGGGAATAAAGTGCAACAAAATATTGTAATTTTTTATTTGTCAAAACTTTATTTTGTTATTTTCCTATGGGGAATTTGCCTGCGGCCGGGCGGCCGCAGGCGGGAGGGCGCTCAGGCGGCGTGGCGGCGGCGCGCCAGCAGCCCCAGTGCGCCCAAGCCAGCCAGCAACATCGCATAGCTGGCCGGTTCCGGCACCGGTGGCGTTTCGCCCGGGAAGGCGGTCAGGAAGGTGTAGTTCACCGCCAGCAGGGTGGCATTCGAGCTGTCGGTTGGCAGCCCCTGCGCGTTGTCCAGGCTGAGCAGGAAACTGTTATCCAGCAGCAACGCCGACACCGCCACATCGGACTGGCCGTGGGTTTGCGTGGTCGGGAAGATCGACGAGCTGAAATCGCCCTGGTAGCTATAGCTGACGGCGTCCCAGTTGTAGTGCTGGCTGACGCCCGCAATCGAGCTGGTCTGGTTGCTGCCCCAGGTCAGGCTGCCGCCCACGTAGTTGGCGTAGTAGGCATCGACATTGTTTTCCGCATGGACCGAGGTGTAGGGCGTGACATCGAAATTGCCGATCAGGCTGGTGCTGACGTCGGCCTTCAGATTGAGGCCGCTGTGGGCGATCGCCACCACTTGCTGTGTGCCGCTGAGGCTGCCGTCAGCCGATAGTTGCAAGCCCAGCCGCAGCTCGTCACCCGAGACGGTGATGGAGCTGTAGACCGAGGCGTCATAATAGAAATCGATATTGGTGCCGCTGACCTTGGTCAGACCGGCCAGATTGACGGTGCCGCTGGGCGTGGCGTGGGCCAGGCTGCCGCTGCCGTACACCAGCAGGCCCAGCGCGATGGCGCGAATCATGTTCATTGCTTCCCTCCCTTTGCTGACTGGATAGTCAGGTGATAGTTTTCGCTTGCAATATTAGCATAATAAAATTGCAAACAAGGAGATCGAAACATGAATAAGTCGCGGGGCGGCCACAGCGGCGGCAGCGTGGTCCCCCCGACTGGAATCGAACCAGTATCCCACGCTTAGGAGGCATGTGCACTATCCATTGTGCTACGGGGAGGACGCGGCGCTGCGCATTATAACGGAGCCGGCGCGCGCCGGGTGGGAGTTTACGGGGCGGCTGCGGCGAGGCAGGCAATACCAAAGATGAGTCCGCCGATCAGCAGGCTTTGCCAGTCCTTGGCGGCAAACACCACCGGATCGTCGTGCATTTCGCCGCGGTGGGTTTTCAGCCAGACGCGGGTGATCCAGTAGGCCATCAGCGGGATCACCAGCCACAGCAACTGAGGCTGGCGATACAGCACCCGCACCTCGGGGCTGTTGATATACAGCGCCAACACCTGGATGGCGCTGAAGCCGCTGGCCGAGCCCAGCGCCAGCAAGACCGGCAAGTCGGCGGTCCGATAGCCGCGCCCGGCGGTTTTGCTTTGCGACTGGCTGAGCAGCAGTTGCAGTTCGGCGTAGCGCTTGACCAGCGCCAGGCTGAGGAAGATGAAGACCGAGAACGACAGCAACCAGAACGAGAGCTCGATGCCGGTGGCGGCGGCGCCCGCCAGGATCCGCAGCGTGTACAGGCCGGACAGCATCATGATGTCCACCACCACCTGGCGCTTGAGGCGGAACGAATAGACCAGCGTGCTGGCATAGTACAGCACCATCACCGCGGCAAAGCTGGGCGGCAGCAGCGCCAGCAGCGCGACCGCCAGGCCCAGGCTCAGCAGCATCAGCGCCACCCCCAGCGGGATCGGCAGCGCGCCCGAGGCGAAGGGGCGATTTTTCTTGCGGTGGTGGGCGCGGTCGGCGTCGATGTCGAGCAGATCGTTGAGTACATACACGCTGGAGGCGCACAGGCCAAAGCACAGGAACGCCTGCAGCGCCTGCATCAGCAGCGCATGCTGGTCCAGCGCGTGGCCCATCGCCAGCGGCACGAACACCAGCAGGTTCTTCAGCCATTGATGGGGGCGCAGCGATTTCAGCGCGGCACGCGCCAGCCGCTGCGGATGGGCGGCAATGATGTTGGCCGGGCCCAGCGCCTGGGCGCCGCGCACGACGCTGGCGGAGGCGTTGGCGACGGCGATGTGACCGGCGTCGCGCCACACCGGCAAGTCGTCGTGGCTGTTGCCCAGATACTCGTAACCACCCTGGCCAAACAAGCGGTTCAGTTCAGCCGCCTTGCGTTCGGCCGACAGGTTGCGGCCATCGGCGTGGTTGGTGGCCACCACCTGGTCGAACAGTTGCAGGTGGGCGGCGATCGCCTCGGCATAGGCCTGCGCGCTGGCGGTGGCCAGCACCACCCGGCGGCCCTGGCTGCGCTGGTTGCGCAGGTAGTCCAGCACTTGGGGGGTGTAGGGCAGCAGCGTGGCATCGATCGGCACCAGCGCCGCGATGCGTAACTTGGTGGCGGCCTTGCCGTGTGCGAGCAGCCAGAACGGCACCAGCAAGGCCTGCCAGAAGTGGTGTTTGAGCAGCAGCAGAAATGACTCGAACAACAGGTCGGTATAGATCAGGGTGCCGTCGCAGTCGACGCACAGCGGCATGGCCGCGAGGTCGACTGCGTGGGCGGGGGCGTTGGTGGCAGGTCGCATGCGGGAGCTCGTGGTTTAATGCGCAGGGGTAAAGGCGCGTGTGGCGGAGAGGGTGGTCTTGTCGTAGCGGCTCATAGTGGCGGCCTGGACATAGATCGGATAATCGGCCACCTCGGGCAGCGCCAGCATCAGCGCCAGCGCATCCTGCGGCCACTGGAAGCGCTTGTCGGTCACGTACAGGCGACGCTGGCCGGCGCTGAGCAGCCAGGCATCGAACGGTCCCAGCTTGACCGGCTGCAGGCGCAGCGCCGGATCGGCGGCCAGCAGCGCCGCCACCACGTATTCGCGGGTGTCGCCCATGAACACCAGGTGTTGCGGCGCGCTGGCGGCCAGGCGCTGGGCCTCGGCGCGGAAGTTGGCTTGCACCGCCTGGTTGGCGCGCTGGTCGAGTGGGAACAGTCCCATCGGCACTTGCTGGGTGGCGCGGCGCACGCCGCCGCTGTCGTAGGCCCACTGGTAGCGGCCGACCACCACCGGCCGCACCGCCTCGGCCAGTCCCTGGTTAAGCAGCACCAGCAGCAGGCCCAGACCCAGCGCCCGCTGCAGGCTGCGCAACTGGTCGCGCCACAGCAGGCCGATCAGCATGAACAGCGCCAGCAGCGGAAACAGGAAGTGCCGCGCCGGCTGCGGATTGGGCAGCCAGAACAGCAGCGAGGGCAGCAGCAGCACCGCCAGCGCCAGCAAGATCAGTCGTGGTGGTGGCGGCGACCGGTGGCGCGCCAGGCGCAGCGCGCCGACGCCGATGGCCGCGATGGTGCCGAGGCCGAGCACCATGACAAACACCACCAGGCCGCGGCCGACCCGGTCGAGGGCGACAAATTTGTTGACAAAGCCCATCAGCGAGCCGCCGGCGCCGCCATGGTCGCTGACATAGGGCCGTTGCAAGACCAGGAATAGCGCAAACGCCAGCACCGGCAGCAGCAGCGCCCAGCCCAGCTCGCGCCAGCAGGCGCGCAGCGGCGCGCCGCGCGCCGCCCAGTACAGCGCCGGCATGAAGGGCAGCGCCAGCGCGATGTCGCCGCGCAGCGTCAGACTGCCGACCAGGCTGATCAGCGCCGCCGCCAGATACAGCGCGCGCTGTGCCGGCGCTGGCTGGTCCAGGCACTGCAGCAACAGCCAGCTGGACAGGAAATACAGCGCGCAAGCGCCGATGAAGGGGTGGCCCGACGCCAGGAACGGCATCACCAGCGGCGAGAACAGGAAGGTCAGGCTGACGAACAGTGCTGCCGGGCCCGGCAGTACCCGGCTCAGCAGCAGGCTCAGGCCCAGCGCGAACAGCAGCGCAAAGCCGAGCCCGACGTAATTGATGACCAGGGTGACGTGATCGGGCGAGCGCAGCTGCTCCGGCGGGATCAGCGCGTGCAGCAGTTCGTAAAAGCCAAAGCTGAACGGCATGCCGTACTGCAGCTCACCGGCGTTGGGCACCCCGGTGACGGCGGCATACACGATGCCCATCACCATGCTGCCCATGTCCGGTTCGCCGAAGGTGAGCCGGTAACCATACACTGCGGTCAGGGCGGCGGAGGCCAGGGCCAGCGCGGCGATCCACCACAAATTTCTTTGTTTCAATTTCTACTCCCCGTATCAAGGCTGGTAGGACGCATTTGTTGCAGTGCGATGGCAGAATACTACTATCAATTTCTACAACAATGATAGTAAATTTTTACTGTTGCACGGCGTCTTATTTCAGCATGCCCGCGGCATTCATGCGCTGATACAGGCGGCGCACGTCCACGGCCAGCACCAGGTCGTCAAATTCGCCGCCGGCGGCGCGGGGATCGTCGGTCGCGGCGCGGCTGAGGAAGTCGGCGCCCTGATTATTGTTGTACTGTTCGTCGCTGTTGGCCAGCCCGTCGTTGCCTTGCGCGATGCCGTAGACGCTGGTGCCCAGATTGCGGCCGCTGGACAGCAGCAGGGCGGCGGCGCACGGGGTGTCGACGCTGCAGTGCTCCTGGCCGGACTGCGGCACGACCGCGCCGCGGCGGTCACGGCCCAGCAGGCGGCGGTCGGCCACGGCCAGCACCGCCGTCACCGGGCTGGTGGTCATCGCGGGCGCCACGCTGTAACGCAGCAATTTCCCCCAGGCATCGCCTGCGGGCAGGCCCAGCGTCACCCACGGCAGATAGCCGCTGCAGGCGGCACCGTCGCTGCAAGCCTGCGCCGCTTCCTGGCCGTCCAGCGCCGACAGCGCCGGGCGCGGTAGCCGGCCATATTGCGCGGCAAACCCCAGCAGCGCCTCGCGCGCTTCGGCCAGCTGGGTCAGCGTCTGCTGCCGACGTTGCAGCTGGTTCGAGCGCTGGCCATAGGCCGCCATCAGCAGGCCGGCGCCGGCCAGGCCGAGCAACAGCAGCAGCAAGATTAAAGCGGCACCGCGCTGATCGCGGCGGCGGGCTGGGCGCGCCATGATTCTCCTGTCGGTAAGCCAGCTTGGACACCGGCATTGCCCCGATGCTAGCCGATCGCCCAGGAAAAGGCCAGTCGGGCATCCAGTCCTTGGTGGCACACAGGGCTTGTCGGTACAATAGAGGTTTCCACCTGTGGTGCGCCCGCCGGGCGCCATTTCCCTTCCAATTCTATGGCAGTCATTTCCCTCTCCTCTGCGCAGCTGGCGTTCGGCCACGTGGCCTTGCTGGACCACGCGGAATTTTCGCTGGAGGCCGGCGAGCGCGTGGGCCTGATCGGCCGCAACGGCACCGGCAAATCGTCGCTGCTGAAAATCCTGTCCGGCCAGTTCAAACTGGATGATGGCCTGCTGGTGATGCAGCAAAACCTGAATATCGTCTATGTCGAGCAGGAGCCGGTGTTCGCGCCCGACATGACGGTGTACGACGCGGTGGCCAGCGGCCTGGGCGAACTGCCGGCGCTGCTGAAGGAATACGATGGCTTGACCGCGAGTTTCGGTCAGGGCGACGATGACGCGCTGATGGCGCGCATGCACGATATCCAGCAGGTGCTGGATAGCGCCGATGGCTGGAATCTGGCCAACAAGGTCGAGACCGTGCTCGGGCGCTTGAACCTGCCGGGCGATTTGCCGATGCGGGCCTTGTCGGGCGGCATGCAAAAGCGGGTGGCGCTGGGGCGCGCGCTGGTGTCGGCGCCCGACGTGCTGCTGCTGGACGAGCCGACCAACCATCTGGATTTCAGCGCGATCGTGTGGTTGGAGGGCTTGCTGCGCGATTTCCGTGGCAGCGTGCTGTTGATTACCCACGACCGCAGCTTCCTCGACAATGTGGCCACCCGCATCATCGAGCTGGACCGTGGTCAATTGCTGTCCTATCCCGGCAATTTTGCCGCGTATCAGGTCCGCAAGGCCGAGCAGTTGGCGGTCGAGGCGGTGGAAAATGCCAAGTTCGACAAGGTGCTGGCGCAGGAAGAGGTGTGGATCCGCAAGGGCGTCGAGGCACGCCGTACCCGCAACGAGGGCCGGGTGCGGCGGCTTGAGCGCTTGCGCGAGCAGCGCGTCGCGCGCCGCGATCAGCAGGGTCAGGTGCGGCTGGAAGTGGCCACCGGCGAGCGCTCGGGCAAGATCGTGGCGGAACTGGAGCAGGTCAGCAAGTCGTATGGCGAGCGCGCCATCGTCAGCGACTTCAGCGCCACCCTGCTGCGCGGCGACAAGATCGGTTTGATCGGCCCGAATGGCGCCGGCAAGACCACGCTGCTCAAGCTGATCCTGGGCGAGCTGGCGCCGGACAGCGGCAGCGCGCGCCTGGGCACCAAGCTGCAGGTGGCGTATTTCGACCAGATGCGGGCCCAACTCAATGAGTCGGCCAGCCTGGCCGACACCATTTCGCCCGGCAGCGACTGGGTCGAGATCAATGGCCAGAAAAAGCATGTGATGAGTTATCTGGGCGACTTCCTGTTTGCGCCCGAGCGCGCGCGCTCGCCGGTCAAGTCCTTGTCCGGCGGCGAGCGCAACCGGCTGTTGCTGGCGCGTCTGTTCGCCAAGCCGGCCAATTGCCTGGTGCTGGACGAGCCCACCAACGACCTCGATATCGAAACCCTGGAACTGCTGGAAGAATTGCTGGAGGAGTACACCGGCACCGTATTCCTGGTCAGCCACGACCGTACCTTCCTGGATAACGTGGTGACCCAGGTCATCGTGGCCGAGGGCGATGGCCAGTGGCGCGAATTCGTCGGCGGTTACAGTGACTGGGAGCGGGTGCGGGCGACGGCGCCGCTGGCGTCACCCAAGGCCGCGCCCAAGGTGGCGGCGGCCGCGGCGGCGGTGTCCAAGCCCGAGCCGTCGCCCAAGGCGCGCAAGCTGAGTTTCAAGGAACAGCGCGAGCTGGACGAGTTGCCGCAGCGGATAGCCGCGCTGGAAGACGAGCAGAGCGCGCTGACGGTGCAACTGTCCGACCCCGACTTCTACAAAAAACAGGCGGCCGAGGCGCGTCGCGTGCATGACCGGATCGCGGCGATCGAGCAGGAATTGCTGGCGGTGCTGGAGCGTTGGGAGCAGATCGAGGCGCGCGCGGGCGGCTGATTGCGCACTGCAGCAAAAGACACTTGCGGCTCGCAACCGTTGTGATTAGAATCGTAGCGTTTATTAACCTGACGACAAGAGAATGCGAGCCAGTCTGATGCCGCCTCACGCCTGGCCGCGCATAGCGCCGTTTGCTGCTTACATGGCGTTTGTGGTGCTGGCGGACCTGTTGGCGCGCGCCGGCTGGGCGGCGCCATCGTTGTTGTGGCTGTATCCGCTCAAAATTGCCGCCGTGGTGGTGCTGTTGCTGTGCTATCGGCGCCATTATGCCGAGCTGGCGGCGGGGCGCCCGCGCTGGCGTGAGTTATGGCTGGCATTGGCCGCTGGCGTGCTGGTACTGGTGTTGTGGCTGCATCTGGATGCGGACTGGATGGTGATGGGGACGTCGCCAGGCTACCAACCGCTGGAGCAGGGACGCCTGCATTGGCCCTTGCTGCTGGTGCGGCTGGCCGGCGGAGTGCTGGTGGTGCCACTGATGGAAGAGCTGTTCTGGCGCTCGTTTCTGCTGCGCTGGATCAGCGCGCCGGATTTTCTGGCGCAGTCACCCGCCGCAGTGACGCTGCGCGCCTTTGTTGTGGCAGCGCTACTGTTTGGTGTCGAGCATCAGTTATGGCTGGCCGGCGTGGTGGCGGGGGCGGTTTACTCTGGTCTGTACATGTACAGCCGTAATCTGTGGACGCCGATCCTGGCCCATGCGATTACTAACGGTGGGCTGGGGCTATGGATAATTGCGACTGGGAACTGGACTTACTGGTAATATTGTCAAATATTTCGCAGATTAAACTAAAGACATACAACAATGTTGATTTTTATGCCAGAAAATAAAAGGCTAACACAGCGCGCGCCGCGGGCGCGCGGTCCGGTCTTGGCGCTGCTGGGTGGGCTGATTAGCTTGCCGTGTCATGCCGCGCTCAGCGATACCTTCCAGCCCTACGTCTCGGCGGCTTATGCGTATGACGACAACTTGCTGCGCTTGCCTGAAAACTCGGTTTACGGGCCGGTCCAGAGCGATACCATTCGCTCGGTCATCGCCGGGCTGTCGTTTGAGCGTCCGGTCGGGCGGCAAGTCTTCAGTGGCTCGGTGCAGGCCAGCAAAGTGTCGTTCAACCACTTTAGCCAGCTGGACTATACGGGAAAAGATGCTAGCTTGCAATGGCAGTGGCAGTTGGGCAATCGTTTGTCGGGCACGGCCGGTGCCAGTTATTCGGAAACCCTGGTGCCGTTCACCGATTACCACAGCGCCGACCAGAACTTGCGTACCCGCCGTGGCGACTATGTCAGCGGGGCCTGGCGTTTCCTGTCGGATTGGCAGGTGCGCGGGCGCTATAGCAAGGACCGCTTTAGTTACGACCTGCAATCGCAGCGCTCGCTGGACCGGGATGAGACCAACGGTGTGATCGGGGTCGACTATCTGGGCAGCAACGGCAGCAGTGTCGGTCTGCAGTTTACGCGCCAGAAGGGCGATTATCCTCACCCGGTGGTGTTGTTGGGTTATTCCTTCGATCCCAGCTATACCCAGGATCAGGTGCAGCTGAAGGTGCTGTGGAATCTGGGGGCGACCCAGCTGGAGTTCCTGGGCGGCCACGCGCGCCGTTCACACCAGGTGCTGGCCGAGCGCGACGCCAGCGGCAGCAACGGCCGTGCCACGGCTAACTGGGCGGCGCTGGGCGCGCTCAGCTTCAACGCCAGCCTGTGGCGTGAATTCTCCGCGTTCGAGGGCGGTACCGTCAGCTATTCGCTGAACAAGGGCGCCAGCGTCGGCGCGACCTGGGTGCCGACCGCCAAAATCAAGACCGAGCTCAAGTATCGTCACGAGCGGCGCGAATTCCCGGGGCTGGTGTCCGGCGCCAGCGTGCTCGATGGCAGCGACTTGACCCGTGGCGCCGTGGCCAGCGTGCAATATTCGCCGCGCAATAATATGCAGCTGACGCTGTCGGCCACGCACGATACGCGTAGCGCCACCAGTGGCATCAGCAGTGCCTACCGGGCCAATGGGGCGTCGCTTAGCGCGACCGTCCAGTTCTAAGGCGGCGCCGCATGACAGTTAATGACCTTCCGCTGATTTCGTTTTTTCAACGCGTGTTCGATCCGCTGGTGATCATGGGCATGCTGTACGTGGTGACCTTGTTGAGCGGTTATCCGTTCAACGGTTACACGCTGGTGTTGACGATACTGGCCTTCTTCATCTCCAACGAGGTATATCAGAACCTTGATCCCTACCGCACCTGGCGCAGCGGCCGCATGGGGGCGTATGTGGCCGACGTCATCATGGGGTGGGTGCTGACCGTCGGACTGCTGGTGGGGCTGGGCTGGATCAGTGGTCTGAGCGCGCATTTCCATGGCGACGTGATCCTGGTCTGGTTCATTACTACCCCGATCGTGCTGTTGACCACGCACATGGCGGTGCGCCGCCTGGGTGGCGGGCCGAACAAGGGACGCGAGGTGCGCTCGGTGGTGATTGTCGGCGCCAACGATCTGGGGCTGCGCTTTGCCGCCAAGATCGAGCACAGTCCGCACTTGCTGTTGTCGATCAGTGGCTTTTTCGACGACCGCGCGGAAGACCGGCGGCCAGCGCAACTGGCGCATCCGATGCTGGGCAAGATGAGCGACATCGCCGCTTATGTGCGCGAGCACCACGTCAAGATGATTTTCATCAGCCAGCCGATTTCGGCGCAGCCACGCATCCGCGCCTTGCTGGACGAGTTGCAGGATACCACCGCCTCGGTGTACTTCCTGCCGGATATCTATGTGTTTGACTTGATGCAGGCGCGTTTTGACACCGTGTGCGGCATGCCGGTGGTGGCGATCTGCGAGTCGCCATTTACTGGCATGAACGCGATGGTCAAGCGCGTCAGCGACATTGTGATGGCGCTGATCATCCAGATCATGCTGCTGCCGATCATGCTGGCGATTGCCCTCGCGGTCAAACTCAGCTCGCCGGGGCCGGTGATTTTCCGTCAGCGCCGTTATGGTCTGTACGGCGAGCAGATCATTGTTTACAAGTTCCGCTCGATGACGGTGGCCGAGGATGGCGCCAAGGTGGTGCAGGCTACCAAAAATGACCAGCGGGTAACCCGGGTCGGCGCCTTCCTGCGCCGCAGTTCGCTGGATGAGCTGCCGCAGTTTATCAATGTGCTGCAGGGGCGCATGAGTATCGTCGGCCCGCGCCCGCACGCGGTGGCGCACAACGAGCAATATCGCAAGTTGATCAAGGGTTATATGCTGCGTCACAAGGTCAAGCCCGGCATCACCGGCTGGGCCCAGGTGAATGGCTTGCGCGGCGAGACCGAGACGCTGGACAAGATGGAGGCGCGGGTGCGCTACGACCTCGATTACCTGCGCAACTGGTCGCTGTGGATGGATGTGTGGATTGTATTGCGTACGGTTAAGGTGGTTTTAAGCCGCGAAAACGCGCACTGATTTATTGTACTTTTTACACGCTGCTTTACTTTATTGACAATTCGCAGCTTGCCTAGCATACTACGTAGCGGGCTGCATAAGTCAGTAGTTTTGTTACTTTTTTTACGCATGTTGTGCAACCCTTTCCCGTCTATGCCACGCTGGCCTGATGCGTGGTGCCAGTGTGCGGGGCGCTTTTAAAGGAATGACCTTGAAATATTTCGATCTTCGGAGGGTGTTAAAACCCCGTCAGGCCCGTATCGTTGGCCCGCTGCTGCTGCTGGCGCTGTTGTCCGCTTGTGGCGAGAGCAAAGAGAAAAAGCCGGGCCAGAGCCTGGCCCGCGTCAACGGCGAGGAAATCACCGTGTTGCAGCTGAATGAGGAATTGCAGCGCGCGCGCGTGCCGGCGCAACAGCAGGAAACCGCCACCCAGCAATTGCTGGAGTCGCTGATCGACCGTCAGCTGCTGCTGTCGGCCGCCGCCAAGGACAAGCTGGACCGCGACCCCAAGGTGTTGCAGGCGATCGAGCGCGCCAAGGCGGTGATCGTGGCCCAAGCCTATCTGCAGAAAGTGGTGGGCACGCCGGCGCAGCCGACCACCCAGGAAGTGGCGGATTATTACGAAAAGAACCCGCAACTATTTGCCAAGCGCAAGCAGTTTGACACCCGTCAGTTGATGCTGGAAACGGCCAGCCTGGACGACGCCGCCAAAGCGGCGGTCGACAGCGCCAAATCGCTCGATGACGTCGCCGCCTGGTTGGATAGCCACCATGTCAAGTATGGCCGCAACGCGGTGCAGCGCAGCTCGACCGATCTGCCGCCGCAACTGGTCAGCAAGCTGGAGCAGATGAGCAAAGGCCAGCTGTTCATCGTGCGCGAGGGCGCCAACAGCGTCATCGTGGCCCTCAACGATGTCAAGGATGCGCCGCTGTCGCTGGAGGCGGCCGGCCCGCAAATTCAACAATTCCTGAGCAACAAGCGCAGCAAAGATCTGGCCGACGCCGAGATCAAGCGCCTGCGCGCGGCCGGGCAGATCGAATACCTGAATCGCAAGCCAGGCGAGGCGGCACCGGCCGCCAGCGCGCCGGCGGCATCCACCGCGGTGACGCCGGCCGCCGGGGATGGAGCGACCGAGCGTGGTGTTGCCGGTTTGAAGTAAGCCAATTTTAATCTCAGTAGGAGCAGGGCAGATGAAGCGATTTATGCGTTGGGCGGCAGGAGTGGTGCTGGCGGTCGGAATGGGAGCCGCCGGCGCGCAGGATACGTTGCTGGGGGCGGGCGACGTGGTCAAGGTGACGGTGTTTAACAATCCTGATCTGGCGGTGGAAACCCGCATCAACGAGTCGGGCGTGGTGTCCTTCCCGCTGATTGGTCAGGTGACGGTGGGCGGCTTGTCGACGGCGGCGGCGGAAAAGAAAATCGCCGGTCTGCTCGACAGCGGCGGCTTTGTGCGCAATCCGCAAGTGAATCTGCTGGTGACGCAGTTGACCAGCCAGCAGGTGTCGGTGCTGGGCCAGGTTAACCGCCCCGGCCGTTATCCGCTGGAAGGCCGGCGCAATCTGCTCGATCTGCTGGCCCAGGCCGGCGGCATCTCTGCCGATGGCGGCGACACCGTGGTGCTGATCCGCAAGCAGGGCGGCCAGTCGACCAAGGAAATCGTGGACGTGGTCGGCATGGTGCGCAGCGGCGCGCTGGAGCGCAATCTGGAGCTGTCCGCCGGTGACGTGCTGTACGTCGAGCGCGCGCCGCACTTTTACATCTATGGCGAAGTGCAGCGTCCGGGCGCGTTCCGTCTGGAGCGTCAGATGACGCTGGTGCAGGCGCTGTCGACCGGTGGTGGTCTGACCGTGCGCGGTACCGAACGCGGCATCATCATCAAGCGGCGCGATGCCAGCGGCAAGCTGGAGAACATCAAGGCCAAGCATGATGATTTGCTGCAAAACGACGACGTGGTCTACGTCAGCGAAAGCCTGTTCTGATCGTCATTGCGCCAGACTCCCGCAGTCTGGCATTATCTGTTTAACGTGAGAGTACAGTCATGAATCTGTCCCAATTTCTCCTGATACTGCGCGCGCGCCGCCGTATCATCCTGATTACCCTGCTGCTGACCGTGGTCACCACCGTGGTGGTCAGCCTGCTGCTGCCGAAAACCTACAAGGCCAGCGCTTCCGTGTTACTCAATGCCAAGGGCCTGGACCCGCTGACCGGCGTCAGCGTGCCGGGCCAGCTGTTGCCCGGCTATATGGCGACCCAGGTCGATATCATCACCAGCAAGAATGTCGCGCTGCGGGTGGTGGATCGCCTGAAACTGGCCGACAACCCGACCGTGCAAGCGCAGTTCCAGGACGCCACTGCTGGCCAGGGTACGGTGCGTGACTGGCTGGCCGATCTGCTGCTGCGCAAGGTGGATGCCGTGCCTGGCCGCGAAAGCAGTGTGGTCGAAATCAGCTTCAAGGGCTCCGACCCGCAATTCGTGTCGGCGGTGGCGAATGCCTTTGCCGAGGAATATCAGCGCCTGAGCATCCTGCTCAAGGTCGAGCCGATGAAGAAGGCGTCGCAGTATTTCGATGGCCAGATCAAATCCTTGCGTGACAGCCTGGAAATCGCCCAGGGCCGCTTGTCCAAGTACCAGCAGGAAAATGGCATCGTCAGCGTCGATAACCGTCTGGATGTCGAATCGAATCGCCTGAACGACCTGTCGGCGCAGCTGGTGATGGCGCAGGGACAGGCGATCGAGGCGGCCTCGCGCCAGCGCATGGCCAGCGGCGACGCCGGCCAGTCGCCGGACGTGGCCAACAACTCGCTGATCCAGAATCTGCGCGTATCGCTGGGTAACGCCGAATCCAAGCTGGCCGAAGTGGGCCAACGCCTGGGCAAAAACCACCCGCAATACCTGAGCGCGCAGGCGGAAGTGGACAAGATGCGCAATGAACTGAATGCGCAGATCAAATCGGTGTCCGGCTCGGTGGGCAACAACGCCCAGATCATGCGTCAGCGCGAGGCGGAAATCCGCGCCGCCCTGGCGGTGCAGAAAAGCCGCGTGCTGGAGCTGAACCGTACCCGCGACGAGCTGAACGTGCTGATGAAGGATGTGGAAAGCGCCCAGCGCGCGTTTGACGCGGCCTCGCTGCGCTCCTCGCAGACCCGGATCGAAGGCCAGTCGGAACAGGCTGATATCGCCATCCTGAATCCGGCCTCGGCGCCGACCGAGGCCACCAGCCCGAAACTGGTGCTGAACACCGTGCTGTCGGTGGTGCTGGGCGGCATGCTGGGCGTCGGCCTGGGCTTGTTGGCCGAGATGATGGATCGCCGCGTCCGCGCCGAAAGCGACCTCAGCGAAACGCTGGGCGTGCCGGTGTTTGGTGTCATCGACTGGAAGGAAAACAAGGTCTCGTCGCGTACCCTGGGCAAACCGTTTACCGCGCGCCGCGTGCGCTTGAATTAAGTGAAGGATGCATCCATGAATTCTCCAGCCGTTTCGATCGCGCCTACGGCGCCAGCCCCGGGCGACTCCAGCATAGGTGGTATCCTGCTGGCCTCCGGTAAAATTACGCCCGAGAATGCCGAGCGCGTGCTGCGCATGCAAAAAGATCTGGGGATCCGCTTTGGCGAGGCCGCCCAGCGCCTCGGCCTGATCAGCGAAGCCGACATTCAGCAGGTGCTGGCGCGCCAGTTTGACTATCCCTATCTGCAGGCCGGCGAAAAACGCTATTCGGACAAGCTGCTGGCGGCCTACCAGCCATTCAGCCCGCAGGTGGAAAAGCTGCGCGCGGTGCGCAGCCAGCTGATGTTGCGCTGGTTTGCTCGCGGCCGCAAGGCACTGACCGTGATCGAGGTCAGCACCGGCGACGGCGCCCCGATGTTTACCGCCAATCTGGCGGTGGTGTTTTCCCAACTGGGTGAACGCACGCTGCTGGTGGACGCCAATCTGCGCGAGCCCAGCCAGCTGGCCACGTTTGACCTGAGCGCGCGTCCCGGCCTGTCCGACGTGCTGGCCGGCCGCGCCGACAGCGGCGCGGTGACCAAGATCGACAGCTTTGTCTCGCTGTCGCTGCTGGGGGCCGGCACCGTGCCGCCGAACCCGCTGGAACTGCTGAGCCGCCAATCTTTCACCTCGCTCAATGCCGAGCTGGAGGCCGGCTATGACGTGGTACTGTACAACGTCGCCCCGTTCGCGCTGGGCGCGGACGCGTTGGCGGTGGCCGCGCGCACCGGCGGCGTGTTGCTGGTGGCGCGTACCAACCAGACCCCGCTGGCCGACGTCAGCCAGATCATTGAGGAAGTCACCAGCAGCGGCATCGAAGTGGTGGGCGCTGTCATGGTCGATTATTGATGATGAGTAGCGTGCATCCTGCCGCCGTGAGTGAGGCCGCGCCAGCCTGGCAGCGCGGTCTTGCGCTGTACTGGCCGCTCGTGCTGGGCATGCTGGCCATGTACCTGCCGACCCAGTACGACCTGTGGACCGGCATTTGGCTGACCGAGGGCTATGCCCACGGCCCCATCATTCTCGGCCTGGCCTGCTGGCTGCTGGCACGCCAGTGGCCACAGATGCTGGCCGCCGGCGGTCAGCCGGCAAGCGCCGGCTGGTGGCTGGCCGGTTTTGGTTTGCTGCTGTATGTGCTGGGGCGTTCGCAATCGATCCTGATGTTCGAGATGGCCTCCGGCGTCGTCATGTTCTGCGCCATTCTGGTGCTGGTGTGCGGCTGGCGCGCGTTGCGGGTGCAATGGTTCCCGGTGTTTTTCATGTTCTTTATGCTGCCGCTGCCATCGGCCATCGTCGATTCGGTCACCATGCCGATGAAAATGGCGGTGTCGTTTGCCACCGAGCAGTTGCTGTTCCTGGCCAACTATCCGATTGCCCGTTCCGGCGTGATCCTGCAGATCGGCCAGTACCAACTGCTGGTGGCCGATGCCTGCGCCGGCCTGCAGACGCTGCTGACGCTGGAATCGCTGGGGCTGTTCTATCTGAACGTGGTGCGCCACACCTCGCCGTTGCGCAATATCAGTCTGGCGCTGTTGATCATTCCGATTTCGTTTACCGCCAACGTGATCCGCGTGATGACGCTGACGTTGATTACTTATTACTTTGGTGATGCCGCCGGTCAGGGTTTCCTGCACGGCTTCGCCGGCATGGTGTTGTTTGTCAGCGCGCTGGTATTGATCATCAGCATAGACTCGCTGCTGCATTACTGGGTACGGCGGCGCGGCGTCAAGGGGGCGGCATGATTATGCGCAAGCAAGTGTTGTTGCTGGTGCTGATGCTGAGCGCCTCCGGCCTGGCCGAGGCGCTGTATCCGCGTCACAAGATTTCCGAGCAGGGACCGAAGGTGGAACTGGAAACCATGTTGCCGAAGCAGTTCGGCAACTGGAAAGTGTTGCCGAACTCCGGCGCCCAGATCGTCAATCCCCAGACCGAGGAACTGATTCACCGCATCTATACGCAAACGCTGTCGCGCACCTATGTCAATCCGCGCGGCGAGGGCGTCATGCTGACGGTGGCCTATGGCGCCGACCAGAGCGATGGCCTGGCGCTGCATTATCCGGAAAACTGTTATCCGGCGCAGGGCTTCGCGCTGGTCAGCAGTGACAAGGCGAGCTTGAACACCGGCTATGGCGAGATCGCGGTCAAGCATGTTTTCGCGCGGTTGGGAAGCCGCTCCGAGCCGGTGACCTACTGGGCGACGCTGGGCAACACGGTGGTGCGCGGCGCCATCCAGACCAAGCTGACCCAACTGAGTTACGGATTCCAGGGGCAGATTCCCGATGGCTTGCTGTTCCGCGTCTCGTCGCTGAACGAGAGCCCGGAAAGTGGTTATCAATTGCAGGCACAGTTCGTGCAGGACTTGATGGCGGCAGTGACGCCGCATAACCGTTTGAAGCTGGCTGGATTACAGGGCGCCAGCGGAAAGTAAAACAACATGTCCACACGTTTCGGAGCAGGGCGCGTCAAGCGCAGCCTGTTACATTTTTTCGCCGGTAAGGTGGCCTCGGCGGTCGGGGGACTGACCGCCGTGCTGATGGTGGTGCACGGCCTGACGGTGCGGGAATTCGCCGCTTATTCGGTGCTGGTCGGGCTGGTCGAGATGTTTACCGCCGTCTCCGGCCTGGGCTTGCAGCACGTGGTGCTGCGCTACGTCCCCGAACTGTATGCGCGCTACCAGCAGCATGCGCTGCGCCAATTGGTCGGCCTGGCCTGCGCGTTGCGCAGCGTGCTGTTGTTCGTCCTGTTGAGCCTGGCCTGGTGGCTGGCGCCCGTGCTGGCGGGCTGGATTGGCCTGGGCGACCTGGTCGACGCCTTCCGCGTGTTCCTGCTGGTGGTGGGTTTCCGCTCGCTGAACCAATTCCTGTCGATGATCCTGGAATCGATGTTGCACCAGGGGATATCGCAACTGGCGTTTTCGCTGGTGGCGCTGGGCCGTTGCTGGGGCATGATGTGGCTGACCGGGTTCAGCTCCATGAACCTGCTGAACGTCATCTGGGTAGAGTGTGTATGTGAAATCGTCGCTACCATTATCATGCTGGTCGGTATCGTCCGCAGCGTGCGGCACGGGGTGGCCGACGGCCATGAGGGCGATCAGGCCGACGACGATCCACACTGGTTGCGTCATCAGCGCCCGGTGCTGGTGAAGTTTGCCGGCTGGGCCTATCTGCAGCACTTGGCGACGCTGCCGTTTGGCGGCACCACCAACCGCCTGGTGGGCGGCGCCATGTTCGGCAGCATGACCATGGCCAGCTTTGGCTTCGCCTTGTCGATTTATGACTATGCCAAGCGCTATCTGCCAACCCAGTTGCTGATCGGCCTGATCCGTCCGGTGGTGGTGGCGCGGTATGCGACCACCGGCAGTTTCACGCGCGCGGCGGAATTGTGCGAGCAGGCCATGCAGTTCAACCTGGTGCTGCTGGCGGCCATGCTGGCGGCGCTGGCGGTGAGCGGGGATGAATTGCTGGGGATGATATCCAACGGCAAGTATATGGAGAGCAGTGTCATCATGCTGGCGACGTTGCTGGTGGTGCTGGTGCTGGAAACCCAGCGCGTGGTGCTGGATGTGCTGACGCAGATGGTCAACCATTATGAAATTCTGGTGTCGACCAATCTGTTCCTGTCGAGCTCGGTAGTGGGGGGGATCGTCGGGTATGCGTGGCTGGGCGCGCTGGCTTTTCCGCTGGCCAACCTGGCTGCGCTGGTGATCGCCATCTGGCGTACCGACCGTACGCTGGCTGGCATGGGATTTGTCTATAAGCATGACTGGACTGGTGCGGGCTGGTCTCTGATGAGTTTGCTGATCTCGACAGCGGCGGGGCGCCTGGCGCGCTACGCCGGCCTGGACTGGGTCAGCGCCCTGATCGTGGCCATGCTGGTGTTTGCACTGTTCTTCGTCAAATTGCAATTGAAACCAACACTGGGCTTTGCCCGTGACATGATCGGTAGTAAACAGAGTAAAGGATAAAGCATGCAAGTAGGTATCTTAACGATGCACCGGGTCTTGAACTATGGCTCGTTCATGCAAGGCTATGCGTTGAAGAGCGTTATTGAGTCCTTCGGCCACGATGTGCGCTTCATGGATTTCCAGAACGGCCAGCCGCGCCATCGCGGCCAAAAGGTGGAAATGCCCACTCTGGCCAACAAGCTGAGCAAGATTCCCGGGGCGCTCAGCGATATCGCCGGCACGGTGCGCAAGCGCCTGTTCCGTCACAAGTTCAACACCTATTTCCGCGACACGTGCTGGAACATGCTGGGCGTGCCTGAGCAACCCAACTATAGCCTGCGCGCCGATGCGGTCGTGATCGGCAGCGACGAGGTGTTCAACTACACCCAGAACCACTCGTTTGGCTACGTGCCGGCGCTGTTCGGCCATGGCATCGAGGCGCCGCTGATCCTCAGCTACGCCCCTTCGGCCGGCTACGCCAACTGGACCGATGCCCAGGCCGACGGCATCGCCGACGAGCTGCGCAGCGGCTTGCAGCGCTTGAGCCATATCTCCGTGCGCGACGAAAATACCCGACGCCTGGTCGAACTGTGCACCGGCAACAATCCAACGCTGGTGGTGGACCCGACGCTGATCTACGATTTCGATCATCTGCTGCCGGCCGAGCCGGTGGTGCAGGGCCGCTACATGGTGGTGTATGCCTATGAGGGCCGGATGGATTCGCCGCAGGAGATCGAGACCATCACCGCGTTCGCCCGCAAGCACGGCTTGAAACTGGTCACCGCCGGTTCCTACCACGGCTGGTGCGACGAAAACCTGGTGGTGTCGCCGTTTGAACTGCTGCGTCTGTTCAAGGACGCCGAGTACGTGGTGACCGACACCTTCCATGGCAGCATCTTCGCCATGAAGCATGGCCGCCAGTTCGCCACTTTCCTGCGCGGCGACAATCCGCTGGGCAGCAATGCGAACAAGGTCAGCTTCCTGCTGCACCAGTTGGGCATGCAGTCGCGCATCGTCAGCGACCTCTCCAAGCTGGGCCCGGTGCTGGAAACGCCGGCGCCGTACGACGACTACCGCGCGCGCTGGGAGCCGCTGCGGGACAGCTCGCTGGCTTACCTGCGCAATGCGCTGACTTGAGGATTGCCATGTCGATCAAAAAACTGATCTTGCGCTATGCGCCCGGCGGCGTGCGCCGCACGCTGCGCGATGTGTACTTTGCCAGCAAGCTGGTGCCGGGCCATCTGTATGATTACCGTCGGTTCCTGGCCCATGCCGGCTTGAACAAAAGCCGCAATGCGCAGGCCGAGCGCGCCGCGCGCATCACGCTGTACTACCACCAGGTGGAAAAAGGCATGAGCCTGGCCGAGCCGCGGCTGAATTTCGGCAAGCCGATCATCGAGTCGCTGTTTTCCGAGCTGGAGGGGTTCCTGCGCGATTACGGCGTTGCCGCGCCGGCCACCACCGGCATTGCCGCGCTGATCAGCTACATCGATTTCCACCAGCGCCACGGCGAGCAGGCGCAGCATGTGCGCGAGCCGCTGGCGAAGCTGCTGGCGCGGCACGGCCTCAGCATGGAACAGGCGCGCGACTGGAGCGGCGGCACCTTGCCGACCAGCCGCGCCGAAATCGAACAGGCCCGCCATGGCGGCTTCAAGAGTTTCTTCGAGTCGCGCCACAGCATTCGCCAGTTCAGCGGCGGCGTGGTGGCGCCGGACGATTTGCGGCGCGCGGTGGAAACCGCGCAAAAGACGCCGTCGGTGTGCAACCGCCAATCGTGGCAGGTGCACGCGTTCAGCCAGCCGGAGCAAATGGCGCGGCTGTTGCAGATCCAGAGCGGCAGCCGCGGCTTTGGCGAGCAGGCGTCGGCGGTGCTGGTGGTGACCTCGGACTTGCGTAGCTTCCTCGGCGTGGCCGAGCGCTATCAGGCCTGGATCGACGGCGGCATGTTTGCCATGTCGCTGTGCCTGGCGCTGCACGACCTCGGCTACGGCAGCTGCTGTCTCAACTGGTCGAAAGAACCGGATGCGGACAAGGCGCTGCGCGCCGCCGCCGGCATCGAACCTTACCAGCAGATCATCATGCTGCTGGCGGTGGGCACCTTGCCGGAACAGTTCAGCGTGGCGCGGTCATATCGGCCGCCGGTGGACCAGGTGCTGGTGCTTCATTAATTCTGATTGATTTGCGAAAGAGCTGATATGGCTGATACCGATCTGGCGCCGCTGCGGGTGGCGTCGCGTGTTATGGGCGGAGGCGCATCATGATGGCCGCCAAGCTGCGCCAGCGTTGGGCCGGCGCCAGCGGTGCCCGCCGGCCGGCGCGACGCTTCAACTGGGGCGGGCTGCTGCTGGTGTTCGGTGGCGGCCTGATGGCGGTGTTTTTCGGACTGTTGTCGGTCACCGAAAATCCGATCCTGATCGGTGCCGGGGTGGCGCTGGTGCTGGGGCCGCTCATGCTGCTCAAGCCGGACCTGACGGTGTGGATCATCCTGGTGGTCGGTTTCCTGATGGGGATTTTGTCGGCCAGCCAGCAGCTCAGCAAGCTGGCCTGGATCGTATCGATGCTCAGCACGCTGCTGCTGTTGCCGGCGCTGGTCAATCTGATGTGGAGCAAGGAGCGCCGCTTGCCGGGCTTCATGCAGCTGGCCTTGGGCTTTCTGTTTTACAGCCTGTTCGTCAGCGCGGTGAACTGGTATTCGCTGGCCGAGTTTGTCGGCGGCTTCAAGCACTACTTCCAGACCTTCGGCTTCATGCTGGCGCTCACCTTGATTGTGTTCACGCCCGCGCAATTTACCCGTTGGCGCAAGTTTCTGCTGATCGCAGGCTTGCTGCAATTCCCGTTCGCGCTGTACGAGCTGTTGATTCTGGTACCGATGCGCGGCGGTATTGCGCTGTCCAGCGAGACCACCGACGTCGTCGCTGGCACCTTTGGCGCCAACCTGCAAGGTGGCAGCCCGAACTCGGTGATGGTGATTTTCCTGCTGATCGTCCTCGGTTTCCTGGCCGCGCGCTGGCGCGCCGGAATGTTGAGTAATCGTGCCTTTTATATCCTGGGCTTTATTTGCCTGCTGCCGCTGGGGATGGGCGAAACCAAGTTCGCCGTGGTGGTGCTGCCCATGGTGGGCCTGAGCGTGTTGCGCGTCGACCTGATGCGCCATCCCGTGCGTTACCTCCCCACTGTGATGGGGATCGTCGCGGTGACGATGGTGCTTGGTTATATCTATGTGGTGCTGATGATGCATAGCACGCTAAGCGAAGTGATTGAGTCGACGATGCGGTATAACGTGGGCAATCAGAGCTACTCGCATGCCATGCTACTGAACCGTAGCAGCTCCATCACTTTCTGGTTCCAGCAACAGAGTCTGGAGAATCCTATCAGCTTCCTGATCGGTAATGGTCTGGGTAGTTCCTTCACCTCGTCGGTGACGGTGTCCGGCCACATGGGCGTGCATTACGCGCACTACGGCATCAACCTGACCGCGCTGTCGACCATACTGTGGGATTGCGGCATCATTGGCGCGGTGATGTACAGCGGCATCTTCATTGCAGCCTGGTTTGCGGCGGGCCGTCTGTATCACGCGGTGGACGACGCGGCGACCAAGGCCGATGCGCTGGCGATCCAGGCGGCGAACACTTTGTTCATGTTCAGCCTGATTTATTCGGATTCGATCGTCAACCTGGTATCGATGGAGCTGGTGTATTCGGTGGTGTTGGGCTACCTCGGCTTCCTGATGAATCAGCATGGCCTGCTTGGCGCCAAGACCAAGGTCAAGACCGTGGCCGCGCGCGCATCGGTGGGTTATGCCAAGTAAGCACGTTCGCCTTTTGTATTTGACGGCCGAACAGTGGCCGACCTTCCGCGCTGACCTGATTGCCCTGTTCGGCAAATACTTGCCACGCAACGGCGTCAGCAGCGATCTTGCCACCGAGCTGGACGCGGCCAGCGGCCAGCAGACCGTGCCGGTCTGGCCCGCTGGCGAGGCCTTGCTGTGCAAGGTACCCGCCAGCCGCGCCGGCCAATATTTCGCCAAATGGTGGCACCAGGTGCGGGTATTGGTGACGGCCGACGCCAAACGCTATGACGCGATCCAGGTGCGCGACCTCGGGCTGACCGCCTGGTTTGGCCTGATTGCCGCCCGCTGCAAGGGGCTGCAGTTTTACTACTGGCTGTCCTACCCGCAATCGGAAGGGCAGGTCGACCGCGCCCGCGCCCGTGGGCCACGGGCCGGCATGCGCTATTGGTTCCCGCTGATGCAGGGCACGTTCGGGCGCTGGTTGCTGTACCGGGTGGTGCTGCCACGCGCTGACCATGTGTTTGTACAAAGCGCGCAAATGCTGGAGGACGTGGCCGCTGAAGGCGTGCCGCGCGAACGCATGACGGCGGTGCCGATGGGCGTCGACCTGGAACTGGCGCAGGCGGCACAGCTGGCGCCGGCACAGGATCCGCGCCTGGATGGCCGCCGCGTGATCGCCTACCTTGGCACGCTGGACCGGGTGCGCCAGATCGAAATCCTGTTCCAGATGCTGCTGCAAGTGCGCGCCCAAGTGCCCGATGTGCTGCTGGTGCTGGCCGGCGACACCGAGGATGCCGAACACCGCGCCTGGCTGCAGGAACAAATCCGCCAACTGGGCGTGCAGGACCAGGTTTTGTGGCTGGGCTGGCTGCCATCCAGCCAAGCCTGGGCCTATATGCGCCGCGCCGAGATCGGCCTGTCGCCATTCCCGCGCAGCTTCCTGCTGGATAGCGCGTCGCCGACCAAGGCCATCGAGTACATGGGACTGGGCATGCCGGTGGTGGCCAACGACAACCCCGATCAGCAGCAAGTCATCACCGAAAGCGGCGGCGGCCTGTGCGTGCCGCTGCAGAGCGCCGCATTTGCCGAGGCCGTCGTCAGCCTGCTGAACGACCCGGACACCCGGCGCCGCATGGGCGAGCAGGGGCGCGCCTACGTGGCCGCGCGGCGCGGCTACGATAGCCTGGCGCAGCAGGTGGCGGCCGTTTATCACCGTCTATCAGCAAGGAGCGCGGCATGAAGCGTCTGTTATGCACATGGTTGTTGGCCAGCGCGCTGCCGCTGGCGCACGCCGAGCCGGTCTGGCTGCCGTTGCGCGACCCTTCGCTGATGATACAGCCCGGCAGTATTCTGGATTTCTCGGCGCTGGCGCCTGGCGCCGCGCCGCTGGCCCAGCTGCAGGCCGATGGCGGTGGTCATCTGGTGCGCCAGGACGAGCCCGGCAAGCCGCGGCGCTTCCTGATGGCCTCGCTGGGCTTTAGCGCGGCCACCGGGTATTTCCCCGACCACGCGGCAGCGGAACGCTATGTGCAGCAGATCCGCCTGCGCGGCTACAACATGATCCGTTTGGACTTCGTCGAAGACACCTTGATCCAGGGCCGCAGCGCCGACTTCGACTTCAATCCCGAGCAACTGGATCGTTTTCATTATTTGCTGGCGGCGCTCAAGCGTGAGGGAATTTACTTCATGCTGAATGGTCTGAGCTCGGACAACGGTGCCTATGGCAATCTGCAAAAGCGCTGGGAAAACCAGCGGCAGGCCAAGTTGCGCGTCTACTATGACCCGGAAGCGCAGCAGCACTGGAAGAAACTGATCGACCGCATGCTGGGCACAGTCAACCCGTACACCAAACTCAGCACGCTGGCCGATCCGGCGCTGGCGGGACTGATCGTGGTGAACGAGGGCGGTCTGGAATTCGTCAACCGTGGCGGTAGCACGCCGGAATTGAAGCAGGCGTTCGCCGCCTGGCTGAAACAGAAATATGGCGGTACGGCGCAACTGGCCAAAGCATGGAACGGTGAATTGAAGGCCGGCGAGAATCTCGACGGCAGTCCACCCGCGTTTCCCAAGACGGATGCCTGGACCAGCCGGCGCATGGCCGACACCCAGCGCTTCTACGTCGAACTGGAAAAGTCCACCAGCGCGTGGATGACCCAGTATCTGCGCCGGGCCGGCTACAAGGGGCTGATCACCGCCTACAACAACTGGCTGTCGCCGGCGGCCCACTTGGCGCGTGCGCAATACGACTGGATCGACCTGCATAACTATTTCTCCGAACCCACCGGCTTCGTCTCGTCCGGCTCGAAGATATCGCAGGACAGCATGTTGGCGGGCGGCGCCAAATACATTGTCGAACTGGCCGCCGGCCAGCAATTGGGCAAGCCATACACGGTGTCCGAATTCGGCCAGGTGTTCTGGAACAAATATCGCCGTGAAAGCAGCCTGGCATTGCCGGCATACGCCGCGCTGCAGGGCTGGGACGTCATAGCGCAGCACGGCGGCGCTTTGGTGCTCAGCTACGCCGAAGCGGGCGGCCGCAAGGACCGGATCTATCCCTTCATGGTGGCCACCGATCCGGTCAACCGCGCGACCGAAACCCTGGCCGCCTTGCTGTACCTGCGCGGCGATGTCGCGGAGGCGCGCAACACCGTGGCCATTCCGCTCGACCCCGGCTTCATCTACGACGACAACGCATTCTACGGCAACATTCCGCCCGACCTGTCGCGTCTGGCGCTGGTGTCGCGCATTGGCCTGGAATGGCGCGAGCAACCTGTCGCGCGCGGCCTGTACACGGCGCAAAGCGCGCCCGGCGATACCGCGCTCAAGCTGAGCGGCAAACCGGCCCCGGTCACGCCTGACCCCGGCCTGGCATCGCAGGCGGCCAAGCTGGCCAGCAGCGTGGCCGGGCCGCTGGCGGGCCGCATCGATCGCTTGCCGCAATTGGCGCAGCGCCGTCTGGACGAGCGCGTGCAGACCCTGCGCAAGGGCGGCTTGCTGAGCCGCGACAATGACACCGATCCGGGCGCGGGCCTGTATCAGAGCGACACCGGCCAGTTGCTGTTGGACAGCACACGGCGCCGCATGACGGTGATCACGCCCAAAACCGAGGGGGTGGTGTTTGACGTGCCGGAAGCCGTGAGCTTGAACAAGCTGAGCGTCTCCGACGCCGACGGCCCGGCACTGGTGGCGGTCGCTGCAATGGACCAGCAACCGCTGGCCTCCAGCAAGCGCATGCTGGTGGTGTTGGCGAGCGACGCCCGTAACACCAATATGCGCTTCAGCGACGCCGCCGAGACCACGCTGGCCGATCTCGGCACCGGCCCGGTGCAGATCGAGGCGCGGCGGGTCCGGCTCAAACTACAGAACAGCCACGCTGCCACGCTGCGGGTGTACGCGGTCAATCTGCGCGGTCAGCGCGGTGACCTGATCGCGGTGCAGCGCAGCGGCGACAGCATCAGTTTCCTGCTCGATACCGCCGCCCTGAAGCAAGGCCCAACCACCTATTTTGAAGTGACCGCAGAAGAATGAAACAGACCTCCATCGCCATCGTGGTGCCAGAATTGCTGCCGGTGCCGCCCGTTCAGGGCGGCGCGGTCGAGCACTGGGTCGACGAGGCCTCCGTGCGCATGGCCGGCACGCATCGCATCACCGTGGTATCGCGTCCGGCCGGCGATGCCGCGCGCCCCGGGGTGTCCTATATCGGCATTCCGTGGACGCCGCTGGAGCGCTGGTTTCACCGCATCAAGGAGCAGGTCACCTGGCGCAATCCGCTGCGCTATTTGGCCAAGATTCAGAACGTGTATTCGTACGGCCGGCGGGTGGCGCAAGCGGTGGCGCCATTTGACGTGGTGTACCTGCACAACGAACCCAATATTCTGCTGTTTCTGAAGCGGCGCCCGGGGCAAAAGATCGTGCTGCACATGCATAACGATCACCTGTCGATGAAGCTGTTCCGGCCGTTCTACCGGCGCGCGCTGGCCAAGGCCGACGTGGTGCTGTGTGTCAGCGACTATATTCGCCGCCAGGCGGTGGCCCATTTTCCCGAATATGCGTCACGTTTCCAGGTGCTGTTCAACTCCACCGATCCCGAGGTGTTCCAGCCCTATCCGGACGCCGCCGCCCAGCTTGACGGTCTGGTCAAACTGGAGCGCGGGCACCGCTATCTGCTGTACGTCGGGCGCCTGAATCCGGTCAAGGGCGTGCATGTGCTGATCGAGTCGTTTGCCGAGATCCGCCGCCGCCATCCGGACGTGCGCCTGATCATCACCGGCTCGTCGTTCTTTGGCGGCGCCGCTCGCACCGACTACGAACGGCAGCTCGAGGAACTGGCCAAGCCGGTCAATGACGCGATTGTGTTTACCGGCTTCCTGCCGCACGACAAGCTGCGTTACCTGTATTCGGCGGTGGACATGATTGTGCTGCCGTCGGTGTGGCAGGATCCGTGTCCGCTGGTGGTGCTGGAAGCCATGGCGTCGGGCACCTTGCTGGTCAGTTCCGCCGTGGGCGGCATTCCGGAAGTCATGGAACCGCAGGTGAATGGCGTACTGGTGCCGCCGGGCGATGCGGCAGCGCTGGCCCGCGCCGTGGGCGATGCGCTGGATGCGCCCGAGGCCAGCGCCAGCATGGCGCAGGCGGCGCGCGCCAAGATCGTCCGTGGCTACACCTGGGAGCGCCTGGTCAACGAACTTACTGCCACCTTTGATGGATTGAAATGATCGCGATAGTCTACCCGCAGTTTTACGGCGTTGGCGGCATTGCCCGCTACCTCGACTCTTACCTTGCCAATCTGCCCGAAGGCCATCCCGGCATCATCCTGATCACCGGCGATGAACACCGTGACGCGCGCAGCTATCCGGGCGTGCGCATCATCCACGTGCCATTCCGCTCCAGCCGCCTGAACCTGTTCAGCTGGGGCTGGGCGGTGCGCAAGCTGCTGCTGGACCTGCACCGCGCCGGCACCATCTCCTGTGTCAACTTCCACTGGCCGCCGCTGATTCCGGGCCTGATGCTGCCGAAATCGATCCCGCTGGTGCTGACCGCGCACACCACTTATCTCGGCATGTCGGGCCAGTTTTATCCGACCCGCCATTTCGACAGCCAATGGAGCGCGCGTTCGCTGGCGGTCAAGATGTGGATGGAGCGCCGCATTTTCCGCCAGGTCGACAAGGTGATCGCACTGACCGAGCAGGGGCGGCAGGAAGTGCTGCGCTATGGCTTCCAGGGGCCGGTGGATGTGATTCCCAACGGCGCCGACGTGCGCAAGTTCGAGCCCGATGCCAGCCAGGCCAAGGACATCGACGTGCTGTTTTGCGGCCGCATCGAACGCCGCAAGGGCAGTGGCGCCATGGTGGAACTGTGCCGTCAGCTGGTGACGGCCAAACCCGATATCCGCATCTGCATCGTTGGTTATGGCGATGACGACGCCTGGGTCGGCGAGCAGCTGGCGCCGCTCAAGGCCAATGTCACGCTGACCGGCAAGGTGCCGTTCGAGCGCATGGTGGGCTACTACAACCGCAGCCATGTCTATGCCTCGGGTTCCTATTACGAAGGCTTGCCCGGCACCTGTCTGGAAGCGATGGCGATGCACCTGCCGGCGGTGGTGTGGGACTTCCTGTTCTACCGCGGCCTGGTGGTCGACGGCGAAACCGGCCTGCTGGCCGCGCCAAACGACTACGCCACCATGGTGCGCCACATTGTCGGCCTGCTGGCCGATCCGCAACGCGCGGCGGCGATGGGGCTGCGTGGCCGTGCGCTGTTGGAAAACGACTATGCCTGGAGTGGTCTGGCGCGTCAGCTGATCGACGCCACCGCCGTGCCGGAGGCGGCATGACACGTCCGATCCGGGTCATGATGCTGGGACTGCGCGGCTTTCCCGGCGTGCAGGGCGGGGTCGAAACCCATGCCGAGCACTTGTGTCCGCTGCTGGCCGAGCGCGGCTGCGAGGTGACGGTGCTGGTGCGCACGCCGTACCAGCAGCCGACCACCGGGCCGGTATGGCGCGGCGTGCATTTCGTGTCGCTGTGGGCACCGCAATCGAAAGGTCTGGAAGCCATCCTGCACAGCATGCTGGGCGTGCTCTACGCGGCGATCAAGCGGCCCGACATTCTGCATATTCAGGCCATCGGCCCGGCCATTGTCACATTGCCGGCGCGCCTGTTGGGCTTGCGCGTGGTGGTGACCCATCACGGTCCGGATTACGACCGTCAGAAGTGGGGCGGCTTTGCCCGCTTCGCGCTGCGCACCGGCGAACGCTGGGGCATGCGCTGGTCGCGCCAACGCATCGTCATCTCCCAGGTGATTGCCGATCTGGTACGCCGTAAGCATCAGCGTGACAGCGCGCTGATCCCGAATGGCGTGCGCTTGCCGGTGTTGACGGATGAGTCTGATCATCTGCGGCCCTTCGGTCTGGAGCGTGGCAAGTATGTGGTGCTGGTCAGCCGTCTGGTGCCGGAGAAGCGTCACCTGGATTTGATCGCGGCGTTCAAGGCCGCCGCGCTGCCGGGCTGGAAGCTGGTCATCGTCGGCGGCTCCGATCATCCGGATGAGTATGAGCGCCAAGTGCGGGATCAGGCCGCGCAGACGCCGGGCGTGGTCTGCACCGGTTTGCAAACCGGCGCGGCGCTGGCGCAGTTGTACCAGCACGCCGGCATCTTCGTGCTGCCGTCATCGCACGAGGGTTTGCCGATTGCGCTGCTGGAAGCCTTGTCTTACGGCTTGCCGGTGATCGCCAGCGACATCCCCGCCAATCTGGCGGTGGGCTTGCCTTCCGATCACTATTTCCCTTTAGGTCAGATTGCCGCGCTGGCGGCCCGCCTGCAGTACTGGTCGACGCAGCCCGCTGGCGCCGAGCAGGTGGCGGCGCGCCGGGACTGGGTCAGCGCGCGCTTCGACTGGCCTGTGATCGCGGACAGCACGGTCGCGGTTTACCAAAGCGCAATAACGGGCTGAACAGGTGTTGCGCGGACGTCGGCCCGTCCACTTTCAACTAGTTTCTCCGTCTAATTGGATGTAGACTCTCAGCAATTATAGTTCTGCCGCTGACGCTGGCAGCCAGTGATCTGTTGAGTGTCAAATGCAAGTTAAAACAGATCGACACGCGGACTGACCTGTGGGGTCGGAGCGACGTTTCTCACGCAATTTGGCTGTTACTGAGCCTTAATTGTTCTATGCTGAGATGTCACAGCGCCATGTATCTCTACGTGAATCGTTAGTTCCCCACTTCATTGCCGTGCGATCTAAAAGGAGTTTCATAATGAAAAAAATTGCCTGCCTAGTGCTTGCCACTTTGCCGTTGAGCACGATGGCCGCAGACACTTGGCTTCCGGTAAAAGACGTGAATCTGATGGTTGACCAGGGCAGCATTCTGGACTTCAGTTCGATCTTGCCCAACACCGCCATCACCGACTATCTGACTGTCAACACGGCCGGCCAGATCACGACCTCGCTGGCCCCGACGGTGCCGAAGCGCTTCTTGATGGCGTCGCTGGGTTTTGGCGGTGCAACCGGCGGCGTGCCTGACCACGCCACCGTGGATCTGTACGTTACACAGTTGAAGCGCGCGGGCTACAACATGGCGCGCCTGGACTTCCAGGATGACATGCTGATGAGCGGGCGGCTGACCGACTTTGATTTCAATCCGACGGTGGTTGACCGCATCCAATATCTGCTGTATGCGCTGAAAAATGCCGGCATTTACTATGTGCTGAACGGTCTGAGTTCGGAAAACGCCGCTTACGGCAACATTCCACAGCGCTGGCTCAACAGCAAGAACGCCAAGCTTCGCATGTACTATGACACCACCATGCAGGATCACTGGAAAAAGATGGTGACCCTGATGTTGGCGACGCCTAATCCGTACAACAATAAAACTCCCATCTTCGCTGACCCAGCTTTTGCAGGGCTGATTCTCGTCAATGAAAGCAGCCTGCCATATCTCAATCGCGTTGATCCCGCCACTCTCGACCCGCTGCGTCCCAAGTATCTCGCTTGGCTCAAATCGAAATACGTTACCACCTCGGCACTCTCGGCAGCGTGGGGCACCAAACTGCTGAGCACTGAGTCATTCGAAACCAGCATCGGCTTCGTGCGCAATGATTCGGGCGTCAGCGCCCGTATGGCTGACCAGCAGGCATTCTTTTTCTCTTTGGAAAAAGAAGTCACCGCCATGATGACGACCCATGTGCGTGCGGCCGGCTTCAAAGGATTGATCACTGCATACAATAACTGGCTGTCTCCTGCCGAACAGTTCAATCGTGCTCAACTGAACTGGGTTGACATGCACAACTACTTCTCCGAACCTACTAATTTCAATAGCCCAGGTTCGGTTATCAAGCAGGATAGTTTGATGACCAGTGGAGCGCAGTATATTGCCGAGTTGGCGGTGAGCCGTCAGTACGGCAAGGCGTTTACGGTGTCGGAATATGGCCAGGTATTTTGGAACAAATTCCGGCGTGAATCAGGCTTGGCAGTGCCAGCTTATGCCGCTTTCCAGGATTGGGGTGTGATTGCCCAGCACGCCTATGCCAAAACCTTGAGCTATACCGAAACGGGCGGACGCAAAGACTCAATCTATCCTTACATGGTGGGGCCAGACCCGATTTCTCGCGCCTCCGAAACGCTGGCAGCCTTGTTGTACCGCCGTGGCGACGTCGCTCCCGCCCTGCGCAGGGTAGGCATCAGCTTTGATGAATCCTACTCGTTTGTCAACAGCTCTTCCTATGGTGCGATTTCCGGCGATATGCGTCGTTTGGCGCTGGTGGTTGGTGTTGGCCTGGATTATAAGGGACAGAAACAAACAACCCAGGTCAACGGCAAGTACATTTACGATGCCACAATTCAGCCGGGGAATAACAACCTCTGGAAGACAGGCGCGCTGACCACTGCGCTGTTGTCCACCGATCTGAGCAAAACCGGCGTGTACGAGGACGACCTGTTCAATAATCGCGTTACCGCCTTGCGTAAGAATAGCTTGCTGGCGACAGATAAGCAATATAACACGACGGTAGGTCTGTACCGGACCGATACCGGCGAGCTGACGCTGGACGTAACCCGCCGCCGCATGACGGTGATCACGCCGATGACGGAAGGGATAGCGTTTACTACGCCGGAACAGATTACCCTCGGTCAGTTGCGTGTCGAAGCCGCCGACGGCCCGGCCATGGTGTCGGTCTCCGCGCTGGATGGCGCGCCATTGAGCAGCAGCAAGCGCATGCTGGTGATCATGAGCTCGGATGCCCGCAACACCGGCATGACTTTCAGCGATTCGGCGGAAACCACGTTGCTGACGCCCGGCACCGGGCCGGTCACCATGTTGGCGCGCTCGGTCACGCTGGTGTTGAAGAACACCAACGCCACCGCGCTGAAAGTGTATTCCGACACACTGCGTGGTCAGCGCGGCGACTCGATCGCCGTGACCCAGGTCACTGGCGGCATCAGCTTCACGCTGGACACCTCAAAACTGAGCCACGGTCCAACCACTTACTTCGAGATTGTTACGCAGTAATTAAAAAGGCGCCTCCGGGCGCCTTTTTTTATGCCATGTAAATGTGAACTATGTTCTAGTAAATATTTCATTTGCATCCATTGTGCGCTCGTTACTTTTGTTAAAATAGTACGGTTGCCGCGCCGCCCACAGGGGAGGCGGCACAACGATCAAGCGAGTCTTAACAGGGGAGTGCGAAATGCAAATTTTGGTAACTGGCGGCATGGGCTACATAGGCTCGCACACGTGCATAGAATTGAGCAAGGCGGGGTACGAGGTGGTCATTGTCGACAACCTCAGCAACAGCAAGGCGGCGGTGCAGGGACGCATGGAACACATCGCCGGCAAGAAATTCACCTTCATCCAGGCCGACATCCGCGACCGTGCCGCGATGGAAGCGGTGTTCGCCCAGCACGCGATCGACGCGGTGATTCATTTTGCCGGCTTGAAAGCGGTGGGCGAGTCGGTCGCCGAGCCGCTGCGCTATTACGACAATAATTTCAGCGGCAGCGTGGTGCTGTTTGAAACCATGGCCAAATTCCAGGTCAAGTCGCTGATCTTCAGTTCGTCCGCCACCGTATACGGCGATCCGGCCTCGGTGCCGATCCTGGAAAACTTCCCGCTGGCCGCCACCAATCCCTACGGCCGCAGCAAGCTGATGATCGAAGACATGCTGCGCGACGTGGCGCGCGCCGATGACAGCTGGCGTATTGCGCTGCTGCGCTATTTCAACCCGGTGGGCGCCCATGAAAGCGGCCTGATCGGCGAAGATCCCAACGGCATTCCCAACAACCTGATGCCGTTCGTGGCCCAGGTGGCGGTGGGCCGTCGCCCCCAATTGTCGGTCTTCGGCAGCGACTATCCCACCCCGGACGGCACCGGCGTGCGCGACTATATTCACGTGGTCGACCTGGCGGTGGGCCACGTCAAGGCGCTCGACAAGCTGGCGTCGGCGGCCGGCGTTTACACCTACAATCTCGGTACCGGCCAAGGCAATAGTGTGCTGGAAATGGTGCGCGCGTTTGAAGCGGCCAGCGGCAAGGCGATTCCGTTCCAGCTGGTGGCGCGCCGCCCTGGCGATATTGCCGCCTGCTACGCCGACGTCAGCCTGGCCGAGCGTGAACTGGGCTGGAAGGCCGAGCGTGATTTGCTGCAGATGTGCGCCGATTCCTGGCGCTGGCAAAGTACCGGTTGCACCGAATAAATGGAAGGATGTGCAGCACACTTACATAGCGCGTCCACAATGATGTGTTTATGTTATGCTATTCAATATTGCACTGCACAATCTTTACCGAAAAATCACACTGTTATGGAGTAATGTAGATGAAAGCGATGATTTTGGCCGCCGGCAAGGGCACAAGGGTCCGTCCGCTAACCTATGATTTGCCCAAACCCATGATCCCGATTCTGGGTAAGCCGGTGATGGCTTACCTGATCGAGCATCTGGAGAAATACGGCATTAAGGACATCATGGTCAATGTCAGCTATCTCCATGAAAAGATCGAGGATTACTTTGGCGAGGGCCATCAGTTCGGGGTCCAGATCGGTTACTCGTTCGAGGGCTATACCAATGACGCCGGCGAAGTCGTGCCGCAGCCGCTGGGTTCGGCGGGCGGCATGAAGAAGATCCAGCAGTTTGGCGGCTTCTTTGACGACACCACCATCGTCATGTGTGGCGATGCGCTGATCGACCTGGACCTGAAATCGGCGTTGTTCGAACACAAGCGCAAGGGCGCGATCGCCTCGGTCATCACCAAGGAAGTGCCGTGGGACAAAGTGTCCAGTTATGGCGTGGTGGTCACCGAAAAAGATGGCCGCATCAAGTCGTTCCAGGAAAAGCCGGCGCAGCAGGATGCGCTATCCAACTACGCCAGCACCGGCATCTATATCTTCGAGCCGGAAGCGCTGGACCTGATTCCACCCAACGTCAGCTTTGATATTGGTTCCGACCTGTTCCCGCTGCTGGCGGAGAAGGGGCTGCCGTTCTACGCGCAGACGCGTCCGTTCAACTGGATCGACATCGGTACCGTGGCCGACTACTGGGAAGTTTGCCAGAGCGTGCTGATGGGCGAGGTGGCGCACCTGGACGTGCCCGGCATCCAGATCAACGAAGGCCTGTGGGTCGGGTTGAACACCAGCATCGACTGGAACAACACGCGCATTGAAGGCCCGGTGTACATCGGCTCCGGCACCCGCGTCGAGGCCGGCACCACCATCATCGGCCCGACCTGGATCGGCCACGGCAGCCATATTTGCTCGGGCGCGGTGGTGAACCGCTGCGTACTGTTCGAATACACCCGCGTGTTACCAAATGTTTCGATGAACGAAAAGATAGTTTTCAAGGACTATAGTGTCGACCGCGCCGGTCAGATGAGCCACGTATCCGAAGTGGACCCGGATGCATGGGCCAACGCGCGGGATCGTCGCAACAAGCGGCGTACCGCGACGGCAGTTGTAACCACAGAGTTAGCCACGGAAGAGATTTGAGAGTATGAAGATTTACCCCGTCATCCTGTCCGGCGGTGCCGGCACGCGCTTGTGGCCGTTGTCGCGTGCGGCACTGCCCAAGCAGTTGTTACCGTTGGTGACAGAGAACACCATGTTGCAGGAAACCTTGCTGCGCTTGCAGGGCTGCGCCGGCCTGATGGCGCCGCTGATTGTGTGCGGCAATGAACATCGTTTTCTGGTGGCGGAACAGTTGCGGGAAGCTCGTATCACACCACACAGCATTTTGCTGGAGCCGGTGGGCCGCAACACGGCGCCGGCGGTGGCGGTGGCGGCCCATGTGCTGCAAGCGCTGGACCCGGACGCCGTGATGCTGGTTTTGCCCGCCGACCATGTGATCGAAAAGGTGGAGGCATTCCATCAGGCGATTGCGCAGGCGGCGGCGCTGGCGGCCGATGGCGCGCTGGCCACTTTTGGCATCGTGCCGGACGCACCGGAAACCGGCTATGGTTACATCCGTAGCGGCCAGCCGGTGGGCGCGGCCGGGTTACGGGTCGAGCGTTTTGTCGAAAAGCCGGACCGCGCAACCGCCGAAGGCTTTGTGGCGGCCGGCGATTATTTCTGGAACAGCGGCATGTTCATGTTCCGCGCCGACAGCTATCTGCGCGAACTGGCGCAGTGGCAGCCGGCGATTGCCCAAGCCAGCGAGGCGGCGGTGCGTCTGGCCTACCGCGACCTCGATTTCTGCCGTCTGGACGAGGCCGCGTTCACGTCCAGCCCGTCGGATTCGATCGACTATGCGGTGATGGAACACACCAGCCAGGCGGTGGTGGTGCCGGCCGACATCGGCTGGAGCGACGTCGGCTCGTGGTCGGCATTGTGGGAAACCCAGGCCGCCCACGGCGAAGCCAACGTGGTGCGCGGTGATGTCTATCTGGACGATGTCAGCGGTTCGCTGGTGCGCGCCGAAAGCCGCATCGTGGCCGCGGTCGGGCTGCGCGACATCGTGATTGTCGAGACCGCCGACGCGGTATTGGTGGCGCACAAGGATCAGGTGCAGCGCGTCAAGCATATCGTCGAGCACCTGAAGGACAAACAGCGCACCGAGCACTTGTACCATACCCGGGTTTACCGTCCGTGGGGCAGCTACGAGGGCATCGACGTGGGCGACCGGTTCCAGGTCAAGCGCATCACGGTCAATCCCGGCGGCAAGCTGTCGCTGCAGATGCACCACCATCGCGCCGAACACTGGGTCGTGGTCAGCGGCACCGCGCGCGTCACCTGTGGCGACGCGGTGACCCTGCTGACGGAAAATGAATCCACCTACATTCCGATCGGCATGACCCATCGGCTGGAAAACCCGGGCAAGTTGCCGCTGCACCTGATCGAGGTGCAATCCGGCAGCTATCTGGGCGAGGACGACATTGTCCGTTTTGAGGATGTATATCAGCGCGCCTGACGGCGGTATAATCGGCTAACGGCGCCGCTGCGGCGCCGCGATTTTATCCACTACCGATAGCGACGCGACTCTTGCGATTCCTCTTCCTTCTGCTTGCGGTGACCTGGCTGGCCACCGCTCCCGCCCACGCGCAGGGGCCGCGCGTGGCGCTGACCGCCGCCCAGCTTGCCGTGGTCATCAACGATGACGAACCCAATAGCGTAGAGCTGGGCGAATACTACCGCAAGGCGCGGGCGATTCCGGCCGCGAACATGATCCATGTGCGTATTCCGGGCCGGCCGCGCAAGCTCGACGCCGAGAAATTCGACGCGCTCAAGGCCCAGATCGATGCCAAGCTGGGACCGGAAATCCAGGCGGTGTTGATGGTGTGGACCGCGCCGTACGCGGTGGAGTGTAATTCGCTGACGGCGGCCTATACGCTGGGCCTGGATGCTGGCTTGTGCAGCAATAGCTGCAACCCCAGCAAGCCCAGTCCGTATTTCAATGCGCTGTCGCGCCAGCCCATGAGCGACTTCAAAATGCGCATTTCGATGCAATTGCCGACCGAGTCGGTGGCGGCCGGCGAGGCGTTGATCGACCGCGGTGTGATTGCCGGTTTTGCCCAACCGGCGGCGACCGCCTATTTTCTGCAGACCAGCGATGCCGCCCGCAGCAGCCGCGCCCGCAACTTCCCGCGCTCCGGTGTGTTAGCGCAGAAAAAGCTGACCGTGAAAACCATGCAGGCAGACAGCCTGGAACACGTGAGCGACATCATCGTGTACCAAACCGGCCGCGATTTCGTGCCCAAGCTGGAAACCCTGAAATTTCTGCCCGGCGCCTTGGCGGACCATTTGACCTCGCTGGGTGGCGACCTGCTGGGCGGCTATCAAATGAGCAGCCTGAAGTGGCTGGACGCGGGGGCCACGGCGAGCTACGGCAGCGTCAGCGAACCCTGCAATTACTGGCAGAAGTTCCCGCACTCGACCGTGTTACTGACCCAATACCTGCGCGGCAACACCGCCATCGAGGCGTATTGGAAGAGTGTGGCCTGGCCGGCGCAAGGGGTGTTTATCGGCGAACCGCTGGCGGCCCCTTATGTGCGCTGACGTCGGCCGCGCACGGCCAGCGCCAACAGGCCGACCAGCAGCATCAGCAGCGACGAAGGCTCGGGGACTTCCGGCGCCGCAGTCGTATGTTCGACCCAGCTCCGCTTGTCGTCTTGCCGCCGCATTGCGCTGAGCCACATGCCATGTTCCCAGCCATCGCTTTGGCGCTGGCGTAAAGCCGCCATCAGCACCTCGTCGTCGTAAGCCAGCCCGAACGCCAACGCCTGTTCAGTTTCCTGCGCGCGCTGGCGATTCCACTCAATCACGTCATCCAGTTGGCTGAAATCCGGTTTGACCGATTCTTCCTCATTATTGGCCACATCGGTATCTTTGTCCGCATCGTCCATTTTGCACGGATCAAACAGGGCGTCGAAGTTGGTTTTGCGGCCAGTTGGGGCGCCGGGTGTCGTGAGCAGCGGCTGATCGCCAGCCGCTTGCGCTTGCCGATCCTCGGTCAGCGCGCACGTGCGCTGCGGCGCCGCCTTGCCGGCCGCCGTTGCGGTTGCCCCGACATCCGATCCGAACCACAGGCAACACAGCATGAGTGAACGGGGTAAGGACTTCATATGGACTCCAGCGGTGGCGGGTACGCCACCAGGCATCACTTGCCAATAATTGTTTTTTGGAAATTTATATTTCTATGAAATAAGTATAGCAGCTGCTGCCTGAATTGCCAGTACAATATCTTTTGGGAAATTCCCTGAGTGCCGTTAGTCCGAACGGACCAATGTGATGTCATTAAGACGTCAACGACGCTGATTAATATGCAAATTGCAAGTCTCCAAACCAATTTGTCTATTTTTCAGGATCGTCATGTACACACTTCCCTCTGTTTCCGTTCCCGGCCGTCGCACGGTGATGGCCGCTGCGCTGTTGGGCGCATTGGTTGCGCCAGCATTTGCTGATTCGTCGGTTGTCATTAGCCAGGTGTATGGCGGCGGCGGCAACAGCGGCGCCAAATACAAAAATGACTTCATCGAACTGTTTAACCGCAGCGCCACGGCGGTCGACATCACCGGCTGGAGTGTGCAATATGCTTCCGCGACCGGCACCAGCTGGAGTGTCACCAAGATCACCAAGAGCACCGTGCTGCAGCCAGGCCAGTATTATCTGGTGGCGGAAGCGGCCGGCTCCGCTGGTACCGACGAGCTGCCCACCGCCGATCTGAGCGGCACGCTGGCGCTGAGCGCCACCACCGGCAAGGTGGCGCTGGTCAACAGCACCACCGCGCTGTCCGGCGCGGCACCCGTGGCCGGCACCTTTGTCGACCTGATTGGGTTTGGCACGGCCGGCTACTTTGAAGGCAGCGCCGCCGGCACCTTGAGCAACACCACGGCCGCCCTGCGCGCCAACGCCGGTTGCACGGATACCGACAACAACGCCAACGACTTTGTTACCAGTGGCGCGCCGACTCCGCGCAACACCGCCACCGCGCTGAACGTTTGCGGCGCGCCGGCGCAACCACCGATCGTGCCGACTTGCCCGGCCAACCTGTCGCTGGCGTATGGCATCAACGGCAGCGCCGACCTCAGCGCCACCGACACCGACGGCATCGTCAACAGCGCGGTGATCACCTCGACCGCCGTACCGGGCATCAGCCTGTTGAACTTCCTGGCCGCGTCGGCGGTGGGCGGCACCGCCACCGCCAACCTCAGCGTTGCCAGCACGGTGCAGGCCGGCACCTATCCGATCGCCATCAAGTTCGGCAATGACCAGGGCCAGGAAGCCAGCTGCGCGATCAGCGTCAGCGTCGCCGCGCCGGCCGCGGTCAGCCACAGCATTCCGCAAATCCAGGGCGAGGGCGATACCAGCCCGTATGCCGGCACCATCCAGACCACCGAGGGCGTGGTGACCGCCAAGGTCGCGTCCGGTTTCTTCATTCAGGATGAAGCTGGCGACGGCAATCCACTGACCTCGGACGGCCTGTTCGTCTACACCACCGCCGCCAATATCGGCACCGTGCAGATCGGCGACCGCATCCGCATCAGCGGCAGCATCGCCGAATACACGCCGACCGGCGCCACCCGTTCGTACACCGAAATGCAAAGCGTGACCGCGATCACCAAGCTGGCCGGCGGCATCAGCATTGCGCCAACCAATATCCAGCTGCCGTTCGCCAATCTGGGCCAGGTCGAAGGCATGCTGGTGCGCTTCCCGCAAGCGCTGACCTTGTCGCAGCTGGAGTACCTGGGCACGCGCGGCGAGATCACGCTGTCGTCGGGCCGACTGGAAATCGCCTCCAACCACTACCGTCCGGGCACCACCGAGGCGATCGCGCAGGCCGCCGCCAACAAGATCAACCAGATCATCCTGGACGACGGCATCTTCGTCACGCCGACCACCATTCCGTACCTGGGCGCGGACGGTTCGCTGCGCGCCGGCGACACCGTGTCGAATCTGACCGGCGTGGTGGACTTTGGCGCGACCGGCGGCGGCGGCGCCGGCTTCAAGCTGCAACCGACCATCGCCCCGGTGTTCTCGCAGGATAATCCGCGCACCGATCCGCCAGCGCTGGCGGCCGGCAACATCAAGGTGGCCAGCGCCAACGTGCTGAACTACTTCACCACCTTCACCGACGGCACCGATGTCGAGGGCAACACAGGCCAGGGCTGCTCGCTGGGGAGCTCGGTCGCCAAGAGCAACTGCCGTGGCGCCGACAACCTGAACGAGTTCAACCGCCAGAGCGCCAAGATCGTTGGCGAACTGAAAGCCATCAACGCCGACGTCTACGGCCTGATGGAAATTCAGAACAGCGGCGAGTACACCGTCACCAAGCTGGTCGACCTGCTCAATGAAGCGATCTCGCCGGGCACCGGCCTCAAGACTTACGCGGTGGTGCCGAAGCCCGCCGCCACCGGCACCGACGCCATCCGCGTCGCCATGATCTACAAGCCGTCCTCGCTGACGCTGGTGGGCGGCGCGCTGACCGACGCCGATAGCATCAACAACCGTCCGCCGATGGCGCAGACCTTCCAGGCCGCCAACGGCGCCAAGTTCTCGCTGGTGGTCAACCACCTGAAGTCGAAGGGCAGCTGCCCGACCGATGGCAGCAAGGACACCGACCAGGGCGACAGCCAGAGCTGCTGGAACGCGACCCGCGTCAAGCAGGCTCAGCGTCTGACCGGCACCTTCGTGCCGCAAGTGGTGTCCGCCGCCGGCGACGCCAAGGTGCTGCTGATCGGCGACTTCAACTCCTACGGTTACGAAGATCCGATTGCCGCCATCACCGCCACCGGCTTCGTCAACCAGCTGGAGCGCTATGTGCGCGGCGGCGGCAATATGCCGTACTCCTTCGTCTACAACGGCGAAGTGGGTTACCTCGACCACGCACTGGCCAGCGCCGCGCTGAGCCCACAAGTGGTGGATGCCGCCGAATGGCATAACAACGCCGACGAGCCGACCGTGCTGGACTACAACACCGACGGCAAGCCGGAAGACAAGTACACCAGCGCGCCATACCGCGCCTCCGACCACGATCCGGTGGTGATCAGCCTCAACCTGCAAGCGCCGTACAGCGATGTCAGCAGCAGCGTCAAGGCGGTCAGCTCGGGCCTGGTCTATGCTCGCCTGACTGGCCAGTGGAGCGGCACGCTGAGCATCACCAACACCAGTGGCGCCGCCATCACCGGCCCGCTGCAGATCGCGCTGAACGGTTTGCCGAGCGGCGTCACGCTGGTCAACGCCAGCGGCAGCCACAGCGGCGTGCCTTACCTGACCGCCAATACCAGCAGCCTGGCGGCCGGCGCGACCTTGACGGTCACGGTGAACTTCACCAAGACCGGCACGGCGGCGATCAGCTACACCCCTCAAGTCTTCAGCGGCACTTTTTAAGGATAGATGAATATGTTTAACACCCTGACCCTGCGCCGCAGCCTGCTGGCCCTGGCCCTGACCGCCGCCGCCAGCCTGGCCTACGCCGACACCACTTACCAGATCTCGCTGGACACCTCCAGCTTCAGCGGCACCGGCTGGATCGACCTGCAATTCAACCCCGGCAACCTGGCGTCCACCACGCTGGCCTCGGTGACGCTGACCGACTTCGTCGGCTTCGGCGACAGCAGCACCGCGCTGATCAACGGCGCCGTCAGCGGCTCGCTGGCCACTGGCTACACCATCAGCAACACCGATGCCAGCGGCTGGAACGACCTGTTCCATGAAGTCAACTACAACGGCGGTACCATTTCGTTCACCGTCACCTTCAGTGGCCTGGCCGATGCGTCGCAGAGCTCGTCGCAGTCGGTGTTCTCGGTCTCGCTGATGAACTCGGATGCGACCGCCTACCTGGGCACCACCGACGCTTCCGGTTCGCTGGTGGCGCTGAACTACAGCGCCGGCCTCACCGACGGCAGCGGTAGCGTGGCGGCGACGCCACTGGTCAACAGCATCCCGTCCAGCGTGACCGCAGTGCCGGAACCGTCCAGCTGGGCGATGCTGGCCGGCGGCCTGGCCTTGCTGGGGCTGGCACGCCGCCGTAAGCAAGCGTGAGTCGCTCCACTTGAGCATGCGAAAGCGCCCTGCGGGGCGCTTTTTTGTTCATAGCACAATCTGTGAAGCTTTTACTTTTGGCTACGCGATTTGCTGCATTAAAGTACAATAAACGAGGTGATGTTTCATTTTTGATAGCATTGCATTTTTTTAAAAAAACAGCATGCTTCGTCTCCTCAAACGATACCCGACGACGCGAACGTAGATATTTCAGAGAACGGACCTAAGAATGGTTGCTCAAATTCAAGAAAAGCATAGATACGAATATCTGGATGCGTTACGCGGAGTGGCGGCTCTAGCAGTCTGTTTTCATCATATTTTTGGTTATATATATAAAGCTGGCCAGATGGATGAGGGGTTTAATACATTTGTAAGAACATCAATTCTTGAAGTATTTGATTTTGGTAGATTTGGTGTGGTTTTATTCTTTCTGATCAGCGGATTCATCATACCGACCAGCCTACGGCCAGGCACCACTTTGAAGAAATTTACGATTACGCGTATCTTCAGGCTTTATCCGGCTTTTTGGGCGGCCTGCCTGTTGATCTTTGTTTCCGCTCCATATTTGGGTGACTCAACCGTTAGCGTTAAGGGGCTTTTCGCAAATCTGACCATGGTGCCGAAGTTCTTCCATGAGCCAGAGATTAGTGGAGTGTTTTGGACCTTGTTTGTTGAAATAATGTTTTACTTTTGTTGCGCCGTTCTATTTCAACTTAGTTGGTTGGAAAACCCACGTGTAATTGGCGGAGTCGCGCTTGTTCTGGGCTTGATTACGCCGCTAGCCGTTCTGTTAAACCATTTGGTGCACCTGAATATGGCAATTCGCTTTATTCCATTCCACCTTTCATTCTTGTTCGTGGGCAGCATTTTTAGATTGGCTATCGTTAAGAAGGATAATCAGGCAAAAATAATCAGTGCATTTCTAGTGATTTTTATAATTTTTACTGTGCCTTTGACTTGCGGGTTATTCTTCAATGTGCCAGAAGCCCTTGCAACCGATTTTGTCATGCACGGTGCTTTACCTACTACGGCCTCTTATTTCATTGCAATAGCTATTTTCTTGATAGTTATAATTTCGAAACCTAAGTTGGGAAGTTTTTTAAGTGAGCAAGGAAAAATCAGCTACTCATTGTATTTGCTGCATATGCTATGCTTTGTGACTGTTTATAAAGTTATCCAACCAACAACCTTGGTTTCATGTTTTGAATACATTATTGTCAGTGCACTTCTGGCATTTTCTGCCGCAAAACTGTCTTATAAGTTCATCGAGTCGCCTGCAATTTCGTTGGGGCGCATGGTAGTGTCCGAACGCCGTATTAGTCAGGCGTGAGTCCCTGCAATGTGAGAAGGCGAACGGAAGCTGGGCAGCCTGGTTGAATTTCTTGAAGGTTTTTGTTGATCATTTATATGATAAAGATATAAATCCGTCATTGAAATCATATTAGTAAAGCCACATTGCTTAATGCATAGTGTTTCCTTCTCTAAAGGGAACCACCATGCCAGCCGCCCATATCCTCGTAATAGAAAGCACGCCCGCGATCCAGGAGTTGATAGCGCTAAACCTGGGTATGGCCGGCCACCAGATCAACCGCGCGGCCGATGCCGAGAGCGCCATGTTGATGCTGGAAGACCAGCTGCCCGACCTGCTGCTGCTGGACTGGAACCTGCCCGGCCAGTCCGGTCTGTCGCTGGTGCGCCGCCTGCGCGCACAGTCGCGCACGCGCAGCTTGCCAATCATGATGGTGACCGCGCGTTGCGGCGAGCCGGACAAAATCATGGCGCTGGAAAGCGGCGCCGACGATTACATGACCAAGCCGTTCAGCCCGCGCGAAATGGTGGCGCGGGTACACGCCTTGCTGCGCCGTGGTCAGCCGGCCGGCGGCGCCGACGCGCCGGTGCAACTGGCCGGGTTGCGGCTTGACCCCGGCACCCAGCGCGTCACCGCCGGCGCGCGCGAGCTGGCGCTGGGCCGGGTCGAATTCAAGCTGTTGAACTATTTGATGAGCCATCCCGAGCGCGTACACAGCCGCGCCCAACTGTTGGACCAGGTCTGGGGCAGCGCCGTCTTCCTGGACGAGCGCACGGTCGACACCCATGTCGGCCGGCTGCGCAGCGCGCTGCAGCCCAGCGGCTACCAACAGCGCATCGAGACCGTGCGCGGCAGCGGTTACCGCTTCGTGGCGGCACCGGCCTAAGCGATGGAACAGTTAGTCATCTTGAGCAAGCTGGAGCAGGAATACCTGCTGCACGCGATCGAAGCCGCGCTGCCGCTACAGGACGCGCGCCAGTTCTTCCTTTGGACCCAGGGCCAGCTGCAGGCGCTGCTGCCGCACCAGATCATGGTGTGCCTGCAGTTTGGCGCCCAGGACGAGCTGCAGCATGTCGAATGTCTGCACAGCACGGTGCTGGAGGCCGGCCTGCGCGCACGCTTGAGCAGTCGCGACGACGGTTTGGCGCTGCGCCTGGCCCGGCACTGCCGCCACGCCGGCCGCCTGCCGGCCATGCTGGACGCCGGTCCCGGCGCCGATCCGCTGAAAGCAGGGCAGGGGCTGGCGCCGTTTCAGGGCGAGTTGCGTGAGCTGGGGCTGGACAACCTGCTGCTGCATGGCAGTGAACGCTTGCCGGGTGGTGCCACCTTCTTCGTGCTGTTTGGTCTGCCGCATCGGCCACGGCCGCGCCAGGCCTACTTCCTGCAACTGCTGCTGCCGTATCTGCATGTCAGTCTGCAGCGCATCAATCGCCAGCAGGCACAGGCGCGGGTCGGCACGCTGGCGCGTCCGGTCAGCGCACGCGAGGCTGAAATCCTGCACTGGGTGCGCGAGGGCAAGAGCAATGAAGAGATCGGCCTGATCCTGGGCATCAGCGGCCTGACCGTTAAAAACCATTTGCAGCGGTTGTACCGCTTGCTGGATGTGTCCAACCGCGCCCAGGCGATCGCACGCGGCATGGCGCTGCAACTGTTCGATCGCGCGCCACTGCCGCTGGCGCGCGCCGCATAAAAAAAGCCGCACACCGAAGTGTGCGGCTGGAACAACTTCCCCTTTAAACCTGGCTTACAGCGCGCTGTTGCGTTTGGTCGTGTGCGCGGCGCCGCGTGCCAGCGGTACCGGGCTGTTGGTCTCGATCAGCAGCACGGTGGTGGCGGCGGTGGCGCCGCTGGTATCCAGGAACTGGATGCCGCCCAGGTAGCGTTGGCCGCTGGCCAGGCCGGACCAGGTGGCGCCCACGGTGGCGGTGCCGCCCGCGTACACCTGGCTCGGCAGCATGGCCTTCAGGCTGCCGCCGGTGTCGGTCCGGCTGACCACCACCGATGACAGGTTGAAGTTGGTGGAGAGGCCGTCGGCCGCCGCGTAACCGATCACGCACAGCTTGTAGTTGCCGGCCGCCGGCGCGTTCAGCAGGATGGCTTCGTTGGAGCCGCCGGTACCGCTGGAGCCGACCAGCGCGCCAGTGCTGTCCAGCAGGTACAGGTCGAGGTCATCGCTGCCATCGCCGGACGAGGTGTCGCTGTCAAACAGCTCGAACGAGGCCGCCACGGTGTTGGCCGGGAAGGTGAACGGAATCACCTTGGCGCCGGCGGTGTTGCCGTTGCAGGCGGTTTGCAGCTGTGCCACGGTCTCCGGTGGCGTCACGATCTGCGCCACGTTCTGCAAGCTACCCTTGGTGATGGGCTTGAGGCCGCCCGTGGCCGAGTTCATGCGGCCGGCAAAGCCGGTGGTCACGGTCAGCAGCGAGTTGCCGGTGGCCTTGGTGCTGTACACGCCCGCTGGCGCGGTGACCGGCTTGCCGCTGCGCGCGGTCAGCGGGATGCGCACCACGTGGCTGCTGTCGGTCCAGGTGACGTCGCCAAACTGCCACACATTGTCGGCCGCCGTGCTGCGCGTCAGCGACACCGTGTAGGTCTTGGTCTGGCCCGGCTCCAGCGTCAGCGTGGCGGGGGACAGCGTGGTGGTGTAGCCGCTCAGCGTGGCCTTGCCGCTGTAGGTGGCGGCGCTGGTGCCGACGTTGGTCACGCTGCGCGTCACGCTGGTGGTGCCGAGCACGTTGTTGAGCGTGATTGACGGCAGGTTCAGCGCCTGGCCCTGGATCGCGGTCACGCCGCTGCACTCGGCAGTGACGCCGGCGCCGCACAGGTATTTCTTGTAGTCGGTCGCACCGAGGTCGTACACCAGGCCGGGATCGCTGGCGCCGGCGCTGTTGTAGGCCTTGCCGTCGGCCGGATGGATCACCGTGCCGAACGGGTTGATGTGGCCGGCGCCCTGGGCAAACGGCAGGATGCCGCGCAGGTTGCCGCTCTGGGCGTCAGGGAAGGTCGGGGTGGCGCTGGTCATCAGCGCCGACTTGATGGCGGCAGGCGACCAGCCGGTGTGCTGCTGGCGCAGCAGCGCGGCGACACCCGCCACGTGCGGGCTGGACATCGAGGTGCCCTGGTACAGATTCCAGGCCGCCGGCGGCACCAGCGTGCCGCTGTTGACCTCGGCCTGCTGGGCCGGCGTCAGTTCCGGCGTGACACCGGCCAGGATGTCGACCCCGGGCGCGGTAACGTCCGGCTTCAGGGTGTTGCCATCGACCCGGTTCGGGCCGCGCGACGAGAAGTCGGCGATCACCGGCGCCGCCACCGAACCCACCGAGTTGACGAAGTGGCTGAGGCTGGCGGTGGCGCCGCTGCTGGCCGCGTAGGTTTTGATCAGCGCGCCGTCGGCGGCGCTGACGTGCACCGTCGGCACCGAGTGGATTTCCGCCACCAGGCCGCCGCCATTGTCGACCATCACCATGCCGACGCCGCCGGCTTCCAGCACCGCCAGGCTCTTGTCGACGCGGGCATTGGTGCCGCGCAGACAGGTGACCACCTTGCCGGCCACTTTGTCCGGGTCCAGCGCCCAAGCGCCGCCGTTGGTACCCTTGCTGTAGCACAGCTGGGCGGCGCTGGCGCTGGCGCCGGCCGCGACCGCGTCTTCCGAGCGGATGATGGCGGTGGCCGGCAGCGCGTTGACGTTCAGCGAGGCGCCGCTGTAGGTGGCGCCGTTGCCGAGCCCGACATCGCCCTTGAGGAAGCGGTTATGGGTCGAGGCTGCCACGGTGGTCAGCCACGGGCCGATGTGGTTGACCTGGTTGTCGGGGCCGTCGTTGCCGGCCGAGGCGGCGACGAACACGCCGGCGTTGGCGGCGTGCAGGAAGGCTTGCTCGACCGGGTCGTTGACGGTGGTGCCGCCGCTGATCGAGTAGTTCAGCACATCGACGCCATCGATGATGGCTTGTTCGATCGCTGCCGCGCTGTCCGAGGCCCAGCAACTGTTCTTGCCGCCGGTGGCGTCGGTGGCGTCGTTATAGGTCCAGCACACTTTGTACATGGCGACCCGCGCGCGCGGCGCCATGCCGGACACATTGCCCATGCCGATGCCGCTCAGCGTGGCCGGCACGTTGTTGTTGCCGGCCGCCGTGCTGGAGGTGTGGGTGCCGTGGCCGCCGTGGCCCAGCGTGCCGCCGATCGAATCGCGCGGCGAGATGAAGTCGCTCCAGTGCAGCGTGTTGGTGGTCTGGTCAAAGCCCTGCTTGAAGTAGCGCGCGCCGATCAGCTTGTTGTTGCAGTTGGCCACCGTGAAGCCCTGGCCGACCTGGCAGGTACCCTTCCATTTGGCGGGCGGCGCGGTGTAGTTCAGCGCCGCGCTCTGATCGAAGGTGGGCACGTCGTTGGCCACGCGGTCGGCGTAGGATGGGTTTTCCGGCCAGATGCCGCCGTCAATGATGCCGACGATGATGTTCTCGCCGGCCTTGGATTTGCCGCCCAGCTGTGCCCACAGGCCGTTGGGGCCGTCCAGGCCGAGGAAGGTCGGGGTGTAGTTGGTGACCAGTTGGCGCGGTTCGTCGGCGCTGATGCTGGCGACGCCGCTGTTGGCTTGCAGCGTGCGTACTTCGGCGTCGGTCAGCAGCGCGGTAAAGCCGTTCAGCGCCACCTTGTACTCGTAGATCACCGGCGCCGCCGCCACTGTGGCTTTGACGCTTTCCTGTTTCTTGACCAGGTAGTCGCTGTACAGGCTGACGGCGGTGCTGTCGAGGTCGAGGCGCTGGCCGGCCGCCGGCTGGGTCGCCGCCAGGCCGCTGACGCCGCCGCTGTAGGACGCGACCGGCTTGTCGGCCAGTTGCACGATGTAGGGCCGGCGCACGTCGTCGGCCTGGGCCAGTGGCGCCGCAGCCGCCATCAGCACAGTGATGGCGGCGCAAATTGGATGCAGTTTCATGGGTATCTAATCCTCGGTGGCGGTTTCAGGCGGAACGGCGACGACGGCGCGCGGCGGCGGCCAGGCCCAGCAGGCCGGAGCCATACATCAGCCAGGTTTCGGGTTCCGGTACCGCGGTGGTGTAGATGTTGTCGATCGCGAACTGGCTGGTGTTGCTGTCGAAGGCGGTGCAATTGCCGCCGCCGGCCGGGCAAGTGAAACCGAAGATCAGCACTTCGCTGAACTTGGCGGTGGAGAAGGCGCCGCTGGTGAGGTAGTGGCCGAATTCGAAGCCGTCGCTGCCGGGACCGTCCAGCACATAGGTCTGGGTCAGGTAGCCGCTGCCGTCGGCCAGGAAGCCCTGGATGCGGATCAGGCCGGGATAGGTTGGATAGGTGCCGCTGTCGTAGGCGCCGACAAAGCTGGCGTCAAACGACTTGATGCTGAAGCTCTGGCCGGTGGTGTGGAAGATGTCGATCACGCCGCTGTCGAGGTTGACCAGGTAGCGGCTGGGATTGGAGTCGGCGGTGGGGCAGGCCAGGTTCCAGCACGAGGAGTCGCTGCCCTGGACGAAGGCGCCCACCAGGTCGCCTGGCTGGGCATACACCGAATTGCTGAAGGCGCCGACGTAAAAGCCGTTGGAGACGTAGATGTCAGGTTGGTTCAATGGTCCGATCGGGTCGTAGCTCCCGATCAGGTTGGTGGGGACGCCTTCAAAATCGATGATGGTGTCGGCTCGCGCCGCCGGCAGGATGGCGCATGCCAGCGCGACCGCGCCGGCCAGTTGGGTCAGGCGGCGGCGTGCACGCCCGCTGACCGGTTTATCAGCTTGCTGCAGATGGTTCATTTCTCTTTGCCCTTTTCTAGTCTCGCGGCGGTTCACGCACGCTTGTAGTTGTCGACAGTCTCCGGAGTGAGCCGGATTGCCAATCAGTCTAGCCATAATTGAAATTAAGTGATGCAAATGACATCGTCGATAATTTAATTTTTATCAATGGTTTCCAACATATATTCAGTTTCAAGAGTGAAGTTAAAGCTCATCAGGTGGTGTGTGGAAAAGCAACGTTGTATGTGCGGCACATACAAAAAAGCGGTTTTCAGCTAGAGTCCCGCGCCTGCGTCATAGGGCGGTAACTTTCAAGGTGTATAACGAAAAAGATTGTCGGCGTGGCAAACTGCTGGTAGCCTCTGTCACTTGGCGCACAGGTTCCACACCGGGGAAAGAGGAGTAGTTTGTGGCAAAGAAATGTGTAGGTAGAGCAGGGCGCGCGGCGCGTGGATTTACCCTGCTGGAGTTGCTGGTGGTGATCGTTATCATCGGCCTGCTGGCGGCCTATGTGGGGCCGAAATATTTCTCCCAACTGGGCAAGTCGGAAGTCACCATCGCCAAGGCCCAGATTGAGGCGTTTGAAAAATCGCTGGACACTTACCGTCTCGACGTCGGCCGTTATCCGACCACCGAGGAAGGCTTGAACGCGCTGCTGGTCGCCCCGGCCAGCGCCGGCGCCAAGTGGAACGGTCCTTACCTGAAAAAGGGCGTGCCGCCGGATCCGTGGGGCCACCCTTACCAGTACAAGGCGCCCGGCAGCAAGGCCGAATTCGACATCATCTCGCTGGGCCGTGACGGTCAGCCGGGTGGCAGTGGCGAAGACGCCGACATCAGCTCCCAATAATCCACCCTGCCATGCAGTTCGATGTCCGCACCCTGTCGGCCGAGATGGTGATCTCGCATCTGGTGATCGATGGCCGCGATGAAGCGGACGCGCGTCGCCAGGTCGAGGCGCGCGGGCTGTTCGTCAGCGCCATCACGCCGGTACGGGCCGGTTTACCAGGCCGTCGCGGCAAGCGCCGCGCTTTGTCGCTGGTGCTGTTCAGCCAGGAGCTGCTGGCGCTGCTGACCGCCGGCCTGGGCATCGTTGAAGGGCTGGAAGCGCTGCTGGAAAAAGAAGCCAATCCGGCCACGCGCGGCGTGCTGGAACGGCTGTTGGCCGGACTGCGCGAAGGCCAGCGCTTTTCCGCCGTGCTGGCCGAGCAGCCGGATTTGTTCCCGCCGCTGTATGTCGGCATCGTCAAGGCCGCCGAGGGCACCTCGGATCTGCCACGCTCGCTGGCGCGCTTCATCGATTATCAGCAGCGCATCGATCTGGTGCGCGCCAAACTGGTGTCGGCCGCGATCTATCCCTGCATCCTGCTGCTGGTCGGTGGCGGCGTGTCGCTGTTCCTGATCGGTTATGTGGTGCCGCGCTTTGCCGAGGTTTACCAAGGCGCCGGCCGCAACCTGCCATGGCTGTCGCAACAGATGCTGAACTGGGGCCAGTTCGCCGGCGCCCATACCACGCTGCTGTTGGCCGGCATCGCCGCCGTGCTGACAACGCTGGTGCTGGGCATGCGCCAGCTGTTGGCCAATGGCGGCATGGCGCGCCTGCTGGGCAAGCTGCCCGGTATCGGCGAGCGGGTGCGCATCTACGAACTGTCGCGGCTCTACCTGACGCTGGGCATGCTGAGCGAAGGCGGCATCACCATCGTGCACGCGATCGAAACGGTGCAGGGCATGGTATCGGCCGGCATGCGCCAGCAATTGCAGAACGCGCGCGCCGAAGTGGAGGCGGGCATGCCGCTGTCGACCGCCTTTGATGCCAGCGGCCTGACCACGCCGATCTCGCTACGCATGCTGCGGGTGGGCGAACGCACCGGCGACATGGGGCCGATGCTGACCCAGTCGGCGGCGTTCTACGACGGTGAAATCAGTCGTTGGATCGAGCGCTTCACGCGCACTTTCGAGCCGCTGCTGATGGCGGCCATCGGCCTGGTGGTGGGCGCCATTGTGGTGCTGTTGTACATGCCGATCTTCGATCTGGCGGGAGATATGTCATGACGGTGATCGATACCGCACTGCTGGCGCGCGCGCGTCATCTGCGCCAGCAATCCAAGCGCGCGCTGGTGGAGGAACTGGAAGCGCTGACCGGCACCGAACCGCGCCTGCTGGTGCAGGCGCTGGCGCAGCCGTTCGGCATGACGGTGCTGGAGACGGTCGACATGCTGGCCTATGAGCCGGCGTGGGATTTGCTGCCGCTGTCGCAGGCGATGGCGCGCGCCTGCGTGCTGCTGCGCGCGCATGACGGCATGGTGGTGGGCGTGATCGCCGATCCGTTCGATCTCGATCTGCAAACCTGGCTGGGCACGCAGGCGCGCGCCACGCCGGCCGCGCCGCTGGCCACGCGGCTGGCTTTGCAGGCCGACATCCAGGCATACCTGTCCAAGCAGGAGGAGTCTGCGCGTGCCACTGACACACTGCTGCCCGGCGCCAGCGAGGGACGGCGCGATGGCAAGACGGCGGCGGTGCTGTCGTTTGCCTCGGTGTCGGAGGGCGCCAGTCCGGCGGTACGGCTGGTGAATTCGACGCTGTACGATGCGCTCAAAGCCGGCGCTTCCGACATCCACCTGGAAAGCACGGCTGGCGGGCTGGCGGTCAAGTACCGTGTCGACGGTGTGCTGGATCACGCCACCGCCGTTAACGGTATCGACGTGGCGGAGCAGATCATCTCGCGCATCAAGGTGCTGGCGGAGCTGGATATCGCCGAGCGCCGCATTCCGCAGGACGGCAGCTTCCGCGTCGAGTCGGGCGGGCGCGAGATCGATTTGCGGGTGTCTATCATGCCGAGCATACACGGCGAGGACGCGGTGATCCGTATCCTCGACAAGCGCGCCATGATTGAAGCCTACGGTTCACTGACGCTGGAGGCGCTGGGCTTCGACGCACCCTCGCTGGCCACGCTGCGCACGCTGGCACAAGAGGCGTATGGCATGCTGCTGGTGACCGGTCCTACCGGTTCCGGCAAGACCACCACGCTGTACGCGGCGCTGACCGAGATCCACAACGGCCGCGAAAAAATCATCACCATCGAAGACCCGGTCGAGTACCAACTGCCCGGCATTCTGCAGATTCCAGTCAACGAGAAAAAGGGGCTGACCTTCGCCAAGGGCTTGCGCTCGATCCTGCGCCACGATCCGGACAAGATCATGGTGGGCGAGATCCGCGACCGCGAGACGGCGGAAATCGCCGTGCAGTCGGCGTTGACCGGCCACCTGGTGCTGACCACGGTGCACGCGAATAATGTGTTTGACGTGTTTGGCCGCTTCACCCACATGGGCATCGATCCGTATGCGTTCGTGTCGGCGCTGAACGGCATCTGGGCGCAGCGCCTGATCCGCATCAACTGCCCGCACTGCGCCACCGAGTACACTCCGGACGATCATGAACTGGCCAGCGTTGGCATGACGCGCGCCGATGCGCATGAGTACCGCTTCATGCAGGGCAAAGGCTGCGGCGACTGTCGAGGCACCGGCTACAAGGGACGCCGCTCGATCGCCGAGATCCTGACGCTGAATGACGAGATTCGCGAACTGATCGTCGACAAGCGACCGATCCGCCAGATCAAGCAGGCGGCGTATGAAAACGGCACGCGCAGCCTGCGCCAGGCCGCGCTGGAACTGGTCAAGCGTGGCGGCACCACGCTGGCGGAAATTAAACGGGTGACTTTGCATGCGTAGAGCGATCGGACAATCACTGCGCATCGACATCGCGCCGCATGCGGTCAGCGTGCAGCTGGCCAGCCGCTGGTCGCTTGGACGTCGCGCGGCGTCCGCTGCCGAGGGCTCGGTGCTGGCCGCGCAGACCATCGCGCCATCCGCCGACCATCCGTTCGACGCCATCGCCAACGCGCTGCGCGCGCTGCTGGGCGAACTGGATGTTAAAGGGTGGCCGGTCAGCTTCCTGCTGGCCGATGAATTGACGCGCATGTGGCGCGTGACGCCACCGCCCGGCGCTGCCCGCATGGCCGATCTGGAAGCCGCCGCCGGTCTGCGCTTCCAGTCGCTGTACGGCGAACCACCCACCACCTGGCAACTGTCTGCCGATTGGAGCGCCACCCAGTCCTTCTTCACCGCCGCCGTGCCGCGCATCTTGCTGGCCGCACTTGGCAAAGTAGCGCAGGACTGCAAGTTGACCATCGTCGCGATCGAACCACGTTTCGTGCATGCCTGGAACCGCAGCCGGCGCGGCCTTAAAGCCGGCGCCTGGTTCGGCCACGTGCACGACAACCTGCTGACATTGGCCGCCACCGAAACCGGCGGCAAACAACTGCGCGCCATCCGTGCCATGCCGATCCCGCACGGCGCCGATCAGCACTGGCTGACGCAAACCCTGCAACGCGAAGCGCTGCTGCTGGACATGGAAGCCCCAGCGCTGCTGCAAGTGCACGGCAATGCCCCGGCCAACTGGACCCAGCCGACCAGCAGCGCCGCCCACATCCCCTGCACGCAGCTGACATGAACATCGACTTCGCCCCGCGCAGCCTGCGCCGTACCCTGTTCCATTTGCACCCAGCCGTGCTGGCGCTGGCCGGCGTTGGCCTGCTGTTGTGCGCCGGCGCCGCCGTCGTTGGCTGGAAACTGCTGGAACAGCAGCGCGAACGCCAGCACCAACTGCAGCACTTGCGCGAACGCGTCGCCGCGTTGACGGCAAGGCCGCAGGAAGTGGCGCGCATCGCCATTCCCGAAGCGCAGGCGGCCTTCGTCAATGGCGCCATCATGCAACTCAACCTGCCATGGCGCGAACTGCAGGACGCCGTGCTGGCCGCCACGCCGCGCACCGTGGCGCTGCTGGCGATGGAGCCCGATCCGCGCAAGCGCATCCTGAAAATCACCGCCGAGACTAAAAACAGCGACGACATGGTCGACTACATCGCCGCGCTGAAAGAGCAGGAGAGCTTCAGCGGCGTGGTGCTGACTCGCCACGAAATCAACGAGCAGGACCCCAACCGCCCGCTGCGGTTCCAGCTGGAGGCGACATGGCTCGCGCGCTGAACAACATCAACCTTGCCGCATTGCTGCTGCGTGCCCGCATCGCGGTGCAGCGTGTCGGCGTGCCGGCCTGCGTGGCGGTAGCGCTGTGCGTGGCCGGCGTGGCCGCGTGGGCCTGGCTGCTGCCGCAGCGCGCCGCGCAGCAGAAGGTGATGGACCAGCCGCTGCCGGCGCCCGCCACGCTGGTGACGGCGCCACCACCGCCGTCCGCTAACCAGAATCTGGCCGAGTTCTACCAAGTGCTGGGTGAGCAGCGCTACGCCGAGCAGCAGGTGAAAGTGCTGTTCGACCTCGCCGCCAAATCCAGCCTGGTGCTGAATCAGGGCGAATACAAAAACGCTTACGACAAGGCCAGCCGCGTCAGCACCTATCAGATCATCCTGCCGGTGAAGGGGCAGTACCAGGCCATCTGGCAGTTCGCCATGCAGGGCTTGCGCGAGATGCCGTTCGCGTCACTGGATGAAGTGGCGTTCCGCCGCGAGACCATTGCTGAACCGGCGGTGGAAGCACGGCTGCGTTTCACCCTTTACCTGAAGGATGGCGCGCCATGAAACCCTATCAGATCGTGATGGTGCTGGCGCTGGTGGGCGCGGCCGGGCTGGTACTGTTTGGCGATAACTCGCCCGCCAGCGGCATCGCGGAACCGGTGGCGCGCGCGGCCGGCGCAGGCGCGCAGGGTGCCGCCGATGGCCGCGTTGCGGATACCGCCACCGTTAGCACGCCATCCGCGCCATCCGCGCCATCTCGCGGCGCCGCGCGCGACGGCAAGCCCTCGATCGAGCCGGAAATCCTGCGCTTGACGCCACGCGCCACGCTGGTGGGCGACGCCGGTGATGCCACCTTCGCGGCCGGCGAGGGCGTCTTCATGGGCCAGAACTGGAACCCGCCGCCGCCACCGCCGCCGCCGCCATCGAAAACCCCGCCGCCGCCACCGATGGCGCCACCGATGCCGTTTATCTATCTCGGCAAGGCACTGGCGGATGGCGCGTGGGAAGTCTATCTGGCGCGCGGCGACAAGACCTACTCGGTGCGGCTGCAAACCGTTATTGATGGTACTTACCGCGTCGAGCGCATCGCGCCACCGCTGATGTCCCTGACCTATCTGCCTTTGAATCAGCAACAACAGATGAATATTGGAGTTCTTGAGTGATGGCTAGCTCCCTGAAAAATATCGGCCGCTGTGCCTTGCTGGCCATGGCGCTGAGCGGCTGCGCCGCCCAAATGGCCTTCCGCGACGGCAATGACCTGATCGCGAAAAACCAGATCGAGGCGGGCCTGGCCAAATACCAGGAAGCCGTGCGCGCCGAACCTGGCAACGCTGAATACCGTTCCGTCTTCCTGAGCGCGCGCGACCGCGCCACCTTGCAGGTGCTGGACAAGGCTGAACGCGATCAGGCCGAAGGCCGCACCGTGCAGGCGGAGCAGGGCTTCCGCCGCGTGTTGGCGATCGATGGGCAGAACGAGCGCGCCGTCAACGGTCTGCGCGCGCTGGAACGCGACAGCCGCCAGGCGCGCCAGCTGGATCTCGCCGCGCAATTGCTGAACAGCGGCCAGTACGAACTGGCGAAGCAGAAGCTCAACGCCATCCTCAGCGAAACCCCGGCCAACGAGAAGGCGCGCCTGATGCTGCGCGAAGCGGCCGACAAGACCGCCGCGCCGGCGGTGGAATCGGGCCTGGCGAAAAGCTACAAGCAGCCGATCAGCATCGAATTCCGCGACGCGCCGCTGAAGCAGGTGTTCGAAATCATCTCGCGCCGTTCGGGTCTGAACTTCGTGTTCGACAAGGACGTGAAGACCGACCAGAAAACCACCGTCCTGCTGAAGAACAGCACGGTGGAATCGGCGATCTACTTCCTGCTGCTGACCAACCAGCTGGAACAGCAGGTCATGGACGCCAACACCATCCTGATTTATCCGAACGTGGCGGCCAAGATCAAGGAATACCAGGAGATGACGGTGAAGACCTTCTTCCTGGCCAATGCCGAGGCCAAGCTGGTGGCCAACACGCTGAAGACCATTCTCAAATCGCGCGACGTGGTGGTGGATGAAAAACTCAACCTGCTGATCGTGCGCGACACGCCGGAAGCCATCCGCTTGGCCGAACGCCTGATCGCGCTGCAGGACACGGCGGAAGCGGAAGTGATGCTGGAGGTGGAAATCCTCGAAGTGAAGCGCTCCGCGCTGACCGATCTGGGCGTGGTATGGCCGACCGGCCTGACCTTCGCGCCGATCGCCAGCTCCACCAGCGGCACCATCACCATCAATGATTTGCGTAATCTGAACGGCAACACCATCGGCGTCACCGGCGCCACCATGGGCATCAACGCCAACAAGAACGCCGCCGATTCCAACCTGCTGGCCAATCCGCGCATCCGCGTGCGCAACAAGGAAAAGGCCAAGATCGTCATTGGCGACAAGCTGCCGGTGATTACTTCCACCGTCTCCGGCGTCAGCGGCTTTGCCAGCGATTCGGTGACCTACGTCGACGTCGGTCTGACGCTGCAGGCCGAGCCGACCATCTACCTGAATAACGAAGTGGCGATTCGCATGCAGCTGGAGGTCAGTAACCTGGTCAGCACCGTCACCACCAAGAACGGCACCACCGCCTATCAGCTGGGTACGCGCCAGGCGTCCACCATGTTGCAGCTGAAGGATGGCGAAAACCAGGTGCTGGCGGGGCTGATTAACAATGAAGAGCGCAACTCGTCCAACAAGGTGCCCGGCTTTGCCGAGCTGCCGGTGGTGAGCCGCCTGTTTGGCAGCCAGCGCGACGACAATCAGAAGACCGAGATTGTGCTGTCGATTACGCCGCATCTGATCCGCAACGTGCAGCGTCCGGAAGCCTCGGCCGCCGAGTTCTCGGCCGGTACCGACGCCAGCTTCCGCCGCCGTCCGGATCTGACGCCGCGCACGCCGGTCGCGCCAGCGGGCCTGCCGCCGCAAGCGCGTCCCGCCGGCGCCGTGCCGCCTGCGGGCTTGCCAAGCGCCGCACCATCGGCCACCACGCCGCCGGTCGCATCGCCGGTACAAGCCACCAACTTGTCGGAGACGCAGCCCGCGCCGCTGCCGGCATCCACTGGCGCGCAGCCGCAGGCCGTGCAGCCGCCGGCCGCCGAACCCGCCCCTGTGCAGCAATAAGGACGAGCGATGCGCGCGCGTGGATTCACCCTGATCGAGCTGCTGGTGACGCTGGCCATCCTTGGCTTGCTCAGCGCCCTGGTGATCCCCACCGCGCAAGTGGTGGTGCAGCGCCGTCAGGAACAGGACTTGCGCGAATCGCTACGCGACATCCGTCACGCGCTGGACGCCTACAAGCTGGCCTACGATCAGGGCCGCATCACCAAGACCCTGGCCGCCAGCGGCTACCCGAAAACGCTGGAGCTGTTGGTGGAGGGCGTGCCCGATCAGCAAAACCCCAAGCACGCCAAGATGTACTTCCTGCGCCGCGTGCCGCGCGATCCGTTCAACCCGGACGCCACGCTGAACGACGCGCAAACCTGGGGCAAACGTAGCTACGCCAGCGATGCCGATCAGCCGCGCGAAGGTGAGGATGTCTACGATGTGTTCAGCCTCAGTGAAAAAACGGGCCTGAACGGCGTCCCGTACAAAAAATGGTGACCATGAAAACCAAGGGCTTCACGCTGATTGAACTGCTGGTGGTGCTGGGCATTGTGGCCTTGCTGCTGACGCTCGCCGTGCCGCGCTACTTCCCCAGCGTCGACAAATCGAAGGAAACCATCCTGGCCGATAACCTGCGCAACGTGCGCATGCTGATCGACCAGTACTACGGCGACACCGGCCGCTATCCCGATTCGCTGGACCAGCTGGTGGAGAAAAAATACCTGCGCGCGCTGCCGTACGACCCGGTCGCGGAAAGCGACGCGGTCTGGATCATCGTGCCGCCGGAAGATGGCACCAAGGGCGGCGTCTACAACATCCGCAGCGGCGCGCCAGGCAATGACCGCAGCGGCAAGCCTTACGCCGACTGGTGATGGTTGCGCCGCGCGCCGGCCGCCAGCGCGGCTTCACTTATTTAAGCCTGATTATTCTGGTCGCCATCATCGGGCTGGCGGCGGCTGCCACGCTGAAGATTGGCGCTGTGATCCAGCGTAGCAGGGCGGAACAGGAGCTGCTCGACATCGGCGCCGCCTTCAGCGACGCACTGAAGAGCTATGCCGATGCGACGCCGCAGGGCTTGCCGCCCCAGCCGCCATCGTTGAAGGAGCTGTTGCGGGATCCGCGTTTCCCGGGAACCCGCCGCCACCTGCGCAAGATTTTTGTCGACCCGATGACGGGCAAGGCGGAGTGGGGCATTGTCTATCTAGGCGACAAGACGGGCGTGATTGCTGTTTATAGCTTATCGAACGCACAACCTGTCAAGATTGGCAATTTTCCTCAGCGCTACGCCGGGTTTGAAGGGAAAAAAAGGATTTCGGAATGGAAGTTTTCAGCCACGGTTAGCGAGACCGCTGTCGCAGGGGCGGAAAAGCAAGCACAAAATGCAACGATTGTACCTATTTCGCAACAATCTGAAAGTGCGCCGCAAAATATTACCTTGCCAGCTGCTCCAGCGGAGGTCGTGCCGCCGGCAGAGCAACTCGGTAATCCGGTTTCTCCCTCTGAGGAATCAAATTCTCCTACGGAAAAAACGCCGACCAGCGAGCCTGAACAGCCCCCCGTCGAACCGCTTTGAGGCCGCGCAAAGCCTCACTTTCTCTCCAATAGTCACTAAAAATGGTGCGGCGCGGACATGATTTTTTTATGATGCGAAAATACTTGCGAAAAAGCAATTAAAAATAAAAATTTTGCATTGCAATTAATGTGTTTATGTTATGATTCATCTCAGCAGCACTCCTATCAACTAACGTTGTGGCTGGTTTGCAAAGATCAACCACTATTCCTCTACAGAAGGAACTTATATGAAATTGAAACATTTCGTCGCTGGTGCAGTACTGGCAGGTGCTTCGTTCGGTGCTTTCGCAGGTGACCAGACCATCGACCTGACCGGCATCACCCTGGGCAAGACCTACTCGTGGACCGCGCTGGAAGGCGACGGCATCCTGTCGGGTGGCAAAGACGTGATCACCTTCTCGGGCCTGACCGGCACCTACAAAATCTCGGTGACCGTGTCCGCACAAGAACCACTGACCCTGTCGACCCTGTCGAACCTGAGCGGCGTGGCTGGCTCCGTGGTTAACGGCGAATACGTGTTCTACTCGTCGAAATACACCGGCCTGTCGCCATACGTCCTGACCCTGGTTGGCGCTGCCAACGGCACCGACGCTGACTACTCCGGTACCTTCAAAGTGACCGCAGTTCCAGAACCAGAAACCTACGCTATGCTGCTGGGCGGCCTGGCTCTGGTAGGCGCTGTTGCTCGTCGCAAAGCTAAAAAAGCTGCTTAATTGCCGCTGGCGCTAATCTGGCGCTAAGATTTAAAAAGCCCCCCAGTCGAAAGACTGGGGGGCTTTTCTTTGTGCGCCCAGCATGGGCGCACACCTGCGGGTGCAAGTCCTGCCGCGAGCTGACCACAGTGAACGAAGTGAAACGCAACTGCGGAAGAGTAATCGACCGTGGGGAGGAAGCCCGGTACGTCGGGTGAGTATCCCGAAACCCGATGGTGGCGAGCGCGAGCTTGGCATCCCGACGGTGACGGATCGCCTGATCCAGCTAGTACTGCTCCAGGCGCTGCAACCGATCCTTGATCCCACCTTCAGCTGTGCTGATTGGAGTCGATGGGCTTTCAGCGCGCGATGCGCTTGAAGTCGCGCAGGCGGAAGCCCATCGCCAGCAGCGCCGCAAAGTAGACCACCGCGCAGGCGGCCACCACCAGCAACAGCGCACCGACGCGCAGGAAGGCGTGGTGCTGCAGGCCTAGCCAGTTGACCTTGGCGGCCGCCAGCCAGGCCGCGCCGCCCATCAGGCCGCAGGCGATCACCAGCTTCGTGCAGAACACCGGCCAGCCGGGGCGCGGACGGTAGATATCGCGCTTGCGCAGGCCGAGGTACAGGAAGCCTGCGTTCAAGCAGGCGCCGAGACCGATCGACAGCGCCAGCCCGGCCACCTGGATATACGGCACGAACAGCCAGTTCATCAGCTGGGTAGCGATCAGCACCACGATGGCGATGCGCACCGGGGTGCGGATATCCTGCTGCGCGTAAAAGGCCGGCGCCAGCGTCTTGACCAGAATGATGCCGAGCAGGCCGGCGCAATACGCGATCAGCGGCCGTGCCGAGGCGGCGGCGTCGTGGTCGGTGAAGGCGCCGTAGTGGAACAGGGTGGCGATCATCGGCTTGGCCAGCACCGCCATGCCGACCGCTGCCGGCAGCGCCAGCAGGAAGGTCAGGCGCAGGCCCCAGTCCAGCAGCTCGGAGTATTCGGTCTGGTCACCGTCGGCCTGCGCCTTGGACAGGCTGGGCAGCAGAATCGTGCCCAGTGCCACGCCCAGCAGCGCGGTCGGGAACTCCATCAGACGGTCGGCGTAGGACAGCCATGAAATGCTGCCTTCCTCCAGCCGCGAGGCGATGCTGGTGTTAATCATCAAACTGATTTGCGCGGCCGAGACGGCAAACACCGCCGGCCCCATTTTCTTCAGTACGCGGCGCACGCCGGGATCGCCCAGGCCGGCGGCCGGGTTCCACGACAGCTTGGGCAGCATGCCAATCTTCACCAGCGCCGGGATCTGGATCGCCACCTGCAGCACGCCGCCGACGAACACCGCGATCGCCATCGCGTAAATCGGCCGCTCCAGGTGCTGTTGCAGGAACAGCGAGGCCAGGATCGAGGCGATATTCAGCAGCACCGGCGTGAAGGCGGGAATCTTGAACTCGCGCCAGGTATTGAGCACGCCGCCGGCCAGCGCCACAAAGGCCATGAAACTAATGTAGGGGAACATCACGCGCGTCATCCAGACCGCCGCGTCGAACTCCTCCAGGCCGTTGGCGATCAGGAAGATGAAGGCCGGGGCGGCTATAATGCCGATCACCGTGACGATCAGCGTCGCCCACACCAGCGTGTTGGCGACATGGTCGGTCAGCTTCTTGCTGGCTTCCAGGCCCTGCTTGTTCTTGTATTCGGCCAGAATCGGCACGAAGGCTTGCGAGAACGCGCCCTCGGCAAACAGGCGGCGCAGCAGGTTGGGAATGCGGAACGCGACGATGTAGGCATCGGTCATGCCGCCGGCGCCGAAGGCACGGGCGATTAAGGTTTCACGCAGGAGGCCGGTAATCCGGGACAGCATGGTCATGCTGGAAATGGCGGAGAGTGTCTTAAGCAAGTTCATGGGACGTGATTATAGTTGCTCCGGCTGGAAAGTATCGCTATAATCACAGGCTGTACAAAATTCTGTTGCGCAGACAATATTGTTTGGCAAGCAGTAGTTTGACTCACACGGTTCGCTCTGAGTGCAACCCTGGACGCACCTGTTTGCCAAACAATAATGTTTGCAAACGCATCATTTACTGATTTAGGAAATTTCATGGCAAATACCGCACAAGCGCGCAAGCGCGCTCGTCAAGCAGTTAAGCAAAACGCTCACAACTCGTCCCAGCGTTCGACCCTGCGCACCGCTATCAAAGCCGTGCGCAAGGCCATCCAGGCCGGTGACAAAGCTGCTGCGACGACCATCTTCCAGGCATCGGTGTCGACCATCGACAGCATCGCCGACAAGAAGATCATCCACAAAAACAAGGCAGCTCGTCACAAGAGCCGTCTGGCAGCTGCCCTGAAAGCACTGTCCGCTTAATTCCCTCACCGGAAGTAAGATATAGAAAGCCGCGCTGGCCTAGCCAGTGCGGCTTTTTGCGTTTGTATCCGGGGAGATGCCTCCCCCGGATTTTAGCTGCGCAATTCTTTTGGGTCGACTTCCATCCATTCGCCCGGCATCAGCGGGTGGGTGGCCAGTGAGATGGCGCCGATGGCGCTGCGCACCAGGCGTAGCGTTGGCAGGCCGACGGCGGCGGTCATGCGCCGCACCTGGCGGTTCTTGCCTTCCTGCAGGGTGATCGCCAGCCAGCTGGTCGGCTGCTCGGCGCGCTGGCGGATCGGCGGGTTGCGCGGCCACAGCCATTCCGGCTCGGCAATCCGCACCGCCTGGCAGGGCAGGGTGATGAAATCGCCCAGGTCCAGCGGCGCTTGCAGCCGCGCCAGCGTGGCGGCGTCCGCGACGCCTTCCACCTGCACCAGATAAGTTTTGGCTTCCTTGTGGTCGGGATGGGCGATGGCGTGCTGCAGCTTGCCGTCGTCGGTCAGCAGCATCAACCCTTCGCTGTCATAGTCCAGCCGTCCGGCCGGATAGATCTTGGGAATGGTCAGATGATCGGCCAGCGTGGTCTTGCCGTCCTGCGGCGAAAACTGGCACAGCACTTGGAAAGGTTTGTTGAATAGAATCAGGGACATTATTTGAAAACTGAATTTGGTGTAGGCTTGAAATCCTTGGCGCCTCGTTACATACTCGTGCATAATGTGAAACAACCGTCTTATATCTTATAGAAGACTTGGACTATCTCCACGGAGCAAACCACGATGTATCAACATATCAAAGTGCCGGTCAACGGCCAGAAGATCACCGTCAACCCGGATTTTTCCCTGAATGTACCAGATAACCCGATCATTCCCTATATCGAGGGTGATGGCGTCGGTCGCGACATCACGCCGGTGATGCTGAAGGTGGTCGATGCCGCTGTCGCCAAATGCTATGGCGAGCAGCGCAAGATCCAGTGGATGGAGATCTACGCCGGCGAGAAATCGACCCGCGTTTATGGCCAGGATGTGTGGTTGCCGGAGGAGACCGTGTCGACGGTCAAGGATTACGTGGTGTCCATCAAGGGCCCGCTGACGACGCCGGTTGGCGGCGGCATCCGTTCGCTGAACGTGGCGCTGCGCCAGCAGCTGGACCTGTATGTCTGCCTGCGCCCGGTACGTTACTTCACCGGCGTGCCATCGCCGCTGAAGGAGCCGGAAAAAACCAATATGGCGATTTTCCGCGAGAACTCGGAAGACATCTACGCCGGCATCGAATATCCGCAGGGTAGCGAGGGCGCCAAAAAGCTGATCGATTTCCTGGTCAATGAACTGGGCGCCAACAAGATCCGCTTCCCGGATACCTCGGCCATCGGCATCAAGCCGGTGTCGGTGGAGGGCACCGAGCGTCTGATGCGCAAGGCGATCCAGTACGCCATCGACAACGACAAGCCATCGGTGACGATTGTCCACAAGGGCAATATCATGAAGTACACCGAAGGCGGCTTCCGCGACTGGGCCTACGCGCTGGCGCAGAAGGAATTCGGCGCCGAGCTGATCGACGGCGGCCCATGGTGCAAGTTCAAGAATCCGAAGACCGGCCGCGATATCACCATCAAGGATTCGATCGCCGACGCCTTCCTGCAGCAAATCCTGCTGCGTCCGGCCGAGTACAGCGTGATCGCCACCCTGAACCTGAACGGCGACTACGTGTCCGACGCGCTGGCCGCGCAAGTGGGCGGCATCGGCATCGCGCCGGGCGCCAATCTGTCGGATTCGGTGGCGATGTTTGAAGCCACCCACGGCACCGCGCCTAAATACGCCGGCAAGAATTACGTTAATCCAGGCTCGATGATTCTGTCGGCCGAGATGATGTTGCGCCATATGGGCTGGACCGAGGCGGCCGATCTGATCATCAAGTCGATGGAAAAAGCCATCCAGTCCAAGCAGGTCACCTACGACTTCGCCCGCTTGATGGAAAGCGCCAACCAGGTGTCCTGCTCCGGCTTTGGCGACGTGATGATCGAGCAGATGCAGTAAATCGCAGGCGGCAGGGCGGCGCACGCCGTGCCTGCCGCCATTGCCGCTTAATCGAAGCGGTCCAGGTTCATCACCTTGTCCCAGGCCGCGACGAAGTCCTGCACGAACTTGTCGCGGCTGTCATTCGACGCATACACCTCCGCCACCGCGCGCAGCTCGGAGTTCGAGCCGAACACCAGGTCGACCGGCGTGGCTTTCCACTTCAGCTGGCCGCTGCTGCGGTCGCGCCCCTCATACAAGCCATCTTCGCTGGCCTTGCTCCACTTGTTATCCATGGTCAGCAGGTTGACGAAGAAGTCGTTGGACAGCGTGCCCGGTCGATTGGTCAGCACGCCGTTGGCGGAATTGCCGTAGTTGGCGTTGAGCGCGCGCAGGCCGCCCACCAGCACCGTCATTTCCGGCACCGTCAGATTCAGCGTGTTGGCCTTGTCGACCAGCGCCTCGGCCGGCGACAGCCGGTTATCCCGGCTGTAGTAGTTGCGGAAGCCGTCGGCCTTGGGCTCCAGTAGCGCGAACGATTTGACGTCGGTCTGCGCCTGCGTCACGTCGGCGCGGCCGGGCTTGAACGGCACTTGCACGTGGTGGCCGCCAGCCTTGGCGGCTTGCTCCACCGCCGCATTCCCGCCCAATACGATCAGATCGGCCAGCGATACTTGCTTGCCGCCTTTTTGCGCCTGGTTGAATTCGGCCTGGATCGCGCCTAGTTTGCTCAACACCTTGCTTAGTTGCTGCGGCTCGTTGACCGCCCATTCCTTCTGCGGCGCCAGGCGCAGGCGGGCACCGTTGACGCCGCCGCGCTTGTCGGTGCCGCGATAGCTGGCCGCCGCCGCCCAGGCCGTCTTCACCAGCTCCTGCGTGCTGAGGCCGGATGCCAGGATTTTGGCCTTCAGTTGCGCCGCATCCTTGCTGTTGATGGCGGCGTAGCTCGGTGCCGGAATCGGGTCTTGCCACAGGAAGGCCGTTTTCGGCACGTCGGTGCCCAGGTAGCGCGCACGCGGCCCCATGTCGCGGTGGGTCAGCTTGAACCAGGCGCGGGCGAAGGCGTCGGCAAACAGTTTGGGGTCTTGCTGGAAGCGCTTGGCGATCTTGTTGAACTCGGGATCCTGCTTCAGTGACAGATCGGTGGTGAACATGATCGGCGCGTGGCGCTTGCCTGGTACGTGCGCGTCTGGCACCAGGTTGGCGGCTTCGGGAATGCTGGGGACCCACTGAATGGCGCCGGCCGGGCTCTTGCTCTGCACCCAGTCGAAGGCGAACAGATTGTCCAGATATTGGGTGGTGAAGGCGATCGGGTTCGAGGTCCAGGCGCCTTCCAGGCCGCTTGTAACGGTGTCCTCGGCATTGCCCTTGCCGCATTTGTTTTGCCAGCCCAGCCCCTGTTGCTCAACCGCTGCGCCGGTGGGATCGGCGCCCACGCATTCCTCCGGCTTGTGGGCGCCATGCGCCTTGCCGAAGGTATGGCCGCCGGCGATCAGCGCGACGATCTCCTCATCGTCCATCGCCATGCGGCCGAACGCCTGGCGGATGTCGGCGGCGGCCGCGATCGGATCGGGATTGCCGTTCGGTCCTTCCGGATTCACGTAGATCAAGCCCATCTGGGTGGCCGCCAGCGCGCCTTTGAGCTGGCGCTGGTCGCCAAAGCGCTGGGCGTCGAGGAATTTGGTTTCCGGCCCCCAGAACACCAGATCCGGCTCCCAGGCGTCAACCCGGCCACCGGCGAAGCCGATGGTCTTGAAGCCCATGTTTTCCATCGCCACGTTCCCGGCCAGCACCATCAGATCGGCCCATGAGATTTGCTTGCCGTACTTCTGCTTGACTGGCCACAGCAGGCGGCGCGCCTTGTCCAGGCTGACGTTGTCGGGCCAGCTGTTGAGCGGCTCGAAGCGCTGCTGGCCGCTGGCGGCGCCACCACGGCCGTCGCCGACGCGATAGGTGCCGGCGCTGTGCCAGGCCATGCGGATGAAGAAGGGGCCGTAGTTGCCGTAATCGGCCGGCCACCAGGGCTGCGAGGTGGTGAGGATTTTATTGATGTCCTGCTTGACCGCCTTCAGGTCCAGTTTCTGGAATTCCCTGGCGTAGTCGAAACCGGCGCCATAGGGATTGGACGCCGGAGCGTGCTGGCGCAGTGGTTGCAGGTCCAGCTTGTCGGGCCACCAGTTGTGGTTGCTGTCGGCGGCGTACACCAGTTGCGGCTCCAGCACCGGCAGCAGGCCGGCCAGCAGCGTCAAGGCAACGAGTTTTCGGTTGTCCATGTCTGTCTCCATCTAGTTGTTTGTGGAGAGATCAGGCTAATGGAATGGTATTGATAGGGCTAATTGATTGTGTTCATGAAATCAATAGCGTAAACTGATATGCAAGCGACGCGCGCCAGCTGACGGATTTACAACAGCTGGTGGGGGCGACTGGCGAAAAAAAACCCTGCGCTGCAGGGTTTTTTCACATCGGTTCGTTTAGGGTATTAAACGGACTGGATGTTGGAAGCTTGCTTGCCTTTAGGGCCTTGCGTGACTTCGAACTGAACTTTTTGACCTTCTTTCAGGGTCTTAAAACCGTTCATGTTGATTGCGGAGAAGTGAGCGAACAAATCTTCGCCGCCGTCATCTGGAGTGATGAAGCCAAAACCTTTGGAATCATTGAACCACTTAACAGTACCAGTTGCCATAAAAAGAACTTTCTAAATTAAAACCTATCACACGAGCCATAAAAGCAAGAAGCTTCTTGCCCCTCTCCTCACGCCCACTTCTTATCAACATGTACATTTCTGCACGCAGCCGATAAACGCATTGTTAGCGGACCAAATTTGAAAGTCAAGCAGATTTGTATGCATTTTGCTACTTTTTGCGACATTGGCGAAAACACAACTCTTGTTTTTGTGGAATAGGGCGCCATCTGCGACAAACCCAGAAAGCGCGTAAGATGGAAAACAATTGGATATGTGCAGCGAAATGCACATCGCATCAACCTCGAAAGCATTAGAATATAAGCGTATGGCAACCAAGCATGACACCGAAACCCTCTTGGAGCGGCAAACGCTGAAGCCGCCACCTCTGTACCAGGTGGCGTTGCTGAATGACGACTATACCCCGATGGAATTTGTGGTCGCCATCATCCAGGAGTATTTCAATAAAGACCGTGAAACCGCCACGCAGATAATGCTCAGTGTTCACCGCTACGGCAAAGGAGTGTGTGGAGTGTTCTCTAAAGATATCGCCTGTACCAAAGTGGAGTTTGTGTTAACGCATGCGCGCAAGGCAGGTCATCCCCTGCAGTGCGTGATGGAGGAAGTATGATTGCGCAGGAATTGGAAGTAAGTTTGCATATGGCGTTTGTCGAAGCGCGACAAGCGCGCCACGAATTCATCACGGTGGAGCACTTGCTGCTGGCCTTGCTAGACAACCCTTCGGCCGCCGAAGTGTTGCGCGCTTGCGCTGTCAACATTGAAGATCTGCGCAAAACCCTGACCAATTTTATTGGTGACAACACCCCGACCGTGCCCGGCACGGGCGAGGTGGATACCCAGCCGACGCTCGGTTTCCAGCGCGTGATTCAGCGCGCCATCATGCACGTCCAGTCAGCCTCGAATGGCAAGAAGGAAGTGACTGGCGCCAATGTGCTGGTGGCCATCTTCGGTGAAAAAGATTCGCACGCGGTGTACTACCTGCACCAGCAGGGCGTGACCCGTCTGGACGTGGTGAATTTCATCTCGCACGGCGTGCGCAAGGACCAGCAGTCGGACGCCGCCAAGGCGTCGGAAGGCGTGGAAGAGGGCGCACCGGCCGGCGAAGGCCAGAGCAAGGAAAGTCCGCTCGACCAGTTCACCCAGAACCTGAACAAATCGGCCGCCGACGGCAAGATCGATCCGCTGATCGGCCGCGAAGAGGAAGTGGATCGTGTGATCCAGATCCTGTGCCGCCGTCGCAAAAACAATCCGCTGCTGGTGGGCGAGGCCGGGGTCGGCAAAACCGCGATTGCGGAAGGCCTGGCCTACCGCATCACCCAGGGCGACGTGCCGGAAATCCTGTCGAATGCCGTGGTGTATTCGCTGGACATGGGCGCGCTGCTGGCCGGCACCAAGTATCGCGGCGACTTCGAACAGCGCCTGAAGGCGGTGCTGAAGCAGCTGAAGGACAATCCGAACGGCATCCTGTTCATCGACGAGATCCACACCATCATCGGCGCCGGCTCGGCCTCGGGCGGCACGCTGGACGCGTCCAACCTGCTGAAACCGGCGTTGGCCAACGGCCAGCTGAAGTGCGTGGGGGCGACCACCTACACCGAGTTCCGTGGCGTGTTCGAGAAGGATCATGCGCTGAGCCGCCGCTTCCAGAAAGTGGACGTCAACGAGCCGACCGTCGAGCAGACCGTGCAGATTCTGCGCGGCCTGAAGTCGCGCTTCGAAGAGCACCACGGCGTCAAGTACTCGTCGTCGGCGCTGTCGACCGCAGCCGAACTGGCGGCGCGCTTCATCAACGACCGTCACCTGCCGGACAAGGCGATTGACGTCATCGACGAAGCGGGCGCGGCGCAACGCATTCTGCCGAAATCGAAGCAAAAGAAAACCATCGGCAAGACCGAGATCGAGGACATTATCTCCAAGATCGCGCGCATCCCGCCGCAGACCGTCAACCAGGACGACCGCAGCAAGCTGCAAACCATCGACCGCGACCTGCGCAACGTGGTGTTCGGCCAGGACCCGGCGATCGAAGCATTGGCGTCCGCGATCAAGATGGCGCGTGCCGGCCTGGGCAAGACCGACAAGCCGATTGGCTCCTTCCTGTTCTCCGGTCCGACCGGGGTCGGCAAGACCGAGGTGGCCAAGCAACTGGCGTTCATCCTCGGTATCGAGCTGGTGCGTTTCGACATGTCCGAGTACATGGAGCGTCACGCCGTGTCGCGTCTGATCGGCGCGCCGCCGGGCTATGTTGGTTTCGACCAGGGCGGCCTGCTGACCGAAGCCATCACCAAGAAGCCGCACACCGTGCTGCTGCTGGACGAGATCGAGAAAGCGCATCCGGACATCTTCAACATCCTGCTGCAGGTGATGGATCATGGCACGCTGACCGACAACAATGGCCGCAAAGCCGACTTCCGCAACGTGATCATCATCATGACCACCAATGCGGGCGCGGAATCGCTGCAGAAATCGTCGATCGGCTTCACCAACACCAAGCAGGCTGGCGACGAAATGGGCGACATCAAGCGCATGTTCACGCCGGAGTTCCGCAACCGTCTGGACGCGATCATCAGCTTCCGTCCGCTGGATGAGGAAATCATCCTGCGCGTGGTCGACAAATTCCTGATGCAGCTGGAAGAGCAGCTGCACGAGAAGAAAGTCGAAGCCATCTTCAGCGAGAAGCTGCGCAAGTTCCTGGGCAAGAAAGGCTTCGACCCGCTGATGGGCGCGCGGCCGATGTCACGCCTGATCCAGGACCTGATCCGCAAGGCGCTGGCCGACGAACTGCTGTTCGGCCGTCTGGTCACCGGTGGCAAAGTCATCGTCGACCTGGACGACAAAGACGGCGTCAAGCTGGACTTCCCGGAGCCGCCAGACGCCGCCCCGGCACCGCCACCAGAGACAGTCGAAGTCGACTAACCCTCCTCCAAAAACCTGCGCCCCGCGCGGGTTTTTTTTCACCCCCAAAGGGCGGGGTCAGGTCCATCATTTCTACACGAGCGCAGCAGTAGGCGTCGCCTACTGCTGCGCTCGTGTAGAAATGATGGACCTGACCCCGTCTTTTTTTCATATGAAAATACATTATTCTCGTTAGTAAGATTGTGTAAAATTTTCCGCGTTGTTTCTAACATAATTGATACATAGGAAATGTTTACTCCCCAGCACTGATGACTGACTATCAAGTTGCTGCCGGTCTATACAACCGGCGCTTCTTACAAAGTCAATCGGGAGTAACAATGAAAAAGACTGTATTAGCACACACCCTGTCGCTGGTTTTTGCCACTGGCGCGCTCGTCATGGGCGATGCGTTGGCTCAGTCCAATGCCGCCGGCAATATCTATGGCCGCGTTGACGCGCCGGCCGGTACCACCATCTTGCTGACCAATACCGATACCGGCCTCAAGCGTACGCTGACGCCGGGCGCGGACGGTCAGTACACCGCCACCGCGATGCCGATCGGCCACTACAAGGTCGAGCTGCAAAAGGATGGCCAGACCGTCGGCACCGTCGAGACCGACGTGCTGGTGGGCCGTGGCGTCGAAGCGTCGTTTGCCAATGGCACGCAGTCGGTGCAGGTGACCGGCCGCCGCGTCCATCTCGACTTCAGCAGCGCAGATAACGGCGCCACCTTCAACGCCAAGCAGCTCGACTCGCTGCCGATCGCGCAGAATCTGGCCGCCATCATCCAGCTGGCGCCCAACACCACCCGCGCCGATCCGCGCTACGCGGCTGGTGCCAGCATGGGCGGCGGCGGTGCTTCGGAGAATGCCTATTACGTCAACGGCTTCCCGGTGACCAATCCGTTGACTCAGCTGGGCTCGTCTGACCTGCCGTTTGGCGCCATCGCGCAAACGCAGATCCTGACCGGCGGCTTCGGCGCCGAGTTCGGCCGCTCGGTCGGCGGCGTGGTCAACGTCACCACCCGCAGCGGTACCAACGATTGGGAAGTCGGTGCCCAATTCAGCATCGAGCCGAACTCGCTGCGCGCCAAGCAGCGCGACGTGTATTACGCCCACACCGGCGACCCGGCCAATGTCGATACCGACGGCAAGTTGTACGCGCTGAACCATCTGAACACCGACACCACCCGCAAATACGGCGCTTACGTGGGCGGCCCTATCATCCAGGACAAGTTGTTCATGTTTGTCGCGGTCGAGCAGACCAAGCAGGACACCGGCAAGGTCGGCCAGACCTCGGACTCGGTGACCTCGGTCGACAACGGCTGGGTCACCGACAAGAACACCACCACCCGCTACCTCGGCAAGTTCGACTGGAACATCAGCGACAATCACCGTCTCGAATGGACCACCATCGGCGATAAGCCGGTCACCGACGAGACCCTGAGCGGCTTCGATTACAGCACGCTGTCGCGCGTGGCCGGCAGTGGCGCCACCGCCCACTACGAAAGCATCGCCGGCCAGACCCCGACCGTCGGCGCCCGCACCAACATCCTCAAGTACACCGGCAATCTGACCGACAACCTGACCATCAGCGCGCTGTACGGCAAGAGCCGCACCAACCACGTGTCGGCGCTGGGCGGCTATGATCCGACCATGCCGCAGATCACCGTCACCAGCACCGGTTCGGCGCCGGGCATCACCTACAACAGCAATCAGCCGTTCACCGGCTCGATCGCCGCCACCAATTCGACCGATGAGGTGACCTCGCAGCGCTTCGACCTCAACTACCAATACGGCAAGCACACCATCAAGGCCGGAGTCGACAACAACAAGCTGTCCTCGTTCAACGCCGGCGAAAGCACGGCGGGCGGCGTGCAGTGGTACTACGATCACACCACGACGCCAAACTCGCCGATCACGCTGAACGGCTACTCGACTACGGTGGCCTCGGGCGGCGGACTGGGCACGCAGGGCTACTACGTCAGCAAGCGCATCTTCAACGACTTGACCTCGGCCTTCTCCGACCAGTCGGCGCAGTATGTGGAGGACAGCTGGCAGGTCAACAAGGATGTGACCCTGATCTTCGGCCTGCGCGACGAGCAGTACAAGAACAAGAACGGCCTCGGCCAGACCTTCCTGAAGATGGACAACCAGCTCAACCCGCGCTTCCAGATGGTGTGGAATGCGCTGGGCGATTCGTCGCTGAAAGTGTTCGGCAGCGCCGGCCGCTATTCGATCCAGATCCCGACCCACGTCGCGGTGCGCGGCGCCTCGGTGTCGACGCTGACGCGCCAGTACTTCACCTACACCGGCGTCGACGCCAACGGCGTGCCGACCGGGCTGACCGCGATCACGCCGGTCACCTCGTCCGACAACGAATATGGCCAGGCCAAGCTGTACCAGACGGTGGCGGCGCAAAACCTCAAGCCGAGCTATCAGGACGAGGCCACCATCGGCTTTGAAAAAGCCTGGTCGCAGGATCTGAACTTCGGCGTCAAGGCCACCTACCGCAAGCTGCAATCGACCATCGACGACTACTGCGATCAGCGGCCGTTCGATACCTGGGCCGCCGAGCATGGCGTCGACACCTCCAATTGGGGCGGCTTCATGTGCGCCTCGATCAACCCGGGCCGCACCAATGACTTCCTGGTCGACTTCTCCGGCACCGGCAAGAACCTGACCAAGGTCAGCCTGACGGCGGCCGAGATGGGCTTGTCCGACGCCAAGCGTACCTACGCCGCGCTGGACTTCTTTGCCGAGCACCCGATGCGCAATGGCTGGTATGGCCGCATCAACTACACGCTGTCGCGCAGCCGCGGTAATACCGAGGGCCAGACGCTGTCGTCGGTGGCACAGACCGACGTCGGCGCCACCGAAACCTGGGATCACCGCGAGATCATGGAAAACTCCGACGGTTTGCTGCCGAACGACCGCACCCATCAGATCAAAGCATTTGGCGTGTACGAGTTCAACCAGCAGTTCTCGGTGGGCGGCAATCTGCTGATCGCGTCCGGCCAACCGGAGACTTGCCTCGGCAACTATCCAGCCGATTTGCAGGCCAGCGATCCTGGCTTCCCGGACTACGGTTCGTCCTACCACTACTGCGGCGTGAACGGCGCCAATGTGGTCGCTCAGCAGGGCTCGGCCGGCCGCCTGCCGTGGGATGTCCGCCTGGACTTGGACTTCGTCTACAAACCGGAGCAGGTGAAAGGGCTGTCGTTCAAGATCGATGTGTTCAACGTCTTCAACAAGCAGACGCTGCAGCAGATCGACCAGACCTACAACACTACCTCCGGCTCGATCTCACCGACCTACGGCACCGCCGGCGCCTTCGTCGGCTACACCGCACCGCGCAGCGCCAAGTTCACGGTGGAGTACAACCACAAGTTCTAAGCTGATGTAACGCCATGCCCGCATCCACGTCAGTGGATGTCGGGCAGCTATTTTGACTGCGCTGTGGCGGGCGGCGCTGGGGTAGCCGGAGTCCGATTGTCGGGGGCATACCTGGCTACGAAGAAGACTGCAGCGGTCAAGATGGCAATCGCGCCGATGATTTTCCATGTGGTGGCATGTAATTCCCGGTGCAGGTCTTCTTTGGTAGCGTAATTTGAGCGAATGATAGCCACATCCGTTTTCACGGATGTCATATCTTTTTCCAATGCTGAAGTTCGCGCTTCCATGAGACCATCATCCGCGCCATCATTAGCCATGTCAATCTCGCTTGGTGTCTTTTAATGCTGGAGCGTGTGCCCGGCCATTCTATTTTCGTGGCGGGTGCGATTGTCTATCTGATCCATATCAACACCTCTGCAATTGCGCGGCGCAAGATGACCTGTGCTGATGCGTTATCAAGGCGGAGGATGCGATGATCGATTACTTCGGCCACCGGCAGCCTGGGCGTGGTGCTATTCGGCCACGCCCCTGAAACTGGACGAAGACGCTACCGATAATTTCCCTCGCTGCGGGCAAGCTGTGCCAAAATTGTCGATCCATTCGACAACTTTCTGACACTGTCACATGAACCTGTCCCGTCCGCTCGCATTGATGTTGATGTCCGCCGGCCTGCTGTCTACCGCAGCTGCAGCCGACGCTTACTACCGCTATCCCGCCATCCGCGGCGACAGCGTTGTATTTACCGCCGAAGGCGACCTGTGGCGCACCGGCGCCCACGGCGGCCAGGCTCAGCGCCTGACCACGCATCCGTCGGCCGAAACCAATGCGGCGATATCGCCGGATGGCCGCTGGCTGGCGTTCTCGGCCTCGTACGAGGGCGCGCAGGAAGCCTATGTGATGCCGCTGGCCGGCGGCCTGCCCAAGCGCATCACCTTCGAGAACGGCGCCGTGTCGGTGCTGGGCTGGAGCGCGCAGGGCGAGGTGCTGGTCAGCATGGCCAGCGGCACCGGACCGGGCCGCAGCCTGGTGATCGCTTCGGTCAAGCCGGACGATTTGCAGCGCCGCATCTTTCCGCTGTCCGACGCCAACGACGCCGTGCTGGATGACAGTGGAAAGACGTTGTACTTCACCCGCAACGGCCTGGCGCTGACCAACGACAACGTCAAGCACTATCGCGGCGGCGCATACGCCCAGCTGTGGCGCTACGACCTGAGCGGCAACGCCGAAGCGGTGCAACTGCTGGCCAGCGACACCGGCAACAACAAGCGGCCGATGTGGTGGCAGGGCCGGATCTACTTCATCAGCGATCGCGGCGGCTCGGACAATCTGTGGTCGATGGCACCGGACGGCAGCGATCCGCGCCAGCTGACCAGCCATACCGACTGGGACGTGCGCAACGCCCAACTGGGCGACGGCCGCATCGTCTACCAACTCGGCGCCGACCTGCACGTGTTCGACCTGGCGGCGGCGCGCAATGAAAAGCTGGCCATCAACCTGGTATCCGACTTCGACCAGCAGCGCACGCGCCAGATCCGCTCGCCGCTGGAAAGCCTGACCAATGTGCAGGTGGCCGGCAAGCTGGAGCGCATCGTGCTGACCGCGCGTGGCCGCGTCAGCGTGGCCGGCACCGGTGCCCAGCGCCGCGTCGAAATCGCCATTCCGGAAGGCGCGCGCGCCCGCGAGGCGGTGTTCAGCCACGACGACAAATCCATCTACGCGATTGTCGACACCAGCGGCGAAAACGAAATCTGGAAATTCGCCGCCGACGGTTCCGGCAAGGGCGAGCAACTGACCAAGGATGGCAACAACCACCGCTGGCAGTTGTATCCGTCGCCGGACGGTCGCTGGCTGGGCCACACCGACAAGAAAGGCCGCATCTGGCTGTTGGATCTGACCACCAAAACCAACACCATCATCGACGACGCCGGCAAAGCCGGTCTCGGCAAGTACGACGAAATCCTGTGGTCGCCAGACAGCAAGAACCTGGCGCTGGTGCGCGCCGCCAGCACCGAGCAGCGCAACCAGATCGGCATTTACAATCTGGACAGCAAACAACTGCAGTTCGTCACCAGCGACCGCTACACCTCGCGCTCGCCGGTGTTCTCGCCGGATGGCAAATGGTTGTACTTCCTGTCGGCCCGCAACTTCCAGCTGGCCAACGGCTCACCGTGGGGCGACCGCAACATGGGACCGGTATTCGACAGGCGTACCAGCGTGTTCGCGCTGGCGCTGCAGCCGGACAACCGCTTCCCGTTCAAACCGGATGACGAGCTGAGCAAACCAGGCGACAAGCCGGCCGAAGGCGCGACCGAGCAGGCGGCCGAGAAGGCCGCCGAAAAAGCGGCGGAAAAAGTCGTCGCCAAAACCGCCGTGCCCAAGCCGACCGGCAAAACGCTGCCGGCCATCGTCTTCAACGGCCTGGCCGAGCGCCTGTACGAAGTGCCGCTGGCGCCGGGTAATTATTTCGGTCTGGCGGTGGATGACAAGCGCCTGTACTTCGTCGATGCCGATGGCGTCGACGGCAAGGCCGCGCTGAAAACGCTGGCCATCGCCAGCAACGACCCACGGCCGGAAGTGTTTGCGGCCGGCGTGCGTGAGTTCGACCTGTCGGCCGACCGCAAGCACATCTTCTACCGCACCATCGCCAGCAATGGACCGGGCGATATGCTGGTGGTGGAAGCGGGCGCCAAGGCGCCGACCGATGTCAGCAAGGCCAAGGTCAAGGTCGACGACTGGACCTTCACCTCCAATCCGCGTCTGGAATGGAAGCAGATGTTCAACGACGCCTGGCGCATGCACCGCGACTTCCTGTACGACGTGAAGATGCGCGGCGCCGATTGGCCGGCGGTGCGCGCCAAGTACGCGCCGCTGGTGGACCGCGTCACCGACCGCGCCGAGCTGGATGATGTGCTGGGCATGATGATCAGCGAAGTCGGCGCGCTGCACTCGCAGATCCGTCCCGGCGATATCCGCAAGTCGACGCCGGAAGGTACGCCGGCTGGTCTGGGCGCGCTGCTGTCGCGTACCGCCGATGGCTACCGCGTGGATCACATCTACGCCAGCGAACCGGAACTGCCGTCGCAACGCGGCCCGCTGGCGCAGGCTGGCGCAGGCTGGCGTTGATGTCAAAGAGGGCGACATCATCACCGCCGTCAATGGCAAGCCTGTGCTGGAAGCGCGCGACATCGCGGACCTGCTGCTGAACCAGGCCGACAAGCAGGTGCTGCTGCAGGTGAAGCGCGGCAGCCAATCGCGCCAGGTGATTGTGCTGCCGGTGAATATGGCCAAACAGACCGCGCTGCGCTACAGCGACTGGGAACAATCGCGCGCGCGTCAGGTTGACGCGGCGTCCAAGGGCCGCATCGGTTACCTGCATCTGCGTGCGATGGGACCGAGCGACATTGCCTCGTTCGCGCGCGACTTCTACGCCAACGTCAATCGCGAAGGCTTGATCATCGACGTGCGCCGCAATAACGGCGGTAACATCGACAGCTGGATCATCGAGAAGCTGCTGCGCAAGGCATGGGCGTTCTGGGCACCGCCGGGCGTGGCGCCATCGCCAAATATGCAGAACACCTTCCGGGGTCACTTGGTGGTGCTGGTCGACGAGTACACCTACTCGGACGGCGAGACCTTCGCCGCTGGCATCAAGTCGCTGGGACTGGCGCCACTGGTCGGCAAGCGCACCGCCGGCGCTGGTGTTTGGCTCAGCGATAACAACCGCCTGAGCGACAACGGCATGGCGCGCGTGGCCGAAATGGGCCAGTTCAACACCGAAGATGGTCAGTGGCTGATCGAAGGCGTGGGCGTGGTGCCGGACGTGGTGGTCGACAATCCACCGCACGCCACTTACACCGGCCAGGATCGCCAACTGGAAGTGGCGCTGGAACTGCTGGACAAAAAGCTCAAGCAGCAGCCGGTCAAGCCGTACAACCCGCAGGTGATTCCCGGCCTGAATGTCCGGAATTGAACAGCGGTTCCGTTCAATTTCGAACACCGCGCCGCCAGCCGGCGCGGAAAAGCGCGTGGCATGGAGTTTGCAGATTGAGACCATCATCTCATTACGGACTTTAAGCACATGGACTTACGCATCGTCTGGCGCACCCTGGTACAGGAACCGGCTTACACGCTGACCGCGATACTGAGCCTGGCCATTGGCCTGGCAGCCAGCCTGCTATTGCTGGCCTTTGTGCGTTATTCGGCGGAGTATGACGCGCACGTGCCGGAGGCGGACAACGTCTACGTGATCCGCCACCGCTTCAACGTCGATCCCAAGTCGCCCTTGTACGACCTGGCGCCGATGTTCCTGCGCGAGGCGGCCAGCAAGCTACCCGGCGTGACCGATGCCACGCTGTACATCCCGGCACGCGAGGAGATGCTGCCGGTGGCGGTGCGGGTTGACCGCAACATCATGCGGGTACGCGCGTTGACGGTGCTGCCCAACTTCGCCAGTCTGCTCGGCATCCATGCGCTGCACGGCGATCTGCAGGCGGCGCTGACCAAGCCGGATAACATCGTCCTCACCGAAGCCGCCGCGCTGCGCTTCTTCGGCACGACGGACGTGGTGGGCCGCGTGCTGCACGCCGAGGGCAAGCCGCAGCAGGTCGGCGCGGTGGTGCCTACGCCACCGTCCAACACCACCATCCCGTTCGAAATCCTGTTCAGCGTGAATTCGGAATTCTCCGCCGAGGTGCGGCGTGAGATGCTAACCGGCGAAAGCGGTTGGATGGGCAAGCAGCTGCTGCGCGTGCGTCCCGGCACCTCGATCCCCGCATTGACCGACGCCTTGCAGCAGGTGGTGGACCGCGCGCCCAGCATGCAGCACTTTGCGCCGGAGGTGATGGCGCGGCTGGGTCAGCGCAAGACGGTGGAAATCGTGTTGGAGCCTCTGCGTGGCGCGTACTTCTCGCCGCAACTGCAGAACAATCCGATCGCATTGACCGGAGATCGTGGCAATCCCTTGCTGGTCGGCGCGCTAGCGTTGCTGGCGATGCTGATCCTGGCGCTGGCCGCGATCAACTACGTCAACCTGACCACGGTGCGCGTGCTGCGCCGTCAGCGCGAGCTGGCGATGCGCAAAGTACTGGGCGCGGGCGTGCCGCAGATCGTGCTGCAGTTTGTGCTGGAGTCGCTGCTGGTGGCGCTGTTGGCCACCACGCTGGGTTTACTGTTGGCGTGGTTGGCGTTGCCGATTTTCTCGCAGCTGGTCGGGCGCCAGCTGGAGCAGGTGTTCTCGCCGGCGAATCTGACTGCGGCCTATGGCATCGGCGTGCTGCTGGGCGTGACCACGGCGATCTATCCGGCCATGGTGGCGCTGCGCGTGCATCCGGTGCAGGCGCTGGCGACGCGTCCCGGCACCGAGTCCACAGGCAGCATGCGTTTGCGGCGTGCGCTGACGGTGGTGCAGGTGGCGGTGGCGATGGGATTGGTCGGCGTGAGTATCGCCATCGCGTGCCAGACTCGCTATGCAATGACTTCATCGCCCGGTTTCGATCCGGCGCCGCTGCTGATCGTTGAGATGCCGGAACGGGTGCGCGACAGCGTCAACGCGCGTGGCCTGTACGCCGCGCTGGCGGCGCAGCCCGGCGTGGCTGGTGTGGCGATTTCCGAAGACCCGGTCGGCCGCCTGGACTGGTCGTGGACGCGCGACCTGCAACGGCCGGGCGGCCAGTCCGCCCAGATGGACATGAAATCGGTGAGCACCAATTTCTTCGAACAGCTGCGGGTGAAGCCGGTGGCGGGGCGGCTGTTCCAACACGGCGTGGACCAGGAGGACAACAAGATCCCGGTGGTCATCAACGCGCTGGCGGCGCGCGCGCTGGGCTTTGCGACGCCGGAAGCGGCGGTGGGCGAAACCGTGCTGTTCACCGGCTTTGACAACAAGACCATCCGCAAAACCATCATCGGCATCGCGCCGGAACTGCGCTTCCGCTCACTGCGCGAAGCGCCGCAGGCCACCGCCTACGAACTGTGGACCGCCGGCGGTGCGCTCACGGTGCGGGTGGAAGGTTCGATGGTGGACATCGAACAAAAGGTCAGGGAACTGTGGCCACGCTACTTCCCCGAATCGCTGCTGCGCATGCGTCACGCGGATGAGGTGCTGGCCGTGAACTACGCCGAAGACGAGCGCCTGGCCGGTCTGCTGGCCGCGTCGGCGGGCGTGGCGCTGCTGATTTCCGCGTTCGGCACCTATGCCTTGTGCGCGACCACCGTCCAACGGCGCGCCAGAGAAATCGTCCTGCGCAAACTGCACGGCGCCCGCAGCGGCGATGTCGGCCTGCTGATCCTGCGCGAGACGGGCGTGCTGACACTGAGCGCCGCACTGATCTCCCTGCCGCCGGCCGCGATCGCGATCCAGCGCTACCTGTCCGGCTACGTCGAACACGCCCCCATCGGCTACTGGACGCTGGCGCTGGCGTTGCTGCTTACCCTCGCCATCGCCCTGTTGGCCGCCACCCGCCACACCTGGAGCGCAATGCGGCTGTCGCCCGCTGAAGCGTTGCGGGCTTGACCGATTTAGTTAATTAGCGCAGACGGTGGGCAATGAAGGACACGGGCCAGCGTGGCTATTTGTGTGGAGTCCGCCTCAAGTCGATCGCATTCAATCTCCTGAAGAACGGATAATTGAATGCCACTCAGGTCAGCTAGCTGTAGTTGAGATAGCTCATTTAATTCGCGCATGATGCGGAGCGACTCGCCCGATGAGATATCCAAGCGCTTTTTCGCGGGACGGAAGGCATTGCTGTTAATGTCTTTTGTAGTCATGCGCAATTACCTCAATCACATGAATTTGGAGTAGTTCGCCAACAACCAGATATATTACGCGCCACTTGTGACCCAGGCGTGATGAGCGGTGCCCCAACCATTTCCCTTGTAGAGCTTCATCGTGGAATCCTGGAATCGCTCTGAGGCCAGATGGTCCGAATTCTTGAACCACCGTCAGCCACTTCTCGTAGTGCTGCCGCACTTCGAGCGGAGTCTTCCCCGCCAGCCGCTTTTCTACACGATGATGTTCTAATATTTGCCACATTTGCTATAGTGGTCATAAGTACTATAGCAGGTCAAACGCAGAATGAAAGCGCGCTGAGGTGGATCAAGTCGGCATCAAATGAACCTGGTCGCTTTCAGGTACTTTTCCACGTCGCGATAGCTGTCGTCGCTGCCGGCGTAGCGCACCAGGTTGCGGGCGGTCTTCAGCCATTCGACGGTGGATGGCTGCATTTCGTTCAGCGCGTAGTCGATGTCTTTCTGGTTGATGGCGCGCTCCGGATTGCCGGCCAGGATATCGTGGATCGCGCTTTCCTTGGCCAAGTCGATCAGGCCATCGATGTCGGCGCCGGAGTAGTGCGGCGTGGCCGCCACCAGCGCGTCGACGTCGATGCCCTCGGTAGGCACGTCACGCAGTTTGATGTCGACGATGTGCTTGCGCGCCTCGGCATCCGGTGGCGGCACAAACAGCTGACGCGCGAAGCGGCCGGTGCGCTTCATGGCCTGATCCACATCCCACGGCATATTGGTCGCCGCCAGGAACAGCACATTCTTGTTGTCGCGATCAAAGCCATCCAGCTGCGACAGGAATTCGTTGACGATGGTGCGGCTGTTTTCGCTGTGTGCCTTAGAGCGCGAGAACGCCAGTGCATCCAACTCGTCGAAGAACAGCACGCACGGCTTCTGCGCGCGCGCCTTTTCAAACAGCGCCGCCAGACTGCGCTCGCTCTCGCCCTGCCACATGCTCAGCACCTCGCTGATGCCGACCGAAACAAACGACGCATTGCACTCATTGGCAATCGCGCGCGCAATCATGGTCTTGCCGCAGCCCGGAGGTCCGTACAGCAGAATGCCGCCGCCAGCCTGCTTCTTGAACTTGGCGAACAGCGAAGGGCGGATGAATGGTTCGATGATGTGCAGTCGCAGCGTCTTTTTCAAATCCGCCATGCCGCCGACATCTTCAAAGCGCACGCCATCGGCCGCCGGCGCCTTCAGCGGTACCACCTTGGCCGCGCCAGTACCGGCACCGACCAGCGACAACGCCGGCCCGCTTGATGGACGCGCGTGCTGCGCCAGCTGTTCCAGCGCGTCGACCGGCGTAAAGCCGTCGTGCTGGCGCGCCGCCGTGTAGGCGTTCAGCGCATCGGTGTCGCGCTCCAGCGCGAGCAGTGCTTGCGCCTTGCCGGTCAGCGTGGCGGCATCGGCGCGCTGGCGCTCGGCCAGTTCAAACTGGGTCAGCGCCGCCTGTGGTTCCTGCGCCGCCAGCAGCAGGCGGGCATAGCGCACACGGTTGTCGATGTTGAATGGATCGCTCACCAGAGCGGCTTCGAGTTGTTCGCGTTGCATGGTCATATCAGATTAAAGTCCGGCGCGGCGTTTCAGCCAGCGCGTCAGCAGAGAAGGGTAGACCCACGAGTAGGCGCAGTAGCCCAGCAAAACGTAGGAAACATAGCGGGCACCCGCCATCGATTCGTGGCTGAGTGAATTCAGCAGCACCAGCGTCAGCACGTAGAACGCGATCGAAGCGCCCCAGCCCCAGCGCTGGAAAGGCCACAACGGCAGCATGCTCCAGTGACTCAGCGCTTCCAGTTGCACCACCAGTTCCAGCACCTCGCGCGAATGTGGATAGAGCTTCAATAGCTCAATCGCGATGCGCTTGGCGGCGCGGTAGCGGCCGCGCGAGATCAGGTGCGTGATCAGCATGCGCGCGGTGTTTTCGCTTTCCGGATGGTTGCGCATCAGCGTCGCCAGGCTGGCCTGTTCGGCACCACGGCGGCCATCGATCATATCGCCGATAAGACAGGCGGCCAGTGCCAGTTCATCTTCTGGATCCAGACGCAGCGCCTCGCGCGCCAGCAGCTTGGCTTTGTCGAGGTGCAGCGTGCGGTACATCAGCATCGCATAGCGCGCGTACTGGTAGCCGGCTTCCGGATAGTCGCGCAGCAGGTCGATCAACATCGCCTCGGCGTCCGGCAGTTGGTCGCAGTCCTGGTACACCGCCACCAGCAGCGAGCGCGCCTGATAGTGCTGCGGCTCGCGCGACAGCAGCTCCTGCAGCGTATCGCGCGCCAGCACCACGTCGCCGCTGACAAAAGCCACATGCGCGGAGGCGACCAGTAGACCGCCATCTTCCGGATACTGACCCAGTGCCTCGGCCAGCAATGCGCGCGCGTGGTCGTAGCGGCGCCGTTCGATCAGCGCGTTAATCTGCACGCCGTAATCGCGTGCGGTGAGGATGCCGTTCTCGCTCATGCCGCCATCCTTACCGCAGTCAGCAGCGCGACGTTGAGGCCGAAGCCGGCCACCATGCAGACAATCGCCGGAATCCATGGCGACGGCGCCTTGGCGCCAAACAGCAGCGTGGAGCGATGCTGCTTGCGATGCATCAGATAGAACACGCCAAACGCCGCCAGTGCCAGCAGGCGCCACAGATAGCGTTCGGAACCCCGGCCGAAATAATCGACGAACCAGGTGAACAGCGGACCGCTGCGCTCCTCGTCGATCATCATCAGCACCATCACCGCCAGCGTGGCGAGATAGGCCAGGCTGTCGACCGGGCGGCGCAGGCGCCACGAGTTCAACGCGGAATACAGCACGATGGCCGCCGCGCCGCCGAGGAAGGCGACCAGGAAGCTCGACTGCGTGGAATACAGCGTGGCGGCCGGCGCGCTGGCATCGCGCGACAACGAGGGCTTGAGTAGATGTTCGTGCATGAGATAGAGCTTACGTAAAATGCAATAAGCAGCGATCTTACACCATCGTCCTCACAGACTGGTGAGCATCTTGAATTGCGCCGCGCGCCGGCGTGAGACTTCGACCGTGATGCGATCGCGCAGCGTCAGGTCCAGGCCACCGGCCTCGTTGGGCGTCACCTGTTCGACAAAGTCCAGATTGACGATGTGGCGCCGGTTGGCGCGGAAGAAGCGCTGCGGGTCCAGCTTTTCTTCCAGCTGATTCAGGGAGCGCAGCATCAGCGGTTGCTGTTGTTCGAAATAGACCCGCGTGTAATTGCCGTCCGATTCGAACAGGCGGATATCCTGCAGCGCCACGAACCAGCATCGCTCACCATCCTTGATGAACAGTTTGCGCGCCGCCGATGGCGCCACCCCGGCGGCGCCGATGCGCTGCAGGGCAGTGGCCATGCGCGCGGCCTGAATCGGCTTTTGCAGATAGTCCAGCGCATTCACCTCGAACGCCTGTAGCGCATAGTGGTCGAAGGCGGTGGTGAAGATCACTTCCGGCGCCTCGTCCAGCGCCGCCAGCATATCGAAGCCGCTGCCACCGGGCATTTGCACATCGAGGAACACCAGGTCCGGCTTCAGCGCCTGGATCTGCTGCACGCCATCGGCCGCATTGGCCGCTTCGCCCACAATCTCCACTTCGGGATGCGCCGCCAGCAGGCGTCGCAGTTCGGCGCGCGCCAGGCGCTCGTCGTCGATCAGTAATGCCCGCATCAGGCGGCCTCCGGCAAGGTGAGTGTGGCGCATACCCAGCCACTGTGTTCAGATAAATCCAGCTGCGCGCCGTCGCCCAGGGCCAGCGCCAACCGCTTGCGCGTGTTGACCAGACCGACCTTGGTCGAGTTGGCGAACGGCGCAATCGCGCCCAGGTTGGCGATTTGGATTTGTACCTCGCCATCGTCCTGACGCCGGGCGTGGATGCGGATCTCGCTGCCAGTGGGGCTGGTCTCAACACCGTACTTGACGGCGTTTTCCACCAGCGTTTGCAGCGACATCGGCGGAATCCGCACTCGCTCCAGACCAAGCCCGATATCCACGCTGACCCGCATGCGTTCTTCAAAGCGGATCTTCTCGATCGCCAGGTAAGCCTGCACCGCCTCGATTTCCGCCGCCAGCGGCACCGTGTCGTGCTGGCCGGATTGCAGTGCGTAGCGCATCACGCTGGCCAGTTGGTCGATCATCATGGCGGCGGCGTCATGATCTTCGTAGATCAGCGCGCGCACGCTGTTCATGCTGTTGAAGAAAAAGTGCGGGTTGACCTGGGCCTGTAGTGCGCGCAGCTCGGCGTCCTTGGCGGCGACCTCCAGCCGCAGCGATTCCGCCTCGGCGCGGTTGGCCCGGCGCAGCGACAGCACCGCCATGTAGCAGACATTCCAGACCAGGTAGGTGGTCCACCACGACAGCAGCGCGGAGGGCAGCCACCCAAGGCCGTGCATCAAACGATTGGGCGTAAAGAACAGGAAGCCGAGGTACTGAATACCGGTATGGATGGCGCCCAACGCCAGCACACCGCACAACACCAGTTTCCAGCGGATGCGCCTTCCACTGCTGGTGTGGCGCTTCAGCAGTCGATGCCACAGGCTGGAGAGGATGATGCCGGTGCCCGCACCCCACCACATCACCCAGATCAGGCCCGGCACGCGCGTCGCGCCCATCACGATGGCGAATGTCGGCAGAAATCCCCAACCGGCCAGTTGGAACAGCCAGTACCAATTGAAGCGGGCGAGTAGTGGACGGTCGTGAGCCATGGCTTAGTTCAGGAAATGATCAATGCGATCATACATCCAGGCCGGATCGTCGTACATGATGAAGTGGCGTGCGGTGTCGGCAATCTCGATTTTGGCGCCCTTCAACTGCGCATACTGCGTCGTGAAGACAGCGGTGATGGCCGACTTGGGCGCGTAGTCCTTGTAGGCGATCCATGTTCCCAGCACCAGCGTCGGTGCGGTGATGCGGCCGATGTCCTGACGCAGATCGGTGGCGGTCATTTCTGCCATCACGTCGATAACGGTGGCGCGGTCCGAGTGGCCGCCGCGTACCAGTGCGCGGTCGATGTCTTCCTGGCGCGTGATCATGGTGCGCATCATCCTCATTTGCGCGGCCTTGAATGTGGCCGGATCTTGCGCCTGCATATTGGTGCGCATGCTGGTGGCCATGTCCTTCAATTGCGCCGGCGTGACGTTGGGCACCTGCGCTGCGCCGAGAGCAGGCAAGGTGTCGACGATGACCAGTTTTCCGACCTGCTCGGGGTGGTCGGCCGCCAGCTTCATGCCGAGAAAGCCGCCGAGGCTATGGCCGATGATGACAGGGTGGGCGAACTGGTTGGCGCGGATATAGTCGCTCAGTTGCTGTTCAACCGCAGGCATGAGTGGTTCGGCGATGGCAGGTTGTCCGGCGAAACCGGCGAGTGTCAGCACGTGGCATTGGTATTTTCCGTCGCCGCAGTAGTGGGCGACCGTGCCGTCCCACACGTCACCGGCCGAGCCCAGGCCGGGGATCAGGATGATCGGTGCGCCCTTGCCTGTGACATCAACCTTGAAGGCGGGATGTTCGGCCGCAGTGGCATGGTCCAGTGCGAGGGTGGCAGCGATGGCGGCGATGATCTTGTTTAGCATGGTGTTCTCCGTTGGTTGGTCAGTGAAGCCATGCTAGTTGTGCGCCACAGCGGTGGCGACGGCTTTGGGATGAGTGGTTTGGCCGTCGTGATGAACGGTAGTCAGCCTTCGGCTTTGAGTTTGCGCCAGAGGGTAGTGCGGCTGATGCCGAGATAATCGGCCGCCGCGTCGCGCCGGCCGCCAAAGCGCGCCAGAACCTCGGTCACGCGCTCGCCAGTGGCCGGCGCGGTGGCGGGGGAGGCGCCGAGTTCGGGGGCGACGCTGAGGACGAAGGCGGGCGTTAGCGCCTGCAGCGGCTCTGCGGCCAGGAACAGCGCCAGCCGCTCGGTCAGATTGCGCAGTTCACGCACATTGCCCGGCCAGCCGTAGCGCTGCAGCAGCGGCGCGCAGGTCGCCATCTCGGCGTGCAGATTCGGATGCGGCCGCGCCCCCAGCGATGCCAGCGCGTTCTTCAGCGACCATTCGACCAGCGGCATCACATCATCCGGCCGCGCGCGCAGCGACGGCAACGTCATGCGCAGCACCGCCAGCCGGTAGAACAGATCGGCGCGGAAGCGGCCCTCGCGCACGCGCTGCTCCAGATCGCAGTGGGTGGCGCTGATGATGCGCACCTGGACCGGTATCGGCCGCGTGCCACCCACTCGCACCACCTCGCGCTCCTCCAGCACCCGCAGCAAACGCGTTTGCAGCGTCAAGGGCATCTCGCCTATCTCATCGAGGAACAGCGTGCCGCGATTGGCCGCTTCGAACAAGCCGGCATGGCCACCGCGCCGCGCGCCGGTGAACGCGCCCTCTTCATGCCCGAACAGTTCCGACTCCAGCAGCGATTCCGCAATCGCACCGCAATTCACCGCCACGAACGGCCGGTTCTGTCCCAGCGTGCGCGGCGCCTCGCGATGGATGGCCTGCGCCACCAACTCCTTGCCGCAGCCGGTCTCGCCCTGGATCAGCACCGTGGCCGGCGATTTCGCGTACAGCACCACCGACTGCCGCACCTGTTCCATGGCCGCCGAATCACCGCGCAGATCGGTGATGCCGTGCCGCGCGCGCAGCGTGTCGTTGACCACCGCACCGCGCGCGCGGTTGCGGTTGGACTCCAGCTGCGTCAGACGCGCCATCTCCAGCGCATCGTCGAACGCGTGGCGGATCGACGCGGCCGAATACACAAACACGCCGGTCAGGCCGGCTTCCTCGGCCAGGTCGGTAATCCGTCCTGCGCCGACAATCGCCTTGATGCCCATCGCTTTCAGATCGTTGACCTGGGCCCGCGCATCCTCCTCGGTGACGTAAGTGCGCTGCGCCACGTCGAAGCCGAAGGTGCCGGAGAACTCGGCCAGCTCCGCCAGCCGCTCCTGATAGGTGATGATGCCGATGCGGTCCGACACCCGCCGCGCGCGCGCCAGCGCCTGCATCACATCGAAGCCGCTGAACTTGGCGATCACCACCGGCACCGACAGCCGGCCTTTCAGATAGGCCGCGTTGGAGCCGGCCGAGATGATGGCGTCGCAGCGCTCGGTGGCCAGGCGCTCGCGGATATGTTTGGCCGCCTCCTCGAACCCGAGGTTTATCGGTTCGATGGTGGCCAGATTGTCGTACTCCAGCGTGATATCGCGGAACAGATCGGACAGGCGCGACACCGACACGGTCCAGATCACCGGTTTGTCGTTGGCGTCGAAGGGCAGGGGCGTGGAATGGCGCATGTTTCAATTATAGTTCAAATATGTTTCAGTGTTTCACTATGGAACAGCGTGGCGCCGCTAAGTGATTGATTTGTATAGCTTGCCGTTCTGGCACAGCGCTTGCACTAGAGTGGCCAACTTCAACGCAACACCGAAAGGTCACAATATGAGTCACTACTCCGCAGGCGCCGCGTTCCGCAAAGCCGTTCAGGAAGAATCGCCGCTGCAGGTGGTCGGCACCATCAACGCCAACCACGCCTTGCTGGCCAAGCGCGCCGGCTTCAAGGCGATTTACCTGTCCGGCGGCGGCGTGGCCGCAGGTTCGCTCGGTCTGCCGGACCTGGGCATCTCGAATCTGGACGACGTGCTGACCGACGTGCGCCGCATTACCGACGTCTGCGACGTGCCGCTGCTGGTCGATTCCGATACCGGCTTTGGCTCATCCGCCTTCAACGTCGCGCGCACCGTCAAATCGCTGATCAAGTTTGGTGCCGCCGCGACTCACATCGAAGACCAGGTTGGCGCCAAGCGCTGCGGCCATCGTCCCGGCAAGGAGATCGTGCCGAAAGCCGAGATGGTCGACCGCATCAAGGCCGCTGTCGACGCGCGCACCGACGACCAATTCGTCATCATGGCGCGCACCGACGCGCTGGCGGTGGAGGGGCTGGACGCCGCCATCGACCGTGCCGTCGCCTGCGTGGAAGCGGGCGCCGACATGATCTTCCCGGAGGCGATGATCACGCTGGATATGTACAAAAAATTCGCCGCCGCCGTCAAAGTGCCGGTGCTGGCCAATATCACCGAATTCGGCTCGACCCCGTTGTTCACGGTGGATGAACTGCGCAGCGCCGATGTGGGGCTGGTGCTGTATCCGCTGTCTGCCTTCCGCGCCATGAACAAGGCGGCGGAGAATGTGTTCAACGCCATCCGCCGCGACGGCACGCAGCAGAACGTGGTCGACACCATGCAGACCCGCGCCGAACTGTATGAACGCATCAACTATCACGATTTCGAACAGAAGCTGGACGCGCTGTTCGCCGCACAGAAAAAATAAGAGGAGACACCATCATGACCGAAGCCACCACCTTCAAACCAAAAAAATCCGTCGCCCTGTCGGGTGTCGCCGCCGGTAACACCGCGCTGTGCTCCGTCGGCAAAACCGGCAATGACCTGCACTATCGCGGCTACGACATTCTCGATGTCGCCACCACCTGCGAGTTCGAAGAAATCGCCTACCTGCTGGTGCACGGCAAACTGCCGGCCGCAGCGGAACTGCGCGGCTACAAGGCCAAACTGAAATCGCTGCGCGGCCTGCCGCAGGCAGTGAAGTCGGCGCTGGAAGCCCTGCCTGCCTCCGCCCATCCAATGGACGTGATGCGCACCGGCGTCTCGGTGCTGGGCTGCGTGCTGCCTGAGAAGGAAGACCACAACACCCCTGGCGCGCGCGACATCGCGGACCGCCTGATGGCCTCCTTCGGCTCCATGCTGCTGTACTGGTACCACTACAGCCATAACGGCAAACGCATCGAAGTCGAAACCGACGACGACTCCATCGGCGGTCACTTCCTGCACCTGCTGCACGGCGAGAAGCCACGCGATTCGTGGGTGCGCGCGATGCACACCTCGCTGATCCTGTACGCCGAACACGAATTCAACGCCTCCACCTTCACCAGCCGCGTGATCTCCGGCACCGGCTCCGACATCCACTCGGCCATCACCGGCGCCATCGGCGCGCTGCGCGGTCCGAAGCACGGCGGCGCCAACGAGGTCGCGTTCGAAATCCAGAAGCGCTACGAAAATCCGGACGAGGCGGAAGCCGATATCCGCAACCGCGTCGCCAACAAGGAAGTGGTGATCGGCTTCGGCCACCCGGTGTACACCGTCTCCGATCCGCGCAACGTGGTGATCAAAGAAGTGGCGCGCCAGCTGTCCGATGAAGCCGGATCGACCAAGATGTTCGACATCGCCGAGCGCCTGGAATCGGTGATGTGGGAGATCAAAAAAATGTTCCCGAATCTGGACTGGTTCTCCGCCGTGTCCTACCACATGATGGGCGTGCCGACCGCGATGTTCACGCCGCTGTTCGTCATCTCGCGCACCTCCGGCTGGTCGGCGCACATCATCGAACAGCGCATCGACAACAAGATCATCCGCCCAAGCGCCAACTACGTTGGCCCTGAAGACCTGAAATTCGTCCCGATCAAGGACCGTAAATAATGAACACCGCATTCCGTAAAAAACTGCCGGGCACCCAGCTCGATTACTTCGACGCGCGCGCCGCTGTCGACGCGATCCAGCCAGGCGCCTGGGCCAAACTGCCATACACCTCGCGCGTACTGGCGGAAAATCTGGTGCGCCGCTGTGATCCGGCCACGCTCAACGCCTCGCTGTCGCAGCTGATCGAACGCAAGCGCGATCTGGACTTTCCGTGGTTCCCGGCGCGCGTGGTATGCCACGACATTCTCGGCCAGACCGCGCTGGTCGACCTGGCCGGCCTGCGCGACGCCATCGCCCTGCAGGGCGGCGATCCGGCGCTGGTCAATCCGGTGGTGCCTACCCAGCTGGTGGTCGACCACTCGCTGGCGGTGGAATGCGGCGGCTTCGATCCGGATGCATTCGACAAGAACCGCGCCATCGAAGACCGACGTAACGAGGACCGCTTCGATTTCATCAACTGGACCAAGAAAGCCTTCAAGAACGTTGACGTGATCCCGCCGGGGAACGGCATCCTGCACCAGATTAATCTGGAACGCATGTCGCCGGTGATTCAGTCGGTGGATGGCGTGGCCTTCCCGGACACGCTGGTCGGCACCGACTCGCACACGCCGATGGTTGATGCGCTGGGCGTGATCGCCATCGGCGTCGGCGGCCTGGAAGCAGAAAGCGTGATGCTGGGCCGCGCCTCGTGGATGCGGCTGCCGGACATCATCGGCGTGGAGTTGAGCGGCAAGCCGCAACCGGGCATCACCGCCACTGACATCGTACTGGCGCTGACCGAATTCCTGCGCAAGCAGAAGGTGGTGTCGTCCTATCTGGAGTTCTACGGCGAGGGCGCGTCGCACCTGACCTTGGGCGACCGCGCCACCATCTCCAACATGGCGCCGGAATACGGCTCCACCGCCGCCATGTTCTACATCGACGAGCAGACCATCAAGTACCTCAAGCTGACCGGCCGCGAAGACGACACCGTCAAGCTGGTGGAAGCCTACGCCAAAGAGACCGGCCTGTGGGGCGATGCGCTGGTGGGCGCCGAGTATGAGCGCGTGCTGAAGTTCGACCTGTCCAGCGTGACCCGCAACATCGCCGGTCCATCGAATCCGCACAACCGCGTGGCGACCGCCGACCTGGCCGCGCGCGGCATCAGCGGCGTGGTCGAAAACGAACCGGGGCTGATGCCGGATGGCGCCTGCATCATCGCCGCCATCACCAGCTGCACCAACACCAACAACCCGCGCAACATGATCGCCGCCGGCCTGCTGGCCCGCAACGCCAACGCGCGCGGGTTGACGCGCAAACCGTGGGTCAAGTCCTCGCTGGCGCCGGGCTCCAAAACCGTCACGCTGTACCTGGAAGAAGCGGGTCTGCTGCCGGAGCTGGAACAGCTGGGCTTTGGCGTGGTAGCCTATGCCTGCACCTCGTGCAACGGCATGTCCGGCGCGCTCGATCCGGTCATTCAAAAAGAAGTAGTGGAGCGCGATCTATACGCCACCGCCGTTTTGTCGGGCAACCGCAATTTCGACGGCCGCATCCACCCGTATGCCAAACAAGCCTTCCTGGCCTCGCCGCCGCTGGTGGTGGCGTACGCGATTGCCGGCACCATCCGCTTCGACATCGAAAAAGATGTGCTGGGCCATGACGCCAACGGCCAGCCGGTGATGCTGAAGGATATCTGGCCATCGGACGAAGAAATCGACGCCATCGTCGCCAGCGCCGTCAAGCCGGAGCAGTTCCGCAAAGTCTACATCCCGATGTTCGCGCGCGGTGCCGACAGCGGCGAACGCGCGGACCCACTGTACGACTGGCGCGCGCAGTCGACCTACATCCGCCGTCCACCATACTGGGAAGGCGCGCTGGCCGGCGAACGCACGCTGCGTGGCATGCTTCCGCTGGCGGTCCTCGGCGATAACATCACCACCGACCACCTGTCGCCGTCCAACGCCATCATGCTGAATTCCGCCGCTGGCGAGTACCTGCACAAAATGGGCTTGCCGGAAGAAGACTTCAACTCCTACGCCACCCACCGTGGCGATCACCTGACCGCGCAACGCGCCACCTTCGCCAATCCGACGTTGAAGAACGAGATGGTGCGCGATGCCGATGGCAAAATCAAAGCCGGTTCGCTGGCGCGTGTGGAACCGGAAGGTAAAGTGCTGCGCATGTGGGAAGCGATCGAAACCTATATGGAGCGCAAACAGCCGTTGATCATCGTGGCCGGTGCCGACTACGGCCAGGGCTCGTCGCGCGACTGGGCGGCCAAAGGCGTGCGGCTGGCGGGTGTGGAGGCGATTGTGGCCGAAGGCTTTGAGCGCATCCACCGCACCAATCTGGTCGGCATGGGCGTGCTGCCGCTGGAGTTCAAGCCGGGCGTCAACCGCCTGACGCTGGCGCTGGACGGCACCGAGAGCTACGACGTGATCGGCGCGCGCGAACCACGCGCCACGCTGACGCTGGTGATCCATCGCCGCAATGGCGAGCGGGTGGAAGTGCCTGTGACCTGCCGTCTCGACACGGCGGAAGAAGTCTCCATCTACGAAGCCGGCGGCGTGCTGCAGCGCTTCGCACAGGACTTCCTCGAATCGGCAAAGGCAGCATGATGGCTTCTCGACCACAAATCAAAATCCCTGCCACCTATATGCGTGGCGGCACCAGCAAGGGCGTGTTCTTCCGCCTGCAGGATCTGCCCGACGCGGCGCAGCAACCGGGCGCCGCGCGCGACCAACTGCTGCTGCGCGTGATCGGCAGTCCCGATCCGTACGGCAAACAGATCGACGGCATGGGCGGCGCCACGTCGAGCACCAGCAAGACCGTGATCCTGTCCCGCAGCGAACGGCCAGACCACGATGTCGACTACCTGTTCGGCCAGGTCTCCATCGACAAAGCGTTCGTGGACTGGAGCGGCAACTGCGGCAACCTGTCCGCCGCCGTTGGCGCGTTCGCCATCAGCGGTGGCCTGGTTGACCCGGCGCGGCTGCCGCGCGACGGCGTCGCCGTGATCCGTGTATGGCAGGCCAACATCGGCAAGACCATCATCGCCCACATCCCGATGACCAACGGCGAGGTACAGGAAACCGGCGACTTCGAGCTGGATGGCGTGACCTTCCCCGCAGCCGAGGTGCAACTGGAGTTCATGGACCCGGCAGCGGAAGAAGAGGGCGCCGGTGGTTCGATGTTCCCGACCGGCCAACTGGTCGACGACCTCGAAGTCCCCGGCGTCGGCACGCTCAAGGCGACCATGATCAACGCCGGCATCCCGACCATCTTCATCAACGCCGACGCCGTTGGCTACAGCGGCACCGAACTGCAGGACGCCATCAACGGCGACAGCAAAGCGCTGGCGATGTTCGAAACCATACGTGCACACGGCGCGCTGCGCATGGGCCTCATCAAAGACTTGAGCGAAGCCGCCACGCGCCAGCACACACCCAAAGTAGCCTTCGTCGCACCGCCCAAACCATACACCGCCTCCAGCGGCAAACCGGTGGCGGCGGGCGACATCGACCTGCTAGTGCGCGCGCTCTCAATGGGCAAGCTGCACCACGCCATGATGGGCACCGCCGCCGTAGCAATCGGCACCGCAGCCGCCATCCCAGGCACGCTAGTCAACCTGGCAGCCGGCGGCGGCGCACGCAACGCCGTGCGTTTCGGCCACCCATCCGGCACCCTGCGAGTCGGCGCCGAAGCGGTACAGCAAAACGGAGAATGGAGCGTGACAAAAGCGGTAATGAGCCGCAGCGCGCGAGTACTGATGGAAGGCTGGGTCCGCGTACCCGCATAAAAATGTCCACTTCGGGGTCAGTTCTAAAAATCGGACATTGGATCGTGCGCTACCCAATGTCCGATTTTGGGAACTGACCCCGAAGTAGGACACGAACTGGACATCGCTGGAGGAGACTATGATGTACGCTGATTTTTATCGGCGCTCTGTCGTCACGCCTGAGCAATTCTGGCGGGATGAAGCTGCGCTCATCGATTGGAACACGCCTTTTAGTCAGGTGCTGGATTATGCCAAGCCGCCGTTCGCGCGCTGGTTCGTGGACGGTAAGACCAATCTTTGTCACAACGCGGTTGACCGTTGGTGCGAAACGCAGGGTGATCAGCCGGCGCTGATTGCTATCTCCACCGAAACCAATACTGAGCGCAGCTACTCTTTCAAGGAGCTGCACGTCGAGGTGCAGCGTTGGGCGGCGATGATGCAGGCGCTGGGCGTGCGCAAGGGTGATCGGGTGCTGATTTATATGCCGATGATCGCGGAGGCGGCGTTTGCGATGCTGGGCTGTGCGCGCATCGGCGCGGTTCATTCGGTGGTGTTCGGTGGCTTTGCCGCTAACAGTCTGGCCAGCCGCATCGATGATGCGCGGCCGGTGCTGATTGTCTCCGCCGATGCCGGTTCGCGCAACGGCAAGGCCATCGCCTACAAGCCGCTACTGGATGAGGCGATTGCGCTGTCTTCCGCCAAGCCGTCGCGCGTGCTGCTGGTGGATCGCGGGCTGGCGCCGATGCAGCGCGTCGAGGGGCGCGATGTCGATTACGCTGCGCTTAGCGCTGCGCATCTGGAGGCGCGTGTGCCGGTGACTTGGCTGGAGTCGAATGAGCCATCCTACATCCTCTATACCTCGGGCACCACCGGTAAGCCTAAGGGCGTGCAGCGTGATGTCGGCGGTTACGCGGTGGCGCTGGCGGCGTCGATGAAGTACAACTTCTGCGGCCGCGCCGGCGAGACTTTTTTTGCGACTTCCGATATTGGCTGGGTGGTGGGCCATTCGTATATCGTCTACGGTCCGCTGATCGCCGGCATGGCAACCATCATGTACGAGGGTTTGCCGATTTGTCCCGACCCCGGCATCTGGTGGAGCATCGTCGAGAAGTACAAGGTGACGCGCATGTTCTCGGCGCCGACCGCGATCCGTGTGCTGCGCAAGCAGTCGCCGGAGTTCATGCGCCGGCACGACACTTCGTCGCTGCAAGCGCTGTATCTGGCCGGCGAGCCGCTGGATGAAACCACGTCGGCCTGGATCGCCGGCGAACTCGGTGTGCCCATCATCGACAATTACTGGCAGACCGAGACCGGCTGGCCGATTCTGTCGATCGCCAAGGGTGTGGAGGATTTGCCGACGCGGCTCGGCAGTCCCGGCGTCGCCATGTATGGCTACAAGGTGCGGCTGGTGAATGAAACCACAGGCGCCGATTGCGCGGCCAACGAAAAGGGCGTGGTGATGATCGAAGGTCCGCTGCCGCCGGGTTGCATGCAGACTGTGTACGGTGACGATCAGCGCTTTGTCGATACTTACTGGACGCAAGACGGCGACGCCATGCTGTACTCCACCTTTGACTGGGGCGTGCAGGATGCGGATGGCTATTACTTCATCCTCGGCCGCACCGATGATGTGATCAACGTCGCCGGTCATCGCCTCGGCACGCGCGAGATCGAAGAGTCCATCACCAGCCATCCGAATGTGTCGGAGGTGGCGGTGGTGGGTGTGCAGGATCAGGTCAAGGGCCAGGTGGCGGTGGCCTTCGCTATTCTCAAGGACGCGAACCTGGGCACAGCGGAGCAGGACATTATGGCGGTGGTGGACCGTCAACTGGGCGCGGTGGCGCGGCCGGCACGCGTGTATTTCGTGACGCAGTTGCCCAAGACCCGCTCCGGCAAGCTGCTGCGCCGCTCGATCCAGGCGATCTGCGAAGGTCGCAGTCCCGGCGACCTGACTTCGATCGAGGATCCATCTTCGCTGCAGCAGATACAACGCGCATTGTTCGCATCGTTGTAAGGAGCCGGTAAGGCTGTTCTTCTATTCTTGCTACAAGCTCGAATAGAAGAGCATTCATAACGGAGACACAATATGCAAGACCATCTGGTCCAACAACTCAAGAATGACCCCAACTATCATCAGTTGGTCAAATCCCGCTCCCGCTTTGGCTGGCTGCTCACTGCGGCTATGATGGTGGTCTATTACGGCTACATCGTGCTGATCGCCTTCGACAAAGAATTCTTGGCCGCGAAAACCGGTGCCGGCGTCATGACCTGGGGCATGCCGATTGGCCTGTTCGTTATCGTGTTCACGGTACTGGTCACCGGCATCTACGTCCGCCGCGCCAACAACAAGTACGATGCACTGACCCAAGCCATCCACGCCAAGGTGCAGCCATGAGCGCCGCCAAACGCCTGGGCGCACTGGCACTGCTGGCCGCCAGCGGTGCCGCCATGGCCGCTGGTGCGGACTTGGGCCAGGCCGAGCGCCAGCCCACCAACTGGACCGCGATCATCATGTTCGCGGTGTTCGTGCTATTCACGCTGTACATCACCAAGTGGGCGGCCAAGAAAACCCGCTCCGCTTCCGACTTCTACACCGCCGGCGGTGGCATCACCGGTTTCCAGAACGGCCTGGCGATCGCTGGCGACTTCATGTCGGCGGCATCGTTCCTCGGCATTTCCGCTTCCGTGTTCCTGAATGGTTACGATGGTCTGATCTACGCCATCGGCTTCCTGGTTGGCTGGCCGGTCATCACCTTCTTGATGGCGGAGCGCCTGCGCAATCTGGGCCGCTTTACCTTTGCCGACGTTGCGGCTTATCGCTTCAAGCAGGCGCCGATCCGCATCTTCTCCGCTTCCGGCACGCTGGTGGTGGTGGCGTTCTATCTGATCGCGCAGATGGTGGGCGCGGGCCAGCTGATTAAACTGCTGTTCGGCCTCGAATACTGGGTGGCGGTGGTGCTGGTCGGTACGCTGATGATGGTGTATGTGCTGTTCGGCGGTATGACTGCCACCACCTGGGTACAGATCATCAAGGCCATCATGCTGTTGGGCGGCGCCAGCTTCATGGCGATCGTGGTGCTGGCGCAGTTCAACTTCAGCCCCGAGGCGCTGTTCGCCAAGGCGGTGGAAGTGCACGCCAAGAAGGACGCCATCATGGGCCCAGGCACCTTCATCAAAGATCCGGTATCGGCGATCTCGTTCGGCATGGCGCTGATGTTCGGCACCGCCGGCCTGCCGCACATCCTGATGCGCTTCTTCACCGTGCCGAGCGCGAAAGAAGCCCGCAAGTCGGTGTTCTGGGCGACGTCGTGGATCGCTTACTTCTACATCCTGACCTTCATCATCGGCTTCGGCGCCATCGTTTTGGTGAGCACCAATCCGGAGTTCAAGGACGCCGCCGGCAAGCTCCTGGGCGGTAACAATATGGCGGCGGTGCACCTGGCCAAAGCTGTCGGCGGCAATGTGTTCCTGGGCTTTATCTCGGCCGTCGCTTTCGCCACCATCCTCGCGGTGGTGGCCGGGCTGACGTTGTCCGGCGCGTCGGCGGTGTCGCATGACCTGTATGCCACCGTGATCGCCAAGGGCAAAGCCAGCGGCGCCAGCGAGCTGAAAGTGTCGAAGATCACCACCATCGCGCTGGGCATTGTCGCCGTGGTGCTGGGCATCGCGTTCGAGAAGCAGAACATCGCCTTCATGGTGTCGCTGGCGTTCGCGATCGCGGCATCGGCCAACTTCCCGGTGCTGTTCATGTCGGTGCTGTGGAAGGATTGCACCACGCGCGGCGCCACCATCGGCGGTTTCGTCGGCCTGATCATGGCGCTGGTGATGACGGTGCTGTCCAAGTCGGTGTGGGTTGATGTGCTGGGCCATGCGCACGAGGTGTTCCCGTACGCTTCGCCGGCGATCTTCTCGATGCCGGCCGCCTTCCTCTGCATCTGGTTGTTCTCGCTGCTGGATCGCAGCGCGCGCGCCCGCATCGATCGCGCTGGCTTCGAAGCACAGCAAATGCGTTCGGAAACCGGCATCGGCGCGGCTGGAGCGACCGCTCACTAAGCAAATAGCAAGAAGTAAACGACAATGCCCGGTTCGCGCCGGGCTTTGTCGTTTTTCAGGGTGGCCGAAAGCACTTTGATAGCGGCGGCGGATAATGTGGTTTATCATCTGCCAACCATGCTGCCTGAGTATCACTTCTCCTCCAATCCGGATTTTGTAGCCGACGCGCTGGCGCTGATCGGCGTGCCGGCGTGCGCCTGTAGCGCGCACGGTGAGGTCTTGTCGGCCAATGCGGAACTGGTGGCGCTGCTGGGTATCGATCCCAGCGGCCGTCCTGTCGGCGACCTGTTTGCGCGGCACGTGCGCGCCGCCAGCCTGGAGCACCTGCATGGCGAAGGGCGCTGGGACAGTTGTCTGACCTGTGCCGATGGCCGGTACCTGTCGGTACAAGCCTGGTCCAAGCCCTTGCCGGGCGAGGGCGCGACCATCGTTTTCCACGACATCACCGAGGTCCAGCGCGACCAGCGCGCGCTGCGCAAGACGCTGCTGGAGCAGCAGGCCATCCTGGAAAATGCCGCCGTCGGTATTTTGTTCACCCGCGATGGCGTGATCCAGGAATGCAATATCCGCTGTGCCGAGATGCTGGGTTACGGACGCGATGAGCTGGAGGGCGCGTCCAGTGCGATGGTCTATCCGGGGGCGAACGAATTTCAGCAATTGAGCGGAGACGCGGGGCCGCAGCTGTCGCGCGGGCAGTCGTACCGCGCCGAGATTCAACTACGGCGCAAGGACGGCGCGCTGTTCTGGGCGCGCCTGTACGGCCGCGCCATCGATCCGATGCACCCCGCCGACGGCACGGTGTGGATCATGGAGGACATCAACGAGCACCGGCTGGATGAGGAAAAGCTGCGCCGCATGCTGCTGGAGCAGCAGGCGATCCTGGATAACGCCTCGGTCGGTATTCTGTTCAGCCGCTCGCAGGTGCTCCGCAACTGCAACGCCCGCGCCGCCGATATTTTCGGTTACGCTCCCGGCGAGCTGGAAGGGCAACCGGCGCTGGTGCTGTTCCAGTCGCACCAGCAATACGTGGCGTTCGGCGAGGAGGCCGGGCCGCTGCTGGGCAGCGGCCAGCCGTTTGAAAAAGCCTCCTACGAATTCCGCCGCAAGGACGGCAGCGTGTTCTGGGCCCGCATCCGCGCGCGCGCGGTGGATGCCGAGCACCGTGGCGGTGGCACCATCTGGATCGTCGAAGATGTGACGCACACGCGGCAGACCCAGATGGAGGTCGAGGCCATCATGACCAACGCCTCGATGAGCATCCTGTTCACCAAGAACCGCCTGGTCACGCGCTACAACCGCGGCTTTGCCGAGATGTTCGGCTACGACGATACCTCCGGCCTGGGCTTGCCGGGACGGGCGTTGTATCCGTCGCAGGAGGCTTACGACAAGCTGGGGGCGGAAGCCTTTCCGTTCCTGTCGATCGGCCGCCCGTTCCAGACCGAGATTGAAATGGCGCGCGCTGACGGCAGCACACTATGGGCGCAGCTGATCGGTTACGTGGTCAATCCGGAAGACCCGACCCAGGGCACGATCTGGGTGATCGAGGATCGCACCGAGAAAAAGCACGCCGAGGAAGCGCTGCGCAATGCGCTGCTGGAAAACCAGGCCATTCTGGACAGCGCGGTGCTGGGCATTTCGGTGGTGGAGAACGGCCGCAATCTGCGCTGCAACCGCAAGATGGAAGAACTGTTCGGTTACGCTCCGGGCGGAATGAATTACCTCAGCGTGCAAGCCTTTTATGCCGACAAGGACGCGTGGGAGCGCGCCCGCGCCGAGACCGCGCGCGACTTCCGCGCAGGCCACGTCAACGTGTCCGAATATGAGTTGGTGCGCAAGGATGGCAGCACCTTCTGGGCGCGGCTGTCCGGCCGGCCGTTCGACCTGGCGCACAACAGCGGCCGATCGGTGTGGCTGGTGGACGATATCACGCTGCGGCGCGAGGCCGCCGAAGCGTTGGCGCGCTCGCGCGACGAGCTGGAACTGCGGGTGCAGGAACGCACCGCCGAACTGGCCGGCGCCAATGCGCAGCTGCAGGGCGAGATCGTCGAACGGCGCCAGGCCGAGGCGCGCGTCCATCACATGGCGTATCACGACAGCCTGACCGGCCTGCCCAACCGCGCGCTGTTGTCGGACCGGCTGGATCGCGCCATGCTGGCCGCGCAGCGCACCGAACGCAAGCTGGCGGTGATGTTCATCGATCTGGATCGCTTCAAGACCATCAACGATTCGCTGGGCCACATGACCGGCGACCAGCTGCTGAAGGAAGTCGCCAGCCGCCTGTGCCGCGCGGTGCGCGCCAGCGATACCGTGGCCCGTCTCGGCGGCGATGAATTCGTGGTGCTGGTGCCGGGCATACGCGGCATCGACGAAGCCAGCCAGGTGGCAGAGAAGATCATTGAGGCGCTGGCCGAGAGCTTCCCGCTGGAGGGCCGCAACCTGCACATCACGCCGTCGATCGGCATCAGCGTCTATCCGGACGATGGCGATGACGTTGAAACGCTGATGCGCAATGCCGATAGCGCCATGTACCACGCCAAGGCCAGCGGCCGTAACAACTACCAGTTCTTCAAAGAGGTGATGAACCTGACGGCGGCGCGCCACTTCGAGTTGGAGTCCAGCCTGCGCGGCGCGCTGGCGGCCAATGAGTTCGAGCTGTACTTCCAGCCCATCATGGACATCGGCACGCGCCGCCTGCACGCGATGGAAGTGCTGTTGCGCTGGCGCCGTGGTGGCACCGAGCTGATTACGCCGGACCAGTTCATCCCCATCATCGAGGAAAACGGCATGATCGTCGGCATCGGCGAATGGGTGATACGCCAGGCGTGCCGGCAAAGCATGGCGTGGCAGGCGCAGGGCATGACGCCGGTGCCGCTGGCGGTCAATCTGTCGCCGCGCCAGTTCATGCATCGCGGGTTGGTGGATTCGGTGCGCGCCATCCTCGACGAAACCGGCATCGATCCGGCGCTGATCGAATTTGAAATCACCGAGACCGCGCTGATGCAGCACGGCGAACAGACGCTGGAAATCCTCGGCCACATCAACGCCATGGGCATCCGCCTGTCGATCGACGATTTCGGCACCGGCTATTCATCGCTGGCTTACCTGAAGCGCTTCCCGGTCAAGAAGATCAAGATCGACCGCGCCTTCATCAAGGATCTGGAGGAGAGCGCGGAAGACCGCGCGATTGTGGCGGCCATCATCGCGCTGTCGGACAGTCTGCAACTGTCGGTGGTGGCGGAGGGCGTGGAGACCGAAGGGCAGTACGCCCTGCTGCAGCGGCATGGCTGCCAATATGCCCAAGGCTATCTGTTCTCGCAGCCGGTGCCGCATGTAACGGCCCAACTGCTGCTGCCGCGCAGTTAATCGATGGTGGCGATCACCGGGGTGTGATCCGACGGCTGTTCCCATTTGCGCGGCACGCGGTCGATCACGCAGGCGCTGCAGCGCTGCTTCAGCGCGTCCGACAGCAGGATGTGGTCGATGCGCAGACCTTTGTTCAGGCGGAAGCCCAGGCCGCGATAATCCCACCAGCTGAACGATTTGTCGGCTTGCTCGAACATGCGGAAGGCGTCGGTCAGGCCGATCGCCAGCAGGCGTTTGAGTTGATCGCGCTCCTGCGGCGACACGTGCACCATGCCTTCCCATGCCGCCGGGTCGTGGACGTCGCGGTCTTCCGGCGCGATATTGTAATCGCCCAGCACCGCCAGTTCCGGATATTGCGCCGCCTGTTCCGCGATCCAGTCGTGGAAGGCGTTCATCCACGCCATCTTGTACTCGTACTTGTCCGAGCCCACCGCCTGGCCGTTCGGCACGTAGGCGCACACCACGCGCACTCCGCCGATGGTGCCGGCAATAATCCGTTGTTGTGGATCTTCAAATTTTGGGTTGTTTTTGACGATATCCAGAATAGGCTGTTTAGAGATGATGGCGACGCCGTTGTAGGTCTTCTGGCCGGTATATGCGACGTGGTAGCCGGCGGTCTCCAGCGTAGCCAGCGGAAACTTGTCGTCAGTTAATTTTGTTTCTTGAATGCAGAGCACGTCGGTAGGGTTTTCCTCTAGCCACTTCATAACGTGCGGCAGTCTTACGTTCAAAGAGTTAACATTCCAGGTGGCTATTTTCATGGGGGCGTGCTTTCTTGCGGGTCAGATGACGGGCGGTTGCCCGAAGTAACTTGCATCTTACAGCATCCGGATTTAACAGATCGCATTGCATGGCTGCAAATTTGTATGAAAAAACATGAAATTCCCCTTCCGTGACAGGGGGGCGTGGGCCTAAAATGTTGCAAAATATGTGAAATTAAAAAAAAATTGCCAATAGTGTCTCGTTGTTGTCAAAATAGAACTGACAGACGAGACAAAGTAAGCAAAGAGGAAATATACTAGTACAAATTGAGTGGAAAACTTGTGTTTCCGTTTAGCAACTTCACATAGCAATGCCGGGTAGATATTTGTGTTGTTAATGCGCAATCAATGATACTATGCGGAAATAACTTGTGGTTTTTACAGTGAATGGCGCTTAGGCGCATTTGCAAAGGGAATAAAAAATGCGATCTGCATTTGAGGCATGGGCACAGCGCGATGGTCATATAGTCCGTCGCCGTGAAGACAAGCCAGAGGAATATCTGGTCTTCGAAACGCAGCGCCGCTGGGTCATCTGGCAGGCGGCGCTGGAACATGGCAAAACGCCGGGCGGCCGCAAGACCGCCGCGCAGAAGGAGGCCGCCGCCGCTGAGAAGCGCGCTGCCGAATCCCTGCAGCGTCCGCCATCGATCAACTCCGACGAGGCTGCCGTGCGCAATCAGGTGCTGAATGAGGTGCTGGATGCCTTTTCCTCGCTGGGCGGCGAACGCGGCATGGACGATATCTTGAAAGTCGTCCAGGGGTTGAAGAAGAAACAGGCGGAGCAGGCCGATACTCCGGTTACCGCCAAGATCCCGGATCGCCACAACGCGTAAAGTGCAAGGCTTTACGCCGCTTGATTAAGCGACTGCAATCGCCAGCGGGCTGCTACACTGGTCTGTATCTTTATTCCAGAGACAGACCATGTATCTCCGCCCCGCTGTAGCGGTTGGACTGCTGGCCATACTGGCCGGCTGTGCTTCCCTTACTGAATCCACTGAACAAAACGTGCTGGTGCAGACCGTGCTCGATCACCGCGAGATCGCCGGGGTTGGCTGCGTGCTGTATAACGACGCGGGCAAATGGTTTGTAACCACGCCGGCGCGCCTGACGCTGCGCAAGAGCTCGGGGCCGCTGCGCATCGATTGCGCCAAGAACGGCAAGGGCTGGGCGTACGAGAAGGTCGATGCGCGCGCCGACGGCAACCTGTGGGGCAACCTGGCGCTGACCGCCGGTGTCGGCTACATCGTCGACAAGAATACCGGCGCGGGCTATGACTATCCGGCCGTGCTGACCGTGGTCATGCATCCCGCGCAGGAAAAGGAAGAAGGGCCGCCGCCGGCTGCCGGCGTGACCCTGTTCTGATGCGCTTGCGCGCTTAGGCGGCGCGCTTGATCAGGAAGTTCGACAGCAGCGGCACCGGACGGCCGGTCGCGCCTTTGCTGCCGCCCGATTTCCACGCGGTGCCGGCGATGTCCAGATGCGCCCAGGTGTACTTGCGGGTGAAGTTTTCCAGGAACGCGGCTGCGGTGCACGAGGCGCCGCCCGGGGTGCCAATGTTGGCCAGGTCCGCGAAGTTGGACTTCAGCTGCTCGTTGTACTCCTCGCCGATTGGCAGGCGCCATGCGGTGTCGCTGGCGTTTTTGCCGGCGGCCATGATCTCGTCGGCCAGCGCGTTGTGCGCTTCATCGTCGCGGGTGAACAGGCCGCTCTTGTGGTGGCCCAGCGCGACGATGCAAGCACCGGTCAGGGTGGCGATGTCGATCACTGCGGCCGGGTTGAAGCGCTCGGCGTAGGTCAGGGCGTCGCACAGAACCAGACGGCCTTCGGCGTCGGTGTTCAGGATCTCGATGGTCAGGCCATTCATCGAGGTGACGATGTCGCCCGGCTTGGTGGCGCGGCCCGACGGCATGTTCTCGCACGACGCGATGATGCCGATCACGTTCAGCTTCAGGTTCATCTCACCGATGGCGCGGAAGGTGCCCAGCACCGAGGCGGCGCCGCCCATGTCGTACTTCATCTCGTCCATGCCTGGACCTGGCTTCAGCGAGATGCCGCCGGTGTCGAAGGTGATGCCTTTACCGACCAGCACCACCGGCGCATCCTTGGCCTTGCCGCCCATGTGCTTGATGACGATGAACTTCGGTGGCTGCTCGCTGCCATTGGTCACCGACAGGAAGCTGTTCATCTTCAGCGCTTCCAGCTGCTTGCGGTCCAGGACTTCCACTTCGAACTTGTAGTCCTTGCCCAGTTTTTTGGCGACGTTGGCCAGGTGGGTCGGGGTGCAGATATTGGCCGAGGTGTTACCCAGTTCCTTGGTCAGGTCCATGCCGCTGGCGATCGCCACCGCCTGGGCCAATGCCAGTTTGTTGGCGGCGTCATTGGCCACGGCCAGGGCGATTTTCTTGACGCCGGCGGCGGCCGGGTCCTTCTTGCTCTTTTGGCCATCGGTGCGGAACACGGCTTCGTGGCCGCTCTGTACCACAGTGCGGATCGCCCAATTGACGTCACGGTCTTTCACTTCGGTCGCCGGCAATGCGATAATAGCGTCGCTCGCGCCCAGGGTGGAGAACACTTTGAGTGCCGCGGTCACGCCGCTGGTGAAGCTTTTTTCGCTGATGGCGTCGTCGCTGCCCAGGCCGACCAGCAGCACGCGTTCGGCGGCGGCGCCTTTGACGCCGCGCAGCAGCAGGGTGGTGCCGGTCTTGCCGGTAATGTCGCCGGACTTGAGCGCAGCCGTGATTTCACCAGCGCCGTCCAGCGCTTTGGCAGCTTGCGACAGCTTTTTGTTCTCGAAGACCGCGACGGCGATGACGCCGGCTTTGGCCGTAGCGATGGTGTTTTTTGTGTCGAATGCTTTTATGCTAAAGTCCATTTGATTCTCCGTGTCGTGTACGTACTTAAAACTATGGTCCCGTATAGTGTATATAAGGGCCAAACTACCGAATTATAATCTTCAATGATCTTCCAACGTGCCCTACGACGTGAAATGGCCAGTGCCGCCGGGGCTACCTTTACTGTGTTGTTCAGCATTAGCGTCACCTGGACCCTGATCGGTGTGCTCGGCAAGGCCGCCGGCGGCAAGGTCGCGTCCAGCGACGTGATCGCGCTGATCGCTTTCGCAGTGCTGAATTATCTGCCAACTCTCGTCATCCTCACCAGTTTTATTTCAGTACTGATGGTGGTCACGCGCACCTATCGCGATTCCGAGATGGTGGTGTGGTTTGCCTCCGGTCTGAGTCTGGCGAGCTGGATACGTCCGGTTCTTACTTTTGGCCTGCCGCTGGTGCTTATCACCGCCGGCCTGAGTTTCGTCGCCACCCCGTGGGCCAAGCAGAAAAGCTCGGAGTACGTGGAGCGCTTTGAAAAACGCGAAGACCTGCAGAAGGTCTCGCCCGGCCAGTTCAAGGAATCGGCTGGGGCCAACCGCATCTTCTTCGTTGAGGGCGGCGGCGGTAAGTCGTCGGTGGTGCAGAACGTGTTCGTCAACACCGTCGATGAACGCGGCACCTCGGTGGTGGTGGCGCGCGAAGGCGTGGTCACTACCGGTCCCAAAGGCGAACGCTATCTGGTCTTGAAGAACGGCCGCCGCTATCAGGGCACGCCCGGCACCGCCGACTTCCAGAGCATGGAGTTCGACAGCTACAGCATGCGCGTGACGCAGCAGGCGCAGGAACTGGAGTCGGAGCATGAAGCGGTCGCCATGCCAACCATGGAACTGCTGATCCATAACGACTCGATCGCGCGCGCCGAACTATTGTGGCGCATCGGCCAGCCGCTGACCTGTTTGGTGCTGCTGCTGCTGGCGGTGCCGCTGGGCTTTGTGAATCCGCGCGCCGGCAGTTCGGCCAATCTGATCATCGCGCTGCTGGTGTTCTTCAGCTATAACAACTTCGTCAAGCTGGTCGAGGCCAGCGTCAAGCAAAGCAAGATGACGTTCGCGTTGTCGTGGTGGCCGCTGCACCTGGGCGCGCTGCTGGTGGTGCTTGGCTTGTTTGCATGGCGCTTGAACCTGAATCACCGCTACCATCCGTTGGCGCTGATCGCCGTGTATAAACGCTCGCGCAACAAGAAAGACTGATCGCAAATGAAAATCCTGCAACGCTATTTCGCGGTCTCGATTCTGCAAGCGGTGGCCTTTGTGCTGGTGGCCTTCCTGGCGCTGCAAGCCTTTATGGACTTGACCGGCGAACTGCCGTCGGTCGGCAAGAACGGCTACGCGATTCAATATGCCTTCCTGTATGTGGTGGTGCAGCTGCCTGGCCACGTGTATGAAGTGATGCCGCTGGCGGCGCTGATCGGCACCATTTACACCATGGCGCAGTTTGCGGCCACCTCCGAGTTCACCATCATGCGCGCCTCCAGCATGACCACCGGCATGGTGGCGTGGATGCTGGCCAAGATCGGCGTGATCCTGGTGATCATCACCTTCATCTTCGGTGAGCTGATTGCGCCGCGTACCGCGCCGATCGCCGAGAAGATCAAACTGAGCGCGCGTGGCGCGGCGATTTCGTCGGAGTTCCGCTCCGGCCTGTGGACCAAGGATATCGTCAAGTCGGAAGGCATGACCGGCACCCCGATTGGTTCGCGCTTCTTCAACGTGCGCGAGGTGAAGCCGGACGGCACGCTGATCGGCGTCAAGCTGTACGAGTTCGACACCAGCTTCCGCCTGCGTTCGATCACGCTGGCCAAGAGCGGCACCTTCCAGGGCAATAACAAGTGGCTGCTGAACGATGTGACGGAAAACCTGTTCAGCAATCCGCAGTTGCTGAAGCCTGGCGCCGAGGCCAATCTGGAGAATAACTTCGCGCAGGAGTCGAGCACGATCGAAACCCGCCACAGCGCCACCAAGGATCTGCTGTCCGAGATCACGCCGAAGATTCTGGCGGTGGCCGGTTCCGACCCGGAGCGCATGTCGGCCAACGAGCTGGCGGTGTACACCCGCCACCTGCAGGAGAACAAGCAGGAGACCGAGCGCTTCAAAATCGCGTTCTGGAAAAAGTTGTTCGACCCGCTTGCCATCTTCGTGCTGATGGCGCTGGCGCTGCCGTTCGGCTATCTGCATACCCGTAGCGGTGGCGTGAGCCTGAAAATCTTCATCGGCATTATGATAGGCGTCAGCTTCCTGCTGGTGAATACGCTGTTCTCGCACCTGGGCGTGCTGAGTACCTGGCCGGCGCCGCTGACGGCGGCCGCGCCGAGTTTATTGTTCCTGCTGCTGGCGCTATGGGCCTTGTGGTGGGTGGAGCGACACTAAGATGAGTCAACGTGCATTGATCCTGTTTGCGCACGGCGCCCGTTCGGCATCGTGGGCGGCGCCGTTCGAACGCCTGCGCGACCTGACGCAGGCGCGCGAGCCCGGCGTGCGCGTGGTGCTGGCTTTCCTGGAGCTGATGTCGCCGCGCCTGCCGGAAGTGGTGGCGACGCTGAGCGCCGACGGCATCAACGACATCACGCTGGTGCCGGTGTTCCTGGGGCAGGGCGGCCACGTGCTGCGCGACCTGCCGATCATGCTGGACGAGCTGCGCGCGGCCTATCCGCAGGCCGCCATCAAGGTGGTGGAGGCGGCCGGCGAGAATGCGGCGGTGCTGCAGGCATTGTCGGACTACTGCGTCGGCGCGCTGGCCGATTAATGCTTGCGACGCCAGACTGAAATCGGTATCTGCCCGTCCGTTCGTGCCGGCACGCGGTAGCTCAGTTCATCTCCCTTCAATTCATAGCGACGCTCCTGTCGCGTACCGATCCATTCCTCGCGCTGCGCGCTGGTGATATGGAAGGTCAGCGTGCGTGACGGCTCGTCGATACTGAGTGTGCCGAAATGCGTGCTGGAGGCGCGCGGACTTTCGCGCTGGTAGATCTGCAGCGCATAGTGGCCGTCGGTGTCGATCATCAGCAGGCCGGTGGGTGCTTCACCGTAGTCGTGTACGCGTTGGCCGTCGGTTTGCAGACGGTCGGCCGCTACCAGTTCCCACGCGCCGGCCAGCGGAAAAGGCCTTGCGGCCAGCGCGGCCTGGTGGGCAGGCACCCACATGAACAGGCAAAATAGTCGGTTGAGCAGTTTCATCACATCTCCTTTTGAATGAAGACAGGATAGCGCTGCGCCGCATTGGGCGGAATTCGCAAAACTTTCGCATTTTGTGTGCATAATTGCACAATGAGCCAACCAGACTGGGATCATCTGCGTTTCTTCCTTGCCCTACACGACGCCGGCACGCTGTCTGGTGCCGCGCGCGCGGCCGGGGTTGAGCACACCACGGTGGCGCGCCGTATCGATGCGCTGGAGGCGACGCTGGGCGTCAAGCTGTTCGACCGCTTTCCGAAAGGCTGGTCGCTGACGGCCGCCGGCAAGTCGCTGGTGCCGCATGCGCGGCGCATGGAGGAGGGCTTGCATGGCCTGTTGCGCGCCGCCAGCGGTACGGCGGAGTTGAGCGGCAAGGTACGCGTCTCGGCGCCGCCGGCGGTCACGGCCTGGGTGCTGGCGCCGCGCCTGCCATTGGCGTTGCAGCGGCTGCCCGGCATCGAGCTGGATCTGCGCGCCGAACTCAAAGTGACGGATTTGATGCGGCGCGAGTCCGATATCGCGATCCGCTACAACCGTCCGACCTCGCCTGGCCTGGCGGTACGCGCGCTGACCACGGTGACCTATCAGCTATGCGCCAGCGAAGCCTATCTGGCCGCGCGCGACCCGGAGCAGTGGGAATTCCTCGGCTATGACGAAGTACTGCAGCACACGCCGCAGCACGAGTGGCTGGAAAAGCTGCGCGGCACGCGGCGCTACTGCATGCGCTCGAATGACCTCGGCACGCTGTATCAGGCGGCGCTGGCCGGCAGCGGCGTAGCCGTGCTGCCCGATTATTTTCCGTTGTCGCCGCTGCTGCGGCTTGATGCGCCGGCATGCCCGGTCAAGCGCAAACTGTGGATCGTCATGCATGAAGATATGCGCCGCGCGGCGCCGGTGCGCGCGGTGGCGGATGAAATCATCGCGCTGCTGTCAGAGTAGGTGGCGCGGGTATAATCTGCCCCGCATGCATGACCACAAGTCCAGCATGAAGACTCACCGAAAATAAAAGGAACCATCTTGAAACGTTCGCTTATCGGCGCCGCTTGCTGCGCCTTGCTTGCTTTTTCCGCCCACGCCCAGAACGCCGCCGCGCCAGTCTCCGGCATCGATCTGAAAACCCTGGATTCGGCGGTGCGTCCGCAGGACGATTTTTACGGTTATGTTAACGGCATCTGGGTGCGCAACACCGAGATCCCGGCCGATAAATCGACCTGGGGCACCTATATCGAACTGCGCGAAACCGCACAGGGCCAGCTGCGCAATGTGATCGACACCACCATCAAGCATCCCGGCAAAGCCGGCAGCGAGACGCACAAGATCGCCGATCTGTACAACAGCTTCATGAACGAAAAGGCGCGTAACGCCGCCGGCTTCAAGCCGCTGCACGCGGACCTGGCGCGCATTGCCGCGATCAAGGACAAGCGCGACCTGCCGGCATTGTTCGCCTACCTGCAGCGCAATGGCGTGCAGACGCCGTTTTCGGCCGGCGTATCGCCCGACGCGCGCGATCCTGAGAACTACACCCTCAACGTCAGCCAGTCCGGCCTCGGTCTGCCGGACCGCGACTACTACCTGAAGGACGACGACGCCAAGCTGAAAGGCATTCGTGCCAAGTACCAGCAGCACATCGAGACCATGCTGACCATGAGCGGCGATCACGAAGCCGCCGCCCATGCGGCCCAGATCCTCGACGTCGAAACCCGCCTGGCGGCCGCCCAGTGGACCCGCGTGCAAATGCGCGATCCGGTCAAGTCCTACAACCGCGTGGCGTTCGACCAGTTCAACGAACTGGCCCCGGCCTTCGACTGGAAAGCCTACTTCGCCGCCGCCGGCCTGGCGCCGAAAGCTTCGTCGGCGGTGGTGCGCCAGCCTAGCTTCATCACGGGTTTCTCCGAGACCCTGGACAAGCTGCCGCTGGAAGCGTGGAAGAGCTATCTGAGCTGGCGCGTGATCGAAAGCTATGCACAGTATCTGGACAGCGCCACCGTCAAGGAGCGTTTCGCCTTTGACGGCACGGTACTGCGCGGCGTGCCGCAAAGCGAACCGCAATGGCAACTGGCGCTGCGCTTCACCGACAGCTCGCTCAGCGACGCGGTCGGCAAACTGTATGTGCAAATGTACCTGCCGCCGGAAACCAAGCCACGCGTGATGGCGATGTTCGACAACTTCGTGGCTTCGTTCCGCGACGGTATCGAGCAGCTGGACTGGATGGGACCTGAGACCAAGAAGGAAGCGCAAGCCAAGCTGGCGGCGCTGAAGCCGAACATCGCTTATCCGGAAAAATGGCGCGACTACAGCGCGCTGAAAACCAGCCCGACCGACCTGGTCGCCAACGTGAAAGCGGCACGCGCGTGGAGTCACCAGCGCAATCTGGAAAAACTGGGCAAACTGGTGGATCGCGACGAATGGTCGATGACGCCGCAAACCGTCAACGCCAGCTACAACCCGCTGCTGAACGCGATCACGATTCCGGCCGCGATTCTGCAGCCGCCGTTCTTCAACGTGAAAGCGGAAGATGCGGTCAACTACGGCCTGTTGGGCATCACCTTCGGCCATGAGATCAGCCATGCCTTCGATGACTCGGGCAGCCAGTACGACGCCAAGGGCCGTCTGCGCAACTGGTGGACCGACGCCGATCGCACCGCCTTCAAGGCGCGCGCGGCTGGCTTGGTCAAGCAGTATGGTGCCTACAGCCCGGTGCCGGGCTACTTCATCAACGGCGAACTGACGCTGGGTGAAAACATCGGTGACAACTCGGGTCTGTCGTTGACCTACAAGGCATATCACCGTTCGCTGGGCGGCAAGCCGTCGCCGGTGATCGATGGCCTCACCGGCGAACAGCGCCTGTACATTGGCTTCGCGCAGAAATGGCGCGCCAAACTGCGTCCGGAAGCGGCGATCGCCCAGATCAAGAGCGATCCGCACTCGCCGGGCGAGTTCCGCGCCAAAGGCACGGTGATGAACCAGCCCGGCTTCTACGAAGCCTTTGGCATCAAGCCGGGCGATCCGATGTACCTGCCGCCGGAGCAGCGCGTCCTGATGTGGTAATCAGAGCGCGACGCCAGCCGTCAGCGTGACCACATAACCGTCGGTCACGTTGCCGGTCACCGTCGACATCTCCAGCGTGTAGCCGTCACTGAACACATTGTCGGTGGCGAAGCTGATGTTGGCGAAGTTACGCACGCTGCTGCTGTAGCCGGTGGTGGCGTACACCTCGTTGCAGGTGGCGATAGGGAAGGCCATCTGCGACGTTTTCACACGATTCGAAGCGCTGGTGGCTTTCGCCAGGCTTGGATACACCTCGAAGTGAATGTGCGGCATACGGCCCGTGTAGCAGCCCGGGAAGATGGTGGTGAAAGTCACCGTGCCGGTGCTGTCGGTTTCCTGCACGCCGCGCAGGTAGTTTTCCGTGGTCACGCCGGACGAGTACAGCGAGTAGTTACCATCGCGGTCGCAGTGCCAGATGTAGACGGCGGCGCCGGAAACGACGGCACAGTTGTTGTTCACATCGATCACCTGGATCTTGACCGTGGTCTTGACGCCGGCCGCAGTGGCGGTGCCCGGCGAAATGCTGGTGCGGATGTCGCTGCGCACGATGCCGGACATGGTCAACACATTGACCACGCCGCTGCTGTTGCTGTTGGTGCCGTCGCCTGGATAAGGGCCGTTGGTCTCCTCCGGGATGACCGAGCAGCTGCCGTTGGTCGTCGTGGTGGTGGTACCGGTGGTGGTGGTGCCCGTGGTGGTCGTGCCGGTCGTCGTGGTGCTGGACGTGCTGGTGGTGCTGGTGGTGGAGGTTGACGTGCCGCTGTCGGAACCACCGCCGCCGCAACCTGCCAAAGGCAAGGCGGCTGCGCTGGCACCAGCGATCAACCAGCGCAGCGAGCCGCGGCGGTCGGTCTGGGTGGCGAGCATGCGTTCGACATCTTCTGCAAGGCTGGCGTGGTGATCTTCCATGATTCTCTCCAAGTTGCTTAACTGGTGTGCGGTTTTACTTATCATTAAGTGGGGATTAAGCTTGTTCAGGGCTTGAACGTATTTTCCGCGAAGGAACTGTAAAGCGAGGTCAGCAACCGTAAAGAGCGGTAAAGATCGTGTTACTGTTGACGTTTGTCCAGGACGTTGTCGATCAAGCCATAATCTCGGGCCTGGGCGGCTGACATGTAGTTGTCGCGGTCCGAATCGCGCTCGATGCGCGCCAGCGGCTGGCCGCTACGCTCGGCCAGCAGGGTGTTAAGCCGATGGCGCTGGTACAGCATTTCGCGCGCCTGAATTTCGATGTCGGCGGCCACGCCCTGTGAGCCGCCGTGCGGCTGGTGGATCATGATGCGGGCGTTGGGCAGGGCGTAGCGCTTGCCGATGGCGCCAGCCGCCAACAGGATGGAGCCCATGCTGGCGGCGAAGCCGGTGCACAGGGTGGAGACGTCGGGTTGGATGAATTGCATGGTGTCGTAGATCGCCATGCCGGCGTAGACCGAGCCGCCGGGCGAGTTGATATACAGTGAAATGTCTTTGGCTTGATCGGCGGATTCGAGGAATAGCAGCTGCGCTACGATCAGATTGGCCGATTGCTCGGTCACTTCTCCCACCAGAAAAATCACCCGTTCTTTCAGCAGGCAGGAGTAGATGTCGAAGGCGCGTTCGCCACGGCTGGTTTGTTCGATGACGGTGGGGATGATACTCATGATGGTCCTTTCGCGGTAAAGTGGTGTCACTGTCCGCTTGACGCTTGCCACCCTTGCGCGTGTGACAGCCGCAAAAATATCGCCGCCGGCTGTCACATCCTGCCGCCGCCAAACGTCAAGTGGCACTACCACCGCCAGAGGAGATCACTATGGATGCATTCGAGCAGTTGCGCCCGCGCCTGAAGGCGATCAGCTTGCGCATTGTCGGCAGCGAGGCGGAGGCCGAGGACGTGGTCCAGGATTGCTTCTTCAAGTGGCGCGTTGCCGAGCAGGCGGCGCTGCTGACGCCAGCGGCGTGGCTGACCACCGTGGTGCAACACCAGTCGATAGATCGGTTGCGCCAGCGGGCGCGCGAGGCGCTGGCGCTGCAGGCGGCAGCCGGGGGCGAGGGCGTGCCGATTGCATTGGCCGCGCAGCCGGAAGATGCGCTGCTGCGGCGCGCCGAGGTGGCGGAAGCGCTGGCGTGCTTGCTGGCCTGTCTGTCGCCCGCCGAGCGGCTGGCGCTGGTGCTGCACGAGGTGCTGGAATGCGACCATGCCGATATCGCGGCGGCGCTGGGCATCACGGTCGCCAACGCGCGCCAGCATCTGTCGCGCGCGCGCCGACGACTGCGTGAGCGGGCGGCCGAGGCGCTGAGAGAGGAAAAGCTGAACCGTGAGTTGGTGCGCCGCTTCCAGGCCGCCATCAACAGCCGGGACGTGCCGGCCGTGGTGACGCTGCTGACCGACGCGCAGCCGCTGGCCGTGTGCGCCAACGATGCCTGCTACGCATTGGCGGCGTAGTTATTTGCGCGGGATGATTTTGACTTCGTAAATTTTCGGCCACAGCTTGCCGGTGACGAACAGGCGTTTTTTCTCGGCGTCGTAGGCGATGCCGTTCATGACATTTTCTGCGTTCGGGCCTTTGCCGGCATCCGGATACAGCTTGCCGAAATCGATCCAGCCGACGATCTTGCCGCTGGCCGGATCAATGCGCGCGATGGTGTTGGTGTGCCAGATGTTGGCGTAGATTTCACCTTCCACCACTTCCAGTTCATTCAACTGGTCGACCGCGATGCCGTCCGCCGTCACCTTCACGCGGCGCACTTCAAGGAAGGTCTTGGGATCGAGGAAGCGCAGCGTCGAGGTGCCGTCGCTCATCACCAGTTCCTTGCCGTTCTGCGCCAGGCCCCAGCCTTCACCCGGATACGAGAACTGACTCTTGAATTCAAACGTCTTCAAATCGAACACAAAGCCGGTCTGAGTTTGCCAGGTCAGATTGACCAGCGTATCGCCCCAGGCGGTCAGTCCCTCGCCAAAGTACTGCGACGGGATGTCCTTGGTCTGCAGCACCTTGCCGCTGGCCAGATCCACCTTGCGGATCGACGATTTGCCGTTCAGGCCCGTGCTCTCGTACAGGAAGCCATCGCGGTACAGCAGACCTTCAGTGAAGGCTTGCGTGTCATGCGGATAGCTGTGCACCACTTTGAAATCGGCGGTAGGAACGGCCGCGTAGGCCGAAGGAAGCAGGGCAGAGAGGAGGAGGGCTTGAGCGTAATACTTGTTCACTATGCAGTCACCGAATTTTGGAGTTCAACCATGGCGTCCAGCGTGGTACCGGGATTATCCAGTTCCGCTTGCACGCAGGCGCGGGCTTCGGGCGCCTGCACCAGGTTGACGGCCTGCTGGCGCGCGCGCTCCGCCGCAGCAGTATCGCCGCAGCCGTCCAGCAAGTCCAGTACCAAAGCGACTTCGGTGATGTAATTGAAAACGTCCGCCAACATTTCGGCCATGCCGTCATGCGTCAGCACGTTGATGTGACTCTTCAGTTCATTCAGATGCGCCGCGGCGTCGGCCAGATGCTGTTCCGGATACGGCAGATAGCGCCGTGCCAGCGCGTAGTCCTCGCAGGCCACCAGCGCCGACAGCGCGACCGGGGCGACATGCTGCGCCAGCGTTTCCGGCAGCTGCTGGAACAGGTGATGCGTGTTTTGCAAGTCGCCCAACTTGGTGTTGATGACGCGGATGTCGTTGAACAGCGCAGCATCGGTCGGCTGGGCCAGCAGCTGTGCGGTCAGGCGGTCGCGCAGCGCCACCAGCGCGTGGCGTGCCGGCAGATAGTCTCCCGCAAGCTTGGCCCAGGACGACAACACATAGGAAAGGCGCAGCGGCGCGGTGTCGTCGCTGGTGGCGCTGGCGTCGAACAGCCAGCTGTAGTCGTTCAGGGCAGCTTCAAATTCGCCAGCCGCGTGGGCGTTCCAGGCGCGGTCCAGCACGTCGTGCACAGTGTCCATCACTACCTCTTGTGGTCGGATTGGACATTCTAGTACGGAATGGCGAAATTCAGTCGCGGATTTGGGCGGCTATTGTGCTGCTAATTACTGTATCGACGGCTTGCAGGGGACGGGCGCGCATCGCTTCGCCTATCATCACCAGCACCGGGCCGTGTGGCGTGCCCAAGCCCTGGGTCAGGGCGGCGATGTCCATGCGGATGATTTGCTGGTCGGCGCGGCTGACGTTTTCGATCACCACCACCGGCGTATCCGGCTGGTGGCCGTGCGCCAGCAGGCGCTCGGCGGTGGCGATGGCTTCGCGGCCGCCCATGTACTGAACCAGGGTGTCGGTTTCGGGAATGGCGTCGTGGTCCGAGTGTTCGGCCGCAGTGGAAGAGGTGAAGAAGGCCACGCTGCGCGCCACGCCGCGCTTGGTCAGCGGTTGTTTGGTGGCGGCGGCGGCGGCGACGGCGGTGGTGATGCCGGGGACGATGTCGACTTCGATGCCATGTTCTTCCAGCGCGCGCAATTCTTCATCGGCGCGGCCGAACAGCATTGGATCGCCGCCTTTGAGGCGTACCACCAGTTTGGCGCGGGCTGCGGATTCGATCAGCTGCTGGTTGATGACTTGTTGCGCCACCGAGCGTTGACCGCTGCGTTTGCCGACCGGGATTTTCTCGGCCTGCGGGCACAGTTCCAGCATTTCAGGCGTCACCAGCGCGTCGTGCAGCACGATGTCGGCTTGCGCCAGCAGGCGCGCGCCGCGCAGGGTGATCAAGTCCTGGGCGCCGGGACCGGCACCGATCAAATACACTTTCCCGTAGGCTGACATCTTGTTCTCTCGTTGGCTGAGTCCTCCCGCGCGGGCGGGAGGACCGGGGCGATTACAGGCGAATCATACCCGCTGCAACGGTTTGGTGGGTAACTTCATCGATCAGGATGAAGGCGCCGGTGGCGCGGATGTCGCTGTAGGCGTCGGCCGCCAGCGGTTGTTGCACGGCCAGCTCGATGGTGGCGATATCGTTCAGCTTCAGGCCTTCGGCGCTGTGGCGCTGCTGGGTGTTGATGTCCAACAGCGACTCAATCGCCTTGACCTTGGCCGAGGTCTGCTTGGTGCCGTGCTTGATCCAGTACTTGCGGCGCACGTCCAGCGGTTCGTCCGACATCCAGCACACGTCAGCCTTCAGCTGTTTCAGTTGGGCGGCAGGACGGTCAGCGCTGGCCAGCAGATCGCCGCGCGAGATATCCAGGTACTCATCCAGCAGCAGCGTGATCGACTGACCCACCACCGCCGACTGATGCGAACCTTCCAGCGTGACGATGTCCTTGACGGTCGCGCTCTGGCCCGAAGGCTGCACCACCAGCTTGTCGCCCACCGACACCTTGCCGGCTTCGATACGGCCCATGTAGCCGCGGAAGTCGTTGGCTTCGTGGCCGTTGTGACGTGCCACCAGCTGCACCGGGAAGCGGAACGGCGCGTCGTGCGACTCGTCGTACACCGACAGCGATTCCAGCAGCTCGATCAGGGTTGGGCCTTGATACCAGCCCAGCTTCTCGCTCTTGTCCACCACGTTGTCGCCGGTCAGTGCCGACAGCGGGATCGGGGTGATGTGCTTCAGGCCCAGCGTAGCTGCGAATTCGCCGTAAGCTTTGACGATGCGGTCGTAGATATCCTGGCTGTAGTCCACCAGGTCCATCTTGTTGACGGCCACGATCACGTGCTCGATCTGCAGCAGGTGGGCGATGGTCGAGTGACGCTTGGTCTGGATCAGCAGATCAACGCCGCCATCTTCGCGCAGCTTCACTTTCGACACGTCCACCAGGATGATCACGGCATCGGCGGTCGAAGCGCCGGTCACCATGTTACGGGTGTACTGCTCGTGGCCCGGGGTGTCGGCGATGATGAATTTGCGTTTCGGCGTGGCGAAATAGCGGTAGGCCACGTCGATGGTGATGCCTTGCTCACGCTCGGCCTCCAGGCCGTCGGTCAGCAGCGACAGGTCGACGGTGTCGCCCACGGTGCGTTTGTGCTTGGAGCGCGACATGGCGTCCAGCTGGTCGGCGAAGATGCCTTTGCTGTCGAACAGCAGGCGGCCGATCAGGGTGGATTTGCCGTCGTCGACGGAGCCGGCGGTGATAAAACGGAGCAAACCGCGTTCGTTCGTATTCGTAGTCATTAGAAGTAACCTGCTTTTTTACGTTTTTCCATCGAAGCTTCGGACGTCTGGTCGTCCATGCGGGTGGCGCCGCGTTCGGTCACCTGGGTGATCGCGGTTTCAGCGATGATCTGCTCCAGCGTCACGGCGTCCGAAGACACCGGGCAGGTGCAGGAGATATCGCCCACGGTACGGAAGCGCACCACTTGCTTTTCGACGGTTTCGCCTTCGCGCGGCGGGGTCAGATCGGTCAGCGGCACCAGCAGGCCGTTGCGCGGAATGACTTCACGCTCATGCGCGAAATAGATCGGCGGCAGTTCCAGCTTTTCGCGGGCGATGTACTGCCACACATCCAGCTCGGTCCAGTTCGAGATCGGGAACACGCGCATGTTCTCGCCCGGGTGGACGCGGGTGTTATACAGGTCCCACAGTTCCGGGCGCTGCGATTTCGGGTCCCACTGGCCGAATTCATCGCGGAAGGAGAAAATGCGCTCCTTGGCGCGGGCCTTCTCTTCATCGCGGCGGGCGCCGCCGATGCAGGCGTCGAAGCCATGTTCAGCGATGGTTTCCAGCAGCGTCACCGCCTGTGCGGCGTTGCGCGAATCGGTCTGCGGATTACGCAGGCGCACGGTGCCTTTCTTGATCGAGTCTTCGACCGAACCCACGATCAGGCGCTCGCCCAGTTCGGCCACGCGCTTGTCGCGGAAGGTGATCACTTCCGGGAAGTTGTGGCCGGTGTCGACGTGCACCAGCGGGAACGGGAATTTACCAGGACGGAAAGCCTTCTCCGCGATGCGCAGCAGCACCACCGAGTCTTTACCGCCCGAGAACAGCAGGGCAGGGTTGCTGCATTCGGCAGCGACTTCGCGCATGATGTGGATCGCTTCGGACTCCAAAGCATCGAGGTGGCGCGAGTTCACATGCGCGTTGTTTTCTACTAAAGCGTTCATTTGGATTTCTTTCAAGCTGCGACAGATTTAATGCGTATCAGTTTACCGTCGACGACGTGGAGACCGCACTCTTTCGATTCCGGATTCTCCCACCACCAGCGGCCGGCGCGGACGTCTTCACCTGGCTGGATGGCTCGGGTACATGGCTCGCAGCCGATCGAAGGGTAACCCTGGTCGTGCAGCGCGTTGTACGGCACGCCGTTTTCGCGGATGTAGTTCCAGACATCTTCCTCGGACCAATCGGCCAGCGGATTAAACTTGGTCATGAAGTGGCCCGGATCGTCCTCTTCCACCATCAGCGAACCGCGAGTGGCGGCTTGCGCGCGGCGCTGACCGGTGACCCAGGCTTTCTTGCCCAGCAGGGCGCGGCCCAGCGGTTCCACTTTGCGGATGCGGCAGCATTCCTTGCGCATCTCGACGCTGTCGTAGAACGCGTTCAAGCCGTTCTGCGCGACATACGCGTCCACCGCTTCCGGCTGCGGTTTGTAGACCGCGATGTCGTAGCCGTAGTGCGCTTTCACCTTGCCCAGCATGGCCAGCGTTTCCTGGTGCAGGCGGCCGGTTTCAAGCGAGAAGATGCCGATGTCGTAACCGCCCTTCAGTATCAGGTCGGTCAGCACCATGTCTTCCGCCGCCAGCGAGGAGGCGAAGACGGCCGGGCTAAAATCGCTGGCGATGCGGGACAGCGTGGCGCGCGTGTCCGCAATCAGCTTACTTGCGTCCCTCGTCAGGTCACTCATGTGCTACTCCAATCAGATGCCGGCGCCGTCGTTGTTGGCCGCGGCGGCCACAGGGCGGAGGTGACGGCGGAACAGCGGTACCTTCTGGTCGACCGAAGCCTGGTAGGTTTCGGAGAAGTCGGACAGGCCCTTGAGCGCATCGTGCACGTCGCGGTCCGCGCGCACCGAGTAGGCGTCGAAGCCCACGCGCTGCATCGAGAACAGCTGATCGCGCAGCACGTCGCCGATGGCGCGCAGTTCGCCGCTCCAGCCCAGGCGGGTACGCAGGTTGTAGGCGATCGAGTAACCACGGCCGTCGGTGAATTTGGGGAAGTCAACGGCGATCAGCGGGAACTGGTCGAGCAGACCTTTCAGCGTTTCAGGACGTTCGTCGGAAGCGATCCACACCGCGATCTCGCCGGCGGCGGTGCGCGCCGCCAGCACGTCGCGCTGCGCCAGCCACAGGCTCAGAGGCACGATGAATTTGCCTTCAGGGACGGCCACGGTGGCTGGATCGACAACCGGCGCGCCTTCGACCGGCTCGGCCAGGCGCAGCACCTGCCAATCGTCTTCCACTACCTCACGACCCTTGATAATCAAATGCTTAGACATATTCATCCTCTCCAACCAGACGACCGCCTTTTTCAGTGATCGGCGTGGCGTACACAAATTCCTTGAACGGCGCGACGCCGATGCGCGCCACGCAGGCGGCAAATGACTCGTCCTCAAAACGGTCGCGCAGGTAGACCTGCAGCAGGCGGTCGATCACTTCCGGCATTTGCAGCGCGGAGAACGATGGGCCGATGATCTTGCCGATCGCGGCGTTGTTGCCTTGGGCACCGCCGATCGACACCTGATACCATTCGCTGCCGTCTTTATCCACACCCAGCACGCCGATATTGCCGACGTGGTGGTGGCCGCAGGCGTTGATGCAGCCGGAGATATTCAGTTCGATCTCGCCGATGTCGTGCTGGAAGTCCAGATTGTCGAAACGCTCGGCGATGGCGGCGGCGATTGGCAGCGACTTGGCGTTGGCCAGCGAGCAGAAGTCGCCACCCGGGCAGCAGATCATGTCGGTCAGCAGGCCGATGTTCGGCGTTGCCAGGCCGTGCGCCTTGGCTTCCTGCCACAGCGCGAACAGCTGCGATTGTTCCACGTCGGCCAGCACCACGTTCTGTTCGTGGGTGACGCGCAGTTCGGCAAAGCTGTAGCGGTCCGCCAGATCGGCCATGAAGTCCATCTGCTCGGCGGTGGCGTCGCCCGGCGGCACGCCGGTCTTCTTCAGCGACAGCACCACGGCGGCGTAACCCGGCACTTTATGCGGCTTGACGTTGCGGTTGACCCAGTTGGCGAACGCCTTGTTGCCAGCTTGCGCGGCCACGACGTCGCTGTCTTCCAGCGTCTTGTAGGCCGGCGGCTGGAAGTAGTCGATCACGCGCTGCATCTCTTCCACGGTCAGGGTTTCCGGACCATCTTTCAGGTCGGCCCATTCCTCTTCCACCTGGCGCGAGAATTCCTCGACGCCGATGGCTTTCAGCAGAATCTTGATACGTGCCTTGTACTTGTTGTCGCGGCGGCCGTACTGGTTATACACGCGCATCACGGCTTCGGTGTAGGTCAGCAGGTGTTGCCACGGCAGGAATTCGCGGATCACGCTGCCGATGATCGGGGTGCGGCCCATACCGCCGCCCGCCATGAACTTGAAGCCGATTTCGCCGGCCTCATTGCGCACCACGGTCAGGCCGATGTCGTGAATCGCGATCGCGGCGCGGTCTTCGACGGCGCCGTTGATCGCCACTTTGAATTTACGCGGCAGCGCGATGAATTCAGGGTGGAAGGTCGACCACTGGCGCAGCACCTCGGCGTACGGACGCGGATCGATGATCTCGTCGGCTGCAACGCCGGCGTACGGATCGGAGGTGGTGTTGCGGATGCAGTTGCCCGAGGTCTGGATGGCGTGCATCTCCACCGAGGCCAGATCGCTCAGGATGTCCGGGGTCTGTTCCAGCTCAACCCAGTTAAACTGGATGTTTTGACGGGTGGTGAAGTGGCCATAGCCGCGGTCGTACTTGCGGGCGATATGGGCAAACATGCGCATTTGCTTGCTTGCCAACAAACCGTACGGTACGGCAATCCGCAGCATGTAGGCGTGACGTTGCATGTACAGGCCGTTTTGCAGACGCAATGGCAGAAATTCGGCTTCGGTCAGCTCATCAGCCAGGCGACGGCGCACTTGGTCCCGGTACTGGGCAATGCGTTCACGGATGATGAGGTGGTCAAATTGGTCGTACTGATACATAGATATATTCTTCCTGGATAGTCACTGATTCCCCAAACTAGCGCTAATAGTAATAAACTTCGTCTTTATTCCATACGACTTAGTCTTTATTTGCTTATATAAGGATTGGGCATAAGCATGGACGCTAATAATTTTAAGATGGGCCAAGACCTGCAATGAACCTTCACCAACTGCGCTTTGTGCGCGAAGCAGTACGCCAGAACTACAATCTGACCGACGCCGCCAAGGCGCTGTTTACCTCGCAGCCGGGGGTGTCGAAAGCCATTATCGAGCTGGAAGAGGAGTTGGGCGTGGATATCTTCACGCGCCACGGCAAGCGCATCCGTGGCCTGACCGAGCCCGGCCGGCTGGTGCTGGAGTCGGTGGAACTGATTATGCAGGAAATCGACAGCTTGAAGCGCATCGGCAAGGAATACGCGGCCCAGGACAGTGGCAGTTTCACCATCGCCACCACCCACACCCAGGCCCGCTACACCTTGCCCAAGGTGGTGCAGGCCTTTATGCAGAAGTTCCCCAAAGTAAGGTTGTCTTTATTGCAGGGGAATCCGCAGCAGATCGCCGAGATGGTGCAGCGCGACCAGGCCGACCTGTGCATCGCCACCGAATCGATTGCCGGCGTCAACGGGCTGGTCACCTTGCCATGTTACCAATGGGAGCATGTGGTGGTGGTGCCGCCCGACCATCCGCTGCTGCGCACGCGCCAGCCGACGCTGGAAGAGATCGCGGCTTTCCCGATCATCACGTATGATGGCGCCTTCGCCGGCCGCAGCAAGATCGATCACGCCTTCTCGCTGCGCGGCCTGAAGTTGGACGTGCTGCTGGAAGCCATCGATGCCGACGTCATCAAGACTTATGTCGAACTCGGCATGGGGATTGGTATCATAGCGGGCATGGCCTTTGACGCCGAGCGCGACAAGAACCTGCGGGCCATCCCGGTCGGCTACCTGTTCGGCATGAACGTGTCGCGGGTGGCGATCAAGCAGGGCGCTTACCTGCGCAGCTATATCTACACCTTTATCGAACTGCTGGCCCCTACGCTCAACCGCAAGTTGATCGAGCAGGCCATGAGCGGCGAAAAAGAGAATTACGAACTATAAATATACAGAAAGCATCACCATGATTACCAATCAGTTGACACAATATTACGCCGTCAACGCCGACAACTATGACCAGATCTACGCCGACGAGGCACGTTTCGACGATCTGGACGATCTGCAGGAAATGGTCGCCGAGCTGTTCCAGGACCACAAGGTGCTAGAGTTGGGCTGCGGCACCGCCTACTGGACCGACCTGATTTCGGAGACCGCCGAATCGGTCTACGCCACCGATATTTCGCAGGAAATGCTGGATCTGGCCGAAACCCGTGGCCTGGACGAAGACGTTGTCACCTTCGGCCAGCTGGACGCCTTCAACCTGCCGGACGGCATGGAAGGCGAGTACACGGCCGTATTTATCGGCAACCTGTGGCGCCATGTGCGCCGCGAAGAGCAGGAAAAATACCTGAAGACGCTGCGCGCCAAGCTGGGCAAGGACGTGCTGCTGGTGGTGCTGGACGAATCGATGGTGGACGGCGTCACCGTGATCGCCCGCACCGATGCCGAAGGCAATACCTTCGAATTCCTCACCGCCGACGATGGTCAGCGCTATGAAATCATGCGCAATTACATGACCGACAGCACGCTGCGCAAGCGTTTTGCCAACCACGCCAAGCAGATCCGCGTCGAGCGCCTGCAGTATTACTATTTGCTGAGCTGCAAACTGAAGTAAGTTTTTCTCAACTTGATGTTGATTTACAACAAATGGTCGTTGTCACATTGTTGAAGTAATTGATAGGCATGATCTCGGCCGTAGATCAAACCTGCATCTTTCTTCAACCTCATGTAGAGAACATCAAGTGAAAAAACTTACTCTGGTAGCAATGATCATTGGCGGCTTCGCAGCGCAAGCCCAGGCTCAATCGAACGTGACCATCTACGGTCTGGTGGATGCCGGTATCGTGAGCGAGCGCGGCGGCTCGGCTGGCAACGTGACCAAAGTCACCAGCGGTATCGGCGGCCAGTCCCGTCTGGGCTTCAAAGGCACCGAAGATCTGGGTAACGGCCTGTCGGCCATCTTCCAGCTGGAAACCGGCTTCAAAGCCGACGACGGCACCCTGGACAGCACCAACACCATCTTCAACCGTCAAGCCTTCGTCGGCCTGAAATCGAAAGATGCCGGTCAGCTGACCATCGGCCGTCAGTACACCCCACTGTACCTGGCACAAAGCCAAGTGGCTGACCCATTCGGCGCCGGCTACGCTGGTTCGATCAAAAACCTGTTCCCATCGGCTGGCGCCAACACCCGCGTCAGCAACGCGCTGGTGTACTCGACCCCAACCGTGGAAGGCTTCAGCGCCGACGCCCTGTACGCGCTGGGCGAGCAAGCTGGCAGCACCACCGCCGGCCGTCAGTTCGGTCTGGGCCTGAACTACGCCCAAGGCCCGCTGAACGCGCGTCTGGTGTACAACAACAAGAACAACGACACCGCGGCCACCAGCACCACCGCCGCCAAGATCCAGGACACCGGCCGTAACACCATGTTCGCCGCCAACTACGACTTCCAGGTTGTTAAAGCCTACTTCGCCTACGGCGCGGACAAGGGCGTGAACAGCGCTGTGCTGCCAACCGCCAACGCCTTCGGCTACACCGTGGCGCCTAAAGCCTCGACCGACAGCAACGACCTGCTGGTTGGCGCGCAAATCCCGGCCGGCAACGGTATCGTGATGGCTTCGTACATCCGCAAAAACGACAAGACCGTCAACAACCAGGACGCCGATCAGTGGGCACTGGGCTACCTGTACAACCTGTCGAAACGCACCGGCGTGTACGTGGCTTACGCCAAGATCAAGAACAAGAACGGCGCTGGCTACACCGTTGGTAACAACAACGAAGCCGGTACTGGCGACAAGGCCTTCAATGCTGGCCTGCGTCACTCGTTCTAAGCTGGTCTAGGCAGTTTCAGGCGGCAGCGGCAGGCGGATCATGATCCGCGTGCCGTTGTCGCTGACAATAGCGATCTCGCCATGCAGTGCCCAGACGCGTTCGCGCATCCCGATCAGGCCGAAGGACGAAGCTTTGTCCATATCCTTTTCGGCGATGCCGCGGCCGTCGTCATGGATGGTCAGGTGCAAGGCTGCATCCTTGCGGTATAGCGACAGCGTCACCTTGCCGGCCTCGGCGTGGCGGGCGATGTTGGTCAGCGCTTCCTGCGCGATGCGAAAGATGGCCGTGCTGTAAGCATCATCCAGTGTTAAATCCTCTTCATTGGCGTCCAGCGTGCAAGCGATGTTGTTGCGCGTGACGAACTCCTGGCGCAGGCTCTCCAGCGCAAAATACAAGCCTCCCTCATCCAGTGCGCGCGGCCGCAGATTGCCGGCGATGCGGCGCAGCGACGTGATCGCGGTCATCAGCAGTTCATCCATGCCGGCTTGCAGCTTGCGGGCGGCCGCATTATTGCCGGTGTGTCGCTGCAACAGCGCCAGGTCGCCACGCAGCGTGGCCAGTAGTTGGCCCAGATCGTCGTGCAGCTCGCGCGCGATGTGCTTGCGTTCTTCCTCGCGAATGGTTTGCAGCGCCGCCGACAGTTCGCGCAGCTGCGAATACGATTGCTCCAGCTGTTCCTGCACCTGCTTGCGCTCGGTGATGTCGCGCAGGATGATGGTGTAGATGCGCTGGCCATTCTCGCTCAGCGAGGAAATCGAGCCTTCCAGCGGAAAGTGCTGGCCACCGGCGCGGATGCCGGTCACCGCGTAGTCGCTGGTGCGCCGGCCCTTCATGCGCATGCGGATGCCGGTGTTGCCGAAGTATTGCGTGGCATGGCTATCGTTGCTCTGGCGCTGGTCGGCCGGGATGAATTGCCGCAGTGGTGCGCCTTGCATGGCTTGTACCGTAGTGCCGAACATCGCGGCCGCTGATGGATTGACCTGCAGGATGTGCTGATGCTCATCGGTGGAGATGATGGCGTCGTTGGCGTGCTGGATGATGCCGCGACTGCGCTTGATGGCGGCGGCGCTGCGCGCGCATTGCCAGCCCAGGCGCCAGGATAGGCGGCTGGTTGCCGTCAACATGGTCAACAGCAGTAGAGGTCGGATTGGATTCATGGGTTTCTCCCGGCGGCTGGGGCGCCGCAAGGAGAAACACTAGATCAGATATGGCAGGGCGAAGTTGATGTGACTCAGGCTAACCTCAGGCTAACCTCAGGCTTACATCTGCTTGAACAGATGCAGGAAGCTGCGGCTGACTTCCAGCTTTTCCGAGCGGCCCTTGATCATCACCAGGTGGCGGCCACGGATGTCGCGCGTCACGCCTTCGATGGCGTTGACGTTGACCAGCGTAGCGCGGTGGATTTGCCAGAACAGCGCCGGGTCCAGCTCGTCGGCCAGGTCGCGCACTGGTTTGCGGATCAGCGCCTCGTATTTCTCGGTCTGCACACAGGTGTATTTTTCGTCGGAGCGGAAGAACAGGATTTCTTCGACCGGAATCATGCGCAAGTCCTGGCCGATGCTGGCCTGTATCCATTGCAGGAAGTTGGGCTTGGGGGCGGAAATCTTTTCGGTCAGCTGGGCCAGCATGGCGGTGACGCTGGCGTTGACGTCAACGGCGGCGCCGGCGCCGGCGCTGGCCGACTTGCTCAGACGGCCTTTGAGGCGCTCGACCGTGATCTGCAGGCGCTCCGGCTCGGGCGGTTTCAGCACGTAGTCGATGGCGCCGCGCTCGAAAGCTTCCACCGCGTAGGCATCGTAGGCGGTGACGAATACGATGTGGCTCTTGTTGCCAATCTCGGCGGCGGCTTCCATGCCGGTCTTGCCCGGCATGCGGATGTCGAGGAAGGTGAAGTCGGGCTTCAATTGGTCGACCAGCTCGATGGCTTCATCGCCGTTCTTGGCTTCGCCAATGATGTCCAGCTCGGGCCAGACCTGGCCCAGGCGCATGCGCAACTGGTCGCGCATCAAACGTTCGTCATCTGCAATGATTGCTGTAGGCATTGTGATCGGGTGTGTAATGTTAATTAATCAATCAATTATTCAACGAATTGGCGCAAGAATCAATCGTTGTTATTTGGCCGCCTGTTTGGCCAGCTGATAGGGCACCTCAATGGTGACAATCACGCCGCTCGGGCTGTTGGCGGCGATGAGCAGCTGGGCCTGCTCGCCATGCAGCAGTTTCAGGCGTTCACGGATGTTGGTCAGGCCCAGGCCGGTACCGTCGCTGGGCTTGGCGCCGAAGCCGAGGCCGGTGTCGCTGACAATCACGCGCAGCTTGTTGTGGGCGACGTCGGCGCGCACCCTCAGCAGGCCGCCTTCAGGTTTGCCTTCCAGCCCGTGCTTGATGGCGTTTTCCACCATCGACTGCAGCATCATCGGTGGGAAGGCGGCGGTGCGCAGGCCGTCCGGCACGTCGAATTCCACCGTCAGGCGTTCTTCCATGCGCATTTTCAGCAGGTTCAGATAGGCTTCGACCATGTCGGCTTCACGGCCGAGGTTGGTGATCAGCGAGCTGTCGCGCATCTGCGGCAGCACCGCGCGCAGGTATTTAATCAGGCTGCGCTGCATGGCCGAGGCGCGTGGCGGGTCGGTTTCAATCAGATGCTCGACCGAGGCCAGAGTGTTGAACAGGAAGTGCGGCTCGACTTGGGCTTGCATCATCTGCATCTTGGCTTCGCTGAGCTGGCGCTGCATGGATTCGCGTTCGGCGGCGGCGTTGGCGGTCTGGGTTTCGGCTTCGGCGCGTTTTTTGCTGCCCATCAGCGCCTTGGTGCCAAACAGGAACAGCACCAGCAACGTGATGAAACTTTTGAACCAGGTGGACGCCTGGCCGTGGTAACGCGCCACTTTCTGTTCGGCCGCGTCGTCAACCGCTTCTTCAATCGCGTTGGACAGTTCTTCACCGATCTGCGGCGGCAGGTCGATGTGGACCTCATCGCCCGGCAGCGAGGGCAGGGCGGGCACCGAAGCCGCGCCAGTCTTGCCGGATTTGGTGGTGGCGGCAGGGGTTTCGGGCGCGGCGGGGGCGGCTGGTGCTTCCGGCGACTCCGGTGCTTCCGGGGCGGCGACGGGTGCCGAGCTGTCTTCGCTGTTTTTGTTGCGCAGTTTTCCGCGCGGGTTGAAGTGAATGCCGCTGTCGTCGATCAGGATGTTGCTGTCGGCACCTTTGCGCTTGCCGTGGCTGTTGTGCTGCACCTCTTCCTGTGCCGGGTTCGACGAGAATAGTTCGTCCTGCAGGATGCCGCCGGCAATCATTGTCAGAACCGCAAACACCAGGAACTTCCACCAGGACAGTTGGGTAACCCAGGTCACAACCACGTCGAAACTGCGATGCAGCACGCCGCCGGCGGTTTTTAGTGTGTCTTGCACTTTAGGCGTAGGAAACATGAACGGCTTTCACTTTTAACATGAGGCAAGTTTAACGAGCAACGCGCGCCAGCGCCATGCGATTGCGACAGTCTGCAAGAAACAGGGAGTGGGCGGCACGCAGACGGGAACTGCTTGCCAAACCCACCGAAGGTTTGCTATAGTTCGGTCCCTCGCGAAACGCAGTGTCGAAAATCAAACGATGCAGCGAAATAAACGAGGGGTTGACGAGATAAATCAAATGCTTCATAATCTCGCTTCTTCGCTGATGAACAAAACGATTCAACAGCAAGCAACACAAGATCTTTAAAAATTTACAGTCGATAAATGTGGGCGTTTGATGCTGCAACAAAAAGCATTAAATGCTCAACAAAGAAATATTCAGTAGAAATACTGTCAGTATTTTGAGAAGAGCGAACCATACCGGTAACACGGTATAAAACAGAGATTAAACTAAAGAGTTTGATCCTGGCTCAGATTGAACGCTGGCGGCATGCCTTACACATGCAAGTCGAACGGCAGCGCGGGGCAACCTGGCGGCGAGTGGCGAACGGGTGAGTAATATA
>NZ_WKJK01000015.1 GCF_009674535.1 Duganella guangzhouensis
GCTGCCCAGCGTCGCGCCGCGCGCGGCGGGTGACGGGACGGCCAGCCGCTCGGCGTCCGCTGCGGGGCGCGCTGGCGCCAGTGCCGGCGTCGGCGGAACCGTATTTGGCCTGCTGCTGCGCGAATCGGGTGAAACGCTGATCGACCAGATCGTGCGCTCGGTGGCGGCGCGCATCGACGACCGCCTTTTGCGTGGCGGCGCCCGCATGCCGTCGATCCGCGCCTTTGCCGGCACCCACGGCGTATCGGCCTTCACCGTGGTGGCGGCTTACGACAAGCTGGTGGCCACCGGCTACCTCGAATCCCGGCGTGGCGCCGGCTTCTTCGTGCGCGAGCGGCCGGCGATGGCGCTGAACGCGGCCGATGCCGGTGCGAGCGGCGGCTCCGGCGCCACTGCCGCCGCCACCGCCGCCGCATTGAAGGCCGCGCAATCCGGCTTTGACAGCAAACCGATCGACGTGGTCTGGCTGGTGCGGAATATGTTCCGCCAGATGCCGCACCAGCAGATGCCCGGCTCCGGCGTGCTGCCGCCCGAATGGCTGGACGGTCCGGCGGTCGCCAACGCGCTGCGCGCCGTCAGCCGCCAGAATCCGAATCTGTTATTGGGTTATGGCCTGCCGCAGGGCTTCCTGCCGCTGCGCCAACAATTGCAGCACAAACTGGCCGAACTTGAAATCGCCGCCGCGCCCGAACAAATCGTCACCAGCACCGGCGTCACCCAGGCGCTGGACCTGGTGGCGCGTGAATTCACCCGGCCCGGCGACACCATCTTCGTCGACGATCCGGCCTGGTTCCTGATGTTCGGTTCCTTTGCCGCGCTGGGCGCCAAAGTGATCGGCATCCCGCGTCTGGCCGATGGCCCGGACGTGGCGCGGCTGGCCGAACTGGCCGCGCTGCACAAGCCCAAGCTGTACATCATCAATTCGGTGCTGCACAACCCCAGTTCCACCTCGCTGTCGGCGGCCAAGGCATTCCAGGTGCTGCGGCTGTCGGAGGAGCACGACTTCATCATCGTCGAAGACGATATCTATTGCGACCTCCATCCCGGCAGCGCGGTGCAGCCGGCCACCCGGCTGGCGGCGCTGGACCAGCTGCAGCGGGTGATCTATCTGAGCGGCTTTTCCAAGACCATGTCGGCCAATCTGCGGGTCGGCTTCATCGCCACCTCGCCGGAACGCGCCGAACGGCTGGCAGACCGCAAGATGCTGTCGACGCTGACCTGCAGCGAAATCGGCGAACGCGTGGTGTATAAAGTGCTGTCCGAAGGCTCCTACCGCAAGCACGCCGACCGCATGCGCGGGCGGCTGGACGGCATCCGCGCCAAAACGCTGCGCCAGATGGAGCGCGTCGGCCTGAAAGTGGACGGCTCGCCGCCGGCCGGCATGTTCGTCTGGGCCGATGCCGGCTGCGACACCAATCTGCTGACCGAAAAAGCCATGGCCCACAATCTGCTGCTGGCGCCGGGCAGCCTGTTCTCGCCCAAACAGCTGCCGTCGACCCGCATGCGGCTCAACGTGGCGGCGATGCAGGACCCGGCCGTGTGGCGCTTCCTTGAGCGAGAACTTGGTAAATAAGCGGCCGGACTTGAAAAGCCTCTTATAATCCCCACTTTCCTGAAATCTTAACCAAAAGACTATTCAAAAATGGCTGATACTGAAAAACAAACCCTTGGATTCCAGGCCGAAGTGAAACAGCTGCTGCAGCTGATGATTCACTCCCTGTACTCGAACAAAGAGATCTTCCTGCGCGAGCTGATCTCCAACGCCTCCGACGCCTCGGACAAGCTGCGTTTTGAAGCGATCAACAACGACGCCCTGTACGGCAACGACCATGAACTGAAGATCAAGGTATCGTTCGACAAGGCCGCGCGCACCATCACCATCTCCGACAACGGCATCGGCATGAGCCGTGACGAAGCCATCTCGCACCTGGGCACCATCGCCAAGTCGGGCACCAAGGAATTCTTCGGCAAACTGTCCGGCGACCAGCAGCAGGACGCGGCGCTGATCGGCCAGTTCGGCGTGGGCTTCTACTCCGGCTTCATCGTTGCCGACAAAATCACCGTGGAATCGCGCCGTGCTGGCGCCGCCGCCTCGGAAGGCGTGCGCTGGGAATCGGCCGGCGAGGGCGATTACTCGGTCGAACAGATCGAGAAAACCGGCCGCGGCACCGACATCATCCTGCACCTGCGCGAAGGCGAGGACGAGCTGCTGTCGTCGTGGAAGATCAAATCCATCATCCGCAAATACTCCGACCACATCTCGCTGCCGATCGTGATGCAGAAAGAAGAGTGGGACGAAGAGAAGAGCGAGACTGTCCTCAAGGACGAACTGGAAACCGTCAACCAGGCCAGCGCGCTGTGGGCCCGCAGCAAATCCGACATCACGCCAGAGCAGTACGACGAATTCTACAAACACGTGTCGCACGACTTCGCGGCGCCGCTGACCCAAACCCACAACCGGGTTGAAGGCCGCAGCGAATACACTCAACTGCTGTACATCCCGGCCAAGGCACCGTTCGACCTGTGGGATCGCAACAAGCGTGGCGGCATCAAGCTGTACGTCAAGCGCGTGTTCATCATGGACGATGCCGAGCAGTTGATGCCGACTTACCTGCGCTTCGTCAAAGGCGTGATCGACTCGGCCGACCTGCCGCTGAACGTCTCGCGCGAGATTCTGCAGGAGTCGCGCGACGTCAAAGTGATTCGCGACGGCTCGACCAAGCGCGTGATCGGCATGCTGGAAGAACTGGCCAACGCCGACGAGCAGGAAAAGAAAGACAAGTACACCACCTTCTGGGGTGAATTCGGTCAGGTGCTGAAAGAGGGCATCGGCGAAGACGCCACCAACAAGGACCGTCTGGCCAAGCTGCTGCGCTTCGCCTCGACCGCCAACGACAGCGACCAGCAAATCACCTCGCTGGAGCAGTATCTGGCGCGTGCCAAGGAAGGCCAGGACAAGATCTACTACGTCACCGCCGATAACTACATCGCCGCCAAAAACAGCCCGCACCTGGAAATCTTCCGCAAAAAAGGTGTCGAAGTGCTGCTGCTGACCGACCGCGTCGACGAATGGATGCTGTCCTTCCTGACCGAATTCGAAGGCAAGGAACTGGTATCGGTGGCCAAGGGCGGCCTGGATCTGGGCAAGCTGGAAGACGAAGCCGAGAAGAAAGAGCACGAAGAAACCGAAAGCTCGTACCAGGATCTGGTTGGCAAGATGAAGGAAGTACTGGCCGACAAAGCCAAAGACGTGCGCGTCACCTTCCGTCTGACCGACTCGCCGGCCTGCCTGGTGGCGGACGAGCACGAGCTGTCGGGCAACCTGCTGCGCATGCTGAAAGCCGCCGGCCAGGCCGCTCCGGAATCCAAGCCCATCCTGGAAATCAATCCGGACCACCCGCTGGTACAGCGTCTGAAAAACGAAGACGTGGCCAGCTCGTTCAGCGATTGGTCCAACCTGCTGTTCGATCAAGCCCTGCTGGCCGAAGGCGGCGCCCTGAGCGACCCCGCCACCTTCGTCAAGCGCCTGAACGAACTGCTGCTGGCGAAATAATTTTTTTTCACCCCACTCCGGGGTCAGGTCCATCATTTCTACACGAGCTCTGCACTATGACAAATGAGTGCTGAGGCCGTGTAGAATTGATGGACCTGACCCCGGAGTTCACATGAAGAAAACCGCTTTGACGCTGGCGTTGATCGCCGGCGTTTTTGTATCTGTTCACGCGCAGACCTCGCTGCCCAGCGAAACGCCGGATGAATTCAAGGCGCCGGTCGATAGTTTTGATTACGTTAAACGCACGGTGATGATTCCGATGCGCGATGGCGTCAAGCTCAATACGGTGATTGTCATCCCGCGCAAGGCGCGCAATGCGCCGATGCTCCTGACCCGCACTCCCTATAACGCCGTTGATATGACCGCGCACGCGGAAAGCTCGCAGATGGAGTCCATCCTGCAGGGCTATGACAATCAGCCGGACGTGATCGCGCAGGGTGGCTATATCCGTGTGGTGCAGGATGTGCGCGGCAAGTATGGCTCCGAGGGCGATTATGTGATGAACCGGCCGATGGCCGGCACTGCGCTTAATCCAACAGCGGTCGATCATTCCACCGATGCCTGGGATACCATCGAGTGGCTGAGCAAGAATGTGCCGGAGTCGAATGGCAAGGTGGGCATTATCGGCGGTTCGTATGACGGCTTCCTGCCGCTGATCGCGCTGGTTAATCCGCATCCGGCGCTGAAGGTGGCGGTGCCGATGAATCCCATGGTCGATGGCTGGCGCGGCGATGACTGGTTCCACCACGGCGCTTTCCGCCAGGTGAATCTGTCCTATATTCTGGAACAGGTGGTCACGCGCCGCAACGAGGCGCGCTGGTTCACTAGTCATTACGACGATTACGATACCTTTATGCGTGCCGGTTCGGCTGGCGAGCTGGCGCGTCAGCGCGGCGTCGACCAGGCCGGCTTCTGGCGCAAGGTGGTGGCGCATCCTGCCTATGATGAGTTCTGGCAGCCGCAGGCTGTCGACAAGATCCTGGCCAAGCAGCCGGTCACGGTGCCGACGCTGCTGGTGCACAGTCTGTGGGACGCCGAGGATATCTATGGCGCCATCGCGGTCTACAAGGCGATCAAGCCTAATGACAAGGACAACAAGGTGTTCCTGGTGATGGGGCCATGGAATCACGGCGGCCAGGACGGCGATGGCAGCAAGCTCGGGCCGATCAAATTCGGCAGCGATACCGGCCTGTATTTCCGCGAGCAGATCCTGCTGCCTTTCCTCGATCGTTATCTGAAGGATGAGCCGTCGCCAGAAACGCTGGCGGCGAAGATCGCGCCGGTGACGGCGTTCGAGACCGGCACCAATAAATGGCGCGCGCTGGATGTATGGCCGAGCGGCTGCGTCAGCGGCTGCATCACTGCGCCGGCCACGCTGAAGCTGGCGCCGAACGCCAAGCTTAGCCTGAGCAATGCCGCCCCCGTCGCGCTGGCGAAGCCGGCGCAGAAGGAGGGCTATGATGAATACGTGTCCGATCCGACCCGGCCGGTGCCATACCGCCAGCGTCCGATTTCACCGGTGGGCTACGATGAGGCCAAGGGCCAGACCTGGCCGCGCTGGCTGGTCGACGATCAGCGCGAAGCCTCCGGCCGTACTGACGTGCTGACCTACACCACTGGTGTGCTGACCGCGCCGGTAAAAATCAGCGGCGAGCCGGTCGCGCATCTGCTGGCATCCACCAGCGGTACCGATTCCGACTGGGTGGTCAAGCTGATCGATGTCTACCCGGACCAGGTGGGCGCGCAGCCGGAACTGGGCGGCTACCAGCTGATGGTGTCGGCCGATATCTTCCGTGGCCGCTACCGCGAAGGCCCCGACAAAGCCAAGGCCATCGCCGCCAACACGGCGCTGCCTTACCGCTTTGCGCTGCCGACCGCTAACCACGTGTTCCTGCCGGGGCACCGCATCATGGTGCAGATTCAGTCCAGCTGGTTCCCGCTGTACGATCGCAACCCGCAGACCTTCGTGCCGAACATCTTTTACGCTCAGCCTGCGGATTACAAGAAGGCGACCCAGCGCATCTACCACGACAGCTATATCGAGCTGCCGCTGGTGGGCGCCAGCGTCAGGTAGCGCCAGTCTTGCCGCGACGGCGCAGTGCCAGTCCCACCAGCGGCAGGCCGAGCGCCAGCATGGCCAGCGTACCTGGTTCTGGCACCGCTGTGGCCAGCTTGAGGAAGCCGCGGATTTCTCCGCCCGGATAGGCGCTGCTATGGATGTTGAGGTAGGCGCTGCCGGCGTTCAGGCCAGCGAGCAGGGCGGCTTCGGCGCCGGCGGTGGTGCCACCGTTCGCGCTGAGAAAATCTGCGCTCCAGCTGGAGGAAAGCGAGGTATTGAAACTCTGGTTGTAGGCGCCGGTCTTCACGCCAAGCGGGAAACCGCTGAACGAGGGTGTTTGCGTGGCCACACCCGCCGTGCCGTCGCCGGCCAGCGTGGTGCAGCAGTGGATGTGGGCGGCCGTGCTGTCACCCACCAGCGCGCTGAAGGCGGTGCTGACGTTGAGCGCGTGGCTGCCGAGATCGAAGGTGACGACGGCCGCGCCGATTGCGGGTGAGCTGTTGGCCGGCGCTTCGGCCGGCCCGGTGAGGATGGTGGCGTAACTGGCGGTGCTGGCAGTTGCCGAGGCGGCGCACAGCAGCAGAGCTGCTGCTGCCGATGTGAAGATGTGTCGTTTCATGGTGTCCCTCCCTTGTTGTGTATAACTTAGAGAGGGGCACCATGCACAAGTTCCTTACAACTCAGTGCGTAAAGCAAATAGTTCGGGGAACAGCACCACGTCCAGCATCTTGCGCAGATAGCTGACGCCGGCGGTGCCGCCGGTGCCGGTCTTGAAGCCGATGATGCGCTCGACCGTGGTGACGTGGCGGAAGCGCCAGAAGCGGAACGCGGTCTCCAGGTCGACCAGCTTTTCGGCCAGCTCATACAGCGCCCAGTAACGTTCGGTATCGCCGTAGACCTGCAGCCAGGCTTGCTGCACCGAGTCGTCCGCCGTGGTCGGCTGGGTCGGATCGGCGTTCAGGCGCGCTGCCGAAATCGGCAGGCCGTTGCGCGCCAGCAGCTGGATGGCCTCGTCGTACAGCGATGGCGTGCGCAGCGATTCCTGCAGCAGCACGTGTTCCGGCGTGGTGGCGTGCACGTTCAGCAGCGCCGCGTTCTTGTTACCGAGGATGAATTCAATTTCGCGGTACTGGTGGGACTGGAAGCCGGACGAGGCGCCCAGATACGGCCGGATGGCGGTGTACTCGGGCGGCGTCATGGTGGCCAGCACGTCCCAGGCGTGTACCAGCTGATCCATGATGCGCGCCACCCGCGCCAGCATCTTGAACGCCGGCGGCAGGTCGTCGGCCCGCAGGTGGACGCGCACCGCGCGCATTTCATGCAGCATCAGCTTCATCCACAGTTCGCTGGTCTGGTGCTGGATGATGAACAGCATCTCGTTATGGTTGGGCGACAGCGGGTGCTGGGCGTGCAGGATCTGGTTCAGGCCCAGATAGTCGCCGTAGCTCATGTCCTTGCTGAAGTCCATTTGCGCGCCGTGCCATTGGGCGTCGCCATGCATCGGGCACTTGTTTTGATCGCTCATATATATTATTTAGTTCGTTTTAAGTGACGGCGTCACGTTTGGCGTCGACGTTGTAGTCTTGGCGGTCGAGGATATCGCGCAGGATTTCCACCGCATCCCATACATCAGCATAGCTGGTGTACAGCGGGGTGAAGCCGAAACGCATGATGGCCGGCTCGCGGTAGTCGCCAATCACGCCGCGCGCGATCAGCGCCTGCATCACCGCGTAGCCGTGCGGATGGGTGAAGCTGACGTGGCTGCCGCGCCGCGCATGTTCGCGTGGGGTCACCAGTCCCAGCGGATGGCTGGCGCAGCGTTCCTCCACTAGCGCGATGAACAGATCGGTCAGCGCCAGCGACTTGGCGCGGATCGTCGCCATGCTGGTCTGGCCGAACACCTCCAGCCCGCACTCGACCATCGCCAGCGAGACGATGGGCTGGGTGCCGCACAGCGCGCGGCCGATGCCATCGGTCGGCTGGAAGTCGGGCGTCATCGCAAACGGCGTGGCGTGACCCCACCAGCCGGACAGCGGCTGCTGGAAGCGCGGCTGGTGTTTTTTCGGCACCCAGATGAAGGCTGGCGCGCCGGGACCGCCGTTCAGGTATTTATAGGTGCAGCCCACCGCCAGGTCGGCGCCGTCGGCGTTCAGGTCGACCGGCACTGCGCCGGCCGAGTGTGCCAAGTCCCAGATCGCCAGCGCGCCGGACGCGTGGGCGAGGGCGCTGCTGGCGCGCATGTCGTATTGATAACCGGTGCGGTAGTTGACGTGGGTGAGCATGACCACCGCGACATCGGCGTCGACCGCCTCGGTCAGTTGCTCCGGGCTGTCGATCAGGCGCAGCGTGTAGCCGCGGTCCAGCCACGAGGTCAGTCCCTGTGCCATATAGATATCGGTCGGGAAGTTGGCGCGCTCGGTGACGATGACGCGGCGGCCGGCCCGCACCGGGTCGTGCGCCTGCATCAGCAGCGCGGCGGCCAGCGCCTTGAACAGGTTGACCGAGGTGGTGTCGGTGACGACCACTTCACCGGCTTCGGCGCCGATCAGCGGCGCCAGCTGGTCACCCAGGCGCTTCGGCAGGTCGAACCAACCGGCGCTATTCCAGCTACGAATCAGATCGTTGCCCCATTCCTGGGCAATGACCTGCTGGGCGCGGGGCAGAGCGGCTTTCGGACGGGCGCCTAAAGAGTTGCCATCCAGATAAATAACGCCGGCAGGCAGGTCGAACTGGTCGCGTAGCGGGGCCAGAGTATCCTGCGCATCGCGCTCCAGGCAGTGGTTGCGAGTTGTCATTTGGGTCAGTGATTGAGATCTAAAGCAGTGAGTGTAACCGGAGTCCAGCCATTTTATCGACGGCAGTTTAGGTTAATCCTTCGAATGAATGACGGACTTGCGCTTATTTTTAAAAATTTTACTGGTTTGAGCAAAAAGTCCCTAAAGTTCCCTCAAGCGCCGCCGTTACCGTTCTTAGATGCGCGGGAAACCGTGCACCGAACGGCCTCGAAAAATATTTAAAAATTTTTTCGAAAAACCCTAAAGTTCTCCGCAGGGCTGCCGTTACCGAGTTAGATGTCGCAAAAAAGAGTCGCTTTACCACTTTATTTTTCGATTTAAAACGGGAGTTTTTTGAAGCTTCTGGACCCCATCAAAGCTGCGCCGCAAGGGCGTAGATAGCCGATCTGCGAGTGTTTGTAAGACAAACACCGACAGGTCGCGTCCGCTATTCCCCGACTGAAAATACGGAGTGTCACCTCTTCTGTTGCATTTGTTGCTCAAGCAGAATGTATCTCAACGGAAACGCACATGTGTTCCGACAGAGAGAAAACCGCAAGGAGAGGGAAATGACCGCTAACGATATGATGGCTGAGATCCGTGATGCCAACCTGAGCTACCTGATGCTGGCTCAGCAAATGATTCGTGCCGACAAAGTCACCGCGATTTTCCGTCTCGGCATCTCGGCCGAAATCGCTGACCTGATTGAAGGCATGAGCAACGCCCAAATCCTGAAACTGGCAGGCGGCAACATGATGCTGGCGCGCTTCCGCTTTGACGACAGCGCCATCCTGGCCATGCTGACCAACTACAACAAGGACCGCGTGCTGGCGCAATCGCATGCCGCCATCCTGATGGCCGGTCAGCCGGTTGAAGAGATCGTTTAAGTCGGGAGCACAGATCATGGCCGCCAAGAAAAGTGTCGTATCGGAAGCCCAGGAGATCCAGCTGGCGATCGAACTGATCCAGTTGGGCGCCCGCCTGCAGCTGCTGGAGTCGGAAGTGTCGCTGTCGCGCGAACGCCTGCTCAAGCTGTACAAGGAGTTGAAGGGCGTGTCGCCGCCGAAAGGCATGCTGCCGTTCTCGACCGACTGGTTCCTGACCTGGCAGCCGAATATCCATTCCTCGCTGTTCATCAACATCCATGCCTTCCTGGTGACGCATGCCGGCGCCACCGGCGTCGAAGCGGTGATGAAGGCGTACAAGCTGTACCTCGAACAAATGCCGCCGGAACCGGGCGAAGAGCCGCTGCTGTCGCTGACCCGGGCCTGGACCCTGGTGCGCTTCTTCAGCAGCAAAATGCTGGAATTGGCGCCATGCACCAAATGCCAGGGCAAATACGTGGTCAACGCCATGGACCTGCACGGCAGCTATGTCTGCGGCCTGTGCCACATGCCTTCGCGCGCCGGCAAGACCAAGAAAACTCGCGAACTGGAAGCATTGGCGGCATAATGCCGGCGTGACCTTACCTTATCTACAACGTCTTGCCCGCGCGCCCGCCGTGCGGGCCATGCTGATACAGTGCGGCGCCTTGCCGCTGACCCTGGCCATCCTCTACGTGATGGCCAGTTTCCGTTTACCGGTCGATTATGTGCGGCTGGCCCTGGTGCAGGGGCTGGTCGCGGCCGGCCTGGCCTGGAAGTTCGGGCTGGCGGCCTGGTGGCGCGCGATCCAACTATTGTTCCCGCTGGCGCTGTTGACCGCTCTGGCGCTGCAGCTGCCGTCCTGGCTGTTCGGCGCCGGCTTTGTGCTGCTGCTGGGTTGGTACTGGTCGACTTTCCGCACTCAGGTGCCGTATTACCCGTCCGGCCCGGTGGTGTGGGATGCGGTGCGCCAGCTGCTGCCACGCGACAGGGCGCCACGGGTGATCGACATCGGCAGCGGCCTCGGCGGCCTGACGCTGTACCTGGCGCGGGTGCGGCCGGACGCCGACGCCGTCGGCATCGAGCTGGCGCCGCTGCCATGGCTGGTCAGCTGGCTGCGCGCCAAACTGGCCCGCAGCCGTGCCCGTTTCCTGCTGGGCGACTATGAAAAACTCGATTTCAGCCAGTTCGATCTGGTGTTTGCCTACCTGTCGCCGGCCGCCATGTCCGGATTGTGGCGCAAGGCGGCGGCCGAAATGCGTCCTGGTTCGATGCTCTGTAGCTATGAATTTATCATTACGGAAAGAACATCAGATAGCATCATTCGTGCCACACCGACCGAGATTCCCCTCTACATATGGTACTTTTAAGCATCATTTGACGTTATTCGCTTGCCCGCCTCTGCCTACTCGGCTAGAGTAGTTCTATATGTAAATTATTGAAAAGCCGGTCGACATGGCGTAACAATTCGACCGGTTTTCGCTCTGGGGAGTCAGGACACTTGTTAGTCATCATCGGATATGTAGTGGTCTGCGTCGGCGTGTTCGGCGGCTTTGCCATGAACGGCGGGCATTTGGCCGCCCTGATGCAGCCGTTGGAAGTGGTGATGATCGGCGGCGGCGCGCTGGGTGCATTCTTTGTCGGCAATAACGGCAAGACCATCAAGGCCACGCTGGGCTCGATTCCCACCCTGTTCAAGGGCTCGCGCTACACCAAGGACTTGTACATGGAAATGATGTCCTTGCTGTTCGACGTGCTGTCCAAAGTGCGCAAAGAGGGCTTGATGTCGATCGAAGGCGACATCGACAGCCCGGAGCAAAGCCCGCTGTTCAGCAAGTACCCGAGCGTGCTGGAAGATCACCATATCGTCGAATTCATGACCGATTACCTGCGGCTGATGGTGTCCGGCAACATGGACGCGTTCCAGATCGAGAATCTGATGGACATCGAGATTGAAACCCACCACCACGAGGGCGCCGCGCCGGCCCACGCCATCGCCAAGCTGGGCGACGGCCTGCCGGCGTTCGGTATCGTGGCGGCGGTGATGGGGGTGGTGCACACCATGGAATCGGTGGGCCTGCCGCCGGCCGAGCTGGGGATTCTGATCGCGCACGCGCTGGTCGGTACCTTCCTCGGTATTTTGCTGGCCTATGGTTTCGTCGGTCCGCTGTCCAGCCTGCTGGAGCAAAAGCTGGAAGAGTCGACCAAGATGTATCAATGCGTGAAAGTCACGCTGCTGGCCAGCCTGAACGGCTATGCGCCGGCGCTGGCGGTGGAATTCGGCCGCAAAGTGCTGTACTCGACCGAGCGTCCGACCTTCAACGAGCTGGAAGACCACATCAAGAAATCGAAGTCGAAGTAAGCCATGCCGGCAACAGTTATTAGCTTAAGGAAGAATCATGGCTGAAGAGGGCTTGCGGCCTATTATCGTCAAGCGCATCAAGAAGGGCGGCGGTGGTCACCACGGCGGCGCCTGGAAGATCGCGTACGCCGACTTCGTGACGGCGATGATGGCCTTCTTCCTGCTGATGTGGCTGCTCGGCTCGACCACCAAGGGCGACCTCAACGGCATTTCCGAATACTTCAAGACGCCGCTGAAGGTGGCGATGGAAGGCGGCTCGGGCAGCGGCGACAGCTCGTCCATCATCAAGGGCGGCGGCAAGGATCTGACCCGCACCGACGGCCAGGTCAAGGCCAGCGACGATCCGGCCACCAAGAAAACCTTCAACCTGACCGCCGCCAAGCAAGCCATGGAAGCGGAAGAAAACCAGCGCCTGAAGGCGCTGAAGGAACGCATCGAAGCCAAGATTGAAGCCAATCCGCTGCTGAAGAAATACAAGGACCAGCTGCTGCTGGACATCACCAGCGAAGGCTTGCGGATTCAGATCGTCGACGAGCAGAACCGTCCGATGTTCGCGCTGGCCAAGGCCGAGCTGCAGCCCTACACCAAGGAAATCCTGCACGAGATCGGCTTTGTGCTGAACGATGTGCCGAACCGCGTCAGCCTGTCCGGCCACACCGATTCGACCCCGTATATGAGTGAAACCGGCTACAGCAACTGGGAATTGTCGGCCGACCGCGCCAACGCCTCGCGCCGCGAGCTGATCGTCGGCGGCATGAACGACGCCAAGGTGATGCGGGTGGTGGGGCTGGCCTCGGCCATCAACCTGGACCGCGCCGATCCGTTCAATCCGATCAACCGCCGCATCAGCATCGTGGTGATGAACAAGCGCGCCGAGGAAAACGTGCTGCGCGACGGCCGCAAGATCGAGGTGGGCGACACCGAGGACGCGGCGGCGATTCCGGCCGCCGCGCCAACGCCGCCCGCCGGCCCACCGGTACGCAAATAAGAGTAGTAAAGACCGAGACTGTTATGACAAGAAAAAAGATTCTGGGTTCCCATGTCAAACGCCTGCTGTCCGGCGTGTCTGACCACGGTCGCCGGCACCTGACCGAAGTCGAGACCGACCTGATCCAGACCGGCCTGTTGCTGGAGGAAGCGATTGAAAAGCTGTCCTACAACTTCATGGCCATCCATAAAACGGTGGAGGCCGAACAAGCCACCATCCAGTTGCTGCTGGATGGCGGCACCGCCACCCCCGAGCAGCGCACCCAGCTGGAAGCGCTGCAGGGCCAGGTGGGCGGCTATGTGAATGCCGCCATCACCAGCCTGCAATTCCAGGACATGACCAGCCAGTTGCTGGACCGCACGCTGAAACGCGTGACCGGCTTGCGCGAGTTCCTCGGCACGCTGGGCGCCCACGGCGACGAGCTGCTGCCCGACAGCGACAACGAGCAAATCGTCGACCTGCTGGGCAAGGTCAGCATGGCGCTGGCGATACAGAGTTTGGAGTTGCGCAGTGTGTTGCGCAAAGCAGTCAGTCAGCAACACCTGGAGAGCGGCGACATCGAGCTGTTCTAATAACTAAACAACGATTTACTGAGTGAGATAAGAAGATGGCCAAGACTATACTTGCGGTTGATGATTCCAGTTCCCTGCGCCAGATGGTGGCCTTCAGCCTGAAAGCCGCCGGCTACCAAGTGGTGGAAGCGGTGGACGGCCAGGATGGCCTGGAAAAAGCCAAGCTGCAGAACGTCGACCTGGTCCTCACCGACCAGAACATGCCGCGCATGGACGGACTGGAACTGATCAAGCTGCTGCGCGAACTGCCCAGCTACGCCAAGACCCCTATCCTGATGCTGACCACCGAATCGTCCGACGAGATGAAAGCCAAGGGCCGCGCCGCCGGCGCCAATGGCTGGCTGGTCAAGCCTTTCGATCCCCAGCGGCTGATCGAGGTGGTCAAGAAGGTCATCGGCTGATACGACGGGGACAATGATGCTGAGTGCACGTTACGGAGTATCACCATGACCATCGATATAAGCCAGTTTTATCAGGTCTTTTTCGATGAGGCCGAGGAACTGCTGGCTGAAATGGAGCGGCTGCTGCTGGCCGTCGATGTCGACTCGCCCGACGCCGAGGATCTGAACGCGATCTTCCGCACCGCCCATTCGGTCAAGGGCGGCGCGTCGACCTTTGGCGTGACCGACATGAGCGAGATCACCCACGTTCTGGAAACCTTGCTGGACCGCATCCGCAAGGGCGAGATGGCGCTGACCGGCGAGCACGTGGACGCCTTCCTGGCCGCCAAGGACACCCTCAAAATGCAGCTGGACGGCCACCGTCTGGGCAGCGAGGTCGACCAGGACGCGGTGGGCGACGTGCGCATGATGCTGCAATCGCTGGCGCAGGATGTGCCGGTGGTGGCGCTGGCGCCGGTGGCGCCGGCCTACAACGCGGCCGACGCCAAGGTGGTCGATCACAGCGGCGGCCGCCGCTACCGGCTGGAACTGCCGGCCATGGCGCACCGCGAAGTGACCGCGCTGGGCGAGGAACTGGGCCTGATGGGCCACGTCTCGATCACGCCGCTGGACAAGGACCGCAACGCGATGGTGGTCACCACCCATGAGAGTCTGGACGATATCATCGCGATCTGCTCGTTCGTGCTGAATCCGGACGAGATGAAAGTCACCGAGCTGCCGGCGCTGGATGAGGCGCAGGCGCAAAAAGAAAAGACCGCGCGCGACCAGGTCGAGAACGACCTCGGCTATGGCTTCTTCGACAGCGCCGAGCTGAAACCAGCCGGTGCCACCGGCCAGGGCTACGGCTTCTTCCAGCCGCTGGACGAAATCCGCGCCAACGCCAGCGCCGCCTCGGAAGACGCGCAGGGCTATGGCTTCTTCCAGCCGGTGGAGCAGATCCGCGCCGCCGCCGGCATCGTCATCGAGACCCCGCCGGAAGAAGAGAAGAAGGTGGTGGTCAAGAAGGAAGAGAAGGAAAAAGCGCCGGCCCAGGGCGCCGAATCGTCATCGATCCGGGTCTCGATCGAAAAGGTCGATCAGTTGATCAACCTGGTCGGCGAGCTGGTGATCACGCAAGCGATGATCGAGCAGCGCGTCGACACGCTGGACCCGATGGTGCACCAGCGCCTGCTCAGCAGCGTCAGCCAGCTGACCCGCAACACCCGCGACTTGCAGGAAGCGGTGATGTCGATCCGCATGATGCCGATGGACTTCGTGTTTTCGCGCTTCCCACGCATGGTGCGCGACCTGGCGCACAAGCTGGGCAAGAAAGTCGATTTCATCACCAACGGCGCCGCCACCGAGTTGGACAAGGGCCTGATCGAACGCATCGTCGATCCGCTGACCCACCTGGTGCGCAATTCGATCGACCACGGGATTGAAATGCCGGAGGTGCGGCGCGCCGGCGGCAAGAGCGATGCCGGCCGCTTGTTCCTGTCGGCTTCGCATCAGGGCGGCAACATCATCATCGAGGTATCGGACGACGGCGGCGGCCTGAATCGTGAGAAGATCCTGGCCAAGGCGCAGCAGAACGGGCTGGCGGTCAGCGACACCATGAGCGACGCCGAAGTCTGGCAACTGATCTTCGCGCCTGGCTTCTCCACCGCCGAGACCGTGACCGACGTGTCCGGCCGTGGCGTCGGCATGGACGTGGTCAAACGTAACATCACCGCCATGGGCGGCGTGGTCGATATCCGCTCGGCCAAGGGCTTCGGCACCACCATCTCGATTTCGCTGCCGCTGACGCTGGCGATTTTGGATGGCATGTCGATCCGGGTCGGCGAGGAAATTTATATCCTGCCGCTGGGCTTTGTCATCGAGTCGATGCAGCCGGTGCCGGAGGACGTCAAGGAAATCAGCGGCAAGGGCCGGGTCATCAAGGTGCGCGGCGAGTATCTGCCGCTGGTGCCGTTGTACCAGATGTTCGACATCGCGCCGCGCTTCGACGACCCCTGCCAGGGCATCGTCATCATCGTCGAGACCGACGGCCGCAAGGCCGGTCTGTTCGTCGACGAACTGGTCGGCCAGCAGCAGGTGGTGGTCAAGAATTTGGAATCGAATTACCGCAAGGTGGCCGGGATTTCCGGTGCCACCATCCTTGGCGACGGTGGCGTGTCGCTGATTCTGGACGTCGCCGCACTGATACGCTCGTCGCGCCAGCTTGCCGACGAATCGATTTTTTCTTCATAGGGGGCCAACATGGCAGAGGTACAAACCACGGCGACGGCAGCCAATGAAATCGCCGGTCACGAATACCTGGCCTTCAAGCTGGGCACGGAAGAGTATGGCATCGACATCCTGAAAGTGCAGGAAATCCGCGGCTACGAGGCGGTGACCCGCATCGCCAACGCGCCGGATTTCATCAAGGGTGTGATCAACCTGCGCGGCATCATCATTCCGGTGGTGGACATGCGCATCAAGTTCAACCTGGGCGAGCCGGTGTACGACCAGTTCACCGTGGTCATCATCCTCAACATCAACGGCCGCATTGTTGGTATGGTGGTGGATTCGGTGTCGGACGTGACCACGCTGACGCCGGAACAAGTCAAGCCGGCGCCGGAAATGGGCACCGCCTTCAGCACCGATTACATGATTGGCCTGGGCACCATTGATGAGCGTATGCTGATCCTGGTGAACATCGACAAGCTGATGTCCAGCCCTGAAATGGGCCTGATCGATCAACTGGCGGCCTGATCCGCCGCCCCGCTGGCGCCACAACGTCGCGCCAGCGCATCCAAGGACGCGTCCCAAAAAGAAGGCCGCGCCGCCACACGATAGAGCAAAGACAAGAGGGGAGCAGCACATGAATTTACGCGATTTCAAAATCGGCGCGCGCTTGCGCATCGGGTTCGGCATTATCCTGCTGATCCTGGTGGGCATCGTGCTGATGACCAATTACCTTAACTACAGCAACAAGAACAAGCTGACCAAGGGATTGGAAAACGCTACCGCCAAGAATCTGCAAGCCAGCATCATGAAAAGCGCGATGCTGGAAACCGGCATCGCCATGCGTAACATCGGCCTGCAGTCGGACGTCAGCCTGATGCAGAAGGAAGAGCAAAAGGTCAAGGATCAGCGTGCCCGCTATGAAAAGGCGGTCGGCGATCTGAAGGCGCTGGGCTTGAACGACGCGGAACAGAAAGTCTTGTCCGAGCTGGCGGCGCTGGATGCCGACACCTCGGCGGCGTTCAAGGAAGCGATCGGCCAGATCCTGGCGTTTAACAGCGAGGGCGGCATCAAGGTGATTTCCGGCCGCATCGACCCGCTGAATACCCAGACGCTGGCGCTGATCAACAAGATGGTCGAGATGCAGCAGGCCAATGCCAAGGATGTGATGGATGGCTCGGTGTCGTCCGATCGCAGCCTGATGGTGGTGCTGTTCGTGCTGGGCGGCGTGGCGGTGGTGCTGGGCGTGGTGTGCGCCACCATCATCACCCGTTCGATCACGCTGCCGCTGTCGGGCGCGGTCGGCGTGGCGCAAAAGGTGGCATCCGGCGAGCTGACCTCGAATGTGCAGGTCGAAGGCCAGGATGAAACCAGCGAACTGCTGCAGGCGCTGAAGGACATGAACGACAGCCTGGCCAAGACCGTGGGCGATGTGCGCGCCGGTACCGTGATGATTTCGACCGCGTCGCAGGAAATCGCGTCCGGCAATGCCGATCTGTCGGCCCGCACCGAGTCGCAAGCCAGCTCGCTGGAGGAAACCGCGTCGTCGATGGAAGAACTGACCTCGACCGTCAAGCAGAATGCCGACAACGCGCGCCAGGCCAATCAACTGGCCGTGACGGCGTCGTCGGTGGCGGAGAAGGGCGGCAACGTGGTGTCGCAGGTGGTGCAGACCATGGGCTCGATCACCGAATCGTCGCGCAAGATCGCCGACATTATTTCGGTCATTGACGGCATCGCCTTCCAGACCAATATTCTGGCGCTGAACGCGGCGGTTGAGGCGGCGCGCGCCGGTGAGCAAGGCCGCGGTTTCGCGGTGGTGGCGTCCGAGGTGCGCAATCTGGCGCAGCGTTCGGCCGGCGCGGCCAAGGAAATCAAGGAACTGATCACCGACTCGGTGGACAAGGTCGATGCCGGCAGCAAGCTGGTGGATGAAGCCGGCCAGACCATGGACCTGGTCGTGACCTCGATCCGCCAGGTGGCCGACATCATGGGCGAAATCACCGCCGCCACCCAGGAACAGAGCAATGGCATCGAGGAAGTCAACCAGGCGATCTCGCAGATGGATGAAATGACGCAGCAGAACGCGGCGCTGGTGGAAGAAGCGGCCGCTGCGGCGGAAAGCATGCAGGAGCAGGCCGAGCTGCTGTCGCAGGCGGTCAGCATCTTCAAGCTGTCGCATGAGGAAGGGCTGCGCCGTCCGGCGCCGGTGGCCAAGGCCGCAGCGGCACCGGCGAAGGCGACGAGGGCGGTGATTGCCGCCGCGCCACGTCCGAAACCGGCGCCCGCGCCGGCAGCCGCACCGCGTCCGGCCTCCGCCAAAAAGGCCGCAGCGGCGTCTTCGGGCGCCGACGAGTGGGAAGAGTTTTAAAGCTGTACGTGGTCCCACCGCACCCGCTGCGGCGGGATCACGGTTGGCATAGTGTAGTCACATAAAGGTTCAACATATGCCGCAATCAAAAGACACCGTCAAGGAATTTGACTTCAACGCCCGCGACTTCGAGCGCGTGCGCGGCTTGATCTACAAGCGCGCGGGCATCTCTCTGGCCGACAGCAAACAGGAAATGGTCTACAGCCGGCTGGCGCGGCGCTTGCGGGCCACCGGCATCGACTCGTTTGCCAAGTACTTGGACCAGCTGGAGGCCGGTCACCTGGGCGAGGAGTGGGAATCCTTCACCAACGCCCTGACCACCAACCTGACCTCGTTCTTCCGCGAGGCGCACCACTTCCCGCTGCTGGCCGACCACATCAAGGGCAAGCGCGAGCCGCTGACCATCTGGTGTTCGGCCAGCTCCACCGGCGAGGAACCGTATTCGATCGCGATGACCGTGTGCGAGACCTTCAACACGCTGACGCCGAATTGTCAGATCATCGCCACCGACATCGACACCAATGTGCTGGCGACCGCCGAGAACGGCGTCTACACCATGGACCGGCTGGACAAGATGCTGCCCGAGCGCCAGCGCCGCTTCTTCTTGAAGGGCAAGGGCGACCGCGAGGGGATGGCGCGCATCCGTCCCGAGTTGCGTAATATGATAACGTTCAAGCAGTTGAACTTGCTGGCCGACAGCTGGCCGATCAGCGGCCAGTTCGACGCCATCTTTTGCCGCAACGTGATGATTTACTTCGACAAGGCGACCCAGCGCAAGATCCTGGCGCGCTTTGTGCCGCTGATGAAACCGGATGCGCTGCTGTTTGCCGGGCATTCGGAGAACTTCCTGTATGTCTCGGAGTCGTTGAAACTGCGCGGCAAGACCGTCTACGAACTGGACGATACCGCTGCGGCCCGCAAAGCACCGCAACGCACATGAGAATAGAACATGGACCTCGAACAATTTGCCACGAACGTTTATTACGATAGGACGTTCGACTGCCAGGCCGCCAAAATCCTGCCGGGAGAGTATTACCACACCAACAAGGACATGTTGATCGTGACCGTGCTGGGTTCCTGCGTGTCGGCCTGCATCCGCGACCGCACCACCGGCCTGGGCGGCATGAACCACTTCATGCTGCCGGACGGTGGCGGCGATGCCGGCAGCCCGGTGTCGGCCTCGGCGCGCTATGGCACCTATGCGATGGAGATCCTGATCAACGATTTGCTCAAGGCCGGCGCCAAGCGCGAGAATCTGGAAGCCAAGGTGTTTGGCGGCGGCGCCGTGCTGAAGGGCTTCACCGCCATCAACGTCGGCGAACGCAATGCCGCGTTTGTGCTGAATTTCCTCAAGGTGGAGCGCATCCGGGTGGTGGCGGAAGACTTGAACGACATCTATCCGCGCAAGGTGTACTTTTTCCCGCGCACCGGCAAGGTGCTGGTCAAGAAGCTGATGCAAAGCCATAACGACACCCTGGTCAAACGCGAAATTGAATACGCCAGCCGGCTCAAGGTGGCGCCGGTGGGTGGCGAGATCGATTTGTTTTAAATAACAGCAAGAAGGTAGTGTATGAAGATCAAAGTCCTGGTGTGCGACGACTCCGCACTGATCCGCAGCGTGATGAGCGAGATCATCAACTCGCAGCCTGATATGGAAGTGGTGGGCGTGGCGCCCGATCCACTGGTCGCGCGCGAGCTGATCAAACAGACCAATCCCGACGTGCTGACGCTGGACGTCGAGATGCCGAAAATGGACGGCCTCGATTTCCTGGAAAAACTGATGCGGCTGCGACCGATGCCGGTGCTGATGGTGTCCTCGCTGACCGAGCGCGGCTCCGAAATCACCATGCGCGCGCTGGAGCTGGGCGCGGTCGACTTCGTCACCAAGCCGAAGATCTCGATCCAGGCCGGCATGCGCGAATACACCGAGCTGATCACCGACAAGATCCGTGCCGCCTCCAAGGCGCGGGTGCAGGCGCGCCGCCTGCCGCAGCCGGGTGCCGAAGGGCACGCGCCGCTGTCGGCGTTGCGCAATCCGCTGCTGTCGTCGGAAAAACTGATCATCATCGGCGCCTCCACCGGCGGCACCGAGGCGATCCGCGAATTCCTGATGCAGATGCCGTCCGACTGTCCCGGCATCCTGATCGCGCAGCACATGCCGGAAGGCTTTACCCGCTCGTTCGCCAAGCGCCTCGATTCGCTGTGCAAGATCTCGGTGCAGGAAGCCCAGGGCAACGAACGGGTGCTGCCGGGCCACGCCTACATCGCGCCCGGCCATTCGCACCTGTATCTGACCCGTAGCGGCGCCAACTACATGACCCGCATCGACCAGGCCGACCCGGTCAACCGCCACCGGCCGTCGGTGGACGTGCTGTTCCGTTCAGCCGCGCAGTGCGCGGGTAAAAACGCGGTTGGGGTTATCCTGACCGGCATGGGCAAGGATGGCGCGGCCGGCATGCTGGAGATGAAAAACGCCGGGGCGTATAATTTCGCTCAGGACGAAGCCAGTTGCGTGGTGTTTGGCATGCCGCGCGAGGCGATTGCGATGGGCGGCGCGCACGAAGTCGGTGCATTGCAGGCATTGCCGGGCATGGTACTGGGTTATCTGGCCCAGCACGGGATGCGCGCCTTGCGTGTTTAAATGTACAACTGTGACGTTTTACTGCTACTTTGTTCGCCTTCAAGCAACGAAAATGCTATCCTACAACTTGTTGCCAATTGTAGGCACTATTAACAACCGCGTAGAGAATCAACGGAGCAATTCATGGCTGATCCAAAGATGAAATTTTTAGTTGTTGACGATTTTTCGACGATGCGCCGCATCGTCCGGAATCTGTTGAAAGAACTGGGTTATGCCAATGTGGACGAGGCAGAAGACGGCGTGATGGCGCTGGCCAAGCTGCGTGCGGAGCAGTTCGACTTCGTCGTGTCCGACTGGAACATGCCGAACATGGACGGTCTGACCATGCTGCAAAACATTCGTGCCGATCCGGCACTGGCCAAGCTGCCGGTGCTGATGGTGACCGCCGAAGCCAAAAAGGAAAACATCATTGCGGCGGCCCAGGCCGGCGCCAACGGCTACGTGGTGAAGCCTTTTACCGCGGCTACGCTGGACGAAAAGCTGAACAAGATCTTCGAGAAACTCGGAGCTTGATCCTGCCGTGGCGGGAGCACTGCCCGCCGCAAGCGGGCGGCGCGGACGCGGGCGCCGCCCGGCTACTCAGATAAAGCAATGCATCAGACTAACTTTCTCGTCCGTGAACCCTTGCTCGACCCCAAGCAGCGCGTGGTCGGGTATGAGCTGTCCTGGCGCCAGGACAGCACCGGCGCCGCGTCGACCCCGGCCGCGCTCGATGCCCTGATCGGCTTTGTCGCCGGCCAGGTCAACAACGAGGACGGCGACTGGCTGTTACGCGACAAAACCCTGTTCCTGGACGCCGTGCCGGCCATGCTGTCGGCCGATGCGCTGTACGACATGCCGCCGCAACACACGGTGCTGTCGATCAAGGCCGCTGAACTGGCCAATCCCGATACCATGGCTGCGGTGCAAGGCTTGCGCGCCGGCGGCGTCGGCATTCTGCTGCGCGAGGCCGATCTGCCGCGCATCGGCACCCGGCTGCCGACCATGGCTTCTTATGTGGAAATGCGATTTACCGGTGCCGACGTCGGCAGCCAGGCGCGCACTTATGCGGCGCTGAAGCAGTCGACGGTGGGCATGATTGCGCGCCCGGTCAGCAACTGGGCCGATTTCGACGCTTGCGCGGCGCTGGGGCTGAATGCCTTTGTCGGCAAGCTGCACCTGACGCCGCGTCCGTCGAGCGATAGCAAGGGCATGAATCCGGCCCAGACCATCATCATGCAATTGATGCAGATGGTGCGGCAGAATGCCGACATCGCCCAGCTGGAGGCGGTGCTCAAGCGCGACGCCACGCTGTCGTACAAGCTGCTGCGCTTCATCAACTCGGCCGGCTTTGGCGCGGGCAGGGAAGTGCAGTCGCTGCGTCAGGCCTTGACCTTGCTGGGCTATCAGCCGCTGTATCGCTGGTTGACTCTGCTGCTGGCGACCGCCAGCACCTCGGGCTATTCGCCGGTGTTGCTGGAAACGGCGGTGGTACGCGGCCGCCTGGCCGAGCTGCTGGCGCAGGCCGCGCTGGGCAAGAGCGAGGCCGAGAATGTGTTCGTGGCCGGCATGTTTTCGCTGCTGGATCGTTTGCTGGGGATTCCGATGGAAGAAGTGCTGGCCAATATCCAGCTGTCGGAAGACGTGGTGGTGGCGCTGCTGACGCGCAGCGGCAAATACGGCCCCTATCTGGCGCTGGCCGAGGCGTGCGAACTGAATTCCGACCTGGTGGCCTCGCTGGCCGTTAACCTCAAGCTGAGCCCGCTGGACGTCAACAAAGCCCACCTGTCGGCCTTGGCTTGGGCGCAAAACGTCGCCGCCTGATCTGCATCAAACACCGTACGTCGGGCCGTTGACGCGCCCCCTTGCGCGGCGCATGATCGGCCATCATGAACGCCAATTCTGACAGAGAGTACATCGACAACAAGTTAGGCGACGTGCGCACCGCCGTCGATGACTTGCGCGTCGTGATGAACGAACGATCCGAAGCTACTCGCACCGCCATTGACGATTTGCGCTTGACCATGAACGAGCGTTTCACCGCCATTCATGCGCGGTTTGATGCCTTTGACGTCAAGATCGATAGTGCGGTCGCTAAAGGCGTATCCGAGATGATCAAGTGGGTGGTCGGCCTGTTTGTCACGCTGATCGTAGTGGTGGTCGGGCTGTCGAGCGTGGTGATGAATTTGGTGTTGCGTCAGCCGGCGCCAGTGGCGGTGACCGCACCCGCGCCGGCGCCGGTGATTAGCACGCCGGCGGTGATTATCCAGCTATCGCCACAGGGCGCGACCATTACGCCGGCCGTGCCTGCGGGTGGGAAGCCTTAGACTTCCAGATTGTCGATCAAACGGGTCGTGCCCAGCTTGGCGGCGGCCAGCACCACCAGCGGCGCGCCTTGTGCCAGATCGCCGGCGTTAGGCGGTTGCAAATCGTTGCGCTTGCGGATCGAAATGTAATCCGGCTTCCAGCCGCGCTTGGCCAGATCGTCCATCGCCTTGTGCTCCAGCTGGAACACGTCCAGATGGCCCGAACGCATCTCGTTGGCGACGAAGTTCAGCGTTTGATACAGCGCCGGCGCCTCAGCGCGCTCCGTTTCCGACAGATACATATTGCGCGACGACAGCGCCAGACCATCATCCGCGCGCCAGGTTTCAGCGGCGATAATCTCGGTCGGCATCGCGAACTGGCGCGTCATGTTACGCACGATCATCAACTGCTGATAATCCTTCTTGCCGAACACCGCCACGCGCGGCTGCACGCACGAGAACAGCTTGGTCACCACGGTGCACACGCCGTTGAAGAAGCCCGGACGGAACTCGCCCTCCAGGATATTGCCGAGGCCATCCGGCGGTTGCACGCGGTACTCCTGCGGCTCCGGATACAGATCCTTCTCGGTCGGCGCGAACAGCACGTACACGCCTTCCTTTTCCAGTTTTTCCACGTCAGCCTGGAAGGTACGCGGGTATTTGTCGAAATCCTCGTTCGGGCCGAATTGCAGGCGGTTGACGAAGATCGACGCAACCACTGGATCGCCATGCTTGCGCGCCAGGCGCATCAGCGACAGATGGCCTTCGTGCAGATTGCCCATGGTCGGGACAAAGGCGGTACGCAGCTGACCGCTGAGCTGGTCGCGCAATTCTTCAATGGTGGTGATGATTTTCATGGTGTAGGCTCGTTCTTATTGCCGGCTTATGCCGGTGAGTAGGCGAGCCGCACGTAGATCGGTGCGAACGGCTCGGCCTGGGTAATTTCAATCAGGGTTTCTTTCGCCAGCTCCAGCAGCGCGACAAAGTTGACCACCACCACCGGTACGCCGCCGCCGACCTCGAACAGGTCGGCAAACTCGACGAAGCGGCTCGATTGCAGGCGGCGCAGAATGGCGGTCATGTGCTCGCGCACCGACAGCTCCTCGCGGCTGATCTTGTGATGCTGGGTAAGCTTGGCGCGTTTCATCACGTCCAGCCAGGCTTGCTGCAGGTCGATCGCTTCCACCTGCGGCCAGGTCGGGATCAGGCTTTGTTCGATGAAGATCTGAGTGCGGACGAAATCGCGCTCGACTTGCGGCAGCGCGTTGAGGTCGTAGGCGGCCAGCTTGATCTGTTCGTATTCCAGCAGGCGGCGCACCAGGTCGGCGCGCGGGTCGTCCGCTTCCACGTCCAGATCGGCCTGGCGTTGCGGCAGCAGCATGCGCGATTTGATCTCGATCAGCATGGCCGCCATCAGCAGGTATTCGGCCGCCAGTTCCAGATTGGACAGGCGGATTTGCTCGACGTACTTCAGGTACTGCAGCGTGAGCTGCGCCATCGGAATATCGAGGATGTTGAAATTCTGCTTGCGGATCAGGTACAACAGCAAGTCCAACGGACCTTCAAACGCGTCGAGGAAGATTTCCAGCGCGTCGGGCGGGATGTAGAGGTCGGTCGGCAGCTTGAGCAGCGGCTCGCCGTACAGGCGGGCGTGGGCGGCGATTTCGGTGGTGACGGCAGCTGCCTCGGCCGCTGCGTCACCAGGCGCGTCCGACGGCACTGCGTCGGCGCTCAGCGAGGCGGCATCGTTGGCGGCCTGGATGGCCTCACCCAGACTGGCGGCGACGCTAGGTACAGCAACGCCTGCGCCGGTTTCGCCGTCCTCGGCTTCCGGCGCTGGCGGCTGCAGGTCAGCCGTATCGTCTGGCAACATCCTTGCCGCCCCAAATACTTAGAGTTTGTTCTGGTAGACGTAAGCTTGTTGCTTGACGGCCGATTCCAGCTGACGTTGCTGTTCATCCAGCGAGATCGGCGGACGGTCCCACAGCAGGGCGCGGCCTTTTTGCTGGCCTTCGTCAATCTGCGGATTCTTTTCCTTCAACGCCTTGATGAACAGGGTGTGGTCGGATTCGTACATCGAATGTTGTTTAGAAAGTTTCATATTCTCGAATTGGGGTGGATCAGCAGCGGGTATTTTACCGCGCTCCGGCGCTCCGGGGCTAATTCTTCGGGTATGCTGCCGCCTGTGATGTTGCACGAATATCAAAAATGACCCAACGCCTGACGTCCCGAACCATCTTCCTGCTGACGCTGCCGCCGCTGCTGTGGGCCGGCAACGCCATTGTCGGCCGCCTGGTGCACGACATGCTGCCGCCGGTGTTGCTGAATTTCCTGCGTTGGAGCATCGCTTTTTGCATCCTGCTGCCGCTGGCCGGGCCGGTATTCCGGCGCGAGGCCGGGCTGTGGCCTCATTGGCGGCGCTACGCCGTGCTGGGCCTGCTGGGGATCGGCATGTACAACGCCTTGCAATATCTGGCGCTGCAAAGCTCGACCCCGATCAATGTCACGCTGGTGGCGTCCGGCATGCCGGTGTGGATGATGCTGAGCGGCTGGCTGTTCTTCGGTGTGCCGGTCAGCCGCAAGCAGGTGGTTGGCGCGGTGCTGTCGATCGCTGGCGTGCTGCTGGTGCTGGCGCGCGGCGAATGGCGCCACGTGCTGGAACTGCGGCTGGTGCCGGGCGATCTGTTCATGATACTGGCCACCATCGCCTGGTCGTTTTACAGCTGGCTGCTGACGCGCGCCACCGAACCGGCACAGATCCGCGCCAACTGGGCCAGCTTCCTGCTGGCGCAAGTGGCGTTTGGCGTGCTGTGGTCGGGCGCGTTCGCGGCCGGCGAGTGGGCCTTGACCAGCATGCCGGTGCAGTGGGGCTGGCCGCTGGTGGCGGCGCTGCTGTACGTGTCCACCGGGCCGGCCATCGTCGCGTTTGGCTGCTGGGGCGCCGGCGTGCGCGAGGCGGGACCGTCGGTGGGCTCGTTCTTCGTCAACCTGACGCCCTTGTTCACCGCCGTGCTGTCGTCGGCCTTCCTGGGCGAGGCGCCGCACGGCTACCACGCGGCGGCGTTTGTGCTGATCGTCGGCGGCATCGTGGTGTCGGCCCGGCGAGGCTAGAAAGCTTGACGTAGCGTAACGAATTGACGCGCGAGGCGTTCTACACTGCAACTCCGTCATCCACGGAGCCACAGTATGTTGCCTCGTTCCATGATTGCCGCACTGACGGCCGCAGCCCTGTTGTACAGTGTGGTCATGCCTACGCCTGCCGCTCAGCAGCCCGATCCCAGCATCCGCGACGCGCTCGCGCCGGGTTTGCTCGGCTTGTATTCGACCGAGCGCTTCCGGCTGGCGACCGGTCGCTGCCATGATTGCCTGGCGCCGGAGCAGGCGCTGTGGTACTTCCAGGATGAGATGATTGCCGTCGCCAAGGCCGACGCGGCCGACTATGCGCCGCGCCTGCGCGCGCAGGATGATGTGCGGGCCTGGTTGGCGGCCACCGGCGGCCAGCCGCGCAATCAGCCGCCGTCGTTATTGTGGATCGGCTCGCCACACGTGGCCGAGGGCCGGCTCACCCGCGCCGCTGTGCGCGGAAGCGACGGGGTGCTGCTGGAGGGCGGCGGTGCGGTGCGCGAGGTCGAGCTGACGCCGCGTCTGGCCGGCAACCGCTCCTATGTCGACAGCAGCAGCCTGGACTTCTTTGCTGACAGCGAAGTTAAAGCCCGTGGCGTGCTGCGCGAAGGCAGCTTCGTGGCACGCACGCTGTGGCCCAAGCGCTACGCCATCCGCGCCGCCGCGCCCAGCCAGCCGCTGATGGCCGGCGAAACCGTCGAAAGCCTGGTACGCGCGCAGCAGGGCGGCGCCACCGCACCGTACGCCGTGCGCACGTTGTGGCGGCGCGACGGTGGCACCCAGCCGCTACCGCTGGCCGGCAAGCCAGTCCTGGCCTTCGTGCTGAACGGCGCCCAGGGCGATGATGACGAAGCCTGGGGCGGCCACTTCGCCGTCGCCACCGGCCGCTTTGGCGCGGCGGGCGAGTGGGACAACTGGCTGGTCAACAACTTCTACAGCCTGGCCTCGATCAGCGAAAAAGGTATCATCGCTTCCACCTTGCCGATGGATGCCTACATGGCCGACCTCAACAGCGGGCAGTCGTGGTATCGGCCATCCTACATGCTGATCGCCGTGCTGAAGGACCAGCGCGCACCGGCGCTGTACCAGGAAGCCATCAGCCGCGTGTTCAGCCATTTCTACCGCCAGGATTTTCACTATCGCCACGCCAGCACCAACTGCGCCGGCATCAGCATGGAAACCCTGCGCACGCTGGGCTGGAATATTCCACGCCAAGGCGGCGAGAACCCGCTGAAAGCCGCGCTAGCCTTGCCCTACATGGCATTGAAAGAAGTCAGCCTCGCCAGCGGCCAGACCGCTTACGATTACCTGAAGACCGAGCGCACCGAACTGCTGCCGTTCGCCGCCTTCAATGCCATCGGAAGCGACCTGCTTGGCCGCGTCACGGCGGGGCAGGCCAGCGGCCGCCTGGAGGCGCAACTGGCCGACGATCTGGAAGCGTTGCTGTTCGTACGGATTCCGCAATTTCCATCCTCGCGGGCATTTGGCAGCGATCCGGTGCTGTCGCTGCGCGAATACGAACAGCGCGCACCAGCCAATCGCGCCGACTGGCAAATTGTGCCAGTGCCGCCACGTCTGTTTCCGGCCGCGCTGAAAGACCCCACCGCGCCGCGCGAACGCCGGCCCGCCTCGGTCAAAGCCACCTGGATCTGGGGCGCCGTAGCGGCCTCGCTGGCGCTGGTCAGCACGCTGGCGCTGCGCCGACGCCGCGCGCGGGCCGCTGTGAAGCCGCCGGCGCGGGATTAGCCGCCGGTCGCCGCCTTTAAGGCATCGATAAACACGCGCACCTTTTGTGGCAGGTGCGCGCTGGCCGGATACACCGCGTGGATATCGCTCTCCGGCAGCGACCATTCCGGCAGCAGCCGCACCAATCGTCCGGCCGCCACGTCCTCCTTCACCGAGAACACAGTGGCGAACAGCATGCCGTCGCCAGCCAGCGCGGCGGCGCGCGTGGCGTAGGCGGTGTTCGATGAAAATACAGTGTTGCGCATCCGTACCTCCAGCGCATTGCCGGCACCATCGCTGAATGTGAAGCGCGCCGGCTGCGGTAGCACCGACAGCGCGACGTGCGGCAGCGGCGGCAATTCCTCGGGATGCGTTGGCATGCCGTGGCGGGCGATGAAGTCCGGGCTGGCCACTAGCCAGCGCGTCAGCGTATCGACCCGCGTCGCCATCAGGCCGGAATCGGCCAGCTTGCCCAGTCGTACCGTGACATCGATGCCTTCCGCGATCAGGTCGATGACATGGTCGCCGCAAATCAGGTCGATCTTTAGCGCCGGGTAACGCGCCCGCAGCTGCGCCAGCACCGGCGCCACCACGATCACACCGTAATCGATCGGCGCCGCCACCCGCAGCGTGCCTTGCGGCGCCGTGCGGCCGCTGCGCGCCTGCTCCACGGCCTGTTGCGCCGCCTGCAGCACTTGCCTGCTGGCGTCGTAAAAGTCGCGCCCCGCCTCGGTCAGGCTGAGTTTGCGCGTCGAGCGCAGCAGCAAGCCGACACCGATTTCCTGCTCCAGCAACTGCATATGCTTGCTGACCATGGACTTGGCCAGGCCCAACCGTTCGGCCGCCGCCGTCAGTGAGCCGGCCTCGACCACGGCGACAAAGGTCGTCAGCCGATTGAGGTTGATGGTATTCAGATCGATCATGCATCAATTGTACACTTTGAGTGGACAGTGATTCCGATTTTGTCCGGCTTATCAGCACGATGGCGGCTGCCTATACTGGCCTCATCCAACCACCATTCGGGAAAACAACATGAAACTGTACGGCTTCCACCTGTCCGGCCACAGCCACCGCGCCGAGCTGATGCTCAACCTGCTGCGGCTGCCCTACGAGTTCATCGAGATCGACATGGCCGCGCGCGAAAACCGTGGCGCCGTGCATCTGGCCCGCAACGCCTTCGGTGAAATCCCGGTACTGGAAGACGGTGACGTGGTGCTGGCCGATTCCACCGCCATTCTGGTCTACCTGGCCTCGAAATACGACGACAGCGGGCGCTGGCTGCCGCGTGATCCGGTAGCGGCCGCCAACGTGCAGCGCTGGCTATCGACCGCTTCCGGCAAAGTCGCCTACGGCCCGGCAGCCGCGCGGCTGGTGACGGTGTTTGGCGCGCCGCTGGACCACGAGCGCGCCCAAATCACGGCGGTGCGATTGTTCGACGTGCTTGAGCAGGAATTGGCCGGGCGCCGCTGGCTGGTGGGCGAACACGCCAGCATTGCCGACATCGCTGGTTACAGCTACATCGCCCACGCGCCGGAGGGCGGCGTGTCGCTGAAACCGTATCCCAACATCCGCGCATGGTTGGGCAATATCCGCGCGCTGCCAGGCTTTGTGCCGATGCGCGCCACACCTGCCGGTCTCGCGCCCGAGGAGGCATAAGCAATGAATGCGATCTCGTCCCCGTTCCACGCGCATGAGATTGAAATCCAGGAGCGCGTTGGCGCGCGCGAGCATACCGTTCGCGTCGAACCCTTCATCCGCGATCACATGCCAGAGCAGCACCGTGAGTTTTACGCCGAGTTGCCGTTCTTCTTCCTGGGCGCGCTGGACGCGGCCGGTCAGCCGTGGGCGACCGTGCTGGCCGGCGACCCCGGCTTCATCCACACGCCGGACGCGGGCACGCTCAGCATCAGCGGCGGCCTGCTGGCGGGCGATCCGCTGCAAGGCCAGCTGCATGTGGGAGCCCATGTTGGCGGGCTGGGCATGGCGCCGGAGACGCGCCGCCGCAATCGCGTCAACGGCGAGATCGTAGCGCTGGACCAGCCAGGGATGCGTATCGCCGTCCGGCAAAGCTTTGGCAACTGCCCAAAATACATCCAGCAGCGCGAGCACACGGCGGTGCCATCTGCTGGCCGTGAAGTGCAGGTGCAGCGCCGCGCGGCATTGTCTGCCGCCGACCGCGAATTGATCGCGCGCGCCGACACCTTCTTCATCGCCAGCGCCAACGTGGCGGCCAATGCAGGGCGCGGGCGCGGCGTGGACGTGTCGCATCGCGGCGGCCGACCTGGCTTCGTTCGCGTGGACGACGACCACACGCTGACCTCACCCGAATTCATCGGCAACTTCTTCTTCAACACGCTCGGCAACCTGGCCGCCGAGCCGCGTGCCGGCCTGCTATTCATCGACTTCAGCAGCGGCGACTTGCTGCATGTGACGGTGGACGCGGAGATCGTCTGGGATGGTCCGGAGGTAGAAGGGTTTGCCGGCGCCGAACGCCTGCTGCGCTTCCAAGTGCGCGAAGTGGTGCGCAACGCCGGGGCGCTTCCGTTCCGCTGGACCACCCCGGTACCCGCCGCGCAACTGATGCGCACCGGCACCTGGTAAGGCGTGGCGGTGCCGAGCTATTTGCGTGTCACCGGATCGTCTTGCGGATTGGCGGTAGTGGGCGCGGCCTCCGGCTTGTCTGCCTTGCCATTATGCTTGCCGCAGGCGGCGCTGTTGTTGGCGGTGGCCTTGCTGGTCTTGCTGTGCTGCTCGACGCTTTCGCCACCGCTGGCGTCTACGCCGCCCTGCATGCCGGCGCAGGGTGATTTGGCCGCTTTCTGCTTGGCTGGCGTGGTCTTGCCATCAGCGCTTTTCACGGCCGGATCGGGCTCACTCTGTGCCCAGGCGCCAGTGCTCAGGCAGGCGACCAGGATTGCAATGTGCATCTTCATGATGACCTCCATACGAAGTGCTCATTGTGAGGCGTGGAGCGGGCCGGGCGCGTAGGAGCACGCCCTGTGATGCGGTCAGACAGCAGGCGGTCAGTGCCGCAGCGAGCGCCGCATGACGAACGGAGCCGGTTCCAGCGGATTGGCGTGTGAATACTCCAGCGCCTCGGCCAGTTCGAACTCGTAGGCGGTGTAGAAGTCGATCAGCTTGGGCTGGTCGGCGCGCACCGCCAGCCGCACCTCCTGCACGCCGGCCGCCAGGCCGTGGTGAATCACCGCCTCCAGCAAATGCTGCGACAGATTGGTGCCGCGATGCTCGGGCAGCACGCCCATGCGGCACACTTCCCACACGCCGGGCTCGGCCTCCAGCGGCAGCCAGCGCACCGACCCCACCGCCCGCTGGTCCAGCTCCAAAACAAAACCGCCGCCATCGCGCAGGTTCTCTGCGACGATGACGGCGGTTTCGCGGTGTCCACTGGAAGTGACGCTCACCTTGCCGGCCCACGCGGCACGCGTGAGCTCGGCGATCAGTCTGGCATCATCCTTCGTTGCTTCACGCACTCGCAGGTCCATGCCATGGTCCTTAACGAATGCGCATGCCAGGCTCGGCGCCCGGCCATGGATTCAGGATGTAGATGCCTGGATTGGCTTTCTCATCCGCCGCCGAGGCTGCCATGACCATGCCTTCCGACACGCCAAACTTCATCTTGCGCGGTGCCAGGTTGGCCACCAGCACGGTCAGCTTGCCGATCAGGTCTTCCGGCTGGTACATCGACTTGATGCCGGAGAACACATTGCGGTGACGGCCTTCGCCGGCATCCAGCGTCAGGCGCAGCAGCTTGTCCGAGCCTTCCACGTGTTCGCAGTTGACGATCTTGGCGATGCGCAGGTCGACCTTGAAGAAGTCGTCCACGGTGATTTCCGGCGCCATCACTTCGATGCCGGTTTCGGTCACGGCCACTGCTGGCGCGGCCTTGGCTTTAGCTGGCTTCTCGGCTTTGACGGCTGGCGCTGCGGCTTGCGCGGCGCCGGCTGCAGGCGCGTCGAACAGGTCTTCGATCATTTTCGGCTCAACGCGCTTCATCAGGTGATCGTAAGCGCCGATGGTGCGGCCCAGCAGCTTGCTGGACACCACGCCGCTGGCGACGTCGGTATCGGTCCAGACGAACTGGTCGTCGTTGAGGAACTTGGCCACGTTGGCGGCCACGCCCGGCAGCACCGGCGACAGCAGGATCGACAGTTGACGGAACAGGATCAGCGCAGTGGTGCAGACATCGTGCAGCTCGGCCAGTTTGGCTTCGTCCTTGGCCAGAATCCACGGCTTGTTTTCATCCACGTACTGATTGGCGAAGTCGGCGATTTCCATGATTTCGCGCAGCGCCTTGCCGAATTCGCGCGCCTCGAAGTTGGCGGCGATATTGGCCTGGCGCTCGACGCCTTGCTCGTTGACCAGCGCACGCTTGATCCACGTCTGCGCGTTGTCGGACAGGCTGGACGCCAGCTTGCCGTCGAACTTCTTGGCGATGAAGCCAGCGCAGCGCGACGCGATGTTGACGTACTTGCCGATCAGGTCGGAATTCACACGCGCCACGAAGTCTTCGCCGGTGAAGTCCAGGTCTTCCACCTTGGAGTTCAGCTTGAAGGCGATGTAGTAACGCAGCCATTCCGGATTCATGCCCAGGTTCAGGTAACGCAGCGGCGAGATGCCGGTGCCGCGCGACTTGGACATTTTTTCGTTGTTGACCGTCAGGTGACCGTGCACCGCCACGCGCATGCGCTCGATGGTCGGGTGATCGGCAAACTTCAGCATCGCCGGCCAGAACAGCAGGTGGAACGACACGATGTCTTTGCCGATGAAGTGAATCTGTTCGGTGTTGGAATCGCGCAGGAAGGCGTCGTAGTCCAGGCCCTTCTTGTCGAAGTAATTTTTCAGCGAGGCCAGATAGCCAACCGGCGCGTCCAGCCAGACGTAGAAGTACTTGCCCGGCGCGTCCGGAATCGGAATGCCGAAGTAGGGCGCGTCACGCGAGATATCCCAGTCGGCCAGCTTTTCGCCGGCTTCGCCCAGCCATTCGGAGACCTTGTTGACCATCTCCGGCTGCAAGCGGCCCGGGGTGTTCAGCCATTCCTTCAGGAACTCGTAGCAGCGCTTGTCCGACAGCTTGAAGAAATACTGTTCCGACGGCTTGAGCACCGGCGTGGCGTTGGTGAACACCGAGAATGGATTAACCAGGTCGGTCGGCTGGTAGGCCGCGCCGCACACCTCGCAGTTGTCGCCGTATTGGTCCTTGGCGCCGCATTTCGGGCATTCGCCCTTGATGTTGCGGTCGGCCAGGAACATGCCCTTGACCGGGTCGAAGAAACGGTCCACGGTCTTGGTCTGGATCAGGCCAGCATCGCGCAGCTTGCGGTAGATGCCCTGCGACAGTTCGACGTTTTCCGGTGAATCGGTCGAGTACCAGTTATCGAAGGCGATATGGAAGCCGTCCAGATACTGGGCACGGCCGGCGGCGATCTTGGCCACGAATTCCTGTGGCGTGATGCCTTCCTTTTCGGCGGCGATCATGATCGGCGTGCCGTGGGTGTCGTCGGCGCCCACAAAGTGCACCTCGCGTGGAGCGTCGCCGTCGCGCTGCATTCGCTGGAACCGTACCCAGATGTCGGCCTGGATGTACTCCATCATGTGGCCAATATGGAAAGCGGCGTTAGCGTAGGGCAGGGCAGTGGTGACGAACAGCTTGCGGGTCATGGTTGTTGCACTTTTTGGGTGGAAAAGGAGCATTTTAACAGCGGATGCGGTGATTGCGCAGGTTGCGCTAGAATGGCGACATATTTAACGGAGAGTTACATGAGCATCGGAGTAGAAGACGTCAAGGCAGCCCTGTCCAAAATTGTTGATCCAAATACAACGAAGGATTTCGTGTCCGGCAAGTCGGTCAAGAATCTGAAGGTCGACGGTAGCGATATTTCGCTGGACATAGAATTGGGTTACCCAGCCAACAGCCAGATCGATGCCATCCGCAGCAGCGTGATCGCCGGCCTGAAAACCCTGCCGGGCGCGGGCAACATCAGCGTCAGCGTGTATAGCAAGATCATCGCGCACACTGTGCAGCGTGGCCTGAAGCCGATGGTCAACGTGAAGAACATCATTGCCGTGGCCTCCGGCAAGGGCGGCGTCGGCAAATCGACCACCGCCGCCAACCTGGCGCTGGCGCTGGCCGCCGAGGGCGCCTCGGTCGGCCTGCTGGACGCCGATATCTATGGCCCGTCGCAGCCGATGATGATGGGCGTGTCCGGTCGTCCCGAGACCAAGGATGGCAAGTCGATGGAGCCGCTGGAGAACTACGGCGTGCAAGTGTCGTCGATTGGTTTCCTGATTGATCCGGACGAGCCGATGGTGTGGCGCGGCCCGATGGTCACCCAGGCGCTGCAACAGCTGCTGGAGCAGACCAACTGGCGCGATCTGGACTATCTGATCGTCGACATGCCGCCGGGCACCGGCGACATTCAGCTGACCCTGTCGCAGAAAGTGCCGGTCACCGGCGCGGTTATTGTGACCACGCCGCAGGACATCGCGCTGCTGGATGCGCGCAAGGGTCTGAAGATGTTCGAGAAAGTCGGCATCCCGATTCTGGGCGTGGTGGAAAACATGAGCGTGCACATCTGCACCAACTGCGGCCATGCGGAAGAGATCTTCGGCCATGGCGGCGGCGAGAAGATGTGTCAGGACTTCGGTGTCGACTTCCTGGGCGCGCTGCCGTTGACCATGGCGATCCGCGAGCAGGCCGATTCCGGCAAGCCGACCGTGGTGGCCGATCCGAACGGTAAAGTGGCCGAAATCTACAAGGCCATCGCGCGCAAGGTGGCGGTGCAGGTGGCGGAAAAAGCCAAGGACATGACCAGCAAGTTCCCGACCATCGTCGTTAAAAACGACTAAGGAGGCATCATGATGAAGCCGTTATTGGCGGCGGTCCTGCTGAGCCTGAGTGCTGGCGCGCTGGCGCAACAATCGGTGTCGTTTGTCGAGCCGGCCAATGGCGCGACGGTCAGCAGTCCGTTCAAGGTCAAGTTCGCCGTGTCCGGCATGAGCATCAAGCCGGCCGGGGACATGACCGCCAATACCGGCCATCATCATCTGCTGATTAACGCCGTGCCCATCAAGGCCGGCGAGGTGATTCCGGTCGACGACAAGCACATTCACTTTGGCAAGGGCCAGACCGAAACCGAGCTGAATCTGCCACCGGGGAACTACACCTTGACCATGCAATTTGCCAACGGTCTGCACCAGGCTTACGGCGCCGGCATGAACAAGGAAATCAAAATCACCGTCAAGTAATGCCAGCCGCACTCGGCCCGCGCAAGGCGCCTCGCCAGCGTCGCGCCACCCACACCGTCGACGCCATCCTCGAAGCGGCGGCGCTGGTGCTGGAGGAAGAGGGGCTGGAAGGCTTCAACACCAACGCGATCGCGCGCCGCGCCGGCGCCAGCATCGGCTCACTGTATCAATATTTCCCCAGTAAAGATGCCTTGACCCTGGCGCTACTACAGCGCGAGGAGGCCAAGGCGCATGCGGACGCCGCCGCAGCGGCGGCCTTGCCCGCGTGCCGCGAAGCGCTGGCGGCCTTCATCGACGCCGGTGTGCGCCAGCAATTGACACGACCGAATCTGGCGCGGTTGCTGGATCAGGAGGAAGACCGCGCCGAGATTCGCGCCGCAATGGATGGCAAGTCCGGCTTTGCCGAGTTGCTGCAAACCGCGCTGGACAAGCCGGATGCGCCAGCCGCCTTGCGCGATCCGGCGCGTCGCAATGTGGCTGCGGCCGATCTGTTCATCATCATTCGTGGCCTGGTCGATGCTGCTGGCCAGCGCGGTGAGCGCGATGTGGCGGATCTGGCGCTTCGCGTCCAGGCCGCCGCTTTTGGTTATTTGCACAGAATTGGCGGATTTATCTAAATTTGGATAAAATATCTAAATTCGGATAGGGGAGTTGAGTATGGACGCTATATTGGAAACGCCGGCCTTGTTGCTGGATGAGGCACGCATGCAGCGCAATATCGCGCGCATGCAGGGGCGCATGGATCAGCTGGGCGTGGCGTTCCGGCCGCACGTCAAGACCAGCAAATGCCTGGAAGTGGCGCGGCGTCAGCTTGCGGCGGGTGCGCGCGGCATTACCGTCTCGACGCTGAAAGAGGCTGAGGAGTTCTTTGGCGCCGGCATCGACGATATCCTGTACGCGGTGGCCATCGTGCCGAACAAGCTGAACCACGCGCTCAAGTTGATCCGCGCTGGCCTGCGCCTGACGCTGCTGGTGGAATCGTCGGCGATGGCGCAGCAACTGGCTGCGCATGGCGCCGAGCACGGCGTCTGCTATGAGGCGCTGATCGAAATCGATACTGACGGCCATCGTTCCGGCGTCAAGCCGGATGATCCGGTGCTGCTGGAAATCGCTGCGGCGCTGAACGGCGGTGCGCACCTGAAGGGCGTGATGACCCACGCCGGCGCATCCTACGATCTCAATACCCCCGAAGCGCTGGCCGCGATGGCTGAGCAGGAACGCGCGCGCTGTGTCGCGGCGGCTACGCGTCTGCGCGCCGCCGGTCACGCCTGCCCGGTGGTCAGCGTCGGCTCCACGCCCACCGCGTTGAGCGCGGCCCATCTGGAAGACGTGACCGAGGTGCGCGCCGGCGTCTACGTGTTCTTCGACATGGTGATGGTGGACGTGGGCGTATGCCGCGTCGACGAAGTGGCCATCAGCGTGCTGTGCACCGTCATCGGCCACCAGCAGGACAAGGGCTGGATCATCACCGATGGCGGCTGGATGGCGATGAGCCGCGACCTCGGCCACGACCACCACGGCTACGGCATGGTCTGCGACGCCGATGGCCAGCCACTGCCCGAGCTGGGTTTCGGCAAGGCCAATCAGGAACACGGCGTGCTGCAATGGCGTGGCGCGCCGGACGTCAGCGTCGCCCAGCGCTACCCGGTCGGCACCAGCCTGCGCGTGCTGCCGAACCACGCCTGCGCCACCGCCGCGCAGCACGGTCAGTACCACGTGATCCCGCAAAACGGCGGCGACTGGCAGGTCTGGCCGCGCTTCAGCGGCTGGTAAATGTGAGCAAAGCGGCGTCCCGGCCCGTGCGGCAGGGCGCCGGAAAGCGAGTTGAGGGCAGGGCGTCCGGGTCTTATTCTGATGACTTCAACCACAGGAGTCAGACCCATGAAATTCAACCATCTCAGCTTCCCTTCCAGCGATGTGCCCGCCACCGCCGCTTTCTTCGTGCGCCACCTCGATTGCACGCAGGAGTACCTCGGTCCGGCCGCCGCCATGCTCAAGCGCGGCGGCTTCGACATCGTCATCGAAGCCAAGGACCACACGGTGACGTGGCCGCACAACTTCCATCTCGGCTTTGAATTACCGTCGGCGGACGCGGTGCGCGAACTGTATCAACGCTTGCGGACGCAGGGCGTGACCATGAAAACCGAGGTGTTCCACCACGAACGCGGCACGCGCTTCTTCTGCGAAGCGCCCGGCGGTCTGTTGTTCGAAATGAACACCCGTGCCGACGCCGAGCAGCGGTACCGCGCCAGCTTTGAACGCCAAGCCCGCGCCGACGCTGTAAAATAGCTGCTTTTATATCTCAGCTTTTTACTTCGATGACGAATGTTCCAACACCGGCACCAGCCAAGCCAGTCCGCACCCGTTTCGCTCCTAGCCCGACTGGCTATCTCCACCTCGGCGGCGCCCGCACGGCGCTGTACTCCTGGGCCTTCGCCCGTCACTTCGGCGGCACTTTCGTGCTGCGGATTGAAGACACCGACCTGGAGCGCTCGACCCCGGAAGCGGTGCAGGCCATCATCGAAGGCATGGAATGGCTGGGTCTGAGTCACGACGAAGGCCCGTTCTATCAGATGAAACGCATGGACCGCTACCGCGAAGTGGTGGCGCAGATGCTGGAAGCCGGCACCGTCTATCATTGTTACTCGTCGCCGGAAGAAGTGCAGGCGATGCGCGACCGCGCCACCGCCGCCGGCGAAAAGCCGCGCTACGACGGCACCTGGCGTCCAGAGCCGGGCAAAGTGCTGCCGGCGATTCCGGAAGGCCGCAAGCCAGTGGTGCGCTTCAAGAACCCGCTGGATGGCGAGGTAACCTGGAACGACTTCGTCAAAGGCCCGATCACCATCGGTAATAAAGAGCTGGACGATCTGGTGATCGCCCGCCCGGACGGCACGCCGACCTACAACTTCTGCGTCGCCATCGACGACCTGGATATGCAGATCAGCCACGTGCTGCGCGGCGACGACCACGTCAACAACACGCCACGCCAGATCAACATCCTGCGCGCCATCGGTGCCGAGCTGCCTGAGTACGGCCACCTGCCGATGATTCTGGGTTCGGACGGCGCCAAGATGTCCAAGCGCAAGGACGCGGTCAACGTCATGCAATATCCGGCCGAAGGCTATCTGCCGGAAGCCATCCTGAACTACCTGGCGCGTCTGGGCTGGAGCCACGGCGACGACGAAGTATTCTCGATGGAGCAGGTGTGCCAGTGGTTCGATGGCAGCCACCTGTCCAACTCGGCCGCGCAATTCAATATCGAAAAACTGAACTGGCTGAACAACCACTATATTAAGCAGGCCGACAACGAACGCCTGGCTGCCCTGGCACAGCCGCGCATGCAGGCCAACGGCGCCGTGTTCGACGGCGCGCCGGCGCTGGCGGTCGTGCTGGGTCTGCTGAAAGAGCGTACCAACACCGTTAACGAACTGGCCGATGCCGCCATGCTGTTCTACCGCGAGCCGCAACCGGATGCCGCGCTGCTGACCCAGCATGTCACCGATGCAGTCAAACCGGCGCTGGCCGATTTCGCCGAGCGCTGCAAAACGGTGGAGTGGAACAAGGCCGCGCTGGCCGCGATGATTAAAGAAGTGCTGGCTGCGCATGGTCTGAAGATGCCGCAAATCGCGATGCCGCTGCGTCTCTTTATTACTGGTCAGCTGCAGACGCCGGCAATCGACGCCGTGCTGGAAATCTTCGGTCGCGACACGGTTGTGGCGCGCTTGGCAAAGTTCCTCTGATTTGTTGATTGAAGCAGGGGCAAAGTTGCAAAAGGGTATTTGCAATATACGGCGCCTCTGCTATACTCTTGTCTCTCGCGCAAACGGGGGTATAGCTCAGCTGGGAGAGCGCTTGCATGGCATGCAAGAGGTCAGCGGTTCGATCCCGCTTACCTCCACCAAGTTTGCAGAGAAAGTAGTACGGTAGTTCCAAGGTCCCCATCGTCTAGAGGCCTAGGACATCACCCTTTCACGGTGAGTACCGGGGTTCGAATCCCCGTGGGGACGCCAGCTTCGCCAAGGCTGGTTAGTAGTAACAATCTGTGCCAGAGGGGGTATAGCTCAGCTGGGAGAGCGCTTGCATGGCATGCAAGAGGTCAGCGGTTCGATCCCGCTTACCTCCACCACCGCACAGAGGATGATAGCAGTAAGGTAGTTCCGAGGTCCCCATCGTCTAGAGGCCTAGGACATCACCCTTTCACGGTGAGTACCGGGGTTCGAATCCCCGTGGGGACGCCAGCGATGCCAACGTTGGTCGGTTTGCAGTAAATGTTTTCTACGCCCGGGGGGTATAGCTCAGCTGGGAGAGCGCTTGCATGGCATGCAAGAGGTCAGCGGTTCGATCCCGCTTACCTCCACCAATATCGCGTAGAATACAGTCAATCAGCAGTTCCTTGGTCCCCATCGTCTAGAGGCCTAGGACATCACCCTTTCACGGTGAGTACCGGGGTTCGAATCCCCGTGGGGACGCCAAAACAGCGTAAGTGATCAAGCCGCCATGTAGCGGCTTTTTTGTTTTTAGCGCCGTGACAATGCGTGCATCTTCAAGCTGATCGAAATGATAAGCTTGCCCGATATGCAGATCAAACGCGCCTTATTCATTTGTACCCAAAACCGCTTGCGCAGTCCGACTGCGGAAAATGTATTCGCCAGTTGGCCGGGCGTGGAAACCGACTCGGCAGGACTGGGCAATGACGCCAACGTGCCGCTGTCGTCTGAGCAAATCGAATGGGCGAATCTGATTTTTGTGATGGAAAAAGCGCATCGCAACCGGCTGTCCGCAAAATTCTCCAGGCACCTGAACGGCAAGCGCGTGATCTGTCTCGATATTCCAGACGACTACGAATACATGCAGCCTGAGTTGATCCGTCTGCTGAAGGCGAAGGCTGGCAGATTTTTGGGCTAACTCCATGCATAGACTGAGCAGCCGATTCAACTACTTGCGCGGGATGGAAGCCTTGGCCGCGGTGGTGTTGCCGATTGTTTTCATTCTGGATTGGCGCAAGTCTGAGGCGGGTGTGCATTGGCCGCTGGGGCTGTCGGCGCTGTTCTCGGTCAGCTACCTGCTGGTGCAGGGCGCGCTGTATTGGCAACTGAAACATAGCGCGCTGTCCGCGTCGGCCCCGTTGCCAGGTTACTTTAAGCAGTTGTTCAACTCATTCAAAGTATCCAATCTTGTGCTGTTCGGCGCAGTCGCGCTCGGATTCATTGTCGAGATAGCGCGTTCCGGGTGGAGCGCGCAATTGGCATGGCCGCTCGGGATTTTCCTGTTCGCCGTGCTAGAGCATATCAACTATTACCACTACCAACTCATGTACGACACTTCAGCGTCGGTGCGTTATGTGCTGCGCAATCGCCGCCTGCGCAAAGCCGCACTCGGCATCGATTTAAGCCGACGTGCTGGCCGCAGTGTCTAATCAGCCATGAAAATCAAAGGACCTTTCCTCGCAATGGGAACAGAGCGTCTAGTACTGGCGTACCCGACGCTGGATGACTGCGCTGCTGTATTGGAATACCGTAAATTAAACCGCGATCACTTAAGCGCATGGGAGCCTCTTCGTTCAGAAGAATTTTATACAACCTCTAGTGTCGAGCTCCAGATGCACGATTTGGTAGCGCAAATCGCCAACGGGACCGTTGTGCATTGGCTCATCAAGAGGCACGGGAGCTTAGAAGTTATTGGTCAGTGTGGCTTCACGAACATCGTCTATGGTCCTTTCCAAGCGTGCCACCTCGGTTTCTCCCTTGGGCAGCGGCATCAGGGCAGTGGCTTGATGTTTGAGGCGCTGAAGACAGCGATTCCGAGCGTTTTCCAAACGCATGGGCTGCATCGGATAATGGCAAATTACCAGCCTGAAAACCGCAGGAGCGAGATATTGCTTCAGCGACTAGGGTTTGAGAGGGAAGGGCTGGCGAAGAGCTACCTGAAAATTAATGGGCGCTGGTCCGATCACGTGCTCACCTCCTTGATTAATCCGCGAACCATCGAGGATTGAATACGGGCCTATCACGATAGTTGCCGAGTCGAACTAGTATATTTGCGCCACCAGGCGTGACAAAGTACGCATTTTTCCATTTTGGCAATATGTTATGCTGGGTGGTATGGGCTGTATGGCTCCAACCCAGAGGCAAACTATTTTCTGATGCGTATTCCTTCCCTGATTCTGCTTTCCGCGCTGTTGTCTGGCGCATCTGTCCTTCACGCCGCGCCGGTCAAGCCTGCGGCGACTAAATCCAGTGATGATCCCACCTTTGCTCGCGGCACGCCGGTCCCGGCCTGGGCGGCGCCGCTGGCCGATGCGCCCGCCACCAAGCGCGAAGATCCGGTGGTGTTGCGGCTGTCGGACACGCAAGTGCGGGTGGCGCCGACGCCGGTGGTGCTGCGCAGTCGCGTCATTCAGGTGAATGAGCGCAGTTCGTTGTCGCGCATCGGGCAGTTTGCGATTAATTACTTGCCCAAGCATCAGAAGCTGTCGCTGCACAAGGTGGCGATCCTGCGCGGCGGCGAGGTGCTGGATCGTACCGCGACGGTGAATATCCGCTTGCTGGACCGCGAGCAGGGACTGGAGCAGGGCATGTATGGCGGCGCCCGCTCGGCGCAGTTGCTGATGGATGATGTGCGCATCGGTGATGCGTTGTGGGTGGTGTACAGCGTGGAGGGCGAGAACCCGGTGTTCGGCAATGCGTGGTCGGGCGAGTTTTCGCTGGAATCGGATGAGCCGATCGAGCTGATACGGCTGACGGTCACGCATCCCAAGGACAAGCCGCTGTACTGGCGCCAGCTAGGCGATTTCCGCAAGGATGAAATCAAACCCGAAGTCGACACGGTCGGCAATCAGGAGCGCTTGCGCTTCGAGCTGCGCGGCGTGGATGCGGTGGAGTCCGAGGCGGCGATCAGTTCGGACTATCTCCCGATTCGCATGATCCAGTTCAGCCCTTACGCGGACTGGCACGGCGTCGCCGCGTGGGCCAATACGCTGTTCCCGCAGCCGAGCCGTTCGCCGGAGTTGGACAAGCTGGTGGCGACCTTCCGCAAGCAGCCCACGCTGGAAGCGCAGGCCAGCGAGGCGTTGCGCTGGGTGCAGGATGAGATTCGTTATTTCAGCGTGTCGATCGGCGAGAACTCGCACCGTCCGCAGGCGCCGGATGTGGTGCTCAAGCATCGCTACGGCGATTGCAAGGACAAGAGCTATCTGCTGACGACCATGTTGAATCAGTTGGGTATTGCGGCCCGGCCGGTGCTGGTCAATGCGCAGGGGCCGAAGGTGCCGGGCAAGGTGCTGCCGACCGCGACCTGGTTCGACCATGCCATCGTGCGCCTGGAGCTGGATGGCAAGGTCTACTTTGTCGATCCCACCCGCAGCAGCGAGCGTGGCCCGATCAGTCAGCGTCCGGTGGTGTTGCCGGATGGCCTGGGCCTGGTGGTGGATGGCGCCACCACCGCGCTGGCGCCACTGCCGCCGGAGCGGCTGGAGCAGCCGACCTTCGATGTCACCGAAAAAATCAGCGTGGTGGCGATGGACGGTCCGGGCAAGCTGGATCTGACCGAGACCTACCGCGCACGCTGGGCCAACTGGGCACGCGAGCATTATGCGGGCCTGTCCGAGCGCGAAACGCGCAATGAGCTGATCGCGCTGCTGGACAAACAGTATCCGGGCGCGACGCTGAACGGCAAGCCGCGCTTTGTCGATGATGCGGAGGCCAATACCTATCAGGTGATCGTCCAGTACGACCTGCCCAAGCCGATTACCAAGAAGGATGACGTCTACTCCATCGATTACGACACCAAGGTAGTCGCCGGCACCTTGCAGGTGCCGGGCAAGGTGACGCGCAACTTCCCACTGGCGCTGGCGCCCACCCATCACCGCTATCGCTTGCAGATCGACTGGCCGGGCGACATGCGCATGGTGGGTTCGTCTGCTGCGCGGGATATCGAGAATCCGCATTTCTCCATGCATCAGGAGTATTCGATCATCGGCAATCGCACCGAGCTGTTGGTGGATTACATGGTCAGCAGCAGCACCGTGCCTGCCGCCGATGTGCCAGCCCTGCAGCAAGCCGCCAAGCAACTGAATACGGCGATGGAAGCCAGCTTCCGCTTGCCCGAGTATGCGACGGTGAAAGAGGATGGGCGCACCATCCCGCTGCGGCATCTGGCCGCAGTGCGCAATGCCATCGTCGATGGCGAGCGCATGCGCCATTTCGACTTCTCGCAACTCGGTGACGCGGCGCAGTTGCAGCAGTTCTGCGCTGCGGCCGCCGACGCGGTGGACCTGCGTCCCATCAACGGCGCGGCCGGTCGTCTGCTGCGCCAGGGGGTGACGGCCATGGAAAAATACATGCAACAGCGCGGCATCCGCCGCTGTCTGGCGCAGTTGGACTTTGCCTGGGGAGACTACGAACGCGCCCAGACCTTTTACGAGGCGGACGCGCCGCTGAAGGATGATGATGCCTTGCTGGCGGAGTTGGCCTGGGCGCGAGCCTTGTCCGGCAATGCCGATGGCGCGCTCGAGGCCAGTCAGCGTTACATCGCCGCGCGCATCAAATCGGGCGCGCTGGATGTGTACGACCTGACGCAGGTGCTGGCGCTGTATGCGCGTACCGGCAAGCCGCTGCCGGCCGATCTGCGTAACCGCGCCGCCCGCTATGCCGAGGGGCCGTGGCCGCGCCCGGTGCTGGCCTATCAGTTGGGCAAGCTCAAGGAGGATGCCTTGCTGGCGTACGCCGATCGTCAGCAGTTTGACCAGCGCGACCGCATGCTCAGCGATGCCTGGTTCTACATCGCCCAGCAGCGTTATGCGGGCGGCGATGTGGCGGGCGCGCGCAAGGCCTTGAACTGGGTGCGCATGCACGGCATTTTCGGCACGCCGCAGTTGCATCAGGCATTGGGGGAACTGTGGCACGCGGATTATGGCGACGCCGATTATCGCAACGGCATGATCGCTGATCAGGAGGGTGAATCGCGCAAGGCGTTGGAATTGCTGGAACGCGCGGCGGCACGCGGCCACGGTGCGGCCATGAAAGCGCTGGCGGCCAAGTATCAGGACGGCAGCGGCGTTTCCAAAGATGTGCAGCGGGCGGCGGCGCTGTTCCGCCAGGCCGGCGAGCACGGCGATACCGGCGCGATGAATTCGTTGGGTGTGATGTATGAAAGCGGCGAGGGCGTCGAGCGCTCGGAAGCACTGAGTATCGAATGGATCTCCAAGGCTGCCGAGATTGGCGATTTTTATGCTTCCCGTAATATTGGCTGGCGCTACCGTCGCGGCACCGGCGTGCCGATGGATGGAGCGATCGCGCGCCGCTATCTCACCGATGCCGCCGAGCTGGGCAACGACAATGCGCAGAGCGAGCTGGCCGACGTGTTCCTGAACGGCGAGGGCGTGGCGGTCGATTACCCGATGGCGAATTACTGGGCGCGTCGCGCCATCGATGGTGGCAGCGTACACGGCAAGGCTATCCTCGGCTACCTGTACGCCTACGGCCGTGGCGAGAAGAAGGATGCGACCACGGCGGTGGGGCTGTGGCAGTCGGCCGCCGCCTCGGGCGATTCGATGGCGCAGTTCCAGCTGGGGCTGGCGTATTCCAATGGTCTCGGTGTCGAGAAAGATAGCCGCAAGGCGCGCAACTTCCTGCGCCAGGCCGCCGACGCGGGCAACCTCTACGGCCGTATCTATTTTGACGATCTGGTGATGCGCGATGATCCGGGCAAGAAGGAGGTGGAGCGCGTGATTGATTCCTTCACCAAGCTGGCCAACGCCGGTGTGGCCAATGCGGCTGAATTGCTCAGCCAATACTACGCGAATGGCATCGGCGTGGCGAAAGATGCGGGCCAGGCCGAGCGTTGGGCCAAGCTGGCGACCGGCAAGGTTGCCAGTGCGGCCAGCACCGAGGCGGCGCCGCACTGAGCGGAGCGGGCAGGCGTTGCAGACCTGCCAATCTTGCTGTGTTTTTTCAGCAAAAACAAGGGTTTGCTATTGCGTTCGGGGAATGACGCTGCCATAATACGCGCCTTGGAAATGTCCCCATCGTCTAGAGGCCTAGGACATCACCCTTTCACGGTGAGTACCGGGGTTCGAATCCCCGTGGGGACGCCAAAAGACATTTCCAATGGCCAGTACGGACAGTTTCTGTCCCCATCGTCTAGAGGCCTAGGACATCACCCTTTCACGGTGAGTACCGGGGTTCGAATCCCCGTGGGGACGCCAAATCATGCAAAAAGCCGCCTAGTGCGGCTTTTTGCATTTCAGCCCTCACCACGCCAGCGGCGCGTAGCCGATCGGCGGCCGGTAGTAGGGCAACATGCCCAGCGCGAACGGATCGTAGGCTGGCATCATCATCGGCATCATCTGCTGCGGTTGCATGGCCGGCTGTGCCGGCTGCGTTTGCAGCCCCACCGCCAGTAACACGTCCGGCAAGCCGTAGCCTACCCGGCTTGGGTCGCCCTGGCTGACCCGGCGCGCGCTGGCGCGGATGATCTGGAACAGCCGCTCCACGCGTTCGGGGCCGCGCGGCTTGTACTGCGGCGTCTGCAATTCCGGATGATGGGCCAGCGTCAGCGCCGCCAGCCCGGTCACGTGTGGTGTTGCCATCGAGGTGCCATCCCAGGCCGCGAAGTTATTCGGCGGCACGCAGGAGGTGATGGCCACGCCCGGCGCGCACACCGCCACCTGCGGTCCGAAGCAACTGAACTTGGCAGTGAAGTAGCCGTAGGCGTCGACGTTGCTGTCCAGCGTTTGCGCGTGATAGCTGTCGGCCGGGAATTCGTCCAGCTTGCCGATGGCGGCCACCGCCAGCACATTGGGCGACGAGGCCGGATACTGCACCGCGCCGCCCGAGTTGCCGGCCGCGACAATGCACGCCACACCGGCCCGCTTGGCGCGCAGGATCTGCTGTTCCAGCGCTTCCGACACGTCGGCCCCGCCCAGCGACAGGTTGACCACGTCGATCTGTTTTTCGATGCAGTATTCCAGCGCGTCGATCAACTGGCTGACCTGGCCGCCAGGGAACAGCTTGCAGGCATGGACTTCGGCGTCCGGCGCAAAGCCGCGTATGCCGCTGGCGATGTCGGCCGCCGCGATCACGCCGGCGCAGTGGGTGCCGTGGCCCAGCGTGTCCTGGTCCCAGCTGTTGGGATTGGTCTTCTTGTTGATCACGTCGAAGCCGGCGTGGATGCCGTGCAGATTGTCGTGGCTGGTGGCGGCGCCGGAATCGATGATGGCGATCTTCACGCCCTGGCCGCGATAGTTGCCGGGCAGCTGATCCAGTCGCATCGCTTTCTGTCCCCAGCCGTAGGCGCGCTGACGCGGAAAGCCGGCCAGCGCCGGCCAATCCGACAGCGCGCGCAGCGCCACCACATTGGCTTGCTCGTTGCTGATGTCGGGATCGCTCTGGTAAAAGCTCCAGTAGTCGGCCTTGGGTTTGACATAAAGGCCACGCACGGTGTCGCGGGTTTCACCAAACAGCGACAGCGTGACCTGGCCGTTGACGTCGGTCACGCCGCTGGCCGGTAGCATGCTGCCGAACAGCGACACTTCGGCGTTGGCCTGCGGCGCGCCATCCTTGCCGATCACGCTGATGATGGCGTTCAGCACCGGCCCGCTGCTATCGGTGGGCGCCACGCCGGTGACCATGACCGGCTGGCGCAGTTGCGGGTCCATCAGGTTCAGATGCTGATCGTGTTCGACCAGTAGCCGGCCCTGGCCTTGCTGGTGCAGGGCGACGGCTTTCTGCTCCGTCATGCGCGCCACCAGCACGCCTTGGCCGCCGCCCATGCCATCGGCCAGCGTGCCCAGCACGGATTTGGGGCCGACTTTGTCGACCACTTCGATATCGCTGCTGTCGCGCAGCGCCTGCTCCAGCGCGGCGAATTGCAGGGGTTGCAGTCCCAGCGTCTGCAAGCCGTCCTGCCCCTGGCGCGGCGCGATCACATACTGTTTCTTGCGGGCGCTGACGTTGCGGCCGCTGGTGTCGGCGCGGCCGTTGGTGTGTGGCGTGGTGTCGCTGTTGTCGGCGCTGGCGCTGACCGCGTCTGCTGGCACGGCGGTGGGGCGGGCCTCGCCGCCGCTGGTGGGATCGGGCGGCGTGACGCTGCCGCCATTGGTAGTCTTGGGCATGATGTTCCTTTCAAAAGGAATCGAAGGGGCCGCTGTCGAATAGCGACAACGGCCGGTCCGGTTCTATCGTTAATTGATGGGTGGGCGAGCCGGTCTGGCGAAAGTGCTGATCCAGCAGGCGCGCCTTGTCGAGACTGATTTCCACCACGGCGGTGTGCGGCCGTTCGCGCGGGCCGATCAGATCGATCACGGCGATGTCGGGATCGATCGCGGCCACCGTGAGGAAATCGTTGAGCGGCGCACCGCGCGCGGCATGGACCAGGAAGCGGGCCTTGTCGGGTTGCGCCGGTGCATCGGGGAAGGGATCGGGCATGAAGCTCTCCTAAAAAGGCAGCGCCCTCCGGCAGCCAGGGCCGCCGGAGGGTTGAAGGGAATGTGCTGCGTCAATGCAGCGTGGTTTGACCGTAGAGCGCGCTGTTGCCTTGCTGGGCCGCCAGTTGCGACAGCTGGGCCAGCTGCGCCAGTTGTGCCTGCTGCTGCGCGTAGGCCGCCGTCACCGGATCGACGCCAAACGGCAGCATGCCGCCCAACTGGCCGGCGATGCCGCCCATGGTGTTGCCGAGGCCGGAGTTACCGAAGATGCCGCCGATGGCGCCGCCCAGCGGCTGGCCGACGCTCTTGATGATGTTGCCGAACCAGCCCTGCGGCGCCAGTCCCTGCTGGGCCAGCGCTTCCTGCTGCGCATAGGCGGCGCTGACCGGATCGACGCCGAACGGCAGCAAATTGTGCGGCGATGGAATGAAGGGGCTGATGATGCCGGTGTAGGGATGGGCTTTGCGGATCAGGTCGCCGATCCAGCCTTGCGGCGCCAGCCCTTGCTGTGCATAGGCCGCAGCCACCGGGTCGACGCCAAACGGCAGCATGCCGCCCAACTGCCCGGCGATACCGCCGATGGTGTTGCCCAGGCCCGAGTTGCCGAAGGCACCGCCGATCGCGCCGCCCAGCGGCCGCGCGACATTCTTGATGATGTTGCCGAACCAGCCTTGCGGCGCCAGTTGACCCAACTGGCCCAGCTGCGCCTGCTGCAGTAGTTGCTGTTGCTGCGCCTGTTGCGCGTAGGCGGCGGCCACCGGGTCGGTGCCGAACGGAAGCAGCGAGCCGCCGATGCCACCGGCCGCCTGGCCGATGCTGCGGCCGAGGTTGGCGTTACCGAACAGGCCGCCGATACCGCGCCCGATCAGGCCGCCCAGTGGCGCGCCCAGCAGGCCGCCAAAGAAGCCCTGTGGAGCCAGTTCACCCAGTTGTTGCGGGAGTAGTTGTTGTCCGTAATATTGTTGAAACTCGTTCATGACATCTCCTGGTTATTGATAGCGTGGACAGCCGGCGCCTTGCGCCGCACTGGTAGGATTGGACTGAAGCCCGAACCTGAAGTTTTGGTATTCTTGGTGGCCGTCCGGCGTTAATCGGGTATCATCCAGCCTCGATTTTTCCTGCACGAATACATGATGAAATTCCACCGCCTGGACCTGTTTTGCCGCGTGGTCGACAACTACGGCGATATCGGCATCTGCTGGCGCCTGGCGCGCCAGCTGGTGCGCGAGCATGGCCTGGCCGTCACGCTGTACGTGGACGATCTGGTCAGCTTCCGCCGCATCTGCCCGCCGGTCGATACGCAGGCCGAGCGCCAGCAGCTGGAGGGCGTGACGGTGCGCCACTGGCGCGATCAGGACGGCGTCTACGCGCCGGCCCAGGTGGCGGACATCGTGGTGGAATTCTTCGCGGTCGACCTTCCGCCCGGCTACATCGACGCCATGGCGCAGTGCGAGCCGCGTCCGCTGTGGTTCAACCTGGAGGGACTGACGGCAGAGGAGTGGGTGGAGGGTTGCCACCGCCTGCCATCGCTGCAGAATCGCGGCTTGATGAAGCATTTCTTCTTCCCCGGCTTTACCGCCAACACCGGCGGCCTGCTGCGCGAGGCGGAACTGGCGCAGTTGCAGGCGCAGTGCGAACCGGCGGCTTTCCTGCGCTCGCTGGGACTGACGGCGCCGGAGATCGCGGCCACCAAGGTGTCGCTGTTCTGCTATCCGCACGCGCCGGTGTCGGCGCTGTTTGAGGCGTGGCAGAACGGCGCGCAGCCATTGACCTGCCTGGTGCCGGAAGGCGTGGCGAGCGAGGCGGTGCGTGCCCACATGGGCGGCGACGCTGTGGCCGGCACGGTGGCCACGCGCGGCGCGCTGACGGTGCGGGTGCTGCCGTTCGTGCCGCAGCCGGATTACGACCGGTTGCTGTGGTCGTGCGACCTGAATTTCGTGCGCGGCGAGGATTCCTTCGTGCGCGCGCAGTGGGCCGGCAAGCCCTTCATCTGGCACATCTACCCGCAGGACGAAAACCTGCATCACAAGAAGCTGCGTGCCTTCCTGCAGCGCTACGCGCCGCAACTACCGGCGCTGGCCGATTTTTCGCTGCGCTGGAACGGCGCGCCGGTGCATGGTGAATCCGACAACTGGGCCGCCTCCTGGGCGGCGCTGGCGGCGGAAGCCGGTGACGCCACCGCCCGCGCCGCAGCATGGCAGCAACAAATGCTGGCGCACGGTGATCTGGCCACCAATTTGCTAGCGTTTGCCGCCACGCTGAGATAGGCGCTTAGCGAAAAAACAGGTACAATGCCGGGTTCAGCTCTGTACCGCTTTTTACGATCAACCGTCAGGCGACGATGATCTTTACGCAACCACCTTATTAAGTAGAATCGCTATGAAACCAGCAAAAGAAATTCGCGTCGGCAACATTATTATGGTTGACGCTAAGCCATTCATCGTCCTGCGTTCCGACGTCAACGGCTCGAGCCGCACCGGCTTCACCTACAAGTGGAAAATGAAAAACCTGCTGACCAACGCTCCTTTCGAAAGCGTGTTCCGCGGTGACGACAAGTTCGACGTGGTGGTTCTGGACAAAAAGCCAGTGACCTACTCGTACTTCGCCGACCCACTGTACGTGTTCATGGATGCTGACTACGAACAGTACGAAATCGAAGAAGAAAACCTGGGCGACGCTCTGAACTACCTGAAAGACGGCATGGAATGCGAAGCCGTGTTCTACGACGGTAAAGCGATCTCGGTTGAATTGCCAACCACCATCCAGCGTCAGATCATCTACTCGGAACCAGCTGTTAAAGGCAACACCTCGGGTAACGTGACCAAGGAAGCCAAGATCGAAAACGCGATCGAATCGAAACAGTTCACCATCCAGGTGCCACTGTTCGTGTCGCAAGACGACGTTGTGGAAATCGACACCCGCACCAACGAATTCAAGAAAGTTGTGCGTAACTAATACGCAATCTTTCTATGGAAGCACGCCGCGCGCAAGCCGGCGTGCTTTTTTTTTATCAATTTTTGTGGTGGAAGTGTTAACCTCTGATATATTAATGCGACGCAACAAATTCGGCGCATTAGTGATAACCACGGGGATGGCATGGATCGCAGGGATTTCGTAAAAATCGGCTTGGCGGCGGGGGCCGCTGGCGGAGGCAACCGGGTGCTGGCGGCGACGCCGACAGCCAAACTGGGCACGGGCGGCATCCTCGACGCCGGCGTCCACGAGCAGCAGCAGATGATGGAGGCCGGCAAGCTGACCTCGCATGCGCTGACATCGCAATATCTGGCGCGCATCAAGACCATCGACAAGTCCGGTCCACGCCTCAACGCCATCATCGAAATCAATCCGGAAGCGCTGAAGATCGCGCTGGAAATGGACCGCGAGCGTAACCTCAAACGCGTGCGCGGACCGCTGCACGGCATCCCGATTCTGCTGAAAGATAACATCGCCACCGCCGACCGCATGAGCACCACCGCCGGTTCGCTGGCGCTGGCTGGCGTGCGCGCGGCGCGCGATGCGCATGTGACGGCGCAGCTGCGCGCGGCCGGCGCGGTCATCATCGGCAAGACCAATTTGAGCGAGTGGGCCAATATGCGCTCGACGCATTCGGTCAGCGGCTGGAGCGCGCGCGGCGGCCTGACCTTGAATCCGTATTCGCTGGATCGCAATTGCAGCGGTTCCAGCTCCGGTTCCGGCGCTGCCATCGCGGCCGGGCTGGCGACGCTGGCGGTGGGCACCGAGACCGATGGCTCCATCGTGTCGCCGGCCTCGATCTGCGGGCTGGTGGGCATCAAGCCGACGCTGGGACTGGTGAGCCGCAGCGGCATCATCCCGATCGCGCATTCGCAGGACACCGCCGGCCCGATGGCGCGCAGCGTGGCCGATGCGGCGCTGATGTTGTCGGCCATGACTGGCGTCGATCCGAAGGACGCGGTGACGCAGGAAAGCGTGGGTAAGGTAGGCGACTACCGCGCCGCGCTGGACAAGGGCGGCTTGAAAGGTGCGCGCATCGGCGTGGCACGCAACTTCTTCGGCCATAACGCCGAGCTGGATGCAGTGATTGAAAAAGCGCTGCTGGACCTGAAGGCGCAGGGCGCGACGCTGGTCGATGCCGACGTCCCCAACGTCAGCAAGTACAACGACAGCGAAACCGAAGTGCTGCTGTATGAATTCAAGACCGATCTGGCGGCCTACCTGAAGGAGTATGCGCCGAACGCGCCGGTATCCAATATGGCGGAGCTGATAGCCTTCAACCAGCAGCATCGCCAGCAGGAGCTGCCTTACTTCGGCCAGGAATACTTGGAGCAGGCGCAGGCCAAGGGCGGGCTGGAATCGCAGGCATACAAGGACGCGCTGGCGAACAACCGCCGCTACGCGCGCGCCGAGGGCATCGACCAGGTGATGAAGGAGCATCAGCTGGATGCGCTGGTGGCACCGACCGGCGGCCCGGCGTGGCTGACGGACTTCATCAACGGCGACCACTTCACCGGCAGCTTCTCGTCGCCGGCGGCGGTGGCGGGTTATCCGCACATCACGGTGCCGGCGGGGTATGTGCATGGGCTGCCGGTGGGCTTGTCCTTCGTCGGTGCGGCCTACAGCGAGGCGGCGCTGATCCGCATGGCGTATTCGTATGAACAGGCGACGCTGCACCGGCGCGCGCCGCAGTTCCCGCCGAGCGTGTCGCTGGCGGTGCGCTAGTCTTTCAGGACGTGGCGGAAGGTGGGCTCGATGCCCATCGCGTGCAGGTGGCGCACGATGTCTTCCAGCGTGGCGTCCTTCAGCAGCAGGTGGTCCGGCGTCGGTTTGTTGACGTGGTGTGACTGTTTTGGCCTTGCGGTGGGCGATAGCGGCAGCGGTGCCGGCACGCTATCGGATGCTGCGTGCTTGGCTTGCAGCTTGTCCAGCGCGTGCTGGAAAGCTTCGGCGCTGATGCTGTCCAGCTTTTCCAGGAAGCCTGCTTGCGCGGATTCGCTGGGCGTGACTTCCAGCCCCAGGTCTTCGGCCAGCGCGCCGCCCATGCTGGGATTGATGAAGGCAGCCCACAGCCCGGTCGCTACGTGCTGGCAGGGCGGCAGTTCGACCGCCGTGCGTCCCAGGTCGATAATCTCATCTTCAAAGTAAGCCTTATGCAGCAAGGCCAGGAACTGGCGGGCCTGGTCTGGCGAGAGCGGTTGCGCCAGCGATAACCACAACTGGTAACTGTCGCCGCCCGACACGCTCACCGCCGGTGCCGGCAGCTCCAGTTCCTGCTGGATGGCGTTGGCCACGTCGCACAGGCGCAGCCAGTGCTGCTCGCCCTCGGCCTTGTGGAAGTCGATGACGATGGCGCGCTGCAGATCGCCACGGGCCAGGTCCACGCTGATGGTATGTTCGCCGCGCAGGTGTCGCGCCAGCTGCTCATCGTCGTGGAAGTCGTGCAGGTACAGTCGTTTGAGTTCGGAGATCAGTTTTTGCATGGCGTGATTATGCGTCATCGCTTCCAGAACATCCAGCGCGGACGGGAGGGAGGAGGCGCTGCGGGTGGTGGAGGCGTCAGGCGCGGCGGCCAGTTTTCGGCACCGCTGAAGAAACCGGCGAAGGCGGGGCCGGGGTAGACGTTCAGGTTGTCGCCGTAGATCAGGCCCGTGATGTTGCGCATGGCGGGGCTGAGGTGGAATTTGCCGTGATCGCGCAGGTGGTCCAGATCCTGGATGGTCTGGCGCAAATCGGCTTCCAGCTCGCCGTCCTCACACATCCAATCGAGTTCGATGGTGCGCACCAGTAGATTGGAATAGGGCTCGTTTTCCACGCGGTGCAGCCAGTCTTCATACAGTTCGTGGCGTTCTTCGTTCATTACTGCGGCCATCGGCGCGGACAGCGCGTGCAGGCGGCGCAGCGCGTCTTCCTTGGCGCACAGCAGATAGGGATAGGCGCGGCCGCCGTCTTCGGCGTTGGCTGGCACCTGGCGGATGTCGCCGGCGGCAAATAGACACATCCAGAACAGTGGCACGCTGGCCTTGGCCTCGTATTCGGCGCCGGAATGGCGCGAGAAATCGTCGAATTCGGCGTCGGTGGGCAGATGGGTAAAAGCGGTGGAGCTGAGATAAACGCGGTTTGCCATCGTTATTCCTTGTCGAAAATACCACGGAGTGTCATTGTAGTTTAGAATGCAACACCGTAGCGCACGTCTTGCTGCGCTCGAACCGGGAGAAACGATGAAAATGGTTTACGGGGCCGCTTTGTTGGCGGTGAGTGCTTGCGCGTGGGCGCAACAGGGCGCGGAATTCTCGGTTCCGCATCAGTTAATCGACGTGGGCGGCGGCCGCAAGATGAATCTGTATTGCAGCGGCCAGGGTGCTGTAACGGTGGTGTTTGACGCCGCCGCTGGCGATGCCGGATGGGCGTGGTATCGCGTGCAGCCGGAAGTTGCGCGGCAAACGCGTGCCTGTGTATTCGACCGCGCCGGCTTCGGTTTCAGCGACCCGGCCACGCAGCCAAATACGGCGGAGGGTGTGGCGGCGGATTTGCATAAGCTGCTGAGCGCCGCAGGCGAAAAAGGGCCTTACGTCCTGGTTGGCAATTCGCTGGGCGGCGCCAATGTGCAGGTCTATGCCTATCGCCACCCCGAGCAGGTAAAAGGGCTGGTGCTGGTCGAGGCGCAGCATGAAGACGAAACCGATCGCCTGGATCGCGCCAGCGGCGGCAAGATCCGGCAGATCTATGCCATGGTGGCCGGGCAGGGCACTTACTGTCTGGATGCCGCTCGCAAGGGTTTCGATACAGATAGCGAGGCAGAGCGTAACTGTATAGGTGAACCGCTGCAGACCTTCGGCCCCAAGCTGGGCGCCGCTTTACTCGCGTCTGAACGCAAGGCGTCCTACTGGCAGGCCAACGTCGACGAATACGCCGCCATGGGCACCAGCGATGAGCAGTTGCGCAAACTGCGCCGACCGTTTGGTGATATTCCAGTGCTGGTGCTGACGCGCGGCGTGAGCCCTTATGCGATACCGGGGGAACCGCAGACTGCCTTGAACAAGACGGTCGAGGATGAGAATTTCGCGATCCAGAAAGAGTTCACCAAGCTGTCGCCGCGCGCTTCGCAGCGGGTGGTGGCCGGCGCCGGCCACGTGATTCAAGGCGAGAAGCCTGAAGCGGTGGTCAGCGCCGTGCTGGAAGTGGTGCACCAGGTTCGCTGATTACATCGCCTGGCGTACCAGCACCGCATCCGCCCGGTACAGGTCGGGTGCGATGCGCTTCAGGTTGACCACTTTGGGCAGGTCGTTGAAGACGATGTAGGGATCGTTCGGATGCAGCGTCAGGTAGTTCTGGTGATAGCCTTCGGCCGGGTAGAACTGCTTGCCGTTTTCAATCCGCGTCGCCAGCGGCTTGCTGTATGCATGCGATGCGTTCAGCTGGGCGATGTATTTTTCCGCGACGCTGAACTGTACTGGCGACTGCGGGAAGATCGCAGAGCGGTACTGGGTGCCGCTGTCCGGCCCCTGGCGGTTCAGCAGCGTGGGGTCGTGCGCCACCGAGAAGAACACCTGCAGCAGCTTGCCGTAGCTGATCTGCGTCGGATCGTAAGTGATCTTCACCGATTCCGCGTGGCCGGTGTCGCCGCGTTCTACCGCTTCGTAGCTGGCGTTGCGGGCATCGCCGCCGGTGTACCCGGACACCACGCTGGTCACGCCTTTGACGTGCTGGAACACGCCCTGTACACCCCAGAAGCAGCCGCCGGCAAAGACGGCGGTGGCGCTATGGTCGGTGCGCGCCGGTTCGTCGACCGCCGGCGCGGCGATCACCACGGCGGATTCCGCCGATATGGCCGACTGCTGGCAGGCGGCGAGGGTAAGCAGGGCGAGCGCGCCGCCCAGTTTTTTGCTGATGCTGTTCATGTTGGCTCTCCAATTAACCGAAGGTGAAGGCGTAGGCTTGTACGCCGGGATCGAGGAATTCAATGTTGAAGGTGTGATCAGTCACGTTGCCGGACTGACGCACCAGCTGATACAGGCGCTGGCTGTCGATCACACCGCTGCCATCGGCCGCCACGTCACTGCCGTGGTTCTGGCCCGGCGCGGCGCCGTCGACGGTGACGCGGAAGCGCACCGGTTTGCCGTCCTTGGTCGGGCCGAGCACCAGGTGCAGGTCACGCGCATGGAAGCGGTAGACGATGCTGCCGTTGGCCTGCTGTAGCGTGATTTGCTCTGGCTGCGACAGCCAGTTGCCGGCCAGTCCCCACTGGTTGAGCGCTGGCTTGGCGGGCGCCGTGTACTGGCGGGCGGCGTTGGCGGCCTGGCGTTCCGGCGAGGCGAAGTTTTCGGTGCGCTCGTAGCCCAGATAGGTTTCGGGCGAGCCGACCTGGCCCATGTCGGACTGCTGTTGTATGCCTTTGGCGTCTTCGGCGCTGACCACCGAGCTGCTGACGTTTTTGTGGCCGGCTTCTTCCAGCAGTTGCTGGATCACCTGTTCCGAGCGCGCATATTCGCCTTCACCGAAGTGGTGGTAGCGGATGCGGCCCTGAGCGTCGATGAAGTAGTGCGCCGGCCAGTACTGGTTGTTGAAGGCGCGCCAGATGGCGTAGTCGTTGTCGATCGCGACCGGGAAGGTGATGCCCTGGTCTTTCACCGCTTTGCGCACGTTGTTGACGTTGCGCTCGAAGGCGAATTCGGGGGCGTGTACGCCGATCACCACCAGGCCCTGGTCGCGGTATTTGTCGGCCCAGGCTTTGGTGTAGGGCAGGCTGCGCAGGCAGTTGATGCAGGAGTAGGTCCAGAAATCGACCAGTACCACTTTGCCTTTCAGCTGTTCGGCCGTCAGCGGGGCGGTGTTCAGCCATTCCACCGCGCCGTTCAGCGACGGCAGCTTGCCTTCGACTGGCAGTGTAGGACCGGCCGCGCCCTGCGTCAGCGCGACGCGGGACATCATGGCGGGGCCGCCGCCTTCAGCTGGCCGCAGCGCATCAGCCGCACCGTCCCGCGCCGCCGCCGCGCTGCGCATCATCGCGCCACCGGCCGGCGCGTCGGCCTGAGCCTCATCGCGTGCGGCGGCAGCGCTACGCATCATCGCGCCGCCCGCTGGCGCGTCGGTCTGCTGCGGCTCGCCGCGCGGCGCCAACGTATCGATCAGCTTTTGCTCCACGCCCGCCGTGGCGACGGTCGACACGCGGGTCAGGATGCCGGTATCCGCACCAGTCGCAATCGCCGCCACGCCAGCCAGCATGGACACGCCCAGACCGCGACGAATCCACTCACCCGCGCCCAGCGAACGCTTCATCGCGCTGAAGACCTTACCACCCACGAGCAGCGCCAACGCCAACGAAGTTGCCGCACCCGCCGCATAGGCCAGCAACAGCAAGGTGGTGCCCACGCTGGCGCCATTCAGCGCCGCACCGGTCAACACCAGACCCAACACCGGCCCCGCGCACGGCGCCCACAGCAAACCGGTGGCCACGCCCAGCAGCAGCGACGAACGCGCACCGCCAGCCGCAGAGGCATCGCCATCCTGCGCCTTGCTGGACAACTTATCGCCCAACGCCACCAACGGCTTGGTCAGACGATCCGCCAGATGCGGCAGCATCAAGGTCACGCCAAAGAACGCCATCAACACCAGCGCAATCCAGCGGCCATACTGGTTGGCCTGCACCACCCAGCCACCACCGACCGCCGCCAGCGTCGCCACCAGCGCAAACGTCAGCGCCATGCCGACCAACAGCGGCAAACCGCTACGCACAAAAGGCTGCCCGGTCCGCGCAAACACAAACGGCAGCACCGGCAGAATGCAGGGACTCAGTATCGTCAACGCCCCGCCGAGATAGGAAAGCAGTATCAGTAACATGATCGATTCTCCTTAAGCGTCGCCAGGGACAAAGTTGAGCGCCACACCATCGATGCAGTAGCGCAGACCGGTCGGCTCCGGACCATCGTCAAACACATCGCCCAGATGGCTGCCGCAGCGGCGGCATTGCACCTCAACGCCATACAGGCCGAGCGAAGTGGTACGGCTGGTCAGCACACCGCGATCCAGCGGCTTCCAGAAACTGGGCCAGCCGGTGCCGCTATCGAACTTGTTCTTCGACGAGAACAGCGGATTCTGGCAAGCCGCGCACTGGAACTTGCCGGCGCGGTGCTCCTTGTAGAGAGGGCTGGTGAATGGCCGCTCGGTGCCATGCCTGCGCAGCACCTCGTACTGGGCAGGCGTCAGCAGCGAACGCCATTCAGCGTCGGTATGGGTGACTTCCCACGCGGCGGCCGGTGTGGCCATCGTGCTGCGATAGGCGAGACCGGCCAGCAGAGCGGCGCCGCTGGTCAGCATGAAAGAACGTCGGGATGTCATGGTTGCCTCCAAAGTGGAATAACGATGGAACCATTCTGCGCCCGCAATGCTGACAAAATCCTCACGTAAACTTAAACTAATTGTGATACTTTTCAGCCCCGGAATCCTGCACAATACCGAACATGGAAACCGCAAAACGAGTCCTCATCGTCGAAGATGACATTCATATCGCAGACCTGCTGCGCTTACACCTCCAGGACGAGGGGTATCAGGTCACCCATTGTGCAGACGGCACGCAGGGGCTGGCCCAAGTGCGCGCCGGTGGCTGGGATGCGCTCATTCTCGACATCATGCTGCCGGGCGTGGACGGCCTGGAGATCTGCCGTCAGGCGCGCGCGATGACCACCTATACGCCGATCATCATCACCAGCGCGCGTTCCAGCGAGGTGCACCGCATCCTCGGCCTGGAGCTGGGCGCGGACGATTACCTGCCCAAGCCATTCTCGGTACTGGAACTGGTGGCGCGCGTGAAAGCGCTGTTGCGCCGCGCCGCCGCCATGTCACGCAACCAGGCCGCGGCGGCCGGCGTGCTGGAACTGCATGGCGTACGCGCCGATCCGCTGACGCGTCAGGCGCATCTGCAAGGTAGCCTGCTGGACCTGACGCCACGCGAATTCGATCTGCTGTACTTCTTCCTCAAGCATCCCGAAAAAGTGTTCTCGCGGTTGGATCTGTTGAACCAGGTGTGGGGCTATCAGCATGACGGCTACGAACACACGGTCAACACCCACATCAACCGCCTGCGCGCCAAGATCGAATCCGATCCCGCCGATCCGGCGCGTATTCTCACGGTGTGGGGCAAGGGCTACCGTTACGCAAGCGGGCCGGCCGCATGAACCTGACCCTGTCGCAGCGGCTGTCGCTGGCGTTCTGCCTGTTGCTGCTGGTGTGCTGCGGCGCGTCCGCGTGGCTGCAGATCCGCGCCAACATCATGCACGAGAAGGAAGTGGTGCAAGGCTTGTCGCGCGACCTGGCACGCAGCATCGCCCTCGATGCGCAGCTGATGCAGGCCGACGAAGAAAGCGGCGCGCCGCAAGGCGCGGCCAGCGATGGCCTCGGCCCGGCCGCAGTGCGCCGCCTGTTCAGCAAATTGATGTCGGTGAATCCCAGTGTGGAAGTGTATTTGCTCGACATGGACGGCCGCATCGTCGGCCACGCCGCGCCTCAGGGCCACCTGAAGCGCGACCACGTCAACCTGGAATACATCCACCGCTTCCTGAATAACGAGCCGTTGCCTATCCAGGGCGACGATCCGCGCAGCGAGCGCGGTCGCAAGGTGTTCAGCGCCGCCGTGCTGCGCTCCGGTGAGCAGAAGGTGGGCTATATCTACGTCATCCTGCAAAGCGAAGAGCATGACAGGCTGGCGGCGCGCGCCACCGCCAGCTCGGTGCTGCGCACCACCTTGTGGTCGATGGCGGTGGTGGCGGCGCTGGTGCTTGTGGCCGGCTTGATCGCGTTCCGCCTCATCACGCGGCCGCTGCGCAAGCTCACCGCCACCATGCAGCAGGTGGACACGCGCGCCGATCAACTGACGCTGCCGGCGCCGCATCCCGGCGGTCCGCGTGATGAAATCGCGGTGCTGGAACAGGCATTTGGCGACATGGCGGAGCGCATCAACGATCAATGGCAAACCATGCGCCAGCTGGATAACGACCGGCGCGAAGTAGTGGCCAATATCTCGCACGACTTGCGCACGCCACTCGGCTCGCTGCATGGCTATCTGGAGACCTTGTCGCTGAAGGATGCCACGCTGAACGCGGCCGAGCGTCAGCGCTATCTGGAGATCGCGCTATCGCAAAGCCGTAAGGTGGGCCGGTTGGCGCAGGGCTTGTTCGAACTGGCGCGGCTGGAGCATGGCTCGGTGCAGCCGGAGCTGGAGCCGTTCTCGCTGTCGGACCTGATTCAGGACGTGTTCCAGAAATTCGAACTGCAGGCCAGCGAGCGTCAGGTGCGCCTGATGGCGACGCTGCCGCATCCGGCGCCGATGGTGCGCGCGGACCTTGGCATGATCGAACGGGTGCTGACCAATCTGTTCGATAACGCCATCCGTCACACGCCGTCCGGCGGCGAAGTGGAAATCGCCGTTCAGCCGGCGGCGCAGGGCAGGGTGGAAGTCACGGTCAGCGACACCGGCCCCGGCGTGCCGGCCGCGCTGCGCGACAATCTGTTCCGCCGTCCGGTGGCACTGCAGGGCGAATACCGCATCGGTGGTTTGGGCCTGTTGACCGTCAACCGCATCCTGCAACTGCATCGCAGCCGCATCGACCTTGTGAGCGAACCTGGCCTGGGCGCGGTGTTCCGCTTTACGCTGGACGCTGCGTAAGCGGCTGACGCCACTCGGTCAGATAGTGCTGCGGCGTTTTGCCGAGGATGCGGCGGAACATGGCGCTGAACGCGCTCGGGCTGGCGTAGCCCAGCGCCGCTGCGATCTCGCCCACGCTGTCACCCTGCGCCAGCCGGCCGAAGGCTTCGGCCAGATGCACCTGCTGCACCCATTGGCGGTAATGCAGCCCGGTCTCTTTCGGGAATAGCCGTATCAGCGTGCGCGCGCTGGCGCCCACGTCATCCGCCCACTGCTCGATATTGCGCGGGCTACCCGGATCGGCCATGATGGCCTCGCACACCGCCACCAGGCGCCGGTCACGCGGCCAGGGAATCGCGATCGGCACCGTCGCAGCAGCCGCCAGTTCGGACAGGATCAGCATCGCCAGATGCTCGCCACGACCGGGCAACGGATATTCAATCGGCTCCTCCAGCAGCGCCACAATCAATTCGCGCAACAGCGGACTGACTTCGATCACACGGCAGCTGTCGCCAAATGCCTTGGCCGCCGCCGCCTCGACATAGATGGTGCGCATGGTGACCTTGCTGATCGAAGTCCAGTGATGCACCACGCCGGACGGTATCCACAGCGCGCGGCGCGGCGGCAGTATCCACATGCCGAAGTCGGTCTTCACCCGCATTAGCCCCTGGGTGGCGTACAGCAGCTGCGCGCGCTCGTGACTGTGCGGCTTGGCGGTGACGCCGTGTTCCTCATCGCGGGCGAGGGCGGTGACCACGCGCGGCACGCGCTGATAGTCGCGGTGGTCGATGCTGCGTTGTGGGGTTGGCATTGTCACTTATTCGACGAAAGTTGGAATATCAAGCTTTGCCAACCATATTACACTCAATCGTCCCAAAATAAAGATTAAACATCATGACTACTGCCGCTATCAGCCGTCCTCACGGCGAAACCGTTATGCAGATTCTTGGCGCGGTCGCGCTGGTTCACCTGCTGAACGATCTGACCCAGGCTATGCTGCCTTCGATTTATCCGATGCTGAAGTCCGAGTTTGGCCTCAGCTTCACCCAGGTCGGCCTGATCACGCTGACCTTCCAGTGCACTGCCTCGCTGCTGCAGCCGTGGATCGGCTTTTACACCGACAAGCGCCCGATGCCTTTCCTGCTGCCGATGGGGATGGTGGCCACGCTGATCGGCGTGTTGATGATGTCGTTCGCGTCTTCGTTCCCCGGCCTGCTGGTGTCGGCGGCGCTGATCGGCGTCGGTTCCTCGACTTTCCACCCGGAGGCTTCGCGCGTGGCGCGGGCGGCGTCCGGCGGCCGTTTCGGCTTCGCGCAATCGCTGTTCCAGGTGGGCGGTAACGCCGGTTCGGCGCTTGGTCCGGTGCTGGCGGCGGCGGTGATCATCGGCCGTGGCCAGGGCAATATCGCCTGGTTCGCGGTGGGCGTGGCGGCCGCGATCGCGGTGCTGGTGTACGTGAGCCGTTGGCATACGCATCATCTGGCGCAGCCGAAGAAGGCGGCCGCCGTTGTGGCCTCGCCGTTGTCCAAGGGGCGCGTGTATGGCGCGCTGACGGTGCTGGCGCTGCTGGTCTTCTCCAAATACATCTACATGTCCAGCCTGACCAGCTACTACACCTTCTACCTGATCGACAAATTCGGCGTGTCGGTGTCGAACGCGCAGATGTATCTGTTCCTGTTCCTGGCGGCGGTGGCGGCCGGTACCTTCATGGGTGGCCCGATTGGTGACCGCATCGGCCGCAAGCGCGTGATCTGGATCTCGATCCTGGGCGCGGCGCCGTTCACGCTGGCGCTGCCTTACGTTGGCCTGTTCTGGACCGCGGTGTTGAGCGTGGTGATCGGCTTTGTGATTTCGTCGGCGTTTTCCGCCATCGTGGTGTTTGCGCAGGAACTCATGCCGGGCAAGGTGGGCATGGTGGCGGGGATCTTCTTTGGTCTGATGTTTGGCGTCAGCGGCATCGGCGCGGCGGCGATGGGCCATCTGGCCGACATCAACGGCATCGGCTATGTCTACAACCTGTGTTCCTACCTGCCGCTGCTGGGCATCCTGACGGTGCTGCTGCCGCATATCGAGCAGCAGCACAAATAAGCATCAGGCGTCGATAAAGCGCATTTTGAAGTTGCGGCCTTTGATGGTGCCAAAGTCGCCGCCCAGCGGATTGCCTTTGCTGAGGTTATCAAAGGCATCGTAAGCGACGCGGCGGTCGATGGCGACGTAGGTCTGGAATTCGGTCACGTTGATCTTGCCCACGTGTTCCTTGGTCAGGCCCGCGTCGCCGGTCAGGGCGCCCAGCACGTCGCCTGGGCGTACCTTGTCCTTTTTGCCGCCGGAGATCACCAGCGTCATCATCGGCGCCGGATCGACGGCGTAATGGCCTTCCTCATCCAGGCTATCCAGGTCGTACCATTCGACCGGCTGGCCCTGATATTCCTCGATCAGCTTGACCCACTTCTTCTCGTTCGGCGCGCACAGCGACAGCGCCATGCCGCTTTCACCACCACGGCCGGTGCGGCCGACACGGTGGATGTGGACCTCGGTGTCCTTGGAGACGTCGACGTTGATCACCGCTTCCAGATTCGGGATATCCAGGCCGCGCGCGGCGACGTCGGTGGCCACCAGTACAGAACAGCTACGGTTGGCAAACAGGATCAGTATCTCGTCGCGCTCACGTTGTTCCAGTTCGCCGTACAGTGCCAGTGCGGAGAAGCCTTGTTCGCGCAGCGATTCCACCAGTTCGCGGCACTGTACCTTGGTGTTGCAGAAGGCGATGGCCGATACCGGCTTGTAGTGGCCCAGCAGACGCGCCACGGCGCTGTTACGCTGGTCGAAGCCGATTTCGAAGAACAGCTGTTCGATCTTGCTGTTGTCATGCTGCGCTTCGACCGTGACTTCGACCGGATCGGCCAGGAAGTCGTCGGTGGCGCGGCGGATATCGTCCGGGTAGGTGGCCGAGAACAGCAAGGTCTGACGGCGTTTCGGGCAGGCGCTGACGATGCCGGCGATTTCATCGTAAAAGCCCATGTCGGTCATGCGGTCCGCCTCGTCCAGCACCAGGGTGCTCACCTTGGACAGGTCCAGCGTGTTGCGGCCCAGGTGGTCGCGCACGCGGCCCGGGGTGCCGACGATGATGTGGGCGCCGTGTTCCAGCGAAGCGATCTGCGGCCGCATCGGCGAACCGCCGGTCAGCACCAGCACCTTGACGTTCCCGGTGGAACGCGCCAGCCGGCGCAATTCGTTGGCCACCTGGTCGGCCAGTTCGCGGGTAGGACACAGCACCAGCGCCTGCACCGCAAACCAGGCCGGATTCAGCTTGGCCAGAATGCCGATGCCAAAAGCGGCGGTTTTGCCGCTGCCGGTCTTGGCCTGGGCGATCAGGTCGCGGCCTTCCAGCACCGACGGCAGGCTTTGCGCCTGGATCGTGGTCATCTCCTTGTAGCCGAGCGAGTCGAGGTTGGCCAAAAAGTCGGGATTCAGCGGCAGGCTGGCGAAGGAGGTGGAAGTCATGGTGGCGGACCCTGTTATAAAAGGATGTGGGCACAGTCTAACAGGCTAATGGTAGCCTGGCCCACTGTGCTGGTGGTGTGTGGAAGCTGTACGGCTGCTGTGCCGTATCAGTCACGCTTCCAGATCGGCAGACCGGTCAGGTCGAGATTATCGTCGCGGACCCAGATCGGCAGCCCGGTGGTGTCGGTTGGCTCCAGCAGCAGCATTTGCTCTTGCTTGAGCGAGGGACGCCGGGCGCGCGGCGGCGGCGGACGCTTTGCTTCCGGTTCGAGCGGCGCGGCCGGTTCAAAGCCGGGCAGGTCGAACGTAGCGTTATCTTTTTTATCTCTCATTGGGCAAAAAACAAAAGCCCGGCTGTGTTAGTCGGGCTTCGTTAGTATTACTTAATGCGCGCAGTGTAACACAAAGCGCAAACTCAACGGAAGCTCAGCGCCCCGGTCAGATCGCCCGGAGGCGAGGCGTGGCGGGCGGCGAAGGCTTCATTGCGGTGCTTCAGACCCTCCAGCAACGGCAGGTCGTGCAGGCGGCTGATGAAGCGCATGATGGAGGTGGTGTCGTAGAAGCTGTGGTCGACATGGCCCTTCTTCGCATACGGCGAGATGACGATGGCCGGAATGCGCGAACCCGGACCCCAGCGGTCGCCCTTGGGCGGCGCCACGTGATCCCACCAGCCACCGTTTTCGTCGAAGGTGATCACCACCAGCATGTTCTTGAACTGTGGGGACTTCTTCAAGTGCTCGATCACGTTGGTGATGTGGGCGTCGCCGGATTCGATGTCCGAATAGCCGGCGTGCAGGTTCAGATTCCCCTGCGGCTTGTAGAACGCCACGGCCGGCAGCTTGCCGGCCACCGCGTCGGCGATGAATTTATTCGAGATCGGGCTATCGCCCAGGCCACCGTCGCGCAGATGCTCTTCGCGCGCCTTGGTGCCCGGTGCGAACTGCTGGAAGTAGTTGAATGGCTGGTGGTGGTACTGGAAGTTAGGCTTCTCGCCACCGCCGCGCGCGTCCAGCGCGGCCTGCCACGCGCCGCCGTACCACGCCCAGCTGATCTTTTTGCGCGACAGCAGATCACCGATGGTGTCATAGGTTTGCGGCGGCAGCGTGCTGGCGTCTTTCGGATCGGCGTGCAGCGGATCGCCGTCATAGGCCGCGCGGATGTAGCTCGGCTGGTAGGGCGGGGCCATGGTGTTGACCGCGTAACCGTCCGGCGTGATGGCGCCGTTGTTGACGAAGTGCGGCTTGCCGTCCATGGCCGATGCCGGCGATTCCTTGGCTACCGACAGGCGAATGCCGGTCGGGCCGTCGTCCAGCACCGCGATTTTCTTTTTGGCCGCAGTGTCCTTGGCGTTGAAGTATTCCGGCACGCGGCCGGAGATCAGGAACTGGTGGTTCAGGTAAGAGCCGCCGAAGGCCGCCATGAAGAAGTTATCGCACAGCGTGTACTGTTCAGCGATCTTCCACAGGCCGAGGTTCTTGCTGGTTTCGCCGTAGTGGCCCATCACCAGACCGCCGGAGTCGCCCCAGGCCACGAAGCCATCGTTCTTGCCGCCGTTGATCTGCAGCTGGTTTTGATAGAACACGTGCCACAGGTCGCGCGTGATCAAGCCCTCCGGCAGCGGTTTGCCTTCGGTGTCGACCAGCTTGAACGGGCCATTTGGCAGACCTTTGATGTCGTCCTCTTTGAGTACGTATTGTTTACCGCCGATGTCCTGGGTATTGGGCACGATGCCGCCCCATACCTTGGGCAGCGCCGGCAGCACCGAGCCATCGCGGTCGCGCTGCACGCAGGCGCTGGCCGGCGCCGACGACAGCGGGTTGGCGGTGCCGGGGAAGTTGGAGAACAGGTTGTTGAAGCTGCGGTTTTCCAGATAGATCACCACCACGTTCTTGATGTTGGCTTTGATCTTCTCGTCCAGCGAGCCTGTCGCTGCGGGCTTGGCTGGCGCGGCTTCGGCCAGCGTTGGCAGCGTGGTGGCCAGGCCGGCGGCGCCGGCTGCCTGGAAGATGCGGCGGCGCGAAGGATTGGCTGGGGCATCATCGTGTGCCTGTTGTTCTGCTAGCTGTTCTTGATCCTTCACGCGGGCCTCTCTGGGAAAACTAAAAATCCAATTGTGACAGCTTTGCAGAGGATTGGGTATGCGCTGAAACCAGATTCACTTGGCGAAAATATTTATCGATTGCGATATAATCGCATGAGTGTTATCGTGCTTTTAACGCACTAAAGGAGTCCGTGATGAAAATTCTTTACCTGATTGCATTGAGCCTGACGCTGCCCGCCTGGGCGGCGCCGGCCGAGAACGCTTGCGCAAATGGCTTGTGCGGCGCGAGTGGCGTATCGCTCAAAACATTGGCGGCCGCCGCGCCCGAAGAAAAGCCGGCAGCGGGCGGCTTGCGCGAAGAATTGCGCCGCACCGAACCGCAGCGCGACGCCTGGAACCGCAATCTTGGCGTCCGCGAAGACCGCGAAAACTACAACTGCGCCCTCAGTTTCGGCGTTGGAGGTCAGTTGAGCAAGGACGGCTTCGTTGGCTCCCGCGTGATGGGCCAGACCCAAACCTGGCGCGCCCCGGCCAACAGCGATAGCAAGCCCTAGTCCGGCCCAGCATCAGGTGCGCCATTTGCCCTTGCGCGCCAGTTCCAGCACGGCATCCGCAAACGCTTGCGGCGCTTCCTGTGGCGGGTTGTGGCCGACGCCGGCAAGCTGCCGGTGCTGGCGTGGCCCGCTGAACTTGGCGGCGGAGGCGGTGCCGTCGGTGGCCTTGATCACGCCATCGGCCGTGCCATCGATGGTGATGGTGGGCGCGGCAATCTTGGGCAGCGTGGCGAGGAAGGCTTCGGTCTCTTCATAATCGGGATAGCCCGGCGCGTGGCCGAGACGGTGGCGGTAGGAATGCAGCACCACCTCCACATAGTCCGGATTGTCCCAGGCTTGCGCCGAGCGGTTGAAGGTCGGCTCGTCGAAATGCCAGGTTGGCGAATTCCCTTTCCACATGATGTGGCCGATGTCCTTGCGGTTGGCGCTCAGGCCGGCGCGGCCGCGCTCGGTCAGGAAGTAAAACTGATACCAGAAACCGGCTTCCACCGACGCCGGCGCCGGCAGGTTGGCCTTGCTGATGTCCTGGATCAGATAGCTGTTGACCGAGACCAGGCCGACGCAGCGGCTGGGCTTGAGCGCGGCCGCGACGCAAGCGGCGCGGCCGCCCCAGTCGTAGCCGGCCAGCACTGCTTCCGGGATGTGCAGCGCGTCCATCAAGTCGATCAAGTCCTGGCCGATGGCGGCTTGCTGGCCCGAGCGCGGCGTGGCATCGTCAAGGAAACGGGTGCTGCCGTGGCCGCGCAGGTGCGGCACGATGACGCGGTAGCCTTGCTTGGCAAGCTTGGGAACCACCTCAACAAAACTGTGGATGTCGTATGGGAAGCCGTGCAACAGTATGATGGGATGGCCGTCTTCCGGTCCCGCTTCGTGATAGCCCACCTCCAGCACGCCGGCTTCGACTTGCTTGGTCGGCATGACGACCAGTTTTTTCGACGCGGGAGGTGTCACGGCCGCCAGGGCCAGGCTGTCCAGCGATAAGCCCGCAGCGGCACCAGCGGCCGCGCCCAGCAGGAAGCGGCGGCGTTTCAATGTGTTCATACAGGAATTCCTTCTGATGATGAGGGCGCCAGCCGACGCGCTATGTCCAGTTCGCGCATCAGCTCGGCTAAAGGGGGAATGTCGGCGTCGCGTTCGATCATGGTGGCGACTGGTCCGACCAGCGTCATCACTTGCGCGTACAAAGCCCACACGGCGGGACTCACGCTTTGGTCGTGCGTGTCGATCAGAATCTCGCCGGGGGTGTGGCCGGCCAGATGGATTTGCCGCACGCGCTCGAACGGCAGGCCGTTCAGGTAATCGTTGAGCTGATAGCCGTGGTTGATGGCGCTGACATACATATTGTTCACGTCCAGCAGCAGATTACAGCCGGTGCGTTGACACATGGCGGCAAGGAATTCCCATTCGCTCATCTCGGCTGGCTCAAACAACAGGTAGCTGGACGGATTTTCAAACAGCATGGTTCGCCCCAGCGCTTGCTGGGCGCGGTCGATATTGTTACAGACGATGTTCAGTGCCTCCTGCGTGTAGGGCAGGGGCAGCAAGTCGTGCGAGTTGAAGTTGTTGATGCGCGACCAGCTGAGGTGGTCCGAAACGAACAGCGGCTCGATCTCGTCGACTAGCGCGCGCAATCGCTGCAGGTAGTCGGCGCGGATGCCGTCGGCCGAGCCGATCGACATCGACACGCCGTGCAGTGCCACCGGATGGCGCTCGCGCACCTGGCGCAGGATATGGCGCGGCTGACCGCCAGCCACCATGAAATTCTCGGAAATGACTTCGATAAAATCAACCGCCACCGGCGTCTGCGCGTTCAGGAAGTCACTGTAGTGCTCCTTGCGCAGGCCGAGGCCGAAACCGGAAAAGGTGCTCATCGCGTGGTCTTGGAAAAATGAGGAACCGCCCGGCGCACATGCTTGCGGACCGGGCGGACGTGGGAGTTATTTTTTCTTCGGCTCGGTCAGCGTGCCGCCGGCGGCCAGGCACTCGCTCTTGGTCTTGACCAGGACGCCTTCACCTTTGCAGTTGTTCAAGCCTTTGCAATCGTTCTTGGCGGTGGCGCACAGGCTGGTGCCCTTGCAGGTGTTGATGCCGTAGCAGCGGCCTTTGGGCTCGGCGGCGGCGGCCGGTTTGTCGGCGGCGTCGACGTGCGCGGCTGCACCGAGGGCGCTGAGGGCCAGCAGCATCGAAGCGGCGGCGCGGGCGGAACGGGAAGTGGTGTTCTGAGTCATGGTGTTCTCCTTGGTTGAAAAATAATTAGCGGATGTAAGTCGCGTCTTCAATCACCTTCGCCACCTGGTCCGGTTGCGAGATGTAGGTCAGGTGGCTGCCCTTGACTTCGGTGACCTTGGCGCCGGCGCGCTGGTACATCCAGCGCTGCAGGTCCGGACTCAGGGCACGGTCGTCGGTGGACAAGATCGCGTAGTTGGGTTTGTGGTGCCAGGCGGCGGCCCAGATCTGCGTGTTGAAGGTGGCGATGGTGGCGGGCACTTGCGAGATCGCCATATAGTTGGTGCGGTTTTCCGGCAGGTCGGCGCCGACGTCGGCATGGAACTGCGCCGGATCGACGAACAGATGACCATCCTGGGTCGGCTTCACGCTATTGCTTGGCGACGGCATCGAGCCGATCACCTGCGCCAGGCTTTCACCGACGTCCGGCAGCAGCGCCGACACGTAGACCAGGGCTTTCACCTTGTCGCGTTCACCGGCGGCGGAAATCACCGCGCCGCCCGAGCTGTGGCCCACCAGCACCACCGGCCCGATTTGCTGATCCAGGATTTCGCGGGTGGCGGCGATATCGTCGTCCAGGCTGGTGTGCGGCTGGGCCGCGATGGTGACTTTGTAGCCTTTCTGCGTGAGGATGTCATGGATCACGCGCCAGCCGGAACCGTCAACGAAGGAGCCGCTGACGATGACGATGTTCTTGACCGGTTCGGCGGCGGTGGCGTGCAGGGCTGGTGCGCTGGCCAGGGCCAGCGCGGCCGCCAGAGTGCGGATGCGTTTCATTGGTTTACTCCAGTTGGGTGGGAAGATTGAAAACGGCGCCACAGCACGCGGTCCAGCGACCAGGCGCCGGCGCCACGCGCGATCAGCGGCAGCAGCAGGCCGGCCCAGCTCAGGTGCGTCGGCCAGGCGTCCGGGTAGACGAAGATCTCGATCACCATCGTCATGCAGAACATGCCTAACGCTGCCGGTCGCGTCGCCAGGCCCAGCAACAGTAGAATCGGCAGGAAGTTCTCGGCGGCGGTGGCCATCTGCGCCGCGATTTCGGGCGGGATCAGCGGCAGTGCGTATTCGCTGCGGAACAGGTCGTAGGTGGTGGGCTTGATGGTCAGGAAGCCTTCCACCTTGGTGCGGCCGGACAGGAAGAACACCGCGCCTATGCCCAGGCGGGCGATCAGCAACAGCAGGTTTTCCGGCAGTGCGCGTCGCAACCAGGCGCTGATGCGCGGCTGGGCGATGTGATGCTGATTGAGTGTGTTCATAAAGTTCCTTGTGTCGGAGTGTCGATACCGGTGATTAATTCCGCGCCCAGCCAATGGGCGAATAGCGCGCCGGCTTGGGCGATGCCATCCTGCTCGCCGCATTGCTCCACCAGCCAATCGCACAGCGCGGAGAAGCGGCCGTCGCGGCTTACTTGTAGCAGTGCCGCGTACTCCAGCGCCTCGGCCATGCGCAGCATGCTGTTGCTGCCGCGACGCCAGACGATGTAGCCGCCCGGAGTGGCGAGCATTTCGCCTTCCGGCGCCGGACGCTGTTCCCACAGCGCGCTCCAGATCGCCTCAGCGTTGGTGGTGGCCGCGCGTAGTTGCAAAGACGGCGTCAGCCGCAGCACGGCATGGTCCCAGTCCAGCGTGGTCAGCTGATCGACGCTGACCGGCGTGGCGTCGGCCGCCACGAAGGCGGTGTTCAGCGCGTGCTCGATCCAGGCAAGTTCGCGTAGGTCTGGATGGTTGGGATAGGCTGCTTCCAGCGTTTGGTGGAAGCCGTCGGCGTAAGCGTCCAGCGTCCAGCCATGCGGTGGGCAAGCATCGATGTGGCGTACCGCCATGCCCAGAAAGGCGTCGGACCCCATCCAGCCGCGCAGCAGCGGGAAGGAATGTTCCAGGCAAGCCGTCAGTTGACTGCGGTAATTGTTCTGGTACACCGCCAGCCGCGCATCCGGGCCCAGACGCTGCGCAAGCGCAGCATCCGGTGCCACCAGCCAGGCGCCGAAATCGCGTTGTAATTCGGCCAGCTTCATCGCGATGCTTAGCGCGGCGTCAGCGAACCGAAGCCTTTTGGCGTCTTGATCTTGGTGCAAGTGCCTTTGTCGACCAGTACCCAGGCATTGCCCTGGTAGTCGCTCTTGGCGGTGCCGGCGCAGCTGGTGCCGGCGCCAGCTGCGCAATCATTCTGGCCGGCCTTGGAGACGCCAAAGCATTTCTCGGTGGGCTTCTTGGCTTCGGCCTTGGCTTCCGCTTTGGTTTCGGCGGCGTGGGTGCTGCCAGCCAGGGCGGCCAGGGACAGGGCCAAAGCGGCGGCCAGGGCGGTATTGCTATGTTTCATGGTGTACTCCTCGGTGTCGAGTGGAAGAAAAGACAGCGAGGACAGTGTAAAAGCGGCAAGAACATCCCGAATCCTCACATATCGATAGCGTTCTATCGTCCGATCGGGTAGGTGAGGGGATTTGCGATCTGTGGCAAAGTAGCGCTTTTACACCTCTAGCGAAAGGTAGCTGCACATGAGGTCTGCACCAATCACTGTACTGATGGTAGATGATCACCCTATCTTTTTGGATGGGGTCGCGAGTGCGCTGGACGCCATGGATGGCATGCAGCTGGTGGGCTGCGCCAGCAACGGCCAGCAGGCGATCGAGCTACATGGCCTGCTCAAGCCCGACGTCACCCTGATGGATTTGCAGCTACCGGATATGCATGGCAGCGTCGCCATCAGCGCCATCCGCAGCCAGGCGCCGGGCGCGCGCGTGATCGTGCTGACCACCTATGAGGGCGACGCCCACGCATCGCAGGCGATCCGTGCCGGCGCCGCCGGTTATATGCTGAAGAGCGCGGTACGCCACGACCTGGAGGAAACCATACGCAGCGTGCACGCCGGACGGCGCCGCATCTTGCCGTCGGTGGCTTGCGCACTGGCGGAGCAGATGCATACCGATGCCTTGAGCCCGCGCGAAATCGAAGTGCTGCGCTTGGCGGCGGTGGGCAACACCAACCAGAAGATAGGCGACAAGTTGGGCCTGTCGGAAGGCACGATCAAGACCCACATGAGAAATGTGCTGGCCAAGATGCAGGCCAAGGACCGCACCCATGCGGTGCTGCTGGCGATGCAGCGCGGCATTATCAGCATGGGCGCCAGCGGCCGGCTGCCGCCGGGCTTGCGGCTGTGAACGCCGCGCGCGCTTAGCGACCGCGCCGTAATAGTCCACGCAAGCTGGCACGCAGCCGGGCGAGCCAGCCGGCCTGGGTGCCGACCGCATATGCCTGCTCGGACGGTATGCTGAAGCAGACCTCCGTGCCCCGCGCGTTCGGGCTGCGCAATTCGATTATCCCGCCCACGATCTCGGCCCGTTCGCGCATGCCGACCAGGCCGAAGTGGCCTTCAAGCGCGCCATCGTGCAGCACTTGCGGCGGCATGCCGCCACCATCGTCGCGTACCATCAGGGTGAATTTCTCGACCCCATAGTCCAGCGTCATGGTGACGCGTTGCGCCTGGGCGTGGCGATAGGCATTTTGCAGCGCTTCGTATCCGATGAAGTAAATCTCCTCCCAGGCGGTGTTGTCCAGCAAACGCACCGCGCCCCGCAGCCGTAACGAGAACAAGGGGCCATGCTCGTGCTGCAATCGCTCGCCCAGACTGTCAAACGCGCGCTCCATGTCGCTGCTGCGGACGGCCGCCGCGCGCAGGCCCATGACCGCGCTGCGTCCGTTGATCAACACGCCATCGGCGCGGAGCAGTAATTCTTCCATGCGTTGCCGCGACGTGCTCTCGGCGGGTAAGGTGTTGCTGACGTTGGAGAAATTCAGCACCAGTCCATGCACCTCCTGAAGCCAACTGTCGTGCAATGCGCGCGCGATGCGCTCACGCTCCATTAACCGGGCGCCAAGCAAAGCGTTGAGACGGCCGACGACCTGGCGCATGCGCAGCACATAGAGCAAATATCCCAGCGCCAGTACGCCGGCAGCGCACAGCAGATAAAACCAGATGGTCTGGGTGAAGCGTGGCGCCAGGTCGAACCTCACGACGGCGTCCTGTTCACTCCAAACGCCATCGGCGTTGGCGGCCTTGACATGAAAGCGATAGCTGCCGGGCGCCAGATTGGTGTAGCTGGCTTGCCGCATGCGCCCGGCATCCTGCCATTCGCTTTCATTGCCCTCCAGGCGATACAGGATCTTCATCTGTTCCGGCGCGGTCAGGCTGAGCGCGGCGAAATGGATTTCAACCTTGGATGCCGCGTCTCCCAGGTGCAGCTGGTTGCCCAACTGAAGCGGACGGCCATCGGCCTTGAAGCTGGTGATCTGGACGACCGGCGCGACGGTATTGCGGTACAGCTGGTTGGGATCAAGCACACCGATCCCCTCGGTGCCGACGAACCATAGTTTGCCCTTGCTGTCGATCGCACCGTTGGCAGCCAGACTGAGCGTCGCATCGCCGGGATAACCATCGCGCGCGCCGAACGTTTCCAGGCGTAGCGGAATCTGCGGATCGCGCACGCTTGCTTCCCAGTCGGCCGATTTCGCGAGCATTAATCCGGCCAGGCCGTGCAGCCAGCGGTCGCCGTTGGCCGTAATCATAATCCCGGCGAGATAGCGCAAGGCATCGGGATCTTGTGCCCGCAGCCGTTCGAAACGCGAGCCCTTCAGCACTGCGGTGCCGGAAGAGCCTGAAACCAGCACATCTTTTTGGACATCGATAAAGCGCGCCGCGCCGACGTCGGCGGTTGCCAACTGCTGCATGCGTTCATTCTGAAAACGCCAGGCGGTTCCTTGCTGGGTGATGAACCAAACCGCGCCATCGGCCGCCGCCGCATAGTTGCGTGTGGTTGGCGGCATCTCATACTCGCTGGCGTTATGCCATTTGCCATCTACGTAACGGTAAGTCCCGCATGGCATCGCGGTGACCCAGGTGGAGGTTTTATCTTCGACCAGAATGTTGGCGCTGACCTTGCTGGAGGTGCCACAGCTTGGCATCGGCAGCACTTCGGTGTGATCGGCATACCGGCGTTCAATCGCGGTCGGGGTATTGGTGACGAAAGCGCCACCATGGCCGCGCACTGCAACGCTGTGCGCCATATTGACGATAGGCGGCGGGCGTGCGCCAGCCGACACGTTCCAGGGCCGCTCCATATTTCCGGCACTGATCCAGATGTCGCCAGCCCAGTCGGCGACAGGTACCGCAAGACTGGCGTCCGCCGGCAGCGGCATCGTGCGGATGTTCTGATGCGAAAATTTCTCCAGGCCGGTGCTGGTCGCGACCCAGATATTCCCCTCGCGGTCTTCCAGCATGCTGTCGGTCGTCAGGCTGCTTAACTGCCACGCCTGGTCGAGACGTTGGGCCGGTAACTTTGAGGGCGTGAACTTGTCGCTTGATGGAATGTCCTGTTTGCGGATACGGGCGATGCCGTTCGGACTGGCGAGCAGCCACAAGTTTCCATCCCGATCGAACATCGCTTTTCCCGACGCGTTGGCATTGCTGTGCGCCGCAAAGCCTGGCCGCAGCACACCCCGCTGTGCCTTCGGCAACCGCACCACATCATCGCCCGCCACTTGCCACAGATCGCCGTTCGGCGCGTAAAAGAAATCGGTTTCCGCCGGTCTGTCGGTCGCGCGGAAGCGCTTGCTCGTCCGGTCAAATCGATACCAGGTTCCGGTCACCAGCGCCCATAATTCAGCGTTATCCAGCACGATGACTTCGGTCATCTTCGCCGGCAGCCCCCAACCGTCGGCGCTGCGTTGCCAACCGTTGTCGGCATACCGCATCAGACCTTTGGTGGTCGCCACCCAGACGCTATTGTCGATGTCCGGCGCGAGCGCAAACACGATTTCGGGCGGTGCCTTATCGGCGTTGGGCAACACCTGCAATTCGCCATTGCGGATGAGGTCGAAACCGCCTTCATAATAAGCGACGTACAGGTCGCCATTTTCGGCCGCATACATGGTGCTGATGCGTAGCCCGCGTAACCTGCGGCCGGCTGGCGAGACAAAGCGTTCAAAGGTCAGTCCATCAAATCGGTAGAGGCCGTTGGAGTTCCCCAGCCACAGCCAACCATCCCTGGTTTGCACCATGCTGGAAAGATTGCCTGGCGCGCCGTCTTTTTTGCGCCAGGTATCGTGACGGTAATCCTGCAGGTTGACCAGCGGGTCAAGTGCCCAGGCATTTGCGGTGATTAGTACTTGAATCAGGATGAAGGCGGGCAGGCAGAGCGTGCGACAACGTCCACGGAGTATGGACCGGATATTCTTCATCTGATAGGGATGTACTGTGTGGAAACTTGACTATAGCACAATAATCTCGGCCTCAAAGTGCGTGGATGGTTAGGGCGCCAGACGGGTGAACACAAAGTCATGGTCCTTCACCAGCGCCTGGTGGCAGCCCCAGCAGGTCTGATGCTGCGCTTCATCCGCCGGCCTGCCGTTGACGAAGCGGCCAAAGCCCCAGCCCCCGGTGGACGCATATTTTTTCGAATCCTTGACCATCACCTGCACCGTGCTCGCTTTACCCGGCACAAAGGCCGGCGGCGACTCGGGCGACTGCACATGCTTCCACGCCAGCTTGACCAGTACGGTGCCGTCAGGGAAGGGCAGCTGATTTTTCTCGATGGCGGCGATGGCAATCGGATTGCCAACCACCACGCGCAACTCGTCAAGTGGCGGGCTTTCATGGGCGGGAGCGATGAATTCCCACTTGCGGTAACCGTCCGGCAAAGTCACGCCGTAGATTGGTGACGCATTATCTGCTGCCTGAGCAAGGCCGGCGACGGCAAGCAAGATGGATAAGATGACTGACTTCAATTGGAATCCTCCGGATAGGTAGATGGCATCGGGGGCGACTGACCGTCAGGCCGGCCCCGCGTGTTGGCCGCATTAGGTGGCGCTGGCCACGTCGATATCGGCGGATACGGCTGGATGCGTTTTGCGATAGGCCGCAAGTTCAGCTTTGACCTCGGCGCGGGTTTTCGCCGCCACCGGCGCTTCATCGGCGGAGAAATCTGGATATTGCTCGCCGTAGCGGATTTCACCGCGCTGGATTGCCGCCAGGGTTTCCGCGCGCACTTCGGCGCGGGTCTTGGTCGATACGAAGTCGGTGTAGCCAGAGTATTCCTCGCTGACCTGGGCGGAGGCTGCAGCCGAAGCGAACAGAGCGGTAGCGACGGACAGGGCGATGGCGATATTTTTCATGGTAATGTTCCTTGGGATGTGATTTGTTTGCTATTTAAGCGGATGCGAGTAATTTAATAAACTATTGAACGACGCTGACATCGTCGGACACTTCTGGATGGGTCTTGCGGTAGGCGCTCAATTCGGCCTTCACTTCGGCGCGGGTCTTCGCGGCAGGGGCGTGTTGCACCGGGACGTTAGGATACTGTTCGCCATCACTGATCTCACCATGCTGCAACGCCAGGCGGGTTTCCGCTTTTACCTGGGCGCGGGTGGTGGTGGATGTGAAGCCGTTGTAACCGGAATATTCGATACTTTCCTGGGCCGACGCGGTGATGGCAGCGAAAGCGATGCCGGCGATGGACAATGCGATGAAGTTTTTCATGATCTGGCTCCTTGAGGTTGTTGGTTGGGCGTTGTTGCCCGATGTGTGTATATTAAAGCGCATGCGATAGTATCGCAAGAGATATTTAATCCTACTGAAGGAATAGGCAAATAGACATCGAAATGGCGCGGGCGGTATGCGTTTGCGCCTACTCTTTCGACGGATTATCTTTTGCCGTTGAACTGCCATAATCCCGCCATGATGAAATCCCTACTTTTACTGGCGGCGCTGGCCTCCGGAACCGCGCTGGCGCAGACCGACGCGCCAGTGGCGCGGACCAACTGGGCGGTTGCGCGCGCTGGCGAGCAGGTGTACACCTTCTTCGGCCTGGGGCCGGGCAAGACCTACGCGGATATCCAGCGGGACGTGTACGTGCTCGATTTGCGTGACGGCAGCTGGCGCAAGGCGGGCGACATCCCGGTCGCACAAGGTCGCCTGGCGAGCGCCGCGCTTACCGTCGGCGGCCAGGTCTACCTGATCGGCGGCTACACCGTGTCGGCCCAGGGCGACGAAGTGTCGACGCCCGAAGTGATGCGCTTCCTGCCTGACAGCGCGCGCTTCGAAACCGAGACCATCATGCCGATCGCGGTCGACGACAGCGTCGCCCTGGCTTGGCGCGACCGCTGGATTGTGCTGGTCAGCGGTTGGCACGACAAGGCCAACGTCACCGACGTCCAGATCTACGACACGCAAACCCGCCGCTGGCTCAGCGCCACGCCATTCCCCGGTCAGCCGGTCTTCGGCCATGCAGGCGGCCTGGTCGGTGACACCATGGTGATCTGCGACGGCGTCACCGCCGACAAAGGGGCGGACGGCAAGAATGTCTTCGCCATCAGCAACGCCTGCTGGCAGGGCACGCTGGACACGCAACAGCCAACCCAGATCAGCTGGCGTCCACTGCCCGCGCATCCGGGCAAGCCGTTGTATCGCGCCGGCGCGGTTGGCGACGACGGCCGCATCGTGTTTGCCGGCGGCAGCGGACGTCCGTACAACTACAACGGCATCGGCTACGACAAATTGCCGGCCGAACCATCGGCCAGCGTATTCAGCTACGATCCGGCGCGCGGCCTGTGGCAGACCCATGCGCCGTTGCCGCAAGCTGGCATGGACTTTCGCGGCCTGGTGCCGTTCGGCGGCGGCAGCTACGGACTATTCGGCGGCATGCGCGACGGCCAGCGGGTCAGCGCGGGTGTGATTCGCTTCTCGACATCGCCTTAGCCTGGTTGCCGAGATAGCGTGCCGGCGACGCGCCCAAGGCTTTTTTGAACATGGTGATGAAGGCGCTGACCGATTCGTAGCCGAGGTCTTCGGCGATGCGCTGCACCTGCACGCCCGCCGACAGCCAGCGCAAGGCGACGATGATTTGCAGTTGCTGGCGCCAGCGGCCAAAAGTCATGCCGGTTTCCTGCAGCACCAGCCGTGCCAGCGTGCGTTCGCTCATGGCGAGCGCGTCCGCCCATTGGCGCGCGGTGCGGCGGTCTGACGGACTCTGCAGCAACTGGTCGGCCAGGCGCCGCAGTTTGGGATGGCTGGAGACAGGGAAATAAAGCTGCTCGACGCGCATCTGCGCCAGCTCTTCCAGCAACACGCCGACCAGCCGCGCGGTGCTGCTGCCTTCCGCGTAGTCCTGCGGCAGCGACGACAGATGCAGCATCATTTCGCGCAGCATCGGCGTGATGGCCAGTGTGCAGCAGTCCGGCGGCATCAGCGCCGCCGATGGCTCCACGCACAGCAGACACAGGTCGGTATCGGCGCTGGCGCGCATCAGGTGCGCCATGCCGCCGGGAATCCACACGCCGCACTGCGGCGGCACCATCCAGTAACCGTGCGGCACTTCGCAAATGACACTGCCGCGCAGCGCCACCACCAACTGCCCTTTGCGATGGTGGTGCATCAGCGGGTCGCGGTCTTCGCCGGCCGCGTAGGCGCGCAAGGCGATGGCCGGCTGCGGGATCGCATCGAGATCGTTATTGGCCCGCATGGCGGCGAGAGCTGACATGAGTGTTGTCCGAATTTAGTGATATTTGGTCAGGATAGCTAAATTCAGTCGGACGATCCAGCGCTAAGCTGTCTCATCGACACTTTTTCCATAGGTGAGCCATGAAACATCCGAATCGGTTCTTGCTGTTGGCGGGCATCTTGCTCGTCGCCACGACGCTGCGCGCGCCGTTCACCATCATTGCCCCGCTGCTGGAGGACATCCAGTCGGGTTACGGGCTCAGCGCCACGCAGGTCGGGCTGCTGATTACCGGGCCGTTGCTGGCCTTCTCGGCGATTGCGCCGTTTGCCGCTGGCCTGGCGGGACGCTGGGGCACCGAGCGCACGCTGTTTGGCGCGCTGATGGTGATTGCGGTCGGCGTGCTGTTCCGCGCCAGCGGCGGCGTCGCGCCGCTGTATGTTGGCACGGTCATTATCGGCAGCGGTATCGCGCTGGGTAATGTGCTGCTTCCCAGCCTGCTCAAGCGCGACTTCCACGACAAAGTCGCGCCGCTGACCGCGATGTATGTGCTGACCATGGGCATCGCCGCCGCCGGTGGTTCGGCGCTGGTGATCCCGCTCTCGACCGCGCTGCATGCGGACTGGCATCTGGTATCGCGCCTGCCGCTGCTGCTGGTGGTATTGGCCGCGCTGGTGTGGTTGCCCCAACTCCGCCGGCCGCATGTGCCGGCTGTCCACAAGCTCGCGTCAGGTGAAACGCCGGTGTCGATGTTGCGCTCGCCGCTGGCCTGGCAGGTCACGGCCTACCTGGGGCTGGACTGCTTCCTGTATTACGTGGGCGTCAGCTGGCTGCCGGCCATCCTGCGCGATACGGCCGGCTATAGCGCGGCCCAAGCCGCCTCGTTGCACGGCGTGCTGCTGCTGTCGACCGCGCTGCCCGGCCTGGTGCTGATTCCGCTGGCACCCAAGCTGCGCGATCAGCGCGCGGTGGCCACCGTGCTGGCCTTGAGCATGTCGGTTGGCCTGCTGGGCTTTGTGCTTGCGCCGATGCATGCGGTGTTGTGGATTGTGTTCTTCGGCATCGGCGCCGGTGGCGGCCTGATCCTGGCGCTGGCTCTGATCAGTCTGCGCACCAGCAATGCGATTGAAGCGGCGGCGCTGTCCGGCATGGCGCAGTGCATCGGCTACTTCTTTGCCGCCGCTGGTCCGCCGTTGATCGGCAAGGCCAATGAGATCGCGGGCAACTGGCAAGCGCCACTCAGCCTGTGCGCCGCGCTGGGCGTGGTGATGGCGGTGATCGGCACGTACGCCGGGCGCAACCTGCACGTCGGCCGAGCAGTGGCGGCAGCCAGTTCGCCGTCAAGGCTTGATGGCGATGGCGGAAATTTCCAGCAGGGCGTCCTTGGGCAAACGGGCAACTTGCACGGTTGATCGCGCTGGCGGCTGGTTCCGGAAATACTGGCCATAGACGGCATTGAGTTTGGCGAAGTCGTTCAGATCCTTGACGTACACGGTGGTGGAGACCACGTCGTCGAAGGACATGCCGTTGGCGGCCAACACCGCTTTCAGGTTCTCAAGTACCCGTTGAGTTTGTTCTTCCACGCCGCCTGCGATCAACTGACCGGTCTGCGGATCGATTGGAATCTGGCCGGACAAATACAAGGTCTGGCCGGACTTGATGGCCTGCGAGTACGGACCGATGGCCTCCGGCGCCGCTTTGGTGGAAATGACTTCATGCGCGCTAGCAATGCCAGCGATCATCAGCGCGGCGGCGCAGGCAAGTGCGGAATACTTCATGACTATCTCCCGGAGTAATAAATGGCTGGGAGATACTACGATAGCCTGTGTCAGTCCTCATCCCTCTATCTTCCAGAAGCGACTACTCCTTTTGAGGAGGGAAGGGATTTGATAACCCTGGGCATGGTGTCGCGTAGATTCAAGACGGGGCGGCGCAAAGCGTCCACAATGGGCTTCTTGATATCTAAAAGGCAACCAACATGAAAGCTCTCCAAGTCTTCCGCCGGCTCCTGGTTTCCGCCGTCTTGCTGTGTGCATGTGCCCCAAGCTATGCCGGCTTGGGCTACTGCGCGCCGGATGCTCCCTCGCTCGTCTCGACCCAGACCAGCGCCGGCGGCCTGTTCACCATCGATATCGCGGTCAATGCCGGCGGTTGCCCGGCCGGAATCTCCGCCTTTGACGGCGCGCTCACCACGCTCGTATTGCCGTATTTTTCCGACTCCCACGCCGCGATTTCTGCCCCGACCGGCTGGACTTGGCAGATCGTCTCCGACGACCTGCTGAATGTCGGTCACGGGGCCGGCACATTGATCTTCTCCGCCGTGTCGACTTCGTCCGCCCTGGTGCCTCACGCCACGCTGTCGGGCTTTCTGATCTCCTCGACATTCTCCAGCATCCAAGCGACAGCCTTCCAGGCCACCACCGTTGGGCTGCTCACCACTGACTACTACTTCGCAGCGGCCACGTTCGGCTACGACCTCATGCCGCTGATTCCCGGCAGCCCGATGGCCGTCGCTGCGTTAGAATTCCCCACGACGCCGGTTCCCGAGCCTTCCGCTTGGGTACTGCTCGCGTTGGGGCTGGCCTTGGTTTGGGCAGCGATTAACCGTGGGCCGAACTGCCGATTGGATCAAACTGAGAGAGCTCAAACGCCTGCATGAATTCACTCGCCTACCATGTCGTGGTTCACGCCCTTGAAGGGCGGGCCGGATGGACGCCGATGTCGCGCTTCGTCGCGACTGTGGCCCACGTCATCGATGGGCATCTCCCATACCTGCGCTACAACGCCGCAGGCCGGGCACGGGCCGCCGAGGGTGTCACGGAAGGCCAGATCGAGCGCGCCGTTCGTGAATTCCTTGTCACCGACCTGTCCGTCGGCGTGAAAACGACCAGCATGTTGTCGAGTCCGGAAGTCGTGGTGGCGGCCTATAACGCCTACAACAGCTCCGCCAAAATCGCGGTCAGGACCAGCGTGTCGCTGCCGGGCGACGGGCATGACGCGCGCGCGGTTGTGGCGCAGCGCCGCATGCTGGTCGGCGCGGCGGACCCTGGCCCTTGCCGCGAGGGCACTCTGGCAATGTTCGAGGGCTTGCTGGGTTTAGTGGAGAAGAGCGCCTGCCTCGGAGCGCCGCCACGCCGAAGCCTGGGGACTGTCGCGGAGCTGCTGGGCGTTCGCAACTCGGCGGCGGCGGAGGCGTCCGCGATTTTTGAAGCCGAAGGTTCCATGTCCGTGGGTGAGTTGGCTCGGCGGCTCGGATGCCACCAGCGCGCGTTGGAGCGCAAGCTCAAAGCCGAGGGCGTGACCGCCGAGACATTGCGCCAAGCCGCGCGCATGCTGCGAGCGGCCGACCGGCTGGGCTCTGGCGACAGCCTCACCACCATCGCCGTAGAGGAGGGCTACTCCGACCTGTCCCACATGACCCGATCCTTCAACACATCGTCGGGCATGCAGCCTAGCATGTTGCGGGGATTGCTACGGGCCGACGCGGCCGCCCAAACTTCACGTACCCAGAAAAGCGAAAGCCGTTGATTCTTTTGAAGAATCAACGGCTTGCTGTGTTCTGGTTGCGGGGACAGGATTTGAACCTGTGACCTTCGGGTTATGAGCCCGACGAGCTGCCAGACTGCTCCACCCCGCGTCTGAGGCCATAATTATATACATGTTCGACGCGCAGCGCAAGTCGGCTTTCACAGAGGTGATTTCATGGCGCTTTGTCTACGTCGTCATGGAGGCCGTAATTGCGCAAGTTTGATGTCCGGTTTAAGTTTCTTGAAACTATTTTGAAACCGAGGCTCGTCATAGTTGAGCTTTCGGATAACGCGGCCGGAACTCATTCTTCGGACTCAATTCGGTCCAACACTTTTTCCACTTCTTCCACAGTGCTGGCTTCATAGCCAGATTTGCGTCGAGAGAAGAGGATATCTTGGTCGGCTATAGCCCATTGCAGCGACGCGGCGGCAGCGAAGGCGGCTCGTGCGGCATTTTTGGTGGCGGTATCCGAAGTTTGACGGTAGGTGTTGCGGAGGGCTGCGCAGAGTTTAACGAGTTGGTCGTCGATGCGGAAGTCGAGATCCAGCGCCTGTTTCGCTTCGCCCCGCTCAATGCGATTGATGAGCGAGTTGATGGTCTCGCGTATCGTGCCGAGACTTGCGTAGTCATGCGGCAGAAGTCCTTGGACTGTTTTTAATAACTCATTTGATTGCATGGTGTGGCCTCCTGCAGAAAGTTTGCGCTGCCGGTCGGGCGGAGTCAAAGGCCACACCTCATAGTTTTGAGATGAATCAATGCGGCGTTATACCGCAGCCAGGCGCCACAGCGAAGTAACCTCGGCGGCGCGGGCGGTGTGGAGGGGATCGGTGGCGTCGCTGGCGCGTGGGTGGACTGGGCGGACGTCGATGCGGTCGACGACTTTCAGGCCGGCGCTGGCGATCCATTCCAGCAGCTGTTCGCGTGGACGCAGGCCGAGGTGCTCGGCCAGGTCGGACAGGATCAGCCAGCCTTCGCCACCCGGCGTCAGGTGCGCGGCCAGGCCGTCGAGGAAGCCGCGCAGCATGCGGCTGTCCGGGTCGTACACCGCGTATTCGATCGGTGAGCTCGGACGCGCCGGCACCCATGGCGGATTACACACCACCAGCGGTGCGCGTCCTTCGGGGAACAGGTCGGCCTCGCGCAGTTCGACCTGCTGATCGAGGCCCAGCAGCGCCAGGTTTTCGCGCGCGCAGCTCAGCGCACGCTGATCCTGGTCGGTGGCGACCACGCGCTTGATGCCGCGTTTGGCCAGCACCGCCGACAGCACGCCGGTGCCAACGCCAATGTCGAACGCCAGATTAACGCCGGCCGGCAGCGGCGCATCGGCCACCATCTGCACGTATTCGCCACGCACTGGCGAGAACACGCCGTAGTGCGGGTGAATGCGCGCACCCAGCGCTGGAATCTCGACGCCAGTGCGGCGCCATTCGTGCGCGCCGATCAGGCCTAGCAGTTCGCGCATCGAGGCGATGAACGGTTCTTCATAGCGGCCGTAAGCTTCGTTGCAGGCCAGTTTGACGTCCGGCGCGCGGCGCAGTGGAATGGTGTAGCCCTCGTCGAATGGAATCAGCAGCATGGCCAGTGTGCGGGCGCGCTGCGATTGCGCTTGACGGTGCAGGTGAAAGGCTTCGGTGGTCGAAGATGGCGCCTTGGCCGGCTTGGCTTTCTTGCCGGTGCGGCCTTTGTGGTCGGCGCGACGCGCCAGCGCTTGCAGCAGCTGGCGCGCGTTCTGGAAGTCGCCGCGCCACAGCAGGGCGGTGCCTTCGCAGGCCAGGCGGTAGGCCACATCGGCGTTGGTGCGGTCGTCGGCGATCACCACGCGTTTAGGCGGCGGCATGCCGGCTTCGGAACGCCAGCGCGCGGAGCGCTGTTCGCCGTTCTCCTCCCATTGGATGTGTTGCTGCGGAAGGGAGGGGGTACTGGATGCGGGCATGTTGGATCAGTCGACAGGGAATAGGGACGCGCCGCGCGAAGCCGCGCGGTGCAAGGTGCCGCTATTATACCGGGCGCTGTCCGGTGGGGGCGGGCGTCAGGCCGACGTGCTCTGGTCGGATGCTGCGGTGCTGCTGTCGGTGGCCGTGGTGGCATCTGGCGAGGCAGCTGCCGCCGCGTCGCTGGCGGCGGGCGTGGTGCTCGTGGCCTGGGCATCGCTGGCATCGGTATCGGTGCTGGTCGCTGCGGCTTTGGCCTTGTCGGTCGTGCTGAGCGCCGAATAGGTGTTGGTGTCCTTGCTGTCCACCAGGTTGAGCAGGCGTAGCGACAGGCTGCGCAAGGCGCTGTTGTCGATGCCGTCGCTGGCTTTGCTGCTGTTGTTGCTGTCGTTGCTGGACAGCGCGGTTTGCAGGTTGCGGCCGATCAGCTGGAACAGGTCCGCCAGCGTGCCGGGGAAGTCGAGGTTCGGCAACTGCACGGTCGGCAGACCCTGGGTCGTGCTATCGTCGCCGGACTGGCTGGACTGGTCGGCCGACGAGGTATTGGTGGTCTGGCTGGCTGCCGCATCGAGCTCGTAGTTGTACTGGACTTCAACCTCGAAGTCGAACTGGCGGCCGTCGGCGGTGGTGATGGTGCCCTTGCCGACGAAGTGCGAGCTGTCGGTCAGGCTGAACGCGGCGGCGGTGGAGACACCGTTGGCGCTGCGCGTTTGCTGCACGCCGGCCGCATAGCCGGACGATACGTCCAGGCTGGCCGAGTCGAAATCGATGGTCGCGCCCTTGGCGTCATCGCCAAACAGCGCCTGGGTGAAGCTGTTGACGAAGTCCTGGGCGTAATCCACCGTCGCATTGCCCACCGCGGCCACGCGCTTGCTGAGATCCAGCGCGTTGCTTGACAGGGCGGCGGCCGTGCCACTTTGCGGTTTTTGCAAGGCATTGGCCTTGCTGTCATTCTGCTGGCCACCGGTGTACAGGTTGGACCAGCGGTTGCCGAGGTTGGAGATGGTAGACATGATGGATTCCGTTTGATAGTACTTCTGCAACTCTTTAACGGTATCCTAGCCGATTACTTGAGGGCGCGGCGCTTAATTAATGGTGCTTAATGGTGATGGGTCCAGCCTTCTGGCGCGGCCAGGTAGGATTCCACCGCGTCTTTTTGGCCGATGGCGTGGTGTTTCACTTCGCCGCATCCGCACACGCCGAAATAAGGCTGGATGTGCGAGCAGGCCGAGACCTTTTGCAGGCGGACTTGCACGGCTTTGGCGCACTTGGCGCATTTGAAGGTGAGGCTGCGTGGTGCTTTTAACATGGTACGGGTTTGAATAGGCAAAAGCGGGATTTTATCACTCAGGCGTAGACATCCAGCGTGGGCGCGGCGGCGGGTGTGGCGCCGTAGGCGCTTTGGGTTTGCTGCTGCGCGAGGTCGGCGCGGGCCTTGGCTTCCATTTGCTGCGCCTGGGCCGCCACGGCGCGGTCCTGTCCCGATGGATCGGCCGGCGCCAGCGCCGCCGCCTGGATGGTGCGGGCGCGGTCGATGGTCTCCTGCGGCGTGCCGCCGGGCGAGGTGTCGATATTGACTTCGCCGCCGATGGCGTAATTGATGCCGTCCGGGCCGCGTTCGTAGGTGTAGGTGGCGCCGGAGGTGGCGAGGCCGCCGGATGCGGCCAGGTGCGCCTGTTCGTGCTGGCGCACTTCGGTGTCGCGGGCTTTGAGCTTGTCGATCATGGCCAGCGCTTCGTCGCTGAGCTGTGTGGTGCTGGAGGCGGCCGCCGGCTGTGTATCCGCCTGCGTCGGAGACGACGCCACCTGCACCGTCTGCTGGCTGCTTACCGGTGACTGGGTGGCGTAACTGGCAGATAGGGCGCCGATGCTTATGATCAGACCTCGTGAAGCCTGAATGATAGCAAATTTATATCGGCGTGCCTATTTATGCGACGCTGATCGCGCTCCTGCCGCCGGCCGAGGGCTGGACCAGGATTTTGGCCGAGATCCGCTCGGTCATCTCCTGCACGTGCGAGATAACGCCGACTTTGCGCCCCATGGCCTGCAGGCCGTCCAGCGCGTCCATGGCCACACGCAGGGTATCGGCATCGAGACTGCCGAAGCCTTCGTCGATGAACAGCGATTCGACCCGCACCCTGTTGGAGGACAGCGAGGCTAGTCCCAGCGCCAGTGCCAGCGACACCAGGAAGGATTCGCCACCGGACAGCGAGTGCACCGAGCGCATTTCGCCGCCCATGTCCTGGTCGCGCACCAGCAGCGCCAGGGATGGATTGGCGCTGTTCTGAATGCGCTCCAGCTGGTAGCGCCGCGACAGGTGGTTGAGGTGGGCGTTGGCGTAGCCCAGCAGGACGTCGAGCGTGAATTGCTGGGCGTAGTTGCGGAAGCGCTTGCCGTCGGCGGAGCCGATCAGGTCATCCATGCGCGCCCAGCGCTGGGCGATGGCTTCCTGCTGGTCGATTTCGGCCAGCATGGCGCTGGAGCGCCGGCGCTTGTCGTCGTCCTGCGCCAGCGCCAGTTGCAGGCTGGTGGCGTGGTCATTGGCGGTTTTGCGTTCGGCCAGCAGGGCGTTCAGCGCTTCGCTGACCAGGGTGATTGGTGATGGCTCCGGAGCCGGCGCGGGCACCTCGGGTGTCTCCGCCGGTGCGGCGGCGGACCACAGGTCGGCGGTTTGGGCGGCGGGAGCCTGCGTCGGCTCGGCCTTGTCGGCCGCTTCGTCGGCGTCGGCGGTGGACGCGCCGCGCGGCGGCGGGGCGGTCAGTTGATGCTGTTCGCGCTGGCGCTGGCGTTCTTGCAGCACGGTTGACGCCTGGTCGACGGCGCGCGCCAGTGCTTGCAGCGCGGCGCGTTCGGCGTCGATGTCGTCGGCCGAATGCGCCAGCAATGCGTGCAGCTGTTCCAGGTCGTGCAGGCCGGCTTCGGGCTGGCGCTGCTGGAATGCAGCCAGCCAGTCGGCGAGCCGCGCGGCGGCGGCGGTGGTAGCGGCCTGCAAGTCCGTCAGACGGCGGCTGGCCTGCGCCAGCGCTTCGTCGCAACGGATGCGGCGTTGCGATGCCTGCTGTGCGGCGTTCTGGCTGGCGGCGTGGCGTGCCTTGGCGGCGTCGATGGCGGCTTGCAGCGCGGTTTCGACGTCGCGTACTTCCTTGCCGCCCCACATATCCATGCGCTGCTGCTGGCTGACTTTCACCGATGCGTCGACGCCATTGAAGGCATCGCGCGCGGCGAGGGCGTCGTGGCCGGTGCGGGCCAGCGTATCTTCCAGCGCCTTGAGTTCGATCTCGAACGCGGCCAGGCCAGCGGCTCGCTCGTCATATGCGGTGCGGTACGCCAGCCATTGCTTGCTCTCGGCCTGACGCGCCTCGTAGAAGCGCGCCGGGCCGGATCTCCAGTCTTCCTTCCATTCCTCGCTCGGGATCTCGCCACCACTGAAGGCGGCGTCCAGATCGGACAGCAGGGCGCTCAGCGCGAGCGCGACTTCGATGCGCTGGTCTTCCAGCCCTTTGTACTGCGCGTTGGCCTCGGCCAGCGCGGTGCGGGCAGCGGCGGCCACCGTCTGCAAGCGCGTGTGCTCGGCAGCAGCACGGTCATATGCGGCTTGCGCCTGATCGCGCGCGGTGCGGGCCGCGTGCAATGCGCGTTGCTGCTGGTCGATCGTCTGCAGGCCGTGCTGCGTCTCGTTCAACTGTTCGGCAAACCATGCGCCGCGCTCCGCCTCCGCCGGCAGCGTGGCGCCTGCGACCAGTGGATGCGCCGACCATGCGGCGGTCACGCGTTCCAACGTCTGCTGCACCGTGCGCTGCTCGATGGCGAGCACGTTCAACTGTTCGACGCTGGTTTGCGCGCTGGCGCGTTGCGCCGCCTGCTGGTTGACGTTGGCCTCCATCTGCTGGCGGCAGCGCTGCACGTCGCCCTGGAACTCGCGCAGCATCGATTGCAGGCTATCGTCGGCATGACGGTAGGGATGTTCCAGTGCGCCGCACACCGGGCAGGGCGTGTGATCTTCCAGTGACTGGCGCAGCGTTTCCACGCTGACCGCGCACGCGGCTTCGGCCAGCTTGAGCGAACGCTCGGCCTGCGAGAATGCCGCCATGATGGCGATGCCTTCCTGCTGCGCCGCAGCCAATTGCGCTTCGGCGTTGGACATGGTCTGGCGCAGCTGCACCGACTGTGCTTCGATTTGCGCGTGACGCGCTTGCCGCGCCTCCAGCTCCAGCCAGATTTTCTCTGCACCGGCCAGCAGGTCGCGCCGCTGTTCCAGGCGGCCGCGCGATGCCTGCAGCTGTTCGGGATCGTAGGCCGCCATGGTCTGCGTCGCCTGTTGGCGTTGCTGCTCCAGCGATTGCAGCGCGTTGGCGGCGTTGGCCAATTTGGTGCTGGCGTCGGCTTCTTCCTCGCGATGCGTCTGCGCGTTGCGCTGCAGTCGAGACAGACCGGAGGTCAGCCGCTCGGCCACTGCGGCTTGCTGGCCGGCCTGCACGAACAGCACATCCCAGCGCTCCCATTGCAGTGCCAGCGCCTTCCAGTGCTTGTGCTGCTGCAGCCAGGCGATGCCGTTCTGCTGTTGCGTCGCCAGGCGCGCTTGTTCATTTTGACGCGTTTGCAGCGCGGCCTTGGCGACAGCGTCTGCCTGCTCGGCTTTCTCGCACGCGGCGGCGGCATGGCGCCAGGCTGGTAGCATCGTCTCGATGCGCGCGTCCAGCGCTTTGGCCAAGTCCAGCTGCGGCGCAGCGGCGCGTTGCGCGGTTTCGGCATCTAGCTGACTGGTGGCGGCTTGCGCCATCGCGGCGTTGGCCTGTTCCAGCGCTTGAGCGGACTGCTGCACTTCCTGCGTGCTGGCGACGATCGTTGCTTGCGTGGCGGCGATGTCGGCATCGATGCGGCGGATATCGTCGGCCAGCGGGCGCGCTGGCTGCACCGCGTCGATGCGCGCCAACGCGGCATGGCGTGGCGCTGCCGCCGCCACTTCGGCTTGTGCGCGCTGCAGTGCTTCCTGTGCCGCCAACTGCTCCTGTTGCAGGCGCTCGGCTTGCTGGTGCCAGCGCAGTTCCTGCTCCAGTTCCGCCTTTTGCTGATCGAGCGTCTGCAATGCGACGCTGGCGTCATGGTTCTTTGCTTCCAGCTCGGCGCGTTGCTCGCTGTTGAAAGGCTTCTGGTCCGCCAGCCGCGCGTTCAGTTTTTGCAGCGCCGCCTGTTCCAGCTTGTTGCGCTCAAACGCGCGCACCGAAATTTCGGAGTAGATGGTGCTGCCGGTCAGCGTCTCCAGCAGCTCGCCGCGCTCATTGTCCTCGGCCTTGAGGAAAGCCGAGAATTCGTTCTGCGCCAGCAGCACCGCGCGCGTGAACTGTTCAAACGACAGCCCGATGCGCTTCTCGATTTCCGCCTTGACTTCGGTCTTGGTGCTGCCTACCGGCTGTTCGGTCGGCAGCATCAATAGCGACATGGTGGTCGGCTGCAAAGCGCCTTCCGCCTTGGTGCGGGCGCGCCGCACGTTCCAGCGCGATCGATAGCGGGCGCCGTCGCTGCCGACGAATTCCACTTCCGCATAGCCCTCGGCCGTGCCCCGGCGCAGCAGCGTGCGCGGATCTTGCGTGGACACGGTCTCGTTGCCGACATCGGCCAGGTAGTTGCGGCCGGCCACGCGCAGCAGGCGCGGAGTGGCGTCGTACAGGGCCAGGCACAGTGCGTCCAGCAGCGTGCTCTTGCCGGCGCCGGTCGGACCGCTAATGGCGAACAGGCCGGTCGAGGCCAGCGGTTCGCTCTCGAAGTCGACGCTGAATTCGTCGGCCAGCGAGGCCAGGTTTTTACCGCGAATTTTCAGGATTCTCATGGCAGCATCAACTCCGCAAACGCGCTCAGTTGATCGGCCGGTGCTTCATTGCCGAAGCGCTGTTGGTACAGTTGCCTGAAAATGTCATCGGGCTTGAGTTTTTCCAGTTGGTCCAGCGTCATCACTTCCTGATCGATGGTCGAGTTGCGGGCGGCGGTCGAGGTTTCGATTTTGGCCAGTCGCACTGGCTTGCCGTCCAGCGCCGTCTCGATGCGTGCGCGCAGACCGGGTTCCGGCTGCTCCAGCAGCACGCGCACTTCCAGATACGGCTGCTGCTCGGCCGGCGCTTCCGCCGGCGCCAATGCCGCCAGTTCTTCCAGCACCTGCGTCAGCGGCGCTGGTTTGGAGGGAACGCGCAGCAGTTCGACCGCGCGCGGCACCGGCAGCGACACGATCTCACGCACGTTGGCGCCTTCAAGGTCGATGCGCAGGATCTGGTGCGCGTAATTCACCTCCGCGAACGACAGCGGCAGCGGGCTGCCGCAATAACGGATGTGCTGTTGCTGACCGACCTGTTGCGCCAGATGCAGATGGCCCAGCGCCGCGTAGGCGATGGCCGGATCGAAAATCCCGGCTGGCAGCATTTCGGTGCCACCGATGACGATGCGGCGCTCGGAATCGCTGGACATCTGCCCATCCACCATATGGCAATGGCCCATGGCGACGATGGCCTGGCCGTCCTGGCGCTGCGCGGCGGCCAGTTCGAACGCCTGTTTATAGAGCAGCGCGATGCCGGCCAGGTAGGGATCGACGCCTTCCGCCGCCTCCACGCGCGGCACATCGCCGGGACGCAGGAAGGGTACGGCCAGGCACCACGCCTCCACCGCGCCAGTGCGGCCGGTCAGCGGCAGCACCAGCGATGCCACATCCACCTCGCCATCGGCGTTGCGCTGGGCGGCGCCGATCACGCGCGTGCCGTGCGCTTCCAGCAGTGGGCCGGGTGCATCCAGCCGGCCCGGCGAATCATGGTTGCCGGCGATGACGATCAAATTCAGATGCGGCGCACGCTCCTTGGCCAGCCGCAGAAAACGGTACAACTGCTTTTGCGATGCCGCCGAAGGGTTGGCGTTGTCGTAAACGTCGCCGGCGATCAGCAGCACGTCGGCCTGTTCTGCGACGATGGTGTCGAGCAGCCAGTCGAGGAAGCGCTGGTGTTCGTAATGGCGCTCAAAATTGTGTAGGGATTGGCCGAGATGCCAGTCGGAGGTATGCAGCAAACGCATGTAAAGTGGGTCGAAACAGCCGGAAAGCGCTCAATATAGCGCAAGACGGCGCCGGCCGAGTTGATTTATGCCGCGTTGCTGGTTGGTTGCGCCAGCGCCGGGCCGGCGCGGAAGGTGTTGCGGCCGGCCTGTTTGGCCTCGTACAGCAGGATATCGGCGCGGTTCAGCAGCTCGGCCGGGCTGATATCCTCGTTGCGGTAGAAGGTCAGGCCGATGCTGGTGGAGATTGAGACCACGGTGCCATCGAGGTCGAAATCGGCCTGCATCGCGGCCACGATCTTGGCCGCCAGCGCGTTGGCGTCGTCGATGCGGTGGATGCGCTCCATGATGATGGTGAACTCGTCGCCACCCAGGCGGGCGATGGTGTCGCTGGCGCGCATGGTGTGGGTCAGGCGCGCCGAAAAGGCTTTCAGCAGGGCGTCGCCGACGGCGTGGCCGAAGGTGTCGTTGACTGGCTTGAAGCGGTCGATGTCCATATACATCACCGCCATCAGATTGCCGTTGGCGCGAGCGGCGGTCATGGTGTCGTGCAGTTTTTGCAGGAAGCCGGCGCGGTTGGTCAGGCCGGTCAGCGCGTCCACCTGCGACAGCCGCAACAGCCGCAGTTTCTCGCGCTTTTGCACCGTGACGTCCTGGCGCATGACGTGGAAGCCGATCACCCGTTCGCCATCTTCGTCCATCTGCGGGATGTAGACCACTTCGTAGGTGCGCTCGGTGATGTCGCTGGTGTCGTCTTCCTCAAAGGTCAGGGTTTCACCGGCCAGCGCGCGCAGCACATAGGGTTCGAGGAAGGCATGGCGCTCCTCGCCCATGGTGTCGCGGATGGTGCGACCCAGCACCGTGGTGCCGGTGCGGTTGAATTCCCGTTCGTAGGCCAGGTTATGGAAGCGGTAGACCTGGCCGGCGTCGATATAGGCCACCATGGCCGGCAGCGTGTCGGCAATGGTGCGCAGCCGCGACTCGCTTTCGCGCAGCGCCATCACCGATTTGCGGATGTGGGTGATGTCGTCCACCGTGCCGACGTAGCCGTACATTTCGCCGTCCACCACCATGGCGGCGATTTTGAACGCGACCCAGACCATCATGCCGTCCGGGTGCACGCAGCGCAGCGTATCCTGATACGGCACGCGGGTTTCCTTTACTTGCGCCAGCGCGGTTTTCAGCATCGGACGGTCGTGTGGATGGATCGCGCGCAGCCAGGCGTCGCCCAGCGCTTCCTCGCGGCTCAAGCCCGTAATCAGTTCGAAAGTGCGGTTGACGTAGGTGCAGCGGCCCTCGGCGTCGGCGCGCAGCAGCCCAAGCGGCGAGGCGTCGTTGACGGCGGCGAGTTCGGCCTGGTTCTGGCGTACCGCCAGTTCGGTTTCCTTGCGCTCGGTGATGTCCCGCACCGTGACCGCGACGCCATCGGTGATCGGCACAATCTGGTGGTGCAGCCAATGGACGTCGCGGTTGGGCAGGAAATCGACTTCGACTTCTTCCGCCACCGGCTGGCGCGACTCCAGCACATGACGGAATTGTTCGACCAGACCCTTGGAGTGCAGCTCCGGCATGACTTCGATCAGGCGCTTGCCCTTGATGTCGGCGCTGCGGTAGCCCATCAGCTGGGCCGCGCGTTCATTCAGGTCGGCGATGGTGAAGTCGAGGATCTCGCGCCGCGCGCCGCGCATGCGGCAGGCTTGCAGCAGAAATACCGAATCCAGGCTGGCTTCGGAGGCGGCACGCAGCATCAGTTGGGCCTCGATCACCATGCTGGCGCTGCGCCGCAGTCGGTGCGCCTGCTGCACCAGCAGGTAGACGAATAGCAGCACCAGCGCCGAAGCCACGCTGGCGGCGCCGTAATACATATTGCGGCGGTGGACAAAGCCGGCCATGGCGGTATCGTAGGGATTGCCGACCACCGCCATCAGCAGGAAGCGCGGCAGCTCGGCATAGCCATAAATGCGTTCGGTGGCGTCGAACGGACGCTTGAGCAGCAGTTCCTCGGCCAGCCGTGGCCCGCTCGGCAGCGCGGCGTTGAAGTCGATGCTGTCGCTGATGATGACCTGGTCGTTCACGCGCCCGGCCGACATGCCGTTTTCGCGGCTGATCAGCATGACGGCGCCGCCGGGATCGACGCTCAGACGGTCGTAGTCCTCGACGAAGTAGGCTGGATCGATCATCATCACCATCACCCCGGCGAAGCTGCCATCGGCGTGGTTCAGCCGGCGCGTCAGCTGGATTTGCCATTTCTTGGTACGGCTGTCGACCACCGGCGTCGACACCAGCACGCTGTCGGTCGCGGTGCGGGCGTGACGCAGAAAGACCTGATGCTGCTTCATATCGGGCGCGAAGTAGCCGTTGATGCTGTCGACGATATTGCCGTCGCGGTCGAGGATGGCCATCGGCAGATCCAGCTTGGTCGGCAACAGCGAATCGAGCAGGCCGTTTTTGCGACTGAATTCCGCCAGCCGCAGCGCGCCGCCGCTTTCCTCGAACTTGAGGCGGAACAGCTGGGTGGCGTGGTCGGTCTGTACTAATAAATGGTTGGTGTGCTCGGCCAGCGTGCGCGCCAGCGACTGACTGTGCAGCGCGGCCTCGTAACGCGCGGTTTGTTTTTCCTGCCGCACCTGGTAGGCCACCGCGAGCCACGTAAAGACGAGCAAAGCCAGGCCGAAGGCGGGCAGCAGTATCGCGCGGTACAGTCGGCGGAAAAAATCCTGCATCAATCGATGATCCAAGTCGGAAGCTGGTGCAGTTATTCTGCACGGAAATATCCGTTTTGGCGCGGGTTTGCAGGATAGGGCGCGAAAAAAACCACAGCCGGAATACAGGCAATGTTGATTTCTTGATTAGAATGGCGGGCATGACCGAACTGATATTAAGCCTGCCCGCCGCGCGCGCGCTGCATCTGGCGGCGCAGGGACTGCTGCAGCCGCGCCGCCGCAAGGCGCGCCAGCCCGACCTGCTGGCCGCGATCCGGCAGATGGGCGTGCTGCAAATCGACACCATCCACGTGGTGGCGCGCAGCCCTTATCTGGTGCTGTGGAGTCGCTTGGGCGACTACCCGCAGTCCTGGCTGGAGCAGGCTTTGGCGGCCGGCGAGCTGTTTGAATACTGGGCACACGAAGCCTGTTTCGTGCCGGTTGAGGATTACGGCCTGTATCGGCACCGCATGCTGGACCCGGAGGCGATGGGCTGGAAGTATTCGGCCAACTGGATGAAGGAGCGGCGCGCCGATGTTGAAGCGGTGCTGGAGCATATCCGCATCAACGGTCCTACGCGTTCGTCGGACTTTGAACGCACCGACGGCCAGGCCGGCGGCTGGTGGAGCTGGAAGCCGGAGAAGCGCTCGCTGGAAGTGCTGTTCACCACCGGCGCGCTGATGATCGCCGCGCGCCACAATTTTCAACGCATCTACGACCTGGCCGAGCGCGTGCTGCCGCACTGGGACGACAGCCAGCTTCCGCCGCTGGAAGCGGTGCGGCGCGAGCTGGTGCTGAAGGCGGTGAAGGCTATGGGCTGCGCGCGCGGCGCCTGGATCAGCGACTACTTCCGCACGCGGCCACCACGTCTCGACCCCGAGGAACTGGTGGAGCAGGGCGCCTTGCTGCGCGCTTGGGTGGAAGACTGGGATGATCCGATCTACATCCATCCCGATCACGCGCAACTGCTGGAAGACGCCGCCGCCGGCGCGTTGGCACCGACGCTGACCACCATTTTGTCGCCGTTCGACCCGGTGGTATGGGACCGACGCCGTGCGCTGGAACTGTTCAACTTCGACTACCGGCTGGAATGCTACACGCCGGCCGACAAGCGCAAATACGGCTACTTCACGCTGCCTATCCTGCGGCGCGGCGCGCTGGTGGGCCGGGTCGACGCCAAGGCGCACCGGCGCGAGGGCGTGTTCGAACTGAAGTCGCTGGTGCTGGAGCCATCGGCCCGCGTCAGCGAGCGCTTCACGCGCGACATCGCCGGCGCGCTGCAACGCCTGGCCGACTGGCACGCCTGCCCGCGCGTGCAGATCACGCAGGCCATGCCGGCAGACTTCGGCCGCCAGTTGCAGGCCGCGCTGGATGCCGCCGCATCGCAACAGGAGGCCGCATGACCTTGCCCGCCGCTCCCGCCAGCCTGCTGGGCGCCGACGGCCAGCCGCTGTTTGGCCGCTACGCCGGCCAGGTCGGCGACATCGACTGGAGCCATCTGGCCAAGCCGTTCGCGCGCAACGCGTTGTGGCGGCGCTTTCACCACAAGCGCTGGCATTATGTGGCGCTGTGCACGGAACAGGTGTTTGCCGCCGTCGCCATCGTCGATCTGGGCTGGATCAGCAGCGTGTTCGCCTATGCCTTCGACCGCAACGACGAGGACATGTTGGCCAACTTCTCGCAGGAGGGCGTGCCGCTGCTGTCGGCGCGGCTGGCCAACCATGCCGGCGCCTCCAGCCGCTTCAAGGCGCGCAACTGCCACATCGCGGTCGACGCGATTGGCGACGGCAGCTATCAACTGACGCTGCAGAGCGACTATCTGGAAATCGACGCCAGCTTCGGCCCCGGTCCCTCGCCGCTGCTGCTGGCCAGTGGCCCGATCGATCGCGGTTCGGTGCACGCCACGCAGAAATCGTCCGCCATGCCGCTGCGCGGCGAGTTGCGCACCTGGCGCGAGGAGTACAAACTGGATGGCGGCATCGCCAGCTTCGATTATTCCAACGGTCTGCTGGCGCGTAACACCGACTGGCGTTGGGCCTCGGGCCACAATCTGGAGCTGGGCTTCAATCTGCAGGCCGGCTACTTCGGCGCCAACGAAAACGCGCTGTGGCTGGACGGCGACCTGATCGCGCTGGGGCCGGCGCACTTCCTGTACGATAAAAAAGATCCGCTGTCGCAGTGGCACATCTTCACCGAGGACGATATGCTGGACTTGATTTTCACACCCGAAGGCGCGCGCCGCGACAACAAGAAAATGATGGTGGCGGCCAGCCGCTATCTGCAGCCGATCGGCACCTTCAGCGGCTGGGTGCGCGCCGCGCCGGATCAGCCCAAACGCATGGTGACGCGGCTGATGGGCGTGACCGAAGACCACTCCTCGCGCTGGTGAACCATGAGTATCCGTAATCTCGACCGTCTGTTCCAACCGCGTTCGGTGGCCGTGATCGGCGCTTCCGACAATCCGCTGCGCATTGGCGCCAAGGTGCTGGCCAATCTGCTGGAGGGCCCATTCGCGGGCAGCGGCGGCCGCAGTGTGTGGCCGGTCAATCCCAAGCACCAGACGGTGCATGGCCTGACCTGCTACCCGCGCGTGAGCGCGCTGCCGGCGGCGCCCGACCTGGCCATTATCTGCACGCCGCCGGCCACGGTGGCGGGGCTGATCACTGAACTGGGGCAGGCCGGCTGCAAGGCTGCGGTGGTGATGACGGCCGATCCAGGCCGCAGCGGCGGCCGCAGTCTGCGCCAACCGATGCTGGAGGCGGCGCGGCCCTGGCTGTTGCGCATCATGGGCGCGGGTAGCGCCGGCCTGCAATCGCCGGCGCTGGGGCTGAACGCCAGCTTCACGCAAATGGCGGCCGGCAGTGGCAGGCTGGCCTTCGTGTCGCAGTCGGCGGCGCTGGCCACAGCGGTGCTGGATTGGGCCGGCCAGCGCGGCATCGGCTTCTCGCGCTTTGTCGCCATGGGCGATGGCATCGACGTTGATTTCGGTGATTTGCTGGATTACCTGGCGGCCGACAGCGAAACCGAAGCGATTCTGCTGTGCGTTGAACAGGTCAGCAGCGCGCGCAAATTCATGTCGGCCGGACGGCTGGCGGCGCGCGGCAAACCGGTGATCGTGCTGAAGGTCGGGCGTGACGCGGCGCCCGGCGCCGATCTGGTATTCGATGCGGCGATACGCCGCGCCGGCATGCTGCGCGTGTACTCCACCGAGGATTTGTTCGACGCCGTCGAAACGCTGGCGCGCCAGCAGCCGCAGCGCGGCGAGCGGCTGGCGGTGCTGACCAACGGCGGCGGCCTCGGTATGATCGCGGCCGACGCGCTGGCCAGCAGCGGTGCCCAGCTGGCCACGCTGTCGCCGGAGACCTTGAAGAAGCTGGCGCAGGCCGGCGCGCCGCAAGCCAATCCATCCGACTTCCTGGCCGATGCGCCGGTCGAACAGTACGCGCGGGCGGTGGAGGCGCTGCTGCGCGAACCGCAGGCCGATGCGCTGCTGTTCCTGCACGCGCCGACCGCGATGGTGGGCAGCGCGCAGATCGCGGAGGCGGTGGCACCGCTGATGCGTGCGGCCGGCAAGAACGTGCTGTCCTGCTGGTTGGGCGGCGCCTCGGTGGCGCAGGCGCGCCGCGTGTTCGCCGACGCCGGCCTGCCGACTTACGACACGCCGGAAAAAGCGGTTAACGGCTTCCTGCAGATCGCCCAGTACCGGCGCAATCAGGAGCTGTTGATGGAAGTGCCGGTCGGCGTGCCAACCACCGGCGCGCGCGAACGCTCGGCCGGGCGCGCGTTGGTGCAGACGGCGCTGACGGCCGGCCGCAGCGAGCTGTCCGACAGCGATGCGCGTGCGCTGCTGGCGGCGTACGGTATCGCGCTGGCGACACCGCAACAGGCCGCGCTAGCCGGCGCCACGCTGGCGGCGGCGCGCATCCAGATCGCGCACGATCCGGTGTTCGGGCCGGTGGTGTTCTTCGGCCAGGGCGGCATCGCGGCCGAGGTGGCGGCCGACCGCGTGGCCGGTCTGCCGCCATTGAATCTGGCGTTGGCACAGGACATGGTTAGCCGCACCCGCGTCTCGCGTTTGCTGGCGCAGGGCCAGACTGCGGCCGATGGCCAGGCGCTGATCCGCATGCTGGTGCAGGTGGCCGATATGGTGGCTGATCTGCCGGAGCTGGTGGAGCTGGATCTGAATCCCTTGCTGGCATTGGGCGGCAGCGCGGTGGCGCTGGGTGCGCGCATGCAGCTGGCCAAGGCGCACGGGCGGCGCACGCGGCTGGCGATTCGTCCGTATCCGCAGGAGCTGGAGGAGCGGCTGGACTGGGGCGGCGGGCAAATCCTGCTGCGGCCGATCCGGCCCGAGGATGCGCCGCAACATCAGCAGTTCTTCAGCGCGCTGGCGCCGGACGATATCCGCCTGCGTTTCTTCTCGGCCATGCGCGAGCTGCCGCCGGCGCAGCTGGCGCGGCTGACGCAAATCGATTACGACCGCGCCATGGCCTTTGTCGCCACACGGCCGAATGCGCAGGGCAAGTCGGAAACGCTGGGCGTGGTGCGCGCGGTGACCGATCCGGATAATCAGTCCGCTGAATTTGCGATCATCGTGCGTTCCGATTTGAAAGGGCGCGGACTGGGGCGGATATTGTTCCAGAAGCTGGTCGATTATTTCCGCGCGCGCGGCACCCGCGAGATCGTTGGCGATGCTTTATCCGAGAATGGCGGCGTGCAAAAACTGATACGCGATTTCGGCGGCGTGGTTTTGCCGCATCCTGAAACAGGAATGGTGCGTTTACAACTACCTTTGATATAGCATTCGCAGCAAGCTTGCGATATATTGGCGTAACGCCACGCGGGGGCAGGTTTGTTCTAGCTCAAAGCGCGTGTGTCGGGAATATTTACACTTTTACTTCCACCTACGTTTTGGGAGTCAGAATGTTAACCGCGACATACACTCTGGTAGCACTATCCGTCGAGCAGGCGAGCGTCCGGCTTAGTCTGCAGTCATTCCAGAAGTATGTGCGTACTACCTTGATGCAGCAGAACCGCATGACCTTGTCGCAGCTGGAATATGCTTGCGAAAACCTCAATACCCTGTACCAAGCCTGCCACTGGCGCAAGACCGAGATGTATCTGATCCCGGCGCTGCGCGACGCCACCGAGCGCGCCGACCATCTGCTGGACGAACTCAACCGCCTGAACCAATCCGCGCTGACCTCGATCCGGCTGCTGCAGGAAAAGCTGGGCGCGCTGGCCGATGTGCGCGACGAGCAAGTCAGCGAAGTGTGCGACAGCATCGACACCTTCTGCGCCGCGCTGCTGAAGCGGCTGGAAAAAGAAGAGCAGGAACTGTTCGCGCTGGCGCGCAACGCCATCGCCGGCGAAACCTGGTTCTCGATCGCCAATCAGTTGATGATGCATGACAAACATCTGGATGAAATGAAACGTTCCGGTTTGCCACCGGCCGAGGCCGCGCAAGTGACGGCGCGCCGCCGTGCGCTGCCGGGCAACGAGGTGGATGACGGTCAGATTTCCATTCCTGGCCTGCAAGTATTACCGGTGGTGCGTGTGGATGACTTGCCCGCGCCCCCCGTGCCGAGGTCCGCGCGACAGTTGTCGCGGGACGATGCCATTATGAAATAACTGCCTGCATAGCGTACTCGCGGGGCAAAATTCCCCTGCTTTGCTATGATGGTGGTTTTAGCCATCACCATAGCGCCCCATGTTTGATTTCCTCTTTAAGCGTGCAACCGAGACTTCGGCCGTTCCACAGGCGCCAGCGGCGGGCCACGAGCAGGATGCGTCCGCAGCGGCCGCTGCCGGCCGTCGCGACGAGCAAACCCAGCGCGCCGCCGCGCTGAACGGCAACGAGGCGGCGGCGGTCGCCCTGATACTGGAGAGCGAATTTGCCGGCGTGCGCCTGAGCGCGGCCGAACATGTGCTGTCGCCGCCGGCGCTGGAACAGGTGCTGCTGGCGGTGCGTAATACCGACCGCCGCGTCGCCAAGCTGATGCAGGGGCGGCTGGACGCGATCCGCTATCAGCAGACCGAGCTGCAAAAAGCCCAGGTTTGCCTGGATCAGGCGCAACGCCTGTTGCAGGACGAGAAGCTGACGCCGAACCAGGTTGCCGAGCTGGATCGCCAATGGTTGTTGGTGGCTAATCCCGGTGCCGTGGTCGACGACTACACTGGCGCCCGCGCCGCGCTGGCCCGCCGGCTGGAAACCCAGGTTACTCTGCAGCGCACCATCATCGACGCCATGGCCGCCGTGCGCAAGTTGCCGCAAGCTGGCCTGCCGGCGGAAGAAGCGCTGCAAGCGCTGGAGCGCCACGCCGCCGCGCAAAGCGATTATCAGAATGCCCCCGAACACAATGCGCTGCCACGCCATCTGCTGAGCGATTTTGCCCAGGCAGTCGAGCAGGCGCGCGCCGCGCTGACCGCGCCGGTCAAGCCGGCTCCGGCCCCGGCGCCTGAAGCCGCTCCGGCCGCTGCCGCCAAGCCGGCGGTTGCCGCCGATGCGTCGGCCGATCCTGCGGGCGCCACCGCGCCAGAGGCAGCAGCGGACGCGGCGGCCTCCGTCAAGCCAGCCAAACAGCCCAAGCAGCCACCTAAGGAAGCCGACAAGAAATTCCTGGAAACGCTCGACGCGATGGAAACCGCGCTGGAGCAGGGCCAACTGCACATCGCCGCCGAACACGACAAATGGCTGCGCGACCACAAAACCCGCTTGAGCCCAGCCCAGACCGACCACCTGAACCACGTCCGCGCCGAGCTGAAGCGCCTGGGCGACTGGGCGCGCTGGGGCGGCAATGTGTCGCGCGAAGAATTGGTCAAAGCAGTGGAAGAGCTGCCGGCGCAGAAACTGCCAATGAGCGAGCTGGCCAAGAAAGTCGGCAGCATGCGCGACCGCTGGAAGTCGCTGGACGCCGTCTCCGGCCACGCGCCGAAAGCGCTGTGGGAACGCTTTGACGCCGCCTGCACCAGCGCCTACGCCCCGGCCGCCGCCCATTTCAAGCAACTGGCCGACGAGCGTCACAACAACGCCGCCAAGGCGCAGGCGCTGATCACGGAAACCGAAGCCATGACCGAAGCCGCCGCCAATGGCGCCGACCTGAAAAACGTGGCCGCCGCCGGCCAGCGTCTGCGTCAGATGTGGACCCGCCTCGGCACCATCGACCGCAAGGACAAGCGCAAGCTGGACCAGGCGTTCGACCGGGCGCTGGCGCACATGCTGGCGCCGCTGTCGGATCAGCGCAAGATCGAGGCCGCCAAGCGCGAGCAACTGATCGCCGAAGCCGAGGCGCTGCAACCGTCCGACCGTCACACGCTGGATAAGCTGCGTCATCTGCAGGAGCGCTGGCAGGAGCAGGCTAAATTGCTGCCGCTGGAACGCAAGGTGGAGCAGGCGCTGTGGCAGCGTTTCCGCGCCGCCTGCGACGCCATCTTCGCCAAGCGCAAGGAAAGCGCCCAGGCCGCCGATCACGAGCGCAAAGCCCATCTGCACGCGCGCGAAGCGATTTGCAAGGAACTGGAAGACGCCACCTTCAGCGGCGAGGACAAGGCCCAGCTGGCCGCCATCGCCAAGGCGCTGAAAGATGCGGCGACGGCCTGGAACGCCGGCGGCACGGTGCCGCGCGCGGCCGAGGCGCGCATCAATCAGCGCTATCACAACGCGGTTGGCAAGGTGCAGGCCCAGGCCGATGCGATCAAGCGTCGCGCCGGCGCCGCCCAAGCAAACGCGCTGCGCGACAAGCTGAGGCTGTGCCAGGCGCTGGAAAGCGCGCTGGCCAGCAATGGCGATGCCATCGATGCCGCCGACTGGCAAGCCAAGTGGGCGGCGCTGCCGTCGCTGGGCAATGATTACGAACGCGCGCTGCAGGGCCGCTTCAACGCCGCGCTGGCGGCCGCCGATGGCAAGCGCGGCGATTACGCCGCCGAACTGGAACGCAATCGCGGCAAATTGCTGGATGAAATCCTGCGGCTGGAAATCGTGGCCGGCGTCGACAGCGGTGCCGAGTTCGCCCGCGAGCGCCTGAAGATGCAGGTGGAGGTGCTGCAATCGTCGCTGAAATCCGGCCAGAAGCCGCAGTCGGCCAGCGCTGCCTATCTGCAACTGTGCGCGATGCCGGCGCTGGCTGATGCCCGCACCGCCAGCCGCATCGAGCAGCTGTTCCGCCGCATCGGCGCCTCGGAGCGTGCATGAGTCTGAGCGAAGTCCGGATTCAGACCGAAGATTTCGATCTGTCCACCGAGGTTGCCCAATTGCGCGCCGACCATCCCAAGGTCGGCGGCGTGGTCACTTTTGTCGGCACGGTGCGCGACCTGAACGAGGGCGCCACGGTATCGGAAATGGAGCTGGAACATTATCCGGGCATGACCGAGCAATCGATCAGCAATATTGTCGATCAGGCCAAGCAGCGCTGGCCGCTGTTCAGCGCGCTGGTGATCCACCGCGTCGGCCCGCTCAAGCCCAAGGATCAGATCGTGCTGGTGGCGGTGACCTCGGCCCATCGCGGCGAAGCGTTCGCGGCTTGCGAATTTATTATCGATTACCTGAAGACCGAGGCGCCGTTCTGGAAGAAAGAGCAGACGCCAGACGGCGCGCGCTGGGTCGATGCGCGCGTTAGTGACGACGCGGCCTTGAATAAGTGGAAGTAGCTCCTATGTAAACGATAAGTTAAATCTATCGGAGCAACACCATGCGTCAAGACAAACTCACCACCAAACTCCAGGAAGCCCTGTCGGACTCGCAGAGTCTGGCGGTGGGCAGTGACAATCCCTATATCGAACCGGCGCACTTGCTGACCGCGCTGCTGAACCAGAACGACGGCAGTGCCCGTTCGCTGCTGCAGCGCGCCGGCGTCAATGTTGGCGGCCTCAGCAAGGCGCTGACGGCGGCGCTGGAGCGCTTGCCGAAAGTGTCCGGCACCGGCGGCAACGTGCAAGCCAGCCGCGAGCTGGTGGCGGTGCTGAACCTGGCCGACAAGGAAGCCCAGAAACGCGTCGACCAGTTCATTTCCAGTGAAATGGTGCTGCTGGCGCTGACCGAAGACAAGTCGGACGCCGGCACGCTGGCGCGCGAAAACGGCCTGACCCGCAAATCGCTGGAAAGCGCGATCGACGCCGTGCGCGGCGGCGCCAAGGTCGATAACGCCGACGCCGAAGGCCAGCGCGAAGCCCTGAAAAAATACACCCTCGACCTGACCGAGCGCGCCCGCCAGGGCAAGCTGGACCCGGTTGTCGGCCGCGACGATGAAATCCGCCGCGCCATCCAGGTGCTGCAGCGCCGTTCCAAGAACAACCCGGTGCTGATCGGCGAACCCGGCGTCGGCAAGACCGCCATCGTCGAAGGTCTGGCGCAGCGCATCGTTAACAACGAGGTGCCGGATTCGCTCAAGGGCAAGCGCGTGCTGGCGCTGGATATGGCGGCGCTGATCGCCGGCGCCAAATACCGTGGCGAGTTCGAGGAACGCCTGAAATCGGTGCTGAAGGAACTGGCCATGGATGAGGGCCAGACCATCGTCTTCATCGACGAAATGCACACCATGGTCGGCGCCGGCAAGGGCGAGGGCGCGATGGACGCCGGCAATATGCTGAAACCGGCACTGGCACGCGGCGAACTGCACTGCGTGGGCGCCACCACCCTCGACGAGTACCGCAAGTACATCGAGAAGGATGCCGCGCTGGAGCGTCGTTTCCAGAAAATTCTGGTCGATGAGCCGACCGTCGAGGCCACCATCGCGATTCTGCGCGGCTTGCAGGACAAGTACGAGCTGCACCACCAGGTGGCGATCTCCGACGCCGCCATTATCGCGGCGGCCGAACTGTCGCACCGCTACATCACCGACCGCTTCCTGCCTGACAAGGCAATCGACCTGATCGACGAGGCTGCGGCCAAGATCAAGATCGAAATCGATTCCAAGCCGGAGGTGATGGACAAGCTGGAACGCCGTCTGATTCAGTTGAAGATCGAGAAGGAAGCCGTCAAGAAGGAAAAGGACGAGGGTTCGCGCAAGCGTCTGGAGCTGATCAACGAGGAAATCGCGCGCTTGACGCGCGAGTTGAACGATTTCGAGGAAATCCTCAAGGCCGAGAAATCGGTGGTGCAGGGCAGCACGCACATCAAGGAAGAGATCGACCGCATCAAGCAGCAGATGGAGCAGGCCACCCGCGAGAGCAACTGGCAGCGCGTGTCCGAGCTGCAGTACGGCCGTTTGCCGGAGCTGGAAGCGCAGCTCAAGCAGGCCGAGAAAGCCACGGCGGCCGGCGGCGATCAGCAGGCCAAGCCCAAGCTGCTGCGCACCGAAGTCGGCGCAGAGGAAATCGCCGAGGTGGTGTCGCGCGCGACCGGGATTCCGGTATCGCGCATGATGCAGGGCGAGCGCGAGAAGCTGTTGCACATCGAAGAGAAGCTGCACGAGCGCGTGGTGGGTCAGGACGAGGCGATCAGCGCCGTGGCCGACGCCATCCGCCGTTCGCGCGCCGGCCTGGCCGACCCGAACCGTCCGTACGGCTCGTTCCTGTTCCTGGGACCGACCGGCGTCGGCAAGACCGAGCTGACCAAGGCGCTGGCCGGCTTCCTGTTCGATACCGAGGAGTCGCTGATCCGCATCGACATGAGCGAATTCATGGAGAAGCATTCGGTGGCCCGTCTGATCGGCGCGCCGCCGGGTTATGTCGGCTACGACGAGGGCGGTTATCTGACCGAAGCGGTGCGCCGCAAGCCGTACAGCGTGATCCTGCTGGATGAGGTGGAAAAGGCGCATCCGGACGTGTTCAACGTGCTGTTGCAGGCGCTGGACGACGGCCGCATGACCGATGGCCAGGGCCGCACGGTGGACTTCAAGAACACCGTCATCATCATGACCTCGAACCTGGGCTCGCATAAGATCCAGTCGATGGAGGATTCCGATCCGGGCGTGGTCAAGCTGGCGGTGATGGCCGAGGTGCGCAGCCACTTCCGTCCGGAATTCATCAACCGGATCGACGAGATTGTGGTGTTCCACGGCCTGGACGAGAAGAACATCGGCGCGATTGCGCGGATTCAGCTGGCGACCTTGCAGCAACGCCTGGCCAAGCTGGAGATTGGCATGGAGGTGACCGACGCGGCGCTGCACAAGATCGCCGAGGCGGGCTACGATCCGGTGTATGGCGCGCGGCCGTTGAAACGCGCGATCCAGCAGCAGATCGAAAATCCGCTGTCCAAGCTGATCCTGCAAGGGAAGTTTGGACCGAAGGACACCATCCACGTTGAAACACGGGACGGCGAGCTGGTATTCAGCTAACCGGCTCGTGGCGGATGATGCGGTTGCGACCGTCGCGCTTGGCGCGGTACAGCGCATCGTCCGCCCGTTTCAGCACGTCTTCATAGGACAGGTCGCCGCTGACCATCTCGCTCAGGCCGCCGCTGATGGTGGCGCCGTCACCCAGCGTGCCCAGCGCTTGCAGCGCGTCGGCGATGTGCTGGCGCAGCCGCTCGCTGATCGGCAGCGCCTGCTCGCTGCCGGTGTGCGGCATCAGCACCACAAATTCATCGCCGCCCAGCCGCGCCGGAGTATCGGCCGCACGCAACTCACGGCGGCACACCTCGGCGGTGACGCTGATGGCCTTGTCGCCGGCCAGATGGCCGTACTGGTCGTTGATGCTCTTGAAGTGGTCGATATCGAAAATCAGCACTGACACCGGCGTCTTGTAGCGGGCGAATAATTCGAAATGTTCGGTCAGGCTGCAGATCAGCTTGCGACGATTGGCGAGCCCGGTCAACGCATCGGTTTCGCTTTGCATGCGCAGCAGCGCTTCCAGCTTTTTGCTGGCGGTGATGTTGCTGGCAACCCATAACACCGCGTCCTCGTCCATCACCTGGTATTCCAGCGGCTGCACGCGGCCTTCAAACCAGATGGTTTCCATCGGCCCGGCGCCGCCAACGCCTTTCACATCGTCCGCCGCCAGCGGGTACTCCACCACATGCAAGCCGCGCGACGCCAGCGCGATGGCGATCTGGGCCTGGAACCAGGCCGCTTTTTCCGGATGCAGCACGTCGTGCACCGATTTGCCGACCAGGCTGCTGCCGTCATGGTAATAGCGGCTGTCGGTGCCGCCGAAGATGGCGGCATAGCGGCCGCTGCGCGTCAGGATGAAGGCCGGGTCGGGCAGGGCCGCCAGCAGCGCTGCGATCTGTTCGTTCGAGAAGAGGGACAGGTCCGCCATGCGATATCGTTGTTCTGATTGAAGAGTTTCCACTAATGTACCGTACTTTCGTCCAAGCATGCGTTATCGGCACAAAATAGAAAAACTTAACGATCGGTCATGATTGTTGTTATCTAAAGAAGGCCGACGGCGAGCAACCAAAGGTTTTGCGGAACATGGCGGAAAACGCGGACTGGCTGGTATAGCCCAGCTCGGCCGCGACTTGCGACAGCGGCATGCCGGCGGCGATCAGCGGCGCCGCGTGCGCCAGCCGCACTTGCTGGCGCCACTGGCCGAAGCCCATGCCCAGTTCGCGTTCGAACAGCCGGCTCAGCGTGCGTTCGGAAGCGCCGACCTGGCCGGCCCAGTCGGCCAGCGTCATCTCGGCGCCGGGCTCGGCGATCAGGGCGTCGCACAGCGCTTGCAGGCGCTTGTCGGCTGGTAGCGGTACCCGCACCGCGCGCACCGCGCAGCGCGGTACTTCGTCCAATATCATTTCCATCAGCAGATGCTCGCGCGGCGATTGTTCGGCGCGGTCGTGCGCTTCCAGCGCCGCCAGCAGTTCGCGCAACAGCGGCGACAGTTCCAGCACCTTGCAATCGTCGCCGGCGAAGGGCGCGCGGCCGGCGTACACGCACATCGGCCGCAGATGGGTGTTTTCCAGCACGGTGACGGCGTGCACCACGCCGGGCGGAATCCAGATGGCGCGCTGCGGCGGCACGATCCAGCTGCTGTGGTTGGCGTCGACCCGCATCACACCCTGGACCGCGTAGGTCAGCTGGCCCCAGTCGTGGCGATGCGGCGGCAGCATGGCGGTGGCGCGCAGGTCGCGGCCGGAAATGACCAGCGGCCGCGCGGCGCTCGGATGGGCGCGTTGCCAGTCGACGCTGGTGTGGGTGACGATAGGGATGGCCATGGCGGAAATGCGATAAAGATTGTCTTTCTATCTTAAATCAGACTAGGACAAATTGCTTACACTTTAGGAAATAACCTGGAGAGAGCAGTATGAACGACAAGACTTTATGGCGACAGGACGCCCGCGTGATCGGCCTGGTCGGGCTGGCGCATGGCACTTCGCACTTCTATCACGTGATTCTGGCGGCGCTGATTCCATGGCTGAAGCCGGAATTCGGACTCAGCTACTCGGAGCTGGGCCTGCTGATGACGGTATTCTTTGTGGTGTCCGGCGTCGGCCAGGCGATGGCCGGCTTCGTGGTGGACCGGTTTGGCGCGCGCGCCGTGCTGTTCAGCGGCATCGCGCTGCTGGGCGTGTCGGCGGTGATGCTGTCGAGCGCACACAGCTATGCGCAGCTGATGCTGGGTGCTTTCCTGGCCGGCTGCGGCAATAGCGTGTTCCATCCGGCCGATTACACCTTGCTGAACCAGCGCGTGTCCAAGGCGCGGCTGGCGCATGGCTTCTCGGTGCACGGCATCAGCGGCAACATCGGCTGGGCGCTGTCGCCGTTGTTCCTGACCTTCGTGGCGGCCCGTACCGACTGGCGCACCGCGCTGCTGGGCGCGGCTTTGCTGCCGCTGACGGTGCTGGCGCTGCTGGTCTGGAACCGCCACGCGCTGCGTCCCGAGCCTGCGGCAGTGCCGGTGGCCGGCGGGGCGGCTGCGACAGCGGGCGAGGGCGCGTTCAGCTTCCTGCGCCTGAAGGTGGTGTGGATGTGCTTTGCCTTCTTCCTGATTTCCGCCATCGCGCTGGCCGGCATTCAGACTTTTGCCGCCACCAGCCTGGTCAGCCTGTACGGCATGTCGCTGGCGACCGCCACCTCGGCCTACACCTGCTATATGTTCGCGTCTGCGGCCGGCATGGCGTATGGCGGCTTCCTCGGCGCCGGCAGCCGCCATCACGACCGCATCATCATGCTGGCGTTTGCCTTGGCGGCGGTATTGGCGCTGGTGCTGGCGGCGGCGCTGGTGCCGGCCTGGATGGCGGTGGTACTGATGGGACTGATCGGTCTGGTGACCGGCGTCGCCGGTCCGTCACGCGACCTGATGATACGCGCCGCCGCGCCCGCCAACGCCACCGGTCGCGTGTTTGGCGTGGTGTACTCGGGCCTGGACAGCGGCCTGGCGATTGGACCGCTGATGTTTGGCGCGCTGATGGATGCGCATCATCCGGCCGGCGTGTTTGTGGTGGTCGGCATCTTCCAGGCGCTGGTGATCCTGACCACGGTGGGCGTGGGCAACAATCGCCGCGTGGCGGCGGTGGCGGCCTGATTTCATGTTGCGGAATTTGGATTTTATATTGTGAAATTCCCTGTGCGGGCGCAGCGTGAAAATCTTTCACGGTAAGAAACTTTATTCCGCATCATGACATGTGTCATACAAGTGATTGATTTAGATAGATTTAATTTCTCATTTGTCTTATACAAGACTCTTGGTGCGCGGCACTATGTCTTCTATGATTTCTCTTATGAAAGAGAACATCATGGCCATCCGCGAACAGCACATCGCCGCCCTGCAAAACGACTGGGACACCAATCCGCGCTGGGTTGGCGTCAGCCGTCGTCACAGCGCCGCCGACGTGGTGCGGTTGCGTGGCTCTCTCAGCATTGAACACACGCTGGCACAGCGCGGCGCCGAGCGGTTGTGGCGCTCGCTGCATGATGAACCCTTCATCGGCGCGCTGGGAGCGCTGACCGCCGACCAGGCAGTGCTGCAAGTGCAGGCCGGCCTCAAAGCCGTGTACGTGTCCGGCGAGATGTATCCGCCGGCACCGCTGGCGGTGCGCCGCATTAATGACAGCCTGCAGCGCGCCGACCAACTGCAGTGGGCCGAAGGCGAGGGCGAACTGGATTACTACGCGCCGGTGGTGGCCGACGCCGAGGCCGGCTTCGTTGGCGTAATGAATGCCTACGAGCTGATGAAAGCCATGATCGATGCCGGCGCCGCCGGGGTGCATTTCGACGATCAACTGGCCTCGGCCCGGCATGGCGGCGCCAAGGTGCTGGTGCCGACTCGCGCCGCCATCGACAAGCTGAGCGCGGCGCGGCTGGCGGCCGACGTAATGGGCACGCCAACGTTGTTGATCGCCCGCACCGATGCCGAAGCGGCCAGCTTGCTGAGCTCGGACGTCGACGAGCTCGACCAGCCGTTCTGTAGCGGCGAGCGCACCGCCGAGGGCCACTACCGCGTCCGCAGCGGCCTGGAGCAGGCGATCGCCCGCGCGCTGGCCTATGCGCCGTATGCTGACCTGGTGTGGTGCGAGACGCGCAAGCCGGACCTGGCGTTCGCGCAAGCGTTTGCCGAGGCGGTGCATGCGCGCTTTCCCGGCAAGCTGCTGGCGTATCACTGTTCGCCGGCGTTCAACTGGAAAAAGAACCTGGACGACGCCACCATCGCCCGCTTCCAGAAAGAGCTGGGTGCGATGGGCTACAAGTTCCAGTTTGTCTCGCTGGCCGGCGCGCAGGCGCTGAACCATGGCATGTACAAGCTGGCGCATGGCTATGCGCGGCGCCAGATGGCGGCCTATGTCGAATTGCAGGAAGAGGAGTTTGCCGCGGTCCGCAAGGGTTACGCGGCGCTGAGTATGGCAGCTTAAGAACAACAACAGTCAGAACGTGCGGGGCAGGCGACAACTGCCCGGCGCCAGAGGCCGCAGCGACACAATCGCTGCGGCCTTGCCTTTTATGGCTGTTGTTGCTGTGTTTGCTGTTGATGCTGCTGCAGATGATGGCGCAGGCGCTGCTGGAATTCATCGACATCGTCGATGGTGCTCATGTCGTCGTCAACTTCCACCATGTAGGTGGCGTGGCCGGGCGCGAACGACACGCTGGCCTCGACACCATCCTTGTGCTCCGACAGGCAGTGCCCCTGGACGGCGCCCAGCACATTGCCGTCCACGTCCGTTACGATGGTCATTTTCATGACATGCCTCCGCCTTGCAGATTGTGAAAGCAACCACCCACGCCCTGGTTGTGGATGGTGACGAAGTACGTGGCGTTGCCGTTGTTGTCCTTGCGCTTGCGCTGCTGGTCGGCCAGGTGAACCGCACCCTGGTTGGGCGTCTTCACGTCCGCCGAAGCGAACTGCGTGCCGTGATCGGCGCCGTAGGTATAACTCCAGGTGACCGCCTGACCCGGTGCGAGAAAGGTCAACGGCCCTACGTTGTTAAAAGCCATAATCTCCTCCATGAAAGTATGCCGCGCACGCGGGTGCGTGCACGGCAGTTCCATCTTAGTCAGCACATTCGCGCACACTTTGATGCAAACGATGTGTGTGCTTTTTTGGTGGGCGGGCGGATCTGAGGGATAATGTCGGATTGAATCAATCGGGATCACCAGCTTATGTTTTCTTACCGCCACGCCTTTCATGCGGGTAATCACGCTGACGTGCTCAAGCACTTCATCACCCTCCAGTTGCTGCAGTATCTGAATCAGAAAGATACCGCCTACAGCTACATCGACACTCACTCGGGCGCTGGCGTCTACGAACTGGACGGCAACTTCGCCTCCAAGAACGCCGAGTACGAAACCGGCATCGGCCCGCTGTGGAAGCTGGACGACGTGCCGGCGCCGCTCAAGGAATACGTTGACCTGATCAAGGCCATGAACCCGAGCGGCAAGATGCGCTACTACCCTGGCTCGCCCTACATCGCCGAGCAGGTGGCGCGCGAGCAGGACCGTCTGCGCCTGTTCGAACTGCATCCGGCCGACGTCAGGCTGTTGGCCGATAACTTCCGCAAGCTGGAAGAACATGCTGCGGCGCAGGGGATTCGCCCCACCGTGCGCGGCAAGCGCGTGATCATCGCCAAGAGCGACGGCTTCGCCTCGCTGAAGGCGCTGCTGCCGCCGCCATCGCGCCGCGCGCTGGTGCTGATCGATCCTCCGTATGAAGACAAGCAGGACTACAAAAAAACCAAGGATGCGCTGGATGATGCGCTGAAGCGCTTCCCGGGCGGCACCTACGCGGTCTGGTATCCGCTGCTGCAGCGCATCGAATCGCGCAACTTTGCCGAGAAGCTGAAGCAGCTGCCGGCCTCTGACTGGCTGAACGTGGTGCTGACCATCAAGAAACCGATGCCGGACGGCGTCGATGGTTTGCACAGCAGCGGCATGTTCATTTTGAATCCGCCATACACGCTGGAGCCGATGCTGAAACAGGTCATGCCGTGGCTGGTGAAAGCGCTGGCCAAGGACAGCGGCGCCCGCTTTACGCTGGAGAGTGGCACGCCGGCGACGGCTGCGCGCAACACTGGCGAGCGTCGCCCACCTGTCCGCAAGAAAAATATTGTCAAGTCTACATAATTGGGTATAGGCTGGTGTTCAGGAGACAGACAATGGGAGTCGCCCATGATGATAGCTGTGTCACCGGCCTCAGCCAGACTGGCAGATAATTTCTTCCTCGCGCGCCAGCCCATCCTCAATCGGGGACAGCGGCTGGTGGCGTATGAATTGCTGTTCCGCGACGCCGCTTCCTACAACGGCGCGCATGTCACCGACGATACCGAAGCGACCGCCACCGTTATCGCCCACGCGTCCGAGCTGGGCATGGGGCAGGTGGTGGGCGACCAGATGGCCTTCGTCAACGTCGACGCGGTCGGGTTGATGAGCGACTTCATCCGCTTCCTGCCGAACGACAAAGTCATTCTCGAAATCCTGGAAACCGTCAAAGCCACGCCGGAAGTGCTGGAGCGCGTGCGCGAGCTCAAGCAGGCCGGCTTCCGCTTCGCGCTGGATGATGTGATCGGCCAGTCGGACGACGTGCAAAAGTTCACGCCACTGTGCGATGTCATCAAAGTCGACATCAAGGACATGCGGCCCGGCACCTTGCCGGCGCTGGCGCGGATACTGAAGAACCCGAAGCAGAAGCTGCTGGCCGAAAAGGTCGAAACCATCGAAGAATTCGAAGAGTGCATGGAACTGGGCTTTGAATACTTCCAGGGCTATTACTTCGCACGGCCGGTGATCCTGAGCGGCAAAAAAATCTCACCCTCGCAGATGAGCGTGCTGCACTTGCTGGAATTGCTGGACAAGGATGCCAGCAACCAGGAAATCGAAACCAGCGTCAAGCACGATGCGCTGATCACGTTGAACCTGTTGCGGCTGGTGAACACGCCGGCGGTGGGCGCGCGGCAGCGCATCAACTCGGTGGGGCATGCGTTGATGGTGCTGGGGCGGCGTCAGTTGCGGCGCTGGCTGCAGATCCTGCTGTACGTGAAAAATGGCGGCACCCAGGAATTCACCTCACCGCTACTGCAGCTGGCCACCACGCGCGGCAAGACCATGGAATTAATGGTCGAACACCGCAAGCCAGGGCAGCGCGTCAGTGCCGACATCGGCTTCACGGTGGGCGTGATGTCGCTGATGGACACCCTGTTCTCGATCCAGATGCGCGACGTACTGGAAAGCGTCAACGTGCTGGACGAAGTGAGAGCCGCGCTGCTGCACCGCAGCGGCGACTATGGCAGCATGCTCAGCCTGATCGAACACATCGAGCGTGGCCGCGACGGCCAGATCCTGGCGCAGATGCTGCACCAGCTGGACTTACGGCCGGCCGAACTGTACGCGATCCAGCTCTCCGCCATCGAGTGGGTCACCGAATACACCCGCGGCATCTAAGCCGCAGAGTTTATTCGTAGCGCAGCGCTTCGGCGGGATTGGTGCGGGTTGCCCACCAGCTTGGATAGAGCGTGGAAAGGAACGACAGCGCGACCGCGACGCCGACCACGCCGCCCACGTCGCTCCACAGCAGTTGCGATGGCACGGAGGTGATGAAGTAGATGTTCTTGTCCAGGATGTGGATGCCGAACAGCTGTTCGATGCCGTTGGCGATCGATGGCAAATTCCATGCGATCAGCACGCCGCCGATGGTGCCGGCCAGGACGCCCAGCAACCCGGACAGCAGCCCCTGCACCACGAAGATTTTCATGATCGACGGCGGACTCGCACCCAGCGTGCGCAAGATGGCGATGTCGGCCCGCTTGTCGGTCACCGACATCACCAGCATGGCCACCACATTGAAGGCGGCCACGGCCACAATCAGCGTCAGGATGATGAACATCATGTGCTTCTGGCTCTGCACGGCGGCAAACCAGTTGGCGTTGCGCTGGGTCCAGTCGCGGACGATGTAGTCGCCGTTGAGGCTGTTCTTCAGCTCGCGCGCCACCTGCGGTGCCTGGTTGGCGTCGGCGATCCGCAGCCGCAAGCCGGTCGGATAATTGACGTGCAGGATTTGCTCGGCATCCTGCAGGTGGATGAAGGCCATGCCGGAATCAAACTCGAAGTGGCCGATTTCAAACGTGCCGGCCACGGTGAAGCGCCGCGTCTGCGGCATGACGTTGGCCACGCTGGAATCCTGCGATGGCATGGCCAGCACCACGTTGTCGCCTTTTTTGACGTTGAGCGCCTTGGCCAGTTCCGAACCCAGCACGATCTGGAACGCGCCCGGCGTCAGCGCGGCCAGCGCGTCGGCGTTTTTGCCGCGCATGAATTCGGCCACCTTGGCTTCGTCTTGCGGCAGGATGCCGCGCAGCAGCGCCGGCTTCATGATGTCTTCCTGCAGCAGCATGCCCGGCAGTTCGACGAAGGGCGCGCCACCTTGTACCGCCGGATTGCGCTGGGCGTCGCGCACGGTGGCTTGCCAGTCCGGCAGCACGCCGCGCGCGTCATATAGTTCGATGTGCGACAGCACCGCCACCATGCGGGCGCCGACGTCGCGCTGGAAGCCGTTCATGATCGACAGCACCACGATCAGCGCGGCCACGCCTAGCCCGACGCCGGCGATCGATACCAGCGACATGAAGGAGATGAAGCTGTTGCGTCCGCTGCGGCGGCCGGCGCGCAGGTAGCGCACGCCGATTTGCCATTCGTATGGGAAGGCCATGATTACTGGCCCAGCAGCAGGAACACGGTCGGCTTCTTGTGGAAGTCCGGCGCCTTGGCCGTTTTCCACTGCGCCGCCGTCATGGTGTGGATGGTCTCCGACGGCAGGCTGAGGTCGGTCGCGACGCAGACCAGCGTGCCCGGCGCGCAGGACGCCACCAGCGCTTCCAGCATGGCGGCGTTGCGGTACGGCGTTTCGATGAACAACTGGGTCTGCTTTTCCTTGCGCGAGCGCTGTTCCAGTTCCTTGATGCGCTTGTCGCGCTGGGCAGCGTCGGTCGGCAGGTAGCCGTTGAAGGCGAAGCTTTGGCCGTTGAGGCCGCTCGCCATGACGGCCAGCAGCAGCGACGACGGGCCGACCAGCGGCCGCACCGGAATCTTGTGCTGATGCGCCAGCCGCACCAGGTCGGCGCCGGGATCGGCCACCGCCGGCACGCCGGCTTCCGACACCAGGCCGCCATCCTGGCCCGCCAGCAGCGGCGCCAGCAGGTCGTTCAGCGCGGCGGCCGGGGTGTTGACGTTGAGTTCGGCGATTTTGATTTCCTGCATCGGCTTGCACAGCGGATGCTGGGCGCCGACCAGTTTGAGGAAGGCGCGCGCGGTTTTGGCGTTTTCAGCCACGAAATAGTCGAGCTGGGCGGTGATGCGTTGCACCTGTTCAGGCAGCACATGGTTCAGGGCTTCGGTCTCGCCCAGGGTGTTCGGAATTAAAAAGAGGGTGCCGGTCATTATTTGTTCTGGAAAAAGGTGACGCCAATATTGCGCAGCATGCCTGTCAGGGCGATCAAAGGCAAGCCGGTGAGGGCGGTCGGGTCGCTGCTGTCGATGCGTTCGAGGATGGCGATGCCCAGCGCTTCGTTCTTGGCGCTGCCGGCGCAGTCGTACGGTTGTTCGATGCGCAGGTAAGCGTCCAGCTCGGCGTCCGGCAGGTCGCGGAACCGCACCACGGTCTGGATATTCTGCAGCTGGTGGCTACCATCGCGGCCGTCCCACACGCACAGCGCGGTATGGAAGATTACCTCGCGGCCGCGCATTTTCTGCAATTGCGCCAGCGCGTTGGCATGGTTGCCGGGCTTGCCGATTTGTTCATCATCCAGCGTGGCAACCTGGTCGGAGCCGATGACGATGGCGCCCGGCATCTTCGCCGCCACAGCGGCGGCTTTTTCACGCGCCAGCCGCAGCGCGGTGGCGCTCGGCGTTTCGCCCGGTTGCGGGGTTTCGTCGATATCCGGCACCGCCACGCTGAACGGCAGTTGTAGTCGGGATAACAATTCCTTGCGGTAGGCGGAACTGGAGGCCAGTACGAGTAAACTTGATGTCATGAAAGGAATGTTATATGCTCTCTCGCCGGTAATGCCAGCGGCAAAAACCACGAAATATTTGCTAAGGCTTTGACTTGAATGCGAAAACCCTGCTATTATCGCAGGTTTTCAGGGAAGTCTCTAATGAATGCTCTTGTGATCGACACCTTTGAATTTTGTCGGACCAACAGCAGCCAGCAGGGCGTCACGCCAGTCGCTGAACTGACTCGTCTGACCAAAGATTGCGCGGATGCGTCCGGCACGATTACCTGGAAAGCGGTAGGAAGCACCCACAAACTGGGTTTCCCGCAGATGACGCTGTCGGTGTCTGGCAGTGTGCAACTGGTCTGCCAACGCTGCCTGCAGCCTTACGCTCACCACCTCGATTCGTCGACCGTGCTGATGCTGGGTAAGGATGATGAACAGGCGGATGAAATTGAAGAAACGATAGACGACGAGTCGATCGACGTGATCGTTGGAAGTCGCAGCATGGAGCTGATGTACCTGGTGGAAGATGAAGCGTTGCTGGCCTTGCCGCAATCGCCGCGTCACGATGTCTGCCCGGATTCCAGCCTGCTGGATAAAGCGAAAAGCGAGAAACTGTCGCCCTTCGACGCTCTGAAGAGCCTCAAATCCGAATAAGTAGTAGTAAAGAACGTGTCAATACGCGTGTGATATCGAGTCTTGGCAAGTTAGTAGTGCAATGTAGTAGGGCTCGATTCGCATGTTTTATGTCGGTCGATTGTGTTAGAATTTTAGAACTTAAGTATTAGGAGTCATTAACATGGCAGTTCAACAGAACAAAAAATCCCCATCGAAGCGCGGTATGCACCGTTCGCACGATTTCCTGGTTGCTCCGCAACTGGCAATCGAGCCAACCACCGGTGAAACCCACCTGCGTCACCACATCAGCCCTAACGGCTTCTACCGTGGTCGTAAAGTCCTGAAAACCAAAAACGACGAGTAATCGACGCTTTTGCTGGACCCGGAAACAGGCGGTGCTGACTTGTGTAGCATCGCTTTTTCTTTTTTCATCGGCTGCAATTTAGATTTGCACACCGTCATGTTCCAATGCGGAGTCCGGTAGTCGCGGTCCCGCCGCTTGCCATAACAATGACAATCAAAATTTCTATCGACTGCATGGGTGGCGATCACGGCCCGTCTGTCACCATTCCCGCAGCTGTTTCCTTCGTCAACCGCGAACCTGATGCCGAGCTGATCCTTGTTGGTCTTGAAGACGTCATCCGCGCCGAACTGAAGAAACACCACGCCGATGCCCATCCGCGCATCAGCGTCGTACATGCATCCGAACAAGTCACCATGGACGATCCGCTCGAAGTGGCCCTGCGCCGCAAGAAGGATTCGTCGATGCGCGTCGCCATCGAGCAAGTGAAAGAGAGCAAAGCCCAGGCTTGCGTCTCGGCCGGCAACACCGGCGCGCTGATGGCGGTCGCGCGCTACGTGCTGAAGACCATGAGCGGCGTCGACCGCCCGGCCATCTGCAGCGTCATGCCGAACCAGAAAAACGGCCCCACCTATGTGCTCGACCTGGGCGCGAATGTCGATTGCGAACCGCACCATTTGCACCAGTTCGCCATCATGGGTTCGGTGCTGGTGTCGGCCATGGAAAACAGTCCGCGTCCCACCATCGGCCTGCTGAACGTCGGCACCGAGGACATCAAGGGCAATGAAGTGGTCAAAGCCACCGGCAAGCTGCTGCAGGCCGACCATGAGCGCGGCGCGCTCAACTTCTACGGCAACGTCGAAGGCAATGACATCTTCAAAGGCACCACCGACATCGTGGTGTGCGACGGTTTCACCGGCAATGTCACGCTGAAGGCAGTGGAGGGCGTGGCCCGCTTCTTTGCCGATACCGTCAAGTCCGAATTCACCCGTAATCCGCTGACCATGCTGAGCGCCCTGATCGGTCGCGGCGCGCTCAACAACATCAAAAAGCGCCTGTCGCCGTCGCGTTACAACGGCGCCAGTCTGCTGGGCCTGCGCGGTCTGGTGTTCAAAAGCCATGGCGGCGCCGATGCATATTCCTTTGAATGGGCGATCAAGCGAGCGTATGATGCTGCAAAAAATGACGTGTTGCCGCATATCTCGACCCTGATCGCCGAGCTGATGCCGCGTAACACCGAACCCCCTGAAGTATCAAGCTCAACTATTTAGTGGACGGTGGCATGACCTTGTATAGCAAAATTATCGGTACCGGCAGTTATCTGCCGGACCGGCGGGTGACCAACCAGCAATTGGCTGATCAGCTCGCCGCCAAAGGCATCGAGACTTCGGACGAGTGGATCACCACCCGCAGCGGCATCGCGGCGCGCCACTTTGCCGCGGCCGACGAAAAGTCGTCCGACCTGGCGGTCAAGGCCGCCAACAACGCGCTGGCCATGGCCGGCATGCAACCCAACGATATCGACCTGATCATCGTTGCCAGCTCGACGCCGGATTTCTTCGGCAGCTTCCCGAGCACCGCCTGCATCGTGCAGCAAAAACTGGGCATCACCAACAATGGCGCCGCCGTCGACGTGCAGGCTGTCTGCAGCGGCTTCGTCTACGCGCTGTCGACCGCCGACGCTTTCATCCGCGCCGGCGTGCACAAAAATGTGCTGGTGATCGGCGCCGAAGTGTTCTCCCGCATTCTCGATTTCAATGACCGCACCACCTGCGTGCTGTTTGGCGACGGCGCCGGCGCCGTGGTGCTGAGCGCTTCGCAAGAGCCTGGCATTTTGTCGACCGCGCTGCACGCGGACGGCAGCCAATCGCATATCCTGTGCATGCCGAACACCTTCGCTGGCGCCACCGCCGGTGAGGCCTATCTGTACATGGACGGCCCGGCGGTGTTCAAGCTGGCTGTTTCGGTACTGGCGAAAGTGGCCGACGAGGCGCTGGCCAAGGCTGACATGAGCGCCAGCCAGATCGACTGGCTGATCCCGCATCAGGCCAATCTGCGCATCATGAGCGGCACCGCCAAAAAGCTGGGCCTGCCGATGGAAAAGATGGTGGTGACTGTCGATCAGCATGGCAATACCTCGGCCGCATCGATCCCGTTGGCGTTGGACGTCGCCGTGCGCGATGGCCGTATTCAGCGTGGCCAGACCATCATGATGGAAGGCGTGGGTGGCGGGTTCACCTGGGGCGCCGTTTTGGCAAAGTTTTAAGCTGAATTAGAATTAGAGTTCTAACGGGCTGCTGGTAGCGATGCTGTCATGATTCGATGATAGCTTTGCTGCCAATAAATAATAAGAGATGGATGAAGTCATGACTAAATTTGCTTTTGTATTCCCAGGCCAAGGCTCGCAAGCGATTGCGATGCTGGACGGCTTCGCCGGCAATCCGGTGGTGGCGCAGACGGTGGCTGAAGCCTCCGACGCGCTCGGCTTCGACCTCGGCAAGCTGATCGCCGAAGGCCCGAAAGAAGAGCTGGACCTGACCACCAACACCCAGCCGGTAATGCTGACCGCTGGCGTGGCCGCTTACCGCGCGTGGATCGCCGCTGGTGGCGCCGTGCCGTCGGTGGTGGCCGGTCACAGCCTTGGCGAATACTCGGCGCTGGTCGCCGCCGGCGTGATCGCCTTCAAGGACGCAGTACCGCTGGTGCGCTTCCGCGCCCAAGCCATGCAAGAAGCGGTGCCGGTCGGGCAGGGCACCATGGCCGTGGTGCTGGGCCTGTCGGATGACGACGTGCGCGCCGCTTGCGCCGAAGCCGCCGCTGGCGGTGGCGTGGTCGAAGCGGTCAACTTCAACGCGCCCGCGCAAGTGGTGATCGCCGGCGAAACCGCCGCCGTTGAGCGCGCGTGCGAAATCGCCAAGGGCAAGGGCGCCAAGCGCGCCATGCGTCTGCCGGTGTCGGCGCCGTTCCACTCGTCGCTGCTGAAGCCGGCCTCGGATCGTCTGCGTGACTATCTGGCCGATATCGCCTTCGCGGCGCCGCAGATCCAGTTGATCAACAACGTTGATGTCGCGGTGCTGAACGATCCAGCCGCGATCAAGGATGCGCTGGTGCGCCAGGCCGCAGCGCCGGTGCGCTGGGTCGAAACCGTGCAGAAAATCGCCGCCGATGGCATCACCAAGGTGGTTGAGTGTGGTCCGGGCAAGGTGCTGATGGGGCTGACCAAGCGTATCGACGGCAATCTGGTGGGCGACGCGATCTACGATCAGGCCACGCTGGAACGCGTATTGAGCGAACTCAAATAATCGTTTGCGGTTTCAGGCACACTCCGAATTTACTGTAGAAGGACTTACATGACTTTAGCAAATCAAGTCGCCCTGGTAACGGGCGCATCGCGCGGCATCGGCAAGGCGATTGCCCAGGAACTGGCGCGCCAGGGCGCGAAAGTGATCGGCACCGCCACCACCGAAGCCGGCGCGGAAGCGATTTCCGCTTACCTGGCCGAGATCGGCGCGGAAGCGGGCAAGGGCATGGTGCTGAACGTCACCAATGCCGAAGCCTGTGCCGCCATCATCGACGACATCAGCAAAACCTACGGCGCGGTTGGCATTCTGGTCAACAACGCCGGCATCACCCAGGACAATCTGGCGATGCGCATGAAGGATGAAGAGTGGGATAACGTCATCGCCACCAACCTGAGCTCGGTTGGTCGTTTGTCGCGCGCCGTGCTGCGCGGCATGATGAAGGCCAAGGCCGGCCGCATCATCAACATCACCTCGGTGGTGGCCTCGTCCGGCAATCCGGGTCAGATCAACTACGCTGCCGCGAAAGCCGGCGTGGAAGGCATGACGCGCGCGCTGGCGCGTGAAATCGGCAGCCGCAACATCACCGTCAACAGCGTGGCGCCGGGCTTTATCGATACTGATATGACCAAGGCGCTGGGCGAAGATCAGCACGCCGCCTTGCTGACCCAGATTCCGCTGGCGCGCCTTGGCAAGCCGGAGGACATCGCCGCAGCGGTCGCCTTCCTGGCATCGCCGCAAGCCGCTTATATTACCGGTACCACCCTCCACGTGAACGGCGGTATGTATATGAACTGATGCGAATAGGCTTAAAATAATAGCCGATTCAAATCTTTTACTAGTGATTTCAGTATATTTAGCAGCAGACACTGAAATTAGTTTTTCAGCGCGCAAACCTGATAAAATGCGCGCTTTCCGTAACAAACAATTGGAGCCATAACATGTCGGATATCGAACAACGCGTTAAGAAAATCGTCGCTGAACAACTGGGCGTCGCCGAAGCAGACATCAAAACCGAATCGTCGTTCGTTGACGATCTGGGCGCTGACTCGCTGGACACCGTTGAACTGGTGATGGCCCTGGAAGACGAATTCGAAATGGAAATCCCTGACGAACAAGCAGAAAAAATCACCACCGTGCAGCAAGCGATCGACTACGCTACCGCGCACGTCAAGGCGTAATTTCTGCCCGATCGACTTTAGGAGAATCGCTTGAGTAAAAACCGTCGTGTTGTCATTACCGGCCTGGGCGCCGTAACCCCGATCGGCAATAACGTTGCCGATACCTGGGCTGCGGCTGTCGAGGGCAAATCCGGTATTGCCACCATCACCAAGTTTGACGCAACGGCTTTCAGTACCCGCTTTGCCGGCGAAGTCAAAGGCTTCAACATCGAAGACTACATCTCGGCCAAGGAAGCCCGCCATATGGATACGTTCATCCATTACGGCATGGCTGCGGGGATTCAGGCTGTTAACGACTCTGGCCTGGTCGTCACCGAAGAGAACGCCGATCGTATTGGCGTGCTGGTCGGTTCCGGTATCGGTGGCCTGCCGATGATCGAAGAACAGAAGGAAGATTACGATAAGCGCGGTCCGCGCCGTATCTCGCCGTTCTTCGTGCCTGCCTCGATCATCAACATGATCTCGGGCAACCTGTCGATCAAGTACGGCATGCGTGGTCCTAACCTGTCGATCGTTACGGCTTGCACCACCGGCCTGCACTGCATCGGCGCTGCCGCTCGTATGATCGAGTACGGCGATGCCGACGTGATGGTGGCCGGTGGCGCCGAATCGACCGTGTCGCCGCTGGGCCTGGGCGGTTTCGCCTCGGCCAAGGCACTGTCCGCGCGCAATGACGATCCGGCCACCGCGTCCCGCCCATGGGATACGGACCGTGACGGCTTCGTGCTGGGTGAAGGTGCCGGCGTGATGGTGCTCGAAGAGTACGAACACGCGAAAGCGCGCGGCGCCAAGATCTACGCGGAAGTGCTGGGCTTTGGCATGAGCGCCGATGCGTATCACATGACCTCGCCTCTGGAAGATGGTAGCGGTGGCAGCAAGTCGGCGCAAGCCGCCCTGCGCAACGCCGGCATCAACCCGGATCAGGTCCACTATGTGAACGCGCACGGCACCTCGACGCCGCAAGGCGACGTGGCGGAAGTGCAGGGCATCAAGCGCACTTTCGGCGACTATGCGAAGAAGCTGGTGGTCAACTCGACCAAGTCGATGACTGGTCACCTGCTGGGTGGCGCGGGCGGTCTGGAGTCGGTGTTTACGGTACTGGCAGTGCACCATCAGGTGTCGCCGCCGACCATCAACATCTTCAACCAGGATCCGAACTGCGACCTGGACTTCTGCGCCAATGTGGCCCGCGACATGAAGATCGATTACGCGTTGAAAAACTCGTTCGGCTTCGGTGGCACTAACGGCAGCCTGGTGTTCGCGAAAGTCTAAAAAGTTTGAACCAATTCTCGCCTCGCCCTGTCCAAACAAGGTGAGCGAGAATTCGGCGCCGGCACTCGCCGGCGCCTGAATTGCCCGGCCTTGCGCCGGCGCTTCCAAGAAGTATCTCCCCCGATTTTATTGGTCCGTGTTTGTGGTGCTGCGTCATGTCGATTGCGGTGTCCGTCATCGTTCGCCCCTCGCTGGCCTTGCGCGTCGCGCATGCCGGCCTGTGCTGTTGCGTGATGGCGTCCGCCGCCGTCTGCCCCGGCGTGGTGGCGCCGCTGTTGTGTCTGGTGATGGGCATGCTGGCCTGGTTGGTCGGACGCCCGCCCGCTATCGCGCGCCAGCTTGATATATCCGGTGTCGGCCGCGTGCGGCTGGCGGTATACCTGCACAACGGCAGCACATTGCGCTTGCTGGGCGGCTCGACATTGTGGCCGCGCCTGCTGCTGTTGCGCCTGGCGGATGACGCCGGCCGTGCGCAAGTGGTGCTGGTCTTGCCGGACAGCGTGGCGCCCGCCCAGTGGCGCGCGCTGTCGCTGGCCTGCCGTGCCGTCGCGCGCACCGAAATAAACACGCCGGCAGTGTGAACTTCTTGCAGCGGCCTAACTCTATAGCTTGATGGCTATACGAATCGGCTGTGCTGCAGGCCACCGAGGAAGAGCAGGAGTGACGACAGAACGCGAGTGCGACCAATTGCTGGTCGAGCGGGTCCGTGACGGCGACAAGCAGGCGTTTGATTTGCTGGTGGCGAAGTACCAACGCCGGCTGATGCGCTTGCTGTCGCGTATCGTGCACGACCCTACCGAGGCGGAGGACGTGGTGCAGGAAACCTTTATCAAGGCATACCGGGCGTTGCGGCATTTCCGTGGCGATTCGGCTTTCTACACCTGGCTGTACCGCATCGGCATCAATACCGCCAAGAATTTTCTTGCCACGCAGGGGCGGCGCACGCCCACCTCCACCGATGCCGATGCGGAGCAGGCCGAAAGCTTTAACGATGGCGAGCATCTGCGCGACATCAACACGCCGGAGTCCATGCTGGCCAGCAAGCAGATAGCCCAGACCGTCAACGCGGCCATGGATGCCTTGCCGGTCGATCTGCGCACCGCCATTGCGTTGCGCGAGATCGAAGGGTTGAGCTATGAGGAAATTTCCGACATCATGGCCTGTCCCATCGGCACCGTCCGCAGCCGTATTTTCCGCGCCCGCGAAGTCATCGCTGAAAAATTGAAGCCTTTGCTGGACATGCCGGTTGACAAGCGCTGGTAAGGCGGGAATGATGGCAAGCATTGTTGGCGCTCGGAAAAAGAGCGGACTGGTTTTGACATGGCGGGATACGCGATGGATACCCAAAAAAAACTGCGCGAACACATCTCGGCGCTGGCCGATGGTGAATTGCCGGACGGCGAACGCGAGCTGGCCTTTGCCGCGCTGGCGACGCCGGAGGGGCAGGCCGCCTGGCGCGCCTACCATCTGAGTGGCGACGTGCTGCGCGCCACGCCCGGCGGCGGACTGAGCGATGGTTTCAGCGCCCGCTTGGCGGCGCGCCTGGCGCTCGAAGCGCCGCATGTGCCCACCCCGGCGCTGCCTCTTGAAGATCAACCGTCCGCCATCATTTTGCCCTAAGCATTCCCCCTTTATAATTGTCCTGCACACTTGGCATAGCGACATTTCGCGTACCATGTGCTAGCCTCATGGCGCGCGTATGCCGCATCGCTGTGACGGCAAGGCGCTAAACTTTATAGAGATCGATACTGTCCATGAAAAATAACACCTCTGCTGGTCGTAAAACTCTGTCCGCGCTGGTACTCGGCGCAAGTGTATGGATGTCGCTGGGGCTGACGCCCGCCACCGCAACCGCCGCCTCGGCGGTCACCGGCGCCGTGATCGGCTTGCCGGACTTTGCCGACCTGGTCGACCGCGTCGGTCCGGCCGTGGTGAATATCCGCACCACCGAGCGTCCCAAGCAAATCCAGCGCGGCCAGGGCGTGCCGGGCGATGAGGAAATGCAGGAATTCCTGCGCCGCTTCTTCGGTGGCAATGTGCCATCGCCCAACGGCCGCACGCCGCGCCGCCAGACCCCGTCCGATGAACCAGTCAATCGCGGCGTCGGTTCCGGCTTCATCCTGTCGGCCGATGGCTATGTGATGACCAACGCCCACGTGGTCGATGGCGCCGACGAGGTGTTCGTCACGCTGACCGACAAGCGCGAATTCAAGGCCAAGGTGCTGGGCGCCGATGCGCGCACCGACGTCGCGGTGCTGAAGATCGATGACGACAAGCTGCCGTTCCTGACCTTGGGCGATTCGGACAAGATCCGCGCCGGTGAATGGGTGATCGCGATCGGCTCGCCGTTCAACCTGGAAAACACCGTCACCGCCGGCATTATCTCGGCCAAGGCGCGCGATACCGGTGAATACCTGCCGCTGATCCAGTCCGACGTGGCGGTCAACCCGGGTAACTCGGGCGGCCCGCTGATCAATATGCGCGGCGAGGTGATTGGCATTAACTCGCAGATCGCCACGCTGTCCGGCGGTTCCAACGGCATTTCGTTCGCGGTGCCGATCAACGAAGCGATCCGCGTGTCGGAGCAGCTGAAGAAAACCGGCAAGGTGGCGCGCGGCCGCATCGGCGTGCAGATTGGCGAAGTCAGCAAAGAAGTGGCGGAGACGCTGGGCCTGAAGTCGGCGCAGGGCGCCGAGGTGTCGCTGGTGGAGCCGGGCGGTCCTGCCGACAAGGCTGGCGTCAAGGCGGGTGACATCATCCTGAAATTCAACGGCAAGGCGGTCAACCGCTCCAGCGATCTGCCGCGTCTGGTGGGCGATACCGAGCTGAACTCGAAAGCGACCGTGACCGTGTGGCGCAAGGGCGCCGAGCTGACGCTGCCGGTGACGGTGGTGGAGCTGGACAACGACAAGGCCGCCAAGGGCGCCAAAGGCAAGGGCGGCAAGGCCGAGCCGGCGGAGCCGGCCAAGGCCAACGCGCTGGGTCTGAAGGTGGAAGACCTGACTGCCGACCAGAAGAAAGAGCTGGGCGTCAGCGGCGGCGTGGTGGTAACCGATGTCGATGGCGTGTCCGAGAGTGCCGGGCTGGACGAGGGCGACGTGCTGCTGCAACTGAATAACATCGAGATCAAGGATGCCAAGCAGTTCAACGCGGCTGTGGCCAAGCTGGATCCGAAGAAGCGTTCGGTGCTGCTGGTGCGTCGTGACGACACCACCCGCTTCATCTCGCTGCCGGCCACCGCCAAGTAAACGGCCGGCCGTCGCTCCGGCGAAAGCCGGAGCCCATAGAACGCTTGCTCAGCATGAGGCGCCCCTCCCTGATGCAATTTACACTTTACTCACGCGCTTATTGTCATTTATGCCACGAAATGCTGGACGCGCTACTGCGGCTGCAAACGCCACAGCAGCCGTTCAGCGTGGACGTGATCGACATCGACCTGGCCGGCGACCCCGACTTGCTGGCCCGTTACGACGAACTGGTGCCGGTTCTGTTCGCCGATCTGGCGCAGCCCGAGCTGTGCCACTACTTCCTGGATGAAGCCAAAGTGCGCGAACTGCTGCAAAACTAGGCAAAACTGCATTCTCCGCTGTATAAGTCGGGCTTTCCACTCTGAAATCCGGTAAAATGCCGGGGTATAGGATATGTCTTCAAGGCGCTCGCCAGGCAACTATGCCCGGCTCGGAGCGCTTTTTTTGTATTGCGCGCAGGATGTGAATGCTGCGTGCGCCCCGTCGTGTCAAACCCGTTTTTGAATATTTGTTAATGAACAACATACGCAATTTCTCCATCATCGCCCACATCGACCACGGCAAATCGACGCTGGCCGACCGCATCATCCAGCTGTGCGGCGGCTTGTCCGAACGCGAGATGGAAGCGCAAGTGCTTGATTCGATGGATCTGGAGCGCGAACGCGGCATTACGATCAAAGCGCAAACCGCCGCCCTGCAATACAAGGCCCGCGATGGCCAGATCTACAACCTGAACCTGATCGATACCCCGGGTCACGTCGACTTCTCGTATGAAGTGTCGCGCTCGCTGTCGGCCTGCGAAGGCGCGCTGCTGGTGGTTGACGCCTCGCAGGGCGTGGAAGCGCAGACCGTGGCCAACTGCTACACCGCGCTGGATCTGGGCGTGGAAGTGGTGCCGGTGCTGAACAAGATCGACTTGCCGAACGCCGATCCGCCGACCGCCATCAAGGAAATCGAAGACGTGATCGGCATCGAAGCCGGCGACGCCGTGCACTGCTCGGCCAAAACCGGCCTGGGCGTGGAAGACGTGCTGGAATCGATCATCGCCAAAGTACCGCCGCCAAAGGGCGACCCTAACGCGCCGCTGCAGGCGCTGATCGTCGACTCGTGGTATGACGCCTACGTTGGCGTGGTGATGCTGGTGCGCGTGGTCAACGGCACCCTGAAACCAAAAGAAAAAATCAAGCTGATGGCGACCGATTCGGTGCAGCTGACCGAAGACGTCGGCGTGTTCTCGCCGCGTTCGTTCTCGCTGCCGCAGCTGTCGGCTGGCCAGGTGGGTTTCGTCATCGCCGGCATCAAGGAACTGAAAGCGGCAAAAGTCGGTGACACCATCACCCACGCGTTGAATGGTGCGCCAGCGCCGCTGCCGGGCTTCAAGGAAGTGCAGCCACAGGTGTTCGCCGGTCTGTTCCCGGTCGAGGCCAACCAGTACGACTCGCTGCGCGACGCGCTGGAAAAGCTGAAACTGAACGATGCCGCGCTGATGTACGAGCCGGAAGTGTCGCAGGCGCTGGGCTTCGGCTTCCGCTGCGGCTTCCTGGGCCTGCTGCACATGGAAATCGTGCAGGAACGCCTGGAGCGCGAATTCGACCAGGATCTGATCACCACCGCGCCGACCGTGGTGTACGAGGTCGAGATGCGCGACGGCTCCGTCATCAAGGTGGACAATCCATCGCGCATGCCGGAAACCACCAAGTACAACGAAATCCGCGAACCTATCGTCACGGTCAACCTGTACATGCCGCAAGAGTACGTCGGCTCGGTGATCACGCTGTGTATCGCCAAGCGTGGCGTGCAGATGGACATGAGCTACCACGGCCGTCAGGTCAAGCTGATCTACGAAATGCCGATGGGCGAGATCGTGCTGGACTTCTTCGACAAGCTGAAGTCCACCTCGCGCGGCTACGCCTCGATGGACTACGAGTTCAAGGAATACCGTCCGGCCGACGTGGTCAAGGTCGACATGCTGATCAACGGCGACAAGGTCGACGCGCTGGCCATCATCGTTCATCGTTCCAACTCGGCCTATCGCGGCCGTCAGGTGGCGGCGAAAATGCGCGAGCTGATTCCGCGCCAGATGTTCGATGTGGCGATTCAGGCCGCGATTGGCGTCAACGTGATTTCGCGTGAAAACGTGAAGGCGCTGCGCAAGAACGTGCTGGCCAAGTGCTACGGCGGTGACGTCAGCCGCAAGAAGAAACTGTTAGAGAAGCAAAAAGCCGGTAAAAAACGCATGAAGCAAGTGGGCTCGGTGGAAATTCCACAAGAAGCGTTCCTGGCCATCTTACAAGTGGAAGAGAAATGAACCTGCAAGTCATCCTCGGTAACTTCGCCCTGATCCTGTTCGTCCTGATGGTGATCACCGGCGTGATCTGGTGTCTGGACGTGTTTTACCTGGCCAAGCAGCGTCGCGCCGCCGCCAACCGCGCGCTGGCCGAATACGACGCCCGCGCCGCCAAGGCCACCGCCGACGGCATCAAGCTGGACAACCAGGGCAAGCGTGCCCAGATCGAAGCCGATCTGCTGCGCCAGCCGACCTGGATCGAGTATTCGGGCAGCTTCTTCCCGGTGATCGCGCTGGTGTTCGTGCTGCGTTCTTTCCTGTACGAGCCGTTCAAGATTCCATCGTCGTCGATGGTGCCGACCCTGCTGGTGGGTGACTTGATCCTGGTGAACAAGTTCACCTACGGCATCCGTCTGCCGGTGATTAACAAGAAAGTGATCCAGATCAACGATCCGCAGCGCGGCGACGTGATGGTGTTCAAATATCCTATGGATATGAGCCAGGACTACATCAAGCGCGTGGTTGGTGTGCCAGGTGATAAAATCACCTATGAAAACAAGCGCTTAACCGTCAATGGCGTGGAAGTGAAGTACACAGCGCTGGACGATTACCTGAATGACGAAAAGCTGGTGTACAACAAGCAGTACGAGGAAAACCTGACTGGCGTCAGCCATCGCATCCTGAATGACGAGACCCAGTCGACCTATCGCCGCGAAGGTGTGTATCCGTTCCCGCACAGCGAGAACTGCAGCTACCGCTCCGATGGTTTCACCTGCGTTGTGCCAGCTGGCAACTATTTCATGATGGGCGATAACCGCGACAATAGTCTGGATAGCCGCTACTGGGGCTTCGTTCCGGATCAAAATATTGTCGGTAAGGCATTTTTTGTTTGGATGAATTTGGGTAATCTGCGTCGTATCGGCGGTATCCATTAAAAAGGGACTAAGATGCATAAACGGCAGCAAGGTATTTCGCTGGTAGGCTTGATCTTTGTATTGGCCGTGGTCGGCTTTGTGCTGGTGCTGGGCCTGAAGATCGTGCCGACCTATACCGAGTACCGCGCGATCCAGAACGCCATCGTCACCGCCAAGAGCAATGGCCATGGTTCGGTGATCGAGATCCAGAAGTCGTTCGACGCCAGCGCAGTTGCCGGTTACATCAGCTCGATTAACAGCCGCGACCTGATTATCGACAAAGTGAATGGCGAAACTGAAATCAGCTTCGCCTACGAAAAGAAAATCCCGCTGGTCGGACCGGCCAGTCTGCTGCTTGAATATGAAGGCACCACCGCCAAGGGCGGCGCCCAACCCGCGAAAACAGAATAAAGAACCACGATGAATCTCCAGTTATTGCAAACTCGTTTAGGCTACACGTTCCAGGATGCTGGTCTTTTACAGCAGGCCCTGACGCACCGTAGCCATAGCAGTGTGCATAACGAACGGCTGGAATTCCTTGGCGACTCCATCCTCAACTGCGTGGTGGCGTCGATTCTGTACGATCGCTATCTGGACATCAACGAGGGCGACCTGTCGCGCCTGCGCGCCAACCTGGTCAAGCAGCAGTCGCTGTACGAAATCGCACAGAAGCTGGAGCTGTCGCAGTTCCTGCGTCTGGGCGAGGGCGAACTGAAATCGGGCGGCTTCCGCCGTCCATCGATTCTGGCCGACACGCTGGAAGCGCTGCTGGGCGCGATTTACCTCGACGGTGGTTTCAACCAAGCGCGCGATGTGATCCGCTCGTTCTACATTCCAATCCTGGACTCGGTCGACCCGCAAACGCTGGGCAAGGATGCCAAGACCCTGCTGCAGGAATTCCTGCAAGCGAAAAAAATCTCGCTGCCGCTGTATAACGTGATCGCCACTCATGGCGCCGCGCACAGCCAGGAGTTCGAGATTGAATGCCTGGTGCCCAAGCTGGGCATCCAGGTGTTTGGCCGCGGCGGCAGCCGCCGTGCCGGCGAACAAGCGGCCGCCAAGCTGGCGCTGGCCGCAGCCGAACAGGCGGTGCAGAAAGCACCGTCGGCCGCGCGCAAATCCAAACCGCGCGCCGCGCAGATGAAACTGGCCGGCATCGCCACCGTGCAAGACCAGCCGGCGCCGGCGGCCAAAGCCGCCAACAAATAAAAGAGAACACCATGACGACCGAAATGACCTCCGCCAGCAACTACCGTTGCGGCTACATCGCTATTGTGGGCCGCCCCAACGTGGGCAAGTCGACGCTGATGAATACGCTGATCGGCGCCAAGGTCAGCATCACCTCGCGCAAGGCGCAGACCACGCGCCACCGCATCACCGGCATCCAGACCTATGACGACGCGCAGTTCATTTATGTCGATACGCCGGGCTTCCAGACCCGTCACGCTAATGCGCTGAACAAGAATCTGAACAAGACCGTCACCAACACGCTGATCTCGTCGGACCTGATTCTGTTCGTGATCGAAGCCGGCACCTTCGGCCCGGCCGACCAGCAGGTGCTGGATCTGCTGCCGACCGAAGTGCCGGTGATCCTGGTGATCAACAAGGCCGATCGCGTCAAGGACAAGGCGGCGCTGATGCCGTTTGCGCAGCAGGTCGCGTCCAAGTTCAACTTTGCCGCCATCGTGCCGGTATCGGCCAAGCTGCGCTTCCAGCTGGAAGGGCTGGAGAAGGAACTGAAGCACTTCCTGCCCGAGAACGAGGCGATCTTTGGCCCGGACGACATCACCGACCGCAGCGAGAAGTTCATGGCGTCGGAAATCGTGCGTGAGAAGCTGTTCCGCTTCGTCGGTGACGAGCTGCCGTACACCAGCACGGTGCTGATCGAGAAGTTCGAGCAGGAGGGCGATCTTCGTCGCGTCTTCGCCGCCATCCTGGTCGAACGCGACACGCACAAGTCCATGATCATCGGGAACAAGGGCGCGCGCTTGAAAGAGGTGTCCACCCAGGCCCGCCTGGACATGGAAAAACTGTTCGGCGGCCCGGTGTACCTGGAGATCTGGGTCAAAGTGAAATCCGGCTGGGCCGACAACGAAGCGGGCCTGCGCGCTTACGGCTACGAGTAATCCATCACCAGCATGTCCACCACGCCAGACGCCACCCTTGAGGCACCGCTAGCGGCGCCGGTGGACGCTGGCGTGCCCGCGCCGGCCGCACCTATGCCGGCCGCGCCGAAACGCCCACGCGCACCGAGCCGCGAGCGCACCGTCGGCACCAAGGTCGCGGGCCAGCCGGCCTTCGTCCTGCACAGCTATCCCTACAAAGAAACCAGCCTGATTATCGACCTGTTCACGCGTGACTTCGGCCGCGTGGCCTTGATCGCCAAAGGCGCCAAACGCCCGCACTCACAGCTGCGCGGCGTGCTGCAAACCTTCCAGCCGCTGAGCAGCAGCTGGGTCGGCAAATCCGAACTGCGCACCCTGACCGACGCCGAATGGGTAGGCGGCATGCTGCCGCTGGAGAAAACCGCGCTGCTGTGCGGCTTCTACCTGAACGAACTGCTGGTCAAACTGCTGGCGCGCGACGACGCCCACCCGGCGCTGTTCGACCACTACGTCTCCACGCTGAATCAGCTGGCGCACAACGAACCGGCTCCCATCGTCTTGAGAAAATTCGAACGGGCCTTACTTAAAGAGACAGGCGTGGCCGCCGACCTGACCCGCTGCATCGAAACCCGCACCCGCGTGCAGGCCGACCTGCTTTACGTGGTCGACCCCGAACGCGGCCCGCGTCCCGAGCGCGCCTCCGATCCGTGGCCGCGCGTGGCCGGCAAAACCTTGCTCGACATGGAATGCGAAAATTACGAAGACGCCGCCACGCAAGCCCAAAGCAAGCAGCTGATGCGCTTCCTGGTCGCGCACCACCTGAACGGCGCGCCGTTGAACACCCGTCAAATATTGATTGATTTGTCCCAGTTATAACGAGAACAGAATGAGCTTCCTGCAACCATCCGGCACCATCATTGACCTTGGCGTGAACATCGACCACGTCGCCACCTTGCGCAACGCGCGCGGCACCAAATACCCGGACCCGATCCGCGCCGCGCTGCTGGCCGAGCAGGCTGGCGCCGACTGTATCACGCTGCACCTGCGCGAAGACCGCCGCCACATCAAGGACGCCGACGTCATCGCCATGGCGCCGCAACTGCTGACCCGCATGAATCTGGAAGCCGCCGTCACCCAGGAGATGATCGACTTTGCCTGCAAGATCAAGCCGGCCGACGTTTGCCTGGTGCCTGAAAAACGCACCGAAGTCACCACCGAAGGCGGCCTCGATGTGGTCGGCAATTACGCCGCAGTCGAACGCGCGGTGAAGCAGTTGCAGGCGGAAGGCATCCGCGTTTCGCTGTTCATCGACGCCGAAGAAGCGCAGATGGACGCCACCGCCGCCATCGGCGCGCCGGTGATCGAACTGCATACCGGCCGCTACGCCGACACCGAAGACGCCGAGCAGGCGGCCGAACTGGAACGCATCCACCGTGGCGTGCTGTATGGCGTGGGCAAAGGGCTGAAGGTCAACGCCGGCCACGGTCTGCACTACACCAACGTACAGGCGATTGCCGCCATTCCGGAAATCGCGGAACTGAACATCGGCCACGCCATCGTCGCGCATTCGGTGTTCGTCGGCTGGGAAAACGCCGTGCGCGAGATGAAGGCCATCATGGTCTCGACGCGCCTGGGCCGGGGCAAGTAATGATTTACGGGATAGGCACCGACATCTGCAAAATCCCGCGCATCGAGGAAGCGCTGGCGCGCCATGGCGACCGCTTCGCGAAAAAGATCCTCGGTCCGCAGGAGTTTGAGAAGTACCTGGCGCGCAAGGCCAAGAACCCGGTGCGCGGCATCCGCTTCGTGGCGACGCGGTTCGCCGCCAAGGAAGCCTTCGCCAAAGCCATTGGCCTCGGTATCCGCATGCCGATGACCTGGCCCGCCGCGCAGATGCTGAATCACCCGAGCGGCAAGCCGATGATCGTCTGCAGCGGCGTGCTGCAGGAGTTCATGGAAAAGAATAAGCTGTCGGTGCAGGTGACGGTCAGCGACGAAGCGGAATACGCCGTCGCCTTCGTCATCGTCGAGCAAGCAAGAGACTGAGTAATGACTGATCTGGAAGCCAAGCCGGACCCGCGCGAGCTGGTCCTCGCCACCGTTGCCAAGCTGCCCAACCTGCCGGGCGTGTACCGCTATTTCGACGCAGAGGACAAAGTCCTCTATGTCGGCAAGGCGCGCGACCTGAAAAAGCGTGTGTCGAGCTACTTCCAGAAAAACCTGAGCAGCCCGCGCATCGCCATGATGGTCGAGCGCATTGCGCGGCTGGAAACCACCGTCACGCACAGCGAGGCGGAAGCGCTGATCCTTGAGAATAACCTGATCAAGGCACTCAGCCCGCGCTACAACATCCTGTTCCGCGACGACAAATCCTACCCCTACCTGAAGATCACCGGCGGCGACGCCCCGCGCATGGTCTACTATCGTGGCGCGGTCGACAAGAAGAACCAGTACTTCGGACCTTTCCCCAGCTCGTGGGCGGTGAAGGAGTCGATGCAGATCCTGCAGAAGGTATTCCAGATCCGCACCTGCGAGGAGAGCGTCTACGCCAACCGCACGCGTCCTTGCCTGCTGCACCAGATCGGCCGCTGCAGCGCGCCGTGCGTGGACCTGATCAGCAAGGACGACTACAAGCTGGATGTGGAAAACGCCGCGCGCTTCCTGCGCGGCCGTCAGTCCGAAGTGCTGGCCGACCTCGAACAGAAAATGCACGCCTACGCCGCCGACCTCAAATTCGAGCAGGCGGCATCGGTGCGCAATCAGATCCAGTCGCTATCGCGCGTGCTGCACCAGCAAAGCATGGAAACCACCGGCGACGCCGACGTCGACATCATCGCTGTGCTGGTGCAGGGCGGGCGAGCCTGCGTCAACCTGGCCATGGTGCGCGGCGGCCGCCACTTGGGCGACCGCGCCTACTTCCCGACCCATGTCAGCGATGCCGAGGCGATCGCCGAGGAGTCGATCGAATTCGAAGTGCTGGCCGCTTTCCTGGCGCAGCACTATGCCGACAAATTCATCCCCGGCACGCTGATCCTGAATATCGAGTTCGATCATCCGGCGCTGATCCAGGCCTTGCAGGAACAGTGCGGCCACCGCATCAACCTGATCTTCCAGCCGCAGGACCAGCGCCGCAAATGGCTGGAGCTGGCGCAGAAGGGAGCCGAGATCTCGCTGGCACGGCTGCTGTCCGAACAGGGCTCGCAGCAATCGCGCACGCGCGCGCTGGTGGACGCCTTGCAGCTGGAGGTGGACGATATCGACGCGCTGCGCGTCGAGTGCTTCGACATCTCGCACACGCAGGGCGAGGCCACGCAGGCTTCGTGCGTGGTGTTCCATCACCACCAGATGCAGAACGGCGAATACCGCCGCTACAACATCAACGACATCACACCAGGCGACGATTACGCCGCCATGCGCCAGGTGCTGTATCGCCGCTACGAGAAAGTGGCCAATGGCGACGGCGTGATGCCGGACGTGGTGCTGATCGACGGCGGCAAGGGCCAGATTGAAATGGCGCGCCAGGTGTTCTCCGAGCTGGGACTGGATATCAGCCTGATCGTCGGCGTGGCCAAAGGCGAGGGCCGCCGCGTCGGCCTGGAGACGCTGATGTTCGTCGACGGCAGGGCATCGCAGGAGCTGGGCAAGGAATCGGCGGCGCTGATGCTGGTGGCGCAGATCCGTGACGAAGCGCACCGTTTCGCCATCACCGGCATGCGTGCCAAGCGCGCCAAGACGCGCCAGACTTCGCGTCTGGAGGAAATCGAAGGCATCGGTGCCAAGCGCCGCCAGCGCCTGCTGGCCCGCTTCGGCGGCCTGCGTGGCGTGATGGACGCCAGCGTCGAAGACCTGAAACAGGTTGAAGGCATCTCCAGCGCGCTGGCGGAAGAGATCTACAAACAGTTGCATTAACCTTTAACCAGGACATCCTTACCTGGTTTAACGCCGGACGCAATGTTGCGGCAATCCTTCTTGGGCAGAATGAGGCCGCGCGAATTTGTACGCGCCTCATTCCTCCAGGAGTAAAACGTTCATGATCAATTTTGCATGGGAGCCCGCCCAGTGAATTCGGCTCCAGTCAAATCGCGGCGACGCTTGGTGTTCGCTGCCATCGCAGTTCTTCTCATTCTTGCCCTCATCCTGTACCAGTGGTTCAAACCGCCGCCAATGCCGCAACTGGTGCTGTCCGCCGTCAATCGTGGCGACATCGAACAGACCGTGGAAGCCACCGGCATCCTCAAACCATCGCGCCTGGTCAGTGTCGGCGCGCAGGCTTCCGGCCGGATTGAAAAGCTGTACGTCAAACTGGGCGACAAAGTCAAAGCCGGTGATCTGATCGCCGAAATCGATTCGCGCACCCAAATGAATTCCCTGGAAAGCGCGCGCGCCACGTTGCGCAGCGCCCGCGCCAGCCGCGACGCCCAGGTGGCCACGCAGAAGCGTTATGAGCTGACGCTGGCGCGCCAGGAGCGCATGCTGGCGGCCGAAGCCACCTCGCGTTCCGATTACGAAGAAGCCCGCGCCAACGTCGAGAACACGCGCGCGCAGATCGCCGCGCTGGAAGCGGAAATCGCCCAGCACCAGACCGAAGTCGCCACCGCCGAAACCAACCTGGGTTACACCCGCATCACCGCGCCGATCGATGGCACGGTGCTGGCGGTGGTCGCCAAGCAGGGCCAGAACGTCAACGCGGTGCAGAGCGCGCCGACCATCGTCATGCTGGGCAACCTGTCGACCATGACGGTGTACGCGCAGATTTCGGAAGCGGACGTGGTGCGCACCAACGTCGGCCAGGAAGTGTTCTTCACCATCCTCGGCAACCATGAGCGTCGCTACAACAGCAAGCTGCGCGACATCGCGCCGGCGCCGGAATCGGTGACCAACGAGGATTCCAGCAGCACCTCATCCAGCACCTCGACCACCACCTCGACCAAGACCGCCATGTACTACAACGGTTTGTTCGACATCGACAACGCCGATGGCGTGCTGCGCACCTACATGACGGCACAGGTCAGCATTGTGCTGGGCCGCGCCAAGGGCGTGCTGCTGGTGCCGTCCGCCGCGCTGGGCGAGCGTGCCAAGGATGGCAGCTACACCGTGCAGGTGGCCGGTCCCGAAGGCCGTCCGCAGCCGCGCAAAGTGACGGTCGGTCTGGATAACCAAGCCATGGCCGAGGTCAAGAGCGGCCTGCGTGAAGGCGAAAAAGTGGTCGTGGGCGAGGCCGATACCACCAAAGTGACGACGACGCAGAACCGTGGCCCAGGCCCCGGCGGTCCGCCGCCGATGTAAGGGGACTGTCTCATGAACCAACCTCTGCTGCGCCTGCAAGGACTGCGGCGCGAGTTCCCATCAGGTGAAGGCACCGTGGTGGTGCTGGATGACGTCAACCTCGACATCCAGGCCGGCGAAATGGTGGCGATTGTCGGCCAGTCCGGCTCCGGTAAATCGACGCTGATGAACATCCTCGGTTGCCTGGACCGGCCCTCGGCCGGTAGCTACCGTGTGGCCGGCCGCGAAACCGGCCAGCTGGAACCGGACGAACTGGCCGCGCTGCGGCGCGAACACTTCGGCTTCATCTTCCAGCGCTACCATCTGCTGGGTGACCTGAGCGCCACCGGCAACGTTGAAGTGCCGGCGGTGTATGCCGGCCTGCCGGGCGGGGCGCGCCATCAGCGCTCGCGCGAACTGCTGGCGCGACTCGGCCTGGCCGACCGCACCACGCACCGTCCGGGCCAGCTGTCCGGTGGCCAGCAGCAGCGCGTGTCGATTGCGCGCGCGCTGATGAACGGCGGTGCCGTGATCCTGGCCGACGAGCCGACCGGCGCGCTGGATAGCCGCTCCGGCGAAGAAGTGATGAAGATCCTCGGCGAGTTGAATGCCGAAGGTCACACCATCGTGATCGTCACGCACGACATGGCGGTAGCCGCGCACGCGCGCCGCATCATCGAGATTCACGACGGCCGCATCGTGGCCGACCGCCGCAACGCCGAGGAAGACCCGGCGGCGCGCGCTTATCAGCCGCCGCCGCGCGCCAAAGGCAGCAGCCTGCTGGCCGCGCGCGACCGCTTTGCGGAAGCCTTCCGCATGGCGCTGCTGGCGATGAATTCGCACCGGCTGCGTACCTTTCTGACTATGCTCGGCATTATCATCGGCATCGCTTCGGTGGTGTCGGTGGTGGCGCTGGGCGCGGGCGCGCAGAAGAAGATCCTGACCGATATCGCCTCGCTGGGCACCAACACCATCGAGATCTATCCCGGCTCCGGCTTTGGCGACCTGCGTTCAGCGCGGGTACAGACACTGAAAGCCACCGACGCCCTGGCGTTGGCCAGCCAAAGCTATGTGGACAGCGCGACGCCTAGCGTATCGACCTCGGTAACCGCCATGTACCGCGACAAGATGGCCACGGCCAGCGTGGCCGGCGTGGGCGAGCAATACTTCCGCGTCAAGGGACTGAAGCTGGCGCGAGGGCGCTTCTTCGACCAGACCAGCGTGGAGGGCTTGCAGCAGGTGGTGGTGATCGATGAGAACACACGCAAGACCTTCTTTGGCGACAAGGCCGATCCGGTCGGCCAGATCATCCTGCTGGGGAATGTGCCGGCGCGCGTGGTGGCGGTGACCAAGAAGCAGACCAGCGGCTTTGGCGATAACTCCTCGCTGAACGTGTGGGTGCCATACACCACCGCGATGGCGCGCATGCTGGGCCAGGCGTACGTGTCGAGCATCACCGTGCGGGTGGCTGACGCCACGCCGATGAGCGCCGCCGAACAGGCCATCAGCCGCCTGCTCAAACTGCGTCACGGCATGCAGGACTTCTACCTGAATAACAGCGCGCAGATCCGCGAGACCATCGAGCAGACCACGCGCACCATGACGCTGATGATCGGCTCCATCGCCGCCATCGCGCTGGTGGTGGGCGGTATCGGCGTGATGAACATCATGCTGGTGTCGGTGACCGAGCGTACCCGCGAAATCGGCGTGCGCATGGCGGTGGGCGCGCGGCGCAGCGACATCATGCAGCAGTTCCTGATCGAGTCGGTGCTGGTCTGCCTGCTCGGCGGCACGCTCGGTGTGCTGCTGGCGCTGGGCCTGGGCTGGGTGCTGGAATCGACCGGCATCTTCACGCTGGTGTTCTCGCTGACCTCCATCATCGTCGCCTTTACCTGTTCCAGCCTGATCGGCATCGTATTTGGCTATCTGCCGGCGCGCAACGCCGCACAACTTGATCCCGTGGAGGCATTGGTTCGCGAATGATTACAAACTTCCGTATTTCGACTCTGGCGCTGGCGGTATCGCTGGCGTTGGGCGGCTGCGCCTCGTCCGGCGACTATGCCGCGAAGACGCCAACGCCAGCCGTACCTTCAGCCTTTGGCTGGGGCGAGACGCCAGCCGCCGCCGAACAAAAGCTGCCGGCGCTGGACGCCAATCGTGGCAGCGATGTCCGCAACGATCCGTGGTGGCAGGGCTTTGGCGACGCCAGGCTGAATCAACTGGTGCTGCAGGCGCTGGACGCCAACAGCAACCTGGCCGCCGCCGGCTTCGCGCTGCGTCAGGCGCGTCTGCAGGCCGGGCTGGCCGAGAACGACCTGTATCCGCAGGCCAGCGGCTCGCTCAGCGCGAGCGCCAGCCGTAGCATCAACCACAGCGACGGCACCACGCGCAGCTCCGCCAGCAGCGTGGGCCTGAGCTGGGAGGTGGACCTGTGGGGGCGCTTGCGCGCCGCGCGCGACGTCAAGTCGTGGCAGGCATTGGCCTCGGCCGACGATCTGCAAGCCACCGCGCAATCGCTGGTGGGCGACGTCTGCCGCGATTACTGGACGCTAGCTTACCTGAACCAGTCCATCGCCGCCGGCGACAAGGATCTGGCCTCGCTGGAGCGCACGCTGAAGCTGGTGGAAGTGCAGTACAAGGAAGGCGACGTCTCGCGTCTGGAGCTGGGCGAAGCGCAGCAAACGCTGGAAACCCAGCGCGCCGCGCAAAGCGCGCTGCTGCAACAGCGGGTGGAAACCCGCAACGCGCTGACCGTGCTGTTGGACGGCCATCCGTTGCCGCTGGCGGACGAGCCGCAATCGGTGATCCAGGTGACCACGCTACCGGTCCGCGCCGGCATCCCGGCCGAACTGCTGGCGCGCCGTCCCGACCTGCGCGCGGCTGAACGCCGTCTGCGTGGCTCGTTGGCCAACATCGACGCCACCGCACGTAGCTACTACCCGGCGCTGACGCTGACCGGCGCCGTGGGCGGTGGCGGCACCGCCCTGAGCGACGTGCTGCGCAATCCGGCGGCGACGCTGGGCGCGGGGCTGGACCTGCCATTCCTGAACGTGGAAAAGGTCCGTCTCAACACCGAGTACGCCGGTGCCGAATATCAGCAGGCCGCCAGCACCTTCCGCACCACGCTGTACACGGCCCTGCAGGATGTCGACAACGCGCTGTCCGCGCGCACGCGCCTGCAGGAACAGGCGGCGGCACGACAGCGTTCCTACCTGGCTGCGCAGGAGGTGGCGCGCATGTACGAAGTGCGCTACCGCGAAGGCAATGTGGCGCTGCGTATCTGGCTCGACGCCCAGCAAACGCTGCGCGCCTCCGAGCTGGCGCTGGCCCAGGTGTTGCGCGATCAGGTCAATAACGACGTGACGCTGATCCTGGCTTTGGGCGGCTCCTGACCGGGATATGCTATTTTGCTGGCTTATTCAACAATGAGCAGGCAGGGGGGTATGCGGATTTTGGTGGTGGAAGACGAGCCGGAAATGGCCTCGGTGATACGGCAGGCGCTGGAGGCCCAGGGCATGCTGGCCGACTGCGTAGGTTCGATCGCCGGCGCCGAGACGGCGCTGCAGCAGCGTGTGCACGACTTGCTGCTGCTGGACCGTCAACTGCCGGACGGCGATGGCATCCGCCTGATCCCCACCGCGCGCAGCATCCTGCCGGACGTGCCGGTCATCCTGTTGACCGGCATGGGCGGCGTGGCCCAGCGCGTGCAAGGGCTGGACCTGGGGGCCGACGATTACCTGGCCAAGCCGTTCGCGGTGGAAGAGCTGATCGCCCGCATCCGCGCCATCGGCCGCCGGCCTGCGCTGGCCTCCATCCCTACCGTGGTGGTGGGCCGCATGACCTTCGACTTCAGCGCGCGCGAGGCGCGGGTGGACAACGAACCGGTGGCGCTGCCGCGCCGCCAACTGCTGGTGCTGGAAGCGCTCTGCCTGCGCGCCGGCCGCACCGTGGTGCGCGAGTGGCTTAGCGAACGTGTCTACGGCTTCGAAGACAACATCCAGTCCAACGCGCTGGATGCGCACATCTCCAAGCTGCGCCGCCAGCTGGAGGCGGTGAACGCCGGCGTGTCGATCCACGTCATCCGCGGCGTTGGCTATCTGATGCGGGCCAACGATGACTAAGCGCCGCGCCTCGCTGGTCTTCAAGCTGACCGCCAGCCTGATCGCGTTTCAGGTGGTGGTGTTTGTGCTGCTGCTGGGCGTGGCCGCGTTTGGCATCGGCCGTGATGCGGTCGGCTTCGTCGACGAACGCCTGTCCAGGCAGATCACCGACGCCATCACGCTGGACGCAGACGGCCGGCTGGTGCTGCCCGCCACGCAGGCCGGCACGCTGGCCAGCCATCCTGCGCTTTGGCTGGTGGCCTCTGACGAATCCGGCCGCCAGCTGCGGGTAGGACAGGTGCCCGCGCTGTATCAAGGGCTGGCGGCGGTGCTGCCGTCGCTCGGCCCGTCCGACATCCGCGCCAATCGCGACCCCGCTACACTGACCTCACGCGTGATACTGCGCGACGCGCCGTTCGGCCGTCTGCATGTGTTGATGGGCGGCGTCACCGAAACCGGGCCGTGGGCCATCTTCGGCGGCATGCTGCGCATGTTCGGCCTGCACCAGATGCTGCCGACCGTGCTGGTGACGCTGTGCGTGATTCCGTGGCTGACCTGGCGCGCGCTGGCCGGCGTGGCGCGCGCCGCCAAACAGGCGGAAGCCATCAACATCCGCCAGCGCGACGCGCGCCTGAGTGAGGAGGGGCTGCCGGCCGAAATCTATCCGTTGGTCCGCGCCGTCAACGAAGCGCTGACCCGCATGAGCGAAGGCTACGAAGCGCGCGACCGCTTCCTGGCCGGCGCAGCGCACGAGTTGCGGGCGCCGATCGCGATTCTGGAAGCGCGCATCGGGGTGCTGGTATCCGGCCCGGCGCGCACCCGCCTGCAAGCCGACGTGGCACGGCTGTCGAATCTGGCCGAAGCGCTGCTGGACCTGCAGCGCCTGGGCCGCAAGCTGACCGATATGCAGCCGGTGGACCTGGACGCGCTGGCGCACCAGGTCACGTCCGACATGGCGCCGCTGGTGCTGAGCGCCGGCTACGAGATCGAATTCAATGGCGGCCAAGGCCCGGTGCATGCGGCCGGCGACGCGCTGTCGCTGGGCCGCGCGCTGATCAACCTGGTGCAGAACGCGATCGCGCATGGCGGTGGCAAGGGCACCATCTCGATCGACGTCAGCGCCGACGGCACGCTGAGCGTGCGCGATCAAGGTCCTGGCGTGGCCGAAACCGAGCGTGAACGCATCTTCGAACCGTTCTACCGCATCCGTCCCAGCGACCAGGGCACTGGGCTGGGACTGCATCTGGTGCGCGAGATCGTCGACCTCCATCATGGCACGGTGGTGGTGACGGCGGTGCAGGGCGGCGGCGCCTGTTTTCAGATCCGTCTGCCGGTGCTGGCACCCTGAGCGCGGACAGGGTAGACTAGCGGCGCATTATAAAATTTCAACGCCGCATTATAAATTTGCTATGCCCTTCAATATACCGATTCTGTTGACCTGGTTGCGCGTTGCGCTGATCCCGCTGGTAGTGGGCGTCTACTATCTGCCCACGACGATGTTGCCGGTGGCGGAGCAGAATCTGGCGGCGACCATGGTGTTCATCGTCGCGGCGGTGACCGACTGGTTTGACGGCTTCCTGGCGCGCCGCTGGAACCAGACCTCGGCCTTCGGCGCCTTCCTCGATCCGGTCGCGGACAAGCTGATGGTCGCCGGCGCCTTGCTGGTGCTGGTGCAGCTGGACCGCGCCAACGCCGTCATGTCCTTCATCATCATCGGCCGCGAGATCGCGATCTCGGCGCTGCGCGAGTGGATGGCGCAAATCGGCGCCTCGAAGTCGGTGGCGGTCAGTTCGCTGGGCAAGATCAAGACCACGGCGCAGATGATGGCGATTCCCGCGCTGCTGTTCCATGACGTGCTGTGGGGCGCGATCGATACCCAGTTCTGGGGCGCGCGCCTGCTGGAAGTGGCGGCGGTGCTGACGGTGTGGTCGATGTTCTACTACCTGCGTCTGGCGTGGCCGCTGATCAAGGAAAAATCGGGTCAAATCTAACCGTATAAACAATATTTTCATTCAGCATTGACAGGCGCCGTAGAACCTCTATAATGCTGGCCTGTTGTTGATGACGACGAAGCAAAGCGGGAGTAGCTCAGTTGGTAGAGCGCAACCTTGCCAAGGTTGAGGTCGAGAGTTCGAGACTCTTCTCCCGCTCCAAATCGAAGTGATCAAAAACAAGTAGTACTAGCAAAAACAGCAGTCATCTGCTAAGATGCTGGACTCGAAATGCGGGAGTAGCTCAGTTGGTAGAGCGCAACCTTGCCAAGGTTGAGGTCGAGAGTTCGAGACTCTTCTCCCGCTCCAGTTTCCTTGTGGAACTGATTGGCTCAGTAAAATTAGTAACACTCCATGCGGGAGTAGCTCAGTTGGTAGAGCGCAACCTTGCCAAGGTTGAGGTCGAGAGTTCGAGACTCTTCTCCCGCTCCAGAATTTGGATTGCAGCGCGTAACCAGCTGTTATCTTGGTAGATTTACCTCAGGCGAGGTAGCAAAGCGGTTATGCAGCGGCCTGCAAAGCCGTCTAGACGGGTTCGACTCCCGTCCTCGCCTCCAAAAGCTCCTAAGCGGGAGTAGCTCAGTTGGTAGAGCGCAACCTTGCCAAGGTTGAGGTCGAGAGTTCGAGACTCTTCTCCCGCTCCAGTATTGAAGAAGGGCAGCCCAAGCGGGCGGCCCTTTTTGCATTGGAACTCGGACTTATTGGGTCAGGCGCAAAACAGTAACCGATTTAGGCGGCACCGTGAGCGTGATGGTTTGCCCCTGTCCCTTGATCTGTACATTTTGTGGATGTACGGTATCGGGGCTGTCAAACGTATTGAAGCTATTGACCTTGGGCGCGGTGAGTTGCTGTCCTGTCGCCGACGCCACTGGCATGCCTTTGACGTCCAGGGCAATGCGCTGCGCTGCGGCCGGGTCCAGATTTGTCAGCGCGACCCAGATCGAACCATCTTTTGCCTTCGCCGAAATTGCATCGATACGTGGTATGTCAACCTCGCCCTCACGGTACACCCCGGCGTCGATCTTCAGCGGAATGACCTGGGCGTCGTGGAAGGGCAGGTACATTTTATAGACATGGTAAGTCGGGGTGAGTACCATTTTGGGGCCGTCGGTGAGTATCATCGCCTGGATCACGTTGATCATCTGCGCGATATTACTCATCCGGACACGCTCAGCATGGCGTGCAAATGTATTCAGCGTGATCGAGGCCATGATGGCGTCGCGCAGGGTATTTTGCTGCCTTAAAAAGAGCGGGTTGCGCCCTGGCTCGGGCTTGAGCCAGGCGCCCCATTCGTCGACCACGATCGCAACCTTTTTCTCGGGATCATACTGGTTCATGATGGCATCATGCTCGACGATCATCGCGTCCATCAGGTAAGCCCGCTTGATCAGACGCGCATACTCGTTCGCACCGAAATCCGTGGAAGAGTCGGCCATCGGCATGCGTCCGATCCAGCTGTAATGATGCAAAGAGATCCCGTTCATCTGCCAGAACTGCGGAAATTTCCGGCTCTGCCAGGCTTTCATCAACGCGCTTGTATATGCCGTCTCGCCTAGCCCCTGGCCCACCGCAATGCGCTGCGAATCGTTGGGGTTGATCTTCATCGGATTACCGAATTGTTCAGGATGCACATTCTGCGCCAGCGTCGCAAAGCTTTTCATTCGTTCGACATACGCGTCAGCGCTCATTCCTCCACCGCAGCCCCAGCTCTCATTGCCGATACCCAGATACTTGATGCGCCAGGGCGCAGCGTGGCCGTTGGCCCGTCGCTCCTGTCCCAGTGCCGTCGGCTTATCGGTCGTCATGTATTCAAGCCAGTCGGACGCTTCCTGGACGGTGCCCGAGCCGACGTTGAGCGTCAGGTACGCCTCGCTCCCGATCTGCTCGACAAAGTCCATGAACTCGTGGGTGCCGAAAGTGTTAGGCTCGATGCTGCCGCCCCAGTTGACGTTGACGCGTTCACGCCGCGCTGGCCCTATGCCTTCGCGCCAGTGATAGTTATCGGCGTAACAGCCTCCAGGCCAGCGGACATTCGGCACCTGCAGCTGTTTTAACGCCGCGACAACATCAGACCTGATCCCGCGCACATTGGGAATCGGCGAATCCGGCCCGACCCATGCTTCGACACCATGCGTTCCTCTTTTAGCATTTAGAAAAATCAAGCAGCCGGACGGGAAGCGGCAGCCCGCTTGAACTTGACGAGCATGTCCCTGAAGGTCAGCTCCGCATCAATGTAGGTGTAGACACGCATCGGGCGTCCAGAGGCATTTGCCTTATATGTGCCATCATCGAGCAGGGTGGGGGCGGGCTTCAACACGTAGCGGCAAGACGATGGATCGGGCTGAAACGGCGGTACCAATGCGGTCAGCGTAACCAATGGACTGTCACCCAGCACATAGGTCTCGGTCTCGGTGATCGGCGGCAGTCCTGGAATCTTGGCTAATTTTTCAATCGCTTCCTGTATTTGGCCCTTCAGATACTTCATCAGCGATTCTCGCTCCGCCAAATCATCCAGTTCGGCATTCGAAAACAGCATCTGACGGTAGACATCGCGCGGAACTTGCCAGATCTCGATGTCGGATTCGTTAAAGATGATTTTGGCCGCGACGGGATCGATCATGAAGTTGAATTCCACTTCCTTTTGCCCAAGCGGCGGATAGATCGATTCCGGATGTTCGCTGCCGCCGATCCAGATCAGGCGAATGCGACGACCTATCCGCGGTTCCTGTAGCCAGGCCAGCGCCAGCTCGGTCAGTCCCGCACCGGCGGCATAAATCAGCGGCAAATCTGTATCGCTGCGCATGGCCTCCCGTACGATCGCAGCCGAGGCAGCGCTCGGCTGCCATGACGAGCGGGCCTTGATCGGCGACTCCGCCCCGGCGATGATGTGCCGCGTGTCGTCAAGCCGCATGGTCTTGAGCAGTTCGCGCGCTTTGGATGCGGCATCGGCGGCATCGTGCCCGCTGCCGAATTGTGCTGGAAGATGCGAGCCGATGATGAGTGGAATGTCCAGCGAAGGACAAAGCACATGGTGGGCCAACTGGAACAAACCATCCGGGTCGCCGCTGAAGTCATTATCGATAATTACCCGAGACAGTTTCCGGTTGGCGGCAGATGCGGTGTTGGCACCTGTCGCAAGGGCTGCGGCGAATGCGACTGTCGCGCCGATGAAGTGTCGACGATTGATGTGATCGGTCATACTGATGAGTCTCCATTAAATCAGTGAGGAAGAACGATGGTCTTTGCCACCTTGTGCCGGCTTTTATTGCATTGATTAAATTGCCAGAAAGTATGGGACGTGCACTGTCCGAATAGAACTCTTAATTCACGATAGGTGGTATTGGACGGTCTAATCACGCACCGGTGGCCCGGGCGTCTTGCAGTACTTGTTCGTGTGCAAGGAGGTGCGGCTTGAAGAATTCGGCTGAACGCTGGGGCAGGTCAGTTACCTTCAACGAAAATCTTTTGCAATAGCTGCAGGAGCTTTTGGCGCTCATTTTCGGTCAGCATCGCTGTCGCGTGCTGCTCCAGGTTCGCGACGGTGGTTTCGGCCTTCGCGCAGAGTTTCAGCCCTTCGCTGGTCAGTACCAAAGTCTGGGACCGTTTGTCGAGTGGATTGCGCTGACGCAGAACCAGGCCGCGTTGCTCTAGCTTGTCGAGCAGAATCGCCAGGTTGGGCGCGGAGACGGAGACTGCATGCGACAGCCGCTTTTGTGTGATATTCGGATTGGCTTTCAGGATGCTCAATACCGAGAAGTCGACTGCCCGCAACGCCAGTTTGCTCATGCGCTCTTCAAAATGCGGCATGATCGTCAGATAAGCGCGTCGACAGTTATACCCTACAAGGCTAAGCAGCAGGCTCTGGTCCAAGGGCTGATCGGCCGCTGCTTGAACGGCCGTCGCGAGTGTGGCGGTTTTGGGGCGAGCCATCGGGAAATCGACATTGAAAGATAAATATTATAACTTAGAACGATTATCCCGAATGCCGCCCGCTGTCAGTTGACCTTGTAGAACCGTATGACCGCCGCGTCGGGCAGGCGTTCCGCCACGCCGACGAAAATCGCCCGATTGAGCCATTCATACTTGCTGCCCGCCGGCGCTTCGAACTGGGCGTAGGTACGGAAATAATATTCCTCGCCCGGCACGATTTCGCCTTTCGTCAAGCGCGCCATGACCTCGGGCGAGGCCTGCCTTACCCCGCGATTGTCGACCATGATCAGGGTGCCGTCGTCCGCCTTCAAAGTGTATTTGGCCAGCACTTCCAGCACACCGTCCGGCCGCACGTATTGCCAATCGGCGCCGCCGGACACGACCACCCCGTTCAGCGCCGGTCCGCTGACCGTGCCGCCGCTGATCGGCACCACGCGCCGCAGGCCATGCGAGCTGGGGCCAACCACCAAGGGCGGATCGACTTTTACGCGCGCTTCAAACACAAATTCGGATTTCAAAGCCGGCGGCGCGGCAACCTGGGCTATGGCGACTGGCGCGATAAACGCGGCGCTGATGCACAGCATATGATGCATTCTCATCGTGGTTCTCCTAGGGATGATCGGGGAGGGCTTAAGGCTTGCAGGTAAAGCTGGCGGCATCGTCGACCGGACCGCTGCCTTTGTAGCGCGCAATTGCGGGCCACGCACAGATCGGACGGCTCACGCCCGGGAACGACTGGCCGGTCGCCTTCAGCATGTCGGGTGCTTTACCTTGCTCCACCCAACTCACCAGGGAACCGAGTGCGTCCATATCATCCAGCGATTGTCCGCCGGTGCAGTGGGCCATGCCCGGCACCATGAACAGCCGCGCGAACTGCTCGGTCGGCTTGCCGCTGACGCGCTCCATATCGGCCGCCATGCGGCCATACCAGTTCACCAGATCCTGCGCGCTGAAGATCGGGTCCGACCAACCGTCAGTGAACATGACTTTGCCGCCGCGCGCGGCAAAACTGGTGAAGTCGGTCGATGTGGCGACGGTCAATCCCGCCGTCGCATCGGTGGCGCGCAGCAACCGTTCGATATCGCGCGGGCTGGTGCTCAGCGTTGCCGCGTCAATGGCGGGAAACGCGAAGTATTGGGTCAGCGAGGCGGTCACCAGCTCGCGCAGCATGGTCATCGACTGGCCATTCGGCAACGGCAAGCCGGTCTGCCAAATCAGCCAGTCAGGCGTGAACACGGACGCATCCCAGACCCATGGCGTGAAGCGCGGTTTTCCGGCGTCGTCCAATGGCCCTTGGAATGCCTTGGCGATCGCTTCCGCCTTGGCCGGCGCCAGGCAATTGGCGCTGCTTTGTCCCGGCTTGCACTCCAGGCTCTTCACATTGAAGTGGCAGGCGGCATGATCGAACACCATGCCATCCTTGGCGCCGTCCAGCGCATCGCACTGTTCCAGCACCGCTTTGCGGATCAACTCGCCTTCCGCCGGCGTGATCAGGAATGCCGCCAGGCCACGCGCTTTCGCATCATTCTGCGCGGCGGCGTCGTAGGTTTTGCCTGAGAAGTAGGACATGACGGCGGCGTCGCGCAAGTTGAACGCGGGATTGCTGGCCAGCACTCCGTCAAACAAGTCCGGATAGCGCTGCGCCGCCAGCATCGCTTCGCGCCCGCCGTTCGAGCAGCCGGCGAAATAGCTGTGGTCCGGCGCTTTGCCGGCCAGTCGCGCAATCATGGCCTTGGCGTGCAAGGTCACCTTGCCGATGGCGGCGTAGGCGTAGTTCAGCTTGGCCAGTTGATCGCGCGCGAAACTGGCGTCCGCTGGATTCGGCGCGTCATGGCCGGTGTCGGTGCTCACCACCGCAAAGCCACGGTGCAGGGCTGGCGGATACGCCGATTGCGCGTTGCTGTTCGCACCGATGGCCGGCGGCACGAAACCATTCATGCCACCGCCGCCCTGGAACAGGAAGCGGCCATTCCAGTCCGGCGGCAGACGTAGCTCCATGCGGATGGCATAGGGTTTGTCGCCGACACCGGCGCGCTGCTCGAATGATGCTTGCACCAGGCAGTGCTCGGGAAGCTGTAGCGGTTTGGCGGCGCCGCCTGGCTGGGAGAACGGTAGCGCTGGCGCGGGGCCTGCGGGTACCAACTGGGCGGTGGTGACCTTAAGGTCGCCGTCGCTGTATTGCCCCATGGCGCGGCAGCGTGCCGCGAAATCTTCGCTTGCCCGCGCGGCGTGGGGTACGGCCAGGGCCAGGGCCAGAGTGAGCGGCAGCAGGCGCAATGCGGCATTACGACGCTGATTCGTTTGCATATAACTGTCTCCAATTTTTGTGTATGAGAAGCGGGTCTTTGCCCTGAAACTGCAGGATTCGATTTGATTATATTTTATATTGATTATGAATCATAACTTATGTTTCCGCGAAAATGGCGGCTACGAATCGATCATTTTTTGATTTCGCGCGCGCCGCATCGCGGCGGCATGGAGTGGCCGATGTGGCTTTTAAAAATAAATCAGGGCGGTGACCTGGTCGCTATAGGTGCCGGGCGACGGAGTGGCCTGGCTGGGCACCAGTCCGTAGATGATGATCTGTTGGGTCAGACCGGTACCGATGCTATCGTAAGTCGTGGTGCCGTTGGCGCCGTCGCCCCAGATCGGGCCATCCAGGCTGGTCGATAGCCGGTAGGACACCGTTTCGCCGGTGTCCACATTTTTCATTTTCCGATCGCTGGCAGAGTTGGTGACGACGCCACCGTTCAGCGTAATCCGGTAGTTGTTCGCCGCCGTACATTTCACTAACACCGCACCGGTCGCGCGGGTGGCGCTGCTCAGGGCGCCGGAAGACCCGAACGAAACCGGCGTGGTATCGATCAGGCAATCATTCATCACATTCGCGCTGACATTGAAAGCAAACGCCACCGAGGAACCGGCTGACTGACAGGGCAGGGCGACGACGGAGGAGGAGCTGTATTGCATCGTCCCGGCGCCTGCGAAGCTGGCGCTGTACGTGGTGGTCGCATTGGACTCGACTGCGGCCAGCGCCAGGCTGCTGGCCGCGATTTTTGCATACACAGGATAGACCTGTGTATTGGTTCCGATTGCCAGCAAGCCGGCGAAGAATACCGGAATCGCGTTGTTGGTTTCATAGCCGCCCCACAGGTTGGCCGGGGTGTAGCTTGCAGACCGGTAGAGATTAAACGGGATCTTCTTGCTGCCGTTCATCAACACCCGCGTGTTGATGTCGGCTGCACCCGAGCCCGGCCCCAGGCTGGCGCAGGCGTTGATGTTGGGCAGAACGATGATGTTGCCGACTAATATGACAAAAGTGCAGGTGACGCTGAGCGTGCCGTTGGCATAGTAATCCTGTCCGGAGACGGGGCTCACATTGCCAAATGACATGTCGCTCATCGACACGGTGCAAAAGTCTGCCTTGGCGTCGGGAGCGATGGTCAGGAGGAAGGTGGTGAGCAGCGCGAAAAATACGTTTCTGGAAGCTCGCGGAAAGATCAACATGGCGCTTCCCTGTCTCAAACGTTGGGTTCATCGGTTAGCGCACGAAACCTTACTGCTCAAAATTCATCATGCCATATGTGCGGAAATACCACCGTTCGGCAGAAACATTACGCGCTGGGATGTTCCTCAGCCGTCACCCATCAGGCCGTGTCGCCACGCGAACGCCACGGCTTCGGTGCGATCAGCCAGATGCAGTTTGGCCAGGATGCTGCTGACGTGTGATTTCACGGTTTTAATGCTGATTGAGAACGTTTCCGCCAGGCGTGCATTGCTGGCGCCCTCGGCCAGCACCCGCAGGATGTCGAGCTCGCGCTCGCTCAGGGGCGCGAAGGGATTGTGTTCGGGCTGGCGGATGGCGCGCACGGTTTTCAAGATGCGTTGCGTGATCGCCGGATGGATGACTACTTCATCGCACAGGATGCGCCGGATGGCCAGCAGCAGTTCGGTGCCGGACATGGATTTCAGCAGGAAGCCATGGGCGCCGGCTTCGATCGCGGCGAACGCCAGTTCGTCATCTTCCGACGAGGTGAGGATCACCACCTGAGCGGCCGGACAGACGGTGCGCAGCGAGCGGATCGCGCTGACGCCATCCATGCGCGGCATCAACAGGTCCAGCATGATCAGGTCCGGCTGCGTATCGCGCGCTGCGGCAATCGCGGCTTTGCCGTCCGCCGCTTCGCCGGCAATAGTGAAATCGCCGGACGTGCTGAGCAGCGCGGCCATGCCTTGCCGCACGATGTCGTGGTCGTCGACCAGGAGAATGCTGGAGGTCATAACATCATCCGAAAAGTGACCAAAATTACGGCGCCGCCGTCGTCCCCGTTGAGCAATGCGAAGTCACCGTCCGGCAGGCTGGCGGCGCGCAATTTCATATTGGCTATGCCCATCCCTTTAGTGACGCTGCTTGCATTCGCTAGGCCCGCACCGTTGTCGGCGATGCGCCAGGTGTAGAGGTCACCATCTTGCATCCCCTCCAGGCGGCAGTTCGTGCAAGCTTGGGCGTGTTTCAGGACATTGGCCACCGCTTCCATCGCAATCATGAATAGCTGTTGCGACACTTCCGGCGCGGCGGACAGCGCGGCTTCGAACTCGCTGCTCAGCGTGATCGATGGCGTGATGCGGCTGCCCGCCAGCAGTGCTTCGACACCTTCAGTCAGCACTGTTCGGAAACCAGACTCGGCGATGGTCGGCGCGGCGAGGCGGCGCACGATACCGGTCAGATCCTGCTGCAGCTGATAGGTCAGCGACAACGCGGCGTCCGCCAGTCTGGCACTGCTTGCGTCGCCCTGATGCATTTCCCGCAGCGCTGTCAGTTGCAAATTCAGCGCGAAGGCGCGCTGCTTGGCGGTATCGTGCAGATCGCGCGCCAGACGGTTGCGTTCCTCTGCGGCCGCAAGCGCCTGTTTGACTTTAATCAGGCCGACCGTCGCATCGGCCATCAGGTCGAATTTTTGCGTCAGGCGCGACAACTCGTCCTTGCCCTGGTCGTTAATGCGCTTCTCCAGGTGGCCATGCGTCCACGCGTCGGCGGCGCGGTTAGCGCGCTCGATGCGGCGGATCAACAGCATCAGCAGCACCAGCGCCACCACTAGGCTGATACACAGGATGAATGATGCCAGCGAAATTCCGAACAGCCTCGGCCGTGTGATTTTTGCCCACGGCGACAGGATGTGGACGCCGGCCGTCAGCGTCATTCCGTTGGGCGCGGCGACGGTGGTGACGCTGAGCCAGCCATCCGGTAGCTCGACGATGCCATTGGCCGCCGCCGAGATTTGCTGTTGCAGCGGATTGTTCAGCGGCCCGGGCCCAAAGCGGCAACCGCCGCCGTCCTGCGCACGCAAGGACACTGCCAGCCGACCCTCCTGCGCTGCTCGCACGAAGCCATTGGAATTGATGTCGCCGGTACGGTCGGCCATGGGTGTGGCCAATACGCGTTCCGCCAGCAGTTCCAGCATATCGGTACATAAGGCCTGGGGCAGCGTGGTCAGCAGAGGCGCGGAGGTTTGCAATGCCTGTCGCAGCGCGGGCTGGAGGCGCGCAGGCGCCAGCGCATCGCGCAGCCGGCCGTCTTCCGACATGGTGGCGATCGAGTCCAGCGTCAGCCAGGTGAGGCACGAAGTCAGGAACATCGCCGGCGCGATGGTCCAGAACAAGCTGTGGCGCCATTGCAACAACGCGGCCAGGGCGCCATCAGTCCAGGGGCGGTGGCGTGGGTGGGGAAGGTCAGACAAGGCGATATCCAGAGGAGACGCGGCTTGCGCCGGTGTTTAAACCGCCATCATAGCGCGCCGCCGTGAGCGCTCCAATCGGTCCCGGGGCGGATTGCGAATCGGTCTCCAGCCCGATTCGCGATTGCGCATGGCCGCCTACACTCGCGGTTGATAAAACTAAAACAATTCCTGGAGATTACATGGAGAACTACTCGCGGCCGCAATTGGGCCCGATCGCCGCGCCTGGCGCATCAGGCACCACCGTGCCGCTGACCATCGTCACCATCCTGTTTTTCATGTGGGGGCTGCTGACCTCGCTGAACGACGTTTTGATTCCGCACCTGAAATCCATCTACACGCTCAGCTATGTGCAGGCGATGCTGGTGCAGTTCTGCTTCTTTGGCGCCTATTTCATCGCCTCGCTGCCGGCGGGCATGCTGGTACGTCGCATCGGTTATCAGCGCGGCGTGGTGGCGGGCCTGGTGACGGCCGCCGCCGGCTGCGCGCTGTTCTATCCGGCCGCGACCAGCGGCTATGCCATGTTCCTGGCGGCGTTCTTCTTGCTGGCCTGTGGCATCACCATCCTGCAGGTGGCGGCCAATCCCTACGTCACGGTGCTGGGCGATCCGGCCGGCGCTTCGCGCCGCTTGACGCTGACGCAGGCGTTCAACTCGCTGGGGACCACGCTGGCGCCGGTGCTGGGCGGCATGCTGATCCTCGGCGCGGCCTTGCCGGCCGATCGCGACGCGCAAATCGCGGCGGTGCAAGGACCGTATCTGTATCTCGCGCTGGCGCTGCTGACGCTGGCGGTGCTGTTTGCTTTCGCGCGCTTGCCGCGCATTGTCGACGCGACCGATGCGCAGGTGGAAGGCGGCTCGCTGCTGACGCAACGGCGGCTGGTGCTGGGCGCGGTCGGCATCTTCATGTATGTCGGCGCCGAGGTCAGCGTCGGCAGTTTCCTGATCAACTACCTGGGCGAGTCGCGCATCGCCGGCCTGGCGGCGGATCAGGCGGCGCATTACGTTGGCCTGTACTGGGGCGGCGCGATGGTGGGACGTTTCATCGGCGTCGCCGTCATGCGCAGCATCGCGCCCGGCAAGGCGCTGGCCTTCAACGCCGCCTGCTCGATCCTGCTGATCCTGCTGTCGGTGTGCAGCAGCGGGCCGCTGGCGATGTGGTCCATCCTCGCGGTCGGCCTGTGCAACTCCATCATGTTCCCGGTGATCTTCAGCATGGCCTTGCATCAGCTCGGCCCGCAGACGGGACGCGGTTCCGGCCTGCTGTGCATGGCCATTGTCGGCGGCGCCATCGTGCCGTTCGCACAGGGCTTCCTGGCCGACAGCGTTGGTCTGCAAGCCTCCTTCCTGATTCCCGCCGTCTGCTACGGCTTCGTCCTGTACTACGGATTGAAGTTCCGCCGCGACTGATTCCCTTTTACCGCAGCAGCCCAGGCGCCATGCAGGACCGGCGCCGGGCCGCGCCATTCAGAGTTCCCGGCACTCCAGCCGGAGCAATCGCGACTACTCGCACAACAAAACAAGAGGAGATTCAACACGATGAGATCCACCAGATTGCACGGTGTGGCAGCCGGTCTTGCCATGCTGCTGCTGGCGGGGTGCGGCGGCGGCGGGGCGAGCAGCGCCACCAACGACTCGCAAACCGTCGCCACCACTGGCCAATTGACGTCGGACCAGATTGCCGACGACCGCGCTAACAAGATTCTGGCCACCATGAGTCTGTCGCAAAAAATCCAGCTGGTGCATGGCCAGGGCTATGTGTCGCTGGACGGCACGCTGATCGGCTACGGCTACAACATGCGTCCGGACGGCGTGCTGGCGGGGGCGGGCGCGGTCATGGGCCTGCCCGCGCTGGGCATTCCGACCTTGAACCTGGTGGATGCCGCCAGCGGCGTCAACCTGGTCAATTCCAACGCGACGTCGCTGCCGAGTACGCTGGCGGTGGCGGCCAGCTGGGACACTGATTTGTCCGAACTGTTCGGTCGCCGCATCGGCATCGAATCGCGCGCGCTGGGCTTTGCCGAGGCGCTGGGCGGCGGCATCAACCTGGCGCGCGATCCGCGTGACGGCCGCACCTTCGAGAATCTGGGCGAAGATCCGATTCTGGCCGGCGAACTGGTGTCCAGCCGGACCATCGGCGTGCAGGCGCAGCAGGTGATTTCCACCGTCAAGCACTTCGCCTTCAACAACTACGAAACCAACCGCTACATCTCCAATTCTGTCATCGACGAGCAGAGCATGCGCGAGACCGAGCTGCTGGGCTTTGAAATCGCCGTGCAGAAGGGCAAGCCGGGCAATGTGATGTGCGCTTTCAATCAGGTCAACGGCACCTATTCCTGCGAGCATGCGCAGATGCTGGGCTGGTTAAAGACTGAATGGGGCTTCAAAGGCATCGTGCAGTCGGACTGGGGCGCCAACAACAGCACCGTGGCCTCGGCCAACGCCGGCCTGGACGAAGAGCAGCCGAGCCAGACAAGCGACGACCAGAAAGTGCCTGAGCTGATGAAATACATCGTCGGCACGCCGTACTATATCAACGCCTTGACCAGCGCCGTCGCCAGCGGCGAGGTGCCGATGGCGCGCCTGGACGATATGGTGCGCCGCAAGCTGCGCACCATGATTCAGCTGGGCATCATGGACAATCCGCCGACCGCCGGCGGCAGCGTCGACGAAGTCAACGGCAACGCCGATGCGCTGAAGGTGGCGCGTGAGTCGATGGTACTGTTGAAGAACAATACCGCCAGCGGGGACGCTGCGCCGGTGTTGCCATTGTCGGCGTCCACGGTGAAAAGCATCGCCGTCATCGGCGCCCATGCCGACAAGGGTGTGATCGCCGGCGGCGGCTCGGGCGGCAACGCACCGATCAACGGCACCGCCGACACCACCTGTCCGCAGGCGCCGGATGCGTTGTTTGGCAGCTGCGCCAACTGGTATCACTCGGTGCCGCTGGATCAGATCCGCAAGAAGTTCCCCAACGCCACGGTGACGTTCTACAGCGGGCTGGATGCCGACGCCGCCGCCAACGGCGCGGCGCAAGCCGATGTGGCGATCGTATTCGCCATCGCCTGGCAGACCGAAGGCGTGGACAACACCACGCTGGCGCTGCCGACCCCAGCCACCGACTCCTGGAACGTGGAATACGATCAGGACGCACTGATCAGCGCTGTCGCGGCCAAGGCCAAGCGCACGGTGGTGGTGCTGGAAACCGGCGGCCCGGTGCTGATGCCGTGGGTGTCCAAGGTGCACGCGGTGCTGGAGGCGTGGTATCCCGGCATCCAGGGCGCGCAGGCGCTGGCCGACATCTTGTCCGGCGACGTCAACCCATCGGGCAAGCTGCCGATTACCTTCCCGGTCAGCGACGCCGATCTGCCGCAGCCGAAACTGCCGACCAACGTCGCGGCCATCATTGGCTCCACCGTAGCGCCGCGCGCACTGGTGCCGCTGTTTGAGCAGTCGATGGGGGCGGCCACGGTGGCGGCGCTGCGCGCGGTCAACTACAACGAGAAGCTGTGGCTCGGCTACAAGTGGTATGACGCCAAGCAGATCACGCCGCTGTTCCCGTTCGGCCATGGCCTGTCTTACACCAGCTTCAGCTATGCCGACGCCAAAGTCAGTTCGGATGCCGACCAGAACGTCACCGTCAGCTTCAAACTGAGTAACACCGGCGCGCGTGCCGGCAGCGAAATCGCCCAGGTCTACGCGGCACTGCCGTCCGGCACACCGGGCAACCAGCAACCGCCGAAGCGTCTGGTCGGCTGGAAAAAGGTCGCGCTGGCCGCCGGCCAAAGCAGCACCGTCAGCATCACGGTGCCGGCCAAGTATCTGAGCTACTGGGACGCCACCAGTAAAAAACAATGGGTGCTGCAACCGGGCGCCTACAGCTTCAGCGTCAGCGCCTCGTCGGCGATGAGCGTGGAAGCCAATCCACTGACGCAAAAAATTACGCTCGCAGGCAAGTAAGCCGGCGCGCCTCAATCACTTAAAAGGAAAGATCATGACTAAGTCCAAACTGTTTCTGGCGGTTGCCATCGCCACCGTCTTCAATTCCGCCAGCGCCTACGATACGCTGAAGATCGGCGAGGTGGAGATTACCCCGTACGCCCGGGTGGTAGCCGGCATTGACTATACCAACAACATCATGAATTCCGGCTTGCAGGGCAGCCGGGTGCAGGTGGCGTCCAATCAATGGGGCACCTCGTGGTGGGGCCTGACCCTGAAGACGCCGCTGACCGACGGCTGGAGCGGCGTCGCCCATCTGGAAAGCGGCTTCGGCACCAATGACGGCCAGAGCAACAACAACGGCAGCCTGTTCAATCGCCGCTCCAACGTCGGTGTTTCGAATGAACAGTACGGCGAGCTGACGGTGGGTAACCATATGTGGATCGCCAACGATGCCTTCTACGTCGATCCGATGGCGCACCAGTGGATCGGCCTGAACACGCTGGTCGGCGGCCGTAACTGGGGCATCGGTCCGAACACGCTGCAATACACCTCGCCGGTGTTTGCCGGCCTGCAGGCCAGCTATATGCACATGGCCGGCGGCGCCATCGACGACACCAAGCGCGGCAGCGGCGACGGCGTCTCGCTGTCGTACACCCAGGGCGGCTTGAACCTGCGCTTGATAGCCGACCAGCTGGCCGACCAGTATGGCCGCTACACCGGCGGCACCGTGTACGGCCTGGGCAGCCAGGGTGAGTGGAAGTTCACCAAGGAGATCCTGCTGGGCGGCACCTATCAGCTGGGCAATGCCAAACTGTTCGCTGGCTATAACCGCGTGACCGCGCCGCAGGCCGGCTACGCCACCACCGCCAAGTGGGACGACAAGGCGGAGCAGACCTGGCTCGGCGTCAACTACCGGGTCACTGAAAAGCTGACCGCGCTGGGCGCTGTCTACCATCTGAAAGAGGACGTCAGCGGCAAGAAGAGCAATCTGTTCGCGGCCGGCCTCAATTACGACTGGAATAAATACTTCACGCTGTACGCGACGGTGGGCAGCATCAACAACAACACCATCAGCGCCGACGCGGCCAGCATGAACGGCGCCAACAACCATGCGCTGTACTACTGGAATATGGCCTGCGACAGCAGCAGTTCCACTTGCAACGGCGCCAGCTCCTACGGCGGCTACGCCGGCTTCGTGCTGAAATTCTAAGCTTGGCTCCGGTTGCCGCCGCGTGATGCGGTGGCAACCATCTTCAATGGATGGAATTGTTATGTTCACGCCTCATCAATTTTTTGCGCTGGTATTGCGCTTGTTTGCCGTCTGGCTGCTGCTGGCGGCCGGCCAGATCGTGCTGGTCAGTTATGCCGTGCATCGCGGCGCCCAGGATAATGTGCTGATCTCCTATGCTGTGGCGGCGATGTACGCCGTGGTGGCGCTGCTGCTGTGGTTGTTCCCGCTGGCGGTCGCTGGCAAGATTCTGCCGAAGACGACGGGGAATGACGCCGGCCGCGCGGTTTCCTGCGACAGCGCCGCGATCGCGTTCATTGTCGCCGGCCTGGCCATCATCGCTCTGAAAGCTCTGACGCCGCTTGCCAACTATGTGTCGCTGCTGACGATGCTGGTGTTGTCCGGCCAGACCGCGCGCATGGCGACCGCAAGCCTGCATATCGACGGCGTGATCGCCATTGTGATGCTGCTGATCGGACTGTCGCTGGTGCTGAAAGCCCGCCCGCTTGCGCGTATCGTGCTTCGTTAGCGCACGCAGCCAGCGATTCGCTCGGGGGCATTCATCGCGCCGGCGCCGGTTTCCTACCCGATTTTCGGGCATTCGTCGCATGGGCTAAAACACGCGCACCCGAGCCGTTAGAATGGCGGGCAAGTTCTACACGAGGAATGTAATGAGCTCTCCCCCATTTCTGCCATTCAACGCGCCTCCGGTACCGGAGGTCCAGCACGACCGCCGCCTGGTGCGCCGCTATCTGCTGCAGTCGGCGCTGCGCTTCAACGCCGGTTCGCTGTTGTTCCTGTCGCTGGCGATCGCGTTGCTGCCGCTCTGGCTGAAACTCGGCCCGGCTGCGCCGGGCAACGTAGCGCCCCACGTGCTGACGCCGTACATTGCCGGCGGTGTTGTGCTGGCGGTGATGGTTTGGCTCGCGCTGATGTCTGGCGGAATCGCCCGCGGTTTTCTTGCCCGGCTGAGCGAGGAGGGCAAGGCGCTGAGTGCCGAGGCGATGGCGTCCTCGGTGACGCGCCGCATCGAGGCGCCGTTCAATCCCTATACCACCTTTGACCTGTGCACCGAATCCTTGTCGGGGCTGGCGCTGGGCACGGCACTCGGCTACGCCGGCCCGCCGGCGTTCTTCCATGACCCTTTCAAAGGCCGGGTCGTGCTGGGCCGCTGGCGCCCGCTGTGGCTGGGGCGCCATGTCGAGGTCAAGGTATCGTCCGATTTGGGCCCCAGTTGCCACATCGAGCTGCGTTGCCGGCCGGGCCTGGCCTGGTTTGCGATCCAGCAGGGGGAGTCGCTGAAGATCGCCGAGACGGTGTCTGCCCAACTGAGCCAGCACCTCGCGCGCCATGCCAGCGCGCTGGATGCGGCCCGGCGCGAGCGCGAGCTGGAACGTACCTCGCTGCAGGCGCGCCTCTCGGCCTTGCAGGCCCAGGTCGAGCCGCACTTTCTGTTCAATACCTTGGCCAATCTGAAATACCTGATCCGCACCGACCAGCAGGCCGCGCAGGACATGCTCGACCACTTGGTCGGCTACCTGCAGAACGCGATGCCGGATATGCGTTCGGTGTCCTCGACGCTGGGGCGAGAAATGGATCTGGTGAGCGACTATCTGGCGGTGATGCGCATCCGCATGGGCGCGCGCCTGCGCTACGCCGTCGACGTCGACGAGGAATTGCGCGGCCTGCCGTTCCCGCCGGCGATGCTGATCTCGCTGGTGGAAAACGCCGTCAAACACGGTTTGGAGCGGGCCAGCCGGCCGGGCCTGATTACCATCAGCGCAAGCCATGAAAGCAAGGGGCAGGGCGAACTGCTGAGCGTGTCGGTGGTCGACGATGGCGTCGGCTTGACCGAACAGGCCGGGCAAGGCACCGGGCTGGCGAATATCGCGGAGCGCATGCTGCTGCTGTACGGACGGGAGGCCAGCCTGTTGGTGGCGCCTGGCGACGGGCAGGGCGTACGCGCAGTGTTGACGGTGCCGATTGTTAGGAGTCATGCATGATGCCAAGCGCCCTGATCGTTGAAGACGAGCCTCTGCTGCGGGCGGAGTTGATGGACCAGCTGCGTGCCTTGTGGCCCGAACTGCAGATCGCCGGCCAGGTCGAAAACGGCATCGACGCGGTGGCGGCCATCGATGCACTGAAACCGGACATCGTATTCCTGGACATCCAGATGCCCGGCCTGAACGGCATGGAGGTGGCACGCCATATTCCCGAGTCGTGCCAGGTGGTGTTCGTTACGGCGTATGCGGACTATGCCCTGGCCGCTTTCGATGCCGGCGCGTCCGACTATCTGGTCAAGCCGTTGACGACCGCGCGCCTGCTGCAGACCATCCGCCGTCTGAAGTCGCGCACCGCCGCCAGCCCGCCGCCTGCGGTGTGGGAACAGCTGTTTGAAGCGGAGAGCGCGCCGGTGTACCTCAAGTGGATCAAAGCTTCGAGCGGCAATTCGGTGCGGCTGGTGATGGTGAGCGAAGTGCTGTATTTCCAGTCGAACGAAAAGTACACGCGGGTGGTGACGGAGAACGGCGATGCGCTGATTCGCTTGCCGCTCAAGTCGCTGCTGGAGCAACTGGACCCGCAGTTGTTCGCGCAAATCCACCGCAGCGCCATCGTCAATCTGCAGGCCGTTGATCGGATCGAACGTAGTGAGTACGGCACTGGTCTGGAGGTCATCCTGAAAGGCCGGACCGAGCGCCTGACCGTTAGTGAAGGGTTTACCAAGCAGTTCCGCCAGATGTAGGTTCGCAATTAATCGTTTCCACATATTGATGTGAAGGGAAAATAATGAATAAGAAATGGATGGTCACATTGTCTTTGTTATTCCTGACTGCGACGGCAGCAATCGCCAGTACGCCACCGCCGCCGCCGAGCGTGGAGGTCGATCAGGCGACCCGCCTGGAGGTCATCGATACGTTGATTGCCAAGCTGAATGCCAACTACGTTTTTCCAGACCAAGCCAAACAAGTCGAGGTGGTCCTACGCCAGCACCAGCGCGCGGGCAAGTACGATGCGATCACCGATGGTAAACAGTTGGCCAAACAGCTGTTGGATGACATTAATGGCGTTATCCACGACCAGCATCTGTTAGTCGATGTCAGTGCCCGCCCGGTGCCGCCCGACGGCGCAATGCCGCCGCCACCCCAGACCCGGGCGGAGTGGGAAAAACAGGTGCCGCCAGCCGTGCTGGAAAGAATCCTCGCCTCCAACCTTGGCGTGGAAAAGGTTGAGCACCTTGGTCCCAATATTGGTTACCTGCAGATTTCCTCTTTCGGGCCGGTTTTCCTCGTTTCCGACAAGTTCGCCGCAGCGATGAATGCACTGGCTGACACCGATGGCCTCATCATCGATCTGCGCAACAACGGCGGTGGCGGCGGAGACTCGGTAGCGCTATTGATCAGCTATCTGGTTGACGAGCGCACCCGCCTCAACGACACCTGGGAACGTGCGACCGGCATCACCACGCAGTATTGGACGCAGGATAAGCTTGACGGCAAACGCTATGGCGGCAAGAAGCCGGTCCTGATCCTGACCGGCCCTAATACGAAGTCCGCCGCCGAATCGTTCGCGTACCAGCTACAGGCGTTGAAACGCGCCACGGTGATCGGCGAACGCACCTGGGGCGGCGCTAACGCTTCGCGTCCATATCGACTCAACGAACATTTTGTCGCCTTCATACCAAGCATGCGCTCGATCAGCCCAATCACCCATACAAACTGGGAGGGCGCGGGCGTTATCCCGGATGTGGCGGCAAAGGGGGACGATGCACTGGTGGCGGCCCAAGATCTGATGGTGCGACAACTGAATGCCAGCAGCCCCTCTGTTGCTACGGGCCACTAAAGCCTAGTGTCTTTGCATCATCCGGGCCAGCGATGCTGCGCGTCGCCAGTTCGGAAGTCATGGCGGCCAGGGCGAACAGCAACACCGCAAACAATGCCAGGTTGTGACCACCGAGAATATGCAGTCCGGCGGCGCCAAGCACACCGGCGGCTGTGACGCCCAGATAGGTGGCTGCGGTATTCAGGCCGAGCACCACCGGGGCGGTGGTCGGCGCCAGGCCCACCAGGCGATATTGTTGTGGCCCCATGATGCCCCAGCCGGCGATGCCCCACACGCCGATCGCCAGCACCGACGACCACAGCTGCGCGCTGGTCCAGGGCAGCAGCGCCATGTCGACCACCAGCACCGAGAGCATCACCACCAGTACCCAGCGCGGACCAAATTTATCCAGCAGCCGCGATAGCACGAGGTTGGTCAGCGTGCCGCCAGAACCCCACAGGACCAGCAAGGCGCCAAACAGCGCGGTGCTGCTCAGCACGCGGTCGAACACCACCGAAAAATAGGTGTAGATCACAAAATTGCCGGCCATCGCCAACAACGTGGTTGCCAACACCAGGCCGACACGCTTGTCGCTCAACGGCGCCACGCGGGCACGGAGGCTGACCTTGGGCGGCATCGGAATGTGCTTGAGGAGCAGTGCAATGCCGGTGGCCGCGATCAGGCCGATGGCGGAGACGAACACCATGGTCCAGCGCCAGTCGCCAAGGCCGCCTATCACCGTTCCCATCGGCGAACCCAGCGCGGTGGCTGCGGTCAAGCCGGCCACGATGATGGTCAACGCCTTGCCGCGCTGTTCGGGCTGCACAATCATGGCGCCCGTGCCGGTCGCGGTTGGGGCGTACATCGCGGCGCCCAGTCCTGCAAACACGCGGGACAGCAAAGCCAGGCCGAAACTCGGCGCGACGGCGGTGGCCAGGTTGGCGATCACGAACACACCCAGGCCGGACAACATCAGTTTTTTTCGTGGCACCGATGCCGCCAGCGCGGCGATGGTGGGCGACAGCAGGGCATAGGCAATCGCGTATGCGGTGGTCAGCTGTCCCGCCAGGCCGACGTCGATGTTGAACGATTGGGATATGGCCGGCAACACGCCAGCCACAACAAAGCTGTCGGTTCCGAGGGCAAACATCCCCAAGGCGAGTATCAGCAGGCGTTTATCCATGATAGTGCTTCCTTTATAGATGATGATGTGTCACTAAGTAATCGGAATGATAGGAGTCACAATCTGGAAAGTCAATATAGATGACGTGCTTGCACTAAAAAATAAATTTGTTATGATGGCGTGAGAAACTCGGAAGGAGTAGCAAGATGAAAAAATCGAAAGCAGAGACCGCAGAGACGCGGAGGCGCATCGTCGAGATCGCAGCCAAGGCATTTCGCAAGCAGGGAATAGAGGCCACCGGCGTAGCGCAGATCATGGCGAGCGCTGGATTGAGCCACGGTGGTTTTTACCGCCATTTCACCTCGAAGGATCAATTGGTGACCGAAGCCCTGTCCGCTACCGAAAAAAATCTGCTGCGGGATTCCGCTGCGGCGGCGGAGACGGGGGGCGATGCGATATTGCGCGTTTTTAATGAATACATGACATCTAACTACCGTGACAATGTGGAAGATGGTTGTCCGCTCGCCGCCATGGGTAGTGAACTGGTGCGCGCCAACGATGACACGCGCCATGCGGCAACCAACAGTTTTCGCAAGATTACCGACACAGTCGCCCCGTTCATGCATGCGCGCGATGGCGAGGACCGCGATGACATGGCGATCAGTTTGCTGACCAATATGATCGGTGCCCTGACGGTGGCGCGGATGGTGGACGATCCGGTGTTGTCGGACAAAATCCTGGCGGTCACGCAGCGCCGCATCGGCAGGGTAATCGACCATACGAAAGCGCCCAGTGCACGGCGCCTGAACGGAGAGTGAATATGGCGTATGAATGCATGTGGGTCGATTCACCGGTCGGCAAGTTACGCCTGGTGGCCAAGGGCGACGCGCTGGCGGCCATTCTGTGGGAAGTCGATCGGCCTGATCGGGTCAAGCTTGCTCCTTTGGTCGACAATCCCGACAACGTGGTATTGAACCAGGTGGCGCAGCAACTGAGCGAATACTTTACCGGCCGTCGTAGTGGTTTCAATGTCAAACTGGACTTTAAAGGCACGGAATTCCAGCGGAAGGTGTGGGCGGCGCTGCTCACCATTCCGTTTGGCGAAACACGCACCTACGGCGAAATTGCCGCGCAGATCGGCCTGCCTAGCGCCGTGCGGGCGGTGGGAGCGGCAAACGGTCGCAATCCCATTTCTATCATCGCGCCGTGCCACCGGGTCATCGGCGCGGATGGCACGCTGACTGGATTTGCCGGAGGACTGAAGGCCAAGCAGGTATTGTTGACTGTTGAGGGCTGTAATTTCGAAGGGGGTAAAGCCGTCAGAATGAATGGGGGACGGCAGTAGGCTGTTCGAGACACTTCCCCCGCTCCAGTATTGAAAAAGGGCAGTCCAGTGTGGGCTGCCCTTTTTTGCGTTTGGCGAATGTCGCGGGATAAAAAATATATGTCAAGTATATAAATTTAACAACATGAAGCTACTTTAATGTATTATTGAATGATAATTATTATCATTCCGGGAAACGCAAAAAATGGGAGCGTCATCTTGTCTTTACAAACGCCACTAGTCGAAATCTTTGTGCAACACAGAGAGCAACTGCGCCGTATTGCCATGAGTATCGTCCGTACGGCCGACTTTGCCGATGAAATCATGCAGGACGCCTACCTGAAACTGGCCGACGGCAGTTGCATGCGCAGTGTGCAGAAGCCGCTGTTCTATTGCTGTCAGGTGGTCCGCAATCTGGCGATGGATCATTTTCGACGCCGCACGACCGAAGCCAGCTATCGCAGTTTCGGCTTGGACGTGGAAGAAATGGCGCGTCCCACGTTGGTGACGCCGGAAAAAGTGCTGAACGAGAAGCAGGTGATTGCTGCGCTTGAACAGGCGCTGGGCCGTCTGCCCGAACGCACGCGCCGCGCTTTTGAGCTGTACCGGTTGCAGGAAATGACTCAGCGCGATATCGCGCTCACGCTAGGCTGTTCCGCAACGCTGGTCAATTTCATGATACGTGACGCCCTCGACGCCTTGCAGGGTTGTCGTAATTTGTTGGACGATTAAGAAGCTTTCATAAGGAAACTGGTGTTTCCGGCTGTTCTGCTCTATGCTTGCAAAAAACAGCGAGGCGCGATCCGCCCGCGTCGGGAGTAAGCATGGATAACGATAACGCCCCGGACCCGATATGGGATACCGCGTGGGCATGGGTAGTGCGCGAACACGAGCGCACACAATTTGATGCCGCCGCGCGCGAGGAATTGCAACGCTGGCTGGCCGCCGATGAACGTCACTGCAAGCAGTACGAAAAGGCATGCCGTTTGTGGATGCTGAGCGGCCTGATTCCGCCAGCCTTCGGCGATGAATCAGCAAATTAATTTCTTACGCCACTAAACAATTCAGCTGTAGACACGTCTTGGCAACAGAGGCACGGAGCTTGATGCTCCGGCCGCGCTTCTGTTCAATGCCGAAAAGGGACGTTACATGTCTACCAGCTGTTTTGACCGCGAGGACGAAACCTTCATCGTTCTCAAAAATCACGAAGACCAATATTCGATCTGGCCGCAATGGAAGGCCGTACCCGGTGGATGGACCGCGATAGACGGCATTCAGGGTGACAAGCAAACCGTGCTCGCTTACGTCGAGCAGGTATGGACCGACATGCGTCCGCGCTCGCTGCGGGAGTGGATGTCTGCGCAAGACCTGGTGGCCTGACTGCCATGGCGGTGATCAATCTTCTGTGCCTTCCCAATGCGGGCGCCAGCGCGACCATGTATCTGCGTTGGAAGCGGCTGATGCCGGCCTGGGTCAACCTGGTGCCGGTGGAATTGCCGGGCCGTGGGCGGCGCTTGTCCGAAGCCTGCGTCGAGCATTTCGATCAGCTGGTGCCGCAGCTTTGCCGCGAAAACGCGGCACTGATGCAGCAGCCGTATGCGCTGTTTGGCCACAGCATGGGCGCGCTGCTGTCGTGGGGCATGGCTTGCCATCAGCGCGATCAGGGCCTGGCGCTGCCGCGCATCCTGTTCGCCTCCGGTACCGCCGGACCATCACGGCGCGATATGGATCGTTTCGGCGGTACCAGCGATGCCGAGCTGATTGCCGATATGCGCCGCCAGGGTGGCACACCGGAAGAAGTATTCGATAGCCCCGAGCTGCTGCGCATGACGCTGGATATTCTCGGCGCCGATTACCGCCTGTGCCGGAGCTTTGTGTACCGCGAGAGCGAACGTTTGCCCATGCCGCTGGAAGTGCTGGCCGGCCGCCAGGATGATATCGGCGGCGCGCGCGTGCTGTCATGGCAGCGCGAGGCCGGTACTGCATTCGCGCTGCACTGGTTCGAAGGCGGCCATTTCTTTATACGCCAGCAGGAAACCGCGGTACTGCAAGCCATCTTGCGCGGACTGAAATACCGGTTTGCGGGAGTCGCCGATGCAGCAGTTGCCACTGCCTGATTGCGTCCCCGCCGGCAGCGCGGTCTGGCAGCTGGCGCTGGACTTGCAGGCGCCACCCGCAGCGGAGGATGTGCAGCTGCTTAGCGATGATGAACGCTCACGCATCGCGCGCCTGCGCCGTCCCGCCGACCGTGTGCGGAGCATCGCTGGCCGCGCGGCCTTGCGCCGTCTGCTGGGGCATGCGGTATCGGTGGCGCCGCAGCGGCTGCGCTTTGGCGCGGGCGCGCACGGCAAACCGCAACTGCTGTCACATGAAGGTCCCGCCTTCAATGTCGCGCATTCCGGCCGCTATGTATTAGTCGCGCTGGGCGGCGACACCATAGGCGCGCTGGGTGTGGATGTGGAGCAGCGTGACAGCAGCATGGATACCACGGCGCTGGCGCCGCATGCGCTGACGCTGGAAGAACAGCTGGCGCTGGCCGCCAGCCGGCATGACACCACTATTTTCTACGATTACTGGAGCGCCAAGGAGGCCGCGTTAAAAGCACTCGGTGTTGGCGTCTCCGAGCATCTTCAGCAAGTTACCGTGCTGCGCCAGCCTGGCCGCCGGCTACAACTGCGCCATCAGATGGCGCACTGGCCGCCGCTGCAAGCCTGTTTGCTACCCGCACCCGTCCAATACAGCGCCGCACTGGCCTGGCATACAAAGGATTGAACCATGATGGAATTGATGACACGATTTGAGCGCACCGCGCCGGAAGGCTCGGAACTGCCGGTGCTGATTACGCCAGCGTATGCGGGCGAACCACTGCTGGTGGCGCAAGCGCGCCTGGCGGCGGAAATCGACACGCATCTGAAACTGGTTGGCGGCGTGCTGCTGCGCGGCTTCAGCGTGCCGAGCGTGCAGGACTTCCAGCAGTTTGCGGCAGGCTTCGGCCATCCGCTGCTGAACTATGAATTCGCGTCGACGCCGCGCAGCAGCGTCGGCAGCGGCGTCTACACTTCCACCGAATATCCGGCGCATCAGCACATCCCGCTGCACAACGAACAGGCTTATACCCGCGAATGGCCGATGAAGATCTGGTTCCATAGTGTGCTTTCCGCAGTCAGCGGCGGCGAGACGCCCATCGCCGACAGCCGCGCCATCTATCGCCGCATGCCTGAACATATACGCGCGCGCTTCGCGCCCGGCATGCGCTATGTGCGCAACTACGGCGAGTTCGATCTGCCGTGGCAGCAGGTGTTCAACACCGAAAACCGTGCCGACGTCGAGACATTCTGCCGCCGCACCCGTATCGAATGGGAGTGGAAGGAAGATGACGGCCTGCGTACCACGCAGCTATGTCAGGCCATCGCCATCCATCCGCATACCGGCGACAAGGTGTGGTTCAACCAGGGGCACTTGTTCCATGTCTCGAACCTGCAGCCGGAAGTGCGCGAGTCGCTGGAGGAGCTGTGCGGCATCGAGAACCTGCCGCGCAATGTGTTCTACGCCGACGGTAGCATCATTCCCGATGAAGTGTTCGACGAGATACGCGCCGTGCTGGCGGCGGAAACCGTGAGCTTCCCATGGCAGGACGGCGATGTGCTCATGCTCGACAACATGCTGGCCGCGCACGCGCGCGCGCCATTTAAAGGGCCGCGCAAGGTGGTGGTGGCGATGGCTGAGCCGCACGGCAATCTGGACCTGTTTTAAAGCGAGTAAGCGACGATGAATTCCCCCAACCAGATTCCTCTCCAGGCGCCGGCCAGCATGGTCGAACAACTGCGGATGCTGGCCGATCTGCGGCCCGACGCCAAAGCGCTGATCGCTGTCGGCCGCGAAGGTGAGCGCGAGTTCAGTTACGCGCAGCTGGATCTGCGCGTGCGCGCGCTGGCGGCAGAACTGCAAGCCAGCTTTGCGCCGGGCGACCGTGCGCTGCTGGTGCTTGATAATGATGAACATTATGTGATCGCGTTTTTCGCCTGCTTGTATGCCGGCCTGACTGCGGTGCCGGTGTTCCCGCCGGAGTCGGTGCGCGAGCAGCATCTGGCGCGCTTGTCCGGCATCGCGGCCGATTGTTCCGCTGCCTGTGTGCTGACCAGCCGCGCGGTGTTGGCGCTGCTGGGCGAACATCGCATCTTTGGCGCCGCGCAGGCGTTGGCGGTGGATGCCGTCGATAGCGCGCGTGCCGCCTTGTGGCGTCCCTATGCGCCGCAACCTGGCGAGATCGCCTTCCTGCAATACACCTCGGGATCGACCTCGTCGCCGAAAGGCGTCATGGTCAGTCACGCCAATCTGATGGCCAACGAGCGCGCCATCGAAGAGTCCATGGGCATCACGGCCGATGATGTATTTGTCAGCTGGCTGCCGCTGTATCACGACATGGGCTTGATCGGTGGGCTGTTGCAGCCTTTCCATCGCGGCATTCTGGTGGTGTTGATGAGTCCATCGTTCTTCCTGGAGCGTCCGGTGCGCTGGCTGGAGGCGATCTCGCGCCATCGCGGCACTATCAGCGGCGGGCCCGATTTTGCATTCCGTCTTTGTTTGGAGCGCGTGCGTGAAGCGCAGTTGGCGGAGTTGGACTTGTCCAGCTGGCGCGTGGCGTTCTCCGGTGCGGAACCGGTGCGGCACGATACGCTGGCTTCCTTCATTACGTACTTCGCGCCATGTGGCTTTGATGCCCATGCCGTTTATCCGTGTTACGGCCTGGCCGAAGCAACGCTGTTGCTCAGCGGCGGCCGCCGTGGTGCTGGCATGACTGCTTGCGCGTTCGATGCAGCCAGTATCGCTGCCGGCCAGCCGCGCGCGACGGCGGATGGCCAACTGCTGGTGGCCTGCGGCACCATACCCTCGGCACACCGTATCGTGATTATCGATGCGCAGAGCGGCGCAACGCTGGACGGCGGACGCGTTGGTGAAATCTGGGCCACCGGTCCAAGTATCGGACAAGGTTATTGGCAGCGCCCCGACGACACCGCATGCACCTTCGCCATGCGTGATGGCTTGCGCTGGTTGCGCACCGGCGACCTGGGCTTCTTCCATGAAGGCCAGCTTTACATCGCTGGCCGTATCAAGGACGTCATTATCCTGCGCGGCCAAAATCTCTATCCACAGGATATGGAACGCGCGATTGAAGCGGAAGTAGAGGCCGTGCGCAAGGGCCGCGTTGCGGCGTTTGCGGTGCAGCTGCCGCAAGGCGGTGAGGGTATCGGCGTCGCCGCCGAGGTATCGCGCGGCTTGCAAAAGCTGGTGCCGCCGCAGGTTCTGGTCGACGCATTGAGCCAGGCCGTCAGCGTGGTTTGCCGCGAGCCGGTATCAGTTGCGCTGCTGCTGCAACCGGGGGCCTTGCCCAAGACCTCCAGTGGCAAGCTGCAACGCGGCGCTTGCCGCCAGGGTTGGCTCAATGGATCACTGGACGCCTATGCCACCTACGCTTTCGGCAGCTTCCTGCAAGGTGCCACGGCTGCGCTGCCAACGCAGAGCGCGCCCATGGACGATGCTATCGGCCGCGAACTTGCTGTCATCTGGCAGCAGGTACTTAAAGCGGAAGCGCCATTGGCCCGCGATACGCATTTCTTTGTCGCTGGCGGTAACTCGCTGGGAGCTGTGCAGGCCGCAGCGCTGATTGCACAGCGCTGTAACATCGTGTTCCCCGCGCGATTGATCTTTGAGTTCCCATTGCTGGACGCATGCGCCGCACAACTGCGCGCGTTGCTGTCAACCGCAGCTAGCGCTGCGCCTGTCGTTGGCATCCCTCGCACCGCAGCTGATGAAGGAACACCATTGCCGCTGTCGCTGGCACAACGCAGCTTGTGGCTGACGTGGGCGCTCGCGCCTGCAAGTCCGGCTTACAACCTGGCCGTGCGCATTCAGCTGCCATCCGGGCTGAATCTACAGGCATTGAAGTCGGCGCTACAGGATCTGGTCGCGCGCCATGAGCCGTTGCGTACCATCTTTATCACCGATGCCGATGGCGCGCCGCTGCAGCAGATCGTGCCCGCCAGCCGGTTTGCTTTAATGACGGCGGATCTCGGCGCAAGCAAAGACCTGGACGTCGCTACGCAAGCCTTAGCCAGCGCACCATTTGATCTTGCCACCGAATTGCCATTCCGTGCCACGCTGCTGCGCACAGCAAGCGGCGGTGAGCTGGTACTGGCCGCCCACCATATCGCCGCCGACGGCTGGTCGCTTCAAATCGCCGTCCGCGAGCTGGTGGCAGCTTACGCCGCGCACACTGCTGGCGATGCGATGCCGCTGGCGCCACTGCCGGTGCGCTTTGCCGATTTCGCCAACTGGCAGCGGCAGCAATTGCAGGGCGCGGAACTGGAGCGTCAACTCGACTATTGGCGTCAACGTCTGGGCAGCGAGCACGAAGTACTGGCGCTGCCGCTGGACCGTCCCCGCACTGGTACGCAGGCCGCGTTGGCCGGCGTGCATGCCAGCCTGTGGCCACAGGATTTGAGCGCCGCGCTGCGTCAATACGCCCGCTCGCAAGGCGTAACGCTGTATATGGCTATGCTGGCCTTGCTCAAAACGCTGTTGTACCGCCTCAGTGGCCAGACCGATCTGCGCGTGGGCGCGCCGGCGGCCAACCGCCAGCAGGCGGAAACGCATGGACTGATTGGCTACATGGTTAGCCTGACCGTACTGCGCACGCACATCGATCCACGCCAACCGTTCACGCATTTTCTGGAGCAGGTGCGTGTGGCCGTCACCGAAGCGCAAGCGCACAGCGAGCTGCCGTTCGATATGCTGGTCGAAGCGTTGCAACCAGAGCGCCAGCCCGGCGTGCATCCACTGTTCCAGGTCAAATGCACCGAGCTGCCTGGCGTGCCGCAGGATCTGATGCTGGCAGGGCAGGCAATCGCGCTGGAGGAAATCCAGGCTGGCCCGGCGCACTTCGATATAAGCCTGGACTATACCGATGCAGCTGGCGGCATCGCCACCCGCTGGGTCTACGATGCGAGCCTGCTGAACGAAAGCACCGTCGCCCAATTCGCCATCGCCTTGCAGGACTTTGCGCGCCAGTTAATGGTACAGCCAGAAGTTGCTCCAGCGGCGCTGCAATGGCCAGGCGCAGTCTCGCGCCTGCGTGGTCCAAGCGAAAACTTCGATGCGCCGGATATCCTGTTCCTGTGGCGCCAGGCCGTCGCGCGCCATCCTCAGCGCATGGCGGTGCGCCATGAAAATGAGACCCTGAGCTACGCCGCGCTGGACCAGCAGTCCGACCAGTTGGCGCAGTTGCTGCATCAGCGCGGCGTCCGTGCTGAAGTGCGGGTCGGTTTGCATGCCGAACGCTCCAACGCCTTTGTGCTTGGCGTATTGGCGGTGCTGAAGGCTGGCGGCGTCTACGTGCCGCTGGATTCCGCGCTGCCGGCGGAGCGCCTCGCGTGGCAGCTCAAAGACTGCGGCGCCGCGCTGATGCTGACCACCACCCATCTGGCATGGAATACCGACGTGCCGCAACTGATGCTGAACGGCGCATCCGAACACGCTTCCGCATTCACGCCGCAGGTGCCACAGCCGCAGCAGGCGGCCTATCTGATCTACACATCCGGTTCGACCGGTCAACCGAAAGGCGTGCTGATTACGCATGGCGGCCTGGCCAACTATGTGCAAGGTGTACTCGGCCGCCTGGCGCTGCCAGTATCGGGCGCGCAGGTCGCCATGGTGTCCACCGTGGCGGCGGACCTGGGTCATACCAGCTTTTTCGGTGCCCTATGCGCCGGCCACACGCTGCATCTGATTAGCCGCGAGCGCGCGTTTGATCCCGACGGCTTTGCCGACTACATGCGCGCACATGCCATCGACGTGATGAAGATCGTGCCGAGCCATCTGCAAGCGCTGCTGCATGCCAACCAACCCGAGGATGTGATTCCACGTCAGCGCCTGGTACTGGGCGGCGAGGCGACATCGCCTGCGCTGCTGGAGCGCGTGCAGCGCCTGCGTCCCGCCTGTGCCGTTATCAATCATTACGGCCCTACAGAAACCACGGTTGGCATCCTGACTTACCCAGCCAGCGCGGGATTGGATGGCGGCGCCACGCTGCCAGTCGGCATGCCACTCCCTAACAGCCAGGCATGGGTGTTCGATGCAGAGCTCAATCCGGTACCGGTGGGCGCGGCAGGCGAACTTTATCTCGGTGGCCGGGCCGTCGCGCGCGGCTATATCAGCCGTCCCGGCCTGAGTGCGGACCGCTTTGTCGCGCATCCATTTGACACTGCCGGGAGTCGTTTGTACCGCACCGGTGACCGCGTACGTCAATTGCCTGGCGGTGCGCTGGAATTCCTCGGCCGCGCCGACGATCAGGTCAAGATACGCGGCTACCGCGTCGAGCCGCGTGAAGTCGCTGCCGCATTGGCCGCACTGGATGGTGTGGCGACTGCCGAAGTCCTGGCGATTGCAGCCGAAGATGGCCGCATGCAGCTGCACGCGTATGCCGTGCCATCAGTTGGTGCCGCCATCGGCAACGCTGCGTTGCTGTCGCAATTGGTACAGCGGCTGCCTGACTACATGGTGCCCGCAAGCCTGACGCTGATGGATGCTTTGCCGCTCAACGCCAACGGCAAGCTGGATCGCCGCGCATTACCGCAGCCGCAGGCGGCGCAAGCGATCAGCTTTGAAGCACCGCAAGGAGAAGTGGAGACAGCATTGGCGGCCATCTGGTCCGAACTGCTGGGCGTTGAAAAAATCAGCCGCCATGCCAACTTCTTTGAACTCGGTGGCGATTCCATCCTGAGCCTGAAACTGATCGCCCGCGCCCGCAAAGCCGCGCTGCGCCTACATGGCCGCCAGGTATTCGAGTACCCGGTACTGTCAGCGCTGGCCGCCTCGATCACACCAGCCGTGCCAGCAACGTCAGCATCGGCGGCGATCAAAACGCTGCCGCCAGCGGTCAACCATCTGGCATCGTATGCGCAGGAACGGTTGTGGTTCCTGTGGCGCCTGGACCCGTCCAGCAGCGCATACCATATTGCTGGATCGCTGGTGCTGCGTGGCGTACTCGATATGACTGCGTTGCGCACCGCATTCCAGGCTTTGACCGACCGTCACGCCTCGCTGCGTACCGTCTTTGACGCTGGCGAGCAAGGGCAAGCCCTTCAGCGCGTGCTACCCAAGCTTGAACTGGAGATCCCGCTGATCGACCTGCGATCCACGCCGGCGGCGAACGATATACGCCAGCAGCCGTTCGACCTGTGCAAAGGTCCGCTGCTGCGCGTGGCCGTAGTCCGCACCGCCGAGCAGTCATGGCAACTGGTGCTGTGTATGCACCACATCATCTCTGATGGTTGGTCAATGCAGGTACTGATTGAGGAACTGGTCCAGCTATATCGGGCGCACCTGCAAGGCAAGCCGCTGCGACTGCCAACGCTCCCGCATAGCTATGCCGACTACGCGGCCTGGCAGCGCGGCTGGCTGGCGGGTGGGGAAGGTGACCGCCAGCTGGCATACTGGAAGCGGCAGCTATCCGGTGAACAGCCAGTGCTCCAACTGTACACCGACCATCCCCGTTCGGCGCGCGCGGATAGCTATACGCTTGGACAGCATCGCGTCACACTCGACATGGCATTAGCGCAAAGACTGCAACATGCGGTGCGCGCGCAAGGCGCCACGCCATTCATGGCGTTGTTGGCGGCGCTGCAGGCGCTGTTGTATCGCTACTCGGGGCAGCAGGATATTCGTATCGGCGTGCCGGCGGCGAACCGTCATCACGCTGATACCGCCGGCATCGTCGGCCTGTTTGTCAATACCCAGGTACTGCGGGGCAGCGTCGATGCGTATAGCACACTGCGTACCTTGCTTGCGCAGGCCCGCAGCGCGACGCTGGACGCACAGTCGCATCAGGATCTGCCATTTGAGCAGCTGGTCGAGGCGCTGCAGCCGGAACGCAGCATGGGCAGCCACCCGCTGTTCCAGGTGATGCTGAATCATCAGCGCGATAAACTGGCCGTACTGGACGACTTGCCAGGCCTGACGCTGGAGCGGCTGGAACTGGGTGAGCAGTCCGCCCAGTTCGAACTGGTGGTCAACAGCACCGAGACCAGCGATGGCGGCATGACAGTGGCTTTCGGCTACGCGCGTGAATTGTTCGAACCGCAGACCATCGCCCGGATGGCGGAGCACTATCTGGCGCTGCTGCGCGCACTGGCCGACAATGCCGACGCACCGCTGCATGCCCTTGAGCTGCTGAACGCCGAAGAACAGGAACAGATGCGCCAACTGTCCGCGCTGCGCGGTTTTGTCGCCGGCGAGGGCACGCTACAACAGCGGATCGAAGCGCAAGCAAAAGCACACCCGGAGGCGATAGCGCTGACATTCGGTGACGACCATCTGAGCTATGCGGAGCTGAACCTCCGCGCCAACCGCCTGGCTCATCACCTGATCTCCCTCGGCCTGGGGACGGAGCAGCGCGCGGGGCTGGCGTATAAGCGCAGTCCGGAACTGCTGATCGCCATGCTGGCAGTGTTGAAAACCGGCGCCGCCTATGTACCGCTGGACCCAGACTATCCGCCGGAACGCCTGGCCTACATCGTTGAGGACAGCGGCGTGGAGCTGGTGCTGACCCACAGCAGCCTGTCGCAATCCTATGAACGCGCGGTTGCCACCGACATGATCGATTTGAGCGGCTACAGCACCGATAATCCGCAAGTAGCCTGCCACCCGGATAACCTGGCATATGTGATCTACACCTCCGGGTCCACCGGCATGCCCAAAGGCGCGCAGCTTACGCATCGCAACGTACTGCGTCTGCTTGAAGGCAGCGAGCCGTTATTCAATTTCGGACCGGGCGACGTCTGGACGTTGTTCCACTCCCACGCCTTCGATTTTTCCGTGTGGGAGATATTCGGTGCGCTGTGCTACGGCGGCCGTCTGGTGCTGGTGCCGTTTCTGGTCAGCCGTGCACCGCATGAATTTCTTGCCCTGATGCGGCGCGAGCGCGTGACGGTTCTGAACCAGACGCCGTCCGCATTCGCTCAACTGATGCAGGCGCCAGGCCTGTATGAAGGTGAGGCACTGGCACTGCGCACGGTCATATTTGGCGGCGAGGCACTGGAGCCGGAAAGTCTGCGGCCTTGGATCGCGCATTTTGGCGATAGCACACCGCAACTGATCAATATGTACGGCATCACCGAAACCACGGTGCATGTGACTTACCGGCGCATCACCGCAGCTGACCTGGGCGTTGCACGCAGCCCGATCGGCACGGCGCTGCCGGATCTTGGCTTGCATGTGCTGGATGCGCAACTCAATCCAGTCCCACTGGGTGTCGCCGGCGAGCTGTATGTAAGCGGTGCCGGTCTGGCGCGTGGCTATTTGCGTCGTCCCGGTTTGACGGCCAGCCGCTTCATCGCCGACCCATTCAGCGCGGCTGGCGCGCGCCTGTACCGTAGCGGCGACCTGGCGCGCTGGAATAGGGAAGGGCAATTGGAGTATCTTGGCCGCGCCGATGATCAGGTCAAGATCCGTGGCTTCCGTATCGAGCTTGGTGAAATCGAAGCACGCTTGCGCGCTGTGCCGGGCGTCGGTGCTGGACTCGTGATGGTGCAGAAAGGGCCGGGTGGTGCGCGCTTGCTGGCTTATGCCGCGCCAGCGAGCGGCCAGCAACTCGATAGCGCAAGCATCAAAGCCGCGTTGTCGGCCGTCCTGCCGGACTATATGGTGCCGGCGGCAGTGATGGTACTGCCTTCCATGCCACTGAACGCCAACGGCAAGTTAGACCGCAAGGCACTGCCATTGCCAGAACAGGTGAATGCGCAGCGCAGCGGCCAGCCGCCGCTGGGCCAGCGAGAGCAGACACTGGCCGCGATCTGGTCCGAGGTGCTGGGCGTCGCCGAGATCCATCGCGAGGATCATTTCTTTGAACTTGGCGGCCATTCGCTGCTGGCGATCGCCATGACCACGCGTCTGCGGATTGCAAGCGGCCTCGATCTGCCGCTGCGCAAAGTGTTTGAATACCCGCTGCTATCGGATATGGCGAGCCAGCTGGAGCAGCAGGCGTCGGTCAGCGATCTGCCGTTACGCGCAATTCCACGTACCGCGGCCATGTCGCTATCGCCGGCACAGCGCCGTTTGTGGCTGGTGGACCGCATGTCGGCCGAAGCGGAGCGCAGAGCCTACAATATGGCGGCTTCGTTAACGCTGAACGGCGAGTTGGATGTCGCGGTGCTGCACGCCAGCTTGCAAGCGCTGGTCAACCGACACGAAGTGCTGCGCACAGTCTATCGGGAAAACGAGGACGGCGATCCGGTCGCTCACATCCAATCCGGTGCTGACGCGCTGATAGCCTTCGACGTGCTGGAGTTGGAAAGCGGCCAGCTGGAACAGGTGGCCCGGCAGCACGCCGATGCGCCATTCGATCTGGCCAGCGGCCCAGTGCTGCGTGCAACGCTGGTGCGGCAGTCCGCGCGCCATCATGTGTTACTGCTGGCAGTACATCACATTGCTTTCGATGGTTGGTCGCAATCGGTCTTCATTCGTGACTTTGTCAGTGCCTACCGTTCACTGTGTTCCGGCGCACCTGCTGCAGCGGCGCTGGAAATCCAGTACGCGGACTACGCCGACTGGCATGCCCGAAAACTGGCGGCGCAGGCGGACAGCGATCATGCCTTCTGGCGCAGCGCGCTGGAAGCCGCGCCGGTTGTATCCACTTTACCGCATGGTCAAACCAATGAGGCGGCGCTGGCGTCAAGCCAGGGCGATGCCATCACGGTCATGCTGGATCAGGACTTGACACAGCAACTCAGCCGCCTGGCGAATACGCAGAGAACCTCGTTGTTCACCGTGCTGTTGGCGTCCTTCCAGTTGCTGCTGCATCGCCAGAGTGGCGCCGCCGATCTGGTCATCGGCACCGATTTGGCGGGACGTAATCACCCGGCGCTGGAATCGCTGATCGGCTTCTTCGTCAACGTGCTGCCGCTGCGCTCCCGCTACCAGGAGCAATTGAGCTTCCAGCAATGGCTGGCGCAATCGCGCGACGATAGCCTGGCCGCCTATGCTCACCAGGATCTGCCTTTCGACCAGATCCTCGGCGTGGCCGGTCTGGCGCGCGGCCGCCAGCGCAAGCCACTGGTGCAAGTGCTGTTCGTGATGCAGAACGTTCCCGAATCACGCTTCGAAATTCCGGGCCTGCAAATCGAATTGACAGCACAAGCGACGACACAATCGAAATTCGACCTCGCCGTCTTCGTCAGCCAGAACGCCGAAGGCTTGAATGCCCAATGGGTGTTTTCCACCGCGCTGTATGGACGCGAGCGCATCGCCAAGGTCGCCGCGCAGTGGCAGGCATTGCTGCGCGCTGTAGTGAGCAAACCGGACGATCCGTTGGGCAGCTACCCAATCGCCATCATCAAGGATGAACCTATGATTGAAACTAAAACCAGCAAGCTGGATAAGCTGAAAAAGCTCGGCAACCGCGATGGTGCAAAAGCCGAGCCACGTCCAGCCGTACGTACCGCGCTGTTACACCCGGACCGCCCATTCCCGCTGGTTGTGGAGGGCAGTAGCGACATCGACCCGGTTGCATGGGCACGCACGCAACGTGACTTTATCGATAGCGCATTGGCTCGCCATGGCGGCATCCTGTTCCGCAACTTCGGCCTCGATACGCCACAGCAGTTTGAAAATTTCGCCGAAGTGATCGAGCCTGAACTGTATGGCAATTACGGCGATCTGCCGAAGAAAGAAGGTGGGCGCAATACCTACCGCTCCACGCCTTATCCGGAGCAGCAGATGATCCTGTTCCACAACGAGAGCGCGCACCTGGACCGCTGGCCGCGCAAACAGTGGTTCTACTGCGAACTGCCATCCGCGGTCGGCGGTGCCACACCGATCGTCGATTGTCGCGAAATGCTGCGCCGCTTGCCGCCTGAATTGGTAGCGGAGTTCGAGAGCAAAGAGCTGCTGTACGTTCGAACCTTTACCGACCGGCTGGATGTGCCGTGGCGCGAATTCTTCAAGACCAGCAGTCATGCCGAAGTTGAAGCGCGTCTGGCGCTGGCCGGCATCGAATGGCGCTGGCTGAAGAACGATGAACTGCAAACCAGCACCCGTTGCCCGGCCGTGATTACCCATCCGGTAACCGGTGAACGCGTGTTCTTCAATCAAGTGCAGCTGCATCATGTGAGCTGTCTGGAGGAGGACGGACGTAATGACCTGCTGTCGCTGGTCGGCGCGGAACGCATGCCACGCCAGGTCTACTTCGGTGATGGCAGCGTGATTCCGGACCAAACGATGGCCATCATCGGTCAGGCTTATGAGGATTGCGCGGTGCGTTTCGACTGGCGTAAAGGCGATGTGGTCATGCTGGACAACATGTTGGCCGCGCATGCACGCGATCCATTTGAAGGTCCGCGCAAGATCGTGGTCGCCATGGGGGCAATGTTCAATCGCGCGGATCTGGGAGACGCGGTTGCCGCCGTCAGTTCTGAACCTGCTATCAAAGTCAATTCAATGCGAGACGAAACGAATGAATGAGTTGGGACAATTGAAGCAAGCTGGCATCGCGCTGTCGCCTGAGCAGCGCATGCTGCTGGCAGCGAAGAGGCCTGCGGATTTGCAGCCGATGGTGTTGACGGCGCGGGTCGGCGCCGTCGACGTGGCCAGGCTGCGTGATGCGGCAGACCAGGTCATCGCGCGCCATGAAGTGCTGCGCTACGAGTTTGGTGAAGTCGAAGGCTACCGCGGGCTGCGCCAGGCGCCTTTGGCTGCGCTGTCGCAGCTGCGCGTCTCGGTGCTGGACGAAGGCCAAGGTAGCGCCACATTGTCGCTGGAAGCACCGGCGCTGATGGTGGACGCCTCCAGCCTGCGCGCTTTGCTGATGCAGATAGCATCCCGGTATCATGACGACGCGGATGCCGAAGAACCTTTCCAATACGGCGATTACGTCGAATGGCGTCAGGATCTGGATGAAGACGCCACCAGCGCCGCCGCGCGTAGCTACTGGGACGCGCAACTGCGTGGCATGGCCTCCTTGTCGCCGCCGCGCCTGTCCATGCGCAGCGCCTTGACGCTGCAAGCGCCGTTACAATATTCATCCGCCATTAACAGCACCCTGGTCAGCCGCGTCAACCAACTGGCAGCCGCCAGCGACTGTTCAGCCGAAACCGTTCTGTTATCCGTGTGGTCGCTGCTGCTGGCGCATTTGACTGGCTACGAAGCCAGCGTCATCTCCTGGCGCCACGATTGCCGGCTGGATTACGAGCCTATGCAAGGTGGTATCGGCGTCTACGAAAAAACGCTGCCGGTCCTGGCCAGTATCGTGGCGGATGAATCCTATGCCGCCTGGCTGGCACGCTGCATCAACCATGTAGCGCAGCACATCGAATCGCAGGAAGGCTGGACCCCGGAGCACGCGGCGTCCAGCGCTGCGCTGGAGATTGGCTTTCTTTACAGTGCAGGGCAGCCATCACCATGGCCGGTGCTGCGACACCCGGTATCAACGGGATGTGAATTGATGTTACAGCTAGTCTGGTCCGATACCGAAGCCACATTGGTGCTGGATGCCACGCATTACAGCCAGGCCACACTGGGACGTCTAGCGGAACAATTTCTGACCTTGCTGAACGCAGTGCTGGAAGCTCCGGAAGCAAAGGTGCGTGACTACCAGATCATCGGGTCGCAGGAAGCAGCAGCGCAAGCAGCCTGGCAAAAGCGCGCGGATTTCGGCGTCGGCAGCCTGCCGTCGCATATCGCACAGTGGGCGCAGCGTACACCGGATGCAAATGCGGTCCTGACGGACGATATCAGCTGGAGTTACGCCGAACTGATGGCACGCGCAAACCGCCTCGGGCACTGGATGAAATCGCGAGGGGTGTCGCCCGGTTCGCTGGTGGCGCTGAATCTGCCGCGTTCTCCAGATATGTTGGTTGGCATACTGGCCGCGTGGTCGGCTGGCGCAGCTTATCTCCCGCTCGAACCGGAATGGCCTGCTGCGCGCCGCAATAGCGTGTTGGCCGATGCGCGTCCGGCGCTGGTGCTGTACGCGACAGGATGGACCGAATCCCTGTCAGCCAACGAAGCCGTGATCGACCAGATCGATCTGACGCCGTATGACGCAACGCCGGCACAAGCCCCGGCCAGCGGCGATGCGCTGGCCTACGTACTCTATACCTCCGGTTCAACCGGCCAGCCGAAAGGCGTTATCATCACCCATGGCGCTTTGCATAACTATGTTCGCGCCGTTTCCGATGCACTGGACCTGTACACCATACGCCGCTGGGCGTTGACCAGCACCGTCGCTGCGGACCTGGGCAATACCGCCTTGTTTGGCGCGCTATATCATGGCGCCACGCTGGTAGTGGCCAGCGATGCCGAAACCCGTGATGGCGCAGCCTTCAGCCGCTTCATGCGCCGCTATGCCATCGACGGCCTCAAAATGGTGCCGTCCCACCTGGAGGCCTTGCTCGATTGCGCCGAGCCACAACTGCCACGCAAGCTGGTACTGGGCGGAGAGGCCGCACCACGCTCGCTGATTGAACGCCTCGCCACCTTGGCGCCAGAATGCGCGGTGTACAACCACTACGGTCCAACCGAAACCACCGTCGGTGTGCTGGTGCATGCAGTTGATCCAGCGGCCGCGCAAGGCGAGGTTCTGCCATTGACCGAACCGCTGGCGAACAACATCGTTCGCGTACTCGATGACAACCTGCGTCCGGTGCCTGCCGGCGCGAAAGGCGTCGTATATGTCGGTGGTGCTCAACTCTGCGCTGGTTACCTGAATCGTGATGCTGGCGATGTCTTCATCGACGATCCGATGTCTCCGGGCTCGCGTCTTTACCGTACCGGTGATCTGGCATACGTGCTGCCGGAAGGCGGCATTCGCCTGGCCGGCCGCGCCGATCATCAATTCAAAATTCGCGGTTACCGCATCGAGCCAGGCGAGATCGAAGCCACGCTGCTCAATCAGAATGGCATCCGCCAGGCAGTGGTGCTGCCGACGCAGGATGGCCAGCAGTTGGCTGCTTTCCTGGTTGGCGAACAGGCCGATATGCGTACCGCGCTGGCCAGGCTGTTGCCAGCGCCGATGGTCCCCGCGCATTACACCTGGCTGTCCGAATTCCCGCGTCTGGCCAATGGCAAGATAGACCGTCTCGCGTTGGCCGCGAAACTGACCAGCAGCGACACCACGTCAGTGGCACCACGCGATGAACTGGAGACGCTGCTGGCCACTTGCATGGCCGAGGTACTGGGCCGCGAGCAGGTAAGCATTCACGATGACTTCTTTGAGCTCGGCGGCCATTCGCTGCAGGTCATCAAGCTGGTCGCGCGCATCCGCAAGCATCTGCAACTGGAAGTCGCCGCCGCCGTGGTGTTCGACCATCCCAACGTTGCCGCGCTGGCGAACGTGCTGCGCAACCGCATCAATAAGGAAACCGAATGAATGATATGACCCGAGCAGAAGACGGTCAGGCTGTTCCGCTGTCGCCGGCGCAGCAGCAGCTATGGTTTCTGCAAAAACTGGAACCCGCACTCACCGCTTACAATTTGCCGCGCGCCTTGCGCTTCGATGGCCCGCTGGATGCGGATGCGCTGGAGCGTGCCTTCCATGCGGTGCTCGATCGTCATGCCGTCCTGCGGCATCGCTTTTTTGCCCGCGATGGCGTGCCGCTGCAACAGCCGCAAACACAGGTGAACTTTACGTTGAAACGCGTGGACCTGTCCGGCGCTGCAGAGGATGCCTATCCACATCAGCTGCAACAGGAAATCGCCGCAGTGGCGAACCATGTATTCGATCTTGACGGCGGCGCCATGCTGATGGCGACGCTGATACGCCGCAGCGCCGATGAACACGTGCTGGCTCTGTGCCTGCACCATATCGTGTCGGACGCCTGGTCGAATCCCATTCTTGCTCGCGATTTGAGCAAGGCTTATCGCGGCGAGCAGCTGCCAGCTTTGCCTCTGCAATACGCCGACTACGCGCTGTGGCAGTCGGAGCAAGAGGGACAGAGCGCGCAGCAGCGGGACGTCGCTTATTGGAATGACTATCTCGGTGAGCAGGTGCAGCCACTTGATTTGCCGGCAGATCGCGTACGGCCCGTCGCGCGCAGCTACCAGGGCGGCGCGGTGTATTTCACGCTGCAACCGGAACTGGCGGCGACGCTGCAGCGCTACTGCCGCGAGCAAAAGAGTAGTCCGTTCATGGTGTTGATGGCGGCCTGGCAGGTACTGATAGCGCGTTACAGCGGTCAGCATGACTTCGCGGTGGGTGTGCCAAACGCAGGCCGCCAGCATGAAGCGGTGCAGGAGATGATCGGCTATTTCATTACCACGCAAGTGTTCCGGGTCCGTATCACGCCGCATATGCGGTTGCGCGAAGTGCTGCAGCAGGTTCGCTCGGATGCGATGGCCGCGCTGGATCATGCGGAACTGTCGTTTGAACGGTTGCTGGAAAATCGTAGCGAACGGCGCGATCCCGCGCGTAGTCCGTTATTCCAGGTGATGCTGGGCGTGCAAATGGATGATGCGCTGGCGCAGCTGGACTTCGGTGGTGTGCGCTGCACAGCGCTGGATTTTGCCGAATCCGGCGCAAAATTCGATTTGTCGCTGGATGTCAGTCTGGGCAGCGCGCGCGTGCGCGGACGGCTTGAATACAATAGTGACATGTTTGATCGCGCGACGGTGGAGTGGCTGGCTGGCTGCTTCCAGCGCGTGCTTCAGCAAATGGCAATGCAGCCTGACCTGAGCGTCGCCAGTGTCGATCTGTTGGGGGATACGGACCGCGCGCATTTGGCTCAACTGGGCATGAATGCCCAGCGCCATCCAGACCAGGAAACCGTGCTTCAGATGTTTGAACGTGAAGCTGGCGCGCACCCTGAGGCGACCGCGCTGGTACACGGCGACGATGAATTGAGCTACGCGGAGCTGAATCGCCGCATCAATCGGCTGGCCCATCATCTGATCGCCCATGGTGTGCGGCCGGAGATTCCAGTGGGCGTGGCGCTGGAGCGGTCGACCGGCATGATCGTCGGCCTGCTGGCGATTCTGAAGGCCGGCGGCGCCTATGTGCCGCTGGACCCGGATTATCCGGCCGAGCGCCTGGCCGCGATGGTCGAAGACAGCGGCATGCGCCTGCTGCTGACGCAGTCCTCGGTCGCCGCACGCATTCCGGCGCCCGAAGGTCTGCAGATCTTGCACACCGATCTCCTCGATGTGTCGCATCACAGCGCCGCCAATCCTGGCATCGCGCTGCATGGCGCCGCGCTGGCCTATATCATCTACACTTCGGGATCGACCGGCAAGCCGAAAGGCATCGGCATCAACCATGCCACGCTGGCGGAACACAGCCAGGTCGCGCAAGGCTACTTCGGCCTGACGCGCAGCGACCGCATGCTGCAATTCTCGACCATCA
>NZ_WKJK01000016.1 GCF_009674535.1 Duganella guangzhouensis
CTAGCAATGCCACGTCGATCACTCCGATCTCCTGCCGAAAAGACAGGGGGAATTGTGCTACTAACGTGGGTCAGATTCCGTTGCAAATTCGTGGGAAAGGTGGGTCAGATTTCAGTGCAACTTAACACTCAGCGAAAGCATCCCAAGTCAGCCCCGGATGTGTAACCGATAACTGCTTTCGTGCATTGGACAACCAAGCTTTTTGATCTTGACCTTTACCCATAAGGCTCTGCGACACTGAGGAATAAAATATTGACTTAATGTAAATGTTATTTATTTACCGCCATCTTTTTCTTTCCTGAAGAATAACCGATTGCCATTAGGAAAATTATCACCAATTGTCACAATTTTCGTGGATTTTGTTCGCCTAAAGCATACAGAGCGCGAAGTTTAATTCTTTTGAATTGATGCCTAGGATTTTGCAAATCGATGCCATAAAAGGAAGTTCTAGCGTGTTGCCCTCGCGCGAGCTGAGCGTTCCTCTAGACATCGTCGCGTCCATAGTGCATTGTGGAAATGGCTTTCCATGATTCAAATAGCTTCAACGTCCGCTTTCGCTAGCAACCCTGCATATGGGGCAGTCTGACGCAATCGATTGGAATTTTCATCTCGGCCTGTCATTACAGCGAACACCTGCTGGTCCGTACCGCTGGTCAGAAACTGGCGCCATTCCTCGAATGCAGATATCCATGTTGTCACGGTGTTTTTTATCCGCCAAGAATCGCCGTTGAGAGTTCAGCAACCGCCGGCAAAGGTTTACCACCGCGAGCGCTTAACTTTGACAATTTCTCAAAAAATGCGGATGACGATTCAGCTAATAAGCTATTGTTTTTACTATGTTTAGGCGTGAGTGTAACTTTGACGATGGCCATTGGCACCTCGGCCCATCGGAAAGTGGTTGATATCTTTTTTGCCATCTTGCTGAACCATTACCAGTATCGCCTGTCTGACACTAAGTCTGCGGTGCCACCGAACGACACCGGCGCCGTGACGCGATGATCATTCGATAGCTCAACTGGAGGTTCGCCATGCCTGATCCAAGAAAACTCGGTGCCGTTGCCAAGCACACGCTTACCGTCGCCGATACCGGAAAGACCTTGTCTGAAGACTCAAAACTACGCCTTCGATCGCAACTGAAAAACGCACTGAGCGCCGAGCTGGCCGCTCACGGCGCCACGCACGGGCTCAAGCCGGGCGACACCGTCGCCATCAGCAGTTCGGTCGGGCAAAACATCAGTTTCTAAGCGCGTCCGTCAGGCGCGGGGGAATCATTATTCCCCCGCGCCTGGCTGCGTCTTCATTTCCACGTCAATCAGGAGTGCTCAACATGGCTGAGCAAATCAACTTCGCCGGCTTTTCCTGTCCCCACGTCGGACTCGACCAGGATCTTCTCGATCTGATCGTCACCGATCATGCCGACCACCTCATCGCGGTTTTGCTGGAACGCCACCGCAGCGCGCTCGCCGAGGCCGCCGCCGGCCTGGACACGCTATTCGATAGCTGGCTCACGCGCGATAACCCGCCCCAATTCAACACTGCCTGGCATGCCGCCTTCGGCGATGTCCATGCGCTGCTGCTGTCGGAAGCCAAAGACGACCTGCCGCGCAGTGCGGCGGCGCTCGGCCTGCGCCTGAACGAATGCGGTCATGGCGGCAGCTGGCAAACGCATTTGCCGGCGCCGGCCTCGCTACGTTTCGCGCAGTGGGTGCTGCCACGCGCAGACGCGTTGGAAGTCGATGCCACGCAAGGCAAGATCGCATTGCGACTGAGGACCAATGGCCACTGGCGCACGCTGCACTTCCAGCGCGCGGCGCAGGGCAACTGGTCTGCGGGCGAGTCGCGCTTGCTAACCCCATTCCAGTCCAGCGGCCATCCGGATTTTCATTTTCAGATTGCCTCCGACCATGCCTTGTCGCCCTCCGCCGCCGGGCGCCTGCTGCATGCCGATGCCTATCAGTTCGACCACAACGACATGCAATGCAACGCGGCGTGGCCGGCCATCTGCCAGCAGGCACTGGCGCTGCTGGCGGCCACCTCGCCCAGCTACGTCACCTGGGTCGACCGCGTGCTGCGCGATCTGGTGCCGCTGCGCGCCAGGCCGGCGATGTTCAACAGCGGCAGCGAAAAGTATTCCCCTGGCGTGATCTGCGTCTGCGACCACCCATATCGCTGGCCGCTGGCCGAGATGCTGGTGCACGAAGCCAGCCACCAATACCTGCACATCATCAACCGCCTCGGTCCAATCGACGATGGCAGCGATAGCCGCCTCTACTACTCGCCATTTCGCAACAAGGAGCGGCCGATCTTTTACATCGTCGCGGCCTACCACGCCTTTGGCAATGTGCTGCTGTTTTACCGCAACGCGCGCGCGCTCGGCATGGTGCCCGATCACGAGTTCCGCGCCGACGCCTTCATCCACCGCGAGCGCACGCTGGAAGCACAGCTGCGCCAGCTTGAAGCCCCGCTGCAGAACAGCGGTGCCTTGACCGAGCTTGGCAACGCGCTGTGGGAACCGCTCCACCAGGCGCTACAGCACCCTGGAAGCGATCACCGGAGCATGCCCTCATGATGACGCTGGAACAAACTATCACCCCGCCGCTCTCCAGCAAGCCGGCGCCCAGCTTCAAGCTGGCCCTGGTGTGCATGCCCTTCGCATCGGCTGACCGGCCGTCGATTCAGCTGGGTTTGCTCGGCGCGATCGCGGAACAGGCCGGCTTCGAAGTCGATCTGCTGCACTTTAATCTGGACCTGTCGGCCCAGCTCGGCCCTGAACTCTATGAGCAATTGTGCGAGCGCCGTGCGCACATGACGGGTGAATGGCTGTTCGGTCCGGCCGCATTCGGCGCGGCCACGCCGGCCGATGAAGCGGCCTTTCTGCGCGATTTTCCCAGTGAGCTCAGCTGGATCGAGGGCTTGGGCAAGCAGGCGGATTATCTGACCGAACTGCGCCAGCGCATCCTGCCCCGCTTTATCGCGCGCAGTTTCGAGGCCATCGACTGGAGCGCCTACCGGCTAGTGGGCTTCAGCTCGATGTTCCAGCAAAACGTGGCCTCACTGGCGCTGGCGCGCCGCATCAAGGATGCCTGCCGCGATGTGGCCATCGTGTTCGGCGGCGCCAATATGGAAGGCGAGATGGGCCGGGAATATGCGCGCGCCTTCGACTTCCTCGATTACGTCGTCTCAGGCGAGGCCGATCTGGCGTTTCCCGCATTGCTGCGGGCAATCGCACGCGGCGAACGGTTGCCGCGCATCGGCGGCGTGACGGCGCGCGGCGGTGCATCTCTAGTTGACGGCGGCGAGTCGCAGCCGGTACTCAATCTGGACGCCCTGCCGGTTCCCAACTACGCCCCCTACTTCGAACACGCCAACCAGCTCGGCCTGGGTGAGCATTACAGCCCCACCTGGACTCTGCCCTACGAAAGTTCGCGCGGCTGCTGGTGGGGGCAAAAACACCATTGCACTTTTTGCGGCCTGAACGGAAACGGCATGGTCTACCGCGCCAAGCAAGCGCCGCGCATGCTGGCCGAGCTGGCTGAACTGGCGGACAAACACCGCATCTGCTCCTTCATGGCGGTCGATAACATCCTCGACCTCGATTATGTGAAACAGCTGTTCGGCCCCATCGAACAGGCCCGGCTCGATTACTGTTTCTTCTACGAGGTCAAAGCCAATCTGACGCGCGAACAAATCCACGCGCTATACCGTGGTGGCGTGCGCCGGGTTCAGCCCGGCATTGAAAGCCTGAGCACGCCGATCCTCAAGCTGATGCGCAAGGGCAGCACCATGTTGCAAAATGTGCGCTGCCTGAAGTGGTGCGCCTACTACGGCATCGGCGTCAACTGGAACCTGATCTGGGGCTTTCCCGGAGAAACCAGCGCCGACTACCAGCGCGAGCTGGAAGTGCTGCGCTGTCTCACCCATTTCGAACCACCGGTCGCGGGTGGCCGCATCTGGCTGGAGCGATTCTCGCCGCACTTCAACGATCCAGCCTTTCCGGTCACCGAGATGCGGGCCGAAGCCAGTTATGCCCACGTCTACCCGTCCCATGTGGACTTGATGAAGGCGGCCTATTTCTTCGACTACGAAATGGGCGACACGGTGAGCAGCGCGGTCCACGCGGCCACTAATCAGCATATCGAACAATGGAAACAGGCATGGCGCGAAGGTGTCCGACCGAGGCTGGCCTATCGCCGCATCGATGGCGCGATCCTGATCGATTTCAACCGTGGCCCTGGGCAGAGCGGCACTTACCGCATCAGCGGCGTCAATGCCGAGATCTACACCTATTGCAGCGAGACCATGCGCTCGCCCGCGCAGGTGGCCGACCATCTGCTCACGCTGTCCGATGACAACCAGTTCGAGCTGGCCGACATCCGCGATGCGCTCGATGAATTCTGCGGCGCCGGTCTGATGCTCGGTGAGGACGATAAATATTTGAGCCTGGCGCTGCCAGCCAATCCCAACTGGTGAGGAGCAACACATGCGCATCAACCGCCTGGGCAATACCGACCTGCTGGTGTCGGAACTCGGCTTCGGCGCTTTTGCCATCGGCGGCAACAGCACCGGCAACAGTTACGGGCCAACCAGCGACCAAACCTCGATTGCCGCCATTCATGCGGCGCTCGATCTTGGCATCACCTTCTTCGATACCGCCAATGTGTACGGCAATGGTCACAGCGAAACGCTGCTGGGCAAGGCGCTGCGGCTGGCCGGCAGCCGCCATGCGGTCGTCATCGCCAGCAAAGTGGGTGGGCGTTTCAGCGATGGCGATACCGATCAAACCTGGTCGCCCGGCTATATCGAGGCCGCGCTCGATGCCAGCCTGGCGCGGCTAGATCGCGACTATCTCGATCTCTACCAATTGCACAACCCGCCACCGGAAGTAGTCGAGCGGGGCGAAGTGTTTGACGTGCTGGCGCGCTTGCAAACGGCCGGCAAGATACGCCATCACGGCGTATCGATCCACACGCCGGCGGACGGGGAAATTTGTCTGCGCGATGGCCGGCCGCAAACGCTGCAACTGGTGTACAACCTGTTCTCGCTGCTGCACCCGGAAACTTCGCTGGACGTGCTGTTCGAACCGGCCATGGCGCAGGGCGTGGGCGTGATCGCGCGCGAGCCGCTGGCGGCAGGCTATTTGTCCGGACGACATGCTATCGACACCCACTACGGCCCCGGCGACAATCGCGGCCGCTGGCCGCAGGCTCGGCGACAGCTGTTCTGCACGCTGGTCGAGGCAGTGCGGCGACTGGAGCAGCCTGGCATCACGCTGGCTCAGGCTGCGCTGCGCTTCGTGTTGGACGAGCCCGCTATCGCCACCACCATCGTCGGCATCAAGACGCCCGAGCAGGCTCGCGAGAACGCGGCGGCGACCGCCTTGCCCCACTTTCACCAGCTGGAGCTGGCGACAGCTGACTGCGACATGCGCTGACTCATCCAAAGAGAGGCGCCTGCCCATATCCTATGCGATTGTCCCGAGCATGCACCGCTTGCGATGATGAAACCTGAAAAACGCCCGTGTTTACACACTTCATTTCAGGAGAATTATCATGACTGTTATCCGTTCCGATCTGGTCTTGTCGCAATCCGCGTTCAGCCACATCATTGATGTGCCGTTCGAAAAGGTCGACATCGCCAAATGGCTGTTCACGCTGCCGGATGCGGAGTACCAGCGTTGCGCCCCACCAGACCATATCGCCGCTGGCGCCACTTACACCGATGATGGCCGCCGCATGTCGATCAATGTCGAAATGATCGGCACTGGCCTGGTGGTGCAGCACTACGTGGGTGAAGTCACCGAAGCCGCGCATTGCCGCATGGTGTCGACTTCCGATGTCTTCACGCCGCTTGGCCGCACCAAAGTGCAGGTGATCTGGGATCTGAGCGCGAAAAAGATCGACGCCCACCGCACCGAGTACACCAACGCAGTGATCTCGCATCCGGCCGAGGAATTCCTGGCCTTCATCAAGCAGCACGACATTTCGTGGGAAAAGGCTTGCTCGGATCGCCAGCAATCCTCCGGCGATCACAATCGTCGCGAAACGCCACTGTTCGCTGAAAGCATCGCCCGCGCTGCTCTCGCCCGCCCGATCAAACGCCAGGATCTTTGAACTTCTCGATCTTGTCGAACTCGACGTTGTACATGCCGCCATTGACCTTCTCGGCTTTGCGGTAGTACACGTCCTGCACCATGTCGCGGGTGGCTGCGTCGATTTGCACCGGGCCGCGCGGGCTGATCCAGGCCATGCCTTTCATCGCTTCCAGCAGCTTGTCGCCACTGCTGTCGCCGCCGGTTTTGGCCAGCGCCAGGTAGAGCAGCTTCATGCCGTCGTAGCCGCCCACCGAATGCATATTCGGCCGCATGCCCTTGTTGGCTTTTTCAAACGCCGCCACATATGCCTTGTTCTCCGCCGATGGGTGCGCGGCCGAATAGTGGAAGGTGCTGACCACGCCATCCGACGCGCTGCCGATGCTCTCCATCAAATCGTCATCCAGCACGTCGCCGGTGCAAATCAGGCGGATGCCGGCCGCGCCCAGTCCGCGATCGGTGAACTGCTTCATCACCGCCGCGCCCTCGCCGGACGGCACGAACACGAACAGCGCATCCGGCTTCAGATCCTTCACCCGCGCCAGGAACGGCGCGTAATCCGGATTGCGCAGCGGCGTGCGCAGACTGTCCAGTACCTTGCCGCCGCCACTGGTGAAGCGCGGCACAAAGGTCTTTTCCGCATCCAGGCCGGGACCGTAATCGGTCACCATCGTGACCACACTCTTGATCTTGTTCTTCGGTGCCCAATCGGCCAGCGGCGCGGTGATCTGCGGCACGGTGAAGCCGCTGCGCACGATGTATGGCGAACGCTGCGGGATGATCGAGGTGGCGGCCGCCATCACGATCATCGGCACCTTGGCCTGGGTGGCGATCGGCGCCGTGGCCAGCGCCAGCGGGGTCAGGCCGAAGCCAGCCAGCACTTCGACCTTGTCGCGCGATACCAGCTCCTGCGCCAGCCGCTTGGTGACGTCCGGCGACACGCCGCCGTCATCCTTGAGGATCACTTCAATCTGGCGCCCGGCCACCGTGCTGCCATTCTGCTGCAGGAACAGTTTGACGGCGGCGTCGATCTGCCGGCCGGTGGACGCGAACGGGCCGGACATCGGCAAAATCAGCCCCACCTTCAACGGCCCCGAACTGGCGGCCAGGGCGCTGGGCAGCACGCCGCTGGCCAGCATGGCGGCGCCGCCCAGCATCAGTTGGCGGCGTTGTGTATCGATCGGTTTGGACATCTTGTCTCCTTTGATTTTTTACTAGATGACCCCGGCAACCGGGAGGATGAAAACACACTTCAGGCAACCGACACCAGCCGATCCAGCTGCGCGTTGTCGGCCAGCAGACTGGCGCTGTCGGATTCATGAACAATGCGGCCGCGATCGAGCACGATGGCGCGCGCGGTCAGCGACAGCGCTAGCCGCGCATGCTGTTCGACCACGATCACCGTCATGCCCTCTTCCGATACCAGCCGCCGCAGCACCCGCACCAGCTCCTGCACGATGATGGGTGCCAGCCCTTCCATCGGCTCGTCCAGCAGCAGAATGCGCGGGTTGGTCATCAGCGCGCGGGCGATGGCCAGCATCTGCTGCTCGCCGCCGGACAGCGCATTGCCCATGTTCTGACGCCGTTCCTGCAGACGCGGGAACAGCTCGTAAATTTTGCGCAGGTTCCACGGCCCCGGCCGCGCCACCACGGTCAGGTGTTCTTCCACCGTCAGCGAGGGGAACATGTGACGCTCCTGCGGCACCCAGCCCAGGCCGACGCGGGCGCGCTTCCAGGTCGGCAGCCGCGCCAGATCGGCGCCGCTCCAGCGTAAGCTGCCGCTATGCAAACGGGTCAGTCCCATCAGCGTCACCAGCAGGCTGGTCTTGCCGACGCCGTTGCGGCCCAGCAGTGCCAGGCTGTCGCCCTCGTTCAGCGCGAACGAAATATCTTCCAGCACCACGGCGGCGCCATAGCCGGCGCTCACCCGCTCCAGTGTTATCAGTTCAGGCATGTTCGGCCTCTCCCAGATAGACTTCGCGCACGCGCGGATCGGCGGCGATTTGCTCCGGCGTGCCCTCGGTCAGCACCTTGCCGGCCACCAGTACCGTGATGCGTTCGGCAAAGCGGAACACCAGTCCCATATCGTGCTCGATGAACAGGATGGTGACGTCGCGCGGCAGTTGCGCGATCACCTCGAACAGTTCGCGGCTTTCGGCCTGCGGGATGCCGGCGGCCGGCTCGTCCAGCAGCAGGATCTGCGGCTTGGTGGCCAGCGCCAGCGCGATCTCGACCAGGCGCTGCTTGCCGTAGGCCATGCTGGCGGTGATGGTGTTGGCCTGATCGGCCAGCTTCAGCGAAGTCAGCAGCGCCATCGCCTCGTCCACCACGTCGCGGTGCGCGGCCACGGTCTTCCACCACACGTGGTGCAGGCCGCGCCGCTCGTTAATCGCCAGCACCACCGAGGCCAGCACCGTCATGCCACCGAACAGGGTGTTGATCTGGAAAGTGCGCGTCATGCCGCGCTTGACGCGCTCATGCTGCGACAGGCCGCTGATGTCGCTGTCGCCCAGCCACACCTTGCCCGAGGTCGGCGCAAACGCGCCGGTCAGCAGGTTGATGAAGGTGGTCTTGCCGGCACCGTTAGGGCCGATCAGCGCGTGACGCGCGCCCGGTTCGAAGGTCAGCGAGACATCAGTGTTGGCGGCAAAGCCGCCCCAGCGTTTGCACAGCAGCTCGGTGCGCAGGGTCGGCGTCATGCTTGCTCCTTGACGAACACACGGTACAGGCGCTCCAGCCCGGCCATGACGCCGCCGCGCGCAAACATTACGATCAGCACCAGCAGCAGGCCCAGGTAAAACTGCCAGTAGGTCGGATCGAGCCCGGCGATGTAGTCCTGCGCCACCATGAACACGGCAGCGCCGACCAGCGCGCCGTACAGGCGGCCGGTGCCGCCCAGCACCAGGATAATCATCAACTCGGCCGAACGCGGGAAGCTCAGCACGTCCAGCGCGACGAATTGCGTGGTTTGCGCCAGCAGCGCGCCGGCAACGCCGGCCAGCCCGGCGCCGACGGTGAAGGCGGCGCGCAGCCGGCTGTTGACGTCGGCGCCCACGGCCGGCATGCGGCGCGCACCTTCGCGGATGCCCACCAGTGACAGGCCGAATGGCGACTGCACCACACGCCGCACGCCTATGAACAGCAGCAACAGCACGCAGTAGCTATAGATGCTGGCCACCCGGCCCTCCAGGTCGAACTCGAACACGCCCAGCACCGGCTGGACCATCATGCCGGACAGGCCGTCGACGCCGCCGGTAAGGAAGGATGCCTTGTTGGCCGCTTCAAACAGCATCAGGCCGATGCCCAGCGTGACCATCAACCGGGTCAGATCCTGACCGCGCACCACCAGGAAGCTGGTGATCCAGCCAAACAGCGCGGCCACGGCGGCGGCGGCCAGCAGACCGCTGATCGGCTCGCCCCAGCCGTGCACTGACAGCAGGCCGGCGGTGTAAGCACCCAGCCCAAAGAAGGCGGCGTGGCCGAGCGAGACGATGCCGGCATAGCCGAGGATAACGTCCAGCGACAGCGCGAACAGGCCGACAATCAGGATCTGGCTGAGCAGCACCAGATGGCCGGGGAAACCAAAGTAAGCAGCCACCGGCAACAGCCAGAACACGATTTCCATCGGCTTCCAGCGACCATCAGGCAGGCGCGGCGGCGGCAGCACGGCAGTGACGCCACTCATGCCTTCCTCCTGACCAGACCCGCCGGGAAGGCGATCAGCAGCACCACCATCAGCGCGTAGATCACGAACGCGCCCATCTGCGGCACATAGTATTTGCCGGCCACATCGCACACGCCCAGCACCAGCGCGGCCAGCAGCGGACCGCGTATGGTGCCGGCGCCGCCCACCGCCACCACCAGCAGGAAGTACACCATGTATTTGACCGGGAAATTCGGGTCCAGCCCCAGCACATCGATGCCGAGCGCGCCACCCAAGCCAGCCAGGCCGGAGCCCAGCGCAAACGTCATGCTGAACACCAGTCCGACATTGATGCCCAGGCCGGCCGCTGCCACCTGGTTATCGACCGAGGCGCGGATCTGCGCGCCGAAGCGGGTACGCTCAATCAGCAGCACCAGGCCGATGGTCACCAACACCACCGCACCGATCAGGAACAAACGATAAGCGCCCAGATCCAGCCCCAGCACAGGAATCTGGCCACGCAGCCAATCCGGCAGCGTCACCGGCTGCTGGCTGGGGCCAAAGAAGTAGGTGGCGCCGGCCATCGCCATAAAGGTCAGGCCGATCGAGAACAGCACCTGGTCCAGATGGGTGGCGCGATACAGACGACGGTAGAGAGTACGTTCCAGCGCCAGGCCGGCGATGGCGGCGGCCACGAAGGCCAGGGGAAGTGTGGCGAGGAAGGGCAGTCCCAGTCGCGTCAGCAACTGCACGCAGACATAACCGCCCAACATGGCAAAAGCGCCATGCGCCAGGTTGACGAAGTTCATCAGGCCCATCGTCACCGACAGGCCCACTCCGATCAGAAACAGCAGACTGCCATAAGCGATGCCGTCAAACAGCACACCAAGGAAATTGCCCATCATGACTCACTCACTTTCATAAAGAAAGTGACGAGCATGGTCCAGCGAATGCCATCGGCCATCCGTGTCTCCTTAAGATTATTCTTGCGTAATCCTGTATTTATGCCTCGATTCTCATCTAATTCAGGAATCGAGGGGCGGAAAATACAGGTTTATTGCGCGAATTTGCTTATCGGAGGGACCGAAACCAACAGTGGAACCGTGGGTCAGATGTAATAGATCAGCGCGGCAACGGCGACGATCAGGCCCACCTTGGTGGCCTTGTAGGCGCTCTTGTTCCACGCCTTGTAGCGGCGACGGTACTGGCCCATGACGAACGAGATCTTGAACAGCTTGCTCACCAGACCGGTCTGGTCGCCGGTCTCGTTGGGCGAGCTGGCGGCGGTCATCATGGTGCGGCCGAGGAAGCGGTTAATCGCCGCCGCCCAGCGGAAGCGCATCGGCCGTTCGACGTCGCAGAACAGAATCACGCGATCGATATTACTGCCGTTGAGCGCCCAGTGAATATAGGTCTCGTCGAACATCACACCCTGGCCATCGCGCCAGCTGTGGCGCTCGCCGTCGACATCGATGAAGCAGCTGTCGTCATTCGGCGTGATCAGGCCCAGGTGATAGCGCAGCGAACCGGCATACGGATCGCGGTGCGGATTCAGCTTGGCGCCCGGCGGCAGCTCGGCAAACATCGCCGCCTTCACCGTCGGGATGTTGCGCAGCAGCGCAAAAGTCTGCGGGCACAGCTGCTCGGCCGATGGGTGGCTGGCGTCGTACCACTTCAGGTAAAAGCGCTTCCAGCCGCTCTTGAAGAAGGAATTGAAACCGGCATCGTTATTCTGCTCGGCCGCCTTGATCTTTTGCAGCGCCAGCAGGTTCTCCGCTTCGGCGCGGATGATTTGCCAGTTCTGCTGCAGCGGATCGAGTTCCGGGAACTGGCGCAGGTCCAGATACGGCTTCGAAGGCGCGCGCGAGAACACGTGCATGAACAGATTGATCGGCGCCATGAACGACGAGTGGTCGAACAATTGACGCGCGAACGGCAGCCGCACTTTGCCGCGGAAGTGAATATGCAATACTGCTAAAAAGAAAAAACCAACTAAGGCTAATTTCATAGCCCCTCTACTCTCTGAATGAATGGACCTTCTATTATCGCATCATCTCCCGCGATTTGCTCAGCAGCCCCTCTTCCGGCCGGCTGTTAAGTTGCGTGCAACTGACTAAACAGCCATGCAAAAAGCGGCTACGGATTGAAAAGTCGGCGCGTCGGCGGTACATTTTTCGCTACTACAAAAATCACACTGGAGACACCCATGACTAACCGTCGCAGCGCGCTGGCGGCCCTGGCCGGCCTGGCCGCAGGGCTGATGCGCCCCGCCCAAGCTCAAACGCAAACCCAACCTTTCGTCGTGTACGACGATGAACTCAAAAACGGCTGGCAAAGCTGGAGCTGGGCCAAGGTCGACCTGAGCGTGCCGGTCAGCGGCGCCAAGCCGATCAAGGTGCAGGGCGATCCGTGGAGCGCGCTGGCCCTGCATCACGATGCCTTCCCCACCACCGGCTACACCAAGCTGACCTTCACCATCAACGGCGGCGCCCAGGGCGGCCAGAGCCTGACCATCAAGGCCATGGTCGACGGCAAGCCGGTCGAATCCAGCTACGTGATCCAACCCAAGGCCAAGACCTGGGCCCAGGTGGAAGTGCCGCTGAAGGAACTCGCGGTAGACGGCAAGACCATCGACGGCATCGCCTGGCAGGCGCAGGCCAATCCGTACAGCGCTTACTACATTACCCGCATCCAGTTCGAATAAGCGTCAGGCCGGCGCGTAGATGGCTTCCATCACCGCGCTGGCCAGTTCGCCCAGCTTGCGGTGGTCATAACTGCTGTTGTTGAACACCACCACGCTGTAGCCATCGGCCAGCACGCGGCGTGACACCAGCCGGAAGCCGCCATTCGAGCCATCTTCCCAGGCCGCCTCGCGCGCTTGGCCGGCGATGGTTTCGACTTGCGTGCGGCCGCCCAGCGCATAGTGCTGGTCCGGCATCACCACCCGCATCAGCGTGGCGCGCGAGGCCGGACTGAGGATGTCGCCCGCCAGCACGCCGTCCATCAAGCGCAGCATGTCGGGCGCGCTGCTGTAGTAGCCGCCCGCCATGGCCAGGAAATCCGGCATCGGACTCAGTTTGCGCTCGATGGCCGGCGCCACGCCCGCATACGCCAGCGCCGCGCCAGCAACGGCGGGAGTGAACTCGCCGTGGAAGATGCCGCTGTCGCGCAGTGCCAGCGGCTGCACCAGCCATTGCTGCACGCAGTCGCGGTAAGCCTGTCCGCTGACGCGCTCCACGATCGCCTTCACCACCAGCCAGTTCGAATGCGAGTAGTCGAAGGTACTGCCAGGCTCGAAGCGCAGATCGCCGCTGGCGTAGCGCCGCACCGCGTCCATCTGCTCCAGTTCCACTGAGCGTATCTGTGGATCGGCCTTGCGGGCGGCGATGATGTCGTTGGGGATGCCGCTGGAATGACTCATCAAATCGCGCAGCGTCAGGCGCGCGCCGGTGTCGGCCCGATACTCCGGCACATAGCGCGTGATCGGCGCCTGCAGCGACAAGCGTCCCTGGTCGGCCAGCTTCAGCACCACCATCGCCGCGATCCACTTCGACACCGAGCCGGTTTCAAAGCGCGTGTTCAGCGTCATGCGAGTGCCGGCCTGCGGATCGGCCCAGCCCACCGCCTTGCTGAACCAGATATCGCCACCGCGTCCGGCGACGATGGTGCCGTTAAAGTCCGGATACGCGTCCAGCGCCGGCATCAGCCGGCCGAAAGCCGCCGCGCCGGCCACGCCCATACATTGACGACGACTCACCATCTTCCCTCCAGGATGAATAAATATGCCCGCGCTTGGTGAATTTCGCAATTGCGGGACGATTGCGAGAATTGCAGAATAAGCAGCAATCATAAAATAAATCCGGAGACCCGCATCCATGGCACACACCACCCGCGCCGCAAGCCTGTTTGTCCTCACCGCGCTGGCTTCAGCCGCGCACGCCGACATCGTCACCGTCAAATCGCCCGATGGCCGCAACGCGGTCAGCATCGACAGCGACAAGCTGACCTGGTCGCTGAGCCGCGACGGCAAGCGCATACTCGAACCATCGCCACTCGGTCTGAATCTGGACATCGGCGCCATCGGCCCCGGCGCCAAGCTGGCCGGCCACGCCGAGACCAGCGTGCGCGACACCTACGACATCGTGGTCGGCAAGGCGCGCAGCGCGCCGGATCACTACAACCAGTCCGACCTGTCCTTCAACGGCAAACCGCAATTCCATCTGCTGGTGCGCGCCTACGACCACGGCGTCGCCGTGCGCTACGTGGTGCCGGAGCAGGCCGGCCTCAAATCGTTCAAGGTGATGAACGAGGCCACGCAGTTCAATTTCGCGCGCGACTACGAGTGCTGGGGCGCCAACATGGGCCGCTTCGACACCAGCTTCGAGGCTGAATACGATCAGGTGCGCGCGTCCAAAATCCGCAACTTCCACAACTACATGGCGCCGCTGGTGTGCAAGACCGGCACCGGCGGCACCACCTTCGCCATCGCCGAATCGGACGTCAAGGATTATCCCGGCTTTTACCTGTCCGGTCGCGGCGACGCCGGCCTGGGCGTGATGGTGACGCTACCGCCGCGCTTCGACAACAACCGCGACTATCGCTTCCGCAAAACCGTCTCCGCCAGCGTGCAGCTGAACGGCCAAGGCTTCCGCACGCCGTGGCGGGTGGTGATGCTGGGCGACGCGCCGGGCGACCTGGCCGCCTCCTCGCTGATCCCAACGCTGGCGGCGCCGTCGCAAATCCAGGACACCAGCTGGATCAAGCCGGCCAAGACTTCGTGGGACTGGTGGAACGACTGGGCGGTGAACGTGCCCAACGCCGGCGTCAACACCGCCACCTACAAAGCCTTCATCGACTTCTCGAAGGAGATGAAGCTGGACGATATTCTGATCGATGAAGGCTGGTCGGTCGGCAGCGACATCGAGCCGAACCCGCAGGCCGACGTCACCCGCGCCAAGCCGGAAATGGACATGCCGGCACTGATGCAATACGCGCAGTCGCAAGGCGTGGGCGTGTGGCTGTGGGTGCAGTGGCAGCAGCTGGACAACCAGATGGACGCCGCCTTCAAGCAGTATGCCGCCTGGGGCATCAAAGGCGTCAAGGTGGACTTCATGAACCGTAACGATCAGGAGATGGTCGACTGGTATCACAAGGTGTTGAGCAAGGCCGCGCAGTACCATCTGATGGTCGATCTGCACGGCGCCTATCCGCCAAATGGCTTGAACCGCACCTGGCCCAACTACATCACGCAGGAAGGCGTGCTCGGTGCCGAGAACAACAAGTGGAGCGCGCGCATCACCGCGACCCACAACGTCACGCTGCCGTTCACGCGCATGATCCTGGGGCCGATGGATTACACGCCGGGCGGCTTCCACAACGCCACACCATCCAGCTTCATATCGCGCAACCACGAGCCACAGGTGATGACCACACGCGGCCAGGCGATCGCCATGTACGTGGTGTATGACAGCCCGTTCCAGATGGTGTCCGACAGCCCGTCTGCCTACAAGAACGCCGACGGCAGCTGGGCCGATGGCGCGCAATTCATCCAGACCGTGCCAACGTCATGGGATGAAACCCGCATCCTCGCCGGCGACATCGGAGAGTACATCGTCTCGGCGCGGCGCAAGGGCGACACCTGGTATATCGGTGCCATGACCAACGAATCCGGCCGCACGCTGAAAGTGCCGCTGTCCTTCCTCGACAAGGGCAGCTACAGCGCGCAACTGCTGCAGGACGGCGCCGACGCCAACCATCTCGCCGCCAGCGGCAGCACCGTCAGCGCCGGGCAAACCCTGACACTCACGTTGGCGCCATCCGGCGGCGCGGTGGCGGTACTCAAGGCCACTCCTCGCTAACCGCCTCCAGCGTCCAACCATCGGCGCCCACCTGCAGGCGATGGCTCAATTGCAGCGCCTGCAGGAACACTTCGTCATGCGACACCACCAGAAACGCGCCCCGATACTGGCGCAACATGGCTTCCAGCGCTTGCAGCGTTGGCAGGTCAAGGTGGTTGCTCGGCTCATCCAGCAACAGCAATTGTGCCGCTGGCGCCGCATACAAGGCACAGGCCAGCGCCACTTTCAGGCGCTCGCCGCCACTCAGCGTGCCGACTGGCGCCGCCGCCAGTTGCGCGTCCATGCCCATTTGCGCGAGATGGGTGCGCAGCGCGGCTTCGCCAGCCTCGCGGTTAACCGCCAGCAGATGCGCCACGGCGGACCGCTGCGGCTCCAGCTGCGCCAGTTGCTGATCGAGATAAGCCGTACGCGCACGTACCTCGCAATGACCTGAGCGCGGCGCCAGTTGGCCGGCTAATAACTTGAGCAGAGTCGATTTGCCGCTGCCGTTGGCGCCGGTGACGCCGATGCGCTGCTGGCCGCTGATGGTCAGCGACAGCGCGTCCGGCACGCCATAAGGCAGCACCACGCTATCCAGCTGCGCCATGCGCTGACGCGCAACCTGCTCCCCGGCCATGGCGTGCATGGCGATGGCGCCAGTCGGCACGATGTGCCGCGCGGCCTCGCGCACCTGACGCGACAGACGTTCCTGCTGTACCGCGTGCTGCTGCCGCAGCTTGCCAGCGCTGGCCTGCGCGCGGTTCTTCTGGCCGCCCAGCAGAATGTTGGCCTGATTGGCATCGCGCCCCTCACTGGCGCCATGGGCCTGGCGGCGCTGCTGCCGCTCCTGCTGCTCGCGCATGGCCTGCGTCTCGCGCTTGCGTTCCAGCTTGCGCTGCTCCAGCAAGCGCTGCGCGCTGTCGGTTTCGGCGCGCTTGCAGTCGGCGTAGAAGGCATAATCGCCTCCATAGCTGCGCAGGCCCAGCGGCGACAGCTCGACGATGCGCTCCATCTGCGCCAATAACGCGCGATCGTGGCTAATCACCAGCAGCCCGTTCGGCCAGCGCCGCAACTGTGCCAACAGGGCCGTCCGGTTGGCGTGGTCAAGATGGTTGCTGGGTTCATCGAGGATCAGAAAATCGGCATCGGACAACCAGGCGCCGGCCAGCGCCACGCGCATGGCCTCGCCGCCGCTCAACGTCGCGGCCGCCGTGTCGGGCTGCAGATGCGGCAGGCCGCAGCGATCCAGTTCGGCCTTCAGACGCTCGCGCAAGTCCCAGCGCTCCGCCAGCAGATCGAAGTCGGCCGGATCGGCGCTGCCGTGCTCGATGCGCCGCAAGGCCGCCAGCGCCGGCTGCACGCCGGCCAGCTCGGCCACCGTGGCGGCCGGCGCGATCTGCTGCGCCAGGTAATACACCGTACCGCCACGCAGGCAGTGGCCGGCGGATGGCGCCAAGGCGCCGGCCAGCAGCCGTGCCAGCACGCTCTTGCCCGCGCCGTTGGCGCCCACCAGCGCGGTGCGGCGCTGGTCGAAGACTTCGTTCAGATCATGAAAGAGGATGCGGCCATCGGCCAGCGTGAAGCAGACGCCTTGCAGCGTCAGACAGGTATTCGTCATGGGGATTCCAAATGATGTGTGAAAACCGTCCCCGGTGGGGACACGCGGTCAGCAAGACTGCGGCATCATTTGCGCATCGGACGAATACCTCATGAGTGGTGAACGTCGACTATAACACACAGGGTCACGACGGCAACCCGCTGGCGCGCAATCGGCGTATAGTGGGGCCTGCCGCCTGGCCGGCCCAACCTGGTGTACAGGCTGGACGGTGCAAGGAGTCCTTATGTCTATCGAGAAAAGAGTCGACCTCCAGGCCGCGCAAGTCATCAATGCCGCGATCCAGATCGATACCCAGTGGGGATGCATCCGTGCCTGGCATTATCTGGCCGGCCGGCAGGTGAAGCCGGCCACGGCGGTCAGGGTCTTGTCCAAGGACGGTCCCCGCCGCTGCGGCGATGCGCTGCACCCGGCCGTGCGCGATGCACGGGCAAAGCAAGCGGAACATGGCATGACGCAGCGGGCCGCCGTCGACACGCCCAAACCGGCGCCGCGCAGCAATCAGTCGGCGGCTGTGGCGGTCGAGCGCGCCATCGCGCTATCGAGCAGCGCCGATCGTCATTATGCTGAAAGCCTGCTGCGCATGTACGGCTTGAATACCGCCACCGTGATGCGCGTGCTGTTCGAGCCGCACCGGCGCCGGCGCGCGCCTGAAAACGGCTAAGGCGTGCTCAGGCCGGCGTCGCCAGATAGCGCTGCGTGAAGCTGTCCGCATCCAGCGCGCGGCTATAGTGAAAGCCTTGGCCCTGCGCGCAGCCGGCGTCCTGCAGGAAGGCGGCCTCGGCAGCTGTTTCGACGCCTTCGGCCACCGTCAGCACCCCTAGATTCTCGGCCAGCGTCAGCACCGCGTGCAGCAGGGTCTGGCGGCGCGGCGCGGCGTCATCGATGTGGTGCACGAAACTGCGATCCAGCTTGAGCAAATCGATGGGCAGCTCGGCCAGGTAGCTGAGGCTGGAATAACCGGTGCCAAAATCGTCGATCGCCAGTGACAGGCCGCTCATGCTCAAGCGCCGCAGCGTCTCGGCCGCCCCCGGCAAGTCCTGCATCAGCGCCGACTCGGTCAATTCCAGTTGCAAGCGCTGTGGCGCCAGCCCGGCGGCCGCCACTTGCTGTTGCAGGAAGGCGGCAAAGTCGGCCTGCATCACCTCTAGTGCCGACACATTGATGGCGATCGCGCAGTGGGCATAACCGGCGCGCTCCCATTGCACGGCTTGCGCCACCGCCTGCTGCTGCACCCAGCGTCCCAGCGGCACGATCAGCCCCGACGCCTCGGCGCTGCGGATGATGCGCTCCGGCTCCACCCAGCCCCACTCGGCATGATGCCAGCGCAACAGCGCCTCGCAGCCACACAGGGCGCCATCGCGCAGACGGAATTTGGGCTGGTAGTGCAGCATCAGTTGACGCTCGTCCAGCGCGCGCCGCAAGCCGTCGTCGATCTGCCGTCCCTCAACCACGCGCTCCATCAAGCGGCGGCTGAAAAACTTCCAGGTGTTGCGGCCGCTGCTCTTGGCACTGCGCAGCGCCGCGTCGGCATGCTGCAGCAGCAATTCGCCACGCTCGCCATGCTGCGGATACAGCGCAATGCCGATGCTGCATCCGATCGACAGCAGATTGTCCTCCACCTTGCACGGTCGCGCCAGGGCAGCCAGGATGCGGGCGGCGGCCTGGGCGACCTCGTTCCGGTTGGTGCCCGGCGCCATCAGTATCAGGAATTCGTCGCCGCCCTGACGGCTGATCAGGTCGATGCTGCGAAAGCAGCCGCGCAGGCGCGCCGTCACCGCCACCAGCAGCGCATCGCCGGCGGCATGGCCATGCACATCGTTGACCGCCTTGAATTTGTCGAGATCCAGATACATGACCGCCAGCGGCACCTGGCGCTGCCGGGCCTCGACCAGGATCTGTTCCAGATGCAGCTCGGCGGCAAAGCGGTTCGGCAGGCCGGTCAAATAATCATGCCAGGCCAGGTGATCGACCTGGGCCTGCAACTGCCGTGTCTCGCTGCTGTCATAAAAGGTCATCACCACCCCGCTGACGGCGCCGCTGTTGTCGCGGATCGGCGCGGTGGCGTCGCTGATCGTCATGTCGGCGCGCTGGCCTTGTTCGAGGATGCTGGCGGTGGGCAGCCGCACGATGCCGCCGGTGGCCAGCACCCGCAGCACCGGATGTTCCAGCGCGGCATGGGTGCCGGAGTCGCGCAAGGCCATCAGCTCATTGATGGCGCGTCCGCGCAGCGTCGCCAGCGAGCCGCCCAGCAGGCGCACCGCCGCCGGGTTGGCATATTCGATACGGCCGCGGGCGTCCGTGGTCAACAGTCCATCGGCCATGGCGTCGATCACCTCGCGCCCCGGCGCGGCGCGGTTGACGGCGCGTCGCTGGCGCATCGCGGTCACCGCCATCCGCAACAAGGGCAGCAGCAACTCGCGGCCGATCACGGCCACCTTGATGAAGGCCAGCGCGCCGCGCCGCAACGCGCGCCGCGCCTCGGCCAGGCGTTCCTGATCGGCCAGGATCACCACCGGCAGGTGGCGATAGTGCACCGACAGCGCGCGCCACACCTCGGCCGGGCCGGTGCCCTCCACATGCTGATTCAGCAGCACCAGGTCGGGCAACGGCAGCCGTGGCGGCAGCCGCAGCTCGGCCAGCGTGTCGGCAAAGCTCAGCACGGTACGGGTGGCGTCATCCGCCGCCGGACCGAGTAGCCGCTCCAGCTGAGCTCGCTCGACAGGATCGGACGTGACGATCAACAGCCTCATGTCCATCATCGTCCCCTTCGTCGCCGCAGATCAGCGGCCATCGGTCCACAGTACCATATCCGGGGTTCGCGCATACGGCCGGTCGTACCGAATCGGTGCTCCGCAATGGCACGGTAACGATGCCGTGGGCAATATCGGCTACACTGTCGCTCATCTCTTTTTGCGTCGCCTGCCATGCCCGAGAAGAATCTGCCCGAGCTCATCACCCTCAAACGTCTGATTGATGAAGGCGGACGGCATCTTGAAGTGGCGACGCCCCACACGGTACAGATGGATGGCCGCAGCTTCCCGGTCTACGCCATCGCCCTCGGCAACCCCAGCCCGGACGTGCCGGCGCTGGGCTTCTTCGGCGGCATCCACGGGCTGGAGCGGATCGGCACCCAGGTGGTGCTGTCCTTCCTCGAAAGCCTGCTAGCGCGGCTGCGCTGGGACAGCACGCTGCACCAGCAACTGGAGTCGATGCGGCTGGTGTTCATGCCGCTGGTGAATCCAGGCGGCATGTGGCAGGCCACGCGCTGCAATCCGCAGGGTGTCGACTTGATGCGCAATGCGCCGCTGAGCGCCATCGAGCGCGTGCCCTTCATGCTGGGCGGCCAGCGCTACAGCCATCACCTGCCGTGGTATCGCGGCGCCGCCGGCGCGCCGATGGAACCGGAAAGCCAGGCCGTGTGCGAGCTGGTCGAGCGCGAACTGCTGACGCGCCAGTTCAGCATGGCGCTGGACTGCCATTCCGGCTTTGGCCTGCGCGACCGCATCTGGTTCCCGCACGCCCATACCACCACCCCGATTCCGCACCTGGCCGACATCGGCGCGCTGGAACAATTATTCAGCCAGGCCTACCCCAACCACAACTACGTGTTCGAACCGCAAAGCCGTCAGTACCGTACCCACGGCGACCTGTGGGACTACCTGTATTTGAACGGCACCAGCTACAGCCCGCGCGTGTTCCTGCCGCTGACGCTGGAGATGGGCTCGTGGCTGTGGGTGAAAAAGAACCCGCGCCAGATCTTCGACCGCATCGCCATCTTCAACCCGACCGCGCGCCACCGCCTGCAGCGGGTGCTGCGGCGCCACCTGATCCTGTTCGACTTCCTGATGCGCGCCGCCAGCAGCCACGGACGCTGGACGCCGGAAGGCATGGCCCGCACCTTCCACCACCGGCGCGCGCTGACGCAGTGGTATTACCGATGAGCAGCTGGATCCTGCTGCGTGGCCTGATCCGCGAGCAGCGCCACTGGGGCCGCTTCCCGGGCGAGCTGGCGCAGGCGCTGCCGGGCGCCGTCATCGTCACGCCCGACCTGCCGGGCAATGGCCAGCTACATGCGCAGCGCAGCCCGACCACGGTGGTGGCGATGGTGGAATACTGCCGCGCCGAACTGCGCGCGCGCGGCGTGCCGGCGCCGTACTCGCTGCTGGCGCTATCGCTGGGCGGCATGGTGGCGGTGGAATGGGCCAGCCGCTATCCACAGGAAATCGCGCGCTGCGTGCTGGTCAACACCAGCATGCGGCCGTACAGCCGCTTCCACCAGCGGCTGCGCTGGCAGAATTACTCGGCCATCCTCAAGCAACTGTGGCAAGGCGGCGTGGAAAACCAGGAACGGCTGATCCTGCGCCTGACCAGTCGCGCTGGCGACCAGGCACAGCGCGAAGGCGTGTTGACCCGCTGGCTGACGTTCCAGCGCGAATACCCGGTCACCCGCGCCAACGCGCTGCGCCAGCTGTGGGCCGCGGCGCGCTTCCGCGCCCCAGCCACGCGGCCAACGATGCCGCTGCTGGTGCTGAGCAGCGCCGGCGACCAATTGGTCGATCCACGCTGCTCGGCCAGCCTGGCCAGCGCCTGGCAAGCCGCGCACATGGTGCACCCCGGCGCCGGCCACGACCTGCCGCTGGACGCCGGCGACTGGGTGGCGCAGGCGGTGGCGCAATGGCTGGCGCAAGACAAAGCGCGGTAAAATAGCGCCCCTATGCAAAACTCTGCCGCCATCCTGGAGTGCCGGCCCAACTGCGGCGCCTGCTGCACGGCCCCCTCCATCACCAGTCCCATCCCCGGCATGCCGAATGGCAAGCCGGCTGGGGTTCGGTGTATTCAGCTAGCCGACGACAATCGATGTGGCGTCTTTGGCAAGCCAGAGAGGCCGGCCTTCTGCGCCGGGTTGCAGCCGTCCGAAGAAATGTGCGGGACCAGCCGGGAACAAGCAATCCACTGGCTGGATGAGCTGGAACGGGCTACCGCGCCAGCTTAAAGAAACGCCCATGCGTTCTGGCGCTATCCGTTCAACCGCAAGCCAGGCATGCTACTATAGCAACATTCCGTCTTTGAAAAGCTTCGTGTGAACGCCAGCTCTACCACCTACGAGCGCGACTATTGGTTTTGCCAGCTCATGGGCTGGGGGGTACTGGGCCTGCTCAGCATTCTGTCCTCCTCTTTAGGTGACTGGCACAGTGCGCTACGCATGAGCGCGGCAAAGCTAATCTGTACCCTGGCAGGGCTGGGACTATCCCATCTATGGCGCCGGCAGTTGCAGCGGCGCGGCTGGCTGGAGCAGCCTAAGCGCCTGCCACTCGCGGCCATCGCGTCGGGCGTGGCCATCATGACGCTGCTGCAAACCGGGGTGCTGCTCTGCGTCGATCTGATTTTCAATCACGCGGCGATCTTCGACGATGGCCGCGCCGCCATCGCCATCAATCTTGTGCTGGTATTGCTGCTGTGGTTCGTGGTGTTCGCCATCTGGACCTTGTGCTACGCCGTGGCCCTGACGCGCCGCCGCGCCAACCGCTTCGCACTGGAAAAGCTGCAACTGGGCGTCAGCGTCAAGGATGCCGAACTGCGCGCGCTGCAAGCGCAGATCAATCCCCATTTCTTTTTCAATAGCCTGAACAGCATACGCGCCTTGGCGTATCAGGATGCCGACGCCTGTGCGCGTGCCATCAACTCGCTTGCCAGCATGATGCGGCACACTCTGCAAACCCATCATACTGCCCTGGTGCCACTGGCCGACGAACTACAAGCGGTACAGGCTTATCTGGCGATGGAGCAATTACGCTTTGCCGAGCGGCTGGTCTTTAGCGCTCACATCAAGGACGATGTGGGCCAGGTGCGCCTGCCGCCGCTGGTGCTGCAGACCTTGGTGGAGAATGCCATCCGCCATGGCGTCGAACGCAGCAAAGCCCCATGCCAGATCAGCGTGGAGGCGCGGCGCCGCGATGGCGCCGTGGAAATCTGTGTCGCCAATCAGGGCCAGCTAGCCGAGCACAGCCAATCAACCCGGCTGGGGCTGGCCAATGCGCGGCAACGACTGCTGCTGCAATGCGGCCCGGCGGCGCGCTGTACCCTGACGGCCGACGCCGGCTGGGTCTATGCCACCATCGTATTGCCTGAGGAGGCGGGATGCTAAAAGTCGTGCTGATTGATGATGAACGCCTGGCGCGGGACGAATTACGGCGCCTGCTCAGCCGTAGCCGCGTCAACTGTCACATCGTGGCGGAGGCGGCCAGCATCGAGCAAGGCCTGGAAGCCGTCGCCAACCATCCGGCAGATCTGATCCTGCTCGACATCCAGCTGCCGGATGGCACCGGCTTCGATCTGCTGGCGGCGCTGGATCGCGTCCCGCCGGTCATCTTCACCAGCGCCTACGATCACTATGCACTGCGTGCATTTGCCGTCAATGCACTGGATTATCTGCTCAAACCGATCGAACCGGAACGGCTGGAACAGGCGTTGCAAAAGGTGACACCAGCAGCGCCGGCGTCAAGCGGCGAGCCGACCGCCGCGCAGGAAAAAATCTTCCTGCAGGAGGGCGAGCGTTGCTGGTTCGTTGCGCTGGACCAGATCACGCTGTTTGAATCAGAGGGCAATTACACCCGGGTCTACTTCGAACAGCACAGGCCACTGATGTTGCGCTCCTTGAGTCAGCTCGAAGCACGGCTCCATCCCAGCCAGTTCATCCGCATCAACCGCAGCCAGATTGTCAACCTGCGCAGCGTTTCACAGATCACCACAGCCCCGACGGGTGGCCTGACCTTGGTACTGCACAACCAGATGCGGCTACAGATGTCGCGCCGCCGCAGCAGCGCGTTCAAACAGGAGCATCAGCTCTAGCCCGGATGCTCAGGGACTGATCTGGCGGCTGTTATCGGCCAGATTGCGGTCGATCAGCAATTGCCCGGGGTCGAGCGCCACCCGTGCCGGACGCTCGCGGCTGCCATCCAGCACCAGCGTCAGACTGGCATCGCCCGCAGGCAGCCGGTGCCAGCCATGGTAAAGCTGCTGGCCCGAACTCCCATACACCACCAGCTCTATCGGCTCATCATAGGCCTGCGCCACTTCGCGCCCGCCGGCATCGGCCACCAGTTTGGCCAGCCTGAGCTTGAGCGGCACTTCCCAGCGGCCATCGGCACGCTGGCGGGCACTTGCCGCGACTATACGGTTATCGTACACAACGATCCGTTCAAACAAATCCGTCAGCAGTTGCTGTCGTTCGGGCGGGCTTTGCAGGCGCAGCTCGGTCAGCAAGTCGCTGCTGGTGACATACGGTGCGGGCTGATAGCGATGGGCCTCCAGCAGGCGGCGCAACGCCAGATTAACGGCGGGCTCACCCAGCTCGGCACGCAGGCGGTAAAAAGCCAGGCTACCTTTGCGGTACTGCAGATAGACCTGATCGTCAACCTCGGCCAGCGCGACCTCGCCGTTATGGTCGGCGCCGCGACCACGCAGATATTCGTCCAGATTCCAGCGCAACAGGCGTAACACCGCCGCCTTGCCATATTGCTGCTCGGCCGTCATCAGCGCGACATATTCGCTCAGCGATTCAGTGATCAGCGGCCCGCCCTGCATATCCGCAGCCATCACTTGCTCGCCCCACCAATGATGTGTCACCTCGTGGGCGGTCACATAGAATACGTGATCGAAACGCGCCGGGTCGCGCACATCATTGATAAAGCCCAGCGACTCCGAGATCGGGATGGTCATAGGGAAGCTGCGTGCATAGCTCTGATAGAGCGGTGTTTCAAGTATCCGCAACTCATCATAGGGGTAGGGTCCGAAGTGACGGCTGTTATATGCCAATGCCGCGCGGGCGCCGGCCAGCATCCGCTCCACGTTGTAGGGATGCTGAGGATGGTAGTAAACGCGTATCGGTATGCCTTGCCACTGCGCCGAACGCACGCTCCAGCGCGCCGACTGGAATGACAGGAAAGGCAGCGTCGGACGCACCAGCTTGTAATGAAAATAGTTGCGCCCCTGCTGCTGCCATTGACGCAGCAAGCTGCCAGGTGCCATCGCGGTCTGGTCGGCCGCAGTGGAAACGATGGCATCGAACGCGACCAGGTCCGCCTGTATCCCCAGTGGCTTCAGATAATTGTCCCGCACGGCAGCCTGCTCGGTGCGGGCGGGATGACGGTGCGGCTCGCCCAGTCCGCGCGCGCGGCGCGCATTGCGGTCGTCGAGCTCACGTGCCGCCTGATAACCCAGTTGCGGGAAAAACTCGTCGAACGTGAACAGCGTGCCATTGTCATTGATCGGTACTGGCTTGCCACTGTTGGTGAAACCGGGATGGCGAATGCTGACCGTGAAGTCCAGCGCCAGTTGCGCGCCCGGCGCCAAGGGCTGCGCCAATCGCAGCAACAAAACGCCGTGACGTTGGTCGTCGCGTAACACCGTATGCGGTGGCAAATTCAGGAATGCCGTGTCGACGCGCGACACCATGCCACCGTCCGCACCACTGCTGCGCTGCAACTGCAAGGTAGCCAAGGCCGTGCTTTCCTTGTTCTGCAATAGATAGTGCCCACGAATCTCGGCCCGCTGCTGCTGCGGAAACAGCGCCACCTCGGTTTGCACGCTGACCAGCCGTGGCTGGGGAGTCGCCAGCGTACTGCGCCAGGTCTTTTCATAATCGGCCCGCCAATCCAGGCGTTCAGCCGGACTCAGATACAGATTCAGCACGCTGGTGTTGTAATCGATCCAGCGGCCGCACGCCGCCCAGGCTGCCAGGCACACCAGCAGGGCGGCGCCGCGCCAGCCGCGCAAGGCTCCGCTCGGCGCCAGGGCCAGGGCCAGGGCCAGGCGCCAGCGCGGCATCTGACCACGTTGCCAGAACGCCTGCGCCAGCAAGAGCAAGGCCAGCGCAAACAAGGTCCAATACATCACAAACCAGCTCCAGCCCGCCAGATAATGGCCATAGCCATTCATATCCGAATACACCAATGTCGGCAACGCGGCATAACTGTAGAGATGGTTATCCATGCCCATGCCCTGCAACAGGCGCTCGGACAACAGCAATGCCTCCCCTAAGGCATAGCCCAGATAGCGATGCCCGGCCAGCACCTGTAACGCCAGCAAGGCCAGCGCCATCAGACCATACCAGCTCGCTGCCAGTAGCGTGCCTTGCACGTACAAGCCTGGCTGATAGTCGACCCCGCCCTGCACGGCCTGTATCAGCATGGCGACCGGCACGCCTGCTCCCATGTACACCAGCACCAACACCAGCAGTGCGCCGCACTTGGCGAGTAGCGGCACCCAGTCCGCCACCGGCATCGCATCGCTCAGGGCATCGATCCGGGCCTGCCTATCCTTGTGCACCAGTTCGCCGCTATAAAACAGTAGCACCAGCGCCAGTGCAGGATTCAGGCCGCCATCCAGTTCTTGCAGCATCAAGCGCGTTAGCGGATAAGGAACACTGTCGATGCGGATTCCCCCCACCAGATAGTTGACCACGAAGTTGGCAAGGCCCAGCAGCAGCATGATCATGAAAGGCAGGCTGCGCAGGATGCCGCGCAGATCCAGCGCCAGCATGCTCCAGCATTGCCGCCATGCGCTGGAAAGTTTCCAGCGCGGCGCACGACGCAAGCGGGCAGCAACGGGCTGCGCTGGCGCGGTAACCGCCTGCCCGCGGCCTGGCGTGCGCGTCAGACGGCTGGCCATCCGGCCCAGCCAGCTCTGCCGCGCCGTACCAGCGTGCAGGGGCTGAAAGCGCCATACGGTGAGTGTCAGCAGGGTCAAGGCGACCAGCATCCATAGCAGGCGGTTGGCCAGCAATGCACCGCTCAGCTCCGGCAAGCGTTGATTCATCTCGGCATTGGTGTAGTAACGCGTGGCATGCGCCAGCGCACGTAGTGCAAACGGATCCAGCAGAGAGCCCAGCAGCAGGCCTTCCTGGCGTTGCGCCAGCAAGCCTGCCGCCGACCACAGCACCATAAATGCCAGCACCCCAACGTAGACCATCAACAGTGAACGGGTCAAGGCAGCCAGCAACATCAGCAAGGCGGTCACGAACAGCAAATTCGGCAGTACCAGCACGCCCATGCTCCAGACATAGGGCCACAGCGAGGTTGGCCCGATCCGCTCGGGATCGGCACCGCCAATCGCACTCGCGACCAGCATGCTCATCGTCACGAGCACAAACACCACAAGACAACAGACCCAGCCGGCCAGAAAGCGCCCCAGCAAATACGCACTTTTATGCATGGGAGTGGCATACAGCAAATCCGACATGCCGCTGTCCGTATCACGCAACACACTGCCGGCGATCAGCATCGTGACCAGGAACAGTGCCAGCACACTCAATATCCCCAGTTGATTGGCGATGAGGACAGGCGCGTTCAAATAGGCGGCTCCAGCCGCGCCGCCGATGCGGATGGCATCGCTACTGGCGGAGAACCAGCCCAGCGACATGAGTACCAGCGTCACCATCCACAGCATGGGCTGGCGTAGTTGGTAGCGCAGATCAAAACGGAAGAATTCGCTCCACATGGCGCCTCCTTAACGCGCGCCGCGTAGCGTCAGGAAGTACAGGTCTTCCAGGCTAGGCGGGCATGGGACAAATCCATCACCGGGCGCCTCGGTGGCATGCACGCGGATGTGCGGCTTGCCGCCCTGTAAGCGTGAGGAGAGAACGGTATAGCGCTGCTGATAATCGTCCAGCATCGACTCGCTGATGCTGCGCTGCCAGATCGATGCCTGCAAAGCGGCAATGGCAACCTGCGGCTCGCCGCTGGCCACCACCCGCCCGGCCGCGATAATGGCCATGCGCTGGCACAGATCGGTGACGTCTGCCACGATGTGGGTGGAGAGTATCACCACCACTTGCTCGCCAATGCGGGCCAGTAAATTGAGGAAGCGGTTGCGCTCATCGGGATCCAGCCCCGCCGTCGGCTCATCAGCGATCACCAGCCGTGGCGCGCCCAGCAACGCCTGGGCGATACCGAAGCGTTGCCGCATGCCGCCCGAATAGCTGTGTACCGCGCGCCGGCGCACCTCCCACAGATTAGTTTGCTGCAACAGCGCTTCCACCATCTCGCGCCGTTCGCCACGCGCCGTGATGCCTTTCAGGATAGCGAAGTGATTGAGCAACTCCAGTGCCGATACTTTGGGATAGACGCCAAAATCCTGCGGCAGATACCCCAGTTGGCGACGCATCGCCAGCGGCTGGGCCAGCACATCGATGCCATCGAGATGGATGCTGCCGCTGTCGGGTCGCTGCAAGGTGGCAATGGTGCGCATCAGCGAGGACTTTCCAGCGCCATTCGGCCCCAGCAGGCCAAATAGTCCGGTCGGTATCTCCAGTGATATATCGCGGGTGGCGTGTACGCCATTGGCATAGGTTTTATGCAGATTGCGCAGGCACAGCATTGGCTTCTTCCTCAGGGTAGCGATAAGCCGCGAGGGTAGTACAGCCAGGCCGTTCATCGACACACAATCGGAGGAGTGGTCGAGATACATGATGAACGGCGTTTAATCCGGATGAATGGTGCAGCGCTTGATCTCAAAACGCCAGGTTTTCCGATGCTTCAGCGCAACATCACCAATTGCGACAGCATTTTCATTAATTCGGCTGAGTAACGGGCCGGAAACGGGCTTGGCGGCTGGCTGGCGGCGGGTGGCGCGTTGGCCGGTTTGAGGGTGGGGGCGGCGGGCTGGGTCATGATGGCTCCGGTTAAGAAAACTTGTGCATGGAGTTTTGTCTGGGTATGGGTTATATTTTCGGACAGGCCTAAACTGTTATCAAACGAGTTATTTTCGACCCGAGCGCAAGAAAAACTTAGCCATGCCCAAATTGCTGCGCTCCCTCTCCGGCTTGATCGACTTCGACTGCGCAGCGCGCTGGGGCAGCTTCAAGCTGGCGGCGCAGGAGTTGCACAAGACGCCGGCCGCCATCAGCCTGCAGGTCAAGCAGCTGGAGGAGGCATTGGGCTTCGAGCTGTTCGTGCGCCATCCGCGCCATATCACGCTCACCGAAAAAGGCCAGGAACTGGCCGCCACCGTGCGCCGCGTACTGGGCGAACTGAATACCAAGATCGGCGCCCTGCAGGGCGGCGATGAGGAAAAAATCCTGCGTATCTCGACCACCCACTCGCTGGCCATCAAATGGCTGGTGCCGCGCATCGCCCGCTTCACCCAGCGCTATCCGGAGCTGGACATCCGCATCGATTCCAGCGACCAGCTGGCCGACATGAAGGATGGCCGCACCGACATCGCGCTGCGCACCTACGACGTCATCCCGGGCGATCCCGATCTGCTGTTCGAAGACCGGCTGGTGGCGGTCTACAGCCCGTCGCTGCTAGCACCCGGCGAAAGCGAGATCACATTAAGCACGCTGCACCGCTACCCGCTGCTGCACGAGCAGACCACCGATACCTGGATCGCCCTGCTGCGGCATAACAATGCGCTCAAGGGCCAGTTCAACTTCTCGCGCAGCTTCACCAACTTTGCGGTGATGGTGCAGTCGGCCGTGGCGGGACAGGGCATCGCTCTGGTGTCGCAAGCCATCGCCAGCGAAGACCTGTGCAACGGCACGCTGAAGCAGGTGGCCTGCGCCTCGGCGCCATATATCCGCGGCTACCACATCCTGGTCAACCGCGACATGCGCGGCATGAGCAAGATCACCCATTTCTGCGACTGGCTGCGCGAGGAAGTGGCACAGATGCAGAAAGGCTTGTGCTGATGCTGGCGCACATGCTGCTCGCCGCCACGCTGGCCGCGCTGCCGGCGGCCCACGCCGCCGACAAGGCGCCGCTGCGCTATGTGGAAAAGGTGGATGGCATGCCGTCCCCGAACCAGCCGCCCAAGACCGAATTCCAGGACAAGCTGGGCGCCGCGCTGGCGCGCCAGCTGGGACGTCCGCTGCAATACGTCGAGCTGCCGCGCACGCGCGTGATGGCGGCGCTGGAAAACGGCGACGGCGATGTTCTGTGCAGCTATCTGCCGCAATGGCTGCCGGGCGACGTGGACTGGACCCGCGCCTTCATCCCGATCAGCGAAGTGGTGATCACGCGCCCCGGCGTCAAGCCGCCCGCCTCACTGCAGGAATTGCGCGGCAAGCGGCTCGGCATGGTGCTGGGCTTCCGTTATCCGGAACTGGAAAAGGTGATCGGCCAGGATTACATCCGTGACGACGCGCCCTCTGCCCCGCTGTCGATCCGAAAATGGGTGGCCGGCCGCTTCGACTACCTGGTCACGCCGACCACCATCTTCAACAAGCAGGTGGAGGCCGGCAATATCCCTCCCGGCTATCACATGCTGACGGTGTACGATGTGATGACCATGTGCGCCGTCTCGCGCAAGAGCGCCATCAGCGTGGGCGAGGTCAACGCCGCCATCCACGCGCTGGAAAAGAGCGGCGAGCTGGCCAAGATACTGCGCCTGCGCTGAGTCAGCGCATCAGCGCGTCAGCGTCAGCCTGGTCTCCAGCCGGATATCGTCCGAAGCGCTGCCCACCATCAGCTTGAAGTCCCCCGCCTCCGCGCCCCACGCCAGTTTGCTGTTGTAGAAGGACAGTGTATCGCGGTCGATGGTAAAGCTGACACGGCGCGTTTCGCCCGGCTTCAGATGCACTTTCTGAAATCCCTTCAACTCCTTCAACGGCCGCACCACCGACGCCACCATGTCGCGCAGGTAGAACTGCACAATCTCCGTGCCCTCCACCTTGCCGCTGTTGGCCAGATCGAACGACAGCGTCACCTTCTGCCTGCCGGCCATGCTCGGGCTGCTCAGCGTCAGGCCGGAATATTTGAAGTCGGTGTAGCTGAGGCCATGGCCGAAAGCGTAGCGCGGCGTGGTGGGCGCATCGATGTAGGCCGACTTGTAGACGATGTCCTTCTTGTTGACCACCGGCCGCCCGGTGCTGTACTGCGTGTACGACAGCGGAATCTGTCCCACGCTGCGCGGCAGCGTAATCGGCAACTTGGCGGACGGGTTGTAATCGCCGAACAGCACATTGGCCACCGCGTTGCCGCCCTCGCTGCCGGGGAACCAGGCGTAGACGATGGCGTCCGCCTGATCGGCGATGGTGTTGAATACCAGCGGACGGCCGGCCAGCAGCACCGCCACGATCGGCTTGCCGGTGGCTTTCAACACTCTGAACAGCGCTTCCTGCTGACCCGGCAGCGAGATGTCGGTGCGCGACTTGGCCTCGCCGCTCAAGTCCCAGGTTTCGCCTACCGCCAGCACGATGATGTCCGCCTGCGACGCCGTTTCAACCGCCGCCGCAAAGCCTTCGGTGCCGGCACATCCCGGCGCGCACGCCTGCGCATAGCTGACCTGCGCCTTGCCGCGCATGCCTTCGAGGATGCTGATCACGCGGGCGCGCGTGCGTTCGTCGCCCGGCACCCAGCCGCCCTCCAGGTCGCGTCGAGAATCGGCCAGCGGGCCAATCACCGCAATCCGCTGGCCGCTGCGCGCCAGCGGCAGCAGATGGCCGTCGTTCTTCAGCAGCACCAGCGACTTCTGCGCCACGTCCAGCGCGGCGGCGCGGTGCGCATCGTTGCCCAGCACCGCCTGCTCACGCGCCGGATCGGAATAGCGATACGGATCATCGAACAGGCCCAGTTCGAACTTCTTGGTCAGCACGCGGCGCACGGCATCGTCCAGCGTCGCCATCTTGACCTTGCCGTCCTTGATGGCCTGCTCCAGATGCTGGGTGTAGGCATAGCCCTCCATGTCCATGTCGCTGCCGGCGTTGATGGCCTTGACGGCGGCATCCGACAAATCGGCTGCGTACCCGTGCGGCACCATCTCACGCACCGAGCCCCAGTCGCTGACTACAAAACCCTTGAACTTCCACGCGCCTTTCAGGATGTCCCGCTGCAGCAGGCTGTTGCCGGTGGCCGGCACGCCGTTCAACGAATTGAATGAGTTCATAAAGGTGGCGGCGCCGGCATCGGCCGCCGCCTTGAACGGCGGCAGATACACCTCGTACAGCTGCTGCTCGCTCATGTCGACCGCGTTGTAATCACGGCCGGCGATGGCCGCGCCGTAGGCCGCGAAGTGCTTGGCGGTGGCCATCACGGCATCGGTAGCGCCCAGCTTCTTGCCCTGGAAACCGTGCACGCGCGCGACCGCGATCTGTGAGCCGAGATAGGTATCCTCGCCAGCGCCCTCCATCACCCTGCCCCAGCGCGGATCGCGCGCGATGTCCACCATCGGCGCGAAGGTCCAGTGCACGCCGGCGGCCGAAGCTTCCTTGGCGGCGATGTGCGCCGACAGTTCGATCGCCTCCAGGTCCCACGACGCCGCCTCGCCCAGCGGCACCGGGAACACGGTGCGGTAGCCGTGAATCACATCGAGGCCGAACAGCAGCGGAATTTTCAGCCGCGATTGCAGCGCCAGTTCCTGCATGGCGCGCGTGCTGGCCACGCCCGCCACGTTAAGCAGCGAGCCGACCTTGCCGCTGCGGACCGCCTCCAGCTTGGCCGCGTACTCACTGGTGACAGGGCCGGTGGCCTCCCTGTCCGACAGCTGGTTCAACTGGCCGACTTTTTCCGCCACCGTCATCTTCTGCATCAACGCCGTGACCTTGCGCTCGATCTGCGCATCCTGCACCTGCGCCTGCGCGCACAGAGACAACGCCGCGCCCAGCGCGGCAACGATGTGTCGTGTCTTCATTTGTACTGTTCCTGTTTCTGTTCGTAGTAGGACTTCAGCGTATAAAAGGCTTGCTTCTTCTTGCCGGTCTCCGAGATCAGGCCCTTGCGGTTCCAGTAATCCTGATACACCGGATTCGGACGGCGCGGCGAACGGAAATCGGTCAGCACCCACGGCGTCATGCCGCGCAGGCCCGGTATCGCATCCAACAGCTTGAAGGTGTTTTTATAAAGCTGATCCTGATATTCCTCGCTCCACCTGGTGTCGCTGTCGGCGTGATAACCGCCCAGCGCATCGGCACCGAATTCGGTCACCAGCACCGGCTTGTTGTAATTGACCTTGAACGAGAACTTCAGCATCTCGCGGTTATTGGACCAGTACCAGCCGGCGTATTCATTGAAGCTGGCCAGATCAAGCTTGTCGGCCAGCGGATCTTCCACCGTCACCACGTCGCCGTTGCGATGCACTTCCAGCGCCGCGCCCACCAGCCGCGTGCCATCCAGTGACCGCACCGTATCGGCCAGCTTGCCCATGAAGACATTGCGCGGCGCGCTCACCGGCGTCTCGTTCCCGATCGACCAGATCACCACGCTGGCGCGGTTCTTGTCGCGCACCACCAGATCGGTCAGCTGCTGCGCGGCGTTGGCGTAGACTTCCGGCTTGTCCCACGAAATGGTCCAGTACACCGGCACCTCGGCCCATACCATCAGTCCCATTTCATCGGCCAGCCGTATCATCTCCTCGCTGTGCGGGTAGTGCGCCAGGCGGACGTAATTGCAGTTCATCTCCTTGGCCCATTGCAGCATCATGCGCATGTCGCCTGCGCCGCGCAGGCGGCCGGGAATCAGCGGATTCTCGTCATGCAGCGACACGCCGCGCAGGAACACCGGTTTGCCGTTCAACAGAATGTCCTGGCCGCGCGTGACGATGCTGCGCAGGCCGATGCGGTCATCCAGCTTGTCGGCGCCGGCGGCGATGCTGACCGCGTACAGCTTGGGATCTTCCGGCGACCAGTAACGCACTTTCGCCTTCGGCAGCGCGATGCTGACGACGGCGCGGCCATGGTCGTCGGTGCGCACCGCCGTCTTCACGCCCAGCTCCGCGATGGATACCGTCACCTCTTGCGCGTGCTGCACGCCGGCCAGCTGCACATAACCTTCGATGCGGCCCATGTCGCCCTTGGCCAGCTGGATCTGGTAGTCCTCGATATAGCTGTCCGGCGTTTCGGCCAGCAGCACGTCGCGCGTGATGCCGCCGTAATTCCACCAGTCGGTGTTCACGGTGGGGATATCGTCCTGATGGCGCGTGTTGTCGGCCTTGACCACCAGCGTATTCTCGCCGGCCTGCAAACGGCCGGTGACATCGAACTGGAAAGGCGTGAAGCCGCCCTTGTGGCTGCCCAGCTTCTTGCCGTTCAGGTAGACGTGGGCCTCGTAATTGACCGCGCCAAAGTACAGGAAATAGCGCTTGCCGGCCTGCGGCGCGGCGTTGAACTGCCGGCGTAGCCACACCGTGCCTTCGTAAAATTCCAGCTTCGCATTCTGCGAATTCCAGTCGCCGGGAATGGCCAGCGTGGGCGAGCCGTCGAAGCTGTATTCCACCACATCGTCCTTGTCGCGCGGCTTGCGGTCGTCGTAAAAGCCGCCAACGCCGCTGGCCGACTGGTCGTAGGGCTCACGCCGATAATTGTAGAAGCCGGTTTCATACGGATCGACGATGTAATTCCAGCGCCCATCCAGCAACTGATGCTGGCGGCCGTAGATGTTTTGCAGCGGTGCTGCAGTGGCCACCGCAGCGCTGACAGCCAGGCACGCCGCTAACAGAAATCTCCTCATGCGCAGTCTCCTTGTTTTTATTGAAACTCGGATACTGTACAACGTTTTATCAAAACAGGTGATTTTTTCCAGAAGCTTGTTTATACTTGAAGTTAAACGTTTAACTAAATCACCAAATAAATCACCAAACCAACATGACCAACACCAGCAAACCCTTCAAACGCATCCTCCTCACCGGCGCCGGCGGCGGTCTCGGCACCGTGCTGCGCGAACGCGCCAAGGCCTGGGCCGACATCGTCCGCCTAAACGACGTCAAGGATCTCGGCCCTGCGCGCGAGGGCGAGGAAATCGTCATCGGCGACCTGGGCGACCGCGACAAGGTGATGCAGATGATGGAAGGCGTGGACGCCGTGCTGCACTTTGGCGGCATCTCGGTCGAAGACAAATTCGAGCCTATCATGAACGCCAACATCCTCGGCCTGCATCACCTGTACGAAGCGGTGCACAAGTGCGGCGTCAAGCGCGTGATCTACGCCAGCTCCAGCCACGTGGTGGGCTATTACCAGACCACCGAACTGGTGGACGCCAACATGCCGCTGCGCCCGGACGGCTTCTACGGCATCTCCAAAGCCTTCGGCGAAGCGCTGTCACGCTATTACTACGACCGCTTCGGCACCGAAACCGTGTGCCTGCGCATCGGCTCCTCCTTCCCCGAGCCGAAGAACCCGCGCATGATGGTCACCTATCTGGCCTACGACGACCTGGTGGAATTGATCCGCTGCTCGCTGTTCACGCCGCGCGTCGGCCACACCATCACCTTCGGCACCTCCAACAACGCCACCAAATGGTGGGACAACAAGCACGCGGCGCATCTGGGCTATGTGCCCAAGCACAGCTCCGCCGAATTCGCCGGCCAGTTCCCGGACAACGCCAACTATCCGGCGCCAGGCGACGCGCCCACCATCTACCAGGGCGGCCCCTTCGTCACCGCCGGCCCGATGTACAAATAAACCGTACCGCGTTCTCGCGACTCTCCAGTCGCTTGTCTTTGCCCCCGCAGCGCAGGCTGATGGGGGATTTTTTTTGTCCGATGCCATTACGCTTGAGTCAGATTGGCAAAAGACGGCGTCGAACATGGTAAGCTTCGACCCCGGCGCCCTCCTCGCCGCTCCTATTTCTCCAAACTTCCACGTGTAAATACTAAATTCATGGATATCGTTCTCGCGCTGAAAGCCCTCATCATGGGCCTGGTTGAAGGTTTCACGGAATTCCTGCCGATTTCCTCCACCGGCCACCTGATCCTGGCTGAACATCTACTGGGCTTCCAGGGCATGGAAGAGAAAATGAAAGTGTTCGAGATCGTCATCCAGGCCGGCGCCATGCTGGCCGTGATCTGGGAATTCCGCGCCCGCATCCTGGAAGTGCTGACCGGCTTGGGCGATCCGAAACAGCAACGCTTCGCCATCAACGTGCTGATCGCCTTCCTGCCGGCCGCCGTGCTGGGCGTGCTGTTCAACAAAGCCATCAAGCAAGTGCTGTTCGCGCCGGTGCCGGTGGCGCTGGCCTTCATCATAGGCGGCTTCGTCATCCTGTGGGTGGAAAAGCGCGCCAAGGACAATCCGGCCGCCGCCCGCATCAACTCGGTCGACGAGCTGACCCCGGTCGATGCGCTGAAAATCGGCGTCGCCCAGGCCTTCGCGCTGATTCCAGGCACCAGCCGTTCCGGCGCCACCATCATGGGCAGCATGATCTTCGGCCTGTCGCGCAAGGTCGCCACCGAGTTCTCGTTCTTCCTGGCGATTCCCACCCTGGTCGGCGCCACCGTCTACTCGCTGTACAAGGAACGCGCGCTGCTGTCGGCCGCCGACCTGCCGCTGTTCACCATCGGCACCGTGTCGGCCTTCATCTCGGCCTTCCTGTGCGTACGCTGGCTGCTGCGCTATATCAGCTCGCATACTTTCACCGTGTTTGCCTGGTATCGCATCGCTTTTGGCCTGCTGGTGCTGGCGACCGCGTATACTGGCACCATCGTCTGGGCCGACTAATCTTTTTTGTAAAGCAGTAGCAGTATCATGATTCATCAGGACAATAACGAACGCGCACTCCATTTGCTGCAAACCGTGTTTGGCTATCCAGCCTTCCGCGGCCAGCAGGCGGACATCGTCGGCCACGTGGCCGGCGGTGGCGACGCACTGGTCCTGATGCCCACCGGCGGCGGCAAGTCGCTGTGCTATCAGATCCCGGCGCTGCTGCGCGACGGCGTTGGCGTGGTGGTGTCGCCGCTGATCGCGCTGATGCAGGACCAGGTGGACGCGCTGGAAGAAGTCGGCGTGCGCGCCGCCTTCCTCAACTCCACCCAGACCTACGAAGAAGCCAGCCGCATCGAGCGGCTAGTGCGCAGCGGCGAGATCGACCTGGTCTACGTGGCGCCCGAGCGCCTGATGACCGAGCGCTGCCTCAACCTGTTCCAGAGCTCGAAGATATCGCTGTTCGCCATCGACGAAGCGCACTGCGTGTCGCAATGGGGTCATGACTTCCGGCCCGAGTACATCAAGCTGTCGATCCTGCACGAGCAGTTCCCGGACGTGCCGCGCATCGCGCTGACCGCCACCGCCGATCCGCAGACCCGCGCCGAAATCGTCCATCGCCTGCAGTTGGACGACGCGGCGCAATTCGTTTCCTCCTTCGACCGTCCCAACATCCGCTACGCGATCGTTGAAAAGGGCAATGGCCGCAAGCAGCTGCTGGACTTCATCACCGCCGAACATGGCGGTGATTGCGGCATCGTCTACTGCCTGTCGCGCAAGAAGGTCGAGGAGACCGCCGAATTCCTCAACGAGAACGGGGTGCGCGCGCTGGCTTACCACGCCGGCATGGACCACGCCAAGCGCGCCGCCAACCAGGCCAAGTTCCTGCGCGAAGAGAACATCGTCATGTGCGCCACCATTGCTTTCGGCATGGGCATCGACAAACCGGACGTGCGCTTCGTCTGCCACCTCGATCTGCCGAAAAGTATCGAAGGCTATTACCAGGAGACCGGCCGCGCCGGCCGTGACGGCATGCCGGCCAACGCCTGGATGGCCTACGGCCTGCAGGACGTGGTGCTGCAGCGACGGATGATCGACGAATCCGAAGCCGACGAAACCTTCAAGCGCGTGCTGGGCAACAAGCTGGACGCCATGCTGGGCCTGTGCGAGACGCTGAGCTGCCGGCGCGTGCGCCTGCTCGACTACTTCGGCGAACAGGCCGGCCCTTGCGGCAATTGCGATACCTGCCTGATTCCGCCGGTGTCGTTCGACGGCACGGTGCCGGTGCAAAAGCTGCTGTCGACGGTGTACCGGGTCGACCAGCGCTTCGCCGCCGGCCACGTGATCGACGTGCTGCGCGGGCAGGAGACGGAGCGCATCAAGACCTGGCATCACGACTCGCTGTCGGTGTTCGGCATCGGCGCCGACCGCAGCGAACAGGAATGGCGCGCCATCCTGCGCCAGGTGATCGCGCTTGGGCTGCTGACGGTCGACCATGAACAATACAGCTCGCTGAAACTGACCGACGCCGCGCGTCCGGTGCTGAAGGGCGGGCAGAAGGTGCAGCTGCGGCAGTACCAGAAACCGGTCAAGGCGGCCAAGCCGAGCCGCGCCGCCAAGGGCTATGTGGAAACCGACCTGTCGACCGACGAACAAAAGATTTTCGATCGCCTGCGCTCGTGGCGCATGGGCACCGCGCGCGAACACAACGTCGCCGCCTACATCATCTTCAACGACGCCACGCTGCGCGAAATCGCCAAGGCCCGCCCGACCGCGCTGGACGACCTGCGTGGCATCTCCGGCGTCGGCGAGAAAAAGCTCGCCTCCTACGGCGAAGAGATCGTCGATCTGATCAACGAGATGGAATAATCAGCGACAGGCGATATCAATCACTTGTGCGCCGGCCTTGGGACTGGGACTATAAGTGACCGAACAGCTGCGGTAGCCGCTTGGCAGCTTGCGAGCCAAAACGACCTCGCCAGCTGCACCGCCGTAAGAGCAAGCCAGCCAGAGACCATCGACAAACCCGTCTCCATCAAATCGCCAGATCGCGACAGAGCGCTGTCTTTTCTCGGTAACAGAGTCCGGTTTAAGATCAGCATGCTTTTCAGGTGGGCCATTATTAAAGCCTGCGGCGCTCAGTCGAAAATCACTTGGCACACTTGGCGCCCACTTCTCTAACACCGGATCAACCTTGATTGCCACTGCCGGAATGACGTCTGGGCAGGTTAACGGAGATACCTCAGCGGCGAGTACATGCGCAGGCACCAAGAGCACCGCTACCAAGGTCGTTCGTACGCCTTTGCTCAGGTTAGCTTTCATGATCAGTGCTCGATCACAAAGAAGGCATCGGCGTTATTACTCGGATTCTTAAAACTACCATCTTTATTCGTACCCTGTGACTCCAGAAACCTCGCGGAGATTCGAGGCTTCTTTTTATCGCTCCACTGGTCCATAACGTAGATGCCATTGATCGCTTGACGCAGGAAGAACGCCGCATGATTCCCATGCTTCTCATTAGGATAGCGACCATTTTTGAAGGTCGCTATCGCCGTCCCTTTACGAATCATCTGATTGCCAAACACTGCTTCACCTTGGCGCCAGCCACTAGCCGGACCGGCATCGGTGTAGTGCTGAATCAGCACTACACATTGATGCGTCCCAACCTTCGAACTGCCTTCAAGGTTATCAACCTTGGAATACACGTATGGCATGAGGATCTCCTTTGATAGCGCGAACGCCCACTATCGCCCATTGGGCATAAAGAGAATTTGATTGGCCTCAGACGTCGAGGAACTAGGCAAGCACGATGCTGCGATAGCGGCTGGGGGAAGCGCCGATGGCGTCGCGGAAGCGGTGGCTGAAGTGGCTCAGGTCCGCGTAGCCGCAGGCATCGGCGATCTGCTGCAAGGGCTGATCGCTGATCTTGAGCAGCAGGCGCGCACGGTCGACCCGGCGCGCCGCGATCCAGGCCGACGGTGTCATGCCAAACGACAGCTTGAACATCCGCACCAGGTGATACTCCGACATGCACGCCAGCTCCGCCAGCATGCCCAGCGTGATGTTCCGTCCCAGATGCGCCTCGATGTAATCGGCCAGCCGCCGTCGCACCACCGGCGCCAGTCCACCGCGCACGCGCTGCTGATGTTGCGGCACCGATTGCGCCAGCAGCAGCTGGCTCAAGGTCTCATGCGCCACCTCGTTGGCGCGCAGTTGCGCGTCCGGCCCCTCCCACGACATCGACGCCAGCGCGCCGCACATGCGGGCGATGCCTTCATGTTCGAAGTAAGTGCGGTCGCTCAGCGTCAGCTCGCGGGGCTCACGGTCCAGCTCCACCACCGCGCGCCGCGTGAAGTGCTCGGGCAGGAAGTACAGATGCATGAAGTGCATATGCCCGCGCACCGTCCAACTGGACTCGTGCCAGTCCGGCAGCGTGCACAGACGTTTCGGCCCGCCGTAAAGGCCGGGCAGCTCCCAGCGCTCGGTGCGATGACCGCCATTCATATAGCAGGACAATGTGTGGTGGCCCGGCTTGTCGTAACTGGTCTCGGCCCGTTCCGTGTCGCGCCGCCAGATCGCCACCGCCAGCTCATCGCCCAGCCAGGCGAAGCGCTCCAGCGTGGCGTCGGTTTCCGACATGGTCTTGAACACGGAGCCCGACAGCGCGCCTTCCGGCTTGGGAGATTCAAGAACGCTGGCAATGGCGGGACGGATAGACATGATGGGGAAAGTCTAGCACGCGGCCGCCAGCGCTGCCGGCCGCCGCGCCGAAATGCGCAATTTCAGACAAGCCGCCACGCCGCCGGCCCGGCATGCTGGCGGCATGAATACTCTACTCTATGCCCTCACCGTTCTGATCTGGGGCACCACCTGGATCGCCATCTCCTTCCAGCTCGGCGTGGTGCCGGCGCCGGTATCGATCGCCTTCCGCTTCTGGATTGCAGCCGCCGTGCTGATGACCGGCCTGCTGCTCGCGCGCCGGCAATGGCTGCCGCCGCGCGCCGCTTGGCGCTACCTGTTCGCCCAGGGCATCGCGCTGTTTTGCCTGAACTTCCTGTGCTTCTACTACGCCAGCCAATGGATCACCAGCGGGCTGGAAGCCGTGGTGTTCTCCACCGCGCCGCTGTGGAACGCCCTCAACGGCCGGCTGTTCCTTGGCCGCCCGATCAAACCGCAGGTGATGCTGGGCGCTTTGCTTGGCCTGGGCGGCATCCTGCTGCTGTTCGCGCCACAGATGGCCGGCCACTGGCACGACTCGGATACGCTGCTGGGCCTTGCGCTCAGCGTCGGCGGCACGCTGTGCTTCTCGTGCGGGAATCTGCTGTCCAGCCGCATGCAATCGCTCGGCCTGACGCCATGGCTGACCAACACCTGGGCCATGCTGATCGGTTCCACCACGCTGGGCGTGGCGGCGCTGGCACTGGGCATGCCGTTTGCGCTCGATCCATCGCCGCGCTACCTGGGCGCGCTGCTGTACCTGGCGATACCCGGCTCGGTGATCGCGTTTACCGCCTATCTGGTACTGGTCGGCCGCATCGGACCTGACCGCGCGGCGTATTCCACCGTGCTGTTCCCCATCGTTGCACTGAGCGTGTCCACTGTCTACGAAGGCTATCAGTGGACACCGCTCGCGCTGGGCGGCCTGGCGCTGGTCCTGGCCGGGAACCTGCTGGCCTTCCTGCCGGCCTTCGCAGGCAAGCCGATGCCTGCGCCGGCCAAATAACTCAGCTTCCGGATGGGACGGCGTAGCCCTTGGCGGCACAGCCTCCCACCGGATTCGGTACCCACACGCCGTCCGCCGACATGATCAACTGAGGATCGCCGTAAGTCGATGCCGAGGTATTGGTGGCGAAGGTCGAGTTAAAGGTGGATACGTTCTTGGTCAATATCGTATATTGCGCATCGTCGTAGGCGGTGTAATTCAGCAGCAGCCCTTGCGTGGCCACGCTGCTTTGCTGAGGATAGTAGCAGTTGCCGCTGAAGTTGATGGCCTGGTAGCTATTCCAGGGGACATCCAGACGCACCACCGCGTCAACCGCGTTGTAGAAGATATTGTCGGTGATGGCGATATTCGACGTGACCGCGGTATTTTTATACATCAGTACATCGTAGCCGTTCGCGCCGCGTTGCGGATGACTCCAGCCATGGCCCGATCCAACGCAGGTATTGCGGGTAAAGGTAACGTTACTCATGGACGAAGCCTCGGTGCGCGTCCACAATTCAAAACACTGCTCGGAATTGATGACATAGTTATTGCGGAACACGATGCCGTCAACGGTATTCACCGCGTCGCCCTGCGCCGTCAAACCAACGTCATACACCTGCGAGATACGGGTGTTGCGCACTTCCGCGTTCTGCGTCGACAACCAGAACTGCAGGCCATTCCCATAACGCAGCGTCGACGTCAGCAAGCTGCCGCCGATGAAAGAGATATCGAGTCCATCCACCAGCACGCGCTGGGTGTTGTTCGCGAATCCGATGCCGTGCGCGCCGCCGTAGCGTAAATCCAGATCCCGCACCTCCACATCGCTGGCACCACCAACGATGCTCTTGTTAAGCGCGGCCTCCAGCTGCGGGTTGGCATCCGCCGGGTTCAGTACGGAGTACAGGCGCACCTTGCCGCGCGCTGCGTCGTACCAGAAATCGCCAGCCTGTGCCAGGTCCGTGACATTGAGTTTTTTAAACCCGACCTGGGCCTGAGTCTCATCGAAAATCAGATTGCCGACATCGCTGGTGAGCAGTTTGCTGCCGTCACACACGCGCAGCCGGAAGGTATCCACGCGCAGAGTGATGCCCGTCGGCAGTTTGCCCAGGTAGATATTGACCCGCGCGTCGGAAGCGCTGACGGTAGGCTTGAAATAGGCCTCGTAAGTGGCCCAGTTGACGCCGATGGTCGGCGCGACACCAATCACGGCATCACCGTAGGAATCGAAATTGCCGCCGTTTTTCATCAGCTTGATGGCGGGCCAGGCCAGCGTTACCGGCGTGTCGGCCTGCGCATTGAAGGTGAGCTTATAGCACTGCCCTGCGACGATAGGCGCTGCTGGCTTGAATATCATGACATCGCTGTACTGGGTGCTCACATCAGCACTGCGTTCGAATTTCACACTCTGCGTGGCTTCGGAAGAGTGATTTGCAGTATCGGTAGAAATCTTCGCGTACGCCACTTTGGTGACGCTGTCGATGCTAGCCGTCGAATATGCACTGCCGTTGAACACCTCGGAGCCCGACGTGCCGACCTGCGACTCCCATATATGGCTGCCGCTGGCGGTCTCCAGCCAATCGGCGGTGTCTTTCAACGCCACGGAACCTAACAGGCGTGGCTTGTTGCCAGTGCCGTAAGCACCATACACGATCTTGCCACCCGCTTCCGAGCCAGGCTTTAACTGCAGATTTCCACGCCAAACACCGCCACGGTTGAACAGCACCGAATCACCAGGTAGCAACGTGGCGCTATTCACTTTGTCGATGGTTTTCCAGGCCGTGGAAGTCGATGCGCCATTATTGCTATCGTTCCCCGCTACACTGTCAACGTAATAGACTGTAGCCTGAGCAGACGCCGTGACGAAGCTGAGTAATACAAGTACCGCTTTTAGTGGGCTGTGCATGAATCGCCTTATGATGTTAAAAAAGAATGCAGAAATACTATCATCAACTTTCGGGAAACAGATGATCAAGAAACTCTTTTTACTTATTCTTGCAAGTGGCCTTGGTACCGAAGCGATCGCCGCACCCAAGCCGGCCGAGACCATCTACCGCAACGGCTACATCTACACCGTGGATGCGCAGGACAGCGTGCAACAGGCGCTGGCCGTGCGCGGCGGCCGCATCGTCTACGTCGGTGACAACGCCGGCGCGCAAAAGCTGGCCGGCAAAAAGACCGAAGTGATCGACCTGCAGGGCCGCATGCTGATGCCCGGCCTGATCGACGGTCATATGCATCCGCAATCGGGCGGCAGCCGCCTGCTCAACTGCAGCCTGAATTACGAATCGCTGACGGTGGCGCAATTCCAGCAGCGCATTCAGGCCTGCCTGGACCGCGACAAAAAATCGGGACCGGAGCGCTGGATGATCGTGGTGAACTGGTTCCAGCAAGGGATGCTGCCGGACGGCGTGGAAACCACCGCCGCCACGCTGGACGCGTTGAAGACCGACCGCCCCATCATCGTGCGCTCCTCGTTCGGCCACTCCGCGCTGCTGAATTCCAAAGGCATCAAAACCGCGAAGATAGAACGCGATACGCCCGATCCGTCCGGCGGCAAAATCACCCGCGACGACAAGGGCAACGCCACCGGCCTGCTGGAAGACGCGGCACAGGACATGGCCATGAATTTACTGCCGCCGCTGACCGACGCCGAGAACCTGTCCGCCACCAAGGCCGCGCTGGCGGCGATGCGCCAGCAAGGCATCACCAGCTTCCTGGACGCCTACACCGATCCGGAAACCATGACCGCCTACACCACGCTGCAAAAGCAGGGCAAGCTGACCGCGCGCGCCCACTTCGCGGTGCTGATCGATCTGGATAAAGGTGCGACGCCGCAAAGCGCGGTGGCCGAACTGCTCAAGCAGCAGAAGCAATTCGACCAGGGAGCGACTAAAGTGGCGCCATCGATGCAAGTGCGCCACGCCAAGCTGTTCATGGACGGCGTAATCTCCGCACCAGCCTTCACCGGCGCCATGATCGAACCTTACCTGGTCAACAAAGGCACGGCCGACAAGCCGGACTGGCAGCCCGGCCCGAGCAACGGCCCGGCCAGTTACTTCTCAGCCGAAGCCTTGCGCACCACGCTGAAAGAACTGGCGCACGCCCACATCGACCCGCACATCCACGTCGACGGCGACCGCGCCGTGCGCGAATCGCTGGACGCGATCGCAGACCTGCGCGCCACGCCGGAAGGCAAACGGGTACGCCCAGCGCTGGCGCACGATGAAATCGTCGACCCGGCCGACTATCCGCGCTTCGCCCAACTGGATGTGACGCCGGTGCTGTCCTTCCAGTGGGGCAAACCGGCGCCGGACACGCTCGGCGCGCTGAAAGACTACATGGGACCCAGGCGCTACGCGCTGGTCGAACCGCAAGCGCTGCTGCTGAATGCCGGCGCGCGCATCGCCTATGGCAGCGACTGGCCGGTCGACCCGCTGGATGAATGGTTCGCGCTGAAAGTCGGCGTCACCCGCACCGCCGCGCCGGACGCTGGCAAGGACTACGCCGGCCGCCTCACCGAGCAGCCGGGCATGCCACGCGCCGCCGTACTGCGCGCCATCACCCTGAACGCCGCCTACACATTGCGCTCGGAGACCCAGGTCGGCTCACTGGAAGTGGGCAAGCTGGCCGACTTCATTATCCTGGACCGCAACTTCTTCACCATACCGGCCGAAGACATCGCCAACATCAAAGTACTGCAAACCGTAGTGGGGGGCAAAATCGTCTATGAGTCCAAAGGCATGCGGTAAGATAACGGCCTTTGTCTAAAAACAGCACGCCATGCAGCTCCTCATCTCCCTGCTCATCATCGTCGCCACGGCAGCGGTGGTCTACGCCATCATCAAGACCAACCCCAACCAGGCCAAGCCCCTGCCGCAGCCGACCGGCGTGCCCTACGAACCCAAGCTACCCGACAGCGCCCCCGCGCTGCACTGGACCGACGGCGGCCGCTTCATGGTCGAAGTCATGACCGAATCGCGCTACCAACCCACCCTGCATGTCCTACTTCGGGGTCAGACCCCGAAATCGGACATTGAATCGAGTGCGATCGAATGTCCTATTTCGGGGTCTGACCCCGAAGTGGACACGGGCTCGGCTGTGTTTGTGGCGACGCTGATGCCGGATGATCGCAATGCTTATGAGAATGAGGCGGTGGCGGTGTTTATTCAGCGTCAGATGGTGGGTTATCTGTCGCAGAAGGCGTCGATCAAGTTCCGTGAGCTGTTGCGCAAGAAGGAGGCGGCAGGGCAGTTGTCGACTTGTGATGCGCAGATACGCGGTGGGACGATGTGGCAGGGTAAGCGTCTGCAGTATGTGGTGGTGCTGGATGTGGAGCCGCTGGAGAAATGATGATGCGTCTGCTCGCTATGCTGATGGTCGCGGTTCCGGCCTGGGCGGCTGAGCCGCCGCTGGTGATTTACTATAACGATCGGCCGCCGCAGCACTTTACCGAGCATGGCGCGCCGCGCGGGCCGGCCATCGATAAGGTGACGGCCGCGCTCAAGGCCGCCAACATCGATTACGAAATCCGCCCTATGCCGGCCAAGGAGCAGCTGGTGATTCTGCAGGCGAATCATGAACGCGCCTGCATGCTGGCGTGGGTGGCCCTGCCCGGTCGCGATGACAAGGGCAAGTTCTCGGAAGTGATTTACCGGGATGAACCGAAAGGCTCGGAACGCCGCCTGTGGTGTACCAAGGTGGTGCCTGAGCAATGGATGCAGCGCCTGAATCAGGCGCTGCTGAAGTAGTTACTTCTTGGTGAAGACCAGATCCCACACGCCGTGGCCCAGCTTCAGGCCGCGGTTTTCAAACTTGGTCAGCGGACGATAGGCCGGCTGCGGCGCGTAGCCGTCGGCGGTGTTCTGCAAGCCTTCTTCGGCGCTCAGTACTTCCAGCATCTGCACCGCGTAGTCTTCCCAGTCGGTGGCCAGGTGCAGGTAGCCGCCCTGCTCCAGCTTTTGCACCAGCACTTTGACGAACGGCGACTGGATCAATCGACGCTTGTTGTGACGCGCTTTGTGCCATGGGTCGGGGAAGTAGATGTGCACGCCGTGCAGCGAGCCATCCGGGATCATGAAGTTCAGCACTTCCACCGCGTCGTGCTGGATCGCTTTCAGGTTGCTCAGCCCCTGTTCGTCGATCAGCTTGAGCAGACTGCCCACGCCCGGCGTGTGCACTTCGACGCCGATGAAGTCTTTCTCCGGCATCACGCCGGCGATGTGCGCGGTGGTGCCGCCCATGCCGAAGCCGATTTCCAACACCACCGGCGCCTTGCGGCCGAAGGTCTGCTGGTAATCCAGCGGCGCCTTGGTGTATTCGATCAGGAATTTCGGCCCCTGTTCTTCCAGCGCGCGCGCCTGCGCGGTCGACAGGCGGCCGGCACGGGTGACGAAACTGCGGATGCGGTGTTCGCTCGGGTCGTACAGCATGCCCCGCGCTGGGGCGTCTTTAGGCGTATCGGAAGACATGGTCGGAAATCGGCAGAATTTGTTGAGGCGGCATTATATCAGGCTTGGTCTGCCGTTTTTTCAAATCGATTGACACTCACTGACAGTTGAGGTCTAATCATCATCTGAGGCGTGAAATCGTTTTCAAACGTTGCTATGTCCTCCCTTCCGCACCCGTCAATCCTGTAAAACGATAAATACATGACCGATTTCACGCAATTTCCACCCTCGTTCACCTGGGGCGTCGCCACCAGCGCCTTCCAGATTGAAGGCGGCGCCAGCGCCGACGGCAAAGGCCCTTCGATCTGGGACACTTTCTCCCACACTCCCGGCAAGGTCATCGACGGCACCAATGGCGACGTCGCCTGCGACCACTACCACCGCTACCCGGAAGACGTGGCCATCATGGCCGGTCTGGGCGTGGACGCCTACCGCTTCTCGATGGCCTGGTCGCGCGTGCAACCGCAGGGCAAGGGCGCGTGGAACGAGGCCGGCTGGGATTTCTACGACCGCCTGCTGAAGGAACTGGAAAGCAAGAACATCGACGCCCACATCACGCTGTACCACTGGGATCTGCCGCAGGGTCTGCAGGATGAAGGCGGCTGGCTGAACCGCGACACCGCCTACCATTTCGCCGAATACGCGGCGGAAGTGGCGCGCCGCTTCGGCAATCGCGTGAAAACGATTGCAACGCACAACGAGCCGTGGTGCACGGCCAATCTGGGCTACGGTAACGCGCAGTTCGCGCCGGGCGTGGCCGATCTGAAGCAATCGATTCAGGTATCGCACCACCTGGTGCTGTCGCACGGCCTGGCGATGACCGCCATGCGCAAGGTCGGCAGCAGCGCCCAGCTGGGCATCGTGCTGAATCAATGGACCGCCGACCCAGCCACCGACAGCGAGGCCGACAAGGCCGCCGCCGAATTCGAATATTCGCGCTCGGTCGAATGGTTTATGGACCCTATCTTCAAGGGCAAGTATCCGGAGTACGCACTGAAGGTCCATGGCGACAACTCGCCAGTGGTGCAGGACGGCGATCTGGAAATCGCCCACCAGAAGATCGACTTCCTGGGCGTGAACTACTACTTCCGCGCCTTCTGCTCGACCGAAACCCCGCCGCGCCAGCCCGAGTGCAAACTGGGCAAAACCGACATGGGTTGGGAAATCTATCCGGACGGCCTGACCGAGCTGCTGCTGAAGCTGCACGCGGCCTACGAACTGCCGCCGATCTACATCACCGAAAACGGCATGGCCAATCCGGACACCATCGTCAACGGCGAAGTACCGGACGCGGCCCGCATCGATTTCGTGCTGCGCCACCTGAAAGCGCTGAACGATGCCCGCCTGCAGGGCGTCAACATCCAGGGCTATTTCCTGTGGTCGCTGCTGGACAACTTTGAATGGAACTCGGGCTACGCCAAACGTTTCGGCATCGTCCACGTCGACTACGCGACCCAGAAGCGCACGCTGAAGCACAGCGCGCTGTGGTATCGCGACTACCTGATCCAACAACGTCCGCAGACGCAGTTGAACGCTGCGCACGCTGCCTGAGCAACGCAACGTAGTACCGCCGCCGGCCCATAAAGCCGGCGGCTCCCGTTTGAAGCTGGCCGCAGAGCCGGTGATACACTCCACCGAGAACAACGAGGACGACACCATGAGCACCGCGCCATCCGCCATGCCGCAACCACCGCAGCCCGCCGCCAACGATCCGGCGCCGGCATCCGCCCCGCCATCACTGTTGCGCGCCATGTTCGCGCGCGGCACGCCCATGCTGTGGGTGCCGAGCGGTTACTTCGCGATGGCGCTGACCTATATGATGCTGACCAGCGTCACCTCCATCATGTTCAAGAACCTGGGCATGGACAACGGCCAGGCGGCGCAATACGCCAGCTATCTGATTCTGGCCTACACCATCAAGCCGCTGTTCGCGCCCTTTGTTGAAATGTACCGCACCAAGAAGTTCTTCGTGCTGGCGGCGCAGCTGATCGTCGGCGTCGGCTTTGCCGGCGTGGCGCTGGCGATGTCGCTGCCGGATTACATGGTCATCATGGTGTTCCTGTTCGGCCTGCTGTCGCTGGTGGGCGCGACCCAGGACATCGCCTCGGACGGCGTATACGTCACCGCGCTCGACACCAAAACCCAGTCGCTGTTCTGCGGCATCCAGAGCCTGAGCTGGAACATCGGCCCCATCGTCGCCTCGGGCGGCATGGTGTACCTGAGCGGCTGGCTGCACACCCACTACTTCCATCACCAGCCCGGCGTGTTCGGACCGGAGTGGATCGATTCCTGGCGCATCATCTTCTTCATCGTGGCCGCCATCACCATCGTCACCGCGCTGTGGCATATGCGCGTGATGCCGGACGGCGCCAAGGCCGAAAACGCGCCGACCTCGGTGGCCGACGCGGCCTTCATCCTCAAGGACTCCTTCATCACCTTCTTCCAAAAGCGCGATGTGTGGCTGATGGTGGGCTTTGCCTTCGTGTTCCGCCTCAGCATCGGGCTGCTGGAAAAAATCGGTCCCTTCTTCATGGTCGATCCGGTGGCCAAGGGCGGGCTGGGGCTGTCGAATGAAATGCTGGGCCTGATCTACGGCACTTACGGCCTGATCGCCGTGCTGCTGGGTTCGCTGCTGGGCGGCATCTTCGTGGCCCGCCGCGGCTTGCAGAAGACGCTGTTCACGCTGTGCTGCGCGGTCAACATCCCCAATGTGACGTTCCTGCTGATGTCGATCTACCAGCCGGACAACCTGGTGGTGATTTGCGCCGGTGTGGCGGTGGAAAAATTCTTCTTCGGCTTCGGCTCGGTCGGCTTCATGATCTACCTGATGCAGCAGCTGGCACCGGGCAAGTACACCACCACCCACTACGCCTTCGGCACCGGCCTGATGGGCCTGTGCATGATGGTGACCGGCGTGGTCAGCGGCCACCTGCAGCAAGCGTTGGGCTATGTGCACTACTTCTGGCTGGTGATGGCCGCCACCATCCCATCCTTCCTGGTGACCTGGTTCGCACCCTTCCACCACAAGGAATAAGGCTCAGGCTTCGCCTGACAGCGAACGCAGGTCTTCCTCGCGGATGCGGCGCTCCGGCGCCAGCACCCGGGCGATGACCTGCGGGTTCAGGCCCATGTTCTGCAGCAATTCCACCGCGCCCGTGGTACCGACATCGCGCTGCACCTGCAGCGCCTGCCGAACGATGAAATCATAGGAATGCCAGCCAGCCGTGTCCGACGTTTGCGGCCGCAGCTGCTGGCGTCTGTCGTGCTCGGGTATCATGATGTCCTCCTCGTTGTACATCGCAGGCGCATAGAGTAACGCAAGATGGGTTCGCGTGCGCGTACGGTAGCCCTCATTCTTTTGCCGGGTCATATGAGAGCTGGACCTTGTAGCCTTCCGGCGCAATCGAGGTATCAAAAGGATAGCTGCTCCAGTTCTGCTGATCCAGCATGCCCAGCTTGACCAGGATGGTGTGCGGCTGCTCCTTGTTGCGGCCCTCCAGCAAGTTGACGGCGGCGTTGACTGCCACCCGCGCCTGGCTCACGCCCTTGGTGTCGGCCGCCGCGTAGATTTCCTTGTTGCGGATCAGGTGAGCGATTTCGCCGGTCAGGTCATAGGCCACCACGCGGATGTGGTCGCCCAGACCGGACGCCTTCAGCGGCTCCAATGCCGCCGGCGCGCAGCCGGTGCAGCCAATCAGATAATCCAGCCGCTTGCCATGCTTGACCAGGATCGCCTTGGCCAGCTGCGCCTGCAGGCCGCGTTCGCTGTCGCCGTAGCGGATGTCCAGAATATTGACTTCGATCGGCGCCTCCTGCGACGCGATACGCGTGCCATCCACTTCGCCCTTGACCCAGCCAGCGCCCATCGGCCCCGGCAGCAACGCGATGTTGATCGACTTCAGGCCACGTTGCTGGGCGTCGCGGATGGCCCAGCGCGTCGCCTCCATGCCCATCGCGCGCAGCGAGGTGGTGATCTTGAGGTGCAACTCGTCGCTGCGGCTATCGTTAGCCAGTTCCAGCACCGGAATGCCGGCCGCGCGCGCCCGCACGATGGACGGATTGTTGGCCGTCAGGCTGATCGGCGAAATCACGATGGCGTCGTATTTGGCGGCGATGGCTTCATCCATCTTGTGCAACTGGCCCTGCAGATCGTCGTAGCCGCTGGCAGGCAGGATGTCGGCCACCACGCCCAGCCGACGTGCCTCGCTGATGACGCCATACGCCACGCCGCTCCAGTACGGATCTTTCAGATGCGGGAACAGGAAAGCGATGCGCCAGCGCTTGCTGGCGTGGAGCGCCGGTGCGTACTGCCCGTGCACCAGGCGGCCGCTGGCCAGCGCATCGTCGGCGGTGCCGTTCGGCTGCAGCGGGCGGTAGATCGAGGTGACCGGGATCGGCGCAAACCTGGCCGGCTGCTCGGCCAGCGCCGGCATCATCGCCATCGCCAGACTGCATGCCGCCAGCAGTGACAGGGAAATCGTCTTCATCGTTGCACCTTATGTAGATCGCCGCAGGCGCCGGTGCGTGGCGCGCCATCGCCCAGCGGCACCAGCACGCCATTGCGCGCGCCCAGCCGGGCCAGCTCGCCCGAGCGCACCATCGCGTTGAACAAATCATTGTAACGCGCGCGCACTGCGGCAAATTTGGAACTGCGCGGGAAGGCCAGATAGCCATCCAGCTGTGTAATATCGGGGCACAGCACGGTCAGCGTATCGCCCAGGTGCAGGCTCTCGACCAGTTGCGTGGTATTGCGTTCATTGGTGGCCAGCAGATCGACCCGGCCCAGGTTCAGCATCTGCAGACCGTTTTCCAGTTGCGGCACTTCGCTGATATCCAGCTGCGGGCGCGCCTGCTCGAACTGCGGGCCGTAATGCCAGCCGCGCACGGCGCCGATGCGGCGCTGCTTCAGCATCGCCAGCTCGCCCTGCCAGTTGATTTGCGTATCGCGGCGCGCATAGAAAATCATGCGGTCGCGGTAAAACGGATGATCCAGAAAACTGAAGCGCGCCAGCCGCTCCGGCGACTTGTAGGGGCCGACCAGAATATCGGCCTGCGCCGCCTCCACCATCGCCTGCGCGCGCGGCCACGGATACAGTTTGAAGCGCACTGTATCGCCGGCCCGCGCCGCCAGCGCGCGCACCACATCCACGCCCAGCCCCTGCCACTGGCCATCGGCGCCCTGCTCAAAAATATGACTGAAACTGGCACCCACCGCCAACCGCTCCACCGCGCGCACCGGCTGCGACACACCGGCGCCCAGCGCCAGGATCAATGCCAGCAAGAGAGGAGTGGTCACGCGCATAGTGGCTTCATACTAGCATGGGCTAGGGCAATTGCCGACGCAGGAATGCCACGCTGGCCTCCACCGTCGGCTGCAGCCAGGGATCGAACAGCCAGAACGAATGCGGCGTATCGGGCAGCAGCAGCTTGTCGCTGGCCACGCCCAGCTGCGTCATCTGCGCCATCATCTGTTCGCGCCCGGCCGAGAAGCGCGGCTGCGCGCTGCCGATGAACAGTATCGGCGGCATGCCGGCGCGCACGTAGCGGATCGGCGACGCCTCACGCCAGCGCGCCGGCTGATCGGCATAACGGCCGCCGAACCAGGCGCCGGCCGACGACGGATTCTTTTTCGGATCATCCTCATACTTGAGCGCCAGCTCGCTGGTGAAATCGGACAGACCATCGATATTGATGATGGCCTGCACCTCGGCGCCATCCTTGCCGGTGACGCCGGCCAGCGCCGCGATCTGGCCACCGGCCGAACCGCCGGCCAGCACGATGCGCTGCGGATCGATATGCAACTGCCGCGCATGCGCGCGCACCCAGCGCACCGCCTGCTGCACATCCTGCACCGCCGCCGGATACGGTGCTTCACCGGACAGCCGATAGCTGACCGTCACCGCCGCATAACCGCGCTGCGTCAGCCGCAGCGCCATCGGCACGAACTCCGAACGGAAGCCCGCCTTCCAGCCGCCGCCATGCACAAAGACCACCACCGGCAAGCGCTCGCCGGCCGGCAGATACGCATCCAGCTTCAGACAGCGCGCACCGTACTGCGCATACACCTGGTCGGCCAGCTTGGTCACGCCGTCCGGCAGCGCATCGCTGGCGATTTGAATAAAGGGAAATTCGCGCACCAGCTTCTCGTAAGTATGCGGCACATCGTAGGTATTGGATGGATCGGCGGGCGGCTCCACGCAAGGCGGCGTGGCAACCAGGGCGGCGGCAAGGACAGCACTCAGGACAGGCATCTACACCTCAAGGCAAATCACACGGCTATCAGTATCGCATAAAAAAAAGCCCCTCGGCCGGGGAGGCGCGAGGGGCGGTAAAACCACAGACAACACTGGACTACATGAAAAACTCTTTGCTTAGAACGAGCGGCCGACGTTGATGCCGAAGGTGCGTGGCGGCAGGTACTGCGCTTGCCACGGACCGTTGGCGTTCATGGCGCTGGTCTTGATCTTGCCGTCTTCGACGTTGCGGACGAAGGCGTCGAAGTACCACTTGGACTGGGCGTCGTAGCGCAGGCCGATGTCGGTACGGTTATAGGCTTTCTGGCGGTCCGGATCTCCCAGATTGAACACGCTCAGCCAGCTGGCGGTTTCGTAGTGGGTGCTGATGCGCGGGATCAGCGTGCCTTCGGCCAGCTCGAAGCTGTGCTGGTACTGCAGCTGCGCGCTGAACTTCGGCGTGTGCGGCATGGTGTTACCGCTCACGTCCAGGCAGGTGATGCTAGGGTCCAGCGGGCAGACCGGCAGCTTGTAGTCGTTGCTGCCGCCGACCAGGTGCTTCAGCGTGGCATGGGTGTAGGCGGCGGTGAACTGCACGCGGTCAGCCGGCGTGATCTTGGCGGCGATCTCGGTTTCCAGGCCCCAGACGTTCGCGCCTTCGGCATTGTTGGTGGCCAGGCCGCGGGTGCCGTCAGCGTTGGTGATCGGTGCGCTGAACTGGAAGTCCTTGAACTTCTCGTAGTAGGCCGAGTTATTCATACGCACTTTGCCGCCCAGGAAGGTCGACTTGGAGCCGATTTCGTAGTTGGTCAAGGTCTCCGCGCCATATGGACGGCCGCCGTCCTGCAGGCCACCGGACTTGTAGCCGGTCGAGATCGACGCGAACACCATATTGTTTTTGTCGATGTCGTAGCTGACCCGCGCCAAGCCGGTCAGCTTGTGGCCGGTGTATTCGCCATCGTTATGCTGATAGACGGTGAAGCCCGACGATGGCGACAGCGGATCGATCGCTGGGCTCAGCGGCACTTGCGGGCCATCGGCGGCCAGGGTGCTGGCGGTACCGCCGATGTTCTTGCGCTTGTCCGAGGTGTAACGGAAGCCGCCGGTCAGGTGCCAGGCGTCCGCCAGATTCCAGGTTGCCTGGCCGAAGGCCGCGCTCGAATCCACGGTTTCTTTTGGCTGAATGAAGGCGCCCTGCCAGCTGACGGTGCCCTGCTCGGTGCCGTTCATGATCGGGATATCGAAACGAATGCCGTTGTCTTCGTTGGCATAGTACAGACCCAGCAGCCAGTCGACGTCGCGTTTGCCGGTCGACATGATTTCCAGTTCATGGCTGTAGTTCTTGTACTTGGACCATACCGTGTTGTTCGCCTGGTAGCCGGAGCTGGCCGAGCTGGTGGCGGTGGTGTAGCTGGTGGCCGGATTGGCGCCGCCATCCTGGTCGAAGGTCGACGAACCGTTGAAGCGCGAGTAACCGGCGATGTAGGCCAGGGCGATATCGTTGTTGATCTGCCAGTCGACGCGGCTGCGCACCGAGTTGGAATCGCGGTTGACGTTAGGCGCGGTGTCGATCAGCGCCGACCAGAAGTCCTGACCCGCGCGCTGGTTCTGCAGCAGGTTCATGTTCGGGGTGCCGCGATCGATGTAGTGCTCGTACGAGATATTCCACTTCAGGTCGGCCGATGGCTGCCACAGGAAGCTCAGGCGCGCCGCGCTCTGATCCTGGGCGTTGTACTTCTGGCCGTTGCGCACGTACAGATTCGGGTTGAGCGGCTGAAACGCGATCGGGCTGCCCGGATGGGCCGCGTTCCAGGCGGCGATCACCGGCGCGGCGGCGGCCTGCTGCGCGGCCAGCGATGGAATCACCGGCGCCTGATAGTCGACATAGCCGTCGTGCTGTTCATGCACCACCGACACCCGCATTGCCATGGTTGGGCTCAGCGGAATATTGAACGCGCCGCGCGCGCCCAGGCGGGTGTAGTTGCCGTAGCCCAGCTCGAAGTTGCCCGCGTTGCTGCCGATTTCAGGCTTCACGGTCTGCATGTTGACCGCGCCGACGGTGGAGTTACGGCCCCACAGCGTGCCTTGCGGGCCGCGCAGCACCTCGATCGCTTCCAGATCGAACAGCAGCGCGGTGGCGCCTTCCGGACGCGGCGAGTAAATGCCGTCGACGAAGGTGGCCACTTCCGGGTCGGCGTACTCGGTTTTGGCCGAGTCATTGCCGATGCCGCGCATGGTCATGGTGATGACGCCATGGTCGCCCTGGCCGGTGGCCGAGAAGCCCGGCACCAGGTTCACCACGTCCTGGATGGTTTGTACATGATTGTCGTCCAGCGCGGCCGCATTCAGCGCGGTCACCGCCACCGGGGTTTTCTGCAGCGAGGTCGTACGCTTGGTCGCGGTGACATACACTTCGGTGATCTGGCCGCTGTTGGTTGCGGCTGCTGCGGGTGCCGCCTGCTCGGCGACGGTCGCGGCCTGAGCCGCCTGTGCATCGGCCGCTTCCGCGGCATAAGCTACGTTGGTGCCGGCCATCAGGGCGAGAATGGCCAATTGGATCGGGGACAGCAGGCGCTTGCCGGACTGCGGTACGTGGACGTTCATCAAGTCTCCTTTTGCGTAGCGATCGCCGGGGGGATGGGGCGGTGCTACCATTTATCGTGGAAAACGATTTCATGTTAACTGAAAACGTTTTCATTTTCACTGAAATCGTTTTCTTTATTTGTGAAATCGATTTCATGGTACATAATTCAAATCGGAGATGTCAATTTAAAAATTGTTGCAGCGTTGTTTCAGGGCGATTTGCGCTCGGGCAACGGTGCGGCGCACAGGAGACCCAAAGGCTATGAAAACGTTACCAAAGCATGGCGTGAAGCAAGTGTTGATCGTTGGCGGCGGCACCGCCGGTTGGCTGACCGCCTGCTTTTTAGCCAAACAACTGGGCACCGGCGCCGATGGCGCGGTGCGCGTCACACTGGTGGAATCGAAGGACATCGGCATCATCGGCGTCGGCGAAGGCACTTTCCCGTCGATTCGCGGCACGCTGGCCACCATCGGCATCGACGAGGCGCGCTTCATCCGCGAATGCAATGGCACTTTCAAGCAGGGCATCCGCTTCAACCACTGGGTACGCGAACCGGGAGCGGCCGGTGCCGACCATTACTTCCATCCCTTCAGCCTGCCCAGCCAGCGCCCCGGCGGACCGGAACTGCTGCCCTACTGGCTGCAGGGTGCGGCCGGCCCCGGCGTGGCCTTTGCGGCCGCCACCACCATGCAGAAGCGCGTGGCCGACGCCTCGCACGCGCCCAAGCGCGCTGCGGACAGCGACTTCATGGGACCACTGAACTACGCCTATCACTTCGACGCCGGCAAGTTCGCCGCCCTGCTCTGCACCCACGCCAAATCGCTGGGCGTGCAGCATGTGCAGGCCACGGTGGAGCGGGTGGCGCTGGACGAGGAAGGCGCGATCGGCGCGGTGCACACGGTGGAAGCCGGCGTGCTGACGGCCGACCTGTACATCGACTGCACCGGCTTCCGCGCGGCGTTGATCGGCGAGGCGCTGGGTACGCGCTTCCGCAACATCAACGACGTGCTGTTCGTCGACCGCGCGCTGGCGATGCAGGTACCGTATGAGCGCGCCGACGCGCCGATTCCCTCCTACACCATCGCCACCGCGCATGAAGCGGGATGGACCTGGGATATCGGCCTGCATCAGCGGCGCGGCATCGGCTATGTGTATTCGAGCCGCCATACCGACGACACGCGCGCGGAAGAAGTCCTGCGCGGTTACATCGGCAAGTCGGCCGATGGACTGACGCCGCGCCAGCTCAAGCTCAATGTCGGCTATCGCGAGCAGCACTGGGTGAAGAACTGCGTGGCGGTAGGTTTGTCGGGCGGCTTCCTGGAGCCGCTGGAATCGTCCGGTATCGGCCTGATTGAAACGGCGGCTTATCTGGTCAGCTATCTGTTCCCGCACGATGGCGATTTCGAACCGGTGGCACGGGTTTATAACGAGATGATGAAGGCGCGTTACGAGCGCATCGTCGATTTCGTCAAGCTGCACTACTGTCTCACGCAGCGCAAGGATCATCAGTTCTGGATCGATAACGCGGATATGGCGAGCGTGCCGGAGACGCTGCAGGACAAGCTGGCGATGTGGCGCAAGCGCGCGCCGCACCGCATGGACTTCGTGGTCGATTACGAGATGTATCCGCCATCGAGCTGGCAGTATGTGCTGTACGGGATGGAGTATCCGACCGATTTGTACGGCAACAGCAAAACGCTGCCGCGCATGGAGGAAGCGCGCAAGGAGTTCGCCATGATCGCACAGATGTCGCAGCGCGCGCTGGCCGACCTGCCCGACCACCGCGCCATGGTGGAGCTGCTGGTGCAGCGTGCCGGCGGCAAGCTGGCCTAGGCTTTGCGAACGCCGCCCAACCTTGCGCTGGCGGCGATCAGCAGCATGAAACCGCCCAGCGCACCGAAGGCCAGGCTCAGGCTCGATGCATGCGCGACAAAACCGATCAGCGCCGGCCCGGCCAGAATGCCCAGATAACCCAGCGACGTCACCGCCGCAATCGCCAGGCTGGCCGGCATGACGGCCTGGTTGCCGGCCGCCGTGAACAATATCGGCACCACGTTCGACGCCCCCAGCCCGATCAGCACAAAGCCCACCAGCGCCAGCGGCACCGTCGGCGCCAGCACCGACAGGAAGAATCCAGCCGCGCCACACAAGCCACCCAATAGCAGCACGCGCTTGCCACCCAAGCCGCGCACCACGCGATCGCCGGTCAGGCGCCCCAGCGTCATCGCAATCGCAAACGCCGCGTAACCAAGACCGCCACGGCTGGCATCCAGGCCCTGATCGACGGTCAGCAGCAGCGCGCTCCAATCCAGCACCGCGCCCTCGGCCAGGAAGCACAGAAAGCACAAGGCGCCGATCAAGATCACCGCGCCATGCGGCACCACGAATAGCGGCGCATCGCGCTCCGCCGCATCCGGCTCGCGCAGCAGATGCGGCGCCGCCACGATCAGCGACAACGCCACCAGCGCCGCCACCACCGTGGCCGAGACGGTAGGCGACACGCCCAACCACAGCATCAGCGCCATCAAGCCGGCGCCAATAAAACCACCAACGCTGAACAGGCCATGGAAGCCGGACATCAGCGAACCGCCACTCTCACGCTCAACGATCACCGCCTGCACATTCATGCCCACATCCAGCGTGCCGATCGACGCGCCGACCGCAAACAGCGTGGCGCCCAACAGCAGCGGCGTCGGCGCGAACGCCAGTCCCGGCACGAACAGACAGGTCAGCGCGCCGGAGATCAGCACCACCAGCCGGCAGCCGAAACGCGCGGTCCACATGCCGGTCAGCGGCATCGCCACCATCGAACCACCGCCAAGGCACAGCAGCACTAGGCCCAGTTCCGCCTCGCTCATCGCCAGCCGCTGCTTGGCAAACGGCACCAGCGGCGCCCAGGTCGCCATCGCCAGGCCGGAAGCGAGAAACGCCAGGCGGGTGGATAAGCGCTGGAGTGGACCGACCTTGTTCATGCGTTTGCCTCATGTGGAAGAGGCGCACAGTATAGACGGATATGTTGGAGCACGAACATACCGCCGGCACGCGGCAGCGCATGATGCCTACACCAACAATAAGGAGTCATCATGCAAACACAACCTCTCAATGCCGGCATCGCCGTCGCCACCGCGCCCGACGGCGATGGCTACGCTTCCGGCGTCTCCTGGGGCGCGATCCTGGCCGGCGCCGCCGCTGCCGCCGCGCTGTCCTTCATCCTGCTGATACTGGGTCTGGGCCTGGGCTTGTCGGCGGTGTCGCCGTATCAGTACAACGCCACGCCACTCGGACCGGCCAGTGTCGGCTGGATCGCCTTCACCCAGCTGGCGGCGGCCGGCATCGGCGGCTATATGGCGGGACGGCTGCGCGTGAAATGGGCGCGCGTCCATGGTGATGAAGTCTACTTCCGCGACACCGCGCACGGCCTGCTGGCCTGGGCGGTGGCGACGCTGGTGACGGTAGCGATACTGGCCGGCGGCGCACGCGCCGCGCTGAGTGGCGCCATCGACACCGGTGCCGCCGTGGCCAACGCCGTCGCCCCGGCCGCAGCCGCCGCTGGCGCCAGCGCCAGCACCGCGACCGGCCCGCGCGGTAATAGCTACTTCGCGGACCTGATCCTGCGCGCCCCCGATGGCGACGCCGCCACCGATGCGCAGCGCTCGGAAGTCAACCGCATCCTGCTGACCGATCTGGCGGCCGGCAAGATCAGCGGCGAAGACCGCACCTACCTCGCCCAGCTGATCGCCAAACGCACCGGCATCAGCCAGGCCGACGCCGAACAGCGCGTGGACCAGATCTACACCCAGGCCACGCAGGCCGCCAGCGAAGCCAAGGCCAAGGCACAAGCGGCCGCCGAACAGGCACGCCAGGCGGCGGCCCATTCGGCACTGTGGATGTTCGCCGCCCTGCTGCTGGGCGCCTTCGTGGCCGCCGTCACCGCCATCGTGGGTGGCCGCAACCGCGACCATGCACGCGTCACCATCTAACACAAGGAGAACAACATGCGTTCCATCTTACTGTGGCTGCTCGGCGTACCGATCCCGATCATCATCCTGATCGCGCTGATACGTTAAAGCTGATTCACCTCGATCACAGCCTTCGCAAACGCCTCCGGCGCTTCCTGCGGCAGGTTGTGACCGACGCCGCCGCTGATCAGCTCATGCTTGTACTTGCCGGTGAAGCGTTTGGCGTAGGCGGCGGGTTCCGGATGCGGCGCGCCGTTGGCGTCGCCCTCCATCGTGATGGTCGGCACGCTGATCGACGGGAACTGCGCCAGCTTGTCTTCCAGCCCCGCGTATTTCGCCTCGCTCTGCTCCAGGCCCAGGCGCCAGCGGTAGTTGGAGATCGTGACCGCAGCATGGTCCGGATTATCCAGCGACACCGCGCTGCGCGCATAAGTCGCATCATCGAAGCGCCATTCCGGCGACGCCAGCTTCCAGATCAATTTGGCGAAGTCCTTGTGGTTCTTTTCGTAGCCCGCCGCGCCACGCTCGGTGGCGAAGTAGAACTGGTACCACCACTGCAGTTCAGCGGCCGGCGGCAACGGTTGCTTGCCCGCCTCCTGGCTGCCGATCAGATAACCGCTGACCGACACCAGACCTTTCACCCGCTGCGGCCACAGCGCGGCCACGATATCGGCGGTGCGTGCGCCCCAGTCGTAACCGGCCAGCGTGGCTTTATCGATCTTCAGCGCGTCCATCAGCGCCACCACGTCCGCCGCCAGCGCGGCCGGCTCGCCGTTGCGGCGTGCCTGCGGATCGCGGAAGGTGGTGCTGCCGTAACCGCGCAGATGCGGCACGATCACACGGTAGCCTTGCGCGGTCAGCTTCGGCACCACGTCGACGAAGCTGTTGATGTCATACGGCCAGCCGTGCAGCAGAATCACCACCGGACCGTTGACCGGGCCTTCATCCACATAGCCGACATTCAGGTCGCCGGCATCGATTTGCTTGATGGTCTTGAAAGTGGGCGGGATCGCGGTCTGTGCGTGGGCGCTGGCGCCGAACAAAGCGGCGAAAGCGAAAGCGGTGGCGGCGACGACTTGACGTTGAACGGTTTTCATTATGCATCCTCCAGGATAACGGTAGAAAGGCTGGCGCCGTCATTGACGCCGGCTTCGAAAGAGTAAGGGTCGACGCCATCGAGGCAGCCGATATTCACGCGCCACTGCAGTGGATCCTTGCGCGTTTGATGGAAGGGATAAATCCCGCAATGCTTGCAGAAGTAATGCTTGGCGGTGCGGGTGTTGAACTGGTACAGAGTGAGCGCATCCTCGCCCTTGGTGATCGTCAGCTGGGCGGCCGGGAACAGCGGCGACATCAGCGCGCCCTTGCGGCGGCACAGACTGCAGTTGCAACGCGCGGCCGGCGCCAGCACGGTGCGCACTTCAAACTGAACGGCGCCGCAGTGGCAGGAACCGTGGTGCAGATCGTGGGACATGATGCGCTCTCCTCTCTTTGTTTAGATCAGATTGATTTCAACATCGATGTTGTTGCGGGTCAGCTTGGAGTACGGGCAGGCCTGGTGGGCACCGTCGACGATAGCACGGGCGGTGGCGGCGTCCAGACCCGGCAGGCTCACATTCAGACGCGCGGCCAGGAAGAAGCCGCTGTCGTCGTTTTTCAGATCGACTTCAGCGTCCACAGACAGATCGGCCGGCAGCGTGACTTTCGACTTGCCCGCCACCAGGCCCATGGCGCCGATGAAGCAGGCCGACCAGCCGGCGGCAAACAGCTGCTCCGGATTGGTGCCCTGGCCGGTGCTGCCGGGCGACGACAGTTGGATGTCCAGACGGCCATCGCTGCTGCGGGCAGCGCCTTCGCGGCCGCCGGTGGTGTGGGTTTTGCCGGTGTACAGAACTTTGCTCATGATTTTCTCCTTGGGTTGGATTTGTATCGCATTCGATTGAAGCGCATGCGTTGCATATTAGACCCGGCTTTTTTGCGTGTCAAGCACTTTCGATTAAATCGTATCCGATATATACTTAAGACATAGGAGGACACATCATGAACAAACCGAACAAACCGCAACTGGCCGATTTCCTGTGCTTCGCGGTGTATTCCACCAACCTGGCCTATGGCAAGGCCTACAAACCCATCCTGGACAAGCTGGGGCTGACGTATACCCAATACATCACCATCATCGCGCTGTGGGAAGAAGACAACCAGACCGTGAGCGGGCTGGGCGAAAAGCTGTATCTGGAATCGAACACGCTGACGCCGATTCTGAAAAAGCTGGAAGCGATGGGTTATGTGCACCGCGCGCGCGACACCGGAGACGAGCGCATCGTCCGCGTCGGCCTGACGGCGGAAGGCCGCGCCCTGCGCGAAAGCGCGCTGTCCATGAACCTGCGCGACGCCACCGGCCTGACGCCGGAAGAATTCGCCGTGCTGCAAAAAGCCGTAGTCAAACTGCGCAACAACCTGGTGAAGGCAGCGCCGGGCAAGGGCTGAGCGGGTGTACTATAAGGTCTTTTAAAAGACTACGGGACGGCTCTCATGGACACCATACTCGCGCCAGCGTCGGTTGGGATTAGTGAACTGAAGGCCAATCCCACTGCAGTACTGGAAGCTGCCGGTGGCCAGCCGGTGGCCATCTTGAACAGGAACAAGCCGGTAGGCTACCTGCTTTCCGCCGAAGCCTGGGCCAAAATCCACGAACTGCTGGAAGATCAGGAACTCGTCAAAATCGCCCGGGCACGGATGGCTGACGGCAAAAAACCTATCAGGGTCACCTTGGATGAGCTATAACCTCGGAAGCTCAAGGAGCGTCTGGTGCAGCCCCGTGTTCCAAAGTCGCGGATGCGCGGCGACGAAGACCTCTACAAGATCAAACTGGCCAAGCTGGGTTATCGGTTGGTGTATAAGGTCATAGACGACACCATTACAGTCCACGTGCTGGCCGCAGGCAAACGTAAGAGGAACGCAGCCTATATCAAGGCGCTGGAGAGAAATACTTAATGGAGCGGGTGAAGGGAATCGAACCCTCGTATGAAGCTTGGGAAGCTGCCGTTCTACCATTGAACTACACCCGCATGCCTCGCATTCTATGCGCGTTTCACTGCTGTTGGCAATGATGTCGTCGCACAGAATTCGAAGCGCCGGGATAGTTCAGCGAACGCCTGGCAGACGGACGTCTGCCGACGAGCGCTGCTGCTGCGTGCCATTCTGCTGCAGCTCGCGTTGCAAGGTATCCGTCGCGTGAGGAAGCTCCACCGCCGCCCGGCCGATGAACTCACCTGCTGACGCACAACCAGTCAGCACCCCGACAACCCCGCAAAGGAGAAAAGAAGTTTTCATATCAAGCTCCGTTTAATATGGTTGGACTACATCTCAATTTGCTTGCACGTGGCACGCAAGTGTCTGGTGCTGCCACCGAACGTGTACTTGGTGCTGTAAACAAGGGTTTTTCTGTCCAGCTCCGCTTCTGAAATCGTGAAGCCATCGCGTGATGTGATGGTGGTGATGTTCCAGAATTTGCGCCCGTTGTCGCCACAGGTGGAGCTGGCATAGGACAAGAAGGCAACGCTACGCCTGTTCCCCTGATTACACCCCAGAACCGTCCACTCCCCCTCACGCCAGCCTTTGTGATACCACTCACCCCGATAGAATGCATAATCGAGTGAACGCCCCTCGCCAGTGCATCGGTAAAACTCCGGCGCGGGCAGCTGCTTGATTTTGGCCGGCGACATGGGCAAGTCTGCAAGGTAAGCGCCGAAAGGATCAGCTTCGCGGTCCCGGTATTCTTGTTGACTGGCCATGCCGCGCTGCATTCCCTCGGCAAAATCAGCACATCCGGTCAGCGCCACGCTAAAGCCCAGAAGAACTTTGAATCGATTAATGGTTCTCATGGCCGGGCATCAACGGCAGGAACCCTCGTTGTCCGACCAGGCAAAACAGGTCCACGTCCCATCCTTTTCCTGGATGCACTCGTGTAGTCGGGCATGGGTGATCCCGCAGGTTCCCTTCTCACGCGACCGCTCCCTCGCACGCGCCTCGGCGGCACGTGCAGCGGACTCCTTGGTCCAACCATTGCCCTCCACTTTTTCACCGGCCAGGGCGGCGGTACAAATGCCGGCAAAAAAGATCGCCACTGCCACAGCGGATTTCGTTTTCATGCTTCCTCTCCTGTAAATAAGATAGAACGCAAATCGCGTCATCAGGAGGCTAAAACCTGCGTAGCAAAATCACATCATCCAAAACAATGATGACAATAAAGGCGTCGTTGAGCTCAAGACGTGGTGTTATATTATTGACACCATCACCTATGTGAACGCCATCATGTTCCCTGCTTATGGTCCAGACTTTTCACAATTCGTAGCGAAGATCTATGATTCAGCGCTCGACCCGGGGCAATGGGGAGTTTTTCTCACAGAGCTGGCTCAGCGTTTGAATTCCCACGGCAGCATCATCTGGGCGAATGATTTTGCGCATAAGCAGGCGGACATTGCACTGCCGGGAGATGGTTTTTTCGTGAACCATGGTTTTGATCCTGCGGCGCTCGAAACCTTCTCCGCCTACTACTCGGAACACAATATCTGGCTCCAGGACGAGACGCTGCACAACGAAGGCCAGGTCGTTGTGAGTTCGCACCTGTTCCCCGACAACAGAGTAAAGAAGACGGAATACTGGGGAGATTGGCTAAGGCCGCAGGAAATCTTCTACAGCACGGCGGCGGTAGTCGAAAAGCGCAACAGCCGCTCTGTGAATGTGACGCTGGTACGCGCGGAGCGCGCCGGCCCCTACACACAAGCGGAGCTGGCCATGATGCGCGAACTAATGCCACATTTCCAATCCGCGATTGCGCTCCACCGACGGCTGCATCAATTGAAGGTGCTTTCCGAGTCCGCTACCGAAGCGCTTGAGCGCATGTTCTGCGGCGTGATTCTGCTGGACGCACAAGGTCAGGTTCTTCACGCCACACGTCGCGCCTTGGCGATGATCGACAGCAGCCTTCTGCTGACCTGCATCCCCAACCGACGATTGTCTTGCTTGCGATCCGCTGACAACGCTCAGCTGCAAAAAATTCTGCAGCGCGCCTGCGGCATCGGCGCGGGCAAAATGCCTCAGGTGGACGCCGGCGGCTCCATGCGCATCCTGCGTTCAGATCGTAGTTATCTGCAGATCCTGGTTACACCGCTGCCCTCGTGGTCCTCGCCATTCGGTGTCAATGGAACGGCTGCGGTGTTCCTGACCGACTCGGCAGCCGAGCCTCGCAGCCTGAGCGCTACCCTGTGCAAGCTTTATCAATTGACGGAAGCGGAGGCGCGTCTGACCGAAGCACTGGTCAACGGCTGCACATTGCAGGAATACGCGGACAAGCGGCAGCTGTCTCTGAATACCATCCGTACCCAAGTGAGAGCGGCTGCCGCAAAGATCGGCGTCACGCGACAATCGGATCTGGTGCGTATCGTGCTGACCGGGCCTGCCGTGTTGGGCAAATTCAAAGAGTAGCATTCACTATTGATCTAAACCGAATAACTGATGCAGAATGACCGGGCCTCGAATAACAACAAAGGATGCCCCATGAAAGCAGTTGTAGCCCTGAGCGTTGCGCTGGCGTTTGCCGCGCCGCTGGCCTCGGCCCAGTCGATCGATGATCCGGTCTCCACGCTAGTCAAACAGCTGGAGCTGGATCGGTACAAGGCCACCATCAAGAGCCTGACCAAGTTCGGCGATCGCCGCCAGGGTACGGAGCGCAACCGTCAGGCGTTGGACTGGATCGAGGCCCAGCTCAAGTCCTACGGCTGCTCCAATACCGAACGCCTGCAGTATCAATACACGCAAGCGGCACCGGGCACGCCATCGCCCAAGCGCGCGCCCGGCATTCCTAGCGGCGGCGCTGGCGGCCCGCCGGGACAAGGCGGCAGCACGCTGTTCGGCAACCGCATTCCGACTGGCGTCAACAGTGATCCGCTGCGCCAGCCCGACGAACGCCTGCGCGCGTTGAATGCGGAGCAGACGCCGGTCGGCACGTCGCTGCGCGAGAACGTCTACTGCACCAAAATCGGCAGCAAGCATCCGGAGGAGATGTATATCGTCAGCGCGCACATGGACGGTATCGGTTTCGGTGAGGCGGCCAACGATGACGGTTCTGGTACCGCGCTGGTGATGGAGTTGGCGCGTATCTTCAGCATGCCGGGCGTGGAGACGGATCGTTCGATCCGCTTCATCCTGTGGAATAACGAGGAGACCGGCCTGCACGGCGCCGCCGCTTACGTCGAGCAGCGCAAGGATTTGCAGGGTATCGAGTCGCCCAAGGGTTCGGGCAAGTATCCGGAGCCGAAGTGGTTGGGCATGATCCAGCATGACATGATGATGTATGACCATGGCATGCCGATTCCGCAGGTGGACAAGGATGGCAAGACTACTTATGTGTCGCCGCCGGAGCAGCGTCTGGAGGCGGACGTGAATATCGAGTATCAGTCGGTGTCGAAGCAGGCCGAGGGTTCGGCCAAGCTGGCATGGGCCTTCCGTTCCGCCAACGATAAGTATGCGACCAATTACCCGGCCGCTGTTGGTTTCCACATGACGAATACCGATTCGACGCCATTCATGGATCTGGTGCCGTCGATTTCGCTGCGCGAGAATGAGCGCGGGCAGCAGATCGGGTCGGGCTGGAATCCGCACTGGCATCAGCCCACCGATTTGTTTGCGAATTATTCGGACAAGGATTTCCTGCTTGGCCTGAATGCGGCGCAGACCACGCTGGCCGGTGTGGCGCAGCTGGCCGGCGTGCGCGTCAAGAAGTAAGCGATGGACGATTTGCTGGCACGGGCCATCGATCTGCACGCGCGCGGCGAGCTGGATGCCGCGGCGGCTCTGTACCTGCAAATCATCCGCGCCGAGCCGCAGCATTTCGATGCGTTGCACATGCTGGGCGTGTACTCGTTTCAGACGGGTGATCTGGCGACGGCGCATCGGCTGATTACGCAGGCACTGCGCGTTCGTCCTGACGCGGCGGCGGCGCATGTGCATCTGTCGGCGGTACTGCAGAAGCAGGGACGCTTGCAGGAGGCGCTGCTGGCCATTCAGCAGGCATTGCATCTGGAGCCCGACAACGCGCTGGCGTTGAACAATGGCGCCACGCTGCTGTCGGCGGATTTGAAACGGCCGGCGGAGGCGTTGCCTTTGCTGGAGCGCGCATTGCGCCTGAATGACGGCGATGCCACGGCGTGGAATGGCATGGGTTACGCGCTGATCGAACTGCGTCGGCTCGATGAAGCGCTGCTCTGTCTTCAGCGTGCGCTGCAACTGCAGCCTGGCTTCGCGCTGGCTCTGTACAACCAGGGCAATGCGCTGCAGCTGCAAAACCGTCTTGAGGAAGCGATGCGCAGCTACGATGCGGCGCTGGTGCGGCAGCCGGATATGGTCGATGCGCATTTCGGCCAGAGCGCCTGTCGCCTGCTGGCCGGCGATCTGCAAGCAGGCTTCCAACAATACGAATGGCGCTGGCGCAAGCCGGCGTATCAGAGCATCGCGCAGCAGTACACGCAGCCGGTGTGGCTGGGTGACGCGCCTCTGCAAGGCAAGACGCTGCTGGTACATGCGGAACAGGGGCTGGGCGATACGCTGCACATGGCACGCTACGTGCCGCTGCTGATCGCACAAGGTGCGTGTGTGATCTTGCGTGTGCAGCCGGCGCTCGTGCCGCTGCTGGCCGCGATGGCCGGCATGTCTGGTGCGGCGGGCTGGCCAGGCGTCACCGTGATCGGGGACGGCGAGCCGCTGCCGTCGCATGACTTCCGCATGCCGTTGATGAGTTTACCGCTGGCGTTTGGCACCAGTCTGGACACCATTCCTGCCGGCGCGCCCTATGTGCAGGCCGATCCGGCGCGCGTGGCGCAATGGCGGGCGAGGCTCGGTGCCGCAGCTGGCGGGGCGCCGCGTGTCGGGCTGGCGTGGGCTGGCAATCCAAAACATGACAACGATGCGGCGCGTTCGCTGCCGCTGCTGGCGATGCGCCGTCTGCTGAACACCGGTTGCGACTTCATCGCCCTGCAGCGCGACTTGTCGGCGGTCGACCGCGTGCTGCTGGCACGCGAGCCGGCAATACGCAGCTACGCGGCAGAGCAAACTGACTTCGCTGAAACCGCCGCGTTGGTGGCACAGCTGGATCTGGTGATTTGCGTTGATACTTCGATTGCGCACCTGGCCGGCGCCATGGGCAAGCCGGTCTGGCTGCTGCTGCCCTATGCGCCCGACTGGCGCTGGATGCTGGGGCGCGAGGATAGTCCGTGGTATCCCACCATGCGGCTGTTCCGCCAGCAGCGCGCTGGCGACTGGGATGAGGTGCTGCAGCGCGTGGCTGCGGCGCTGGTGCAGTTCACCCCCGGCCAGTAAGTCCCGGTTGTGCGCGCAGGGCTTCCAGCACGATGTCGTGCAGGCGCTGTGCCGGGGGCGATAGCGCGGTTTCGGCGCGGTGCAGACGCAGGCCGACTTGCGGCAGCGGCGGCAAGTCGGGGGCGTCCAGCACGCGCAGTGCGGGTGGCAGGCCGGCGCTGGTGCGCACCGTTACGCCCAGCCCCGCCGCCACCGCCGCCCACACGCTCGACAAGCCTGGACTGCTGAACGCGATGCGCCATGGGATGCCCGCCTGGTCCAGCGCGCGGGTGGCGGCGCTGCGCATGATGCAGGGCGCGTCCATCATCACCAACGGCAGCGGTTCCTGCGCGTAGTCGATGGGGGATTGCGCTGAGCCGGCAAAGCCGGATGCGCCCGGCGCGGCGGCGGCCTGCGGTAGCGATTCGCTCGCGGCGCCGGCCAGCGCCAGCAGCTGTGTGGCGCTGCGGCCGGCACCGACGTCGGCGGGGCCGATCCAGCGCATCGACAGGCGGCCGACGTCCACCGCCTGCGGCGCGGCGACGCCGTTGTCCCAGGCCAGCGCAAGATCCAGCCGGCCACCGCCCAGCTGCTCCATCAATTCCGAATTGCGCGCCACCCGCGCTTCGATGCGCACTTGCGGATGGACGCGGGTGAAGCGCCCCAGCACCTCGGTCAACATCTGTTCACCAAAATCCTGCTGGATGCCGAGCCGCACGCTGCCCGCCAGTTCGGCACCGCGCAACGCGCTGGCCGCTTCGTCGTTCAGCTCCAGCAGCCGGCGTGCATAGCCCAGCAACGATTCGCCGGCCGGCGTGGTCACCATGCCGCGCCCTTCCTTGCGCAACACCGGCATGCCCAGTTGGTCCTCCAGTTTTTTCAGCTGCGCGCTGACGGCCGAGGTGGAGCGCCCCAGCCGGTCCGCCGCTTTGGCAAAGCTGCCCATGTCGACGCCGGTGACGAAGGTACGCAACACATCGAGGTCAAAGGTGATACGTCGCATAACCATCCCGCTTTATCGAACTGTTGATCAAAATATTCCCGATTTTCAGAATCAAGATAGGACGGTATCGTAAGCCTGTCAACCAACACGGAGCATCAAGATGACAGTACACGGAATGGAAACCGTCGCCCCAAAGCTGGCGGAACTGACCGACCAGGTGTTGTTCGGCGATGTGTGGCAGCGCCCCGGCCTGTCGCCGCGCGAGCGCAGCCTGGCCACGGTGTCTGCGCTGGTGGCGCTGTATCGGCTGGAACAGCTGCCGTTTCATCTGCGGCGCGCCCGCGACAACGGCGTATCGCGGGAAGAACTGGCGGAACTGATCACACATCTGGCGTTCTACGCCGGCTGGCCGAGCGCGGCTTCCGCCGTCAATCTGCTCAAACAAATGGAGGAATGAATCATGCCGATAAGCCGCATCTCCCTGCTGAAGGGGAAATCGCCCGACTACCTGCGCGCCGTGGGCGACAGCCTGCAACGCGCGATGGAAGAAGCCTTCAACGTGCCGAAGAACGACCGCTTCCAGCTGATCCACCAGCACGAACCGTACGAGATGATGTTTGACCGCCACTACGAGGGCGAGCGCTCGGATGACTTCATCGTCATCGCCATCACCACCGGCAAGCCGCGCAGCACGGAAGTGAAGCTGGCCTTTTACCGCCGTCTGGTCGCGCTACTGGCCGAATCACCAGGCGTAGCGCCGGATGATGTGATGATCGTGATCTCCTCGTCGCAGGGTGATGACTGGTCGTTCGGTGGCGGCCGCCCCGCCGCCTCGCTGGGAGTGCAAGCATGATCTCCATGCAGTACAGCTTTGTGCTGCCGCACGATTACGACATGGCCATCATCCGCGATCGCATCGCCACAAAAGGCCCGGCGTTGGAAAAGCTGCCCGGCCTGGTCTTCAAAGCCTATCTGCACGCGGAGGAGCCGGAGCGCAGCTACGCACCGTTCTACCTATGGCGCGATGAGCAGGCCATGCACGCCTTCCTCAACGGCCCGGCATTTGATGGTGTCGCGCGCGCTTTCGGCTGGCCGTCGGTGCGTACCTGGACACCATGGCACGCCACCGTCGGCGACGAGGTACGCAGCGCGCGTCACGCCACGTGCAGCAGCACCAGCATCGCGCCATACAGCGCACTGGCTCAGTTGAGGGAACGGGAAGAAGCGTATGCGCAGCGCATGCTGGAGCGCGGCGCGCTGGCGGTGGTGGTGGGATTTGAACCGGTGACGTGGACCATCACGCGGCTATGCCTGTGGCGCGAACGGCCGGCGGCTGAAGTGGTGGAAGTGGCGGAACGCCACTTCCAGGTCGGTCACGTCTCGGCGCCGGCTTATTTTTCGTAAGGGTTGGCCAGGTTGCGCATGGTGCGCTCGTATTCCTTGCCGTCGATCGCCTGCACCGCCTGGTCGGTCTTCTTGCTCGGAATGCGGCTGCCGGTGATGCTGCTCGCGTTCAGTTTGGACGACGGCGCCACCCCGGCCAACTGCTGGTCTGCCGCCGGTTCCGGCGTGGCACAGGCGGACAGGCCAACGGCGACCGCCAACACAGCGGCCATGCTCAACATCTTGTTCATGAATTTCCCCTGATGTGTATTTGATGATTTGATAATATCACCGAAGCGCATCAACCTGGAAGCACTTCCATACGCGCCCGCGCTTGCGCCAGCTGTGAGGGGTCCATGCGGCCGGCGGCGGTTTTCAAATAACGCAGCGCGGCGTTGAAGCCGGCCCGTTCGGCCATGGTCAGCCACATCCACGCCTGGCTGACATCGGCGCGCACGCCCTGCCCGGTCAAATACATCAGGCCCAGATTGAACTGCGCGCGCGCGTGGCCCTGCGACGCCGCCTGCAGATACCAGTGGTGCGCCTGCTCGTAATTACGCGGCACGCCCTGGCCATTGTCGTAGCGCAGACCCAACGCGAACTGCGCCTGGGTGTGGCCCTGCTCCGCCGCCTTGCCGTACCAGTGATTGGCTTGCATCACATCCGGCTGCGGACCTTCGTCGTTATCGAACAACAGACCAAGCGCATACTGGGCCGCCGCATAATCCTGCTCGGCGGCGCGGCGGTACCAGCCCATCGCCTTGCGATAGTCGCGCGGCACGCCGCGTCCCGTTTCGTAACGCAGACCGAGGTCGAACTGCGCCCGCAAATGTCCCTGATCGGCCGCCTTGCGGTACCAGAAGATGGCTTCCTGATGATCAATCACCACGCCATGACCGGCGTCGTACAGCAATCCCAGATGATATTGCGCGCCGGGGAAGCCCTGCTCGGCCGCCTTGCGATACCAGAACTGCGCCTGTTCGTAATCCTGCTCCACACCCTGGCCATGGTCGTAACGCAGGCCGAGGTTATTCTGCGCCGCCGCGTGTCCCTGCTCGGCCGCCTTGCGATACCAGTCCAGCGCCTTCTGCTCATCGCGCGGCACGCCCTGGCCGTTATCGTAGATCAGGCCCAGATTGAACTGCGAGCTGGCATGATCCTGCTCCGCCGCGCGCCGATACCACAGGATGGCCTTCTGCGAATCCTGCGCGATGCCATCGCCCTTGTCGAAGCGCAGCCCCAGATTGAACTGCGCCGGCGCATAGCCCTGATCGGCCGCCTTGCGATACCACGACAACGCCTGCCCCACATCCTGCGGCACGCCCTGCCCGTTGTCATAGCGCAGACCGAGGTTGAACTGAGCGCGCGCATAGCCTTGCTCAGCCGCCTTGCGATACCAGAAGATGGCCTGCTTGAAGTCCTGCGGCACGCCCTTGCCGGTGTCGTACATCATGCCCAGATTGTTCTGCGCGCCGGCGTCGCCCTGTTCGGCCGCCCTGCTGAACCAGTGCATGGCTTCCTGCGTATCGTTGGGCACACCCTGGCCCTTGGCGTACAGCCAGCCCAGGTTGTACTGCGCGGCCGCATAACCCTGCTCCGCCGCCTTGCGATACCACGCCGCCGCCTCTTCGAAATTCTGCTCGACGCCCTGGCCCTTCTGATACATCACGCCCAGGTTGTACTGCGCGTGCTCCAGCCCCGATTGCGCGGCCTGACGATACCAGATCACCGCCAGCTCATAACTTTGGGTCACGCCCTGACCGTTGAAATACATGAAGCCCAGACTATGCTGGGCATTGGCCACGCCACGCTCGGCCAGTCCCTTGACGCGCAAGAACTCGGCGGTATAAGTGCTGCCGCTATTTGCGTCGGCTTCGTTGGGACCGTATTTCGTCATGCTCTCTTATCAGGCTTGGATTGCCACCATGGCCGGCTGGTGTTCATGTTCGACCACGTTGGACACCGCGTGCAGCACGGTCACCGACGACAGGCGCCGGTTCTGCTCCTGCAGCACGTCGATAAAACTGGCCAGCGAAATCGGACGATGGTACAGATAACCCTGCATGGTGGTGCAGCCGTTGGCCTCCAGATAGCGCGCCTGCACATCGGTTTCCACCCCTTCCGCCACCAGGTGCAGCCCGAGGCCGCGCGCGATCGAGATGATCGCCAAAATCACCGGATAGTGGCCGTTCTCATCGTGGATCTCCTTGACGAAGGACTGGTCGATTTTAATCGTGTGAATCGGGAAGCGGTGCAGATACGCCAGCGACGAGTAACCGGTGCCGAAATCGTCGATCGCCACCGACACGCCCAGCTGGCACAACTTGTTCAGCTGTTCGATCGCATACTGCGGATTGCGGATGCAGATGTTCTCGGTGATCTCGACTTCGATCTGCGCCGGCGAAATGCCATAGCGCGTCAACGCGCCGCGCATCTTCTCGAAGAAATCGCCACGGTCCAGATATTGCGGCGACAGGTTCAGCGACAAGCGAATCGCATCGCCGCCGGCCGCGTTCCACTGCAGCAGATCGCGGCACAGCGCGCCCAGCATCCAATCCGAAATCGGCAGCATCAGGCCATTGTCTTCCGCGAACGGCAGGAACTCGCCGGCCGACAGCAAGCCGCGCTGCGGATGGTTCCAGCGCATCAGCCCCTCGGCGCCGATGATGCGGCCGGTGGCCACGTCGACCTGCGGCTGGTAGTACATTTCCAGTTCGTTCAGTTCCAGCGCCTTGCGCAGCGCCTGTTCCAGCGCGATCTTCTGGTGGGACACATCCAGCATCGAGTTGTGATAGAAGCTGTGGCCATTCTTGCCCAGCGCCTTCACCTGATACATGGCGATGTCCGCATGGCGCAGCAGTTCGTCGATGGTCTCGCCGTCGCCCGGATAGATGGCGATACCAATCGAGGCGGAGATATGCACCTGATGGCCATCCAGGTCAAACGGCCGTTGCAGGCTTTCGAGGAATTTGTCGGCGATGGCCTTGGCATCCTGGCGGTCACGCAGCTCCGGCAGCACGATGGTGAACTCATCGCCGCCCTGACGCGCCAGCGTGTCGCCGCGGCGCAGACAATCCTTGAGGCGTTGCGCCGCCTGTTGCAGCAGCTCGTCGCCCTTGACGTGGCCCAGCGTGTCGTTGACCAGTTTGAAGCGATCCAGATCGACAAACATCACCGCCAGCTCGGTCAGTTTGCGCTTGGCTTGAATCACGGCCAGGCCCAGACGGTCCTTGAACAGCATGCGGTTCGGCAGATCGGTCAGGATGTCGTGGTAAGCCTGATACGAAATCACTTCCTCGGCGCGCTTGCGGTCGGTGATATCACGCGCCACACCATAGGTGCCGAAGAACTCGCGCGTCTTCACCTCATGGTCGGGAATGTGCATGCCGATGGCGTTCAGCGAGATCGTCATCAGCGTGTTGTTGAAGGTACGCTCGATGCCGCCGCCGGTATTGCACTTCAGGCGCAGCTCGACGTTGCGCGAGGCGCGTTCGTCGACGCGGCGCTCGTTGAAGGCGTAGCGCGCGCGCTCCTGGTCCTCGTCATGCACCAGCAACGAGTAGTGGCGGCCGATCAGCTCTTCGCGGGTAAAGCCCAGCAGCTGCTGCACGCGGTCGTTCACAAACGTGAACTTGCCCTCGTGGTTCAAGGTGTAGATGATGTCCGGCGACGAGTCGACCAGGTAGCGATACATCTTCTCCGAGTTTTCCAGCTTGGAGGCGATGCGCTCGTTGTCGATCGCCAGGCGGCGCTTCTGCAGCGCGTTCTCCACCGTTTTCAGCAGCTCTTCGCGGCTGTACGGCTTGCGCAGATAATCGTAGGCGCCGCGCTTCAGGGCACCGATGGCGGCTTCGATGCCGACATCGCCGCTCATCACGATCACGTCGCCGTCGATTTCCCGGGCGTTGATGTAATCCATGATCTCGTGTCCGCTCATGTCCGGCAATCGCAGGTCGAGCAGGATCAGATCGAATTTCAGTTTGGTCAGTTGGGCCAGTGCTTCGCTACCGCAGGTCGCGGTCACCAAATGGTAATCGCGGTCGCGCAGCAACTCGTACAACGATGACAGCAAGCGCGGTTCATCGTCGACCAGCAGCAAACGCGGACGGTTATCGGAGGACATGGCTTCGACGGGGGCTAGGTCGAAAGAGTTCAGGTTCATCATGGCCTTATGCGGAATCCATCACCCGCGTTTGCACGCCGGCGACTTGGCTGTTGCTGCCTTTGGCGGGCAGCAGGATTTCAAACGTAGTACCCGTTTTGCCGGAGCGGCAGGTAATCAACCCTTGCATTTTCTTGACCAGGCTATGGACGATAGACAGTCCAAGGCCATGGTGGGCGCCTTCCTTGCTGCTGCGGACAGGGGAGAACAGGTTGGCCAATACCTCGGCCGACAGACCCGGACCGGTGTCGCTGACCACCAGTTCCAGATACAGCTTACGCTCGCGGTTCACATGGCCGCGATTCGAAATCTCGATTTTGCCGCCGTCGCCCAAGGCTTCGACCGCATTCTTGATCAGGTTGACCAGGATCTGCTTCAGCAGGTCCGCGTCGCCATCAATTTCAGCCGGTTCTTCCTGCATGCGGACCACGATCTGCACCGAGGCCGGCACAAAATCGGTGGCGCGGAACAGGCGCAATACATCGTCCACCACCTTGCCCACGTCGGTGGTGCGCGACACTTCGGTCGGCTGCAGGTCGGCCAGGCCGTTGATCAGCTGACCGACGCGGTCGATCTCCTCATTGAGGATGGACATTTCGCCGACCACCGGCTCGCGCCGTGCCAGCTTGCTGTCCAGGACCGACAGGTAGTTCTTGATGATGGACAGGGGGTTGTTCACCTCGTGCACCACACGGCGCGAGGCTTCACGGTATTCTTCCGCCACATGGGCGATCTGGCGTTTGGCGTGACCGCGCTCGCTCATCGCCGTTTCCAGCGAGGCGGCGGCCTGGGTGCCGAACGAATGCAGGAAGCGTTCGCGCTTCTGCAGCAGCGGCATCTGCCAGCTAGGCACCGCGCCCACCAGCACGCCGAGACAGCGTTGATTGGCCACCAGCGGCAGCAGCACCATGCTTTCGCTGCCGAGGATGCGGAACAGCTGTTCCTCGGCCACGTTGTGGGCCTGGCCTTCACGACTGACATAGGTCAGCTTGCGCTCCAGCGCGCACTGCGCCACCACGCCGCCCTTGTTGAGCGGGATGACGAATTCCGCCAGCCGCTGATGCTCGCCGGTCGGCATGCCGTGCAGCGCGTGGCCGGTGGGATTCTCCAGCAGCACCACGGCGGTTTCAAAGTCGAACAGAATGCGCGCCGAGCGCGTGATCGATTCCAGCAGGCCGGCCTCGCCGTTCTGGCGGGCGAAGGTCTGGCCCATCTCGGACACCAGCATGATGTTGCGCACCTCTTCCGACAGGCGCTGCTGCACCGGATCGACCGGCGGCGGCGCAAACGCCACTGGCGCCACGATATCGTCGGCGCCGGCCAGGTCGATGCCGAGGTAATTGGCCGACTTCTCCACCTGGCGCGCGGCGTTGCGGGTGATCTGCTCCAGTATCTCGCCATCCAGATTGCACAGTCGCGCCGCTTCGAGGATGGCCTGCTCCTGGTCTTCATGGCAGCACAGCAGATGCGCCAGCCGCACGATGCGGATCAGCGGATGCGCCGCTTCGAGGCGCGTCACCGGCTCGTGGTGATACAGCACGCTGTCGGCCAGGAAGGAATCCAGGTTCCAGCGCTCGATCAGCCAGGCGCCGGCTTCCGAGTGGGTGATTTGCAGCGTGCGCTGTTCGACCGCGCACAGGTCTTCGTCGTCGCGCGCGGTAAAGTTGAAGGCGTATTCCTTGGGCGCGGTGGCCAGCAATGCCAGCCGGCCGACGTTGTGCAGCAGGCCGGCCAGATAAGCTTCTTCAACGTGCGGATAGTCCATCTGCCGGGCGACATCGCGCGCGATCACGGCGGTGGTGAGCGAACCTTTCCAGAAGCCGCGCAAGTCGGTGCTGCCGGAATGGGGGAAGCTGTTAAAGGTCTGGAATACCGATTCGCTGATCACCAGCGTCTTGATCATATCGGTGCCGAGCGACACCAAGGACTGCTCCAGGCCCACCGTGCGCACGTTGCGGTGGTAGGCCGAGCTGTTGGCAACGGTCAGGATCTTGCTGGTCATGGCCGCGTCCTTGGCGATCAGGGCGGCCAGCTCCGGCATGCCGGCATCGTCGGCTTGCAGGTGCTCAATCAACTTGATGAGTATCTGCGGCATGGCCGGCAGACGGGCTATCAGCAGTCGATTGCGAATATCGTGGTCAGATTGTTGATGCATCGTATCAAACATTGCCGCCAGTAGACATCGATCAAGGAGCGGAAGTCAACGGCAAATTTCCGCTAAAGTTAGGCTTTATGCGGGCTCCAGGCGCATTTCAAACTTCAAGCATCCCGCATAAAAAATTATCTTAGCATAAAGTCTGATATTAACTTAACAGGTGGAAAAATTTCTTCCTAAACTAACTCAATTTCCTGCCGTTAACAAATATCGACCTGATTAGCGCGCTAGCATGCGCCGGTAATAGCGCGACGTCAACCACAAAGCGAGAGCAGAGGCACTAAATGCCATCTGTCCTGCGGCTAACCACAGCGCGGAATGTGATAGGACGGGTGCAATTACCCCCGCCACGATGGCCCCCAGCAGGGTCACCGCGAACGATTGGACCGAGGCCACGGTGCCACGGATGTGCGGGAACAGGTCCAGCGCCAGCAGCGTCGCCCCCGGCGCCACCACCGACATGCCGAAGGTGTAGAAGCCGAGCGGCAGCACGGTCCACGGCAGCGCCGGTGGCTGGAAGATGTGGTACAGCAGATTGATGGTGGAGGCGCTGAGCAGGAAGCAGAAGCCGATGCCGATCTGTCGCGCAAACGTCATCTTGCCGGCGATGCGGTTGGCCGCCAGCGCGCCCAGGAATACCCCACCCACCGATGGAATGAACAGCCAGGCAAACTGCGAGGCGCCCAGATGCAGCTGCTCGGGCAGGAAGATCGGCGCCGCCGAGATGTAGATGAACAGCCCGGCGAAGTTCAGCGCCACCACCCCGGTTTTGAGGTGGAACAGCGGTGAGCGCAGGACGTCACCGTAATTCCGCATCAGGAAGCGCGGGTTGAAGGGATGGCGTTTTTCCGGCGGCAGCGTCTCCGGCAGCCGGCGGTAGCAAAAGATGAACAGCAGCGTGCTATAGGCCAGCAGCGACAGGAAGATGGCGCGCCAGTCGAACAGGGTGACGATCCAGCCGCCCAGTATCGGCGCGATGGCTGGCGCGATCGAGAAGATCATGGTCACCAGCGACAGCAGCCGCGCCGCCGCCGCGTCCTCGCAAACGTCGCGGATGATGGCGCGCCCCACCACCACGCCGGCGCCGGCCGACACGCCCTGCATGACGCGAAATACCCACAGATAGTGCACGGTGTGGGCGGCGGCGCAGCCCAGCGTGCCGATGGCGAACATCGCCAGCGATACCAGGATCACGTTGCGGCGGCCGAAGGCGTCCGACAGCGCGCCATGCCACAGCACCATGCCGGCGAAGGCCAGCATATAGAAGGTCAGGCTTTGCTGGACTTCCAGCGGGGTGGCGTGCAGCGTGGCCTGGATATTGGGGAAGGCCGGCAGATAGGCGTCGATCGAGAACGGGCCGATCATCGACAGCGCCGCCAATACCGTGGCCAGCGCGGCGGAGCTCAGCGGCTTGCGGTGCGCCGGCTCGGGCGGCGGCACATTGTCATCGAGGTCTTTGTCGGGGAGATTGGCGGGAGGTGTCGGCAGCATAAATCGTTTTCCTTGTTGGACAAACGCCGCCACCTTTCGCGGTGCGCGGCGGGGCGCACCACCCTGCCGTCCGCGCGGTGGCGGCGGCAGGCTGGGTACTGCTTACTCTTTCGGCTTGGCCGCTTCGCGGCGGTTGAAGCCCGCCACCATATCGAAGCGGAACAGACGGCATTCCAGCGCGCCGTTGAAGAACGGCGTCTTGCGCGATTCCTTCAAACGCAGCAGCTTGGGCACGCCCAGATCGGCGGTGAACAGATACACCGTCCAACCGGCGAAGCGCTGTTTCAGCGTCGAGCTGAAATCGGCATAGAAGCCGGACGCCAGTTCATCTTCCGGCAGGCTGCGGTCACCGCGCACGCCGATACGCTCGCCGTACGGCGGGTTGGTCAGCAGGATGCCCGGCTGCGCGCTCGGCGCCTGCACCTGCTGCGCCTCGATCTGCTTCAGCGGCACATCGAACAGAATGCCGGCGCTGCGCAGATTGTGGCGCGCCATCGCCACCATGTCGCCCGAGATGTCGGAGCCGAAGATGGTCGGCTCGGCCGGCAGCGGATTCGGCTTGATGGCAGCCTTCATGTCCTGCCACACGCTGGCCTCGAAGTCATGGAACTTCTCGAACGCGAAACGGCGGCGCGCGCCCGGTGGCACGCCCTGCACCATCTGCGCCGCTTCGCACAGGATGGTGCCGGAACCGCACATTGGGTCGAACAGCGGCATGCCCGGCTTCCAGCCGGCCACGCGCAGCAGGCCGGCGGCCAGGTTTTCGCGCAGCGGCGCGTCACCGGTTTCGTTACGCCAGCCGCGCTTGAACAGCGCCTCGCCCGAGGTGTCCAGATAAACGATGAACTGGTGCGCGTCGACGAAGCCGAAGATGCGCATATCCGGTTCCTTGGTATCGACCGAAGGACGCTTTTTATATTGATCGAGGAAGCGGTCGCAGATCGCATCCTTGATTTTCAGCGTGGTGAATTCCAGGCTTTTCAGCGGCGACTTCACCGCCGTCAGATCGACGCGGATGGTGTGGTCGTAGCTGAACCACTCTTCCCAAGGCTGCGCCAGCGTCAGGTCGTAGATGTCGTTCTCGTTTTTGTAACCGCCTGCGGCCATGCGCAGCAGCACCCGCGACGCGATGCGCGAATGCAGGTTCATGAGATAGGAATCTTCCAGTTCACCCGAGGCGTGCACGCCGCCGGGGACTTCGTTGTGCACCTTCATGGTGGTGCTTTGTTGCGCGATCTCGCGTAGTTCTTCGGCCAACGCCGATTCCATGCCTCGTGGGCATGGGCAAAAGAAGGATGCCATAGGTGTACCTTTTGTCCGTTAATAAACCGCGCCATTCGTCATTCCCGCGCAGGCGGGAATCCATACCAGGCACGCTCGGCATGGCCCTCGCTTGCGCGAGGACGACGCTTATTTCTGCATTGCTCGCTCCAGGAAATCCAGGCGGTCCTGGCCCCAGAAGTTTTCTCCATCCAGCACATACCACGGCGAGCCGAATACACTGGCGGCATTCGCCTCGGCGGTATTGCGCTCATACTCGGCCTGCACGATCCCGGTTGCCGCAGACTTCAGCAGCACCGCGCCATCCAGGCCGCAGCCACCGGCGATGCGCGCCAGTGTCGCCTCGTCGGCGATATTCTTTTCCTCGGCCCACACGCCGCGCATGATGGCGCCGGCCAGCGCCAGCGCGATGTCGTTGCCCAGCGCGATGCGCGCCGCTATGATCATCTTGTTGGCCAATTCCGGCGACACCGGAAAGAACGGCGGCTGCGGTTGCAGCGGAATCTCCAGATACTCCGACCAGCGCGCCAGCTCCACCAGACGATAAGCCTGGCGCTGCGGCGCGCGCTTGGCCAGCGGCAGGCCGCCGGAAACCCCAAACACATTCGACAGATCGCAAGGCTTGATCTCGATCCGCACGCCGTGCCGGCGCGCCATCGCCACCAAACGTTCGTGGCCCAGATAGGCCCACGGCGAATGCGCACCAAAGAAATACTGGCAAACCTTGCTCATGATGCTCCGATCAGAATGGTTTCACGACCACCAGAATCACGATGGCCAGAATGGCGAATACCGGTACTTCGTTAAACACGCGGAACCACTTGTGGCTGCGCTGGTTTTGGCCGCGTTCAAATTTCTTCAGGATGCCGCCGCACATGTGGTGATAGCCGATCAACAGCACCACCAGCGTGAGCTTGGCGTGCAGCCAGCCGGGCATGTGCACGCCGTACGCCAGATAAATCAGGTACGCTCCGAACACCACCGCAAACACCGACAGCCACATCGAAAAGCGATACAGCTTGCGCGCCATGAGCAGCAGGCGCGCGGTGGTATTGGGATCGGTCTCCATCGCCAGGTTGACGAAGATGCGCGGCAGGTAGAACACGCCGGCCATCCACGCGATGACGAAAAAGATGTGCAGTGCTTTGATCCAGAGGTACAGCATAAAACTCCTTATTGACGTACTTCGCCGTGGCCGAACACCACGTATTTCAGCGAGGTCAAACCTTCCAGTCCGACCGGGCCGCGCGCGTGCAGCTTGTCGTTGGAGATGCCGATTTCGGCGCCCAGGCCGTATTCGAAACCGTCGGCAAAGCGCGTCGAGGCGTTGATCATCACCGACGAAGAATCGACTTCGCGCAGGAAGCGCATCGCCACCGAATGGTCTTCGGTGATGATCGCTTCGGTGTGCTTGGACGAGTAGCGCTCGATGTGCTCCATCGCTTCGTCGACGTCGGCCACGATTTTCACCGCCAGAATCGCGGCCAGGTATTCGGTCGACCAATCCTCTTCGGTGGCTGCGCTCAGGTGCGGATAGCCCTGCAGCAGCGCGGCCGCTTCGGCGTCGACGCGCAGTTCGACTTCCTTGGTGGCGTACAGCTTGGCCAGTTCCGGCAGCACCTGCGGCGCGATCGAACGCGCTACCAGCAACGTCTCCATGGTGTTGCAGGTGCCATAGCGGTGGCACTTGGCGTTGAAGCCGATGTCCACTGCTTTTTTCAGATCGGCCTTGTCGTCGATGTAGACGTGGCAGATGCCGTCCAGGTGTTTGATCATCGGCACCGTGGCTTCGGCCATCAGGCGCGCGATCAGGCTCTTGCCGCCGCGCGGCACGATCACGTCAACGTATTGCGGCATGGTGATCAGCGCGCCGACGGCGGCGCGGTCGGTGGTGTCCACCACTTGCACGCCGTCTTCCGGCAGGCCGGCGCCTTGCAAGCCTTGCTTGACCAGTATCGCCAGCGCGCGGTTGCAGTGAATCGCTTCCGAACCGCCGCGCAGGATGGTGGCGTTGCCGCTCTTGATGCACAGGCCGGCCGCGTCCACCGTCACGTTCGGGCGCGATTCGTAGATGATGCCGATCACGCCCAGCGGCACCCGCATCTGGCCGACCTGGATGCCGGTCGGGCGGAATTTGAGGCCGGAGATTTCTCCGATCGGGTCCGGCAGCGCGACGATCTGGCGCAAGCCTTCCACCATGGTGGCGATGGCTTTGTCGGACAGCGCCAGGCGGTCCAGCAGCGCCGGTTCCAGGCCGTTGGCGGCGGCGGCTTCCATGTCCAGTTTATTGGCGGCGCGCAGCGCGTCGGCTTCGCGTTCGATCGCGTCGGCGATCAGCGTCAGCGCGCGGTTGCGCGTGGCGGTATCGGCCTTGGCCATGCCGCGCGACGCCTTGCGCGCGCGCTGGCCCAGTTGTTCCATGTACTGCTTGATGTCCATCGTCGTCTCGTCGGTGTTAGCCGCGTGCGACTTTCAATGCAAGCTGCAGCATCGCGTCCCACGCGTCGCCGGCAAACGCTTTCGCGCGCAGGCCCTTGATCATCTTGTCCACTTGCGCGGCGTCCTTCATTGCCGCTTCCAGCGTTGGCAGCGAAATGCGGCGCAGCGCCGGGTCCATCATGCGTTCTTTCGGCCCCCAGATGCGATGCTCCTTGAGCAGCGCCCCCAGCGGCCGGCCTTGCGCCATGCCCGCCTTCAGCTTGAGCAGGGTGCGGATTTCCTCCGACACCGCCCACAGCACCAGCGGCAGCGCTTCGCCCTCGCCTTTCAGGCCGTCCAGCATGCGGATCAACCGCGCCGGATCGCCCGCCAGCATCGCCTCACTGAGCTTGAACACATCATAGCGCGCCACATTCAGCACCGCTTCGTGCACCTGCTCGTAGGTCAGCTTGCCCGGCTCGTGCAGCAAGGCCAGTTTTTGAATCTCCTGATGGGCCGCAAGCAGATTGCCTTCCACGCGATCGGCGATGAAGTCGATGCTCTGCCGGTCCGCGCTCTGCCCTTGTTGGGCAAGGCGCTGGCCTATCCAGTTGGGCAAATGCGCCCGTTCCACCTGCGGGATGTCGATATACACCGCCGCCTGTTGCAGCGCGGCCACCCAGGCCGCCTTCTGCGTCTGCCAGTCCAGCTTTGGCAGCGTGATCAAAGTCAGGTTGTCCGGACTCAGATCCTTCACATAATTCTGCAGCGCCGCGCCGCCATCCTTGCCCGGCTTGCCGGTCGGGATGCGCAGCTCGATCAGCTTTTTATCGCCAAACAGCGACAGCGCCTGATTGGCCGCCAACAGCTCGCCCCACTTGAAACTGCGCTCCACGGTCAGCACGTCGCGCTCGGAATAGCCCTGCGCGCGCGCGGTCTTGCGGATTTTGTCCGCAGCCTCCAGCGCCAGCAAATGCTCGTCGCTGGTGATGACGTACAGCTGCGACAGCGATTTGCTCAAATGGCCGTCCAGCGCCTCCAACCGTAATTGCATCAAGCGTCCTTACTGAATCGGCACCGCCGGCACCGCCGCCGGAGCCGGTGGCGGCAGCGACACGCCCGGCGTTTTCACGGCGGCGATACGGCGCATCATCTGCTGTACCAGGTCGGTCTGCATGTCCTTGTACAGCAACGCTTCTTCCTGCTCCTTGGCCAGCAGCTGGGTTTCATTGAAGTCGATGGTGCGGGTCAGCGTGATGGTGGTTGGCCCCAGCAGCTCGGCGCCCTGCTTGTCCAGGATGCGGAACACGATGTTATACGTCAGCAGATACTGTCGCACGCGGCCATTGCTGTTCAGCGACAGAATCGTTTTGGTCTTGGTCTTTTCCGGATTGGTCAACACCTCGACCACGCCATCGGCTTCCTTGGCGGTGCTGACCACCGTGGTGCCGCCGTTGGCGCGGATATTACGTTTCAGGTCAATCGCCAGCGGCGACGACTCCGGCAGCCCCACATACATGGTCGGGAAAGGCAGCGTGTAATGGCCGCCGTCGCCGCGCAGATGGAAGCCGCAGCCCGACAGCGTCAGAGAAGCCGCCAGCACGGCTGCGCACAAAATCTTGGAAGTAGTCGTCGCCATATCTGTCTTTACACTACGATGTTGACCAGTTTGCCCGGTACCACGATCACCTTCTTCGGCGTGCCCTCGATGAACTTCTGCACCGCCTCATTGGCCAGTGCGGCGGCTTCGATGGCGGCCTTGTCGGCGCCCTTCGCGACCACCACGCTGCCACGCAGCTTGCCGTTCACCTGGATCATCATCTCGATTTCCGATTGTTCCAGCGCGGCCGGATCAACCTGCGGCCATGCGGCGTCCAGGATGTCACCGGCGTAGCCCAGCTCTTTCCACAGCACGTGGGTGATGTGCGGCGCCACTGGGTTCAGCAGGCGCAGGAAGATCGCATAGCCTTCCGACAGCACGGCCGCTTCCGCGTCCTTGGCCGATTCCAGCGTGTTCAGCATCTTCATGCAAGCCGAGACCACGGTGTTGTACTGGATGCGCTTGACGTCGTAGTCGGCCTGCTGCAGCACCTTGTGCACTTCGCGGCGCAGCGCTTTGCTGGCGTCGGTGGTAGCGGCGGCACTCAGCGGCGAACCGGCGGCGGCGAACGCTTCACGCTGCGCGTAACCGAACGCCCACACGCGGCGCAGGAAGCGGTTGGCGCCTTCCACACCACTGCCCGACCATTCCAGCGTTTGCTCTGGCGGCGAGGCGAACATGGTGAACAGGCGCGCGGTGTCGGCGCCATATTGTTCGATCTGCGCTTGCGGGTCGATGCCGTTGCTCTTCGACTTCGACATCTTCTCGGTGCCGCCGATCTGCACCGGTTGACCGTCGTCTTTCAGCGTCGCAGCCTGCGGACGACCCTTGTCGTCCACGGTCAGATCAACGTCGGCTGGATTGAACCAGGTCTTCTTGCCGGCGGCGTCTTCGCGGTAGTAGGTCTCGTTCAGCACCATGCCCTGGGTCAGCAGGTTGACGAACGGCTCGTCGAATTTCACCAGGCCGAAGTCGCGCATCACCTTGGTCCAGAAGCGCGCGTACAGCAGGTGCAGCACGGCGTGTTCGATACCGCCGATGTACTGGTCCATCGGCATCCAGTAATCGTTGCGGGCGTCGACCATGGCATCGTTCGAGCCTGGCGAGGTATAGCGCATGTAGTACCACGACGAATCGACGAAGGTATCCATGGTGTCGGTTTCGCGACGCGCCGGTTTGCCGCAGCTTGGGCAATCGCACTTCAGGAACGCTTCGTACTTGTTCAGCGGGTTGCCGCTGCCATCAGGGACGCAGTCTTCCGGCAGCACCACCGGCAGATCTTTTTCCGGCACCGGCACCGAGCCGCAATCCGCGCAGTTGATCATCGGGATCGGCGTGCCCCAGTAGCGCTGACGCGAGATGCCCCAGTCGCGCAGGCGGAAGGTGGTTTTCTTCTCGCCCAGGCCTTGCGCTGCCAGGTCGGCGGCGACGGCGTCCAGCGCGTCCTTGTAGCGCAGGCCATCGTACTTGCCGGAGTTGGTGACGATCGAAACTTCCTTGTCGCCGTACCATTCCTGCCAGGCGTCGGTCGAGTACTCAGGCGCGTCGGCGGTGGTGATGACTTGTTTGATCGGCAGATTGTATTTTTTGGCGAAGGCGAAATCGCGCTCGTCGTGCGCCGGCACGCCCATCACGGCGCCATCGCCGTAGGTCATCAGCACGTAGTTGCCGACCCAGACTTCGACTTTATCGCCGGTGATTGGATGGGTGACGAACAGGCCGGTCGGCATGCCCTTCTTCTCCATCGTGGCCATGTCGGCTTCAATCACCGAGCCCAGTTTGCACTCGGCGTTGAAGGCGGCCAGTTCGGCGTTGGTCTGCGCGGCCAGCACGGCCAGCGGATGCTCGGCGGCGACGGCGCAGAAGGTCACGCCCATGATGGTATCCGGGCGGGTGGTGAAGACGTACATTTTGCCGTCGGTGATCAAGTTGCCGTCGGCATCCTTGATGTCGTGCGGGAAGGCGAAGCGCACGCCGGTCGATTTGCCGATCCAGTTCGACTGCATGATGCGCACGCGCTCAGGCCAGCCTGGCAGCTTGTTGTCGACGTGTTCCAGCAGCTCTTCGGCGTAGTCGGTGATGCGCGCGTAGTACATCGGGATTTCGCGCTTTTCGATCACCGCGCCCGAGCGCCAGCCCTTGCCGTCGATAACCTGCTCGTTGGCCAGCACGGTCTGGTCGATCGGGTCCCAGTTCACGGTGCCGGTCTTTTTGTAGATGATGCCTTTTTCCAGCATCTTCAGGAACATCCACTGGTTCCACTTGTAGTATTCCGGCTTGCACGCGGTCATTTCGCGCGACCAGTCGATGGCCAGACCCATCAGCTCCATCTGCGAGCGCATGTGGGCGATGTTGGAATAGGTCCACTGTGCTGGCGGCACATTGTTGGCCATCGCCGCGTTTTCGGCGGGCATGCCGAACGCGTCCCAGCCCATCGGCATGAGGACGTTGTAGCCGTTCATGCGCAGGTAGCGGTACATCACATCGTTGATCGTATAGTTGCGGACGTGGCCCATGTGCAGCTTGCCCGATGGGTAAGGCAGCATGGAGCAGGCGTAGTACTTACCTTTCGGGAAGCGCGGATCGTGCTCGATGGCTTTGTAGGCGTCGATGGCTTTCCAGTGGGATTGAGCAGCTTTTTCTACGTCGGCGGGACTATATTTATCTTGCATGATCGGTGATCGGTCGATAGTGAATATGAACCGGACATTATACCTTGAGCCACGCCAGTACGGCGCGGGCCGGCAGGCGCTTAATAGCAGGATGCATTAACAAAAGCACCACACATGGAGCCCGCCATGCCAATCTTGCCACCAGCCGCCCTCGCCGCCCTGCAAAATGCCCATCCCGAGCAGGATTTCCTGCTGCTCAACATCGGCGACCTGGGCGAGCTCGGGCCGCTGGACATGCAGATCGCCAAGCCGACTGATTTGCGACGAACTGTGGGATATTTGGCCGGTTAAGCGTAAGGTTACGAAAACTTATGAAATGGACGACTATCTGTAATGTTTTATCGTGAATATCCACCTCATCCGGCACTGGCGGCTTATGTGGAGTGCGTTTGGGCGGCGCGGGCGCCGGGTTCGGCGCATACGCATCGGGTGTTGCCGGATAATTGTGTCGATATTCTCTGGCAGGACGGCGGGCAGCCGGGCTATGCGGTAGGGATGATGTCGGCCGCTATCCTGGTTGCCAGCGAGCGGCCGGTGTTGACGCTGGCGGTGCGCTTCAAGCCAGGCATGGCGGGACTGTTTCTGGCCACACCGCTGCATGCGATTACCGATCAGCGCGCGGACATCGATCTGCTGTGGGGCCGCAGCGATGCCGATCGCTTGGCCGATGCGCTGTGGACCAGCAACGCGCCCGAACGCGCGCGGCTGGCGTTGATCGAGCGCGAACTGATGCGGCGGCTGCGAGCCCAAGTGCCAGGCGCGGACGCGCCGCTGGTACGGCAAGCGCTAGTCGCGCTGGACCGCAGCGGCGGCGCGCTGCGCGTTGAGGAACTGGCGGCGCAGTTGCACGTGTCACGGCAACATCTGGCGGCGCAGTTCCGTCAGCATGTCGGGCTGTCGCCCAAGCTGTACGCGCGCATTTGCCGCTTCCGCCGCGCCACCGCCACGCTGCGCACCGACACCACGAGCAGTCTCGACTGGGCGCAGCTGGCGGCCGATTGCGGCTACTTCGACCAATCCCATTTGATCCACGATTTCCAGGAATTCTCCAGCAGCACACCGGAACAATTCCATTTTTCCAATCGCGCCGCCGCCTGATGTGCCAAGATGTGGTTTTCGACCTCCGGAGGCTCACATGATTCAAGGATTGCGCACCGTTATCTATCCAGTCAAAGACCTGGCCGCGGCCAAGGATTGGTACGTCAAGGTGTTTCAAACCGAACCGTACTTCGACCAGCCGTTCTACGTCGGCTTCAACATCGGCGGCTTTGAACTGGGCCTGCTGCCGGACGGCGCCACGCCCGGCAAAGCCGGCAGCCTGGCCTACTGGGGCGTCGAAGATATCGAAGCGGAAGTCAAGCGCATCACCGCGCTGGGCGCCACCATTCACGGCGACATCCAGGACGTCGGCGAGGGCATCCAGACGGTCGAATTGGCCGATCCGTTCGGCAACCTGCTTTGCCTGATTTACAACCAGCACTTCGACGTCAAAGCGGTGCGCTAGCGATTGTGGGAAAATACTGCCTCAGCAAATAAAGAGGTAGCCCAATGTCCCGCCGTAACGCCAATCTCATCAAAACGCCCGAGCAGATCGTGCAAGCCCGTGTCGCCGCCCAGCTGGCGGCCGACGTGCTGACCATGATCGCCCCGCACGTCAAGCCGGGCGTGACCACCGGCTACCTCGACAAACTGTGCAACGACTACATCGTCAACGTGCAGCAAGCGATTCCGGCCAACGTCGGCTATGGCGGCTTCCCGGCCACCGTGTGCAGCTCGGTCAACCACGTGGTGTGCCACGGCATTCCCTCCGACACCCAAGTGCTGAAGAACGGCGACATCATCAACATCGACGTCGCCGTCATCAAGGATGGCTGGCATGGCGACACCAGCCGCATGTACTACGTGGGCGAGCCGAGCAAGCCGACCCGCAAGCTGGTCGAGACCACCTACGCCGCCATGTGGGCCGGCATCCGCGCCGTGAAGCCGAAAGCCACCTTGGGCGACGTCGGCTTCGCGATTCAGACCGTGGCCGAAAAGGCCGGCTACAGCGTGGTGCTGGATTATTGCGGCCACGGCATCGGCCAGGTTTACCATGAAGATCCGCAGGTGACGCACTACGGCCGTCCCGGCCAGGGCATGGTGCTGAAGCCGGGCATGCTGTTCACCATCGAACCGATGATCAACGCCGGCAAGGCCGCCACCAAGGAATTAAGCGACGGCTGGACCGTCGAGACGCGCGACAAATCGCTGTCGGCGCAGTGGGAACACATGGTCTATGTGACCGAGACCGGCTTCGAGGTGCTGACGCTGGCGCCGGGCGAAACCGGCGCCAAGGCCAATATCCCGAACGCGCTGCCAGCCGGCGTGGAAGCGCCGCCTAGCGCAGCGTAAGTTTCAGGGCCGGCTTCTCGCCGTAGTCTTCGTAGCGCTCGTTGAGGCCGGCCACGCAGTAAGTGATTTCTTCCACGATGTCGGGCACGGCCGCCTGCATCGCCGCCGCGTCCTTGATGACGATCTCCAGCAGCTCGTTCGGCTTGAGCTTGAACTTGCTCATGCTGTCGTCATCGCGCAGATAGCTGAGGCAATCGACCCAGGCATCCATGGTGTTGCCGTAGCTGTCGGGGAAACCCATCGCCACCTTGCATTCAGCGTGAAAGCTGTCGAAATCCTTGATGGCTGCGCCATTCAGTTCTGCGGTTGCCATTACTTCTTCTCCTTGGGGTCCGTAACGAATCCCAACTTGGTTAATCCATTGCTCTGCGCCGCCGCCATCACCTGTGCAACCACTTCGTAGCGGGTGTCCTTGTCGGCGCGCAGCTGCAGTTCCGGTTGCGGATCGAGCTTGGCCGCCTCGACCAGGCGCGAGGTCAGCGCATCCTGCGCCACCGGATCGTTATTCCAGAAAATCTGGCCCTTGCCGTCGATCGACAGCGTGACCGTGGCGGCCGGCGTGGCCGGTGCGGCCGGCGCCTGCGCTTTCGGCAGTTCCAGCTGCACCGAGCCGGTGAACATCGGCGCCGCCAGGATGAAAATCACCAGCAGCACCAGCATCACGTCCACCATCGGCGTGACGTTGATGTCGGCCATCGGGCCGGGATTGCGGTGGTGATTGAAAGCGCCGAAGGCCATGATCTTACTTCGTCAGATAGGCGTGCAGGTCGTGTGCGAATGCATCCAGCTCGGCCAGCGTCAGACGGTTGACGCGGTTAAAACCATTGTAGGCCAGCACGGCGGGAATCGCCACCGTCAGGCCGATCGCGGTCATCACCAGCGCCTCGCCCACCGGGCCGGCCACCTTGTCGATCTGCACCGTGCCATGCGACGACACATTGGCCAGCGCGTGATAAATCCCCCACACCGTGCCCAGCAGGCCGACAAACGGCGCCGTGGCACCAATCGAGGCCAGCAGCGTCAAGCCGCTTTCGAGACGATTGGTGGAACGCTGAATGGCGCCGCGCAGCACCCGCGTGGCTTGCGCCGAGCGGTCCATCTCGCCGCCCAGCGACGGCCGGCCGGCGGCGCCCAGCTGGGCCGCGCCCTGCTCGGCCAGCGGCAGGAAAATTTGTTCGGCATCGGCCAGCTTCAGCGCGGCCACGCCATCCTGCATCGACGGCGCGTCCCAGAACGCCTGCACCGCCGGCGCGCTGCGGCGGATGCGCCATGACGCCAACGCCTTGGACAGAATAAAGAACCAGCTCGCCAGCGACATCGCCAGCAACACAAACGCCACCGCGTGGCTGATGGCGTCGCCCTGCTCCCAGAAGCGGCTCAGGGTGAATTGGCTGGCCGCCGGGTTCATTGGTCCTTCAGGCCCAGCACGTCGTACATGTCGAACAGGCCGGTCGGCTTGTCGGCCAGGAAGCGGCAGGCGCGGATCGCACCGTGCGCGTAGGTGACGCGGCTGCTGGATTTGTGGCTGATCTCGATGCGCTCGCCGATGCCGGCGAACAGCACGGTGTGGTCGCCAACGATGTCGCCGCCACGGATGGTGGCAAAGCCGATCGACGACGGATCGCGCTCACCGGTCACACCTTCGCGCGCGAACACGCCGTGTTCCTTCAGGTCGCGGCCCAGCGCATCGGCAATCACCTCGCCCATTTTCAGCGCGGTGCCGGAAGGTGCGTCGACCTTGAAGCGGTGGTGGGCTTCGATGATCTCGATATCGTAGCCGGTCGACAGCGCCTTGGCGGCCTGCTCCAGCAGCTTCATGGTGACGTTGACGCCGACCGAGAAGTTAGGCGAAAACACGATCGCGGTTTTCTTGGCCGCCTCGGCGATAGCGGCCTTGCCGGCGTCGTCGAAACCGGTGGTGCCGATCACCAGCTTGATGCCGTGCTCGGCGCAATATTTCAGGTGCTCGATGGTCGCTTCCGGGCGGGTGAAGTCGATCAGGTACTGCGCATCGGCCAGGCCCTTGCCAAAGTCCGATTCCACCGCCACGCCGGCCGGCTTGCCGAGGAAGGCGGCGGCGTCGGCCTGCTCCGAACCGGCGCGGTCCAGCGCGCCCGCCAGACGGGCGTCATCGGCGTTCTGCACCGCTTCGATCAGGATGCGGCCCATGCGGCCGCCGGCGCCAGCAATGGCGATATTCATTTCGGTCATGCTTGAATCCTTGTTATTTCTTGTCGGTACCGGTGCCCACCGTCACACCCACAGGCGAAGCCGCGGCCGGGTTGTCGGTGCCGGATGGCAGCGGCGCGGTCGGCGCCGGCTTGGCCAGCGCCGCCTCGGTGGCCGCTTCCTTCTTCAGGTTGGGCGCCGGACCGGCGATACGGGCAATGTATTCTTTCTCGGTCGGCAGATTGCCGCCTTCCCAGCGATCGACCTTGCCGTCCTTGTCGAAGAACACGATCACGCGGCTGGTGGTGATTTCGCCATTGCCCTTGGCCAGGCGGAACGCGTAATCCCAGCGATTGCCGTGGAACGGATCGGTCAGCAGCGCGGTGCCGAAGATGAAGCGCACCTGGTCCTGGGTCATGCCCACCTTCAGCTGCGCCAACATTTCTTCCGATACAAAGTTGCCCTGTTGAATGTCAGGACGGTATGGCGACAGCACCCACATGAAGCGCTGCAGCTTGGTGATGGTGGTGGTCTGTGCGCCTTTGTTGGCGTCCAGCGTAGGCGCGGCATCTTTGACCTCCGTCGATTTCTCGCCCAGCGTGGTTTTGGTCGCGCAGCCGCCCAGCGCCAGCGCCACGGACACGGCGGCGATAGGGGTGAAACGGTGCAACAAAGACTGCGAAAAAGCCTGGGTGACGCGCATAAAGGTCCTCAATCTGATCGGCGGAAGTGCGGAAAAACGCTATATCATAAAGCACACCGTGCGGGATGGGGCAAATCTTTGTAACTGTAAAATTCCTACAAGAAACTTGTGCCGCATGGCGATTCTATGCGGGCCGCCCCGGAGTACGTTAAACTAACGGCTAGCTATCGCCAACCACATAAGAGTTTCTACCATGGGTAACAATCCTACCGATCTGAAGGCCAGCGGCCTGAAAGCCACGCTGCCACGCATCAAAATCCTGGATATCTTCCAGAACAGCGAAGTGCGCCACCTGACCGCCGAGGATGTGTACAAGATCCTGTTGGCGGATAACATGGATGTGGGCCTGGCCACCGTGTACCGGGTGCTGACCCAGTTCGAGCAGGCCGGCCTGCTGAACCGCAACCACTTCGAAACCGGCAAGGCCATCTTCGAGCTGAACGCCGGTTCGCACCATGACCACCTGGTGTGCGTCGATTGCGGCCGCGTCGAAGAGTTTTACGACGAGGCGATTGAAGAGCGCCAGCACGTCATCGCCAAGGAGCGCGGCTTCAAGATCGCCGAGCACGCGCTGGCGATCTACGGCAACTGCACCAAGACCGCCTGCCCGCACCGTCCGGGCTAAGAGTGACTCAGCGCGTTTGACAGCAATTTCGCGGTGATATCGACAATCGGTATCACCCGCTCATACGCCATCCGGGTCGGGCCGATCACGCCCAGCGTGCCGACGATCTTGCCGTTGGCGGTGTACGGTGCGGTCACCACGCTCATCTCGTCCATCGGCACCAGGCTGGATTCGCCGCCGATGTAGATCTGCACGCCGCTGGCCTTGGCCGACACGTCCAGCAACTGCATCAGGCCGGTTTTCTGTTCGAACATGTCGAACATCTGCCGCAGCGAACTCATGTTGGAAGACAGGTCGCTGACCGACAGCAGATTGCGCTCGCCGGCGATGACCATGTCGTCGCTATCATCCTTCATCGCCTCGCTGCCGGCTTCCACCGCCACCTGCATCAGCCGGCCCATGTCGTCGCGCAGCTGGCGCACCTCGTTCTGCAGGCGCGCGTGCACCTCGTCAAACGCCAGCCCGCCGTAATTCTGGTTGATGTAATTGGCCGACTGCACCAGCTGCGCCGGCGTGTAATCAACCTCGGTCAGCAGCAGCCGGTTCTGCACGTCGCCATTCGGCGCCACGATCACCAGCAGGATGCGCTTCTCGCCCAGGCGCAGGAATTCGATCTGCTGGAACACCGACTCGCGGCGCGGGCTCAGCACCACGCCGGCGAACTGCGACAGCGACGACAACATCTGCGCCGCGTTGCTGATCATCTTCTGCGGCTGCGGCGCCTGCAGGCGCAGCTGCGCGCCCACCGCCTGCTCGTCGATGTGCTGCACCGTCAGCAGCGTGTCGACAAAGATGCGGTAGCCGCGCGGCGTCGGCACCCGGCCGGCCGAGGTGTGCGGGCTGGCCACGTAGCCCAGCTCCTCCAGGTCGGCCATGATGTTGCGGATGGTGGCCGGCGACAGCTCCAGGCCGGAAATCTTGGAAAGCGCGCGCGAGCCCACTGGCTGGCCGTCCGCGATATAGCGTTCCACCAGGGCTTTCAACAGGGTTTGGGCGCGGTTGTCGAGTTGCATGCTAAATATCGGTGATTGCCGGTGAAGAGGTTCCGCCTATTATGCACTTCAATGCTGCATCTGCGCACGGATCCATGCCAGCAGCTCGTCAAACGTGGCACAAATCGCATCCGGCGTCACGCCCGCCTCCAGATGGGCCTGGCTGCCATGGCGGTTCATCCAGACCGCGCGCAGGCCGGCGCTCTGCGCGCCCTGGACGTCGGCCCGCAGGTCGTCGCCGACATAGACCGCATCCTGCGGCGCCACCCCCATCGCCTCGCAGGCGCGCAGGAAGATGCCCGGATCGGGCTTGGCGCGGCCGAACTGGGCCGACGACAGCGTGTACTCGAAATGGTGCTGCAGGCCGATCACTTCAAGATCGGCGTTGCCGTTGGTGATCACGCCCAGCCGCAGCATGCCCTGCAGCAGCGGCAGCACCGGCAGCACATCGGCATACGGCGTGACCGCGTTGCGCAGCGCGGCGAAGTGCCGCATCGAGGCCTCGATGTGGAGCGGATCCTCGCCGGCCTCGGCAAACACCTCGGCCAGCGCCTCGCGCCGCAGCTGGTACAGATCGGCGATCAGCTCGGGCCGGCGCTCCAGCAAGGCCAGGCGGCGCAGCCGCAGCTCGGTCACGTCGCAGGCCTGCGCCACGCGCGGCGCGTGCGCGGCCAGCCAGGCATGCCAGCTTTCCTCGGCGGCGATGATGACCGGGCCGATCGGCCACAGCGTGTCATCCAGGTCAAACAGCAAAGCGAGGGGGCGGCGTGGCGTCATGATCAGGTGGGAAGAATGGCAAACACCCCTATTGTACGGGCAGCCGGCGCGGCCCGCTGTTCGCGGCGACACACGCTGTTACATCCATTTGCGAGGCGGGTATTACCAAATGCACTAAAATACGCCCCACGAGTGTAATATGCTGCCTCCCGTGCGTGCTGCCGGGCCTAATCGATTTGGAGAGAAAGTTTTATGAAAAGTTCGTTTCTGCGTGCGGGCCTTGCCCTGCTGTGTGGTGTGATCCTGGCCGCCTGCGGCGGCAATAACGGCAGCTTGCAAATCTACGGCACAATTTCCGGCTTGGACCGGGCCGGCCTGATCCTGGTCAACTCCAGCACCGGCGAGCAACTGACCATCGCCAGCAGCGCCTCCACCTTCTACTTCACCAAGCTGGCGGCGGTGGATGAATCCTACAACGTGCAAGTGCAGACCCAGCCGACCGGCGCCAAGTGCACGGTCACCAACGGCAGCGGCACCGCCAACACCTACACCCTGTATTACACCCCGATCACCATCGCCTGCGCGGCCAACCCGTACACCCTGGGCGGCACCGTCAAGGGCCTGACCGGCACCGGCCTGATCCTGGCCAACGGCTCCGACACCGTGGCCGTGGCGGCCGCAGCGGACGGCTCCGGTTCCGACGTCAGCTTCACCTTCCCGACGACCGTCGGCGATAGCGCCAACTATGGCGGTACCGTGCTGTCGCAGCCGAGCGGCCAGACCTGCGCCTTCGATTCGAGCAACAATCCAGGCGTCATGCCGAGTGCGAGCCTGCTGACGCTGGTCGTCAACTGCACCAACAACTAAGCCGCCGGCATTTATTTTTGGAGAAATACATGAAATTTTCGTTAGTAAATGTCATCGCAGCCGTGGCCATGGTGGCCACGCTGGCCGGTTGCGGCGGCAAGGCGCAGTACGTGGTGGGCGGCACGGTCACCAACCTGAACACCGACGGCCTGGTGCTGGTCAATAACGGTGGCAACGACCTGACTGTGGCGGCCGGCGCCACCAGCTTCGCCTTCAGCAAAGAGATCGACTATGGCACGACGTACAACATTACCGTCAAGACCCAGCCGGCGCACATGACTTGCAGTGTCACCTCGGGCAATGCTTCGGCCGGCTACAACGTCACCATCCAGGCCGCCGTCACCTGCGTGCAGAACACCTACACCGTGGGCGGCCAGTACAGCGGCGTGACCGCAGCGGCCGACGGCACCGCGCGCACCGTGACCCTGATCAACGGCTCGACCGGCAGCACGGCGACTGTGAGCAGCGACACCGCCACCAGCGGCGACTTCGTGCTGAGCACCTACGTGGCTGACGGCGCGGCCTACGGCGTGACCGTGGTGACCCCGACCAACGGCCTGACCTGCACGCTGGAAAACGGCACCGGCGTGATGCACGAAGCGGCCGTCACCAACCTGCTGCTGACCTGCACCTCGCAATAAGCCAGCACCGGCGCCGCCTCGGCGGCGCCGGCAGCGGAGGAGTTATTCAGTATTCAAATAGTTGATATTAGGAAAATAAAGTAGCCTGATACACGTTTTCCGCGCATACTGCACTTGTCTCCTCCACTTCTTGCAAAGAAATGGATTTCTAGCCCGCTCTTAGCGGGCTATTTTTTTGCCCCTACCCCGGAGTTTTTACAGCAGATTCGCGAGGGCGACGTATTGAGCCAGGCCGACCATTTCGGGACGGTCGGTGGGGTTGATGCCGGCTTCGATCAGCTGGGCTTCGGTGAACATGCCGGCCACGCAGTTGCGGATGACTTTGCGCCGCTGCGAGAAGGCTTTCTGCACCACCGCTTCCAGCTTGGCTTGCTCGCAGGCCAGCGGCTGCGCCACGGGGATCATGCGCACGATCGCGGAATCCACCTTGGGCGGCGGGTCGAAGGCGTCCGGCGGCACCACGAACAGCAGCGACATGTCGTAACGCCATTGCAGCATCACCGACAGTCGGCCGTAGGTTTTGCTGCCCGGCGCCGCCACCATGCGCTCCACGACTTCCTTCTGCAGCATGAAATGCTGGTCCTGCACCAGCGGCGCGAACGTCGCCAGGTGGAATAACAACGGGCTGGAGATGTTGTACGGCAGGTTGCCGACGATCCGCAACTTCTGCCCTTCCGGCACCGGGATGCCGCCAAAGTCGAATTTCAGCGCGTCGCCGGAGTGCACCGTCAGCTTGGTGCGCGGATAGGCTTTTTCCAGCCGCGCCACCAGATCGCGGTCCAGCTCGACCACGTGCATATGCTTCAGCGAGCGCAGCAGTTGATCGGTCATGGCGGCCAGGCCGGGGCCGATTTCCACCATGGCGTCGCCGGACTGGGGATCGATGGCTTCGGTAATGCTGCTCAGCACATTCTGGTCATGCAGGAAGTTCTGGCCGAAGCGTTTACGGGCTACGTGTTGTTTCATTTTTTATTATCCAAAGAATTGTTGGCCATCGCCAGCGCCGCGCTGATGGCTTGTTCCATGCTGCCGCAGTCGGCCCGGCCCAGCCCTTGCGCGGCCAGGTCCAGCGCGGTGCCGTGGTCGACCGAGGTGCGGATCAGCGGCAGTCCCAGCGTGATGTTGACGCCGTTGCCGAAGGTGGCGTACTTCAACACCGGCAAGCCCTGGTCGTGGTACATCGCCAGCACGCAGTCGGCATCCTGCAGGTATTTGGGCTGGAACAGGGTGTCGGCAGGATACGGTCCGCGCGCATCGATGCCGCGCGCCTGCGCCGCCGCGATCGCCGGCGTGATCAGCTCGATCTCTTCGCGCCCCAGATAGCCGCCCTCGCCGGCGTGCGGATTCAGGCCGCACACCAGGATGCGCGGCGCGGTCAGGCCGAACTTGGCGCGCAGGTCGGCGTCGATGATGTCCAGTATCCGCGCCAGGCCATCCTGGCTCAGCGCGGCCGCCACGTCTTTCAGCGGTAAGTGAGTGGTCGCTAGCGCCACCCGCAGCTGTTTGCCGCTGAGTTCGCCAGAGAGGGCTTGCGGGCCGGCCAGCATCATCACCACCTGCGAGGTGGCGGTCTGGTCGGCAAAGTATTCGGTATGGCCGGAGAATTTGACGCCGGCGTCGTTGATGGTGCTCTTTTGCAGCGGCGCGGTCACCACCGCCTCGAACCAGCCGGCCCGCACGCCCTCGATGGCGGCGTCCAGCGTGGCCAGCACGGCGCGGCCGTTTTCTTTGTTCAGCTGGCCCGGCACCACGTGCGCGCTCAGCGGCACGTCGATCACGCTGATGCGGTCGGCGCCGAAATGCGGCAGGCCGCCATTCCGCACCGCCATCAGCGACAGCGAGGAAATCCGGATCGCGGGATCGATATCGGCGGCCGTCATGGCCAGGAAGGCGGCGTCGCCCAGCAGCACGCAATTGACTTCGTGCCGCCGCGCCCACGCCGCGCGCAGCGAAATTTCAGGACCGATGCCGGCCGGCTCACCGACCGTCACCGCAATGGCGGGGCGCACTCCCGGGCGCCGTTTAAATGAAGTGGCGCTCATGCGTGCTCCCCTTTTGCGTTACTTGTTGGCGTTGGCGTTGGCCAGCTTGTCGTCCTCGTTGCGGTACTCAACGTAGGCGCGGTCGCGCACTTCGCGCTGCCAGCTTTCGGTCGCCTCTTCCACCTTGCGGTCACGCAGCGCCTGACGCGCGGTGTTGCGCTCGCGCTCTTTCGAGACGTCGTCGCTCTTACGTTCCAGCACCTCGATCAGGTGGACACCAAAGCTGGTTTCCACTGGCTGCGAAACTTCACCGATCTTCAGCGCATTCATCGCGGCTTCGAATTCCGGCATGGTATCGCCAGGGTACAGCCAGCCCAGATCGCCGCCCTTGGAGGCCGAACCGTCGTTCGACACCAGGCGCGCCAGGTCTTCAAACTTGGCGGCGTTGTTGTCCAGACGCTCTTTCAGCTCCAGCAGCTTGCGCTTGGCGTCGGCCGCGCTCATGGTCGGCGTCACCTTGATCAGGATGTGGCGGGCGTGGGTCTGCTGCACCGCGGCCACGGCTTGCGCCTCGGCCAGGCTGCGGCGGTCCACCGCCTTCAGGATGTGGAACGCGCCGGTGCTCTTGATGATCGGCGTCACCTGACCCGGCTTCAGCTTGGACAGCGCTTCGGCGAAGATCGGTGGCAGGCGCTCAGGCTGGCGCCAGCCCACCGCGCCGCCCTGCAGCGCGTCGCTGGCGTCCGAATAGGTGGCGGCCATCTTGGCGAAGTCGGCGCCGGTGCGCAACTGGCGCATCACTTCCTCGGCGCGGGCGCGGCGCTGGGCGATCACCTCGGCGCTGGCGTTGTCCGGAATGCGGACCATGATCTGCGAGATATTGACTTCGAACTGCTCGGCGGCGGCGGCCTTTTCGGCGGCCAGGAAGCTGTCCACCTCGGCGTCGGAAATCTGGATCTTGGCGTCGACTTCATGCTCGCGCAGGCGCTGCATAATGATTTCTTGGCGAATATCTTCGCGGAACGAGGCGAACGGCGTGCCCTCTTTTTCCATTTGATCGCGCAGTTGCTGCACACTCAGCTTCTGCGCCTCGGCGATGCGGCTGATCGAGCGGTCCAGTTGCAGGTCGTCAACCCGCACGCCGAATTCCTTGGCCTGCTGCAGCTGCGCGCGCTCGACAATCATGCGCTCCAGCAACTGGCGACGCAGGTCGGCGGCGTCCGGCATCTGCACATTCTGCTGCTTCATGCGCGCGGTAACGGTCTGGATGCGGTTGTTCAGCTCGCGCTGGGTGATGACCTCGTCATTGACCACCACCAGGATCGAGTCGATCGCCACATTGCCCGATTCGCCGGGCGGCAGGAAGCCGGCGCCGTCTTTCTTGTCAGCCGGCTTGGCGACCGCCGGCGCGGTAGCGGCGGCCGGAGCGGCGGCCACAGTCTCGGGCTTCGGCGGTTCCGCTTTCTTTTTCGATGAGAACAGGCTACAACCGCTGAGCGCGGCCGTGCACAACAGGACTGCGAGGAGTTTCATCTGATACTTACTGGCATTACGCATGGTGGTAGAACGCTCAAGAGGTATAAAAAAGTCAAAAAGCGCCGCGACAGGACTTGCGCGGCGGACGCCAAGTGTACACGGTTAGCGACCGTAATCGTCATTCACGCGTTGATAGCCCGCGATACTGCTCTTCATCGCCTCCAGCGGGCTGCCAACGCCCAGGTGCGACAGGCCGTTCAACTCCAGCTGGAAGAAGATCTGGGTCGAGGCCTTGGTCGAAGTGGTCACCCAGCGCTGCGCGCCAGTGCGGAACACCCAGCAGTCGGCCTTGTATTCCAGGCCCGCCAGGCTTTCCAGGATCTTTTTGTCCTGTAATGAGTAGCTGATGCGGCCGACGCCGTACCAGCGGTCGAACATCGGCCATTGGCCCGATATCTCGGCATTCTTGAAGCTGTCGCGGGTGTAGCGGTAGCCCAGGTTCAGCACCTTCTTGGCGCCCGGCACCCATTGCGCGGTGTAGGTTTCCGAGATCACGCGGCGATTGTCGGTGTTGTACTGCACCGCGCTGTCAAAGGTCCAGGTTTCCGAGATGCGGCCGGTGGCGGCCAGCAGGATGTCGGAACGCGAATCGACCACCGGCGTCGACGAGTCCAGCTGGACCCGCTGATCCTTGAAGTAGAAACGCTGGCCGAACGCCAGCCGCAGCGCCTCGGCGCCATTGGCGTCAAGGAAGCGCGAGGTGATCGCCGCCGTCAACTGGTTGGCGTCGCCGATGCGGTCCGAGCCGACGAAGCGGTTCTCGCTGAAGATCTGCGTGAAGTTGAAGGTCGCGGTGTCGGTGTCGAAGGTCGGGAAATTGCTCTGGTCGTGGTACGGCGTGTAGACGTAGAACAGGCGCGGTTCCAGCGTCTGCGTCATCTTCTTGCCGCCGTAGGTGATGTCGCGTTCGAACACCAGGCCGGAATCCAGCGAGAAGGTTGGAATCGAGCGCGACATGCTCTGCGCCGCCGCCCCCTCATACGAGTCCAGCTTGTAGCTGGCCATGTTGACCATGACCTTGGGCGTGATGAAGTAGCTTGGCCCGATGATCGGATAGCTCAGCTGCGGAATCGCCACCAGCCGGGTGCCGTTGATCAGCGTCGGATGGTAGAAGCGGGTCGCCTCGGCGTTGAAGGCCCAGTCGAAGCCGCCCATCACATCGTATTGCGCGGCGTTGAAGTTGACCGCCGGCAGACGGTCGTACGGCCGGGTCACGGTCAGCGACGGGTCGGTCACCGATTCCGGATCTTGCAGCACCTGGTACTTCTGCACCCGCGCGGTCAGGTTCCAGAACTCGCCATGGTAGTCGGTGCGCAGCTCGCGCAGCAGCTGACGGTCGGTCGAAGCCGACACGGTCTTGGAGAAATCATTCGGATAGTTGTCATCCGAGGCGCCGCGGAAGTTCCAGCTGTAGGCCCAGTCCTTGGTGATGTCGGCGCTGTGGGTCGAGCGTATCATCCAGCGGTCGCTCGACTCGTTCGGGTGCGCCTTGGCGTACTCGCGGTCGTGCGGCAGATACTCGATGTAGGTCTCGCCCTGGTACAGACCGCCGTCGGTCTCGCCCATGTAGCGGCCCTGCGCGCCCAGCTGAATGCCGCGCGCGCCGATGATTTTCGGGTAAATCGTCAAATCGCGGTTGGGCGCGATGTTGAAGTAGTACGGCACCACCAGTTCGGCGCCGTTTTTCGAGCTATAGCCCGGCGTTGGCGACAGCCAGCCGGAGCGGCGCGCGCCCGACAGCGAGAACGACATCGCCGGCGTGCCCAGAATCGGCACGTCCTTGAAATAGATCAGCGTGGTGCCGGCGGTGCCGACATCGCGGCCCGAGTCCAGGTTCATGGTGTCCGAGCGCAGATACCAGTCCGGATCGGCGGCCTGGCAGGTGCTGTAGGTGCCGTTGACCACCTGCGCCACGTCTTCGTTGATGAAATTCAGGCGCTCGGCCTTGCCGCGGCCGCCATTGGCTTCCAGCTTGTAGGTCGGGTTGAGCATATAGCCCTTGCCGGTATCCATGTTCAGCTTGACTTCATCGCCGGTGAAATAGTCGCCGAAGCGCCAGATCTGCACATGGCCCTTGGCCTCGATCTCATCCTCGACCTGGCGGTAGCAGGCGTCATCGGCCTTGACCCGGGTCTTGTCCTTGACCAGTTCGGCGTCGCGTTCGAGGATCAGCTCGCGCTCGGGGCGGCCGCTGATATCCTCGGCCTGCACGGTGGTGACGGCGTTCTTGTCCTCCACCCGGGGCGCGCGCTGCGGCTTGAGTGTGGTCTGCCCATAGGCATACGCCGGCAGCGCCGAGACGGTAACGATAGCGGACAAGGCATACGCCAGGCGCTGCGGTTTAATTTTGGGGGCCAGTAGCCAGCGCATGCGACTCATGAAAAGACTGGATGAAACACCATGACAGGCGATTTTTTGATTTGAATCCCTTATTATATGGGAATCTCCACCGAACGCCGGATTCCTCGGCACGCTTCAATGTCTTTATTACAGAATTTAACCACCGATACACGTCTGGAACTGCTGGTCACTTGGCTGCGCGGCCTGAACGTGGTAGATGTGGACAGCCTGCGTCCAGCCTCGGCCGACGCCAGTTTCCGCCGCTATTTCCGCCTCGACGTGCTGCCGGCCCACCAGGCCACGCTGGGCCTGACCCTGATCGCCATGGATGCGCCGCCCGAGCGCGAAAACGTGCTGGGCTTTGTCAAGCTTGACGAAATGCTCACACATGCCGGCGTCACCGTGCCGCGCATCGTCGCCACCGACTACGAGGCCGGCCTGATGTTGTTGTCCGACCTCGGCACCACCACCTATTTGTCGGCGCTGAACCACGATAACGCCTCGGCCATGTACGCCGAAGCGCTGGAAGCGCTGGTCAAGTTCCAGCTGACCAGCCGGCCGGACGTGCTGCCGGAATACGACCGCGCCTTCCTGCAGCGCGAAATGAATCTGTTCCCCGAGTGGTACATCGGCAAGCACCTGAACGCCACGCTGACTGAAAAACAGGCAGCCACGCTGCAGGGCGTGTTCGACGCCATTCTGGCCAACGTCACCGCCCAGGCCCAGGTCTATGTACACCGCGACTACCATTCGCGCAATCTGATGGTGGTCGACGCCGGCAATCCGGGCGTGCTGGACTTCCAGGACGCGCTGTACGGTCCGATGACCTACGACGTCGCCTCGCTGCTGCGCGACGCCTACGTGCAATGGGACGAGGAACTGGTGCTGGACTGGGCCATCCGCTACTGGCAGCACGCCAAGTCGCTCGGCCTGCCGGTGGCGCCGGACATCGACGCCTTCTACAAGGACTTCGAATACATGGCGCTGCAGCGCCACCTGAAGATCCTCGGCCTGTTCTGCCGCCTCAACTACCGCGATGGCAAGGCCCAGTATCTGGACGATCTGCCGACCGTGATGGAATACGTGCGCAAGACCGCCGGCCGCTACAAGGATCTGAAGCCGCTGATCAAACTGCTGGATCTGCTGGAAGACCGTGAGCCGCAAGTCGGCTACACCTTCTGAGGCTGCACGCATGAAAGCGATGATTTTCGCCGCCGGCCGCGGCGAGCGCATGCGCCCGCTGACCGACACCACGCCCAAGCCGCTGCTGAAGGTGCGCGGCCGGCCGCTGATCGTCTGGCACATCCTCAACCTGGTGAAGGCCGGGATCACCGAGATCGTCATCAACCACGCTCACCTGGGCGACCAGATCGAGCAGACGCTGGGTGACGGCAGCCAGTTCGGCGCCAAGCTGCTGTACTCGCACGAGGAGCAGGCGCTGGAAACCGCCGGCGGCATCGCCAAGGCGCGCCATCTGCTGGGCGATGCGCCGTTTGTGGCGGTGTCGGGCGACATCTACATGCCCTACTTCGACTTCGAGCAGGTCAAGGATGTGCTGAAGGATGAGGACATGTGGGGCAATCCCTATCCGGCCGACAAGCGCGATATCTGCTGGCTGTACCTGGTGCCGAATCCGGATTTCCATCCGGACGGCGATTTCGGCCTGACGCTGTATTCGGTCAGCAACGAGGGATCGCCCAAGTGGACCTTCGGCAACATCGGCGTCTATCGTCCCGAAATGTTCGACCGCATCGCCGCCGGCGACTACGCCAAGCTAGGCCCGCTGATTCGCGAATACGCCGACAACAAGCAGGTCGGCGGAGAAGTCTACAGCGGCGAATGGCACAATGTCGGCACCGTGACGCAGCTGGATCTGCTGAACGCGCCGCTGGCGTCGCGCGCGCCAGTCAGCAAGGGTGTGCAGTAATGAGCGCGCCCTACGCCGCCCGCCGCGCTCGCGTCCTGGCGCAGATGTCGCCGGGCGCGGTGGCGGTGCTGACCACCGCGCCGGAAGTCACCCGCAATGGCGACAGCGAATACCTGTACCGCCACGACAGCTACTTCTACTATCTGACCGGCTTCACCGAACCGGAAGCCGCCGTGGTGCTGGTGGCCGCGCAAGGTGAGACGCCGGCGCGCACACTGCTGTTCTGCCGCGAGAAAAATCCCGACCGCGAAATCTGGGATGGCTATCGCTACGGTCCGCAAGCCGCGCGCGAGGCGTTCGGTTTCGACGAAGCCCACGCCATCGCCTCGCTGGACGATGCCATGGCTGCACTGCTGTCGAATGTGCCGGCGCTGTATTACCCGTTGGGCGGTGAGTTGGATGTGCGCGTGGCCGGCTGGCTGAACGCGGTGCGCGCCAAGTCCCGCAGCGGCGTCACTCCTCCCGCATCCACGGTCGACCTGCTACCGCTGCTGGACGAAATGCGTCTGCTAAAGGACGAACACGAACAGGCCATCATGCAGCGCGCCGCCGACATCTCGGCCGCCGCTCACGCGCGTGCGATGCGCGCGGCCCGTGCCGGCGTCCACGAATATGAACTGGAAGCGGAACTGCTGTACGAATTCCGCCGCAACGGCGCGCAGGCGCCGGCCTACACCTCCATCGTGGCGACCGGCGCGAACGCCTGCGTACTGCACTACAACAGCAACAACGCGCAATCGCAGGACGGCGATCTGGTGCTGATCGACGCCGGCTGCGAGCTGGATGGCTATGCATCCGACATCACCCGCACCTTTCCGGTCAACGGCAAATTCAGCGCGCCGCAAAAGCGTTTGTATGAACTGGTGCTGGCGGCGCAGGATGCGGCGTTTGCCGCCATCGCCCCCGGCCTGCCCTACTCCGGTGCGCACGAGGCGGCGGTGAAGGTGCTGGCGCAAGGCATGCTGGATCTGGGCCTGCTGCAAGGCAGCCTGGATGAGATCATCGCCGAAAAGCGCTACACCCAGTTCTACATGCACGGCACCGGCCACTGGCTGGGCATGGACGTGCACGACGTTGGCCAGTACCGCGACGTCAGCCAGGCCGACAAGCCATCGCGCCCGCTGCAACCGGGCATGGTGGTGACGGTGGAACCGGGCATCTACGTGCGTCCGGCCGAAGGCGTGCCGCAAGAGTATTGGCACATCGGCATCCGCATCGAAGACGATGTGCTGGTGACGGCCGACGGCTATACCATCCTCAGCGCCGCCGCGCCCAAGACGGTGGCCGAGATTGAAGAATTGATGCGGCATGACTGAACTGGATTACGACATCGCCATCTGCGGCGCCGGACCGGCCGGCATGGCGCTGGCCGCGCTGCTGGTCAAGCGCGGCATGGCCGCCGCCCGCATCGCCCTGATCGACGCCAAGACGCTGGCCCAGGCCAGCAAAGATCCGCGCTCGCTGGCGCTGTCCTGGGGCAGCCGCCAGATCCTGGAACAGATCGCCGCCTGGCCCGCCGTGGCCACCGCCATCGAACAAATTCACGTCTCGCGTCGCGGCCAGTTCGGCCGCAGCCTGATCGACCGCAAGGACTACGATTTGCCGGCGCTGGGCTACGTCACCCGCTACGGCGACATCGTCAGCGCGCTGGGCGCCGTATGCGAACAAGCCGGCATCACCGCGCTGCGCCCGGCGCGCGTGATCGCGCTGGACGAAGAAGCCGATGCCGTCACCCTGATCCTCGACAGCGAAGGCGCGCCGAAAACCATCCGCGCCGCCATCGTGGTGCAGGCCGAAGGTGGCCTGTTCAACGAGCAGCAAACCCGCGCCCAGAATCGCGACTACCAGCAAACCGCCATCATCGCCCAGGTGCGCAGCAGCACACCGCCGCCGCACCGCGCCTATGAACGCTTCACCGAACAAGGCCCGCTGGCGCTGCTGCCGCAGGATGACGAATACTCGCTGGTGTGGTGCGTGCGTCCCGACACCGCCGACCAACTGCTGGCCCTCAACGACGCCGGCTTCCTGCAAGCGCTGAGCAAAGCCTTCGGCGACCGCGTCGGCGCGTTCACCCACGCCACACCGCGCCTCGGCTTCCCCTTAGGTTTGAACGCCGCCGCCCACAGCACCAATCGCACCGTCGCCATCGGCAATGCCGCGCAAACGCTGCATCCTGTGGCCGGCCAAGGTTTGAATCTCGGCCTGCGCGACGTCACCGTGCTGGCGCGCCTGCTGGCCCAACAAGCCACGCCGACAGCGCTGACGCAATTCATCGCCCAACGCCAGAGCGACCGCACGACCACCGTGCGCATCACCGATACCATGGCCCGCATCTTCGCCAACGACTCGCCGGCACAAGCGCTGCTGGGCCTCTCACTAGCCGCCATCGACATCATCAGCCCCGCCCGCAGCCTGCTGGCCGAACTGATGATGTACGGCCGCCGCTAACTAAGACAAACATGCGATATCTGATCGGCTTCCTGAGCGCGAGCTTGTGTTTGCTGACCCAGGCGGCGGAGCGGCCGACAACGGTGCCGGACCTGCTGGCACCGCTTTACGTCCGCGAACTCGCCACCGAAGCGGAGCAGGGCGACGTTCAGGCTCAGTTGACGCTTGGAGCGCTTTATCAGCAAGGCAAGCACGTCAAGCAGGACTACGCCAAGGCGTATCACTGGTTCGCGCTGGCGGCGGCAAAGAATAATCCGGAAGGCCAATTGCAACAGGGCTGGATGGATCAATATGGCAAGGGCGTGCCGGTCGACCTCCCGCAGGCGGCGCGGCTTTATCGCGCCGCAGCCGAACAAGGCAACGCCTCCGCCCAATATCACCTGGCGCAATGTTACCGCACTGGCAGTTGTACTGATCTGGATGATCAGCAAGCGCAAACATGGCTGCGCAAGTCGGCGGATCAAGGCGATGACCGGGCACAGGCCAGCCTTGGCTACATGCTCGACAACGGTCAGGGTGGCCATCCTGATCACGCCGAGGCTCGGCGCGGGTATATCAGCGCGGCGACGGCTGGCAATAGCACCGCCATGTACAACCTCGGTGTCTTCCATGAAAACGGCACCAGCATCGTGCGGGATTACCGTCAGTCACATGCCTGGTTCGCACAAGCCGCAGAGGCGGGCGACGATACCGCCGTCGCCAAGCTGGGCGAACACTTCGAAATGGGGCATGGGGTGGAGAAAGACCTGGACAAGGCATTCGCCCTGTACCTGCAGTCCGCGCAGGCTGGCGACGCTTACGGACAGCTACGCCTGGGCACTGCGTATCAGGAAGCGATCGGCGTTAAACGCGACTACCTGAAGGCCGCCGAGTGGTATAAGAAATCGGCCGATCAGGGCGACAGCGAAGCGCAGCGCAAGCTGGCGCTGCTCTATCAGACTGGCGACGCCGGCGCGGTCACTACCGAAGAGACGATGCGGTATCTGAGACTATCGATCAGTCAAGGCAATCAGACCGCCGTGGCGGATATGGGCATGTTCATGCTGTATGGTCTGAATCCCGACAACAGCGGCGCCGCCGCCAATGCGGTGGTCATGTTCAAACGCGCGGCAGAACAAGGGAATGCGGTGGGCCAGATGCGCCTGGGACGCGCCTACAGCCTCGGCCTGGGCGTGCCGAAAGACGCCCAACTAGCGCAACAGTGGCTGCGCCGCGCAGCCGACCAAGGTAATGCCGATGCCCTGCAGTTCCTGGAACGGGTTTATCACATCCATCAGTGAGCGACGGCGCTGTCATCCGCTGGCTGCTGATGCAGCACACCCGCCCGCGCGCGGCCAAAGCTTTCCGCTTTCGCACTCATGCAACGGACGTTGGAGACGGCACGCCCAAAGCGGGTCACCAACTGATTGGCATTGTCGAGCGCCACGGTAAATGACCATGTTTCATCCCAACAGTCGCCATCCCAGGAGTCATTGGCTAACACCACGGCACTGAAGTTACGCTGAAATACGTTGAACTTGCCCGGCTTGACCTCGCTCCATTTGCCATCCTCTCCCGCCGTGAAAACTTGAGCCTTTTTTCCGGCAATATGCAGACGGACCTTCAATTCCAGCTCCGTCTTACCGCCTGCGGCGGGCTCCAGATCACGCAGCGCGCCCTCCCACTGACCATCGAGATAGGAAGACGTGGCAGGTTCGGCATCCGCCGCAAACGCCAGTTGAAAGGCGAATGCGGCGCACACCATAAATACGATTTTTTTCAGCATCCGGATTACTCGACCGCCTTGACCATGTCCTCGATGACCTTCTTGGCGTCGCCAAAGACCATCATGGTATTAGCCTGGTAGAACAGCTCATTGTCCAGGCCCGCGTAGCCGGAGGCCATCGAGCGTTTGTTGACGATGATGCTCTTGGCCTTGTACGCCTCCAGAATCGGCATGCCGGCGATCGGCGATTTCGGGTCTTTGGCAGCCGGGTTGACCACGTCGTTGGCGCCGAGGATCAGCACCACGTCGGTCTGGCCGAATTCGCCGTTGATGTCCTCCATCTCGAACACCTGATCGTACGGCACCTCGGCCTCCGCCAGCAGCACGTTCATGTGGCCCGGCATGCGCCCCGCCACCGGGTGGATCGCGTACTTCACCGTCACGCCCTTGTGCGTCAGCTTCTCCACCAGCTCCTTCAGCGAGTGCTGCGCGCGCGCCACCGCCAGGCCGTAGCCCGGCACGATGATCACGCTTTCCGCGTTGGCCATGATGAACGAGGCATCGTCGGCCGAACCGGATTTGACCGGACGCTGTTCCTTGGCGCCGCCAGCACCCGCCTCCGCCGGCGCACCGCCAAAGCCACCCAGGATCACGTTGAAGAACGAACGGTTCATCGCCTTGCACATGATGTAGGACAGGATGGCGCCCGACGATCCCACCAGCGAACCGGCGATGATCAGCATCGAGTTATTCAGCGAGAAGCCGATGCCCGCCGCCGCCCAGCCGGAATAGGAATTCAGCATCGACACCACCACCGGCATGTCGGCGCCGCCGATCGGGATGATGATCAGCACACCCAGCACGAACGCGATCGCGGTCATCAGCAGGAACGGCAGCCAGGCCGGCTCGGTGCCACCGGCCGCCACAAACGTCAGACCCAGGCCAACCATCACGATCGCCAGGATCAGGTTCAGCAAATGCTGGCCGGGGAAGCTGACCGGTGCGCCCTGGAACAGGCGGAACTTGTATTTGCCCGACAGCTTGCCAAACGCGATCACCGAACCGGAGAAGGTGATCGCGCCCACAAAGGTGCCGATGAACAGCTCGATGCGGTTCCCGGTCGGCAGCGCCTCGCCCAGCGCGGCAATGCCGAACGCGTGCGGCTCCGACACCGCCGCCACCGCGATGCACACCGCCGCCAGGCCGATCAGCGAGTGCATCGCCGCCACCAGTTCCGGCATTTTGGTCATCTCGACCTTCTTGGCCAGCACCGCGCCAATGCCGCCGCCGATGATCACGCCCAGCGCCACGCGTCCCAGTCCCAACCCGCCGCCCGCCGCCACCGCTGCGGTGGCTTCCGACTGCAGCTTGAGGATCAGCGCAATCGTCGTCACGAACGCGATCGCCATGCCGGTCATGCCAAACGCATTGCCCTGGCGCGCCGTGGCCGGCGACGACAGGCCTTTCAGCGCCTGGATGAAGCACACCGATGCGATCAGGTACAACATCGTCACCAGATTCATGGAGATGAAGTTCATGCCTTATCTCCCTGTTTGGTTTTTTTCTTGAACATCTCCAGCATGCGCTGCGTGACCAGGAAGCCACCGAACACATTGACGGCGGCCAGCGCCACCGCGACCGTGCCGGCCACCTGTCCCACCCAGCCGTCGGTCAGCGCGGCCGCCAGCATGGCGCCCACGATGATGATGGCCGATACCGCGTTGGTGACCGCCATCAGCGGCGTATGCAGCGCCGGCGTCACGGTCCAGACCACGTGGTAGCCCACGTAAATGGCCAGTACAAAAATAATCAGATTGATGATGGTGTGGCTGACTTCCATGTCGGTCCCCTTGTTATTTGCGCAGCAGTTCGCCGCCAGTGCTCAGCAGCGTGGCCTTGATGATCTCGTCCTCGCGATCGATGACTAACTTGTCCTCTTTATCGATAATCAGCTTGAGGAAGTCCAGCACGTTGCGCGCATACAGCGCCGAGGCATCGGCCGCGACGTGGGTGGCCAGATCCGGCTCGCCGACGATATGCACGCCATGCTTGACCACCGTCTTGCCCAGCTCCGACAACGGGCAGTTGCCGCCTTGCGACACCGCCAGGTCGACGATCACGGAGCCCGGCTTCATGGCCTTCACCGTCTCTTCGGAAATCAGCACCGGCGCCGGGCGGCCCGGTATCAGTGCGGTGGTGATGATGATGTCGGCCAGCTTGGCGCGTTCGTGCACCAGCTCGGACTGGCGGCGCATCCAGTCGGCCGGCATCGGCCGCGCGTAGCCGCCGGTGCCCTGCGCGATCTCTTTCTCTTCATCGGTCAGATACGGCACGTCGATGAACTTGGCGCCCAGCGACTCCACCTGCTCCTTGACCGGCGGCCGCACATCGGACGCCTCGATCACCGCGCCCAGGCGCTTGGCGGTGGCAATCGCCTGCAAGCCCGCCACGCCGACGCCCATGATCAGGACCCGCGCCGCCTTCACCGTGCCGGCCGCCGTCATCAGCATCGGCATGAAGCGCTGGTAGGTATTGGCCGCCACCATCACCGCCTTGTAGCCAGCGATGTTGGCCTGCGACGACAGCACGTCCATCGACTGCGCCCGCGTGATGCGCGGCACCGCTTCCAGCGCGAACGCCTGCAGCCCGGCCGCCGCCATCGCCGCGTTGTTGTCCGCATCAAAAGGATTCAGCATGCCGATCAGCACCGTCCCCGGCTTGATCTGCGCCCGCTCCTCGGGATTGGGGGCACGCACCTTGAGGATCACGTCCGCCACCCACACCTCGCTGGCGGGCACGATTTGTGCACCAGCTGCGACATAGGCTTCATCCGTCACCGAGGCGGCAAGACCGGCACCCGCCTGCACCAGTATCTGATGCTTCGCGGCCAACTTTTTCACAGTCTCCGGCGTGGCTGCCACCCGGGTCTCCCCCGGCCGAGTTTCGGCCGGTACGCTTATTCTCATGGTGCCTCCAAAACGATTAATAAACTGACTACAATCTAACATGGTTTTTTAGGCCATGAAACATCGGTTTCATCATTTCAAGTATTACTATTTGTCATTAATTACCCGCTAAATTTGTTCCAGCTCAAACCAAAAGGCTGGAACAGGCTAAAATATCGGCTCTTTCAAGGATGACTCATGCCGCGTATCTGGAAACCCTCTGTTACTGTCGCCGCCATCGTCGAAAAAGATGGCAAGTTCTTGCTGATCGAAGAAGTCACCAGCGACGGCATCCGCATCAACCAGCCGGCCGGCCATCTCGATCCGTATGAATCGCTGGAGCAGGCCGTCATCCGCGAAACGCTGGAGGAAACCGCCTACGATTTCACGCCGACCGCGCTGGTCGGCATGTATATGTCGCGCTACACCTCCAACCGCACCGGCGAGGAAGTGACCTATCTGCGCTTCACGTTCTGCGGCTACCCTGGCGAGAAACACGAGCGCCAACTGGACGAAGGCATTTTGCGCACCATGTGGCTGACGCGCGACGAACTGGCCGCCTGCGCCGACCGTCACCGCAGCCCAACGGTGCTGCAATGCGTGGACGAATACCTGGCGGGCCGCCGCGCGCCGCTGGAACTGATACAAACACACGCTTCCGTCTACAAGGAAGCGGTTAGCACTGCGAATGGATAAGTAATGAGTAACGGGTCGGGCAAAAAAAGAGTCGTCATCGGCATGTCGGGCGGGGTGGATTCCTCGGTCTCGGCGTGGCTGCTGAAGGAACAGGGCTACGAGGTAATCGGCCTGTTCATGAAGAACTGGGAAGACGATGACGACTCCGAATACTGCTCCACCCGCCAGGACTGGATCGACGCCGCCTCGGTGGCCGACGTGGTCGGGGTCGACATCGAAGCGGTCAACTTCGCCAGCGAATACAAGGACCGCGTGTTTGCCGACTTCCTGCGCGAGTACCAGGCCGGCCGCACGCCGAATCCCGATGTGCTGTGCAATGCCGAAATCAAATTCAAAGCCTTCCTCGACCATGCGATGACGCTGGGCGCGGACCTGATCGCCACCGGCCACTACGCGCGCGTGCGCCAGCACAACGGCAAGGCCGAGCTGCTGAAGGCGGTCGACCATACCAAGGACCAGAGCTACTTCCTGCACCGCCTGAATCAGGCGCAGTTGTCGAAGACCTTGTTCCCGCTGGGCGAAATCCCGAAAACCGAAGTGCGCAAGATCGCTGAAAAACTCCAGCTGCCGAATGCGGCCAAAAAGGATTCGACCGGCATCTGCTTCATCGGCGAGCGCCCGTTCCGCGAATTCTTGAACCGCTACCTGTCATACAAGCCCGGTCCGATGATGACCCCGGACGGCAAGGTGGTGGGCGAGCACGTTGGCCTGTCGTTCTACACGCTGGGCCAGCGCAAGGGCATCGGCGTTGGCGGCGTGAAGTCGTATCAGAACGCCGACGGCTCCAGCGACGCCTGGTATGTGGCGAAAAAGGATGTGGTCAACAACGTGCTGTACATCGTGCAGGGCCATGACCATCCATGGCTGCTGTCGTCGACGCTGCGCGCCGACCAGGCCAGTTGGGTCGCTGGCGTGGCGCCGGAAGCGCGCGCGCTGTCGGCCAAGACCCGCTATCGTCAGGCCGACGTGGCGTGCGAAGTGGCGCCGCAAGGCGAGTCCGACTTCGCGCTCAAATTCATGGATGCCCAGTGGGCGGTGACGCCGGGTCAGTCGGCCGTGCTGTACGACGGTGATGTGTGCCTGGGCGGCGGCATCATCGACAGCTCGAGCTTCGGCGCGTAATCAGCCGGCGGCGGGTTCGCCGCCTTCTTCCTCGGGCGGCGTTTCAGTCGCCGCTTCCGCTTTGGCCATGGCGGCGCGCTGGCGCTTGACCATGGCGATCACCACGTTGCGGATCGTATTCAGCACGGTATCGGCCTTGAACGGCTTGACGATAAAGCCGCTGACGCCCATCGCATGCGCCGACTGAATGGTGGCGGCATCGAACTCGCTGGAAATCATGAAAATCAGCGCCTTCGGCCACTTGGCGTGGAGCTCGCGCACCTCCGCTTCGGCATCCTGCACCAATTCCTTGGCGATACAGACGATGTGCGGGTTGTACTTGATCAGCAACGTGACGCCAGCCGCCACGGTATGGGCCTGGCCAGCGACGTCGTAGCCGCCATCCAGCAGCACGGTATTCAGCAGGCCGCGAGCGACGGCGCTGGAGTCGATGATGACTGCTTTTAACATCTTGCAAACCTTGTTCTTAGTGCGACCACGCCAGCATGTTCCAAGTGACGCCGATACGCACATCTGTTTTTAACTGCACTAGTTGTCGAGAAAGATACAGCATTTCTCGTTCTTTTCGTAGTGTTTCTCCAAGGGTATCTTTCAGAATGCCAGCGCCGGCCATAATCCCGTCCAGAGTGCCGTAAGTACGCAACAGTTTGGCGGCGGTTTTGACGCCGACCTTGGACACGCCGGGAATGGAATCGGTGACATCGCCCATCAGCGCCAGCAGATCCGGCAGCTGATCGGGCGGCACGCCCCACTTCTTTTCGACCCAGCCGTGATCATGCCATTCGGACTTGAAATGGTCCCAGACGCGGGCACCCTGGGCGATCAGGCAATGCAAATCCTTGTCGGTGCTGGCGACGGTGGCTTCGCCGCGTCCCTCGGCCAGCCAGCGCAGCACCACGGTGCCGATCACATCGTCGGCCTCGACTTCCGGCAGCGACACCGGATGCATGCCGATGCCGCGCAGCTTGTCGTAGAAAGCTGGCAGCGCGTCGCGCAACGGCTGCGGCATTGGCGCGCGGCCCTCGCGGTAGCCTTGGTAAAGATCGTGGCGCCAGGTGCGGCCGCCGAAATCGAAGGCCGGCAGCAGGTGGGTCGGTTCGTGGTCGTTGACCAGGGTGCGGAACGAGGACAGCGCGTGGCGCAGCGCGATCTCGGCCTTTTCGGGGCTATCAGGTTCGGGGCTGGCTTCGTAGACACGGCGCACAATATTGAGGCCGTCAATGGCAAGGAGTCTACCCATGTTCAACTTCATCCGGGCTTTGGTCAAGCCGCCATTCTACCCGACCAGACCGCCATTACCGCATGAGGCAGCGCAAGGCGGCGGCGGAGCGCGCTTGCGGCGCGCTGCCGGCGGCGTACCATGGACTCCTGTTTTCGCAAAGGAGAAAGCCATGTGGCCCACTATGTCCCTTGAAGAGTTCCTTGCCAATCCACTGGCCGCGATCCGCGAAATCGCCGCCTCGGAGAAAATTTATTTCATCACCGAAAACGGCGAGCCCATACTGGACGTCCGACCGTGGCGCTCCGGGCCGGATGAAAAACTGCGCGGTAGCGTGCTGTACTGCGGTGATGTTGTCACGCCGGCGGAAGATCCGTTCCGCCAGGCTGAATAACGATCCCGCCGACCGCATCATCGTGGCCACCGCCATGCAGCTGAACGTCCCGCTGGTGACCATCGACGCCGCCATGCGGGCCTACCCGCATGTGCAAACGATCTGGTAGGCGCGAATCGAGCGCTTACAGGCCGGCGCCGCCAGGGAACAGTTGATCGGCCAGTTCACGGATCTTCTTGTCGGCATCGATAAACTTGCCGGTGTTCAGGCCAGCGCGGTTGGCGTCATACAACGCTTCGCCAACCGGCTTCACCGTCTGAGTAATCGCGCTATTTCAGCAGCTCATAGGGGCCGCCGCGTTCGAGCGCGCGCTGGAAGGCTGGGCGGGCGTGGATGCGTTTGAGGAAGGCCATCAGCTTAGGTCGGCTGTCGTTGAGGCCGGCGCGGGCGGCGGCAGCTTCCAGCGGGAAGCTCATCTGGATGTCAGCGGCGGTGAATTCGCTGCCGGCAAACCAGGCTGACTTGCCCAACTCGGCTTCCAGATAATCCAGGTGCGTGCTGATCTGCGGTTGGATATAGCTGCCCTTGACCTTTTGCGCAATGCCGCGCGCGATCGGCTTGACGAAGAACGGTGCCGGGCCGCTCTCGACGCGGTCAAAGATCAGCTTCATCAGCAGCGGCGCCATCGCCGAGCCTTCGGCATAGTGCAGGAAATAACGCCAGCGGCGACGCTCCTCGCTGCCGGCCGGCGGAATCAAGCGGCCATTGCCGTACGTCTCGATCAGATACTCGACAATCGCGCCCGACTCGGCCACCACCGCCTCGCCATCCGTAATCACCGGCGACTTGCCCAACGGGTGAATCGCCTTCAACTCCGGCGGCGCCAGCATGGTCTTGGGATCGCGCTGGTAGCGCACGATTTCATACTCCAGCCCCAGCTCCTCCAACAGCCACAGCACCCGCTGCGAACGTGAATTGTTGAGATGATGGACAACGATCATGGTGGATATCCCGAAAAAAGAACGGCCGTGCGCCGCAAACCGCTAGCTTAGCATTGTTGCCGCCACCGTGCCCGCTCCCGCCAAGCGGATATGGATTCCGTCGGGAAACAGCAGTACACTGATATTTCAGAGCCGCCGCCGGAGAGTACATGAATCTGCTGTCACCGCGTTACCTTGCCTTTAATGCCTCGGTTGTCACCCTGCTGGCCTCGCTGGCCCTGCACGCACCGTGGGAAATCGCCGCCGTCGCCGCCGCGCTGACCATTGTCGGCATCACCGACCTGCTGCAAACCAAGCGCGCGCTGCGCCGCAATTACCCGATCCTGGCGCACTTCCGCTTCTTCTTCGAATCGATCCGCCCCGAAATCCGCCAGTACTTCCTGGAAGACGACATGGTGGCCGAACCGTTCTCGCGCAACCAGCGCAGCATCGTCTACCAGCGCGCCAAGCAGGACACCGACAAGCGCCCGTTCGGCACCCAGCTCGACGTCTACGCCGCCGGCTACGAATGGATCAACCATTCGATCGCGCCGGCGCCCGAACAGCACCACGACTTCCGCATCGAGATCGGCAACCATCCCGACTGCCGGCGCGCGCAACCGTATTCGGCCAGCGTGTTCAACATCTCGGCGATGAGCTTTGGCGCGCTGTCGGCCAACGCCATCCTGGCGCTGAACGGCGGCGCCAAACAGGGCGGCTTCATGCACGACACCGGCGAAGGCAGCATCAGCCCGCACCACCGCCAGAACGGCGGCGACCTGGTGTGGGAAATCGGCTCCGGCTACTTCGGCTGCCGCAATGCCGACGGCACCTTCTCCGAGGAGCGCTTCGTCGCCAACGCCACCGCGCCGCAGGTCAAGATGATCGAGCTGAAGATGTCGCAGGGCGCCAAGCCCGGCCACGGCGGCGTGCTGCCGGCGGCCAAGATCACGCCCGAGATCGCGCTGACGCGCGGCGTGCCGATGGGCCAGGATTGCGTGTCGCCATCGCGCCATTCAGCCTTCAGCACACCGATTGAAATGCTGGAATTCATCGACCGGCTGCGCGAGCTGTCGGGCGGCAAGCCGACCGGCTTCAAGCTGGCCATCGGTCACCCATGGGAATTCTTCGGCATCGTCAAAGCCATGCTGGCCACCGGCATCGTGCCCGACTTCATCGTGGTCGATGGTGGCGAGGGCGGCACCGGCGCCGCGCCGGTCGAGTTCACCGACCATATCGGCACGCCACTGCAGGAAGCGCTGCTGCTGGTGCATAACACGCTGGTCGGCGCCAATCTGCGCGACAAGATCAAGATCGGCGCCTCGGGCAAAATCATCACCGCGTTCGACATCGCGCGCACGCTGGCGCTGGGCGCGGACTGGTGCAACTCGGCGCGTGGCTTCATGTTCTCACTGGGCTGCATCCAGTCGCAAAGCTGCCATACCGACCGCTGCCCGACCGGCGTCGCCACCCAAGACCCGTCGCGCCAGCGCGCGCTGGTGGTGCCGGACAAAATCCAGCGCGTGGCCAACTTCCACGAGAACACCATGAAGGCGCTGGCGCAGCTGATCGCCGCCGCCGGCATGACGCATCCATCGCAACTGCGTCCGCGCCACCTGGTGCGGCGCATCTCGTCCAACCAGGTCAAGCTGGCCTCGGCGCTGCTGCCCTATCTGGAGCCGGGCGAGCTGCTCGACCCAAGCCAACTGGCGCGCCTGCCGCCAGTGTTCGGCCAGTACTGGCCGATGGCGCAAGCGGAATCGTTCGATCCGTATTGCGGTTGAAGCTCAGGCGGGAAACGGCACATAGCCGCGCCGGATCGCCCACTCGCGCAGCACGGCGTTAATGCCCTGCTGCCAGTCGTCACCCTGGCGCTTGAACGCATCGATGGTGGCGGCATCGAACTCCATCGTCAGCGTCACCATCGGCGAGCCGGGTGGCGCCAACAAGCGCGCCCGCCACGGCCGAAATTGCGCCAGCTCTTCTTCCGTCAACGGCTGCGCGTCCGGATCGGACAACGCCGCCGCAGTAATAGCCGCCGACTCCTCTGGCGTCGACAGAATGATTTTACTTTTGTCCAACATATCGACACTCCTCCTCTGGACTCGCTTTGCGCAAACTTATGATACGCCTCATATCGCCGCGATCCACAAACGTCACATGATATAAACGATATCCAATTAGACCTATCGCACACTCGCGAAGTTCCATATAAGCATACCGGTCGTCAGTCCAAACAACCGCGTTGTCCCAGTCAAACCCAGACGCGGCCGACAGCGAAATGCCGTGCTTGCGCCGGTTGAGCTTGTCTTTCTTGGGATCGAAGGTGATCGCCATTTCATCTTATCCGCAGAAATTGAGAAATCAATCATCTGCGGACAAGACTAAAACGGACGGCAGCGGGCGGCTTTGCGCCGCCGCAGGGGATGGGACTTAGCGCTGCACGTGCAGCTTGATGACGCGCTGATGCGGGGTGGCGGGGTTGGACTTGGTCGGCGTGGTGTCGCACGAGCCGCAGCTGGAGCAGCCGCCACCATCGTCGCCGCAGCCGGACTTGAGGTTGAAGACCTTGGACAGCTTGGCCTCATCGTAACCGCGCTTGCTCAGTGCAATAACAATCTGACGCCGCAGCGCCTCCGGCAAGTACTTGGTGCAGAAGTGCGCCAGTGCCGCGATCACAATCAGTGCAACGATAATCTCTTGCCACATATTAGCCTCCCACAAGGGCCAGCGAAATCCGGTAAGTCAGGAACGAAGCGATGTAAGCCAGCGCGAACATATAAGCGGCCATCAGCAACGCATAGCGCGTGCTGCCGGTCTCGCGCCGCACCACCGACAAGGTCGACATGCACTGCGGCGCAAACACATACCAGGCCAGCAGCGACAGCGCGGTCGGCAGCGCCCACGACGAGGCGATGATCGGCTCCAGCGACTGCGCCAGCTCTTCACCGGTCTGCGACAGCGCGTACACCGTGCCCAGCGCGCCCACCGCCACTTCACGCGCGGCCAGGCCCGGCACCAGCGCGATGCAGATCTGCCAGTTGAAACCAATCGGCGCGAAGATGTATTCCAGACCACGGCCCAACAGGCCGGCCAGGCTGTAGTAAATCGGCGGATGGGTCGCGCCTTCCGGTGCGCCCGGGAAGGAGCTGAGGAACCACAGCAGCACCATCAGCGTCAAAATCACGGTACCAACGCGGGTCAGGAAGATGCGCGCGCGCTCCCACAAGCCCAGCGCCAGATTCTGCATGTGCGGCCAGTGATAGGCCGGCAGTTCCAGCATCAGCGGCTGCTTCTGGTTGGCGCCCAGCGTGCGCTTGAAGAAGTAAGCCACTGCCATCGCCGAGAAGATGCCGGCGAAGTACAGCGCAAACAGCACCAGCCCTTGCAGGCTGAGGAAGCCATACACTTCGCGTTCCGGAATGAAGGCGGCAATAATCAGCGCATACACCGGCAGCCGCGCCGAGCACGTCATCAGCGGCGCGATCATGATGGTGACCAGGCGGTCGCGCGGATTCTGGATGGTACGTGCCGCCATCACGCCCGGAATCGCGCAGGCAAAGCTGGACAGCAGCGGAATGAAGGCGCGGCCCGACAGACCAACGCCACCCATCAGACGATCCAGCAGGAAGGCCGCGCGCGGCAGATAGCCGCAGTCTTCCAGCACCAGGATGAAGAAGAACAGGATCAGAATCTGCGGCAGGAACACCAGCACGTTGCCGGTGCCGCTCAGGATGCCATCCACCACCAGCCCGCGCAGCACGCCGTCCGGCATCAGGTCGCGCACCACGCCGCCCAGATGGTCGACGCTGTCTTTGATGAAGTCCATCGGCGGCGCGGCCCAGGTGAACACCGCCTGGAACACCAGGAACATCAGCACCGCCAGGATGATCGGGCCGACCACCGGATGCAGCACCACGTTGTCGATCTTTTCCGACAGCGTATCGTCGGTATGCGCCGGCGCGCTGACCACCAGGTCGAGGATGCGGCGCACTTCGCGCTGCGTGTCTTCCACGCTGACGGCGTCGATGGCCGACAGCGGATGCGGTTTGCTTTCGGCCAGTGGCCACATCTGGTCCAGCGCGCGCAGCAGCGACTTCTCGCCGCCGGCCTGCACCGCCACGGTTTCCACCACCGGCATGCCCAGCTCTTTGGACAGCCGCTCGGCGTCGATAATGATGCCGCGCTTCTTGGCCACGTCGACCATATTCAGCGCCAGGATCATCGGCAGGCCCAGACGTTTAATCTCCAGCACCAGGCGCAGATTCAGACGCAGATTGGTGGCATTAACCACGCACACCACCACGTCCGGCGCCGCCTCGTTGGCACGCAGGCCGGCCACCACGTCGCGGGTGATTTCCTCGTCCGGGGTATGGGCGCTCAGACTATAGGCGCCCGGCAGGTCCAGCACGCGGAAGGCGTTGCCGCCACCGGTGGTGAACGCGCCTTCCTTGCGTTCGATGGTCACGCCGGCATAGTTGGCGACCTTCTGGCGCGCGCCGGTCAGACGGTTGAACAGCGCGGTCTTGCCGCAATTCGGATTACCCAACAAGGCCATCATCGGCGCCCGGGACAACACTTGCGCTTGTGGCGCCACGTTTTCTACTGCACCCATTATTTATTCCGGTTGAATCGAGACCAGCGCTGCTTCAAAGCGGCGCAATGCAAAGGTGGAGTTGCCGACCTTGATCGCCAACGGTTCACCGCCCGGCATGCCGCGCTTCAGCATGCGGATTTTTTCACCGGGCACAAAGCCCAGCTCCATCAGGCGGCGCGACAGGGCGGGGCCGCCTTCGTCGGCGGAGCCAGGGGATATATGAACCACGGTGGCGATCGCGCCAACTTGCAGTGCATCCAGGGTCATCAGGGGAACAGCGTGCGTCATGAGCAAATCCGGTCAGTGGACGCCGCTGGCTGCGGGCTGCGGCGTGGCTAACGAGGCATTCTCGTCAGATATAAGATAGTAGCATTATAAACGGTAATGCGAATGACTACTATTTAGCTTGCATACCGCTGCGGTTTACGGCAGTATACGATTAATGATAATGATTCGCATTAAGTAGCTATCAATCATGTCAGAAAGAACTTAATCCAGCCTTATTCAGCCCAGCCAGAAGGTGCATCAATGATTGTTTGTGTTTGCAACAACATTTCCGACCGCGAAATCCGTCAAGCCATGGAATTCGGCATCACTTCCATGGAAGAGCTGCGTGGCGCCCTCGGCGTTGCCACCTGCTGTGGCCAATGCTTCTCCTGCGCTGAAGAGATCCTGAACGAACACCTGGCCGCGCAAGCCGCCAGCGAGATTCAGGAAACCGTGCTGAAACGTCCCGTTTTCACTAACTAATATGAATACAATGACCTACACGGCGTCGGTAGACGACGCCGGCCTGGCGCTGGCGTTCAAGCGCCGCAGCCGCAAGATGGCCCCGCTTGCCGGGATTGTTGTAGGTCACGTGGTTCTGTTTTATCTCGCCTATTCCGGCATGCTGCGCACCGTTACGCATGCCATTCTGCCGCAGGTGGTGAACGTCACCTTCGTGGCCTCGCCGGAGCCGCTCAAGACGCCGCCGCCACCGAAGGAAGTGCCGCTGGTCACGCCCAAGCAGACCTTTGTGCCGCCACTGCCGCAGCTGAACATCGTTCAGACCGAACCGACCATCACGTTGCCGCCGCCACAGCCGCGTCCTAGCGAACCGGCACCGGCCAACGCCGTGCCATCGGCGCAAGTGTCACCACCGGCGCCGCCGCAACCGTCGACGCCGAAGACCGTATCGGGGGTGGAATATATCCGCGTGCCGCAACCGGTGTACCCAAGCATCTCGCGCCGCATGGGCGAGAGCGGGACCGTGACGTTGCGCGTGCTGATCGGGGAAAAGGGTACGGCCGAACAGGTGACGGTGCAGAAATCGTCCGGCTCGGCCAACCTGGATGAAGCCGGCCGCCAGGCCGTGCTGCGCGCACTGTACAAGCCGCATGTCGAGGACGGCAAAGCCATCCCCGTGTACGCGCTGGTGCCGATTAACTTCCAGCTCGGCTAAACTGCCTTACAGATCCAGCCTGCCCTCGACCGAATCGTCGAGGGTTTTGCCGATTACGGCGCCGATCAGCATCTTGACGCTGGCCACCGCCCTGCCGTGTTTGGTATCCCAATAGTAGCCGTACGTCGGCGCAAACTTGATCACCGTGATGCGCGGGTCGTCCTCGCCGCCGGTGAACCAGGTCTTCATCGTAAAACTCCACAACTCCTTGATCTTGACCGGGTCGCGCGACACGGTGGCGATGCCTTCCAGGTGCATGAACTCGGCATGCGCCGAGCCCTGGAAGTACAGCGTGGCCGACGGATCGGCCGCCAGCTCCTGATTCTTCAGGCTGTCGCTGGCGGAGACAAACCAGACATTGCCCAGCTCATCGACCTGCAGCGCCGTCATCGGCCGCGCGTCGCCGGGACCGCCCTCGGCGTCATTGGTGCAGAAGAAGCAGCCGGGCGTGCTGTCGACGAAATCGCGGATCTTGCGCACGGCGTCCTCGCCGATCAAGTCCTGGTGATTGCTTTCGGGTTGGTGGGCGTTGATGGAATCCATGGCATAGCTCCTGTAGTTGAGCTTTCATGGTAATGCCGGGCGCCGCCGGCCACAGTGGGTTGCCTCACACAGACGGAGTCAGAATGCTAATGGTTTTCATTTGCACCAATGCTCTCAATAACAGAAATTAGCCACTATTTCGACGAAATTATCAGACATTCGCTACACATCCGCTATCGATTCGTGGCACAATGGCGCCATTCGCAACCAACACAGAAAGACTCCCATGAAGGGCGACCAAGAAGTCATTCGTCTGCTGAACGCACAGCTGACCAACGAACTCACCGCGATCAACCAGTACTTCCTGCACGCCAAGATGTACAAGCACTGGGGCCTGGAGAAGATCGGCAAGAAGGAATGGGAAGAATCGATCGGCGAAATGAAGCACGCCGACAAACTGATCGACCGCATCCTGATGCTGGATGGCCTGCCTAACCTGCAAGCCATGCACAAGGTGCTAGTGGGTGAAAACACCGAAGAGATCCTGAACTGCGACCTGAAACTGGAACGCGGCGCGCAGATCACCGTCAAGGAAGGCATCGCCGCCGCCGAGAAGGCCGCCGACTACGTGTCGCGCGACTTGCTGCTGATGATCCTGGAAGACACCGAAGAACATATCGACTGGCTGGAAACCCAGCTGGACCTGATCGGCAAAGTGGGCATCCAGAACTACCTGCAAAGCCAGATGAGCGAAGAAGAATAAGTTTTACGTTGCCGCATTCAGAGGCCGCAAGCTGTCCGCAGCTTGCGGTTTTTTTATTTTTACGGCCAATACCGCCACCGCGCCGCACAGCATCAGCACCCCGGCCAGCCGGATCACGTTCTCCGGATTCCCACCCAGCAGGCTGCGGTAATACAGCGGCAGCGTGAAGATCTGGATAATCATCGGAATCACAATGAACATATTGAAGATGCCCATGTAGACGCCGGTGCGCTGCGGCGGTATACAACCTGCCAGCATCACATACGGATTCCCCATGATGCTGGCCCAGGCCAGGCCGATGCCCAGCATCGGCACATACAGCAGCGCCGGGGTATGGATCTGCGGGATGCTCAACATGGCCACCCCGGCCAGCGCCAGGCACACGCTGTGCGTGAGCTTGGGGCCATAGCGGCGCGTGAACGGCACCAGCGCCAGCGCGCCGACAAACGCGATGAAATTGTAGAACGCGCCCACCTGCCCTGCCAGCAGACCAGCATCGCGGAAGCCTTCGGAAGCCTGATCGGTGGTGCCATAGATCGTGGTGGCCAGCGACAGCATGATGTACTGCCAATAGCAGAACATCGCATACCACTGGAACAGCTTGACCCACGCCAGCTGGCGCATGGTGGCCGGCATCTCACGTATCGCGATGACGATATCGCCCAGCGCATGGCGCCAGCCGGCTGGCCGCTCACGCATCGCTTGCAGCTCTTCCTCGCTGAGCGGATTTTCCTTGGTGGTCTTCAAGGTCCACAGCACGGAACTGATCGAGAACACCGCGCCAATCAGAAAGGCGACGATGACGATGTGCGGAATATGACTGCCGTTGACCGCATCCTTGTTCATGCCCAGCCAGACCAGCAGCGATGGCGTCAGATAAGCCAGCGTTTGTCCCAGTCCGGTGAAAGCGCTCTGCGTCAGGAAGCCGACCGAATGCTGCTCCGGCGCCAGCTTGTCACTGACGAAAGCGCGGTACGGTTCCATGGTGACGTTGTTGGCCGCATCCAGTATCCACAGCAGGCTGGCCGCCATCCACAGCGTGGGACTGAACGGCATCGCCAGCAGCCCAAGGCTGCACAGGATGGCGCCGATCAGGAAGTACGGCGTGCGCCGCCCCCAGCGCGTGACGGTGCGGTCGCTCATGGCGCCGATCAGCGGCTGCACCAGCAGCCCGGTCATCGGCCCCGCCAGCCACAGATACGGCAAGCTGGCCTCGTCGGCGCCGAGGTATTTGTAGATGGGGCTCATGCTGCTCTGCTGCAGACCAAAACTGAACTGGATGCCGAAGAAGCCGATGTTCATGTTCACGATCTGCCAGAACGACAGGCGCGCTTTCATGATGCCGCTCCCGGATGCACGGCACCGCGCTGCCAGCTGTCGAGCCACGGCGCGTAGAAGCCGATATCGGCCGGCACCGCGCCGGAGATACCGCAAATGGCGCCGGCAAAGGCATTCGCGCGCGCCATTGTCAGCGGCAATGGCCAGCCTTGCGATTGGCCGAACAGGAACACTGCGGAAAACGCATCGCCTGCGCCCACCGTGTCGACGATGCGCGCCGGTGCGTGGCACTCATGGTTAGCGGTGACGGTGCCGTCGGCGCTGAAATGCAGCGCGCCGCGTTCGCCCAGCGTGACGATCAACTGTTTCAGTTCGAAGCTGCGCATCAGTGTCAGGCAGGCTTCCTCCATGTCGGAAGGCTGCGCGTGGGTGTACCACTTGAACAGGTCCTGCAGCTCGTCCTCGTTGACCTTGACCACATCCGCCAGCTTCAGCGACTCGTGGGCGATGCGCTCGGTCACCTGCCCTTCGCGCACGTTCAGGTCCAGATAGCGTTGCGCGTCGCTGGCCTCCAGCATGGCGCGCAAGGTGGCGCGCGATTGCACATGGCGCTGCGCCATGGTGCCGTAGTAGATCACCGCCGGCTGTGTTATCGCCAACGCCGCCAATGCCGGCGAGGTCTGCACATAATCGTATGCCTGATCGGGCAGGATGATGAAGCGGTGGCCGCCGTCATTGCGCTCGACCACCACGCGGCCGGTGGCTTGATGCTCGTCGACCTGCAAGGCGCTTTCGCTCATGCGGAAGCGTGCAAACTCGTCACAGATGCTGGCGCCGTTCTTGTCGGCGCCGATGCGCGTGACCATCAGCGTGGCGACGCCAAACGCCGCCAGGTTGCGCGCCACATTGAACGGTGCGCCGCCCACCACCTGCTCGGTGATGAAGTCGTCCACCAGTGCCTCGCCGAAGACGGCGATGGTTTGTTTGCTCATGCTGTCGCTCCACGTTCCAGCCAGTGCATCGCATACGGCGCCAGCGTCAGCGCGCCATTCAGTATGCTCCCGTCCAGACAGTCGGTCCATGGTCCCGGCAACGCATAGGTTTGCGGCTGGGCCGAGAAGTTCATCAAGGTGAGGAAACGCTCGCCGCGCGCCAGCGCCAGCACCGCGTCCGGCGCATCAGCCAGCAAGGTGCGCGGCGCGTTGGCGGCCAGTTCCTCGTGCTGGCGACGGGCGCGCACCAGGCGAATCAGCGACTGGTACATTTGACCCGCGCTGCCGCCGGTGTAGTCACGGCCCTTCCAGCGCGCGCGGTCGAACACGGGACGCTGCAGCCAGCGGCTGTCCATCGCATGCTGCGGGCGCTGCTGATAGCTGTAGTCGTTTTCCATCGCCAGCTCGTCGCCCATGTACAACACCGGCAGCGCGCCAAAGCTCAACGCCAGGCCATGCAGCAGCAGCAGGCGGCGCATCGCCAGCTGGCGCGCCTCTTCATTGTCGGCGGTCTGCAGGCCGACCAGTGAGGCCGCCATGCCATTGCTGCCGTGCGCCGCGTTCGGATCGGTGCTCTGGAAGGCGGCACCCGATGCGTAACTGTTTTCGCCACCGGCGAAGAAGCGCGAGGCGCGTGCCAGACGCGCCTTGGCGCTGGCGTCGGCATTGGCGTCGCAGCCGGCCGCCACTTCGGCACGCAGCACGTTCCAGCCAATGTCGTCGTGGCAGCGCACGTAGCTGAGCCACGTCGCGGCCGGCGGCAGGGCAGGCGTGTTGCGGATCACTTCGCGCAGCGCGCTGGTGTCCTGCTCCGACAAGGCTAGCCAACTGGCGGCCATCAAGCTGCTGTGATACGCGATGTGGCACTCGCGCGCCTCGGCGCTGCCCAGATAGGCCGGCAGCTCGCGCGTCGGCACAATAGCTTCCGCTTTCAGCAGCACGCCCGGCGCCACGATATCGACAATCGCGCGCAAGGCTTGCAGGATCTGATGCGCCTCCGGCTGGTTCATGCTGTTGGTGCCTTCGCGCTTCCACAGGAAGGCGGTGGAATCGAGACGGAATACTTCGATGCCGCGATTCGCCAGTCGCAGCAAGGTCTTGGCCATTTCGGCAAACACCGCCGGATTGGCGTAGTTCAGATCCCACTGATACGGATAGAAGGTGCTCCACACCCAGCCGCCCATCGCGTCCACCTGAACGAAGTTCCCCGGCGCCACCTGCGGGAACACCTGGCCCAGCGTGCGCTCGTAGCGGTCCGGCAGCTCGCGGTCGGGATAAACCAGGAACATGTCGCGCGCCTGCGCATCGCCGGCTTTGGCGGCGACGGCCCAGGCGTGATCGTCCGCCACGTGATTCAGGATAAAGTCCGAGCACAGGCTGATGCCGGCCTCGCGCAGCCGCGCGGTCAGCGCCTCCAGATCGGCATTGCTGCCGAACGCCGGTTCCACTTCGTCAAAGTTGGAGACGGCGAAACCACCATCGTTCTCGCCGGCGCGCGCGCGCAGGAACGGCAGCAGATGCAGATAGCTGACGCCGATCTCCTGCAAATACGGAATACGCTCCGCCACGCCATTCAGATTGCCGCCGAAGTTCTGCACATAAGCGCAGTAGCCCAGCATGCGCTGGCTGAGGAACCACTCCGGCTGCGCGGCGCGCTGCTCATCCTGCGCGCGCAGTGCCGCCGGACGCGCCGCCAGCAGCTCGCCCAGCGCCGCCATCAACTCCCCCATCCAGGCGTCGAAGTTGGCGTGCTCGCCATACAAGCCGCTCAGCAGCTGGCGCAGCACCGGCGCGTGTGCGGCCAGGCGCTGCGCCGCTTGCGGCAGCAGCTCGTCGGGCAGGACCGCCAGCATGCGGTCCGACATTACTTTAGAAGGCATAGGACAGGCTGAGTTGTGCGGCACGGCCGGAGATCGAACGCGCCGCATGGCCATCGCTTTCCACCTCGGTGTAACCGATCTTGTTGAACAGATTATTCACGCGCAGCGACAGCGTGGTCTTCGGCGTAACGCTGTAGTTGACGAAGGCACTCACCACCTCATACGCCGGCAGGATGATGGTATGCGCATCATCGCCCCACGACTTGCCGGTGCCGATCAGGCTCGCACCCACCACCACATCGTCAAAAGTATAGCTCGGCGACAGCTGGTAAATGTACTTGGCCTGGCGACGCGGCGTGTTGCCGATGTTGGCCACATCGGCCGCTGCGGTGCCGACGATCTTGGCATCGGTGTAGGTCATGCCGCCGGTGATGCGGAAGCCGCCGACGCTGTAGGCGCCTTCCAGCTCCACGCCCTTGGCGTCGTATTTGTTGGAAGTGCTGCGCTGAGTGGTGGCTTCGTAGTTGCTCTCGTCGGTCTTGGCCTGGAACAGCGTGACGAAGGTGCTGATGCCGCCGCTGCGCCATTTCACGCCGCCCTCCAGCTGCTTGACGGTGTTGATGTTGATCGGCGCGCTGCCATCCAGCGGAGTGCCGAACAGGATGCGGTCCGCATTGAACGACACGCCATCGCTGACGCGGGCAAACGCCGACAGGTTTTTATTGAAGGCGTAGTTGCCGCCCACCGAGTACGAGGTGTGGTTGATCTTGTAGTCGACAAACTGCTGGGTGGCCGCGTCATAGCGCAGCGAACCGTTGCTCAGCGTCGCGATATTGGCGGTGCCGCTGGCGCGCTGGCGATCGTTACGCACGCTGGCGTCAACGTTGACCGGACCGGCTTCATAACCGACGTTCAGATATGGCGAGGTGAGTTTGTACTCGACGTCCACCGCGCGCGAGCAGCAGCCGCCGAAGGCCGGGCCGACCAGGCCGGGCGTGCCGCTGGCGGTTTGCAGCAGCGCCGGTTTGTCGCCGGTAGCCTGCATCAGATATTCGTTGAAGTTCCAGGTCAGGCCCAGCTTCTGGTTCGACAGATACAGGCCGGCGGTGGTGGTCAGCTTGCTGCCATCGGCCAGCTTGAAAGTCTTGGCCAGCTTGGTGTCGTTCAGCGTATTGCCGGCATCATCGATCGAGGTGTTGAACACCACCGCCGAGAAGGCGCGGCCGGTCCAGCTCTGGCCTTTATTCGGACCGGTAGCGATGGTGTAAGTGCCAACCGTACCGTTATTGCCGGCGAAGACGCCGCTGAAGCGGCCGCTGTTGTTCGAGGTGCGGAACTTGTCGCTCAAGGTCCAGCCATCGCCCAGATTCAGCTGGCCTTCGAGGCCGATGCTGTCGCTCTTCACGTGCAGGCCGTCGTTGACGTTGGTCGACTCGGTGGTGTTGTTCTTGGTGAGCACCACGTCACGCACCCAGTACGGCGAATAGAAGCTCACGGTGCGCGGATCGATGCCCGGGATTTCGGTGATCTGCTGGTTCACCACCTGCACCGGCACCGGCAGCGCGGTCGGCGACTTGTCGTCCACGTGTTTGAAGGACAGGCGGATCCAGCCATTGTCCAGCTCATGCGTGATGTTGCCGCGAATCTGGCCGCCACCTTCGGTGCTCATGCCGGTGTTACGCACGCCCTCGCCGCTGCGGTAGTTACCGCCGATGAAGAAGCGGGTCTTGTCCGAGATCGGCGCGCCGTAGTCGAAGTCGTAGCGGGTTTCGTCATAGCCCAGTCCACGGCTGATGCCGATGTGGCCGCCCTTCTCTTCGCCGGTCTTGCTGATGAAGTTGATGATGCCGCCCGGCGCATTGGTCGCCAGCGTCGAGGCCGAGCCGCCGCGCACCACTTCCAGGTGGTCCAGCGTGCCGTCGATTTTCACATAGCTGTCCGGCGTGATGAAGTTGAAGTCGCCCGATTGCAGCACCGGCAGGCCATCTTCCTGAATCTGCACATAGCGCGCGCCGCCGGCCGAGATCGGCACGCCGCGCACGGTGATGTTGGCGTTGCCCTCGCCGCCCGACGATTCCGAACGCACACCCGGCACCGAACGCAGCACTTCGGCCGCGCTCAAAGGCGCGGCGTTCTTGATGGCATCGCCTTCGAGGGTGGAGATCGACACGCTGGTCTTCATCTTGGACGAGGCGGTGCTGGTGCCGGTGACGACCACGCGCTCCATGTTCAAGCCGTCTGCCGGGGTGGCTTCCTGCGCGGCGGCAGTGCCCATGTGCAGAACTGCGGTTGCGACGGCGGCGGCAATACCGCCCAATTTAAAGGTGCGTGGCTGCATGAATCGTCTCCAATATTGTCGTTGTTGCTGCTTTCTTGAGCAGATGGAACGCATTATGCAATCGATTGCATTAAACTGCAAAATACTTTTTTACGATGCTTAATCATCGCAATGCAATCGGTTGCACAAATCAGACAGTACTGGAGCGGATAATCAGTTGAGTAGGCAGTTGCACCGAGGGGGCGACGCCGCCCTCGGCCAGTTCCAGCAGCGCGGCGACCAGCGCGCGGCCAGCCTCCTGCATCGGCTGGCGCACCGTGGTCAGTGGCGGATGGAAATAGCTGGCCAGCGGGATATCGTCATAGCCAAGCACCGCCACCTGCCCCGGCACATCGAGGCCATGCTGGCGCAGAGCGTTGATCGCATCCATGGCCATCAGGTCGCTGCCGGCGAACACGGCGTCGAATGGCGCTTTGCGCGCCAGCAGTTCATCCACCGCCAGCCGGCCGCCGTTCGGCACAAAGGAAGCCGGCACCAGCAGCGCCGGATCGGCGGCGATGCCGGCCGCCGTCAACGCCTGGCACAAGCCCTGATAGCGCTGGCCAATTTCCGGCAGGTTGATGTCGCCAAAGAAGGCGATTCGCTTGCGGCCCTGCGCCAGCAGATGGGCGCCGGCCAGCTCGCCGCCGGCCAGGTTGTCGCCGCCGACGGTGCAATACAGCTGCTGCGGCAGCTGCGCGCCCCACACCACGATCGGCACATGGCGCGCCGCCAGCTGGTTCAGTTGATCATGATGACGCCACTGGCCGATCAGCACGATGCCGATCACACGGCCGGTATCGAACGGCGTGGCGGCCGCGTCCAGCGTGCCGGCGTCGACGCGCGACACCAGCATGTCAAAGCCCTGCTCGGTCAGCGCGTCGGCCAGGCTGCCCAGCATCGACAGGAAAAACGGATCGGACAGATGCTGGCGCGTGGCCGGGTCATACGGCACCACCACGCCCACGGTGCGGTTCTGCTTCATGCGCAGGTTTTGCGCGCCGATATTGATGCTGTAATTGAGCGATCTCGCCAGTTCCATGACGCGGCTGCGCGTTTCTTCGCTGATCAGCTTGCTGCCAGCCAGCGCGCGCGACACGGTGGAAGTGGAGACGCCCGCCAGCCGCGCAATGTCGGCCATCTGCAGGCGTCGGCTATCCGCTTCTGGCGACTTGGGCATCAGGCGGGAACCGTGTCCTTGAACGACTGGCGCTCGGACAGTTTGTCGTACAGCTTGGCCAGATTGGGGTAATCGTCGCGCCAGCTGATTTCCGGGAAGCGGAACGACAGCCAGCCCAGCGTGCAGCCGACCGCGACGTCAGCCAGCGAGTAATGGATGCCGGCGCAGTAAGCCTGCTCGCCCAGCTGGTCCGACAGCGACTTCAGGCCAAGGTCGACCTTGCGCATCTGGCGCGCCATCCAGTCTTCGCTCTGCAGTTCCTTCGGCCGCATGGTGCGCTCCAGGCGCACGCTGACGGCGGCGTCCAGCATGCCATCGGCCAGCGCTTCCCAGCACTTGATGTCGGCGCGGTCGCGGCCGTTGGGCGGCAGCAGCTTGCAGACCGGGGTCAGCGTATCCAGGTATTCCACCATCACGCGCGAATCGATCATCACCGTGCCATCTTCCATGACCAGGCTGGGCACTTTGCCGAGCGGATTCAGCTGGCTGATGGTGGTGTCGGCGGCCCACACATTCTCCAGTTCAAACTGGTAATCGAGTTTTTTTTCCGCCAGAACGACACGAACCTTGCGGACATAAGGGCTGGCGAGGGAACCGATGAGTTTCATAGAGGCTCATAGAGGAAGAACAACGCTCAGTATAACATCGGCGGGTTGGCGGCCGGCCAATGGTAAAATCGCGGTCTGCTCTCTCAACTTCCGTTCTTTTGATCATGACCACTACTCCTTACTCCACGCTGTCGGCGCTGTCGCCACTGGATGGCCGCTACGCCGGTAAAACCGATCTGCTGCGCCCTATCCTGTCCGAATCGGGCTTCATGCACCACCGCGTCAAAGTAGAAATCTCCTGGCTGCAAGCGCTGTCGCTGGCCGGTTTCGCTGAAATCAAGCCGTTCTCGGCCGAAGCCACCGCCCTGCTGGACAAGCTGGCCGCCGATTTCACCGAAAAAGATGCCGCCCGCATCAAGGAAATCGAAGCCGTAACCAACCACGACGTTAAAGCCGTGGAATACTGGCTCAAGGAGCAAGTCAAGGACGTGCCGGAACTGGTGGCGGCGTCGGAGTTCATTCACTTCGCCTGCACCTCGGAAGACATCAACAACACCTCGCACGGCATGATGCTGAAGGCCGCGCGCGACAACGTAATGCTGCCATCGCTGCGCAACGTGATCGCCAAGCTGACCGACATCGCCCACGTCAACGCCGAACTGCCGATGCTGTCGCGCACCCACGGCCAGACCGCCAGCCCGACCACCCTGGGCAAGGAAATGGCCAACGTGGTCGCTCGTCTGCAACGCGCCATCAAGCGTATCGAGCAAGTTGAGATCCTGGGCAAGATGAACGGCGCGGTCGGCAACTACAACGCCCACCTGTCGGCCTACCCATCGTTCGACTGGCCGGCGTTCTCCAAGAACGTGATCGAGCAGCGCCTGGGCCTGGTGTTCAACCCATACACCATCCAGATCGAGCCGCACGACTACATGGCTGAACTGTTCGACGCCTTCGCCCGCGTCAACACCATCCTGCTGGACCTGAACCGCGACATCTGGAGCTACGTCTCGCTGGGCTACTTCAAGCAAAAGCTGAAAGCCGGCGAAATCGGTTCGTCGACCATGCCGCACAAGGTCAACCCGATCGACTTCGAAAACTCGGAAGGCAACCTGGGCCTGGCCAACGCCGTGCTGAAACACCTGTCGGAAAAACTGCCGGTCTCGCGCCTGCAACGCGACCTGACCGACTCCACCGTGCTGCGCAACATCGGCGTCGGCCTCGGCTACGCCCTGCTGGCCTACGACAGCTGCCTGCGCGGCCTGAACAAGCTGGAAGTCAACCCAGCCCGTCTGGAAGCCGATCTGGACGCCAACTGGGAAGTGCTGGCCGAGCCGGTGCAAACCGTGATGCGCCGCTATGGCATCGAGAACCCATACGAGCAGTTGAAAGAGCTGACCCGCGGCAAAGGCATCTCCAAAGTCGCGCTGCAAGAGTTCATCAACGGCCTGGCCGTGCCGCAGGAAGCCAAAGACCTGATGCTGGCCATGACCCCTGCGAACTACACCGGTATCGCCGCAGCTCTGGCAAAAGCCATCTGATGTAATTTAGAAATTTGCAATACACTAGCCCCGGCGACGCCTGCGTCCCGGGGCTTTTTTTTGCTCCGGCAAGCGCGCCTGGGATTTCTTTGCTATATTTAGTCCTAATACGTACTAATTTCGGAGCCGCTTTATGCCACGCTATACCAAAACCGCAATGTTGCTGCACTGGCTGGTCGCCTTGCTCATCATCGCCACTTTCTTCCTGGGGCTGTCCATGGTCGCCATCCCCGGCTTTTCGCCGACCAAGCTGAAATACTTCTCCTGGCACAAATGGATGGGCGTGACGGTGCTGTTCCTGGCCGTGCTGCGCGTGCTGTGGCGCGTCACCCACAAACCGCCGCCGGCGCTGGCCTCGATTCCCGCCTGGCAGCACAAGATTGCCGAAGGCATGCACCACCTGCTGTACCTGCTGATCTTCGCGGTGCCGATTTCCGGCTATCTGTACTCGTACGCCGCCGGCGTGCCGGTGGTGTATCTGGGCCTGTGGCAAATGCCGGCGCCGTTCGCGCCAGATCCTGAACTTAAGGCAACTTTAAAAACTGTTCATTATGTTTTGACCATGACGATGGCCGCCGCCGTGGTGGCGCACGCCCTGGCCGCACTCAAGCATCACTTTGTCGACCGCGACGTCACGCTGAAACGCATGCTGCCGCTGTAACCTCACCCACTGGAGCCTCACATGAAAACCATGAAAAAAATCGCCCTCGTATCCCTGCTGGGTGTTGCCTTCGCCGCCAGCGCCGCCGCGCTCAAAACCGATCCGGCCAAGAGCACCGTGACCGCCACCTTCAAGCAAATGAACGTGCCGGTGGATGCCAAGTTCAAGAAATTCAGCGCCAACATCGACTACGACGCCGCCAAGCCGGATGCCGCCAAAGCCACCGTCGAAGTCGACACCGGCAGCATGGACCTGGGTGATGCCGAGTACAACAAGGAAGTGGCGAAGAAAGAATGGTTCAACGCCGCCCAGTTCCCGAAAGCCACCTTCGTCTCGACCTCGATCAAGCCAGCCGGCGCCGGCAAGCTGACCGTGACCGGCAAGCTGACCATCAAAGGCAAGGCCAGCGACGTCAGCTTCCCGCTGACCGTCAAAGCCGACGGCAAGACGCAAGTGTTTGACGGCGTGCTGCCGATCAAACGCCTGACCTACAACATCGGCGAAGGCGAATGGAAAGACACCAGCATGGTGGCCGACGAAGTCGCCATCAAATTCCACGTCGTCGCACAATAATTAACCCACTGGAGACACCACGATGAAAGCACAGATCCTGATCGCCACGCTGCTGGCCGCCTCGGCCACGTCCGCGATTGCCGCCACCTACAACATCGACCCGACGCACACCTATCCGAGCTTCGAGGCCGACCACATGGGCCTGTCGGTATGGCGCGGCAAGTTCGACAAAACCAGCGGCACGGTGACTCTGGATACTGCTGCCAAGACCGGTGGCCTGGACGTCAAAATCGACGCCGCCTCGATCGACTTCGGCTTCGACAAGATGAACACCCACGCCAAGGGTCCGGACATGTTCAATGCCGAAAAGTTCCCGACCATCACCTACACCAGCAAATCCTTCAAATTCGAGGGTGACAAGCTGGTGGCGGTGGACGGCGAACTGACCTTGCTGGGCGTGACCAAGCCGGTGGCGCTGAAGGTGACCAAGTTCAAGTGCATCATCCATCCGCGCCTGAAGCGTGAAGTCTGCGGCGCCGACGCCAGCGCCGAGTTCAAGCGCAGCGACTTCGGCCTCAACTACGGCCTGCCGAACTTCTCGCCTGAAGTCAAACTGGCGATCCAGATCGAAGCCATCAAAGCCGAGTGACCAGCTCGTGTCCACTTCGGGGTCAGTTCTAAAAATCGGACATTGCGTCGCGCGCGACGCAATGTCCGATTTTTAGAACTGACCCCGAAGTGAGGACATCAGCCACGCCCCGGAAACGCGGCGTGGCTTTTTCTTTGGATGGGTTACATTATTGCTTCCGCCCACACACTGAAGGAGATGCCATGCCCGCCAAGAAAATTGCCGTCGTGATCGGCAGTCTGCGCAAGGATTCGATCAACCGTAAATTTGCTCACGAAATCATTGCGCTGGCGCCCGAGTCGCTGGCACTGGAAATCGTTGAAATCGGCGAGCTGGCCATCTATAACCAGGATCTGGAAGAGAACGGCGCCACGCCGCCGCAGGCGTGGACGCAGTTCCGCCAGCGCCTCAAGGAAGCTGACGGCGTGCTGTTCTTTACGCCCGAATACAACCGCTCCCTGCCCGCCGCGCTGAAGAACGCTATCGATGTCGGCTCGCGCCCGTACGGCAGCAGTGTGTGGAGCGGCAAGCCGGCCGGCATCGTCAGCATTTCGCCCGGCGCCACCGGTGCGTTCGGCGCCAACCACCATCTGCGCCAGACCATGGTGTTCCTCGACATGCCGCTGCTGCAGCAGCCGGAAGCGTATATCGGCGGTGCCGCCAATCTGCTTGGTCCGGATGGCAAGCTCAACAACGACAGCACCAAGCAGTTCCTGAAGAAATTCATCGACGCCTACGCCGCCTGGGTCGAGAAAACCGGCAAGCAGTAATCAGCGCCGGATCGCCTTGAAGGCATAGCCGGTCGCCGTCAGCGCGACCGGATCGACAGGCTTGGGCGCGCCGCGATTCAGCCGCAGCAGCAGCGCGCCCTCGCGTCCCGGCAACAGCGCCAGATCCGCTCCCGGCAGCCGCTGCGCCAACTGCACCGCCCCTTCCACCACGCCGGAACGGCCAAGGTAGAGCCGGTACGAGGCGCGGCTGTCACCCAGCTCCAGCAGATACCCCGCCACCGCCGCCGTCCCGCTGCCACCCGGCATGGCCGTCACATGCAGCCGCGTGCCGCGCTTGCGCAAGTCCAGCGTGTTCCATACCTGCAGCGGATACAGGCGCGGACCGCCGGTGGTTGCCGCCGCGCCCGCAGGCATGCCGCCAGCCGGCTCCGTCACCACCACCGGCAAGCCATCGCGCAAGGCCCACAGCGGCGCCAGCCCGTCGTAGCGGCCGGCGCTGGCAGGCGTCAATAGCAGCAGATCCGCCGCCGGCCATTGTCGCACCAGCTCCGGGCTGTAGGCCTCGGCGTCGGCATCCACCGCCAGCAGCGTCAAGCCCTGGAAGCTGATCAGCAACAGGCCCTTGCCGATCGGCTGCACCCGGCCCTGCGTCGACGACGACGTCCCAGCCGGCCCGCCATTGCCATTGCCACTGGCATCGATCACATAGCGCGGCCCGATCTGCGCCACGCCCCAACGGCACACCAGCGCCAGCATCAGCACCACCAGAATCGCCCGCAAACCGTGTCTGTTCCGCATCGCCGCCTCCCGCCAAGATGGAACAGCCAGTAAAACACCGCATTCCAACCTTTGCCTTGAAGCAACGCAAGCCCCCGGCTGCCGGCGCTCAAAAAACGGGCACGGTGATACAATCTCGCCCTCGACCGCGCGGCTTACCCAGTCCGCCTTCAACCCATACCCTCTGAGATCCAGACGACCATGCACCCAGACATGCCAACGCCTTATGAAAAAGGCAATCAAAACCAGACCACTACCTGGAGCGAATGCATCGCCTTCTACGAAGAATTGGCGCAGCGCTTCCCGCACGTGCTGCGGTTTGAACAGATCGGCGTGTCCGACGGCGGCATTCCGGTGCATGCCGGTGTGGTCAGCGCCGATGGCGTGCACGACCGCAGCCTGATCAAGGCCGCCGGCCGCCCGGTCTTCTTCAACAACAACGGCATCCACCCCGGCGAACCCGAAGGCGTGGATGCCTGCATGGCCATCGTGCGCGATCTGTGCTTCGATCCAGCCAAGCTGGCGGCGCTCGGCAACACCGTGCTGCTGTTCGTCCCGCTGTACAACGTTGACGGCGCGCTGAACCGCGCCAACACCTCGCGCGTCAACCAGGATGGCCCGGAGCAGTTCGGCTTCCGTGGCAACAGCCGCCACCTCGACCTGAACCGCGACTTCATCAAGTGCGATACGCTCAACGCCCGCCTGTTCAACCAGCTGCTGACCAGCTGGGACCCGGACGTGATGGTCGACACCCACACCTCCAACGGCGCCGACTACCCGTACACCATGACGCTGATCCACACGCAAGCGGACAAGCTGGGCTACGGCCTCGGTCCCTTCCTGCGCGAGACCATGCTGCCGCACATCTACCAAGAGATGGAAGCCAAGGGCTGGCCGACCTGCCCGTATGTGAATCCGGTCCAGGACACGCCGGACGACGGCATCGCCGAGTTCCTCGAAGTGCCACGCTTCTCGACCGGCTTCGCCGCCCTGCACCACGTGATCGGCTTCATGCCGGAGACACATATGCTCAAGCCCTTCAAGGACCGCTACGATTCGATGCGCGCCCTGCTGGACGTGACCATGGCCTTCACCGTGCAGCACGCCGAACAAATCCAGCAGCTGCGCGCCAAAGCGAAAGAGCAAGCCGCCAGCGCCAAGGAATGGACCGTGGCCTGGCAGTTGGACGACACCAAGCCATCGACCTTCCGCTTCAAGGGTTACGCCGCCAAGCGCAGCGCCAGCCTGCTGGGCAATTACCAGCGCCTGTCCTACGACCGCAGCCAGCCGTGGGAAAAAGACATCGCCTACTACAACAGCTTCGTGCCGGCAGCCACCGTGCGCGCGCCGAAAGGCTACATCGTGCCGCAAGCCTGGCGCGAAGCCATCGAGCGCCTGCAATGGAACGGCGTTGAAATGGCCCGCTTCGACGAAGCCTCGACGGTGGAAGCACAGTACTACCATATCGTCTCCGTGACCTCGCGCCCGGCCGCCTACGAAGGCCATATGTACCACGACGATGTGCAGCTGGAAGCGCGCACCGCCAGCTTCACCGTGCAGCCGGGCGACTGGTTCATCCCGCTGAAGCAGGCCGCCGCCCGCTACGCGGTCGAAACGCTGGAACCGCAAGGCCACGACTCCTTCTTCCGCTGGGGCTTCTTCAACAGCGTGCTGGAGAAAAAAGAAAACTACTCCGACTACGTGTTCGAAGACCTGGCGCTGGAAATGCTGGAAGCCGAACCGGAACTGAAGACCCGCTTCGAAGCCTGGAAGGCCGCCAATCCGGCGCTGCTGTCCGATCAGGACGCGGTACTGGGCTTCATCTTCGCCCACGGCCAACGCCACGCCGAGCCGGAATGGCGCCGTTACCCGGTGCTGTCCGTCTTCTAAAATTTAGCTAGTCGTTCCCGCGTCATTCAACGTGCGCGCCGTGGCGATCCTGCGGCGCGCATGCAAGCTGCCCACAAGGCCCAAGCCATGCATTACGCACTCAATCTGCGCACCTTCTTTTATAGCCATTACTTTTATCTTGGCTTGCGCTTCGCCGCCGGTCTGGTCGGCGTCACGCTGATTACACTTCAATTTGCCGGCATGGCCACCGCCATGACGGTCTGTATCGGCGCGCTGTGCACCGCGCTGATGGACATGCCCAGTCCTCTGCGCCACAAGTTCAACGAGATGAGCGCCTCGGTGCTGCTGTGCGGCTTCGTCACGCTGCTGGTCTCTTTGTGCGCGCCCTATCACTGGCTGCTGATGACGGTACTGGTGCTGGTCAGCTTTGCCGCCTGCATGATGGTGGTGTATGGCCGCAAATCGATGCCGCTGCAACTGGCCACGCTGTTCATCATGACCATGTCGATGGAACACTCGATGACGGTGCGCGAGTCCTTCATCCACACCGGTCTGTTCACGCTGGGCGCGCTAGCCTACCTGGCGTACGCGATGGGCATATCATGGATACTGCGCCACCGCATCAAGCAGCAGGTGCTAGCGGAAGCGCTGTTCGAATTGGCGGCCTACATCGACATCAAGGCACAGTTCTACGACACGCGCTATAACCTCAGCGAACAGTTCAACCGGCTGATACGCCATCAAAGCCTGCTGGCCGATCGCCAGCAGGCTGCGCGCGACCTGATCCTGCGCGCGCATAACAACGCCAAGGACGCCATCGTGGTGCAGGTTCACGTCTGCATGCTGGACCTGTATGAACAGATCCTGTCCACCCACACCGACTACGCCCAGCTACGCCTGCACCTGGCCGATTCGCCGGTGCTAAAAGCGCTGCACGATCTGGCCTACAAGACGGCGCGCGATATCGAATCGGTGGCTTACGACGTCACGCGCAAGAAGGCGTCCTGGCCGGAGATTTCATACGAACCTGAGCTGGATGCGATCGAAGCCGAACTGGCGTCGCTGCAGCAGCGCATCGACGCCGGGCAGCCGCAGCACGAAGCGCTGGCGGTGCTGCGCGCTCAGCGCAACAAGATCCGCGCCATCATCAAGATGGTGGGCGAGCTGCATAGCGCCAGCCAGAAAGCCTACGACACCACACCGTTCTGGGCCGACGCCGACATGGGGCCGTTCCTGTCGCAGCAGAAGTACGAACTGCGCATGATCCTGTCGCACCTGCGCTGGGACTCGCCGATCTTCCGCTTCGCGCTGCGGGTGGCGATGGCGATATCGGCCGGGCTAGCGGTGGCGGCGTGGCTGCCGTATGCGGCGCACAGCTACTGGATCGTGCTGACCATCGTGATTATTCTGAAGCCCTCGTTCAGCATGACCAAGCAGCGCCGCAGCGACCGCATCATCGGCACCGTGATCGGCTGCGTCATCACGGCGCTGGTGATCCGCTACCTCGACTACCCGGCGCTGATACTGGCGGTGTTGGTGCTGGCCACCGTCGCCACGCCGACCTTCATCTACCTGCGCTATCGCTACACGGCGATTGCGGTGTCGATCATGATCCTGCTGCAAATGCACCTGCTCGCACCGGGTAACAATGACCTCATCATGGAGCGTCTGATCGACACCTTCATCGGTGCGGCGGTGGCCACCGCGTTCAGCTTCGTGCTGGCCAACTGGGAGTATCAGACCTTGCCGCGCCTGGTGAGTGAGGTGCTGCAAACGAATCTGCGCTACATGCAGGCCAGCTTCGATCTGCTGCAAGGCAAAGGCAAGGACGATTTCGCTTACCGCATCGAACGCAAGCGCCTGATGGATGCATTGGCCGCGCTCAGCTCCGCGTTGATGCGCATGCTGGACGAGCCGTCCAGCAAACAGCGCGCGGTGGAAGACATCAATCTGTTCATCGTGCAGAACTACCTGCTGATGGCGCATGTGGCGGCGCTGCGCGCCATCGTGCGCCGCCATCCGCACGAGATACCGGTGGATGCGCTGAACGCCATGCTGGCCGAGAGCCACGACCAGGTGGTGGAAGTGCTGACGCAGGCGCTGGCGCCGCATGGCGATGCAGGACAGGCCGGTGAAGATGCGCTGATGTCGGCCGCCACGCTGTCGGCACAAACGGCGGCGGCACGCGCGGCGGCCTTGGTGCCGTGGTCCGGCTGGCCGCTGGTCCAGCGCCGCATCCGGTTGCTGCAGGCCGACGCGGTGCAGATCATCACCCACCGCGCCGCCATCCTGCGCGATATCGCCTAGGTGGTGTTGGCACGAACCCTGCTAACATTGGTCGCATGACGACCAATACCACCACCTCCACCTTCAGCACCCGCGATCTGCTATCGGCCCTCATCGTAGTCATCATCTGGGGCACCAACTTCGTCGCGATGAAAGTCGGCTTGCGCAACCTGACGCCGTTCCAGATGGGCGCCGCGCGTTATGTGTTCGCGGTGCTGCCGCTGATCCTGTTCGTGAAGCCGCCCAAGCTGCCGGCCAAGTGGGTGATCGCCTATGGCCTGAGCCAGGGCGTCGGCCAGTTCGGTTTTCTGTTCCTGTCGCTGAAGGTCGGCATGTCAGCCTCGCTGGCGTCGGTGATTTTGCAGACGCAGGTATTCTTCACCGCCATCTTCGGCTTCATGTTGTTGAAGGAGCGCACCAGCCGCGCGCTGCTGGCCGGCCTGACGCTGGCCGCGCTGGGCCTGGGCTGCTTTGCCATGAACTTCTTCGAAAGCGGCCATACCAGCGCCATCACGCCCGGCGGCTTCGCGCTGTGCCTGACCGGTGCGGCCATGTGGGCGGTGTCGAACATCGTGGTGCGCCAGGCGCAGAAAACCGCACCGGGATTTGACGTCATCAGCTTCATGGTGTGGTGCAGCCTGGTGCCCATCATCCCCTTCGTGCTGCTGTCGCTGACGTTTGACGATCCGGCCACGCGCTGGCAATGGGTGGGCGCACCGTTCACCACCTGGATCGCGGTGGCCTATCTGGGATGGATGGCGACCATCCTCGGCTACGCCATGTGGACCCGATTGCTGAAGCGCCATCCGGTCAACCGCGTGGCGCCGTTCAGTCTGGGCGTGCCGGTGGCCGGCATCACCTCCGGCATGCTGATCCTGGGCGACACCATCAATGGCTGGCAGTGGACCGGCATCGCGCTAATCGTCGCCGCGCTGATATGCACCATGTTCGGCGGCCGCTGGCTGGACCGCCGCGCTTTGTAATCAGGCGACCGCGAAGCAGACGCGATTGCGGCCCGTCTCCTTGGCGCGGTACAGCAGCGCGTCGGCCTTTTGCAGCATCGCTTCCGCCGTGCCGGCCGCCACGTCGGCATACACGCCCATGCTCATGGTGACCTTCAGTTCCGGATGCACCTGGTGCCACGGGAAGGACTCGATCAGATTGCGCAGCTTGTCGCACAGCGCGGCGGCCTGCGGCAGCTCGGTCTCCGGGAAGGCGATGACGAATTCCTCGCCACCGTAGCGCGCCACCAGATCGCTCAGGCGCATGTGGCTGCGCAGGATTTCGCCCACCTGGCGCAGCACCACGTCGCCGGTGGCGTGCGAGAAGGTGTCGTTGATGCGCTTGAAGTGGTCGATATCGCCGATCACCATCGCCAGCGGGCGCTTGTGGCGCACCGCGTGGCTGAACAGCGTGTTGGCCTGCTCATCGAAGTGACGGCGGTTGTGCAGCTTGGTCAGCGCGTCGCGCACGCTCAACTCGCGCATCTGCTCCGCCTGCACCAATATGGTCTGGTGCGACTCCTGCAGTTCCTCGTGCGTGCGCGCCAACTGCTCGCTCATCGCATTGAAGGCGACGGCCAGTTCGGCCACTTCATCCTTGCCCTCGACCGGCACGCGCTGCAGCAGCGAGCCGCCGTGCATGGCGCGCACCGCGCCGGTCAAATGACTCAGCGTGCGGCCCAGGCTCCGGCTTAGCAGCACGCCCAGCACCACGGCCAATAGCGCAGCGCCACTGACGCCGTACCACAGCGCCTCGCGCATCGCCGCCAGATATTGCAGCTCCTGTTTGCTCGGCGTGATCACGCCCTCCGGCGACACATAGCCGACGATGCGGCCATTGACCTTGACCACGCGCGCATCCTTGCGCGCCGCCTCCGGCAGCGGTTCACCGTGTTCGTAGACGCCGGCACCGAGCAGCACACGGTAATCCTGATCGGCCAGAATAAAGCGGAACGGCGGCTCGCCAAGGCGTCGCGCCGGCCCTTGCCCCGGCGGTGGCGGCCGGCGGCCTTCCTCGCGCGCGCGACGCTCGTCCTCCGGGCGGCGCTGCTCGTCCTGGGCGCCATCCGACAACACCGGCCGGCTGCCGACCTGGCGCTCCGCCATGAACTGGTCGAAGCCATCCTTGCCGGGACTGGCCTGCCAGTCGCCATACTTTTGCATATAGGCGGTGACGGCCTCGTGGAACTGTTCCGCCGCCCGCTCGCGCCGCAGCCCGTCCACCTTCTTGGTCATGCCCACATAGGCCAGACCACCGACCATGGCTACCGCCGCCAATCCGGTCAACAACAACGCAAGCATGAATTTCGTGCGCAAAGACATTCCAACCCCGTTAGAACATTGCCAAATGGACAGGGATGATACCTGAATGAAGTTTCATTGCGCTAAAAATTCCAGGCTTTCTGTTGCCCCTGAGCAGCGTTTCTTCATAGGAGAAACATAGAGTTATATTGATAATTTATCGCACGTATCACAAATCAAAAGTTTTCTTATTACTGAAAGCGGCGCATACTGCAACGCAACAAACGACGAATTATGGAGCTTCCGATGAGCGCACTGACTTACACCAATACTGCTACTACTGGCTACTTCACCAACATTGCCAACGCTGCACGCCAGCTGATCGCCGCTGTGTTTGCCGTCCAGCCAGCCGTTGCGCAGTGCAACAAGGAAGAAACCGCATCGGAACTGCGCCAAATGGCCAAGGACTGCGAAAGCCACTCGCCTAGCCTGGCTGCAGAGCTGCGCGTGATCGCCTTCCGCGGCTAATCGAATTTACTGAAACAAATTTACTGAATCTACCTCTAGGAGAAAACCATGCTGACCATCATCGAAAACCTGCCTGCCGCTATCGCCCTGTCCGGTCTGGTACTGCGCCTGTACCTGGGTGCCAAGCCAGAAACCGACAGCGCGGAATAAGCTGCACAATCAGTAAGCAAAATGGCAAAAAGCCCCGGCACGCGCAAGCGACCGGGGCTTTTTAACGTCTGCAGCCTGGATCAGTTCAGGCGCGAATGGCGCATGCCGTACAGCAGATAGGTCAGAATCGCCGCCGCCATCCAGATACCGAACACCGTGTAGGTGGTCAGCGACAGGCCGAACATCAGATAAACGCAGGCCGCGACGCTAAGGCCGGGCACCAGATACGGTCCGCCTGGAACGCGGAAACCCTTCTCCGCCGTCGGACCGGCTTTGTGGCGCATCACCGGCACCGCCAGCGACACCACGCTGAACGCGGTCAGCGTGCCCATGCTTACCATATCCCACAGGAAGGTGGCGTCGACGAAACCAGCCACCAGGCCGACCACGATGCAAACGATCAGGGTGTTCTGCACCGGCGAACCGGTGCGCGGGCTGACCTTCTGGAACGCCGGCGAAATCAGGCCATCCTTGGAGATCGCGTACAGGATGCGGGTCTGTCCATAGATGGTCACCAGCGTCACGCTGAATACCGAAATCACCGCGCCGACCGCCAGCACCAGTGCCGGCCAGGTCTGGCCGGTGACGTTTTGCAGGATCACGGCCAGGCCAGCTTCCTGGCCGGCGAACTTGGCGGCCGGCTGCGCACCCATCGCCGCCACCGCCACCAGCATGTAGAACACGGTAACGATGCCCAGCGCGGCCAGGATGCCGATCGGCACATTGCGTTTCGGATTCTGCACTTCTTCGCCGGCGGTGGCCACAGTGTCCAGGCCGATGAAGGAGAAGAACACGGTGGCGGCGGCGGCGGTGACGCCAGTCATGCCGGTGAAGTGGGTGCCGCCGTCCGGGCTAAAGAATGGATGGAAATTGTTTATATCAAAGCCGGTGAAGGCGATCGCCACGAAAAAGATCAGAATCGCCAGCTTGATCATCACCATGATGGCGTTGGTACGCGCCGATTCCTTGGCACCACGTATCAGCAGCAGGCAGCACAGGCAGACCAGGATGATCGGCGGCAGATTGATGTGGCCGCCATGGAATTCGATGCCATGCGCAGTGGAAACGATGCTCGGCGTACGCAGCATCTCGGGGATGTGCCAGCCAAAGGCGTTATTTAAAAAATTATTCAGATAGTCCGACCAGCCGATCGCCACCGCGCTGGCGGCCAGGCCATATTCCAGCAACAAACAGGCGGCCATGATGAAGGCCAGGAATTCGCCCACAGTGGCGTAGGCGAACGAGTAGGACGAGCCGGAAGCAGGAATGCGGAACGACAATTCGGCATAGCACAGCGCGGTCAGGCCAGCGGTGATCGCCGCGATCAGGAAGGACAGAATCACCGACGGGCCAGCCTTGGGTACGGCTTCGACCATGGTGAAGAAGATACCGGTGCCGATGGTGGCGCCGACCCCGATCATTGTCAGGGGAAACAAGCCTACTGAACGGTGCAGGCTGTTGCTGTTGTTAGCGTGTTCTGCGTTTTTATGTGTGTCGACCGACTTGGTACGGGTCAGTTTCTGGACCAGCGTTTGGTTCACAGGCATTCCTTGTGGGAGTATATGTTCGGGCAAAAACACAGCGATTATAGGGCCATCCGGGCCACCGCCGGTAACGGTTTTTTGTGCCAGAAATACAACCTGCCTTACCAAGACGTTACAAGTGCTTACTTTTGATACAGCGGCGTGTATAGATTGGAAACAGCGAGCGGGTTACGCTTGAGGCAAGTATTACCCGTAGCCAATAAAGAGAGATAAGCCATGCCGATCAAGAAAATTCCTACCGTCTCCCGCCGCCTCCATCCCGCCGCCGTGACTGGTGCAGCCATGGTCCTGGTCGGCCTGGCCATCACCATCACCGCGCTGATCATCCGCGCCTGATCGCTTACTCTACGGCCCGTTGGTATTGGGTCAGGTCATTGGTGCCGACCGAGAGGAAATCCGCATGCGGCGAGCCGGTGCTGCATATCGAGCGCCGCTCATTCTCCGCCGAAGGCCGGCCGCTGGAACTGACCGAATCCTATACCGCGCCGACCGAGACGACCACGTGGTAGCGATGACACGCTCGCCGCTGCCGGTCCGCACCTAAGCAACCCTATCATTTGCTTGCAGCCACGGCCCGCCTGGCGGCAAGCTCTACCATTTCTTCGACTGAGCAAGATAGGCTGCCGCCAACAGAATGCAAGCGCGCGTGGTTCTCAATTGAGAGGCATCAAACAAGATGCTGGCAGGGGCAGGCATCGATAGCAGTGCTGCTGCTATCGATGCGCGCTGAGCTTAAGCCATGGCGTCGATGTTGGTGCCGACTTTGGAGGAGCTGGACGAGGACGAAGAAGACGACGACGATTGGGCTTGCGACAGGTCGTAGACCAGCTGTTCTTGCTGGGTGACGGTGCCGTCCTCGTTGGTATCGGCAGCTTCGTAGGTTTTGGTGGTGCTGCTGCTCGATGCCACCGCGCTGGCGCTGCTGGAGGAGCTGCTGGTGCCGCTCACGCCGCTGGTGCCGCCGCTCTCGCCGCCGCTCGGTGGCTGGCCGCCTTGTGGACGTGGCGGTTTGAAGGTGCCGCTTTCAATCGCCGATTGCAGATCGTCCTTGGTGATCGAGCCGGTGCCTTCGGTGTCGATGGCATCGTACTGCTTGGCCGCGTCGTCCGACGATACGCCTTTGGATTCCAGCCCTTTGACGAATTCGTCCTTGGTCACCGAACCATCGGTGTCGGTATCCATGTCGCTGAAAATCTTGGAAGCAAAGCGCGCTGCGCCTTTCGATGGGTCGAAGCTGGTGGCGCTGGTCGTGGTGCTGCTGCTGAGGCTGCTGATGGCTGAGGTCATGGCTCTTACTCCGTGGTTAAGGACAATGTTGCTCCTATTAACGAACTATTCCGTGTAACTATGACCCCACCAAGTGTAAAGGCGAGTAAAGACTATTCGACCCGTACCACCATCAAGCCCGCTCGCAAACCAACTCGCACATCCGGATTCGGAAACACCACCAACTCCTCCGGATGCTGCACCGTGTAGACCGTATCGCCATCGCGCGCGATTTCTTCACCTTGTTTCATCGCGGTGAAGTTATGGGTCTCTTTGCCGAAGGCCATGCGGAACTGGTCACTGAGTTTGATGATCTGACGCGCGGTGTTGAACACATGCGGCTTGGGCGCATCCGCGCGCAACGGCACGCCACGCAGCAAGTCGTCCAGCGCCTGCGACGCGGCCTTGAACTGCGTCAGATCGTTCTGTCCCAACGTGCCGATACGGCCCAGTTCTATCGTGGTGCCGGCCGCCGCGTGATGCTCGGCCGCGTAGTAGCTGTAAGTCCCCACCGAGGCCGGATTCATGATAATGGCGCCAATGCCCGCATAACCAAGCCAATCGATCAGCGCGCGGCGCGGCTGCTCGGCAATCAGCTCCGGCACGATCGCAAAGGTTGGATACACCGATGGACGGATCGCTGTGTGCAGGTCCAGATGCCAGCGCTGCGGCCCGGCGTCCTTGAAGAAGGCCGCGGTGGCGGCGATCATCACATCGGCGCGCGCCGCTTCCGCCGTGCCTTCCAGCGTGCCGCGCTGTTCGCGGAACATGCGGTTCAAATCCGCATCGATGAAACGTTTCCCAGCACGGATGGCGCCGATGTTTCCGACACACAGCATCAGGTCCACCGCCAGCGCGGAAGCCTGATGCGACAAAGCGTCCAGCAGATAAGCCACCACTTCGATCGGCCCGGTTTCGTCGCCATGCACGCCGACCGAAATCAGCACCGCAGGGCGCGCGGCAGAAGGCCGCGCCTTGATCGTGATGATGCCGTCGGCCGGCTCATCGACCGCGAAGCCGGCTGCCGTGAAGCGCTGCGCCACGGCGCTGAAATCCGCCTCGGCCAGTGCCCGCACGGCGGGCGGCAAAGCTGCTGGTAAATCACTCATCGTTTTATGCTGCCGCTAACTGCATGCCGGCGTTGGTCGCTTCGGACAGCGCCCACACATCCAGCATCGCTTGTTCAAGATCGGTGGCCAGCGCATAGCCGGACAGGCCCAGCGTGTTGGCCACCACTTCCACCGCCTCCAGCGCCGAATGGTCGCCGGTCGCATGCTTCAACACCTGCGACAGCAAGCGTTGCTGCGTGCGGCGCAGCGCGTTCTGCGCGTAGCTGCGCAGCTGTTCCTGCGAACGATTCGTCGCCGGCAGCTTGAGACCGCGCTCCAGCGTATCGATGCCAACCTGCGCGCGCAGCGCCAGGCCCACTTGCAGGAAGGCCGGCAAATCCATGCCCGCCGGACGCTGCACCGACAGCGCCGCAAACACAAACACCGCCACCGCTTCGATCGCATCCACCGCCATCCACGCACGCACAAACTCGGCGTGCAGGCCGGCGGTCAGCTCGGCTTCCGACTGGCCACTGGCCGGCGTCAGTTGCGCCAGCGTTTCCGGATTGGCGAACAAACGCGTCAACTCGTCCACACCAGCGCGCAGTTGATCGCCAGGCACCGACAGCACGCCTTCAATCACCGCCTTCTGCAGCACACGGGTGTGCGCATCCACCTTGATCGACACCGCGCGCGGCACCTTCAGCGCCTCGGCATCCAGCGTGTTGAACACCGGCGCCAGATTCAGCGCCGACCATGCCTGGCCCCAGGCCAGAATCACGTCAGATTCATCGACGCCATGTTCGCCGGCCAGTTGGCGCAGCATCAGCGGGCCGCAGCGGTTGACCGATTCGTTGGCCAGCACGGTGGCCAGAATCGCATTCGCCAGCGGGTGCGCCAGCGCTGGTCGGGTGGCCACCAGCAGATCAGGGAAGTATGGTTTGAGGATGGACTCGGCCCAGCTATTGCCGGTCAGCGGCAAAGCCGACAACATGCGCTTGTAGCGGTTCTTGACGTTGGCGATCACCACCGCCAGTTCCGGCGTGGTCAAGCCGCGACCATCGGCCTTGCGGCGCGCCAGTTCGGCCACCGACGGCAGCTGTTCCAGTTCGCGCGACAGCGCGCCCTCTTCTTCCAGCGATGCGATCAGCGCCGCATAACCATCCTGCACCGCCGGATCGGTCTGTGCCTGCAGTTCGCGCACCAGCAACTGGGTTTGCAGCGTGTTGTCGCGCAGGACCAGACGTTCGATATCGCCGGTCATTTCGTTCAGCGTGCGGTTACGATCCGCTTCGCTCAACTGGCCGGCGTTCATTTCCACGTCCAGCCACATCTTGGCGTTGACCTCGTGGTCCGAGCAATCCACGCCGGCCGAGTTGTCGATCGCATCGGTGAAGATACGGCCGCCCGACAGCGCGAATTCAATCCGGCCCGCCTGGGTCGCGCCCAGATTGCCACCTTCGGTCACCACCTTGCAGCGCAATTCATTGCCGTTGACGCGGATGTTGTCGTTGGCGCGGTCCTTGACCTGCGCATGCGTCTCGGTGGACGCCTTGATGTAGGTGCCGATACCGCCGTTGTAGAACAGGTCCACCGGCGCCAGCAGGATGCGATGCATCAGCTCTTCCGGCGCCAGCGCGCTTTCCTCGATATCCAGCACGGCGCGGATTTCCGGCGACAGCGCGATCGAACGCGCGCTGCGCACAAATACACCACCGCCTTGCGAGATCAGTTCCTTGTTGTAGTCCTCCCACGAGGAGCGCGTCAGCGCGAACATGCGCTCCCGTTCCTTGAACGAGGCTTCCATGTCCGGATTCGGATCGAGGAAGATGTGACGATGGTCGAACGCCGCCACGATCTTCAGCTTGCGCGACAACAGCGCGCCATTGCCGAACACGTCGCCCGACATATCGCCCACGCCCACCATGGTCACCGGCTGCGCGTGGATGTCGTGATCCATTTCGTAGAAGTGGCGCTTGACCGCCTCGAACGCGCCCTTGGCGGTGATGCCCATCTTCTTGTGGTCATAGCCATTGGAGCCGCCCGATGCAAACGCGTCGCCCAGCCAGAAGCCGCGCTGCACGGCGATGCCGTTGGCGATGTCGGAGAAGGTCGCGGTGCCCTTGTCGGCCGCCACCACCAGATACGGGTCATTGCCGTCGTAGCAGACCGTGTCGGCCGGTGAGACGATATTACCCAGCACGCGGTTGTCGGTCACTTCCAGCAGGCTGGAAATGAACAGGCGGTACACCGCTTCGCCTTCGGCCGCGATGGTTTCGCGCACGGCGTCTTTCGGCATCTGCTTGCAAACGAAACCGCCCTTGGCGCCGGCTGGCACGATGACGGCGTTTTTCACCATCTGCGCCTTGACCAGGCCAAGCACTTCGGTGCGGTAGTCTTCCATGCGGTCCGACCAGCGCAGGCCACCGCGCGCAACCGGGCCGCCGCGCAGGTGCACGCCTTCGAAGCGGCGCGAGAACACGAAGATCTCGCGGAACGGACGCGGCTCCGGCACCAGCGTCAGGTTGCTGGTGTCGAACTTGAAGATGATCTTGTCGCCCTTCTGATCGTTCTGGAAGTAGTTGGTGCGCAGCGTGGCGCTAATCAGCGTGGCCATCGCGCCCAGCACTTCTTCGCTGTCGGCGTGATTGATGGCCGGCAGGCGGCTCCGGATATCGGCGATCTTTTCCAGCGCGGCGGCGCGGGTGGCTTCGTCATGTGCGGGGTTGAAGCGCTGCAGGAAAGCGTCCACCAGTTCCTTGACGATGGCGGGCTGCTTGCGCAGCGTCTCCGCCATGTAGCGCACCGAGAAGCGCGGGCTGGCCTGCTTCCAGTAGCTCATGTAGGCGCGCACCAGTTGTACTTCGCGCACACTCAGGCCGCCTTCGACCACCAGGCCATTCAGGCGGCCGTCTTCGGCCTCGTTGTTGAACAGTGCGGCGAACAGCTCTTCCGCCACGTGCACCACTTCCGGCTTGACCAGCTTGGCCGCGCTGGCGGCATCCAGCGACAGGCTGGTGACGTAGTGACGCTCGCCGTTGACGCGCAGCGAGTGCGCCTGTTCGCGGTCAATCGCCACGCCGGCGTTATGCAGCGCCGGCAGAATGGTCGACAGCGACGGCACGCGGTCGACCGAATACAGGCGGATGGTGCTGGAACCATTGTCGGCTTCCACCCGCACGCTGACGCGCGACTTGTCGGCGTTGCGCAGAATCGCGCCCAGGTCGTGGAAGGCGGCGGACGGTTTGGTGGCGGCCACGTAATCCGGCGGCAGCGTGGCGCACATCTTGCGCAGGCTGGCGCGCAGCGTTACGTCGCTCACGGCATCGGCCAGCACGGAGAACTGGTCGTGCCAGCCATCCAGCACGGCCAGCAGCGGTTGCTGGATGTCGGTTTCCAGATCCAGCGGATAGCGCGCGCCATGCGCGATCAGGTACACACGCGCCAGCGGACCATCGGCCACCAGCGTCTGCGAGCTGACGTGGTGCGCGCCGGAGCTGGCTTGCAGCGCCTTGGCCAGCGCCGAACCAACGCTTGCGCTATAACGCTCGCGCGGCAGGTAGACCAACACGTTCAGATGACGCGCATAGACGTCGCGGCGAGCGAACACTTTGGCGCGCGGCTGCTTGTACAGCGAGACCACGGCACCGCACACTTCGGCCAGCCATTCCGGTTCCGCTTCCAGCGCCTCGGTGCGCGGCAGCGATTCCAGGATCTCGACGAATTTCTCGGCGCGGAAGCCTTCCTGGCGCACGCCGGCGATGCTCAGCACGCGCGTAACGCGACCACGCGCGAATGGCAGGCGGTTCAGCGGCGTGGCAGTGGCGGCACGGGTGAACAGACCAACGAAGCAGTATTCGCCGAGGATGGCGCCCTGCGCATCGGTGCGGCGGATGCCGATGAAGTCCAGCTGTTGATCGCGGTGCAGCGTACCTTCCACGTCGGCCTTGACGATGGACAGCGTGTGGCCGCGTTTGGACAGCGTATCGAAATCGCCGGGGATATTGGCCAGGCAGGTACCGTACACTGGATGCGAGGTATCCTGCAGCACGCCAATGCGGCTCGGGATATCGCGTTCCAGCTCGCGCACGCCCGGCTTGACGGCGTAGTAGGCGTAGCCGAATGGTTCGAAGCCTTCGTTGCGTGCCCAGTCGAGGAAGGCGGCGACTTCCTTGCCCTCTTCGCCATGGGTGGCGGCTTCGGCGCCGATGCGGCTGAAGTGTTCCAGCATGGCTGGACGGTCGCGGCGCACCATGGCGGCGTCGCGCGATACCATCTCGATACGTTCGGACAGCATGCCGATTTCCGCGTCCGGCAGATCTTCGGACAGCAGCACCAGCACATAGGATTCGAGCTTGTCGCCGGCCGTGCCGACCGTGGTGACGGCACCTTCGGCGTTGCGCGCCACCGGCAGCACGGCATTCAGCACGCTGTTGGCGCTGACGCGCAATTTGCGCATGGCCATGACGATGGAGTCGACCAGATACGGCATGTCGTCATTCAGGATCAACAGCGCAGTGGCTTTACCGCCACGGCCGTCGTCGTAGTGCAGGCGGGCGATCTGCGCGCCGCTGCCTTTACGCTTGGAGGCTTGGGTGAAACCGTCCCACAGTACCGGCGCCAGGCTGTCGGGCGCGGTGCCTGACAGGTCGTCATCATCGATGGCTGTTAGCCAGGCGCCGATCAGCGCAGAGACTTCGTTGGCAGGCTTGCTGGCCTGGACCAGATCCAGCGTCTGTTTGCGCAGGTCTTGTGGTGTTTGTTTCATCTTCGCTTCTCCAATACGTTATAGGTATTTTGTGTTGCTGGAAGCGCGCCGGCTTGTGGCTGCGCGCTATCCGGATAGATGTAGGCCAACCGTTCGAATTACAAGTCGTAGAGTCCCGGCAGGCCCAGTATGCGGCTTAATTCTTCCAGTGCGGTGTGCACTTCGATCGCCAACTGCGGATCCGCCAGGTCGGCAGGCCCCAGACGATCACGATAATGTTTTTCCACCCACACCACCAGCGTGTGATACAGCGCTTCGGTCATCACCACGCCCTGGTGCATGGCCGCCGCTTCGGCATCGGTCAGCGCCACGCGCAGACGCAGGCACGCCGGGCCGCCGCCGTTGCGCATCGATTGGCGAAGGTCGAAGTGAATCAGCTCGTCGATCACGCTGCCGCCGGCCACCAATCCTTCGAGGTAGTTGGCAACCGAGGCGACTTCCTGGCATTCCTGCGGAATCACCAGCGCCATCTTACCGTTATCCTTGCTCAGCAGCTGGCTGTTGAACAGATAGCTGGCCACGGCGTCCGCCACCGGCACGCGATCGGTATCGACGCGGATCGCTTTCAGGTCCGTGTCCACGCCGGCGAGCGCGCGGCGCAGCTGATCGAGCGCGCCGGCTTCGTCGGCGAATGCCTGCTCGTGGTAGAACAGCGCATTGGCGTTACCGACCGCGATCACGTCGTTATGGAACACGCCCTGATCGATGACGTCGGGATTCTGCTGAACGTAGACTGTGCGTTCAGCCGACAGGCCGTGCAGTCGTGCCACGGCCTGCGAGGCTTCCAGCGTCTGGCGCGCCGGGTATTTTTTGGGCGCCGACGCGGCGGCGTCAAACTCGGTGCGGCCGTAGACGAATACTTCGACGCCGGCGCTGCCGTGATCCTTGCACAAGCGGGTGTGATTGGCCGCGCCCTCGTCGCCAAACGCCGGCGTGCCGGGCAAGGCGTCGTGCACGGCGAAGTGCTTCTCATCTTTAAAGATGGCGCGTAGCGCGCGGGCCGACTGCGTGTGTTCGAAAGCGCGGTGCAGTTTGTTATTCAGATTGGCGGCGGTGAAGTGCAAGCGGCCATCGGCGCTGTCGGCCGATGGGCTGACGGTGGCGGCGTTGGCGGTCCACATCGGCGAGGCCGAATACGCGCAGGCCAGGATCACCGGCGCTTCCTTGGCCGCGCGCGCCAGCACTTCGGCATCGCTGCCAGTGAAACCCACGCTGCGCAGCAGGCGGAAGTTCGGGCGATCCTGCGGCGGCAACAACGCCTGGCCGAAGCCGCGTGCCGCCAGCGCGCGCATCTTGGCCAGTCCTTGCAGCGCGGCCAGGCGCGGGTTCGACGCGCTCTTGACGTTGCTGAACGAGGCCACGTTGCCGAACGACAGGCCGGCGTAGTTGTGCGATGGGCCGACAAGACCGTCGAAGTTGAATTCGCGTGCAGACATGGGCGCTACCTTCAGAAGTGCATGCCGGGCGACAGCTTGGCCGGCATTTCAAGTACGTTGTTTTCAATCGATGCGACCGGATAGGCGCAGTAGTCCGCCGCGTAATAGGCGCTCGGGCGATGATTGCCCGACTGACCCACGCCGCCGAACGGCGCGGTGCTGGCGGCACCGGTGGTCGGACGGTTCCAGTTGACGATACCGGCGCGGGCGCGCACCTGGAAGATCTTCCACAGGTTTTCATCGTTGGAGATCAGCGCCGAGGCCAGGCCGAAGGCGGTGTTGTTGGCTGCGTCGATGGCGCTGTCGAAGTCCGGCACGCGGATCACCTGCAGCAGCGGACCAAACCACTCTTCATCCGGAATGTCTTTGGCGTCGGTGACATCGACGATGCCGGCCGAGACGAAGCCGCTATTGGCTTCCAGGTGCTTCATCTCCAGCAGCAGCTTGCCGCCACGCGCCACCATGTCGGCCTGCGCTTGCACCAACTTACGCGCCACGGCGGCTGACACCACGGGGCCCATGAATGGCGCCGGCTCGTCGGCTGGCGCGCCGAGGGTCAGACGACTGGCGACATCGACCAGGCGCGCAACGATGGCGTCGCCGGCGGCACCGGTTGGCAGAATCAAACGGCGCGCGCAGGTGCAGCGCTGACCGGCCGAGATGAAGGCCGACGATACCGCCATGAACACGGCGGCATCGATCTCTTTCGCATCCCAGATCACCAGCGGATTGTTGCCGCCCATTTCCAGCGCCAGCATCTTGCCCGGCTGGCCGCCGAACTGTTTATGCAGCGCGGTGCCGGTCTGGCAGCTGCCGGTGAACAGCACGCCGTCCAGCAGCTTGCTCCGGCCCAGCGCGATGCCGGTCTCGCGGCCGCCGTTGACCAGATTCAGCACGCCATACGGCAGGCCGGCTTGCTGCCACAACTCGACGGTCTTGACGGCGGTGCGCGGCGCGTATTCGCTTGGCTTGAACACTAACGTGTTCCCGGCGATCAGCGCCGGCACGATATGGCCATTCGGCAGGTGGCCGGGGAAGTTGTAAGGACCGAACACGCCGAACACGCCGTGCGGACGGTGACGCAGCACCGCCTCGCCATCGGCCACCTTGTTGTGCGACTCGCCGGTGCGCGCGCTGTAAGCCTGCACCGAGATATCGATCTTGTTGGCCATGGTGGCCACTTCGGTGCGTGCCTCCCACAGCGGTTTGCCCACTTCCTCGGAAATCAGTTGCGCCAGCTCCTCGGCGTCCTGCTTCAGCAGATCGCGGAAGCGGGTGCAGATGGCGATGCGCTGCTCCAGCGGCGTCAGTGCCCACGCGTCGAAGGCGGCGCGGGCGGCGGTGGTGGCTTGTGCCACGTCCTGCGCGGTGGATTCGTTGCTGCTCCAGGTCTGCTTGCCGTTGGCCGGGTTGATGGTGACCAGTTCTACGCCGCTGCCATGCAGCCATTCGCCGTTGATGAAATTGCTGATGTTCGGTACTGAGTTAGCCATTGTTCTTCCTCGGGTTGAGAGTCAGGGTGCGCACGCTGTCGCCGCTGTGGCAGTGCAGCAGTTGCTGCTCCGCTTCCGGCAAGGCGATGGCGCCATTGACCGGAATCGCCTGCGACAGGATCATGCGGAAATCCTTGAGTGTGGTGTTGGAGACCAGTACCGGCTCGCCGCTCGATTCCGGCGCGCAGGCGGAATCCCAGTCGGTGGTGGGGCCGATGTCGGCCAGCGTGCTGTCGCGCAGCGCCCGCAGTTCGGACACGCGCGCCTGCAGCACCGGGCCGGCGTCGAAGATGTCGACATAGCCTTCGAAGTACATGCCCTCCTGCTCCAGCAGGCGGCGCGCCGGTGCGGTGGAGATGTGGACCTTGCCGATCACTTCCTGCGCATCATCCGGCAGATAGGCCACGTACAGCGGCTGGCGCGGCATCAGCTCCGCGATGAAGGACTTCTTGCCGACTGCGGTCAGCGCGTCGACATGGTCGAATTCCATCTTGAAGAAGTGGCGGCCCAGCCCTTCGTAAAACGGCGAGCGGCCACTCTCCTCCTGGTAGCCGCGCATCTCCGCGATCAGCTTTTCGGTGAACAGATGCGGGAACTGGGCGATGAACAGGAAGCGGCTCTTGGACAGCAGCTTGCCGTTGTTGCCGGTACGGTAGTCCGGATGCAGGAACAGCGAGCACAGTTCGGTGCTGCCGGTCAGGTCGTTGGACAGGTACAGCGTGTCCATGCGGGTGAACACCTCCAGCTCGCGGCTGGAGTGCACCAGGGTGCCGATGCGGTAGTTGTAAAACGGTTCGGTCAGGCCGACCGCGCCCTTGATGGCGCACACGCCGGCCAGGCGGCCAGTGTCGGTATCCTCCATCACGAACATGTAGTCGCGCTGTTCGGGCGGGATGGTTTCTGCGAACGAGGCCACGGCGATCGCCACGCGGTCGCCCATCATCTTCATGTCCGGCTTGAGCGTGGTCATGCCGCTGCCAACCTGGGTGGCCATCACGTACAGGGCATCGAGGTCGGTGGCTTGGATAGCGCGTACTACTAGCATAGGTGGTCCGTTCTTTTTATATTCTGACGCAGATGACGGTGTCGCCTTCAGCGACGTGCAGCGCTTCCTGTACCTCGACGGACAGCGCCACGCTGAGTTGCGAATCCAGCGCCGGGCAATGCGTGATGACGGCGCGGAAGTCGTGTTCGGAGCCGGACGACACGGCATAGCGCAGCTGCGGCTCGCGGCCACGGTCCGGCGTGTCGACCGAGGTGGCGACGCGGCGCTGCAGCGCGCCGGTGTAGGTACGCAGCGAGTTTTTATGCGCTTGCAGGATCGGGCCGCCGTCGAAGATGTCGATGTAATCGTCGGCCTCGAAGCCTTCGGCGGTCAGCAGGTTGAACGCCAGTTCGCCGGATGGGTGGATCTGGCCCATGGCCGCCTGGGCGTCGCCCGGCAGCAGCGGCACGTAGACCGGATAGTGCGGCATCAGCTCGACGATCAGCGTGCGGTTACGGGCGCCGCCGATGGTGCGTTCTGCGTCGAGGAAGTCCATCTTGAAGAATTTGCGGCCCAGCGCATCCCAGAACGGCGAGCCGCCTTCGCTGTCGGTGACGCCGGCCAGCGGCACGAAGAAGCGGTCCGAGAAGCGGTGCGGCGCCAGCACGGCGAACATCAGGCGCGCGCGCGATAGCAGCGCCGCTTCCGGCGTGCCGTGTTCGCGCTCGCCGACGTAGAACGAGGACAGTTGCGAATAGCCGGTCAGCTCGGAGCACAGCGTCAGCGCGTGCACGCTGTGGCTGATATTCAGGTCGCGCGAAACTTGTTGAATGACGTCGTTACGGAATGAGAAGTAGGTGCCGTTGGAGCCGGCCGCCGCGAACATGGCGGCGGTACCGACGATGTGCCGGTCTTGCGACTCCAGCACCAGCAGGTAGCCCTCTTCGCTGGGGATGTCGACATGCGCGCCAAACGAGGCGATCGACAGTTCGACCATGGCGCGGATTTTTTCGCGCGTCTTGGGCAGGGTATGCACTCCCGGCATGGGCACCGCGGCCAGCGCTTCCAGGGCTGCGATATCCGCAAGTTCGACCGGACGGACTACATACATGAGAACTCCTCAGAGAATGCGAATACGCCCGGCACGCGCACGCGCTGGGCTGATGGAAAAGCGGCGGACATCCGGTCCGCCGCGTGCTGCCGTCTTACGCTGCCAGCAGGCCGTCCAGCGATTGACGCAGGATGCGGTCGGCGTCGGCGATCTGGGCGTCGGAGACGATCAGCGCTGGCGCCAGGCGCACCACGTCCATGCCGGCGATCAGCACCATCAGGCCATTGTTTTCAGCGGCCTTCTGGATATCCTTGGAACGGCCTTTCCAGGCATCGGTCACCACCAGGCCCAGCAACAGACCGGCGCCACGCGCTTGCTGGAACACCTGCGGGTAATCGCCGATCAGTTTTTCCATGGTCGAACGCAGCTTGGCGCCGGCTTCCTTCACGCGCGCCAGGAAGGCCGGCTGGTTGATGGTGTCCAGCACGGTCAGCGCCACGGTCGCGGCCAGCGGGTTGCCGCCGTAGGTAGTGCCGTGGGTACCCACGCTCAGGGTCTGCGCCAGTTCGTTGGTGGTCAGCATCGCCGCCACCGGGTAGCCGTTGCCCAGCGCCTTGGCCGAGGTCAGGATGTCCGGGGTGATGCCGTAGCTCATGTAGTGGAACAGGTCACCGGTACGGCCCATGCCGCACTGAACTTCGTCGAAGATCAGCAGTGCGCCGGTCTTGGTGCACAGGTCGCGCAGCTCTTGCAGGTAGGCCTTGTCGCCCGGCACCACGCCACCCTCGCCTTGCAGCGGCTCGACGATCACCGCGCACACGTCATCGCCAATCGCGGCGCGCGCTTGTTCAATGTCGTTGTAGGTGATGTGGTCGATCGACGGTGGCAGTGGCTCGAAACCTTCGGTGTATTTCGACTGGCCGCCCACCGACACGGTGAACAGGGTGCGGCCGTGGAACGACTGGTAGCACGAGATGATGCGCGATTTGTGCGCACCGAACTTGGTGTGCGCGTGTTTGCGCGCCAGCTTCAGCGCCGCTTCGTTGGCTTCGGCGCCGGAATTGCAGAAGAAAGCGCGATCCGCGAAGGTGGCTTCGGTCAGGGCCAGGCCCAGACGCAGCACCGGCTCATTGGTGTAGCCGTTGCCCAGGTGCCACAGGGTGTTGGCCTGACGGGTCAGCGCGTCCACCACGGCCGGGTGGCAGTGGCCCAGCGCGGCCACCGCGATGCCGGAGGTGAAATCCAGATAATGCTTGCCAGCCTGGTCCCACAGGTCCAGGCCCGCGCCTCGGACCGGAACCATCGCTGCCGGTGCGTAAGTTGGCACCAGGACTTCATCAAACGTCTGACGAGTCACAGGACGGGTGGTTACGGTCGTATCTTTGGCGTTCATGGCATTCCCTATCAATGGTGGGTCAGGCGCGGCACAACGCCGCATGGGACCCATTATAAAAAGCGGCATGCTAAAACTCTTTTCAAATGGCGACAAGAATTTTTATATTTGGCCACAAAGTAAGATTGACATAACACTCACACCAACAAGCAACAACGAACAACCAGCTTGTCTTCGCCAGGATGAAACCTTATCCTAGCTGAACACGGCTTGCGACTTAACCAGGTGCACTATGCGACAGGATGGCTGGTCCCGGATGACGAAGATAGTCTGCACGCTGTGGCTGGCGCTGCTGGCTGCGCCATTGTCGGCCGCGCCGGAAACGCTGTCCTTGTCGGCGCAACAACATGCCTGGCTGGCGGCCCATCCGGTGATACGGGTCGGCGTCGACAACGCGCGCACGCCGATCGAGTCGGTGGGCGAGGATGGCAAGCCAGGCGGCATTTCGCTGGAATTCCTGCACCGCGTCGAGCGGATGCTCGGCGTTCGCTTCGAGCTGGTGCCGATCCAGGGCGCAGCCAATGTGCTGCAGGCGCTGGAAACGCGCCAGGTCGACATACTGTCGGCCACCTCGCAGACCGATAGCCGACGCCGCTTCATGACCCTCAGCGAACCCTTCATCAACACACCGATCGTGATCTACACGCTGGCCAGCGCGCCGCCGATCTCCAGCCTGGGCCAGCTGAGCGGCAAAAAAGTGGCGTCCAGCACCCGCGCCGGCATCACCGAGTTGCTGCCGCGCGAATGGCCGCTGGTGGAGCCGGTGAAGGCGGAGAATTTCAAGATCGCGCTCGACATGTTGCGCCGCGATCAGGTGCAGGCGCTGGTGGCGCCGCTGCTGACCGGCACCCATCAGATGGCGGCGATCGGCGCCAACGATGTGCGCGTGTCCGGCGAAACCGAGTACACCTATTTGGTCGGCTTTGGCGTGCGCAACGACTGGCCGGAGCTGGTGCCGATTCTGAACCGCGCGCTGGCGGAAATCCCCAAGCCCGAACGCGACAGCTTCCGCCAGAAATGGACCGTGGTGCGGCTCGAACGTGAAATCGATTACCGCCCGGTGTGGGCGCTGCTGCTGGCGGTGGCGATCGCGGTGGCCTTCATCGTCCAGCTGCGGGTGATGGTACGGCGCCGCACCGCCGAGCTGCACGAGGAAGTGCTGGTGCGGCGCGCGCGCGAGGCGGAGATCCAGCAGTTGAACGCGGCGCTGGAGGCGCGCGTCGAGCAGCGCACCGCCGAGCTGCGTCAGGCCAACAACGATTTGCGCACCGCCGCCGACCAGCTGGTGCAGACCGAGAAAGTGGCGTCGCTGGGGCGACTGGTGGCCGGCATCGCACACGAGCTGAACACGCCGCTGGGCAGCACGCTGACCGCCTCCACCACGCTGAAGGCGCACCTGACCAGCTTTGGCCGCGCCGCGCTCGAAGGCAAGCTGAAGCGCTCGTCGGTGGACGACTTCGTCAGCCAGAGCGGGCTGGCGTGCGAGATCATCGAGCGCAACGCCCAGCGCGCCGCCGGGCTGATCGACAATTTCAAGGAACTGGCGGTGGACCAGGCCAGCGCCCGGCGCCGTCGCTTCCAAGTGCGGCGCACGGTGGAGGAAGTGCTGGCCAGCCATCACAACGCGTGGAAGGCGTCCGGCCACCGCATCGAGCTGGACATCGACGACGCGTTGCAAATGGACAGCTTCCCCGGCCCGCTGGCGCAGGTGCTGAGCAATCTGCTGGAAAATACCCTGATCCACGGCTTTGTCGGGCATCAGGCCGGGCTGGTGCGGATCGGCGCCCGGCTGCACGACGAGCAGCACCTGGACCTGCGGTACACCGACGATGGCTGCGGTATCGCGCCCGAGCATCGTGGCAAGATTTATGACCCCTTCTTCACCACCCGCATGGGCCAGGGCGGTTCCGGGCTCGGCTTGTACATCGTGCAAACCATGGTCACCGGGGTGCTGGGCGGCCAGATCGCGGTCGAGAGCCGGCCCAGCCAGGGCGTCACCTTCCAGATCGTGCTGCCGCTGGTGGCGCCACACCTGACCGAGAATACGGCGGCCGGCGCGCACGGCATGGCGCCGCTGCCGGCGGAATAAATCAGGCCGGCGGCATCAGCTTGCGCTGGCGTTCCTCGCGCGGCGTGTTGCCGAACAGCGCGCCAAACGCGGTTGAAAAATGCGAGCCGGACGAGAAGCCGCACATCAGCCCCACCTGCACGATCGAGTGGTTGGTTTCCAGCAGCAGTTGGCGCGCCCGCTGCAGGCGTAGCTCCAGGTAATAGCGCGACGGCAGGCTGCCCAGGTATTGCTTGAACAGCCGCTCCAGCTGGCGCCGCGACAGGCCGACCAGATTGGCGATGTCGTCGGTCGACAGCGGCTCTTCGATATTGTTTTCCATCAGCGTCACCGCTTCCGACAGGCGCGGCTGCAAGGCGCCAAAGCGCGCCTGCAGCGCCACCCGCTGCCGCTCCTCCGGCCCACGCACGCGCTCCACGCACAGGCTTTCCTTGATGGCGGCCTGGACGTTGGCGCCGAACAGCTGCTCAATCAAGGTCAGCGCGAAGTCGATCGAGGCGGCGCCGCCGCAACAGCTCAGGTGACGGCCGTCCAGCTCGAACAAATGCGGAGTCAGGATGGCGCGCTCGGTGATGTCTTCGGTCTCGGCGTACAGCGCCCACGGCAGCGCGATGCGCACGCCCGCCATCAGTCCGGCCATGGCCAGCCACAGCACACCGGCGCCCACGCCGCCCCAGTACTCCGCCGAGCGGCAGCGCTGGATGACGGCGCGCGCCAGCTCGGGCGGCAGCGGCGCTTGCTGCTCGTCGGCCACCAGCAAGGCAATGTGCCAGCCGGGCTGGGCCAGCACCACCTGGGCCGGCGTCATGGTTTCCAGTTGCAGCACCTCGCGGCCGAGCTGGGCGGCGGCCAGCCGCAGCGGCTGCACCAGGCCGGCCCAGGTGAGGGTATCGGCCTCGCCGGCATTGACCAGCAGCAGCCGCAGCGGCCGCTGCCGGGCGAGGGAGGCCAGGGTTTCGACGGACATCGCGCTACTCCGGCGCCAGCGCGGCGGCGGGGCGCACGCTGCTCCACTGGCTGACGATCATGCCGCCGATCAGCAGCGCCGCGCCCAGCAAGCCGTTCCAGGCCAGCGTCTCGCCCAGCCAGAGGAAGGCGAAGATGGCTGCGCAGCCCGGCTCAAACGCATAGATCACCGCCGCCTCGTTGGCGCTGCTGTGGCGCTGGCCCCAGGTTTGCAGCGAGATGATGGCGGCGGTGGCCACCACGCCCAGGTAAATCAGGTTGACGCTGTACATCTGCAATCCCTTGCTGATATAGGCGAGGTAGTGCGGCAAATCCTGGCCGCGTTCGACGATGCCCAGCGGCACCTCGGTGACCAGCAGCCACAACGCCGCGCACAACGCCACCGTCAGGATTTGCGACGCGATCAGCGCCATCAGTTGCTCGACCTTGCGCGTCACCGACTCCATCAGCTTAACGTACAGGCCGAACAACAGCGCGCACAGCAGCGCCAGCGTGTCGCCGCGTCCCCAGCTGAAGCTGCCATCCCAGCACAGCGCGAACAGGCCGGCCACCGACATCACCAGCGCCAGCACGATGCGGCGCTCCAGGCGCGCGCCCAGCAGCACGCCCAGCAGCGGCGGCACCAGCACGTTGAGGCCGGTGATGAAGGCGTTGCGGTTGGAGCTGGTCAGCGCCAGCCCTTCGATCTGCGACACGTAGCACAGGAACAACAGCGCGCCGGCCAGCACGCCCCAGCGCAAGTCGCGCCAGCGCGCCCGCCACAGGAAGGGCAGCAACAGCACGCTGGCCAGCGCGAAGCGGCACAGCACGATCCAGCTGGCCGACAGGTAGCCGGTCATATTCTTCATCGCAGGGAAAGTCGTGCCCCAAACCAGGGTCACGAGCAGCAGGGCGAGCACGCCGCGCAGGTGTAAAGGCATCGTTGTTTATGATTTGTAATTTCGCATAGTGTACCCCGGCGGAAAGGCGGATGCGAAGCGGCTATAATCACGCCTTATGGGTGAACGATACTTGAAAAGCATCCGGCTGCTGGCGGAATGCATGCAAGGTTACGAACGGCTCTCCGGCGAACACGTGCGCCGGAGCGGTTTGACGCACGCCCAGTTCGACATTATCGCCACGCTGGGCAACACCGCCGGCATGTCGTACAAGGAACTGGGCGACAAGACACTGATCACCAAGGGCACGCTGACCGGCGTGATCGAACGGCTGGAGCAAAAGGGGCTGGTGGAACGCCAGCGCAGCGATTGCGACAAGCGTTCGTTCTTTGTGCGGCTGACGGCGGAAGGCGAGCGGACATTCTGCACCGTGTTTCCGGAAGTCATCTCACAAAGCGGTAAAGTGTTTGCGGCTTACACCGAAGACGACTTCGCGCGCCTTGAAAAAACCCTGACCGAGCTTAAAACTGTGATCATGGCTGGCCACAGCACCGAATGCCCGTCCACCCGCGACTGCGATTAACACCAAGGAAATAAATTTGAAAACCTCTCTGCTGGAAGGCAAAAAGCCTGCCAAATTCGACAAACACATCATCGGTAACCTGCTGCTGGACGTGGCGCCAGCCGACGAAGTGCGCCAGGAAGCGCTGATCGTCGGCGTGCGCAATGAAGACGGCGAAATCTACCGCCTGATCGGCGCCTCCACCCACAAAAGCTTCATGAACGCGGTGGAAGAGCTGTTCGACCTCGAACTGACCGACGAGCTGCAAGACACCGACGAAACGGTGGAAGGCTGCGACGCCATCTTCAGCGAGCAATAAGCGCCCACCCGGCCCGTGTGGGCGGAACGAGACGGCGCCAAAAGTATTTTCTAGAAAAATGCCGCAAGGCAATATTCGAGAGTATAATTTTTGGCAATGGACAGACTCGACGCCTTCAGGACGATAGCAGCTCAAGCGAGCCGGGGCGAACTCACGTTCCCGGCCAACGTCAACGCCTCGCTGCGCCTGCAACAGGCGCTGAGCGATCCCGATTGCCACGTCGAGGCGGCGGCCAAGCTGATCCAGGCCGATCCCTTGCTGGCGGCGCGCAGCGTGGCGATCGCCAACTCGGTCGCCTACAACCGTTCCGGCACTGAAATTGCCAGCGTGCGGGCGGCGGTGCAGCGGCTCGGCGTGCGCACCCTGCAATCGCTGGTGGCGGCGCTGATCGTGCGCCAGATCGGCAGTCAGGTCACCGATCCGGGGCTGGCCGCCAAAATCAACCAATTATGGGAACACACCGCCCACGTGGCGGCGCTGGCGCAGGTGATCGCGCGGCGCGTGACCCATGTCGATCCCGACACAGCGCTGTTCGCCGGCATCGTCCATGAGGTGGCCGGCTTCTACATGCTGGCTTGCGCCGGCGACTATCCGGCCGTGATGGATGGCGAACCGGAGGACTGGGTCGAGCATGGCGAGATCGACATCGGGCGTGGCGTCATGACCCGGCTGGGGGTACCGGAAGCGGTCTTCAAGGCGATCGAATCGACGTGGGTGGGCTTGCGGGCGCTGCCGCCGGAAACGCTGGGCGACACGCTATTGTTGGCCAACGATCTGGCGCCGGTGCATTCGCCGCTGCACCAGCGGCCGGGCGCCACCACGCTGCAGGGCGCGCGCACCATCGACTTCGTGGTGGGCGAAGGCACGTTGCACGCCATCATGAGCGAATCCGCGCACGAAGTGCAATCCCTCTACGCCGTCTTGATGCTATAAAAAAAAAGCCCGCTGGGCAGCGGGCAAAGTCCAAAACTAGGGATCTCCTCCAGAGGAGACGAGGCCAGAATACCGCGCCCCGCCCTCCCGCTCTGTGCGCCAGTTCACATATACGTGTGTTTTATGCAATCACCAGACTGGTGTGGTTTGCCGCCAGGCGTCCAGCTGCGCCACCCGGCCCAGCCAGGCCTTCAGCTTGGGATATTGCATGACCGGCAGCTGCGCTTGCTCGATGTAGGTCAGCGACGGGGCGATCGCCAGGTCGGCCAGTGTCAGCTGCTCGCCGACGATCCAGTCGCGGCCGGCCAGATGCTGTTCCAGCACCGCCGCGAACTGTGCCACCTGCTGGCCGGCGCGGGCGATGGCCTGCTCGTCGGGGCCGCCATTGCCGGTCAGTCCTTTCCAGATGCGCTCGTAGACGATGACGCCCAGCGGCGGTGCGAAGTGCTGCGCTGTCCACAGCATCCAGCGGTTGATGTCGGCCCGGATCAGGATGTTGTCGGGATATAGAGTTTGCCCGTGGGTACGGTCGGCCAGGTATTGCATGATGGCGCAGGATTCCCACAGCGTGAAGTCGCCATCCTGCAGCACCGGCACTTTGTTGTTGGGATTGAGCAGTACCAGCCGGCGGCGGTCTTCCTGGCTCATCAGATTGACTTCGGTCAGTTCCAGCGGCGTGCCCATGTGCAGGGCGGCCAGCGTCACGCGGCGCGAGCTGGAGGAAGCGGGATGGTGGTACAGGCGCATGGTCGGTCTCCGATGAAGTGGGTGCTGTCATCGTAGGCGCGGGGCGCGACAGTTTTTGTCAGGAGTCTTCGCGCAAGCCGTTTTCCTGGCGCCAGGTTTTCAGCAGGTCGTGGCGGCGCGCCGGGTAACGCTGCTGCAACGATTCGACGCCGGCGATGCGGTCGATGCGGAAGTGGCGGAACGCCATGCGCATCTCGCACCAGGCGGCCAGCAGGCGCTTGCCGTCGAAGTAGGCCAGCGCGAACGGCCAGACGATGCGGTCGGATGGCGTGCCGTGCTCGTCGCGATAGGACATGCGCAGCCGGTGCTGGTAGCGGATCGCCTCGCGCACCGGGCGGACGTGGATTTCGCTGGCGTCGCCCTGGTCCTGGCCGATCGGCACCCACAGGCTGGTTTCGGCCATGTCGTCGCGCAGGTCCTTGGGGGTGGCGGCGGCGATTTTGGCCAGCGCGCTGTTGGCGGCGGCGGCCAGCGCCTCGTCGCCCTGGCGGCGCACCCAGCGCGCGCCCAGCACCAGCGCTTCCAGTTCGTCGGCGCCGAACATCAGCGGCGGCAGGAAGAAGCCGGCTTTGAGCATGTAGCCGACGCCGGCCTCGCCTTCGAGCGGGGCGCCGAGCCCGGACAGGGTCTGGATGTCGCGGTAGATGGTGCGTTCGGACACGCCCAGCTGTTCAGCCAGGCGGGCGGCGGTGACAGGACGGCGATAGCCGCGCATGGCGTCCATCAGCATGAAGAGGCGGCCGGTACGGCTCATCGGTGTTACTCCAACAGGAAGTTGCGCTGTGGCGCCTCCAGGTTGGCGCCTTGGTCGGCGGTTTCGTCTTTCAGGGCGACGCCGGATAACTGGCGGCGTCGGGCTTCACTGAGCAGGTAGTGCAGCTTGAACGCTGCGGCGTCGTAGGTCAAGCCCGCCGGGCGGACGTTGGAGATGCAGTTGCGGGCGGCGTCGCTGAGGCCGGGTTGTGGTGCCCAGGTCAGGTACAGGCCCAGGCTGTCGGGCGAGCTGAGGCCGGGGCGTTCGCCGATCAGCACCACCACGCAGCGCGCGTTCAGCAGGTGGGCGATGTCGTCGCCGATGGCGACCCGGCCTTGCTGGACGATGCTCAGCGGGGCGATGCGCCACGGCCCGTCACCGGCGTCGGTGGCGGCGGCCAGGCGGGCTTGCAGGGCTTGCAGCAGGGGCGCGGCGTTTTGCGCCAGCGCCAGCGACGACAGGCCGTCGGCCAGCACGAAGGCGAGATCGTAGCCGGCCTGGTCGCGCGGGAGTGCTTGCAGCTGCTGGCGCGAGGCGTCGTTCAGGCGGCGGCCGAGGTCGGGGCGCTGCAGGTAGACGGCGCGGCTGTCGGCGGCGCTGTGCAGGTGCACGGCCGGCGCGGCGGCGCTCCCGCCGGCGGCGGACGGCTG
>NZ_WKJK01000017.1 GCF_009674535.1 Duganella guangzhouensis
AGCTGATTAACAGCTACGGCCCGACCGAAACCGTCATCACGTCGGTGGTTCAGGACTGCGCGGCGTACCTGCAAGGCGACTTGCCGCTGCCGGCACAGATGCCGATAGGCCGGCCACTGGCTGGCCGTCATTGCCATGTGCTGGATGCGAACCTGTCGCTGACGCCACCGGGCGTGCCGGGCGAGCTGTATATCGGCGGCCCGCTGCTGGCACGTGGCTACATGGGCCGCGCCGGCCTGTCGTCGGAGCGCTTTGTGGCGGACCCGTTTGACGACGCGGGCGGGCGACTGTACCGCACCGGCGACCTGGCGCGCTGGAACAGTGCGGGCCAGCTGGAGTATCTGGGTCGTACCGACCATCAGGTGAAAATACGCGGCTTCCGCATTGAACTGGGCGAGATCGAAGCGCGCTTGCTGGCACTGCCGGACGTATCGGCCGCAGTGGTGGTCGCACTGGCCGCACCGGGTGGCAGCCAGATGCTGGCCGCCTACGTCGCAGGCGCACCTGGTGCAGCGCCGGACGCACAGGAACTGCGCGCCGTACTGGCCGCGCAACTACCAGACTACATGGTGCCATCCTCGTTGACCGTGCTGGACGCGTTGCCGCTGAATGCCAACGGCAAGATCGACCGCAAAGCGCTGCCGGCACCAGACTGGGATGCCGGCCAACGTTACGAAGCGCCGCAAGGCGCGGCGGAACAGGCATTGGCCGCGATCTGGTCGGAAGTGCTGGACCTCGAACGCATCAGCCGTCATGACAATTTCTTTGAGCGGGGCGGACATTCGCTAACGGTCATGAAGCTGGCGGCGGAACTGCGCCAGCGCCATGGTGTCAGCATACCGCTGCGTACCGTGTTCGAATCACCAACGATTGCAGCGCTGGCCGCCATCCCCGCGCTGCAAGGCTTGAATGGCAGCGCCAATGGCGATCTCGCGGCAATCGATGCCTTACTCGCAGAACTGGAATCCTGATATATGCAATTTGATCCACTCCAACTCGCCGAGCGGGTTGCCGCTTTACCCGCAGAGAAGCGCAAGGTTCTGCTGCAAAGATTGACCGAACAAGGTGTCGATGTCGCTGCACTGCCGATCGTGAAAGCGCCTCGCACTGGAGCGCTGCCGCTGTCTCATGCTCAGCGCGGCCTATGGCTGACATGGCGTCTCGCGCCAACCAGCGCGGCCTACAATATGGAAGGCACGCTGGTGCTGCGCGGTGCGCTCGACGTGGCCGCCATGTCCAGCGCTGTCGATGCGTTAGCGGAGCGGCATGAAGTCTTGCGCACCGTATTCCGCGCGACGGCTGATGATGATGCCGAACAGCTGATTGTGGCTGGCAGCGGGAACGCACTGGAGATCGTCGATCTGTCGGTGCTGGCAGCGGAAGCACGCTTGGCGCGCGCCGCTGAACTGGTCGCGGAAAACGCCAGCACGCCGTTTGATCTGGAATCCGGCCCGGTATGGCGCGTGCGTTTGCTGAAACTGGACGCGCAAACGCATTGGCTGTCTATCGTGGTTCACCATATTGTTGCCGATGGTTGGTCCGCCTCCGTGCTGATGCGCGATCTGGGCGCCTTGTATGCGGCGCACGCGGGAAAGTCCGCCGTTGCGCTGCCTGATTTGCCGATCCAGTTTGCCGACTACGCGTTGTGGCAGCGCGACTGGGCGGCGGCGGGAGAGCTTGATCGCCAATTGGCTTACTGGCAGACCAAGTTGGGTGGCGACCATGCGCCGCTGGCATTGCCCCTCGATCGCGCGCGTCCGCGTGAACGTTCCGATGCGGCGGCGCGCCATGCTTTCGTGTTGCGCGGCGCGAGCGCTATCGCAGTTCAGGCGCTGGCCGAAAAACATGGCTGCACGCGCTTTATCGTGATGCTCGCGTTGCTGAAGCTGACGCTTGCCCATCTTTGCGGCGCGCAGCATGTATCGGTTGGTTCGCCGGTCGCCAACCGCCAGCGCGCGGAAACGCAAAATCTGCTTGGCTATCTGCTGAATGTTCTGGTGCTGCGCACGCGCGTGGATCTGGGCGCCAGCTTCGATCATCTGTTGGAACAGGTGCGCTCCACGGTGCTGGATGCGCAGTCGCATGCGGATTGTCCGTTCGATCTGCTGGTATCGTCGCTGCAAGTGCGGCGCGAGGCGGGCGTGCATCCGCTGTTTCAGGTCAAATGCACGGAACAGCAACAGGTGGCTGGTGTCGCCGGTTTCGGCGGATTGGAAACCAGCGTGTACGACGGCGCGGCCAAACTGGCGCACTTTGACCTGAGCCTGGACTTTGCCGCCAAGGATGGCGAGATTGTTTGTGGGCTGGCTTATGCGTGCGATATTTTCGATGCCGGAACGATAGCGGCTATCGCCGATCTGATGGAAACGCTGCTGCTGCGCGTCGTCGGCGCGCCCAATCAGGCGCTGGCCAGCCTGCTGCCTGAACGCGGCCTGGCGCATTGTGCCGGGGAGACGCGGTCGCGCGATCTGGACGATGATGTGCTGACGTGTTGGCGCCGCGCGGTGATCGCAACGCCGGATGCGGCGGCTGTACGTTATGAAGAGCAGGTTGTCAGTTTCGCTCAGCTGGATGGCCTGAGTGATGGTCTGGCATTGCAATTACGCGAACAGAGCGTGGGACCGGAAGTCCGGGTCGGTGTCTATGCTCCGCGCTCGGCTGAACTGGTACTGGGGATGCTGGCGGTCTTCAAGGCCGGCGGCGCCTATGTGCCGCTGGACCCGGCGCTGCCGCCAGAGCGCCTGCGTTATCAAGCGCAAGACAGCCAGATCGCGGTGCTGTTGCACGCGGACTTGCCGTCATGGGAAAGCGAGGTGCCGCGACTGGCGCTCAATACCGATGCCCCAGCGAGCAATGCAGGACTGACGCCAGTGCCAGTCACACCTGGTCAGGCGGCCTATGTGATTTACACGTCCGGCTCGACCGGCAAGCCGAAAGGTGTGATCGTCAGCCGTGGCGCGCTGGCGAATTACGTCGCCGGTGTTCTGGAGCGCCTGAGCACAGGCACCAGCAGCATGGCCATGGTATCGACTGTCGCTGCGGACTTGGGACACACCGTACTATTTGGCGCCTTGTGCGCCGGACGTTTGCTGCACCTGATTTCGGCCGAACGCGCTTTCGATCCTGACCGTTTTGCCGAGTACATGGCGCGTCATCAGGTCGGCGTGCTGAAGATCGTTCCTAGTCATCTGCAGGCACTGCTCAGTGCCGCCGATCCGGCTGCCGTGCTGCCATCGGATTGTCTGATTGTCGGCGGCGAAGTCACACGCTGGCCATTGCTGGAGAAATTGCATGCGCTGCGGCCTGCCATGCGCGTGCTGAATCATTACGGTCCCACCGAAACAACGGTAGGCATCCTGACGCAGCGCGCGGAAGTTGCCACCCGCGCAGCGGCCAGCCTGCCTTTGGGGCATCCGCTGCCCAACAGCCAGGTGTGGGTACTGGATGAAAAATTGGAAGCCATGCCGATTGGTGGCGTAGGGGAGTTGTATCTGAGTGGTGCCGGCGTGGCGCGCGGCTATCAGATGCGTCCGGGTCAGACGGCCGAGCGTTTTGTCGCGCATCCGTTTGCAGAGGGCGAGTGCATTTACCGCACCGGCGACCGTGTGCGCATGCTCGACGATGGCGCGCTGGAATTCCTCGGACGCGTCGACGATCAGGTCAAGATAAGGGGCTACCGCGTGGAATTGCGCGAGCTGGTGCAAGCCCTGTTGTCGCAGTCCGGCGTGGCCGCCGCCGAAGCGATCGCCCGGGATGGCGAGGATGGCCGCAGCCGTTTGTATGCTTACGTCGTCGCGCAGGCCGGCCAGCAACTGGACGGAACTGCCCTGGCTGCGCGGCTGGCTGACAGCCTGCCCGACTACATGGTGCCCAGCGCGGTCATGGTGCTGGATGCGATGCCACTCAACGCCAACGGCAAGATAGACCGCAGGGCTTTGCCGGAACCCGCGCGTGCCGCAGTAGCAAGCGATGCGCCGCAAGGCGTTATGGAGCAGGCCTTGGCCGAGGTTTGGTGCGAGGTGATGGGACTTGACAGCGTAGGCCGCCATGATAACTTCTTTGAACTGGGCGGTGACTCGATACTGAGTTTGCAGATCGTGGCGCGCAGCCGCAAGCGTGGCTACAAGATCGCCCCCAAACAGCTGATGGAGCGGCAGACGATAGCCGCGCTGGCGGCACTGGCGCAGCCTTTAGCCACTGCGACGCCGCCTGTCGCCTTGCCGGCCGCACCAGTTGCACCAGCGGCACCGCAGGCCGCCGGTCTGCTGCCGGTGCAGCAGTGGTTCTTCGAGCAGGAATTCGCGACACCGACGCATTGGAATCAGTCCATACTGCTGGCTGGTCCGGAAGCCGTCGATGCTGCGGGCATCGGCGCCATCATCGCGCAGCTGGTTCAGCACCACGAGGCGCTGCGGACCCGGTTCTTCTCTGGCACGACTGGCTGGATGCAGCAGCCTGGCGTCGCGGGAGACATCTTCCGTAGCGTGGATTTGAGTGGCGAAACAGATATCCCGGCCGCCGTGACACGTGTGGCATCGGAATACCAGCGCAGCCTGCGTTTCGATCTGCCGTTCCGCGCGGTCTGGATGCAGCTCGGCACCGGACGCGGAAACCGCCTGCTGCTAGTGGCACACCACCTGATTGTCGATGGTGTCTCTTGGCGCGTCATACTGGAAGACTTGCAAACCCTGTACGCGCAGAACGGCGCCGCATTGCCGGCTAAGACCAGCACTATCCTCCAGTGGGGCGACGCGCTGAACCGATATGCGCGCAGTCCGTCGCTGACCACGCAGTTGCCATATTGGCGTGCCCTGACGGCCACCGAGCCGTCGCTGCCCGCCGACCACCCAGACGCCAGTAATACGCTGGCAGATGCGCATACCTTGCAAGTTCACCTGGATGCCGAACAGACCGCGCAATTGCTGGGCGCCGCGCACAAGGCGTATCGCACTCAGGTCAACGATCTGCTGCTGGCGGCGTTGACGCGCACACTGTGCACATGGGCGCAGCGTGACAGTGTGCTGATCGAACTGGAAGGCCACGGCCGCGAGGATTTGTTTGACGGCCTGGATCTGAGCCGCAGCGTTGGCTGGTTCACGGCGCTCTATCCGGCACGGCTGGAAGGCGCTGCTGTGGATGCGGGCGCACTGATACAGTCGGTCAAAGAGCGGCTACGCCAGGTGCCGGATCGTGGCCTTGGCTACGGCGTGTTGCGCTATCTGACGCGTGATGCCATGCTGAGTAACGCCGCCGGAAAACCGCAAGTGACGTTCAACTATCTTGGCCAGACTGGCCAGACGCTGCGCCAGGATACGCCATGGCAGTTGGCGTCGGAGAGCGCTGGCACCAGCCGTGCGGCGGATAGCACGCGCCGTAGCTGGTTCGATGTCGGCGCGATAGTGTTGGATGGCCGCCTGCAATTGAGCTGGACGTTCAGCCGCGCATTGCACGCTGATGCGACCGCGATGGCGCTGCTGAACAGCTTCCGCGACCAACTGCAACTGCTGATCGCGCATTGCCGCAGCGGCGCAAGCGGGGTTACGCCGTCTGATTTTCCATTGGCGGGACTGAATCAGCAGCAGCTGAATGCCGCTGGTCTGCCATCCGCGCAGCTGGAAGACTTGTACCCGTTGTCGCCGATGCAGGCCGGGATCATGTTCCATCGCATGCTGACGCCGGCCGGCAGCGCGTACGTCAACCAGCTGGCTGTCGATATCGACGGCCTGGATGCGGCGCGCTTTGCGCAGGCCTGGCGCGACGCGGTGGCCCGACACGCGATTCTGCGTACGGGCTTCATTCTGCATGAACAGGGGCCATTGCAGTGGGTCAGCCGCAGTGCTGAACTGCCGGTGCGAGAACTGGACTGGCGTGAACGCGCGGACCTGGCGCCAGCGCTGGAGCAGCTGGAGCAGGATGATCTGGCGCGCGGCTTCGATATGGCGCAGCCGCCGCTGATGCGCCTGACGCTGATACGCGTCAGCGATACGCGCCATCGCGTGATATGGACCCGCCACCATCTGTTGTCTGACGGCTGGAGCAGCTCGCGCCTGCTCACCGAAGTATTGGGTCGTTATGCTGGCAAGCCGCCAGTTGGCGAACCGCCACCGTATCGCGACTACATCGCCTGGCTGGCTGCACGCAATGGGACCCTGGACGGGTCGGCGCGGATGTACTGGAGCGGGTTGCTGGCCGGGCTGGAGCAGCCTACGCGGCTGGCGAACCGCCCACAAGTGCCTAACCAGGACTACTGCTATTACCATGATGTGCTGGATGCGCGCGACACCGCATCCTTGTCCGACTATGCGCGTGCCGAGCGTGTGACCGCGAACACCTTGATTCAAGGTGCCTGGGCGCTGCTATTGCAAATGCATACCGGCCGACGCAGCGTGGCCTTTGGTGCGACAAGCGCCGGGCGACCGCCTGAACTGGCGGGCGTGGAGCAGATGATGGGATTGTTCATCAATACCTTGCCGGTGCTGGCGGCACCGCATGCGCAGCAGGATCTCGGTGAATTCCTGCGTGCGTTGCAGGCGCAGAATCTGGCGTCGCGCGAGCATGAGCAAGTCCCGCTGTACCAGATCCAGCGCTGGGCCGGGAAGCCTGGCCAATCGCTGTTCGATACGTTGCTGGTGTTTGAAAACTATCCAGTCGACCGCGCCTTGCGGCAGGATAGCATGGGCGGTTTGGTCTTCGGCGCCATGAACAGCCGCGAGGAAGTCAATTATCCATTGACGCTGACGATAGACATGGGCAGTACCTTGAGTATCGAATACGCCTATCAGAGCGCGTCGATCGGCACAGCTGCGGTCCAGGCCATGGCGGCACAGTTGCGTAGCTTGTTGCTGGCAATCGCGGGCCGTCAGGTAAGCACGGTTGGCGATGCCGTCAAGTTGCATGCTGCGCCGGAAGGCATCAGCGAACATGCCATGGCTGCGCTGTGGACCGAGCTGCTGGGCGTAGAACGGATAGGACGCCACGATGACTTCTTTGAACTCGGCGGCCACTCGCTGCTGGCGCTGCGGCTGATCAAGATGGTGGAACAACGCCTGCCGCAACTTCGTCTGACGCTGGCGGCTTTCATGCAGGCGCCGACGGTAGCGCAAGCCGTCCGGCAGGCGTAAAAAAACCGGCCGCAGTGCAAACTGCGGCCGGTCTTGAGATGATACTGATTACCAGTGATAGGTGGCGGTGACCAGCACCTGGCGCGGATCGCCGTAGTTGCAGTAGCCGCTGCCGCATTCGGCCAGATAGCTGCGGTCAGCCAGGTTTTTGACGTTCAGCGCATATTTCCAGTGTGCCTGCTGGAAGTTCAAGCCTGCGTCGACAACGGTGTAGGCGGGGACGTGGTAATTTTCGCCGGACGACACGGTGGAGCCGACGTAGCGCACGCCGCCGCCCAGGCGCAGACCAGGCAGGCCCAGAGCCGAGAACTGATAGTCAGCCCAGGCGGAAGCCATGTTGCGCGGCGTGTTCGGTTGACGCGAACCGACTGAAGCCTGGTCGGCGGCGCTGGCCTTGGTGATCTTGGCGTCAGTGTAAGTATAGGAGGTGATCAGGCGCAGGGCGCGGCTGATGTCGGTGCGAGCCTCCAGTTCCAGGCCGCGCGCACGCACTTCGCCCAGCTGCACCGAGTAGTCGGTATCAACCGGGTCCGGCGACAGCACATTGCTTTGGGTGAGCTGGTACAAGGCGGCCGACAGCAGGGTGTTGCTGCCTGGCGGTTGATAGCGCACGCCGGCTTCATATTGCGTGCCCTTGGTGGGCTTGAAGCGATTGCCCAGACGGTCGCTATCGCTCTGTGGCTGGAAGGACTGGCTGTAGCTCACATAAGGCGCGACGCCGCCATCCGCCAGGTAGACCAGGCCCGCGCTGCCGGTGGTGGCGCTGTTTTTCTCTTCGCTCCAGTCGGTGACGAAGTAATCGCTGTTGCGGTACTTGACGTCGTCGTGGCGCGCGCCGACGACAGCGACCCAGCGCTGGTCGACCTTGATCTGATCTTGCGCATAGACGCCAACCAGACGTTCTTTGCGACGATAACCATCCGAGCCGTCGTCACCATATGGCTTGGCGCCATAGACCGGTGCGAACAGGTCCAGTGGCGCGATGAATTGGTAGGCGCGCAGGCGGCGGTTATCGGCATCGCTGCCATCGACGCCAACCACCACCTTGTGCGCCAGCGCGCCAGTGTTGAAATCACTTTGTAAATACGCGTCCACGGTCCACGCTTTAACGTGTTCCATGCGCTGTACCGCAAAGCGGGTCAGGGTGCGCAGGTCATCCAGCAAGGAGTCGCGGCCGGCGTAATTCCAGTGCATCAGCGCGTCGCTGTGGCGTGCCGCGAAATTGAGGCTGGTCTGCTCGTTCAGCTTATGCGAAATCAGTACCGCGATATTTTTGTGGGTGTCTTCCTTTTTATCGGTAGGCTCGCCCAGATTGCGGCCGGGCGGCAGTATGCCGTTCGGGTTGTACAGCAGCGAACCTTCAGGCGCCACGCCCCATTGACGGTTGTAGCGTGATTTCTGATATTGCGCCAGCAGGGTGATCGAGGTATCGGCCGAGGGCTTCCAGGTCAGCGCCGGCGCGACATACAGGCGGTTGTCCGGCACGAAGTCGATGAAGGTATTGCTATTGCGTTTCAATGCCGTGAAGCGATAAGTCAGGCTGCCATCCTCATTGAGGGCGCCGCCGAAGTCGCCGGTGACCTGTTTGCGCTGATAGCTGCCGGCTTCCACGCTGATCTCGTGCAGCGTTTCGGCGGTGGGGCGCTTGGTGACCAGATTGACGATGCCGCCAGGTTCGGCGGCGCCGTACAGCAACGAGGCCGCGCCACGCAGCACGTCAACGCGCTCCAGGCCAAACGGCTCCTGCGTGCCGGTGAAGGTATTGCTGGGCGAGCGCAGGCCGTCACGGCGGATGCTGCTGTTGTCTACGCTGAAGCCGCGCAGCACGATATTGTCTGCATCGCGATAGCCATTGCCCTGGATGCCCACGCCGGGTGTATAGCCCAGTACCTCGCGCAGCGAAGTCGAACCTTGCGCCTCAATTTGATCGGCCGTCACCACTGACACCGACTGCGGCGTTTCGATCAGCGGCGTGTCGGTCTTGGTGGCGCTGGCGCTGCGCTTGGCGACGTAGCCATCCACCTTGCCGGTCGCGGTTTCCGCGATGGCCGTTCCGCTGACGGTCACTGTTGTCAGCGTTTTGTCATCGGTGGCAGGTCCGCCTTGCTGGGCATGGGCCGAGTTGCCGCTGAAGGCCACACCGGCCAGCGCTGCGTGCAGGGACAGCGACAGGACGCTACGGCGTAGGTGGTTTGGACGCGGAAGGTTGTCGTTATTTTTCATATGCGATGCTTTAGTCATACCTGGTTGATAAATCGTGATGGCCCGCTTATGCCGCCAGCGCGGACTGCAAGGGCCGTTGTAAATTGCGCCGCGCGTTTTGCACGGCGACGCTAAAGATGTCGAGTACGTGATCGAGCTGCTGCTCGGTGATGATCAGCGGCGGCAGGAAGCGCACCACGCTGCCGTGGCGTCCACCGAGTTCGATAATCAGGCCGTGGCGCAGGCACTCCGCCTGTATCGATTTGGCCATGGCGGTGGCGGCGGCGGGGTGGCCAAGACGGTTGCTTGCGCCATCCGGATCGATGACTTCGACACCGACCATCAGGCCACGCCCGCGTACGTCTCCCAGTTGCGGGTGCACGCCTTGCAGTTGGCGCAGGCCGCGCATCAGGCGCTGGCCCATGCGTTCCGCATGTTCCGGAATGGCCTCGCGGCGCAGCAGTTCAATCGTGGCCGAACCGGCGGCCATGGCCAACTGGTTGCCGCGGAAGGTGCCGGCGTGTGCGCCGGGCTGCCACAGGTCCAGCTCCTGCTGATAGATCACCACCGACAGCGGCAAGCTGCCGCCGATGGCCTTGGACAGCACCACCACATCCGGCGTGATGTCGCCATGTTCAAACGCGAACCATTTGCCGGTGCGGCCAAAGCCGGTTTGCACTTCGTCGATGATCAATGGCACGCCGGCGCTGCGCGACAGGCCCCGTGCGCCTTGCAGCCAGGCCGCAGGTGCTGGAATCACGCCGCCTTCGCCCTGCACCGCTTCAAAGATGATGCCAGCCGGCGCGGGGACGCCGCCCTCGGGATCGGTCAGCACGGTTTCCAGATAGCTCAGACCCGCCTGGACGCCGGCATCGCCGCCCAGCCCAAACGGGCAGCGGTAGTCATAAGGGTAGGGCATGAACTGCACGCCTTGCTGAATGCCGCCCAGCGGTTTCTTGGGCCCCAGTGACCCCATCAACTGCAGCGCGCCCTGAGTCATGCCGTGATAGGCGCCGTGGAAGGCCAGCATGGTGCCGCGACCGGTCGCGGTTTTGACCAGTTTGAGTGCCGCTTCAACCGCATCGGCGCCGGTCGGGCCGCAAAACTGGATACGGGCGTTACGCGATAGGGATGGCGGCAGGATGTCGAACAAATCCTGCATGAAACGGTCTTTGACTGGCGTGGTCAGGTCCAGCGTGTGCAGCGGCAGGCCGTCGTCCAGCACCCGGCGCAACGCTTCGATGACGACCGGATGATTATGACCCAGCGCCAGCGTGCCCGCACCGGCCAGGCAATCGATGAATACGCGGCCTTCGATGTCTTCCACATAAATGCCGTGAGCCCGCTTCAACGCCAGTGGAATGCGGCGCGGATAACTGCGCGCGCTGGATTCGTGGGCATCCTGGCGCTCCAACAGCGCATTTCGGGTAAAGGTATAAGGAGTGGTCAGCGCATGATGGCGGCTGGCCAGGTCGCGTCCGAGCGCTGCGGCGGATGCGCCGCTTTGCAGTGCGGGTTGTAGGGGCATAGGGGTTCTCCTGGAGTTCTCCGTTAGGTAGTGCTCCATAGACGTTCGAGTACATCGTTTGTTTAATCACTAAACACCGGCGGCGATGAAACGTCTTGAGCGGATCGACAGCATGCAGGGATCAATATGGGTATGAACGCAGTACGGCTGGCCTCCGCGCTGGCCGTGGGAATAACTTTGCTGGCCGCGCCGGCGGTGCAGGCCGAGACGCGGTTGCGCCGCACCACGGACGGCGTGGTCCACGTCCGCGCCACCGACTGGCGCGGGCTGGGCTTGGGCGTCGGCTATGCACAGGCGCAGGATGCCCTGTGCACGCTCGCCGACGCATTCCTTACCTTCGAGGGGAAGCGTTCTTATTATTTTGGCCCCGAGGCCAAGCCGGCGCACCATGCGACGTTCGGCCGCGCGCCGAATCTGGAATTGGATGTGTTTTTCCGCGCCGAGGCGGATGATGCGCTGGTGGCACGCTACCGTGCCGCCCAGCCAGAGGCGCTGCGGCAGATGGTGGAGGCGTATGCCGTGGGTTACAACCGCTATCTGGCGCAAGCCCGGCGCGCGCCTGCGGCGCAGGCACCGGCCTGCGTGCGTCAACCTTGGGTACGGGAGATTAGCGATGCCGATATTTACCGCCGCATGTATGCCGCGAATATCGCCGGTGGCTACGCGCGTTTTATTCCCGAACTGGCCAAGGCGGCGCCGGGACAGGCTGCGACTGACGGCAAGCCGGCGCTAGCCTCAATGGGGGGATTGGGCGGATTGGCCGGCCAGCTGTCGCACACCATAGGCGAATCGGCCGGCCTGGGTAGTAATATGATGGCCTTCGGCCGCCAGGCGACTGGCGCCGATGGCGTCCTGCTGGGGAATCCGCATTGGTACTGGGGTGGGCCGGACCGGTTCTACCAGATGCAGCTAACCATACCGGGCAAGATCGATGTCGCGGGCGTGGCCTTCCTTGGCATACCGGTGGTGATGCTGGGCTTTAACCAGCAGATCGCCTGGAGCCACACGGTGTCGGCGGCCCGCCGTTTCGGCTTGTTTGAACTGGCGCTGGACCCGGCCGATCCCACGCGCTATCTGGTGGACGGCAAGTCCGAGGCCATGCAGCAGCGTGAAATTGTTGTGCCGCTGGCTGGTGGCGGCAGCGTGCGTCGTGTCCATTACAGCAGCCGCTATGGCCCAATCATCGATCTGGGTGGACGCCATCCGGCATTCGGCTGGGGCGCGCAACGGGCGCTGGCGCTACGCGATATCAATAGTGACAACTTCCGTATCTTTAGCAATTTCCTCGACTGGGGTGGAGCGCATTCGCTGGATGAATTCATCGCCATTCAGAAGCGGGGCACGGCCACGCCGTGGGTGAATACCGCTGCGATTGGCCGTGGCGATCCGCGTGTCTGGTACGCCGACATGGGCGCGGCGCCGAATGTGCCGGATGCGCTGCGCAGCGAGTGCTCCGGTGCGTTGGCGAAGTATTTTGCGGCGGTCGATCCCTTGACGCCACTGCTGGATGGCAGCCGCAGTGCGTGCGACTGGCGTAGTGACAGCAATGCGGTGCAAAAAGGTGCGCTGCCCGCCACCGCCATGCCTAATCTGTTGACCGAACGTTATATCGCCAATATGAATGACAGCTACTGGCTGGCGCAACCGGCGACACCGCTGGAAGGCTATCCGCTGGTGCTGGGCGGCGAACGCAAGGCGCTGTCGCCGCGCGCCCGCTATGGTTATCAGCTGGCGGCTTCGCTGATGCGGCAGACGGCTGGCACGCCCGCCGCGCTGGCGCGGCAGTTGATGCATAGTGCGCTGGACCCGCGCAATGAAGCGGCCCTGCTATTCAAACAGCCCTTGCTGGAGCAGGCTTGTACCACACCGGATGTGGAGCGTGCGTGCCAGGTGCTGAGGCGCTGGAACGATAGCGCCAATCCTGGCGATCATGGTGCATTGTTATGGGATGCCTTCTGGTCTGAACTGGACGAGATCCCGGTGCAGGAGTTGTATGCCACGCCGTTCTCCTCTGAGGCGCCGTTGCAAACGCCGGCCGGTGTGCGGGCGGGTGAGGTCCGCGTAGGCCAGGCACTGCAAAGAGCGGTCGCACAGTTGGAGAAAAAAGGTTGGCGGCTGGATGAACCGCTGTCGGCCAGACTGACGGTACACAACGGCGCCCAGGTTCTGAATCTGTACGGCGGCTGCCATGACAGCGGCTATTTCACCGTGGTCTGCCAGCCCGGCGGTGGTTATGCGATGGATGCCAACACCCATGGCAACAGCTATTTGCAGGTGGTGTATTTTGCTGCGGACGGCGTGCATGCGCATACTTTGCTGGCGCACGGCCAGGGCGAACGGGCGCTGGATGGCGGTGCGGCCGATACTGCCGATACGGCCATCGCTCGCTACGTCCGCAAGGACTGGCTGCGCTTCCCATTTACGGAGCAGGAAATCCGTCGCGCGGCAGTCAGCACTCAGGTCTTGCGCGAATAACGCGGATCCAGCGGGCAGCACTCGCAGAACTCGCGATCCGGCATCAGATACACCAGGCAGCACTGGCGATGCAAGGTGTGGGTGATGCTGGTGCCGTCCTCGATCAGCGTTGCGCGGCGCAGGCGGGTATAGAGCGGATTGCGCTCGCCATTGGCGCGCTGCGGATTATCCAGCAGCTGATGGCGGTCGCTGGCGGCCAATCCCCGTAGCCCAAGCTGCGGTTCCAATGGTGACGCGTGCAGCAGCACGCTGTCGATATAGCGTGCCGCGTTCCCCCATAATATTTTCAGCGACACGCCGCTCATGCCCGCAAGTGCGCCAAACAGCGGCGCCAGGTGATGATCAAGCAGGGCGTGATAGCGCTGCGCGAAGCTGTCGCCCGTGTACGGCGTGCCCTGATCCGGCAAATAAAAGCGCCGCACCGCGCCGGCGGCATCGAATTCCAGACGGATGTGTTCCGGCGCGACCTCGAATCGATGACGCAGCAGCGTGGCCGCCACCATGACCGGTGGCAGCAGCGCTTCCAGATAGCTGCGGCTCCATGCCGAAGCGACCGGACGCGGATCGTCGCTGCCGCAATGGCGGGCATGATCCGACAGCACGGCCTTCAGCAAAGCCGGTTGTTGTATCAGACTGGCCAAGGTCGGCGCCTGCGGCGGCGCCGGTGCACAGCTCAGCGCCGCGCCGTACGGTTCCCATTCGCCGCGAAAGATGGGGGCCAGCACCTTCATCATGGGCGGCCTTGGTGGTGAATTGCATGCATGGAGAGCTAGACGGCTGGCGGCGTCAAAAAATTAGTAAACATCCGGCTGGCTCAGACGTCCTAAAGCGGAGCGGGCCTGAAATCCGCCATTTTCATGTTAACTGAGGCTTAATTGAGGTCTTCATGCTGTCTTATCTGATCCGGCAATCCCGCCAGTTGCTGACCGCCGCCGCGCTGGCCAGTATCGTATCCGGCACCTGTAGCGTTTTTTTGCTGGTGCAGGTGAACACGGCGCTGACCGCGAACGCCACCGAACGCGCTGATTTGGCCTGGATATTTGCCGCTGTCGCAGTCGGCACCATGGTGGCACGCATGATTGCGGCCGTGTTGTTTGAGCGTCTGAGCCAGCACGCCCATGCCGAATTGCGCAGCTATATATCGGCACGGGTGGTGGCGACCGACTACCGCAAGCTGGAAGCGCTCGGCGGTGCGCGCGTGCAGTCCGCGCTGTCCGAGCATAGCGCCCGGGTGGCGGACTTCTTTGTCAGCGTCCCGTCCATCATCATCAATGGCATCGTGGTGCTGGGCTGTCTGGTGTACATGGCGTGGCTGTCATGGCAGGTGTTTTGCGCGGCAGTGGTGGTGATCGGCCTGGGATCGCTGGGCTACCATCTGGCGCATTTGCGCGCGATCGGCCATCTGGATACCGCGGCGCGCGAGCAGGACAAGCTGTTCGATTATTTCCGTTCGCTGGTGGACGGCGCCAAGGAACTGCGCCTCAACCGGGCCAAGCGTGAGGTGTTTGCCGGGCAGGTACTGGGCCGCTCGATCGAGACGGTACGCCGCGAGCGTACGCTGGGGATGTCGATTTTCGTGGTGTCCGCCAGTTGGGGCAATTTCCTGGTGTATGGCTTTATCGGTCTGGTGTTGTTTGTGCTGGTCGGCGATGTGCCGGACCGCGCCCGCGTCATGACCGGCTTTGCGCTAATGTTCCTGTACATGATTACGCCGCTGGAGAATTTGCTGCTGAATGTCCCGCGCATCAATCTGGCGCGCGTGTCGGCGCGGCGCATCGAGAGTATCGCCAACGATTTGCCACTGTCGCTGCCATCCACCGTCATGACGCCGCCGGCACCGCTGCGCAGCCTGGTGCTGGACGGTGTGCGTCATAGCTACTATCACGAAGTCCACGACGACATCTTTTCGCTGGGGCCGATCCGCCTGGACTTCGCACCGGGGCAGATCACCTTCCTGGTCGGCGGCAATGGCAGCGGCAAAACCACGCTGGCCAAGCTGCTGGCGGGCTTGTATGTGCCGGAGGACGGACGCATACTGGTCAACGGCGAAAATATCGATGACGCAGGGCGCGACCGCTACCGCCAGCATTTCAGCGCCATCTTCGCCGACTTCCATTTGTTTGACAGTCTGCTGGATGGCGCCGGCGCCGATCTCGATGCACGCGCGAATGCCTTGCTGGCCAAGCTGCATTTGCAGCACAAGGTACAGGTCAAAGAGGGCGCCTTCAGCACCCGCGCGCTGTCGCAAGGACAACGCAAGCGACTGGCGCTGGTGGTCGCCTACCTTGAAAACCGTCCGTTCCTGATCTTTGACGAGTGGGCCGCCGATCAGGACCCGGTGTTCAAGGATGTGTTCTACCGCGAAGTGCTGCCGGAACTGCGCGCCATGGGCAAGGCCGTGCTGGTGATTTCGCACGACGACCGCTACTTCCCGCTGGCCGACCGGTTGGTGCGAATGGAAAATGGCCAGGTCATTTCGGTGGAGACGCACGCCGCACCGCAAATGCGTGAAGCCGCGACGCTGGAGCCGGATCTGGCATGACGCTGTCGGCCCGATTGCTGCCGCAACGCGGTTTGCTGGTTCTGTTGCACCGTTATGTAGGACTGGTGCTGGCGGGTTTTCTGCTCATCGCAGGCATCAGCGGCGCGCTGCTGGCCTGGAACGACGAGCTGGAAGCGCTGGCCGCGCCGGAGTTGATGCTGGTGACGCCGCCGCCCGGCGCGCGTCCGCTAGACGCGCTGCTGCTGCGCGAGAAAATGCTGGCCTATTTCCCGGGCCTGCAACTGCCTTACGCCGCGCTGCACATGGAGCAGGGCCGCAGCCTGATGTACTCGATCAAGCGCCGGCCGCCGGCAGCTGACGGCAGCATCGGCGACGATCAGGCTTTCATCAACCCTTACACTGGTGAGCTGCTGGGCACCCGCAAATGGGGAGATCTGGCGCAGGGACGTAAAAACTGGATGCCCTTTATCTACCGGCTGCACACGTCGCTGGTGCTGGGCACCGTCGGGACGTATGCGTTCGGCGTGATATCGCTGCTATGGACGTTGGATTGTTTTGTCGGCGCCTGGCTGACGTTCCCACCGCGTACCAGCAAGCCAGCGGCAAAGTCGTGGGGCGCGCGCTGGTGGCCGGCGTGGCGTATCCGTCGGGTCGGCGGACATAAACTGGTGTTCGATATGCACCGCGCCGGCGGCTTGTGGCCTTGGGCCTTGTTGTTGGTGATTGCCTGGAGCGGGGTTGCCTTCAATCTGAAGGAAGTCTATCAACCGGTCATGGCCAGTCTGTTTGCGCATCAGTTATCGGAGGATGCGTATCCGCCATTGGCCGAGCCACAGCTGCGGCCAGGCTTGGACTGGCGGGCGGCACGCGCGGTGGCGCGGCGCTTGATGGACCAGCAGGCTGCGCAACTGGGCTTCAGCATCGAAGGCGAGGATGCGCTGATGTACATTCCCGACCGCGCGCTGTATGTCTACGACGTCAAAAGCTCGCTCGACGTTGCACGCGTCAATGGCGTAACGCGCTTGATCTTCGATGCAAATAGCGGTGAACTCCGTGGCCGCTGGTTGCCCAGCGGAGCAGCCGCTGGCGACACCATACGGTCCTGGATCACGCTATTGCATCGCGCCGCAATCGGCGGTGTACTTGGTGGTGTCCCAATTAAAACGCTGATTAGCATGATTGGGCTAGCAACCACGGCGCTCAGCATCACGGGAGTCCTGATCTGGATGAAAAAGCGACGCGCCAGATCGTTGGCTTTGCCAGTCCGATAGGGGAAGATCAGGCGGCGCCAATGTGCTCGTACAGAATGGTGCAACCGATCAGAATCAGCACAATCCCGCCCAGCAGTTCGGCGCGTTTGCCGATCAGCCTACCCAGTGCGCGGCCAACCATCACACCGATGGTCACCATGAGGAAGGTGCTGAAGCCGATCGCCGCAGCGATCACATAGATATTCGCGTTGATGAAGGCCAGGCTGGCGCCCACCGCCATTGCGTCGATGCTGGTGGCAATGCCGGTTACCGCCAGCAGCGCGAAGGATTGCTGGTCCGGCGCGGCGGTTTCCTCTTCATCCTTGGAAAAACTCTCGCGTATCATCATCGCGCCCAGAATCAACAGCATGCCGAACGCGATCCAGTGATCCCACTGCTCGACATAGCGCGCCGCCGCCTGGCCGATGGCCCAGCCAATCAGCGGTGTGGTCCCTTCGATGACGCCAAAGATAAGGCCCATGCGCAGCGCTTGCCTCAAATTTGGTTTTTGAACGGTTGCGCCCTTGCTGACAGCAACAGCAAAGGCATCGGTAGACATGGCGAGGGAGAGGGCGGCGGTAGCTAAGAAATTCATGTGGCTTCCAGTTCGGGCATGACAAAAGGCATGCGATATGGCCCGACTGAGCATATCGCACACCTATGGTCTTGCCAAACCTTGCGGCTGTTCGCACCACGGCATTAGCGCCGAGTATGTTGATGCGAACGCTTCTTATTGTGAAGCAGGCTACTCCCCAGAGGGATGAAAATTATACCTTAGAACCACCAAACCCAGGTCCGACACCCTACAGCTGCGGCTAATCACTGAGCACTTTGTCGAGCGCGGCATGAATGCCGTTGATCACCTCTTGCACATCGCGCGCGTTGTCTTTGTGTTTGAGCACGAACAGGGATTTGCGCGCAGGAGTGTCGGAGAAGAACGCTCCCAGCTTGGCGTGTATCGCCCGTTCGATGGTGCGATCGCGCACCAGTCCATGGGCCGCGAATTGCTGTTCCCACCATACGGGGCTGGCCCAGACCAGGTGGCCGTGCAGCGGCCAGCCCAGCTCGTCGCAATGAAAACGGCCGTACAGCTGCTGTTCGCCCACAGCCTGCCACTGGCTGACATACGTGCCGAACACTTGGCCGAACACGTCGTCGGCGCCGAACATCGGCGAATTCAGATAAAAGTAGCCATCTTTCGACACCAGCGCGGCAATCGCACTGATGTACTGGTCGAATTTAACCGGGTTAAGGTGCTCAATGATGTCCATCGCCAGCACCACATCGAAGCGGCGTTCAAATCGCGCCGTGAGCAGATCGGCGAACACCATGCGGTGCTTGATATTTTGGTAGGCCAGCGCAAAGGCGACGTGACTGACGTCGAGTCCGACCACGTCCACGCCGGCTTCTTCAAGCTGGCTGATGACGGCGCCGGTGAAACAGCCCAGTTCCAGGCAGCTGGTGGCGCCCATGCCTTGCACCAGGGCGGCCGTGATGCGCTTGTCGAGATCGATCTTCACGCCCCACACACCGACCCCGTCGTAATAGCGATGGTGTGCGATGGCATGTTCCATGAAGTCGAAATCGGCGTCGCTGTCAGCCTTGAACAGAAGTAGCGGCACGCCATCGGACGTGGTTTCGCGCTCGTAGCGCTCGGGATGGAGTTGCACCAGGTCGGGTAGCTGGTGCGGCGGGATCAGTTGTTTCAATACGGTCGACATGAATTCGCTCGACGACAGCAGGTCTTTTGCGGCGGCGTCGATGGATTTGCCACTCTCCAGTTGATCGACCAGATTGCTGAGGCCGTTCTGGTCGGGCGCGCGGTCGAGTATGCCACGGTACAGCGCGTCCGCGACGTCGGCCGGCGCGTATTGCAAGGGCGGCTGTGGCTCTGGCGGTGCTGGTTCTTCCTTGCGCGCGCGCACCGGCAGGGGATTCAATTTATCGGCAATTTTCTGCAGTACAGAGCGCGCGGAGGTATGAATTGAAAGATCCATCTTGATCCCATGGGAGTGAGGTGACGCAGCAAGAGTACCATTTTGATAATGTTGAATAGTCACACTTTGTCACTGGTCGCCGATAAATGTTATTCATTATTTTTAACTTTGGTGGAATTTCGGTTAACCACAATGGTTGAACTTTCCGGTGCGCGCTAAGATGCGCGACATTTCTTAAAAGGAACCCCCATGAGTCAGACCAATAATCAGAACACGGCGGCGGACGCCAAGCGCGGACGCTTCTCCCGACGTCGGTTTATCGGCGCGACCGTCGGCGCCGCCGCCGTGTGGGGTGGCTACTCGGCGTTCTTTGGCGGCCAATTCCGCGCCGACAAGGCCGACCGCAAGGTCGATGTGCTGCTGATCGGCGGCGGCATCATGAGCGCGACGCTGGGTGTTTATCTGTCTGAACTTGAACCGAGCTGGACCTTCGAAGTGTTCGAGCGTCTGGACAAAGTGGCGGAAGAGAGCTCCAACGGCTGGAACAACGCCGGCACCGGCCACTCGGCATTGTGCGAACTGAACTACACGCCAATGGACGACAAGGGCAAGGTGCAGATCTCGAAGGCGGTGGAGATCAACGAGAATTTCCAGATCTCGCGCCAGTTCTGGTCGCATCAGGTGCGCAAGGGCGTGCTGGGCAATCCGCGCGAATTCATCAATTCGACGCCGCACATGAATCTGGTGTTTGGTGAAGAAAACCGCACCTTTATTAAGAAGCGCATCGAGGCGCTGAAGGCATCGCCGCTGTTCGCCGGCATGGAAATGACCACCGATCCGGTCAAGATCAAAGAGTGGATTCCGATCATGATGGAAGGCCGTAAAGCCGACGAGGTGGTGACCGCCACCCGCTCGCCGCTGGGCACCGACGTCAATCTGGGCGCGATCACCCGCCAGTTTTACCAGCACCTCGGCAACCACGCCGGTGTGAAGATTTCGACCGGCCACGAAGTGCGCTCGATCACCCGCAACGACGATGGATCGTGGCGTGTGTCGGCGTTCGACATCAAGGACAAATCCAAAGTGCAGACGGTGGACGCGGGCCACATCTTCATCGGTGCCGGCGGCGCGGCGTTGCCGCTGCTGCAGTTGTCGGGCATCCCGGAGGCCAAGCAGTATGGCGGCTTCCCGGTCGGCGGCGAGTTCCTGGTGACCGAGAATCCGGCCATTACCGCGCGCCACCTGGCCAAGGTATATGGCTTGGCCGATACCGGCTCGCCGCCGATGTCGGTGCCGCATCTGGACACCCGCGTGCTGGATGGCAAAACCGTGATTCTGTTCGGCCCGTTTGCGACCTGGTCCAGCAAGTTCCTCAAGAATGGCTCGTACTTCGATATGGCGAAGGCGAGCACGCCGTCCAACATCGTGCCGCAACTGCAGGTCGGCATGCATGAATTCGCGCTGGTCAAATACCTGGCGCAGCAGCTGGAGCTGTCCAAAGAAGAAAAAATGGCGGCACTGCGCCGTTACATGCCGGAAGCCAAAGACGAAGACTGGCGTCTGTGGCAGGCCGGCCAACGGGTGCAGATCATCAAGAACGTGCCGGGCCAGGGCGGTGTCCTGAAGCTGGGCACCGAAGTGGTGGTGTCGGCGGACCGTTCGGTGTCGGCCTTGCTGGGCGCGTCGCCGGGCGGCTCCACCTCGCCGGCGATCATGCTGTCGCTGCTGGAAAAAGCCTTCCCGGATCAGATGAAAACGCCGGCCTGGCACGACAAGATTCGCGAGATCGTGCCGTCCTATGGGCAAAAGCTGAACGAGAATCCGCAGCTGCTGGCGACCGAATGGGCCACCACCGCCGAAACCCTGCAGCTGGCGATTGCCTCGCCTGCACTGGAAGGTTACAGCGCCGGCGTCCAGCCCGCAGACAAGCCGGGGCTGGTGAAGAAAGTGCCGGATATCGCGCTGTAACGACTGGGGCGGCCGTATCCACGGCCGCGCGGCGATTATTTGCCGCTATCTTTCTGGTTGGTGAATTCGTCGAACTCGACGTTGTAGACTTCGTTGCCGACTTTTTCTACCTTGCGCACGTACACCGTTTGCACAATGTCGCGCGTGGCCGGATCGATTGCGATCGGTCCGCGTGGGCTGTTGAGTTTGATGGTCTTCAGAATCTCCATCGCCTTGTCGCCATCGATCTTGCCGTTCAGCTTGCGTGCCACCTCGTAGATGGCCGCCATGCCGTCATAGGCGCCGACCGCCATGAAGTTGGGCCGGCCGCCGTTCGGATTGGTGGCGGCAAAACTCTTCAGGAAGGCCGCATTCTCGGGCGACTTGTGGGCCGCCGAATAGTGGAAGGTGGTGATCACGCCGAGAGTGGCGTCGCCCATCGCCGGCAGCACGTGGTCGTCGGTGAGGTCGCCGGTGGCGATGATCTTGATGCCGGCTTCGGCCAAGCCGCGTTCACGATAACCTTTCATGAACGCGATGCTTTGCTCGCCCGCCGGCACGAAGATGAACACCGCGTCCGGTTTGGCATCCTTGATGCGCTGGATGTAGGGGGCGAAATCGGGATTGCGCAACGGCACCCGGATCGCCTCGGCGACGGTGCCGCCGCCCTTGGTCAGCTCATTCTTGAAGGCGGCTTCGGCGTCGATGCCCGGACCGTAGTCGGCCACCAGCGTGACCACTTTCTTGATCTTGTTTTTGACCGCCCAGGTCGCCATGGGCGCCGAGATTTGCGGCAGCGTCATGGAAAAGCGCGCGATGTAGTTGGACTTGGTGGTGATCACCGAGGTCGCCGCGTTCATGATGATCATCGGCTTTTTGGCTTGTTCGGCGATCGGCGCGACCGCCAGCGCTTCCGGCGTCAGGCCAAAACCGGCCAGGAAATCGACCTTGTCGCGCACCACCAGTTCCTGCGCCAGCCGCTTGGCGATTTCCGGCGCCGGGCCGGTACTGTCCTTAATGATGATCTGAATCTTCTTGCCAGCCACGCTGTCGCCGTGCTGCGCCATATAGGCTTTGATGCCACCTTCCATTTGTTTACCGTAATCGGCGAAGGGGCCGGAAAAGGGGGCGATCACGCCGACCTTGATGGTGTCCTGGGCCCAGCCGGCGGATGCGGCAATGGCCAGCGTGGCGTAAATAGTGAATCTGGCGAGGCGTTTCATGATCATGTCGGTCTCCTGTCGTTGGTGTTTTATGGGACAGCACTTACGCGGACCATGGTATCCAAACCGGGTTCGATTAACAACATGTTGTGCGATGATCGGCCACTATTAAATGACGGTTGATATCAGATTGGCTGATGGCAAGGATAAAATTATAGGATTGGATTTATTTCTGCGTCGGCTACACCATAGCGTTCATGCTAATCAATATCAGGAGTAAGACATGAACGCAATCATCTGGCCAGAGGGCTATGTCCCGGGCTACACCGAAAACTACGTCTCAAATGAAGTCATCGTGGCTGGCCTGAGCGCCGCCGACATCTGGCCGTTGCTGAGCGTGCCATCTCGCTGGCCGGCCTATTACGCCAACTCGGCCAATGTCCGTTTCTATGACGGCAAGGGGCCGGAACTGGCCGAAGGCGACCGCTTCTACTTCGAAACCTTCGGCTTCCCGGTCGAAGCGCAATGCAATGAGTATGTGCCGCCGGTGGCCGGTCAGCCTGGCCGCGTGGCCTGGCATGGCTGGGCCGGCGAAGAGGGCGCCGATGATCGTCTGGACGTGCACCACGCCTGGCTGGTGGAGGATCTGGACGGCGGCCGCGTGCGCATCCTGACCCAGGAAACGCAAAAGGGCAAGCCAGCCGCCGCGCTGGCCGCCACCAAGCCGAATCCGATGATCAACGGCCACCAGGATTGGCTGGACGGTCTGGTGTCGGCGGCGCGGCGCAATTAGCGAATAGCAGTTCGCGCAACCAGCGATGCGCCGGGTTGCGGTGGGTGCGCTCGTGCCAGGCCGCGACTTTGGTGAAGCCCGCCACGTCGATCGGCGGCTTGAATACCGCCAGCCCCGGCATGCCTGCCACCAGCCGGCTCGGCAGGATCGCCACCATGTCGCTGGCACGCAGGATGTCGGGCAGGATCAGGAAGCTCTTGACCGACAAGGTCACTTCTCGCCACTTGCCCAGTTTGGCCAGCGCCTCGTCGGTCACGCCGCGAAAGCTGCCGCCGCTATAGGACACCAGCGCGTGATCCAGTTCACACAGCTGATTGACGGTCAGGCGCTTGCGTCCCTGCAGCGCAGGATGGCCTTCGCGCAGCACGCACACATAGTGTTCCTCAAACAGATTGCGGGCGTGCAGATCGGGCGGCGTGCTGTCCGGCGTCACCAGCGCCAGATCGATGTCGCCGCGCTCCAGCTGCGCTTGCACCTGCTTGTCCTCTATCGGCACCAGCGCGATCTGGATGTGCGGCGCCTGCCGCTTGAGCGCGGACAGGAAGGGCACGGCGATGGCGCGCAAAGCGTAATCGGTGGCGGCGATAGTGAAGCTCAGCCTGGCGTTGGCCGGATCGAAGGCCGAAGGCTGGTGCAGCGCGCCGATCTGGCTGATGATTTGCTTCAGCGGCGCCGCCAGTTCCAGCGCGCGCTGGGTCGGCACGATGCCGCGCTGGGCGCGCACAAACAGTGGATCGTCAAAATTCTCGCGCAATCGGGTCAGCATGCCGCTCATCGCTGGCTGGGTCACGCCCAGGCGGGTGGCGGCGCGGGTGACGTTGCATTCGTCCAGCAATGCCTCCAGCGCTTTCAGCAGATTGAAGTCGAGTGCCTTGATGTTTTTCATTGCTTCCCCATGCGTTGCGACAGGTAGTCGATGGCGCGTTGCGCGCGCGCCGACAGCGGCCATTCGGCGCGGTGAATCAACCACAGCGTGTCGACGATGCCAGTGTCGCACTGGATCACGCGCAGTGCTTCCTGGCGCGCAAAGGCCTGGCGCGCAAAACGTGGAATCACCGTGAAGCCGAGGCCGCGCGCCACCGGTTCCAGGATCAGGCCGATCTGGTTGCTGAAGCCGCTACACGGCATATGGCGCATGCCGGGCGCGTCCGGGAAGCTGCGGCTCAGCAGCCGGGTCGCCATCGCTTGGCCGTCAGGATGGTCGATGAAGCCGAGCGCGACCAGGTCGTCCCAGTCGTGCAGATCGCGCTCGGCCGGCAGCACCAGTTCCAGCGGCTCTTCCGCGAAGCGCTGCGCCGTCAACCGGCTGTCGTCGGGGCGCAGGGTTACCAGGCCCAGTTCGTAGCGATTGTCCAGCACCGCCGTCAGCACTTCGGCGTCGGGCGCAAAGCGGTGCCGCACCACCAGTTCCGGGTTGGCGCTTTGCAGCTCCAGCAGCCAGGGATACAGGCACAGGCCGATGCTGCCGGGCGTGATCAGCGAGATTTCGCCGCCGCCGTCCTCATCCTGGCGCAGGCGTTGACGCAGGCGGCGCTCGGCGTGATCGGCGTCGCGGCAGTAGTCGAGCAGGGCGGCGCCGGCCGGCGTCAGTTCGATCTTGCGCGGGCGGCGGATCAGCAGCGGTCCCAGCTCGTCTTCCAGTTGGCGCAAATGCTGGCTCACCGCCGCCTGCGTCAGGTCGAGACGGGCGCCGGTGCGGGTGAAACTGCCTTCCTCGGCCAGGATGGCAAAGGTGCGCAGCCAGTGGGGATTGAGCATGGTGGTATAAGCAGAATTTATCAAAGCAATAAAGTGTAGCTTATTTTATTTATCGCTGGCGGTCCATAGAATAGCTGGATTACGCTCCCAGAAAGGAAAATGATGTCACCTTACCCACGCAATTTTTCCCACATCGGCCTGTCGGTGACCGACCTCGATGGGGCGGTTAAATTTTATACCGAGGTACTGGGCTGGTATCTGATCATGCCGCCAACCACCATCACCGAGGACGACAGCGCCATCGGCGTCATGTGCACCGACGTGTTCGGCGCCGGCTGGGGTTCGTTCCGCATCGCCCATTTGTCGACCGGCGACCGCGTCGGCGTGGAGATTTTCGAATTCCGCAATGCGGAACGTCCGGCCGACAATTTCCAGTACTGGAAAACCGGCGTGTTCCACTTCTGCGTGCAGGACCCGGACGTTGAAGGCCTGGCCGCCAAAATTGTCGCCGCAGGCGGCAAGCAGCGCATGCCGGTACGCGAATACTTCCCTGGCGAAAAGCCGTACCGGATGGTGTATATGGAAGACCCGTTTGGCAACATTCTCGAAATCTACAGCCACAGCTACGAGCTGACCTATTCGGCGGGCGCCTATGCTTGAGCAGACCAGTTACCGCGCCTGGACCTGGCAAAAGGGCGGCGAGACCGGTGATTTGCGCCTGGAGCAACTGCCGCTGCCGCAGCCGGGCGCCGGCCAGGTTCTGGTGCGCAACCATGTGATCGGCTTGAATCCGGTCGACTGGAAAGTGCTGGGCGAAATGGGCGATGCCTGGCAGCCCGGCCACGTGCCCGGCGTCGATGGCGCCGGCGTGGTGGTGGCGCTGGGGCAGGGCGTGCCGGCGCATTGGCTGGGCCGTCGCGTTGCCTATCATCAGAATCTGCGCCGTCACGGCAGCTTTGCCGAATTCACCGCGCTTGACGCGCGCGCCCTGATGCAACTGCCGGACGCGCTGGACTTTGCCACCGCCGCCTCCTTCCCTTGCCCGGCCCTCACCGCATGGCAAGCGGTGGCCAAGTTGCCGCACATCGAAGGCGGACGCCTGCTGATCAACGGCGCCGGCGGCGCGGTCGGCAACTATCTGGTACAGCTTGCCGTGCGCGATGGCTGGCAGGTCAGTACAATATCGCATCAGCGCCACTGGCCTCGGTTGTGGATGCTGGGCGCCACCGATTGCAGCAGCGGTCCGGCGGCGGCTTCCGCTGAACCGGAAGTGCCGATGGTGGCCAGCTTTGACGCCGTGGTCGATTGCGTCGGGGCCGATCAGGCCGAGCGGCTGGCGCCGCTGTTGCTGGCCAATGGCCACCTGGTCTGCATCCAGGGCCGGATTGCGCAGTGGCCGTGCACTCCGTTCGGGCGCACCTTGTCATTGCACGAGGTGGCGCTGGGCGCGCTGCATGTGCACGGCGCCGACCGCGCCTGGCAAGAGCTGACCGCCGCCGGCGAGCAGATGCTGCAATCGATCGCGGCCGGCCAGATGCAGCCGGAGCCGCATCAGCTGCACGATTTCAGTGTGCTGCCGCAGACGCTGGAAGCGCTTAAGCACCGCAGTTTCTCGGGCAAGCCGCTGATTCAGCTGAGCTGGTAGTCCCGTAATTTTTACCGATGGAGTTTCAATGTCCTTGCTGTTCAGTCCTTACCAGTTAAAAGATGTCACCCTGCGCAACCGCATCGCGGTGCCGCCGATGTGCCAATACAGCGCGGTTGACGGCATGGTCAACGAATGGCATCTGGCGCATTACGCCAGCATCGCGCGCGGTGGCGCCGGGCTGGTGATCGTCGAGGCCACCGGCGTTTCGCCCGAAGGCCGCATCACGCCGGGCTGCACCGGCTTGTGGAACGATGCCCAGGCCGAGGGCATGGCGCAGGTGGCCGCCGTCATCAGGCATGCGGGCGCGGTGCCCGGCATCCAGATCGGCCATGCCGGCCGCAAGGCCAGCGCCAACAAGCCGTGGGAGGGCGACGACCATATTCCAGCCAGTGATGCGCGCGGCTGGGAAACCCTGTCGCCGTCGGCGCTGGCGTTTGGCGGTGGCCTGTCACGCATGCCACGCGCGCTGACGCTGGACGACATCGCCCGCATTCAGCGCGATTTCGTCGCCGCCGCCGTGCGCGCGCGTGACGCCGGCTTCGAATGGCTGGAACTGCACTTCGCCCACGGCTATCTGGCGCAAAGCTTCTTCTCGGTGCACGCCAACCAGCGCACCGACCAATATGGCGGCGACGTTGTCAATCGTGGCCGCTTCCTGCTGGAGACGCTGGCGGCGGTACGCGCGGTATGGCCGGAACGCTTGCCGCTGACGGCCCGCTTCGGCGTCATCGAGTTTGACGGCCGCGACGAGGAAACCTTGGCTGAAGCCATCGGCCTGACCCGGCAGATGCGCGCCGGCGGCCTCGATATGCTGGGCGTCAGCATGGGCTTCTCGACGCCGGAGGCGTCGGTGCCGTGGGCGCCGGCCTTGCTGGCGCCGATTGCCGGCCGGGTGCGCAAGGAGGCCGATATTCCGGTCTCGACCGCGTGGGGCATAGCCGAACCGGCGCTGGCCGAACGCACGCTGGCGGACGGCCAGCTGGATCTGGTGATGATCGGCCGCGCCCATCTGGCCAATCCGCATTTCCCGTATGACGCCGCGCTGGCGCTGGGCGAGGCCAAACCGGCACGCGTGCTGCCGCCGCCGTATGCGCACTGGCTGGGCCGCTATAAAGGCCCGGACGCCACCGTGGCGCAGTCCTGAGCATGCCCGCGATGAGCAACGCCACGCGCGACTTCGATGCGACCCGCCTGCGCTGGGTGACCTGGCTGGTGACCGGGGCGATGTTTATGGAAATCCTCGACGGCGCCATCATCGGCCCGGCGCTGCCGGCCATGGCGCGCGCGTTCGGGGTGACGCCGCTGGAACTCAACATCGGCATCAGCGCCTATTTGCTGGCGGTCGGTATCTTCATCCCGGCCAGCGGCTGGATCGCGGACCGCTACGGCACGCGCCGGGTGTTCATGGGCGCGATCGCGCTGTTCACTGTCAGCTCGGCGCTGTGCGCCATGGTGCACACGCTGCCGTCGTTTGTGGCGGTGCGCATCGTGCAGGGCTTCAGCGGCGCGCTGATGGTGCCGGTGGGGCGCCTGGTCATCCTGCGCAAGATGCCGCAGGAACGGCTGATGGCGGCGATGTCGGCGCTGGTATGGCCGGCGCTGGTGGCACCGGTGCTGGGGCCGCCGCTGGGCGGCTTCATCGCCCAGCACATCGGCTGGCACTGGATCTTCCTGATGAATGTGCCGCTGGGCGTGCTGGCGCTGTTTGCCGCCTGGCGTCTGGTGCCGGACGTGCGCGGCGACCAGCGCACCCGCTTCGACTGGCCCGGCTTCCTGCTGTGCGGCGCCGGCACCTTCACCCTGCTCAGCGGGCTGGAGCGGCTGGCGGGACAAGTCGATGCCGTCAATCTGCTGCTGTGCGGCGGCGGGTTGGTGCTGCTGACCGCCGCTTTCCGCCATTTCGGCCGCGCCAGCGAGCCGATGCTGGCGCTGACATCCTTGAGCGTGCCCACCTTCCGCATCACCGTGTTCGGTGGCACGATGGCGCGGATGGCGATCGGCGCCGCGCCGTTTTTGCTGGTGCTGATGTTCCAGGTCGGCTTTGGCCACGACGCCACCACCTCCGGCCTGCTGGTGCTGGCGCTATTCGCCGGCAACCTGCTGATGAAAACCATCACCACCCAGATTCTGCGGGTGTTCGGTTATCGCCGCGTCTTGCTGGGCAATGGCGCGTTGTGCGCGGCCAGTCTGGTGGCTTGTGCCGCGCTCAACGTCGACACGCCGCTGTGGTTGACGGTGCTGGTGCTGCTGTTTGCCGGCATGACGCGCTCGATGCAGTTCACCGCGCTCGGCACCATCGGCTTTGCCGACATTCCCAAACAGGATATGGCGCACGCCAATGGCTTGTCCAACACCATCAGCCAGCTCGGCATGGCGGCCGGCATCACGCTGGCGGCGATGTCGGTTCGGGTGGCGCACACCGTGCTGGACGGCCCGGCCGCGAACGATTACCGGATCGCGTTCCTGGTGCTGGCGCTGGCGGTCGTGGCCAGCCTGGTCGGCATCGCCCGCCTGCCGCGCGACGCCGGCAACCACTTCATCGACCGAGGCAAGCGCGGCCGCTAATTCAACGGCGTTGATTCTGGCGGTAGAGCCAGGGATGGCGGTGCATGGGCTGCATCGCGATCAGTTTAAGAATGGCGACGGTGATGCGGGCCAGGTGGCGCGGAACAGTATGCATGGGTTCTCCCGGTTGAACGACTCTAGCGTTGAAGAGCAATTCCGATGCCCGCGCCATGCATCCGGTTTGAGCGTCAGCTGCACACATGTGGTGCTCGGTTGCACCATGGAGGTGCCAATCAGGCGCGCGCAGCCCCGAAAAAGCTGGCACAGGTTTTGCTGCACTGATAAGCAACGAGAGGTGGGCCGACGTCAGTTGCGCACATCTTGAGATGGTGGCTAGGGTTCCGGCTGTGTACACACAGCGCTGGTCCGAGAGCCGCCGGTTCTAGCCGCTACGCGGCGGGAGCTACACGGAGGGATAAAAGCCCGGGAGAACGATTACGCCAGTGATCGCTCGCCTCCCGTTTTGTCCAACCTAACGGAGCTCCTACATGCGCATCTTCCAATTGCACCGCATTCTTCGTCGTTCGCTGCTCACGCTGGCAGCCTGCAGTTTTGCTCTGGGCGCGACCGCGCCGGCCCGCGCCGAAATCAAGGTCGGCCTGTCCGACTGGCCGGGCTGGGTGGCCTGGTATGTGGCGGAACAGCAGGGCTACTTCAAAAAGAACGGCGCCGACGTCAAGCTGGTCTGGTTCGGTAATTACACCGATTCGGTGGCGGCGCTGTCGGCCGGCCGCCTGGACGCCAACTCGCAAACCTGGTCGGACACCATGGCGCCGCTGGCCAAGAAGGTCGATCTGAAAGCGGTTCTGGTCAACGACAATTCGGCCGGCAACGACGCGCTGATGGTGTCGCCGAAAATCCATTCCTTCGCTGAACTCAAGGGCAAGCGCATCGCGCTGGAGCAGTACAGCATCTCGCACTTCGTGCTGGCCACCGCGCTGGCAAAGAACGGCATGTCGATCAAGGATGTCAACGTGGTCAACCTGTCGGCTGGCGATGCGGCGGCAGCCTTCATGGCGGGCCGCGTCGATGCCGCCGTGGTGTGGAATCCGTGGGTGAGCAAGATCGAAACCAGCGGCAAGGGCCGCGCGCTATTCACCTCGCGCGACATGCCGGGCCTGATTCCGGACCTGCTGGTCGCCAACGGCAAATCGCTGCGCGACAAGAACAAGCGCCAGGAACTGGTTGGCATGATACGCGCGTGGTTCGAGGCCGAAGCCTATATCCGCAGCCATCCCGATGATGCGGTCAAAGTCATGTCGAAAGTGGTGGGCCTGAAGCCGGCCGAATACAAGGTGTTCCTGCCGGGTACCCGCTTCTTCGGCGCCGCTGAAAATACCACCGCCTTCGCGCCGTCCTCGCCGGAGTCGCTGCTGGCATCCGCACCAGTGATCTACCGCTTCCTCAGCGAGAACAAGCTGATCGCCGGTACGGTGGATTACAGCGCCGGCCTGGATAGCTCGCTGCTGCAAGACGCGCTGAAAAAATGAAGCCGATGCAGAACGACCTTTCCGCTCTGCCCAAGCGGGTGCGCAACCGGCGCTCGCCATGGGCGGTGCACGGCGAGCTGGATGGACGCGCGCGGCTGCTGCTGGCCTGCGTTGGCTTCGGCGTGCCGTTCGCGCTCTGGCTGCTGATCTCCCTCGAAGGCTGGGCCGATCCGGTGTTCCTACCGCCGCCATGGCAGGTGGCCGCGCAGGTACTGGACTGGTACCGCGAGGGCGATCTGACCACCGACATCCTGGTCAGCATCAGCCGCGTGCTGGGTGGTTTCCTGCTGTCGGCGGCGATCGCGCTGCCGCTCGGCGTGGTGATCGCCACCTGCGCACCGGTGCGCGCGTTGCTGGAACCGCTGACGGAGTTCTCGCGTTATCTGCCGGCGGTGGCCTTCATCCCGCTGATCATGCTGTGGGTCGGCATTGAGGAAAGCGCGAAGATCACCGTGATCTGGGTTGGCGTGTTCTTCCAGATGGTGCTGATGATCGCCGAGGATGTGATCCGTGTGCCGGCCGCGCCGGTGGAGGCGGCGCGCACCATGGGCGCCACCAACGAGGAAATCATCCGCCATGTGCTGATACCGGCGGCGCGACCGGCCATGCTGACTACGCTGCGTTCCACCATGTGCCTGGCGTGGACCTATCTGGTGGTGGCGGAGCTGGTGGCGGCGAATTCCGGCCTGGGCTTCTCGATTCTGAAGGCGCAGCGCTTCCTGCAGACTGACCGCATCTTCACCGGCATTCTGCTGATCGGCCTGATCGGGCTGTTGACCGATCAGGCATTCCGCTGGCTGCACCGGCGCTGCTTCCCCTGGTATCACCTGAGAGGATAAGTCATGACACCCAAGATTTCTGTATGCGGCCTGTATAAATATTACGGCCGCAGGGGAGCGCGCACCCTGGCGCTTCAGCATGTGGACCTGGATATCGCCCCCGGCGAGTTCGTGACGCTGGTCGGCGCCTCCGGCTGCGGCAAGTCGACGCTGCTGCGCACCATCGCCGGCCTGGAGGAATACGAGGACGGTACCATCCGCTGCAACGACAAGGACGTTGATGGTCCCGGACCGGATCGCGCCATGGTGTTTCAGAGCTATAGCCTGTATCCGTGGCTGACGGTCAGCGCCAATATCCGCTTCTGTCGCCGCCTGGCTCACCAGCGCGCGCAGACCAGCAGCGAGATCGAAATCGCCAGCGGCCGCGCCGATGCGCTGATCGATCTGATGGGACTGCGCCATGTGGCCGATGCCTATCCGGCCGAACTATCCGGCGGCATGCAGCAGCGCGTGGCGATCGCCCGCGCGCTGATGTCGCGCCCCGACGTGCTGTTGATGGATGAACCGTTTGGCGCGCTGGATGCGCAAACCCGCGAAGTGATGCACGACCTGATACGCCATGTGTATCAGCTGGAGAAAACGACGGTGGTGTTTGTCACCCACGACGTGGAAGAGGCGATCTATCTCGGCCAGCGCGTGGTGGTGATGGCGCCGCATCCCGGCCGCATCGATTCCGTGCTGGAGGTGCCGTTTGGTGCCGAGCGCGATCAGGATCTGAAGCTGGCGCCGGAATTCCTGCAACTGAAGCGCCAGATCCTGCAGCGCATCCGCGAAACCTCCGGCGTGCGCACCGACCTTGAACAACTTGAAAAACTGACCCGTACCGCATCCGCAGAAAGGAATGCATCATGATCGCATTCGATAACGAAACCGCCGCCCAAGCCGCCTTGCTGGCGCCAGACCTGGATCCCGCCCGCGTGCTGTGGACCGAACGCTTTCCCGGTGGCGCGCACTGGTCGTACCGCGCGCGGCGCGGCACCACGCTGCGCTTCATCGATGTCGATGGCGGCGCCAACGCGTCGGTGCTGCTGTACCGCGCCGACGAGCGTCACGAGCGCCTGAATATTCCGGATACGCTGAAAGCCCAGCACACCGCGCATCTGAGCGCAGGCCATGTGCTGTATTCCGACATGGGCCGCATCCTGGCCTCGGTCAGCCGCGATACGGTTGGCTGGCACGACCCGTTGTGCGGCGTATCGGACGCCGCCATGGTGCAGCAGCGTTATGGCAGCCATCGTTATCAGGAACACCGCAACGCCATGCACCGCAACGGCAAGGACAGTCTGCTGGTCGAAATGGGCAAGTGGGGACTGGGCCTGCGCGATTTTGTGCCGGGCGTGAACCTGTTTTCCAAGGTGATGGTGAACAGCGACGGTGCGCTGCGTTTCGTGCCGGGTCATTCGCGTGCTGGCGCTTTGGTGGAGCTGCGTTGCGAGATGGACGTGCTGGTGCTGATCTCAACCGCGCCGCATCCGCTCGATCCACGCGCCGATTACGCGCCGGGCAAAGTCGCGCTGGTGGCCTGGGATTCCGGCACCGCCGGCGCCGACGACATTTGCCGCCTGTCCTGCGCTGAAAACGGCCGCGGCTTCCAGAACACTGAAATCATCTATCGCTAAGGAGACATCATGCAAACGCTCAGCGAAAGCAAGCTTGACGCGGCTCACGCCTTGTCCGACACCTATCTGCCGGCCGGCGAACCGTGGCTGCACAAACTGAAACGCGGCCAGACCATGCGCATCGTCGACCTGGAAGGCAATCAGGCGGTGGACACGATTTTCTACAACGCCGATGACAACGAGGAAAGCTACAGCGTCACCGACACGCTGCTGCGCCAGGGCGGCATCTATCTGTCCACTGGCTCGGTGCTGTATTCGAATCGTGGCCGCGCCATGCTGACCATCGTGGCCGATACCTGCGGCCGTCACGACACGCTGGGCGGCGCCTGCGCGGCCGAGAGCAACACCGTTCGTTACGCGCATCAGAAAAAATTCATGCATAGCTGCCGTGACAACTATCTGCTGGCGATGGCGCACGCTGATATCGGCTTGGGTAAGCGCGATCTGGTGCCGAACGTGAACTTCTTCATGAACGTGCCGGTGACGGAGGAGGGCAAGCTGACCTTCGAAGACGGCCTGTCCGCGCCGGGTAAATACGTCGAGCTGCGCGCCGAGATGGATGTCTGGGTGTTGGTTTCCAACTGCCCGCAGCTGAACAACCCCTGCAACGCCTACAACCCAACCCCGGTCCGCTTCGTGATCTGGGACGCTGTCTGAGGACTACCATGTTTGAGAAAATACTGATCGCAAATCGTGGCGAGATCGCCTGCCGTGTGATCCGCACCGCGCGCAAACTGGGCATCCGTACCGTGGCCATTTATTCGGAAGCGGACGTGGAGTCGCTGCATGTGCGCCTGGCCGACGAAGCGGTGTGCGTTGGCCCCGCCGCCGCAGCCGAAAGCTATCTGGCCGCCGACAAGGTACTGGATGCGGCGCGCCGCACCGGCGCCCAGGCGATCCACCCCGGCTATGGCTTCATGAGCGAGAACGCCGCCTTTGCCGAGGCTTGCGCGGCCGAGGGCATCGTTTTCATCGGCCCGACGCCGCATCAGATGCGCGCTTTCGGCTTGAAGCACACCGCGCGCGAACTGGCGCAACAGGCCGACGTGCCGCTGCTGCCGGGCACCGGTCTGCTGGATAGCGTGGACGAGGCGCTGGTGGCGGCGGAGCGCATTGGCTTCCCGGTGATGTTGAAGAGCACCGCCGGCGGCGGCGGCATCGGCATGCGCTTGTGCCATGACGCGAACGACCTGACATCGGCCTACGCGTCGGTGCGCCATCTGTCCGAGAATAACTTCAAGAACAGTGGCATCTATCTGGAGAAGTTCGTTCAGCGCGCGCGTCACGTTGAGGTACAGATTTTCGGCGATGGCAAGGGCGACGTGGTATCGCTGGGCGAGCGCGATTGCTCGGTACAACGCCGTAACCAGAAGGTGATTGAAGAGACGCCGGCACCGGGACTGGCTGAAAGCACGCGTCAGGCATTGGCCGCCACCGCCGTCCGGCTGGGGAAATCGATAGCCTATCTGTCGGCCGGCACGGTGGAATATGTGCTGGATGCCGACACCGGCGCGTTCTACTTCCTGGAAGTGAACACGCGCCTGCAGGTGGAGCATGGCGTGACCGAAGAAGTGTTCGGCGTCGATCTGGTGGAGTGGATGATACGCGCCGCCGCCGGCGAGTTCGCGCTGCCGGCGCAAGCCGCGCTGGTGCCGGCAGGTCACGCCATGCAGCTACGCGTTTACGCCGAAGACCCGGCGCGCAATTTCCAGCCCTCGTCCGGCGTGCTGACGGCGGTGGACTTCGTGCCTGGCCTGCGGGTCGATACGTGGATCGAACGCGGCATCACCGTCAGCCCTTACTACGATCCGTTGCTGGCCAAGCTGATTGTGAAGACCGATAGCCGCGAGGCTTCAGTCGCGCAGTTGGTCAGCGCCTTGCAGCACAGCCGCATCGACGGCATCGAAACCAATTTGTCTTATCTGGCGCGCATCCTGGCGTATGGCGAATTCACCGCCGGTCGCCAGATCACGCAGATGCTCGCCTCCATGGACTTCACGCCGGATACGGTGGAAGTGCTGGATGGCGGCATTCAGACCACGGTGCAGGATTATCCCGGCCGCATGGGGCTGTGGGCGGTCGGCATTCCGCCATCGGGTCCGATGGATTCGTACGCGCACCGCGTCGCCAATCACCTGCTGGGCAACGACGGCGCCGCCGCCACGCTGGAGATGACCTTGCAGGGTGCGGTCCTGCGCTTCAATACCGCTTGCACGGTGGCGCTGGCGGGCGCCGATCTGGGCGCGTTTGTCAGCACCCCGACCGAACGGCGCGATCTCGCCAACTGGGCAGTGCACCACATCGGCGCCGGTGAAATTCTGCGCTTCACCGGTGTGCGCGGTGCCGGCGTGCGGGCTTACGTGGCGTTTGCCGGCGGACTGGATGTGCCGCAGTATCTGGGCAGCCGCGCCACCTTCACGCTTGGTCAGTTCGGCGGCCACGGTGGCCGTGCGGTGCGCGCTGGCGATATCCTGAAACTGAAACCCCAGGCGGCGCTTGCACGCGCCTTGCCTGCGACGGCGGTGCCGGCCTATAGCCATCAATGGGAAATCGCGGTGCATTACGGCCCGCACGGCGCGCCGGACTTCTTCCGCGACGACGACATCGCCATGTTCTTCGGTACCGACTGGCAGGTGCACTTCAACTCCAGCCGTACCGGCGTGCGTCTGGTCGGGCCGAAGCCGCAATGGGCACGTACCGATGGCGGCGAGGCAGGCCTGCATCCGTCCAACATCCACGACAATGCCTACGCCATCGGTTCGATCGACTTCACGGGCGACATGCCGGTGATCCTGGGGCCGGATGGGCCTAGCCTGGGCGGCTTTGTGTGTCCGGCGGTGATCGTGTCGGCGGATTTGTGGAAAATGGGCCAGCTCAAGCCCGGCGACACCGTGCGCTTTATCCGCGTGTCGGTGGACGAGGCGGCGGCGTTGCGCGTCGCGCAGGAGGAGGTGTTCGCAGATACTGCGACCGCGCGCCCAGTCTGGACGCCACCGCGCTCTGCGGCCGGTGACGCGCAGTCGGCCATCGCCGGCACCGCGCGTCTCGCGGACGGCACGCCGGCCGTGTTCCGCCGTGCCGGTGATGACTATCTGCTGGTGGAATTCGGCGAGCAGGTACTGGACATCAATCTGCGCTTCCGCATCCACGCGTTGATGGTGGCACTGGAGCAGGCGCAGATGGCTGGCGTGGTCGATCTGACGCCGGGTATCCGCTCACTGCAAGTGCACTTCGATCACCGCAAGCTGCCGGTCGCCGCGCTAATGGACCGCATCGCCTCGCTGGTCGCCACCCAGGGCGCGGTGGAGGACATGGTGGTGCCATCGCGGATCGTGCATTTGCCGCTGGCCTGGAATGATACCCAGACCCGCCTGGCGATCCAGAAGTACGAAACCACCGTGCGGCCTGGCGCGCCCTGGTGCCCGAGCAATATCGAATTCATCCAGCGCATCAATGGGCTGGACAGCGTGCAGGATGTCTACGACGTGGTGTTCAACGCCAGCTACATGGTACTGGGCTTGGGCGATGTCTATCTGGGGGCGCCGGTCGCCACGCCGGTCGATCCACGTCACCGCCTGGTGACCACCAAGTACAACCCGGCACGCACCTGGACGCCGGAAAACGCGGTCGGCATCGGTGGCGCCTATCTGTGCGTGTACGGCATGGAAGGGCCGGGCGGCTATCAGTTCGTCGGCCGCACGGTGCAGATGTGGAACCGCTATCGCCAGACCGCCAGCTTCCGCGACAACAAGCCATGGCTGCTGCGTTTCTTCGATCAGATCCGCTTCTATGAAGTCAGCGAAGAGCAGTTGCTGGAGCATCGGCGCGATTTCCCGCTGGGCCGTTTCGATGTTCGTATTGAGGAAACCACTTTCTCGCTGGCCGACTACAACGCTTTCCTGCGCCGCGAGGCGGATTCGATTACGGCCTTTAAGAGCCGCCAGCAGGCCGCGTTTGAAGCGGAGCGCGAGCGCTGGCGCGTTAGCGGCCAGGCCGATTGGAGCGCCGAGGAAGCCGGCGGTACCGATGGCGGCGAGGCCGAACTGCCACCGGGTAGCCAGTACGTGTCAGCGGTGGTGCCGGGCAGTGTATGGCAGATCGTCGCCGCCGCCGGCACGCAGGTGCGCGAGGGCGACACGCTGGCGATTCTGGAATCGATGAAGATGGAAATCGCGCTGAAGGCGAGCAGCGACGGCACGGTAACGGAGTGGCTGGTAGGCGAGGGCAAGGCGGTGGCCGCCGGCCAGCATGTAGCGATATTCAAAACCCTTTGAGAGAGCGAACCATGAAAATGAAAGCAATGACCGTAGCAAGCGTAGTGTGTCTGTCCCTGGCTGGCGCGGCGCGCGCGGATGACGCGACCCTCACCGGTCACGTTGATTTGGTCAGCAAGTACATCCTGCGTGGTATCAGCAGCACCTATGGCCCAAGCAAGCCGGGTGTCGGCAACGCGAACGCGGATGCACCGGAATCCGAACACCCTGCGCTGCAATGGGGTGCGGATTGGACGCATCCGGATGGCTTCTATGCCGGTTACTGGGCTTCGCAGATCAACTACTCGTATCGTCAGCTGGGCAAGTCCTATTCGGACCGCAGCATTACCGACTTCCAGCGCGATAAATCGGTCGAAAACGATTTTTACGGCGGCTACAACGGCAAGGCGGGCGAGGTAGGCTACACGGTCGGCTTCACCGGTTACTACTATCTGAACAGCAAATACTCGAATGCGCTGGAGACCAAGCTGGGACTGAGCTACGGTCCGTTCAGCGCGGCCGCGCAGACGCTGTTGAAGGACGTCGTCTGGGGCAACAAGGGCGACACCTACTGGACGCTGAACTACAGCCAGCCGTTGCCTGCCGATATCACGCTGACCGCGTCGCTGGGCTTCTATAGCTACAAGAAGCAGGGCCAGTTCCTCGGCAGTACCGACACCTACACCGGCGCCGCCTGCGCGGCCGGCAGCAGCTTTGTCGTCAACGGCTGCTTTAGCGGCGGCGCGCCGAAATCGTCCGGCTTCCGTCATCTGATCGTCGGCATCACCCAGCCGATCGGCAGCAGTGGCTTTACCTGGGGACTGCAAGGCTTGATCGGCGGCGACAACCGCTTTGGCGTATCGCAGGACAGCCGTGTCACCGGCACGATCAGCTATGGCTTCTAAGGAGAGCATGATGGAACTGGCGACTTTACAAGCAGCTTATCGCGATGGCAGCCTGACGCCCTCGCAATGCGTGCAGCAGGTGTTGGACCGCATCGCCTCTAGCGGGCGCGATGAAATCTGGATCAGCCGGGTGGACGAGGCGGCGCTGCACGACACCGCGCGCGAGCTGGATCGCCTGCTGACGGAAGAGGGGCACGGCGTGCTGGCGCGCCTGCCGCTGTTTGGCGTGCCGTTTGCGGTCAAGGATAATATCGATGTTGCAGGCATGCCGACTACGGCGGCCTGTCCCGCCTTCGCTTATACGCCGCAGCGCTCCGCAACGGTGGTGGAACGCTTGCAGGCGGCCGGCGCGATCCTGATCGGCAAAACCAATCTGGACCAGTTCGCGACTGGACTGGTGGGCACCCGCTCGCCGTATGGCCCGGTGCGCAATGCCATCGATCCTGAATATGTGTCCGGCGGTTCCAGCGCCGGTTCCGCCGTGGCGGTGGCGCTGGGACTGGTCGGCTTCTCGCTGGGCACCGACACCGCCGGCTCCGGCCGCGTACCGGCGGGGCTGAACAACATCGTCGGCCTGAAGCCGACACCTGGTCTGCTCAGTACTCGTGGCGTGGTGCCTGCTTGCCGCACACTGGACTGCGTGTCGATTTTCGCGCGCACGGTGGCGGACAGCTGGCAGGTGAGCCAGGTCGCCGCTGGCTACGACCGGGAAGATCCATACTCGCGCCAGATCACCATGCGCGGTCCACAGCGGCGCGGCTATCGCATCGCGATTCCGGCGCAGCTGGAATTCTTTGGCGACGCCGCCGCCGAACAAGCGTTTGCCGCCATGCTGGCCAGCCTGCGCGAGCGCGCCGATTGCAGCATCGACGTCATCGACTACGCGCCATTCCGCGATGCCGCCTCGCTGCTGTACCAGGGGCCGTGGGTGGCCGAGCGCCTGGAGGCCGCCGGCCCGCTGCTGGCCGCGCAACCGGACGCGGTGCATCCGGTGGTGGCCGGCATTGTCCGGCAGGGCACAGACTATAGCGCGCTGGATGCGTTCAAAGGCCAGTACAAGCTGGCCGCGCTCAAGCGCGCCGCCGAGGAAGCGCTGGCCGGCTATGACTTCCTGCTGGTGCCAACCACGCCGACCATGCCGCGCATGGAGGCGGTGCTGGAGCAGCCGGTGCTGCTGAATTCCCAGCTTGGCTACTACACCAATTTCGTCAACTTCTTCGGCATGGCGGCGCTGGCGGTGCCGGGCCGGCAGCGCAGCGATGGTCTGCCGGCCGGCGTCACGCTGATCGGTGCTGGTGGCGCCGACCACGCGCTGGCCGCCGCCGCGCAGGCGCTGTTCGAAGCCGCTGCCGCAGCGCCGGTGGCATCCGCGCCGCTGGCGTTCAACGAACCGACGGTGCAACTGGCGGTGGTGGGCGCGCATCTGGAAGGCCAGCCGCTGAACTGGCAACTGGTGGAGCGTGGAGCGCGCAAGCTGATCGCCACGCAAACGGCGCCGCAGTATCGCCTGTACGCACTGCGTAACACCACGCCACCCAAGCCTGGCCTGGCGCGCGTGACGGAGCAGGGCGCGGCAATCGAGATCGAAGTGTGGGAACTGCCACTGCGCCGCTTTGGCGAATTTGTCGCGGAGATTCCGCAGCCCTTGGGCATCGGTTCGCTGGAGCTGGCGGATGGCCGCTGGGTCAAAGGCTTCATCTGCGAGCCGGCGGCGATTGCCGATGCCGAGGACATCACGCCATTCGGCGGCTGGCGTGCCTATCTCAAACGCGGATAAGGAGCGAGGAATGTCTGCACAACCGTTGGTATTTCATCGCCCGCTGTCGCCGCAACCGATAGGCGAGTGGAGCGTGGAGGCGGTGGCGGCCTTGTTCGCGCTGCCGTTTCCCGATCTGATGGCGCGCGCGCAGGAGGCTCATCGCGCGCATTTTCATTCGCTGCAGGTGGAGCTGGCGACGCTGCTGTCGATCAAAACTGGCGGTTGCGAGGAAGATTGCGGTTACTGTCCGCAGGCGGCGCGTTACGACACCGGCGTTGAAGCGAAGAAGATCCTGGACGTGGACGCCGTGATCGCCGCCGCCAAAAGTGCCAAGGCCAACGGCGCCACGCGCTTCTGCATGGGCGCGGCCTGGCGCAGTCCCAAGGAGCGTGATCTGGAGAAGGTTGAGCGCATGGTGCGCGAGGTGAAGGCGTTGGGGCTGGAGGCGTGCGCCACGCTCGGCATGCTGGAGCAGGGACAGGCCGAGCGTCTGCGCGACGCGGGGCTGGACTACTACAACCACAATCTCGACACCGCGCCCGAATTCTACAACCACGTTATCTCGACCCGCGATTACCAGGATCGTCTGGACACGCTGGATCACGTGCGTGATGCGGGCATGAAGGTGTGCTGCGGCGGCATCGTCGGCATGGGTGAAACGCGCCTGCAGCGTGCGGGCCTGATCGCGCAACTGGCCAATCTGGAGCCGTATCCGGAATCGGTGCCGATCAACCATCTGGTGCAGGTGAAGGGCACGCCGCTACATGACGTCGAGCCGCTCGATCCATTTGAGTTTGTCCGCACAGTGGCGGTGGCGCGCATCACCATGCCGACCGCACGCTGCTGGCCCGGCTCGGCATGCACATCGCGGTGAGGACCGATGCTCAGTTATCTGGATAGTAGTTCGATGTACGCCATGTAGCCGTAGTTGCGGTTCTTTCGTTGTCCACTCATCTCTTGCACGATACCCAGATCGGCAAGTGATTTCACGGCGGCGTTGGCTGTGGGGTAGCTGGTATCTAGTCGCCGCTTGACTTGGTCGACTGTAAATCGTGGCATCACCGGCAGCGATTCAAACAAGCGGTAGGCGATCGCTCCGGCTGTGGGCGAAGCCAGTAGCCTGCGGCGATCATGGGCGATCAGTGTCGCGAGTTCGACGACCGTGTGCTCGGCCTGAATGGCGGCGCTCACGACACCGTCCAGGAAGAAGCCTATCCAGGCTTCCCAGTCGCCGGCATTACGTGTGCCGGACAGCAAACGATATCAGGGCGACATTGACCAGTGGCGGCAGGTGAGTGTGAGCGGTATGGATGAAGCGTTCCAGGTCGCTGAGCAACTGTGGCAGACGTTCGGGTGGCGGCGGGACAAAGACCGCGTTGGCAGGGCGCGCGCCGCCAATTCAATTCTGCGAGCGTCGTAGTTCGCCTGGCTGTTTGCCCGCGCCGCGCGCACCGTCGAGTAGCATGCGATGTGCCTCGCAGAGCAGGCGCATGCTGATAGGCAGTCCATTTTCAGCCTGCAGGTTGTCGCGTACAAAATGGAATGCGCGCAGGTAGTTGCTCACTTCCTCCACGTCGGCCGGGTTATCGACTTCCATGCCGGCTTCGTTTTCGAATAGGTCGTCCAGCGTGGCTTGCGTGCCTTCGATCTGCGACGTCAGCAGGGCTTCCTTGCGTATTGAGCCGTAGATGAGCCAGTTTTCCGAGGGAACGAGGCCGGCGACGCCATTGAGCCGTGCCAACGCCAGTTCAGCCGCTCGGTTGGCTGCCGCGTACGAGTCGGATGCGATTGGTGGCGCCTCAGGCGACAACAGACCAGTTCCGGTTAAGCGCGGCATTTTAAAGAATCCTTTAATAGCGCGATCTATATTAAAGCATTCTTTAATTTGAGGTTTGCTCTTGCTTGCTCAGCGCGGAGGTTTCGCCGATGACGCTGGCGCTGACGATCATGGCGGCGCCGAGTACCGCCAGCATGGGAATGTGCTCGCCGGCCAGCAGGCCGAACAGGCCGGCCCAGACCGGTTCGCCGGCGTAGATTAGCGTGGCTTTGGTGGCGCTGACCTGGCGCTGCGCCCAGTTCATCACGTACTGGATGGCGGCGCTGGCCGCGCCCAGCGCCAGTGCGCACACCAGGAACAGCGGCGCGTAGCCGGGCAGGCTTTCGCCGGCCACCGGCATCGCTGCGAACGCCAGCAGGGAAGCCACCGCCAGCTGGGTGACGGTCACCCGCGCCAGATTGACGCGCTGGCTGTAGTGGCCGATCAAAATGATCTCGGCCGAGATGGCAAGCGCACCCAGCGCGGTCAGCAGCTCGCCGTAACCAAGTCCGCCACGGATGCCTTCCGGCCCGGCCAGGCAGGCCAGTCCCGCGAACGACAGCGCCGCGCCGGCCAAGGCCGCGATATGCGGCCGCTGGCGCTGGAACAGCCATTGCAGCAGCGGCACCATTGGCACGTAAAACGCGGTGATGAAGGCGGATTTGCTGCTGGTGATGTATTGCAGTCCCTGCGTTTGCAGCGAGTAGCCGGCAAAGATGGAGGCGCCGATGGCGAGCCCGGCGCCCAGTTCCAGTGCGGTGAAGCCGCGCAAATGTTTGCGGCTCAGCACGGCGGCAATCAGGGCGGCGATGGCAAAGCGGGTGCCAACAAACGCCAGCGGCCCGGCGCTCTGCACCGCAGTGTGGACCACCAGAAAAGTGCCGCCCCAGATCATGGTGACGATCACCAGCGACAGCACGGCCCAGCGAGGATTTAGTGTATTCATGGTAAGATATGCGCAAAATATTTCTCATATTATGATGCGCAATATATTGCCCAGTCAAGAAACTTCCTCGCCCGCGCTGGCCCACGCGGCCGAAAACGTGCGCCGCTACCGACAGCAGCAGGGGCTCAGCCAGTCCGAATTGGCCACGCGCGCCGGCCTGAGCCGCCGCATGATCAATGGCCTGGAGGCCGGCAGCGTCAACATCAGCCTGTCGAATCTGGACGCGATCGCGTTGGCGCTGGGCGTGCGCTTTGTCGATCTGGTGCGGCCGGCGCAGGCCGACAATCGCGACATCCGCAGCGTGATGTGGCGCGGCGCCGGCGCCGATAGCCAGGCGATGCTGCTGGGCGCCGCCCCGGCCGGCAATATGGTGGAGTTGTGGACCTGGTCGCTGCACCCCGGCGACCGTTACGACGCCGAGCCGGACGCCCAGGGCTTTTCCGAGATGATCGTGGTGACGGCGGGCACGCTGCACATTGTGTTCGAACACGAGACGCGGCAGCTGGCGCTGGGCGAGTTTGCCATCTTCAGCAGCGCGCAGCGCTATGCCTATGTCAATCCGTCGGAGCTGACGGTGCGCTTTATTCGCAACGTGATCAGCTGACTTTTTTGCATTTTCCCTACCGGCCTGACATACTGCCGCGCTTTACAAGTAAAGCAAGGGGAGGGCAGTTGTGAGTATCTGGAGAACCAAGGATTTTGACGCCATGCGCGCTGCCAGCGCCCAGCCGGGCGGACTGCGCAAGGTACTGGGGCCGGTCGATCTGATCCTGATGGGCATCGGCGCGATTGTCGGCACCGGCATCTTCGTGCTGACCGGTAGCGGCGCCTCGACCGCCGGGCCGGCGCTGGTGCTGTCGTTCGTGGTGGCCGCATTTGCCTGCGGTTTCGCCGCGCTGTGCTATGCGGAGTTTGCCTCCATCCTGCCGGTGGCCGGCGGGATTTATACCTATAGCTATGCCATCCTCGGCGAGCTGGTGGCGTGGATGATAGGCTGGGATTTGATTCTGGAATATGGCCTGGTGACGTCGGCCGTGTCGGTCGGCTGGTCGGGCTATTTCCAGTCGCTGCTGGGCGGCTTTGGCCTGCACATTCCGGTGGCGCTGTCGGCCGCGCCGGGCGCGCTGCCGGGCGTGACCACCTTCTTCAACCTGCCTGCGTTTGTCATCATGATGGTGCTGACCGTGATGCTGTCGCTGGGCGTGCGCGAGTCTGCGCGCATCAACAACATCATGGTGGTGGTGAAGATAGGCGTGGTGCTGCTGTTCATTCTGGTCGGCACGCGCCATGTGTCGCCGCCGAACTGGCATCCGTTCATGCCGTATGGCGCCACCGGCGTCATGAGCGCGGCGGCGCTGGTGTTCTTTGCCTTCATCGGCTTCGACGCGGTGACCACGGCGGCGGAAGAGGTCAAGAATCCCAAGCGCGATCTGCCGATCGGCATCATCGGATCGCTGGCGATTTGCACGCTGCTGTATGTGGTGGTGTCGGCCATCATGACCGGGATTGTGCCGTTCACGCAGTTCAAGGGTGTCGATCACCCGGTGTCGCTGGCGCTGCAGTTCGCCGGTGAAAACTGGTTCGCCGGGTTTGTCGACCTGGGCGCGATTCTGGGCATGAGCACCGTGATTCTGGTGATGGCGTTTGGCCAGAGCCGCGTGCTGTATGCAATGTCGCGCGACGGCCTGCTGCCGAAGCGCTTGTCGGCATTGAATGGCGCCGGCACGCCGATCGTGGCGACCTGGCTGGTTGGCATTGTGTTTGGCCTGCTGGGCGCACTGGTGCCGCTGCAAGTGCTGGGCGAGCTGGCGAATATCGGCACGCTGGCGGCGTTCTGCCTGGTGTCGCTGGCGGTGATTGTGCTGCGTCGCAAGCGTCCGGACTTGCAGCGCGCGTTCCGCTGCCCTGGCGTGCCGGTGATCCCGGCGCTGGCCATCCTGTTCTGCGGCGCGCTGATGGCCTTCCTCAGCGCGATCACCTGGATCGCCTTCACCGTCTGGCTGGCGATCGGGCTGGTGGTGTATTTCACGTACGCGCGCCATCATTCGGTGCTGGCTACCTCCTCGGTCTGACAGAACGCGCCTGGCGACGTGGCGCCGCTGGCAAGACGTCGCGCGATCGGCGCGTCGTGGCGCACGGCGGTCATTTCGGCCACGATGGCGACCGCGATTTCCGGTGGTGTATGACTGCCGATCGGCAGGCCCACCGGGCCGTGGAGTCGTTGCAGTTCGGCCGGCGAGAAATCGAAATGCTGCATCAGTCGCTCGCGCCGGCGCGCGTCGTTGAGACGCGAGCCGACCGCGCCCACGTAGAATGCTGGTGAACGCAATGCTTCCAACAGCACCAGGTCATCCAGCTTGGGATCGTGGGTGAGGGCGACCACGGCGCAGCGGGCGTCGGCGTGCAGCGCGAGGAAGGCGTCGTCGGGCATGGTGGTCAGCAGGCGTGTGCCGGGCACACGCCATTCGGCGCCGTATTCCTCGCGCGGTTCGCAGATGGTGACGTCGTAATCCAGCGCCTGCGCCATCTGCGCCAGATAGTACGAGATCTGGCCGGCGCCGACGATGAACAGCCGCCATTGCGGGCCGTGCACGGTGCGCAGCTGTTGGCCATTCCACTGCAATTCGTCGCCGCGCTGCGCGTTGGAGAGCGTGCTGCTGCCTCCGAGCAGATCGATTTCCCGTACCACCAATTCCCCCTGTTCCAGCCGCGCCGCCAGTTGATCCAGCTGGGCAGGATCGGGCTGCGGCTCGATCACCAGTTCCAGCGCGCCGCCGCAGGGCAGGCCGTAACGCGCCGCTTCTTCCTGAGTGACGCCGTAGGGCAGCGCGAACGGCTGCGCGCCGGCCAGGCGACCATCGCGCATGCGGGCGATCAGGTCGTCCTCGACGCAGCCGCCGGAGACCGATCCCACGGTCATGCCGTCATCGCGCAACACCAGCCAGGAACCGGCCGGACGCGGCGCCGAGCCCCAGGTGTGGGCCACGGTGACCAGCGCCAGGCCGTGGCCTTCGGCCGCCCAGCGACGGGCGGCCTCCAGTACTTGCAAGTCGACGCTTTCCATCAGGCTTGCAGTTCCTCGCTGCGCAGCGGCAGATTGCGCAGTCGCTTGCCGGTGGCGGCGGCCAGCGCGTTGGCCACGGCTGGCGCCAGCGGTGGCACGCCCGGTTCACCGATGCCGGTCGGCTTTTCGGCCGATGGCAGGATGTGCACTTCCACCTTGGGCATTTCGGTGATGCGGATCGGCGCGTAGTCGTGGAAGTTGGATTGTTCGACCGCGCCATCCTTCAACGTGATGGCGCCGTGCAGCGCGGCCGACAGCGCGAAGCCAACGCCGCCCTCGACCTGCGCCCGCACCACGTCCGGATTGACCACCATGCCGCAGTCCACTGCGCACACCACGCGGTCAACGCTGAAGCTGCCGTCGCTGTTGACGCTCACTTCAGCCACTTCCGCGACAAAGGTGCCAAAGGCTTCATGCACCGCCACGCCGCGCCCGCGTCGCGTGCCTGGCTGGCCAGCCGCCAGCGGCTGGCCCCAGCCGGCTTTGTCGGCGGCCAGACGCAGCACGCCGGCGTGGCGCGGATGTTTATCCAACAGTGACAGCCGGTAGGCCACCGCGTCCTGGCCGGCCACCGCCGCCAGTTCGTCGATGAAGGTTTCGGTGGAGTAGGCGGTATGGGTCGAGCCCACTGAGCGCCACCAGTGCACCGGCACCGGAACATCGGTGGGCGTGTGCAGTTCGACCCGCAGCGCCGGTATGCCATACGGCAGGTTGGACGCGCCTTCGACCGACACGCCATCGATACCATCCTTGACCATGCCGCTGAACGCGGTGCCGGTCAGGATGGACTGGCCGACCAGCCGGTGACGCCAGGCGGCGGGGCGGCCGTCGGCGCCCAGCGTGGCTTCCAGCGCGTGGTGGAAGGCAGGACGGTAGTAGCCGCCTTTGGTGTCGTCCTCACGCAGCCATACCATCTTGACCGGTTCGCGGCGCTTGGCGGCTTTGGCGATTTGCACCGCTTCCAGCACGTAGTCGCCGTCCTTGCTGGCGCGGCGACCGAAACTGCCGCCGGCGTACAGCATGTTGATCTTGACCTGTTCGGGACGTAGTCCCAGCAGTGCGGCCACCGCCGGCTGGTCGATCGACTGGAATTGGGCGCCGTACCAGAGTTCGCAATCCTGCTCGCCGATGCGGACCACGCAGTTCAGCGGTTCCATCGCGGCGTGGGCCAGATACGGGAAGTCGTAGCTGGCGCGCAGCACGCGTTCCGCTCCGGCCAGGGCGGCGTTGGCATCACCGTCGTTGCGCGCCACCGCGCCGGGTTGTTGTGCCAGCGCGCGGTAGCGGGTCATCAGTTCATCGGTACTGAGTGTGGAAGCTTTGCTGTCGTCCCACGTTACTTGCAGCGCGTCGCGGCCGTTCTTTGCGCTCCAGGTGTCCTTGGCCAGCACGGCGACGCCGCTCGGGATCTGCGCCACTTGCAACACGCCTTTGACGGCCAATGCTTTGCGAGCATCGAAGGATTTGACGGTGGCGCCGAAGCGCGGCGCATGCGCCACCACGGCGGTCAGCATGCCGGGCAGATGGACGTCCTGCGTGAAACGCGCGCGGCCATTGATCTTGTCGCTGCTGTCTTTGCGCGGCGCCTGTTTGCCGATTAACTTGAAGTCCTTGGGCGATTTCAGCGTGACGTCGGCCGGCACCGGCAGTTTGGCGGCGGCAGCGGCCAGTTCGCCAAAGCCGGCTTTGCGGCCCGACGCCGCGTGCGAGACCACGCTGTCGCTGACGCTGATGTCGGCGGCCGGCACGCTCCACTGTTGGGCGGCGGCGTTGACCAGCATGGCACGCGCGCTGGCGCCAGCCTTGCGCATCTGCTCCCAGGAATTGGCGATGGCGGTGCTGCCGCCAGTGCCTTGGAAGGGGCCGAACATCAGGTTGTTGTAGCGGCTAGCATCGGCCGGCGCGCCTTCGACGCGAACCTGGCGCCAGTCTGCGTCCAGTTCTTCGGCCACCAGTGTGGCCAGGCCGGTGTAGGCTCCCTGGCCCATTTCGACGTGCTTGGAGATGACGGTGATTGCGCCGTCGGTGCCGATGCGGATGAAGGCGTTCGGTTCGAATGCGGGCGGTGCGGCCGCAGCGGCGGCGGTTGCGCCGGGCAGGTAGATGGCAAGTGTCAGGCCGGCCGCGCCTTGTGCCGCCTGGCGCAGGAAGCCGCGGCGGCTGTGGTTTTCAATGCGGGTGGTGTCCATGGTCGTCCTTTCAGGCCAGCGCTTGCGCGGCTTCGTGGATGGCGGCGCGGATGCGGACGTAGGTGGCGCAGCGGCAGATGTTGCCGGCCATGGCGGCGTCGATATCGGCGTCGCTGGGCTTGCGGTTCTGCTGCAGCAGTGCGACCGCGCTCATGATCTGGCCGGACTGGCAGTAACCGCACTGCACCACGTCGAGCTTTTGCCAGGCCGCTTGCACGACTTGGCCGACGCGGGCATGGTCCACGCCTTCGATGGTGACGATTTTCTTGCCGACGGCGGCCGACACCGGGGTGCTGCACGAGCGCACCGGCTGGCCATCCAGATGCGCGGTGCAGGCGCCGCACAGGCCCATGCCGCAGCCGTATTTGGTGCCGGTCATTTGCAGGGTATCGCGCAGCACCCAGAGCAGCGGTGTGTCGGGCGCGGCATCGACACGGCGGATGTTGCCGTTAATGTTCAGGGTAATCATGCCAGTTCTCTCCGGTCAGTGGAAATGCAGGCTTGCATGGTAAGCAGCCCGCGCGCGGAGGTGATAGCCTGATCGCCTGAGTTTCTTGCCTGATCCTATTTGGTGTTCACGCCGCGATTGCGCCGCGCCGCAGACCTTCGATGTCGCGCTTGGGCGGTGCGCCGAATTGGCGGCTGTATTCACGGCTGAATTGCGATGGACTCTCGTAGCCGACGCGGAAGGCGGCGCTGGCGGCGTCCAGGTGATCGTTCAGCATCAGCCGCCGCGCTTCGTTCAGGCGTAGCCACTTCTGGTACTGCAAAGGACTCATGGCGGTCAGTTGGCGGAAGTGGTGGTGCAGGCTGGAGCTGCTCATCTTCACCTTCAGCGCCAGTTCGTCGATGCTGAGCGGCTGGGCGTAGTGCACGCGCAGCCAGTCGATCACGCGCGCAATGCGGAAACTCTGGCTGCCGGCCGAGGCGATCTGCCGCAGACGTAGCGCCTGATCGCTTTGCAGCAGGCGGTAATGGATTTCCTTCTCGATCAAGGGCGCCAGCACGGCGCAGTCTTGCGGCTTGTCGAGCAAGGCCAGTAAACGCTGCATCGGTTCCAGCAGCGCCGGCGTCATGATGCCGACACCGGCCGCGCCGTGGCTGGCTGTGTCGTCGGGTGGCGGCGGCTCGGCCTGGGCGGCCAGTTCCGCAATCAGGCGCAGATCCAGCCGCAGCACCAGGCCGAGGCAGGGCTGTTCCGGACTGGCTTGCAGCACCTGCGAGCTGCCGGGCAGATTCATCGACGTCACCAGGAAGCGGCTGCTGTCGTAGCTATAGGCTTGCTCGCCAATCACCAGCTGCTTGGCGCCCTGCGCCACCACCACAATACTGGGTTCGATCAGGCAAGCGGTGGGCGCTGTCGGCTGGTCGCGCCGGTACATGCCCAGATTGGGCAAGGGCGACTGCCAGTTGTCAGCGGTGCGGGTCCAGCGGCTGATCGTCGCCGCCAGTTCGGCGTGGGGAGATGTCTGCATGGCGAAGTGGGTGAATTAACCGGTCATGATAGCGTGCCACGGCGCGGCTGGGGCGTGGTGCATTTACTTGACCTTATGAGCGCTGTTCATTAATTGCCCGCTGCGCCATTCATGAATAACGCTCATATCGGCATTGCGCCGTAGCCGTCTACTCGCATCATGCGCTTGACCCTACACTGAGCGTTGATTGAAAGGAGAGTCCGATGTCTATCCCCGCATTTGAACATTACACCAACGAGCTGCTGCTGGGCGATGTGTGGCAGCGCCCCGGCCTGTCGCCGCGCGATCGCGGCATCGTCACCGTGGCGACGCTGATCGCCCGCAATCAGTCGCAGGAGCTGCCGTTCTATCTGAATCTCGCTATGGACAACGGCGTCAAGCCGGGCGAAGTGGCAGAAGTCATTACCCATCTGGCGTTCTACTCTGGCTGGCCGAATGCCAGCGCAGCCGCGCGCGTCGCGCAGACGGTATTCGCTGAGCGCGATATCAGCACGGAGCAACTGCCGGCCGCGAAGGTGCCGCTGCTGCCGTTGGACCAGGCAACGGAAGCGGCGCGCGCCAGCATGGTGGAACAGAACTTCGGCCAAGTGGCGCCGGGCGTGGTCAAGTACACCACCGAGGCGCTGTTCCGCGATCTGTGGCTACGACCCGGCCTGGCGCCGCGCGATCGCAGCATGGTCACGGTCAGTGCGCTGGTGGCCTCGGGCCAAGTGGCGCAGATCACCTATCACCTCAACCGCGCCATGGATAACGGTCTCTCCGAGGCCGAAGCCGGCGAGATGCTGACTCAGTTGGCCTTCTATGCCGGCTGGCCTCACGTGTTCTCCGCCATGCCGGTATTTAAAGACGTCTTCGCTAAACGAAAGGAATAATCATGGAACTCAAACGAGCAGGTTCACAGCCATCGGTCAAAGGACCGGAACAATACTTCACCGGCACCGTCCGCATCGATCCGCATCATTCGGCCAGCGCGCCGGCGCGGGTGTCGGCCGCCAGCGTGACCTTCGAGCCGGGCGCGCGCTCGGCCTGGCATACGCATCCGCTGGGGCAGATCCTGATCGTCACCGCTGGCTGTGGCTGGACCCAATGCGAGGGCGAGGCCAAGGTGGAAATTCGCGCCGGTGATGTGATCTGGTGCCCGCCCGGCCACAAGCACTGGCACGGCGCCACCGCCACCACGGCCATGACGCACATCGCGGTGCAGGAATCGCTGGATGGCGTGGCGGTGGTCTGGCTGGACAAGGTTCGCGATGAGGATTATCTGAGTCCACTAGGCGAAGTGCACGCGCATTAAGTGATTCCGATCATGGATCTATGAATGGGCGTCATAAGGCCATGCAAATTCCGGCCCGTTTTTGTGCCCGTTCCGCCGTTATCATGCTCGCCTCAAGTAATGAAAGGAATACCCATGACTGTCAAAGCCTACGGCGCTCACGCCGCTGACCAAGCCCTCGTCTCGATGGACATCACCCGCCGCGCGCCGGGCGCGCATGACGTGCAGATCGACATCGCCTTCTGCGGCGTATGCCACTCGGATCTGCACACCGTGCGCTCGGAATGGGCAGGCACCGTGTTCCCTTGTGTGCCGGGTCACGAGATTGTTGGTCGCGTGTCGGCGCTGGGCGGCCATGTCAGCGGCTTCAAGGTCGGTGATCTGGTGGGCGTTGGCTGTCTGGTCGACAGCTGCCAGCATTGCGAAGAGTGCGATGCGGGCCTGGAAAACTATTGCGACAATATGACCGGCACCTACAACTTCCCGACCGCCGACGCGCCGGGCCACACGCTGGGCGGCTACGCCGAGCAAATCGTGGTGCATGAGCGTTATGTGCTGCGCGTCAGCCATCCGGAGCAGCAGTTGGCCGCCGTTGCGCCGCTGCTATGCGCCGGCATCACCACCTATTCGCCGCTGCGCCACTGGAACGTGGGACCGGGCAAGAAGGTTGGCATCGTCGGCATCGGCGGTCTCGGTCACATGGGCATCAAGCTGGCGCGCGCGATGGGCGCGCATGTGGTGGCGTTCACTACCTCCGAGTCCAAGCGTCAGGATGCGGAGGCGCTGGGCGCGCATGAAGTGGTGGTGTCGAAGGATGCCGCCGCCATGGCCAAGCATGCCAGCAGCCTGGATCTGATTATCAACACGGTGGCGGCGCCGCACGATCTGGACGCTTTCGTCACGCTGCTGAAGCGCGATGGCACCATGACGCTGGTGGGCGTGCCGGCCGAACCGCATCCGTCGCCGGCGGTGTTCAATCTGATTGGCAAGCGCCGCGCGATTGCCGGCTCGATGATCGGCGGGATCCCGGAAACCCAGGAAATGCTGGACTTCTGCGCCCAGCATGGCATCGTGGCTGACATCGAAATGATCCGCGCCGAGGATATCAACGCCGCCTACGAGCGCATGCTCAAGGGCGATGTCAAATACCGCTTCGTGATCGACAGCGCGACGCTGGCCGCCTGAGATTCCTATGCAAAGCAATGTACTGAGCTCTGTGGACAACAGGGCGGGGCAGCCTGCTGCCTGGGGCGCGGTACTGGCGATGGCGCTGGGGGCGTTTGTGCTGGTGGCGTCGGAGTTCATGCCGGTCAGCCTGCTGACGCCTATCGCCGCCGACCTGCACATCACGGAAGGCCAGGCTGGCCAGGCGATTGCGATCTCCGGCGCGTTTGCGCTGCTGACTAGCCTGTGCATCAGCCGCCTGGCCGGACGGCTGGACCGCAAGGTGCTGCTACTGGCCATGACCTTGCTGATGATTGTCTCCGGCACGGTGGTGGCGTTTGCGCCCAACTACTTCGTGTTCATGGTCGGCCGCGCGCTGATCGGGGTGGCAATCGGCGGCTTCTGGTCGATGTCGGCGGCGGTCGCAATGCGCCTGGTGCCGGATCAGCAGGTGCCGCGCGCGCTGGCCATCGTCAACGGCGGCAATGCGTTGGCGACGGTGATCGCGGCGCCGCTGGGCAGCTTCCTCGGCACGCTGATCGGCTGGCGCGGCGCGTTCTTCTGCGTGGTGCCGATGGCGGCGCTGGCCTTGGTCTGGAAGCTCGCCAGTCTGCCGGCCATGCGCAGCGAGGCCGCTCAAGGGGGCAATGTGTTCCGCCTGCTGGCGCGGCCGGTGGTTGCCTACGGCATGCTGGCGGTCAGCCTGTTCTTCATGGGGCAGTTTGCGCTGTTCACCTATCTGCGGCCGTTCCTGGAAGGCGTGACGCGGCTGGATGCCGCCGGCCTGTCGCTGATGCTGCTGTTGATGGGCGTAGCAGGTTTTGTCGGCACCACGCTGATTGGCGGCTTTTTAAAAGAGGGCTTGTACCGCACGCTGATCATCACGCCATTGCTGATGGCGGCGATCGCGCTGGCGCTGATGGCCTTCGGCCAATTGACGGCGGCGGTGGCGTTGCTGTTGGCGGTATGGGGGCTGGTTGGCACGTCAGCACCGGTCGGCTGGTGGACCTGGCTGGCGCGCACCTTGCCGGATGATGCCGAAGCCGGCGGCGGTTTGATTGTCGCCGTGGTGCAGCTGGCCATTATGCTGGGCGCCACGCTGGGCGGCTTGATGTTCGACGCCAGCGGCTACCGCGCCACGTTTGAGCTGAGCGCGGGGGGGCTGATGATCGCCGCCGTCATGGCAATCATGACGGCACGCGCCAGCCGGCAGGCTGCCGCTTGACGGCGTTCGCACCGCTGGCCGAGCTGCTTCGTCCGCGCACGCTGGATGAGGTGCTCGGCCAGCGTCATTTGCTGGCGGCGGGTGGAGCGCTGCGTCGGCCGCTGCATTCGATGCTGCTGTGGGGACCGCCCGGCGTCGGCAAGACTACGCTGGCGCGGCTGCTGGCTGCGGCGGGCGGCGGTGAGTTGTTGGCTGTGCCGGCGGTGCTGAGCAGCCAGCAAGAGCTGCGCGCCGCGCTACAGCGCGCCCAGGAACGTCAGGCCGCCGGCCAGCGCACGGTGCTGTTCATCGATGAAGTTCACCGCCTGGATCGCACGCGCCAGGCCATGCTACTGTCAGCCTTGTCGCCGGCCACGCTGCTGATTGCGGCCACCACTGAAAATCCCTCCTTTGCATTGGCGCCTGCGCTGCTGGCGCGTTTGCGCGTGCACGTGCTGTGGCCGCTCGATGAGCATGATCTGCGCCTTCTGCTGGAGCGTGCCATGCGGCGCGCGCTGGCGCATTTATGCTTTGATGCCGAGGCGATTGCCAGGCTGGCCGCGTGGGCCGATGGCGATGGACGGCGTTGTCTCAATCTGCTGCAACAGACCGGCGCCGCCGCCGATGCCGCCGGCATCACCAGCGTCGACGCGGCGTTTGTGACGCAGGCGCTGAACCAGCAGGGCAGGCGCTTCGACAAGGGCGGCGACCAGTTCTACGATCAGATCTCGGCGCTGCATAAATCGGTGCGCGGTTCGAATCCGGATGCGGCGCTCTACTGGCTGGCACGCATGCTCGATAGCGGCACCGATCCGCGCTATCTGCTGCGACGCCTGACGGCGATGGCCTGGGACGATGTCGGCCTGGCCGATCCGCGCGCGCTGCGCATGGTGGAGCTGGCGGCTGAGAGCTGGCAGCGCGACGGCACGGCCGATGCGCATCTGGCGTTGGCGCAGGCGGCGTTGTATTTATCGGTCACCACGCGCAGCAATGCCAGCGCGATGGCGGTGATGCAAATGCGGCAGTATGTGCGCGAGGGCGGGGCGCCACCTGACGGCGGCCAGGCTTATTCCTTGTAGCGAATCGCTTCGATCACCAGCGCCAGTGCGCGCGAGGAGTTGCGGCGGCTCGGGTAGAAGGCGTGCAGGCCGGCGAAGGCCGGGCAGCAGTCGCGCATAACGGCCGTCAGCCGGCCGGCGTGTATATGTTCGGCCACCATGCTCTCCGGCAGAAACGCCAGCCCGCAGCCGGCCAGTGCCGCGTCCAGCATCGGATAGACGCTGGTGAACATGGCTTGGCCGCGCACCCGCGCTTCGACTGGCTTGCCCTGATCCAGTAGTTCCCACGCATAGGTGCCGCCGCTGCTGGGCAGGCGCAGTACGATGCAGTTATGGCGCAGCAGTTCCTGCAGTGTGGTGGGCGCGGCACGCTGCGCGAGGTAGCTGGGCGCGGCAACGATCAGCATTGGCACATCGGCGGTCAGGCGCACCGCGATCATGTCCTTTTCCACCTGGTCGCCATGGCGCACGCCGATGTCGTAGCTTTCGGCGGCGATGTCCACCAGCCGGTATTCCGAGCTGATTTCCACATTCAAATCGGGATATTCACGCAGCAGCGGTGCGATGCGCGGCCACAGCACGGTGTCGACCGTGTGGTCGATGGCGGTGATGCGCACCGTGCCGGCCGGCTTGTCTCCGAGGTCGCTGATGGCGGTGATCTCGGCCTCGATTTCCTCCAGCCTTGGCGCGACATTTTGCAACAGCCGTTCACCAGCTTCGGTGGGCGAGACGCTGCGGGTGGTGCGCGTCAGCAGGCGCACGCCAAGCCGGCTTTCCAGTCCGCGAATGATGTGGCTCAGCGCCGATTGCGTCATGCCCAACTTGGCGGCGGCGCGGGTGAAGCTGCGCTCTCTGGCCACGGCCAGGAACACGAGTATGTCGTTGATGTTGTCGCGTGCCATCCAGTGGGTTCCAAAAAAGATGGCGAAATCATACACGAGCCGGGCATCTGGCAGGATTTCGACAAAGATTATACAATCGTGTGAATTAACACGTTTGTGTGAATTTCTGACGATAGAGGACGGTATGAGCGAAGAAGGACAAAAAGACAACGGCCAGGCCGAGGCGCCGGCGAAGAAGCGCTCGGTGCGCGGCGTGATGAGCGTGCTGGGGGCGCTGGCGGTGCTGCTGGGCGGCGGTTGGTTCCTGTATCACCACTTCGTGGGTCAATACTACGAGGAGACCGATGACGCCTACCTGCGCGCCGACGATGTGACAGTGTCGCCCAAGGTGGGCGGTTATGTCGCACAGGTGCTGGTCAAGGAAAACCAGGACGTGAAGGCTGGCCAGCCGCTGGTGCGCATCGACGCGCGCGACTATGACGCTCAGGCCGAGCAATACCAGGCGCAGATCGAGGTGGCCAAGGCCAACGCCGACGCGGTGCGGGCCCAGATCGACGAGCAGCAATCGACGGTGGCGCAGATGCGCGCGCAACTGGCATCGGCGCGCGACAGCGCCGCTTTCTCCAAGCGCGAGGTGGAACGCTATGCGCCGCTGGTGGAAATCGGCGCCGAAAACGCCGAAGCGCTGGCCACGCGCCGCAATCAGGCCGACCAGTCGGCACGCCAGGTCGCGGCCCAGCAGGCGGCGCTGGACAATGCCGAGAAGCGCATCGCTTCGTTGCAGGCGCAGGTGCGTCAGGCCGAAGCGCAATCGGGCAGCTCGCGCGCCCAGCTGAAAACGGCGGAAGTCAATCTGGAATCGACCCAGCCCATCGCCAGCGTGGCCGGCCGCATTGGTGACCTGACGGTGCGCCTCGGTCAGTTCGTGCAGCCGGGCACGCGTCTGATGTCGATCGTGCCGCTGGATACGCTGTACATCGCCGCCAATTTCAAGGAAACCCAGATCGGCCGCATGCGCGTCGGCCAGCCGGTCGAGATCAAGGTGGATGCCTTGCCGGGCCTGAAGCTGCGCGGTCACGTGGATAGCCTGGCACCCGGCACCGGCGCGCAGTTCTCGCTGCTGCCGCCGCAGAACGCGACCGGTAACTTCACCAAGATCGTCCAGCGCGTGCCGGTGCGGATTGCGATTGACGCCGGCCCGGAAACGCGTCGCGTGCTGGTGCCCGGCCTGTCGCTGAAGGTGGAAGTGGACACCACCAACGCCAAGGACGCGGTGCAGCAGATCCGCGAGCATGAAGAGGCCCGCAAGTGAGCGAGCAGGCCAAGACCGCGCCACCTGCGCCGGTCCGCAAGGAGCCCGAACGCGCTGACGCTGCCGCGTGGCTGGCGGTGGCCGCCGGCACGTTGGGCGCGCTGATGGCGACGCTGGATATCTCCATCGTCAACTCATCGCTGCCCACGATTCAGGGCGAGATCGGCGCCAGTGGCACCGAGGGCACCTGGATCGCCACCGGTTATCTGGTGGCGGAGATTGTCATCATTCCGTTGTGCGGCTGGCTGGAACGGGTGTTCGGCCTGCGCACCTTTTTGCTGGTGGCGGCGGCGCTGTTCACCGCGTTCTCGGTGATGTGCGGGATGTCTACCTCGCTGGGCATGATGATCGTCGGCCGCGTGGGGCAGGGCATCACCGGCGGCGCCATGATCCCGACCGCGCAGACGATTATCGCTACCCGTTTGCCGCGCCACCAGCAGGCGATTGGCACGGCGATGTTTGGCGCGACCGCGATTCTGGGACCGGTGATTGGGCCGCTGATCGGCGGCTGGCTGACCGAGCATCTGAGCTGGCACTATGCGTTCTTCCTCAATATTCCAATCTGCGCCGGGCTGATGGTGCTGCTGCTGGTTGGTTTGCCGTATGAGAAGCCGCGCATGCAGCAATTGGCGGAGGCGGATTGGGCCGGCATCGTTGGCCTGGCCTGTTTCCTTGGAGGGCTGACGGTGGTGCTGGAAGAAGGACAGCGCGAGCAGTGGTTCTCTTCCAGCCTGATTGTGTGGCTATCCTTGCTGTCGTTGAGCGGCTTTGTGCTGATGATGATCGGGCAGATGACGGCCAAGCGGCCGGTGATCCGTCTCAAGCTGCTGCTTAGCCGTCAGTTCGGCAGCGTGGTGGTGATGGGGACCATGATCGGCATGGTGGTGTATGGCACCTCGTATGTGATTCCGCAGTTCCTGGCCACGGTGTCCGGCTATAACTCGATACAGTCGGGCGAGATCGTGGCGCTATCCGGCGTACCGAGTTTGCTGATGATGCCATTGATACCGATCTTGTTCCGCAAGTTCGACATCCGTGTGGCGGTAGGCTTCGGGTTGTCGGTGCTGGCCATCAGCGCTTATATGGAAACCGATCTGACCGCGCTATCGTCCGGTGCCGAGTTCATTCCGTCGCAGCTGATGCGCGGCCTCGGCACCATCTTCGCGATGATGTTCCTCAGCCAGGCCGCGATTCAGTCGGTGAGCCGCGAGTTCGCGGCCGATGCGTCCGGCCTGTTCAACGCGGCGCGCAATATGGGCGGCTCGTTGGCGCTGGCCGGGGTGGCGGTGGTGCAGGACCAGCGGTTGTGGTTCCATCAGCGCCGGCTGGAGGAAACGCTGAACGCCAACCGTGGCGGTGTGCAGGATTATGTGGCGGCACAGGCGCACGCGTTGGGCGGCGTGCCGCAAGCGTTGCAAAGCCTGAACGGCACCATTCAGATGCAGGCGCTGACCATGACTTATATCGACCTGTTCTGGATACTGGCGGTCGGCATCTGCTGCGTGATTCCGCTGGTGCTGTTCCTGCGTCCACTGGACAGACATGCCGCGCCGCAGGCGGGGCATTAAGGAGAATTTGATGAAATTACGTTTTATTCCGTTGGCGCTGCTGGCTGCATTGGGCGGCTGCACCACCGTGGGCACCGACTATGCCGGTCCGCCGGCCACGCCGCAGGCAGATAAATTCGCACGCGCCGATGCGGCCAACACTCCCGCCGAGGGCAAGGCGTTGGCGCAGTGGTGGACCGCGTTCAACGATCCGCAACTGGACGCGCTGGTGCAGCGCGCGCTGGACGCCAATCCGAATCTGGCGTTGACGGCGGCGCGCTTGCGGCAGGCACGCGCTTCGTTGCACACCGAGCAGGCCAACGGCCGGCCTAAAGGTGGTGCCACCGCGCTGGCCGCGCATGCGCATCTGCCGAGTTCCGGCGGCGAGGACTCCGTGCTGCCGTCGTCGCTCAACCTGTATAGCGTGGGCTTTGACGCCACTTGGGAAGTCGATTTGTTCGGCGGCCAGCGACGTGCCACCGAAGCCGCCGGCGCGGCCGCTGAAGCGGCGGAGGCACGGCTGGCCGATGCTCAACTCAGTCTGGTGGCGGAAGTGGCGCAGGCTTACGTCAATCTGCGTTCGACGCAGGCGCAGCTGGCGTTGAGCCAAGCCGCCATTGAACGCCAGCAGCGCGCGCTGGAACTGGCACAGCGCCGCGCGCAGGCCGGCACCGCGTCCGAGCTGGATTTGGCGCGCCTGCAAGGGCAGCTGGAATCCACCCGTTCGCAGGCCGAGCCGCTGGAGGCGCAACTGGACGCGTATCGCGACGAGCTGGCGATGCTGGTCGGCCAAGCGCCGGGCGCGTTGGATGCGGAGCTGGCGCAGGCTACCAGCAGCGCCGCCACGGTGCCGTTGCCGCCGGCTGCGGTGACGGTGGGCGATCCGGCCGCGCTGCTGCGGCGCCGGCCCGACATCCGCGCCGCCGAGCGCACGCTGGCGCAGCGCCAGGCGCAAATCGGCCAGGCGCAGGCGGCACGCTTCCCCAAACTGTCGCTAATGGGCTTGATCGGCATTGGCGGCACCCGCGTCAGCGATCTGACCCACCTGGATGATTTTGCCGCCATCGCGGCACCGCAACTGAGCTGGAATTTCCTCGACTTTGGCCGCATCAGCGCCAACATCGAGCAGAGCGAGGGGGCGCGTGACGAGGCCGAGGCGCAGTACCGCGTCACCGTGCTGGGTGCGCTGCGCGATGCCGAGGATGCGCTGTCGCGCTTCCGCCAGCAGCGCACCACGGTGGCCACCATCGCCCGCGCCAAGGCTAGCGCCGACCGCGCCGCGTCGCTCACCACGGCACGCCAGCGGGCTGGTACCGCCAACATGATCGACGTGCTGGACGCCGAACGCCAGCAGCTAGGCGCCGAGCAGAATCTGGCGCAGGCGCAGGCCGCATTGACCGGCGATTTCATCGCGCTGCAGAAGGCACTGGGCCTGGGATGGAAGGGTTCTTTATAATAGCGGTTTTACTAACTGCAGATTGATGGACCATGAGTGAGGAACAAGCCGCTGCCGGCGCAGGCGCGCGCAAGCTGCGCACAGATGGCGCACAGGCGCGTGAACGGATACTGTTCGCCGCGCTGAAGCTGTTCGTCGCCAAGGGCTATCACACCACCTCGGTGCGCGACATCGCCGCCGAGGCGGGCGTTAACAGCGCCGCGATCCGCTACTACTTCGGCGACAAGGCCAGCTTGTATCGCGCCGCGTTGTATGAGCCGGTACAGGAATATCTGCTGCACGAAACCGAGCCGTTTGACGCGCCCGGCCTGCCGATCGAGGAGGCGCTACGGCGTTTCACCATCCGCCGGATGGTGCCGCTGAGCGGCGGCGAGGCGATCCGCCTCAGCGTGCGGCTGCGCATGCGCGAAAGCTTTGAGCCGACTGGCCTGCTGGAGGACGAGCGCTACAAGGCCGAGCAGGAGCAGCGACTGCTCGACGTGCTGGCGCGCGTGCTGCAGGTGCCGCACTCGGACCCGGAGCTGATCGCACTGGGCATCGCGATTCGCGCCTTGACCGCATCGCTGATCATCGGTCGCGAACATCTGTGCAAGAGCGATCCACTATTCGACACCCCGGCCGGGCTGGACGCCTGGATCGCCCGCCTGACCCGCTATGCCTGCGCCATGGTGGCGGTAGAACAGGCGCGCCGGCATGCTTGAAATCCGCCCGTTCTAATTGTTGTCGCATTTGGCCCGGATCAAACTTCTGGCATGCGCGATTGGAGCCCGATGGCACGCAACTATGGGCAGAAATTCGTGGTGAGCGGATAATTAATGGCGGGGTGAATATGCCACCGCGGATCTTTACGGAGGGCGATCATGGATGGGATAACTGAGGAACTGGCCTACAAGGCGATGTTCAGGTTTCTTGAAAAATACTATGAACTAACCGGATCCGATGATGTCGGTGCGCTGTTGGGAAGTATGGGCCATCTGTCAGATGGTCGCCCTGCGGACGCTGCCATGTTGGGTGAATGGCATGCCTGCATCCGTGAGACGGTGGCAGCAGAAAGGATGCGCTCCGCTGGTAGCCGTAGTGGTTTGTAGAATTGCAAGTAATCGCATAAGATGACGGCTCTTCACCAATTACTGCGGAGTTCAGAATCAACGGCATGCTTGAAATCTTGGCGATCACCGGCCCGATCTACCTGGTGGTGTTGGCCGGCTATGCCGCCACCCGCTTTGGCCTGTTTGCCCGCACCGATATGCAGGTGTTCGGCAAATTTGTGTTTAACCTGGCGTTGCCGGCGCTGATCTTCAATGCGCTGTCGCAGCGGCATATCAGCGACATTCTGCATCCGGCTTATCTGCTGTCCTATCTGGGCGGCTCGCTGCTGGTGCTGGCGCTGGCCTTTCAGGCCGGCCGTCGCGCGCTCGGTCTGGGCGTCACCCGCAGCACCTTCCTGGCGATGGGCATGTGCTGCTCCAACAGCAGCTTTATCGGCTTCCCGATCCTGATGTTGATGGTGGCGCCGGTGGCCGGTGTGGCGCTGGGCATGAATGTGCTGATCGAGAATCTGATCATGCTGCCGCTGCTGCTGGCGATGGCCGAACATGGCCGCGATGGCGGTGGCGGTACCTGGCCGCAGTTGCTGCGTCAATCGGCACAGCGGCTGATGCGCAATCCGCTGGTGCTGGCAGTGGTGGCCGGCATGGCGGTCAGCCTGAGCGAACTGGCGCTGCCGCAGCCGGTGCTGCGCACGGTGGACCTGTTCGCGCGTGCCAGTGGTGGCCTGTCGCTGTTTGCCATCGGCGGCATGCTGGTCGGGCTGTCTCTGAGCTCCGGCTGGCAGCGCGTGGTGCCACAGGTGGCGGGCAAGTTGATCGGCCATCCGCTGGCGGTGCTGCTGATCGCCGCGTTGCTGCCGCTGGTCGGCGTCGCGCCGATGGAACCGCAACTGCGCGCCGCCGCCTTGCTGATGGCGGCGATGCCGATGCTGAGCATCTATCCCATCATCGGCCAAGCCTACGGCGAGGCCGACCGCGCCGCCACCGCGCTGCTGATCTGCATGGTGACCTCCTTCTTCACGCTAAGCGGCTGGATGTGGTTGCTGCACTGAGCTGAAGTGACTGGACGCGAAGCCGAGCAGGGCGTCCAGCGCCGGGTTGCGGTGGTCGGGGCGCCAGGCCATGTATAACTCGGCGTAGGCGGTGGCGTCGGCCAGTTCGCGGAAGGCGACGCCTTGTACGTTGAAGTGCTGAGCGGAGGCGGGCACGATCGCGATTCCCATGCCGGCCCGCACCAGGCCGATGATGCTGTGGGTCTGGCTGATGTGCTGCACATAATTGGGTACCACGCGCGGCGCATGCAGCAGGGCGTGGATCAAATCATGGAAGTATTTGCCTTCGTCTGGCGAGTACATGATGAAGCGTTGCCGATGCAATTCGGTCAGCGCCACTTGGCTGTGCGCCAGCAGCGGATGCCGCTCCGGCATCGCCAACAGCAGCGGCTCGCGCGCGATCAACTGGAACGACAGTTCGCTGGCGGTGTTCAGCGGCCGTACGAAGCCAAGGTCGATGGTGCCCGCCTCCAGCGCGGCAAACTGGCCCACCGACACCATCTCCTTCAACAGCAGCGTAATCCCCGGCAGCTGCTCGCTGGCGCTGGCAATCAGCGACGGTATCAATTCATACCCCGAGACGGCGGTAAAGCCGATGGTGATCTTGCCGGCCGCGCCGGTGCCGAACTGGCGCGCCGATTGCGCGGCCTGCTCGGCAAACTGCAGCAGCCGGCGGGCGTCGGTCAGGAACACGCGGCCAGCGGTGGTCAGCCTCACGCTGCGGCTGGTGCGTTCGAACAGCGCCACGCCCAGCGCATGCTCCAGCAGCTGGATGTGGCGCGTCAACGGCGGTTGCGTCATGTGCAGGCGCGCGGCGGCGCGGCCGAAGTGTAATTCCTCGGCCACGGTGACGAAACAGCGCAGCTGGTTGAATTCGAGATTCATTCCGATTTTTGAATTAATCGATATTCATTATAGCTTAGAAATAAAACGATCCTCTCCCTATAATCGATTCATCGTTTTTGGAGAGATGACATGCCCCCAGCCGTATTATTGATTTCCCCCGTGCTGCCGGAGCTGGACCGCCAGCTTGCCGAGCGCTACACCGTCCATCGCCTGTATCAGCACGCCGACCAGAACGCGTATCTGAACCAGCACCAGCACAGCATCGTCGCCGTGGTCACCGGCGGCGCGCTCGGCATCAGCACCGCGCTGATGGAGCGTTTGCCGGCGCTGAAGATCGTCACCATCAACGGCATCGGCACCGATGCGGTGGATCTGGGCTATGCGCGCCGGCATGGCATCCACGTCACCACCACGCCGGACGTGCTGACCGCCGATGTGGCTGATCTGGGCATCGGCCTGGCCATCGCCACGCTGCGTGGCCTGTGCACCGGCGACCGTTACGTGCGCGCCGGTGACTGGGGCAGCAAGCCGCTGGCGCTGGCCAATAAATTCTCCGGCAAGCGGGTTGGCATCGTTGGCTTTGGCCGGGTTGGCCGGGCGATTGCGCAACGCGCCGCCGCCTTCGATTGTCCGATCTCTTATGTCGACCGGCGCGAGCATGCCGATGTGCCATACCGTTACGTGTCCGACCTGCTGCAACTGGCGCGCGACAGCGATGTGCTAGTGCTGGCCGCGTCGGCCAACGACGGCAAGGTGATCGTCACCAGCGAAGTGCTGGACGCGCTGGGACCGCAGGGGGTGTTGATCAACATCGCGCGCGGCAAGCTGGTGGACGAGCAGGCGCTGGTGCTGGCGTTGCAAGAGAAGCGTCTCGGCGGCGCCGGGCTCGATGTGTTTGTCGACGAGCCGCGCGTGCCGGCCGCGTTGTGGACGATGGAGAACGTGGTGCTGCAACCGCACCGCGCCAGCGCCACCGAGGAAACCCGGCGCGACATGGGCCAGATTGTGCTCGATAACCTGGCCGCGTACTTCGCCGGCCAGCGGCCGCCGACCAGCGTGACCATCTAAGCGTTTCAGAACGCCCGGCATAACAACATAACACCGGCCGGGCCTCATCATTCATTGGAGGAGACACCATGAGCAGATTCACCCCACCGGAAGCGGTCGCGGTCGAGCAGGCCGCCGCCGCAGCTGGAGCCGCGAGCGCCGGCCGCTTCCGCTATGTGATCCTGGCGCTGATCTTCGTCGCCACGGTAATTAACTACGCCGACCGCGCCACGCTGTCGATTGCCGGCACCGCAGTGTCGAAAGACCTGGGCCTGAGCCCGAGCCAACTGGGTATCGTGTTCTCTGCCTTCGCCTGGGCTTACGTGATTGGCCAGGTGCCGGGCGGCTGGCTGCTGGACCGCTACGGCGCCAAGCGCGTATACGGCGCCAGCATCGTGCTGTGGTCCTTGTGCACGCTGGCGCAGGGCTTTGTGCATTTCAGCGCCGGTGTCGCGATGGCGGTGGCCTCGCTGTTCCTGCTGCGTTTCATCCTCGGGCTGGTGGAGTCGCCGGCCTTCCCCGGCAATGCGCGCGTGGTGTCGACCTGGTTTCCAACCGGAGAACGTGGCCTGGCCACGGCGCTGTTCAACTCCGCGCAGTATCTGGCGGTGGTGTTGTTTACACCGCTGATGGCATGGCTGACCCACGTCTTCGGTTGGCAGCATGTGTTTGTGTTCATGGGCTGTCTGGGGCTGGCGCTGGCCGCCTGCTGGTACTGGCTGATGGGCGAACCCAAGACTCATTCGCGCATGTCGGCCGGCGAACTGCAATTCATCGAGGCTGGCGGCGCGCTGACCAATCTGGATAACGCGGTGCAGAACGCCAAGCCGAAACAGAAATGGTCGCAAGTGAAGCAGCTGTTCACCAGCCGCATGATGTGGGGCGTGTACATCGGCCAGTACTGCATTACCTCGCTGACCTACTTCTTCATCACCTGGTTCCCGATTTATCTGATCAAGGGACGTGGCATGACCGTGATGACGGTCGGCCTGGTGGCGGTGCTGCCGGCGATTTGCGGGTTCGCCGGAGGTATCATCGGCGGTGCCTTGTCGGACTACCTGATACGGCGCGGCATGTCGGCTTCCACTGCCCGCAAGATCCCTTTCATGGCGGGCATGGGCTTGTCGAGCTGTGTGGTGGCGGCCAATTTTGTCGACACCAACAGCGCGGTTGTCGCCATCATGGCGCTGGCGTTCTTTGGCAAGGGTCTGGGCGCGGTGGGCTGGGCGGTGGTGTCCGATACCGCGCCGCGTGAAATGACTGGTTTGTGTGGCGGCGTGTTTAACGGCTTGGGGAATATCGCCGGCATCGTCACGCCGATCGTGATCGGTTATGTGGTGGCCACCACCGGCTCGTTCAACAATGCGCTGTGGTTCGTTGGTGCGCACGGCTTGCTGGCCATTCTGGCATATGGCGTGCTGGCGGGACCGTTCAAACGGCTGGTCATCAAGGAGCGAGCATGAAAAAGATGCTGATGGCGGCCGCGCTGGCAGCAGTGGTGACGGCGGCCGGCGCGCAATCGAACGTGAGCTTGTATGGGATCGTCGACTTGGGCCTGGTGTCCGAACATGGCGGCGCCAATGGCGCGCTGACCAAGCTGACCAGCGGTATTGGCTCGGTGTCGCGCTTTGGCCTGCGCGGTGTGGAAGATCTGGGCGGCGGTCTGTCGGCGATCTTCACGCTGGAGTCGGGCGTGAAGGCGGACACCGGAGAACAGGACAGCGCCGGTGTGCTGTTCCAGCGCCAGGCGTGGATGGGATTGCGCAGCACCACCTGGGGCACGCTGACGCTGGGCCGGCAGTACACGCCGTTCTACAAAGTGTTTTCCGACGTGGCCGATCCCTTTGCCACCAGCTATGCTGGCACGGCGCGCAATCTGTTCCCGGTCAGCGGCGCCACCACCCGCGCCAGCAATACGGTCAAGTATGCGACGCCGAATCTGCGCGGCTGGAGCGCGGAAGCGGCTTACACCTTTGGCGAACAGGCCGGGTCCAGCACCGCTGGCCGCCAGACCGGTTTCGCGGCGGGTTACGAGCAGGGACCGCTGGTGGTGCGGCTGGGGCGTCTGGACCGCAACAGCGATGTAGCGGGCGGCGCGCAGCACGACAGCGGCAGTAACACTATCCTGGCGGCCAATTACGACTTCAAGATCGTCAAGGCGTATGCGGCGTATGAGCGGGACAAGGGATATGGCGTCGGCACGCTGGCCAACACCTCGAACCCGTATGGCGGCGTGGCGCCGACGCCGTCCACCGACGCACGCGAACTGCTGGTCGGCGTCACCATGCCACTGGGGCGGGGCAGTTTGATCGCCTCGCACATCGACAAGGATGATCGCAGCGGCTACAACCAGGATGCGCGGCAGGATGCGATCGGCTACGTCTATCCGTTGAGCGCACGCACCAGCGTCTACACCGCCTACGCCAAAATCCACAACAAGAACGGCGCCGGCTACACGGTGGGGAACAACGCCGAGGCGGGCAGCGGCGATAGCGCGGTCAACCTCGGCTTGCGTCACACATTCTGACCGCGTGGGGCGATCGGCGCTTTGCTGCCGCGGCCCCACAGGATGAAACTGACCAGTGCCAGCAGGATGAAGTTGAGCGGCAGCGCGGCGAATTCGCCACGCGAAGAGTGGAACATGATGGCCGCGAGCTGCAGCACTACGCAGCCTAGCGCGGCCAGCACGCCCAGACGTGGCTGAATGCGGGTCAGGGCCGGCAGCAGGATGCCGACACCGCCTGCCACGTCGATCGCGCCCATCAGACGCAGAAACCACTCAGGCACTTCGCCCGGCCACACCCACATGCTGGCCAGCTGCTGCACCGGCAGGAACAGCTTCATGCAGCCGAACAGGATGAAGGCGATAAAAATCAGCGTTTGCGCCACCCACAGCGCAACCCGCAGCGGTTTGGACGAGCTTTGGACAGACATGTGAATTCTCCGGTCAAGTAAGGATGTAGCGCATCGTAGCTAGCGCATCCCATCTTGACAATCGACATGTTCTCAATAAAACTTATCGATCAAATCGATAAGTTGAAGATCCCACATGCAGCCTCACCCTACACTGGATCAGCTCCAGGTCTTTCTCGCCGTGGCCGAACAGGGCAGCTTTTCCGGCGCCGCGCGCAAGCTGCACCGCACGCAGTCGGTGGTCAGCTACACCATCTCCAACCTGGAAGAACAGTTGGGCGTGGAGCTGTTCACGCGCACGGCGGCGCGGCGGCCGCAGTTGACCGATGCCGGCACCTCGGTGCTGGAAGATGCGCGCCGCATGCTGAGCAATCTGGATGTGCTACGCGCCCGCGTGCGTGCCATGAGCGAGGGGCTGGAGGCGGAGCTGTGCGTGGCGTTGAGCGGGATTGTGCCATCCGAGATTGTGGTGACGGTGCTGCAGGCGTTCCGGAGCCGCTATCCGACCGTGTCGCTGAATGTCACCGTCGGCACGCTGGGCGTGGTGGTTGATGCGCTGATGAGTGGCAAAGCGGCGCTGGGGTTCGGCGGCGCGTTGAGCACCCCCAACGACAGGCTGGCATTCGACCGCATCGGTCATACGGCGATGGTGCCGGTGGCGGCACCGGACCATCCGCTGGCGCAGCCTGCGCGCGCGTTGACGCTGGAGGATGTGCGCGACCAGACGCAGATCATCGTCTCCGATGCCTCGGGCTTGACCAAGGGGCGCGACTTCAATGTGTTTTCGCTGAAGACCTGGCGCGTTAGCGACCATGTCACCAAGCTGTTGTTCATTCGCGGTGGACTGGGATGGGGCGGACTGCCTGCCTCGCTGGTGCGCGAGGATCTGGAGCGCGGCCGGCTGCGGGTGCTGCCGTTTGCCGCGTTCGACCAGCGCGAGTTTGCGCTGTATGCGATTCATAACAGCGCGCAGCCGCCAGGACCGGCCGCGCGCTGGTTGATCGACGCCTTTCGCGCCGGATTTGCCGGGTCAGCGCATCAGAACAGCGAGCGGATGCCCAGCGTGAAGTAGCGTCCGCGCGGGTCATCGGCCAGCGCGAAGCCGTCGCGCAGGCCGGCGCGGGTGCCGTTGCCGGAGTAGGCGCCGATCGGTGGCGTGGCGTCGAACAGGTTTTCGATGTTGAAGTACACCTGCGCGTCGCCCATGCCCAGATCGACCTTGTAGGCGAAGTTGACGCCGGTGGTGGCGAACGAACGCATATGGTTGTTGACCCACACCTCGGCCGGATCGCCGCTCAGCTTCATGGCGCTGCGCCAGCGTTGATTGATGTCGACGGTGAAGTCGTTCATTGGACGGAAGCGGAAGTAGGCCGAGACCCGCACCGCCGGCGTTGAGGCCATGCCACCGGCGCCAAATGCGACGCCGCCCTGGTCCACGGTCGCCAGGCCAGGCTGGCGGTAGTAGACGTGCGGCTGCCACGCGGTCAGCAGGCGGAACGAGGCCGGACGGTCAAACAGTTTGCCCGCGTAGTTACCCTCCAAATCCAGGCCGAAGGTTTCAACCTCGGAGATGTTGACGCTGCGGTTGATCCAGGCGGTGACGGCGTTCGAGGCCGCAGTGCTGGTATAGCCGTTTGGCCGGATCTGCAGCGCGCAGTACGGCGAGGTGCCGCCGCTGGCGTAGCAGGCTTGCTGGAACGCGGTGGTGGAGCCGGACACGGTGGTGATCGCGTCCGAGATCTTGATGCGGTAGGCATCGGCCGCGAAGCTCAGTTTCGGCAGCGGTTTCCACACCGCGCCCAGCGTCATGGTGTTGCCGATTTCCGCTTTCAGGTCCGGGTTCGATTGGTCGATCTGCGGCACCGCGTTGCTGGTGCCGGTCAGCAGGTCGGTCGGACGCACCACCACTTGCGACTGCGGCGCGAACAGGTCGTACAGCGTAGGGGCGCGGATGTCGCGCGAGCGGGTGGTGCGGATGCGTAGTTTGTCGGTCACGCTCCAATCCAGGCCCACTTTCCACGTCGTGTAATTGCCGCTGGTGTTGTACGAGGTGTAACGCGCGGCGCCGTTGGCGCTCAGGCTTTTCGACAGCGGCACGTCGATCTCGCCGGCCACTTCCCACACGCGCTGGCTGACGCCTTGCGGGCTTTCGCCGAATACGTATTCGGTCAGGGTGGCGGTGGACGAGCAGTTCAGCGTCAGGCCGGTGCAGTTGACCAGGTCCGTCGGCCGCGAGCTGCTGTGCGACTTGAAGGCCACGTCGCGCCACTCGGCCGAGATGGCGCCGTTGACCGGGCCGGCCCAGTTGTCCAGCAATTTGCCGGAGAGCTGGCCGGTGATGTCGTTCATGGTGGTGAGCGAATCGAAGAACACGGTGTCGGTCACATAGTCGATGGCTTGCTGCGAGGCGGCGCTGGGGCCGAACACGTTGAGCGGCACGCAGTTGTCCATCAGGCCGGGATTGGTGACGGTGACGTTACACACGGTCTTGCCGCCGCTGCTGACGGCATCCAGCGCGGCCGACAGCTTCTGGCGGTTCAGCACATTGGCCATCGCGGTATTCAGCTTGGAACGGCCGTAGGTGTAATCGACGTCCCATTTCCAGCCGTTGGTTTTACCTTCCAGGCCGGTGACGAACACCCACTGCTTGGAATCCGAATCGGCTTGCAGGCGCGGGATGTCGCTCAAGAATTTGCTGAAGGTGAAGCTCGACTGGGTGGTCGGAATCAGCGCCTGGTATTCGGCCGGCAGGAAGGCGTTGGTGCGGCGCAGAGAGACGCCACTGAGCTGATTGGTCTCGGCGAAGTTGGTGTTGGTCTTCAGGTTGCCGGACAGCTGGGCGTAGGCGTGGATGTCGCGGTTGATGTCGTAGTCGGCGCGGCCGAACAATTGGGTCGCTTGCAGGCGCGCCAGCAGGCCGGAGTCCCAGTAGCCGCCGTCGCCGCCGACTTCAATCGCCGAGGTGCCGGTGGCGGTGCCTGCCACGAAGGGACTCAGCACGCCATTGCTCTTGAAGGTCTGGCCGGCCAGCGCGCCGCTGGTAATCAGGCCGCCGAACGGGAAGCTTTTTTGGCGCAGGTTCGATTGCAGCACATAGGGATTGGCGGCGGTGCCGGCGCCGGTGACGCCAACCTGATTCAGCCAGTCGCGATCGGAGCGGTTGTCGATGCCGCCTTCCTTGCGGTATTCAACGCCGGCTTCAACGTGCAGACCCTGGCCCAGATTGGCGCCCCAGGCCAGCGAGGCGTTGGATTTGGCGGCGTCGTTGCGCGACGATTTGCCGTAGCTGGCATCAGCCTTGATGCCGTTGAATTTGTGATCGATGATGTAATTGACCACACCGGTCATGGCGTCCGAGCCGTAGACGGCCGAGACGCCGCCGGTGACCACGTCGACGCGCTCGACGAACTGCTGCGGAATCAGGTCGACGTCGACCGCGCCGTTGTACAGCGTGGGCGGGATCCGTTTGCCGTCCATCAGCACCAGCGTGCGGGTGGCGCCGATGTTGCGCAGGTTGAGCTGATTGGCCGAGCCACTGCCGCCGGCCGCGCTGCCGGCGGTGGTGGGATTGCTGGCCGAGCCGCGCGAGCCGGCAAACACAGGCAGCGTGTTGAGCGCGTCGGCCAGTGTCGATCCGGGACGCGAGGTAAGCAGGTCGTCGGCGGTGACCACCGTGGTTGGGGAGGGATTGCTGTCGCCGTTTTTGATGACGCGGGAACCGGTGACGGTCACCGAGGTTAGTGGCGCTTCGTCGGTTTGCGCCGAGGCGTTGACGCACAACGTGAGCATGCTCACGCCGCACACCAGCATGTGCTGCGGTTTCTTCATTGTTTCATCTCCTGTATGGTGATTCAATTCACTCTGAGGCTGGAGCGTATAGAAAGATCAACCGCGTGGCTTTGGACGAAAACTAGATTTGCTTGCACGTTTGTTATGCAATGCCCAAAATCAAATATCCACGAAATAAATAATTATTTCCACTTCGTCATTTTTATTGTTTTGTGACCCATATAATTGACGGCGAATAAACTCGACGAATGCGATTATGCGGTTGAATTTTCCTGTAAGTAATATTGAATACGTGTTGGACGAAACGGAAACCATCGTCTCAAAAACCGACCTGCAAGGCAATATCTGCTACGTGAATGCCGACTTTATTCGCATCAGTGGGTATGCCGAGGATGAGTTGCTGGGCGCGCCGCAGAATATCGTGCGCCACCCGGACATGCCGGCCGCCGCCTTCGAGGATCTGTGGCGTGCACTGAGAGCGGGGCGGGCCTGGAATGGGCTGGTTAAAAACCGTTGTAAAAATGGGGATTTTTACTGGGTCGAGGCGAATGCCGCACCTTATTTTGAAAATGGCAAGCTTGCCGGTTATACCTCGGTACGGGTAAAACCATCACGCGCGCAAATCGAGGCTGCCGAGCGTTTATATACAACGGAAAATCTGCGATTTAAAGAAAAACGGCATATTTCATTATCAACGCAGTTTCATATTATATTTTTCGGGTTGACGCTATTAATGCTGGCGGCGTTGCTGCTGCCGGCTTTTAAAACCCTGATCGGCATCGATCTGATACTGGCGTTGGTGGGCATGATGGTGTTGCGTAAATCCGCCATTACGCCGCTGATCGCGATGCGCGGCGCGCTGGAACGCATGGGCGGCGGCGATTTGACCGGCCGCATCGCCACTGAAGGAGCGGCCGAGGTGGTGGCGATGCAGCATGCCTTGCGCGTGTTGCAGATCAATCTGCAATCGCTGGTGGGGCAGATCAAGGAGGCCAGCGCGGTGGTCGGGCGCGAGGCGCACGGTATCGCGCGCGGTAACGCCGATCTGTCGGCGCGCAGCGAGAGCCAGGCCAGCGCGCTCGAACAGACCGCCGCGTCGATGAGGCAGATGACCGGCACCGTGCACCAGAATGCCGACAATGCGCACGAGGCCAACGATGTGGCGCTGACCGCGGCGCGGGTGGCGGCGGATGGCGGCGCCGCCGTGGCTGCGGTGGTGCGGACGATGGAGGCAATCCGCGCCAGCTCGACGCGGATTGCGGACATTATCGATGTCATCGACGGCATCGCGTTTCAGACCAATATTCTGGCGCTGAATGCCGCCGTGGAGGCGGCACGCGCGGGCGAACAGGGACGCGGCTTTGCCGTGGTGGCGGGCGAGGTGCGGCAACTGGCACAGCGCTCGGCCAGCGCCGCGCATGAAATCACGGCGCTGATCAATAGCTCGGTCGAGCAGATCGGCAATGGCAGCCGCGAGGCGGCGGATGCGGGCCGCATCATGCGCGAAATGGTGACATCGGTGGCCGAGGTGGAGCGCTATATGGGCCAGATCAGCCAGGCCAGCAGGGAGCAAAGCAGCGGCATCGCGCAGATCGACCAGGCGGTGGGCCATATCGACAGCATCAACCAGCAGAACGCGGCGGTGGCGGAAGACGCGGCGCTGGCGGCGCAGCGCATGCAGCGGCAGGCGGTGGTACTGCAGCACCTGATCGCTCAGTTCAAGCTGGTGGCGGGCGGGCCAGCCATGGTGATGACGATGCCGGCGCGACGCCAGCACGCGTCACCAAGCGGTGGCGCGGCAGCGGGCCGGCTTAGCGTCGGCCGACCATGATCTTGCGCGCCGGCGCGGCGTTGGACGCGTGCGGCGTGGCGGCGCCGAACAGGGCTTCGACCATCGGGTCGCGGCGGATATCCATTTTCTTGGCACGGGTTGGGTAGACGGTATCGTCGACCAGGCGGTGCACACGCGCGCCTTCGCGGTTGACGGTTACGCTCAGGGTAGGACCGTCATAGCGGTCTGCAGTCAGTTGTGTCATGGTTGAATTCTCTTTTGGTGATGGTAATTAAGCTGCCATGTAGACGCTGGCGCGGCGCACGGTCTGGCGCGCTGGCGCGTCGTCATGCTCCGGCTGTTCCGGCGCCTGGGTGGCGGTGATCTTGAGAATGTGGCGGCGCGCTTGCGCGGCGCAGCCGGCGTACAGCGCGACATAGGTCTGATATGCCTCCATCGCCGGCCAGTTCTCAGGCAGCAGTTCTTGCGGCAGCAGCGGATCGCTGCGGCGGCACTGCTGGTAACCGTGGCTGACCAGTAGCCGTACCATGTACGCCTGCTCGTCGCTGAGGGCGGCGCGCCGGCCCAGCATCTGCCGCAGCGGTTGGAAGCGTTGCAGGAACTGCGCGTACAGCGCGGCCGGCGTCTCCAGATCCCATTCCATGGTGCCGAACAGTGGCTGACGCACCGCCGCCGCCAGCTGGGCGCCGTGGATTTCGAACAGCGCCATGCCATGTTCTTCGCCGCACTGCACGCCGCGCGTGTAGGCCGCCGGCCGCGCCAGCAGATTGGGCGCCAGCATGCAGTATTCCAGGTCCAGCAACTGCTTGCGGGTGCTGGCGTAGCGCGGCGCGCTGATGCCGCCGCTGTTGATCAGCAGCGTCCAGTCTTCGGCAAAGCTGCGCGCGGCCGGCATGTTGATGCGCTGGCGCGCCGCCAGAAGCGCGGCGGCGGTGGGCGCGGTCAGCATGCACAGGCTGCGCCGGCCATGGCGTTCCAGCTTGATCATCTGGTGCTCGGCCAGGCGGAACAGCGCGGTGCGGATGGTGCGCTCCTGGAAGCCCAGTGGTTCGAGTAGTGCGATGGCGCTGCCCAGCCATTGGGTTTTCTGGCCAAATGCCTGCGCTTCGCTGAACATCAGTTTCAGCAGGGTGCTCAGGCGCGGCCTGGCCTGGCGCAGGATGGCGTTGATGTGGAATTCGCTATTCATGATGGTAGTTGGACTGAGAGTAGTACAGGCGCGCGGCGCGCCACAGGTTGAGCCAGAGCGCGAGGCAGGCGGCGCACAGCAGCGCCGCGCCGGCGCGCGCCAGCATCGGTTGATAACAAGCGGCCAGCAACAACAGCACGGCGGCGGCGTGCAGGCCGTACTGCCATTGCGCGTGGCGCTCGGGGATGATCTGGTTGATATTGGGCGGCTTGCGGCCGCTGATGTCGCGCCGCTGCTGCAGGTGATACCAGGTCAGGAAGGGCACGATCTTGTACAGCATGCCGCTGATGGTCGACAGCGCAACGCCACCGATCAGCAGCACACCGATCGCCAGCGGCGCCGCGTTGGAGGGCGTGGCCGCTGGCCACAACCACAGTGCCAGCGCCGCCAGCAGGCTGGCCATGGCGGTGCGCCAGAACAGCGTGGTGGGATCGGCGCGCGGGCGCTTGCGGCGCGCCAGCAGGTAGAGCGTGACGCCGCCAAACAGCGCGTAACCGCCGGCCAGCAGCCACAGGCTGGCCTGGTGCAGCAGCGCGCCGGCGCCGTTCCAGCCGCTGGACAGCGAGGCCGCCGCCAGCAGCATGAACAGCAGCGTGCTGAATTGGCCGGTCAGCCATTTCGGATAGGGTTCGGTCAACATGAACATCGGCACCACCTGGAAGGCGATGCCGATCACCAGCAATCCGATCCAGCCGGACAGCCCCCACAGCGCATGCAGGTCGGTCAGGCGCTGCAACGACAGCTGCAGCAGGCCGGGCCAGGCGAACACGCTTGCCAGCAGCGCGCCCAGCACCATGGTGACCAGCAGCGACGCCAGCGACAGCCGGACTCCGGCCACCACCGCGCCGGCGCCGGGCAGGTGGTACTGCCACATGCCGACCGTGCAGGCGCCGACGAACAGCAGCAGTCCGGCCAGCAGCAGCGCCATGGCGAAGCGGAACAGCACCGGGTTCTCATGCCAGAAGCCGGCCGCCAGCAGCAGCGTACCGGCGCCCAGGCACAGATGGACGGCGGCGCCGACGCGGCCAGTACCGGGAACGCCGATGCCGGCCACCACCGGCAGCATTTGCAGCAGCGCGCCTATCATTGTCATGCTGACGCAGCCCAGTACCATCAGGTGGACCACGGCCAGCGTCAACGGCGACCAGCGCGTCAGCAAAGCGGCTTCGCCCTGCCAGGCCAGCAAGGCGGCGGCCAGCGTCGCAAACAGCGGGGCGCTGAGGAAGTACCGCAGCGGCAGCGACAACGGCGGATTGGCGCCGAAGGCCAGTGCACGCTGCGGGGCATCCAATGGTTTCATGCGCCGTCGGCCAGCCAGATGGTGACTTGGTAGCGCTGTTCGTCGGTGACGGCGCTGTGGTACTGGTAGCCGTTGCGCAGCAGGATGCGGTACAGCGGCACCGGCTCGCGGTCGATCAGCACGCGCAGCCGCTCTGGTGGCGCCAGCGTGTCCAGCGCTTCCAGGATGCGCACCATCGGTTCCGGCGGCTCCAGGCCGCCCACGTCCAGCAGGCGGCTGCTGGCGCCGGGGGCGAGCGCGCTGTTCATGCCGCGCTCCCGGTTTCGGCGTGGTCGAGGTTTTTCATGCTGGCGATGACGGCGTCGGCCTGCTTGATCAGCACGAAGTCGGCCTGCGGATACAGGATGCCTTCTTCTTTCAGATTATGCTGGCGCATCAGGATGCGCAGCAGGTCGGCCTGGTCGAAGTAGGCTGCGGTGTCGCGTTGGGCGATCGCGGCCCGCATCAGGGCCAGCATCTCGCGCAGCTGGCGGTGCTCGGCGCGCATCACGGTGGTGGGGCCATAGCCATTGCCCAGCGCGTGGTCCAGGCGCGGGAACAGCACCCGTTCTTCCTTGTCCAGATGGCAGTTGAACAGGGCCAGGAAGCGTTCGAACTGGCGGCCGGCGGACTCCCAGTGGCGCAGGATGACTTCCGATTCCGCCATGGTGTACTGTTCGTCGCAGCGGCGGTGGTCCTGGTCGAGATAAGTGGCGATCTTTTGCATCTTGTTTGTCCTTGATTAAAGCTGCAGCCATTGTCCCACCCGATAAAGCTCAAATTCTTTGATTCATATCAAGGATTTCAGGGTTCATGCAGCGATACAGTTCGTCCCCATGAATCCACACCCTATAGAACTGGTCTGCCCGGCGGGCAGCCTGCCGGCGCTGAAATCGGCGATCGACCTGGGCGCCGACTGCGTCTACCTCGGCTTCCGCGATGCCACCAATGCCCGTAATTTCGCCGGCCTCAATTTTGACGATGCCGCCATCGCCAGCGGCATCGCCTATGCCCACGATCGCGGCCGCAAGGTTCTGCTGGCGCTGAACACTTATCCGCAGCCGGACAATGTGCAGCTGTGGCAGAGCGCCATCGACCGCGCCGCGCGTGCCGGCGTTGACGCGGTGATCCTGGCCGACCCTGGCCTGATGCGCTATGCGGCCGACCATCATCCGAATCTGCGGCTGCACCTGTCGGTGCAGGGCTCGGCCACCAATGCGGAGGCGATTAACTTCTACCAGCATCACTTCGGCGTGCAGCGCGCGGTGCTGCCGCGCGTGCTGTCGCTGGCGCAGGTGGCGCATGTGGTGAACAACACCTCGGTCGAAATCGAGGTGTTCGGTTTTGGCAGCTTGTGCGTGATGGTGGAGGGACGCTGCCAGCTGTCGTCCTATGTGACCGGTGAATCGCCGAATACGCACGGCGTTTGCTCGCCGGCCAAGGCGGTGCGCTGGCAGCAGAATCCGCGCGGGCTGGAGTCGCGGCTCAACGGCGTGATGATAGACCGCTATACGCCGCAGGAAAACGCCAGCTATCCAACGCTGTGCAAGGGCCGTTTCGAGGTCGGTGAAGAGACTTATTACGCGATCGAGGAGCCGACCAGCCTGAATACGCTGGAGCTGCTGCCGCAACTGCTGGCGATGGGCGTGCGCGCGGTGAAGATCGAGGGCCGTCAGCGCAGTCCGGCCTATGTGGCGCAGGTGACGCGGGTGTGGCGCGCGGCGCTGGATGATTGTCTGCGCAATGCGGCGCGCTATGCGGTCAAGCCGGCCTGGATGGGCGAATTGAATACGCTGGCCGAGGGCCAGCAGCACACATTGGGCGCGTATCACCGCTCATGGAAATAAGATGGGAGAAGTCATGTTGAAGCTTGCCCTCGGGCCGCTGCTGTATTACTGGCCGCGCGCCAGGGTTATGGAATTTTACGAACAGATGGCTGACGGTCCGGTGGATATCGTCTACCTGGGCGAGACTGTGTGTTCGCGTCGCCACGAGCTGCGCGCGGCTGATTGGCTGCAGGTGGCCGAACTGCTGCAGGCGCGCGGCAAGCAGGTGGTGTTGTCGACGCTGGCCTTGATCGAGTCCAGTTCGGATCTGGGGGCGCAGCGCAAGCTGACTGCGAATGGACGTTTTCAGGTCGAGGCCAATGATATGGGGGCGGTGCACATGTTATCCGGGCAGTCGCGCTTTGTGGCCGGGCCGCATTTGAATGTCTACAATCCGCCGACGCTGGCGCTGCTGCATGGCCTGGGCGCGCAGCGCTGGGTGATGCCGCTGGAGATGGGGCGCGAGGGCTTGCGGCATATGCAGGCGACGCGGCCGCCGGGCATCGAGACCGAAGTGTTTGCGTTTGGCCGCATGCCGCTGGCGTTTTCGGCGCGCTGCTTCACGGCGCGCAACCGCAATCTGCCCAAGGATGATTGTCGTTTCAGTTGCATCGAGCATCCGGACGGGCTGCTGATGCAAACCCGCGAGCAGCAAGAGTTCCTGGTGCTGAACGGGATTCAGAGCCAGTCGGCGCTGGTGTACAACCTGGTGGCGGAGTTGGCGCAGCTGACAGAGCTGGGTGTGGACGTGCTGCGTCTCAGCCCTCAGGCCGAGCATATGGGCGAGGTGGTGCGCGCCTTCGACGCGGTGCGCAACGGCGCATTGCAGGGCCGCGCGGCGGCCGACGCGCTGGCGCCGCTGCTGCCAGCGGCGGCTTGCAATGGTTATTGGTACGGCAAACCAGGTCTGGAATATCGGATGGAGGAAGCGGCATGAATCCAGCGGCACGACATACACAAGGAGCGGTTTTGCGGCTGCCGACGGCACTGGCCGCGCTGGGGCAGCGCTTGCCGGCCTATCCTGGCTCGCTGCTGTGCGTGGCGGCGCTGAACCTGGTGCTGCGGCCGCATCTGCCGGGCGATGTGCGCGCCGGCCTGTCTGGCCGCCATCTGCGGGTGCGCGTCAGCGATGCCGGCGTCGCCTTCGATTTCACCTGGCGCGGCGATGGCTTTGCGGCACTGCGCGGCGACGGCACGCCGGATCTGGAGATCGGCGCCTGCGCGCGCGATTTCGTTGCGCTGGCGCGGCGTGAGCAGGATCCTGATACGCTGTTCTTCGCTCGCCGCCTGTCGATGGAGGGCGACACGGAACTGGGCCTGCTGGTCAAAAACACGCTGGACGCGATCGAGCTGCCAGTGACGGAACTGGGCCGGCAAGCCCTGTCCCGGCTGGTCAGCGCGCTGCCTGGCCGGCGCGGCGCACGCTGAAGCTGTCGAATAGCGGCGCGATCCCTGCCAGCATTTCCTCGGACGGATAACCGGGTAGGGCGCTGGCCGCCAGCGCGTCATCGGCGCAACCGGTGGCGCGGAAATCCTGCAGCACGTAATGGCGCACGCCCATCGCGGCCAGTGTCCGTGCCAGCGCACGCAGCGCCGGCGGCGGCAGCTGCGCTGGATGCACGGTGGTGCGGCACTCATAGGCCACACCGCTGGCCAGGATCGCGGCCACGCTTTCGCGTACCGGATCACCACTGCCGGCCACGCCGGTGATGCCGGCATAGCTTTCAAAGTTGGTCTTGACGTCGAATCCCACCCAATCCAGTAGCGGCAGCACTTGTCGCAGGCGTTGCGGGTAAATGCACGCGGTTTCCAGGCCGACCTTGAAGCCCAGCGCGCGCACCTCGGCAATCGCGTCCGCCAGCGCCGAATCCATGGTGGCTTCGCCGCCGCAGAACACCACCGCGTCCAGCAGGCCGGCGCGGCGCCTCAGCGTGGCCAGCACCTCGGACCAGGCGATCGGGCTGTCGCGCGTGCGTTCCTGCAGATGCGGGTTATGGCAGTAGCCGCAGCGCCACGGGCAGCCCTGGACGAATACCACGGCCGATAGCAAGCCGGGATATTCGGTGGCGCTGAACGGCGTGTAGCCGCCGACCCGCAGTGCGCGCCGCACGCTGTCAGCTTTCTGGCTGTGCATGCGGTTCGCGGAAGAATTTACGTTCATGGAATTCACCTTGTTTGCCGATGTTGAACGACGAAACCGGACGGTGATAGCCCATCACGCGGGTCCAGATTTCGCACGGCTGGCGTTCGCTGTCGTCGAGTTGCACGGCGGGGGTTATTGAGTGCATGGCAGTTCCTTTGCTGGTGGTTGAAGAGTGGCTTGTTTGCGCGCGATGATCTCGGCGTCGCATTTGGGGCAGTAGGCATGGCTGCCATTCAGGTAGCCGTGCTTGGGGCAGATCGAGAAGGTCGGCGTGACCGTGATGTAGGGCAGGCCGAAGCGGCTCAGCGCGCGCCGCACCAGCGTGCGGCAGGCGGCGGCGCTCGACAGCGCTTCGGTCAGGTACAGGTGCAGCACGGTGCCGCCGGTGTATTTGCGCTGCAGCTCGTCCTGCTGTTCCAGCGCCTCGAAGGGGTCGTCGGTAAAGCCGACCGGCAGTTGCGAGGAGTTGGTGTAGTAGGGCATCTGCGGCGTGCCGGCCTGCAGGATGTTGGGATAGCGCTTGCGGTCTTCCTTGGCGAAGCGGTAGGTGGTGCCTTCGGCCGGCGTGGCTTCCAGGTTGTACATATGGCCGGTCTGTTCCTGGAATTCGACCATGCGGGCGCGCACGTGGTCCAGCAGGCGCAGCGCGAAGGCGCGGCCCCACGGTGTGGTGATGTCCTGGCGGCCGCTCGGATCGAAGTTGCGCACCATTTCGTTGATGCCGTTGACGCCCAGCGTGGAGAAGTGGTTGCGCAGTGTGCCGAGGTAGCGTTTGGTGTAGGGGAACAGGCCATTGTCCATGTGGCGCTGAATGACTTTGCGCTTGATCTCAAGGCTGTCGCGGCCCAGTTCCAGCAGCCGGTCCAGCGCGGCCATCAGGCCGGCTTCGTCGTTGCGGTGCACATAGCCGAGGCGCGCGCAGTTGATGGTGACCACGCCCAGCGAGCCGGTTTGCTCGGCCGAGCCAAACAGGCCGTTGCCGCGCTTGAGCAGTTCGCGCAGGTCCAGCTGCAGCCGGCAGCACATCGAGCGGATCATGTTGGGCTTCAGTTCGGAGTTGATGAAATTCTGGAAGTAGGGCAGGCCGTAGCGCGCGGTCATCTCGAACAGCAGTTCGGCGTTGGGGCTGTCCCACGCGAAGTCCTCGGTGATGTTGTAGGTCGGGATCGGGAAGGTGAAGGCGCGGCCCTTGGCATCGCCGGCCATCATGATCTCGATGTAGGCGCGGTTGATCATGTCCATCTCGGCTTGCAGCGCGCCGTAGGTGAACGGCATTGCTTCGCCGGCGATGTGGGGAATTTGCTCGCGCAGGTCTTCCGGGCAGACCCAATCGAAGGTGAGGTTGGTGAACGGGGTTTGCGTGCCCCAGCGCGATGGCACGTTGAGGTTGTAGATCAGCTCCTGCATATATTGTTTGACGTCGTCGTAGCGCAGTTGGTCCTTGCGGATGAAGGGCGCCATGTAGGTGTCGAAGGAGCTGAAGGCTTGGGCGCCGGCCCATTCGTTTTGCAGCGTGCCGAGGAAGTTGACGATCTGGCCGATGGCGCTGGACAGATGGCGAGGCGGGCTGGATTCGACTTTGCCGGGCACGCCGTTCAAGCCTTCGTTGAGCAGGGTGCGCAGCGACCAGCCGGCGCAATACCCGGACAGCATGTCGAGGTCGTGGATGTGCAGGTCGGCTTCGCGGTGGGCGCGGCCGATCGCGGGCGGGTAGACGTGATTGAGCCAGTAGTTGGCGATGACTTTGCCGGAGACGTTGAGTATCAGGCCGCCCAGCGAGTAGCCCTGATTGGCGTTGGCATTGACGCGCCAGTCCTGGCGGTCGAGGTATTCGTTGATGGAGCTGGCGACGTCCACCAGCGCGTGTTTGTCCTGGCGCAGTGTGGCGTGTTGTTCGCGGTAGACGATGTAGCGACGCAGCGTGTGGCGGTGGTCGGCGTCGTACAGGATGGTTTCGACGGTGTCCTGTACCAGTTCGACGCTGAGGGGGGCGTGGCGCGGCAGGGTGGATAGCTGCAGCAGTACCGCTTCGGTGAGTTGGGCGGCTTTGTGGGTGTCGAATTCGCCGCTGGCGCGGCCGGCGCGCAGCAGGGCGCTTTCGATTTTGTGCAGGTTGAATGGCTGCTCGCCGCCGTCGCGCTTGACGATCATGGTGTGGTGCATATGACCCCGTATCTAGTTGGTTTGGTGTTGCGATCACTATATATGGTGGTTTTGTGGGTGGTTAGTGCTATCTAGGGTTTTCTTGATCTGGCTTATCTTTTGACGATGGCGGCGATCTGTTTGACGAAGGCGGGATCGGGTTCGACCTCGAGGCGTGTGCTGTCGGCTTGCACGCTGCCGTTGTGGTCCAGCAGAACGATGCGGGTGGTGTGGTTGATTTCGCCGTTGTCCAGCGCGCGGTAGCGGATGTTGAGGGCGGCGGCCAGCAGGCGGGTGTCGTTGTCGTTGGCGGCGACGGCGAGGCGGTATTGGCTGGCGTCGAGCTGCTGCATGTGGGCCAGCATGGCCAGCGATTTTGGGTTGTCGCGTTGTGGATCGAGGCTGATCAGTAGTACGCGTAGATGCTTGCCGTTGGCGCCGAGCGCGCCGACGGTGCGCTTCAGCGTTTCGATAACGATCGGGCAGGCCGAGTGGCAGTTCCCGTAAAACATGGTGACCAGCAGCGGTGCGCCGGCCATGTCGCGCAGTGTGAAGTGCTGGCCGGCGGCGTCGGTGAGCGGGGTGGTGAGCTGGTAGAGCGAGTCGATCGCCGTCGCCGCCGCGCCCACCGGTGCGGCTGGCCCGGCATGCGCTGCGCCGGCGAGTGCGATTGTGCTGGCGATCATGATCGCGCTGATGGCTGTTTTCATGGTGTGGCTCCTGGTTCGTGATTGGCTGGATCGCGCACGCAGCGGAATCCGAGATTGGCGCCATCCTGCCGGGCTTCCATGGCGGACAGCAGGGCAAGGCGCATGAGGATGGCGTAGTTGCGGCGGTCGGACAGGTTGACGGCGGCGCCGCCACAGTAATCGAGCTGCTTTTGTTCACCCTTGGCGCGGCTGTCGGCGTTGACGAATAGACCGCTGTAGTCTTCGACCCATTCCCACACCAGGCCGTGCAGGTCGTGGATGTTGTAGTAGTTGGCTGGCGTGCTGGCTACCGCGCCGGGTGGGGCTTTGCCAGCGTCGGCGTACCAGCGCAGGATAGTGGATAGCCATTCGTCGTCATCGCGGGCGTCGGCGCGTGTGGTGTCGGCAGCGGCGGCGAATTCCCATTCGTGCCAGCGTGGCAAACGGGCTTGCTCGGCGGCGCAATAGGCTTGCGCCGCGTACCAGCTGACGTTAACCACCGGCGCGTCGGACGCGGCTTGCGCGAAATGCGCCAGATAGGTCGGCGCAGTGAACAGGTTTGGCGCCTGGCCGCGCTGCCAGGAAGGCGAGGCTTGCAGGAAGGTCGCGAACTCGCGATTGGTCACAAGGCGGCTGCGCATCAGGAACGGCGCCACCCGCGCTTCCGCCGTCACGCCATCCGCCGGCAGCACACTGCGCAGCGCGCCGCCAGCGATGGCGCGATACTCCGGCCCCGCCGCTGCCGCGCCCCACGACAGCGCCGCCGCCGCCATCGCGGCTGCGGCGAATGCCATCGGGTGGCGGCGTGAGGCCCGGTGCGGTTGGGCCAACGCGTTCATGGCTGACGGTTTTTACGCATGTCGCGTACATGCGCCGGTGTCAGCACTGGCTTGCCGCCGTTGAGATCCACGCTGACGTAGTTGATAACCGCCGCGATATCCTCATCGCTGAGATCCTGCGCCGGCATCACGCCGTTGTAATGATCGCCGTTGACGACAATCTCGCCGTTACGCCCATTCAGCACGATGTGCGCCATCTCATACGGCCGCTCCTTGAAAAAGTCCGAATTGGCCAGGGGAGGGAACACGCCCGCCACGCCTTCGCCCTTGGATTGATGGCACGCCGTGCAGCTGCTGTCATACACCGCCTTGCCACGCGCCAGCTGGCCCTTGTCCAGCGCCACCGCCACATGCGTCGCCGCAGGCGTGGCCCCAGACGCGGTGGCCGTGGCAGCGCCCGCAGCGGCAACCTTTACCACGCTGTTGGCGCTCGCCTTGGCCGCCACCAATGGCGTCTTGACCCCTTTACCGTAGATCTCCGGCCGCTCCGGCCCACTCACCGCCAGCAGCCCGATCGCGCCCTTGTTGAAAGCGCGCGTCAGCGAATGATCGACCAGCGTCAGATTACCCGGCACCTTAGGCGTGAATTCGACGATTGCCGAGCCACCGGCCGGCACCATGGTGGTCTGCACCTGCTCCTGATAGCGCAAGCCACCCTCGGTGTACACCTTGTCGAAAATCGCGCCAATCACGTGGAAGCTGGACGTGATATTCGGCCCGCCGACGCCAAAGAACAGCCGCACCTTGTCATTGGCCTTGGCGGTCAGCGCATTGGCCCCGGTCAGCGCGCCGTCGGCACCGTTGAACAGCACATAGGTCGGCTTCTCGTCGATCGCCTTCTGCTGATCGAACGCCTGCGCGCCGGGTGCGCGGTAGGCACCGCTGGTGTAGAAATCGCCCTGCATCACGTAGTACTCTTTGTCGACCTTGGACATGCCTTCCTTCGGCTCGACCAGAATCATGCCGTACATGCCGTTCGCCACATGCATGCCGACTGGCGCGGTGGCGCAGTGATACACATACAGGCCGGGATTGAGCGCCTTGAAGCTGAATGTGGCCTCATTGCCCGGCGCGATCAGCGTTTGCGCGGCGCCGCCACCGGGACCGGTCACCGCGTGCAGATCGATATTGTGCGGCAGCTTGTTGTCCGGCAGATTTTGCAGATGCAGCTCCACCGTGTCGCCCTCGCGCACCCGTATCATCTTGCCTGGCACCGTGCCGCCAAAAGTCCAGAAGGTGTACAGCGTGTCCGGCGCGATCTCGCGCTGAACTTCCTCCACCGTCAGGTGCACCACCACCCGCGCCGGCGTCTTGCGGGTGATCTGCGGTGGCAGCAGCGGTGGCGCTACCAGTTCCTGCGTGATGACCGGCAGCGCCGGTTCGGCAAAACTTTGTGACATCATCAGCAGCGCCGCAGTGACGGCCGCTGTGGCAAGCTTGAATTGCGTTTTCATTGGATACTCCTCGTGGTAGTGAAGGTCAGGCGTGATCGGCGATGGCGGCGCTGCTTTGCTTGCGTGCCACCAGCAGGCGCCACGCGAATAGCGCCAGGAACAGCGTGCCGATGGCGAACACCACATCGCCCGGCACCCGCAGCCACACCAGCGTTTCCATGAATGGCGAGTGAATCAGCTCGGGCGAGCGGGCGTACCACATGCCCGTGCTGATGCTGGCCCAGGCCTGGTAGACGCCGGCCGGCACCAGCGAGATAAACACCATCATCGCCAGGCCGATGTTCAGGCACCAGAACATCGGCCGCAGCAGCGCGTCCGACCACGCCAGCCGGCTGCTCATGCCGCGCAGGCAGAACAGCAGCAGGCCGATGCCCAGCATGCCGTACACGCCAAACAGCGCGGCGTGGCCGTGGGCGGCGGTCATGTTCAAGCCCTGCATGTAGTACAGCGCGAGCGGGGTGTTGATCGAGAAGCCGAGCAGGCCGGCGCCGACCGTGTTCCAGAAGCCGACCGCGATGAAGCACAGGATCGACCAGCGGTAGCTGCCGACCCATGGCGCGGCCTTGGAGCGCTGGTAGTTGCGCCAGGCTTCGATGCCGATCAGCGACAGCGGCACCACTTCCAGCGCCGAAAACATGGCGCCGATCGCGATCACAAAGGTGGGGGTGCCGGTGAAGTACAGGTGGTGCAGCGTGCCGAGGATGCCGCCGAACAGGAACACGATGGTCTCCAGCACGATGGCGTTGTTGGCGCTGGCGGCGCGGATCAGGCCCAGACGGGTGAACAGCAGCGCGATGACGGCGGTGGCAAACACTTCGAAGAAGCCTTCCACCCACAGGTGCACCAGCCACCAGCGCCAGTATTCGATCATCGAGTAGTGACTGTGCCGGCCCCAGGTCAGCGAGGTGGCGTAGAAGCCGCCGATGCACAGCGCCGACAGGAACACCATGACGATCAGGCCACGGCTGTCGGAAGGCTTGCGCAGCGCCGGCCACAGCGCGCGGCCCAGCAGCGTGACCCAGAACAGCAGGCCGACAAACAGCAGGATTTGCCACACCCGGCCCATGCTGGTGAATTCCAGCCCCTGGTTGCCGAGCCAGAAGGCGAATGCCGTGCCTTTGTGCTGCAGCGATCCGAGCCAGCCCATGGCGGTGGAGCCGGCCACGATGAACAGCAGCGCGTAGAACAGCAGGTTGACGCCCAGCTTCTGGAAGCGCGGCTCGTGGCCGGAGATGGCGGGCGCGATATACAGGCCGGTGGCCAGCCAGGCGGTGGCGATCCATAGCACCGCGAACTGGGTGTGGATGGTGCGACTGACCACGAATGGCAGCACGTCGGCCAGCGGGAAGCCGAAGAAGCTGTGGCCTTCGACCGCGTAGTGGGCGGTGATGACGCCCATACCGACTTGCGCCAGGATCAGCGCGATCACCACGAAGAAGTATTTGCGGGTGGCCAGCATCGATGGTGTTGGCTTCAGGTTGAACAGCGGGTCGGCCTTGGGTGGCGCCGGATCTTGCTCTTCCTTGGCGGCCGAGTGGGCCATGACCATGGCGGCGATCGCGCCTATCATCAGGATTACGCTGGCGATCGACCAGATGCCCGCTTCGGCGCTGGGCCGGTTGTCGATCAGCGGTTCGTGCGGCCAGTTGCTGGTGTAGCTGAGGCCTGTGGCGCCGGGACGGTCGGTGGCGGCGGCCCAGGCTGACCAGAACACGAATGCCGGCAGCGCGCGCAGGTCGTCGGCGTCGACCACCGAATTGGCGTTCATCGCATATTGTTCGCGCAGCTTGTCGAGGCTACGGGCGTCGCCAAACAGGTCGATGTAGTGCTGTGCGACCTCGCGCACGGCGGCGGCGCGGTCGGCCGACAGCACGATGGTGGCGCGCGTGGCGTCATAGCTGTTGCGGCGCATTTCCTCCTTCAGGCGGGCGTTGAGCGCGGCCTGGGTGGCCTTGTTCAAGTCGTCGAAGTTGGCGCCGTAGTCGCGCCGGGCCCAGATCTGGCGCAGCGCCAGCGCTTCGCGGTGCAGCCAGTCGGCCGACCAGTCGGGGGCGACGTAGCTGCCGTGGCCCCAGACGGTGCCGAGCTGCTGGCCGCCGGCCGATAGCCACGCCTGCTGGCCGCGATCGACCTGGCCGGGGCCGAACAGCGCTTCGCCGTCGGCGCTGATGATGTGTTGGGGGATGGGTGGCGCCGCCAGGTAGATTTGCGCGCCCACCCAGCCGAGCACGGCGAAGGAGAGGGCGCAGATGACGGCCAGCCAGGTCCAGAGCTTGCGTGTGGCGTGCATGACGTGGTTCCTTATGAAGGCTTGTCGGATCGACGCCGCCGATTCTAGGCTGCGGCCCGTGGCGCGCCTAACCGGCTTGGGGTTTTCTTGATTTGGCCGGCTTTTTGGCGTGCCTCTAGTCCTTTCGGGCTAGGCGGGCTAGCCGTGATGCCGATGGTCGGCGCGGGCGCCGCCGCGTACCCTGATGCCATCCCTATGTGTATCAGGAGAGTTGACGTGTCTAAGCAAAACAAGGCGGTGCGGGTGCTGGCCAGCAGCACGCTGTCGTTCACGATCTGCTTCGCGATCTGGATGATGTTCGCGGTGCTGGGCATCCCGATCAAGAAGATGTTGGGCCTGAACGAGACCGAGTTCGGCCTGCTGGCGGCGATGCCGGTGTTGAGCGGTTCGCTGGTGCGGGTGCCGCTCGGTATCTGGTGCGACAAGTACGGTGGCCGCATTGTGTTCTTCCTGCTGATGCTGGCCACGGTGCCGGCGATTTATCTGATTGGTCTGGCCACCGCCTATTGGCAGTTCCTGGCCCTGGGCCTGTTCGTCGGCCTGGCCGGCGGCTCGTTCTCGGTTGGCACGCCGTATGTGGCGCGCTGGTTCGCCAAAGAGCGGCGCGGACTGGCGATGGGCATTTTCGGCGCCGGCAATTCCGGTTCGGCGCTGACCAAGTTTGTGGCGCCGGCCATCATCGCTGCCTGGGGCTGGCAGGCGCTGCCCACCGTGTATGCGCTGACCATGCTGGTGACGGCGCTGCTGTTCTGGGTGTTCAGCGCAACCGATCCATCGCACCAGAGCGGCGCCAGCGTGTCGTTCGCGGACCAGGTCAAAGTGCTGAAGGATCGCCGTGTGTGGCGCTACTGCCAGTACTACTCGGTGGTGTTTGGCGGCTATGTGGCGTTGGCGCTGTGGATGACCAAGTACTACGTCGGCGAATACGGCTTTGATCTGAAACTGGCGGCGCTGCTGGCGGCCTGCTTCTCGCTGCCGGGCGGCGTGCTGCGCGCGCTGGGCGGCTGGATCGCCGACCGCCACGGCGCTTACAAGGTCACGTGGTGGGTGATGTGGGTGTGCTGGGTGTGTTTCTTCCTGCTGTCCTATCCGCCGACCGCGATGCTGATCCAGACCACGCGCGGTCCGGTGCAGGTCAACCTGGCGCTGTCGCCGTGGCTCTTCACCGGCTTGTTGTTCATCGTTGGCACCGCGATGGCGGTCGGCAAAGCCTCGGTGTTCAAATTTATTGCCGACGATTTCAGCGACAACATCGGCGCCGTCTCCGGTGTGGTCGGCCTGGCCGGCGGCCTCGGTGGCTTCATCCTGCCGATCATGTTCGGCGCGCTACTGGACCTGACCGGCGTGCGCTCCAGCGCCTTCATGCTGTTGTACGGCGCGGTGTGCGTGTCGCTGGTGTGGATGCATTATTCGTTCCGCCCGGCGGTCGCCAGCACTGCCGCGCCGGCGCTGCAACCCGCTTAACTCAAGGAATAAACTCAAGGAGTATATGATGAGCAAATACATGATTAACAGCTGGGAACCGGAGAGCGCCGCTTTCTGGCGCGGTGGCGGCAGCAGTACCGCCAACCGCAATCTGTGGATCTCGATTCCGGCGCTGGCGCTGGCGTTCGCGATCTGGATGGTGTGGAGCGTGGTGGTGGTCAACCTGCCTACCATCGGCTTCAAATACAGCACCAATCAGCTGTTCTGGCTGACCGCGCTGCCCGGCCTGTCCGGCGCCACGCTGCGCATTTTTTATTCGTTCATGGTGCCGATTTTCGGCGGCCGCAAATGGACCACGATTTCAACCGCCTCGCTGCTGATCCCGGCGATCGGCATCGGCTACGCGGTGCAGGACCTGAACACCGGCTATCCGACCATGTTGATCCTGGCGCTGCTGTGCGGTTTCGGCGGCGGTAACTTCGCCTCATCGATGGCCAACATCAGCTTCTTCTTCCCGAAAGCGCAAAAGGGTTATGCGCTCGGCATGAACGCCGGCCTGGGCAACCTGGGGGTGTCGGCGGTGCAGTTCGTGGTGCCGCTGGTGATCACCGCCGGCGTGTTTGGCGCCATCGGTGGCGAACCGCAAAGCGCCGTCAAGGCCGGCGTCAGCACCACGCTGTGGTTGCAGAACGCGGGCTTCATCTGGGTGCCGTTCATCATTGTCAGCAGCCTGCTGGCGTGGTTTGGCATGAACGATCTGGCCTCGGCCAAGGCGTCGTTTGCCGAGCAGGCGGTGATCTTCAAGCGCAAGCATAATTGGCTGATGTGCTGGCTGTACACCGGTACCTTTGGCTCGTTCATCGGTTATTCGGCGGCGTTCCCGCTGCTGATCAAAACCCAGTTCCCGGACGTGAATCCGCTGCAGTTTGCCTTTCTTGGCCCGCTGGTGGGGGCGCTGTTCCGCGTCGCCGGTGGCGTCATCGCCGACAAGCTGGGTGGCGCCCGCGTCACGCTGTGGACTTTCGCCGCCATGATCGCGGCGGTGTATGGCGTGATCGTGTTCCTGCCGCACGGTGAGGCGGCCGGCAGCTTCCAGGGCTTCTTCTGGATGTTCATGGTGCTGTTTGCCGGCACCGGCGTTGGCAACGCGTCGACCTTCCGTATGATCCCGGTGATTTTTCTGACCGAGCGTCAGCGCGCGGTGCGCGGTCAGCCGGAGGCGATGCAGCAGCAGGCGGTGGTGGACGCCAACAAGGAAAGTGCGGCGGTGCTGGGCTTTACCTCGGCGGTGGCGGCCTATGGCGCTTTCTTCATCCCGAAAAGCTATGGCACCTCGATCGCGCTGACCGGCAGTGCCGACGCCGCGCTGTGGTGCTTCATCGCGTTCTATGTCAGCTGCATCGCCATCACCTGGTGGTGCTACGCGCGCAGGAACGCGGCCATGCCTTGCTGAGTGGAGCACGATCATGATACCGCTGACGCCATCGGTCGAATTCGACGCCGCGCTGGTGCGCAAGCTGAACCAGATGGGACCGCGCTACACCTCGTATCCGACCGCCGACCGTTTCAGCGCCGACTTCGGCGCGGCGGATTACCGCGCCGCCGTGGCCCGGCTGGACGCGGCTGGCGATCGGGTGCCGTTGTCGCTGTACGTGCATATCCCGTTTTGCGAGTCGCTGTGCTACTACTGCGGCTGCAACAAGATCATTACCCAGGACCGGCGCAAGGCGGTCGAGTATCTGGATTATCTGGGGTGCGAGATCGCGCTGCAGGCCGGCGTGTTGGGCGCGCGCCGGCAGGTGGAGCAGCTGCACTTTGGCGGCGGCACGCCGACCTATCTGAGCGACGCGCAAATGGATGGCTTGCTGGACCGGTTGCGCGCGCATTTCGACTTTGCGCCCGATGCGCAGGGCGAGTTTTCGATCGAGGTCGATCCGCGCACGGTGACGCCGGCGCGCATCGCCACCTTGCGGCGTCAGGGCTTCAACCGCATCAGCCTGGGCATCCAGGATTTCGATCCGGTGGTGCAGCGGGCGGTCAACCGCGTGCAATCGTATGAACAAACCTTGGCGGTACTGCACGCGGCGCGTGACTGCGGCTTCCGTTCAATCAGCGTCGATCTGATTTACGGTCTGCCGCTGCAAAGCGTAGCCAGTTTCGCGCCGACGCTGGATAAAGTGATCGCGACGCGGCCGGACCGCGTGGCCATCTACAACTATGCCCACATGCCGCAGCTGTTCAAGTCGCAGCGCCTGATTCGCGCCGAGGATTTGCCGGACCCGGACAGCAAGCTGGCCATGCTGGGTCTGTGCATCGACAAGCTGACGGCGGCGGGCTACGTCTACATCGGCATGGACCATTTCGCGTTGCCGGACGACGATCTGGCGCGCAGCCAGCGCGAAGGGCGCTTGCAGCGCAATTTCCAGGGTTATTCAACCCACGCCGATGCGCCGATGGTGGCGCTGGGTGTGTCGGCCATCAGCGCGCTTGGCGACTGTTATAGCCAGAACGAGAAGACGCTCAGTGCCTATTATGAACGGCTGGATCATGGCGAGCTGCCGGTGGCGCGCGGCATTGTGCTCTCCGAGGACGACCAGTTGCGGCGTGCCGTGATCAGTCGCTTGATGTGTGACTTCATCCTCGATTATGACCGGCTGCCACTGCCGGCCGGGGTGGCGGCGCGCGACTATTTCGCGGCCGACCTGGCGCGCCTGCGGCCGCTGGAGGACGATGGCTTGCTGTGCATGGGCAGCCGTGGCGTGCGCGTGAAGATGCGCGGCCGTCTGCTGATCCGCAATATCTGCATGGCCTTCGATCGCTATCTGCAGCAGGGGCCGCAGCCGGTGCGCTATTCACGTACCATTTGAGGCCGACATGGACAAGACCAAGATCAAGGTACAGGAATTTCTGGCGCGGGTACCGCTGTTTAATTCGATGGGGCCGGAGGAGTTGAACCGCATCGCGCTTGGCACCACGGAGGTGCGGGCCGAGCGCGGTCAGCAGATTTTCCAGCGCGGCGATCCCTGCGTCGGCTTTCATCAGGTGCTGTATGGGCAGGTCAAGCTGTCGTTCACGTCGGTCACCGGGGTTGAGAAAGTAATCGAATTGATTGGGCCTGGCCACAGCTTTGGCGAGGCGCTGATGTTTATGGGTAGCCCGTACATCGTGTCGGCCCAGGCCACCGAGGACACGCTGCTGCTGCACGTGTCGAAGCCGGTGATCTATCGCGAGATTCATCACGACGCGGAATTCGCCTGCAAGATGCTGGCGGGGCTGAGTCAGCGCATGCACTCGCTGATGTGCGATATGGAGTCGTATGCGCTGCGCAGCGGCACCCAGCGCGTGGCCGGCTATCTGCTGAAGGAGTTGCGCGATCCGCAGGCGACGCAATTGACGCTGCCGGCCACCAAGGCGGTGCTGGCGTCGCGCCTGAATCTGACGCCGGAGCACTTCTCGCGCATCCTGGCGGACTTGAGTCTGCAAAACCTGATTGCCTTCAAGGGCCGCAAGATCACTATATTGAATCCGGAGGGCTTGCGTCATCATGCAGGACATTGAAAAATTCATCAGCGGCTTTAGCCGCTTCCAGCAGCAGTATTTCAGCGAGCAGCCGAATTTGTACGGCAGTTTGCGCACCGGCCAGCATCCGCACACGTTGCTGATCGGCTGTTGCGATTCGCGTGTCGATCCGCTGCTGCTGACCGGCAGCCATCCGGGCGACATCTTCATCGTGCGTAATATCGCCAATCTGGTGCCGCCATGTACCCCCAGCGCGCCGCCCGGCGTCAGTTCGGCGATCGAGTTCGCGGTGTGCGATTTGGAGGTGGAGCGCATTATCGTGTTGGGCCACGCCCGCTGCGGCGGTATTCGCGCGCTGATGGCGCCGCAGCCGCGCGCGGTGTCGCGCGAGACTGACTTCGTTAATCAGTGGATGCGGATTGCGGAGCCGGTGGCGGCGCGTGTCAAGCGCGAGCTGGCGCATCACGACGGCGCTGAACAGATCCACGCCTGCGAGTTGGCCAGCATTTTGCAGTCACTCGACAATCTGCTGACCTATCCGTGGCTGAAGCGGCGCGTCGACGCCGGCCAGCTCAAACTTCATGGTTGGTATTTTGATCTGGAGCGGGGGCGTTGATGGCGTATTCGGCGCGGCAGCAGCAGTTCCTGCCGCTGGTGTGTCCACTGCCGGACTAGCCGGTGCGTTCAGGCCGAAGGTGTCCCAGCCCTCGCCGAAGGTTTCGATCGGGTGCTGGGTGCGGTCGGCGCCGTTCCCGCAGATCATGGCGTTGTGGGCGCAATAGCGGTCGCACCCCCAGCAGATTAGCTCCGGCCGCGCCGGGCGGATCGGGAAGGTCTTGGCCATGGCGGCGCGCGCTTACGCGTAGTGCAGCAGGTCGCCGCTGCGGTCGAAGGCTAGCAGGCGTTCCAGCTGGCCGTGACGGATCGCCTTGATCATCTTGCGCAGCGCGGCGTCGGTCTGTTCGTTGTCGGGCAGTTGGCTGGCGGTGCCGGATAGTGTGGTCACCAGCAGCACGTCCCAGTCCTGGCCCATGCGCCGGGCTTCGTCGGCCAGGTTGGCGAAGGTATCCAGTTCCGCTACTTGTTTGTCGACGCACATTACCGGCACCAGGGTGCTGCGGGCTTGTGGACCGGGCGCGCCGTCCGGTTCCGGCTCGGCGACCGCGAAGGTCAGCAGCAGGCGTTGTTGCTGCGGCTGGACGGAGGCGGCGATCAGCAGTTCTTCGAAGGTGGCGATGTTCATGGTGGCTCCTTTAGTAGCGCCGCGCGGGGTGGCGGCACAGCCGTATGTATAGCGCGCTTCGGCGCCGCTGCCCATGCTCATGAATGACTAGTCCTTTCGGCCAAACCTGATGTGGATCATGGATTCGGCGCTGGCGACGCGTGCAGAATGCGCTTGCAATGAAAGGAACCATGATGCGCAATCCATCTCTACGCCGCCGCACCGCCTGGACGCTGGCGATCCTCGCGCTGGCGGTTTTGCTCCATGAGCGTTACGGCACCGCCAACGCCAGCATCAACGCTGCCAGCGGGATGCGCTTGCAGAACCCATCCAGCGCCACGCGAACGTCGGCGGCTGGTTGCGCCGCGACGGCGCGGGCGCTGATTCGCTATGACAGCGGGTACACGCTGTGTTATGCGACGCCGGCAGCGATGTTCGCGCAGTTGGCGGCGCAGGAGCAGCCAGGTATGGTGCGCGCCGTGCTGGTGCAGACTGAGGATGGTCGCTGGCTTGATGGCCGGCAGGTGGATAACTACCACGACCAATTGGCCGTTATCGCGCGGAGCATACACTAGCCCCCTCTTTTTTTTCGGTGGGCCGGTCTACAAAGTTCATAACGGGCTAGATTGAACTATACCGGGCTAGAACGGTCTATAAATAAGGGGATCGCGGAATAGTCATAGAATTTATAGACCGTTCTAGACTTTTTCTCTTCCCTGCGGCAACGGTTACAGACCGATCTAGACCTTTCTAGCCCGATCAAGCCCGTTCTGGACTTTCTAGACCGAGGAGAAAAAAATGGACTACCAACTACCTGTAGGGCTGCGCGCCAGTGTGTTCCATGCCTTGTGCGATGCCGTGGGCGATTTTGGCTTTTCAGACCGGACCCACGAAGCGATGTGCGAAGCGATCAACGAGTGGCTCGAACGTAAGCAAGCAACCGCCAGCGCTCCGACTCCATCGCATAAACAGCTACAGCCAGATGTGGTGCCGGCCGAGTCAGCGCAGCACGCGCGGCCCGGCTACCAATGGAAGCAGCTTTTCCTCCCTGAAGGCACAGAGCTGCGCGTCGCCACGCGCGGCAGGGTGCGTTATGCTGTGGTCGAAGGTCACCACATCATCCACAACGACAAGCCGGTGTCGCCATCGCAGTTTGCCAATAGCGGCGATGTGGTGCGCAACGCCTGGCGCGTGGTGTGGCTCAAACTGCCGGGCGAAGCATGGATACGCGCCGAGCAGCGCCGCAACGCGGCCGGTGATCTAGTCACAAAGGACTAGAACACCTAGTCCCTCTCACCACGCCGCGCCCACTTCTTGCCGATTCCAAGCTGAACGCGTCCTCCGTAGACTGATCTCATTGTCGTTTAGGAGGTAGCATGAGTCATTTTCTGGATCGCCTGAAGTTCTTCAACAAGACCACGTCCACATTCTCCGACGGCCATGGCGCCGTGGTGCAGGAAGACCGCACGTGGGAGAACGCCTACCGCCAGCGCTGGCAGCATGACAAAATCGTGCGCTCCACGCACGGTGTCAACTGCACCGGCTCCTGCAGCTGGAAGGTGTACGTGAAGAACGGCCTGATTACCTGGGAAACCCAGCAAACGGACTATCCGCGCACCCGCCCGGACCTGCCCAATCACGAACCGCGCGGCTGCCCGCGTGGCGCCAGCTATTCCTGGTACGTCTACTCGGCGCAGCGCGTCAAATACCCGATGGTGCGTGGCCGCCTGATGGAAATGTGGCGCGAAGCGCGCCAAACCATGGACCCGGTCACGGCCTGGGATTACGTCAGCCAGGACCCCGAGCGCGCCAAACAATACAAATCGGTGCGCGGCTTGGGCGGCTTTGTGCGCGCCAGCTGGGACGAGGCCAACGAGATGATCGCCGCCGCCAACGCGCTGACCATCAAAAAATATGGGCCGGACCGCATCGTTGGCTTCTCACCGATTCCCGCCATGTCGATGGTCAGTTACGCCGCCGGCACGCGCTACCTGTCGCTGATCGGTGGCGTGGCGCTGAGCTTTTACGACTGGTACTGCGACCTGCCGCCGGCCAGCCCGCAAGTGTGGGGCGAGCAGACCGACGTGCCGGAATCGGCCGACTGGTACAACTCGACCTATCTGATGGTGTGGGGCTCGAACGTGCCGATGACGCGCACCCCGGATGCCCACTTCTACACCGAGGTGCGCTACAAGGGCACCAAGACGGTCGCGGTATCGTCCGACTTTGGCGAGATGGCCAAATTCGGCGACATCTGGCTGGCGCCGAAGCAGGGCACCGACGCCGCGTTGGCGATGGCGATGGGGCACGTCATCCTCAACGAATACCACAGCAACGGCCAGTCAGCCTATTTCAAGGAATACGCCAAGCAGTACACCGACTTCCCGATGCTGGTGCTGCTGAAAGAGCACAACGGCACGCTGGCGCCGGACTACTTCCTGCGCGCCTCGCACCTGGCCAACAACCTCGATGAAACCAACAACCCGGAATGGAAAACCCTGGTCATCGACGAGCCGTCCGGCCGCATCGTCGCGCCGGCCGGCTCGATCGGCTTCCGCTGGGGCGAAAGCGGCAAGTGGAATCTGGAGATGAAGGAGGGCGGCAACGGCGCGCCGGTTGATCCGCAACTGTCGCTGCTGGGCCGCAGCGACGAGGTGGTGGCGGTTGGCTTCCCTTACTTTGGCGGCAAAGACGCCAGCGATCTGCTGCTGCGCAACGTACCGGTCAAGCGTTTGACGTTGGCCGACGGCAGCAGCGTACTGGTGGCCACCGTGTTCGATCTGACGCTGGCCAACTACGGCATCGAGCGTGGCCTGGGCGGCGGCAACGTCGCCACCAGCTACGACGACGATGTGCCCTACACGCCGGCCTGGCAACAGAAGCACACCGGCGTCAAGGCCGCCGACGTCATCACCGTGGCGCGCCAGTTCGCGCAAAACGCCGACCAGACGCGCGGCAAGAGCATGGTGATCGTCGGCGCCGCGCTGAATCACTGGTATCACATGGACATGACCTACCGTGGCATCATCAATATGCTGATGATGTGCGGCTGCATCGGCCAATCGGGCGGCGGCTGGGCGCACTACGTGGGACAGGAAAAGCTGCGGCCGCAAACCGGCTGGACCCCGCTGGCGTTCGCGCAGGACTGGAACCGGCCGATGCGGCAGATGAACGGCACCTCGTTCTTCTATAACCATACCAGCCAATGGCGCCACGAAAAGCTGCACACCGAGGAAATCGCATCTCCATTGGCCGGGGACGACGTGGCGCCGATGTCGCTGCTGGACTATAACGCCAAGGCCGAGCGCCTCGGCTGGCTGCCATCGGCGCCGCAGCTGCAAACCAATCCGCTGGAGGTGACACGCGCCGCCGCTGCTGCCGGCGTGAAGCCGGTCGACTACGCAGTCGAGCAGATCAAGCAGGGCAAACTTGAATTCTCGTGCGACGATCCGGATAATCCGGCCAACTTCCCGCGCAATATGTTCGTCTGGCGCTCGAATATTCTGGGTAGCTCGGGCAAGGGCCACGAGTACTTCCTCAAATACCTGCTGGGTACCCAGAACGCGCTGATGAGCGACGAAAGCGATTGCATCAAGCCGCGCGACGTCAAGGTGCGCCCGGCCGCCGAGGGCAAGCTGGATCTGCTGGTGGTGCTGGACTTCCGCATGTCGACCACCTGTCTGTACGGCGACATCGTGCTGCCGACCGCCACCTGGTATGAGAAGGATGACCTCAACACCTCGGACATGCACCCCTTCATCCACCCGCTGTCGGAAGCCGTCAATCCGCTGTGGCAATCGCGCTCGGACTGGGAAATCTACAAGGGCATCGCCAAAAAGTTCGAACAGATCGGCGGCGCTTACCTCGGCACCCAGCAAGACATCGTTCTCACCCCGCTGATGCATGACACGCCGGGTGAACTAGGCCAGCCGTTCGATCCGAAAGACTGGCGCGCCGGCGAGTGCGAGCCTGTCCCCGGCAAGACCATGCCCAACTTCACCGTGATTGAGCGCGATTACAGCAAGATCTATCAGAAGTACACTTCGATCGGCCCGCTGCTGGAATCGATAGGCAACGGCGGAAAGGGCATCAGCTGGAAGACTGCGCACGAAGTCGAAACGCTGCGCGGCATCAACCGCACCGTCACCGCGCCCGGCGTAGGCCATGGCCAGCCGCGCCTCGACACCGCGATCGACGCCGCCGAAATGATCTTGTCGCTGGCGCCGGAGACCAATGGCCACGTCGCCGTCAAGGCGTGGGAGGCGCTGTCCAAGATCACCGGCCGCGATCACACCCATTTGGCGCTGCCGCGCGAGCATGACAGCATCCGCTTCCGCGACGTGCAGGCGCAGCCGCGCAAAATCATCTCGTCCCCGACGTGGTCCGGGCTGGAGTCGGAAGAAGTCAGCTACAACGCCTGCTACACCAATGTGCATGAGCTGATCCCATGGCGCACCATCACCGGCCGCCAGCAGTTCTACCAGGACCACCGCTGGATGCGCGATTTCGGCGAAGGGCTGTGCGTGTACAAACCGGCGATCAACACCAAGACCACCACCGCCATGCTGGGCGCCAAACCGAATGGGAATAAAGAAATCGCGCTGAACTTCATCACGCCGCACCAGAAGTGGGGCATCCACTCGACCTACTCGGACAATCTGCGCATGCTGACCCTGTCGCGCGGCGGTCCGCACGTGTGGCTGTCGGAGGTGGACGCCAAGGCGGCCGGCATCGTCGACAACGACTGGATCGAAGTCTTCAACGTCAACGGCACGCTGACCGCGCGCGCCATCGTCAGCCAGCGGGTGCCGGAAGGGATGACGCTGATGTACCACGCACAGGAAAAAATCATCAACGTGCCCGGCTCCGAACAATCCGGCAAGCGTGGCGGCATTCATAACTCGGTGACGCGCGCCGTCACCAAGCCAACCCACATGATCGGCGGCTATGCCCAGCTGTCGTGGGGCTTCAATTACTACGGCACGGTGGGATCGAACCGCGATGAATTCGTGCTGGTGCGGAAAATGAACAAGATCGACTGGCTGGAAGGCCCACTGCAAGGAGCAAATGAATGAAGATCAGAGCGCAAATCGGCATGGTGCTGAACCTGGACAAATGCATCGGTTGCCATACCTGTTCGGTCACCTGCAAGAACGTCTGGACCAGCCGTGATGGCGTTGAATACGCATGGTTCAACAACGTCGAGACCAAGCCCGGCATCGGCTATCCGAAGCACTGGGAAGATCAGAATAAATGGAACGGCGGCTGGCGCCGCACCGACAGCGGCAAGATCGAGCCGCGCCAGGGCAGCCGGCTCAAGATCCTGGCGCAGATCTTCGCCAATCCGAACCTGCCCAACATCGACGAATACTACGAACCGTTCACCTACGACTACGAGCGCCTGCAAAACGCGCCGCTGTCGCAAACGCCGCCCACCGCGCGCCCGATCTCTGTCCTCACCGGCAAAAAGATGGACAAGATCGAGTGGGGGCCGAATTGGGAGGATGACCTGGGCGGCGAATTTGCCCAGCGCAGCCAGGACACGCTGTTCGAAAACGTGCAGAAGGAGATGTACGGCACCTTTGAAAACACCTTCATGATGTATCTGCCGCGTCTTTGCGAGCATTGCCTGAATCCCGCGTGCGTGGCATCTTGCCCATCCGGCTCGGTGTACAAGCGCGAGGACGATGGCATTGTGCTGATCGATCAGGACAAGTGCCGTGGCTGGCGCATGTGCATCTCCGGCTGCCCGTACAAAAAGATTTACTACAATTGGTCGTCCGGCAAAGCCGAGAAGTGCACCTTCTGCTACCCGCGCATCGAAGCCGGCCAGCCGACCGTGTGCTCCGAGACTTGCGTGGGCCGCATCCGCTACCTCGGCGTGCTGCTGTACGACGCCGACAAGATCGAAGCCGCCGCCTCGGTGGCCGATCCGCGCGACCTGTACCCGTCGCAACTGGAGCTGTTCCTCGATCCGCACGATCCCGAGGTGATCGCCGAAGCGCGCCGCCAGGGCATCCCCGATTCGTGGCTGGAGTCGGCCCAGCGTTCGCCGGTGTACAAGATGGCGGTCGAGTGGAAGGTGGCATTCCCGCTGCATCCCGAATACCGCACCTTGCCGATGGTGTGGTACATCCCGCCGCTGTCGCCGATCCAGGCCGCCGCCGAAGCGGGCCACATGGGCAAGAACGGCATCCTGCCCGACACGCAAAGCCTGCGCATTCCGCTGCAATACCTGGCCAACCTGCTGACCGCCGGTGACCAGCCGCCCGTGATCAAGGCACTGGACCGCATGCTGGCGATGCGCGCCTACATGCGCAGCAAGAGCGTGGCCGGCCAGCCGGATCTGGAGGTGCTGCGCCAGGTCGGCCTCGACGCCGCCACGGTGGAAGACATGTACCACATCATGGCGATCGCCAATTACGAAGACCGCTTCGTCATCCCGAGCAGCCACAAGGAGATGGCCGAGGACAGCTTCAACGACAAGGGCAGCTGCGGTTTTAGCTTCGGCAACGGCTGCTCGGATGGCGTCAGCGACGCCAGCCTGTTCGGCAAGCGCAAGCACGGCTCGGAGATCTTCATGATGATGCCGAAGTCGCGTAAAAAGAAGGAGAACGCAGATGCCTAACCCCGCCTACCAAGTCTTGTCGGCGTTGTTGCAGTACCCGGAGCCCGAGCTGGTGGCCGCGCAGGCCGAATTGAGCGCGCTGCTGGCCGGGCAGCAGCCCGCGTGGCACGCTGCGCTGGCCGATTTGCTGGCCCACTTCGCCACCAAGCCGCTGATCGAACTTCAGCAGGAATACGTGCTGACCTTTGACCGCAATCCGTCGCACTCGCTGCACCTGTTCGAGCATATCTACGGCGAGTCGCGCGATCGCGGCCAGGCCATGGTCGACCTGATGGAAGAATATCGTCGGCATGGCCTGCAAATGGTCGGCGACGACCTGCCGGACTATGTGCCGCTGTTCCTCGAATTCCTGTCGCAGCAGACCACCGCCGACGCCGAACGGCTGCTGGGCGACGCGATCCACGTGCTGGCCCACATCGGCCGCAAGCTGCGCGCCAACGGCAGCCCGTACGCCGCCGTGTTCGACGTGCTGCAAACCGAAACCAGCGTGCAGGCCGAGGAACTGAGCGGACCGCCGGTGCGCGACATGGACGAGGCGCTGGAAACCTTCGGCCCCGGCGCCGACGGCATCGAACCGCTGCTGAAGCCCGGCGGCATGCCCGGCACCGGCCCGCTGCCCGGTGGCGCGCACCCGATCAACTTCTACCCCAAGGCGACGGCGCCGCAGCGTCATTAAGGAGACTGCCATGAACTATCTGCACCAATTCCTGTTCGGGATCTATCCCTACATCGCGCTGGCGATCTTCCTGCTCGGCAGCCTGATACGCTTCGACCGCGAACAGTACACCTGGAAATCCGAATCCAGCCAGACCCTGAACACCGGCATGCTGCGCCTCGGCAGCCCGCTGTTCCACGTCGGCGTACTGGGGCTGTTGTTCGGCCACGCCGCCGGCCTGCTGACCCCCGTATGGGTGTGGGACACGCTGGGCGTCAGCCACAGCACCAAGCAACTGGTGGCGATGATCGCCGGTGGCCTGATGGGGTCCATGTGCCTGCTGGGCCTCCTGATGCTGCTGGCGCGCCGCTTCAGCAACGATAGGGTACGCGCCCGCAGCACCTTCAAGGACAAGCTGGTGCTGCTTTGGCTGCTGGCCACGCTGCTGCTTGGACTGTCGTCGATCTTTGTCTCGGCCGGCCACCTGGATGGCCACATGATGGTGCTGCTGATGACCTGGGCCCAGCACATCGTCACCCTGCGTGGCGACGCCGCCGGCTTCATCGAAAGCGCGCCGCTGATCTTCAAGCTGCACCTGTTCATGGGCATGTCGCTGTTCGTGATCTTCCCGTTCACCCGGCTGGTGCATGTGTGGAGCGGCTTCGGCGCCGTCGCTTATCTGAATCGCGCCTATCAACTGGTGCGCCCACGCTAAGGAGAACGTCATGGGAATCGCAGTCAACGGCATCGACATCGACGACCGCGTCATCGACGCTGAAATCGGCCACCATCAACAGGCCGACAATCCGCTGATGCAGGCGGTGCACGAAGTGGTGCTGCGCCAGGTGCTGCTGGACGAGGCGCGCCGGCTCGGCATCACCGAAGGCAGCGACGACGACCGCATCGAAGCGCTGTTCGCGCGCGAGGTCACGGTGCCGGAGGCCGACGAGGAAAGCTGCTTGCGCTACTACCTGGCGCACGCCGAGCGCTTTCGCAGCGGCGACCTGGTGGAAGCGCGTCACATCCTGTTTCAGGTGACGCCATCGGCGCCGCTGGAACTGCTGCGCCAAACCGCCGACGCCATCCTGGCCGCGCTGCAGGCGCAGCCCGAGCGCTTTGCCGAACTGGCGGCGCAGTATTCGAACTGCCCGTCCGGCGCCATCGGCGGCAGCCTGGGACAGCTGGCGCGCGGCCAATGTGTGCCGGAGTTCGACGAATTGCTGTTCCGCCTGCAGCCGGGCGAACTGGCCGGGCGCCTGCTGGAAACCCGCTTCGGCCTGCACATCGTGCAGGCGCAACGCCGCGTCGACGGCGAGGTGATCCCGTTCGCCACCGTGCGGACCCAGATCGCCGACCAACTGCGGCGGCAGGCGTGGCAGCGCGCGCTGCACCAGTACCTTCACCTGCTGGTCGGCCGCGCCGACATCGCAGGCGTGGCGCTGGAAGGCACAAGCTCGCCGCTGGTGCAATAGGCATAAAGAACTAGGCCGGCTCGGTCGTCCTGCGCAGTGGCAGACGTCGGGCTGGCCGCTACAATGGTGATACACCATACAAGACAGGAGAGCGACGATGTTAAGCGACCGTTTTGGTCGATCGATCGACTATCTGCGGGTGTCGGTGACGGATCGCTGCGATCTGCGCTGCACTTACTGCATGCCCAAGGATTACAAGGGCTACGAAGATCCGCCGGACTGGCTGACCTTTAGCGAAATCGAGCGCGTGGTGGCGGCCTTCGCCCGACTCGGCACCGCGCGCGTGCGGCTGACCGGCGGCGAGCCGCTGACCCGGCGCCACATTCCCCAACTGGCCTCGCGCCTATCCTCGCTGCCCGGCATCCGCGACCTGTCGCTGTCCACCAATGGCACCCGGCTGGCACGCTATGCCGAAGCGTTGAAGGCGGCCGGCGTCCATCGCGTCAACGTCAGCCTGGACACGCTGGACCGCGACTGCATGGCCAGCATCACCGGGCGTGACTGCCTGCCGCTGGTGCTGCAAGGACTGCAGGCCGCCAAGGCGGCCGGGCTGGCGCCGATCAAGATCAATATGGTGGCCATGCGCGGCGTTAATGACGCCGACATCGACGCCATGGCCGCGTTCTGCATCGAACAGCGGTTCATGCTGCGGCTGATCGAAGTGATGCCGATGGGGGCGACCGGCCAGAATGCGGCTTACCTGAACCTGGCGCCGGTGCAGGCGCGGCTGGCCGCCAAATTCGGCCTCAAGCCGCAGGCGCTGGAACTGGGGGGCGGGCCGGCGCGCTACTGGGCCACGGCCGACGGCCAGGCCAGCATCGGCTACATCACACCGCTGTCGCAGCACTTCTGCGCCAGCTGCAACCGGGTGCGCTTGTCGGTCGACGGCACGCTGTATTTGTGTCTGGGCCAGGAGCAGCAGTATCCGTTGCGGCCACTGCTGCGCGGCGGCGCCAGTGACGCCGAGCTGGAACAGGCGATCCGGGACGCGATCGAATTGAAGCCGCGCGAGCACGATTTCCATCGTCAGCCGGACAAGATCGTCCGCTTCATGTCGCAGACCGGCGGCTGACGGCGCCGTGTATACTGCCCGCACCTACACGGAGAGTCCATGAAACCGATGTTATTCGCCAGCTGGCAAAAACTGTCGACCCGCATCGTCGGGCTGCTGCTCAGTTTTCTGGCGGTGGCGCTGCTGGTGATCGGTTCGACGCTGCTGCTGTCATGGCAGCTGGAAGGCAGCGCCGCCGCCATCAACGTCGCCGGCAGCCTGCGCATGGAAAGCTACAAGCTGGCGATGCTGGCCGGCCGCCTGCGCGGCGATGATGCCGCTGGCCGCAACGATGCCGCGCCGCGCCTGCGCGCGCAGCTGCAGCGTATCGACGGCACGCTCGACCTGCTGCGCCAGGGCGACCCGCAACGGCCACTGTTCCTGCCGCCGACCGCCGCCATCCGCGACGTCTACGCCGAGGTCGAACGCGAATGGCGCGCCGAGCTGGCGCCGCAAGTGCAAGCGCTGCTGGCGGCGGACGGCATGGCAGCTTCCGCCGCCGCCCCCACAGCGGCCGGCATCCATGCCGCAACCGTCTCGCCGTACGCGGTGCAGCAGCGCGCCGAGCGCTTCGTGCTGAGCGTCGACGTGCTGGTACAGCGCATCGAACGTGACAGCGAAAGCCGCACCTTCTGGCTGCGCGCCTCGCAATTGCTGTTGCTCGCGTTGGCGATGATCGGCACCGTCAGCATCATCTACCTGCTGTTCGACATGATCGTGGCGCCGATCACACGCCTGCAAAACGGCCTGGAACGCATGCGCGAAAAAGACTTCAGCGTCCGCCTGCCAGTCGACAGCAACGACGAATTCGGCACGCTGGCGCGCGGCTTCAATCAAATGGCCGACAAGCTGCAAGACTCCTACGCCCACCTGGAACACCGAGTCCAGACCAAAACCGCCGAACTGGAACTGCAAAACAAGGAACTGGCGCTGCTCTACGACGCCGCCGCCTTCCTGCAGCAACCACAATCGGCGGAAACCATGTGCGACGGCTTCCTGGCCCGCATCAGCGACTACTTCGGCGCCGACGGCGGCTCGGTACGGGTGCTGGACCCCAACCGCAACAACATCCACATGCTGGTCCACCGTGGCATCTCCGACAAACTGGTGGAGGACGAGCGCTGCCTGAAAGTGGGCGACTGCCTGTGCGGCGAAGCCGTCGAGAGCAAGCTGGCGGTGATCCACGACCTGCGCCGACGCAAGGATAGCCATAACCTGCAATGCCACCGCGAAGGCTTCGCCACCATCTCGATCTTCCACATCTTCGCGCAGCGCCAGTACCTCGGCTTCTTCAACCTGCACTTCCGCCAGACCATCGAATTCACGGCGGCGCAGACCGCGCTGCTGGAGACGCTGGGCCAGCTGCTCGGCACCGCGATCGAAAACCAGCGATTGCAGGCGCGCGAGCGCGAGCTGGCGATCTCCGAAGAGCGCAACCTGGTGGCGCAAGGTCTGCACGACAGCATCGCCCAAGGGCTCAACTTCCTCAACCTGCAAGTGCAGATGCTGGAACAATCGCTCAAGCAGCAGCGCCTCGACGAAGTGGAAAGCATCGTGCCGATGCTGCGCGCCGGCGTCGACGAAAGCTACCAGGACGTGCGCGAACTGCTGCACAACTTCCGCACCCGGCTGCAGGAAGGCACGCTGGTGTCGTCGCTGGAAACCGTGGTCGACAAATTCCGCCGCCAGAGCGGCATCGCGGTCGACGTCGACGCCGATAGCGACGGCGCGCCATTCCCGCGCGAGCACCAGCTGCAACTGCTGTTCATCGTGCAGGAAGCGTTGTCCAATGTACGCAAGCACGCCTCCGCCAGCCAGGTGTGGCTGCGGCTGCGCGACGCGCAGGACTTCACGCTCAGCATCCGCGACAACGGCCATGGCTTCGACACCCACAAACTGGAGACGCTGGGCGAGGCCCACGTCGGCATCAACATCATGCGCGAGCGCGCGCAACGCATCGACGCCCAATTGCAGCTGCAATCGACGCCGGGGCAGGGCACCGAAGTGGTGTTGCACCTGCCACGCGCACAGCGGCGCGCCGCTTAAGAAAGGAAAACCATGGACCACCCCATCAGCGTCTTGCTGGTCGACGATCACACCCTGTTCCGCAGCGGCATTCGCTCGCTGCTGCAACGCCATCCCGAATTTGCCGTGGTGGGCGAGGCGGCCGACGGTTTCGAGGGCGTCAAACGCGCGCAGCAGCTCAAGCCGCAGGTGATTCTGCTCGACCTGAACATGCCCGGCATGTCCGGCGTCGAAACGCTGCAGCTGCTCCGCCAGGACAGTCCGGACAGCGCGATCGTGATGCTGACCGTGTCCGAGGATGCCGAAGACCTCAGCACCGCGCTCAAGGCCGGCGCCAGCGGCTACCTGCTGAAGAATATCGACACCGACTACCTGACGCGCGCGATCCGCCGCGCCGCCGCCGGCGAAACCGTGGTGGCGGAGGCGATGACCGCCAAGCTGGTGGCGCAGCTGCAAAGCGGCGCGGCGCCGCCGGCCGCGTCGGAGCTGGACAAGCTGACCCCGCGCGAACGCGAAATCCTCGATTGCCTGGCGCGCGGCGAAAGCAACAAGGGCATCGCGCGCCTGCTCGATCTGGCCGAAAGCACGGTCAAGATCCACGTCCAGAGCGTGTTGAAGAAACTGAAGCTGAGTAGCAGGGTGCAGGCGGCGGTGTACGCGGTGGAGCATCGCCGCCAGCACGGCAGCTGATTAGCCGCCGCAGCAGCCACCGCAGCAAGCGCCGGTCTTGGCGGCGACCTCGCCGGCCGGCACCGATGGATAACCTGCCGCCGTCAGGCCGCGCGTCAGCATGCGCGGCGACACCAGCGCCTCGTCCAGCCGCACGCTGGCCAGGCCGTCGCGCAGCGACACCCGCACATCGCTGACGCCCGCGATGTTGGCCAGCAGTTCAGTGATCTTGTCGGCGCAGTCTTCGCCGTTCATGCCATCGATATTGAGTACAGCGGTTTGCATAACAGTCCTTTCATCATGAGTATCGCAACAGCCATAGCCTAGCGCAGCGCGCGCGCAAGGGCCGCAGCCAAGTGCGGGTTTCTTGATCCAGGTTATGAATTTCCGGCGTGCCGCTTCACTGCGGCGCGCGCGGCGCGGAAAATAAGGATGTACAGATAAAGGAAACGTATCATGACACTGCTCCGCATCGACGAACCCACCCGCGCCCAGGCCGGCCATCCCTTATGGCGCCTGGGCTTCCGCCCGTTCTACCTGGTGGCCGCCAGCTTCGCCGCGCTGGCGATTCCGCTGTGGATCGCCCAGTACTTCGGCTGGCTGGCGCCGGTCTCCGGTCTGGGCCTCCACATCGGCTACAGCTGGCATATCCACGAAATGGTGTTCGGCATGGCCGCCGCCGTGGTGGTCGGCTTTCTGTACACCGCCGGCTACAACTGGACCGGCCTGTGGACGCCACGGCGCGGCAAGCTGGCCGCGCTGGTGGCTTTGTGGCTGGCCGGCCGCATCGCGATGCTGGTGGCGCCGCCGCTGGCCGCCGCCATCGTCGACTGGCTGTTCCTGCCGGCCGCCGCCTGGCCGCTGTTCCGCGTCATGCGGCAGGCGAACAACCAGCGCAACTACTTCCTGGTCGGCCTGCTGGTCCTGATGGCGCTGGCCAACGCCGTGTTCCACGCCATCGCACTGGGCTGGTTGGCGCTGGCGCCGAGCGCGCCGGTGGAAGCCGCGATCCTGGTGATCGTCATGATGGAAGCGGCGATCGGTACCCGCGTCATCCCCATGTTCACCCGTAACGGCGCGCCCGGCACGCAGCCGCTGGTGCAGCCCAAGCTGGATCGGGTGTCGCTTGGCTTGCTGGCGGCATCCGCCGTGGGCTGGGTGGCACAGGCACCGGTGTGGCTGTTCGCGCCGATCGCCTTGAGCGCCGCCGCGCTGGTGCTGCTGCGGCTGTGGCGCTGGCAGGCATTGCGCACGCTGGCGGTGCCGCTGCTGTGGATTATGCACCTGTCATACGCGTGGATCGCGGCCGGCCTGGTGCTGCTGGCGCTGGCGCGGCTGCAACTGACCACCGCCAGCGCCGGCTTCCACGCGCTGACCGTGGGCTCGATGGCGGGCCTGATCATGGGCATGATCACCCGCACCACGCTGGGCCACACCGGCCGGCCGCTGAAGGCCGGACGCGCCGAGCGCTGGATGTTCGTGCTGATCCAACTGAGCGCCTTGGCCCGCGTCGCCTCGGCGCTGGGTTACGACACGTCGCATGGCGCGGTGCTGATTGTCAGCGCCGTCTGCTGGGCCGCCGCCTTCCTGGCTTACGTCATGGTCTATGCGCCTTACCTGGCCAGTGCCCGCGTCGACGGCAAACCCGGTTGAGCGGGCAGTGCGTGCCGCGCCAGAACTAGGCGGCATCGGCGCCCGGCGCGCGGGTGTCGTAGATGACGTAGCCGCCCTTGCCGTTGCGCTTGACCTGATACATGGCGCGGTCGGCGCGCTCGATCAACTCGGTCAGGCTGGTGCCGTGCTTGGGATACAGGCTGATGCCAATGCTGGCGCCCAGCGCATAACTGGCGCCGCTGACCGGGATCTGCGTGGTCAGTTGGCCCAGCAGCTTGCGCGCGATGTCGTACGCCTGCTCGGCGTCCTCCAGCTGGGTGCCGATGACGATGAACTCATCGCCGCCGACGCGGGCGCAGATATCGGTGCTGCGGGTGTGCGACTGTAAGCGCGTCGCCACCGTCTTCAGCACCTCGTCGCCGACCGCGTGGCCGGCGTTGTCGTTGATCGGCTTGAAGTTATCCAGATCGATGTAGAACACCGCCACCAGTTGATGCGGCCGGGTGGCCAGCAGCAGCGCGTGGTCGAACAGCGTTTCCATGTAGCGCTTGTTTTTTAGGCCGGTCAGCGGATCGAGGAAGGCCATGCCCATCGCCTTGGCCTCGGCGTCCACCAGGCGCTGCTGAAAGCGCAGCAGCAGCGCCGCCAGCAGCGACGAATATTTGATCAGCACCAGCATGCTGCCCAGCACAAAGCCATTGCGGAACCAGGCCGGTTCCAGCGCGATGATATACGGCGCCAGCAGCCAGTGCAGGCCTAGCGCCAGGCTGGCGGCCGCGGTCAGCATCAACACGCCGCCCGGCACCTCGCGGCGGTGGCGCCAGGCCAACCAGGCGATATAGAACTGGAAGCCGGCGTTGACGATGGTGTAGCCGATACTGCGCAGCAGCGGCGGCGCATCGGTGCTCCAGGCCAGTATGATCCACAGCTCGGCGACGGCGGCCGCCAGCCAGAACCAGCGCTCGCGGATCTGCAAGCGCAGAAAGCGCGCCAGCCCGGTCAGCAGAAACGGCTTCTCCAGCACAATGAAGAAGGCATACGCAAACGTGGCCGGATGGGTATTATTGGACGGCAGTATCAGGAATAGCAGCAGACGCGCCAATAGCGCAAAGCAAATCGCCAGCGCCCACCATCCCGCGCCGGGACTGGTTTTTTCAAACCGGCTGACCCAGACGAAGAACAGCAGGAACACGAAATACACGGTGAACCCGAAGGTATGCACGATTTCGAACGACATGAAGGCTCCCAGATTGCAGCCATTATGCCGTGCTTAGCGGGAATTTATTGTGTCATATTTGCAACGGTGATGAATTTGGTTGCATGCCGACGGGCTATTGCTGGACCAGTTCCACCCGCCGGTTCTTCTCGCGGCCGGCCTCGGCCTCGTTGGACGCCACCGGCGCATACGAGGCCACGCCCTTGGCGGCCAGGCGTTTGGGGTCGACTTTGTAGTCAGCGCCGAGTGCCTTGACCACCGCATCGGCGCGCTTTTGCGACAGCTCGACGTTGGTGGCGATCGCGCCCTGGTTGTCGGTGTGGCCGACGATGTACACCTTCAGTTGCGGGTTTTGCTGCAGCAGCTTGGCCATCTCGGCCAGCGCCGGCCTGGAGTCCGGCTTCAGCTCGGCCTTGCCGGTGTCGAAGTAGACGCCGTACACCGCCACCTTGCCGTCGGCGGCGATGCCCTTGGCCATGTCGGCCGCATTCAGGTTGGCGCTGACCTTGTCGGTCTCCATCGGCTTGCCTTCGACCACTTGCAGATAGACCGCGCCGTTGCGGCCGTCGACCGGCTCGACCGTGTACACCGCCACGTGCAACACCATGCCGTTGGCGGTGGCGCCCTGAGCCAGCAGATAGCGGCCGGTCTGGCGGCCGTGGTTGAATGGTTCCCAGTATTCGGTGGTGTCCTTGATGAAGTTATTGCCGACGTGCTTCTTCAGCCAGTATTCGCCGAACTGATCGCCGCAATCGTTCTTGGCGCAGGCGAACACGGTTTTCAGGCCGGCCTTGTCGAGCGCCGCCTGATAGTTGCGCATCACCTCCAGCCCCGAGCGGTCCTTCGGATAGTTATAGGCGATGCGGGTGTACTTGCCTTCCAGCGGGACGGTTTTGGCGAACGTGATGTCATCACCGCGCGACGCCACTCGCTTGCCAGCCGGCAAGACCACCTCATCGAACTCCTTGACCTCGTAGCCGACCAGTTTGGAGCCGGCAAAGCGCGACAGCAGCGGATGATCCTGGGCGCCCTTGATGGTGTCTTTGGGCGGCATATCGGCATACGCCAGTGGCGACAGGGCGGCACACAGCAGCAGGAGATGGATACGCATAAACATGATTCCATTGCAAAGTTAACAATGATTGGCATTATAAAAACATTTTGCGTGTCTTAGCGCACGATAGGTGCGCCCACCGCGACCTAGAATCAGCCGATATCAAATCGGAGGATGCAATCATGAAACACCTGATGCTGGCGTTTGGCGTGGTACACGCCGCGATCGCGCTGCTGTTCACGGCCGGGGCGCTGTTGCTGATCGCGCTGGGCGCGCAACTGGGCTGGCAGGCGCTGCATGCCGACGGCGGGCTGGCGGCGGCCGAGCAGGTGATCGAAGCGATCGGCATCCTGGCCGCCGCCGTGGTGGCGTTGCAAATCGCCGAAACCATCATCGAAGAAGAAGTGGTGCGCGACGCCGACATCAGCGCGCCGACGCGGGTGCGGCGTTTCCTGTCGCGCTTTTTCGTCGTGGTAGTAGTGGCGCTGGCGATCGAAGGATTAGTCGCCACCTTCCGCGCCGTGCACGACGACACCAGCGAGCTGCTGTACGTGGCTGCGCTGATCAGCGGTGTCGGCATCCTGCTGGCGGCGTGGGGCATATTCATCCACCTCAACCGCTCGGCCGAAGAACTGGAGCCGGACGCCATGCAAGAAGCCCAGGCCGAAGACGCCAAACTCAAACCCTAATGCGGACGGGTTTGTTGGCGGGGGGCTGCTGCGGCGACTTCGTTGGCGGCTTGTTCGAATAGCAGGCGGCGGGTGGGGGCGTTGGCGTCGACGCCGAGCTCGCTGAAGACTTCCAGTGCGCCCAGTAGTATCGCTTGCTGGGCGTTCATGTAGTCCAGGTAGGACGAGTTGAGCACGTAGAACACCAGTTCGAATTCCAGCGCGTCCTGAGTTACCGCTTTCAGGTGCACACGGTCGGCGCGGACGTCGGGCTGGCGGTCGATGATGGCTTTCAGCGCGTCCGGCACCTTTGCTGCCAAGGCTGCCGGCGTGGCGGGGTTGATGCGCAAGGAGAATTGCACGCGCCGCGTTTGCATCCGTTTATAGTTGCGCACGGTGTTCTTCAACAGCTCGGCGTTGCCGATGACGATTTGCTCGCCGCTGTCGGAGCGGATGCGGGTGGTCTTCAGTCCCACGTGTTCGACTGTGCCGGAGGCGTTGGTGATGGCGATCGCGTCGCCCACTTCAAACGGTTTGTCGACCGCGATCGATAGCGAGGCAAACAGGTCGCCCAGCACGTTCTGCACCGCCAGCGCGACCGCGATGCCGCCGATGCCCAGGCTGGCCACCAGCGCCGATACGTTGATGCCGAGGTTGGACAGCGCCGCCAGCAGGAAGATCACCCAGAAGGTGGTTTTCATCGCCCACACCATCAAGGTGTTGGCGACGGTGGTGGGCGAGTCGGGATTTTCGGCGTGGTTGCGGAAGTAGCGGCGCGCGCCCAGCGTGGCGGCGCGGTCCAGGTACAGCACTAGCTGGAGGCCGAGCACGATGAACCACAGGTGGCCCAGTCGCTCTTCCCACAGTGGCGGCAGTTCCAGCATCTTTAGGCCAACCAGCAACGACACCGCCAGCACCGCCAGCATGCTGGTGCGGTTCAGGGTTTCTTTCAGTAGCTGGGCCATGGGCCGGTCGGTGTGGCCGTCGGTGTCGTGGCGGCACAGGCGCTTGCGCAACAGCCGCAGCAGGGCGTAGATGGCGAGGAAGGTGACGAGGGCGGCGCCGCCGGCCAGCAGCAGTTCTTCGCCGTCGACGTTGCTAAAGGGGGCCAGATAGCGTTGGATATTCAAACCGGACTCCTGTTCGGGGATCGAAAACTGCCCCATGCTAGGCCCGCTACCGGCGCGCTTCTGTTCGTTGCATCACATGGCGGCGGCTTTTGCCGCGCTGGCGCGGAAATCGCCCATAATGGTGCTAGTTCACGAAAGGAAACCATCATGTCTGCTTGCTGCCAGGGCGGTTGCTCGTCCGCAAAACCTGTGGTCGATCCGCGTTATCGCCGTGTACTGTGGATTGCGCTGGTGTTGAATGCGCTGATGTTTGTGGTCGAACTGGCCGGCGGGCTGGGTGGTGATTCGGCCGCGCTGCTGGCCGATGCGGTGGATTTTCTTGGTGACGCCGGCAACTACGGCCTGTCACTGCTGGTGCTGGGTGCCGCCGTCGCCGCTCGGGCGCGCGCGGCGCTGTTCAAGGGTTGGACCATGGCGGCCTATGGCTGCTTTGTGCTGGCCAAGGTGGCGTGGGATGTCAGCACCGGCAGCGCGCCGCAGCCGCTCGTCATGGGGGCGATCGGCCTGGCGGCCTTGCTGGTGAACGTCAGCGTGGCATTGATGCTGTACGCCTGGCGCGATGGCGACGCCAATATGCGTTCGGTGTGGATTTGCTCGCGCAATGACCCCATCGGCAATCTGGCGGTGATGCTGGCCGCGTGGGCGGTGTCGGCGACCGCCAGCGCCTGGCCGGACTTGCTGGTGGCGCTGGTGATGGCGGGGCTGGCGCTGAGCGGCGGCCGTAGTGTGATCGCGCAGGCCAGGAGCGAAATGCGCACGTTGGGCGCGACAGAAACATAGTCGGATTTGGTGATTTTCGTAATTGCCATGTTGAAAATGAAGACGCACAATGCTGGCACATCTCCGTGCGAGCGTCCGTCGCTCGCCTTCACTCAAGAGAGGCATATGAGACTGTTAGCCCACACGCCGGTGTTCACCGCGCTCGCATCGATTTTTGCATTTTCCACTTCCGCGCTGGCCGCGCCTATCGCTACCCTGGACCGTGACGGCGCTTTCGTCTCGGTCGAGGCTTACGGCCCGAACGTGGTGCACGTCACCATCGCCGTCGACAAGGACGAGGTGCTGAAAGGCCCCGGCTACGGCGTGCTGGCCAAGAACGCCGACAACAGCGCCTTCCGCCACAATGGCGGCAAGGATGGCGATGTGTTCACCTCGGCGGCGATGACCGTGCGCGTGAACGCCGCGCCGCCGCCGCATGTGCCTAGCCAGGGCGAGAAGTATTTCGCGCCGGCGCTGGCGCCGGTCGGCCTGCAGGTGTTGAACGCCAAGGGCGAGCAGGTGGTCAGCCTGAATGGCTGGGAAATGTCGCCGCATACCGTCAATACCGAAAAGACCTTCCAGGTTGGCGCCACCTTCTCGGTGTCGCCGGGCGAGCATTACTACGGCATGGGCCAGAATCAGGAGTCGTTGGGCGCGCTGGATCTGCGCGGCCGCGTGCTCGATTGCCAGCACTGGTATGACGCGCCGGCCGGCGAGAGCGTGTGCGTGCCGTTCATGGTGTCGTCCAAGGGCTATGGCATTGTGTGGGATAACCCGTCGGCGACGCGCTTTGTGGCCGGCGTCAATGGCCGCACCGCGTTCCAGTCGAATGTGGGCGAGCGGGTGAGCTTCTTCGTCATCACCGGTTCGACGCCGGAAGAGATTTATTCGGGCTATGCGCGCGTGACCGGCAAGACGCCGATTCCGCCCAAGTCGGCGTTTGGCCTGATTCAGTCGAAGGCGCGCTACGACAGTCAGCAAGAAGTGCTGCGTGTGGCGAACACCTATCGCCAGAAGAAGTATCCGCTGGATGTGATGGTGGTGGACTGGTTCTACTGGACCCGAATGGGCCAGATGGATATCGATCCGTCGCAGTTCCCCGATCCGAAGGCGATGAACAAGCAGCTGCACGAGATGGGCATGGATTCGATTATTTCGATCTGGCCGCGCTACGAGACTTCGGGCCGCTATTTCAATGAGCTGGACGCCAAGGGCTATCTGCTGAAGGATAAGGATGGCAAGACGGTGGACGGCCTGCCGTTCCGCTCCGACCGCACCGGTGGTCTGATCGATCCGACCAATCCGGCCGCGCGCAAGTGGTTCTGGGAAAAGGCGCGCGACAATATCCTGTCGCAGGGCTTCGACTATCCGTGGCTCGACGAGACCGAGCCGGATCTGGTGCCGGATGGTTTCTTCTATTCGATCGGCTCGGGCGACCGTTATCACAATCTGTTCCCGTTGCTGCACGTGGAGGGCGTGGCCGACAATATGCGCGCGTGGAAGCCGAACAAGCGGGTGCTGATTCTGTCGCGTGCCGCGTATCTGGGTTCGCAGCGCACCGGCGCGCTGTTCTGGTCTTCGGATATTCAGCCGACCTGGGAGGCGCTGGCGCGCCAGGTGCCGACTGGCTTGAACATGACGGCGTCCGGCATCGCTTACTGGGGCAACGATATCGGCGGCTGGCAGAAGCTGTCGCCGGCGTTCGCGTCGACCAAGGCGCCGCTGATCGATCCGTCCGATGCGCGCGAGGTGGTGGGCAATTATCACGACTATCCGGAGCTGCTGGTGCGCTGGTTCCAGTACGGGACCTTCCTGCCGACGCTGCGTTTGCACGGCGATCGCAAGGATGCGGATATCTGGTCGTTCGGCAAACAGGCGGAGGCGGTGATGGCGCGCTTCGATACGCTGCGCTATCAGCTGATCCCTTACATCTATTCGCAGGCCAAGTACACGCACGATACCGGCGCGCCGTTCATGCGTCCGTTGTGGATGGACTTTGCATCGGACCCGAATGTGGCCAATATCGGCACCCAGTATATGTTCGGGCCGGCCTTCCTGGTGGCGCCGGTGACGGAGCAGGGGCAGACGCAGAAGGATGTGTATCTGCCGTCCGGCACGGACTGGTATAACTTCTGGACCAACGAGAAGCTGTCCGGCGGACGCTGGGTGAAAGTGGCGGCGCCGATTGATCAGATTCCGCTGTTCGTGCGCGCGGGCTCGATTGTGCCGATCGGCGCCGAGGTGCAGTCGACGGCGAGCAAGCAGGCGATTGCCGAATTCAAGGTTTATCCTGGCAAGAGCGGCGAGTTCCGGCTGTATGACGACGATGGCGTCAGCTATGACTACGAGAAGGGCAAGTCGAGCGTCACGCAGTTGAAGTGGGATGACGCGGCTGGCAAGCTGACCGGCGGCGGCAACGCCCGCGTGACGGTGATCGGCAAGTAAGTCACTTGGCCTTGTGCCGATAGCGCGGCTGGCGTAGTCGCGCGAAGACGCTGTGGCGCAGGTCGCGCCACAGCGGCAGCGGATCGCGCCAGTCGTGCACGAAGTAGCCCGAGCGTGGATGCAGGAATTCCAGCAGATATGCCGACAGTTCGCGCCAGCGCGCAACGGTTGTGTGGCCGGGCGGGGCGGCGGTCACGCCGTCGGCTGCGGCACGGGCCAGCAGGTGTAACAGGCGGCGGGTTTCGGCCGTCATGTAGCGGCAGCGGGTGCCAGCGCGGTAGGGGCGGGCATCGATCTGCCGGCCGAGCGCAAGCGCCTGATAGCAGTGCCACGGAAAGCTGGCCCCGGCCTGACATGCCAGCGGCAGGCTACCCCAGAAGCGGCCATTCACCTCCATCAGTGCCGCCTGTCCGGTGGCTGGGTCGTAGCGGTATTCGACCATGGCCACGCCTTCCCATTGCAAAGCCTTCAGCAGCGCCACCGACTGCCGCATCAGCGCAGCGTGCTGCGCCGAGGGCAGCGCTACACACAGCGTCGAGGTGCCGCCCTGCGGCGGCCACTCATGCAGACGCTGATGCTGGAAGCGGTATAGTGCCTCCCCATCCTTCATCAACACGAACTGTCCCAGTCCATGGCCGGCGCAGTATTCCTGCACCATCGGATAGCGCCCCAGCGACTGGTAGCGGCGCAGGCTGGCCATCAGCGCCGGCGCGTCTGCGCAGTGACCCGCCTTTTCCAGTACCAGACCGGCCTGCCGCAGCAGCGGAATCATGGCGTTGGGATCGGCCCATTTCAGCACCACCGGATAGCGAACCTGTTGCGCCGCCACTGCGGCTTCCCGGATGCTGGCCGGATGCCAGGTGCGTGGCACGAACAGGCCGGCATCGCGCGCGGCGGCGTAGGTCAGATCCTTGCGCAGCACGCGCTCCATGCGTTCCCCTTCCGCGAACATCATGCGATAGCCGGGCAACCGCGACCGCGCATTGTTTAGCATGAGGATGTCCGTCTCCGCAATTGCAAACAGCGCGGCGGGGCCGATTTCCTCGCCGAGCCGACATAGCTGCGCCACCACGTCGCCATCACGCAGCATGCCCTGCCGCAGATAGCGTGAACTGAGCCCCAGTGCGCCATCGCTGCGCGCAATACCGTACACGGTAACGCCATGTCGGCCCAGATCGCGAATGATGGCAAGGCCGATCGGCGTGTCGATGCCCAGCACCACTGCCGGCAGCGGCTGCGTGGGGCGCGGCGCCAGCCAGCCTCGGATCATGCGCCGCCAGTGATGCCGCTGTTGTTCGGTCACGGTGCTGATGGCGATGATGCTGGCGAAGACGGCCAGCATGGTACAGACATAAAACCATGGCGTCTGCGGATCGCCATGGATCAGCGCCGCGAAAAACAGGATCAGCGGCTGATGCAGCAGGTAGATGCTGAAGGTGTAGGCCGCAAACCGCTTCACGACCGGCGCAATCCGCTCAAGTGGCGGCGCCAGTGCGCGCATGCCGGCGAAGTGGCAGACCACGATCAGCGCCAGCAGATAGTCGGTGAGGAAGTAGCGCGAGAACGCCAGTTGCCGGTGCCACTCGGTGCCGATACGGGCGCGCAGCCATGCGCTCCCGGTTTCGGTGATGTCGAAATGATGAAACAGCGCATACGCCACGCACGACGCCAGCACCAGCCACGCGCCGGTGACGGGGCGGATGCGCTGCGAGGCCTGCCAGCGGTGCAGCACCACGCCGGCCGTCCATACTGGCGCCAGCAGCAGGATCTTGGGGCCGATCAGCAGTGCGATGCCGGCGCACCACGCCCAGCGGCGGCGAGTGAAGCTATAGGCTGCGAACAGGGCGTAATACCAGAATTCATAACACAGCGACCAGTAAGGCACGTTGGAGAACGACATGATGGACAGTGTCCACACTTCGTTCGTGAAGGTGAGGCTGGTGAGGATGCGCAGCCATGCCTGGCCGTGGGTAGTGGCGCCTTCATAAAAGCGCGGGTCCATGGCGATGCCGATCTGGTCCAGCAAGGGTGTCAGCAGCACGGCGGGCAGCGCCAGCGAGTAAAAGCGCGCCAGTCGGCTCGACCAGTATTCCAGCGGCGTGTTCTCGCGGCTGGCGGTGATGTGGGCGATCACGTAACCGGAAAGGACGAAGAATACGATCACTGCGGCGTGGCCGTGGTCGTGCAGCGGGATCACGGCGCCGCTTAGCAGCCGCAGATTGGAGTGGTACAGCACCACCATCAGCGCGCTGACGATGCGCACCACGTCGAGGTAGATGGAGAACGAGCAGCTCATGGTGCGCTCCGTGGCAGGCAGTGGTGCAGTCTGAGTACGGCCTGGCGGATGCGGGCGAAGCACAGGTCGAAGTAGGCGTCACTTAGCGTGTAGGGATCGTGCAGATGCGGCGTCGGCGGCTGGCACCACAGGCCGAGCAGGGCGATCTGGATGTCGGGACGGCCGGCAAGGTAGCGTTGTAGCGTGCGGGCGTGGCGCGGCTCCATGGCCAACAGCAGGTCGCCGGGCTGGATGCTGAAGTCGCGGATATCGGTGGCGCGATGGGCGTTCAGGTTGACGCCGGCACGGGTGGCGGCGTGCCTGGCAGCGTCGGGCGAGGCGGCGCCGGTGGTGGTGGACAGGCCGATCGAGGCGCATTGCATGCCGATGTCTGCGGCCACGCGCTGCGCATAAGCGCTGCGGCAGATGTTGCCGAGGCAGACGAACACCACGCGCCGCACGCGTTCAGGATGGTGCAACTGGAATGCCGTCAGTCTCCCGGCGCGCAAGTCCGCTCGCGCCAGCCAGGCCCGCACCGCACCGCGCCAACTGCCATGGCGGCGCGCGGGCGCGTAGTCGCTGATCCACATCCGCACCGCGTCGCTCAAGCCGCGAGGTGGGCGCTGTGGCGTCATGGCTTCCTCGCATGCAGTGCCAGCTGGCCGTAGCCGTCGTAGAGCACTTGCGTGGCGAGGCGGCTGGTGGTGTGCAGCAGGCGGCCGCGCAGCAGCGGGTTGTGCGATGAGGCGGATGTCAGCGGTTGGCTGGCGGCTGCGGCCAGGCCGCTGGGCTGGAAGCGCCCCGGATGCGCGGCGAGGTAGGCGCACAAACGTTCCAGCCGCCGCTGGTTCACCGCGTGCCGCCGCGCGGTGCGCAAGCCTTCGCCACGGCTTTGCACGTATTCGAATGGATGGCTGAGGATCACCACTTGTTCCAGTCCCTCCGCGTGCGCCTGATCCAGCAGCCAGCGCATCTCCGCAAAGCTGCTGCCGGCCACCGTCAGCGAGCGCACATGCGTGCCCCAGTCGCGGAAGCTGAGGATAGGGCATTCCAGCACGCCATGCCGCAGATGCCGGCCGGCGTGCAGTTGATAGTCCGGATGGCCGCAATTGAAGACGCTTAGCCCGATGTTGGAGCTGTAGCGTATGCCGGCCTTCGCCAGCACGCGGTACAGCATATCGTCATGCTGCAGATTCCCGGCGCGGAAGGCTTGCGGCGCCGGCAGATCCCATTCCGTAAACGTGGCCAGACCGTGTCGCAGCAGCTTCAGTGTGGATGCTGGATCGCGCCCGGCCAGATCGTCCTGGCGTGGCTGCGCGCGCACGCGCTCGGCCCAGTCGTCATGCTGGAACACCGACCAGCAGGGATGCAGGTGCAACTGCACCTCGTGACCATGCGCGGCGATGCGCTGCGCCAGTGCGCGCATGGGATCATCATGGAAGTAGTAGCGCTGCGCGGTCTCGATAAAGAAGGTGGCCGTTATGCCGTGACGGCGCAGGCAGCCTAGCAGGAATTCCAGCCCCTGCGAGCGGCCGTCGACGTCGCAGCGCACCATCTGCACGCTGGCCGGTCGCAGCGCCGGATCGGCAAACGCGCCGGCGATGCTGAATTCGGTGTCGATGGTGATGCAGACGCGCATGGCTGCCACTCCGGAACGGCGATCTGACCAGTGTAGTCATCGTCACCATCGCGGGCATGCGCTTGATCAAACTCAAGGCGACTCAGTTGACGGGCGTGCCTTTCTTCCAACGTGTCCAGTGGCCAGTGATTTCCTGGATCACCGGACGCGCGGTCAGCAGCAGATTGGCGGTGGATGGTTCGAAGCCGCCCTGGTCGGCGTAGTTGACCAGCACTTCGCTATTGCTCTGGCCTGGATGTGGACGGTCAACGTCCGAGGCCGAGCGCAGGATCAGGATGCGCGCGAAGTCGACCTTGCCGGCGGCCTGGCCACGGCGCAGCACTTCCAGCGTGGCATTGTCTTCTTGCTGCGAGGTGCAGTAGCGCGCCTTGCCGTCGGTGAGTAGGGCCGACCACTCGGCGGCGCGGCGGCCCAGCGTTTCGCCGGCAAACCAGGTGTCGCCGGAGACGGTGTCGCAGCGGGTCACCACCGGCGGCTGGTTGGCGGGGGCGCTGGTGAAGCCGGCGCGGAAGGCTTGCGCCGCCGCCGAGTCGCTCAGTTTGACGTTGCGCGACAGCTGGAAGGCGCGGTCCACCAGCGCGGTATTCAGCTGGAACACCTCGGTGCGGTAGTGCGGCTCGGGCTTTTTGCCGGGGGCGTCGGTCATGATGCCGAAGTAGCCGTAGGGCCAGTTCTGCGGCATTTCGCGGGCGTCGATTTCGTGCGACAGCGAGTAGTCGACGGCGTAGTCGGCCCAGGCGGCGGTGGCCACGGTGCCGTGCTCGGTGCTGATGCCGGCGATACCGGCGATGATGAAGTAGGTGTTGCGCACGTCGAATCCGCTGGCGTACAGCAGGGCGGTCATGCTGGCGGCGGCGTTGCTGTAGCCCATGTCGGTGGTCATCTGGCAAATCTGCTCGCGGTTGCACAGTACCGCCGGATAGCGGGTGGACAAGCCGGGGACCGGGTGTTTCTCGGTCAGCTGCAATCCCTTGATGAAGGGGCCGGCTTCGGCGCCGAACATGTTGACGATCATGATGCGTGGCGCGTACGGCGCGGCGGCAGGGCGCGCGACGGCTGGCGGCGCGCCGGCCGGCCAGTTGCGCACGATGTCTTGCACCAGCGGATTCCCGACCCGGTACAGGTTTTCCAGCGCCGGTGGATAGCCGCCCGATTCGGCGTGCATCGATTCAGCCGCCGTCATGCCTGGCGGCTGGCGGTCGAAGTTGGACGCGGTGCGCAACACCGCCACCCGCTGCAGGTCGAGCAGGCCGGCGTCGGCGCCGCGCTTCAGTGCCGTATAGGTGGCGTTGTCTTCCTGCGCCACGATGCAGTACCTGCCCTGGCCGCCGGTCAGCATGCCGAACCAGTCGCGCGCGCGTTGGCCCAGCAGCTCGCCGTGATACCAGGTGTTGCCGGTCATGGTGTCGCATTGCGTCACTTGCGGCGGTTGATTGGCCGGCGCGGCGGTGTAGCGCGCGCGGTAGCTTTGCGCCTGCGGCGAGTCGGCCAGCGTCACATCGCGCGACAGCGTCAGCGCGCGCTGCAGCAGCGCTTCATTCAGCTGATACATTTCGGAGCCGTAGTGCAGCGGCGGCACGTCGGTCGGGGTTTTCATGTTGATGCCGAGGTAGCCGGTGCTCCAGTCCGGCCCGCGCTCGCGTGCGTCCAGTTCCCACGCCAGATCCGAATCGACCAGATAGCGCGACCACGCGGCGGTGCCGGTGGTGCCCTGGGCCGGGTCGATGCCGCCGATGCCGGCCACCAGGAAGTAGGTCGCGCGCAGGTCGAACTGGCCGCTGTGCACCAACGCGGCCACCGAGGCGGCGGCGTTGGCTTTGCCCATGTCGGTGGTCAGCTGGCAGACGTCTTCGTCATTGCAACGCACCGCCGGGTAGCGCGGCGACAGGCCAGGCACCGGAATGGACTGCCGCAGTTGCAGCTTGTCGTCCCACAGTTTGGCCTCCTGGTCGAACATGCTGATGATCATGACTTTAACGGGCCGTGGCGGCGCGGCGTGGGCATTGCAGGCCAGGCTGGCCAGCAGCAGGGCGGGGAGGGCGCGGAATCGGAACATGGACGCTCAGGTAGTGGAGAGATGAGCACATTGTATGCAATCGGCGTGCCAGCGAACCGCAATTTGTCCAGGACGAACGATTGGCGCCACATTCCTTTGCTCTCAAGTAAAATCGTTGCTATCCAGTCCAGAGGAAAACCATGTCGCAGCCGAGTGTCCTGCCCAGTGTCGACGCCATCGAAGCCGAGCGCTTCCGCCAGTTCATCATGGGCGTGACCGATTATGCCATCTACATGCTGTCGCCGCAGGGCGTGGTGGTGACCTGGAACGCCGGCGCGCAGCGCTTCAAGGGCTACCATCCGGACGAGATCATCGGCCAGCACTTTTCCATGTTCTACACCGACGAGGACAAGGCGCGCGGCCGGCCGGCGTATGCGCTGGAAGTGGCGCGCAGCGCCGGCAAGTTCGAGGACGAGGGCTGGCGCGTGCGCAAGGATGGCAGCCGGTTCTGGGCCAGCGTGGTGATCGACCCCATCGTCGACCCGCAGGGCGAGCTGCTGGGTTTTGCCAAGATCACGCGCGACATTACCGAACGGCACGCCGCCGCCGAGGAACTGGAGCGGGCGCGCGAGGCGCTGTTCCAGTCGCAGAAGCTGGAAGCGCTGGGCAAGCTGACCGGCGGCATTGCGCACGATTTCAATAATCTGCTGAACGTCATCATGAACGGGCTGGAGCTGCTGCGCATGTCGCGCGATCCGGCCATTGTCGCCAAATCGATCGACACCATGACCCGCGCTGGCCAGCGTGGCGCGGCGCTGACGCGGCAGTTGCTGTCGTTCGCCCGCCAGCAGCCGCTGCAGCAAGAGCCACATGACATCGGCCGCGTGATCCGCTCGTTCGAGGCGGTGCTGCGGCGCGCGCTGCCGGACCAGATGCGGCTGCATCTGCAACTGCAGCAGGATTTGCCGCCGGCGATGATCGACCCGACCCAGTTCGAGGCCGGGCTGCTCAACTTGGTGGTGAACGCGCGCGACGCCATGGACGACGGTGGCAATGTGCTGCTGGACGTGAGCACCATTTCGCTCGGTGAGCACGAGGTGGAGCGGCTGCCGGCCGGCAGCTATGTGCGGGTGATGGTGCGCGACGACGGCGCCGGCATGACGGCGGCCACCATGGCGCGCGCGGTCGAACCGTTCTTCACCACCAAGGAGGTGGGCAAGGGTACCGGGCTGGGACTGAGCCAGGTATACGGCATGGCGCAGCAATGCCAGGGCACGCTGACGCTGGAGTCGCGCGTGGGCGAGGGCAGCACGGTGTCGCTGTACTTCCCGGCGTTGCCGCAGCAGGAGCCGCGCGTGACGGCGGGCGGTGGCGCCGGTGCCGAGCGGGTGCTGCTGGTGGACGATCAGCCGGAGGTGCTGGAAACCGCCATCAGCCTGTTCACCCATCTGGGCTACGAGGTGCTGTCGGCCGACCACGGCGCGCAGGCGCTGGAGACGCTGGAGCGGCACCCTGACATCGCCATCCTGTTCAGTGACGTGGTGATGCCCGGCATGAGTGGCGTTGAGCTGGCGACGGCGGCGCGCGCGCTGCGGCCCGGCTTGAAGGTGGTGCTGGCCTCGGGCTATGTCGAATCGACGCTGCGCGAACAGGTGCCGGAAATCGGCAGCTTCGAGCTGATCGCCAAGCCCTACCGTCTTAGCGATCTGATTCGCACGTTGAAGGCGCTGTAGCGCCGGCGCTTAGTTAGGGTCGGCTTCGAGATTGGCGCGGATCAGTTGCAGCAGGGTTTGCAGCTGTTGCAGCTGCTCGCTGCTCATGCCGGCCACGGCGGCGTGCGAGGTTTGCTGGCCCAGCGCGTTCAGGCTGTGGAAGACCTGCTGGCCCTGCGTGCTCAGCGCCAGCCGGGTGATGCGGCGGTCGGCCGGGTCGGGGCTGGCGTCCAGCAGTCCCTGATCGCGCAGGTTTTTCAGCAGGCGCGCCAGTTGCGCCTTGTCGCGGCCGGAGTGGTTCACCAGATCGCCCTGGGTGGCGCCGGGATGGCGGTGGAAAAAGCCCATGGCCTTGTATTCCATATGGGTCAGCTCGTGCGCGTTGTCGCGCAGACCACGCAACTGGCGTGCGCGGTACAAATGCATCACCGAATGGATGGCGTCGAATACTTGGTCGGATTGGTTGACTTTATTAACTGGTTTGCTCATAATGTGGACATTATCAACTAATTCTGGAGTAGATGATGGCTGGACGGATTCAACGTGTGCGACACGAACTCAAACGGCGCGAACTGCAGGTGGCCAAGGTTGACTATTTGGCACCAGAGTATGTCGCCATCACCTTCAAAGGCGAGACCTTACACGATTTTGTCTCGGCTTCCTATGACGATCATGTGAAATTCCTGATCAGCGACGAAGACCGGCGCGATTTCACGCCGCGCAGCTACGATCCGGTGGCGGGCGAGCTGACCATCGAATTCGCGCTGCATGCGACCGGTGCGGCGTCGGATTGGGCGCGCCACGCGTTGGTGGGGCAGAGCGCCTTCATCGGCGGCCCGCGCGGCTCGATGATCATTCCGATGGATTACGCCTGGCATGTGCTGGCCGGTGACGCCACCGCTTTGCCAGCGATCCGTCGCCGGCTGGAAGAACTGCCAGCCGGCGCCAAGGTGCAGGTGCTGGTGGCCGCCGAGGCGGCGTCGCAGCTGCAATTCCGCAGCGAGGCCGACGTGCAGCTGCAGCTGCTGGACGACACGGCCGCGCTGCTGGCCGCGATCCGCGCGCTGCAGTTGCCGGCGGGCGAGGGCTTCTTCTGGTTCGCCGGCGAAGCGGCGGTGGCGGCGCAGGTGCGCGACAGCGTGTTCAACGACAAAGGCCATCCGCGCGACGCGGCCCGCATCTCGGCCTACTGGAAGCAAGGCGCCTCGGGCCACCACGAAGATCTGTAAGCCGCGCTGTTATTCAAGCGGCAGGTTCACCTCTGGATAAAGGTTGGGGAAAAGCATACCCAGCGCATCCAGAGGGAGACCGATACGAACCGGGCCATATGGGGTGTCGCTAACAAGCAAGCCAATTGTCAGGAGTTTGGACAACAACGACCTGGCATTGCGCTCGCCCAGTCCGGTTAGCTGAGCGAACTCGCCACGGGCCAGCGGCCCCAGACCAAAAAGATGTATCAGGGGCAGAATAGCCTCATTTCTAATACCTTTGTCCTGAGTCGACCGGAAGATGACCAACGCCTCGATCCGCTGCTTGATGCCATCCAAAGCCAGCATCTTCGACATATACGACACCTGATCCTCGCAGACGCCCAAGAAATACTGGACCCACTCCAGCAAGCCTTGGGTGCTGAGATTGCCTCGACCATCCAGATCCCCGCGTCTCGGCGAGTCCGCGTTATGCAGTGCAGCGTAATAAGCCTCTGTGGAGCGCGCTAGTCCGCGGCTCGGCGACCACAATCCCTCGGACAATTTCCAAAGCGCGCAGTGGCTCTGCATTCGTGTCGCGCGGCCATTCCCATCCAGGAAAGGATGGACCCAGGCCACGCGGTGATGTGCGCATGCGGTGTGGATCAATACCCGCTCCCAGCCCCGTGCGGTGCCATACACATCGTCCAAGCGTTTAAGGAAAGCGGGCAAAGCCGCAGCGGTGGGGGGCAGATGCCGCCCCACCTGAACTGCACGGTCCCGAACTTGGCCTGGCACAATCACTACGCCATCGTCTGACAAGCGATCATCAGGCGCCAGCCGCTCATACAGCGCCCGATGCGCCTCAAGCAGAAATGCTGAACGAAGCGCCGAGCCGTCGCCGCTCATTGCCTCCAGTTCTTTTTCCGCTTCAATATGAGCAAGCGCGATCCGCTGCAGCCGAGCCTCATCAGGCTTGTGAGAGAAATCATTATGCAAAGCGCGCTCGATGTTGCGCGGATGGGTACTTTGTCCTTCTATCCGGTTGCTGTAGAAGGAATTCATTTGCCGGACCAGCTCGCGCAGACTCGCTCGTGTGGTTTCGTGGGCGGTAGCCGAAAGCTTGATCGAACCCGTGACAATGCGCTCGGTGACTGGGGTGACTGTTTCCAGTTGCCGCTCACTAAGCAAAAGTGGTTCGAATTGATGGGGAGAATCGTACATTTCTGCCGCTTTTTCTACCGCTTTTTCGTGCGTACAAGCCTTTGATTATACTAATAGTTTCTTAATGTTTTTAAGTTTTTCAGGAGGTTTTTTGCCGCTTTGGAACCAAGTAAAAGTGGCCAAAGTTCGGCTTATATGGCTAGTCGCCGCAGGCGCTGTCGTTCCAATTGCTCACGGTCTGGCCGAGATATTCTGGTCGGGCGGAGCAGTTGTTGTGGAGTTGCATGGCCAGCGCCAGTATCAACGGTGGCGGCACTAGAAGAACGCCCAACACGATGCGCCACGCCAGCCCGAACTGTGCCCGCCACAGCTGGAGCAGCATGAGCAGCGCGGCGGTCAGCCAGAAACAGTGCCCACCAGCGCAGCAGGTAGTTCCCGGACTCGAACGCCGCCGCGAGCATGGCCGCCACAAACGACGTCAACCACAGATAGTAGCCGAAGCCAAACTCGATGAATTGGCCTTCGCCATCGTCGTAGGGAATGGCGGTAAGCTTGACCGCGAACAACGCCAGCATCAGTCCGGCGAAGGCGAGCAGCATGGACAACGCCGACTGGCGCTTGCTCAGTAGCAGCGACAGTCCAAACAAGGGGTTCGCAAACCATCCGAAAACGCCGATCAGCACCCCCAGTGGCCCGGTGAGCAAAATCAGGATGCCTGGCTCGGCGCCGCGGGTTTCTCTGATTCCCGTGAAGCACAGCGATAGCGCGTAAATGCCGAGGGCGATCAGCCTTGCGGTGGGGCGTCTGTTGAGCAGGTTCGGGAGGTTGGGCATATGGATAATTGTCAGCGATCTTGCCTGCTTCTCTCTGTGGATTGTATGGCGAAGTAGCCAAAAGACAACAAGTGAATCTGGTTTCATGATTTCGCGATCGCTTAAGTTAGAATGTTTCTAACCAAACCTTGTGAATCGAACATGACTTTTCCTCCCCAGCATATCAGCGCCATCTACGCCAGTGCGATGGGGCCGGGCCATTGGCCGGAGCTGATGCGGACGCTGGGCGCGGAGTTTGGCGCGGATTCGTCGTTCATGTTCACCTCGCACTCGGAGACCGAGCCGGATGCCATTTTGCTGGGGCAGAACACGTCCGCCGAGATGGTGGCGCAATTCCGCGATTATTGGCGCCATGAAGACATCTGGGCGGCGGCAGCGCGCCGGCGTGGCTGGATGAAGCGCGACGTGGTGTTGATCGGCAGCGAACTGGTGCCGAGCGATCAATTGCGCCGCAGCCGCTATTACAACGAGTTCGCCCGCCACTACGGCATGGAGGGCATGCTGGGTTCGGTGTTATTCGATGGCAGCGAGGGCCAGGGCATCCCGTTCACCAATCTGTGCTGGTATCGCCCGCCTGGACATGGCGATTTCGAGTTGCGCCATAAACGACAACTGGCGCAACTGCTGATTCACTTCCAGCAGGCGCTCAAGATTCAGCATCAGCTCAAGTCACTGCACACGCGTTGGCAATTGGGCGGCCCCGCCGGCCGCACGCTGTCGATATTGTTGAACGCGGACGGCCGCATCCTGCATGCCAACGCGCTGGCCGAGCAGGCGCTGGCATCCGGCAGCGGCCTGCTACATTGCGTCAACCAGCGCTTGCGGAGCTTGGGCCGGCGTTCGTCGCCGGCTGTCGATGACGCGCTGGCGGCGTGCCGCGTCAGTCAACGGCCGCTGCAGATGCTGGTGCAGATAGCGCAACGGGACATGTTGCTCAGCGCCGTGCTGCTGCCGCTGCCGGTGGAGCAGGCTTGCTACGCCGGCTGGCAGGACGACCGTCACTTCCTGCTGATGCTGGAGCTGCCGCGCGATAACAGCGAGGAGATGATCGCCAGGGTGGCCGAGATGTTTGGCCTGAGCGGGGCGGAGCAGCGCCTGGCCACCGCGCTGGCCGACGGTCAGACGCTGGAGCAGATCGCGGAAGTACGCTGCGTTTCACATAACACGGTGCGCACGCAGGTGCGCAGCCTGCTGGCCAAGACCGGTTACAGCCGGCAAATCGATCTGGTCAGGATGATGAGCCGGCTGCTGGGCTAAGCTAACGTCGCCGCGTCAGCGCGCGTAATGTCCGGTGGGCAGGCATTTGTAGCTGCCGTCCGGATAATCCTCATAGCCTTCCTTGCCAAAGGAAATGCCGCCGTAGCACGCGGCCCAGCTGTAGTTGCCGCCTGCGCGGATCCGCAATTCCGAACTGCGGCCCGGTCCGAGGTTGTTGGAAAACGCGTAGTACGAGCCGTTCGGCCCGTCGCCGCAGCGTTCCTTGCTGTATTTCATGTCGCCGCACCAGAGGATGAAAATCTGTTCGCTGCAATTGTTGGTCAACGATATTTCGCCGCGTTTCGATTCGACCGAGACGCATTGCTGCGCGTCCTTGCCGGGATTGGCGGCGGCGGCCTGGCCGGCAAACAGCGCGCAGAACAGCAGACAGACGATATACCTCATGGAGATTCCCCTTTCGTTGTGGTTTGTGTAACCCAATTCTGACGGGCGGGGCGGGGGACGGTCATCATGCATTTGCATGAAAAAGAAAGGGCCAGCCCCTTACGCAATAAAAAGGAGCCGGCCCTGGAGGATGCATGGGGCGAACCCCGTGCGCTTCCTGACTTACATCAGAAACTGTGCTTGATACCGGTGATCAGACCGTTCGACGCCTTGCCCGCGCCGACCGAACCGCCCGCGCTCAGCGCCACGGCGGCGGTGCCGTCGTTGCTGATGTGGCCGGCCGCCACGTAGACCGCGCTACGCTTCGACAGGTTGTAGATGCCACGAATCAGGATCTGCTTCGAGTCGTTGTTGGTGGCTTTGTAGTTCAGGGTGGCGATCTGGCCGTCCAGCGTGAAGAACGGGGTCACGTTGTAGGCCGCGCCAATGTAGAACAGGTCGCTGCGCGGCTGGGTGGTCGAACCCTGGTTGTTACGTGCGATCCAGCCGGCGCCGACTTTCCAGTCATCCTGCTTGATCAGGGCGGCGATGTGACCACGGCTGTCGGTCTTGTCGCTGCTGGTCAGGCCGTTGGCGGCGCCGGCGCCACCGTAGATGCGGTCGAACGCGCCGACCAGCGAGAAGCTCTGCGCATCGTAACGCACCATGGTCGACCATTCGCGGCAGGCGATGGCGTCGGTGGCGCTTTCGCCGGCGCAGCTGGTGCCGGAGGCGCCGCCGGCGGTCGAGGTGTCACGGCCCAGCGAGTAGGTCGCACCCAGCGTCACGCCGCTGAAGGTGCCACGGTAGGCCAGCGAGTTGTCGCTGCGGCCGTTCGGGATGAACGAGTCGAGCGAACCCAGACCGTACTGCGATGGACCCAGGATGTCGAAGTCATAGGTCGAGATGTTGAGCATGTTGTAGTTGCGACCCAAAGTCAGCTGGCCCCATTTGCCTTGCAGACCAACCCAGGCCTGACGGCCGAACAGGCGGTTCTGGTTCTGGGCACCGGTGTCCGGCGCGAAGCCGTTTTCCAGCTGGAAGATGGCTTTCAGGCCATCGCCCAGATCTTCGCTGCCACGGAAGCCGAGGCGCGAAGGGAACATGCCGCCACCCAGGGTAGGCATGCGGGTCACGCTGTTGCCGGCCGCGTCCGCGTTGGTGTAGGTCTCGACGGCGGCGTCGATGATGCCGTAAATCGTGACGTTGCTCTGGGCGTGGGCGGCGGTTGCGACAAAGGCGGTTGCTGCGATGGCGATTGCTTTTTTCATGCTTCTAAGTCTCCGTTTGTTTTGGTGCGAGAGGTTGATTTATTTTTTGTCCCAGGTGGCGCTCGAACCCACCGAGTACATCGCTTTGGTGTTGCGGGTTTTTTGGAAGTCTTCCAGCGACTGGCCGCGCATCGCGGCGTAAATGTGCAGGTTGGACACGCCCACCACCGCGCCCAGCTTCTCCAGCAGGAAGAAGATGACGCCGTAGTGGATCATGCCGCGCCAGTCGCGGCGGCTGATCAGGTCGCGCTCTTCGGCGGTCAGGCCGGCGGCGTCGTAGGTCGCGTCCGGATTGTCCTTGAACTGGGCGCGGAACTCCGGCTTGACCAGCTGATGCAGGTATTTGTTGACGCGGTAGGCGCGCACGCTGGTCTCCAGCGTGAACGGATACGTGCCTTCCAGTTCTTCCACGCCGGCGGTCTGATGGCCGATGTGGGCGCGGTGCGCTTCCAGCGCGGCCGCGCTCAGCGCCTTGTCGGCCGGCGCGGCGTTTTCGTACAGCGCCACCGCGATGCCGGTCATCGACGGCAGGTAGTATTCGCGGTGGATGCAATTGACCTTGCTGGCCATGGCGCCGCGCATCGCCATCCACATCACCACTTCCGCGCTTTCCCAGCCGCCCAGCTTGGCGTAGTCGGCGTGGGTCATGTTGAGCAGGGTTTCCGGATCGCTCTCGAACAGGTCGAGGAACTGCTGGTCCCACGGCGTGTTGTTGAAGCCGCAGCGCTCGCCGTGCACCTGGTGCGACAGGCCGCCGGTGGCGACCAGCACCACATTCAGGTCTTCCGGATAGCTTTCAATCGCGCGGCGCAGGCCCTGGCCCAGCTTGAAGCAGCGACGCGCCGACGGCACCGGGAACTGCAACACGCCGATTTGCAGCGGCACGATCTTGCCCGGCCAGCTATCTTCGTGGTCCCACAGGATCGACAGCGGCGAGAAGCAGCCGTGGTCCAGCCCCTTTTCCTGGAAGAAGGACATATCGAACTCATCGGCCATCAGCGACTGGCCGATGTGGCGTGCCAGTCCGGTGTGGCCGGCGACCGGCGGCAGCTTGCGCGCGCCGCCGCCTTCATCGGCCGCCTGGTAGCTCTCCCCGATGCCCAGCGCGAACGCCGAGTAGTGGTCGAAGAAGAACGAGGTCACGTGGTCGTTGTAGATGACCAGCATGACGTCCGGCTTCTTCTCCGCCAGCCACTGCTTCACCGGCTCGTAAGCCTGGAAGATCGGCGCCCATGCGGCGTCTTGCTGTTTGTTGGCGTCCAGCGCGAAACCGATGGTCGGGGTGTGAGAAGAGGCGATGGCGCCGATGATGTTAGCCATGATGAGTCCTATACTTATGCTTGCTTAGCGCTGGCGGTGGCCGCGCGCTGGTTTACCTTGTTGATGATGATGAAGATGGCGGCCAGCGTGGCCGGACCCGCGAGGATCGCGATCACCGCGCTGAAGCCCCAGCCCATCGACAGCAGCACGCCGCCGGCGAACGAGCCGAAGATGGAGCCGAAGCGGCCCATGCCCTGCATCCAGCTGACACCGGTGGCACGCACCGCGGTCGGGTAGCACTGCGGGGCGTAGGCGTTCAGGCCGGTCTGGGCGCCGCTCATGCAGAAGCCGGCCAGCAGCACGAAGGCGGCGAACAGCGACGATTCCACGCTGCCCGACGCCAGCGCCAGGATGAAGATGGCGCCGCCCATATAGGCTGCGGAGATGACTTTGTTCGGGGCCACGCGGTCCATGAAGTAACCGACCAGCAGCGCGCCGACGGTGCCGCCCAGCTGGAACAGCGCGGTGATGTTGGCGGCGCGTTCCATTGGCAGGCCGGCGTCCTTGATCATGGTCGGCAACCAGCCGCTCAGCAGGTAGATCACCAGCAGGCCCATGAAGTAGGTGCCCCACAGCGACAGCGTGGTGCCGCGATAAGCAGCCGACAACAGCACTTTGCCTGGTTGCGAGCCGGTCACTTGCGGTTCGCTGATGGTGAAGGCGGCGTTGGCCGGCACGTCGCCGCCAACCACGCGGCGCAGGGTTTTGCCGATGCGGTCGGCCGGGAAGTTGCGCACCACCAGGAAGCGCACCGATTCAGGAATCAGCAGCAGGTAGATCGGCAGGCAGATCAGCGGGATCGCGCCGCCGGCCAGCAGCACGCCGCGCCAGCCGTGTTCCGGCAGGATGGCGGCGGCGCCGAAGCCGACCAGTGCCGAACCCAGATTGAAGCCGGTGAACATGATGGCGATCAGCGTCGAACGCGAACGCTCAGGCACGTATTCCGACAGCAGGGTGGTGGTGTTCGGCATCGCCGCGCCCAGGCCGAGGCCGGTCAGGAAACGCATGAAGGACAGCGAGGTGACGTCGCTGGCGTAGGCGCTGGCGACGGTGAAGACGCCGAACCAGGCGATCGAAGTCAGCAGCAGTTTGCGGCGACCGAAGCGGTCCGACATCGGACCGACCAGGATGGCGCCGATGGCCAGGCCGATCGGTGCCGCGCTCATGACCACGCCGAAGGCGGCGCGGGAGATACCCCATTCTTTCGTGATGGCGGGCGCCAGGAAACCCATTATCGCGACGTCCATGCCATCGGTGGCAACAATCAGGAAACACAGGGCCAGCAACAGCCACTGGTAGCCGCTAACCTTGCGGCTGTTGATGTGTGCCCGGACGTCGAGCGTATGTCCTATATTCATTAAGTCTCCTGTCTGCTGCTAGGTATTTTGTAAAGGGATGTAAAGCGTGATGACTGTTATCACCACGGCTTCTAACGCCTTGCCAGTGTACGTTTGGACAGGATGTGATGTATTGCTTTTGCTTGCCGTACCGTTTCAATCTGCTTATCGCCAGCGTGCGCTGATAGTTTCTATCTCAGCCAGCAATGCCACCGCGCCCGGCGACAGATGCGCATTCTTGCGGGTGGTGATACCGATGCTGCGTTCCATTCCGGGCATGTCGAAGGGTAGCACCACCAACTGCCCGGTTTGCACCTCGTGGTGCAATTGATGCGCCGATAAGACAGTCAGCATGTCGCTGGAAACCAACAGGCCGCGCAGCAAAGCGAGGTCGCCGGTATCCACCGCCGGCTCCGGCGGGGTGGCGCCGTGGCGGCGGAAGAACTGCTCCAGCGACTCGCGCAACGGGGTGCCGCTGCGCGACAGCACCCACGGGTAGCCGGCCAGATCGTCCAGCTTCAGTTTGCTGCGTTGCGTCAACGGATGCCCTTGGCGCGCCACCAGCGCTGCCTTATCCTCGAACAGCGCGCGGGTGGCGAACACGTCGCCGGCGCCGGCACGCTGGGCGCCGACGATAAAGTCGATGCGGCCGCTGAGCAGGCTGGCCATCAGTTCTTCATACGGGCTTTCCAGCGAGCGGATACGCAGTTGTGGGTGACGTTGCAGCACCGAGGCGATCGCGGTCGGCAGCAGTTGCGAGCGCGCCAGCGGCAGCGCGCCGATGCTGACCACGCCCAGCACCACGCCTTCCAGCGCGGCGATGTCTTCGGGGATGTGACGCAGCTCGGCCAGCACGCGCTCGAACGATTCGGTCCAGCGCCGCCCCATGTCGGTCGGCACCATGCCGTGCGCGGTGCGCAGGAATAGCGGCTGGCCCAGCATGTCTTCCAGCCGCGCGATGGCCTGGCTGACGGCCGACTGCGACACCTCCATGGCCTGGGCCACGCTGGGCATGTGGTGCATTTCTGCCAGCAGGGTGGCGGCCTGCAGGCGGCGCTCGTTGAGCAGCGCTTCGATGCCGCCGACCTTGGTGCCGTGGCGGTCGCGCTGGCGCACCGCCTCGTCGCGCACGGCGTGCAGTTCGGCTTCGATGCGCTCGGCGCGCAGCCGCACCACGTCGCCGGCCGCGGTCAGCAGCATGCCGCGGCCCTTGCGTTCGAACAGTTGGGCGTTGAGGCTTTCCTCCAGCGCCGCCACCGAACGGGCGACCGCCGAGGAGGCGCGGTACAGGCTTTCCGAGGAACGGCGGATGCCGCCGCTGGCGGCGACGGCGTTAAAGGCGTGAAGGTGACGCAGGCTAACCAGGGGCATGGTGATGAAAAAGTAGGCGTAATAAGCAGATTAGAACAAATCAGCGCCCACAACGCAACCACGCCATAGACGCCGGCGCGGATACTTGTGGTCATCCAAACAGTTAATTGGGCCGCACCATGAGCCAAGCACCTGAATCCGATCTGCGCGCCATCCCCTGCATGCTGATGCGCGGCGGCACCTCGCGCGGACCGTTCTTTCTTGAATCCGACCTGCCGGCCGACACCGCCGCGCGCGACCGCGTGCTGCTGGCGGCGATGGGCTCGCCGGACCCGCGCCAGATCGACGGCCTGGGCGGCGCCCATCCGCTAACCAGCAAGGTTGGCATCGTGCGCCGCAGCACCCGGCCCGGCGTCGATCTCGATTTCCTGTTCGCTCAACTGCAACCGAATAACGACACGGTCGACGTGACGCCGAATTGCGGCAATATGCTGGCGGCGGTGCTGCCGTTCGCGCTGGAGCGCGGGCTGCTGCCGATCGCCGACGGCGTCACCACCGCCCGCATCCTGACCCTGAATACCGACATGCAGTGCGACGTCACGGTGCAGACGCCGGGCGGCAAGCTGCAATACCAGGGCGACGCCCGTATCGACGGCGTGCCTGGTACCGCAGCGCCGATCAGCATCAACTTCCTCGACACTGCCGGCTCGGTCTGCCCGGCGCTGCTGCCGACCGGCCTGCACCTGAACCGCATCGCGGTGCCGGGCGACGCCGCAGCCGACACCGCCCCGTTTGAAGTCGACGCCACGCTGATCGACAACGGCATGCCGATGGTGCTGGTGCGTGCCAGCGACTTCGGCATTACCGGCTATGAAGGCGTGGCCGAACTGAACGCCCACACCACGTTGAAGGCGCGGCTGGAAGCGCTGCGTCTCGCGGTCGGTCCGCTGATGGGGCTGGGCGATGTCAAGAGCAAGAATTATCCGAAGATGTGCCTGATCTCCGCGCCGCGCAACGACGGTGCCGTCAACACCCGCTGCTTCATTCCGCACGTGTGCCACGATTCGATTGGCGTGCTGGCGGCGGTCACCATCGCCACCGCCTGTGTGCTGGAGGGCACGGTAGCGCAGGGCATCGCGGTGGTGCCGGCTGGCGACGAGAAGACGCTGTCGATTGAACATCCCACCGGCGAATTCAGCGTCGCGCTGGCGCTGGACCCGAACAACCACGGACAGGTGACGTGCGCGGCCTTGCTGCGCACCGCCCGTCCCATCATGCGGGGCGAAGTGCTCGTTCCCGACCACCTCTGAAAAGGACACCCATGCGCAAACCATTGATTATCGATTGCCACGGCCACTACACCACCGCGCCGAAAGCGCTGGAAGAATGGCGCAACAAGCAGATCGCCAACCTCAACACGCCGGAGCTCGGACCGAAAGTGTCCGAACTGAAGATCAGCGACGACGAACTGCGTGAATCGATCGAAAGCAACCAGCTGCGCCTGATGAAAGAGCGCGGCTCGGACCTGACCATTTTCTCGCCGCGCGCCAGCTTCATGGCGCACCACATCGGCGACTTCAACACCAGTGCCACCTGGGCCGCGATCTGCAACGAACTGTGCGCCCGCGTGGCCCAGCTGTTCCCGGATAACTTCATCGGCGCCGCGATGCTGCCGCAGTCACCGGGCGTGGATCCCGCCAGCTGCATTCCCGAGCTGGAGAAGTGCATCAAGGACTACGGCATGGTCGGCATCAACCTGAATCCCGATCCATCGGGCGGCCATTGGACTTCGCCGCCGCTGTCGGACAAGTCGTGGTATCCGATCTACGAAAAGATGGTGGAATACGGCATTCCCGCTATGATCCATGTCAGCACCAGCTGCAACGCCTGCTTCCACACCACCGGCGCGCACTACCTGAACGCCGACACCACCGCCTTCATGCAGTGCCTGACCAGCGATCTGTTCAAGGACTTCCCTGAGCTGAAATTCCTGATCCCGCATGGCGGCGGCGCCGTGCCTTACCACTGGGGTCGATTCCGCGGCCTGGCGCAGGAAATGAAAAAGCCGCTGCTGACCGAGCACCTGCTGAACAACATCTACTTCGACACTTGCGTCTACCACCAGCCGGGCATCGACCTGCTGACCAAGGTCATGCCAGTCAAGAACGTGCTGTTTGCTTCCGAGATGATCGGCGCCGTGCGCGGCATCGATCCGGAAACCGGCAACTACTACGACGACACCAAGCGCTACATCGAAGCGGCCAACCTGACCGACGCCGATCGTGCCGATATTTTTGAGAACAACACGCGCCGCGTCTTCCCACGCCTGGACGCCGCACTGAAGGAGAAGGGTTTATGAGCACGCCATTGATCAACCAACTGGGCATCGTCAAGCGCAACATCGTGCGCGCCGAGCGCGAACACGTCGACCACCTGGGCCAGTTCGGCAGCGCCACCGTGCACGAAGCCATGGGCCGGGTCGGCCTGCTGAAGCCTTATATGCGGCCGATCTACGCCGGCGCGCAAGTGGCCGGCACCGCCGTCACCGTGCTGCTGCATCCGGGCGACAACTGGATGATGCACGTCGTCGCTGAACAGATCCAGCCGGGCGACGTGGTGGTGGCCGCCATCACCGCCGACTGCACCGATGGCTACTTCGGCGACCTGCTGGCCACCAGCTTCAAGGCGCGCGGCGCCAAGGCGCTGATCATCGACGCCGGCGTGCGCGACGTGCGCTTCCTGACCGAAATGGGCTTCCCGGTGTGGAGCAAGAACATCAGTGCCAAGGGCACCATCAAGTCGACGCTGGGTTCGGTCAACATCCCGGTGCTGTGCGCCGGCCAGCTGGTCAACCCGGGCGACGCCGTGATCGCCGACGATGACGGCATCGTCATCGTGCCGGCCGCCGACGTCGCCCGCGTGGCTGGCGTGGCGCAGAAGCGCGAAGATCTGGAAGCCGAAAAGCGCGCCAAGCTGGCCGCCGGCGTGCTGGGTCTGGACATGTACAACATGCGCGGTCCGCTGGAGCAAGCCGGCCTGAAATACATCGACTGATGCATTACCGTCCCAAGGAGTGGACCATAGGCTTGGTGGGCTATGGTGAAGTAGGGCGGATTCTGGCGGAAGATCTGCGCCGCCAGAACATCGCCGTCTGTGCCTACGACCTTAACCTGAATGACATCATGCGCGCCCACGCCGACCGGCGTGGCGTGATGCTGCACGCATCGCACGCCGAACTGGCGGCGGCGTGCGACCTGGTGATCTCCGCCGTCACCGCCAGCCAGACGCTGGACGTGGCGCTGGCGTGCGCGCCGGGCATGCGCCAGGATGCCTTCTTCCTCGACTTCAACTCCGCCTCGCCCAACGCCAAGCGCGAAGCCGCCGTCCGCATCGACGCCACCGGCGCCCGCTATGTGGAAGGCGCCGTGATGACCTCCATCCCGCCATATCGCCAACGGGTGCCGCTGCTGCTGGGCGGCCCGCACGCCGGCGTGGTGTCGCCGCTGCTGAACGAAATCGGCTTCTCCAGCAAAGTGCATTCCGATCAGGTGGGCGTGGCGTCGGCGGTCAAAATGTGCCGCAGCGTCATGATCAAAGGGCTGGAAGCGATGGTGATCGAAAGCTTCACCGCCGCCCGCGCCTATGGTGTGGAAGACGCGGTGCTCGCGTCGCTGTTCGAAAGCTTCCCCGGCATCGACTGGGAAAAGCAGGGCGCCTACTTCTTCCAGCGCGTGATCGAGCATGGCCGTCGCCGCGCCGAAGAAATGCGCGAATCCGCCCGCACCGTGGCCGACATCGGCCTGGTACCGCATTCCGCACGCGGCACCGCCGAACGCCAGGCCTGGATGGCCGACCTGGCCGGCGACTACGTCTTCGGCGCCAAAGGCGACGGCACGTTCGCCCGCAGCACCGACTGGCGCATCGAAGCCGACCGCATCCTCGCCGCCCTCAAAGAAAAATAACGTCCAGCCAAAGCCCAGCTCGTGTCCACTTCGGGGTCAGGCACCGAAGTGGACACGAGCTGGGCGTTGGCTGGGCGTTGGTTCAGATGCGCAGTGCTTCGACTACCAGCCGGAAGGCGGGTGATGCTTGTCGGCGGCTGGGGTAGTAGAGGTGGTAGCCCGGAAAGGCCGGGCACCATTCGCGCAGTACGCGTATCAGCGTGCCTTCCTTGATGTGTTCTTCGACCATGTCCTCCGGGACGTAGGCGATGCCGTAGCCGGCCAAGGCGGCGCGTAGCCGCGATGTGGTGTTGTTGAACACCCATTGCCCATCCACCCGCACGTTCAGCGGTGTGCCGTTCTTTTCGAATTCCCAGATCATCAGGTTGCCGTGCGTCGGCAGGCGCAGGTTGATGCAGCTGTGCTGTTGCAGGTCGTGCGGCGTGCGCGGTTTGCCGCGTCGCTTGAAGTAGTCCGGCGTGGCCACCAGCGCCATCCGCAGGTCGGGACTGATGCGGACCGCGATCATGTCTTTTTCGATGGCGTCGCCCAGCCGCACGCCGGCGTCGAAGCGCTGGCTGACGATGTTGGTCATGCCGTAGTCGACGTTGATGTCGATTTTGACGTCGGGGTAGTCGTGCATCACCGGCGATAGCCGTGGCCACAGCACGCTGTTGGCGGCGTGTTCGGCGGCGGTGATGCGGATGGTGCCGGCCGGCTTGTCGCGCAATTCGCTCAGTTGCGTCAGCTCCTGGAGGATTTCGTCGAGGCGCGGCGCGGCCGTTTGCAGCAGGCGCTCGCCGGCTTCGGTCGGGCTGACGCTGCGCGTGGTGCGGGTCAGCAGGCGGATGCCGAGGCGTTTTTCCAGGCCGCTGATGGTGTGGCTCAGCGCCGATTGCGAGACGCCGATCTGCTTGGCGGCCTTGGTGAAGCTGCCGTGGCGGGCGACGGCAATGAAGGCCGCCAGGTCGTTGAAGTTTTCCATTGATGAATCGTTCTCATGGGCTTATGCCGATTATAGCGTCTTATCAATGGCTGTGCGCGCGCCTACACTGCTTCCTTGATTGAAAGGACCGCATATGAACAAGCGTGCCATTCTGGCCATCATTCTGGTCAGCTATGTGATGATTGTGCTGGATACTTCGGTGGTGCTGACCGGCCTGCCGAAGATCCATCTTGAACTGGGTTTCAGCGACAGCGGGCTGGCGTGGGTGCAGAGTGCTTACACGCTGACCTTTGGCGGCTTTCTGCTGCTGGCCGCGCGGGCCGGCGATATGATCGGCCGCCGTCGCATGCTGGTGGCGGGGCTGGCGCTGTTTACGCTGGCGTCGCTGGCGATCGGCGCTGCCGCCACGCCTGCCATGCTGGTGGCCGCGCGCGCGGTGCAGGGGCTGGGCGCGGCGATATTGGCACCGTCCACGCTGGCGCTGCTGCAGACTACTTTTACCGAAGCGGGCGAGCGTACCCGCGCCGTGTCGCTGTACAGCGCCACCGCCGGCATTGCCGCCAGCGTCGGGCTGGTGCTGGGCGGCGTGCTGGCCGAGTGGACTTCATGGCGCGTCGGCTTTCTGATTAATCTGCCGATCGGTATGGCGATGATCTGGGCCGCGCTGCGCTACATCAGCGACAATCCGCAGCAGCACGCCAGCGCGCGCTTCGACCTCGGTGGTGCGCTGGCTTCGACCGCCGGCATGGGCGCGCTGGTGTATGCCTTGATCCGCTCCGCGAGCACCGGCTGGGCCGATGCGCTGACGCAGGGCACGCTGGTTGCCGGCGTGCTGTTGCTGGCCGCCTTTGTCGTCATCCAGCGTCGCGTTGCCGCGCCCATCATGCCGCTGCGTCTGTTCACCAGCGCCCCGCGTGCTGCCGCCTATGCCGCCCGCGTGCTGTTCCTGGGTGCGATGATCGGTTTCTTTTTCTTCACCACGCAATACCTGCAAGCGGTGGCTGGTTATCCGCCGTCGACCACCGGCCTGGCGTTCCTGCCGATGACGCTGATGAACTTCGCGGTCGCACTGCAAGTGCCGCGCCTGACGCGCCGCATCGGCAATGCGCGTTTGCTGGCGATCGGTCTCGCGGTCTGCATGGTGGGCATGGTGTGGCTGAGCCGCGTCGTTCCCGGTAGCGCTTACCTGACCGCCGTCGCGTTGCCGATGGTGCTGATCGGCGCTGGCCAGGGCATGGTGCTTAGTCCATTAACCGCAGCCGGCATCGCCGGCGTGGGGGCCGCCGATGCCGGTGCCGCCTCCGGCGTGGTCAACGTCGCTCATCAACTGGGCAATGCGCTGGGGCTGGCGGTGCTGGTCGCGCTGGCCGGCGCCAGCGGCCTGGCTCAGCGCGTCACCACCGCGCTGAGCGCGTCCAGCGTGTTCCTGTTATTGGCGCTGTTGCTGATGGCTTGGCCGGTCAGTGGTAAAAAAGTCGGCATTGAGGTAGCTCAGTCGTAGCAACGGGACGCGCCGCACAATGGAGGCTTACTCAAGGAGGCCGCCATGGATACCGCAATCCGCCCCGCGCTCGCTGACTACTGTTATCCGCCGGCCACCGATATGGCGGCCGTGCGCGCCCACTTCGAACGCGAAGGCTATGTCGTGCTACGCCAGTTGCTGCCGCTATCCGCCTGCGAGCAGGCGCGACAGGCGTTTCTGGAGGAGGTGCTGCCGGCGCGTCGCGCTTACTTCAAGCGGCATGCATCCGGCCGTCACGAGCGCAACGTCTACACCGAATATGGCCACATGAAATACCCCATCCTGAATCTGCAGGACATCGGCGGCAAGCGCTTCCGCCGCTTCCGCCAGTACGGGCTGGAGCTGCTGACCCATCCGCAGGTGCGCGCGCTGATGCGGGAACTGTACGGCGAACCGGCGCGGCTGGTGCACACCATGTACTTCGATGGCAACCAGACCACCTGGGCGCACCGCGACGGCGATTATTTCGATGCCGCCACCGTCGGCCGCATGACCGGCATCTGGATCGCCGCCGAGGACATCCATCCCGACGCCGGCCGCTTCTATGTGGTGCCCGGCAGCCATCGCACGCCAATCGCCGATATCGCTGATCCCAACAGCCCGGACTACCGACGCCAGATGAACGACTTCGTGCTGGCCGGCGGCCACGAATGCGTGGCGCCGTTGATGCGGCAGGGCGACGCCATCCTGTGGTCGGCGCTGACGGTGCATGGCAGCCTGCCGACCGTGAACGGCCGCCACACGCGGCGCTCGTTCACCGGCCACTACGTGCCGGACTCGCTGCCGCTGCGGCGCCATCTGACCGACGCGCCGACTGACCGCTACATCGCCGTCAACAACGTGCCCATCGTGCTGCATGAGCAAAGCCACACGCTGCGTGGGCTGCTGGCCGCCACCATGAAGTCCGACTATCCGCTGCTGTACTCGATGCTGCGCGCGCTGCGTTAGGCTTTGCGGATGAACAGGGACGTCAGCATGCCGATCGCGCAGACGGCGATCACGTAGTAGGCCGGGCCGAGCGCATCGTTCTTCAGCATCAGCGTGACCACCACCGGCGTCAGCCCGCCGAAAATGGCGTAGGACAGGTTGTACGAGAACGACAAGCCGGTGAAGCGCACCTGCGGCGGGAACGCTTGCACCAGCACGCACGGCACGGCGCCGACCACGCCGACGCAGAAGCCGGTCAGGCCGTACAGCGGCAGCAGCAGTTCCGGCTGCGCGCGCAACGTGGTGTAGAACACCCAGGTGCAGATCGCCAGCAGCACCGAGCCGACCAGCAGCACCGGCTTGGCGCCGAGGCGGTCGGCCAGCACGCCGTAGACGATGCAGCCCAGTGCCAGACCGAGCGTGGCGACGGTGTTGGCCACCAGCGAGGTGCGGGCGTCGATGTGGTAGATCTTTTGCAGCAGCGCGGGCGTCATCAGGATCACCACCACGATGCCGGCCGACAGCATCCAGGTCAGCAGCATGGACACGGTGACGGCGGCGCGATGGCCGCGCAGCACGGTCTTGAGCGGCATCTCGGCGGCCAGCGCTTTGCGCTGAGCCATTTCGGCAAACACCGGCGTTTCGTGCAACCAGCGGCGCAGATACATCGCGCCCAGACCGAACACGCCGCCCAGCAGGAAGGGCGCGCGCCAGGCGCCGGCCAGCACTTCATCCGGTTTGTAGGCGGTATTCAGGCCGGTCGCCACCAAGGATCCAAGCAGGATGCCGAAGGTCAGGCCGGCGGTCAGTATGCCGCAGGCATAGCCGGTGTGGCGCGCCGGCACGTGCTCGGACACGAACACCCAGGCGCCCGGCACTTCGCCGCCCACCGCCGCGCCCTGCAGCACGCGCATCGACAGCAACAGAATCGGCGCGGCCAGGCCGATGTTGGCGTAGGTCGGCAGCAGGCCAATGGCCAGCGTCGGCACCGCCATCAGCAGGATCGACAGCGTGAACATGCGCTTGCGGCCCAGCAGGTCGCCAAAGTGCGCCATGACGATGCCGCCCAGCGGCCGCACCACATAGCCGGCGGCGAAGATGCCGAAGGTTTGCAGCGTGCGCAGCCAGTCCGGCATTTCGGGCGGGAAGAATAGCTGGCCAATGGCGTTGGCGAAGAAGACGAAGATGATGAAATCGTAGAATTCCAGCGCGCCGCCGAGGGCGGCAAGGGACAGGGTTTTGTAATCCTGGCCGGTCAGCGGCCGGTTCCCGGCTGCGGCCGGCTCGAAGGTTGCGGTCATGTGGGCGGTGTCTCGTAGGTTGGAATGCTGCGTAGCATACTCATTTGCATCGCATGCGTAAATGTGCTGAGCTGTTTACAACTATTGCAAATTGGAAATTTGTGCAAAAATACATCTAATTTGTCAATATTTCCTCCACATGAAGACAGCAAAGATTCTGCATTTGTCGGACCTCCACTTTGGTTTTAAGCATGACAAACAAAAATGGCAGGCCATCGTTCGCCATGTTAAGGAAACGCATCCGGCATTGATCGTCATCACGGGCGATGTGGTCAATTCTCCTTGGTGGTGGGATCTGCGCACCGCCCGTACCAGGCTCACTGAACTGAAGGCGCTGTTGCCGGCTGATAGCGTGCCGACGGCGAACAAGGCTGCTACGGCTGGCGAAGCGATCAAGCGCGTGGTGTATGTGCCAGGGAACCACGATACGCGCTGGTCGGGATTGATCGATCTGATTTGGTTGGATCTGTTGGGTTTGATGTGTTTTGTCCTGTTTTTTGCAGCGCTATTTTTCGCTCCTGGCTCCGGCGATGCGGCGGGCTGGACGCATTGGCTGCCGGCCCCGTGGACTGCTGGCCTGTTACTGTTGTTGAGTGTCGGCTTTCGGCTGTGTTTTCGCTCGAATTTAAAGGCTTACTTTTGCGATTTCATGCTGGCGGCCCCCACAGCCTATGGGCGCTATGGCGTCGGCATTATCCCGCTCGATTCCACCAAAGGATGGGCTTGGGGCGCGCAAGGGAGCGTAGCGCGGGGCATAGGCAATATGCTGTCAGAAAGCGACGTGGCCAAGGGAGCCGCCGATATCTTCTGGATCGCGGCGGTGCATCATCATCCTCTGCCAATTCCTTTTGACTCGAATTTCGAACCCGTCATGATCATGAATAATGCTGGCACGGTGCTGCATGAACTAACGTATCACAAGGTGCCACTGATTCTCCACGGCCACAAACACCACCAGCATTTCTCTCGCCTGCTGGTGCGTATCGCGGACAAGGAAAGCCAGATCTCGGTGCTGTCAGCGGGCACGCCAACGCATAAAAAGCGCCCATCGCCTAATCGTCATAGTTTCAATGAAATTGTGGTGCAGGATGGGCGAGTGGCAAATATTCAGGTATTTGAGGCGAACGGCGATGAAACCTTCAAGGGTGCATCGCCATTTACTATTTCGGCCAATGAAGGTGCGCACGAGCGCTCGTTTGACTTGAATTCGTCGGGACGTGACCTGATGGCCGAAAGATTGATTTTGACGGTGTCGATAGACGAGTTTTCGCACGCCCGGTATGCCGAGGAGTTTTACCAGTTGCGATCCAAGAAGACGATTTTGGAGCTGCCCTATGTTTTCCCTTTGAAGCGTAAACTTTGCGAGGTGGACGATATCGTCATCGGCACGACGGCAAGCCAAAATGTTAGCCCATCTCATACCTGGAACCGTGAGCGGGACGGTAGTTCCGAGTGCAAAATCGAATTTCATCCTCAGTTGTCGCCGCCAAATCAGGTCAAGCATATCGATTCCAGCGTAGATTTTTATGTGGAGTACCGGGCGACCAACTTCTGTGCGCTGAATTCACGACAAGCTCTGGAGATGCGCGGGAATAATTCTGCGATGGAAGAGTTGACTTATGTGGTGCCGGATAACATTGCAGTGGAAGAATTGCACGTTCAAATCAACTTTCCAACGGGCAGTGCGCTGCCGAATAAACTCTCTTTGCAGCGCGGTCATAAGGCCAGCGGCGGCACCGACTGGGATGAACCGGATTCTGCCAGCATGGTCACTGTCCATTCCGTTCCCATGGCATTTGCGACGATCAACGCGCCCGTTCCAGGTGATCGGTACCGCATCAATTGGGAAGTGCAACGCGTGGCGAGTGCGCAGAATGCCCATAATGAGCTGGCTTACGAAAAGGCATTGTTGCAAGCGGCCCCCATTTCAGAGCAGCGTGTTGAAGAATACGTGAAGCTGGTCGGCCTTCTTGCGATTTCGGCATTCGAGCATTTTTATCCGGACACCATCAAGTTGTATGAGGCGCAGGGGACCGACATTGCTGCGGTTCTACAGCCCGCGATATCCGTTTCAATTTACGCCTATGACAGGCAAGCAAAGGAGCTGCAAGAAGTACACGTGGAGGGGCAATCTGCAGGGCCCGGCTACCTGTACGGTGCTGGTTTGGTGGGGTTGGCTTTTAAGAATCAAACGCCTGTTGCGTACGGCGCCGGATTGCCGAAAAATCATCGCTACAAGGCAACGCCGTTGAAGGATGAGCCGCTGGAGGATCAGTTCGATATTGAGGCCGGTAATGAAGATACCTTGGCCATTCCGCTTTATGCCGCGGATGTGGCGGGGGAAACCGGGCGGCGAGCGGCCGGTGAGCCATACGGTGTTGTTGCCATCGCATTTTCATCAACGCTGGGAGCACTGGTGTTGGATGGCGCGCAATCAGCTCCCAGACTGACAGCTTACGGCTTGGCCGCCTCCGCGATGGTGCGCCAGTTCGTAAAAACGCATATACTGTGATCAGATTTGGAGAAAATTATGTCACTGCTCAACAACCGGATATACAGCCTGGAGATGGGCGAAGCTGATGGGGATTCCGTCCGCGCTGCGATTGAACGTGCCGAAAAAATATGGGAAAAGCGCGGCAGTCTGGTTTCCTACAGCCGTATACGCAAAAACGTACAGGAGCACACTGTTGTGCGTAAAAGCCTGATCGCCGAAGCCCTGGAAAAATAACGTCACAGTATTAACCTTCACACACCCACCCGGCATCCTCGCCCGGGTGCGGCCAGCAGAACAGCCTGTCGTCCATAAGCCTGAAACGTTGCGAAGGCGCGACGTTCTTGGTGCGTCGCAATATGAATATTTCTTTACAAATTCCTACGTTAAGCTAAAGTGCAATGCGATGATAACGCTATCTTTGCGCTGCTGAGGAATTCTGATCGAAAGTTAAGAGGTGTCAATTTACTGCGCCTCTTTTTTAGGAAAACTAATGTTAGCGCTATCTAATCGTGGAGTTTGAATGCAAAGTATTCGTTGGGTGGTGATGGGCGTCAGTGGCTGCGGCAAGAGCACGGTGGGACAGGCGCTGGCGGCCGCGAACGGTGCCGCCTTCGTCGAGGGCGACCAGTTTCACCCGCCGGCCAATGTGGCCAAGATGTCGGCCGGGATGCCGCTCAACGACGATGACCGCGCCGAATGGCTGCTGGCGCTGCAGGCGCAGATCAGCGCGGCGGCGGCGCGCGGCGACGGATTGGTGGTGTCGTGTTCGGCGCTGAAGCGGCGTTATCGCGATTTGCTGCGGCAGGGCGATCCGGCGCTGCGCTTCGCGCATCTGAACGGGCCGAAGGATTTGATCGAGGCGCGCATGCGGGCGCGCGTGGCGCATTACATGCCGACCTCGCTGCTGGACAGCCAGTTCCGCGACCTGGAACCACTGCAGGCCGACGAGGCCGGGCTGACGCTGGATATTGAAATACCGCCCGACGATCTGGTAGCGCGGATCAGGGCGCAGCAGTAAGTAGCAAGACAACACAAAAACTATATGGAGACTCAACATGACTACACTCGCTACCCGTCACACCATCATGCGCCTGGCCGTGGCCAGCGCCTGCAGCTGGATTGCGCTCGGCGCCGCGCACGCTCAGGAGGCGCAGCAAGCGCCTGCTGCCACCGCGCCGGAGGTCTCGGCCACTGAGGCGGAGGCCAAGGTTGATAATGTGGTGACGGTGTCCGGCTCGCGCATTTCGGCGCGCGGCTTCACCCAGCCGACGCCGACCACCACGCTCAGCGCCGACGACTTGGCCAAGACTGCCAAGCCAAATCTGTTCAACGCCATCGCCGAGCTGCCGGCGCTGCAAGGTTCGACCGGCCGCACCACCAGCACCAACAGCACCAGCAGCGGGGTGCAGGGTCTGAGCTCATTGAGCTTGCGCGGCCTGGGGCCGATCCGCACGCTGACGCTGCTGGACGGCCAGCGCGTGGTGGGCGCCAACGTCACCGGCGTGACCGATGTCAGCCAGTTCCCGCAGTTGCTGGTCAAGCGCGTGGACGTGGTGACCGGCGGCGCATCGGCATCCTACGGTTCGGACGCGATCGGCGGTGTGGTCAACTTCATCACCGATAAAAAATTCGAGGGCTTCAAGTTCAACGTCGAGGGCGGCCAGACCACCTATCACGACGACAAAAACGGCACGCTGCAGGCGGCGTGGGGCAAGGCCTTCATGGATGATCGCCTGCACGTGACGGCCAGCGTGGAGTATGGCCGCGAGAAGGGCATCGACTCGCCGGGCTTTGGCGAGGTGGGGCCGAACGGCCGCACCTGGTACAAGAATCCGGCCTATCAGATCCGCCCACTGAGCGCGACCACCGACGGCAAGCCGCAGTACACGGTGATCGAACACGCGCAGCAGTACCAGTATGCGAAGTACGGTCTGATTACCAGCGGTCCGCTGCAGGGCACGGCGTTTGGCCTCAATGGCCAGCCTTACCAGTTCAACTACGGCTCGAACGGCGTGCCGACCGGCACCGGCGCGGTGACCGGCTGCGTCAATCCGTTCTGCGTGGGCGGCGATTTGAGCGGCAGCGTCGGCGCTGGCACCAATCTGGCGATGGATTTGACGCGCCAGGTGGCATACACCCGCGTGGGCTTTGATATCAACCCGGATCACGAGATCTACATGACCGCCAATTTCGGCAAGGTGAAGTCGGAGTTCTCGCCCAATCCCGGCGCGGCCAAGAACGCGAACCTGACTATCCAGTGCGACAATCCCTATCTGCCGTCGTCGATCGCGGCGGCGTGCGCGTCGAATAACATCACCAGCTTCCAGTACGGTACCGCCAACGCCATCTTCCCGGAGAATATCAACGTTCATCCGACCCGCAAGATGCAGCGCCTGGTGCTGGGCGCGGATGGCCGCTTCCCGGTGTTCGGCAAGGAATGGTCGTATGACGCTTATGTTGAGCGTGGCGTCAACTTCACCGACATCATCGTGCATGACATCACGCTGAATGCGCGCTACAACGCCGCCATCGACGCGGTGCGGCTGGCCGATGGCAGCATTGTCTGCCGCAGCACGGTGGCGCGCGCCAATGGCTGCGTGCCGCTGAATATCATCGGCAATGTGGCGGTCGATCCGGCGGCGTGGGCTTACATCGCGCCGCAAAATGGTCCGCAGCAGCACACGCGCCAGCAGCAGGATGTGGGCAGTTTCAATCTGAGTGGCGAGGCGTTCGAGACCTGGGCTGGTCCGATCGCGGTGGCCACCGGCGCCGAGTGGCGGCGCGAGTCGTATCGTGTCAGCGGCGACCCTTACGGCAATGGTGTTACCGCCGATACGCCGAACAACGCCAGCTATCCGGCCGATCCGCTGTTGAATGCCACGGTGGGGAACAACTGGTACGCGGGTAATTACCACAACGCGGCCGGCACCTACAATGTGCGCGAGGCGTATCTGGAGCTGAACGTGCCGGTGCTGAAGTCGGCCAGCTGGGGTGAGGCCAATATCAATCTGGCCGACCGCCAGACCAAGTACAGCACCTCCGGCCACGTCGAAAGCTGGAAGCTGGGCGCCAACTGGAAGACCGGCATCGATGGCCTGCGTCTGCGCGCGGTGACTTCGAAGGACGTGCGCGCGCCCAATCTGAGCGAGCTGTATGCGGCACAGGTGGTGGTCAACAATGTGGTGCAGTATCAGGGCAATACGGTGACGATCCAGCAGCGCACGGTGGGGAATACCAAGCTGCGGCCTGAAATCGCGCGTAACAATATCTTCGGCATTGTGCTGGACCGCCCATCGTGGGCGCCGGGCTTCAGCGCGTCGGTCGATTACTTCGACATCAAGGTCAATGGCGTGATTTCGGCGCTGACGGCGCAGCAGGAGGTCGATCTGTGCGTGGCTGGAAATCAGGAGATCTGCGGCGCGATGTCGCTGAATAATCCGGTAGCGACCAATAACTATGTGACGGTGCAGGCGTTCAATCTGGCTTCGTTGCACAGCGAGGGCTACGATCTGGAAGCGGCTTACCGCATGAATCTGAAGAACTGGAATCTGCCGGGCCGTCTGACCTTCCGTGGTCTGGTCACGCGCAATATCCACTTCCTCACCGATTCGGGCGTGGTCGGCACCATTCCGTCGGAAGGCGCGGGCGCCAATCTGGGCGCGACGCCGCGCTGGAAAGGCTTGCTGTCGCAGTCCTGGGATACCGATAAATACAGTCTGACGTTGAGTGAGCGCTGGATCAGCAGCGGCGTGTACAGCAACGAGTTTATCGAGTGCCAGACCAACTGCCCGGTATCGACGGTGCAGCATCCGACCATTTACAACAACCACATGAAGGGCGCCTTCTATGTGGACCTGGGCGGCACCTGGAAGATCGGCGACAAGGCGACGGCGTTCTTCAAGATCGATAACATCGCCAACGTTGATCCGGCACCGGCGCCGCAGGCCAATCTGAGCTTCGGCATCAACCCGACGCTGTACGATGTGATCGGCCGCGTGTACCGCGTGGGCCTGCGCTACAACTTCTAAGCGATGGCCATCACCAGTCCGTTGGCGGCGCTGCTAGGCGTGTCGCCAGCAGCGTGGTCGCTGGTGGCCGTGGCGTTGGCGGTCGGCGTTTTGACATTGCTGATCGCCTGGGCCAAGGTGCAGCCGCTGCTGGCGTTTGTGGCGGCGGCGCTGGCGGCAGCGCTGTTGCTGGGGATGCCGTTGGAGAGCATTCCGAAATCGATCGACAAGGGCATCGGCGATTTGCTTGGGTCGCTGATTGTGATCGTCTGCCTGGGCGCGGTGTTCGGCAAGCTGATTGCCGATAGCGGCGCGGCGCAGCGCATCGCCAGTTATCTGATCGGCGTGTTCGGCTCGGCGCGGATGCCGGTGGCGCTGACGCTGACCGGCTTTGTGGCCGGCATTCCACTCTACTACAACGTTGGCTTCGTGCTGCTGGTGCCGCTGGTGTTCTCGCTGGTGTACCAGAGCGGACGGCCGGCGGTGGCGCTGGCGGTGCCGCTGCTGTGCGGGCTGTCGATCGCGCACGGTTTCCTGCCACCGCATCCGTCACCCACCGCGCTGGTGGCGCAGTTTCATGCCGAGATGGGACGCACGCTGTGGTACGGCATGCTGGTGGCGGTACCGACGCTGATCATCGCCGGGCCGTTGTTCGCGCTGACGTTGAAGCGCATTCAGGCCACGCCGGCGCCGATGTTCCGCACCGGTCTGCGCGACGAGGCCGAGCTGCCCGGTGTGGTCAACAGCTTTGTCACGGCGCTGCTGCCGGTGTGGCTGTTGGCCGGCGCCACGGCGGCGGGGGCGTTGCCGATTGCCGATCCGGCCCTGAAGACGCTGGTGGGCTTTCTGGCCAATCCGATGATTGTGATGCTGATCGCGCTGCTGGTGGCGGTGTGCACGCTGGGCGTGGCGCGCGGGCAGAAGCTGACGGTGCTGATGTCCGGCGCGCAGGATGCGATGCGCGATATCGCACCGATCCTGCTGGTGATTGCCGGCGCCGGGGCACTGAAGCAGGTGCTGGTGGATACCGGCGTCAGTGCGCAACTGGGTACGCAGCTGGCGCAGTTGCCGGTGCCGCCGCTGGTACTGGGCTGGCTGGTGGCGACTTTGATCCGCATCTGCCTGGGCTCGGCCACGGTGGCGGGGCTGACGGCGGCGGGCATCATGGCGCCGCTGGTGCAGGCGTCGGCCACCGATCCCAGTCTGATGGTGCTGGCGATTGGCGCCGGCAGTTTGATGTGCAGCCATGTCAACGATTCGGGCTTCTGGATGTTCAAGGAGTACTTCGGCCTGTCGCTGCGCGATACCTTCCGTTCCTGGACGCTGATGGAAACGCTGGTCGGCGTGTTCGGGCTGATTTTCGTATTGATCCTTTCTTCCTTTTTGGGATAAACGATGAAACCATTTTTGAATCTGCTGGCTGCTGCGGCGCTGGCGGCGCCGTTGTTGGCGCAGGCTTCCGTGTCGGCCTATCAGAGCATGCCGGACGATCCGCGTGCGATCAAGGTCAAGGCGGTGGGCGATGGCCGCGCCGATGATACGGCGGCGATACAGGAGGCGCTGAACGCGGCGTCCGACCGTGGCGAGGGCGGGGTGGTGTTCCTGCCATCCGGCCGCTATCGCATCACGCGTTCGCTATTGGTGCCGCAGGCGGTACGCTTGTACGGTGTGGGGCCGACGCGGCCGGTGCTGCTGCTGGCTGCGCATACGCCGGGCTTTCAGAAGGGCGTGGCGAATATGGTGGTGTTCACCGGCGGCGATCAGTACACGGTGGGCAAGGTACCGGTGCCGGTGAAGAGTGCGGTACCGTATAGCGAGAACGTGCGCGATGCGAATTCGGCCACCTTCTATTCGGCCATGAGCAATGTGGACTTCGAGATTGGCGATGGCAATCCGGCGGCAGCAGCGGTGCGCTTGCGCACGGCGCAGCATTCGTATCTGAGTCATATGGATTTTCATATCGGCTCGGGACTGGCGGGTGTGTACATGGTGGGCAATGAGAGCTTCGATCTGAAGTTTTATGGCGGCCGCTATGGGATTCTGACCGAGAAGACTTCGCCGGCATGGCAGTTCACGCTGATGGATACCACGTTCGACGGCCAGCGCGACGCGGCCATACGCGGGCATGAGGCGGGGCTGACGCTGGTGAATACGACGATCCGCAATACGCCGGTGGGCATAGAGATCAGCCGTGGCTATGGCGATTGGTTGTGGGGCAAGGATGTGCGCTTCGAGAATGTGTCGAAGGCGGCGGTCGTCATCAGCAATGAGGACAATGTCTATACGCAGGTTGGTTTTGAGAATGCGCTGGCGAAGAATGTGCCGGTGTTTGCGCGCTTCCGCGACAGTGGCAAGACGGTGGCGGGTTATGGACCGGTGTATCGGGTCAGCGAATTCAATTATGGGCTGATGCTGCCGGGACTGGGCAGCGTGGGCAGGTTCGATACGCACGTCAAGGGCGAGGCGTTGAAGGCGATGCCCGTGGCGCGGGCACCGGTGCTGCGGGCGATGCCAGCCACCAGGGAGTGGGCCAGCGTGCGCGATTACGGCGCGGTGGGCGATGGCGTGACCGATGATACGGCGGCGGTGCAGAAGGCGATCGATGCGAACCGGGTGGTGTATCTGCCGCTGGGCTTTTACATGGTGCAGGACACGATACGGCTGCGCGCGGATTCGGTGCTGGTCGGGCTGCATCCTGGTGTGACGCAGCTGGTGCTGCCGAACGGCGCGCCGGCGTATGCGGGGGCGGATGGGCCGAAGGCGCTGCTGGAGAGCGCGAAGGGCGGCGCTGCGATGGTTTCCGGCTTCGGCTTGGCGACCGGCGAGGTGAATCCGCGCGCGACGGCGTTGTTGTGGCGCGCCGGCGCGGACTCGCTGGTGGACGATATCCGGATTCAGGGCGGACATGGCACGCGGCTGTATGACGGCAAGCGCCGCGACCCGTACAAGAAGAATGGCGATTTCGATCCGACCTTGCATTGGGATCGGCAGTATCCGAGCATTTGGGTGACCGATGGCGGTGGCGGTACGTTTGTGGCGTGCTGGTCGCCCAGTACCTTCGCGCAGGCGGGCTTCTATGTGTCGAATACCAGCACGCCGGGCCGGGTGTATGAGCTGTCGGCAGAGCACCATGTGCGGGCGGAGATTGTGCTGGATAACGTCGCCAACTGGGAGTTCCTGGCACCGCAGACGGAGCAGGAGGTGCGCGATGGGATGGATGCGGTATCGCTGGAGATCCGCAATTCGCGCAATATCACGTTCGCCAATTACCATGCGTATCGCGTCACGCGCTCGGTGAAGCCGGCGGTGGCAGCGGTGAAGATGACCAATTCGGAGAATATCCGCTTCCGCAATGTGCATGTGAATGCGGAGAGTGGTTACGCCACGTGCGATGAAAATGGCTGCGATACCTATCTGCGGGCCAGCAAATATCCGTTCGAGAATACGCTGCAGGATTTGACGCGCAAGCAGGAGGTGCGCGAGCATGAGTTTGCGCTGCTGGATGTCGGGCCAGCCGGGCCGGTGCCGAAGGCTGCGGCGACGGCGGTGGCCAAACTGGAAGACGGCTTCTATTCGATCGCCGGCGCGGCGGTGGACCAGCGCGGCAAGCTGTATTTTGCCGACCGCCGTTTCAATCGCATTTACAGCTGGTCCAAACAGCAGGGCTTGACCGTGGTGCGCGATGCGCCGCTGGACCCGGTCAATCTGGCGATCGATAGCAGCGGTGCGATCATGGTGCTGTCGTCGGCGGGCACGGAGGGGACGGTGTACAGTTTCCATCCCGATCAGCCGGCGGGGCCGGTCACCATCATCAAGCCGACGCCGGTGCGGGCGCATGGCGCGGCGACGCGGGTACTGGCGCCGGCGAACTTCTGGCAGAACGGCGAGTTCCGCGATCAGCTGAATTTCGATACCTATGAATTTACCACGCTGGCCGAGATGTTCGCGCGTGACGTGGCCAAGCCGAAGCCGCGCGAGTACGTGTCGCCCGATGGCAGTCTGGTGCTGCCGGCCTACCGCGTGTTCCGCCAGGGACCGGCCGATCATCTGGGCTGGCGCTGGTCGGATACGCTGGACTCGTATGGCCTGGTGGCGGCGGGCGGCAATGGCCGCGTGGTGTTCACCAACGGTTCCGAGAATCGCAGCTTCAGTGGCGTGATCGGCGCTGGTGGCGGCATCAGCGATCTGCGGCCCCTGGCCAATCGCGGCGGCGAAAGCGCGGCGCTGGACAGCAAGGGTAATCTTTATGTCGCCAATGGCCAGGTGTTTGTTTATGCGGCGGATGGCCGGGAGATCGGCCGCATCGATGTGCCGGAGCGTCCGTTGCAGCTGATTTTCGGCGGCGCCGATGGCCGTACGCTATTCATCCTTACTCATCACGCGTTGTACGCGACAGGAGAGTTTCATGCGCAATAAGATCGCAGTTTTACTGCTGGCGCTGTGCGCGCAGGCCGGCGCGCAGCAACTGCTGTGGCCAGACGGCGCGCCGGGCGCTGAAAAGCGTCACGGCGAGGCCGAGAAGGTCGAGAACAGCTATGTCAGCAATATCCACGATCCCTCGCTGACGGTGGCGCGGGCGAATCCGCGTCACGCCAACGGTGCCGCCGTCATTATCGTGCCGGGCGGCGGACATCGGATGCTGGTGTGGCAGAACGAGGGCATGGTGGCGGCCAAGTCGCTGAACCGCGTTGGCGTCACCGCGTTTGTGTTGAAGTACCGGCTGGCGCGCGATGGCGGTTCCGGCTATTCGATCGAGAACGATGCGGCGGCCGATCTGCGGCGCGCGCTGCGCTGGGTGCGCGCGCATGCGGTGGAGTATGGCGTCGATCCGCAGCGGGTCGGTGTGATGGGCTTTTCGGCCGGCGGCGAACTGGTGTCGCTGGTGGCGGATAATCCCGAGCCGGCGCCGCCGGCGCGGCAGGATGCCGTCGACAAGCAGAGCGCGCGGCCGGACTTCCAGATCCTGGTTTATCCGGGACCGCTGGGCGTGCCGGCCAAGGCGGTGGCGGGCGCGCCGCCAGCCTTCATCGTGGCCGGTTCGAACGACAAGTGCTGCATGCCGCCGGCGCTGGCCTTGTATCAGCAGCTGGTGGGCGCGAGCGTGTCGGCCGAGTTGCATTTGTATGCCGATACCGATCATGCGTTCAACATGGGCCAGCGCTCGGAGCGGCTGTCCGACGTGCACTGGCCGGACCGGGTGGCGGACTGGCTCAGCGATGGCGGCTGGTTGATCCCGCGCAAGGGCGAGTCGCCGCAAGGTGTGCCGGCGCCGTAGTTAGTTGCATCGCCGCCACGGAAGTGCGTTACCGTACGGCACGCGCTGGAGTAGAATCCGAGAATTGGATTTTGTCCACCAGGAGGCAGCGATGTCTACCAAGCAAACTTTCCGCCCAGACTATCAATCGTCCGAGGTGGTGGAGGCCGGCATCGAGCTGGCCAACAAGGTCGGTCCCGAGAGCGCGGCCGAGTACCTCAGCCATCGCGGCGTGCTGGAAAGCGTGATCAAGCGCGTGATTTCCGAGCCCGAGCACCGGCGCAACCCTGGCCGGTTGCGGGTGCGCGACGAGCGCTCGCTGGAAGAGGGCTCGCGCTCGAATAAATTTATGCCTTGAGGAAACTCAGCAGGCGGCGCAGCTGGAATTGTCCGGCGCGCCAGGCCAGTTTCAGTCCCAGCGGCGCCAGCCGCAGGCGTTGCGCGTGATTGCGGTAGATGATCACGTCGCTCAAGTCGCGCCCTTGCGCGCCCAGATGGAACTTGTAGGGTTCCTTGCCCCAGCCGAAATTCATTTGCCTGAAACCACGTTCGACGCAGTGGGAACACATCAGGTAGGCACATAAAAATCCCAGCCGGTACACATCGTAGCGCGTGTCGTGCGCCAGGAAGCGCGCGCTGACCACGCCGCCGTTGTGGTAGCAGATCGAACCGGCGCAGCATTGCCCGTCGATGCTGACCACGCCCACCAGACCGCAGCGCTCCAGCATCTGCCGGATGCGCTGTTCCTCGCCAGAGTCGATGGCGATGGCATCACGGCGGCCAGCCAGGCGCTGGCGATGCAGTTGCAGGATGGCGCGCACATGCTGCGGGTCGATCTGGCCCTGTTCGGTCACCTGGAACGTGAACGATGGATGTTCGCGGCGGATTTTATTCAGACGGTTCTTCAGCAGCGAACGGGTGCGCGCGCCCAGGCTGTCCAGATAGGCGTCCGTGCTGGCGGGCAGCATCAGCACGCTGTCCTGTTCGCAGATGCCGCGCTGGAGCAATGGCTGGCCGGCCGATGGCGGCATGTCGACCGCGCGCAACAGCACGGCGGCCGGCGGCGGGGCGTGCGCAAACACATGACGGGCGAAGCGTTGCGCCTCGTCGACGGTGAGCGGAATGCCTTCGTTCAGCACGCGCACGATGGCGCCGTCGTGGCGGTACAGCAGCAGCGCGGTGGTGCGGTTGGCATGGCGCGCCACGTAGGTGCTGGCCTGGTCGGCCAGGCCATACACCTCGAAATGCGCCAGCGACGAGTAGCGGCCGGCGTGCAGGCGGCTCAGCTCGCGTTCGGCGTAGTCGGGAATGTGGTCGGTGTAGCTGTGGCATTCGACGCGGTCGGATGCGGTGGAGATAAGAATCGGGTTCATGCGATCTCCTTTTTGCGTAGAGGATTCTCATTCTAGGCAGGGCGATGGCGGCTGGCGTTTATGCGCGATCAAGTGCGCGCGGGCGCACGTTTGACGATGCTCTATTGACGCCAGTGGCATGCGGCTACGCTGAGGGACGTTTTTTCTGCAAGGAGTTTCCTCATGGCCGCGACTTATCCTTCGGTATTGGTGTTGGGCGTGGTGCCGTCGCTGACGTGGTCGGTGGCGCGCTGTTTGCGTCGCGCCGGGCGCGCGCCGGTGGTGCTGGCCTGGCATGCGTGTGCGCCCATCATGTGGAGCGGCGACTGTCGGCGCTATGTGCGCTGGCACGGCTTGCGGCGCAGTGGCGGCGTGCTGGACGCGGCGGCGCTGACGCATGTGTGGCAGTTGTGTGAAAGCGCGCGCATCGACGCGGTGATGGGGGCGGATTACGACACCGCCTTGCTGCTGGCGCAGGCGCCGGTGGCCGAGCGCGCGCGCATTCCGGTTTGCGCGGTGCCGCCGGCGTCGACCATGATGACGCTGAATGACAAGTGGAATTTCACCCGCTATCTGTCGGCGATCGGGCTGCCGGTGCCGGATAGCGCGCGGGTGGATCTGGGGGCGGGCTTGCTGGCGCACGGCTTGCTGTATCCGGTGATTACCAAGCCGCTGGATCGCTGGGCCAGCGTGGGCTTCCAGGTGCATCGGACGCCCGAGGCGCTGGAGCGCACGCTGGCGCGCGGACGGGTGACGGCGGGCTTTCCGCTGATCGCGCAGTCGTATGTGCCGGGCTGGGATGTGGGGGCGTCGTTTCTGGCGCGGCGCGGCGAGGTGCTGGCGTGTTCGGTGTTTCGCCATACGCGGCGCGGTGAGCGGACGTTTTATCCCAGCGTGCGGGTGCGCGATTATGTGCGGCGCTTTGTGGCGGCCTGCGATTACAGCGGAGTCGGGCATCTGGATCTGCGCTACGATCCGGCGCTGGACAGCTATTTCATTCTGGAGTTGAATCCGCGCTTTTGGGCGTCGTTGCTGTATGCGGAGCGGGCGGGGCTGAATTATCCGGATTTGCTGCTGCGTGCGGAGGAGGGCACGGCAGCGGAGCCGGCGTTCCCGCGCTCGGGACGGGTGCGGCTGCCGGCCTATGAGCGCGGCATGACGCTGGCGACGCGCTGGTTCAGCAGCGCGTACGAGCGTTCCACCGGAGCGCGGCTGTAGCTACGACGCTCCATCCATGTGTCCTCAGTCGCGGCGGGTGGAAATCCAGGCGCGCTGGCGGCGCAGCAGGTAGCGCAGGTAAAGCGGGATTTTGGCGAGGATGTAGCGGGCGATGGCGGGCAGGCGTTTCGCCGGCAACAGGTCGCGGCCGTGTTTGGCCCAGGTGGCGAGCAGGGACAGTGCGAGTGCGGCGGCAGGCAACAGTGCCCATGGCGTTGTGATCAGTGCCAGGATGGTGGCGAGCGCGGTCAGCATCAGCAGCAGGCTGAGTGGTGGAATGCACAGGTCCAGCGCGAGTGTGGCGTAGGCCCAGTCGCGTTGCCGGATGGCGCGGTACAGATGGCTGGGCGCTGTGTGCAGCAACAGGTGCAGGTGGCCGTGTTCCCAGCGGGTGCGCTGGGCGCGGGTGCCGGCAGGGTTGTCGGGGAAGCGACTGTGCAGGATCGCTTCATGGCAGTAGACCGGGGCGTGGCCTTGTGCGGCCAGGGTGAGGCCGAGGGCGAGGTCTTCCGCGAGGTGGTGCTGGAGGTCGATGGTCTGCAATTGCGCGTAGGGGATGGCCATGCCGCTGCCGGTCAACTGGCAGGCCATGCCGAGCCGTTCGCGGCCCAGCGCGCGCAGGCTGTTCTTAATACGCCAGGCGAATTCGGCGATTTGTTGTTGCGGCACGGTTTGGGCGTGCATCAGATAGCGGGCTTGTGCGGGACGGTTGGTGCTGGCGCAGCGGGTGGCCAGACGGTCGAGGGCGCCGGCGTCCAGCGTGCAGTCGGCGTCGATGCAGATGACGATGTCGGGCGCTGTGGCGGCGCCGGCCAGCCATTGCAGGCCGAAGGCGAGGGCGTAGGCTTTGCCGCGTCTTGCGCTGTCATGGCGTTCGATGACGGTGGCGCCATTGGCGCGGGCGATGGCGGCGGTGTGATCGTCGCAGTTGTCGGCAATGACCAGCAGGCGGTCGGTGGCGCTCAGCTGGGACCGGATGGAGCGCAGCGTGGTGGCGATGCCGGCGGCTTCGTTGTGGGCGGGGACCAGGACGGTCAAGGCGGGGCGATGGTAGTCTGGTCTCGCCTGTGCTGGTCGCGTCGGCGGCGGTTGGCGCGCGGGCAGGGCGGTCAGCAATTGGAGGCATAGCAGCACAATCGGCAACGCCAGTATCCATAACGGCAGCGTCATGGCGTGCGCGCCGCGCAGTGCTGGCGGAAATGGTCGCTGAGGGTGGCGACTTCGCGTTCCAGGCTGTGCTGGCGGGCGACGTCTTGCCTGCCTTGCTCGCCCATGCGCGCGAGCGTGGCCAGTGGCGTGGCGAGCAACTGTGTCAGCGCCAGTGCCAGCGCATCGGTATCGCCGGCCGGCACCAGCCAGCCGTTGCGGCCTGGCCGCACCAGTTCGGGAATGCCGGCCACGTAAGTGCTGAGCACGGGCCGGCCGAGCGCCATCGCCTCCATCAGCGCGACGGGCAGACCTTCGGCAAAGCTGGGCAGCACCATGGCGCGGGCGTTGAGAAGAGCGGCGCGGATCTGCTCGCCGCTCAGCCAGCCGCTGATGTGCAATACGTCGTCAAGCCCGAGCCGGGCGGACAGCTGTTGCAGCTCACCGCGCAGCTCGCCGTCGCCGGCCAGCAGCAGTTGCAATGCGATGCCGGCGTTGCGCAGGCGGCTGGCGGCTTCCAGCAGCAGGAGCTGGCCTTTTTGCTCGCACAGGCGGCCCACGCACACCAGCAGCGGCGCGTGTGGCAGCGTGGCGGGCGTGCTGTCGCCATAGCCTGCATCCAGCCCGCAGCGGATGATGATCACTTTATGCCATTCCGCGTGCGGCAGTAGCCGGTACAGCTGGCTGCGGCCGAAGGTGCTGATGGCGACCACGAACGCGGCGTGGCGGATTTTGTCGCGCAGGTGCAGGCTGGCGGCATGGTCGAATTCTTCCGGGCCATGGACGGTGAAGCTGTAAGAGATGTCGGCCAGCGTGGCCGCCAGCATGGCCACCTGCGCGGCATTGGTGCCGAAGTGGGCATGCAGGTGGCTGGCGCGCAGCAGGCGCGCTACCTGGCAGGCTTCGACCAGATATAGCAGGTGATAGGGCCAGGGCCGCAGACTGCGTCCGGCCATGCGAACCGTCAGCGTCAGGGCGCGCGCAAAGCGGCGCGGATGGCGCGTCAGCATGGCGGCGGTTGCTGTGAGCAGTTTGACGACGCTGCCGTTGCCGAGGATGTAGGTGGTACGGGCCTGCTCGTCACGGTCGGCGGGATCGGGCAAAGGTTCGCTGCAGGGACGCAGGGCCATGCGCTGGACTTGCCAGCCCTGCCGTTCCAGTTCGCGGATCTCGCGGCGGATGAAGCTGTGGCTGGTCTTCGGATATTGATTCAGCAGGTAGGCTAGCATCACGCCTCCCGGACGGCGGCGCTGCCGACGAAGAACCAGAAATACCAGTTGAATGACAGGTAGTACAGCATGTTGTCGGACCAGGAGGTCAGCAGATAGGCCAGCACCATCGCCAGCGCGATCACCGCCGCCGGCCAGCTGGGCGCGACGCGCCATAGCCTGGGCAGCAGCCGCAGGAACAGCCAGCCGTAGGCGGCCAGGCCGATGAGACCGGTCTCGAAGTAAAGCTGGATGTAGACATTGTGCGGATCCCAGCTGTCCTGGCCCGGCAGCGGGAAGAAGCGCGGCGAGTAGTCGCGGAACGCCTCCAGGCCGTAGCCGTAGAGCCAGTGCTGGCCGTCCATCCAGCGCAGTCCAGCGCGCCACAGCAACACGCGCCAGGCGTAGGAGTTGAGTTGACCTTCGTTGTCGTAGGCGCCGGCGGCGATGTCGGTCAGGCGGGCGCGGACGTCGTCGTTCAGCACCAGTAGCGCGGGCGCCAGCAGGACCGGCAGCAGCAGGCGGCGGTCGGCCAGCAGACCGTAGAGGGCGAACAGCAGCAGGCAGCCGGCCCAGGCGCTGCGAGTACGGGTGCAGATCAGCAGCGTTAGCAGCAGCGGCAGATAGGCCCACAACAGCCGGCTGGGGGCGGCGCTTTGCAGGTAGAGTATCAACGCCAGCATCAGCAGCAGGTAGAAGGCGAAGATATTGGGATGGCTGAAGGTGGCTTGCAGCCGTTCGGCGCCGCCGTTGAGCGCGAGCTCGACGATGCCCCAGCCGACCGGCAACAGCGAGGAGCACAGCAGCAGGCGCAGCCAGCGCAGCCGGTCCTGGCCGGTGCGGATCAGCCAGAATGGCAGCGCGAACGCGGCGCAGTAGGAGGCTTGCACCAGCAGCAGGCGCAGCGCGCCGCTGGCGTCCGGCGCGATCGCCACCGAGGCCAGGCCGGCCAGCAGAAATGGCGTCCACATCGGCAGCACCACGGCGGCCAGTGGTTGCGGGCGCAGCAGGGCGAAGCGGAGCGCGGCCAGCAGCAGCAAGGCGTTCAGCAGGGCGCCCGGCCCCATGCCGCCGCCCTGATCGCGCAGCGCTTCCAGCAGCGGATCGCAACTGGCGCGCACCAGCAGCAGCACGCCGCACAGCCGCGCCGCCCACGCCGGCCAGCGC
>NZ_WKJK01000018.1 GCF_009674535.1 Duganella guangzhouensis
GGCGGCGCGGCGCTGCTGGCTGCCGGCGTGAACGTCAGGGGCTCGGCTGCGGCCGCCGGGGCGGCGGCTGGCGGCGCGGCCGGATCGGGCGCCAGGTCCAGTGTCTGGCCCGGTTGCTTGTGATCGCTGTCGCTGGGCAGCGGACTGGGTGATGGGCGTGGCTCGTCGGCGGCGGCAACCGGCGGCGCCATCGGTTCCAGGCTCAGTCCGTCCAGGTTGAATTCGCGCGCCGGTTCGGCCGCCGCTGCCGGCGTTGGCGTCAGTGCCAGCAATTCGTCAAATGCTTCCGATGGCTTGTCCAGCTCGTCGTCGGCGACCGAGTTTTGTTTGGCGCGCTCGGCTTTCTTGAGCGCTTGCATTAAGAGACTCATGATCCATTCGCCTTGGGAACAGGATACGCTTGGGTGTCGGGCTTTTGGTCAGGCAGCAGGTAACGGTAATCCTTGTAGTCGCCGTTGATGCCGGTGTCCTTGACCACCACCGGCCGCATGAAGATCACCAGTTCGGTCTTGGTGCTGGTCTCGTTGCGATAGGAGAATAGCTCGCCCACCAGCGGAATGCTGCTCAGCACCGGCACCCCATCTTTGGTGTTGTCGACCGAATCCTGCATCAAGCCGCCCATGACGGCGATCTGGCCACTTGGCACTTTCATGATCGACTCCAGCTCGCGGGCCTGGATCACGGGGATATTGCTGGTGACATTGCTGGCCGCCAGCGTCGGGTTGGGGTCCTTGACGTAGCTGACCACGCGCGTAATGGTCGGCCGCACGTTCAGCGTCACTTCGTCGCTTTCGGAAATCTGAGGCGTGACACTCATGACGATCCCCACCGGCACGGTTTCCAGCTTGGACTCATAGGTGGCCGGAGTACTGACGCCGCCGGTGGAATTCAGCGTGGCTGGCGTCACCTTGATGGTGAAGAACACATTGTTGTCGACCACCTTCAGCATCGCGGTCTGGTTGTTCAACACGCTGATCTTGGGACTGGACAGGACTTTGACCTTGCCAAACGATTCCAGCAACTGAATCGTGCTGGCGATATTGCCGATGCGGCTGTTCGAGTTGGTATAGTTCAGCACGAACATGCCAGGCGTAGTGCCCACAGTCACCCCGCTGGCCAGCGTGCCGACCGCGCCCTGGGTCAGTTTGAGGCCGCCGGCCCCCACCGAGGCCCAGTTAATCCCTTGCTGATAGTTGTCGCTCAGCTTGACCTCAACGATGGTTGCTTCAATCAGCACCTGGCGCTTGGCGGCGCCCAGCACCAGATCGAGGAACTGCTGGATTTTTTCATGCTGGCGTGCGGTCGCGCGTACTGCGATCAGGCCGCTTTCGGCATTGACGATCACCGCCGACTTGGCTTGCTGATTGTTGCCGCCACTCTGCTGCTGGAACGCCTGAGGCAACGGCGCCGCCGGCTGCATGCCTGGTTGCGGCGGCGTTTGCGCCTGCTGCAGCGCGGCTAGCGGGTCGCTTGGACTCTCACTGACGGTGGAGGCGCGCAGCATGTCGCGGATATTCTTCTCCAGGTTGTACCAGAAGTTATTTTCCGATCGATTGTTGACCACCGTGGTCGAGTTGTTGGAGCCGTTAGACGTGCCGTTGGCGCCGCTGTTGCTAGTGGTCGACTGATTGCTGCTACTACTGGACGAGCTGTTGGATTGCGTGCTGCTGCTCTGTGCCGGACTCAGTGTGTCGCTGGCGCCGCTGGTGGAAATCTGGGTGGCGATGTTGACGCTGCTGTTGGTGGTGCGCGAGATATTGACGTAATCGACCTTGTAATTACGCCACTCGGGCGTATCCGGCAGCACCAGCAGCGTGTTGCCGTTGATTTCATAGCGCATGTCGACCTGGCGCTGGATGCGGCTCAGCAGCTGCGGCAGGGTCTGGTCGAGCGCGTTCAGCGTCACCATGCCATCGATGCCCGGATGGACGTCCACATTCATGCCGGCGTCGCGCGCCAGCGCGAACAGCAGCGACTGCACCGGTACCTTGTGCACCGTCACGCTGAAGGTCTCGACCTTGGCGGCCGGCTTGGGTGGCGGCAGCGCCACACTTTGCTGTACCGGCTCCGGAATACTGCCGGTGGCCGGCGCCGGCTCACTGATATGCAGTGGCGAGGGCGGAATGGTATGGCTGGCGCAAGCACTCAGCAAGACGCTGCACACCACAGGGACGAAGGGGGAGCTGAGTTTTGTCATTGTTTCTATCCGGCCCAGGAAATGCAGTAAATGGCTGTTTTTGTTGTGCAATTGCAATTATGAACAACATGATCTTACAAATTGGGTGCCACTGCAAGGATGCCCCAGCAAATAGCCCCAATCAGCAGCAACGCACCCCCTATAACAACAGCCCGGCCCGGCCAACGGCCGTGACGGCGGAACGGCGACTCCCGGATCGCCAGCCGCGCATGGCTGGCCTCGACCGTGTCGGCATCCTCGGCAAACGCCGCCAGCAGCGCCTTGTCGGCCAGGATGTTGATGCGGCGGACGATGCCTTGCGAGGCGTCTGCGATCAGCCGCGCCGCCGCCGGGCTGAACAGGCTGGGACCGTCGTGGCCGGCCGCGCGCAGGCGGAACGCGAGGAAGTCGCCGGTCAGCTCGGCCTGCAGGGCCGGCACCTGGAAGCTATGGGTGATGCGCTCTTTCAGCTGGCGCATGCTGGACAATTCCAGGTTCTGGTCCAGCTCGGGCTGGCCGAACAGCACGATTTGCAGCAGCTTGCTGCTGGCGGTTTCCAGGTTGGTCAGCAGGCGGATCGCTTCCAGCGTGTCGAGCGGCATGGCCTGGGCTTCCTCGGCCAGCAGCACCACCTGGCGGCCGGCGCTGTGCCTGGCTATCAGCTCGGCGTGCAGGCTGCGCTGCACTTCGTCGGCGCGCAGGCCGGCGGTCGGCAGGCCCAGTTCGGCCGCGATCGCGTGTTGCACTTCAAGTGGATTCAGATTCGGGTTGACCAGGTAGATCACGTCGATGTGCGCCGGCAGCCGTTGTTCCAGCATGCGGCACAACATGGTTTTGCCGACCCCGACCTCGCCGGTGACTTTTATGATGCCTTCGCCGTTGGTCACCGCATACAGCATGGCGCTGAGGATGTCTCCGCGCGCATTGCCTGAATAGAAGAAGGCCGGATTGGGCGTGATATGAAACGGCGATTCGCGCAGGCCGAAGTGGGTGCGGTACATGGGGGCGCTCACGCGATGCAAGCCAGGAAGGCTTGTTCCAGGGTGGTCGCGCCGAACTGGGCGCGGCATGCGGCCGGGGTGCCGGCAAAGCGGATCTGGCCATCGTGCAGGATCGCCATGCGGTCGCACAGCTCGTCGACATCGGCCAGCGCGTGCGAGGTCAGGAACACCGTGCTGCCGGCGCGATGCCGGTTGCGCAGTTGTTCTTTCAGTAAGGCGCGCGCTTTCGGGTCCAGTCCGCTCATCGGTTCATCCAGTACATATAAGCGTTTGTGCGCCAGCAGGCAGGCCGCCAGCCCGAGTTTTTGGATCATGCCTTTGGAATAGCCGCGTACCGTGCGCCGCAGCGCGGCCGGATCGAGGTCCAGCGCCGCCAGCATGGCGTCGACCGCCGCCGGCACATAGTCCAGATGCTGCAAGCTTAGCAAATAACGGATGAAGTCGGCGCCCGTTAAATAATACGGCGGCGTGAAGCGTTCGGGCAGAAAGCCAAGCGGCGCGCGCGTGGCCGGCTGGTGATGCGGCTGGCCGAAGATGTCGATGCTGCCGCCGTCCAGCGCGCAGAAATCCAGCATGCACTTGATCAGGCTGGTCTTGCCGGCGCCGTTGACGCCGACCAGGCCGAAGCATTCACCGGCTTGCAGTTCCAGATCCACGCCGCGCAGCACGCTGGCGGCGCCGTAGCGTTTGACGACTTGCTGAAAGCGCAGGGCGGGGACGGTCATGGATGCAACGTGGGCGAATGAAACGAGCCACACTGTAGCGCATTCGTCCAAAGAAAGCGACACCTTCGCTCGCTCTAAAAACACATCTGGCATAGAATGGCCGCAAGTTTTTGTGAGAATGATCGGGGAGCGGGTATGTCGAGGCCAGAGAAAGTCCGGCTTGGTGAGATTCTGGTACAGCAAAAACTGCTGTCCGAAGAGCAGCTGGGATTGGCGCTGGCCGACCAGAAGCGCAGCGGCCGCAAGCTGGGCCGCGTGTTTGTCGAGAACGGCTACGTCAGCGAAGAGCAGATCGCCGGCGCGCTGGCGCGCCAGCTCAACATCCCTTACCTGAACCTGAAGTTCTTCAACATCAATCCGGAAATCGTGCGGCTGCTGCCGGAGACCCAGGCGCGCCGCTTCCGCGCGCTGGTGCTGGAGGACCGTCGCGGCGCGCTGCTGGTCGGCATGTCGGACCCGACCGACCTGTTTGCCTATGACGAAATCGCCCGCATCGTCAAACAGGATATCGAACTGGCGGTGGTCAACGAGACCGAGGTGATGGCGGCGATCGACCGCATCTACCGCCGCACCGAGGATATTTCCGACCTGGCGCGCGAGCTGGAGCAAGACGTCGGCGACGCCTCGGTCGACTTTGGCGCGCTGGCGGCGGCCAATCCGAATCTGGAAGAGGCGCCGGTGGTCAAGCTGCTGCAGTCGGTGTTTGACGACGCCACCCAGGTGCGCGCTTCCGACATCCACATCGAGCCGCAGGAAGGTCGGCTGCAGATCCGCTTCCGCATCGACGGCGTGCTGCATCTGCAGACCGAGGCCGATATCAAGATCGCCCCCTCGCTGGCGCTGCGGCTGAAACTGATGTCTGACCTGGACATTTCCGAAAAACGGCTGCCGCAGGACGGCCGTTTCGTGGCGCGCGTGAAGAACCAGCGCATCGACGTGCGGATTTCGACCATGCCGACCCAGTACGGCGAATCGGTGGTGATGCGACTGCTGAATCAGGGCGGCACCCAGCTGCGGCTGGACGCGATCGGCATGCCGCGCGGACTGCTGGAGCGCTTCCGCGCCATCATCCAGCGTCCCAACGGGCTGGTGCTGGTGACCGGGCCGACTGGCTCCGGCAAGACCACCACCTTGTATTGCGCGCTGTCCGAGCTGAACTCGGTGGAGAAAAAGCTGATCACGGTCGAAGACCCGGTCGAGTACCGGCTGGCCGGCATCAACCAGGTGCAGGTCAACGACAAGATCGACCTCAACTTCGCGCGCGTGCTGCGCTCGGCGCTGCGGCAAGACCCGGACATCGTGCTGGTGGGTGAGATGCGCGACCAGGAAACCGCCGCCATCGGCCTGCGCGCCGCCATGACCGGTCACTTGGTGCTGTCGACGCTGCACACCAACGATGCGCTCGGCACGCCGCTGCGGCTGATGGACATGGGCGTGCCGCGCTATATGGTGGGGTCGTCGCTGCAGGCGGTGCTGGCGCAGCGGCTGGTGCGGATGATCTGCGAAAGCTGCACCTCGCCGTACGAGCCGACCCCGACCGAGCGCGAGTGGCTGAGCCTGGAGCTGCGCGACAAGGTCGACAAAGCGCGTTATTTTCATGGCAAGGGCTGCTCGCATTGTAACGGCATGGGCTATCGCGGCCGTACCGGCGTCTACGAATTGCTGGAGATGACGCGCGCGGTGGTCGATGCCGCCAATGATCCGGACCCGGCGCACTTCCTCAAGGTGGCGGCGGCGCAAATGGCCGGCGAGACGCTGCGCCGGCACGCGGTGCAGCTGGTGGTGCAGGGCCGCACCACCATTTCGGAAGCCATGCGCATCAGTAACCAGGTCGAGGAATAAGCCGTGCCTTTCTTCGCATACAAAGGGCGCAACGCGCGCGGCGAGCTGATGCAAGGCGTGCTGGAGGCGGCCGACAGCGGCGCCGTGGCCGACCAGCTGTTCAACACCGGCGTGACGCCGATCGAGATCGTGGTTACCACCAAAGCCGTGACCGATGGCGACGAGGGCTGGCTGGCCAAGCTGCTGGAGAAGAAAGTCACGTCGATGGACGTGCAGCTGTTCAGTCGCCAGATGTATACCTTGTTGAAGTCCGGCGTGCCGATCATGCGCGGGCTGGCGGGTTTGCAGGAATCGGCGGTCAGCAAATCGTTCGGCAAGGTGATCAAGGATTTGCGCGAGTCGCTGGATTCGGGGCGCGAACTGTCGGCCGCGATGCGGCGCCATCCGACCGTGTTTACGCCGTTTTATCTGTCGATGGTGCGGGTGGGCGAGATGACCGGGCGGCTGGAGGAAGTATTCCTGCGCCTGTTCGACCACCTGGAGTTCGACCGCGACATGCGTGAACGCGTCAAGACCGCGATGCGCTATCCGAGCTTTGTGGTGGTGGCCATGATCGTGGCGATGGTGATCGTGAATATTTTTGTGATTCCGGCTTTTGTTGGCGTGTTCGCCAAATTCAATGCCGAGTTGCCGCTGATGACGCGGGTGTTGATCGCCACGTCCAATTTTACGGTGCGTTACTGGCCGGTGATGGCGGGCGGGCTGGTGCTGGCGGTGTGGCTGTTCCGCAGCTGGACCGGCACTGAGCGTGGGCTGTATCAGTGGGACAAGTTCAAGCTGCGCATTCCGGTGGCTGGCAAGATCATATTGAAAGCCACGCTGGCGCGCTTTGCGCGCAGTTTTTCGCTGTCCAGCCGCAGCGGCGTGCCGATTGTGCAGGCGTTGTCGGTGGTGGCGCAGACGGTGGACAATGCTTATCTGACCGCGCGCGTGGAGCAGATGCGCGATGGCGTCGAGCGCGGCGAGAGTATCCTGCGCACGGCCACGGCGGCCAGCGTGTTCACGCCGATTGTGCTGCAGATGATCGCGGTGGGCGAGGAGAGCGGTTCGATCGATGAGCTGATGGACGAGATCGCGCAGATGTATGAGCGCGAGGTGGATTACGAGTTGAAGACCTTGTCGTCGCAGATCGAGCCGATCCTGATTGTGTTCCTCGGCATCATGGTGTTGATCCTGGCGCTGGGCATCTTCCTGCCGATTTGGGATTTGGGCAAAGCGGCGCTGCACCACTAAATCTGAACAACGGTGAGCTTTCTTATAACTAGTGTATCGGGGAAACAACGGGGCGCGAGTTTGCTGGAATTCGCGGTGAGCGTCTGCGTGCTGGGTATTTTGATGGCCGTATTGTTAAACCGCGTGTTCTTTTACCAAGGGGAAGCGGAGCGCGCGGCCGTAGAGTCCACGGTGGCCTCCCTGAGAACTGCCTTAGAAATTAAGGTGGCGCAACTAAAATTGCTTGATCGAAGTGAGGATTTAACCTTTTTAACCGAAGAAAATCCTTTGGATTTACTAAAAGTTAAGCCCAATAATTATAGTGGTGAATTGTACAACCCTAGTAATGACGACATCGGCAACGGAAACTGGTGTTTCGACCGAGGTGACAAGACTCTGATTTATTTGTTAAATAAGCGAAATTCTTTTGGAGATGCTCAAACGAAACGTTTGAAATTCAAGGTAAAATTATTTCGCTTGCCCCATAGCCCCGCCAAGCCGTCAGGCACACCGGAACCCGTAAGTGTGGCCTTTGAGCAAGTAAAGGACTAGCGCAAACCGCGCAGGAATTTTTCGACGATTTGGAGAAAGTAATGAACAAGCAAGCACGCACTGCAATCCGTCAAGGCGCCCAAGGCGGTTTCACGCTGATCGAATTGATTGTGGTGATCGTCATTCTCGGCATTCTGGCCGCCACCGCCTTGCCACGTTTTTCCGACCTGGGCGGCGATGCCCGCGTCGCCTCGCTGAATGCTGCCGTTGGCGCCACCCGGTCCGCTATCGCGATGACCCACGGCGCGGCCCTGGCCGGCAACACCGCGTCTGCGGCGACCGGTACGGTCACGATGGAAGGCGTTACCATTAATATGGTGAACGGCTTCCCAGCCGTGGCCAGCATAGCCAACGCGGCCGGCTTGACGAATACCGCCGATTACCAGACCAGCATCAGCGGCACCACGATCACCATTCGTCCGGCGAGCGTGGCTACCAACAGCAACTGCAACTTTACCTACACTGAATCGACGGCGGTGAATACGGCACCGGTGATTGTCACCACCAACCTCACCAACACCAACTGCAGGTAACAGGTCCGGCGGACGTTGTCGTGAGCTCCCCATCGTTCCGGCCGTTGCAGGCCGGTTTCACGATCGTGGAGCTGGTCACGGTGATCATCGTCATGGGCATCCTGGGCGCGGTTGCCGTCGGGCGCTTCCACGACAACACCACCTTCGATAACCGCGCTTACGCCGACCAGGCCAAGACCATCATCCGCTACGCGCAAAAGCTGGCCATCGCGCAAAACCGCAACATCTTCGTGCAATCGAACGGCAACAGCTTCGCCGTCTGCTCTGGCGCCGCCTGCGGCGGCAGCGAGGTCATCGCTACTCCCGCCGGCACCAACAGCGGCAGCAGCGCCACCAAAACCTATTGCCAGCAAGCCGGCGGCTACGCGGCGTTGTGGATGTGCGAAGGCCGGCCATCCACCGTCACGGTCAGCTCGAATACCTCGCGCCCCGAGTTCGGCAGCGGCGGCTATTTCTTCTTCGACGCCATGGGCCGACCCTACAACCGCGATGGTACCGACATGGCCTCCATGGTGCTCACCTTCGCCAGCGGCGGCAACAGCCTGAGGCTGACGATAGAAGCGGAAACCGGCTATGCGCACTATTAGTCAGCCACGCGTGCGCCGCCTGCGCGGCCTCACCATCATCGAACTGGTGATCTTCATGGTCATCGTCGGCGTGGCGGCGGCCGGCATTCTGGGCGTGATCAACCTCACCAACCGCAACAACACGGACCCCGCGCGCCGCAAACAAGCCATGCTGGTCGCGGAAGCCTACATGGAAGAATTGCAGCAGGCGCAGATGACCTATTGCGATCCGGCCGACGCCAACGCCGCCACCGTGACCGCCGTCGGCGGCTGCAACAGCATACCGGAAGCCTTCGGCCCAGAAGCCGGCAACACCCGGCCCTTCGACAACTTGAACGACTACGTGCCGAACGCCAGCGGCAGCGCGGTACGCGCTTTTGCCGTGGCCGACAGCAGTGGCACGCTGGTTGACCGCGATGTGGCCGGCAACGCGCTCGGCGTGAATGCGGTAGGCGGCAAGCTGGGCAATGTGTCGATGAGCGGCATCACCACCACGCTGTCGATCAGCAAGGTCAATCCGGCCAATGCGCTGGGCACCGGCACCGCGCTCAGTTCGTCCACTGAGGATGGCATGGCGATTCTGCAGATTACGCTGGTGGTCACCTACGGCAGCGGCGCTAATGATTTCGTGCGGCTGGACGGCTACCGCACCCGTTACGCACCGAGGGCAAGATGAGGCGGCTGAGCATTCGATTCGGCAAGCGCGCGCGCGGTTTCACGCTGGTGGAGGCCATAATCGTCATGGTGCTGACCGCGATTCTGGCCAGCGTGATGGTGTTGTTTATCCGCCGTCCGGTGCAGAGTTATATCGAAACCTCCGAGCGCGCCGACATGGCGGACGTGGCCGAGATCGCGCTACGCCGCATGGCGCGTGAGTTGCACGGCGCGCTGCCGAACAGTATCCGCTGGATGGTGGTGGGAAATGTGTCCTACTTGGAGTTCATCCCCACCAAGGGGGGCGGAATCTATCTGGCAGCCGAGGATGGCGCCGATCCGGCCGCGCACCCGCCGCTCAGCTTTACCGCCGCGACGGCGGCGTTCGAGGTGGTCGGCCCGATGCCGGCCGCACCCTATGCGATCGCGGCTAATGATTACATCGTGGTCTACAACCTCGGCGCCGGCTATACCAATGCCGACGCCTACGCCGGCGGCAATGTCGCCCCCGTCGTCAGTGTCAATGGCCAGCGGGTGTCGATTACGTCCACGCAGTTCAGCAATGCGTCGCCCGGCAAGCGCTTTCAGGTGGCGATGACACCAGTGACGTTCGCTTGCAGCAACGATGCCGCTACCGGCAGGGGGACGCTGACGCGCAGGTGGGGTTACGCGACGAAGCTGCCTTCCAGCGGTGCGCAGACGGTGCCGACTGGCGGCTATACCGCGCTGATGGCTGATAATGTCTACGGCTGCCAGTTCTGGACCCAGCAGGCCGCCAATCAAAACACCGCGCTGGTCGGGCTGTCGATTGCGCTGGCGCGCGCCAATCCGGACAGCGGCGGGCTGGAGACGGTCACGCTGTCGCAGCAAATTCACGTGGATAACACACCATGACGACCTACAAGCTTCAGCGTTTGCGGGCGCGGCGCGCGATGCGCGGGGTGGCCATCGTTACCGCGATCTTCCTGCTGGTGGCGGTGGCCGGACTGGCGGCGGTGGCGGTGTCGCTCAGCAGCAGCCAGCAATCCGCCTCGGCGCAGGACATGCAGGGCATGCGGGCCTATCAGGCGGCGAAAGCGGGCATGGAGTGGGCACTGTACGTTGCGCTGGAAAGCAGCCCGACCGACAAAACCCTCGTCAACGCTGCGGGTCGCCTGGGCTGCCAAGGGCAGAAGGCCAGTACCACGTTTGCCATGCCGGCAGGGACGACGTTGTCGCAGTTCACCGTCACTGTTACATGTGGTCCGAGAATAGACGGCTTGGGCAGCAACGACGCCAACGACTCGACCGCCGGCCACTTCGCGATCGAAGTCACCGCTTGCAATCAGCCCGGCGCGAACGGCTGTCCGAACAGCTCGCCCGGCACCGATTATGTACAACGCAAGATCCGGGCGCAGCTTTAATGTCGCAACCATGTGGAAATGTGTGTATTTTTGCAGCTGGATTGCCATTTTGAGCATGTAAAGCTGTGTAAGTTGAATATAATCAAGCATCTAGCGCGTATACCTCCACTGACATATGGGTTTCTTTAAAAAAGCAAAAAAATCCGATGGCTGGCTGACAGTCACGTTCCTGCGCGACGGCGTCTGCGCCGGCCGTGTGCAGCGCGTGCGCGACGCCAAGGCAGTGGTGGAACTGTCCTCTTTTTACCCGGCAGACCACAGCTTGTCGCCGGAAGCGCTGGAGCGCATGCACAAGGACGTCAAGGCCGGCAACTACCGCTGCAGCACCATGCTGGCCGGCGGCGAATACCAGATGCTGATGGTCGAGCGTCCCAACGTTCCGCCGGACGAAATGAAAACGGCGGTGCGCTGGCGCTTGAAGGATATGCTCGACTTCCACATCGACGACGCCACCATCGACGTACTGGACATCCCGGCCGACACCAGCGCCGCCGCGCGCGGCCAGCAGATGTTTGCGATCGCCGCCCGTAACTCGCTGATCCAGTCGCGCCAGACGCTATTCAGCGAATCCGGCCTGGACCTGACCGTGATCGATATACCCGAAATGGCGCAGCGGAACATCTCGGCCTTGCTGGAGACCGATGGACGCGGCCTGGCCATGCTGTCGTTCGGCGCCGATGGCGGCCTGCTGACCATCACCTACAAGACTGAGCTGTATCTGTCGCGCCGCATCGATGTCACGCTGGAGCAGCTGCTGGAACGCGATTCCGACCGCCAGCAGGCGCAGTTCGACAAGATCACGCTGGAGCTGCAACGCTCGCTGGATCACTTCGACCGTCAGTTCTCGTTTGTGAATGTGCTCAAGCTGCTGCTGGCGCCGACCGGCGCCGAGGGCTTGCACGAACACCTGGCCGCAAATCTGTACACGCCGGTGGAAGCGATGGAACTGGCCGATGTGTTCGACCTCAGCAAAGCCCCCGAATTGCAGGACACCGCGCAACAGCAGCGTTTCTTCCTGACGCTGGGCGCGGCCTTGCGGCACGAGGAGGTGCATTTGTGAGCCAGCAGATCAACCTGTTCAATCCCATCTTCCTCAAGCAGAAGAAGATCTTCACCGCAGTGCCGATGGCCGAGGCGCTGGGCGTGATCGTGGCCGGGGTGCTGCTGCTGAGCTGGTACGCCAACTATCGCGTGAACCAGCTGGAGCAGGCCGCCAACGTCGGCAAGACCATACTGGCGGCGCGCGAACAGCGTCTGGTCAAGGTCAACGCCCTGTACGCGCCGCGCGGCGCCGATCCTCATCTGCAGGCCGAGCTGGTCGGCGCCGAGGCGGAATTGAAGGCGCTGCACGATGCGTCGTCGATGCTGCAAGGTGGCGCGCTCGGCAACACCGAGGGCTATGCCGAATACTTCCGCGCGTTTTCGCGCCAGAACGTCAACGGATTGTGGCTGACCGGCGTCAGCATCAACGGCGCCGGCAGCGATATCGGTGTGCAGGGCCGCGCCATGCAGGCCACGCTGATTCCGAATTACATCTCGCGCCTGACCGCTGAGCGCGTCATGCACGGCAAAACCTTTGCCAGCCTGGATATCGGCCGGCCGGAGACGCAAGCGGTGCAGCAGCAGGGCGCGGCCGCGCCGGTGGCGCCGCCGTTCGTTGAGTTCAACCTGCAATCCACGCTGGTGCAGGAGGCTGCCAAATGAAACAGCAGCTGATTGAACAATGGATTAAGCTCAGTACCAAGCTGGACGCGATGACCTTGCGCGAGCGCGCCATGATCTTCGCGGCGCTGGTCGGCATCGTGCTGTTCATGATTTACACCCTGGCGATGGAGCCGCTGCTGAACCGGCAGAAGCTGTTGCAGATGCAGATCAAGCAGCAGGAAAACCAGATCGCCGGCATCGATATGGAGATCACCGCCAAGGCGCAGGGTTTCGTGTCCGATCCGGACGCGGCCACGCGCAACCGGCTGGCCTCGGTGCGGCATGAGATCGACACCACCAGCAGTGGCCTGATGGCGATGCAAAAAGGCTTGGTGGCGCCGCAAAAGATCGCGCCGCTGCTGGAGCAGCTGTTGCGCGGTAACGGCAAGCTGAAGCTGATGTCGATGAAGACGCTGCCGGTGACCGGCCTGAACGAAGCGGTGGCGCAGGCCGAGGCCAAGCCTGCCGTGCTGACCACGACTGCGCCAGCCGCCGGCGCCACAGCCGCCGCACCCAAGCCGCGCGAGCTGCTGTATCGCCACGGCGTCGAGATCGTGCTGCAAGGCAGTTATCTGGACATGATTACCTACATGGACGCGCTGGAAAAGCTGCCGGTGCAGCTGTTCTGGGGCAAGGCGCGGCTGGATGCGCAGCAGTACCCGAACTCACGCCTGACGCTGACGCTGTACACGCTGAGCCTGGATCAGAACTGGATGAAATTATGAAACGCCTTTGCCTGCTTGGCCTGTTGTGGTGGAGCGCGGCCTCGGCGCAGACGCTGGCCGACCCAACCCAGCCGCCGCCCGAATCGCGCCTGCTGCCGGTCGCGCAGTCGGACACGCCGGCCTATAGCGGCCCGCAGCTGCAATCGGTGCTGATCGGCTCGCGCGGCCGTGAGGTGGCGGTGATCGATGGCCAGACCGTGCGCAAGGGCGAGAAGTTCAACGGCGCCACGCTGGTGCAAGTGAATAAGAATTCGGTGGTGCTGCAAAACGGCCGTCACCGCCAGGTGCTGACCTTGTTCCCGGACGAAGCCAAGAACAAGACCGCTCATTAAACGCGAAGAACGCTTATGCAAAACATCCTGACCCTCGCCGTGCTGTCCGCAACGCTATTGCTGAGCGCCTGCCAGACCGCGTCCACTCGCGACACCTACGACAAGATCGCCAACGACGTGAACGCGGCCGCTGCCAAGCCGGCTGTGGTGACGCCGAACGAGGCCGTGTCCAGCGCCTTGCTGCCGCCGGTGACGCAGCTGGCCGACCAGTTGCCGAAGGCGCGCGCGGTGCTGGATGAGCGCTTCAATGTGTCGTTCAACAATGTGCCGGTGCAGCAGTTCTATAACTCGCTGGTGGCCGGCACGCGCTACAACATGCTGATCAATCCCGAGGTCACCGGCACCATCACCGCCAACCTCAAAGACGTGACGCTGTTCGAGGCGCTGGACGCGGTGCGCGAGCTGTATGGCTACGATTACAAGATCGAGGGTACCCGCATCTACATCCGTCCGCTGACCATGCAGACCAAGATGTTCAAGATCAATTACCTGATGGCGGTGCGCAAGGGCGGTTCCAGCCTGCGGGTGTCGTCCACTTCGGTGGGCACTGCCGGCGTCAGCAACAGCGGCGGCCAGAGCAACAACAACTCGAACACCACCAATAATAACAACGGCAGCAGCGATCCGAATAATCCGAACGGCACGCCGACCCAGCGCGATTCGGCCAGCGTGGCCACCCAGTCAGAAAGCGATTTCTGGCTGGAGCTGAAAGCGGCGCTGGACGCGCTGGTCGATCCTGGCAAGGATGGCCGCAGCGTGATCATCAGCCCGCAATCCGGCGTGATTGTGATCCGCGCCATGCCGGCCGAGCTGCGCAATGTGGACATGTATCTGAAGGCGACCCAGCTGTCGGTGGACCGCCAGGTGATCCTGGAAGCCAAGATCCTGGAAGTGCAGTTGAACAGCGACTACCAGAGTGGCGTCAACTGGGCGGCATTTGGCAAGAATTTCGCGATCGGCACGGTGCAACCGGGCAGCACGCTGGCGCCGAAAGGCACCACATTGACCAGCGCCGGTAATGCCGCCATCAGCGGCGCCGCTGGCAGCCTGCTGAGCGCGTCCAGCGATGCGGCCGGTTCGCTGTTTGGCATGGCGTTCCAGACCAGTAATTTTGCCGCGCTGATTTCCTTCCTGGAAGGGCAGGGCACGGTGCATGTGCTGTCCAGCCCGCGCATCGCCACGCTGAACAATCAGAAAGCGCTGCTGAAGATCGGTACCGATGAGTTTTATGTGACCGGGATTAGCACCACCACCACCACCAGCAGTTCCGGCAACGGCACGGTGTCGCCGAATCTCACTTTGCAGCCGTTCTTCTCCGGCGTGGTGCTGGATGTGACGCCGCAGATCGATGAGGAGGGCAATATCATCCTGCACGTGCATCCATCGGTGAGCAAGGTGTCGACCGTGAACAAGTCGCTGAATCTGGGTTCACTGGGCACCTTCAACCTGCCGCTGGCGGCCTCTGACACGTCGGAGATGGATAGCATGGTGCGCGGCCAGAATGGCCAGGTGGTGGCGATTGGCGGCCTGATGCGTCAGGCCACAACCACCGATGACTCCGGCGTGCCGGGCGCCAGCAAGGTGCCGGTGCTGGGTGCGCTGTTTGGCAGCAAGAGCGAGGTGGTGCAGAAGCGCGAGCTGGTGGTGCTGATCAAGCCGACCATCGTGGAAACCTCGTCGGACTGGAATCAGGATCTGCTGGACAGCGGGCGCCGCATCAAGGAGCTCGATCCGGCGCGCTTGAAAGGGCGGAACTGATCATGTACAGCAAACACTTCGGCTTGCGTGAAGCGCCATTCAGCATCACGCCGGATACCAGCTACTTCTTCACCAGCCCGCATTCGCAGGAGGCGTTGAATACTTTGCTGGTGGCGGCCAAGAGCGGCGAGGGCTTCATCAAGATCACCGGCGAAGTGGGAACCGGCAAGACGCTGTTGTGCCGCAAGTTCATTGCCACGGTGGGGCCGGATTTTGTGACGGCTTATATTCCAAATCCCTACCTGGAGCCGCGCACGCTGATGCTGGCGCTGGCCGATGAGCTGGAGGTGGCGCTGGAGAAGGATGTCGATCAGCACCAGTTGCTGAAATCGATCACGCATCGCTTGATGGACCTGGCGCGCCAGGGCAAGCAGGTGCTGCTGTTGCTGGATGAGGCGCAGGCGATTCCAACCGAAAGCCTGGAAGCCTTGCGGCTGCTGACCAATCTGGAGACCGAGAAGCGCAAGCTGCTGCAGATCGTGTTGTTCGGCCAGCCGGAGCTGAACCAGCATTTGCAGGCGACCGCGATCCGCCAGCTGGCGCAGCGCATCACCTTCCATTACCACCTGGGGCCGCTGTCGCGGGATGACATGGAATATTATCTGGCGCATCGGCTGCGGGTGGCGGGCTACACTGGTAGCAGGCTGTTCAGCCGTGGCGCGATTGCGCGGCTGTACAAAGCCAGCGGCGGCATACCGCGGCTGGTCAACATCATGGCCAACAAGGCGTTGATGCTGTGCTACGGCGAGGGCAAGCAGCAGGTGACGCGGCGCCATGTGCATCTGGCCGCCAGCGACACGGTGGCGCCGTCGCGCGGGCTGCGCTGGCCGTGGATGGCGGCCGGGGTGAGTTTGCTGATCGCCGCATGCGGCCTGACCTGGGCGCTGACCAAATGAGCTTGATTAATAAAATGCTGCAAGACCTGGATGCGCGCGGTGGCAGCGGCGAAGCGGGCGCTGGCCAGCAGGACGTGAAAGCGGTGCCGGCGGGGGAACGTGATCGCCGGCCGCTGCTGCTGGGCGGTGTGGCGGTGGGCGTGTTGGTGCTGGCCGCCGGTGGCTGGTATGGCTGGCAGGCATGGCAGGCACATAGCGCCCCGGCTGGGCCGGTGCCCAAGGTGCTGGACAACCGCATCCCCGATCGTCCGCGCAAAGACCCGGTGCCGACCGGCCCCGCGCCAGCCGACGCACTGGCCGCTCATGCCAGCAGCGCGCCAGCCAGCCCAGCCGATGCCGTGTCCATCGCGTCCGGCGCCGACGCGCCAGCGAGCGCCCACGCCGCCAGCGAGCGCGCCGATGTGCCCAGCGCCGGCCACGCACCGAATAATCGCAGCGTCGTCGTCGCCCCCGCCGATGCGCGCGTCCCCGCTGGCAAGCCCGCAGCCGACGCCGTTGACGGCCGGCTCACCGCCTCAGTCGCAAGCGCGGCGGACAGCAACGGCGCATCCGGTGCCCGGGCAGCTAGCCGCAGCGGCGCGCCGCTCCCCGGCGATGCTTCCGGCTCCCACGCCGGTCATGCTGCGGCGCAGTCCGCATCGGCCGCGCATGGCGATGCGGACGGGTCATCTTCTGCCAAGCCAAAACAGAGCAAGCCGGCCCGCGCCGTCGCCACTACCGCCGACGGCGTCGAAGGCGTCAACGTCACGCCCAAGCAAATGTCGGAAAACAGCTACCGCCGCGCGTTGCAAGCGCTGCAGGAAGGCCGCGTCAACGCCGCCCTGACCGAACTCGACAAAGCCGTCGAAATCGACCCGCGCAACGACGCCGCGCGCCAGACCTACGTCAGCCTGCTGCTGGAAAACAAGCGCAACGACGACGCCATCCGCCAACTGCGGCTGGCGCTCGGCATCGACCCGCGCCAACCCGGCCTCGCCATGGTCTTGGCCCGATTGCAACTGGAAAAAGGCGGTCCAGCCCTCGACACGCTGTTGAACACTCTGCCATACGCCGCCAACAGCGCCGAATACCAAGCCTTCCTGGCCGGCGTGCTGCAGCGCGAACAGCGCCATACCGAAGCAGCGCAGCACTACCGCGACGCACTGTCGATTGCGCCTAACAACGCCGTCTGGTGGATGGGACTGGGCATTTCCCTGCAAGCCGACCAACACTTGCCGGAAGCCCGCGAAGCCTACAAACAGGCGCGCAGCCTGGGCGGCCTGACGCCGGAATTGAAAACCTTCATCGACCGCAAGCTCGACCAGCTGTCGCGCTAATCACAGACTGGCTTGCGCGCCCCAGATCTGCTTCATGCTGAAGCGGGTCGATGCCTGGTCCTCGCTCAAGCCCTCGCTGATGACCACGCCATCAGCGATGCAGCGCGGCTGGGCCGGCGACAGCAGGGCGCCGGCGGGGTCGCGCAGATAATGCACCTGCAAACCGCTGCTGCAACCCTGGCGACGGCTGACCACGCCAATCTCACCGCCCGCCAGCCGCACCAGGCAGCCGGGCGGGAAATCACCCAACTCGCGCGCAAAGCAGGCCGCCAGATGCGGATCGACCGGTGCCTGTTGGTCATCCACCAGATTGCGCAGCGCCAGGCTGGGCAGGATGGATTTGCGGTAGTTGCGCGCCGAGACTTGCGCGCAATAGCGGTCGGCAAAGCTGAGCAGCTTGGCGTTCAGCGTCACCTCCGGGCTGGCGATGCCGGCCGGATAACCGCTGCCCTCATCGTTCTCGTGGTGCATCAGCACGCAGGAAATCCAGTCGTCGTCGTCCACGCCGATGTAGCGCAGCATGTCCACGCTTTCCTCCGGATGGCGGCGCACGATCGCCATTTCCTCACGCGACAGCGGGGTGTTCTTGTTCTGGAAGGTTTCGTGATGGCGCAGCATGCCGACATTCATGGTCAGCGCCGCAGCGGTCACGGTCAGCACCTGCTCCGGCGCCATCTGCATGCTGCGGGCGATCACCACCGTCACCACGGCGGTTTCAATACAGTGCCGCACCGCGTAGATACCGTTGATCTGGCTGAGGAAGATGCAGGCCAGCGCCACGTCCGGATTGAGCGCCACCGCGCCGATCACCTCGCGCGCAATCTCGCGGATGTCGCCCTCAGCGTTGTGCTCGTTGCGCAGATTGTGCAGCAGGCGTTCCAGCTGGCGGTTGCACAGGTTCAGCTGATGCAGCACCGAAGGCGTGGATGCGGCAAACGCCGGTGCCTCCAGCGGCGGTTGCAATTGCGTGGTCTCGGACATTTTTAATCCCGATCTTAAACTTTACCCAGTCGCTCCAGGGCGAGTGCCAGGGTCTCATCTTTTTTGGCGAAGCAGAAGCGCACAATGCCCGACTCCTTGCCTTGCTGGTAAAACGCCGAGACTGGAATCGCCGCCACCTTGATCTCGGTGGTCAGCCACTCCGCGAACTCAGCCTCGGTCTGTTGCGATATTTTATCGTAGCGCACGCACTGGAAGTAGGTACCGTCGGCCGGCAGCAACTCGAAACGCGTGTTTTTCAGCCCATCGCGGAACAGATCGCGCTTGCGCTGGTAAAACGCTGGCAGTTCCAGATACGGCTTCGGATCGGCCATATAGCTGGCCAGGCCGTGCTGCATCGGTGTATTCACGCTGAAGACATTGTATTGGTGGACCTTGCGGAACTCGGCTGTCAGCGCCGCCGGCGCCGCCACGTAGCCGATCTTCCAGCCGGTGACGTGGTAGGTCTTGCCGAAGCTGGACACCACAAACGCGCGCGCCGCCAGTTCCGGATAGCGGCTGACCGACTCGTGCTGATGGCCATCGTAGACCATGTGCTCGTACACCTCGTCCGACAGAATCAGCACATCGGTGCCGCGCACGATATCGCTCAGCGCCTGCAGATCGGCGGCGCGCAGCACGGTGCTGGTCGGGTTGTGCGGGGTGTTGATGATGATCAGCCGGGTCTTGCCGTTGACGGCGGCCGCTACCTTGGACCACGGCACCGTGTAACCGTTGGCGCCGACTTCCATCTCGACCGCCACCGGCACGCCGCCGGCCAGCGTAATCGCCGGCACATAGCTGTCGTAGACCGGCTCGATGACGATCACCTCATCGCCCGGATGCACGCAGCAGAAGATGGCGGTGGTCAGGGCCTGGGTGGCGCCGGCGGTGACGGTGATTTCGGTGTCGGCGTGGTATTGATGGCCGTAGATGGCGGCGATCTTGGCCACGATGGCGTTACGCAGCACCGGCGCGCCGCTCATCATCGGATACTGATTGAAATCGGCCTGCATGGCGTCGTTGACGGCACTGAGCAGGCTGCGCTCGCAACCGAAATCGGGGAAGCCCTGGCCGAGATTGACCGCGCCCGCTTGGGCGGCCAGCGTCGACATGCGGGTGAAGACCGTGGTGCCGACCGCCGGCAGGCGGCTGGTCAGGGCAGGGGTGATCGGCAGATGGCTGCGGCTATTCATGGCGGCGGAGTAGTTGGCTGATAGCCTATTCTAGCTCAGCGCGCCGGGTTTGGTGTGCTCAGGCTTCCAGCGTCCACTTCTCAGGCAACATCACCTTGAACATGCCCTCGCGGGCGAGGCGGCGGGCCAGCTTCAACAGCGCCTTGTCCTTGGTGATCAGCACGTCGGCCTGGGCGTCGCGCGCCAGTTCGAGGAACTTCTGGTCATCCTTGTCGCTGCAGACCGGCAGGCGCACGCCGGATACTGGCGGCGCCACCACCTGAATCAGCTGATCGAAGCGGGCGGCGGCCAGCGGGCGGCTGTCATCGTCCAGCGGCAAATGCTTGTAGTGCAGCACGATGTTGTACTCATCGCGGCAATCGGCGCGCGTGATCGCCTGCACCGCGCCGCTTTCGATCGCCTCCAGCAGCACGGCCCAGCGCGGATCCTTGAATACGAACAGATCGAGGCAAACGTTGGTGTCGATAACGACTTTCTTTGGAACAGGTATCATGTAGGCTAGTTACGTAAAATGTTTTTTGGAATCTTATGCTGATAGTGCTTTCCCCGGCAAAAAGTCTCGATCTGGAGACGCCGCCGACCACCCAGTTGCACACCCAACCATCGTTTTTGGACCATTCCGAGCAATTGATCGACCGCCTGCGCGAATTGTCGCCAGTCGAGCTGGGCAAATTGATGGACCTGTCCGACAACCTGTCCGCGCTCAACGTGGCGCGTTACGTCTCGTGGACCAAGGACACCCGCGAAGGGCGTCAGGCCGTGATGACCTTCAACGGCGACGTCTACGACGGCCTCGACGCGCGCACGCTGGCGCCGAAACAGCTGGATTACGCGCAAGCGCGGATCCGTATCCTGTCGGGCCTGTACGGCATGTTACGGCCGCTGGACCTGATCCATCCGCACCGGCTGGAAATGGGCACCCGCCTGAGCACCGCGCGTGGCAAGAATCTGTACGACTTCTGGGGCGAAACCATCACCGGCGCGCTGAACCAGACGGCGGATGAGCAGGGCGCCGAAACCCTGGTCAACCTGGCGTCCGAGGAATACTTCAAATCGGTCAAACCGAAATTGCTGAACGTCCCGGTGATCACGCCGCTATTCGAAGACTACAAGAACGGCAAATACAAAATCATCTCGTTCTACGCCAAACGCGCGCGCGGGCTGATGGCACGTTACGCCGCCGTCAACCACATCACCGACCCGCAGCAACTGAAAAACTTCGACATCGACGGCTACCAATACGTACCCGACGCATCGAACGAAAACACCTGGCTGTTCCGCCGCCAACTAGCGGCATAAAACCCGGGGTCAATCCTCCCAATCCAACACGGGCTCTGCCGTAGCGTTCGCTACGGCAGAGCCCGTGTTGGATTGGGAGGATTGACCCCGGATGTTTTTACACAGATTTACTTCAATTCCAGAGCTGCCACCACTGTTTCTGGGCTTTTTTGCCTTCGTCCAGGAACTTGGAGTTCGGGTAGTTGAGCTTGAAGACGCGTTCGGTGTCGTTTTTCAGCTCGGTCATGCCCAGCTTGTCGTAGCTGCGGATCATGATGAACAGCGCTTCTTCGATCGACGGCGTGTCGCGGAAGTCGCTCATGATGCCCATCGCGCGATTCGCCGCAGCCAAGTAGGCGCCACGACGGTAGTAGTAGCGCGCGACGTGGATTTCATACGAGGCCATCGCGTTCAGCAGATAACGCATGCGATCCAGCGAATCCGGCGTATACTTGCTGTTCGGGAACTTGGTCACCAGTTCCTTGAAGGCGGCATAGGCTTCGCGCGTGGCTTTCGGATCACGCTCGGTGGCGTCCTGTTCGTACAGGAAGTTCAGGAAGCTGATCTGGTCGTTGAAGTTGATCAGGCCGCGCAGATAGTACATATAATCGACGTTGGCGTGATTCGGGTGCAGCTTGATGAAGCGCTCGACCGCCGCCAGCGCCTGCGCCTGGTCCTGCGATTTGTAGTAGGCATAGGCGATGTTCATCTGCGCCTGCTGGGCGTAAGTGCCGAACGGATAGCTCGATTCCAGCTTCTCGTACAACTGAATTGCACGTTCGTAGTGCTGGCCGTCCAGTTCTTCGCTCGCCTCCGAGTATAATTTCGATGCGCTCCAACCTTTTGTTTCGTCGGCTTTTTCAGAGAAAAGGCCGCAACCGGACAAACCAAGCAGAACTACTGTTGCTGCGACTACCGATAATTTTTTTTGCATATCTTTTGCAAGAAACTGTTTAACCAAAGTTTTACGAGGCTAATTATAGCCGATAGGATTACCGTGATATTAAACGCAAAGCCGAATTTGGCCGAATCTTCCTCCGAACACGATGCCGACACCGACCTGGTGGTCAATGACGGCGATTTCAGCGACGACGAGGACGGTCTGGCGACCATCGAATTGCAACTGCAAACTGAACATTGCGGCCAGCGCCTCGATAAGGTCATCTCCGGCCTGGTGCCGCAATTTTCCCGTGGCCGCCTGCAAACCTGGATCACCGACGGTTTTGTCACGGTCGATGGCAAACCGGCCAAAAGCACCAAGGATACCGTCTACGGTGACGAGAAGGTCATCATTCTGCCCCAACCGGAGCCGGAAGACGAGGCTTTTAAGCCGGAACCGATCGAACTTAACATTGTTTTTGAAGATGAGCACCTGATCGTGGTCAATAAACCGGCCGGGCTGGTGGTCCATCCGGGCGCCGGCAACTGGTCCGGCACGCTGCTGAACGGCTTGCTGCACCATTGCCCGCAACTGGCCGGGGTGCCGCGCGCCGGCATCGTGCACCGCCTGGACAAGGATACCAGCGGCCTGATGGTGGTCGGCAAGACGCTGGCCGCCCAGACCGATCTGGTGCGCCAGCTGGCCGCGCGCACCGTGAAACGCGAGTATTTCGCTTTGGTGTGGGGCACGCCGCGCATTAGCGGTACTATTGATGCGGCGATGGGCCGCCACCCGCGCGAGCGCGTCAAGATGGCGGTGTCGACCGCCATGGGCTCCAAGCCGGCCATCACCCATTATGAGCTGATCAGCAGCGGCAAGCTGGGCGAGGGCCGGCCGGTCAGTCTGGTGCAGTGCCGTCTGGAAACGGGCCGCACCCACCAGATCCGCGTGCACATGCAGTCGATCGGCTTCCCGCTGGTGGGTGACACGGTGTACGGCAAGCAGCATCTGGCCGATTATTTCCCGCGCCAGGCGCTGCAGGCACGCCGCCTGGGCCTGGTGCATCCGGCCACGGGCGAAGCATGCGAGTGGCTGGTGCCGCTGGCGCAAGATTTTGCCGAGCTGCTGCAACGCGCCGGCATTGAGGAACCGGAACAGATTTGATGTCGAACCATCCGCAGTGGTTGATCCCGCACTGGCCGGGCTTGCCAGACAATGTGGGCGTGCTGTCCACCACCCGGCGTGGCGGCGTCAGCCCGGCGCCGTATGACGATGGCATGGGGAGTGGCGGCCTGAACCTGGGCAGCCACGTCGGCGATCATGCGCTCAACGTCAGCCGCAACCGCGCGATTGTGCGCGAGATGCTGCCGGAGGAGCCGGTCTGGCTGTCACAGGTGCATGGTACCGTGGTGGCCGACGTGGCGGCGGTGGCGCCGGACACCGTGCCCGAGGCCGATGCCGCGCTGTCCACCACGCCGCGCAAGGTGTGCGCGATCATGACCGCCGATTGCCTGCCGGTGCTGTTTGCCGACAAGCAGGGCAAGACCGTGGCCGCCGCCCATGCCGGCTGGCGCGGGCTGGCCGCCGGCGTGCTGGAAAATACCGTGCAGGCGATGCGCTCGTCCGGTGCAGGCGCGATCACGGCGTGGATGGGACCGGCCATCGGCCAGTACCAGTTCGAAGTCGGGCCGGATGTGCGTCAGGCTTTTCTTAACGGCGCGTTCTCGCCGTCCGACGTGCGTCATGTGGAGGCGGCGTTCAGCACCATCGAAGGCAAGCCGGGCAAGTACCTGGCCGATATTTACGGTCTGGCGCGCTATCTGCTGCACCGCGCCGGCGTGGCCGAAGTGCATGGCGGTGAATTCTGCACCGTGTCCAATTCCGGCCGTTTCTATTCCTATCGGCGCGACGGCGTCACCGGCCGTCAGGCCACGCTGATCTGGATCAAATGAACTTATTCGCGGGCAGCCTGGTCTTGTTGAGCGGCTTCCCGCGCCGCCAGCGCGGCCGCCCGGCGCCGCGCTTTGCGTTTGCCGGTGCCCGCGATATACATCAGGGTCCCCAGCGGCAGCACGCAATAGAACAAAAACGTTACAATTCCCGCAACGATGGAAGTTTCCGTCAGCGCCATCAGCCCGACTACGTAAATCCAAGCAACTGCAACTATCAGCATCATCGTGTTCAACTCACTTTAGGGAACCATACATGAATTTGCCCGATCCTCAAGCCATTGCCAACGCCTGGATGTCACAGATGAGCGACCCGGGACAGTGGCAATCCTGGTTCAACATGGCGCCGGCCACCGAGGCCAATCCAATGGCCGCCATGATGCAGGATGTCGGCGCCCACATCAAGCCGGAGGCGATGGAACGGCTCAAGAATGACTATCTGCAGGAGTTCGGCGGGCTGTGGCAAGACTTTTTGGCCGGCAAGGCGCCCGCCATCAAGGACCGCCGCTTCACGTCGGACGCCTGGCAGGGCAATCCGATGTCGTCCTTCAATGCCGCCGCCTATCTGCTGAACGGAAAGTTCCTGGCGGCGATGGCGGAAACGGTGGAAACCAGCACCCCGCAGCAAAAGCAGAAAATCCGCTTTGCGGTGCAGCAGATTGTTGACGCCATGTCGCCGGCCAACTTCCTGGCCACCAACCCCGAGGCGCAGCAAAAGCTGATCGAGACCAAGGGCGAGAGCCTGACCCGCGGCCTGGCCAATATGATCGGCGATATCAACAAGGGCCATATTTCATTGTCGGACGAATCGGCGTTCGAAGTCGGCCGCAACCTGGCGGTGACCGAAGGCACGGTGGTGTATGAAAATCCGCTATTCCAGTTGATCCAGTACAAGCCCAAGACCGAGACCGTCAACCAGACGCCGCTGCTGATGGTGCCGCCTTGCATCAACAAGTTTTACATTCTGGATCTGCAGCCGGAAAATTCGCTGGTGCGCTATGCGGTGGAGCAGGGTAATACCGTGTTCCTGATTTCGTGGAGCAATCCGGACAAATCGCTGGCCGGCACCACCTGGGATGATTACGTCGACAAGGGCGTGATCCAGGCGATCCGTGTGGTGCAGGACATCAGCGGCGAGAGCAAGCTGAACATGTTTGGTTTCTGTGTCGGCGGCACCATCGTCTCGACCGCGCTGGCGGTGCTGGCGGCGCGTGGCGAGCAAGTCGCCAACAGCCTGACCTTGCTGACCACCTTCCTCGATTTCAATGACACCGGCGTGCTGGACGTGTTCGTCGATGAAACCCAGGTCGCGCTGCGCGAACAGCAACTGGCCCACGGCGGCCTGATGCCGGGCCGCGACCTGGCCAGCACCTTCTCCAGCCTGCGTCCGAACGACCTGGTGTGGAACTACGTGCAGTCCAACTACCTGAAGGGCAATGACCCGGCCGCCTTCGACCTGCTGTACTGGAATTCGGACAGCACCAATCTGCCGGGACCGATGTTCTGCTGGTATCTGCGCAATACCTATCTGGAAAACAAGCTGAAGACCGGCCAGCTGAAGGTGGCGGGCGAGACCGTGGACCTGACCAAAATCGACGCGCCGGCCTTCATCTACGGCTCGCGCGAAGACCACATCGTGCCATGGCCATCGGCGTTCGACTCGCTGAACATCCTGAATCCGGGCAAGGCCAAGGCCAACCGCTTCGTGCTGGGCGCGTCCGGCCACATCGCCGGCGTCATCAATTCGCCGGCCAAGAACAAGCGCAGCTATTGGACCAACGACAAGGCGCCGGCGCGCGGCAAAGCGGCGCTGGCCGACACCTGGCTGAACGGCGCCACCGAGCACGCCGGCAGTTGGTGGCCGGAATGGTCCGCCTTCCTGAATGATCACGGCGGCAAGAAAGTCCAGGCCAGCGCCCAGCCGGGCAATGCCCGCTACAAGGCGATCGAGCCTGCGCCTGGCCGTTATGTAAAAGTGAAAGCGGATTAATTTCCGAAGGGGAAAAAGCCCATTATTGGCTGAATGTAAATTTGGTTGCGTTGCAATAAAGACCAAAACTTATATCAGATTGTGCAAGACTGGCTTTTTCCCCTCTATAATAAGTAAAGTAGGCACGCGGGAAGGGGACCACCAGTCCGCTTTCTATCCGATTTTTAAGAGACATGCGCTGCGGCGCAATAAACGGACTTGTGATGAGTAGTGCGAAAAAAAATGCTGACCGCCTGATCAAAAAATATCCGAACCGTCGTCTGTACGATACGCAGACCAGTTCCTACATCACGCTGACCGACGTGAAGCAGCTGGTGCTGGACAACGAGGAATTCACCGTTGTCGATGCCAAGACCAATGAAGACCTGAGCCGTAGCATCCTGCTGCAGATCATTCTGGAAGAAGAGGCCAGCGGCGCGCCGATGTTCTCCAGCGACGTGCTGGCGCAGATCATCCGCTTTTACGGCCACGCCATGCAGGGCATGATGGGCTCTTACCTGGAAAAGAACGTGCAGGCGTTCACCGACATCCAGCGCAAGTTCACCAGCACCGCCGTCGGCGGCCAGCCATTCAGCCCGGAAATGTGGACCCAGTTCATGAACGTCCAGGGGCCGATGATGCAGGGCATGATGAACAATTACATCGACCAGAGCAAGAGCCTGTTCGTGCAGATGCAAGAGCAGATGCAGAGCCAGAGCAAGAACCTGTTCGGTACCTTCCCGTTCGTTCCGGTACCACCGGGCAGCGACAAAAAGTAATTTCCTTACATCGCGCCTGCGCGCGTGCGGCACAGTTCGCCCCGGCGGCTGTGCCGTTTCTGTAAACGAGTTACAAAAAACCCAGAATTTCGTTGACGTCCGAATTGCATCCGCATTAATATTGACGACGATGTGGAAGCGTTTCCATGCGCTACGGGCGCGCCGCTTTAGGTATCATCCATATCATTCAGGCCGATAGAATGGGGCGCACGACGCCCTCAGGGAGACAGAATGTACAAAGCCACACAGCTGGCCGGCGCCGTCGCGCTGGCGCTGGCAGCAGGCGCCACTGCACATGCACAGGCGCCGCTGAAAGCCACCGTGATTCACTGGTGGACCTCGGGTGGCGAGTCCGCCGCCGTCAAGCAGTTTGCCGATGCCTATAACAAGGCCGGCGGTCAGTGGGTGGATCAGGCGGTGGCCGGCGCCGACCAGTCGCGCGCCACCACCATCAACCGCATCGTCGGCGGCAACGCGCCCACCGCCGCCCAGTTCAACACCTCCAAACAGTTCCGCGACTTTGTCGAACAGGGCTTGCTGAACAATGTGGACGACGTGGCCGCCGCTGGCAAGTGGGAGCAGATCATGCCGCCGGCGATTCTGCAGGCGATCAAGATCAACGGCCATTTCTATGCGGCGCCAGTCGACATCCACATGCCGGCCTGGTTCTTCTACTCCAAGGCCGCGTACAAGAAAGCTGGCATCACGAACGAGCCGCAGAGCTGGGACGAATTCCTGCAGCAGTTGGGCAAGCTGAAGGCGGCCGGCGTGGTGCCGCTGGCCTTCGGCGGCCAGGTGTGGCAGGAGAAGATCACCTTCGACGCCATCTTTGCGATGGTGGGTGGAGCGGATCTTTACCTCAAGGTTTATCGCGACCGCGATCAGAAAGCGGTGATGTCGCCGGCCTTCAAGCAGGTGCTGGTCGATTTCAAGAAGCTGAAAGGTTTTGTCGATGCCGGCGCGCCGGGCCGCAACTGGAACGACGCCACCGCCATGGTGGTGCAGGGCAGAGCCGGCGTGCAGATCATGGGCGACTGGGCCAAGGGCGAATTCGCCGCCGCCAAGCAGGTGGCCGGCAAGGACTTCGGCTGCTTCCCCGGCTTCGGTCCGAAGGCGCCGTACATCGTGGCCGGCGATGCCTTCGTGTTCCCGAAAACGAACGACGCCAATGCCATCAAGGCGCAAAAGCTGCTGGCCAATGTGGTGACGGCGCCGGCGGCCCAAGTGGCGTTCGCCGCGCGCAAGGGCGCGATTCCGATCCGTGGCGATGTCGATGAATCGCAGCTGGACCTGTGCGCGAAGCAGGGCTTGGCCATCATGAAGGACAAGTCGCGTCAGCTGCCGAACACCGAGATGCTGGCCACACCCGACACCACCGGCGCGCTGCAGGATGTGCTGACCAGCTACTGGAACAAGAACCAGTCGCCGGAAGACGCGCAAAAAGCGTTCGCCCGCGCCCTCAAGGGCGACTGAGCGATGCGCGCGCAACGTCAGAGCGTGTCCTTCGCGGCCTATATCGCCATGCTGCCGATGGCGCTGACCGTGCTGCTGGCCTACCTCGGCACCATGCTGTGGACGGCGCGGGTGTCGGTCAGCAGTTCGCGTACCTTCCCGGCCAGCGATTTTGTCGGCGCCTCGCAGTACGTCCGCCTGTTCAACAACGAGCGCTGGCTGCTGTCGTTGCAGAACGTAGCGGTGTACGGCGTGCTGTTTATCGCGCTATGCCTGGTGATCGGCTTTCTGCTGGCGGTGTTCATCGACCAGAAGGTGATGGCGGAAGGCGCGCTGCGCACCGTGTTTCTGTATCCGTATGCGATGTCCTTTGTGGCCACGGGCCTGATCTGGCAGTGGATACTGAATCCGGAACTGGGCATCCAGGAAGTGCTGCACCAACTGGGCTGGAGCGGGGCGCAGTTCGACTGGATCGTCGACCAGGACATGGCCATCTACACCATCGTCATCGCCACCGTCTGGCAGGCGTCCGGGCTGGTGATGGCGCTGATGTTGTCCGGCCTGCGCGGCGTGGATGAGGAAATCTGGAAAGCGGCGCGCATCGACGGCATTCCGCGCTGGCGGGTCTACCTCAGCATCGTGCTGCCGATGCTGAAGCCTTCGGTGTCAACCGCCTTCGTGCTGCTGTTCGTGATGGTGGTGAAGGTGTTCGATGCGGTGGTGGCCATGACCCAGGGCGGTCCGGGCACGGCCAGCGAGGTGCCGGCCAAATTCATCATGGATTATCTATTCGGCCGCGCCAATATCGGGCTGGCCTCCGCTGCGTCGATCGTGCTGCTGCTGACCGTGTTGGCCATCGTCGCGCCGTTGTACTACGTGCGCAATCGCCGCGCCGCCTTGGGGGCATGATGGGACAAGTGTTCAAACTCGATAAAGCCGCCACGGCGCCGGTGGCCGACGCGTCGCCTGTCACCACCGCCGCCAACGACGCCAGCATCCCGGCGCCGCGCCCGCGCCGCAGCCTGGCGTGGACCCCGGCGCGCATCGGCGTCTATGGCTTTCTGATCGTCGCGGCGCTGTTCTTCCTGCTGCCGTTGTACGTGATGCTAGTGACTTCGGTGAAGCCGATGGAAGAGATCCGCCTCGGCACGCTGTTCGCGCTGCCGCATCACTTCACGCTGGAACCGTGGGCGCAGGCATGGTCCTCGGCTTGCACCGGGCTGGAATGCAATGGCATACGCGGCGGCTTCTGGAACTCGGTGGCGATCGTGGTGCCGAGCACCGTGCTGTCGATCGCGATCGGTGCCGTGAACGGTTATGCGCTGTCGTTCTGGCGTCCACGCGGTGCCGGCTTGTTGTTCGCGATCCTGATGATGGGCGCTTTCATTCCGGTGCAGGTGATGATCTATCCATTGGTGCGGGGGCTGGCGGCGGTGAATTTATTCAGCTCCCTGCCGGGCATCATCCTGATCCACACCATCTTCGGCATGCCGGTGATGACGCTATTGTTCCGCAATTACTACGCGGCGCTGCCGATGGAGCTGTTCAAGGCGGCGCGCATCGATGGCGGTGGCTTCTGGCGCATCTTCCTGCAGCTGATGCTGCCGATGTCGACGCCGGTGATCGTGGTGGCCGTCATCATGCAGGTCACCGGCATCTGGAACGACTTCCTGCTTGGGCTGGTGTTTGCCGGCTCCGAGCATCTGCCGATGACGGTGCAGCTGAATAACATCATCAACACCACCACCGGCGAGCGCCTGTACAACGTCAATATGGCGGCGACCATTTTGACGTCGATGGTGCCGCTGGCGCTTTACTTTATCTCCGGCCGCTGGTTCGTGCGCGGCATCGCCTCCGGCGCAGTGAAGGGTTAAACATGTCTAACGTAGCTATTCGTAATTTGCAGATTCAGTTGGGCGGCAACAAGGTAATCGAGTCGCTGGACCTGGATGTGAAGGCAGGGGAGTTCGTGGTGCTGCTCGGGCCTTCGGGCTGCGGCAAATCGACGCTGCTGCACAGTATTGCGGGCCTGATCGATACCAGCGGCGGCCAGATCGAAATCGGCGGCAGGGACATGACCTGGGCCGATCCCAAGGATCGTGGCATCGCGCTGGTGTTCCAGTCGTACGCGCTGTACCCGACCATGAATGTGGAAGCCAATATGTCGTTTGGCCTGCGCATCAGCGGCACGCCGAAGGCGGAAATCGCGCGCCGCGTCACGCGCGCCTCGGACATGCTGCAACTGGGGCCGCTGTTGAAGCGCAAGCCAGCCAATCTGTCTGGCGGCCAACGGCAGCGGGTGGCGATCGGCCGCGCCATCGTGCGCGAGGCGGATGTGATGCTGTTCGACGAGCCGTTGTCCAATCTCGACGCCAAGCTGCGCACCGAACTGCGGCGCGAGCTGAAACAACTGCACCAGCAACTGGGCGCCACCATGATCTACGTGACCCACGATCAGGTGGAGGCGATGACGCTGGCGCAGCGCATGGCGGTGATGAAGGGCGGTGTGGTGCAGCAGTTCGATACCCCGGACGTGATCTACAACCGGCCGGCCAATCTGTTCGTGGCGACCTTCCTCGGCTCGCCGGGCATGAATCTGTTCCGGGGGACGCTGGAGCAGCAGGACGGCCGCGCCATATTCAGCAACGCGCACATGACGCTGGACGTCAGCGGCTATGCCTTCCAGCAGCCGCTGACGGGCAAGCGCGAATGCGTGCTGGGCGTGCGGCCGGAGGATGTCGCAATCGGCCATGGCGACGGCGCGCTGCGGGCGAACGTGTCGCTGATCGAAGCCATGGGGGCACATCGTGTGGTGTGGCTGGACTTCCATGGCGTACAGCTGGCCGGCATTGTGCAGCAGGCGCTGCCTATCGAGAGCGGTGCCAGCATCGACTTCTCGCTGCGCACCGGCCGCATCTCCCTGTTCGACGGCGCCAGCGAACAGCGGCTTTAGGCGCTTACTCGAAGGTGATGCAGATCCTGGTGCCTGGTTGTCCCGGCTCGATGCTTAGCCGAGCACCATGGCGGGCGGCGATTTCATAGGCGATGGACAGACCCAGACCACAGCCGCTGGCCTGCTCGCTGCTGCTGCCGCGATAAAAACGCTCCAGCACCAGTTCGCGCTCGTGCACGGGGATGCCGGGACCATCATCGTCGACCTGAATCCGTAGTGGTGCGCTGTCCAGTGTCAGCGTCACGGTGCCGCCATGGCTGTTGTAGCGGATCGCATTGTCGATCAGATTACCCATCAACTCGCGCAGCAGGCTGGCGTCGCCATTGACGGTAATGCCGTGTTCCGGGCCTTCGTATCCCAAATCGATTTCCTTGGCGAGTGCGGCGTCGGCCCAGCGTTCGACTTCCTCGCGCGCCAGCGGCGCCAGGTCGAGCGGTGCCAGCTTGAGATGCTTCTCGCTTTGCTGCTCCGAACGCATCAGCGTCAATAGCTGCTGGGTGACGTGGTGCAGGCGGGTGACGGCGCGGTGCACATCGCCCAATGCCTGGTCGTGCTTGAGCGGATCGCGCTCGCGCAGCACGCGGTGGGTTTGCACCTGCAGTGTGGCCAGCGGGGTGCGCAACTGGTGCGCGGCATTGGCGATAAAGCGCTTCTGCGTATCCTGCTCGGCACTGAGCTTGGCCAGCAGGCGATTGATGGCGCTGATCAGCGGTGCGATTTCGGTCGGCATCTGTTCCGCATCCGCGATCGGCTGCAAACGATCGGTCTCATAGGCGCCAAGACGGGCCGCCACGCTGTCCACCTTGCGCAGTGTGCGCGTCACGGCCAGCCAGATAAAGGCGCCGGCCAGCACCATCACCGCGATCTGCAGCGGCGTCCAGCGCGAGAAGATTTTGCTGGCGACCAGTGCTCGTTTATGCTTGGTTTCCGCCACCTGGATGCGCACCGTGTCGGCCGCGTTGCCGGGGGCACGCTTCTCGATGGCGACCACGCGTACTGCTTCGCCATCGAGTTCGGTGTCATAGAACAGCGGCTGGCCGATCGTCAACCGCTCCGGCGGTGAGGGCAGTACGGCGTTGCTGGCCAGCCGCCCCTGGCGCGTTGACGACGCTTCCCAGTAAATATGGTCGTAGCCATCCCATTCGAACATCTGCACCGAGGCGGGTGCCAGCTCCAGCGTCACCCGGCCGTCGTTGGAGCGTACCTGCGAGGACAGCGTCAGCGCCGAGTCGAGTATCCACTGGTCGTGCACTTCGTGGCCGACCTGGCGCGCGATGATGATGCCGCCGATCGCGCCCAAGGCCAGCACCACCAACAGCGGGATGGTCAGATGCAGCAGCAGTTGCCGCCGCAGACTGGTTGGTTGAGGCTTATTCATGTTGCGGTGCCTCGAGCCGGTAGCCCAGGCCGCGCAAGGCGCGGATCGATACCTGCGATTCGGCGTCGGCCAGCTTGCGCCGCAGGCGGCTGACAAAGACTTCGATCATGGCCGGGTTTTTTTCGTCGGCGTGGTCGTACAGCTCATCGACGAATTGCGACTTGCTGACCACGCGGCCCGGCCGCCGCAGCAGCAGTCCCAGTACCGAGGCTTCAGCTGCGGTCAGCGTCAGATCCTTGCCGTGCACGCTGGCGTGCTTGTCGGTCGGCTCGAACACCACGTCGCAGAACTGCACCTGCGATTCCAGCGGCGCGCCGCGCCGCAGCAGCGCGCGGATGCGTGCTTCCAGTTCTGGCAGCGCGAATGGCTTGGCCAGGTAGTCGTCGCCGCCGGCGTCCAGACCGGACACGCGGTCATCGAGGTCGAAGCGCGCGGTCAGAATCAGCACCGGCGCGCGCAGGCCGGTCTTGCGCAGGCGGCGTAGCACTTCCAGGCCATCCATATCGGGCAGGCCAAGATCGAGTATCACCAGATCGTAGCTGTCCTGGCGGCAGGCGGCGATGGCCGACTGGCCGTCGAACACCACCTCGGTACGATAGTCGGATTGCGCCAGTGAGCTGCGCAGTCCGTGCGCCAGTTCGCGGTCATCCTCTACAAGCAAAATAGACATGGCAAGGTTCAGGCAAGGTTGACTGAGTATGATCAGTTCAGGAATTGTAACTGACACAGTAAGCGACCTGAATATGAAAAACAAGTCTGTCTTTGTAGCGGTATTGTTGGCGGCGGGAGCCGCGTTCGCGGCCGCGCAATTGCTCCGTCAGGAGGCTGCAACGGCAGCCGTGGCGCCGCCCGCGCCGGCCGCGCCGGCGCATCCGAACGATTTGCAGTACCCGCAGGGCGCGGCGCAACTGGCACTGATCCGCGCGCAGCAACTGCCATCGGTAGCGCTGCCGGCTGGCGAAACGCTGAACGCGCGCGTGGCTTATGACGAAGACGCGACGGTGCGGCTTGGCGTCAGCGTGGCTGGCCGCGTGGCGGCAATCAAGGCGGCGCCGGGCGACCGTGTGCGCGCCGGACAGACGCTGGCGGAAATCGATTCGCCCGATTTCGGCGCGGCGCTGGCCGACGTGAGCAAGGCACGCGCCGACGAAGAATTGAAGCGGCTGGCGCTGGCCCGTGCCAAACAGCTCGGAGCGGGCGAGGGCATCGCCGGCAAGGACCAGGAGGCCGCGCAGGCCGACTACACACAGGCGCATGCCGAAACCGTGCGCGCCGAACAGCGCGTGCGCAACATCAATCCACATGGCGACCGCGTGCAGGGACAGCGCATCAGTCTTGTCAGCCCTATTGATGGCGTGGTGGCCGAGCGCGCGCTGACGCCATCACTGGAAGTCACGTCTGGCATGGCGACGCCGCTATTCGTGCTGACCAATCCGAACAAGCTTTGGTTGTTGATCGATGTGCCGGAAACCATGCTGGCGCAAGTGACGCTGGGTGCCGCTGTCGATGTCGAAAGCGATGCTTTCCCCGGCCAGCATTTCAAGGCCACGATCACCCAGCTGGGACAGGTGGTCGATCCGAACACCCGCCGGGTGCTGGTGCGCGCGCGGCTGGATAACCCGGAGCGCAAGCTGCTGCCGGAAATGTATGTGCGCAGCACGCTGTTGCAGCAACACGGCCAGGCGGTGAAGGTGCCCAACAGCGCGCTGGTCAATCGCGGTGTCTACACCTATGTGTTCGTGCAGTCGGCGCCGGGCCATTTCCAGCGGCGCCAGGTGCGCATGTTGACCCATGGCGAAGATGCCAGCTATCTGGGTGAGGGGGTGAGTGGCGGCGAGAATATTGTCACCACCGGCGCGTTGCTGCTGGATGCAGAGATGAGCGGTGGCGCGCAATGATTGACCGTGTGATTGTGTTTGCGCTGCGCCAGCGCGTGTTTGTGATGGTGCTGGTGTGCGCGCTGATCGGCTTTGGACTGTATGCGCTGTCCAATCTGCCGATCGAAGCCTTCCCGGATGTGCAGGACGTGCAGGTGCGGGTGATTTCGCAGTTGACCGGCCAGGCGCCGGAAGACATGGAGCGTACCGTGACCTTGCCGATCGAGCGTGAGGTAGCCGGCATTCCGCACCTGATCAACGTGCGCTCGGTCACCATGACCGGGCTGTCCATCGTCACGCTGACCTTCGACGATGACACCGATAATTATTTCGCACGCCAGCAGGTGACGGAGAAGCTCTCCACCGTCACGCTGCCGACCGGCGTGCAGCCGCAACTGGCGCCGCTGTCGACCGCGGTGGGCGAGGTCTATCGCTATGCGGTGGAGGCGCCGGGCATGGCGGAAGCCGATCTGCGCACGCTGCAGGACTGGACCATCCGTCCGGCGTTGCGCATGACGCCGGGCGTGGCGGATGTGGTCAGCTTCGGCGGCGCGATCAAGGAATACCAGATCGATGCCGATCCTTTCCTGCTCGGTAAATACCAGGTCACGCTGGATCAGGTGAGCCAGGCCATCAACAATGGCTCGGGCAGCGCCGGCGGTGGCTTGATGAAATTGGGCGATGCATCGCTGGTGGTCCGCTCGGCCGGCTTGTACGCCAGTCTGGACGACATCCGCCGTGTGGTGATCAGCGCCCGCGACGGCCGCGCCATCACGGTTGGCGACGTGGCGCAGGTACACGTCGGCGAGCGCCCGCGCTTCGGCATCGTCGGCTTCGACCGGCGCGACAGTGTGGTCGAAGGCATCGTCTCCATGACCAAGGGCGGCAATCCGTCCAGCATCAACGCCGATCTGAAGGACCGTATCGCCGCTTTGCAAAAGCATCTGCCGGCCGGCGTCAGCATCGTGCCTATTTATGACCGCACGGTGCTGGTGCATCACACCGTCACCACGGTGGTGGAAAACCTGGTGATCGGCGCTTTGCTGGTGATTGTGATTCTGGTTGTGTTCCTGTCCAGCTGGCGCGCGGCGCTGATCGTGGCGACGGTGATTCCGCTGGCGTTGCTGTTTGCCTTCATCCTGATGAACGCGCGCGGCGTCTCCGCCAACCTGATTTCGCTGGGCGCGGTGGATTTCGGCATCATCATCGATAGCGCGGTGGTGATCGTCGAGGCGCTGATGGTGCGCATGGCGTTGATGCCGACTCAGGACGCCAACCCGCTGGCGGCGCGCATGCACGTGCTGCACCGGACCATGGGCGACATGTCGCACCCGGTGCTGTTCTCCAAGGCCATCATCATTTTGGCGTTTGTGCCGATCTTCACCTTCCAGCGGGTGGAGGGCAAGATCTTCACGCCAGTGGCGCTGACCCTGTCGTTTGCCCTGCTGGGGGCTGTGCTGCTGACTTTTACGCTGGTGCCATCCATGCTGTCGTGGGCGATCCAGCGCCGGCCGCTGGTGGAAACGCCACGCGCCTGGCTGGAGGGGCTGCAGCACCGTTACCACGCAATGCTGGACTGGTCGCTGCGGCACGCCACACCGGTGCTGTCGCTGTCGCTGCTGCCGCTGGTGGTGGCCTTTACGCTGGCGCCGCAGCTGGGCAGCGAATTCATGCCCAAGCTGGATGAAGGGAATATCTGGCTGACCATCACCTTGCCGACATCGGCATCGCTGGAAACCACCAAATCGGTGGAGCGCCTGATGCGCGCGAAACTGCTGGAGTATCCGGAAGTGGCCCACATCATCAGCCAGGCCGGCCGTCCCGACGATGGCTCCGACCCCAAGGGACCGAACAATCTTGAAACCCTGGTCGACCTGAAGCCGCGCAAGGAGTGGCGCTTCGCCGACAAGGAGGCGCTGGTGGCCAGCATGTCTTCCAGCCTGGCCTCGATCCCCGGCGTGAACACCAATTTTTCGCAGGTGATCCAGGATAACGTGGAGGAGTCGCTGTCCGGCTTCCGTGGCGAGATCGTCGCCAAGATCAGCGGCGATGACCTGTCTATCCTGGAGAGCAAGGCGCAACAACTGGTGGACGTGATCCAGGGTATCCCCGGCGCCACCGACGTTGAGGCCACCCGCATCGGCGGCCAGAGCGAAGTGGTGGTGACGCCAGACCGTGGCCGGCTGGCGCGCTACGGCATCAGTATCGCTGACGTGAATACGCTGGTGAACGAGGCGCTGGCCGGCAACGCCGTCACCAGTTACTACGAACAGAATCAGCGTTTCGATGTGGTGCTGAAAGTGAATCCACAAAACCGCCAGAGCATCGATGCCATCGGCAGCCTGCGGCTGTCGGTGCCCGGCACCCAGGTCGGCAATGGTTCCGGCAGCGTGGCGCTGCGCGACGTCGCCAACATCGAGCTACGCCAGGGCGTGTCGCGCATTCAGCGCGAATCCGGTTCGCGCAGCGTGATCGTGAAAATGAATCTGCTGGGGCGTGATCAGGGCAGCTTTATCGACGAGGCACAGCGGCTGGTGCAGCAGTCGGTCAAACTACCGCCGGGATATGAGATCAGCTGGGGCGGACAATTCGAGAATTCGCAGCGCGCCGCGCGCCGGCTGGCGGTGATCATTCCGCTGACCGTGCTGTTGATGTTCTCGCTGTTGTTCTGGGCCTTCCGTTCGGTGCGACTGGCGGCGCTGGTGCTGGGCATGGTGCCATTTACCATGATCGGTGGGTTGGCGGCGCTGGCCCTGGCCGGCCTGCATCTGTCGGTATCGGCGGCGGTGGGCTTTATCGCGGTGGCCGGCATCTCGGTGCAAAACGGCGTGATCATGGTGGAAGAGGTGATGCAGCGCGTGCGTGAAGGAGCAACGGTGGTGCGCGCGGTGGTGGACGGCGCGGCCATGCGCCTGCGTCCGATCCTGATGACCGCGCTGATGGCGGGCATGGGACTACTGCCGGCGGCACTTTCGCATGGTATCGGCAGCGAGACGCAGCGGCCGTTCGCCTGCGTGATCGTTGGCGGCATTGTCACCGGCACTTTGTTTACCCTGATGGTGCTGCCGCTGGCATTGCGCCAATTCGCCAATTTCTCGGAGCCGGCCGATAGCGCCGTGGTGCAGCCATGAAGCGTGATTCTATCTACTGCGGCGCCATGCTGCTTCTGCTGACCGGTTGTGCCGTTGGCCCTGACTACAGCCGGCCAGCGCTGGACCTGCCGCAAACTTATGTGGCGCAACCGGAGCAGCACTATCAGCTGCAGGACATACAGAACAACTGGTGGACGGTGTTTCACTCGGATGAGCTGAACGCCCTGATCGAACAGGCATGGCGCGCCAACCCGAGCATCGCCTCGGCCGAAGCGGCACTGCGGGCGGCGCAGGAAAATGTCTATGCGCAGCAGGGCTACTTCCTGCCGACGGTGCAGGCGGGTTACACGCCGCAACGCACCAAGCTGGCCGGCAACCAGGGTGGCAACTCACCTGGCCTTCAGGGCAATGGCTCGGTGATTAGTACCGGAGAGGCCACGCCGGTGATCTACAACTTCCACACCGCCCAGGTGACGGTGGGTTATACGCCGGACGTATTCGGCGCCAACCGCCGTCAGGTGGAGTCGCTGGAGGCGCAGCGCCAGGCGCAGGGCTTGCAGCTGGAGGCGGCGTATATCACGCTGGCTTCCAATATCGTGGCCGCCGCCTTCCAGGACGGTTTGCTGCGCCAGCAGATCGACCTCACCCGGCACATCATCGCCAGCAGTCAGACCGCGCTGGAGCTGGCCGAGCGCCAGCATCGCGCTGGATACATTTCGCGCCAGGAGCTGGCGACACAGCAGGGCGCACTGGCGCAGGCGCGCCAGCTGTTGCCGCCACTGCAAAAGCAGCTGGAGCAAAATCGCGACCTGCTGCGGGTGCTGGCCGGTATCCGCAGCGACCAGCAGGTGCCGGCGTTTGAGCTGGCGCGCTTCCAACTGCCGGAACAGCTGCCGTTGACATTGCCGTCGCAGCTGGTTGAGCAGCGTCCCGATGTGCGGGCTGCGGAAGCGCTGCTGCGTTCCGCCAGCGCCGATGTCGGCGTGGCGCGCGCCGCGCGGTTGCCGCAGTTCGCCATCACAGGCACTGCCGGCGGCACCGCCAGCCAGTTTGGTCAGATGTTCTGGAACAGCGGTAAATTCTTCGAGCTGACCGCCAACGTCACGCAAACCCTGTTTGACGGCGGCACCCTGAAGCACCGCGAAAAGGCGGCGGACCAGGCGCTGCAAGGCGCCGTCGCCACCTATCGCTCGACAGTGGCAGCGGCGTTCCAGAATGTGGCGGACGTGCTGCACGCGATCGACAGCGACGCCGCCGTATTGGCGGCGGCACAGGAAGCCGATACCGCCGCCGGCACCGCATTGGAACTGGCGTTGCGCCAGCACGCACACGGCGCCGTGGACCGGATGGAACTGATCGCGGCGGAACAGAACAAGCGTCAGGCCGAGTTGACGCTGGCCCAGGCCAAGGCCGGCCAACTGGAAGACGCTGCCGCCTTGTACCAGGCGCTGGGTGGCGGCTGGTGGCATCGAAGTGAAGGAGAAAAGTATGAATAACATTAAGCTGATGCTGGCGGCGCTGTTGCTGCTATCCGGTTGCGCCAGCAAGACATTCGTCAACCGCGCCGACTGGGAGCAGGGCGCGCGGCACGGTTGGGTAGTGGGCGAGTACGCGGCTGGACAGCCGGTCGATACGCTGCCAGCCTGCATGGCCCGGTTGCCCGCCAACGAGCTGGCATCGCACCACTTTGTCCGGGTGCGCTACAGTCAGGCGCGATTGCAGCATGAGGTGGTGGTCGAGCTGCCAGCTGGCGCAGCGTTGCGCGACGGCGAGCAGGTCGAAGTATGGCCGGCCGATTGCGCCGCCGGCAAGCTGGCACACATTGACGGCACACCGCCGCAGGCAATGCGCCCATGAAGACAGCTGGTCCATTGCGGCAGCTCGCGGTCGTGTGCCTGATGGCGCCGGCGGCCGCTCTGCACGCGCAGCAAAGCGCCGATACCGGCTGGCGCATCGACGGCGATATCGGCGCCGGCGTGAACGCGACACCGACGGCGGCGCACGCGCGCGGCAATGGCACCACAGCGATCCCTTATCTGAACTTTGACGCGGGGCCGTTGTTTGCCCGCATCGATACCTTCGGCGTCAAGCTGGCGCCGGCCGGCGCTGGCAGCATCGAACTGCTGACGCGCGTGCTGTCGGATGGTTACACGCCGGCCAGCGCGGCGGCCGGCGGGCACCGCCGTGATTCGCTGCCTTTGGGCCTGGGGACGCTGCAAGTGACGTCATTTGGCGCGCTGATGGCCAACGTCTATCACGACGTTGGCAAATCGGGGGGTAATCTGGCGGACCTGATGTACGGCGCCGAGCTGCCCGCCGGCGAACTGACGCTGTACCCGCAACTGGGGGCGGAATACCGCTCGTCGGCTTATGTGCGCTACTACGATGGCGTCAGCGGTCACGCCGCCACCAATCCGTATGCGGCGCTGTTTGCCGAATGCCACCTCGGCGGCAGCTGGTACTTGAACGCCAATCTGCGCCGTACCTGGCTGGATCGGACGATACGCAGTAGTCCTCTGGTGCGGCGCGCCACGCTGGACGCCAACCTGGTAGCCGTGAGCTACCGCTTTAAATGAGATGTGAGAAAGAGCATGAAAACAATCATCCTGCCGGGCGGTGAGCACGCCGTACTGGCACTGCATGGCCTGTTGGGCAATCCGCTGGAGATGCAGTACATCGGCAAGCGTCTGCAACGCGCCGGCTATACGGTGGTGATCCCGCTGATTCCCGGCTACGGCTATGCCACCGGCGCCGGCCAGTCCTACCGCACCACCGACTATCAGGCATGGTACGCCGAGGTACTGCGCCATTTCGACCAACTGCGCGCCACCCACAAAACGGTATCGGTGGCGGGGCTGTGCATCGGCGCGGTGCTGGCGCTGCGGCTGGCGATGGATCGTGGCGACCAGATCGCCGCCTTGTCGCTGCTCTCGACCACGCTGGCCTATGACGGCTGGAGCCTGCCCTGGTATCGCTTTCTGCTGCCGCTGGCCTACTACACGCCGGCGCGCTATCTGTATGCCTACCAGGAGCGCCATCCCTATGGCCTGAAGAACGAGAACCTGCAACGCTGGATCGCGCGCGAAATGAAGCACAGCGGTTCGTCGGCGGCCGGCGCCTCGCGGCTGTCGGCCGAAGGCATCTTCCAGGCGCACCGGCTGATCAAGGAAGTGCGGCGCGGCCTGCCGAAAGTGCGCACGCCGGCGCTGATCGTGCATGCGCAGGAGGACGATGTCGCCAGCACCCACAGCGCTGATTTCGTCGAGCAGAACATCGGCTCGGACTACGTGCGCAAGCTGATTCTGCACGACTGCTACCACATCATCACCCTCGATAACGAAAAAGAGACCGTCGCGGACGAGACGATTGCCTTCCTGGGCAAACACGCCGCCAGCTACGGCATCAAACTGAAAATTGCTTAATCAAGAGAGATATATCATGACAAATTCGCTACCTACCGTCATCAAACTGTTGGCCAAGAGCCTGGAAGTATCGGAAGAATCGATCACCGGCCAAACCGAACTGGAGTCGCTGGGCGCCGATTCGCTGACCGTGGTTGAACTGATCTTCGACCTGGAAGAAGAGTTCAACATTCAGGTCGGCGACGAGCGTCCGAGTCTGGTGGTGGTGCAGGACATCGCCGATCAGATCGACCGCCACCTGGCGGCCAGCGGCGTGACGCCATGAACCAGCGGCGCGTCGTCATCACCGGCCTGGGCACGGTTTCCGCGCTGGGCCTCGGTGCCCGCAACAACTTCGAACGCGCATTGGCTGGCAGTAGCGGCATCGGCATGCTGGAACTGGGCGGCCGCTGGCAGCGGCCGGGGATACCGGCGGCACAGATCCGCTTCCCGCTGCCGGACTTGATCAAAACGTCGGAGCAGGCGCAGTTCGATCGTCACGCTTTGCTGGCCTGGACTGCCGCCAGCGAAGCGCTGCAGCAGGCCGGCATTGAAGTGGACCCGGCGCAGGCGGAGGACAGCGGCGTGTTCTGGGGCACCGGCATGGGCGGCGCGCTGACGCTGGAAGCGGGCTATGTCGACCTGTTCGCCGACGGGAAAAATCGCTTGCGTCCAATGACCGTGGTGGCCACCATGAGCAACGCGGCGGCGGCGCAGATCGCGCTGCGTGCGCATTTCAAGGGCACCGTCAACAATTACAGCAGCGCGTGCGTGTCGTCGGCGCAGGCCATCGGTGAAGCTTATCGTCACATCCGCCATGGCTATGCCGAGCGGGTGCTGGCTGGCGGCTCGGAAGCGATGCTGAGCTATGGCGTGGTCAGCGCATGGGATGCCTTGCGCGTGCTGGCCAGTGCCGGTGACGATCCGGCGCGCTCGTGCCTGCCGTTTTCGCTGGGCCGCAATGGCCTGGTATTGGGCGAGGCATCGGCAGCGGTGATGCTGGAATCGCTGGAATCGGCACAACGGCGCGGCGCCACCATTCTGGCCGAATTGGTGGGCTATGGCGCCAGCAATGACGCCAGCCATATCACCAAGCCGGATGTGGATGGCCAGGTACGTGCCATGAGCATGGCTTTGCGTGACTCTGGTTTGGCGCATGCAGACATCGGCTACATCAACGCGCACGGCGCCGGCACGGCGGCCGGTGATCTGGTGGAGACGCAGTCGATCCGTCAGACCTTTGGCGCGGCGGCCGGGCGGCTGGCGGTCAGTTCGACCAAGTCGGTACACGGCCACACGCTGGGCGCGGCCGGCGCGCTGGAATTCACGCTGGCGGTGCAGGCGCTGACCAGCGGTTCGATTCCACCGACAGCCTTCCTTGATCAAACCGACCCTGCATGCGATCTGGATTATGTGCCGCAGCACGCGCGCCATGGTCAGGCGCTGCAGGCGGTGATGTCGAATTCCTTCGCTTTTGGCGGCAGCAATGTGTCGCTGATCGTCAAACGGTACTAAGCGATGGCAAGCGCATGATGAACAGGGCGCCGCCGCCAGGCTGGTTGGCGGCTTCCAGTTTGCCGCCATAGGCGTGCATGATGGCCTGCGACAGCGCCAGGCCAAGGCCGAAGCCATCCACTTCGCCGGCGCGTGGGCGGCTGCCACGGAAGAAGCGGTCGAACACGAACGGCATTTCCGCTTCATCGATGCCCGGCCCCTGATCGGTGATGGTCAGGCGCGTGCCGTCGTGGTCCGCCAGCATGCGCAGCGTGACGCAGCCGCCGGCAGGCGAGAACTTGATGGCGTTGTCCAGCAGGTTGCGCAGCACCAGTGACAGCGGGCCGCGATCCACTTGCACCGGAGCGACCAGCTCATTCACCAGCATCAGCGCAACCTGTTTATCCTGCGCCACCGGCGCCATGCGGCTGACCGCGTCGGCGGCCAGACTGTCCAGCGACGCCAGCTCGGCTTGTGGGCGTTCCTGGCCGCCATCGATGCGGGCCAACATCAGCAGCTCTTCCACCAGCGTCGTCAGGCGCTCGACCTCGTCCAGGCAGGAGCGCAGCGCGGCTACATAATCGCTGTTTTCGCGCGGCCGGCGCAGCGTGATTTCGATTTCGGCGCGTAGCCTGGATAGCGGAGAGCGCAGTTCGTGCGAGGCGTCGGCGGTGAAGCGGCGCTGCATCTCGAATCCCTGTTCCAGTCGCTCCAGCATGGCGTTCAGGGTATTCACCAGGTGGCCGATTTCATCGTCGTCGCCGGGGTGCGGCAAGCGTTGATGGAGATTGCTGTCGCCGATGCGGTGTGCCTGGTCGACGATGTTTTCGATCGCCACAAACAATTTTCTGGACAACCGCGATCCGGCCCAACCCAGCGCCGCCAGCAGTGCCACCGCCATGCCGGTGAACAGGAAGGCGGCCGATTGCAATGTATGGTTGACGTCATCCAGCGAGCCAGCCACCTGCACCGCGTAGCTGCGCCCGTGCGCATGCGTTGGCACCGACACCATGCGCAGCGGCTCCTCGCTGGTGTCCGGCAGCGTGTCGAAGATGGTGGCGCCGGCCGCCAGTTGTGCCAACAGCGCCGCTGGCGCAGGCAGGTTTTCCGAGCCGAGATTGCTGCTGCGTGCCAGCGCGTGGCCGTTGCCATCGATGATCTGCACCAGCCGGTCGATGCGCGTCAGCGATGGCGGCGCGCTGCCGGTGGGCGCTTCGTGCACCCTTACCGGGCCGCCGTCGCCATCGGCCAGCATGGCCACTTCGGCTTCCGCCACCGCCAGCAGGGCGGCATCTAGCTGGCGATGCACGGATTGCGACAGCAACCACCAGCCGGCAGCGGCGGTGGCGCCGACCGTGAGCAGGATCGCCAGCAAATGCACCAGCATCAGTCGCTGGCGCAGGCTAAGCATCGCCGTCCTCCGGCAGCGCCAGGCGGAAGCCGCGTCCGCGCACGGTAGCGATCAGCGCCGGCATGCCTGGTTCATCGACTTTGCGGCGCAGGTTCTTGATATGCACGTCCATCAGGTTGTCGATGGCGATCAGGTCGGCGTGCCAGACGTGTTCCGCCAGCTGTTGGCGGCTGACCACCGCGCCGGTGTGGCGCATGAACAGTTCCAGGATGGCGTATTCCTTGGGCGTGAGGTCGAGCTTTACGCGGCCGCGATTGACGGCGCGGCTGGCTGGGTCCAGCACCAGGTCGGCCACCTGCAACGCCGCTGGCTGCAGGCGTTCGGCGCGGCGCAGCAGGGCGCGCACGCGTGCCAGCAGTTCATCGAAGACGAAGGGCTTGGTCAGGTAGTCGTCGGCGCCGGTATTCAGGCCGGTAATGCGGTCGGTGACGGCGTCGCGCGCGGTCAGCATCAGCACTGGCAGGTTGTGGCCGGCCTGGCGCCATTCGGCGCACAGCGTCACGCCGTCCTTACCGGGCATCATCCAGTCCAGGATGGCCATGTCGAACTGCGCTAGCGGCAGCGGCGCCGCCTCCTGCGCCGAATGGGCGACCGTCACCACGAAGCCTTCTTCTTCCAGCCCCCGCGCCAGCAGCCGCGCTGCCTTGTGATCGTCTTCTACCAACAGAATGTGCATGGCCCGAGTATAGCAGCGTCGCGTCGGGCCTTTCCTGAAGAAGAATTCAGGATGCGGTGCAGCATAAAAATTTAACATCTCGGCTGTGTAAAAAGAGAGGACTGCCATGAACAAGACCCCGCTGAAGAATTTTTATCTGCCCAGCCTCGTTGCCATTGCCGCTGTCGCGCTGACCGGCTGGAGTCTGGTGGGCCTGCACGCCAAGGAAGCGCCGGCGCCGGAACCGGTGGCCGCGCTGGTGCACGACGGCGAAGTGCTGCGCATACCGGAGCGGTCGCCGTTGCGGCGGTCGCTGGTGGTGGCGGCCATGCCTGAGCAAAGCGTGTCGGTGCCGTTTACGCTGCCGGCGGTGGTGGAGGCCGATCCGGCGCGGCTGGCGCGTGTGCTGCCGCCGCTGGCCGGGCGCATCGTCCGCCTCAACAAGCAATTGGGCGACGCGGTCAGGGCGGGCGAGGTGCTGTTCGTGATCGATGCACCGGATTTCGCGCAGGCGAATGCGGATGCGGCCAAGGCGCAATCGGCGCTGTTGCTGGCGCGCCGTAATCTGGAGCGTCAGCGCGAGCTGGCGCGTTCCGATATCGCGGCCGGCCGCGATGTCGAGCAGGCGCAGAGCGATTACGAGCAGGCCGCCAGCGAGGCCGCCCGCGCGACGGCACGGCTGGCACAGGCCGGCGGCGCAGCGCACGGCGGCTCGGGTGGCGTTGGGGCCGGTGCCGCAGCCGACGGCCGCACGGCGGGCGGTGGCCAGTTGGCGGTGCGCTCGCCGCTCTCCGGTCGCGTGGTGGCATTGGCTGCCACCGAAGGCGCTTACTGGAACGACGCCACCGCGCCGCTGATGACGGTGGCCGATCTGTCCAAAGTCTATATCAGCGCCAATGCGCAGGAAAAGGATTTGGCGCAGCTGTACGTCGGTCAGCAGGCGTCGGTGCGGCTGGACGCCTATCCCGCGCCACTGAAAGGCCAGGTGGCTTACGTGGGCGAGATGCTGGATGCGGACACCCGCACGGTCAAGGTGCGCCTGCCTTTCGATAACCGCGATGGCCGCCTCAAGCCCGGCATGTTTGCCGAGGCCACGCTCGAGGCGCGCCCGCATGCGGGCATTGTGGTGCCGATGTCGGCGGTGATACAGAGCGGTTTCTCCAGCCGTGCCTTTGTCGAGGTCAAGCCGTGGCAGTTCGCGCCGCGCGACCTGAAGCTGGGCGCGCAGATCGGTGAGCAAGTGGAAGTGCTGTCTGGCCTGAAGCCGGGCGAGCGCGTGGTGGTCAAGGATGGAGTGCTGCTGAATGATTGAACGTCTCGTCACCCTGTGCTTTAACCGGCGCGGCATTGTCTCGCTGATCTTCCTGATGGTGGCGCTGTATGGCGGCTATTGCTGGACCCAGCTGCCGCTGGAAGCCTATCCGGATATCGCCGACACCACCTCGCAGGTGGTCACCCAGGTCAACGGCCTGGCCGCCGAGGAAGTCGAACAGCAGATCACCATTCCGCTGGAGCGCGAGATCATGGGCACGCCCGGCATGCATGTGATGCGCTCGAAGTCGACCTTCGGCCTGTCGCTGATTACCGTGGTGTTCCAGGATGGCGCCGAGGATTACTGGTCGCGCCAGCGGCTGCAGGAACGCATCGCCGGCGTCAGCCTGCCGTATGGCGCGCAGCCGTCGCTGGACCCTCTGACCTCGCCGATCGGTGAAATCTACCGCTATACGCTGGAATCGAAGACGCGCGACCTGCGCGAGTTGTCGGAGCTGCAGCGCTGGAAGGTGATCCCGCGCCTGAAACAGGCGGCCGGTGTGGTCGATGTCAGCAATTTCGGCGGCATCACCACCCAGTTCCTGCTGGAGTTCGATCCGGCCAAACTGTCCAAGTACAACCTGTCGCTGACGCAGATCACGCAGGCCATCTCCGCCAATAACGCCAATGCCGGCGGCAGTGTGCTGACGCGCGGCGAGCAGGGGCTGGTGGTGCGCGGCGTCGGCCTGATTCATAACCTGGACGATCTGGGTAACATCGTGGTCACGCAGAAGGATGGCGTGCCGGTATTGGTCAAGGATCTGGGCAACGTCACGCTGGGGCAGCAGGAGCGCCACGGTGTGCTGGGCAAGGATCATGTGTCCGACACCGTATCCGGCATCGTGCTGCTGCTGAAGAACGAGAATCCATCGCGCGTGATCGCTGGCGTGCACGAGGCGGTACAGGATCTGAACGATCATCTGCTGCCCAAGGATGTGAAAGTGGTGCCCTACATGGACCGCAGCACGCTGGTGGACGCCACTGTGCACACGGTTGGCAAGACTTTGGTGGAAGGCGTGGTGCTGGTGACGCTGGTGCTGGTGCTGTTCCTCGGCAGCCCGCGCGCGGCGCTGATCGCGGCGGCGGCGATTCCGGTGTCGTTGATGATCGCCTTCATCCTGATGCATCACTTTAAAATCCCGGCCAATCTGCTGTCGCTGGGCGCGATCGACTTCGGCATCATTGTCGATGGTGCGATCTTTGTGCTGGAGGCGATCCTGCGCAAGCGCGAGGAACAGCCGGATGGTCTGATGTCCGCCAAGTCCGCCATGCAGGCGACGCTGCAGGTGATGCGGCCGACGTTCTTCGGCATGCTGGTGATTATGATCGCTTATCTGCCGCTGTTCGCGTTCCAACGCATCGAGTACAAGCTGTTTTCACCGATGGCGTTCGCGGTGGGCTTTGCCCTGCTTGGCGCGCTGCTGATGACCATGATGCTGATACCGGGCATGGCTTTCTGGGCATTCCGCAAGCCGCGCAAGATCTTCCACAATCCGCTGCTGGAGTGGCTGATGCCGCGTTACGAAAGCCTGCTGCAACGGCTGGTCGGCAAGTCGCGGCTGGTGCTGGCACTGGCCGTCGCCACGCTGGTCGGCGTGGTGCTGCTGGGCGGTGCCATCGGCCGCGACTTCCTGCCGACGCTGGACGAAGGCTCGATCTGGCTGCAGGTGACGCTGCCGCCGGGGATTTCGTTGACCAAGGCGACCCAGATGGCCGACGCGCTGCGCGAGGAAACGCTGAAGGAGCCGCAGGTGGCGCATGTGGTGACGCAGCTGGGCCGCAATGACGAGGGCACCGATCCGTTCACGCCGTCGCATATCGAATGTGCGGTGACGCTGCATCCGTACAGCGAATGGCCGTCGGGCATGAGCAAGCAGGATCTGATCGACAAGCTGGCGGCGCGCTTCCGCGAGCTGCCACGCACCGATGTCGGTTTCTCGCAGCCGATGATCGACGGTGTGCTGGACAAGCTGGCCGGCGCGCACAGCGATCTGGTGGTGAAGGTGTATGGCGAGGACTTCCACCAGACTCGCAAGCTGGCCAGCGCGGTGGAGCATCTGTTGCGCACCGTACCGGGTGCCGAGGATGTGATTATCGACCAGGAGCCGCCGCTGCCGCAGGTGCGTATCGACGTTGATCGCGCCGCCGCCGCGCGGCTGGGCATCAATGTGGCGGACGTGATGGCACTGATCCAGACCGGCATCGGCGGCAGTCCGGTGGCGCAAGTGTTCGTGGATGACCGCAGCTACGATGTGGCGGCGCGCTTCAGCGGCAATACCCGCAACAATCCGCAGGCCATCGGCGATCTGGTATTGAACGCGGCGAACGGCGCGCATGTGGCGTTGGCGCAGGTGGCGCATATCAGCCTGGCCGAGGGCGAGACCACCATCACGCGCGAGATGAACCGGCGTCACCTGACGGTGCGGACCAATTTGCGTGGCCGCGACCTGTCGTCGTTCCTGGCGGAGGCGCAGTCGCGCATCGAGCATGAGGTGCCGTATGACCATGCGCGCTACCAGATTACCTGGGGCGGGCAGTTCGAGAATCAGCAGCGCGCGCAGGCGCGGCTGGCGGTGATCGTGCCGGCGGTGCTGGCGCTGATGTTTGTGATGCTGTTCTCGGAGTTCGGCAATCTGCGTCAGCCTGGCCTGATTTTGCTGGCGGTGCCGCTGTCGCTGCTGGGCGGGCTGGTGGCGCTGCAGATGCGCGGCATGACGCTGAATGTGTCGTCGGCGGTGGGCTTTATCGCGCTGTTTGGCGTATCGGTGCTGAATGCGGTGGTGATGCTGGCGAACTTGAACCGCTGGCGCAAGCTGCTGCCTGAGGATTTGCGCTCGGCGGTCATCAACGGTGCGCGTGAGCGCGTGCGTCCGGTGTTGACCACCGCGACCGTGGCCGCGCTGGGACTGGTGCCGGCGGCGCTGGCGCACGGCTTGGGCAGCGATGTGCAACGGCCGCTGGCGACGGTGGTGGTGGGCGGTCTGGTTACCGCCACCGTGCTGACGCTGGTGCTGCTGCCTGCCCTGTACTATCTGATAGAAGACCGCCACGCGCGTCGCCAGCCGGTTGAAGGCAAGGTGACGCTGGATGCGGTCGATGGAGAGCACGCATGATGAAACTGAATTTTTCCGCTATTGCTGTAGCTGTGCTGTTGAGCGGCTGTGCGGCTGGCCCGGATTTCGTCCATCCCGCCGCGCCGTCGGTGGCGCGCTACACCGTCGAGCCGCTGACTGGCGATAGCGGTGCGCAGCGGCTGGTGGCCGGGCAGGACGTGCCGTCCCGCTGGTGGACGCTGTTCGGCTCCGACGAGCTGAATGCGCTGGTGGATGCCGCGCTGGCTGCCAATCCTGATTTGCAGGCGGCGGAAGCTGGCCTGCGAGCGGCGCGCGAACTGGCAGCGGCGCAGCGGGGCGCGTATGCTCCCAGCGTCGATCTGCAATTGACGCCGAGCCGTCAGCAGGTGGCCGATTCGCTGTCCAGCCCCACCGCGTCCGGCACCAATCTGTACACGCTGCACACGGCGCAGCTGAACATCGGTTACGCGCCGGATGTCTTCGGCGGCACGCGCCGGGCGGTGGAGCAGGGCGATGCGCAAGCCGATGTCGCCCGCGCCCAGCGCGATGCAGCCCGGCTGACATTGGTCTCGAACCTGGTGCTGGCCGCCATTAATGAGGCCTCGCTGCACGCGCAGCTCGACCTGCAGCGTAGCCTGACGGACAGCGCTCGCCAGCAGATGGATGCGGTCCGCAAGCAGCAACAAGCCGGCCAGCTCGGCGCGGCCGACGTGGCGGCGCAAGAAGCCTTGCTGGCACAAGCCGAAGCCGGCCTGCCGCCGCTGGAGAAGCAATTGGCGCAGCAGCGCAATCTGCTGGCCGTGCTGACCGGGCGTCTGCCTGGCGATGACGATGGCAACGGCGCCGCGCACCGCAGCAGCAAGGCGGACGCTATCCGCGAGGGCGCGGGCGACCACGGGGGCAGCCCAGAGCACGGAGCGGGGCGCGAAGCGGGAGGCGAAGCGAGGCACGCGGTCGACGGCGGCCACGCCGCCCTGCGCCTGGACTTCGCCAGCCTGCGTCTACCGGAGCAACTGCCACTTAGTCTGCCGGCGCGGCTGGTCGAGCAGCGGCCGGATATCCGCGCCGCCGAGGCTCAACTGCACGCGGCCAGCGCGGCGATCGGCATCGCGCAGGCCGCGCGCCTGCCCGACATCTCGCTGAACGCGACACTGGGTAGCTCCGCGCTGACCACCGGCACGCTGTTCAACGCCGGCACCGGCTTCTGGAGCATCGGCGCGAACCTGGTGCAGCCGCTATTCCATGGCGGCGCCTTGATGCATCAGCAGCGTGCGGCGGAAGCCAGCTATGAACAGTCGGCCGCGCAGTACCGCTGCACCGTGCTGACCGCATTCCAGAACGTGGCCGACACGCTGCACGCCATCGACGCTGACGCGCGCGGCCTGCGCGCCTCTGCCAACGCCGAGCAGGCCGCAGCGCGCAGCCTGGCGATCGCTCAACGCCAGTGGCAGCTGGGGGCGGTGGGGCATCCCGCAGTGCTGCAGGCCGAACAAGCGTACCGCCAGGCGGTGATGGGATTGGCGCAGGCGCAAACGGCGCGCTACGCCGACACGGTCGCGCTGTTCCAGGCGCTGGGGGGCGGCTGGGCCGAGTAGCTGGCCGAGTAGCGGGCCAACTAGCGGGCCGGCGCGGCCACCGAGCCGCGCCGCGTCACCGTCACCGGGAAATCGCGGCTGATTTCATGCTGGGTGCCATAGCAAAGATTGAGCAACCAGCGCACCGCATTCTGCGTCAGCTGCTGCATCGGGATATGCACCGAGGTCAGGCCGGGCGATGAATACTCGGCCGAATAATCGTCGTCGTAACCGACGATCGACACCTGCTCCGGCACCCGCAAACCGGCGCGATGCAAGCAAGCCATCGCCGCCACCGCCATCTCGTCATTGGCGCAGAACAGGCCCGTAAAATCGACGCCGTCGTCGAGCAACTGCTGGGCGGCGGCAAAACCGCCTTCACGCGAGAAGTCCGACGCAACCAGCCGCACCTCGTCGCGCGCGACGCCATGCCGCGCCAGCGCATCGAAAAAGCCATTCAGCCGCGCCTCGTTGTCGGAGGTGCCGGCCGGCCCCGAAATCACCGCCAGCTTGCGATGTCCAGCTTCCAGCAGCGTTTGCGCCGCCAGCTCGCCGCCATGATAATGATCCGGGTAGAACGACGACGCCTCCAGCGTTGCGCTGCGCCGATTCAGAAACGCCAGCTTGGGATGCATCTTGTGCAGCATCTGCATGTCCTCATCCAGCAGATCGTGGCCCAGCACCACGATACCGTCGCAATCGCGGCCGATCAGGAACTTCACCGCCTCGATGGCTTCCTCGCGCGGCGTGCCGTCGCCGCAGCCGGTGGCCACCACCACATGGCGGCGCATGGCGCGTAATTCGATGTCAGTCTGTTTGAGTATGGTGCCGTAGTAGGCGCCGAAGAAGGAGGGGACGAAGATGCCGATCATGCCCAGCGATTGGGCCGACAGTGCGCGGCCGAGGGAGGACGGGCGGAAGTTCAGCTGTTCGATTGCGGCTTGCACCTTTTTCAACGACTCGGCGGACACCGGGCCGGCGCCCGAGATGGCGCGCGATGCCGTCGACATGCCGACGCCGGCAAGTATTGCGACGTCTTTCAGTGTTGCCACACAATCTCCTCTGGTAAGCCGCTTCAAGCCTGTATCGTAGCATGGTATAATGCTCGATTGCTCGACATTCTTGTGACGTATTAAGCAACCATATGCAATCGCAACCACTCTCCCGTCTTCCCAAGCCAGCCGCCGGCGCGCCAGCACCGAAAGTGGGCTTCGTTTCGCTCGGCTGCCCTAAAGCGCTGGTGGACTCCGAACAAATCCTGACGCAGCTGCGCGCCGAAGGTTATGAGACCGCCAAATCCTATGACGGCGCCGATCTGGTGATCGTCAATACCTGCGGCTTCATTGACGCCGCCGTGCAGGAATCGCTGGACGCCATCGGCGAAGCGCTGGCCGAAAATGGCCGGGTGATTGTCACCGGCTGCCTGGGCGCCAAAAAAGATAGCGACGGTTCGGACCTGATCACCAAAGTGCACCCGAAAGTGCTGGCCGTGACCGGCCCGCACGCGCTGGCTGAGGTGATGGACTCGGTGCACCACCACTTGCCGAAACCGCACGAGCCGTTCATCGACCTGATTCCGGCGCAGGGCATCAAGCTGACGCCGAAGCACTACGCTTACCTGAAAATCTCCGAAGGCTGCAACCACCGCTGCTCGTTCTGCATCATCCCGTCGATGCGCGGCGACCTGGTGTCGCGTCCTATCGGTGAGCTGATGCTGGAAGCGGAAAACCTGTTCAAGTCCGGCGTCAAGGAACTGCTGGTGATCTCGCAGGACACCTCGGCCTACGGCGTCGACGTCAAGTTCCGCACTGGTTTCTGGAACGGCCGTCCGATCAAGACCCACATGACCCAGCTGATGGAAGCGCTGGGCGAGCTGGCCAAGTCCTACGGCGCCTGGGTGCGCATGCACTATGTGTATCCGTATCCGCACGTGGATCAAGTGATCCCGATGATGGGCGAGCACGTGCTGCCTTACCTGGATATCCCGATGCAGCACGCGCATCCGGATGTGCTGAAGCGCATGAAGCGTCCGGCCAGCGGCGAAAAGAACCTGGACCGCATCCTGGCCTGGCGCAAGATGAATCCGGACCTGACCATCCGTTCGACCTTCATCGCCGGCTTCCCGGGCGAGACCGAAGCGGAATTCGAATACCTGCTGGACTTCCTGAAAGAAGCCCAGATCGACCGCCTGGGCTGCTTCGCCTACTCGCCGGTGGAAGGCGCTACCGCCAACGAGCTGGCCAACCCGGTGCCGGAAGAAGTGCGCGAAGAGCGTCGTGGCCGCGTCATGCTGCTGCAGGAAGAAATCTCGAAAAGCCGCCTGAAAGCCAAAGTCGGTAAAACCGTGCGCGTGCTGATCGATGAAGTCAACCGTACCGGTGGCGTCGGCCGCTCGGCTGCGGATGCGCCGGAAATCGACGGCGTGGTGTACGTCAAACCGCCGTTCGAACCGCATAAAAAGCTGGTGGTTGGCCAGTTCGTCGATGTGAAGATTACGACATCCGACGCTCATGATCTGTGGGGAGAGGCACTTTAAGCCATTCGTCTACTATAATAAAGGCGGGCCAGCGTTCTACGCGGTCCGCCTTTTTTTACGACTGATGCTTATGCGTGATTTGAAATTCCCGGCGGCGCTGGCCGCCTGCCTGCTAATCGGCGTGCTGGCGCGCCCCGTAGCCGCTGCCGAAGCCCCGGTGATGCTGGAAGAAATGACCAGCACCGAACTGCGCGCCCGCATCGACGCCGGCGCGACCACCGCCATCATTCCCATCGGTGGCACCGAACAAAGCGGTCCGTATATCGCGCTCGGCAAGCACAATGTGCGCGCCACCGTGCTGGCGCGGATCATCGCGCAAAAGCTGGGCAACGCGGTGGTGGCGCCGGTGGTGGCCTACGTCCCCGAGGGCAGCATCACGCCGCCGGCCGGGCACATGAAGTTCGCCGGCACCCTGTCCATCCCTGAATCGACGTTTGAAGACCTGCTGGCCGCCACCGCGCAAAGCCTGCGCCAGCACGGCTTCCGCCACATCGTCCTGATCGGCGACCATGGCGGCTACCAGAAGTCCGAAACCCGCGTGGCGCAAAAGCTGAACAAGGCCTGGGCCAAGGACGGCAAGGCCAGCGCGCTGGCGCTGCTGGCTTACTACGACGTCACGCAGGAACCCTATATCGCCGATCTGGAAAAGCGCGGCTACAGCAAGGCTGAAATCGGCCTGCACGCCGGCCTGGCCGACGCCGCGCTGATGCTGGCCACCGATAAATCCCTGGTGCGCACCGAAGCACTGGCGCGCGGCCCGTCGCCGACGCCGGCCGAAGGCGTGCGCGGCGACGCCCGCCGCGCCACCGCTGAATTGGGCAAGCTGGGCGTACAACGCATCGTCGATGCCTCGGTGGCCGCGATTACTGCTTTTGCGGCGCATGGCGCGCCGTCCAACCCTACCAAAGACTCCAAATGAAAACTGCTAACAATCGCATCGTATTCGCGGCGCTGGCCGCCGCTGGCCTGATCGGCGCGGGCAGCCTGCTGGCTGTCGGCTACTCGCAGACCGCGCAGGCGGCGCAAGCCGCACCGACTGCCGCCGCTGCGGCGGCCACCGCGCCAGCCAACGTCTACGCCGGCATCGGCCCGGCCAATATGAGCCCGGCGGTGCGCGACCAGCTGACGCGCGTGTATGTGCCGAATCTGCGCTCCAACGACGTTTACGTGATCGACCCGGAAACGCTGAAAGTAGTCGACAAGTTCAAGGTGGGCGTTGGCCCGCAGCACGTGGTGCCGGCCTGGGATTTGCAAACCCTGTGGGTGGCCAATAACGCCGAGCGTACCAACAAAGGCAGCCTGACGCCGATTGACCCACGCACCGGCAAGCCGGGCCCGCAGGTGCCGGTGGACGATCCTTACAATATGTACTTCTCACCGGACGGCAAATCGGCCATCGTGGTGGCGGAAGCCTTGCACCGCCTGGACTTCCGCGATCCGAAGACCATGCAGGTGCAGTACGCTATTGATGTGCCGCAGTGCGGCGGCATCAACCACGCCGACTTCTCGCCGGATGGCCGCTACGCCATGTTCACCTGCGAATTCGATGGCGCGGTGGCGCGCATCGATCTGAAGGAACGCAAGGTGGACGGCTATCTGAAACTGTCGATGCCGGCCACGCGCTTCTCGGAAAAAGATCCGATCGACCAGCTGCTGGCCAGTGAGGTGTGCAGCAAGAAGAAGGGCATGCCGCAGGACATACGCGTGTCCCCGGACGGCAAGCGTTACTACATCGCCGACATGGATGCCGACGGCGTGCACATCGTCGATGCCGCCACCTTCACCAAAGTCGGCTTCATTCCGACCGGCGTTGGTGCGCACGGCCTGTATCCGAGCCGCGACGGTACCAAGCTGTATGTCGCCAACCGTGGTACCCATGCCATCCACGGCAAGCGCAAAGGCAAGGGCCGCGTGACGGTGATCGACTTCGCCTCCGAAAAAGTGGTGGCGCAATGGGCGATTCCCGGTGGCGGTAGCCCGGATATGGGCAACGTCAGCGCCGATGGCAAGTATCTGTGGCTGTCGGGCCGCTTTGACGATGTGGTGTACCGCATCGACACCGGCAACGGCGACGTCAAACAGATCAAGGTGGGGCAGGAGCCGCATGGTCTGACCGTGTGGCCGCAGCCGGGCCGCTACTCGCTGGGCCATACCGGCAATATGCGATGAGCACAAAGAAGTCTCCACAGACGGCGCTGATCCATCCGGATTATCAGGCGCCGGAAGGCTTCGCCGCCTTCCCGAGCGCGATTCATCACGCGTCCACGGTGCTGTTCAAAAACGTGGCGGCCATGCGCTCGGGCGACTGGAAAGAGAAGAACGCCTATACCTACGGCCTGCACGGCACGCCCACCACGTTCACGCTGGAGGCGCGGCTGGCCGAAATCGAGGGCGGCGAGCAGTGCTTGCTGGCCCCTAGCGGGTTGGCGGCGATCGCCATGATTAATTTCGCGTTGCTCAAGTCCGGCGACGATGTGCTGTTGCCGGATAACGTCTACAACCCGAATCGCGAGCTGGGACGCTGGCTGTCGGCAGATTTCGGCGTCACCGCGCGCTACTACGATCCGCTGATCGGCGAAGGCATTGCGGCGCTGATCCAGCCGAATACAAAGCTGATCTGGACCGAGGCGCCGGGTTCGGTGTCGATGGAGGTGCCGGATCTGCCGGCCATTTGCAAGGTGGCGCGCGAACACGGCGTGCTGGTGGCGCTGGATAACACCTGGTCGGCCGGCCTGGCGCTGCGCGGTTTCGATCTGGGTGTGGACATCGTCATGCAGGCGCTGACCAAGTACCAATCCGGTGGTTCAGATGTGCTGATGGGCGCCGTCATCACGCGCGACCGCGCGCTGCATGACCGTGTCGCCATGGCGCATATGCGGCTGGGCATGGGCGTGGGCGCGGACGATGCCTATCTGGTGTCGCGCGGCCTGCCGACCATGCGTTTGCGCTTCGACGCGCACGACGCGGCGGCGCGCAAGCTGGCACTCTGGCTGAAAGCACGGCCGGAAATCAAGCGCGTGCTGCATCCGGCGCTGCCGGACTGCCCGGGTCACGAGACCTGGAAGCGCGATTTTACCGGTGCCGGCGGCCTGTTCTCGGTGATTTTCGACGAACGCTATACCGAACAGCAGACCGACCGCTTTGTCGATTCGCTCAAGCTGTTCAAGATCGGTTACAGCTGGGGTGGCGCCAACAGTCTGGTCATGCCTTACCGCATACAGCATATGCGCAAGAACTGGCAGGACCAGGGCATCCTGGTACGCTTTAACGTCGGCCTGGAAGACGTGGATGATTTAATCGCCGATATCGAGCGAGCCTTTGGGGAAATGTAATGAGTAAGTTCTGGAGCGAAGTGGTACACGGCCTGACGCCGTACACTCCTGGTGAACAGGTGCAGATGCCTGGCCTGATCAAGCTGAATACCAACGAAAATCCGTACGGCCCGTCGCCGAAGGCGCTGGCAGCGATGCATGAAGCGGCCGGCGATGGCCTGCGCAAGTATTCGGACCCGTCCAACGCAGCGCTGAAGGATGCGGTGGCGCGCCGTTTCGGCCTGACCCGCGAGCAGGTCTTTGTCGGCAACAGCTCGGACGAGGTGCTGGCGCATACCTTCCACGCGCTGCTCAAGCACGAGCTGCCGTTGCTGGCGCCGGATATCAGCTACAGCTTCTATCCAACCTATTGCAGCCTGTATGGCATCGAGTGCGTGCAGGTGCCGCTGAATGAGCGTTTCGAGATCGACGTCAAGGATTATGACCGTCCATGCGGCGCCATCATCCTGGCCAATCCGAACGCGCCGACCGGCATCGCGCTGTCGCTGGCGCAGATCGAGGCGCTGCTGAAGGCGCATCCGGAACAGCCGGTGGTGATCGACGAGGCTTATGTGGACTTCGGCGGCGAAAGCGCAGCCGCGCTGCTGGGCCGCTACGACAATCTGCTGGTGGTGCAGACGCTGTCCAAATCGCGTTCGCTGGCCGGCCTGCGGGTTGGCTTCGCGCTCGGTCATCCAGACTTGATCGCGGGTCTGGAGCGTGTGAAGAACAGTTTCAACTGCTATCCGCTGGGCCAGGTGCAGCAGGCCGGCGCGGTGGCTGCACTGGACGACCAGGCTTATACCGAGCAGACCTCGCAAGCCATCATCGCCACCCGCGCGTGGCTGGCGGCGCAGATGCAGGCGCTGGGCTTCGAGGTGCTGCCGTCGCAAGCCAACTTCATCTTTACCCGCCATCCGCAGCGCGACGGCGCGGCGCTGGCAGCGGCCTTGCGCGAGCGAGCGATACTGGTGCGTCACTTCAAGGCGCCCCGCATCGACCAGTTCCTGCGCATTTCCATCGGCACCGACGAGGAATGCGGCAAGCTGGTGGACGCGCTCAAGCAGATCCTGGCTTAAACTTCAGCCGCGCGAAGCTGGCTGCCGCGCCCAGCGCGGCGAAGACGGCGGCGGCGATCAAGGCGTCGCGCGGACCGCTGGCGCCAGCCAGCAGGAAGCAGCCGGCGACGGTGGCGGCGCCGGTCGCTTGTCCCATCAGGCGCGCGGTGGCGACGATGCCGCTGGCGCTGCCGGCGCGCGAGGCCGGGGCGCTGTGCATGATGGCTTTCATGTTCGGCGCCTGGAACAGGCCGAAGCCGGCGCCGCACAGCGCCATGCGCCAGGCGATGGCGTAGTCCGACGCGGCGCTTGGTAGCGCGATCAGCGTGCCCACTCCCACACACATCAGCAGCAGGCCGGCGCCGCACAATGCGCCGGCGGGATAGCGCTCGCTCAGGCGGCCGGCGATTGGTGCCATGATGGCCACCATGACTGGCCACGGCGTGATCAGAAATCCAGTCGCGATGGCTGAACGCCCCATGGCTTCGAAATAGAATGGCAGCGACACCAGCGCCGCGCCTTGCACGGCGAAGGTGCAGCTTGCGGTCAGCGCGGACAGCGTGAACACCGGTTTGCGGAACAGATCCACCGGCAGCATCGGTGCGGTGTGATGGCGCTGGCGGCGCAGCAGCAGGATGAAGCTGATGGCTGCTACCGCCAGCAGCGGCAGCCATTGTTGTGGCGCCGCGCCATGTGCGCCTTCTCCAAACAGCAGCACCAGCGCGCCGAAGCCGATGGCGTTGTAGCACGCGGCCAGATAATCGAAGCGGTGGGTGGCGCGCACATTGTCCGGCAGATGGCCGCGCGCCATCCACCATGCGGCCAGGCCAAAGGGCAGGTTGATGGCGAATAGCCAGGGCCAGGAGGCGGCCGACAAGATCAGTGAGCTGAGGGTGGGGCCGATGGCGAAGGCCACTGCGACCACCAGCGCGTTGGTGCCGAAGCCGCGACCTTGCTGGCTGGCCGGGTAGATGGTGCGGATGAGCGCGGTGGTGACGGCCATGACGGCACTGGCGCCCACGCCTTGCAGGAAGCGGGCGGCGATCAGTGCGGGCAGCGACCAGGCCAGCGCGCAGGCCAGCGAGGCGGCGGTGAAGGTAATCAGGCCGGCCAGGAATACGCGGCGGTAGCCGGCGATTTCGCCCAGCGCGGCAAACGGCAGCAGAGTCGCCACCATCGCCAGCTGGTAGATGTTGACGATCCAGACCGAGGCGGCCGGTGTGGCCTGCAACTGCGTCGCCATTGACGGCAGCGCGGTGTTGGCGATGGCGGTGTCCAGCGAGGCCATGGCCACGGCGGCCATCACCGCCAGCATGGCCGCCATGCGCGGATGCGCGCTGCGGCCTGCGGCCCGGTGGGCGTGGATGGCGGATGGCGGCGCCATAGCTTAGTCCCGCACCACGCCGGAAGGGCCGGTGCGCTGGGCGTTCGGCAGGTCGGACATGCGGATGCGGATCAGGTGGCGGCGCTCGTCGGTATAGGTGGTGCGGCCGTGCAGCATGCGGTGGTTATCGGCCAACATCAGCGTATCGGTCGGCAGCTGTTCCATGAAGCGCACCGCTTCCTGCTCGGCCACGCAATGCATGATTTCCACCGCTTCCGCCAGCGCCGGCGTGCACAGGTCCGGCCGCGTATCCAGCCCCTTCTTGATGGCGTCGTAACGCCAGCGCATGGTGAAGCGGTCGCCCTTGCGTGTCGGCGCGCCAAACACCGGCGCGATGTAATACTCGATATTTTCGTCGCCCGCCGCATACACGGCCGGCACGCGGAACGGCACCGGGGTGCTGCTCAACAGCTCAAACGCCGCCGCGCCTTCGGGCGTGCGCTGCAAGGCGTTATAAATATCCTCGCCATCGATCAGGATCGAATGCCCGCCATCGCAGCGCGCCGCATTCACTACGTACAGGATGAACTGCTCTTCCGGCATAGGGTAGAACGACGAATCGGTATGCATGTCCGCGCTGCCGACGCGTTCTGAGAAGGTGACGAAGCGGCCATCCGCGCCCAGTTCCGGCCGCGCCTTGACATCCCAGGCCACGCGGCCGGTGCGCTGATCGGTGGAGGTGGGATAGCCCAGCAGCAGCGTCAGCGCATACAGGGCGGCGTTGCGGCGCTCTTCCGGCAGCTCGCTCAGGCCCAGATTGCGCAGCACCACGCCGTTGGCGTCCAGCCCGCGTATCCGTTCGGCCAGCTTGCGCAGCGTGGCCACCTCCTTCAATTCCTGCCGCAGCGCCACCTCGTCCGGGTGCGGATAGAAACCATTGTCGTTAAAACCATTGAAACGCGCGCTTAATAGCTCGAAGATAATATTCAGATCATTACCCCATGAGAAATCAGCAACGGCCTGAACTATTTTCCCCTGATACTGCACCGATGAAAGCATGATTAATCTCCGTTTGATTTAAACGAGGATTATTTTAGGCGAATAAATTAAAACAGTTTGTTGTATATTCCTCTGAGCAAAATGCTTATGTTTATATTTATGGAAAATATTGTGATAAATATTATTTTGCTAGTTTGTTCGACCTGTGGCTTAATGCAGACAGTTCTCGCGGGACAGCCATTTCCTACGTTATGATGGGCTCGTGAGCCGCATAAATACAGGGGATTGTGATGAAACGACTACGTGAATTGCCGATTGCAACCAAGCTTGGGCTGGCGTTTTTTGCAGTGTTATTGATGACTGCTATCGTCGGGGTGTTTTCCATATTTGAGCTGGCACGGGTAAATGAAATATCGACCCGGCTTTCATCCCGCTGGTTACCCAGTGTGCGCGTTATTGAGGATATTAAATCGCAAGTGGCGCGTGTCCGCACCAGGGAATTTCAATATATTATTTCTACTGATCCAGTGGAAATGGATAAATACGACAAGGTAATCGCCACAGACCTGGAAGATCTGCAAAAAATGCAGAAAGATTATGAAAAGCTGCTGGAAACGGCAGAGGAAAAACAGCTGTATAGCCAATTCGTCGAGCAGTGGGCGCTGTATATGGCGGAAGATGCGAAAATCCGCGCCGCCGTCCGCGCCGGTAATTCCGATCTGGGCAAGAAACTAATACGCGGTGAATCGAACAAGCTGATTGTGTCGCTGCGCGGCCAGGTCGATAAGCTGGTCAACTACTACTCCGAGGGTGGCAAGGACGCGGCGCTGGAAGGCGTGCGCCGCTACGCGTCATCGCGCGTGCTGATCGTGTCGCTGATGGTGGGCAGCGTGGTGCTGGGCGCGGCGGCGGCGCTGATCATCACGCGCTCGCTGGTGCGTGGTCTCGGCGGCGAGCCAGGTTACGCGGCCGATATCGTCACCCGCATCGCCGCCGGCGATTTGTCCGAGCAGGTCGAGGTGCGCGCTGGCGACAGTCATAGCCTGCTGTACGCGATGAAGACCATGCGCGACAGCCTGGCCCGCATCGTCACCGACGTGCGTGGCTCGACCCACGTGATCGCGTCGGCCTCGGACCAGATCGCGGCGGGTAATCTGGATCTGTCGTCGCGCACCGAGCAGCAAGCCAGTTCGCTGGAGGAGACCGCCGCCTCGATGGAGGAACTGACGTCCACCGTGCGGCAGAATTCCGACGTCGCCTCGCAAGCCAATCAACTGGCTGGTTCGGCCTCGAAGGTGGCGCAGGCCGGCAGCGAGGTAGTGGGGCGCGTGGTGCATACGATGGAATCGATCAACGCTTCGTCGCGCAAGATTGGCGACATCATCTCGGTGATCGATGGTATCGCCTTCCAGACCAATATTTTGGCCCTGAACGCGGCGGTGGAAGCGGCGCGCGCCGGTGAGCAGGGACGCGGCTTCGCGGTGGTGGCGTCCGAGGTGCGCAATCTGGCGCAGCGCTCGGCCGGCGCAGCCAAGGAGATCAAGGAATTGATCGGCAATTCGGTCAATCAGGTGGAAGAGGGCAGCAAGCTGGTGGCGGAAGCCGGCACCACGATGGACGAGGTGGTGTCCAGCGTGCGCCGCGTGACCGACATGATTGCCGAAATCACGCACGCCGGCAAGGAGCAAAGCAACGGCATCGAACAAGTCAACCAGGCCATCGCGCAGATGGATACGGTGACGCAGCAGAACGCGGAACTGGTGCAGCAGGCGACGACGGCGGCGCAGAGCATGCAAGAGCAGGCCACCGCGCTGGCGCAACTGGTCAGCGTGTTCCGATTGAGCGCGCAGGAAGAGCGCGCGCTGCATCAGCTGCACGTGGTGCCGGGCACGCCAACGGTAGCGGTGGGGCGTGGCGCCACTTCGCAACGACGGCTGGCGGTGGCGTCACGCTAGGCTTGTATTCTGGGTGTTTGCTGATATACTGTATATAAACACAGTATATCGGAAGTACCATGGAGTTGAAGGACAAGCTGGAAATCCTGGCCGATGCGGCCAAATACGATGCGTCCTGCGCCAGCAGCGGGGCGCCCAAACGCGGTTCGGCCGGCAAGGAAGGGCTGGGTGCCAGCACCGGCATGGGCATCTGTCACAGCTACACGCCGGATGGGCGTTGCGTGTCGCTGTTGAAGATCCTGCTCACCAATTACTGTCTGTACGATTGCCAGTACTGCGTCAACCGGCGCAGCTCCAACGTGCCGCGTGCGCGCTTCGCGGTGGCGGAGGTGGTCAAGCTGACCACCGATTTCTATCTGCGCAATTACATCGATGGCCTGTTTCTCAGTTCGGGCATCATCCAGTCCGCCGACTACACCATGGAGCAGCTGGTGCAGGTGGCGCGCGAGCTGCGCGAGGTGCACCAGTTCCGTGGCTATATCCATTTGAAGACGATACCGGATGCCGATCCGGCGCTGATCGCGGAGGCCGGGCGCTATGCGGATCGGCTTAGCGTCAACATCGAGCTACCGACGCAGGACAGCGTGCAGAAGCTGGCGCCGGAGAAAAGCGTCCACACCATCAAGCTGGCCATGGGCACGATCCGCCGCAAGCTGGATGACAGCGACACGCATCCAAAGGCGCCGCGCTTTGCGCCGGCCGGGCAAAGCACGCAGATGATCGTGGGTGCCGACGCCAGTGACGACAGTCAGATCCTGTCCACCGCCGAAACGCTGTACGGCAGCTATAAGCTCAAGCGCGTGTACTACTCGGCCTTTAGTCCGATTCCGCACAGTCCCGGCAGCGTGCCGCTGGCGCCACCGCCTTTGCAGCGCGAGCATCGGCTGTATCAGGCGGATTTTCTGCTGCGTGGCTATGGCTTTCAGGTGAGTGAACTGCTGCCGGCGGATGGTAATCTGGCGCTGGACATCGATCCCAAGCTGGCGTGGGCGCTGGCGCATCGCGAGCATTTTCCGCTCGACCTGAATCGCGCGGAGCAGCACATGATTGCGCGCGTGCCGGGCATCGGCTTGCGCAATGCGCAGCGGCTGGTGGAGTTGCGGCGCTTGCGGCAGATTCGTTATGCGGACTTGTCGCGGCTGCGCTGCAGTATGAAGAAGGTGGCGCCGTTTGTGGTGACGGCGGATTATTTTCCATCGCGTGACAGCAGTCCGTCCGAACACTTGCGGCGCGCGATGGCGGAGGTGCCGCAGCAGATGCCGCTGTGGCCGGAGTTGCAGGCGGCATGAGCGAACGGCATGTGGTGCGCTCATTTGAGCAGTGGCGGGCGGCGGCGCGTGCGCTCATCGCGCGCCGGGTGACGCCGGAGTCCGTGGAATGGGCTTCCAGCGAAGACGATGGCGATCTGTTCTCGGCCGTGCTGCCGCCGGTGCCGGCGCCGTCAGGCGCGGGCGAGGCCGTCGTACCGGCGGCGGCGATGCGCATCCCGCGCGAACTGATGGCCATGCTGGCCGGTGCCGCCTGTTACAGCGCTGCCGACCGCTGGGCCTTTCTGTACAAGGTGTTGTGGCGCTGGCAGTTGGGCGAACGCGAGGTGATGTCGGCGGCGGACCCGGACGGCGCGCGGCTGCACGCCATGCTCAAAGCGGTTCGCCGCGAGCAGCATGACATGCATGCCTACGTCCGATTCCGCGAGCGCAAACCGGAAGACGGCGCGCCGCGCTTCGTGGCCTGGTTCGAGCCGACGCACGACGTGCTGCCGCAAGTCGCGCGCCATTTTGCGGAGCGCATGGGCAAGGCCACCTGGATGATCGCCACCCCCAACGCCGCCGTGGTGTGGGATGGCGCCCAACTGCACGACGCGCCGCCGCTGATGCGCAGCGCTGCCGACGTGGAGGACAGCGGCGAGGCGCTATGGCTGACTTATTACCGCAGCATCTTCAACCCGGCCCGCGTCAACGCGGATCTGCTGCGCAGCCATATCCCGTCGCGCTTCTGGAAAAATCTGCCGGAAGGCGCCATCGTGCCGGACATGATCAGCGCCGCCGCCAACGGCGAGCGTCGCACCGGCCAGACCAGCGCTGTCGGCCGCCGCAAGGGTACGATGATTCCGGTCACGGCGGAACGCGCGCAACCACAGCGCGAGCAGTCGGCCACGCTGGACCAGTGCCGCCGCTGCGACCTGTGGCGCAACGCCACCCAGGCCGTGCCCGGCGTGGGGCCGAATACGGCGCGCATCATGCTGGTGGGCGAGCAGCCGGGCGATCAGGAAGACCTGCAAGGCTTGCCCTTTGTCGGCCCTGCCGGCGCGGTGCTGGAGCGCGCGTTGGCCGAGGCGGGCGTCGAGCGCAAGGCGGTCTATCTGACCAACGCCGTCAAGCATTTCAAATGGGAGTTGCGCGGCAAGCGGCGCCTGCACAAGACGCCGGCGCAAAGCGAAATCGCGGCCTGTCATCTGTGGCTGGAGGAGGAACTGGAGCGGGTCAAGCCGCAAGTGATCGTCGCGCTGGGCAGCACCGCGCTGAAGTCGGTGCTGAAAAACGGCAGCGCGACCATGAAGGATGTGATGGCGGCGCCGTTCGAGCATGAGGGCCGCTGGGTGGTCACGGTCTACCACCCATCCTACGTGCTGCGCGCGCCGGACCAGGAAACGCGCCGGCAGGCCTACGACGTGATCGTCGACGGCCTGCGCCAGGCGCTGAAGCTTACAGCGGCGCCGGCTCGTTCCGGTTGATGCGGGTAACGCCGACGATCAGCCGGTATGCCTTCCACAGCCAGGCGCAAATCCAGATCAGGATGCCGACCGGCGCGCCGATGAAGGTGCCGATAAACGCCCAGGCAACCACCACCCAGAAGATATACCACCAGTACGACCGTATCATCCAGCTGTGATGACTGTGCACGAACGTGCCCTCGGTGCCGGGGCGCTGCATGTAGTTGAGTATCAGCGGGACGATGGAAAACGCGCCGAGCGAAAACACGAAACTGACCGCGTGCACCACGTACAGCCACCACGCGGTGGTTTTGGCCGATTCCAGGCGGCCGTCCAGTATCAGTTCTTGCGACATGTGCACTCCTTTTATCGATTTGCTACCAGTATAGCTAGGCGGCGGGCCGCGTGGCGCACAGTGTCCGGCGCAGGAAAGCGGTGACGTCGGCGAAGAATTGCGGCTGGATGCTTTCCCGGTCGAAGCCAGCCGGATCTTGCGACGGCTTGAAGTTCGGCCGCGTCAGCTCTGGCGGGAACTTGCTCATGAAGGCGAAGTGGCCGGCGCCCGGCACGTCCACATGCTCAACCAGTGAAGGATCGCCGACGCCTTCGATAATCTTGTGCGCGTGTTCGATCGGCGTGATCTCATCCTTTTCGCCGGTGCGCATCAGGATCGGCAGGTGGACCGGCCGCAGCGAGCCGGCGATGAACCAGAAGGTGGCGGGATTCAGCAGCACCAGCGCGCGGATGCGCGGGTCGGGCGTGACCGTCACCGGTTCCGGCGGCGCGTTCGAGTCCTTGCGTTCGTACGGTCCGCTCCACGCCAGCCCGCCGGCCGCCGCCAGCGCGGTATAGCCGCCAATGGAATGGCCGATCACGGCCACGTTGGCGTCGGAGCCGATGCGGGCGACGTGCGCGCCCAGCGCCGCGTCATTGAGCGCGGCGTCGATCGCCAGCGTGATATGGCGCGGCCGGTTGGCCAGGTTGGCGGCGGTGCCGGCCAGCGTGTTGTCGGTGCGGGTGTTGCCGGTGTGGGCGGGCAGGGCGACCATGAAGCCCGCCAGCGCCAGGTGTTTGGCCAGTTCGCGATAGGCCCACGGCGTGCCGGAATGGCCATGCGAGATCACCACCAGCGGCCAGGCGCCATCGGCCGGCGGCGCGTCCAGCGCCACCTCCAGCGCGTAGGGGCCGAAGTGTTCGTTCTGTTCCGCGCCGCTGGCGGGATAGAGGAAAGCGGTGGGCACCACCGCGCCCTGTACGGCATCATGAATATTCAGCAGACGGCAGCCGCAGCTCAGTGTCATTCCTTCTCCTTGGACGATAAAATGCAAGCATGTTGATTATATAAGGAGTGGCGCGTGTCCAAACCGATATCGGTGCTGTTTGTCTGCATGGGGAATATCTGCCGCTCACCGACGGCGGAGGGCGTGTTTCGTCATCGCGTCGAGGCGGCCGGGCTGGCCGAGCGTTTTCACATCGACTCGGCCGGCACGCATGGCTACCACGTCGGCGAGCCGCCCGATGCGCGTTCGATGGAATACGCCGCCAAACGCGGCTACGACCTGTCGGCCCAGCGTTCGCGCAAGGTGCGTGCTGAAGACTTCGCCCAGTTCGACCATCTGCTGGCCATGGACCACGACAACCTCAAGCTGCTGCGGGCCGCCTGTCCGCCCGAACACCGGCACAAGCTGGGCCTGATGATGGCCCACGCCAGCCACAGCGGCTCGGCAGTGGTGCCCGATCCCTACTATGGCGGCGCCAAGGGCTTCGACCTGGTGCTCGACTATCTGGAAGACGCCGCTGAAGGCCTACTGTCCAGCCTGCGCAAGTAGGTGCGCAGTTCATCCCCGTTCAAACGCGGTTCATCCATCGCCAGCCGCCATTGGTCGGATAGCGCGGGCAAAGTGTGATCTTTTTGCCTACCGTGGAAGGATTACCATCCATTGTGAGCGATGGTGATACTTACCTGAACGGGAGCTATCATGCGTACTTTCATCCTGGCCTTGATGCTGGCCTGCGGCATCGCCAACGCCGCCGACACGGCGGTTGACTTGCAAGCACTGAAGGGCAGTTACACGCTGGAAGACGGCCGCGTGTTGCACGTCACTGAGCGTCGGCACAAGCTGTATGTGCAAATCGGCGACGAGGCGCCGGTCGAATTGAAAGCCGCCGGCGGCACCGTCTGGCGCACCGAGTCGGGCGCGCTGCGGGTCGCTTTCACGCAGGCCGACAACGGCAGCGTCAGCGCGGTGCAAGTGGAGCGCACCGCACCGGCCAGCCAACTGGCGTCGCGTACACGCTAATCCGCAACACTGTTCTTTTTGCCAATGCCGGGCAGCGGTAGTATGATGGGGACGACTATGCGGACAACCAAGGAGATCCTTTGGAACAGCCCGGTATTCCCCACAATGAAGGTGTGCGGCTTGCAACACTCAAGTCGCTGGATGTTCTGGATACACCGCCAGAAGAGCGTTTTGACCGTGTGACGCGGATGGCGCGGCGCATGTTCCGGGTGCAGACGGCGCTGGTCAGCCTGGTTGACGAGAACCGTCAATGGTTCAAATCGCGCGCCGGGCTGGATGCCTGCGAAACGCCGCGCAATATCTCGTTCTGCGGCCACGCCATTCTCGGCGACGATGTTTTCCTGATCCGCAACGCGCTGGCGGACCAGCGCTTTGCCGACAATCCGCTGGTGACCGGGCCACCGAATATCCGCTTTTACGCCGGCGCGCCGCTACGCGCGGCCAATGGCGCCAAGCTGGGCACACTGTGCCTGCTGGACAGCGAGCCGCGCGAGTTCGACCGCGAGGACGAGGTTGCGCTGCGCGATCTGGCTTCCATGGTGGAGGATGAATTGAGCGCGGTGCAGACCGCCACCACCGATGAGTTGACGCGCATCTCGAATCGCCGCGGTTTCCTGCAACTGGCCGACTATGGTTTGAATTTCTGCATGCGCCACCATCAGCCGGCGACGCTGGCTTTCATCGATCTGGATCGCTTCAAGCCGATCAACGACACCTACGGCCACGCCGAAGGCGATATCGCGCTGGCGGCGTTTGCGGAAGTGATGTGCTCCAGCTTCCGCAGCACCGACCTGTGCGCACGCCTGGGAGGTGATGAATTCGTGGTGCTGCTGACCGGCGCCAACAGGCACGAAGCGGAAGTGGTGATCCACAAGTTCCGCGATCTGCTACACGACTACAACGCCCGCGCCAATCGCGGCTACGCGCTGGAATTTTCCTACGGGCTGGAAGAGTTCCAGCCCACGGCGCCGTTATCGCTGGAAGCGCTGCTGGTCGCGGGGGATACGCAGATGTACGCGGCCAAGCAAGCCAAACGCCGGCACTGAGGCCGGCCAGGATCGATCAGGTCAGCAGCGGCAGGATGCCATCCAGACCGACGTGGTTGAGCGCCACGTTGGCTTGTTCGCGCACCACCGGTTTGGCGCGGAACGCGACCGACATGCCGGAAATGCTCATCATTTTCAGATCGTTGGCGCCGTCGCCCATGACAATCGCTTGCGATGGCGAGATGCCCAGCTCCGCGCACACGCGTTCCACGGTGCGCTTCTTCTCTTCGGCGTCGACGATGTCGCCCAGGACTTTGCCGGTCAGCTTGCCGTCAACAATTTCCAGCTGGTTGGCGTGGGTGTAGTCCAGGCCCAGACGTTTTTTCAAGCGTTCGGTGAAATAGGTGAAGCCGCCCGATACCAGCAGGGTTTTCAGGCCGGCCGCCTGCACCGCTTTCAACATGGTCTCGGCACCCGGCGACAGCTGCAGGCGTTCTTCGTACACGCGCTCCAGCGCGGACGCGTCCAGACCTTCCAGCAGCGCCACGCGGCGTTTCAGGCTTTCGGAGAAATCCAGCTCGCCGCGCATCGCCGCTTCGGTGATCTCGGAGACTTGCGGCTTGAGACCCTGCATGTCGGCGATTTCATCGATGCACTCGATGGTGATCAGGGTCGAGTCCATGTCCATGGCGATCAGTTTGAACTCGCTCATTTTATGGAAGCCGATCGAGTAGGTGGCGTCCAGTTGCGCCGCCTGCGTCGCGACTTCAATCGTCCGGTGCAGCGCTGGCGAGTAGGTGATGCCTTCGCAGCGCAGCGCGCGCTCGCCGACCCAGGTGGTGTTGGCCGGGGCGGTGAGCGCGGCGATGCGTTCAAGGCGTGCCTGGCACTCGTCGTCCGCGCCTTGCAGGACGAGATTCATGGCGGTGTTAGCGTTTGTCATGTTTCGTATGGTAGTGAGGATTCGATCAGCCGGTCAACTGCTTGATGGCGGCCTTGATCTGTGTCACCCGCGCGGACAGGTCCGGCATGGCGGCGGTGATCTTCAGCTTGTCCTGGCCATTCAGCTTGATCTGGCGGTTTTTCTGTATCAGTTCGATGATGCGCATCGGGTCGATCGGCGGCTTGGCCATGAACTGCAGGTTGGCCGCTTCGGTGTGGGCGTCGATCTTGATGATGCCCACCGTTTTGGCGGCGATGCGCAGGCGGTGCGTTTCGATCAGCGCCTTCACCGGGTCCGGCAGCTTGCCGAAGCGGTCGATCAGCTCTTCCTGCATGTCGTCGATCTTGCCTTGCGACGCGCAGTTGGCCATGCGCTTGTAGATCGACAGCCGCTCGTGCACATCGCCGCAGAAATCGGCCGGCAGCAGCGCCGGCACGTGCAGATTGATTTCGGTGGTGGTGGCCAGCGGCGCCGCCAGATCCGGCTCCTTGCCGGCCTTGAGCGAGCGTACCGCTTCGTTCAGCATGTCGGAATACAGCTGGAAGCCGATCTCGGTCATCTCGCCGGACTGGCTGTCGCCCAGCACCTCGCCGGCGCCGCGAATTTCCAGATCGTGCATCGCCAGATAGAAGCCGGAACCCAGTTCTTCCATCTGCTGGATCGCGTCCAGCCGGCGCTGCGCCTGTTTGGTCAGCGACTGCACATCGTGCACCAGCAGATAGGCGTAAGCCTGGTGGTGCGAACGGCCGACCCGGCCGCGCAGCTGGTGCAGCTGCGCCAGGCCGAACTTGTCGGCGCGGTGCATGATGATGGTGTTCGCGGTTGGCACGTCGATGCCGGTTTCGATAATCGTGGTGCACAGCAGGATGTTGAAGCGCTGGGCGACGAAATCGCGCATCACTTTTTCCAGATCGCGCTCGTGCATCTGGCCGTGGGCCACGCCAATGCGCGCTTCCGGCAGCAGCTCGGTCAGCATCGCCAGCCGGTTCTGAATGGTCTCCACCTCGTTGTGCAGGAAGTAGACCTGGCCGCCGCGCTTCAGCTCACGCAGGCAGGCTTCGCGGATGATGGATTCGCCCTCGCTGCGCACAAAGGTCTTGATCGCCAGCCGTTTCTGCGGCGCGGTGGCGATCACCGAGAAGTCGCGCAGACCTTCCAGCGCCATGCCCAGCGTGCGCGGGATCGGGGTCGCGGTCAGCGTCAGCACGTCGACTTCGGCGCGCAGCGATTTCAGCGCCTCCTTCTGGCGCACGCCGAAGCGGTGTTCCTCGTCGATGATGACCAGGCCCAGTCGCGTGAACTTGACGTCGTCCGACAGCAGCTTGTGGGTGCCGATGATGATGTCCAGCGTGCCGTCGGCCATGCCCTTGATCGCTTGCGCGATCTCTTTACCGGTGCGGAAGCGCGACATTTCGGCGATGCGTACCGGCCATTCGGCAAAGCGGTCGGCGAAGGTTTGCGCGTGCTGTTCGGCCAGCAGCGTGGTCGGCGCCAGAATCGCCACCTGCTTGCCGCCCATGACGGCGATGAAGGCGGCGCGCAGCGCCACTTCGGTCTTGCCGAAGCCGACGTCGCCGCACACCAGACGGTCCATCGGCTTACCCGAGGTCATGTCGCGGATCACGTTGTTGATGGCTTCCTGCTGGTCCGGCGTTTCGTCGAAGCCGAAGCTGTCGGCAAAACGCTCGTAATCGTGCGCCGAGTATTCGAAGGCGTGGCCCTGGCGCAGCGCGCGGCGGGCGTAGAGATTCAGCAGTTCGGCGGCGGTGTCGCGCACCTGTTCAGCGGCCTTGCGCTTGGCCTTTTCCCACTGGCCGGAGCCCAGCGTGTGCAGCGGCGCGTCTTCCGGCGAGGCGCCGGAGTAACGCGAAATCACGTGCAGCTGCGACACCGGCACATACAGCTTGGTCTCTTTGGCGTATTCCAGATGCAGGAACTCGGCATCGCCTTCGCCCAGGTCCATGCTGGTCAGGCCCATGTAGCGGCCGATGCCGTGGTTGACGTGTACCACCGGATCGCCGATCTTCAGCTCCGACAGATCGCGCACCATCGATTCGACCTGGGTGACGGCTTCCTGTTTCTTCTTGCCGACGCGGCGGCCGGAGCCTGCATACAGCTCGGTCTCGGTGATGAAAATGAGCCGCGCGCCATCGGCGGACAATTCAAAGCCGGCGTGCAGCGGCGCCACGCCCAGCGCCAGTTTGGCATCGGAGGCGACGAAACCGTCGAAGCCCTCGACCGGCGCCAACGCCAGATCGTATTCGTTGAAGTACTGCTGCAGCGTCTCGCGGCGGCCGTTGGATTCGGCGCAGATCATGACCCGGCTGCCGGCTTGCAGCAGATAGCTGCGCAGATTGGTCAGCGGGTCGTCCAGATGGCGGTTGACGGCGATGTCGGGCACCGGCGCCGACAGCTCGGAGGCGCCGGCATCGGCACTGTTGCGGATCGCCACCTGCGGATACGGCTTGGCCAGCACGAAGAACTGTTCGTCGGACAGGAACAGCTGTTCCGGCGCCATGATGGGGCGCTCGCGGTCGGCCTTGATGAAGCGGTAGCGCGACGCGGTATCGGTCCAGAAGCGCTTGATGGCGGCTTCGATATCGCCGACAGTGGCCACCACCGCGCCTTGCGGCAGGTAGTCGAACAGGGTCGCGGTCTGGTCGAAGAACAGCGGCAGATAGTATTCGATACCGGCCGAGGCGATGCCGGCGCCGATGTCCTTGTAGATCACGGCGCGCGACGGATCGCCTTCGAAATGCTCGCGCCAACGGCTGCGGAAGGCGGTGCGCGCCGCCTCGTCCATCGGGAACTCGCGGCCCGGCAGCAAGCGTACCTGCTTGACCGGATACAGCGAACGCTGGGTGTCGGCGTCGAAGGTGCGGATGGTTTCGATGGTGTCGCCAAACAGATCGAGGCGGTAGGGCAGCGCGGAACCCATCGGGAACAGGTCGATCAGGCCACCGCGCACCGAGTACTCGCCGGGCGACATCACCTGCGTGACGTGGGTGTAGCCGGCCAGCGTCAGCTGCGATTTCAGTTGTGCCTCGTCCAGCGACTCGCCTTGCTGGAAGAAGAAGGTGTAGGCGGCCAGGAAGGACGGCGGCGCCATGCGCACCAGCGCGGTGGTCGCGGGCACTAGCATCACGTCGCACTGGCCGCTGGAGATTTCGTGCAGCGTGGCCAGACGCTCGGACACCAGATCCTGGTGCGGCGAGAAGGCGTCGTAGGGCAGGGTTTCCCAGTCTGGCAGCAAGTGGCAGCGCAGTTGATCGCCGCCGAACCAGGGGATTTCGTCCAGCAGACGCTGGGCATCGCTGGCGCTGGCGACAACCACGGCCAGCATCTGGCCGCAGGATTTCAGATCCAGCGCGATTTGCGCCAACGCGTAGGCATCCGCCGAGCCATGCAGCGCGGGCAGGGCAAAACGGTTGCCGGGTTTAGGAATAGATTTAGTTAAGGCTGACGACACAACATACATTCAACGGTTAATCTAAGCGCTACATTATAGCCGGTTAGCTACACCGAAGGGGATGTGGACCATAGGGATATTACCGGCCGGGGACTTCAGGTGACTCAGCTGGTCGTCGAAGAACATGTGCGGCTTGAAGATGGCCAGCACCCGCGCTTTCTCCATGCCGCCCAGGAAGAAGGTTTCATTGGCCGAGACGCCCCAGCTTTTCAGCGTGGTCACCACCCGCTCGTGCGCAGGCGCGCTGCGCGCGGTGATGATGGCGATGCGCAGGATTTTTTTGTACGCCGGGTCGGCGCGTTGGGCGTCGTCCTCGATCTGCTGCATAAGCGACAGCTTGCGGAACAGCTCGGCCAGCGGGCCGGGCTGGTGGGGGATCGCCACCCGTTCGGTCTCGTGGGCGTGGAATTCGTCGACATCGTTGTTGCGCTTGAAGATGGCTTCCGATTCGTCGTCGGCAATCACGCCGTCAAAGTCGAAGGCGATGCGCAGTTCGCCGTCGGCCTCGTCATCCTCGGTGCGCGACGGCAGCACCAGCCCGGCCGGATAGTGGGCGTCCAGCGCCTTGCGCACGTCGTCCTCGTTGGCGCTCAGGAATAAAGAGGTGTTGAACGCGGGCAAGTAGCGGTACGGCGACTCGCCGGTCAGGAAGCAGGCGCGCGAGATGTCCAGGCCGTAGTGGGCGATCGAATTCATCACGCGCAGCCCGGTTTCCGGCGAGTTGCGCGAAAACAGCACCACTTCCACCGGCGCCGTCTCCGGATGCTGCTTGTTGATGCTCAGGAAGCGGCGGATGAAGGGAAAGGCGACCCCCTTGTCGAGCACGGTGTCGAGATGGGCTTGCTGGTAGGTCCGGTATTCCTCGGGACCGTGTTCCAGATAGACCTGGTGCGACGCGGTCAGGTCAAACAGCGCGCTGGAGGCGATGCCGATCACCAGTTTGTGCTCGATGGGGTAGGGCATGGATGACGGGGTAGTCTGCGATGTCCGCTACTGTAACCGATTCGCGCCCACGGCGGCGGCCTGTAACGGGGATTTCTTTTCTGCAAGATAGTCATTGCTTCCTGTCAGTCACTGCGCTACATTGACGATTCGTTTCGACGGGGGCTAGTGTGCTGAATCTCGATACCCTGGTGTTGGTGCAAATATGTGTGACGGCGCTGACCACGGCCTTGCTGGTGGCCTCGGCCTGCTATACCGAGAGTCCGCCCGAGCAGCGCTGGTGGGCAGCCGGCAATGTGGCGGTGGCGGGCGGCATGACTTTGTCGCAGGTGGCCGGTCTGCCGTTGCTGCTGCATGCCATTGTCAGCTATGGCGTGATCGCGTTTGGCCTGGGACTGGTGTTGCGCGGCCTGCGCGTGTACTGCAACGAGTCGCTGTCCTGGCTTACCATCGCCATCCTAACCTTGATCGCGCTGCTGGTCGCGGCGTATTACACCGTGCTGGCGCCCAGCCTGCGCGCGCGGCTGTGTTTTACCGGTTTTTATTTTGGCTTGATTAACTGGGCCGGCGCGCTGATGCTGGCGCGGCACCGGGCCTGGCGGGTGTCCGGCATTGCGATCGCCGGCTTCACGCTGCTCGGGCTGGCGTTGTGCTGGCGCGGCGCCCATCTGCTGTTGCGAGGCGAGCCGGCCGATGGCAGCAACTCGCTGGTGATCGCGCTGAGCGCGCTGGTGGTGCCGCTGGCGCAGATTTGCATCGCCTTCGGCCTGATTCTGATGGTGATGTGGCGCTACGCCGAGCGCTTGCGCCGGCTGTCGACGCTGGATGCGCTGACCGGGGCGCTGAATCGCGCCGGGCTGGAGATTCAGGGTAAGCGGGTTGGTCTGCGCGCGCTGCGCGGTGGCCGCAGCCTGGCGGTCATCATGATCGATGTCGATTACTTCAAGGTCATCAACGATAGCTACGGCCATCCGGTCGGCGACGAGGTGCTGCGCCATTTGGCGCGCTTGCTGCGGGTCGAGCTGCGGCCGCACGATTTGCTGGCGCGTTTTGGCGGCGAGGAATTCGTGCTGGTGCTGGATGGCGTTGACCGCGAGGCCGCGCTCAAGGTGGCGGAGCGGCTGCGCGCGCGCATCGAATACGAGGTGGCCGAGCTGGAAAAGCTGTCGGTGCGCTATACCGCCAGCATGGGTGTGGTGTGCTCGGACCAGCACAGCTACGATCTGATCCGTCTGATCTCGGCCGGCGACGCCGCCATGTATGAGGCCAAGCGCGCCGGCCGCAACCGCGTGGTGGCCGGCTGAGTGTGCATGTTGCGCCACACCATACATAATAGTGATTGACGTCATCCTTGCCGTAGCCGCATATTGCTTGAGCTGGATCAACATTCACCAAATCTAACCTGTGGGAGCCGGGATGTTCAAGAATTTGCTCATCAAATGGAAGCTGGCGACCTTGGTGGCCATCATGATGGTGGCCTTGCTGGTGGTCGGGGCGGCCGGATATCGCGGCATCGTCAAGGTGGGCGGCTCGGTCAATGAAATTGGGGTGGTGCGGCTGCCGTCGATCCAGGGGCTGCTGGCGATGAGCGAGGGCCAGACTGCGGTGGCGGCGGCCACGCTGTACGCCGGCACCTATGCCCACGATCCGAAGGCGCAGGACAAGTTTGCCGAGGCGCTGGACATGCGCAAGGCGGCTTGGGCCAATATCGACCGCGGCTGGAAACGCTATGAACCGCTGCCGCAGACCGACGAGGAAGCGGTGCTGTGGAAGCAGTTCACCGGCGAGTGGGCGGAATGGAAGACGCTCGATGACAAGCTGGGTAGCACCATCGCGGCGCTGGCGGCCAGCAAGGATGAGGAAAAGCAGAAGGCGTTGTTGGAAGACTTCCATCAGCAGTACAGCCAGTCGCGGCCGCTATTCCGCAAGGCCGAGGGCACGCTGCTGAAAATCGAAAAGCTGAACGAGAATGTGTCGGATACTGCGGTGACCGATGGCATGGCGGCGGTGTCCAGCGCCGAATGGGCGATGGTGGTAGCGGCGGTGATCGCGGCGGCGGTGGCGATCGGCTGCGCGGCCTACATCACTGGCGCCATCACGCAGCCGATCAATGAAGCGGTGCGGGTGGCGCAGACGGTGGCCTCGGGCGACCTGACCAGCCGCATCGAGGTGGCCACCAGCGAGGAAACCGGCCAGTTGCTGGGCGCGCTGAAGGAAATGAACGATAGCCTGATCCGCATCGTCGGCCAGGTGCGCACCGGCACCGACACCATTGCCACCGCCTCCCAGCAGATCGCCAGCGGCAATCTGGATCTGTCGCAGCGCACCGAGGAACAGGCCAGTTCGCTGGAAGAGACGGCATCGTCGATGGAAGAGCTGACCTCGACCGTGCGCCAGAATGCCGACAATGCGCGCCAGGCCAATACCTTGGCGGCCTCGGCCTCCGGCGTGGCGCAGCGCGGCGGTGACGTGGTGTCGCGGGTGGTGGAGACCATGGATTCGATCAACGCCTCGTCGGCCAAGATTGTGGACATCATCGCGGTGATTGACGGCATCGCGTTCCAGACCAATATCCTGGCGCTGAATGCGGCGGTGGAAGCGGCCCGTGCCGGTGAGCAGGGACGTGGCTTTGCGGTGGTGGCCGGCGAGGTGCGTACGCTGGCGCATCGCTCGGCGGCGGCGGCCAAGGAGATCAAGGAGCTGATCAACAATTCGGTGGAGCAGGTGGGCGCCGGCAGCAAGCTGGTGGAGGAGGCCGGTAGTACGATGGGCGAAATCGTCACCAGCGTGCAGCGCGTGACCGATATCATGGGCGAGATCAGCATGGCCACCCAGGAGCAAAGCACCGGCATTGACCAGATCAATATGGCGGTGGGGCAGATGGATACGGTGACGCAGCAGAACGCGGCGCTGGTGGAAGAGGCGGCGGCCGCTGCGGCGTCGCTGCAGGAGCAGGCGGCGCAACTGGCGGAGGTGGTCAGTGTGTTCCGCATGGACCAGTCGGCCGCACCGCGCGCGCAGGCGATGGCGGTGCGCAAGACCGCCAGCGCGCCCGCATCGCAGGCGGTGAAGCCGGCGGCGCGCGCCATTGCGGCGGCAACCGAGCCGGCTGCGTCCAAGCCAGCAACCGCCAAGCGTCCGCCGCGACAAATGGCGGCCGCAGCCTCGGATGACTGGGAAGAGTTCTAACCAACAATAAAGTAAGCCACTATCTGGCGCAGTAGCAAACTGAAGCAGCCTGCGGGCTGCTTTTTTTTTTGCGCTACGCCACCATGGACAGCATGGACTGTCGCGTCAGTTCGGCCCAGTCGGGACGGTTCAGGAAGTGCTGGGTCTGGCGCATCGAGTAATGCAGCAGTTCGGGTTGGAACAGCAACTCGTCGCAGCTTGCGGCCAGCTCATCGTATTCACGGAAGAAGATGCCGCTTTGCCGCCAGTCGACCAGCGTCGGCAGATTCGAGGTCTCGGACACGATGGGCATGCCCATCGCCAGCGGACGCAGGCAGCGCGCCAGTTCGAAGATCCCGCTGGCGTAGAAGTGCGCATTCAGGCACAGCCGGCTTTGCGCCACGGCGGCCGACAGGTGCTGGCCGTAATGCCCGGTCAGCGCCCGCACATCCCGTCCCTTGCTTACCAGGAAGTGGAGCAGTTTCAGGCGACGGTCGTTGTGCGTGCCCCAGAACGCCACGTCGGCGCGTTGATTGGTTTGCGTCCAGTCGACGGCAAAGTCGCCGGCGAAGGAGGGGGCCGGCAATAACGGGAATTCCTGGCACTGGGCGTCGGGAAACGTGCCTGCAGCGCATCGATATTGTGCTGGTTGTAGTCGAATACCCGGTATTCGGACAGGAACTGCAGATACTCGTCGGTCACCAGAGCGCTGTCGCTGCCCAGTTGCTCCATATTGAAAATGATGGAGTATTCAGGCTTGGCGAGCTGGCGCATTTGTTCCAGCGTCGGGCTGCCCCAGGTGCCGACGCCCCAGATGATATTCAGCGCATCGGGCGCGATCACATTGCACGACACCAGCACTTCAAAGCCGGCTTGCTGCAGGTGATAGCGGACCGAATAAACGGTGTCGTCAAAAACGCTGGGCTCGTTGGTGACGAAGCGTTTTAACAGAACGAGATTGATGATCGGTGTGTTCATGGTTGGTGCCAGATGCTGGACCGACCGGGCCGACGTTTGATCCGGTATTTTGCGGTTTCAAGCGCGTCTGCCTCATTGCGGACCTTGCCCGGAATAGAAATAATCTGCATAGGTGATTCAAAAAACGCTTTTTTAGCGGCAACTTAGATGTTATTTGGAAATAATATCATTAAATAAAACTAGTTGTCTCGGCAATCTTGCAAATTTCTCAGGACTCGGTGGATGGACGTCTGATGCAGATCAAGAGTGGGCGGAATGGTGCTGCTAATTTGGGAGCTCGGCAATGGAGGAGCACGATCATGCACGGCGCCAATGAAAACCACCGAGTTGAAGACTCGGCGAGAAATTCTTATGATGTACGTCTGGGCGCACTGGAGACGGAGGTGGCCGTGATACGCAACAGTTTTGCCACCAAGGACGACATTCAGGCACTGCGTGCAGAAATGCACGCCAGCCACGAGCGCATCCTGACCTTGCTGTACGACCTCAAGCTGGAATTGCAAACAGTCTCAGCCAAGCAACGCGAAGATTTTCAGCTCGCGCTGGCCAAACAACGCGAAGAGTTTTATGCCGCATTGGCCGCTCAGCGCGCAGAGTTTCATGCCGCATTGGCCGCTCAGCGCGATGATTGGCAGTCCGCTCTGGCCAAACAGCGCGAAGATTTTTACACTGCGCAGGCCAGGCAACGCGAGGATTTCCACACCGCGCTAGCGGATACCAAGATGGATTTGCATCGCGCGCTGATGGGGCATGTCTGGAAGGTGTACGGCTTTGCCTCTTTGTTGCTGGGCGCCGTGTACTATATCGCCCGCTATGTGCACTGATCATTCATAAGCCGGCAGCCGTTTCTGCTCTGACGGGTTAAAGCCGGCCTCGCGCAGTTGCTGTAGCGCGGCCTCGTTGGGCGCGCTTTGCAGCAGTTGACGCCGCTGCGCCTGGTAGGCGCCGATGCGGCGCTGCCAGTCGGCTTCCTCACGGTCGACCTCGGCCAGACGCGCGGCGGCCGATGGTGACAGGGCCGCAGCGCGCATGCGGTAAATTTCGTTGTCGTCGGTGCCTGCGGCGCGCGCTCTGGCGACGGCGTCTTCCAGCCGGATCACCGAAGTGGGCGCGTCACGGTCGGCGCGCGCGGCGGCCGGCAGCGCGGCGTCCAGGGCGCTGAGTTGCTGCTGGCGCCGCGCGTCGCTCAGCGCAGTGTTGGCGGCGATGTCGAGGCGGGCGATGGCGTCCAGATCGTAGGCATCGCTGGCGCTGAACAGCGCGGCGACCTCGGTGTCGCTGAAGTAGTTCTTGCGTAACCGCTGCATTGCCGTCAGCCGCTGGCGCGCGCGCTCGGCCGGCGTGGCGCCGGCCGGCAAGCCTTGCTCCAGCGTAGCCAGTGCGCCTTTGTAGGCCAGATAGGCATCCAGCAGCCGTCGTGCCTCGGCGGCGGCGCCAGCCGGCAAGCGCCGCTCCAGCTCGCGGACGATTTCGGCGCGGATCGCGGCCAGCGACTGTTCCCCCAGTCCGGCCAGATAGTAATCGAACAAATAGGCCAGTTCGGTGTTGACGACCAGCCGCTCGCTGGCGTCGGCGCGGGCGCCGCCGTCCGGCTGCGTGCCCAGCATGGATGGCACGAAAGCGAAGTAATCGGGCGCGGCAGCGGTAGCAGCAGGAGCGGCCGTGGCCGGTTGTTGCGCCGGCCACAGCAGCACGCCGCCGGCCACAGCGGCCGCCAGCACCGCCAGCGCATAGAGCCGCGCCCGTGGCATCACAGCCCCAGCCCCTGCAGTCGGTTAGCCTGCTGCCGATACAACGTCACTGGATTGGTTTCGAACAGATTGGTGATGCCGATCAGCTGATTCACTTCATCCAGATGGTTGAGCGCGTAATCGTCGCGGATCACCTTGCCCAGGTGGCTGGAACAGCTGCTGACCAAGCCGTCGTTCTTGGCGCCATTGAACGCCAGCGCGGTCAGCGCCAGCACCGGATCGCCGGCGTCCAGCGCATTGGTGTACGGCTGGGCGCCGCTCCACGAGAAGTAGTACACGCCGTTGACCTGCGACGCGCCTTCGCCGCAGGCCGTGGTCGGCACACCTTCCGGATGGCGCGTATTGAAGGCGGCGGTGCCGGCGGTACTGAGCGAAGTGGCCGCCGCGCGCGCATTCTGCGGCAAGGTCGGGCTGCCGGACAGGAAACTGATCAGCCCGGCGACGGCATTGGCCACGCTATACGTCACATCCGGCACCGCGCCGATCAGCACGTCCGCCACGCGCGAACCCTGGTTGACGCCACCCACGCTGGTGACCGACGCCACCAGATCCGGCCGCACCGAGGCGACATAGCGCGAGGTCGGTGCGCCGTGGCTATGGCCGATCAGGTTGACCTTGGTGGCGCCGGTGGCGGCGAGGATCTGCTTGACCTGCAACAGCAACTGCTCGCCGCGCACTTCGGTGCTGTTGGCGGCCGAGACCGACGTCACATACACCTGCGCGCCGCCGCTACGCAACGCCGGCGCGATGCCGTAGAAATAGTCGACCGGGCCGACATTGTCGAAGCCGAACAGGCCGTGCACCAGCACGATCGGGTATTTGGTCTGGGTGTAGCCGGCGGCGCTGGCGGGCAGGACTAGCAGCAGGCTCAGGCACAGGGTCAGGAAAAACGTCAAACTGGTCGGCAAGCGATGGCGCATGGTGGTCTCCGGGTTGTCGTTATGGGGCCGCTACACGGCCCGGTCGAACCACTGTAGCATCCGGATTCGTGCTTTGCAGCCCGTCCGCACGGCCTGACGGGCCAATTTGCATGTCTGATGAGCACACGCAATCCGCTGCGCTATAATCCAAAAAAATAACTAGAAGGGACCAACATTGCAGGCGCAATTCGACTTCCACCAATTTCAGGGGATGACGCCGTTGGACGGCGCCAATATCTGGGCCTATTTGCTCGACCGTTATGCCGACCGGATCACGGTCAAGCGCCGCAAGCCGGCGCTGGAGAACCTGGAACGCATCTTTAACGCCACCTTCAAGCTGGCCAACGAGGTCGGCTTCCGGGCCATGAATCTGCGCGACTTGTGCGGCGAGACCGGGTTATCGATGGGCGGCTTGTACGGCTACATCAGCAGCAAGGACCAACTGGCCGAGATGATCGAGGATGTGGTGCGCCACGCCACGCACGAGGTGCCGAAGATGTTCAGCACCGTGGCCGATCCGCTGGACAGGCTGGAGGCGCTGATCCGCGCCTCGATCTATGTGTCCGAGATCCTGCAGCCGTGGTTTTATTTTGTGTTCATGGATTCGCGCGTGCTGCAGGCCGAGCAGCGCAGCACGGCCAAGGAGTCGGAGCTGCACGTGCAGTCGCTGTTCGCCGGCGTGATCGCGCAGGTGCCGCAGCTGCCTCACAGCCCGGACCTGCTTGCTTCCCACATCCTGGCCAGCTTCCAGGACTGGTACGTCAAGCGCTGGAAGTACCGCGCCGCCGATATCGGGCCGGATCGTTTTGCTGACAGCGTGGTGAGGATGGCGCGCGGCTATCTGGCGCCATCCGCTGCGCCGGCCGAGGCCGACGCTAACGCCGAGTAATCAGCGTCCCGGGCCGGTTGGCACCGGCTTGATGTTTTCCGCATTCGGCGTGGCCGCCGGCACGGGGGCACCAGCCGCTGGCGCGCCCGGCGCGGCGGCACCGGCACCGGCACCAGCACCAGCACCAGCACCAGCCGTCCCTGGCGGCTGCGGCGCGATGTTCTCGGCGCCGCCCGCATCCTCATCCATATCCAGCGTATGACGGCCGGTGTCGCCGGTGAACTCGTCGTACTGCCATTCACCATCCACCTGGGTCAGGCCGGCCGGCAGCGGACGCTCCTGCGGCGGACGACTCTGCATCGCCACTTTCATGTAATCGATCCAGATCGGCAGCGCGGCGGTGGCGCCGAATTCCTTGCCGCCCAGCGAACGCGAATCGTCAAAGCCCATCCACGACACCGCCACGATGCCGCCGCCGTAGCCGGCGAACCAGCCATCGACCGCGTCGCTGGAAGTACCGGTCTTGCCGGCCAGGTCAGGGCGGCCAAGACGGGCCACCGCGCCGCCGGTACCGGTGCGTGTCACTTCGCGCAGCATCGAGTCGGTGACGTAGGCGTTGCGCGGATCGATCACGCGCGCCTCGTCCGGCAGCGTGGTGCGTGGCTTGGCTTCGTCGATCACCTTGCCGTCGCCGTCAACGATTTTGGCGATCAGGTAGGGCTCGACCGAATAGCCGCCGTTGGCAAACACCGAGTAGGCGCCGGCCAGCTGCGCCGGCGTGACCGAGCCGGTGCCCAGCGCCATGGTCAGATTCTTCGGATGTTTGGCCAGGTCGAAGCCGAACTTGCCGAGATAGCTGTGCGCGTACGGCACGGTGATGGCGCGCAGAATGCGCACCGACGCCACGTTCTTCGATTCCGACAGCGCGCGGCGCATGGTGATCGGGCCATCGAACTTGCCGTCGTCATTCTTTGGCGACCAGGCTTCGTTGCCGGTTTCGGCGCCGGTCAGGTTGAGCGGCACGTCGTTGATGATGGTGGCCGGCGAGAAGCCGCGTTCCAGCGCCGCCGAATATACGAACGGCTTGATCGAGGAACCCGGCTGGCGCCATGCCTGTGTGACGTGGTTGAACTTCTGCAGGTTGTAATCGAAACCGCCGACCATGGCGTGGTAGGCACCGCTGACGGAATCGATCGACACGAAGGCGGCCGATACCTGCGGCACCTGGGTGATGCTCCAGCCACCTTTGTCGCCCTGGGCGATGCGGACCACGGCGCCGGGACGCAGACGCAGCGTGTCCTTGGCTTTTTCGCTGAGTGCCGGAGCGGCCAGCTTCAGGCCATCGCCGCTGATGGTGATTTCCTCGCCGGCCGGGTTCTGCACCTTGACCGCTTTCGGACCGGCTTCCAGCACCACGGCCGGAATCAGGCCGTCGCTGGAAGGGCGCTTCTGCAGCGCGTCTTCGATGGCGTCGTCGCGTTCCTCTTCGCCGGCCGGCAGTTCGATCACCGCTTCCGGACCACGGTAACCGTGGCGCTGGTCGTAGTTCAGCACATTGCGGCGCATCGATTCGTAGGCCGCTTTCTGGTCCGCCTTCAGAATGGTGGTGTAGACGCTGATGCCGCGCGTGTACGATTCTTCCTTGAACTGCGCATACACCTGCTGGCGCGCCAGCTCGGCCACGTATTCGGCGTGAACGTCGAAGTCCTGGCCCTTGCGCGCGAAGTGCAGGGTTTCATGCACGGCCTTCTGATACTGCTCTTCGCTGATCACGTTCTGGTCGCGCATCATGCGCAGCACGATGTGCTGGCGCTGTTTGGCGCGCTTGGGGTTGGCGATCGGATTGTGACGGGCCGGATTCTGCGGCAGGCCGGCCAGCATCGCCATCTCCGCCACGTCCAGCTGCTTCAGCGGTTTGCCGAAGTAGGTCTGGGAGGCGCTGCCGAAGCCGAACGAGCGCTGGCCCAGGTAGATCTGGTTCATATACAGCTCCAGGATCTGTTCCTTGTTCAGCGCCGCCTCGATTTTCAGGGCCAGCATCACTTCCTGCAGCTTGCGGCCGATGACTTTTTCGCGCGACAGGTAGAAGTTGCGCGCCACCTGCATGGTGATGGTGGAACCGCCCTGGCGGAACGAGCCGCCCAGGTTGGAGCGCACCGCGCCCAGCGCGCGCACCCAGTCGATGCCGTTATGCTCGTAGAAGCGCTTGTCCTCGATCGCCAGCAGCGCCTTTTTCATCATCTCCGGCATGTCCTTGATGGCGATGAAGTCGCGGTGCTCCTCGCCGAATTCGCCGATCAGGGCGTTGTCGGCGGTGTAGACGCGCAGCGGGATCTTGGGCCGGTAGTCGGTAATCGCTTCCAGCGACGGCAGATTCGGCGCCACGTACAGCAGCAGGTAGGCGAGCAGCAGGCCGCCGCCCACCAGGGCGGCCAGACCAGCGAGGATAGCGGCACGGATCATATTGCGTCGGTTCAGCCAGCGGCCAGAAAGGGTGGTGGTTGTCAAAACAGCATCTCTCGGTGACAGAAGTATGCGCGATTATAGAACATGCCTATTGTTACTTCGCGTTACTTGTCGTAACGTACAGGTGTACAGTTCTTTAGGGCCAACATGGCGGAACCTCAGCACATACTCGATTGTGATGTCCTGGTGATTGGCGGCGGCATCAACGGCGCCGGCATCGCCCGCGACGCGGCCGGGCGCGGGCTGTCGGTCGTCCTGTGCGAAAAGGACGATCTGGCGGCCCATACCTCGTCCGCTTCGACCAAGCTGATCCACGGCGGCTTGCGCTATCTGGAGTATTACGAATTCAACCTGGTGCGCAAGGCGCTGATCGAGCGCGAGGTGCTGCTGCGGGCCGCGCCGCACATCATGCGGCCGTTGCGCTTCGTGATGCCGCACGCGCCGGGCCAGCGGCCGGCGCTGCTGATCCGCGCCGGGCTGTTTTTGTACGATATGCTGGCGCGCCGCGAGCTGCTGCCGGGTTCCAAAGGCATCAACCTGCGCAGTCATGCGGCCGGGCGGCCGCTCAAATCCCAGTTCACGCGCGGCTTCATGTATTCCGACGGCTGGGTCGACGATGCCCGGCTGGTGGTGCTGAACGCCATCGACGCCTGCGAGAAGGGCGCCACCATTCTGACCCAGGCCCGCTGCAACCGGCTGGAGCGCAAAACGGCGGACTGGGAAGCTTCGCTGTACAAACCTGGCTGCGGCGAGATCCGCGTCCATGCGCGCTATGTGGTGAACGCGGCCGGGCCGTGGACCGCCGAACTGCTGCACGCGGCACTGCCGCGCGAGGGCGGCGGCCAGCTGCGGCTGATCAAGGGCAGTCACATCGTGGTGCCGAAGTTGTTCGAGCATGAGCATGCCTATATCTTCCAGCACCGCGACGGCCGCATTGTGTTTGCGATTCCGTACGAGCGCGAGTTCACGCTGATCGGTACCACCGACCTCGATTATCACGGCGACGCCAACCAGGTCGACATCAGCGAGGACGAAATCGCCTACCTGTGCCAGCTGGCCAGCGAATACTTCGCCCAGCCGATCACGCCGGCCGACGTGGTGTGGACCTATTCCGGCGTGCGCCCGCTGGTGGAAGATGGCGCCGACGCCAAGGCGGTGACGCGCGATTACCGGCTGGAGGTGGACGATCACGGCCCGCCGCTGCTGAGCGTTTTCGGCGGCAAGATCACCACTTACCGCAAGCTGGCCGAAGAAGCGGTCGACCATATCGCGCGGGCGCTGGATAACCGTCATGGCGGCTGGACCCACAACGCCTGCCTGCCGGGTGGCGATCTGTTTGGCGCCGACCCACAGAACCGCTCAGTGCTGGAGTACGACAAATGGACTCGCGCTCAGCAAAGCCGCTACGGCTGGTTGCCGACCGCGCTGCTGGCGCGCTACTGCCGCGCCTACGGCACCCGCATCCACACCTTGCTGTGCGACCGCACCAGCCTGGACGAGATGGGCGACGAAATCGCGCCAGGCCTGTACGCGGCCGAAGTGGAATACCTGCGCCGTTACGAATGGGCGCGCAGCGCGCAGGACATCCTGTGGCGCCGCACCAAGCTTGGCCTGCACCTGCCGCCCGCCGCCGCCGACACCCTGACCGCCTGGCTGCACGACCATCCTTTGGCGCGCTAATCCCGCACTGGCTATCTTGCCTTCCAGGGCGCCAGTGGATGCAGCGATCCGGGGCGTGTGTGGCCTTCCGCGTCATTGATCCATTCGCGTGCCAGGCCGTTATCGCAATAGCCGCGTATCAGCCGGTTGCCGGCGGCATCTCGCGGCTCGACAATCCGCAACTCCTGCACACACTGGGCGATATAGTCGCCTTGAGGTTTATCCAGCACAGCCCTACGCTCCGTTTTAACTTCCTGGAATGTGTTAGCCTTGATCGCTTGCGCCGAAAATCCCCAGACGGAATCAGGGTCGCAAATGGAATCCATCCAGTACACATTATTCTGGCCAAAATACAGTCTGGGCGCACCCGAGATGATGTCGTTGCTCGACATCGCCATCTGGTAGGCCATGGCGTAGTGCTCCCATAACGCGAGTTCGACCGCTTCGCGATTGACCTTGCCGCCGAGCAGTGCGCGCGTGGCAGCCGACAGTTCCGGGGAAAACGCGTCCTCGGGGCCGAGATCGTCCAGCAAGTGACTCGGCTGGCGTTTCTGACGCGCGACGATGGCAATGCGCAGCCGGTCCACCGGTGACGCCAGCTTGCCGCTGCCATCAAACAGCAGATCCAGCGGATGGCCGCTACGCACGGCCGCCTGCATCTTCGCATCCAGTTGCACCCGCCGCAGCACCCCGTTTGTCCCGCTATAGAGTGCCATCCCCAGCGCGGTTGCGTGTATGGCCTGGCGCGACAGCTCTTGCTGCTCCTTGAACTGACATCCCAGTTGGGCCGACGGCTCCAGATAAGCGGCGGTCATCCGCAGCGGGATCACCGGCCAGGCCCAATAATTCCCGACATGCGAACCGCCCAGGGCCATGGTCGGCACCAATAGCTGTTGCAGTCCTGCCGGCGTGCTGACAAACATGTGCGTTGCATGGTCGGCGGCGTAGCGGATGTCCATCGAGCTGAAGCCAAGCTCGGCAGGATGGGTATGAAAGTCTCCAACGATCTGGGATTGCCACTGCCGTTGCGTGGTGCACGCTGTGCCGCTACAGGTGGCGGGGCCGGCAACCGTTAAGGCTTGGAACAGGCGTGTAGCATCAACGCGGAAGTCGGCGCTTGAGTAGCTGCCGGTTTGCTCCAGCAACTCGCTATTGAGCATCGGCACGCCGTCTGCGCCAGCGATGACGATGCCCTGAAGTTCTCGTCCCTCACCAGTTTGCCGGCTAATCAAGCCACGCATCTGTGCTTGCATCGGTGCCGGCAAAGTAATCTCAGTGGGCAGGGCATTCGGGGCGAGCGCCAATTTGCCCGCACTTGAGGTGCGCCGGAATAGCTCAGCCAACGGCAATTTGTCGGGCATCGGCGGGGCGGTGTAAGGCCCCAGTGCCGACGTCAGCCACGCAACAGTGCCGGCTGGCCGCTCGGCTGGCACCAAGGCGCCGGGGTTGGTGTAGGCCCGCAAATAGCTATGCTTATCCAGCAGCACCAATGCGTTCTCTGTGGTCAGTGAGTGTCGCAGCAATTGACTGGCCAGCGCCGCCGGGACCTTTGCCACCCATACCGAATAGCCGCGGCCGAGCAGGCTGCGCGCCAGCGCGGCATCGCTGGCGGCATAGTCGCGCAGCAGCACGTGTTTGGAAAATTGGTAGGACAGTACCGGCGATTCGCGTTGCAGCTGGTCGAGGGTGTGGTCCAGCAGAACATCTGCCTGGCTGGCTTTTAACTTGGGGAGATTTTCGGTCAGCAGCATCATGGCATTGCTGCCAAACAGGCTCCAGCCGATAGGCCAGGCATCGACGCTGACGCCGCCGTCACTGCTCAGGCGCAGGCGCGAGATCTCCAGGCCGGCGTTGAGAAATGGCCGTGGTGAGACACGCACAAAGTTTCGCTCAAACCATTCGACGCCGGTTTTGTCGTCCGTGCCCTCCAGCGGTGCGGCGGCAACGTCGGCCGACAGCAGCCCGGGCGGCACCGGCGTACCGGCGCTGACGCAGGCCCAACTGCGGGCGTCGGCCGGGTTTTCCAGCACCGCGATGGCGGCAGGTTTTTGCGCCAGACAAATCTCCGGCACCACCACCACCTTGTAGGCGCCATACTGATTCACACACTTCCACGCGTAGGGATCGCTATGATGGGCCAGCACGGGAAACGAATCGGGCAAGGTCTCCGCATTCTTGCAGTGTTCAGCGAGGTCGACTTGGCGTAGTCCATTTGGCGACTTTGCTGGCGCTCTGGCGAAGCTGCTGATCGCCGCTGGCGATACGGTCATCGCCACGATGCGGCTCTTGCGCATGGCGCTGGCCAGCGCCTCTGCGCGTGCCTTATCCGCTGCGGACAAGTCTTGCTGTGCGCGCAGCGTGAGGACGCGCAGGAAGTCGGGCTTGCCGATTTCGGCGCCCATCACCTGCAAGGCATGCCCCAGCGCGGGATCGGTCGGCACGCCGCCGCCATAGGTAAACAGTTTGCCCAATTCCACCCAGCTTTGGGCATGACCGGCATTCGCGGCGCGCGACCAGAAATCTATCGCACGTACGATGTCCTGTCCGAGCGGTCCGCCGGTGGCATAGGATTGCGCCACCAGATAGGCCGAGTTGGCGTCGCCACGGATGGCCAGTTGCATATGCCATCTCAGTCCCAGCTGGGGATCGGGCGGCAGCTCTGGCAAGGCGATCTGCGACTTGGTGTAAATCTCCGCCAGCGCCCTCTGGGCCAGGAGATCCCCCTGGTCGGCGGCCTGGTTGAGCAACAGCAGCGCGGCCGGAACATTGCGCGGGCCTGCCATGCCATACACTTCGAAGAAGCCGGTCCGGCCAGCGGCGGCAACGTGGCCCTTTTTTGCACCCAGCCGATAGTAGGACAAGGCTTCCCGCATATTGCGGCTGTCGCCAGGTGCGTTTTCGAACGAGGAACCAAGTTCATACTCGCAGCGGCCATCCTGATAGCTGAGCAGGCACTTTTGATAGGTGCTGAAAAATCGGTTCCGCGCCAGCATGAAAGCGGGCGGTGGCGCTTCGTCCTGGGCGCTGGCGGCGCTGATGAACGGCAGGCCGGTGATTGTTGCGCTGTGTATCCATGGGCAGCGATGGTCGGTGTGGATGGCGTGGCTGTCGCATCCCTCCATATCCGATACCAACGCCGCTACCGCCCACGCGATGCCGAGCAGCCATGCGCTACGGGGTATCCAGCGCAGCCGGCGCGCGATCAGCCACGCCAGCAGCCAGCACACCGCGCCCGAGATCAACACCACCAATGCCATCGCGGCAAGATAGCGGGCAGGAATGGTGCCGTCGAACATATGCCAGGCCTGGCGCGATGCGTAAGTCAGCCGCAGCGAGAACAGGGCCAGCAATGCAGCCGCGAAGGGCAGCAGCCAGAATCGGCCGGTCCGCATCAACCACGCGGCGGACAGCAGGAATACAGCGACACCGAACCAGGTGACTGAGGAAACGAGGTGGAGAGGAAGCAGCATGCGAGTGCCGGCTCAGGGCTCGGACCATGCTTCCAGGTTAACCCGGCGGCGCTCCGACGCCGCCAGCTGCGATGTCGTCGTGGTGCTGGGGTCGTCTTTGCTTGCGACAATCAGCTGCTCGCTGGTCAGGCCCAACATTGTCAGGTGGGCACGCACGCTTTGAGCACGGGCTTGTGCGACTTTCTCTCGTGCCCGCAGGCTGCCGCTGGGGTCGGAATGTCCCGAGATCTTGATGCGCAGCTTGTCGGTTGCGGGGAGGGCGGCGTAATACGCTTGCAGCTGCGACTGCGCAGCGTCGGACAGCGTGGAGGAGTTGTGGTCGAAGTAGACCACCAGCGTGGTGTTGGCGGTGGTCGTTCCTGCCTGGGTGTCGGCAGCCGGCGCTGCGGCGGTATCGGTGTTGGCCAATTCCCCCATCACACCGCGCAGCATGGTGCCCTCGGTGCTTTTAACCACTTGGCCGTTGCCGTCGACGACAGCCAGCGCGCCCGGTCCTTGCGCAAACTCGCGTTCGCACGAGCCTTCCCAGCGCAGCGACTGTTTATCTTCCAGCGGCGCGGTCAGCTGGACCAGGCAGCCGGTCGGCGTGCCATACAGGTAGAGGCGTTTTTCGGCCGCCTCGGTGGCGCCGCTCAAACAGACGAGTAATACAGCCAGCGTTGGAAGTGTTGCTTTCATCGTACCGCCCCTTGGGAGAATGAACGTTGGGTATTACGATGATAATGTTGCCATAGAAATTAATTGTTTGTCTAGTATTGGTCTCACGGAGGTGGTCGCAAATTGCGACCACCTCGCCAATCTTAGATTTTCTAAGACGCTTCCGTTTGCATTTACCGAGCATGGTGCTATTCAAGCGGCGAATGTACTGGCATCGCCGCAAGCCATACAAATGGGTGTCTACGTTGTCCGGTCTTTTATTCGGTTGCGAGAGATGTTTGTAGCGGACACATTGTTGGCAGCCCGGCTCAGCGAGTTGGAGGCACAGTTGGCGGCCATGGCGCAGCGCCAGGACGATCACGAGGGCAGGACGGCGCAGCAGTTTCAGCAGATCTTTGACACGTTGCGTAGCCTGATGGCGCCGCCGCCTCCGCAGGGGCGCAAGCGGCCCATTGGGTTTGTGGTGCAGGACAAATAAAAACGGCGCCCTCAGGCGCCGTTGTCGTGATTACTTCACACCGTGCATCAATTTCTGGATCAACGGGGCGATCACGAACAGGATCACGCCGCCGGCGATCAGCGACCAGAAGCCGAAGGTGTAGCCCTGCAGCGCCGACGGCACCGACATGCCGCCTTCACCCGACACCGCCGAGGCAAAGATGCCCGACAGGTTGTTGCCGATACCGGTCGACAGGAACCAGCCGCCCATGCCCAGACCCACCAGACGGGTCGGCGCCAGCTTGGTCACCATCGACAGGCCGATCGGCGACAGGCACAGCTCGCCGATCGATTGCAGCACGTAGACCATGAACAGGGTCCAGAACGGGATCTTGTTATTGGCGTCCACCAGCGACGACAGCGCGAACATCAGCAGCAGGAAGGCGGTGCCGTTGAAGATCAGGCCGATACCGAATTTACGCGGAATCGACGGATTGGCGCGGCCCATGGCCACCCAGATAAACGCGATCAGCGGCGCAAACGCGATGATGGCCAGCGAGTTCACGGTCTGGAACCAGGCGACCGGGAAATTCCAGTTGAACATGTCGCGGTCAACGATTTTCTCGGCCAGGAAGGTGAACGAGCTGCCGGCCTGCTCAAAGAAGCACCAGAACATGATGTTGAAGAAGAAGATCACCAGCATGGCGATCACCTTGTCGCGCGCCACTTTGCCGTTTTTGATACCTTCGATCAGCAGCATCACCGACAGCAGGATGAACAGCGCCGACAGCACCAGTTGCAGGCTCTTGGCGCCCGCCGCCAGCAGCAGATACACCACCGGAATCACGCACACCGAACCCAGCACCACGTACAGCAGGCGCTTCGGATCGGCGGTTTGCGCATCCGGCGCGCCGATGCCTTTCAGGCCGCGGCGGCCGATGTAGAACCACACCAGGCTGACCAGCATGCCGACGCCAGCCGACATGAACACCACTTTATAGGCGGGCATGCCGCCGTTGCCGAACACCGAAGACGCCAGCCATTCGGTCAGCACCGGCGCGACCATGGCGCCGGAGTTAATGCCCATGTAAAAGATCGTAAAGCCGGAATCGCGGCGCGTATCGGCGGTCGAATACAGCTTGCCGACCATGGTCGAGATATTCGGCTTGAACATGCCGTTACCGACGATGATGGTGGCCAGGCCGAACTTGAAGATGGTCTCGTTAGGGAGCGCAATCATGAACAGGCCGGCCGCCATGAACGCGGCGCCGACCAGAATAGAGCGCTGGTAGCCCAGCACGCGGTCGGCCACATAGCCACCGAACAGCGCTGCCGCATACACCAGCGCCAGATAGGAACCGTACACCAGATTGGCCGCCGATTCGCCGGACGCTTCGCCGTTGTAGAACTGGGCCACCACGTAGAGCACCAGTGCCCAGCGTATGCCGTAGAACGCGAAGCGTTCCCAGAACTCGGTCATGAACAACATCCACAGCGGGGCCGGGTGACCCATGATCTGCTTAAACTCCGGAATGGCGACTTCCGTCTGGGTGGTAGCACCGCTCATGCGGCTCCTCCTAATCGTTATGGTCTAAAAGGACGGACCGCCCTTGTGGGGCGGCCAAATTGGGCGCCATTGTAATCTACAAATCCGGTGGCGATGCACTTTTTGATGACCTCTCTGCAAACATGTGTCATTTGTGTTAATCATTCTTCAGCCCCACAAATGCCTGAGTTGTCGTATATTGGTGGCGCAGGACTCTTAGATATGAATAAGGATTTACGCATCATGGAATATGACGTTGTCGATACCCTGATTTCTCCTGAAGGTCAACTGGAGATACTGTCCAAGGCTGAAGTGAACAAACTGCTCGATACCAGCCAGGGCGGCCTGTATAACGTCTTCCGCAAGTGCGCCCTGGCGGTGCTGAATTGCGGCAGCACGATCGACGATGGAAAGGAATTGCTGGAACGGTATCAATCGTTTGACATCAGCATTGTTCAGCGCGAGCGCGGCATCAAGCTGGATATCAAGGGCGCCCCGGCGATCGCTTTCGTCGACGGCAAAATGATTAAAGGTATCCACGAGCACCTGTTCTCGGTGCTGCGCGATATTGTCTTTGTCAGCAATGAAGTCACCGATAACCCGAAATTTGATCTGAGCCGCACCGACGGCATTACCGACGCCGTGTTCCACATCCTGCGCAACGCGGGCGTGCTGAAGCCGATGCTGAATCCGAACCTGGTGGTGTGCTGGGGCGGTCACTCGATCAACCGCGCGGAATATAACTACTCGAAGGAAGTCGGCTACGCCATGGGGCTGCGCGACCTGGATATCTGCACCGGTTGCGGTCCGGGCGCGATGAAGGGCCCGATGAAGGGCGCCACCATCGGTCACGCCAAGCAGCGCTTGCATCGCGGCCGTTATCTGGGCATCACCGAACCGGGCATCATCGCCGCCGAATCGCCTAACCCGATCGTCAATGAACTGGTCATCATGCCGGACATCGAAAAGCGTCTGGAAGCGTTTGTGCGCACCGGCCATGGCATCGTGGTGTTCCCGGGCGGCGCCGGAACAGCCGAGGAAATCCTCTATATTCTTGGCATCCTGCTGCATCCGGATAATGCCGATGTGCCGTTCCCGCTGGTGTTCACCGGCCCGGAAACGTCGCGCGACTACTTCGTGCAGATCAACCAGTTCATTCACGACACGCTGGGACCGGAGGCGCAAGAGCGCTACAAGATCATCATCGACGATCCGGAAGCGGTGGCGCGCGAGATGCAGGCCGGGATCAAGCAGGTGCGCGAGTACCGCAAGGCCCGCAGCGATGCCTATTACTATAACTGGGGTCTGAAGATCGACAGCGAGTTCCAGCGTCCGTTCCCGCCGACGCACGAGAACATGCGCAATCTGAGTCTGCACAAGAACCAGCCGGTGCACCTGCTGGCGGCCAATCTGCGTCGCGCCTTCTCCGGCGTGGTGGCAGGTAATGTGAAGGAAGAGGGCATTCGCGCCATCGAGAAGCATGGCCACTTTGAAATCCATGGCGACAAGGAGATCATGGGGCCGATGGACGCGCTACTGGCATCCTTCGTCGCGCAATCGCGCATGAAACTGGCCGGCAAGCCGTACACCCCTTGCTACCGCGTGATTCAATAAGCGACACGGCACGCGTGGCGATTGCCGCCACACGTGCCGTAGTCGCTGCGCTGCTGTTATTGCTGTTCTGGTTGTGCGGCCCGGCGTGGGCGCTCGCGCCTGCGTCCGCGCTGGACGTCAACGCCATGCCATCCGGCGCCCAATCGCTGACCGCTTACGCCACCGTGCTTGAAGATCCCGCCGGCGCGCTCGATCTTGACGGCGCCCGTGCGCGCGCCGCCGACTTCCGCAGCACCGGCCAGGCCGACGAAGCCTTCAGCTTCGGCTATACCCGCTCTACCTACTGGCTGCGGGTGGAGCTGTACAATCCTGGCGAACAGGCGCTGGCGCGCATGTTCGAAATCAGCAATGCGCGGCTGAGCGACATCCGCTTTTACTACCGCGATCACGAACACCATACCGGCAGTGCGCGGCCCTACGCCTCGCGGCCGTACCCAAATCGCTATTACGTCTTCCCGATCGAACTGGCGCCGCATGAGCGGCAGGTGATCTATGTGCGCGTCTGGTCCGAAGGCGCCAAGCTGATTCCGATGACGTTGTGGGACCCGCTGGCCTACGCCGCCTACGAGCGGCACGACTATCTGGTGCAGGGCGCCTACTTCGGCGCGGCGCTGGCCATGTTGGCGTTTAATCTGGTGCTGTTCCTGAACCTGCGCGACCGCCTGTATCTGCAATACGTCGGCTTCGTATTCTTCGCCGTGATGGCGCTGTCCGGGCAAAACGGCCTGGCGCATGAATGGCTGTGGCCCGGCGTGGGCGGCAGCTGGCCGAACGTGGCCGCATCGTTGGGATTCTCGCTATCCGCCGGCATGCTGACCGCCTTCATGCGACGCATGATCGGCACGCGCAAGCTGGTGCCGCGCCTGGACTGGGTATTGCGGATGCTGCTGGTGTTCTTCTTCGTCTCGCCGTTGGCAACACTGTTCTTCTATGTGCAAACGGCCGGCAAGATCACCACCATTTGGGCGATTGCCTCACCGCTGATCATGCTGATCGGCGTGGTATGCGTATTCAAGCGGCACCGCAGCGCCTACTATTTCACGGCCGCTTTCGTACTGCTCTTCATCGGCAACTCATCCAGTTCGCTGGCGGCGCTGGGCTGGTTGCCGCATAACCCCATCACCAACTACGGCAGCCAGATCGGCTCCGCGATCGAAATGATGGTACTGGCGTTTGCGCTGGCCGACCGCCTGCACGTGATGCGGCGCGAAAAAGCCACCGCACAGCGCGACGCGCTGGCCGCGCAGGCCAGCCTGATCGTCGGCCTGCAGCAGTCCGAACGCCTGCTGGAAGGCCGGGTCGAACAACGCACCCGCGAACTGCAGGCAGCCAATGAACATCTGGCCGCGCTCAGCATGACCGACGGCCTGACCGGCATCGCCAACCGCCGCCGCTTCGACGAAGTGCTGGCGGCCGAATGGGCGAGGGCGGCGCGGCAGCAGCGGCCACTGGCGATCGGCCTGCTGGACATCGACTACTTCAAGCAATACAACGACCACTATGGCCACCAGCAGGGCGACGATTGCCTGCGCCGCGTGGCGGCCGCCTTCAAGACGCAACTGCAGCGCGGCGGCGACCTGGTGGCGCGTTACGGCGGCGAAGAATTCGCCTTCATCGCGCCGGCGGTGGATGCCGAACAAGCGCTGGCGATCGCCGATAGCGTGTGCCGCGCGCTGGAAGCGCTGGAACTGCCGCACGCGGTCGCCCCCAACGGCACGCTCACCGTCAGCATCGGCGTCGCCGCCTGGATGCCGAAAGCCGGCGAATCACCCGCCGACCTGCTGCAAGCCGCCGACCAGGCGCTCTACCGCGCCAAACAACTGGGCCGCAACCGCGTCGAAGTCCATTAAAAAAAAGCCGCTCATCGAGCGGCTTTCAGTGTGGCTTACTCTTCGCGGCGCAAGTGCGGGAACAGCAGCACGTCGCGGATGTTAGGCGAGTCGGTGATGATCATCATCAGACGGTCGATGCCGATGCCGCAACCGCCGGCTGGCGGCATGCCGTATTCCAGCGCGCGGATGTAGTCGGCGTCGTAGTACATGGCTTCTTCATCGCCGGCATCCTTGGCGGCCACCTGGGCCAGGAAGCGGGCCGACTGGTCTTCGGCGTCGTTCAGCTCCGAGAAGCCGTTGGCGATTTCGCGGCCGACCATGAACAGTTCGAAGCGCTCGGTGATGCCTTCGCGGGTGTCCGAGGCACGTGCCAGCGGCGACACTTCGACCGGGTAGTCGATGATGTAGGTCGGTTCCCACAGCTGCGCTTCGGCGGTTTCTTCGAACAGCGCCAGTTGCAGCGCGCCCAGGCCGGCGGTGGCGAATGGCTTGACGCCGAACTTCAGCAGTTCTTTCTTGATGAATTCCGCATCGTTCAGCTGTTCGTTGGTGTACGAAGGCGCGTACTTGTTGATCGCTTCGACGATGGTCAGGCGGTGGAATGGCTTGGACAGATCCAGCTCACGGCCGCCGTAGGTCAGCGTAGCGGTGCCGTGGGCATCGATCGCGGCCTGGCGGATCACGGCTTCGGTGAAGTCCATCAGCCACTTGTAATCGGTGTAGGCAGCGTAGAACTCCATCATAGTGAATTCAGGGTTGTGACGGATCGACACGCCTTCGTTACGGAAGTTGCGGTTGATCTCGAATACGCGGTCAAAGCCGCCCACCACCAGACGCTTCAGGTACAGCTCAGGGGCGATACGCAGGAACATCTGCATGTCCAGCGCGTTGTGGTGGGTGATGAAAGGCTTGGCCGCCGCGCCACCTGGAATGGTGTGCAGCATCGGCGTTTCGACTTCCATGAAGTCGTTCTTTTCCATGAAGCGGCGGATCGACGAGATCGCGGCGGTACGCGCCTTGAAGGTGCGGCGCGTGTCTTCGTTCATGATCAGATCGACGTAACGCTGACGGTACTTGGTCTCCTGGTCGGCCAGGCCGTGGAACTTGTCCGGCAGCGGGCGCAGCGACTTGGTGATCAGGCGCAGCTCGGTGACCTTGATGGTCAGCTCGTCGGTTTTGGTCTTGAACAGGGTACCAACCACGCCCAGGATATCGCCCAGGTCATAGTGGTGCAGCGCGGCCATGGCGGCTTCGCCGGTCAGATCCAGCGTGGCGTAGATCTGGATGCGGCCATCGGCTTTCTGGCCGGAGGCATCTTGCAGCGTGGCGAAAGCGGCTTTCTTGCCGGCTTCGCGCTTCAGCATCATGCGGCCTGCCAGTTTAACGGTGACCGGTGCAGCTTCCAGTTCTTCGCGGGTCTTCTCGCCGTACTGTGCGTGCAGGTCGGCCGCCTTGTGTTCAGGCTTGAAGTCGTTCGGGAAGGCGACGCCTTGTTCGCGGATGGCGGCCAGTTTGGCGCGGCGCTCGGCGATGATTTTATTTTCGTCCGGGGCGGCTGCTTGGTCTTGAAGATCCGTAGTCATGGTCTTTACTTTTGTTGAGGTGATGATTAATTGGTGGCGGAGGCGAACAACTCGTCCACATCCAGCTCGCTGAAATCGCGCACGACCGCGATCACATTGTCGAATTCCGCAAACGCTTCGGCCGGCAGGGTGGTGGTCAGCACCACCGCGCGCATGCCGGCGCGGCGCGCCGCTTCCACGCCCAGCGGCGCGTCTTCGAACACGATGCTGTTGACGGGCAGCGTGCCGGCGCGCTCGGCGGCCAGCAGGAATACGTCCGGATTCGGCTTGCCGCGCGCCACGTCGGCGGCGCCGGCGATGGCGTTGAATTCCTTGCGCAGGTCCAGGCCATCCAGCGTGAAATCGATGTTCTCCGTCGGCGCGGCGGTGGCCACGGCCAGCTTGATGCCGTTTGCCTTGGCGCGGGTGATGAAGTCGACGAAACCGGTGGTCGGCGCCAGGTGCGGCGCGTACATTTCGCGGTACAACGCTTCCTTCTCGAAGTCCAGCGCGGCGCTTTCTTCCTTGGTCAGCGATTTGCCGAAGTAGGTGCTCATGATTTCATGGCCCTGACGGCCGGCCGTGTTGCGGAAGAAGTCATCCGCATCGATCACGTGACCACGGCGCTGAAAAAACTCCAGCCACGATTTCACGTGGAAGGACATATTGTCGACAATGGTACCGTCCATGTCGAAGATGAATGCACGCTGGGTCATGAATTAAACGCCTTGTTTGAGCGATGCCGAGATGAAGTCGTCCAGGTCGCCGTCCAGCACGCCCTTGGTATTGCCGGTCTCGAAGTTGGTGCGCAAGTCCTTGATGCGCGACTGGTCCAGCACATAGGAACGGATTTGGTGGCCCCAGCCGACGTCGGTCTTGGAGTCTTCCAGTTTCTGCTGCTCGCTCATGCGCTTGCGCAGTTCCAGTTCGTACAGCTTCGCCTTCAGCATTTCCATCGCCTCGGCCTTGTTGCGGTGCTGCGAACGGTCGTTCTGGCACTGTACGACGATGCCGGATGGGCCGTGGGTCAGACGCACCGCGGAGTCGGTTTTGTTAATGTGCTGACCACCGGCGCCGGACGCGCGGTAGGTGTCGATACGCAGGTCGGCAGGATTGATCTCGATGTCGATCGAGTCATCCACTTCCGGATAGACGAACAGCGACACGAACGACGTGTGGCGGCCGCCGGCCGAGTCGAACGGCGATTTGCGCACCAGACGGTGCACGCCAGTCTCGGTGCGCAGGAAGCCGTAGGCGTATTCGCCTTCCACTTTCAGCGTAGCGGTCTTGATGCCGGCCACCTCGCCGTCGGACTGCTCCATGATCTCAACCTTGAAGCCCTTGCGTTCGGAATAGCGCAGGTATTGGCGCAGCAGCATCGAGGCCCAGTCCTGAGCCTCGGTACCGCCGGCGCCGGCCTGGATGTCGACGAAGCAGTTGTTCGGGTCCATCGGGTTGCTGAACATGCGGCGGAATTCCATGCCTTCGATGACCTTGCGGACTTCTTCAGCGTCGACGATCAGCGCTTCCAGCGTGTCGTCATCGCCTTCTTCCTTGGCCATGTCGATCAGATCGCCCATGTCCTTCAGGTCGGCGTCGGCCTTGGTCAGCGCGAAGACGATCGCTTCCAGCGATTTTTTCTCTTTGCCCAGATCCTGGGCTTTTTTCGGGTCGTTCCAGACGGCCGGATCTTCCAGCTCGCCGTTTACTTGTTCGAGTTTCTCCGACTTCTTATCGAAGTCAAAGATACCTCCGAAGTTCGGCTTCGCGCGTGGTCAGATCGGCGAGCAGGGAGGTGAGGGCGTTAATGCGTTCGGCTTCCATGTTTTCTTCTTTTCTCAGGCTGAAATCAAACCTTGGATTATACCGTAAGCGGCTACGCTCTCCCAGCGCCGCCCCGCGATCCGTGCGCCAAAACCGAAATGCTGTCATTTATGCCACAAAGCGGATAGAATACCGCAGCCTATAACTTCATGATGCCCTTGATGCGCCTCCGCCGCCACGCCGCTTATCTCGTCCTGCCCACGCTGTTGATGGGCTGCGCCGACCTGCGCGCCGGCAGCGCCACGCCATCCGGCGCCGAGGCCACGCTGGCGCTGCTGGAGACCACCGACCTGCACGCCAACGTGCTGAGTTATGACTATTACAAGCTGAAGGCCGATCCGGCCATCGGCCTGGAACGCACCGCCACCTTGATCCGGCAGGCGCGCGCCGAGTATCCGAATAATCTGCTGATCGATAACGGCGATGCCTTGCAGGGCACCGCGCTGGCCGATTATCAGGCGCTGGTAAAGCCGGTGGCCTGCGGCGACACGCTGGCCATCTACAAAGCGCTGAACCAGTTGGGCGTGGACGGCGCCGGCATCGGCAACCACGAATTCAACTACGGGCTGGCCTACCTGAATCAGGTGACCGGCAGCCATTTCGATGTCGACGGCGTGGCAGCCGACGCACCGCGCTGCGCCGGCCCGGCGTTCCCCATCGTGCTGGCGAATATTTATAGTGTCCGCACGCGCCAGCCGCTGTTCGCCCCATACCGCATCCTGACGCGCGAGATCAGCGCCACCGGGCCGGATGGCAAGCCGCTCAAGTCCAGCATCAAGATCGGCATCATCGGTTTTACGCCACCGGGCGTGCTGTCGTGGGACAAACACTGGCTGGCCGGGAAGGTCTACGCCGAGGGTGTGCGCGAGACCGCGCAAAAATACATCCCGCGGATGCGCGCCGAGGGCGCCGACCTGATCGTCGCCATCTCGCACGGTGGCATCGACGGCGCGTCATACACGCCGGAGATGGAAAACGCCAATTACTATCTGGCGCAGGTGCCGGGTGTCGACGCCATGTTGATCGGGCACGAACACCTGCCATTCCCGGACGCCGCCAGCAAGCACGCCGGTTTCAACCTGCCGGGCGTGGACAAGAACAAGGGCACGGTCTATGGCGTGCCGGCGGTGATGGCCAACCTGTGGGGCAAGCACCTGGGCGTGATCGGCCTGCACCTGAAGTATGACGGCCAGCGCTGGCTGGTGGACCGCAGCCGCACCACGGTGGAAGCGCGCAGCACCAAACAGCCCGACGGCAGCTATGTCGCCGCTGATCCGGCCATCGCGCCGCTGGTCGCGGCCGAACACGAAGCCACCATCCGCTACGTCCAGACGCCGGTCGGCACCAGCGATTTCCGCATGAGCAGCTACTTTGCGGACGTGGGCGACATCAGCGCGATCGAACTGGTGAACCAGGCGCAGACCGCGTACGTGCAGGATTATGTGCGCGCCAACCTGCCGCAGTACGCCGCGCTACCGGTGCTGTCGATGGCGTCGCCGTTCAAGACCGGCGCCGCCGGCGTGGCCGATTACACCGACGTCAAGCCCGGCGCCGTGGCGCTCAACAACGCGGCCGATCTGTATTTGTACCCGAACGCGTTGCACGCGGTGAAACTGGATGGCGCCGGCCTCAAAGCCTGGCTGGAGAAAGCCGCCGGACGCTTCAACCGGATCGATCCCGCCAGTACGGCGGCGCAGGAACTGGTCAACACCAATTTCGCCGGCTTCAACTTCGACATGCTGACCAACGCCGACATCAGCTACCAGATCGACGTGACCCAGTCAGAGGGGCGGCGCATTGTCGACCTGCGCTACAAAGGCGCGCCGCTGGCGCCGACGCAGGAATTCCTGATCGCCACCAATAACTACCGCGCCAGCGGCGGTGGCGGCTTCCCTGGGCTGGATGGCAGCAAAACCGTCATCGCCGCGCCGGACTCCAGCCGCGATGTGCTGATCGCCTACATCCAGAAAGCCAGACAGCTGACCCGTACCCGCAATGGCAGCACCCGCAGCTGGCGTTTCGCCCCGGTCGTGCTGCGCGGTCCGGTGGTTTTCCACAGCGCTCCTGGCCTGCTGGATTTGGCGCGCGAAGCCGGCCTGTCCAACGTCAGCGAGCTGAAAGCCGACGACGGCGGTGGCAAAGGCTTTGCCCTGTACGCTGTGGACCTGAGCAAATGAAGCACCGCCTCCTGCTCTCCATCGCCGTCAGCCTCGCGCTGGCCGGTGTCGCGTCGGCCGGGCCGGTGGAAGAAGGGCGCTTATGCCTGCGTGGCTCCGAGCGCACGCCGGCCGATCTGCCGCGCGCTTTCCAGCTGTTCCGTGGCGCCGCCGAAAAAGGCGACCCGCAAGCGGCTTACTATCTGGGCATGATGTACAAGAACGGCATGGCCGTCGCCCGCGACTACAAGACCGCAGCCCAATGGTTGCAGTTCTCCGCCAAGCGCGGCACGCCCGCCGCCATGTACGCGCTGGCTCAGCTACTGCTGGCTGGCGAAGGCATCGCGCGCGATGAGCAAAGCGCCCGCCGCTGGATCGAAAAAGCCGCCGATCTCGAATACCCGGAAGCCGTGATGGCGATGGCGATTGGCCTGCGCGACGGCTCCATGGGCTTTGAGCGCAACGAGGCGCTGGCCGAAACCCAGATGCGTTTCGCCAACCGCGCCCTCAAGCATGCGGGCCGGGGCATGTAGCCCTTGCTGCGTTGCCGCACATCTATCTGTTGCTGCTGTCGTTCTACTAACCTACAATGGGTTCCCGATGGGGCGACTTTCCAGCGTACGACTACGAAAAAAAGCGTTGTATAACAGGAGATGACAGATGAATTTCAAGTTGAAATTGCTGGTGGCGGGTCTGGCTTTGGGTTTCGCGGCGTCCTCTCAGGCCGCAGACCCCATCAAGATCGGCGTATCCGGTCCCTTCACCGGCGGCTCGGCGCCGATGGGTGTGTCGATGCGCGACGGCGTCAAGCTGGCTGTGGCCGAGATCAACGCCAAAGGCGGCCTGCTGGGCCGTCAGATCCAGCTGATCGAACGCGACGACGAAGCCAAGAATGAACGCGGCGTGCAGATCGCCCAGGAACTGATCAACAAAGAGAAGGTCGTCGCCACTGTTGGCTATATCAATACCGGCGTGGCGCTGGCCTCGCAGCGCTTCTACCAGGACGCCAAGATCCCGGTAATGAACAACGTGGCCACCGGCTCCATCATCACCAAACAGTTTGCCGACCAGCCGGAGAACTACATCTTCCGCACCTCGGCCAGCGACCAGATTCAGTCGCAGATGATCATCAAGGAAGCGATCGACAACCGTAAATTCAAAAAAGTCGCCATCCTGGCCGACTCCACCAACTACGGCCAGCTGGGTCGCGAAGACCTGGAAAAAGTACTCAAGTCGCGCAACCTGACAGCGGTCGCGGTCGAGAAGTACAACATCAAGGACGTCGACATGACCGCCCAGCTGCTGAAGGCCAAGCAGGCCGGCGCCGACGTAGTGCTCACCTACGGCATCGGCCCCGAGCTGGCGCAGATCGCCAACGGCATGGAGAAACTGGGCTGGAAAGTGCCGATGATCGGCAGCTGGCCGCTGTCGATGGCCAACTTCATCGACAACGCCGGCAAGAATGGCAACGGCACCCGCATGCCGCAAACCTTCATCCAGGACCCCAATACGCCGAAGCGCAAAGCCTTCATCGACGCCTACGTCAAAGCCTACAACCCGCCGCAGGGGCGCATGCCGTCGGCGGTGTCCGCCGCGCAGGGCTATGACTCGATCTACCTGCTGGCCGCCGCCATCAAGCAGGCCGGCAGCACCGACGGCCCGAAAGTGAAGGCGGCGCTGGAAAACCTCAACGAAAAAGTCGAGGGTGTGGTCACCACCTACACCAAGCCATACAGCAAAGACGATCACGAAGCCATCACCGCCGACATCACCGTGTTCGGTGAAGTCAAGGACGGCAAGGTCGTACACGCCGCCAAGTAAGGCCCGCGCCTGGTGCCGCGCCGCAGTGGCCAGACTTGTGCGAACAAGGCTGGCCATTTTTCTATCGTCCGCAGGGGAAGAACATGGAAATCCTGTTGCAACTGGTGTTCAGCGGTATCGCGCTGGGCATGATCTACGCGGTGATCGCCTTCGGCTACCAGCTCACTTTCGCCACTTCCGGCACGCTGAACTTCGGCCAGGGCGAATCGCTGATGCTGGGCGCGCTGGTGGGGCTTAGCCTGGTGGGGAATATCCACGGCGGTCCTTACATGAGCTACTTGCTGATGATTCCCCTGGTGATCATCTTCGGCGCGCTGCAAGGCATGCTGGTGGAATGGATCGGCGTGCGGCCGGCGATCAAGATCAAATCCGAATTCGGCTGGATCATGTCCACCATCGCGCTGGCCATCATCTTCAAGAACGTGGCCGAAAACATCTGGGGCAAGGACGACCTGACCTTCCCGTCGCCGCTGTCGTCGGCGCCGATCGAAATCCTGGGCGCCAACGTGCAGCCGATGCAGATAGCGGTGGTGGTGGGCGCGCTGGCCATCATGGCCGCCGTCGAAATCTTCAACCGCAAATCGATTTACGGCAAAGCGGTGGTCGCCACTTCCAACGACCGCGATGCGGCGGGGCTGATGGGGATTAACACCGGCATGGTCATCACGTTTTCGTACGCGCTGTCGTCCGCTGTCGCCGCCTTCGCCGGTGTGCTGGTGGCGCCGCTGACGCTGACCGGCGCCACCATGGGCGCCTCGCTTGGCCTTAAAGCGTTTGCGGTGGCGATTATCGGCGGCCTGACCTCGGGCGTCGGCGCCATCGTCGGCGGGCTGATATTGGGGATCGCTGAAACCACCGCCGGTTACTACATCTCCACCGGCTACAAGGACGTGCCGGGATTGGTGCTGCTATTGCTGGTGCTGGCCATCAAACCGGCCGGCTTATTCGGCAAAACCGCCATCAAAAAGGTCTGAGCCATGAAGAAGACGACGGTAGTCGCAAGCGTGTTGGGACTGGCGGTGCTGGCGCTTTACCCGGTACTGATTCCTAATCCTTACTATATCCATCTGTTCGAGACGATACTCATCTACGCCATACTATTATTCGGGCTGGATATCGTGGTTGGCTACACCGGCCAGGTGTCGCTGGGGCATGCTGGCCTGTTTGGCATCGGCTCCTACGTTACTGGCGTGGTGGTGTTCAAACTGAGTGCACCGTTCTGGATCGCCATTCCGGCCAGTGTGGCGGGAGCGGCGGTGTTTGGCGCCATCCTCGCGCTGCCGGCGCTGCGCGTCACCGGGCCGTATCTGGCCATGGTCACGCTGGCCTTCGGCACCATCATCCAGATCCTCATCAACGAAATGACCTTCCTGACCGAAGGGCCGATGGGCATTAAGATCACCAAGCCGGTGATTGGCGCCAAGCTCAGTGAAGTGGAGTACTACTACATGGTGGCGGTGCTGATGGTGCTGTCGCTGGTGGTGGTGCACCGCATCCTCAAATCGAATCTCGGCCGCGCCTTTGAAGCACTGCGCGACAGCCCGATCGCCTCCGACTGCATGGGCGTCTCGGTCTACAAGTACAAGGTATATGCGTTCATCATCAGTGCCGGCTTTGCCGGGCTGGCGGGCAGCCTGTATGCGTACTCGGAAGAGTATATCTCGCCCAACACCTACAACTTCGAACTAACCATCTTGTTCCTGCTAGCGGTGATCATGGGCGGCCGCAAGACGCGCTCCGGCGCGCTGATCGGCGCGCTGATCGTGGTCATGCTTCCCAGCCTGCTGGCCGATATTGAATTGTTCCGCCAGATCGCCGTTGTCGCCGCCGTGCTGGGCGTGATCGGTGCCGTGCTGGCCATCGTCCGCAAGCGCGCCACGCCGGGCGGCGTCGCCGTACCGTTGATCGCGGTGATCGGCATGGCCGCCTTCTCCTACAAGCTGGAAAACATCGTCGACTGGCGCCTGACCATCTTCGGTTTGATGACACTGTTCGTGGTCTACTACCTGCAGGACGGCATTGTCGGCTTCCTGCAAGGGCTGCTGGGGCGCGGCGCGGTGCACGCCAAGGCCGTCACCGCCAGCGGCGCCGAACCGTTCCCGCGCGCGCAGGGCGGCAAGGATGGCGACACGCTGCTCGACGTGCAGCAGATCCTGATGCAGTTCGGCGGCTTGAAGGCGCTCAATCAGGTCAACCTCAACGTCGTGCAAGGTTCGGTGCATGGATTGATCGGCCCCAATGGCTCCGGCAAAAGCACCATGATGAACGTACTGACCGGGATCTACAAACCGACTGCGGGGCAGGTGGCGTTTGCAGGCGCGGCGATCGCCGGCCGTACGCCATCGCAGATTGCGTTGGGCGGCGTGGCACGCACCTTTCAGAACGTCCAACTGTTCGGCGAAATGACCGCCACCGAAAACGTCCTGGTCGGCCTGCACAACACCTTCGCCTCGAACGTCTTGGACGTCATGCTGCAAAGCCCGCGCTACAAGCGAGAAGAGCGCGAGGCCCGCGAACGCGCCGCCAGCATCCTCGAATTTGTCGGCCTGTCCGAACTCGCCAACGAAGAAGCGCGCAACCTCCCGTATGGCAAACAGCGATTGCTGGAGATCGGACGCGCGCTCGGCCTCAGTCCGCGCCTGCTGCTGCTGGACGAGCCGGCGGCCGGTCTGACCGCGCCCGACATCAAGGAACTGATGGCCATCATCCGCAAAATCCGCGACCACGGCATCACCATCATCCTGATCGAACACCATATGGACGTCGTGATGGCGCTGTCCGACACCGTGACGGTACTGGACTTTGGCCAGAAAATCGCCGAAGGCAAGCCGGCCGCCGTGCAAAGCGATCCGAAAGTGATCGAAGCCTATCTGGGCGGCAGCGGCGAAGAACACGGCGGCATGAAAGCGCCGGCGGCGCACTGACGAGGACAAGACATGCTCACCATCTCCAACCTGCACGCCGCCTACGGCAAAGTCGAAGTCTTGCATGGCATCTCGCTGGACGTCCCGAAAGGGAAACTGGTCACCCTGATCGGCTCCAACGGCGCCGGTAAAACCACCACCATGCGCGCCATCTCCGGCATGATCAAACCGAAAGGCGGCAAGATCACACTGGACGGCAAAGACATCACCGGCCACGACTCGCACAAAATCGCCCGCGCCGGGCTGGCGCATTCACCCGAAGGACGGCGCGTATTCGCCTCCATGAGCGTCACCGACAACCTGCTGCTGGGCGCCTTCCCGCGCTTCACGCATGCACGGCCCAAAGGCGACATCAAGCGCGACCTGGAAAAAGCCATGGAACTGTTCCCGCGTCTGAAAGAACGGCAGCACCAGCTGGCCGGCACACTATCCGGCGGCGAACAGCAAATGCTGGCGATGGCACGCGCCGTCATGCTGAATCCCGAAGTCATCCTGCTGGACGAACCCTCAATGGGACTGGCGCCGATCCTGGTGGAAGAAGTGTTCCGCATCATCCAGCGCCTGAAATCGGAAGGCGTCACCATGCTGCTGGTAGAACAATTTGCCGCCGCCGCACTAAATGTTGCCGACTACGGCTACGTCCTCGAAAACGGCAGCATCTCCGTGCACGGCCCGGCCGACAGCCTGAAAACCGACCCCAAAGTCATCGCCGCCTACCTCGGCGGCGGCCACTAATGCCCACCTCGTGTCCACTTCGGGGTCAGACCCCGAAATAGGACATTGCATCGCATCCGCTACATTGTCCACTTCGGGGTCAGTTCCCAAAAACGGACATTTCATCGTACACGATTCTTTTTGACGGCGCGGCTGACGGTTTTTATCGCGACGCCAAAATGCGCGGCAATTTGCGCCATTGTGTAGGCGTTGGATAGATAGGCGCTGGCCATGGCGTCGTTCCGCGTCGGTGATTGGGCGCTGTACTCTTGCAGAGATGTTGCCATGGCGCGTCGCTGTTCTTTGGCGACGGTGCGCAGCTTGTCGGCGGATGTGGGGAGCTGCAGGCTCGCGACAAATGCGTCGTCTCCCAGAATGAGTTGATGGCGAGCCTGCAGCAATGGGCTGGGTGCGCCGATGCCGGCGATCACGAAGCGTTCATACGCTGCTACCGCAGTCTCCGGGTTGTCCGAAAAAATCCGCAGCGTGGACCCGACATCCAGCCAATCCGGGCACGAGTCCTGAGCCATGACGTGGCGATAGCTGCTCCACGGCCATTCGCCGGGAGACGTCACCAACTGGGCGCGTACCGGATTAAGCACTACATAGCGGCTCAGCTGCTGGAGATACGCCTCCCGCTGCGCCAGCACTGCGTAGTAACGGCCCTGAAACAGATGCCCAACCAGATCGTGACGTCGATTGAAATACTGCGCATACATACCGTTCAGCTGTCGCATGCCTTGAGAAAGATTGCCATCCGGCGTCTCAACCACGAGATGGTAGTGATTGCCCATCTGGCAAAAGCTGTGGACGATGAAGTGATAATCGGCGCAAACCTTGGCAAGGAGGGACAGCCATACCGAGCGATCAACATGGTCGCGATAGATCATCCCCTTGCGATCGCCGCGCGAGGTAACGTGATAAAGTGCCTTCGGAAATTGTATGCGTAGTGGACGGCTCATCCGCGCATTGTATGGACCCTGGAAGAGCAGCGAATGCGCTACCTCAAACAATCAGAACAGCTTACGCATGGGCTCGTGTCCGATTTTGAGAACTGACCCCGAAGGTGGACATGATGAAAATGGTGGAATTTGAGTTTGGTGCGGCGGTGCCGGCGTTGGGACAGGGCACCTGGAATATGGGCGAGAAGGCGGCGCGGCGCCAGGACGAGGTGCGCGCGCTGCAGTTGGGGCTCGATCTGGGTATGACGTTGATCGATACCGCCGAGATGTACGCGGAGGGTGGCGCGGAGGAGGTGGTCGGGGCTGCGATCGAAGGACGGCGCGATGAGGCGTTCATCGTCAGCAAGGTCTATCCGCATAACGCCAGCTTCGATGGCGTGCAGGCGGCCTGCGAGCGCAGTTTGCGCCGCTTGAAGATCGATGCTATCGATCTGTATCTGCTGCACTGGCAAGGACATCACTCGCTGGCCGAGACCTTCGACGGCTTTGAAACCTTGAAGAAGGACGGTAAGATCAAGGCTTACGGCGTCAGTAACTTTGACCTGGAGAGCATGGAGGAGGCGTTGAGTTACGGCGCGCCGGCCACCAATCAGGTGTTGTACAACCTGATGAAGCGCGGGATCGAGTTCGATCTGCTGCCGTGGGCGCGCGCGCAGCGCATGCCGATCATGGCGTACTCGCCGCTGGAAACCTCCGGCCGCGAGCAGGCGGCGCTGCTTCAAAATCCCGGCCTGCAGGCCGTCGCCGCCGCGCGCGGTGTGACGCCGGCGCAGATCGCGCTGGCCTGGGTGCTGCATCAGGATGGCGTGATTGCCATCCCCAAGGCGGTGGATGTTGTACACTTGCGCGCTAATCGCGCCGCCGCCGATCTGCAGCTGACCGCTGAGGATCTGGCCGCGCTGGACCGCGCCTTTCCTCCGCCACGCCGTCGCCGCGCGCTGGACATGCGCTAATCGACCTTGAATCTATGCTGAACCGACTCAAACAATTGTTCTCCAAACCGCAGGACACCAGTAACCACGTCCTGCTCAACGCCTACTGCACGCTGGCCGTGCTGCCCAAGCTGGACTTCCCGCATGTGCTGAACGGCCGTCGCGGCCTGTCGGATGCCGAACTGCCGCCTCACCTCAACGGTTTGATGCACTATCTGGCGGAGCAGGGCCAGGGTACGATGACGCGCACCCGTTATCACACCATCCGTCACGTGCAGCGCGTGCAGCAGCATCTCAGCCTGTCGGTCGAACCGGCGCAGATGGCTGCTTTCCATGCCTGGGCTGAAGCGGCCAACGCCATCGTCTTCATGGAAGATGGTTCGGTGCGCGATCCGCAGGGTCGCGTGCTGCTGCCGGCCGGCGCCGGGGAGGGCGATAAAAACGCGGTGGTGCCGTATCCGCCATCGGCCTGGCAGCGCAAGGCTCGCACCGATGCGCAACTGGCCGAACGCAAGATCCAGGTGCCGGCCGATCTGCCGCCGCTGGTGTCGGAACCGGAGCTGCGCGTGCGCGCGCCGGAAGACATCCTGCGCCGCATGCTGGCGCTGTTTGTGGTGGCAATCCGCGCCGAGTCGTTGACCAGCAAAACCCCAATCGCGGTGGCCGATCTGCAGCAGCGCTTCCCACCCGCCTTCGCCGGCCTGACCGACGCCGAACGCGCTTTCCTGGCGCAGGAGCAGCCGTCGGAACAGGAGATCACTCAGTTCCTGTGGCGTTATGAAGCCATCCTGGTGCTGCAATGGGCGCTCGGTCTGCAGGATACGCTGCCGTTCGCGGATGCGATCTGCGACGTCGCCTCTATCTCCAGTACCGTCATCGATCGCGGTACCGATGGCTTGCGCAAGCAGCCGGTGGCCCGTGCGCCGCAGGAGCTGCTGGATGCGCTGGACTTGCACTACCGTCTGCACTGGGTCAGCCGCCAGGCTATCCTGAAAAAGACGCCGGTGCCGGCGGGCCTGAACGAAGGCGTGCTGCAGGAGCGTCACTACGCGCTGAATTGGCTGGTGCGCTTTGAAGACCGCGAATGGGACGACGTCGACACGCCGACCTGATTTGCGTTCGCTACCGAACATAGCATGGCGATGCGATACGCTATACTCCGCCCATCGAAGCAATTAACCAAGGAGTTCGATATGAATAGCAATCGTATGATGGCCGCTGTGCTGGCGGCCCTGATCGGCGTGAGTGGCGTAGCTTCGGCGCAGGATCGCGGTGACCGTGACAATCGCGATAACCGGGACAATCGCCGTGACCAGCCGGCCCACGAGGCGCGTGATAATCGTGACAAAGGCGACAACCGCCGCGTGGACTACAGCCCCGAACGACGCAACGACCGCCAGGACTATCACCACGACGACCGTCGCGACAACGATCGCGGCGCCGGTCCGCGTCATGACCTGCGCAAGGGCGGCCGTCTGCCAGCCGAATACCGCAACCGCCAGTACGTGGTTGAAAACTGGCGCGACCACCATCTGAACGCGCCGCCACGCGGCTACCATTGGGTGCAGACCGGCGGCGACTATGTGCTGGTGGCGATCACCACCGGCATCATCGCCAGCCTGATACTCAATAATTAAGCAGCTCTGCTAATATGCTGGACAGTCCCCACTGTCCAGCATATTTTCCATGAGCCTGCAATCGGTACGAGAATTCTTCCACGCCCGCGATCTCCAGATCCCCATCATTGAAACCGAAGCCAGTACCGCCACCGTGGCGCTGGCGGCGGAAGCGCACGGCGTTGAGCCGGGGCGCATCGCCAAGACGCTGGCCTTTCGCGTCGGCGACGGCAAGGTGATCTTGCTGGTCGCCAGCGGCATCGCCCGCATCGACAACCGTAAATTCAAGGACGCTTTCGGAAAGGGCAAGATGCTGCCGCCGGAAGAGGTGGTGGAGCTGACCAGCCATCCGGTCGGCGGTGTCTGTCCTTTTGGCCTGCCGCAGCCGCTGCCGATTTATCTCGATCACTCGCTGAATGACTTCGATGAAGTGCTGCCGGCCGCCGGCTCGATCAACAGCGCGGTGCGCATCACGCCGGCCGTGCTGGCATCCATCACGGCCGGACAGTGGGTCGACGTGTGCGGGAGCGCGGCATGAAGCGCCGTCTCGCCTTGTTGGCTGCCGCAGCGGCGGTGGCATCCGCCCACGCAGCGGTGGAACGTATTCAAGTAGTTGAACGTGTGCCGTTCGCGCCCGGCGTCTCCTTTGGTGAGTACGGCGCATACGAAAAGATACGCGGCATAGCCTACTACGCGCTGGATCCCAAGGCCGCCGCCAACGCCAGCATCGTCGACCTGAAACACGCGCCGCGCGATAAAAAAGGCCGCGTACTGTTTTCCAGCGAATTCGTGCTGCTGCGGCCTACCGCCGCGACGCTGACCACGCTGCTGTATGACGTCAACAATCGCGGCAACATCGCCATTATGGGCCAGGTCAATGGTCGCAGCCCGGCGCAGAATGACCCGACCACCGCCGCCGATGCCGGTGACGGCTTCCTGATGCGGCACGGCTTCTCGCTGCTGTTCTCGGCCTGGACCTGGGATGTGGCGCCAACCGCGCCAGTCGCCGGCACGCCGCCTTCGCGCCCGCTGGTGTTCGCGCCGCCGGTGACCAAAGGCGTCAAGGGCAGGGTACAGAACGAATTCACCGTGAACGCGCCGGCCGATATTGTCACCTACGCCGGCATGCGCGGCCTGACCTACGAACCGGCCAAGGCCAACGATCCTCACGCCGTGCTGACGCAACGCGCACGTCCGGACGACGCGCGCCGTGTGATCGCTCGCAGTGCCTGGAGCTTCGTGGCGCCGGAACTGGCGGGCGGCCCCGGACGCATCAAGCTGGAAGGCGGCTTCCAGCCGGACACCATCTATGAAGTCAGCTATGTCGCCAAAGATCCTTACGTGACAGGCGCCGGTCTGGCCGGCATCCGCGATCTGCTGTCCTACCTGCGCGACCATCCGTTCGAAGGCGCACCGGCGCCGCGCAATGTGCTGATGTTCGGCATCAGCCAGTCCGGCCGTCTGATCGGCCGCATGATGCACGATGGCCTCAATGTCGACGAAAGCGGCAAGCTGGTATTCAACGGCGCTTATTTGCAGGTGCCGGGGGCCGGTGGTTCGGCGGGTTTCAACAGCCGTTTCGCCCAGCCTACTCGCCATCCGTCGATGATGGAAGAACACGACTACCCGGCCGACGCCTTCCCGTTCACCAGCACGCCGACGCACGACCCGGCCAGCGGCCGCACCGCGTCCACGCTGGACAAGGCGCGCGACAAGCAGGGCAATCTGCCCAAGCTCATTTATGCCAACACCTCGACCGAGTTCTGGAATCGCGGCGCCTCGCTGATCGCCACCACGCCAGACGGCGAGCGCGATGTGGCGCCGGCCGACAATGTGCGCATCTACGGCTTCATGGGCGCGCAGCACTATGTCGGTCGTTCGAAAACGCGCGCGCCATTCACTGCCTGCGTTTCCACCAGCGACCATTATCTGCCGATGCGCGCGTTGATCGTCGCGCTGGACGACTGGACTACCCAAGGCAAGCAGCCGCCCGCCAGCGCCTATCCACAACTGGCCGATGGCACGCTGACCACGGTGGCAGACTATCGCGCCATCTTCCCTAAAGGCGTGGGCATCACGCCGCCCGAGCAGAACTTGCGCGAACCGCGCCTGAACTTCGGCCCGCGCTGGGCCATGGACGGCACCGCCGACCAGGTCCCGCCCAAGCATGGCGACGACTTCGAAACCCGCGTGCCGACACCGGACGCCGATGGCAACGACAAGGGCGGCGTGCGGCTGGTGGAGCTGCAGGCGCCACTGGGGACCCACACCGGCTGGAATCTGCGCGACCCCGGCACCGGCTTCGCCTGGGCCACCTCGCGTTTCGACGGTAGTTTCGTGCCGTTCGCCCGCACCGAAGCGGAGCGCGTGGCCGCCGGTGATCCGCGCCCTAGCCTGGAAGCGCGCTACGCCACGCGTGACGCCTACGCGGCCGCCGTGCGCGCCGCCGCCGACAAGCAGGTGGCCGCCGGCCTTCTGCTGGTGGAGGACGTCGAGCGCACGCTCCGAGAAAATCTCGGCCTGTACGACCGCATCATCGCCCGCAATCCCGCCGACCAAGGCTGCGACTACCTGTTTGCCAAATGAAGACACTACTTATCAAGAACGCCCGCGTGCTGGTGACGATGGACGACCAGCGCCGCGAAATCAAGGACGGCGCGGTCTACATCCGCGACAACGTGATCGAACAGGTGGGCGCCAGCGCCGACCTGCAGCAACACGCCGACGAAATCATCGACGCCAGCGGCCATGTGGTCATGCCTGGCCTGGTCAACACCCACCACCATATGTACCAGAGCCTGACGCGTGTGATTCCCGCCGCGCAGAACGGCGAGTTGTTCAACTGGTTGACCAATCTGTATCCGATCTGGGCCGGCCTGACCGCCGAAATGGTGCACGTCTCCACGCTGACGGCGATGGCGGAGCTGATCCTTTCAGGCTGCACCACCAGCAGTGACCACCTCTACATCTATCCAAACGATTGCCGGCTGGACGACTCGATCGAAGCCGCGCACAAAATCGGCATGCGCTTCCACGCCTCGCGCGGCGCCATGAGCGTCGGCCAGTCCAAGGGCGGCCTGCCGCCGGACCGCGTGGTGGAAGAAGAGGGCGCCATCCTCAAGGACACCCAGCGCCTGATCGAGACTTACCACGACGCCAGCCGCCACGCCATGCAGCGCGTGGTGGTGGCGCCATGCTCGCCGTTCTCGGTGTCGCAAGACTTGATGAAGGAATCGGCCAGACTGGCGCGCGCCTATGGCGTCTCGATGCACACCCACCTGGCGGAAAACGTCAACGACATCGCCTACAGCCGCGAAAAATTCAATATGACGCCGGCCGAATACGCCGAGGACTGCGGCTGGGTAGGACCCGACGTGTGGCACGCTCACTGCGTGCAGCTGGACGACGATGGTATCTACCTGTTCGCCCGCACCGGCACCGGCATCGCCCACTGCCCATGTTCGAATATGCGGCTGGCCTCCGGCATCGCGCCGATCCGCAAGATGCTGGACCGTGGCGTGTCGGTCGGCCTGGGCGTGGATGGCAGCGCGTCCAACGATGCAGGCCACATGATGGGCGAAGTGCGCCAGGCCATGCTGCTGCAGCGCGTCGGCTTTGGTCCGGATGCGATGACGGCGCGCCAGGCGTTGGAAGTGGCCACGCTGGGCGGCGCCAAGGTGCTGAACCGCGACGACATCGGCGCGCTCAAGCCAGGCATGTCGGCCGACATCGTCATGTTCAAGCTGGATGGCATCGGCATGGCCGGCGCGCTGCATGATCCGGTGGCGGCGCTGGTGTTCTGCACACCGCCCAATGTCAGCTACAGCATCATCAACGGCAAGGTGGTGGTGCGCGATGGCCAGCTATGCACCGTTGACCTGCCGGTGGTGATCGAGCGCCACAACGCGCTGGCGTCTCAGTTGGCCATGGGCGCGGCGGGATAACGCACCGGCGCGGCGTTGCTGACGGCGTCGCGCAGCACCTGCTGCATGTGGGCGCGATGGCGCGCCTCGTCTTCATCGGCGACAGGCGTGTCCGATGGATGCGCTGCTTCGGTCAGCGCCTGTGTCAGATAGGTGTCCTCGGTGCCGAACCATTCTTCGGTGATGCGCTCGCCCAGCAGGCGCACGCGCAATTGGCGGCGCTGCTGCTGCCAGCTGGCCAGCCGCACCGGGTCGGGCGCGCCGACGAAATTCTGCGCCACCAGTAGCGCATCATGCTGTGCCAGATAGGCGCTGTAGTGGTCCGCCAGTTGCAGCGCGTCCTGCGCCGCTGCCGGCGGCAGGCGCTTCAGCAGATAGTCGCGCAGTGCCTGCAAACGGCCATCGTCGCTGCGCTCCAGCAAGAAGTAATCCATCACCGCGCGCAGTGCGCCATCGGCGATCAGCTGCTGGGTGTCGGTCAGCGCCAGTTCGAGCTGCGGACCGGGATCGGAATTTCCCAGCTCACGAAAGAAGCGCACTGCTGCGGCGCTGGGCGTAGCTGAAGTAGGGGACGCACTGGCCTGCGCCGGCGACGGTTCGGCCGTCAGCTGCGAGACGAATAGCGTCAGCGCCGCCAGCAGCGCCGCCACCACGCCGGTCAGTGCGTACCCTTGTTTCATCAGTAGGTCGGCCAGCCGTTGGAGAAGGTCAGGTCGCTGATGAACAGTACCGGGTTATAGCTGTTCTGGCTATCAAGCTCGTGACGCGCCATCACGCCATTGTTATACGACTCGCCGCCCGGTGCGATGTAGCGCGAGCCGCCGGCATCCAGCGTGGTGCCGCCGCCGCTCACCATGTCGACGCCGTTCTTGTCGAGGTAAGGGCCGGTAATGCTGGTCGAACGGCCATACGAGATGTGATAGGTGCTGCTGGCGCCAGCGCAGCAAGTGCCCTTGGAGACGAACAGGTAGTAGTACGAACCGTTCTTGGTAATGAAGCCGTTCTCGATGCCGGTGCTGTCGTAGGCCAGGTGGTAGCGCGAGCCGGTCGGCTTCAGCGTGCTGGAATCAACGCGGGTGGTGTAGATGCCGGTCCAGAACGAGCCATAGGTCAGCCACGGCTGGCCCGAGCTGTCGACGTAGAAGTTGGGATCGATGGCGTTGTAGTCGTCGCCGCTGGCGGAAGTCAGTACCGCGCCCTTGTCGACCCAGTCACCGGTGGCGATGCTGGTGGCGGTGGCCAGGCCGATCGCCGACTTCTGCGAGCCGAAGGTCGACACCGCGTAGTACAGAATCGCCTTGCCGTTCCAGACCTTGATGTCCGGCGCCCAGATGCCGGTGGTGCTGCCGTTGTAGGTCTTCCACCACGACAGGCCGCTGCCGAAGATGCTGACGCCCTGGGTCCACGCCTTGCCATCGGCGGAGTATTTAACGCCGATGCCGGTGTCGCTGGTTTCAACAATCCACCAGGTGCTGCCTTCCTTGTAGATGTCGGGATCGTGGGTGGTCAGGGCGCCGCTCAGCGTCCAGGTGGCAGCTTGCGAGGAAAATGCGAGCAGCGCGAGGCAGCAGGCCGCCCCTTGCTTGAGGTGCTTGTACATGGTGTCGTCTCCGGTTTTTGTAGTTGATTTGTGTGCCTGTGTTGGCACCAGCGCATGCTGCGCCCGCGCCGTGCGGGCGTCCAATCACTTTTTTATCCGGGACGATACGCGGATATGTATCAGTTCAGCGCCTTCTGTTCCTGCACCAGAATGAACGGGCTGACCACGCAGGCCCACAGTTGGGCATTGGCTTCCAGCCAGTCCTGCGCCTGCTGGTCATTGACCTTGGCGATCTGGCCGGAGCTCATCCACTGGCTGATATTGGCCTTGTCGTCGTGAGAAATGCGCACCGCCACATCGACCAGGTCGAGCGAGTTGGCGACCCACACCACATTCCCTTGCGCGAAATGCTTGAGCAGTTCGGTCCACGGCAGGCGCGCCGTTTCGCGGTTCACTTTGTTGCGCAGTTCGAGATCTTTTTCAGGTTTGGTTTGCATGGTTAAATCACTTCTATATTGGGTATTGGGCTGCCTTGCCACGTCAGGCGATAGGCCGCGCCCTTGCGGACATTGCCCACCAGCGCGGGGCGGAAGCAGGCCAGGTTGATGCCGCCGTCGCGCCGTACGCTGGGGTAGATGAGGCCTAGCGAGCCGCCATCCAGCAGGCGTTCGGCCAGCGTTTGCGATTCGATGTAACTGTCGGCCGCCAGGCAGGCTTCAAAGCGTGGCTGATTGCGGATGTCGTGGAAAGTGGCGGTGAAATCGGCCAGCATGCATTGATACTGTACGCTGTCGTCGAAGCGGTTGATTTCCGCGTACTCCACCGCTTTATGGAAGCTGACTTCGGCCAGCGCGGTCTCGACGTCGAACGCGCAATACCAGGCGCCGCGCCGGCCGTCGTTGAAGCGGCTGCCCTGCGGATGGGCGTAAGTATAAGCCGCGTTGACGATGCGGAAGTTGGGCACGCCGAACACCAGTTCATCGACGCTGATGCCGGCCGCGCCGCCATTCTGCGTGCGCAGCCGCGCGTTGGTGGCGTTATCCAGATCGAACAGGTCGTGCAGGTGTGCGTCGTCTTCGGCCAGCGGCGCCAGCACCGAGTCTTCGAGATCGGCAAAGCGCGAGGGCAGCAGACGGCAGGTGTCGAACTGGCGCAGCGTGGTCAGGGGTGGTACGAGACTGACCGGCACTTACAGTCCTCCGCGGCGGGCGTCGAGCAGTTGGCGCACGGTTTGCATGGCGATCAGGCCGCCGCCCACCATATAGGCCAGCGGCGTGTGACCGCCGAAAATCTGATTGCTGTTGGACAGGCCGACCCATTCATCGGCCAGCTTGTCGCCGTACAGGATGTGCAGTGCCTTGTAGATGCCCAGCAGGTAGGAAATGCGCGTGATGCAGTCGACTTCCAGCGTGCGCTCGGGGTTCTTTTTCCAATCGTAGTAGGTGCTGTTGGACAGGCCGCCGAGCAGCTGGCGCGCGTCCTCGTCGCGCACCTTCCAGGTGGCGACCAGCTTGAAAAAGCCCTTCAGGGCCGACTTGGACAGGCGTTCGCGCTCGGCCTTGGCGTTGAGATCCACCATGACGGTGGGCTCGAAGCGGCTGCGGGGGTAGGCATAGTTCAGCATAAATCCTCCGATAATGGAGTATTTATACTCTTTTTTCATATTTCTTGCAAGGGCGACCTGCTACGGCATCTCGGTCCAGTCGTTTTTGGCGGTGTTGATATCGGCCAGCTTTTCGGCGTCCGCCGGGCTAAGCTCTTCGCCGCTGGTGGGGTAAGCCTGATCGAAATAGTTGTTATTGAGGTTTTTCTTGGCGCGGATCTGCGTGTTGGGGACTACCGTCGGCGTGTAATACTCATCCGCCTTGGAGTAGGCGGCGATGAGGGTATTGTCGTCGAAATCCTCGAACACATCGCGCAGTTCATCGACAGTAGTCTCGGCCGGCCACTGGGTCTTGGTGGTGTCCAGCCCCGGCGTTGTCGGCATGCCGCGCAGGGTGTGCTTGCGTGCGAAGTGGCCGATGCGGTAGCTTTGCTGCTGCGTGCCGATGGCTTCGTACACATCATTGCCTGGCGCGGCTTCCTTGGCGAAATGGGCCAGCATGCCCAGCAGCCCTTCGCGCGGTCGCTGCGCTTCCAGTTCCTGCAGGGTGGCGAAGTCCGGCCGATTGTCCTCCAGCCAGCCGAGTACGGTCGCCGACCAGCTGCCTAGCCAATGAATCAGTTTCTGCACCTCGGCGTCCGCAATGCCCATCTGCGCGCTGACGATACCGGCAAAAGACGGATAATGTTCGCAGATTGTGCCGAGCGCGCCAATGGCGGTGTAGGCGGGATTGGTCGACATGGCAATCACCAGCGCCCGCACTGGAGGAATCGGCGTGCCAACCATACTTTCCACCAATTCATTGTTCAATCCTTTTAATACCATGCCTTCCAGGCTGCCGCCATGCAAGGTGACGAATACGTTGGCCAGACTGTAGTAATGCGGGGACAGCTGGTTCAGTATTGCCAGCCGCACCGCCCGGGTGGCATGGTTGGCGACGATCAGTCTGAAGAAATCACTGGACAATTTTTTTGCCGACTGCAAGGCGACGACCCAGCCACCGAAGATGGATTGCCAGGTATCGGCTTCGTCATCGGTGTAGCCAAGGTCCTTGATCTGGTCTTTCTTGGTCCGCACCATTTGCGTGACCGCCATGGCCTGTATGGTCGCCAGCTGCTGTTGCCGGGCACTCTGGTTGGCCATACGCTGCAGCGTATGCAGGTGCGCGATGTCTGGCCGTTGGTCTGGCATCGTGGCGGCATCGCGATGCGGCCGGCGTGAAGCCGGGGAGTGCTGATGGATAGCAGTTTGCATGGCACAGTTCCCCCTGAAAATGGATATCCGTGACGCTACTCCAGAACGGCCGCCATGGCAATCGTACTCAGGCTGGTTCCGCGTGCTCCACCAGCAGCTGCACCTTGGTGACGCCGTTGTACTCGTTGGCGTCCAGCCGGAAGGCGACGCGGGCGCGATCGCCCAGCGCGTCGGTATGGCCGAACCAGATGGCGTCGTAGCGGGCGCCGTTCTTTTCCAGCAGCAGTTTGAGGTGGCGTTCTTTCAGAATGCGCTGGCTGACCACGCGGAATTCGTCGCAGAACACTGGCGGCGCAAAGCCCTGGCCCCATACCTGGCCATCCAGCTCGGCGATGAAGCTGGTGCTGTAGTAGGCGTCTTCCAGCGGGCCGTCGGTTTCGATCACGCGTTCCAGCTGTTGCTGGCTCAGCCAGGAACGGCCGACTTCCTCGAAGGCGGCGGCAAAGGCGTCGAAGGCGTCGGCGCGCAGGGTCAGGCCGGCGGCCATGGCGTGGCCGCCGAATTTGTCGATCAGCGACGGCGCCTTTTTGTACACCAGGTCCAGCGCGTCGCGCAGATGGAAGCCGGGGATGGAGCGGCCGGAGCCCTTGATCCAGCCCTCGGCGCCAGGCGCGAAGGTGATGGTTGGCCGGTAGAATTTCTCTTTCAGGCGCGAGGCCACGATGCCGATCACGCCCTGGTGCCAGCTATCGTCGAACACGCAGATGGTGCTGCTTTCGGCCGGTTCGAAGGCGTCCAGGTGCAGCAGGGCGGTGTCCTGCATGTCGGCTTCGATCTCGCGCCGTTTCAGGTTGATGTCGTTGAGCTGCTGCGCCAGTTGCCAGGCGCGGCCCTCGTCGTCGGTGATCAGGCATTCGATCCCCAGCGACATGTCTTCCAGCCGGCCGGCCGCGTTCAGGCGCGGGCCGAGCGCGAAACCGAGGTCGAACGGATTGGCGCTGCGCGCTTCGCGGCCGGCGACGCGGAACAGCGCCGCCACGCCGGCGTGCATGCGGCCGGCGCGCATGCGCTTCAAGCCCTGCGCCACCAGAATGCGGTTGTTGGCGTCCAGTTTGACCACGTCGGCCACCGTGCCCAGCGCCACCAGGTCCAACAAATTATCTAGTTTCGGCTGCGGTTGCGTCTCGTACGCGCCGCGCTTGCGCAATTCCGCCCGCAGCGCCAGCAGCACGTAAAACATCACGCCGACACCGGCGATGTGCTTGCTGGGGAAGCCGCATTCCGGCTGGTTGGGATTGACGATCACGCGCGCCGCCGGCAGGGTATCGGCCGGCAGGTGGTGGTCGGTCACCACCACTTCGATGCCGCGCTGGTTGGCGGCGGCCACGCCGTCAATGCTGGCGATGCCGTTGTCCACCGTGATGATGATGTCCGGCTGCTTTTCGCGCGCGGTCAGCTCGACAATTTCCGGCGTCAGGCCATAGCCGTACTCGAAGCGATTCGGCACGATGAAGTCGATATCGGCGCCCATCGCGCGCAGGCCGCGCAGCGCCACGGCGCAGGCGGTGGCGCCGTCGCAATCGTAGTCGGCCACGATCACCATGCGCTTGCGGGCGGCGATGGCGTCGGCCAGGAACACGGCGGCGGCATCGATGTGCAGCAGGCCCGATGGCGGAATCATGGCGGTCAGCTCGCTCGACAGCTCTTTCACATCGGTCAGGCCGCGCGCAGCGTACAGGCGCGCCAGCACGGGGTGGACGCCGTTCTGGCGCAGCATTTCGGATTCGCGGAACGGGTAGGAACGGGTGGCGATGCGGGTCATGGTTGCTTCAACAGGGAATCAAGGGAGGGCTTGCGCCAGAATTTGCGCAGCGCGGCGCGGCTGCAGTCGGCCGTGGTCCAGCCGTCGCGGTGGCTCAGCACCAGTTGCAGGCTGTCGATGCGGCCGTCCTTGAGCGCGGCCAGCAGCGGCGCCAGCCAGTCTTGCTCGATGCGCTGCATGCGTGCCAGCCAGTCGGCCCAGTCGCCCACCTGGGCCGGCGCGATCAAATCGCCCAGCATGGCGAGGCCCGGCTGGGCGATCAGTTGCGCCGCATCGGGCTGACGCAGCTCCGGCGATGCCAGCGCCGCCATCCATGGCGTGCCGCCGGCCACCGCCAGCCGGCCCTGTGGCGCGGCCGGTCCGGCACCGCCCCACAGCCAGCAGGAATTCACCGGCTGCAGGCCGCGCGCCTGGCGCGCCTGATTGATCGGATGTTCATGCCACAGCATTTGCACTTCATTCTGCAGCTTGCGGAAGGCGCGCGCATGCGTGCCTTCGGGCAGCCAGTCGCTCATGCTCTGGGTGGTGGTGGCGTCCGGCGAGGCGACGCACATGTCGGTCCAGTCGTCGGCGCGCATGAACCACAGGCCTGGCGCGCCGTGCAGCAGGGTGTAGCCGAGTTCTTCGAAATAGGGGCGGGCGAGCTCGTACAGGCCGCGCGAATCCGCTTCGCTCAGTTGCACCCCGCGCAGGTCGGACAGCAGCAAATGGGTGCGCGAAATCTGCACATGGGTCGGCTGCAGCATAAACCAGTAGCCTTCGGCGGCTTCGGCAGCCAGTCCGCAACCGCGCATCACGGCGGTGGCCAGCGGTGCGCTGGCGTTGGGTTGGGTGGCGGCCGGCGCCAAGCCCAGCGCGTGACTCAGCCAGGCTTCGTGCGGCAACACGCGGCTGTCGTTGTCAAAGCTACTATATTGCAAGTTGCTGTGGCGTGTGAACAACGTTTCCAATGCTGGCATTTTGAGTGCGCGCAGCAGGTCTTTCCCCAGCTCAAGTGGCGGTAAACCAAAGGGTATCAAGAGTGAAATAGCGGTCATGCCGAGATTGTAGGGCATAGCGCCGATATCATGAATTAATTCTTTGAGGAAACAAGAGTTTCGAAAACACCACAAAAGATGTACAAACTTAATTTTTGTAAGCAATTGTTATGTATAATTGCGACAACTTACATGTACTAAAGGCATTACTTAAAGTTGCGTAATGTCTGCTTTACCCCGTTGTACCAGCCACTGCCTACCCAAACAGCGTAGAGCCGTGCGGACCGACTTATAACTCCAACAACATCCTTTGGAAGGCCCTGTATGAGCTCGATCAGCGTAGCTACCACTATTCACATTTGCGAAGATACTGACGGTACCTTCGAAATCCGCGATATCCTGGCCGCCGCCGGCTACACCAGCACCAACACGCTGAAAATCAGCGCCTTGTCGGTGGTACTGCCGGACGGCACCATCTCGACCAAGGACACGCCGCTGTTCGGCAAAGTCGATCTGGACACGATTTACGTGCGTCCGGGCCAGTGGGCGACCAACTACAACGGCAAGTTCGCGACCTTTGAGCTGGTGGTGGACCAGGGTTCGACCAACTCCAATAGCGTCACGCTGAGCCTGCAAGTGGTGGTGGACCCGGTCAACGACGCGCCAACCGGCGCCGACAAGACCTTCAACCTCAGCAATGGCGGCGCCGTGGTGCTGGCGCAGAGCGATTTCGGCTTCGTTGACGCGGTCGAGCATGATGCCTTCCAGTCGGTCATCATCACCTCGCTGCCGGTGGCCGGCCAGCTGATGCTGAACGGCAGCGCGATCGCCGTGGGCGCGGAAGTCTCCGCCGCCGACATCGCCGCTGGCAAGCTGAGCTTTGTGCCTAGCCAGAGCACCTCGGGCAGCTTCGACGTCGGCTTCAAAGTGCGCGATGCCGGCGGCCTGGTGGGCTGCGGCGCGGCCGATACCAGCGCCACCCCGAATTACCTGACCTTCAAGCTGCCGCAGGCGCATCTGGGCGACACCGTGTGGGAAGACCTCAACGGCAACGGCGTGCAGGACAGCGGCGAAGCGGGCATCGCCGGCGTTACCGTGCAGCTGAAGGACAGCGGCGGCAACGTGGTGACCACCACCACCACCGACGCCAGCGGCAAATACCACTTCGACGTCAGCGCCGGCACTTATTCGGTCACCGTGCAGACGCCAGCCGGCTACGCCGTCACCAGCCAAGGGCAGGGCGGCAATGGCGCCACCGACAGCGACGTTGATGCCAGCGGCAATAGCGGCAGCATTGTGCTGACGCCGGGCCAGACCAATAACGATGTCGATGCCGGCCTCTACCGTCCAGTGTCGCTGGGCGACACCGTGTGGTACGACACCAACCGCAATGGCGTGCAGGACAGCGGCGAAGCCGGCGTGGCCGGCGTCAAGGTCACGCTGCTGGACGCCAATGGCCAGGCCGTGGGCGCCAGCGTCACCACCGATGCCAACGGTCACTACCAGTTCAGCAACCTGAAGCCGGGCATCTACAGCGTGCAGTTCGACAAGACCAGCCTGCCGGACCACTACTACTTCACCAGCGCCGGCCAGGGCGGTGACCTGACCAAGGATTCCGACGCCAACGTCAACACCGGCGCCACCGCGCAAGTCACGCTGAATTCGGGCGACAGCTACCAGCATCTCGACGCCGGCATCGTGGTGCAACAAGCCACCGTGGGTGACCGCGTGTGGGAAGACAAGAACGGCAATGGCGTGCAGGACAGCGGCGAAGCGGGCATCGATGGCGCCACCGTACAGCTGAAAGACAGCAACGGCAATGTGGTGCAGACCGTGGTCAGCCATGACGGCGGCCAGTACAGCTTTACCGTCGATCCCGGCACCTACACCGTGTCGGTGGCGGCGCCGTCCGGCTACACCTTCACCGGCAGCGGCAAGGGCGGCAATGGCGCGCTGGACAGCGATGTCGATGCCAGCGGCAACGCCAGCGTCACGCTGGTTGCGGGCGAAACCAATAACAACATCGACGCCGGCGTCTACCGTCCAGCCTCGCTGAGCCAGATCGTCTGGTTCGACGCCGACCGTGACGGTCGTCTGGACAATGGCGAGACCGGCGCCGCCGGCGTTAGTGTGTTGCTGCTGGATGCCAACGGCAATCCAGTGCCTGGCGCGGTTGCCACTACCGACGCCAACGGCCACTACCAGTTCACCAATCTGCCGCCAGGCACTTACAGCGTGCAATTCGACAAGAGCACGCTGCCGACCGGCTACGACTTCACCTCAGCCGCCAGCGGCGCGCCGGGCAACGGCGGCTCCGACGCCGACACCGGCACCGGCAAGACCGCGCAGGTGACGCTGGTGTCCGGCCAGGACCTGACGCTGCGCGCCGGCCTGGTGATACAGCAGGCCACGCTGGGCGACCGCGTGTGGGAAGACACTAACGGCAACGGCGTGCAGGATAGCGGCGAAGCCGGCATCGTTGGCGTCAAGGTCGACCTGAAAGATGTCAACGGCAATGTGGTGCAGACCACCACCACCGGTACCGACGGCAAGTACAGCTTCACCGTCGATCCTGGCAAGTACACGGTCTCGGTCACCGCGCCAACCGGCATGACTGCCACCACCCAGCACGCCGGCGCCGATGGCGTCGACAGCGACATCAATGTCAACGGCCAGAGCGACCAGGTGACGCTGACCCCTGGCTCCACCAACAACAATGTCGATGCCGGCTTCTATAAGGCAGTCACGCTGGGCGACCGCGTCTGGTACGACAGCAACCGCAACGGCGTGCAGGACAGCGGCGAGACCGGCGTGGCCGGCGTCAAGGTGCTGCTGCTGGACGCCAACGGCAATCCGACCGGCACCACCGCCACCACCGATGCCAACGGCAACTACAGCTTCACCAATCTGAAGCCAGGCACTTACAGCGTGCAGTTCGACAAGAGCTCGCTGCCGGCCAACTATGTGTTCACCAGCGCCGATCAGGGCAGCAACGACGCCAAGGATTCGGACGCCAACATCACCACCGGCACCACCGCCAGCGTGACCTTGGCCTCGGGCGGCGTCAACAATGACATGGACGCCGGCATTGTGGTGGTCCAGGCCAAGCTGGGCGACACCGTGTGGGAAGACAAGAACGGCAACGGCGTGCAGGACAGCGGCGAAGCCGGCATCGCCGGCGTCACCGTGCAGCTGAAGGACAGCACCGGCAAAGTGGTGCAGACCACCACCACCGCGGCCGACGGCAAGTACAGCTTCACCGCCGATCCTGGCACTTACACCGTGTCGGTGACGGCGCCATCCGGCTACCAGTTCACCGGCAAGGACCTGGGCGGCGATGATGCCAAGGATAGCGACTTTGGCACCACTGGCCAGAGCGACAGCATTGTGCTGGCCTCGGGCGACAACAACACCAGCGTCGATGCCGGCCTGTACAAGGCTGCCACCGTCGGTGACCGCGTCTGGCTGGACAAGAATGGCAACGGCGTGCAGGACAGCGGCGAAGCCGGCGTGTGCGGCGTTAAAGTCACGCTGATGGACGCCAACGGCCAGCAAGTGGGCGCCAGCGTCAGCACCGACGCCAACGGCAACTACAGCTTTACCAATCTGAAGCCGGGCAACTACACCGTGGTGTTCGACAAGAGCTCGCTGCCGGAAGGCATGGCCTTCACCACCGCCAACGTCGGCAGCAACGATGCCGTCGATTCGGATGCCAGCGCCACCGGCGTGTCGCACGTCGTCACGCTGACCTCGGGCCAGACCGACAAGACCGTCGACGCCGGCGTAGTGGCGGCCGCCACCATTGGCGACCGCGTGTGGGTCGACAGCAATGCCAACGGCATCCAGGACAGCGGCGAGAGCGGCAAGGCGGGTGTGACGGTGCAGCTGAAGGATGCGAGCGGCAACGTGGTCAAGACCACCACCACCGATAGCAGCGGCAACTACAAGTTCTCGGTCGAGGCCGGCACTTACTCGGTCGCCATCAAGACCCCGGCCGGCTTTGTCACCACCGCCCAGGACGTCGGCAACAACAACGCCATTGACAGCGACGCCGACGCCAGCGGTAACCTGGGCAACGTTACCGTGGCGGCCGGTCAGAACGTCACCAATATGGACGCCGGCATCTATCAGAAAGCCGAAGTCGGCGACAAAGTCTGGTATGACCTGAACGGCGATGGCATCCAGAACAACGGCGAAAGCGGCGCCAGCGGCCTGAAAGTCACGCTGCTGAACGAGAAGAATGCCGTGGTCGGCACCACCACCACCGATGCCAATGGCCTGTATTCGTTCACCGACCTGACGCCGGGTAAATATTCGGTCAAGTTCAGCGCGCCGAACGACTATCTGTTCACCAAGCAGGACCAGGGCAGCAACGACAACATCGATTCCGATGCCGACAGCACCGGTCTGACCGCGCAGTTCACGCTGACCTCGGGTCAGGTCGACAAGACCCGTGATGCCGGCCTGGTCAAGAGCGCCAGCATCGGTGACCGCGTCTGGGAAGACAGCAACTACAACGGCGTGCAGGATAGCGGCGAGAAGGGTGTCGATGGCGTCACCATCAAACTGTACGACGCCACCACCGGCGCGCTGAAAGCCACCACCGTCACCCACGACGGCGGCCAGTATCTGTTCGACGACCTGCAGGCTGGCAGCTACAAGGTGGAAGTCACCAACGGCAGCGGCTGGTACTTCACCAAGTCCGGCCAGGGTAGCGATGCCACCGATTCCGACATCACCAGCGTGTCCGGCAGCACCGGCAAGACCGGCGCCATCACGCTGGCGGCCGGCCAGAACATCACCACCGAGGACGCCGGCATTTACCGCAAGGCCAGCCTGGGCGACAAGGTGTGGCGCGACGCTAACCATAACGGCATCCAGGATAGCGGCGAGGAGGGCATCGGCGGCATCAGCGTGTCGCTGTACGACGCCACCACCGGCAAGCAAGTCGGCTCGACCATCAAGACCGATGCCAACGGCAACTACAAGTTCAGCGACCTTAACCCGGGCCAGTACTACCTGCAGTTCGACAAGACCAATGTCAGCGTCTACTTCGCGTCGGACAAGAGCACCGTCAACATGAATAACTGGAAGTGGGGCGTACAAAACGTCGGCAGCAACGACCAGATCGACTCCGACGTGGCGGGTGATGGCAAGTCCTATGTCAACGTGACCAAGACCGGCACCATCACGCTGACCTCGGGCAAGAACGACATGAGCTGGGACGCCACCATCACGCCGATCGCGATCGACCTCAATGGTGACGGCATCCACACCATCGCCCGTCAGGACATGACCGGCAGCTTCGACCTGCTGGGCAGCGGCAAGGCGATTCAGTCCGGCTGGCTGTCCGGCAGCGACGGCTTCCTGGCGATCGACACCAACGGCAACGGCCAGATCGACGACATCAGCGAGCTGTTTGGCGGCGTCAGCAAGGGTTCCGGCTTCGCCAAGCTGGCCAGCTATGACAGCAACCACGATGGCCTGGTCGATGCCAACGATGCCCAGTTCGCCAGCCTGTTGATCTGGCAGGACGCCAACAGCAACGGCAAGACCGACGCCGGCGAGTTGATGACCCTGGCCAAGGCCGGCATCACCAGCCTGAACGTCAGCTATACCGAACTGCCGTTCGTGGATGCCAACAACAACCTGCATCTGGAGCGCAGCAGCGTCACGCTGGCCAATGGCGGCAGCGCCGACATGACCGACGTCTATTTCAACGTGGATGCCGCCGACGCGGCCGCCGCCGGCATCACCACCCCCACCATTGCCGAGCTGGTGGGTCAGTCGCAAATCATCACCGCATAACTTTTAAATCAAGAGAGAGAACAAGACCATGAACATCAAGCACGCACTGAACACCGCAGCACTGGCCGTTACCCTCGCATTTGCCGGTGCCGCGCACGCGGACGACGCCTACAACCACAACGCCATCGTCGGTTCGGGTGGCATCGTGGCCGCCCCGGGCGCCACGCTGATCAATCCTGAGCCTGATTATCCGTTCCCGGCCGTCAGCGTCATCGTCTACGACATGACCAATGTCAGCAACCCAAGCCAGAGCTACCTGGCGTTCTGCTTCCAGCCGGAAGTGGTGCTGGGTACCACGTCCAGCTACACCGCCAGTTACAACGTCGGCACTGGTACGGTCAGCAACGCAGTGCGCAAGCTGTATGAAACCGCCTACGCCAGCACCATCGGCGACTCCGACAAGCAGATCTCGTTCCAGTTGGCGCTGTGGGAACTGCAGGCCGATAACAGCGATTTGTACAGCGGCGCACAGGCGTTCGCCTTGCCCGATACGCTGGTGACCGATGCCGCCACCATGCTGACCGTGGCTTCGGGACACACGCTGACCAACGCCTACAACTACACCATCTTCAACGGCGTCAACGCCGACACTACCGCCTCGCAGACGCTGATCGGCGTATCGGCCGTGCCGGAAGCGGACACCTGGGCCATGCTGGTCGCCGGCCTCGGCCTGGTGGGCCTGGTGGGCCGCCGCAAGCATCGCGCCACCGACAAGTTCACTGCATAAGTTCGACGTTTAAGACCTGCTTAAGCCATTCCGCCGCGCCCCGCAGCCAGTTGCTGCCGGGCGCGGTTTTTTTATCGGCCGGGGTGGGGTGTTTCACCCATGAAAGTGCGTTTGTATGGCACACTGCGGGCTTGTTACGTTTGATCCTCCCCTGGAGCCCATGAGTATTGTCAAGAATTTGCCGTTCGAATGGCGGGTCGGCCTGCGCTACACGCGCGCCGGCAAGCGCAGCGGACGGAACAGTTTTATCTCGTTTATCTCGCTGATTTCGATGGCTGGCATCGGCCTCGGCGTGGCGGCGCTGATCGTGGTGCTGTCGGTAATGAATGGCTTCCAGAAGGAAGTCACCGACCGCATGCTGTCGGTGCTGGCCCATGTCGAGGTGTTCGACGCCAGCGGTGTGATGCCGAACTGGCAGGCCGAGGCCGCCGCCGCGCGCAAGAATCCGGAAGTGATCGGCACGGCGCCATTTGCCGAAACCCAGGGCATGCTGGTGCGCGAAGACGTGCTGCGCCCGGCCGTGATTCGCGGCGTGCTGCCGGCCGAAGAGCCGAATGTGTCCGACGTCGCCAAGCAAACCCGGCGCGGCAGCTTCAGCGCGCTGCAGCCGGGCGCGTACAATATCGTGCTGGGCATCGAGCTGGCGCGCGCGCTGCGCGTGAACCTGGGCGAAAAGGTGACCTTGGCGCTGGCGCAGGGCCAGACCACGCCGGCCGGCGTGATTCCGCGTTTGCGCTCGTTCACCGTGGTGGGCATCTTCGAGGCCGGGCACAACGAATTTGACTCGGCGCTGGCTTTCGTCCACCTGACCGACGCTGAAAAGCTGCTGCGCATCGATGCGCCGGCCGGTTTGCGGCTGCGCTTGCAGGACATGCACCGGGCGCCGGACGTGGCGCAGGAGCTGAAGGCGTCGATGCCGGGCGATCTGGTGGTGCGCGACTGGTCCAAACTCAACGCCAACTGGTTCGCCGCCGTGCAGACCGAGAAGCGCATGATGTTCATCATCCTGACGCTGATTATCGCGGTGGCGGCGTTCAACCTGGTTTCGACGCTGGTGATGACGGTGACCGACAAGCAAGCCGACATCGCCATCCTGCGCACGCTGGGCGCCTCGCCGCGCTCGATCATGAAGATCTTCATGATCCAGGGCGCGCTGGTCGGCATCCTCGGCACCGCGCTGGGCGTGGCTGGCGGTGTGCTGGTGGCGCTGAACATCGACGTCATCGTGCCGTTTATTGAACATTTATTGGGAGTGCAGTTCTTGTCGAAGGATATCTACTACATCAGCACCGTGCCGTCGGACCTGCGCTGGCCGGATGTCTCCAAGATTGGCGGCGTGGCCGTGGTGCTGGCTTTTGTGGCCACCATCTACCCGAGCTGGTGGGCGGCGAGCGTGAAACCTGCGGAGGCGTTGCGCTATGAGTGAGCCGATTGTTCTGTCTTGCCGCAACCTCGGCAAAACCTTCACCCAGGGCTCGTATTCGGTGCAAGTACTGGCCGGCATTGATCTTGACGTGCGGCGCGGCGAGCGCGTGGCCATCGTTGGCGCATCCGGCTCCGGCAAGTCGACGCTGTTGCACCTGCTGGGCGGCCTCGACACACCAACCAAGGGCAGCGTGACCTTGCAAGGCAAGGATTTCGCCAGCCTCAGCGAGACCGCGCGCGGCGATCTGCGGAATAGCTCGCTGGGCTTCGTCTATCAGTTCCACCATCTGCTGCCGGAATTCAGCGCGCTGGACAATGTCGCCATGCCGTTGATGATACGCCGCGTCAAGCGCGCCGAGGCGGAATCGGCGGCGCAGCAGATCCTCAGCCGCGTCAACCTGGCCAAGCGCGTCACCCACGTGCCGGGCGAGCTGTCCGGCGGCGAGCGGCAGCGGGTGGCGCTGGCGCGCGCGCTGGTGACGCAACCTGCCTGCGTGCTGGCCGACGAACCGACCGGCAACCTCGATCACGCCACCGCGCAGCAGATTTTCGACCTGATGCTGGAATTGTCGCGCACGTCGGGCACGGCGTTTGTCATCGTCACCCACGACATCGAACTGGCGCGCCGTTGCGACCGCGTGCTGCGCATGACCGAACAGGGATTGCAGGCGGACGAGGCGTAAGCCATGTGGATCGACACCCACTGCCATTTGGATGCCCACGAATTCGGCAGTGAATCGGCGGCTCAGGCCGCGCTGGCGCGGCGGCAAGGGGTGGAGATGATCGTGATGCCGGCGGTGGAAACCGCCAATTTCCCCATCGTGGCCCAGTTGGCGGCCAGCGTCGACAATGCCTGTTATGCGCTGGGCATCCACCCCATCTATGTACCGAACGCGGTTGAAGACGATTTGCGCGTGTTGCGCGAGACGGTGGCCGCCGCCATGGCCGATGCGCGCTTTGTCGCCATCGGCGAGATCGGCCTTGATTTCTTCATCCCCATGCTGACCGAGCCGGCGATGCGCGAGAAGCAGGTGTTTTTCTTCCGCGAGCAGCTGAAAATCGCGCGTGAATTCGGCTTGCCGGTGCTGATGCATGTGCGTCGCTCGCAGGACGTGATCCTCAAGCATGTGCGGCAGATCGCGCCGGCTGGCGGCATCGCCCACGCCTTCAACGGTAGCGAGCAGCAGGCGCGCACCTATATCGAGCTCGGCTTCAAGCTGGGTTTCGGCGGCGCCATGACCTTTACCCGCGCCTTGCAGATCCGCCGCCTGGCGGCCGAATTGCCGCTGGAAGCGATAGTGCTGGAAACCGACGCGCCCGATATTTCGCCGGCCTGGGTCCATCCGGGCCGCAACAGTCCGGACCAGATTCCCCGTATCGGCGCCGTGCTGGCCGAGCTGCGCGGCCTGACGCCGGAACAGATCGCGGCCGCCACCACGGCCAACGCCCATGCCGCCATCCCGCGATTAACGGATCTGGTCGGATAAGAAAACGATTAACGTTGCAAATACGCCGCAGGCGCGCCATCGCAAGCTGGTCGCCTGCGGCGTTTGTCCATGGGCGTTGCAGCCGAGGTGATACTTAAAACAATATCGAACAGCAATTAAAATTGATTGGATTGGATGTTGCAATCTCCATAAGATGATTTTCAAGCGGTGTTCAGCACTGCAAAAAAAATATCACAAGGGAGACTATATGTACGATCCATCCGGCCGCGCCGCGGCTATCCTCGCACGTCCACTCTATTTGAAAATCTCCGTTGCCGCGCTGTTGGGCGCAGGCGTGCTCAGCAGCGCCTCGGTGTGGGCGCAAGCAGCCGCCGAACAGACGGAGCCGGCGCCTGACACCACCGTGGTGGTCACGGGCGTCAAGGCATCGCTGATCAAGAGCCTGGCGATCAAGCGCACCAGCGACCAGGTGGTCGAATCGGTGGTTGCCGAAGACATCGGCAAGCTGCCCGATAACAATGTCGTCGAAGCGCTGCAGCGCGTGACCGGGGTTCAGGTCACCAACCGCGCCGGCGGCGAAGTCGGCACCTTGTCGATTCGCGGTCTGCCCGACGTCCAAACCACCTGGAACGGCCGCAATATCTTTACCGCGTCCGGCACCCAGGTCGCGCTGCAGGACATTCCCTCTACGCTGGTGCGCCAGATTGATGTCTACAAGACGCGCGACGCCAGCCAGCTGGACACCGGCATTGCCGGCCAGGTTGATGTCAAGTCGCTGCGGCCATTCGATTTCAAGGGGCCGAAAGTGTCGGTTTCGGCGCGTGAAACCTATCTCGATCCGGCGAAACAAGCCAACCCGCAGCTCAGCGCTCTGTTAAGCAACCGCTGGGAAACCGGCATCGGCGAAGTTGGCGCTCTGGTCAATCTGTCGGCCAGCAGGACGAAGTACCGCAATGAAAGCGTGACGCCGGGTGCGATGGTGCCGTTCGCCAGCCCCAATGCGGCCGAAGATGCGGCCGGTTACACGCCGCTGCAGCGCATCACCGACACCAGCATCTGGACCCCTGGCACCCATACCGGCTTGCCGACGGCGGCGGGTTCAACGCTGAATTTCAACGGCAAAGATTATCCGTATTACCTGTCGCGTGACGCCGTTTTCCAGAGCGACCTGCAGGGCGAACGCGAGCGCCCAGCCGCCAATATCGCCTTGCAGTGGAAACCGAACAGCGATTCGGTCTACACCTTCGAATCGATGTACAACGGTTATCGTGACAAGGCCTTCAACCAGTTGCTGTTCAGCTTTGTTGATTGGTGGGGCGATCTCGGCACCAATCCCGCAGGGACGATTACGACCTACCCGGGCACCAACATTATCAAGACCCGTACCGTCAATAACGTCTATGGCTTCAACAGCGGCGACTACACCACGTCGGCCACCGATTCCTACGTGTATGCCCTGAACGGCAAGTGGAACCTGGGCGACCGCCTGAAGCTGGAAGGTGATCTGTCGTACCAGACCAGCACCTATCACTCGGAATTCACCGCCACCCGGATTGATCGCGTCGCACCTTCCATCAACGTCGACTTCAATTCCGGCGGCGGCAACACGTCGTTCCATTTCAATAACGACGCCGACCTGACCGACCCGACCAAGTGGAATGTTGCGCAGTTCTACGATAACGCCAACCGCAACAAGGGCAGCGCCGCGACGGGTAGTCTGGCGGGCGTCTATGATGCCGACTGGGGGGCGCTCCAGACGGTGCACTTCGGCGCGCGCTTCGACGACCGCAAGGCGTCGGAAGCCAGCCGGAGCCAATCGGCCTACCTGGGCCGTAACCTTGCCACGCTGGATTCGGCGTATTACTCCACCAACTCCGGCTTCGGCACGGCCCTCTCGGACGTTCCGCGCACCTGGCTGGAGCCTAATGCCTACTACATCCGCGACCATATCGACGAATGGCGCAAGCTGTATAACTCGGTCGATCCAAACTTCCTGACCACGGACCAGCTGAGCCTGCAGAAGACCTTCGAGGTCGAAGAAAAGACGACCAACCTGTTCCTGATGGGGAATACCCAAAACGACCTGTTCGGCCGTCGCCTGCGTGGCAATTTTGGCGTGCGCTACGTCAAGGTCAATACCGATATGACCTTCTACAAGGTGGATGCCACCACCAAGGCGGTCTCGACGTCCAGTGCCAGCAAGTCGACCAGCAAGCTGCTGCCTAGCGCGACCCTGATTTACGACCCGTCGAAGGATGTGGTGGTGCGCTTGAACTATGGTGAAACCCTGCGCCGTCCGAACTTCGGTGATCTGAATCCGGTCCTGCAACTCGGTGACGACGTGTCGAAGGTGGGTTATGGCTCGGGTAGCGGCGGCAATCCGGACCTGAAACCGACGCGCTCCAAGAATCTCGATCTGACGGCGGAGTGGTATTTCCAGAAGGACAGCGCACTCTACGGCACTTTGTTCAAGCGCAAGATCGACGGCCTGGTGGTGAGCTTGCGTCACAAGATACACGTCGATGCTGCGGACGATCCGTTCCGCAACTCGACCTCGGGTGGCGACCATACCAACGGCTATGACTACGTCATCAACTCGCCGGTCAACGCCTCCGACGGCAAGATCAGTGGCGCCGAGCTTGGCCTGATCTACTTCCCGAAAGGGTTGCCGAGCCTGCTGGACGGCCTGGGATTCCAGGGTAGCTACACGCGACTCCACTCGTCGCAGAACGTGCCCGACGCCAATGATGCCGGCGAGATCGTCGCCCAGCTGGAGACGCCGTTCTTCGGCGTGTCGAACAGCTCCTACAACGCCACTCTGGCGTACGAGAAGGGCCCGGTCAGCGCGCGCTTGTCCTACGTCTGGCGCTCCGGCTTCCTGGCCAGCAACGAAGCCGCCTTGTTTGCCAATCCGATTGGTATCTGGCGCCATCCGGAAAAGAGCGTGGACATGCAAATCTCCTACAAAATCAACGACAACATGTCGGTCGATATCAGTGGCGTCAACTTGACCAACGAAATGCAGCAGCAGTACTACCACTTTGGCGATGCGGGTAACGCCCAGCAGACCAATTTCGGTACGCTCCAGATAGGACGTTCGGTCGCGGTCGGCTTGCGCTGGAAGATGTAAGCTGACCTTATAGGTACTCCTTTGCGGCGGCAAACCATTTGGTTTGCCGCCGTTATTTTTTATTTCTTGAGAATTCGTATTTATCGATACTAAGATTGTGCCCGTCGCAGAAGTCCTCATGACAGGTCCGGCCTTCGTCTTCAAAAACGAATTTATCTTTTAGTATGTGAATCTTCAGCTTACAGGCAAGCGCCTTATACGGCGTGCTTAGCTCCAACCTATCGCCATTGCGGGAGAAGATGCCTGAGAAACGACAGTAAGATGGCGTGCTGGCGAAGCTGGTGAATTCAAACCAGACAGCGTATTCGCTTGTATCTAGTGCTTTGATTTGCAGGGTGTTCACAGGGTCTTTATCGCATGGTCCCCATTGCGCTGCATCGGCTATCCCGCTGCCATAATTTGTGACGCACCATCCAGTATGCTGATATGTGCCTGAGATTGGAGGTGCCGGTACGATCATTTCAATAAAATGGATTTGCTGCTTGTACGCCTGTAACAGGCAGTTCGCATCACCGCATTGGTTCCGTTCCTTGAGCCAGTTACGCTGAAATGTGCCATCCAAAGGCCCCCAATCAGATGGTGCCTGTCTGGCGGCTTTGTAGGCTGTCGCCATTTTTCAACGCGGCCTCTGTTCGTATTGGGTTAAGTAAGAGTGACATGATATAGATCAATCCAACGTCATTGCCGAAATAGTATCGCTAAAGTCAGGAGGATGCTATGCGGATGGCGCTGATCGGGTTGGCTATTGGCACGGGGTGGTTACAGACGCTGGCCGTGTTGCCGTCGTTGACGATGATGGTCGTTGCTGGCTGCGGTGTGCTGGCGGCACTGGCGGCATGGCGCGTGCTGGCGCGGCGCATTTGTCGCTTTGGCGCAGCGTTGGCGCTGGGCTGTGGTGCCGTTGCCGGTTTTCTTTGGGCCGCATGGCTGGCGCATGTGGCGCTGGCGCCGCAATTGGCGGAGGTGGATGAGGGGCGGGATATTGCGGTGGTGGGGACCATCGATAATCTGCCATACCGTTTCTCTCAGGGCGTGCGGTTCAATTTCGCGGTGGAGCGGTCTGACGTGCCGGTGCCGCCGAAGCTGGCGATTTCCTGGTATTCGGGCTATCGCGAGCAGGTGAATGATGTGCCAGACCTGCAGCCGGGCGAACGCTGGCGGCTCACGCTGCGCTTGCAACGTCCGCACGGCAATGCCAATCCCTATGGATTCGATTACGAAGCGTGGCTACTGGAGCAGGGCATCCGCGCTACTGGCTATGTGCGGGTGGCGCCGGGTAACCGGCGGCTGGACGGCTTTGTGTTCAGCATCGGCAATCTGGTCGAGCGCAGCCGCGCGGCGCTGCGGCAGCGGATACTCGCCGCGCTGCCCGGCAAACCGTATGCGGGAGTGATCGTCGCGCTGGTGGTGGGCGATCAGCGCGGCATCGACCAGGCGGACTGGCAGGTGTTCAACCGCACCGGCATCGGGCACCTCATTTCGATCTCCGGACTGCACATTACCATGGTGGCGGGCTTGTTCGCGTGGATGGCGTACACGCTGTGGCGCCACTCCTTCTTCACGCGCGCGCAGTTGCCGCTGCGGCTGCCGGCGCAAAAGGTGGCTGCGCTGGTGGGCGCGGCGGTCGCGTTGCTGTATGTGCTGCTGGCCGGCTTTGGCGTGCCAGCCCAGCGCACGCTGTACATGCTGATGGTGGTGGCGCTGGCGTTATGGTGCAACCGTTTGACCAGCATTTCGCATGTGTTGTGCACGGCGCTGGGTGTGGTGGTGCTGATCGATCCGTGGGCGGTGCTGTGGCCGGGCTTCTGGCTGTCGTTCGGCGCGGTGGCGGTGATTTTGTACGCGACGCTGGGCCGCACCATGCCACCGCGTGCGCGCAGCGCGCCGCCCGATCCGCGCGCACCGCACGTCCCGGTGCCGCTGACGCGTCGTGAGCGTTTCTGGATCAGCTTGCGCGTGGGGGCACACACGCAGTACGCCGTCACGCTGGGACTGGTGCCGATTACCATGCTGCTGTTCGGCCAGGTCTCCGTGGTCAGTCCGCTCGCCAATGCGGTCGCGATTCCGCTGATTAGTCTGGTGGTGACGCCGCTTGCGCTGGTCGGCAGCCTGCTGCCGCCGCTGCTGGCCGTGCCGGTGCTTGGCATCGCGCATGGCCTGGTGCTGGCGCTGGCCGAATGTCTGCAATGGTTCAGCGCCATGCGCTACGCCGTGTGGAGTGCGCCGGTGCCGCCGTTCTGGTTGTTCTGCTGGGCCATGTTCGGCACCATCTGGTTGCTGGCGCCGCGTGGCTGGCCATCACGCTGGCTGGGCATGGCGACCTGGATACCGTTGCTGGCCGCCGAACCATCCCATCCTCAGCCCGGACACATGACCGTCACGGCGTTCGACGTGGGGCAGGGCATGGCGTTGCTGATCGAAACCAGCGGACACCGGCTGCTGTACGACGCCGGCCCGGCCTACAGCCCGGAATCCAACGCCGGCAACCGTGTGATCCTGCCGTATTTGCGCGCGCGCGGCATCAACGCGCTGGACGGCATCATCGTGTCCCACAGCGATGCCGACCATGCCGGCGGCGCGCTGTCCGTGCTGGATGGCATGCGTACCGGCTGGGTGCTGTCATCGCTGTCGCCGCATCACGCCATTGCGTTAGCGGCGCGCCAGCATGTGCACTGTGCCGCCGGCCAGCGCTGGGATTGGGATGGCGTCCGCTTCGAGATGCTGCACCCGCATCCAGCCAGCTACGCCGAAACCAGCCTCAAGCCCAACGCCCGCAGCTGCACGCTGAAAATCACCGCCGGCGGCAAATCGATGCTGCTGGCGGGCGACATCGAAGCGGCCGAGGAGGGCGAACTGATGGCGCGCGACACGGCCGCCGTGCGCGCCGATGTATTGTTGGCGCCGCACCACGGCAGCGGCACCAGCTCCACGCCAGGCTTTCTGATGGCGGTGCGGCCCCAAGCCGCGATTTTCCAGGTCGGACACCGCAACCGCTACCGCCACCCTAAGCTGGAAGTCTACGAGCGCTATGGCGCGCTGAACATCCAGCGCTACCGTACCGACCGCCAAGGCGCGATCACGCTTGATTTTGGCACCGATATCACCATCACCAGCTACCGTGAGCAACAACGCCGTTATTGGCGAAATTAGAACGTTTCCACCAGCGCCCCGCAGCAAGTGCTATTACAATTGGCCGAAAACAACCATAACGGAGACTGCCAGTGAGCAAGCCCAAGCTGCATTTCGCGCACGCCAACAGCTATCCGGCGGGCGTCTACCGCCAGTTTTTCGCGCTGCTGTCCCAGGATTTCGATATCCAGTCGCTGGACATGCATGCCCACAATCCGCGTTATCCGGTCAGCGATGGCTGGCCGCATCTGGTCGACGAATACATCCACGAACTGACTACCCGCTACCATGAACCGGTGATTCTGGTCGGCCACTCGCTGGGCGGCATGCTGAGCATGATGGTGGCGCATCAGCGGCCGGATCTGGTGCGCTGCGTGGTGATGCTGGACGCGCCGGTGGTCGGCGGTTGGCGCGCCTTCGCCTGGCATTTGCTGAAGCGGCTGGGCAAGGCGTACAAGGTGCCGCCGGCCAAGTTCTCCATCCGCCGCCGCAACGTCTGGCCCAGCGCGCAAGCGGCCTACGAACATTTCGCCGCCAAGGAGCTGTTTGCGGTCTGGGCGCCCGGTGTGCTGACCGATTACATCGACAGCGGCCTCAAGCCGCATCCGGAAGGCGTGCAGCTGCGCTATACCCGCGAACACGAAACCGCCGTCTACGCGACCTTGCCGCATCACTTGCCGCGCTTGCTGCGCAAGGGCTATCCGGTGCCGGTCGGCTTTATCGGCGGCGACAATTCGTGGGAAACCAGCCAGTCCGGCCACAAGCACACGCAGGCGCTGGTGGGGCGCCATTTCCGCATCGTGCGCGGCGGCCATTTGTTCCCGATGGAGAATCCGGCCGTCGCCGCCCAGGCCACGCGCGAAATGATTGTGGATTTGCTGTCGGAGCAAGCTGGTAAAAAAGTTCTTAAAAGAGAGGCTTTAGCGTAAAATCTCGGGCATTGTAAAATTTTAGGGTTGTGTTGCGATGACGATTAAAAGCGATAAATGGATACGCCGGATGGCGGAGCAGCATGGAATGATCGAACCGTTCGAACCGGGTCAGGTCAAACAGCGCGACGGCCAGAAGATTGTTTCCTACGGGACATCCAGCTACGGCTACGACATTCGCTGCGCCGACGAGTTCAAGCTGTTCACCAACATCAACACCACCATCGTCGACCCCAAGGACTTTGACGCCAACAACTTCGTTGACGTGTCCGGCAAGGGCTACTGCATCATTCCACCGAACTCGTTCGCGCTGGCGCGCACGGTTGAATACTTCCGCATTCCGCGCAACGTGCTGACCATCTGCCTCGGCAAATCGACCTATGCGCGTTGCGGCATTATCGTCAACGTCACCCCGTTCGAACCAGAGTGGGAAGGCTATGTGACGCTGGAATTCTCCAACACCACGCCGCTGCCGGCCAAGATCTACGCCAACGAAGGCGTGGCGCAGGTGCTCTTCTTCGAATCCGACGAGGTGTGCGAGGTTTCTTACAAGGACCGTGGCGGCAAATACCAGGGTCAGGTCGGCGTGACGCTGCCGAAGACCTGATCGCGCCAGTTTTACAGTTCTTTACAATTGGGGCTCTACGGAGCCCTTTTGTTTTGCCGATAACAATCTCATAAATGAACTAAAGTGGGAGGATGAGATGGTTACGGCAGTCAGTTCCAGTACCTCGACAGCCAGCACCAGCAGTGCCGGCAGTTCGGATAGCGCCAGCACCATTGCGGCGCTGCAGAAACAATTGAAATCGCTGCAAGACCAGCTGAAGGATGCCAGCGCGGATACTTCCGAAGCCGGCGAGCAGAAAGCCAAGCTGCTGCAGACGCAAATTCAGGCGATCGAGCAGCAGATCCAGCAGTTGCAGGCGCAAGCCGCTCAGAAGGCGGCTCAGCAGGCGCAGCAACAGGCAGAGGCCAAACAGGCCGAACAAGCCGCGAAGCAGGACAGTTCGGGCAGCAGCAGCGACAAGCGCTACGCCACCCTCGGCAGCGTGATCGATACTACCGCTTAACCGGCAGGATCATTTCGACGCACAGGCCGCCGCCGGCGCGGTTGGTGGCCTTGATGCTGCCACCGTGCGCCTCGATCACGTGCTGGGCGATCGCCAGGCCCAGGCCGTGGCCTTCGGTGCCAGCATTGCTGGAGCGGAAGAAGGGCTGGAAGATGGTTTCCAGATCGGACGGCGCCACGCCCGGACCACGGTCCAGCACGCGGATCACCAGCTGACTGGCTTCCGGCAGCGAACGCACCTGCAACTGCACTTCACCACCTTCAGGGCTGTGCTTGATGGCGTTGCGCACCACATTTTCAATCGCGCGGCCCAGCAGATCCGACTGGCCGATCACTTGCACATCCGCTTCGCCTTCCTGTACCACGGTGCGCTGCTGGCTGGCCGCTTCGTAGCGGGCGTCGTCGGCAATCTGCTCCAGCAAATCGGCCATGGCGATCTGTTCCTGCGAAGCTTTGATGGCGCCGGCTTCCAGCCGGGCCAGCGTCAGCAGTTCGCCCACCAGCTTGTCCATGCGCACGCTTTCGCGTTCGATGCGCTCCAGCGAGGCGTTGATCTTTTCCGGGCTCTGGTGCGCCAGGCCGATCGCCGCCTGCAGCCGTGCCAGCGGCGAGCGCAATTCGTGCGATACATCGTGCAGCAGCCGGGTCTGGCCGTCGATCAGGTTGCGCAGACGCGCCGTCATGATGTCGAAATCACGGCCCAGATCGTTCAGCTCATTGCCGGCCTTGCCGGTGGCGTCGGCAAAGCGTGGCGACAGGTCGCCGTTGGCGGCGGCGTCAAACGCTTCGCGCAGGGCGCGGATCGGACGCGAGAAATACCAGGCCAGCAACACCGAGAACAGCAGGCTGGCCAGCGTGGCGGCGGCGATCGGCACCCACGGCCCCAGCGGCTGGAAGCGTGGACCCCATGGCCGGTCGCCGTTCATATCGCGGCCGTCCGGCATGCCGCCGGGGCCCATCATGCCCGGCATAGGCGAAGCGCCATCCGGACCGGGGCCAGGGAAGGGCGCGCGGTTATCGTTGTTCTGGGCGCCATCCAGCGCCGGCATGGTGCCGGGCGCGCCGGGGCCACCCTGGGCGCCGGGCGCGGCGGCGTTGCCGGCATTGTTGTTGCCATCCAGGCCGGGCGGGCGGCCCGGCATCTGGTTTTGCGGCGGCCGGGCGCCGCGCTCGTCGTTGCGCTTGAAGTTGTCGCGACGGTCATCACGGCGATCGTCGAGGCTATCCTGCAGCACCGAGGCCGCCTTCATCGCCATCTGCGTGCCGCCGCCCAGGTTGGCCAGCAACTGGCGATTGTCATCCAGACCGCGCTCGCGCTCGCCGGACGGCAGGAACAGCAGATAACGCTTGCCGTCGTCGCCGCCGACCTGGCGCACGGCACGCCGCACCTGATCCTTCAGCCGCGCGCGCGACTCTTGCAGCATCTGCGGATTGACCATGCGGCCGAGGATTTCATGACCCTGTTCGTCGACCGCATAGACGCGGTGGCGTTCCATGTTCTCCAGCATCCGGTGCAGTGCCTTGACGCCGCCGAATTCCAGCGTCGAGGCGGCGGCGTTGATCGCCATTTCAGCTGGCGGGCTGGTGTCCAGGCTGACTTGTTGCGATTGCTGGTTGCGGTTCTTCAACCACACCGCGCCGCCGATACCGACGGTTGCCGCAAGCTGCGCCAGAAATATGCACAGGAAAAACTTCCAGAACAAACGACCCAAGACTTACTCCTTGATCAGCTGGTAGCCGAGTCGGTACACAGTCTGCAGGCAGGAGCGGCCGTCGGCGATGGTGCCGAGCTTGTGGCGAAGCGAGCTCAGGTGGACGTCGATATTGCGGTCGAAGCGCGCCAGCGGGCGGCCCAGGCCTTGCTCGGACAGGGTGTTCTTGCTGACCGGACGGCCGGCGTTGCGCGCCAGCACTTCCAGCAGATTGAATTCGGTGCTGGTCAGTTCCAGCTTGGTGCCGGCCCAGGTGGCGCGGCGCTGTTCCGGCCACATGGTCAGCTGGCCGACCGTGATGGCGGTCTGCTGGCTGCTGTCGGCCGGCGCGCTTTGGGCGCGGCGCAGGATGGCGCGGATGCGGGCGGTCAGCTCGCGCGGCGTGCAGGGCTTGGCCACATAGTCGTCGGCGCCCAGTTCCAGGCCGACGATGCGGTCGGTGTCGTCGCCGCGGCCGGTCAGCATCAGGATCGGCAACTGGCTGTTGGTGCGAATCCGGCGTAACGTTTCCAGTCCGTTCATGCGCGGCATCATCACGTCCAGAATGGCGATCGAATACATGCCGGTGAAAGCTTCAGCGGTGCCAGCTTCGCCGTCGTGCACGGTTTTTACATCAAAGCCTTCTTGCTCCAGGTATTCCTGGAACATGCTCACCAGTTCGATGTCGTCGTCTATCAGCAGTACTTTGCTCTTCATTGCGCATTTTCTATGGATACAGATCGCTCATCATAACAGCCTCCCTCTATGAAGCGGGGCGTTTTACCCGCTTTTACAACGCATTTCTGTGTTGCAATTAAGTGTCAGAACGTCACTCTTTACTCTGATTTACGTTGCCCTAACGCCACTTTACACGGTGAGGGATGAATATAGTGGCCATTACCAATCAAGGAAAACATGGGCATGAAGACATCCACACCAAATGTACGAAACCTCCTGCTGGCAGCCGTTTTGGCGATGCCGCTGTTTGCGATCGGCGGCGCTGCCCGCGCCGACGAGTTAGGCGCAGATCAACCCCCGATGGCCCAGGGCGAACCTGGCCCCGGTCCACGCGGCTTTGACGGCGACAACGAAGGCCCTGGTGGCCCGGGCGGCCCAGGCAAGGAAGGCCCGCAGCATCGCGGCCCGCAACAAGGTGGCGAACGCGGCGGCGAACACGGCGGCCCGAACGGTGGTCCCGAGCATGGCCCGAACGGCGGTCCCGGCTTTGGCCCAGGCTTCGGTTTTGGTCCTGGCCCCGGCTTCGGCGGCGGCCTGTCACCGTTCTTCCACGGCGTCGAGTTGACCGAAGCCCAGGAAGACAAGATTTTCGCCATTCTGCATGCAGAAGCTCCTTACTTGCGCGACCAGGGCAAAGCAGCCCGCAAGGCATCGGAAGCACTGCGTGAACTGGCCAAAGCAGACAAGTACGACGACGCCAAGGCAGCGGCGTTGGCCAAGGAAGCCGCCACCGCGGAAGCCAATATCGCGCTGCAGCGCGTGCGTACTGAACAAAAGTTGCTGGCCGTGCTGACGCCGGAACAGCGCAAGAAGCAAGCGGACGAAAAGCCGCGCCATCCGCAGCGCCCTTAACGTTTTTTGCAGAGTTGTACCCGTAGTACCCCCTTTAAAAACTTAATAAGCGGAGAATTGTATGTCAATAAGCGCCCTTTCCAGCAGCGCCGCCAGCGCACTCAGCTATCTGAGCCGCCTGAGCAGCACGAGCAGCACCGACAGCACCAGCAGCACCAGCAGCACTGATGGTGTGCGTCCACCGCCGCCGCCACCAGATGATGGTGGTGGTTTCGCGGACGCCATTGCCGAAGCGCTGAAGTCGATCGGTATCACCGATACCAGCTCGACCGACAGCAGCAGCACCAGCACCGATACCTCGACCGCCTCGACCAGCACCGATAGCACCGACACCACGTCGACCGATGCTACCGATGTGGCGGCCGCTCTCGGCAGCTTCCTGCAAAGCTTGATGGGCGCATTGCATGCACAAAACGCCGACAGCACCAGCAGTGACACCCCGCCATACGGCGACCAGGTGGGCGCGGCCGGCGGTCCTGGCAAGATGGAGACGGATCTGCAAAGCCTGATTTCCGAGCTGAGCTCGGGCAGCAGCACGGACAGCACCGACACCACCACCACCAGCACCGATAGCAGCGACAGCAGCGATGCCGTCGACCAGCTGGAAGCGTCGTTCTCCAACCTGCTGGACAAGCTGGGCGTCAGCAGCAGCGACAGCAGCGACAGCACCAGCAGCACGGATAGCACCAGCAGCAGCGATGTTGCCTCCAAGCTGACCGCCTTCCTGCAAGCGCTGTCGAGCAAAGTGGGTCACAACGGCACCAGCGGCAACCTGGTGAACACCACGGTTTAACGCTGACTCAGCAATAACGCGAAACGCCGCGATGCCTTCGGGCCTCGCGGCGTTTTTTTATTGTGACGCCGCAGCGTCAGCGCCAATGAAAAAGGCAGCCGAAGCTGCCTTTTGTTCTGTTACTGCTTCACGCAATCGACGAAGTAACCGCGTTTGCCGTCGACCTCGCGCTTGACCAGGCCGTGGACGTCGGTTTCGAAGCCTGGGAAGCGTTCGTTGAAGTCGCGCGCGAAGCGCAGGTAGTCAACGATGGTCTTGTTGAAGCGCTCGCCCGGGATCAGCAGCGGAATGCCCGGTGGGTAAGGCGTCAGCAGGATCGAGGTGATGCGGCCTTCCAGCTCGTCGATCGCGACGCGCTCGATTTCGCGGTGCGCCATCTTGGCGAAGGCGTCCGAAGGCTTCATTGCCGGCACCATGTTCGACAGGTACATCTCGGTGGTCAGGCGCGCCACGTCATAGGCTTTGTAGAAGTCGTGGATTTGCTGGCACAGGTCGCGCAGGCCGACTTTTTCGTAGGCCGGATTGGCGGCCGCGAATTCCGGCAGAATGCGCCACATCGGCTGGTTCTTGTCGTAATCGTCCTTGAATTGCTGCAGCGCGGTCAGCAGCGTGTTCCAGCGGCCCTTGGTGATGCCGATGGTGAACATGATGAAGAACGAGTACAGGCCGCACTTCTCAATGATCACGCCGTGCTCGGCCAGGTACTTGGTGACGATCGAGGCCGGAATGCCGGTTTCGTCGAACTTGCCGTCCAGCGACAGGCCAGGGTTGACGATGGTGGCCTTGATCGGGTCCAGCATATTGAAGCCCGGCGCCAGCTTGCCGAAGCCGTGCCAGTCGTCTTCCGCCTTGATGATCCAGTCTTCGCGGGTGCCGATGCCTTCTTCGGCGAACTCGTTCGGGCCCCAGACCTTGAACCACCAGTCGCTGCCCCATTCCTGGTCGATCTTTTTCATGGCGCGGCGGAAGTCCAGCGCTTCCAGAATCGATTCCTCCACCAGCGCGGTGCCGCCCGGCGCTTCCATCATGGCGGCGGCGACGTCGCACGAGGCGATGATCGAGTATTGCGGCGAGGTCGAGGTGTGCATCAGGTAAGCCTCGTTGAAGGCGTCCTGGTCCAGCTTGACGGTTTCCGATTCGCGCACCAGCACCTGCGAGGCCTGCGACAGGCCGGCCAGCAGCTTGTGGGTCGACTGGGTCGAGAAGATCATCGACTCCTTGGCGCGCGGACGGTCTTTGCCGATCGCGTGCATGTTTTTGTAGAAGTCGTGGAAGGTGGCGTGCGGCAGCCAGGCTTCGTCGAAGTGCAGGGTGTCGATCTGGCCGTCCAGCAGCTCGCGCAGGGTTTCCACGTTGTACACCACGCCGTCGTAGGTCGACTGGGTGATGGTCAGGATGCGTGGCTTCTTGTTCACCGCTTCGCGCGCGAACGGGTTGGCTTCGATCTTGCGCATGATGCTCTCCATCGAGAACTCTTCCAGCGGGATCGGGCCGATGATGCCGAGGTTGTTACGGGTCGGCATCAGGAACACTGGAATCGCGCCGCACATGATGATCGAGTGCAGAATCGATTTGTGGCAGTTACGGTCAACCACCACGATGTCGCCCGGCGCCACGGTCGAGTGCCACACCATCTTGTTCGAGGTCGAGGTGCCGTTGGTGACGAAGTAGCAGTGGTCGGCGTTAAAGATGCGGGCGGCGTTGCGCTCGGACTTGGCGACCGGGCCGGTGTGGTCCAGCAACTGGCCCAGCTCTTCCACCGCGTTGCAGACGTCGGCGCGCAGCATGTTTTCACCGAAGAACTGGTGGAACATCTGGCCGATCGGCGATTTCAGGAACGCCACGCCGCCGGAGTGGCCGGGGCAGTGCCACGAGTAGGAACCGTCGTTGGCGTATTCCACCAGCGCGCGGAAGAACGGCGGCGCCAGGCCGTCCAGATAGGACTTGGCTTCGCGGATGATGTGGCGGGCCACAAACTCCGGCGTGTCTTCGAACATGTGGATGAAGCCGTGCAGTTCGCGCAGGATGTCGTTCGGGATGTGGCGCGAGGTGCGGGTTTCGCCGTACAGATAGATCGGGATGTCGGCGTTTTTGTAGCGGATTTCCTCGACGAAGGCACGCAGCGATTTCAGTGCGGTGTCGGTGTCTTCCACCGAGCCGGTGCCGAATTCTTCATCGTCGATCGACAGCACGAAGGCCGAGGCGCGCGATTGCTGCTGGGCGAACTGGGCCAGGTCACCATAGCTGGTCACGCCCACCACTTCCATGCCTTCTTTTTCCATTGCATCGGCCAGGGCGCGAATGCCCAGGCCGGACGTGTTCTCGGAACGGAAATCCTCGTCAATAATGACGATGGGGAAACGAAATTTCATGCATGTCTCCAAAAAGGCAGCCGCCCCCTGACCGGATGTGGTGGGGGCGGGCTAGGGCGCGACCGTGAGGTCGCCAAAAAAATAAGAACGGGATTCTCGCAGAAATAGCGATGCTGCGGGAAAAAATATCGTACCAGAATGCCGTAAATGCATGACGCCCTGATTACAGTGTCATGCTATTCAGTCAATGTTGCGTTAGTGAGCGGCAAACCAGGCCAGGCCACCCAGCACCAGGCCGACGCCAGCCACGCCGTAGGCCAGGCCCATCATCCACTTCTTGCGGGTCAGCAGGGTGATCGCGGCCAGCGAGATGGCGATCTGCTCGGCGGTGGTGGCCAGTGCCCACTGATGGTGCTTGTGCATGGCCTCGTCCGACTTGTGGTTCCATTCCTGAGCGGATGCCTCGAACTTCTCGGCTTCCTTCTTGATCTCTTCCTTGTCGTGCTTGTAGCGGGCGGCGTCGGCCTCGTAACGCTTGGGATCGACGCCGGGCAGCGTCATGACCACCTCGGCCAGGTTCTGGCGCGCGTTCTTGGCCTGGTAGTAGTTCCATTTGTTGGCCGCTTCGGTTTTGTCGATGGCGGCATTGTTCTTGTACAGCGCCGCTTCGTTCTGGGTGGCGCCGCCCAGATAGCCGAACGCCGCGCCGACGGTGGCCAGGATGGCCGTCATCACGGCGATGTTGTTGGAGAAGCCGTCGTTGCCGTGCGCGGCGTGTTCGACCGCGTGATCGTGCGGGCCGTGTACGTGGAAGCCTTGACCAGACATGGGTATCCTTCTTAAAACTTATGCCTTGCGGCGCAGGGTGACAAAAGCGTAATGCAGACCGGATGCCTCGGAAACGTGCGGCTCGCGCGCGGTTTCCTGCCAGCTGGCGTCGAGCGCCGGGAAGAAGGCATCGCAATCGAAGGTATGGGCGATTTGCGTAATAATCAATGTGTCCGCCAGATGCAGCGACTGTTGGTAGATTTCAGCGCCACCGATGACGAAGCCTTCGGCGCCGTCCAGCAGCGCAATCGCCGCCTCGACGGAGCCGACAACTTCCACGCCTTCGTGCGTCCATTCCGCGTTACGGGTGATGACGATGTTGCGGCGGTTCGGCAGCGGGCGGCCGATCGACTCAAAGGTCTTGCGGCCCATGATGATGGGGTGGCCGGTGGTGAGGCGCTTGAAGTGTGCCAGATCCTCCGGCAGCTTCCACGGCAGCGTGTTGTTGATGCCGATGCCGCGCTGGGCGTCGGTGGCGACGATGATGGTGAGTTGGCTCATGGTGATAAGTGCGCGAAGGAGGCGCTATTATCGTTGAAATTACAGACCAGGGGGAGGCGGCATGCGCACGTAGAGTGCATCGTCTTTATTGCGGCGGCGATTGCGCCACCAATCGCGGCAGCTTGGGCCATCGGCACAGCTGCTGGCGCAGTCCAGTAGCTGGCAGGGATTGACCCCGTCGCAGGGCAAATGCGGCAGGTGACAGGATGGCAGATCGCAAGAGGGCACATCGCAGCTGGGCACATCACAGAACCCGGCTTGCGCACGATAGTGGGCGCGCAGGCGGCTTGGCGGTGGTGCCGGATGGTGGTGACGATGAACCGCGCCACAGGCGGTCAGCCTGCGGTTGAGCAGCGTCAGTCCGCGTAGCACGCCATAGCGCGCAATCACGCGTCTGCCGTAGCAGGAGCAGCTATCACGCCCGGTGTGGCCGCGGAAAGCGCAGGAAAAGCCTTTCAGCGGCGACAGGTAGCGCTGGTAGAACGCAATGGCCGCCAGTGCCAGCGCTTTCATAGGGTGCGGTAGAAGTCCAGCATGTAATCCGCCAGCACCTGTGGTGCTTCCAGCGGGATCATGTGGCCGGTGCCTTCTTGCAGCACGTGCAGCCGGGCGGCGGGGTTGTAGGTGGTGAATTCGCGGATGTCGTCGGCGGGTACCAGCTTGTCCTGTTCGGAGGCGACGATCAGGATCGGGCACGTAAGCTCGCCGGTGCGCTGCATCAGGTCCGGACGTTCGATGGTGGTGCGAAATTGTGTCAGCAGCACGTCCTTGCCCAGTTCAACTGCCATGTCCTGGATCACATCCACGATGGCCGGATCGTCCAGATGTTCCGGCGCCAGGATTTCGCGCAGCCGCATTTGCGTCATGCCGGTGTAGTGGTTCTTTTCCAGCAGCGGAATGATGCGCAGGCGCGTGGCTTTTTCCTTTTCCTGCAATCCCTTGGCCGAACTGGCGATGATGGTCAGCGAATTCACCCGTTCTGGATTGGCCAGCGCGTATTCCACCGCCAGGTAAGCGCCCAGCGAGAACGACACCAGATTGGCTTTGGGCGCGCTGTGGGCGCCGATCAGCGTCTGCATCTCCGTGCGCGAGCGCGCTTCATGCAGCGGCACGTGGTTGAATTCGAAACCATCGCCCAGCAATGGCAGCAGGCGGTACCACATGCGTTCATCGCACAGGGTGCCGGGAACAAAATCAAGTCGCGTCATTGTAAAAGGCGGTGAGGGCGGCGGCCAGTTTTTCCGGCGCTTCCAGCGGGATCATATGGCCGCTGCCTTGCACGATGTCGAGCTGGGCGCGCGAGGATTGCGCGGCCATGTTGCGCAGATCGTCGGCGCTGACCATGGCGTCTTCCTCGGCGCCGATGATCAGCACCGGGCATTTCAATTCGTCCAGGCGTGCGGCCAGGTCGTCGCGCTCCATCGAGGCGACAAACTGCGCCAGCATCACGTCCTTGCCCAGGTCCAGCGACATCTGCTGGATTACCTCGGTGACGCTCTTGTCGTCCATGTGCGATGGATGGACGAAGCTGCGCAGCTGGCTGGGGGGCATGCCGGCGAAGGTGTGTTTCTCCAGCGCGGCCATGGTGCGCTGACGGCGTTCTTTTTCCTCTGGTCGCAGGGCGCGCGCGGAACTGCAGATCAGTACCAGCGAGGCCACGCGGTCAGGATGGTTGAGCGCATGCTCCAGCGCCAGGTAGGCGCCCAGCGAGAAGGCGACGATGTGGGCCTGCGGTGCGGTGCGCGCGGCGATCACCGACTGCATCTGCGCGCGGGTGCGGGCTTTGTACAGCGGGATGTAATTCGGTTCGACGTAGTCTGGCAGCAGCGGCGCCAGCTTGCCCCATAGCCGCTGGTCGCACATGGTGCCGGGGACGAAGTCGAGCCGCATCATACGGCCATTGCTGCGGTGATGGGCGCGTGGTGTTGGTAGCCGTCCAGCGCGAAGTCGGTCGGTTCGATTTTTTCGAGCCACTCCGGTTCGTATTTGCCGGTTTGTGCGAACGCCGGCACGCGGTCGGAGATGATCAGCTGCGGCAGCGGGAACGGCTCGCGCTTCAGCTGTTCCTGCACCATCTCCATGTGGTTTTCGTAGATGTGCGCGTCGCCAATGAAGTAGCTGAACCAGCGCGGCGTGTAGCCGGTGAGACGGCCAACCAGGTGCATCAGCGCGGCGCCTTCCGCCAGGTTGAACGGGGTGCCCAGGCCAAGGTCGTTGGAACGAACGTAGAGGCACATCGACAGTTCTTTGGTGGTCGGGTTCGGAATAAACTGGTACAGCAGGTGGCAGGCCGGCAGGGCGACTGCATCCAGCACGGCCGGGTTCCAGCCGTGGAACAGGATGCGGCGGCTGCTCGGATTATTCACGATCGTGTCGAGGCACTCGCGCAGCTGGTCGATGGCTTTGTAGAGCAGGACTTTCTGTACGCCGTCTTCTTCCAGTTGCGAGACCACGGTGAAGCCGTTTTTCTGGGCGTTGGCGATTTGTGCCGGTTGGTCGGCGTCCAGCAGCTTGTAGCCCGGCCATTGGCGCCACTGCACGCCGTAGACCGGCCCCAGGTCGTCGGTGCCGAGTCGATAGGGGTTGTCCAGCCATTGCTGATTTTCATTGGCGTTCTGGTCCCAGACCTTGCAGCCCAGCGCGCGGAAATCGGCGGCGCTGCGCGAGGCGCGCAGGAAGGCGCACAACTCACCCACCACGGATTTGAATGCCAGCTTTTTGGTCGTCACGGCGGGGAAACCTTTGGTCAGGTCGAAGCGCATCATCGCACCCGGCACGCTCAGCGTGCGGATGCCGGTGCGGTTGTCCTGCCAGCTGCCGCTGTCGATGACGGTCTGGATCAATTCCTGGTATTGCTGCATTCAGTTCTCCAACGTGGGGTGGTGCTCAAAGTTCGTTATTTTATCAGGGCGTCCGGACGCGGGTCAGCGCGATCCCGGCTTGGACTTGCGGCCGCCCGGCTGTGCCTTGGCGCGACCGTCCGCGCGGGCCTGCGATTTGGCGCCACGGCCATTGGCCACCACCACTGAACCTTTGGGCGCCGCACCGCTGCCACCATAACCGCTGCCGTCGCGCGATCCGCCAGCGTAGCCGCCACCAGACGACCGGCCGCCCGGGCCGCCCGCGCTGCGTTTGCCGTCGCCCGAGCCGCGCGCTGCCCCATCAGCGCTGCCTCTGCCATAGCCGCCTGCGCCGCTCGCACCGCGCC
>NZ_WKJK01000019.1 GCF_009674535.1 Duganella guangzhouensis
GGTCAATCCTCCCAAAGCTACACGGGCTCTACCGTAGCGTTCCGCTACGGTAGAGCCCGTGTAGCTTTGGGAGGATTGACCCCGGATTTTTTATTGCGCTTTCAGCTTGCGGGCGACGTCGAGCGCGAAGTAGGTGAGCACGCCGTCGGCGCCAGCGCGTTTGAAGGCGAGGATGGATTCCATCATCACTTTGTCGTGATCCAGCCAGCCGTTTTGCGCGGCGGCTTTCAGCATCGCGTATTCGCCGCTGACCTGGTAGGCGAAGGTCGGCACCTTGAATTCGTCTTTTACACGACGCACGATGTCCAGGTAGGGCATGCCGGGCTTGACCATCACCATGTCGGCGCCTTCGGCCAGGTCCAGCCCGACTTCGCGCAGCGCTTCGTCGCTGTTGGCCGGGTCCATCTGGTACTGGTTCTTGTCGCCTTTGCCCAGGTTGGCCGCCGAGCCGACCGCGTCGCGGAACGGGCCGTAGAACGCCGATGCATACTTGGCCGAATACGCCATGATGCGGGTGTGGATGTGGCCGGCCGATTCCAGCGCTTCGCGGATGGCGCCGATGCGGCCGTCCATCATGTCCGACGGCGCCACCACATCGACGCCGGCATTCGCATGGCACAGCGCCTGGCGCACCAGCATGTCGGTGGTGATGTCGTTGATGACGTAGCCGTCGTCGTCGATCAGGCCGTCCTGGCCATGGCTGGTGTACGGGTCGAGCGCGATGTCGGTCAGGATGCCCAGCTCCGGGAACGCTTGCTTCAGCGCGCGCACCGCGCGCGGCACCAGCCCTTCCGGATTAGTGGCTTCGATGCCGTCCGGGGTTTTCTTGGCGGTGTCGATCACCGGGAACAACGCCAGCACCGGGATGCCCAGCGCCACGCATTCTTCCGCCACCTTCAGCAGCAGGTCAACCGAAACCCGTTCCACGCCCGGCATCGACTTCACCGCTTCGCGCTGGTGCGTGCCTTCGAGGATGAACACCGGGTAGATCAGGTCCGCCGGCGTCAGCACGTTTTCGCGCATCAGGGCGCGGGAAAACGGATCACGGCGCATGCGGCGCATGCGGATGGCGGGGAATTGGGCAGATACTTTACTCATCGCTATCACTTCCTACTTCTGGGTCTGGGGTGGCAGGTTGGTCGTCCTCCGCCAGGCCGCACAACTCAAGAATCTTGTCGTTGGCTTCGTCGATGCCGACCCGTTTCAGGGCGGAGAACAGTTGCACGGTGAAAGGGAAGCCTTCGCCGTCTTCGTCGACGTAGCTGTCCAGCTTGGCTTTCGCCTGGCGCAGCACGTTGACCGATTCGTTGCGGTTCAATTTGTCAACCTTGGTCAGGATGCAATGGATCGGCTTGCCGGTAGGGGCGAACCATTCCAGCATCTGCACGTCCAGCTCGGTGAATGGGCGGCGCGAGTCCATGATCAGGACCAGCGCGGCCAGCTGGTCGCGGCGCTGCACGTAGTCGCCCAGCAGGCGCTGCCAGTGCAGTTTGGCCGAACCTGACACCTCCGCATAGCCGTAGCCCGGCAAGTCGACCAGCAACGCCTGGATTTCGTCGACGATGGTGGGATCTTTGCGGTGCTGCGCCACATGGGCGCCGCCGATCGAGAAGAAGTTGATGTGCTGGGTCCGGCCCGGCGTCTTGGACGCGAAGGCCAACCCTTTCTGATTACATAAGATGTTGATGGCGGTCGATTTACCGGCATTGGAGCGACCCGCAAAGGCGATTTCCGGCACCTGGGTGTCGGGCAGATCGCGCAATTGGTTAACGGTCGTAAAGAAGCGGGCTTGCCAGAGTTTGGACATGGGGAGGGAGTGGGGAAAAAAGCAACAGTTTAAAGCAGGTATTTTTTTAAGCTATTGTACAATGAGTCGATACCAAGTGCTTCTAAGCACGCATCAGTGCTGCGGTGGGCACTGTTGGTACCAACTTTTTAGACTCCTCCTAGGGTGCTTGAATGAATAGTGTGTTTTCACCGTTTGTAAAAACCATGCTCGTCGCCTTGCTCGCTGTAGCTGCCACCGCTACCGCCTCCGCCGACGATAAGAAGCCCGCCCAACCCGCTGCCCCGAAAATCGATGCTGCCAAAGGCGCCGCCCTGTTCACCGACGGCGATAACGCCCGTGGTCTGCCGGCCTGCGTGTCCTGTCATGGCGCCGGTGGCAACTCCACCATCTCCGTCAATCCCAAGCTGGCCGGCCAGCATGAGGGTTATCTGTACAAGCAGCTGGTCGCCTTCACCACCGCCGATCGCAGCCAACCGGTGATGACCACCTACGCCAAGATGCTGAGCGACGAGGAAAAGCATAACGTCGCGGCCTGGCTGGTGACGCAGAAGCAGAATCCGGGCGCCGCCAAGAACAAGGACACGGTTGAGCTGGGCAAGAAAATCTACCGTGGCGGCATCGCCGAGAAGAGCGTGCCGGCCTGTGCCAGCTGTCATGGCGCCACCGGCGCCGGCATCCCGGTTCAGTATCCGCGTCTGGCCGGTCAGCATCAGGACTATACGTTTGCTCAGCTGGGTCTGTTCAAGGCTGGCACCCGCAAGAGCGTCGAAATGGCCACCATCTCCAAGCGCATGTCGGACGAAGAGATGAAAGCCGTTGCAGATTACGTAGCGGGCCTGAAATAAAATTAAAAATTCTGCATGATTAACGTGCAGACCAGGCAAAAAGAAAGGGGGCGGCTGCGTGAGCAGGCTGCCCTTTTTGTTGGTATGCTGCCGCCTGCCACCACTTTATTAAAGAATCTGAATGAGTAGCCCCAGTACCACCGGCATCCAGCTGAACACCCGCCGCGCCGTCGTCGCTGAAGTTGTCGAGCTGATCTCTTCCATGCGCTTCGCCATCGCCCTGCTGGCGATGATTGCGATTGCGGCCATCATCGGCACCGTGATGAAGCAGGGCGAGCCGGCGTCCAATTACATCAACCAGTTCGGCCCGTTCTGGTATGAGATCTTCCGCAAGCTGGGCCTGTACAGCGTGTATTCGGCCTGGTGGTTCCTGCTGCTGATGACCATGCTGGTGACGTCCACCTCGCTGTGCATCATCCGTAACGCGCCGAAGATGCTGAAGGATATGCGCAGCTGGCGCGAGAACGTGCGCGAGCAATCGCTGCTGAATTTCCACCACAAGATGCAATGGCGCTCGTCGCTGGCGCGCACGGCGCTGGCGCAGCAGAGCGCGGCGCGGCTGGCGGATGCCGGCTATCAGGTCAAGCTGGTCGACAAGGATAATGGCACGCTGGTGGCGGCCAAGCAGGGCGCGGCCAACAAGTTCGGCTACATCTTCGCGCACAGCGCCATCGTGGTGATTTGCCTGGGCGCGGTGATGGATTCGGATATCCCGATCCGGCTGCAGGAATGGTTCCTCGGCAAGACGCCGTTCAATGGCAGCGGCCTGATCTCGCAAGTGCCGCCGCAGCACCGCCTCGGCACCGGCAATCCCACCTTCCGCGGCAATACCATGATTCCGGAAGGGCAGAACAGCAGCACCGCCATCCTCAACCGTCCGGATGGCGTGCTGATTCAGGAACTGCCGTTCACCATCAACCTGAAAAAATTCACCATCGATTTCTACAGCACCGGCATGCCCAAGCTGTTTGCCAGCGATGTGGAAGTGCGCGACAACCAGACCGGCGAAACCGTCAAAGGCACCATCGAGGTCAACCATCCGCTGATCTTCAAGGGCGTGGCGATTTACCAGTCCAGCTTTGAGGATGGCGGCAGCAAGCTCAAGCTCAGCGGCTTCCCGATGAGCGGCAACGACAGCAAGCGTTTCGAGATCGCCGGCGAAGTCGGTGCCTCGACCCCGCTGGGCGATGCCTACACCGTGGAATGGTCCGGCTTCCGTCCCTTCAACGTCGAGAACGTCGGCGCGACCGAAGATCCGCGCTCGGTCAAGAAAGGCAAGAGCTTGCAGGAAGAGCTGGGCGAGCACATGGGCTCGGCCGGCAAGAATGCCGTCAACAAGGATCTGAAAAACGTCGGCCCGAGCGTCAGCTACAAGCTGCGCGACAAGACCGGCCAGGCGCGCGAGTACAACAATTACATGCAGCCGATTACCGTCGATGGCGCCACCGTATTCCTGGCCGGCGTGCGCGCCAACCCATCGGACAATTTCAGCTACCTGCGCATCCCGGCCGACGACGGCCACAGCGTGACTGAATGGATGCGTCTGCGCGCCGCGCTGCAGGATGCAGATCTGCGCGCCGCCGCCGCCAAACGCTACGCCGCCCGCGCCACGCCCAACTCGGCCGCCGGCGACGCGCTGCGCGCCCAGCTGCAAGCGTCGGCCGACAAGAGCCTGACCATCTTCGCCGGCAGCGACAAAGCCGGTGGCTTCATGGCCATCTCGCAGTTCCTGGAAAAAATCCCGGCCGGCGAGCAGGAAAAAGCCGCCGACGTGTTCATGAAAATCCTCAACGGCAGCCTGTGGGACTTGTGGCAAGTGGCGCGCGCCAAGGATGGCCTGGAGCCGGTCGGCGAGGATGAAGTCCACGCCCGCTTCCTGCAACTGGCCACCAACGCGCTGTCCGATGCCTTCTTCTATGGCGCCCCGGTCTACCTGCAACTGGACGATTTCACCGAAATCAAGGCATCGGTGTTCCAGGTGACGCGCTCGCCGGGCAAGAACGTGGTGTATCTTGGCTGTCTGTTCCTGGTGCTGGGCGTGTTTGCGATGTTCTACATCCGCGAGCGCCGGCTGTGGATCTGGATCAAGGATGACGGCACTGGCACCGAGGCGCTGATGGCCATGAGCACCCAGCGCAAAACGCTGGACTTTGAACGCGAATTTGAAATACTGAAGCAAAAACTGCCGCAATCGGCGGCATAAGCAGGAGAACATGATGGAAATGACCCAATCCCAGCAAACCTACACCCAGGCGCCAGGCTACTTCAAGCGCCTGACCGTGGTCGACTGGCTGTACGCGCTGGCGCTGCTGGCCGGCGCCGTGTTTGCGCTGAACCGTTTCGGCCACTACATGGATATCTACGAGCAGGGCATCCTGCTGGCGGCGGTGCCGGTGTTCGCCACGCTGGGCTGGCACTGGAAACCGGTGCGCTGGCTGATGCCGCTGGTGGCGTTGCTGTCGCTGTGGGCGATCTCCATGTACGCCGGCCAGCTGGACAACGGCACCAAGAAATTCTGGCTGCGCATGATGCTGTCCAGCCAGTCGGCGGTGCTGTGGATGAGCGTGATGTTTGTCATCTCCACCGTGTTCTACTGGATCGGCTTTGCCGGCCGCTCGGGCGCGGCCTCCAGCATCGGCTCCAAGCTGTGCTGGTCCGCCGTGGTGCTGGGCTGGACCGCGATGATGGTGCGCTGGTTCGAGTCCTACCTGATCGGCGCCGACGTCGGCCACATTCCGGTCTCCAATCTGTACGAAGTGTTCATCCTGTTCTCGCTGATCACCGCGATGTTCTACCTGTACTTCGAACAGCGCTACGCCACCCGCCAGATGGGCCCGTTCGTGCTGCTGGTGATTTCGGCCGCTATCGGCTTCCTGATGTGGTACACCACCTCGCGCAACGCCGCCGACATCCAGCCGCTGCTGCCGGCGCTGCAAAGCTGGTGGATGAAGATCCACGTGCCGGCCAACTTCATCGGTTACGGCAACTTCGCGCTGGCCGCCATGGTGTCGGCCGCCTACCTGCTGAAAACCTCGGGCTACCTGAAAGACCGTTTGCCATCGGTGGAAGTGCTGGATGACGTGATGTACAAAGCCATCTCGGCCGGCTTCGCCTTCTTCACCATCGCGACGATTCTGGGCGCGCTGTGGGCGGCGGAAGCCTGGGGTGGCTACTGGTCGTGGGATCCGAAAGAAACCTGGGCGCTGATCGTCTGGCTGAACTACGCGGCCTGGCTGCACATGCGTTTGACCAAGGGCTTGCGCGGCCGTCCGGCAGCGTGGTGGGCGCTGGTGGGCCTGGTGGTGACGACTTTCGCTTTCCTGGGCGTCAACATGTTCCTGTCCGGTTTGCACTCCTACGGCAAATTGTAAACTTAAGTTTAATATTCGTTCCGGGGGATTCGGTGTAAGGTTTAGCCCTAGACCAATCTTCTGGAGCCGACATGCTGATCAAGCGTCCCCCTAATGGCATAGACCTGCCGTTTTCCTCTGAAATCACGCCGCGCGAGGTGTACGAAGCGCGCCGCGGCTTCATGAAGCAGCTCGCCATGGGCGCGCTGGGCAGTGCCGCGCTGCTGGAAATGGCGCAGCGCGAAGCCTTCGCCCAGGGCGTCAAACTGCCCGCCAAGCTGAATCCGGCCTTTTCCGCGCTGGACAAGCAGACCGCGTTCAAGGACGCCACCACCTACAACAACTTCTATGAATTCGGCACCGACAAGAGCGAGCCGGCAATGTATGCGGGCACGCTGAAAACGCGGCCGTGGACGGTGTCCATCGAAGGCGAGGTCAAGAAGCCGATCACGCTGGATATCGATGCGCTGCTGAAGCTGGCGCCGCTGGAAGAACGCGTCTACCGCCTGCGCTGCGTCGAGGGCTGGTCGATGGTGATACCGTGGATCGGTTATTCGTTCTCCGAGATCATCAAGAAGGTCGAGCCGACCGGCAATGCCAAATACGTCGAGTTCATCTCGCTGGCCGACAAGAAGCAGATGCCGGGCGTCGGCAGCCGCGTGCTGGACTGGCCCTACACCGAAGGCTTGCGCATCGACGAAGCCAATCACCCGCTGGCGCTGCTGACCTTTGGCATGTACGGCGAAGTACTGCCGAACCAGAACGGCGCCCCGGTACGCATGGTGCTGCCGTGGAAGTACGGCTTCAAGTCGGCCAAGTCGATTGTCAAAATCCGCTTCGTGAAAGACCAGCCGCGCACCTCGTGGAATCTGTCCGCGCCCAACGAGTATGGCTTCTACTCCAACGTCAATCCGGACGTCGACCACCCGCGCTGGTCGCAGGCATCCGAGCGTCGCATCGGCGAGGACGGCTTCCTGTCGCGCAAGCGCAAGACGCTGATGTTCAACGGCTATAACGATGTCGCGCCGCTGTACGCCGGCATGGATCTGAAAAAATACTACTGATGTTGACGACCAAGCAAACCAGCGGGCTCAAGGCCGTGCTGTTCGTGTTGGCGCTGGTGCCGCTGGCGCGCATGGTGTATCTGACCGTGACCGGCCAACTGGTCGATCCGCTGGAATTCATCACGCGCGGCACCGGCGACTGGACGCTGTACTTCCTGTGCTTTACGCTGGCGGTGACGCCGTTGCGGCGGCTCAGTGGCTGGAACTGGCTGGTCAAGCTGCGCCGCATGCTGGGGCTGTACACCTTCTTCTACGGTTTCCTGCACTTCATGACCTTCCTGTGGTTCGACCATTTCTTCGATCTGGCCGAGATGTGGAAAGACGTGCTGAAGCGGCCCTTCATCACGGTCGGCTTCATCGCCTTCGTGCTGCTGATTCCGCTGGCGGTCACCAGCACCAACGGCATGATCAAGCGCCTGGGCGGCAAGCGCTGGCAATGGCTGCACCGGCTGATCTACGTGATCGCGCCGCTGGCCATCCTGCATTTCTGGTGGATGAAGGCGGGCAAGCACAATTTCACCCAGCCGATTATCTTTGGCCTCATCCTCGGCACGCTGTTGCTCGCACGCCTCTACTGGAAGGTGACAACGCGCCGCAACATGGCATAGACTGCTTTGCATGCAGTCTTCATACACGCCAGTATCGCGTCGGGACGTGCTGCTGGCGCTGGCTGCCCTGGCGCTGAGCGCGCGGGGAGTGCGCGCGGCCAACGCCGCCATGGCCTATTTGTACTACGAGTGGGGGCGCACCCCCAAGCGCGACGATTATCAGGTCGCCGCCTTGACGCTGGCGCTGAAGAAAACCGAGCCGGCCTACGGTGCCTTCTCCGTCACCCGGGTGCCGGACAATATGAGCACCATGCGGGTGTGGCGCGAAGTGCATCTGGGTCAGCGGCTGAACGTCCACGTCGGTCCCTGGCGCAGCGACGAGGGCAGCAGCGGGGATGAGCGCAATATCCTGGTCAGCACGCCCATCATGGGTGGCCTGCTGGGCTACCGCCAGTTGATCGTGCGTCAGGAGGATTTACAGAAATTCAGCACCATCGTCAGCCAGGCGCAGCTCAAGCGGCTCACGGCGGGGCAGGGGCGCAGCTGGGTGGATGTCAAGATACTGCGCCACAACGGCTACAAGGTGCAGGCCAGCGGCAATATGGAGACGCTGGTGGAAATGCTGGCCACCAAGCGCTTCGATTATCTGCCGTGCAGCGTGGTGGAGGTGGATTCGCTGCTGGAGCAGCATCCGCGACTGACGTCCGGCCTGACAGTGGTGCCGGATCTGCTGTTGTATTACCCGCTGCCGACCATGTTTTACATCAGTGCCAACCAGCCACGCATGGCCGAGCGGCTGGAGGCCGGCCTGGCGGCGGTCAAGCGCGATGGCTCGCTCGACGCGCTGACCGCGCGCCATTTCCAGAAGGAGATACGGCAGTTGCAATCGGGCAGTAGTCGTTGTTTTGTGCTCGATAATCCGCTGTTGCCGCCGCTGTATGCGAATGAACCGCCGTCCCTGCTGCGCAAGAACGGCGGCTAGCGCGATTTACTTCAGTACCGATTCCAGCGCGTACAGGTCTTCCGCCTTCTCGCGCTGACGCACCAGATGTGGCACGGTGCCATCGACGATCACCTCGGCGGCACGGCCACGGGTGTTGTAGTTGGAGGCCATGGTCATGCCGTAGGCGCCGGCGGTGTGCATCACCAGCAGGTCGCCGGCTTCCACCGCCAACGAACGGTCGCGCGCCAGCCAGTCGCCGGATTCGCAGATCGGGCCGACGATGTCGTAGCTGGCGGTGGCGACGTCGCGCTGCACCACCGGTTGCATGTCCATCCATGCCTCGTACAGCGCCGGACGCGCCATGTCGTTCATGGCGGCGTCGACGATGCAGAAGTTCTTCTCTTCGCCGTGCTTGATGAATTCCACCTTGGTCAGCAGCACGCCGGCGTCGCCGACGATGGAGCGGCCCGGCTCAAAGATCACCTTGATGCCCTTGCCGTTGTGGCGGGCGGTGCGCCAGGCGTCGATCTTGGCGAACAAACGGCCCAGGTAGTCGCCCACCGGCACCGGCGCTTTTTCGCCTTCGACGCGGTAGTCGATGCCGATGCCGCCACCGATGTCCAGGTGGTGCAGCTCGATGCCTTCGGCGCTGAGCTGGTCGATCAACTCGATCAGGCGGTCCAGCGCTTCCAGCAATGGCGCGTCGTCCAGCAACTGCGAGCCGATGTGGCAGTCGATGCCGGCCACGTCCAGGTGCGGCAGCTGGGCGGCGGTGCGGTAGGTGGCCAGCGCGTCGTCGAAGGCGACGCCGAACTTGTTGGCTTTCAGGCCGGTCGCGATGTAAGGGTGGGTCTTGGCGTCGACGTTCGGGTTGACGCGCAGCGAGATGCGCGCTTTCTTGCCCATGGAACCGGCCACCTCGTTCAGGCGGTGCAGTTCGGGGATCGATTCAACGTTGAAGCACAGGATGTCGTGCGACAGCGCCAGGCGCATTTCTTCCACGCTCTTGCCAACGCCGGAGAAGATCACCTTCTGCGGATCGCCGCCGGCCGCCAGCACGCGCTTCAGTTCACCGCCGGAGACGATGTCGAAGCCCGCGCCCTGGCGCGCCAGCAGGTCGAGGATGGCCAGATTCGAGTTGGCCTTCATGGCGTAGCACACCAGCGCGTCGCGGCCCTGGCAGGCGTCGGCGTAGGCGGCGAAATTGGCCAGCAGCGCGGCCTTGGAGTAGACGTAAGTCGGGGTGCCGAACTGTTCGGCGATAGCGCTCAGCGCGGCGTCTTCGGCGTGCAGCACGCCGGCTTTGTACGAAAATTGCGACATAGAGGATTATTGTTGAGTGGCAGCGGGTTCAGAAGTCGGCGCCGGGGCGGTGCTGCTCTTGGCAGCCTTGGCCGCAGGGCTCTTGGGCAGGTACAGGGGGCCGGGTTGGCCGCAGCCGCTCAGCAATACGCTCAGGATAATCAAACGGAGAGTGGACTTCACGATAGAATCACGAATTATTTAAGTGCAGATACTGGAGTGTAGCATGGGCGAATCAGAATTCCTGGCGCAAGCCGAGGCCACCTTGAACGCGATCGAGGCGGCGCTGGACCGTTTGAACGATGCCGATATGACCGATGTCGAGTGCAGCCGCAGTGGCAATGTGCTGGAAATCGAGTTTATCGACAATGGTTCCAAGATCATCGTCAACAGCCAGGCGGCGATGCAGGAGCTGTGGGTGGCGTCGCGTTCGGGCGGTTATCACTACCGTCAGAAGGACGGCCAGTGGCTCAACACCCGCGACGGCTCCGAGCTGTTTGCCACCCTGTCCGAGGAAGTCACGAAGCAGGGCGGCAGTCCGGTGGTGGTCAGCCCGGCTTAAAACAGCTCGTTTTTCACCGCGTCCTTGGCCTTTTCCTCGGCCGGGGTGCCGTGCCCCGGCGCGTCGAGGTTGTTGACCCCGGCGCCCGGCGGATTTTCCGCATAGTAGTACTCATCCCCCACCAGCATCACGCCTTCCGGCACCGCGCGTTCCTCGATTGGAATGCTCTTCAGCGCTTTTTGCATGTAGCTGATCCAGATCGGCAGCGCCAGGCCGCCACCGGTTTCGCGGTTACCCAGGTTTTTCGGCTGGTCATAGCCAATCCAGGCGATGCCCACCAGCTTCGGCTGGTAGCCGGCGAACCAGGCGTCGATCGAATCGTTGGTGGTACCGGTCTTGCCGGCGATGTCGCGGCGGCCCAGTACATTGGCCTTGGCGGCGGTGCCGAAGCGCACCACGTCCTTCAGCATGCTATCCATCAGGAAGGCGTTGCGCTCGTCGATCACGCGGTTTTTCTCGTCGCCGGCCAGGTCTGGATGGGCTTGCGACAGGATCTTGCCGTCGGCATCGGTCACTTTCGAGATCAGGTAAGGGCTGACCTTGTAGCCGCCGTTGGCGAACACCGCGTAGGCGCCGGCCATTTGCAGCGGCGTCACGTTGCCGGCGCCCAGGGCCAGCGTCAGGTAGGGCGGATTCTTTTCAGCGTCAAAGCCGAAGCGGGTCGCGTATTCCTGGCCGTATTTGGCGCCGATGCGGTGCAGGATGCGGATCGAGATCATGTTCTTGGACTTGGTCAGGCCCTTGCGCATGGTCATCGGGCCTTCGTACTTGCCGTCGTAGTTCTTCGGTTCCCACGCCTGGCCGCCGGTCTGGCCGGCGTCAAACGAGATCGGCGCATCGTTGATGATGGTGGCCGGCGACAGCCCGCGCTCCAGCGACGCCGAATAGATGAACGGCTTGAACGACGAGCCCGGCTGACGCCAGGCCTGGGTCACGTGGTTGAACTTGTTGCGGTTGTAGTCGAAGCCGCCCACCAGCGATTTGATCGCGCCGTCGGTGGTGCTGGCCGAGACGAAGGCCGATTCGATTTCCGGCATCTGCGCCACCAGCCAGTCTTTACCCTCCTGCATGACGCGGATCACCGCGCCGCGACGGATGCGCTTGTTCGGCGGGTTCTTGTCCGACAGCCAGGAGCGGCCCTGTTCCAAGCCGGCGCCGCTGATCTTGATTTCCTCGCCCGAGGCGGTGACGGCAGTGATCAGCTGCGGCGTGGCCGACAGCACCATGGCGGCGATGATGTCGTCGCTGTCCGGATGGTCGGCCAGTTCGGTCTCGATGGCGTCGTCGGCCTCTTCCTTGTTGGCCGGGATGTCGATGTACGCCTCGGGGCCGCGATAGGCGTGGCGGCGCTCGTAATCCATCACGCCCTTGCGCAGCGCCAGGTAGGCGGCGTCCTGGTCGGCCTTGGTGATGGTGGTGAACACGTTCAAGCCACGGGTGTAAGTGTCTTCCTTGAATTGCTCGTACACCAGCTGGCGCGCCAGCTCGGCCACGTACTCGGCGTGCACGCCGAATTCGCTGCTGTCGGTTTTCACTTTCAGCTCTTCGTTTTTGGCGGCCTCGAATTGCTTGTCGCTGATGTAGCCCAGCTCATGCATGCGTTGCAGAATGTATTGTTGGCGGGTGCGCGCGCGCTTCGGGTTGACCACCGGATTGTAGGCCGATGGCGCTTTTGGCAGGCCGGCCAGCATGGCGGCTTCGGCCACGCTAATGTCGCGCAGATTTTTGCCGAAATAGATTTGTGCGGCGGACGAGAAGCCGTAGGCGCGCTGACCCAGATAGATCTGGTTCATATAGACCTCCAGAATCTGATCCTTGCTCAGGTTCTTTTCGATCTTCCACGCCAGCAGCATCTCGTACACCTTGCGCTTGATGGTTTGTTCGCTGGACAGGAAGAAGTTGCGCGCCACCTGCTGGGTGATGGTGGAGGCGCCTTGCTTGCCGCCGCTGCCGAGCGCGTTGTGCAGGCCGGCGCGCAGGATGCCGGTGTAGTCGACGCCGCCGTGCTCGTAGAAACGGTCGTCCTCGATCGCCAGCACGGCTTTTTTCATCACATCGGGGATGTCCTTGATGCGCACCAGGTTGCGGCGCTCTTCGCCGAATTCGCCGATCAGCACGTTATCGGCGGAGAAGATCCGCAGCGGCATCTTCGGCCGGTAGTCGGTCAGCGTGTCGAGTTCGGGCAGATTGGGATAGGCCAGCGCCAGGCCGAACACCACCAGCAGCACGCCGGTCACGCCCAGTCCCAGCACGGACAGACCGGCCAGCAGGAAGAAACGGGAAGCTTTGTTGCGCGGTTTGGACGCGCCCTGGTCGGACGGGCCGGATGGTGGCGGGGCCGAATTGGAAGAAGCCATGCAGTTCGATCTTTCTGTTATGTGTGCGGGTGATTATAAGCGAGCGGCAAGGCCCACGGCGCGTCGTGCCAAATGACAGAAATATTTTCCCGATAGCAATAAAATAAATCAGTTGTTTTTGCTGCTACAGAGTGAAAAACAAGTGTGGCGAAACCCTCACACAACGGCAATTGTGCACAGCAGAAATACCTTTACACTTAAATAGGCAGGATTTAATGTACAGGCTGATATAAGCCTTCTAAACGCTGGTTTTAAAACGAGTTCCATTTATGCAAACACTTCGACAGCAGGTTCGGATGCACTGCGGTGCAGGCGCCAGCCATGGTGACGGGGGATGCGCATGATCGATCTCAAAACCCTGCTGGGCCAAGGCAACCCGCCGTTGGTGGGGATTGATATTTCCACTTCCAGCGTGCGGCTGGTGGAGCTGGCGCAGGGCAGCAAGGGCGCCGGCGATTACCGCCTGGAGCGCTATGCCAGCGAACCGCTGCCGCGCAACGCTGTCACTGACGGCAACATCGAAAACCTGGACCAGGTGGTGGAAGCGGTGCGCCGGGTCTGGAAGAAGAGCGGCACCAAGGCGCGCCTGGCCGCGCTGGGCATGCCGCCGGCGTCCGTGATCACCAAGAAAATCATTCTGCCGGCCGGGCTGTCGGAAGACCAGCTGGAAGTGCAGGTCGAGTCCGAAGCCAGCCAGTACATCCCGTTTGCGCTTGATGAGGTCAGCCTGGACTTCGACGTCATCGGCCCGGCCGCCAACTCGGCCGAGGACATTGAAGTGATGCTGGCCGCCTCGCGCCGCGAAAAGGTCGAGGACCGGGTCGCGATTGCCGAAGCGTCCGGCCTCAAGGCCACCGTGATGGACATTGAATCCTACGCCGCGCGCGCCGCGCTGGACCGCGTGATCGCCCAACTGCCGGAAGCCGGTACCAACCAGGTGATCGCGCTGTTCCAGATCGGCGCCCAGGTGACCCATATTTCGGTGATGCTGGACGGCGTTACCGTCTACGAGCGCGAGCAGCCGTTTGGCGGCAACACGCTGACCCAGGACATCGTGCGCAGCTATGGCCTGTCGTTCGACGAGGCCGAGGCGCGCAAGAAAACCGGCGACCTGCCGGAAAACTATCAGGCCGAGCTGCTGACGCCGTTCCTGGAAAGCGCCGCGCTGGAAATCACCCGCGCCATTCAGTTCTTCTACACCTCCACTCCCTACACCCGGGTCGACCAGCTGTACCTGGCTGGCGGCTGCGCGCTGATTCCCGGCCTGCTGGACCTGGTGGCCAGCCGCACCCGCATTTCCAGCGCGGTGATCTCGCCGTTCAAGGGCATGCAGATCGGCCCTTCGGTGCGCGAATCGCAGCTGCGGCTCGACGCCCCGGCCTATATGGTGGCCTGCGGCCTGGCCATGCGGAGGTTCGGCTGATGATACGCATAAACCTGCTGCCGCACCGCGAGGAAAAGCGCAAGCAAAAGAAGCAAGCCTTCATTGCGCTGCTGGCGTTGGGTGCCGTGGTGGGCGTCGGCATCGTGCTGCTGGTGGGCGGCTATAACGCGCGCGCGATCGCGATCCAGGAAGCGCGCAACAAGGAATTGAAAACCGCCATCACCGGCCTCGACAAAAAGATCGCCGAGATCGCCACGCTGAAGCAGGAAATCGAAGCGCTGAAGGCGCGCCAGCAGGCGGTGGAGGATTTGCAGGGCGACCGCAACCAGCCGGTGTATCTGCTGGATGAGCTGGTCAAGCAGACGCCGGCCGGCGTCTACCTGAAGGGTTTCCGCCAGGATGGGCAGAAGGTCGCCGTCAACGGTTATGCGCAGTCGCAGGAGCGGGTGTCGGAATTGCTGCGCAATCTGGCCGGCGTGTCGCCGTGGCTGGAAAAGCCAGACCTGATTGAGGTGAAGTCGACTGGCCTGGGCGCCGGCAAGACCGCGCGCAAGGTGGTGGAGTTCAACCTCAACGTCAACATCAAGCGTCCGCGCGACAAGGACAAGCCGGAAGAGGGCGCCAAGGGCAAACCAGCTGGCGCCGCACCGACCACCGGCATGCCGCCGGCCCACGCTTAGGAACGCGCCATGGCCAAGGCTAATCTGAACATCAACCTCAACGACGTGTTCGCCAATCTGGCGGACCAGTTCCGCGATCTCAGCGGCCGTCATCCGGGCCAGTGGCCGGTGCTGCCGCGCACCCTGTGTGCGCTGGGCGTGACCGCCGCCGTCTGCGTGGCCGGCTATTTCGCCTACTGGAGCTCGCAGTTCGAGGAACAGGACGCCGGCGCCCAGCAGGAAGCCAAGCTGCGCGACGAGTACAAGATCAAGACCGCGCAGGCGATCAACCTGGAGGCGCTGCGGGCGCAGAAGGCCCAGGTCGACCTGTACGTCGACCGTCTGCAGAAGCAACTGCCGAGCAAGGCCGAAATGGCGGCGCTGCTGACCGACATCAATCAGGCCGGCACCGGCCGTGGCCTGCAGTTCGAGCTGTTCAAGCCGCAACAGGTGGTGGTCAAGGATTACTACGCCGAGCTGCCGATCGACATCAAGATCACCGGCAGCTACCACGACATCGGCGCCTTCACCGGCGACATCGCCAACCTGCCGCGCATCGTCACCCTCAACAATCTGGCGCTGAGCACCGGCAAAGATGGCACGCTGATGCTGGAAGCGGTGGCCAAGACCTTCCGCTACCTCGATCCGGAAGAAGTGGCCGCACAGCGCAAGGCCGCCGCCGACAAGAAAAAGGCGGCCAAACGATCATGAAAACCTTGAATTTCGCCTGGCTGGTTCTGTTGACGGCCGCCCTCGCCGGCTGCGGCGACAGTGACGTGCAGGAAGTGCGCGCCTGGATGAAGCAGGTCGACGCCCAGACCCAGGTGCGGGTGCCGCCGCTGGCCGAGCCCAAGACCTTCATCCCTTACGCCTACCAGCACAAGGACGATCTCGATCCGTTCAATCCCAACAAGCTGCTGGCCGAGCTGGCCAAGCAGGCCGCCGCCGGCGGCGGCAACGGCCTCAAGCCGGATACCGAGCGCCGCAAGGAGTTGCTGGAGACTTATCCGCTGGACACCATCAAGATGGTCGGCACCATTGAGAAAAAAGGCGTGGTGCACGCCGTGCTGCAGGTCGACCGCGCCGTGCATCAGGTGGTGGTGGGCCAGCATCTGGGGCAGAACTACGGCCGCATCACCGCCATCAACGAGAACACCGTCAATATCAAGGAAATCGTCCAGGACGCCACCGGTGACTGGGTCGAGCGCCTGTCCAAGTTGGAACTGCAGGAAAGCAAGGAGAACACCAAATGACCGCTCATCATACGGCCCGACGCCTGCTCGCCGCCGCGACCTGGGCGCCGCTATTCGCCCTGGCGCTGTGCATGCAGTTGCTGCCGGCGCACGCCCAGAACGGCGCCGGCAACGCCAACGCCATCGAATCGATTACCGCCAACCAGCAGGGCGCCAACGTCATCGTCAAGATTGCGCTGCGCAACGCGCCGGAGAAAGCGCCGATCAGCTTTGCGATCAGCAATCCGGCCCGTATCGCGCTCGACTTCGGCGCCACCGTCAACGCCACCGGCAAGACCACGCTGGAACTGAACCAGGGCGATCTGCGCGGCGTCAACGTGGTGCAGGCCGGCGAACGCTCGCGCCTGGTGTTCAATCTGAAACGCGCGCTCAACTACGCTACCGTCATCGACGGCAAGTCGGTGATTTTGACCATTGATGGTTCCGGCGGCGTCGCCACCGCGGTCGATGCCAGCGGCGTGCCGGCCGCTCCGGCCGCTCCGGCTGCGCCGGCTGCCGCACCAGCCGCGCGGCAACTGCTGCGCGATCTCGATTTCCGTCGCGGCGCCAACGGCGAGGGCCGCATTGTGGTCGACCTGCCCAACAACCAGGTGGCGGTTGACGTGCGTCAGACCCCGACCGGCGTGGTGGTCGATTTCCTCAAGACCGGCCTGCCGGAAAACCTGCGCCGCAAGCTGGACGTGGGCGACTTCGGCACCCCGGTATCGCAGGTCACCACCGTGCCGCAGGGCGAGAACACGCGCATGACCATCGAGGCGCGCGGCCTGTGGGAACAGACCGTGTACCAGAGCGACACCCAGCTGGTGGTCGACGTCAAACCGATCAAGGAAGATCCAAACAAGCTGACCCAGGGTTCGCAGGGCTATCGCGGCGAGAAGCTGTCGTTCAATTTCCAGAACGTGGAAGTGCGGGCGGCGCTGCAGGCGATTGCCGATATTTCCGGCCTCAACATCATCACCAGCGACAGCGTCAGCGGCAACCTGACCTTGCGCCTGAAGGAAGTGCCGTGGGATCAGGCGCTGGACGTGATCCTGCAGGCCAAGGGCCTGGACATGCGCAAGAACGGCTCGGTGCTGTGGATCGCGCCCAAGGAAGAATTGCTGACCAAGGAAAAGCTGGAGCTGGAACAGAAAGCCCAGATCGCCGACCTGGAGCCGCTGAAGTCGGAAATCTTCCAGCTGAATTACCAGAAGGCCGAGGCGTTTAAAACCGTGTTTGGCCTGGAGGGCGGCGCCGACAGCAAGAACCGCATCCTGTCCAAGCGCGGTAGCGCCATCATCGAGCCGCGCACCAATCAGCTGTTCGTCACCGATATCGCCTCCAAGCTGGACGATGTGCGCCGCCTGATCGCCAAGACCGACGTCGCCACCAAGCAGGTGCTGATCGAGGCCCGTATCGTCGAGGCCAGCGACACCTTCACCCGCAACCTCGGCGCCAAGCTCGGCTTCACCGACCTGCGCACCCAGCAGGGCGGCACCTCGGGTTACCAGATCGGCAGCAGCAACACCAGCGTGGCGGTCAGCGGCAACATCACCGGCGTGCAGGAAACCACCGGCCAGATCGCCGTCACCGACAGCGCCGCCTCCAACTCCCAGTTCGTCAACCTGCCGGCGGCCAGCATCAACGGCAACCAGGCCGGCAGCCTGGCGATCAGCCTGTTCTCGGCGGCGGCCAACCGCTTCCTGAATCTGGAACTATCGGCGCTGGAAGAGGATGGCACCGGCAAGATCATTTCCAGCCCGCGCGTGATTACCGCCGACAAGTCGGTGGCGCTGATCGAGCAGGGCGTCGAGCTGCCGTACCAGGTGGCCACCAGCAGCGGCGCCACCTCGATTCAATTCCGCAAGGCCAATCTGCGGCTGGAAGTGACGCCGCAAATCACGCCGGACGGCAATGTGGTGATCGACGTCGACGTCAACAAGGATAGCGTGGGCACCGAAACCCGCTCCGGTTACGCGATCGACACCAAACACGTCAAAACCCAGGTGATGGTGGATAACGGCGGCACCGTGGTGCTGGGCGGGATCTATCAGCAGACCGAGCGCAGCACCACCGACAAAGTGCCGCTGCTGGGTGACTTGCCCGTGCTGGGTTACCTATTCCGCAGCAACAGCCGCACCAATGACAAGACGGAGCTGTTGGTATTTATCACGCCGAAGATCGTGACCGAGCGCCTGTCAACGGCGCGCTAGATTGAATCAACTTCGAGGAATCGTTTCATGAATAAAATCACAGGATGGCTGACCACGCTCGCCTGCGCCGGCCTGCTGGCCGCGTGCGGCGGTGGTGGCGGCTCGGCAGGTACCCCAGTCAATGGTACCGGCACGGTGACTTCCAAGGCCGCCAGCGTCATTTTGACGGCCGGCGCTACCACCATTGCTTCGTCCGGTGCCGATGGCACCGAAGTGACGCTGACCGCCATTGTGCGCGACTCCGGCGGTAACGCGCTGTCCGGCGAAACCGTCAGCTTCACCACCAGCTCGGGCACGATTTCCAGCACCAACCGCACCACCGATACCTCCGGTCAGGTGATTGAAAAGCTCAGCGTCAAGGGCGATTCCTCGCTGCGCACCATCACCATCACCGCCAAGGCCGGCAGCGTCACGTCGTCGGCCGTCACCGTGCAGGTGGTGAATTCGGTGCCGACGCTGACGCTGACCACCAGTTCCGGCACGTTGGCCTCGGCCGGCATCACCGGCAATGAAGTCACCGTCACCGCGCTGGTGCGCGACGCCAGCAATAATGTGCTGCCGGGCGTGACCGTGAGCATGAGCAGCAATTCCGGCAGCCTGACCGTCAGCAACGCCACCACCGACAGCAGCGGCATTGTCACCGGCAAGCTGGGCACCGGCAGCGACTCGACGTCGCGCGCCATCACCGTTAGCGCCAGCGTCAGCGGTTCGGCGGTGGCCACCACCGTGGTCAACGTCAGCGGCAACAAGCTGACCGTCAACGCGGCCTCGTCGATCAATGTGGGTTCCAGCACCGACGTCACCGTCAAGCTGGTGGACTCGGCCGGCAATGCGCTGACCGGCAAGACTGTCACCTACAGCTCCAACGCCAACTCGCTGAGCGTCAAGGATGGAGGTTCGGCCGTGACCAACTCGGCCGGCCAGCTGGTGCTGAGCTATGCGGCCAGCGGCGGCTCGGCGGATGTGATCACCGTCAAGTCGATGGGCGAGATCGCGTCGACCAGCATTGCCATCAATTCCTCCACCTTCGCGCTGAAGCTGCTGGACAGCAGCGGCAATGTCGAGACCTCGGCCAATATCGGCGGCTGCCAGCAGGTGGCGGTCACCAACGCGCCGGGCAGCACGGTCACCATCAGCACGTCGCGCGGCACCGTGTACAGCAATTCGTCGTGCACCACCGCGCTCAGCAGCGCTCTTAGCGTCAGCAGCGGCGCCGCCACCGCCTACGTCAATGCCACCGGCCCCGGTGTGGCCACGCTGACCGCCACCTCGGGCGGCCAGACCACCCAGAACAACCTGGAGTTCGTGGCGCCGCTGACCAGCAGCGCGACCATCTCGATCCAGGCCGATCCGGCCACCATCGGCGTCAACACCACCACCAGCACCAGCCAGCAGTCCACGCTGCGCGCGGTGGTGCGCGACGGCACTGCGGAGAACAACCTGGTCAAGAATGCGCCAGTGTCGTTCTCGATCCTGGCCGATGCCAGCGGTGGCTCGCTGAGCCAGCCGGCGCTGGTCAATACCGGCACCGACGGCTCCGCCACCGCCAGCTTCATCGCCGGCACCTCGGCCACCGCCACCAATGGCGTGCAGATCCAGGCGCGCATCATCGGCGGTTCCAATGCCACCGCCACCGTCAACCTGACCGTGGCGCAGAAATCGCTGTTCATCAGCGCCGGCACCGGTAACACGGTCGGCGTGCCGACCACCGCCACCTATCAGATGGACTACGTGGTGATCGTCACCGACGCCGCCGGCAATGCGGTATCGGGCGTCAACCTGACCGCCTCGGTGTTGCCGTCGACCTACTACAAGGGTTATCTGGGCTACACCTCGCCGTCCGGTCCGTGGGAACCGGTGGTGCGTATTTCGTGCAGCAACGAGGACGTCAACAACAACGGCATCCTGGATGCCGGCGAAGACACCAACGGTAATGGCAAGCTGGATCCGGGCATTCCGGTCACCGTGACGCCAAGCGTGACCACCGATTCCACCGGCCGCGCCACGGTCTCGCTGGTGTACCCGCGCGACCGGGTTAACTGGCTGGATGTGAACCTGACGATACGCGGTCAGGCCAGCGGCACTGAGTCCACCTACACCTCTCTGGTACACTTGATGGGATTAAGCACCGATTACACTACCCAGACCGTCACCCCGCCGGGCGTGAACAGTCCTTACGGGGTGGCGACTCAGTGCAGCAACCCCTTATAAAAGTAAGTTGGATCGTGCATGCAAAATGTGTTTCTCGTCGGCCTGATGGGGGCAGGAAAGACCACCATCGGCCGCATCCTGGCGCGCAAGCTGGGAATGAAGTTTGTAGATTCGGACCATGAGATCGAGGCGCGCACCGGCGCCTCGATCCCGTGGATCTTTGAAATCGAAGGCGAAGCCAGCTTTCGTCGCCGTGAGGCGGACGTCATTCGTGAACTGAGCGGCCAGCCCGGCCTGGTGCTGGCCACCGGCGGCGGTTGCGTGCTGAATGCCGACAACCGCGCCTTCCTGAAGTCGCGCGGCACCGTGGTCTACTTGCGCGCCAGCATCAACAGCATTCTGCAGCGCACCGCGCACGACAAGAACCGGCCGTTGCTGCAAACCGCCGATCCGCGCAAGAAACTCGAAGAATTGATGGCGGTGCGTGATCCTTTGTACATGGAAATTGCCGATTTGGTCATCGATACCGGCCGTCCTAACGTACAATCGATGGTTCAGACCATAATCAACCAGTTGGCCACCAAGGCTTGCGAAGCCGCGCCCAACTGTGTCACCCATGCCGAACCATCGATGAACGAACAATCCAACATCCTGTTAAACGTAGATCTGGGCGAGCGCAGCTACCCGATCGCCATCGGCCCCGACCTGCTGGACGATGTCTCGCTGCTGGCGCGCCATGTGAATGGCAGCAAGGTGGCCGTGGTCTCCAACACCACCGTGGCACCGCTGTACCTGGCGCGCATCGAAGCCGGTTTGCGTGATGCTGGCAAGCAAGTTATTCCCGTGATCCTGCCGGATGGCGAGGAGCACAAGCATTGGGGCAGCCTGATGCAGATCTTTGACGCGCTGCTGGAACACAAGGCCGACCGCAAGACCACGCTGGTGGCGCTGGGCGGCGGCGTGATTGGCGACCTGACCGGCTTTGCGGCCGCCAGCTATATGCGCGGTGTCGACTTCATCCAGGTGCCGACCACGCTGCTGTCGCAGGTCGATTCCTCGGTGGGCGGCAAGACCGGCATCAACCATCCGCTGGGCAAGAACATGATCGGCGCGTTCTACCAGCCGCGCGCGGTGATCGCCGATACCGCGACGCTGGAAACCCTGCCGGAGCGCGAACTGTCGGCCGGCTTGGCCGAGGTCATCAAGTACGGCGCGGTGATCGACCTGGCGTTCTTCGAGTGGATCGAAGCCAATATTGAAAAACTGATGGCGCGCGACAAGGGCGCGCTGGCCTACGCGATCGCGCGTTCGTGCGAGATCAAGGCCGACGTGGTGCGTCAGGACGAGCGCGAGGGCGGCCTGCGCGCCATCCTCAACTTCGGCCACACCTTCGGCCACGCCATCGAGGCCGGCATGGGCTATGGCGCCTGGCTGCACGGCGAGGCGGTCGGTTGCGGCATGGTGATGGCGACCGAGCTGTCGCAGCGCATGGGCCTGATCGATGCCGACACTGTGGCGCGCGTGCGCAAGCTGATCGCGGCCGCCGGCCTGCCAACCACCGCGCCGGACCTGGGCGTGGAAAAATGGCTGGAGGCGATGGAAGTCGACAAGAAGAACGAGGGCGGCGCCATCAAGTTCATTCTGATGAATGGGCTGGGTTCGCCGAAAATCAGCAACGCGCCGCAGGAATTGCTGCTGGCGACGCTGGCAGCCTGCGTCTAAGCCCGGAGGCGGTCATGGCGCCGGAAGAATATCTCGCTCCCTACGCGGCCCATTCGGAAGGCGGCGCCGGCCGCCGTTATCCGGAGACGTCGCATGCGTCGCGCAGCCAGTTCCAGCGCGACCGTGACCGCATCATTCACTCCTCGGCGTTCCGCCGGCTGGAGTACAAGACCCAGGTGTTCCTCAATCACGAGGGTGATCTGTTCCGCACCCGGCTGACGCACAGCCTGGAGGTGGCGCAGATCGGCCGTTCGCTGGCGCGCAATCTGCGGCTGAACGAGGATCTGGTGGAGGCGATTTCGCTGGCTCACGACCTTGGTCACACGCCGTTCGGCCATGTCGGCCAGGATGTGCTCAATGAGTGCATGAAGGATTACGGCGGTTTCGAGCACAATCTGCAAAGCCTGCGCGTGGTCGATGAGCTGGAAGAGCACTACGGCGCCTGGAACGGTCTCAATCTGATGTTTGAAACGCGCGAGGGCATCCTCAAGCACTGCTCGCTGAATAATGCCAAGCAGTTGGGGACGGTGGCGCAGCGTTTTATTGATCGCACCCAGCCGTCGCTGGAGGCGCAGCTGACCAATCTGGCCGATGAGATCGCCTACAACAGTCACGACATCGATGACGGTTTGCGGTCCGGCCTGATCACCATCGCGCAGCTGGAGCAGGTGGATTTCTTTGCGCGGCTGTGGCGCGATGTGCAGCAAGCCTTCCCTGGCCTGTCGGGCCGGCGCGCGATTTACGAAACCTTGCGGCGGTTGATCACCGCGCTGGCGGACGATCTGATCGTCACCTCCACCGCGCGCATTGCCGAGGTCGCTCCCAAGCATATCGACGATGTGCGCGCGGCACCGCCGCTGATCCGCTTTTCGGACGATATGCGCAAGGATGCGACCGAGCTGAAGCGCTTCCTGTATGCCAATCTGTACCGGCATTACAAGGTGGGGCGGATGCGGGTGAAGGCCAGCCGCATCGTGCGCGAGCTGTTTGATTCCTTCATGGCCGAGCCCGCTTTGCTGCCGCCGGATTACCAGGACAAATCGGGCGATGTGCACAAGCAGGCGCGCAAGATCGCCGACTACATCGCTGGCATGACCGACCGCTACGCCATCCGCGAACACCGCCGCCTGTTCTCGCTGGACGAACTCTGATACGCCTCAACCGGGGCTAGCGTTCCGCTTGACCCGCGCGCTTGTGCGGCCGATGATGAAAGCTACCTCGGAGGCCGCCATCATGGACGAGCAACGCATCAGCCTGCTAGAGACGGACGTCGCCGTCATCAAATCCAACTACGTCCGCAACGATGCCTTTGCCGAATTGAAAGTCACGGTAGAGAGCAACTTCGCATTCTTGAACCAGAAGGTAGACGATAACTTCAACTTCCTGAACCAGAAGATGGATAGCAAATTCCATTATCTGGACGAGAAAATCGACCGCAAAATCCATGAGGCAACCGTCACGATTTTGAAGTGGACATTCGCCATGCAGCTCACCTTCACCGCGCTGATCCTCGGCGCGGTGAAATATTTTTAGCGGAGACCGCCATGGAATTGCAGGAGCTGGAAAAATATTTCGCCACCAAGGTCGACTTGATGGCTTTTCGCGAAGAGGTGGCGAAACAGTTTGGCAGTCTGCAGGCCGAAATAGCCAAGGTACACATCGAAATCATTTCCCGCGACACCAAGCTGGCGTCGCTCGAAACCAAAATTGCCCAATTCGAGACCCGCATCATCAAGTGGTTCGTCGCCACGGCGATGCTGCTGGTCGCTGCAGCCTTTGCGGCCGGCCGTTACCTACCCTAGGCATTGGAGACTGCCATGGAATTGCAGGAGCTGGAAAAATACTTCGCCACCAAGGTCGACCTGATGGCTTTCCGCGAAGATGTGGCCACGCAATTCGGCAAAGTGTACGCCGAGATTGCACATGTTCACGTCGAGATCGCGCGGCTGGAAATCAAGGTGGCCCAGCTGGAGACCCGCATCATCAAGTGGTTCGTCGCCACGGCAATGGTGCTGGTCGGGGCGGCGTTTGCGGCCGGGCGGTATCTGCCTTAGAACATGCGCTGCTGCGCTTCGCGGCGGTCGCCCACCAGTTCCAGCAGCAGCTTTTTCACCGGTGCCGGTAGCGCGGCGTCGGCCAGGCCGGCGACATTCACCCAGACGTAAGCGGTCTGCGCCGCCATCGCTTGTCGGCGCGCCAGTGTGATGTGGTAGGGCGCGATGTGCAGCTTGTAGTGGGTGAAGACGTGCGTTACCGTCGACAGCCGTTCGCAGGACTCCATCTCGCCAAACTTGCCCACCACTTGCAGCAGCGCGTCGTGATCGGCTTCCGGCACCTCGTCATCCTCGGCGCCGACGTGGCCGTCCAGCTCCGGCAGCGACAGCAAACCGCCCCAGATACCACTTGGCGGACGCTGCTCCAGCAGCACCTGTCCGCCATCGACGATCGCCAGCATCACCGCATGCTTTTCCGGTGTCGCCTTCTTCGGCTTGCGCACCGGCAGATCGCGCGTGCGGCCGGTGGCGAAAGCCACGCAGCGCGGCTGCATCGGACAGCGCTCGCACGACGGACTGCTACGCGTGCACAGCGTCGCGCCCATGTCCATCAAACCCTGCGTGTACGACTCGATGCCCACCTCAGGCAACAACGCCTCGGCGCGGCGCCACATGGACTCCTCGGTCTTTTTCTCGCCCGGATAGGTGTCGATGCCGAACACCCGCGCGAACACGCGCTTGACGTTGCCATCCATGATGGCCGCACGCCGGCCGCTGGAAAACGCCGCGATCGCCGCCGCCGTCGAACGGCCGATGCCCGGCAACTCGGCCAGCAACAGCGGATCGGAAGGAAACACGCCATCGTACTCAGCCACCACGCGCTGCGCGCACTTGTGCAGATTGCGCGCCCGCGTGTAGTAACCCAGGCCGCTCCACTGCGCCATCACATCCTCGACTGGCGCCGCCGCCAGATCGCGCAGGGTAGGGAAGCGCTCCAGGAAGCGCGCGTAATAGCCCAGCACCGCCGACACCTGGGTCTGCTGCAACATTATTTCCGACAGCCAGATCAGATACGCATCGCGCGTGTTCTGCCACGGCAGCACATGCCGTCCATGCACTTTTTGCCAGCCGATCAGGTCGGCCGAAAAACTCGGGTCCGCAAAATTCTCTACTGCTACAACTTTCATCGTGTTCCTAAATCAGGCGGCGGCGTCCAGCGCCACGAATTCCGCATTGATGGCGATGCTGATCGCACCGGCCAATTCGTTGAGACGCGCTTTCTGCGCTTCCAGCTCCTGCTGTCCGCGCTCGAAGGCGTCGATTTTCTGTTCCAGGCTGTCGGTCGCATCGTGGATGCGCTGGATCGACGCCAGCCGGTGTTTCAACTGATCCTTGTGTTGCCGGATCTGCGCCTCCAGCGGCGCCATGATGACCTTCAGCCACGCCTCGGCATCGTTGTTGGCCGACTTGAAGCAACCGCGCACGCGCGAGGCGATGGTATCGAAGAACTTCTCCATCAGCACCACGCGGCTGGTGGTCAGCAGCGTCGCGGTGCCGAAGGTCTTCGAATAAATCGCTTCGATGCTGTCCAGCTCGTCGCGGTAGCGCTCCAGCGAAAACGGCATCGGCAAGGCCAGCGTCAGCCCGTGTTCGCTGGAGAAGCGGCGGTACATCACGCCCATCATCTCGGTGATTTCGATGGTCTTGTGCTCGGCCGCGTCGAGGTTGGCGCGGGTGCGTTCGAAATAGCCGCGCACCGCGTCGCGCACGCCGATGAAGAAGCGGCTGCGCTGCATTTCATCGCGCACCAGATCGATATCGTCGCGCACGATGTCCATGCCCATGCAGGTGTACAGCTCGGTCGACAAGCGCGTGAACACCGCGCGCGTGGCCTGCAGCTTGAACAGGCTGGCGTCGAACTCGCGCTTTTCGACATCGATGCGGCGCATCATGTGCGCCACCACGCTCTGGTTCTTGCCGCGCAGGCTGCGCAGCTCGTGCAACTGCTCGACGATGCCGCGCGTGCGCGCGTTCAACATGGCCAGCTGCGCCGTGTTCAGCGCCTGCAATTCCTCGCCCAGCTGCTTGCGCACGATGTCCTTCTTGGCCGGAATCAGTTCGTTGAACAGCGCCGCTTCCAGTGCGTGCAAACGGCTGCGCGCCTGCAGTTCGACGTCGTGATTGATCTTGCCCACCAGCGCTTTTTGCGCCGATACCGGAAACACCTGGCGCGGTTCCAGCGACAGCACATGCGCCACATTGGCCTGCTGCCGTTCGATCTCGGCGTTGACGTCGTCCTCGCCGCGCAGCTCGTCCCACATGCTGTCGATCTTGTTCAGCACCACCAGCCGGCCTGCGCCGTTGCCGATGTGGTTGCGCCAGACTTCGATATCGCTCTTGGTGACGCCGGTGTCGGCGGCCAGGATGAACAGCACCGCGTGCGCGTTCGGAATCAGGTTCAGCGTCAGCTCGGGCTCGGTGCCGATCGCGTTCAGGCCCGGCGTGTCCAGAATCACCAGTCCCTGCTTCAGCAGCGGATGCGGGAAGTTGATGATGGCGTGACGCCACAGCGAAATCTCCACCATCCCGTTCTCGTCCAGCGTGACCGCCAGGTCCGGATCGTCCTCGTCATACAGGCCGTAGCGCTTGGCTTCCTCGACCGGCACCTGGCGCGTCTTGCTGACTTGCTTGAAGGCTTCGTGCATGTCGGCGCCTTCGTCCAGGTTCAGCGGCAGCACCGTCCACGCCGCCGGCTGGTCGCGGTAATCGCTGGTGGACAGATTGTCGGCCCGGGTCTCGATCGGCAGCAGGCGGATCGATGGCGCCAGACTGCCGTCCCACAGCAACTCGGTCGGGCACATGGTGGTGCGGCCGGCCGCCGATGGCAGGATGCGCTGGCCGTAGTCGGCAAAGAAGATGGCGTTGATCAGCTCCGATTTACCGCGCGAGAACTCGGCCACAAAGGCCACCGACAGCTTGTCGTCCTCCAGCCGCGTCAGGGTGCGCACAATGCGCTGCTCGGTGGCGGCATCGGTCAGGGCTGCCTCGGCCACCCACGTCTGGTAGTTCCTCAGTGCGTTGACGACACCTTGTCGCCAGGCGCTGTACTGTTCAAAGTCCCTGACCATCTGTCTGCCCTGTTATTTTTGACAATTCACGCAATAGAAGGTGGATCGCTGCCCCTGTTTGATCTGGCGGATCGGTGCCGCGCATACGCGACAGGGTACGCCAGTCCGATCATAGACGAAATAAGTCTGCTGGAAATACCCGGACTGCCCGTTCACCGCAATAAAGTCGCGCAGCGTGCTGCCGCCCTGGACGATGGCCTCGGCCAGGATCTCGCGCACCGCCTGCGCCAGCTTGTCGTAGCGCGCCAGGCTGATGCGCTTGGCCGGCGTCTTTGGGTTGATGCCGGCACGGAACAAGCTTTCCGATGCGTAAATATTGCCGACGCCGACCACGATATCGCCGCCCAGCAACGCCTGCTTGACCGCAGTGCTGCGCTGGCGGGTTTGATCGTACAGCAATTTGCCGCTGAAACCGGATTCCAGCGGCTCCACGCCCAGTTCGCGCAACAGCACATGGTGTTCCAGTTCGCCATCGGCGGCGTCGTGCCACAGCACGGCGCCGAAGCGGCGCGGGTCTTTCATGCGCAGCACCTGACGCTGGCCGTCCGCACTTTCCACTTCCAGGTCGAAATGGTCATGCTTTTCCGGCGCGATGCCGGGCGCCAGCACGCGTAGATGGCCGGACATGCCGAGATGGATGATCAGCGTGCCATGCTCGAAATGCACCAGCAGGTATTTGCCGCGACGGCCGGTGCGCAGCACGGTGCGGCCGACCAGCAATTGCGGCAGATCGGGCGGGAAGGGCCAGCGCAGGCCGTCACGGCGCAACACGACCTGGCGCACGACGCGGCCCTCGATATGCGGCGCGACGCCGCGCCGGGTAACTTCGACTTCTGGTAATTCTGGCATCTGTCTGGCTGGTACGGAAATAAAGGCGGTGAGAATCTGGCCGTAGCGGAATATTTGGTTACACTACTCAAACCGCGCATCTGATGCGATCGGCGTAGAATCCAAGTGTATTTTTGCTGACTTGCCAGGATCTCCTTTGAAAAACGCTTTCGCCATTGTAACCCTCTCGGCCCTGCTGTCCGCCTGTGCCGTGTCGCCGCAAAAACAGCCAGCCGCCCCTGAAGCTCCACAATCACCGGCGCCAGCGGCGCCGGCCGAGCCGGACCAAGCGGCCGCCGAAACCGCCGACGCCGCGCCGCCGGCCGCCGCGCCGGAAACGCTGCCGAATACCGAGCTGACCGGCGATCTGCTGTACCGCATCACCAAGGCTGAACTGGAATTCAAAAAAGGCCAGTGGCAAGGGCCGTACATCACCATGATGTCGCTGGCGCAGCAGACCCGCGATCCGCGCCTGGCGCGCCGTGCCGCCGAAATGGCGCTGACCGCCAAGCAGACCGGCGAGGGCTTGTCGGCGATCCGCCTGTGGCGCAGCCTGGCGCCGGATTCGGACGAGGCGATGCAATACTTCCTCGGCTTCGCCGTGCTGGCCGACGATCTGAGCGAAGCGGAATCGGTGTTCGAACTGCGCCTGAAAAACGCCAAGCCGGCGGCACGCCCGCTGATGATGTTCCAGATGCAGCAATACCTGCTGCGCGCCAAGGACAAGAACGCCGCCTTCAAGCTGGAACAGCGCGTGCTGATGCCGTATGACGACATGCTGGAAGTACACCTGATCCTGGCCCAGGGCGCCTTCTCGCTGGGCGACCAGGCGCGCGCGCGCGACGAGGCGGCCAAGGCGCTGGCCATCAAGCCGGATTCCGAACTGGCGATCCTGACCACCGCGCAAGTGGCAGGCGACATCGACGCGGCAATGAAGGTGTTGAACGAATTCCTGGCCAAATATCCGAAGGCCGGCGAGGTGCGCGCCGCCTACGCCCGCCTGCTGGTGGACAACAAGCAGCCGGACCAGGCACGTAAGGAATTCCTGTTGCTGCTGAAAGACCAGCCGGACAATCTGTCGGTGCTGTACGCGCTGGGCGTGATCGCGGTGCAGGGCAACGACGTGGCCGAGGCCGAAAAATACTTCGCCCGTTTCGTCACCACGCTGGAAGCGCATCCGAGCGATGAGCGCGATCCATCCAAGGCGCTGATGATCCTGTCGCAGATCGCCGAGCAGCGCGGCGATTTCGCGGCGGCCTACACCTGGCTGGAAAAGATCGACAACAGCGATGAAAAAATCTATCTCGCCTCGCGCCTGAAGATGGCGGTGCTGACCGCGCGCCAGGGCAAGATTGATGAGGCGCGCAGGCTGCTGTCCGAACTGAAGCCGACCAGCGCCGACGACCAGGCCCAGGTGTTCCAGACTGACGCCCAGCTGCTGCGCGACGCCGGCGACCACCGCACCGCCTATCTGGTGCTGGAAGGCGCGGTGAAACGCTTCCCGGACAATCCGGACCTGCTGTACGACTTCGCGCTGGTGGCGGAAAAGGTCGGCCAGGTGGAGTTGATGGAAAAGGCGCTGCGCCAGGTGATGATTGCGGCGCCCGACAACCAGCACGCCTATAATGCGCTCGGCTATTCGCTGGCAGACCGCAACGAGCGCCTGCCGGAAGCCTATGCGCTGATCGACAAGGCGATGCAGATGGCGCCGGGCGACCCCTTCATCATGGACAGCATGGGCTGGGTGCAGTTCCGCATGGGTAAGCTGGACGATGCCGAATCCTTCCTGCGCCGCGCCTACACGCTGCGTAGCGATCCGGAAATCGCGGTGCACCTGGGCGAAGTGCTGTTTGCCAAAGGCGATGTCAGCGGCGCGCAAAAGATGTGGAAGGAAGCGCAAGCCAAAGATCCGAGCAACGACGCGCTGAAGAGCACACTGGCGCGCCTGAACCAAAGTCTATAAATGATACGACCACTGCTGATTGCCCTCGCTTTGTCCACCGTGGCCGGCTGTACCACCACGCCGTCCGTACCGCGCTCCAGCGCTGCCGTTGCGCCTTACCGCGATAGCGCGGACTTCGGCGGCCGCATCGCCATCAACTACAGCCGCGACGGCAAGAAGGAGTCGCTGAACGGCACCTTTACCTGGCGGCAGGGCAAAACCAATACCGATGTCAGCCTGATTTCCCCGACCGGCCAGACGGTGGCGGTGATTAACGTCACGCCGCAATCGGCCACGTTGACCGAGAGCGGCAAGGCGCCCAAAACCGCGCCCGACCTCGATACGCTGACCACCCAGGCGCTGGGCTGGAGCTTGCCGGTGTCCGGCCTGCGCGACTGGCTGCAGGGCTATGCCACCGACAGCAAGGGCCAGCGCTTCACCGCCTCGCCCGCCAACGACAACGTCATCACGCGCGACGGCTGGAAGCTGGAATACGTGTCGTGGCAAGATGACGCCGCGCCGGTGCCGCAGCCGAAGCGCATCGACGTTACCCGCATCGCGCTCGGCCAGGCGGTGGACGACATGCAGATCCGCATCGTCATCTATCCGCCCGAGAAGTAAAATGCCGGGCATGACCGAACTGAACAATTGCCCGGCTCCGGCCAAGCTCAATCTCTTCCTGCACGTGAATGGCCGCCGCGCCGACGGCTACCACCTGCTGCAAACCGTGTTCCAGCTGATCGACCACGGCGACACGCTGCACTTCACGCTGCGCGACGACACGGCGCTGCGCCGCGTCACCGATCTGCCCGGCGTGCCGGAGCAGAGCGATCTGATCATTCGCGCCGCCAGGCTGTTGCAGGCCGAGGTGGTGCGCCGTACCGGCGCCTTGCCACGCGGGGTGGATATCGCCATCGACAAAGTGCTGCCGATGGGCGGCGGCGTCGGTGGCGGCTCGTCCGACGCGGCCACCACGCTGATGGCGCTGAACAAGTTGTGGAACGCCGGCCTGAGCCGGCAGGAATTGATGGATCTTGGCCTGCCACTGGGCGCCGATATCCCGTTTTTCATCTTTGGCGAGACCGCGTTTGCCGAGGGCGTGGGCGAGGCGCTGCGGCCGGTGCGGGCGCCGGATTGTTGGTATGTCGTCATCGAACCTGGTGTCATGGTACCAACGGCTGCAATTTTCGGCTCAGAACATTTGACAAGGAGCACGCCGCTCGTTAATATAGCGGACTTTTCCAGCCACTCCAGAGCAGCGGGGTTTGGAAAGAATGACTTGCAACAAGTAGCAACGAAGTTATTCCCGCCGGTAGCAGAAGCGGTAGAATGGCTAAGTGCTTACGGTGATGCCAGGATGACTGGCTCAGGTGCATGTGTGTTCAGTGCGGTAGCAACCGAGGCGGACGCCGACGCGGTACTTGCAAAAGTACCTGCCAAGTGGATAGCCTGGAAAGCAAAAGCGCTGCATCAGCATCCAATCATCGCGAAGTTGTAGGTCGGCAAAAAAGATTTTGCGAAGCGTGAAAATGGCTGTATAATATCGGCCTGTAACGACGAGCAGTCAGTTGCGTAGGGGAATCGCCAAGCTGGTTAAGGCACCGGATTTTGATTCCGGCATACCAAGGTTCGAATCCTTGTTCCCCTGCCATTCGTTTGTATCTGAGTCCGTCGAGGCACTAGTCTCCGGCCAGATAGAGCAAAAAGTGAGGCGCACGATGCGCCTCATTCCATTTGGTTAGTTCAGCACCGCGCAGCTAGCGCGAGCTCTTCAAGAATCTTCTACAACTTCTCTGGAATCCCAATGGCTTACGAAAACCTGATGGTTTTTACCGGCAACGCTAATCCTGCGTTGGCAGAGGGAGTCGCAAAAAATCTCGGCATCCCTCTCGGCAAAGCAAACGTTTCGAAATTCTCGGACGGCGAAGTCATGGTTGAAATCAACGAAAACGTCCGCGGTAAAGACGTATTCGTGCTGCAATCGACCTGCGCCCCGACCAACGACAACCTGATGGAACTGATCCTGATGGTTGACGCACTGAAACGTGCCTCCGCTGGCCGTATCACCGCTGCGATTCCTTACTTCGGCTACGCCCGCCAGGACCGTCGTCCACGTTCGGCCCGCGTTGCCATCTCGGCCAAGGTTGTGGCCAATATGCTGGAAGAAGCCGGCGTCGAGCGCGTCCTGATCATGGATCTGCACGCAGACCAGATCCAGGGCTTCTTCGATATCCCGGTTGACAATATTTACGCTTCGCCAATTCTGCTGAGCGATCTGCAGAAAAAGCACAACGAAGACCTGCTGGTGGTGTCGCCAGACGTCGGCGGTGTGGTGCGCGCCCGCGCGCTGGCCAAGCGTCTGAACTGCGATCTGGCCATCATCGACAAGCGTCGTCCAAAAGCCAACGTGTCCGAAGTGATGAACATCATCGGTGACGTTGAAGGCCGCAACTGCGTGATCATGGATGACATGGTCGATACCGCCGGTACCCTGGTCAAGGCCGCTGAAGTGCTGAAAGAGCGCGGCGCCAAGAAAGTGGTTGCCTATTGCACCCACGCCGTGCTGTCCGGTCCTGCGATCGACCGCATCAACAGCTCGTCGCTGGACGAACTGGTCGTGACCGACACCATTCCGCTGTCGGAAAACGCCAAGCAGTGCGCCAAGATCCGTCAACTGACCTGCGCACCGCTGCTGGCCGAGACCTTCAAACGCATCATCAAGGGTGATTCCGTGATCTCCCTGTTTGTCGACTAAGTTATAACTAAGCGATAAACAATATAAACAGTTTTACAGGCGGCGCGCCCGGTTTTCAGCCAGGCGCGCCGTTTTTCCCGAAGCTGCCTGGTCGCGGGTGGCTTCATAACACGGGGCGCGAGCCCTGTTATTGATTGGAGTATCACATGAAAGTAGTAGCCTTCAAACGTGAAGTGCAGGGTTCCGGAGCGAGCCGCCGCCTGCGTAATTCGGGCCAGACCCCTGGCATCGTTTACGGTGGCACCGAGGCAGCATTGAACATCGCGCTGGACCACAACGCGCTGTACCATGCCCTGAAAAAAGAAGTGTTCCACTCGTCGATCCTGGACCTGGAAGTCGATGGCAAAACTGAGAAAGTCGTTCTGCGCGACTTCCAGATGCACGCATTCAAGCAACTGGTTCTGCACGCTGACTTCCAGCGCGTTGACGCCAGCAAGAAACTGCACGTGAAAGTAGCACTGCACTTCGCTAACGCTGAAGTTTCGCCAGCCGTTAAACTGCACGGCGCGACCATCAGCCACGTTGCCAACGAACTGGAAATCGAATGCCTGCCAGGCGATCTGCCAGAGTTCATCACCGTTGACCTGACCAACGTGGACGTAGGCCACTCGGTGCACGTTGCTGACCTGACCCTGCCAAAAGGCGTGACCGCTGTTACCCACGGCAACAACCTGACCATCGCTACCGCTTCGGTACCAGCTGGCCACGTTGCCGCTGAAGCCGCAGCTGCTGAAGAAAAGAAGTAATCTGATCTTCGCGTCATGAAAAAACCCGCCCGCTTCGCGCTGGCGGGTTTTTTTTCGTCATAATTGTATTTATTTAACGCGCACTACCATGCCTATCCGCCTCATCGTCGGCCTCGGTAACCCCGGACCCGAATACGAACAAACCCGCCACAACGCCGGCTTCTGGCTGGTGGACAATTTGGCCAACGACGCCGGCGCGCGCCTGCAGCGCGAATCCAAGTACAACGCCATGTACGCCAAGGCATCCATCGCCGGCCAGGAAGTGTATCTGCTGGAACCGCTGACCTTTATGAACCGTTCCGGCCAGTCGGTAGGCGCGCTGTGCCGCTTTTTCAAGATCAACGCCGACGAGGTGCTGGTGGTGCACGACGAGCTGGACCTGATGCCCGGCACCGCGCGCCTGAAGAAGGGCGGTTCCTCGGGCGGCCACAACGGCCTGAAAGACATCACCGCCGCGCTCGGCACGCAGGATTACTGGCGGCTGCGGCTCGGCATCGGCCATCCGCGCACCTTGAACCTGGCGCAGCAGGTGGCAGACTTTGTGCTTCATCGTCCACGGCGGGAAGACCAGGAGCTGATCGAGCGCTCGATCGAGAAAGCGCTGTTGATCATGCCGCAAATCGTCAAGGGCGAGTTCGCCCCTGCCACCACCAAATTGCACACCGACTGAAAGGAAACCGATGAAGTTACTCCCGATCGCCGCCGCCCTGTTGCTGGCCGGCGCCGCGCATGCGCAGCAGGATGTCGCCGGCCAGATCAACGCCATCTACCCGCAACTGGACGCCATCTACAAGGATCTGCACGCACATCCCGAAATCGCCTTCGAGGAAGTGCGCACTGCCGCCAAGCTGGCGGCCGAAATGCGCAAGATCGGGTTTGAGGTGACCGAAAAAGTCGGCAAGACCGGCGTGGTGGCCATCTACAAGAACGGCCCCGGCCCGCTGGTGCTGGTGCGCACCGAAATGGACGCGCTGCCGATGCAGGAAAAAACCGGCCTGCCGTACGCCAGCCAGAACGCCGCCGACCACAGCTGCGGCCACGACATCCACATGACCGCCTGGTTGGGTGCTGCGCGCACGCTGGTGGCGCTGAAGTCGCAGTGGAAGGGCACGCTGATGTTCATCGGCCAGCCGGCCGAGGAAACCGTGTCCGGCGCCAAAGCCATGCTGGAGGACGGCCTGTTCAAGCGCTTCGGCAAGCCGGATTATGCGTTTGCGCTGCACTCGTGGCCGCTGGCCTACGGCACCATCGGCTACAACAGCGGCGCGGTGTCATCGAATTCGGACGCGATCGAGATCACCTTCAAGGGCCGTGGCGGCCACGGCTCGGCGCCGGACAAGGCGCTCGACCCGATCACCATCGCGGCCCGCTTTGTGGTCGAGGTGCAAACCGTCATCAGCCGTGAGAAAGATCCGAAGGAGTTCGGCGTGGTGACCATCGGCGCCATCAACGGCGGCACGGTAGGCAACATCATTCCGGAATCGGTGAAAGTGCGCGGCACCATCCGCACCTACAGCCCGGCCGTGCGGGAGAAAATCCTGGCTGGCGTGCGCCGTATCGCCAACGCCTCGGCCGCCATGGCCGATGCGCCGGCGCCGGACGTCGAGCTGATTCCGGGTGGCGTCGCCATCGACAACAACGATGCGCTGGTGACCCGCACCGAAGGCGTGCTGAAGCAAGCCTTCGGTGACGCCAACGTGTCGCGCATGCCGGCCATGACCGCCAGCGAAGACTTCTCGCTGTTCGTCAACCAGGGCGTGCCGGGCATGTTCTTCTTCACCGGCGTCTACGATCCGAAAGTAGTGGCGGAAGCGGAGAAGGGCGGCAAGCCGGTCGCCTTCAACCACTCGCCGTATTACGCGCCGGTGCCGGAGCCGTCGATCAAAACGGCGGCCCAGGCGATGACGGTGGCGGTGATGAACGTTATGGCTTCGAAGCCGTAGCGATCCAGCGGTCCACGCGCTGTTCCAGGATCGGCAGCGGCAGTGTGCCGTCGCCGATCACGACTTCGTGGAATTTCGGATAGCTGAACTTGTCGCCCAGCGCTTTTTGCGCGCGGGCGCGCAGCTCCAGTATCTTCAGCGAGCCGATCTTGTAGCTCAGCGCCTGCGCCGGCCACACCATATAGCGCTCGATCTGGTTGCGCGCGCGCGGCTCGCTCCAGCCCAGCGTGTCGACCAGATAGGCGATCGCCTGCTCGCGGGTCCAGCCCTTGGCGTGGATGCCGGTATCGACCACCAGCCGCGCCGCGCGCAGCATCTCCGCATTCAGATGGCCGTAATAGGCCACCGGATCTTCATACAGCCCCATCTCCCGGCCCAGTGTTTCCGAATATAGCGCCCAGCCCTCGGTGAAGGCCGCGACGTTCTGATTCTCGGTGCTGAATTTGCGGAAGTCGGGGATATCCAGCTCCTTCAGCAGGGCCGCGTGCAAGTGGTGGCCGGGCACGCCCTCATGCAGGAACAGGCTGACCATGTCGACCCGGCTGTACTTCTTCGGATCGTTCACCACCGGCCAGAACACGCCCGGATGCGAACCGTCGGCGGCCGGCGGCGTGTAGTGGTCGGAGGCGGTGGCGCGCGTCAGCTCCGGCTCCAGATGCAGTTCCAGCTTCGCCTTCGGCAGCAGGCTGAAGTAGGTCGGCAGCTTGGCCTGCACCTGCGCGTACAGGGCGCGATAGGCGTCCAGCACCTGCTCGTCGGTGCTGAAGATATTGAACTTGGTTTGCGCGCCGACCCACTGCGGCAATTGCTTCTCCGGACCGTCATAGCCGAGCTTGGGGCCCAGCTCGGTCAACTGCTGCTGGATGCGCGCCACTTCCTTCAAACCCAGCGCATGCACCTCGTCGGCCGACAGCGGCAGGGTGGTGCTGTCCCGGATGTGCGCCGCGTACCAGGCCGCGCCGTTGGGCAGCGAACTCCAGCCCGCGCTGGCGCGGCCGGCCGGCAGATATTCGTTTTGCAGGAAATCGACCAGGCGGGTCAGCGCCGGTGCCACCTTCTTGTCCACCGTGTTCAGATACGCGGCGGTCAGCTTCTTCTTGTCCGCCTCGGAGAACGAGGACGGGAAGCGCGTCACGGGTGAATAATACACACTGTCCTCGGGCGAGGCCGCGCGCAGATTCTGGAACTGCGGCAGCATCGCGACGATGATGGCCTTTGGTTGCACCACGCCGCTGTGTATGCCTTGCTTCATGTTGGCGATGGCTTGATCGATCCACGTCGGCAACTGGTCCAGGCGGTTCAGATAAGCCTGATATTGCTTGACCGTTTGCAGCGGCTGCGAGCCAGCGCCGCCGGCGTAATTGGCCAGCGTGCTGGGCACGTTGTCGAACTGATTCAGCGGCAGCAGATTCTCGGGGAAAGACTCCAGTTGCAGCGCGTTGTTGAGCTCGTAGCTCAGCAGATCGTAGGTCAGCTGATCCGGCGCGCCCAACTGAGCTCGGTTCAGCGCCATCAACTGCTTTTGCAGCGCGCGGTACAGCGTGAACTGCGCCGCGCGCACCTTGGGCGAAATCGCCAGGCCCAGCTGATCGTCATAGCGGCTGTCGCCGTTGGCGGTGGCGTACAGCAGCGGCTCGAACTTGCAGCGCGCCACGTGGAAAGCCGCCGCCAGCTTGGCCAAGTGCTTCTGCGCCTGACTGGCCTTGGCCGCCACCGGCACCGTCGCCTGCGCCGGCAAGCTAGACACACCAGCCAGCATCAGGCTGGCCACCAGAACAGAAGTACGCAGACGGGACATGAAGATTTCCAGAGGGTTGTGATAGCCGAAGAGTCTAGCATTAAACCAGCCACTCTCCACCTCAGCTTGCTTGAGACAGTCGGGGCGGCGGCGTATGATGAAATCAATCCACAACGTCGATCCCGATTGGGTTGCGACGCTCGGCGAACTGGCTGCGCAGCACGGCCGTAGCCAGGAAGAAGAGCATCGTGAAATTCTCAAGCGGGCGCTGCATCGCACCACCAGACCCGACCCTGCCACATCCATCGCTCGCGCCCGCGACCTTTGCGGCGAACGAAATTGATGCCGCCAAGCGGGCGGGTAGAAAAGCTGAGGCGAGCATTTCCTCAAGCGACTATTTCACTACTGCAGTGGTGATGATGGACTCGAGCACCTTGCGTACCACGTCCGGAATCGGCACCGTGCGGTTGCTGGCGCGCTCGACGTAGACGTGGACGAAGTGGCCGGCGGCGGCGGGCAGGGGATCGTTGTTACGGTACAGCGCGATTTCGTAGCGCACGCTGGAGTTGCCCAGCTTGCTGACGCGGATGCCTGCATGCACCACATCCGGAAACGCCAGCGGCGCAAAGTACGAACAACCGCTATCGACCACGAAGCCCACCACCTCGCCGTGGTGGATGTCCAGTACGCCGGCCTCGATCAGGTACTGGTTGACCGCCGTATCGAAGTAGGAGTAGTAGACAACATTGTTCACGTGGCCATAAATATCATTGTCCATCCAACGTGTCGGGATGGTCAGGAAGTGGCGGAACTGTTCGCGTCCAGCGTCGCGCATGCTCATGGAGTCTCCGTTTTTTTGAAGTGTGGGGGCAAGGGCGGTACAATGGACCCTTGAACGCTGTAAACAGCAAGAATATCCAAAAACGCCCCCGCAGGGCCGTTTTCACCAGCCGCTTGCCGGCAATATTGATAATTTAAAGGTTTTTCATGAGTCTCCAATGCGGCATCGTCGGCTTGCCTAACGTCGGCAAGTCCACCCTGTTCAACGCCCTGACCAAAGCCGGCATCCCGGCTGAAAACTATCCGTTCTGCACCATCGAGCCGAACGTCGGCGTGGTTGAAGTGCCGGATCCGCGCATGGCCGCGCTGTCGGACATCGTGAAACCGGAACGCCAGGTCAACGCCATCGTTGAATTTGTCGACATCGCCGGCCTGGTGGCGGGCGCGTCGCAGGGCGAGGGTCTGGGCAACCAGTTCCTGTCGCACATCCGCGAAACCGACGCCATCGTCAACGTGGTGCGCTGCTTTGAAGATGACAACGTGATCCACGTGGCCGGCAAAGTCAGCCCGCTGGACGACATCGAAGTGATCCAGACCGAGCTGGCGCTGGCCGACCTCGGCACGGTGGAAAAAGCGGTTCACCGCGAAAACAAAAAAGCCCGCTCGGGCGACAAGGACGCGATCAAGCTGGTGGCGCTGCTGGAACGTCTGGTGCCGCACCTGAACGACGCCAAGCCAGTGCGCTCGCTGGGTCTGGACGCGGCCGAAATGCTGCTGATTAAGCCGCTGTGCCTGATCACCGCCAAGCCGGCCATGTATGTGGCCAACGTGTCCGATACCGGCTTCACCAACAACCCGCTGCTGGACCAGCTGACCGCCTACGCCGCCACCCAGAACGCGCCGATCGTCGCCATCTGCGCTTCCATCGAAGCCGAAATCGCGGATCTGGATGACGCCGACAAGGCCGCCTTCCTGGCCGACATGGGCATGCAAGAGCCAGGCCTGGACCGTCTGATCCGCGCCGCCTACAAGCTGCTGGGCCTGCAAACTTACTTCACCGCCGGCGTCAAAGAAGTGCGCGCCTGGACCATCCACATCGGCGATACCGCGCCACAGGCGGCCGGCGTGATCCACACCGACTTCGAACGCGGCTTCATCCGCGCCCAGACCATCGCCTATGACGACTACATCCAGTACAAGGGTGAGGGCGGTGCCAAGGAAGCGGGCAAGATGCGCGCCGAAGGCAAGGAATACGTGGTCAAGGATGGCGACGTACTGAATTTCCTGTTCAACGTCTAAACTCAAACCATCAAATTACTGCATTTCAGGGCATGTCAGAAATGCCATGCCCTAAAGCCCTGTGGATACGGGGCTTTTTCATATCTGGCCATCTCACATCGAATCTTTGCATCTCACGCAAACCTGGTATGAACGGACGTTGAGCACATGTTGAGCGATCGTTGAAAATCACCCACTTGCGGGGAAATTCGCGCCCACTTTGAGTGGGGCGCAGATACCAGAATGTCCGGTGCTTTCATAAAATATTGACGGCAAAATGGTCCAGTCGGGGACGACAGGGACTCTGGTCGTAACTCGTGATACGGGTTTTATGGGAGGTGGTTGCTATCTGTCTGTTTCTCTCAATGGCACACTTGCCGCACGCTTGGATGTCAGCGAAAAATCCACTTTCTTCGTGCCTCAAGGAGAAGTGCTGATACGCGCCGGTCGTGATCCAGAGGGAAAAGCATTTTCCAGCACAAATCAAGACAACTGGACGCAGCGAGAGACAATTATCAAAGCCGGCGAGACTAAATATTTCCGTTTATCTATAGATGCAAACGGTAAACCGGATATTCAGCGCAGCGAATGAGTTGCGCATTTTTGAAGGTGTTTAATCTAGCAGGTCAGAGTCACGCGATGATACCGGAACACTGCCATCGTCAGGCGGGACGACACCCCGCCGACGACGAGCGAAAACTTTTTGGCATCAGCAGCGTGCCAGTACCGTCCTGGCCTGGTGCGCCACCGGAGCACGAATTGAGCTGGCGCTGACCGGATATTTTCGGTCAGCTCCTCCAGCGGTCGTTAATTATGCGCAGGTATCTGTCTCCAAGCCTTACACAGGACTGTTCGGCCCGCAACCCGGAGCACCACTGCATCATATTTCTGCGAATCGATCACAAGAACGATTGGTTGGTCAGGTGTGAGAAAGTCGACCTCATGCGGAAACGTCAGCTGGGCATCAGCTTGCGATTCGACTGTCTGTCGCCATTGTGTTGTTCCCTGTGGCCCAGAAACTTCCTTGGGCAGCTGGGGCTTGATGCGCTGAAACTTGCACTCGGTCTGCTTGCCATCGTGGTTTAAGTAGGTATTCATAATTGCCTCTCAATAAAAGTCTAACCGCGACTTATGCCGCGCCAACCACCACAATGCCTTACGCTTATGCTGCTTTCTTTAGCAGTTTTCCATAGTAAGCTAATTATTTTATTGGCAATACTGTTTGTTGCTGTCAAATTCAGCTGGTGAGAAACGTCTTAACGGTTCTCCACTCGCTCGCCTATCCTAAAAAAGCTCCGGATAAAGACGGTGCCCGGATGCCCGAAACGATAAGGCGGACAACCGCCAGCAGGCGGTCTAATGCGAACCCTCGGTCTCAGATGCATCGACAACAGTTTATTGGCTAGTGATGATGCTGAATTGCTGGCGCAGATTTACCCCCGAGACGGGTTGCCCTTCATGAATCTGGTATTTGCCATAATCCGCCTTGTCCATCTCGATAATTCCAGCAACCACCCCCGATGCCACGCCGCCATTAACCCCTGCCTGCATCACGCTACTGTTGGCCAATGCAGGGCTAGACGGTTGAGCGTTGAGGGCGAAGGTGATTGGAACTTGGTTTTCCTGCAGCTTGTCCACTTGTCGCGAACTGCCTGGCGCGCTCGAAGGTTGTTCGCCGTGGATGCGGAAGATTTGGGGCGTCAACGCTGGATCATTTGGTACAAATATGCCACCGCTAGAGACTGTAGGGACGCCTACCCATTCCTTGGCGTAGCCGGTCGCGCCGCCTCGGTCGACCACGGTATTCGTCATCGATTCACGGTTGCCCAAGTACCAGACTCCTTTTCCATCCTCGCCTACGCCCTTGTAGGTGCCAGGCAATAAGACAACCTCACGCAGTACGGCCAAACCAGAGCTGAATTTATAAACAATGGGCGTCGACAACTGAAGGTCTTTTGCCGGTTTAGGCGGGGGCAATGCAGATGGCTCGATCATTGGTGTTGAGCATCCAGCGGTGAGCGTTAGTAAGGTGGTGGTCAATCCGGCTGCGGCGAGCTGAAGAATTTTCATAGTTAAGTGAATAGTGGGAGTTGACCGAGAATGCGAGCAATCCGAGGTTATTAAAAAAGCATTATGTCATGGGTTTTTCAGCGCAGCAACATACAGTGCTCAGTCATCGCGACCTGCCATCTGATTGCCTGCGTCGGTTTCGCTGAAGATAAATGTAAAACCGGGTATGAAACCGGGTATAAAAATGATGCCTCTCGATGCTGTGCGGAATAAAGCTGTCTAAGAAGTTGGATTTTGCATTCAACGTGTGAGTCGTTAATAGCATTTCCTGAATCATCCGAAATGCTTGGTCCCGCCCTCTGACAAGAGGGCGTTTTCATTTCTGGAGATTAGTCCAAAATGAACTAGACATCGCCAGCAAACTTCTAACCATCCTTGCTGTAGAACCGGGTCATGTCGATGTCTTCCTTGGATCACGCTTCTTCAAGTATCTCCAGATCGCGGTCCTGACCGGCACCCCGACGGCCAACCTCAACGACTACCAGTTCGTCGCTTAGGGCTGAACGAAACGCAGCAGCGCTGGCAGGCAGTGCTGCTGCAGGTCATAGCGCTCGACGATGGTCTGGCGGGCGGCGGTGCGCAGGTGTTGCAGTTCGCTGCGGCGCTCCAGCGTGTCCGCCACGGTGGTGGCCAGCGCCTGCGGGTCGAAGAAGTCGACCAGCAGGCCGTTGCGGCCGTGCTCGATCACTTCCCGCACCGGCGCGGTGTCGGACGCCACGATCAGGCAGCCGCAGCTCATCGCTTCCATCAGCGACCATGACAGCACGAACGGATAGGTCAGATAGGTGTACACCGCCGCCACCTGCATCAGCTGGGTCAGCACCGTGTGCGGCACTTTGCCGACGAAGTGGACGCGGCGCATGTCCAGCTGCTCCTTCACCTCGTCCAGGAAGATCTGTTTCCAGCTCTTGCCCTGCGGCGGCGCGGCGCCGTAGCTGACGCCGTCACCACCGACGATCACCACCCGCGCATTCGGCCGTTCGCGCAACAGCTGCGGCAGTGCGCGCATGAAGATGTGGTAGCCGCGATAGGGCTCCAGCTGGCGCGCCACAAACACCACCACCTCATCGGCGGGACGCAGCGTGATGCCGGCCGCCTGCAGGCTGACATAGGCCGAGGGATCGGGCCGGAAGCGGCGGCTGTCGATGCCGTCGTGAATCACGCTGATGCGCTCGCGCGCCCAGGCCGGATGGCGGTCGCGCTGGAAGGTGGTCGGCGACAGCGCGCCATCGGCCGCCGACAGCGCGTGCAGCAAATGGGTGTTACGCAGCCGCAGCCGTTGCAGCGCGCCGTTGTCGGGACGGGAGAATTCCGGATCGAAGAAGGCATCGCCGCCTTCGCCGCCGTAGTAGTACTCGGCGTAGACCAGCAGCTTGGCCTTGGGGAACACATCCTTGACGAATAGCGCCTCGCCCCAGCCGGGGTGGACGAACACGACGTCCGGCGCAAAGCCCTGTTGTTTCAGCGCTTCCAGCGTCGCTGCCGCCGATTCGCCGCGCAGCACCTTGCCATACAAATCCTTCAGCTGCGACGGCGGGCGCGGGCCGTGGCTGGCGTCTTTCACGTCATGACGGAAATAGCGCACGCCGGGTACCGGCGGATTGGGCTGGTTCATGCCGAGACCGACCACCTCGTGGCCCTGCGCGGCCAGCGCGGGCGCCAGGTGCTTGAATTGTCCGGGGAAGTTCTGATGGATGAAGAGATAGCGGCTGCGCGTGTTCAAGGGATAGCTTTCCATGGTGCTTGAACCGCGATTGTGCCTCAGCGGTTATCACTACCGCAACCGTTGAAAATACAACAGTTGTGGCCTGTGGCACCGTGCCCCGTATTGGTGCGAGCCGCATGACTCATAGGGCGCCGGGCCAATATCCAGAATGCGCATTTGTTTTTTCGGAATGATTCGTGGGCGAGGGTTGACGATCCCGCTAACGTTGGACGCATCTGATGAATGATGGATCACACAAGTGGAAAAAATTCTGACCTTCCCCGATCAATCCGCCATGGTGTTGTCGATCCGCGCCAAGGCCATGCTGTTTCACGATCCGCGCTCGGTCGAACTGTTGCGGCAGGTGGAGCGCATCGCCCGTAGCGACGCCACCACGTTGATTATCGGTGAAACCGGCACCGGCAAGGAGCTGGTGGCGCGCCATTTGCACGAGCAGAGCGGGCGGCGCGGGCCGTTCGTGGCGGTCAACTGCGGCGCGTTCAGCGAAACCCTGATCGACGCCGAGCTGTTCGGCCACGAGGTCGGCGCTTTCACCGGCGCCACTCAGGCGCGCGCCGGCTGGTTCGAGGAAGCCAATGGCGGCACGCTGTTCCTGGACGAGATCGGTGATCTGTCGCCGGCGTTGCAGGTCAAGCTGCTGCGCGTGCTGCAGGAGCGTCAGGTGGTGCGGCTGGGCGCGCGCCGGCCGGTGGCGCTGAACGTGCGGCTGGTGGCGGCCACCAATGTTGACCTGCACAAGGCGATTGACGCCGGCCGCTTCCGCTCCGATCTGTACTACCGCCTCGGCGTGGCCACGGTGCAGTTACCGCCGCTGAGCGAGCGCGCCGGCGACATCCTGCCGCTGGCGCGTCATTTCATCGGCGTCTACAGCGACAAGCTCAGCTGCGGCAAGGTGAGCTTGTCGGCGGCCGCCAGCGCGGCGCTGCTGTCCTATCCATGGCCGGGGAATATCCGCGAACTGGAGAATGTGATGCATTACGCGTTGATCGTCTGCAGCGGCAGCGTGATCGAGGCCGAGGATCTCAAGCTGAGTGGCATTGCCCACCGCCGTCCGGCATTGCCGGCGCGGCCGTCGATCGATGACGCGGCGGCGGCGGAAGGCGATCTGCAGCAGTTGGCGGTGCTGTTGAGTCGCATGATGGAGGCTGAGCATCCGGATCTGTTCGACAGCGTGGAGGCGACATTGGTCCGCACCGCTTTTCATAGCTGCTATCGCAACCAGGTGCAAACCGCGCGCGTGCTGGGCATCAGCCGCAACATCCTGCGCACCCAGCTCAAGCGCTATGGTTTGATCGGCTTCGAGGATGGCGCCAATGCACGCGTCCCCCACGCCGAGCTGCTGCAATAAATAGCGCTGCAAGTCATTGTTTTTTCTGGAGTCGCCGGGGGAGGGCGGCAGTTCGGTATAATCGCCGGATTGCCCGCTTTACTTCTACTAGAAAAAACTCTTCATGGCTTCCTCCAACGATAACGTCAGCATGGCGCTGTTCTGCGATTTTGAAAACGTGGCGCTGGGCGTGCGCGACGCCAATTACGACAAGTTCGACATCAAGCCGGTGCTGGAACGTTTGCTGCTCAAGGGCAGCATTGTGGTCAAGAAAGCCTATTGCGACTGGGATCGCTACAAGTCCTTCAAGGCGTCGATGCACGAGGCTAACTTCGAGCTGATCGAGATCCCGCACGTGCGTCAGTCCGGCAAGAATTCGGCTGACATCCGCATGGTGGTCGATGCGCTGGACCTGTGCTACACCAAATCGCACGTGGATACCTTCGTCATCATTTCCGGCGACTCCGATTTTTCGCCGCTGGTGTCCAAGCTGCGCGAGAACGCCAAGAAGGTGATTGGCGTCGGTGTCAAGCAGTCGACTTCCGATCTGCTGGTGGCCAACTGCGATGAATTCATTTTCTACGACGATCTGGTGCGCGAGAGCCGCCGCGCGCGCCGTGAGTCCAGCAACGACAAGCCGCAGGTCAAGCGCTCGCCGGAAGAGGAACGCGCGCGCCGCGACGAGATGGAGAAACGCCGCACGCAGGCGGTGGAAATCGCCGTCAATACCTTCGAGGCGCTGGTGCTGGAGCGTGGCGACAGCGGCAAGATCTGGGCCTCCGTGCTGAAGGAGGCGATCAAGCGCCGCAAGCCGGATTTCAGCGAGTCCTATTATGGCTTCCGCACCTTCGGCAATCTGATCGAGGAATGCAAGGCGCGCGGTCTGCTGGAGTTTGGCCGCGATGAGAAATCGGGTGCGTATGTGTACCGTGGCAACGGTGTGCCGTCGGCCAGCGTGCCGCTGGCGGGCGAGCAGGCTGCCGGTGCAGATGGTGTGGCAGCTGCCGCGCCAGCCGAGGGCGGTCAGCAGGAATCGCGCCGTAGCCGTAATCGCGGTCGTACCGCTGCGGAGCGGTTTGCCGAGCGTCAGGCTCAGCGTTTGGCACATCCGCCGCGTGCTGTGCCAGCGGAAGGTGTCTCCAGCGAGGCGGTAGCGCCGGCCGAGGAAGTCGTTGTGGCGGTGGCCGACAGTGCGCCGGTGGTGCTGGAAGCTGCTGTTGATCTGCCGTCGTCGGACGCTGTTGCGCCGGCCAAGAAGAAAAATGGTACCAAGCCGCCAGCGCGCAAGATGAAGAACGCTGCCAAGAAAGGCAAGGGCGCCGCGGACGAAGCACCGGCGGCGGTAGCGCCGCGCGCAGCCGATGCCCCGGCCGAGGTGGCCCCGGCGCCGAGTGCGCCGGTTGTTGCCGCGCCTGTGGTGGAGGCTCCGGCCGTGGCGGCCCCCGTATCGGCCGAGGCGCCGGCGGTCAATGCCAAGCCTGGCAAGTCGACGCAGGGCAAGCCGAAAGCCAAGCCTAAGGCCAAAGCCAAACCGGCCGGCGACGCCGATGCCGGCACGGCCAACGCCAAGCCCAAGGCTGCGAATCCAGCCAACGTGGCCAACGCCAATGCGAACGCTGCCAACGCCAACTCCAACGCCGGCGCAGCCAACGCCGCTGGCGCTGGTGCGGGCAAGCCCGCCAAGCCGGCCCGCAAGCCAGCCGCGCGCACGCCGCGTCCGCCTAAACCCGTCGCCGCCACCGAGGAATAAGATGCCCACGTTGTCCGCCATTACGCTGTACCCGATCAAATCCTGTGCCGGCCTGTCGCTGGCGGAAGCCACGCTGACGCCGATGGGCGTCATGACCGAGCAGATTTACGATCGTGAATGGATGGTGGTGGACAGCAACGGCCTCGCGCTGACCCAGCGCGAGCATCCGCGCATGGCGCTGATCAAGCCGACGCTGAAAGGCACCACGCTGGAAGTGCAGGCGCCCGGCATGCTGCGGCTGGAAATCCCACTTGGCCTGCCGGACCCGGCAACCGCCCCCACGCTGACCACCCAGGTCTGGGACGACACCGTCTTGGCCTACGACTGCGACGAGCTGACCGCCGAATGGTTCACCAAGGCCGTCGGCGTGCCATGCCGGCTGGCGCGCTTCCACGCCAACGCCGAGCGCGCCGTCAGCACCAAATGGACCGACGGCGTGCAGACCAGCACCATGTTCTCGGACGGCTATCCGATGCTGGTCACCGGCACCGCGTCGCTGGACGATTTGAACCAGAAACTGGTGGCCGCCGGCCGTCAGGCCATTCCGATGAATCGTTTCCGTCCAAATCTGGTGATCGACGGCATCGAAGCTTTCGAGGAAGACTACGCCGAATCGTTCCAGCTCGGCGATGCCCTGCTGAAACCGGTCAAACCCTGCCCGCGCTGTCCCATGCCGTCAATCGACCAGGCCACTGGCGAGTTCGGCCCGGACCCGCTGGACATCATGCAAAGCTACCGCGCCAAGCCCGAGCTGGAAGGGGCGCTGTGCTTCGGCATGAACAGCATCCTGATCGCCGGCGAGGATATCCGTGTGCGGGTTGGCCAGGAAATCGAGGTTACGCTCGCTTTTTAAGTAGTCCGGGCATTCCCAATCGCTTAAACTTGGCGTAATGTTGATATATGCATGACATCAGGTAAGGGACATGACTCAGACTGCAACAGGTAAACTGGCACCGCCAGCCAGCCACGCCGAACCGGCGCATGATCTGGCGGCGGAAAATCGTGCCTTGCGCGCGCGCATGGCTTACCTGCTGGAGCAGGCCGAGCGTAACCATTCCATCATGACCCGCCACCAGGCGTTCGACCTGGATATCGTTGGCGCCAGCAATTTTCCCGAACTGGTCGGCACCATCTTCCGCGTGCTGCCAGTCATCTCCGAACTCGATAATGTGACGTTGACGCTGATCGACGAGGACGCCGACATCCGCACCGTGATGGCCAAGCTGGATGTGGTGTTTGCCGATTATCCCGACTTGCTGTTCGTCGAGACGGCGGATGAGCTGGGCCTGGACCTGGGCCGCCGCAACGCCTATTCGCCGACGCCCAAGCCGCTGCTGGGCATGTACGACAAGCAGCGCCATGCGGTATCGTTCCCGAACGCGCCGGCCGGTCTGCAAAGCGTGGCGCTGGTGCCGCTGCTGCGTAACAAGCGCATCATTGGCAGTCTCAATCTGGGCAGCTGCGATCCGACCCGTTTCACGCCCAGCCTGGGAACCGACTTTATTGAGCATATGGCGTCCATCATCGCCATCTGTCTCGAAAACGTGATCTCCAACGAGATGCTGAAGTACATCGGCCTGACCGATTCGCTGACCGGGGTCTACAACCGGCGCTATATCGACCGCCGCCTGCTGGAAGAAATCGCGCGCGCGCGCCGGCAGCAGTACCCGATTTCCTTCATGTATCTGGATATCGACCACTTCAAGCGCGTCAACGACACCGTCGGCCATGGCGGCGGCGACGAGGTGCTGCGCGAGGTGGCCAGCCGCATCAAGAACGAGCTGCGCACCTCGGACGCGCTGGCGCGCTTTGGCGGCGAGGAGTTTGTGGCGCTGCTGATTAACGCTAATCTGGAAAGCGCGGCGTTTGTGGCCGAGCGTATTCGCGCCAGCGTGGCCGGCAGCCTGATTACGCTGTCGCCGTCGCTGCAATTGTCGGTGACGGTGTCGATTGGTGTGGCGACGCTGGATCTGGCGGCCGAAGGCGAGGGCGCGGACATCGCACGCGAGTTGGTGGCGCGCGCCGATGGGCTGCTGTATCACGCCAAGGAAAGCGGCCGCAACCGCGTGGTCAGCGTCCGCGCGGCCTAGGCGGGGTTAGCGCGTCAGCCGCTGTTCGGCCTTGTTGACCGCATCGGCCGGGCCGCGCAGCACCACCACATCGCCGGCCTGCAGCAGCGTGTCCGGCGACACCTCCAGCGCGCCCTGGCCGCGGCGGATGCTGGCCACTTCACAACCGACGCTGCCGACATCGATCGCGCCCAGCGTGCGGCCGACGCAACCGGCGGCGCCGCTCAGCGTCACCGAGTGCAGCAGTTCGTTGTCCGATTCCTCTTCCGCATCGTTCATGCCCGGGAAATAGCCGCGCAGCGAGGCATAACGCTCTTCGCGCGCCGCCTGCACCCGGTGCACCACGCGCCGCAGCGGCACGCCCAGCAGCACCAGCGCGTGCGAGGCCAGCATCAGGCTGCCCTCCATGACTTCCGGCACCACCTCGGTGGCGCCGGCCGCTTTCAGCCGGTCGAGATCGGCGTCATCATAGGAGCGCACAATCACCGGCAGCGCCGGCGTCAGTTCGTTCACCTGGCGCAGCACGCGCAGCGCGGAGGCGGTGTCGGCATAGGAAATCACCACCGCGCTGGCGCGGTAAATACCGGCCGCCACCAGGCTTTCGCGCCGGCCGGCGTCGCCGTAGGAGACGTGGGCGCCGGCCATCTGCGCCTCGTGGACGCGCTCCGGGTCGAGGTCCAGTGCGTGATAGTCGATTTTTTCTTCCGCCAGCAGGGTCGACAGGCGCTGGCCGCTGCGGCCGAAACCGCACACGATCACGTGCTTGTTGGTGGACATGGTGCGGCTGGCGATCTTGGTCAGCTGCAGCGACTGCATCATCCACTCGTTGCTGGAGAATTTCATCACGATCTTGTCCGACTGCGCGATGATGAAGGGCGCCAGCAGCATCGACAGCACCATCGACGCCAGCACCACCTGCACCACGTAGGACTGCATCAGATTGTGGTCGGCCGCCAGATTCAGCAGCACGAAGCCGAACTCGCCGGCCTGCGCCAGCGCCAGGCCGGTGCGCATCGATACGCCGTCCGATGAGCCGAACGCCTTGGCCAGGCCGGCGATCAGCGCAAATTTCATCAGCACCGGCATGCACAGCAGTACCAGCACCAGCCACCAGTTATCCAGCACCATCCTGAGGTTCAACAGCATGCCGATGGTGATGAAGAACAGCCCCAGCAGCACGTCGCGGAACGGTTTGATGTCTTCTTCCACCTGATGCTTGAATTCGGTCTCGGAAATCAGCATGCCGGCCACGAAGGCGCCCAGCGCGAGCGACAGGCCGGCGCGCTCGGTGATCCAGGCCGCGCTCAAGGTCACCAGCAGCAGGTTCAGCATGAACAATTCCTGCGAGCGGCGCTTGACCACGATGGTGAACCAGCCGCGCGTGACCTTGTGGCCGACCGCGAACAGCAGGGCCAGCACCACCACCGCCTTCAGGCCGGCCCAGCCCAGCGTTTCCATCAGCGCGTCCGGACGCTCGCCCAACGATGGGATCAGGATCAGCAGCGGCACCACCGCCAAATCCTGGAACAGCAGAATGCCGATGATTTTGCGGCCATGTTCGGATTCCAGCTCCAGCCGTTCGGTCAGCATTTTGGAGACGATGGCGGTGGACGACATGGCCAGCGCGCCGCCCAGCGCAAACGCGGCCTGCCAGCTAATGTGCAGACTGGGCGGCAACTGGGTGGCCAGGGTCAGGCCAAAAATCATGGTGACAACGATAGTGAGCACTACCTGCGCCAGCCCGAGCCCGAACACAATCGAGCGCATCGCTTTCAATTTTGGCAAGGAGAATTCCAGGCCGATCGAGAACATCAGGAACACCACGCCGAACTCGGCCAGGCCGTGGGTGGTTTCGCTTTGTTCGGCCAGGCCCAGCGCATGGGGGCCGATCAGGATGCCGACGGTCAGATAACCGAGCATGGGCGGCAGATGCAGCATGCGGAAGGCGACCACGCCCAGCACCGCACTGCCCAGCAACAACAATGTTAATTCCAGAGGTGAAAACGTCATTTCAACATCGCCAGTAGGTAAAGATTCGTTGTTTGCGGTGCGCTTCGCGCGTTATGTTTTGACTGGCAAGTTTTTTGCTTTCTCAATTCGGCTATACTTGGGCATGAGTGTAACCCATGAAAAAACAATGCTGAAAGCTTTTGATGCAAAAACGGCACTGCGTCTTGCCCGAGACACGCTGCAAAACGAAGCGGATGCCATCAATGCCCTGAACGCCCGCCTGGAAAACGATGACAGCGTGGTGCAGGCGATTTCCCTGCTGCTGAACTGCACGGGCCGCGTGGTCGTGTCCGGCATCGGCAAATCCGGCCATATCGGCCGCAAGATCGCCGCCACGCTGGCGTCGACCGGCACCCCGGCGCTGTTCGTGCACCCGGCCGAAGCCGCTCACGGCGACCTCGGCATGGTGACCGCCGACGATGCGTTTATTGCCATTTCCTATTCCGGCGAGAGTTCGGAACTGATGACCATCCTGCCGGTGGTCAAGCGCATGGGCAGCAAAGTCATCGCCATCACCGGCAAGCCGGGCTCCAGCCTGGCCACCATCGCCGACGTCCACCTGAACGTGGCGGTGGCCAAGGAAGCCTGCCCGATGAATCTGGCGCCGACCACCTCCACCACTGTCACGCTGGCGCTGGGTGACGCGCTGGCGGTGGCGCTGCTGGACCTGCGCGGCTTCAAGGAAGAAGATTTCGCCCGCTCGCACCCGGGCGGCGCGCTGGGCCGCCGTCTGCTGACCCATGTGCGCGACGTGATGCGCAGCGGCGACGCCGTGCCGCAAGTGACGGCCGACGTCAAGCTGACCGACGCGCTGCTGGAAATCACCCAGAAGGGCATGGGCATGACCGCCATCGTCGACGCCGACGGCAAGCCGGTCGGCGTGTTCACCGACGGTGACCTGCGCCGCATGATTGAAAAAGTCCAGGATTTCAGCAAGGTCATCATCGGTGACGTAATGCACGCCAATCCGCGCAGCATCTCGCCGGAAAAAATGGCGGTCGACGCCGTCGCCGTGATGGAGCAGTACCGCATCAACCAGATGCTGGTGACCGACGCCGACGGCAAGCTGGTCGGCGCGCTGCACATCCATGACCTGACCCGAGCCAAGGTGATTTAATGAGTCTGACCGAAGTAAAGCTGACCTACTTGGAACGCGCTGCGCGCGTCAAGCTGATGATTTTCGACGTCGACGGCGTGCTGACCGACGGCAGCCTGCATTACGGCGTCGAAGGCGAGGCGCTGAAGACCTTCAACGTACAGGATGGCCTGGGCATCAAGCTGATCCAGGAAGCCGGCATCGACACCGCCATCATCAGCGCGCGCAAGTCGCCGCAGGTGATCAAGCGCGCGGCCGATCTCGGCATCAACCATCTGCACCAGGGCGGCCACGACAAGCTGACCCCGTTCAACGCGCTGCTGGCCAAGACCGGGTTGACCGCCGAACAAGTTGGCTTCATCGGCGACGATGTGGTCGATTTGCCGATCCTGACCCGGGTCGGCTTCGCGGTGGCGGTGCCGAACGGCCGCCAGGAAGTGCTGGAGCGCGCCCACCACACCACCGTTGCCTACGGCGGCAAGGGCGCGGTGCGCGAAGTGTGCGAACTGTTGATGCATGCGCAAGGCAGTTATGAGCGCGTGATGGCACAATTCCTGGTTTGACAACGACGAGGATTAGGCATGCGTAAGAGAACAGCCCATCGCTGGCAACTGACCCTGATCATGATGGTCGGCGTGTTTGTGGCCGTCGGCAGCTTCTGGCTGGTGCAGGTGGTCAACCAGTCCGGCCACGAGGCCGAGGTCGACAAGTTCCGCGAAGAGCCGGACTACATCATCGACCGCTTCAGCGTGGTGCGCATGAACAAGAACGGCCAGCCGGCCTACATCATTTCCGGCGACAAGCTGACCCACCAGCCGGTGGGCGATGTGTCGGTGATCGACAAGCCGTATGTGCACAGCCTGGCCACCGACCAGCCGCCGATGAATATTCACGCGCAGACCGCGTATGTCGATCAGGGCAATACGCGCGTGCGCCTGCATGATAATGTGGACGTGGTGCGACCCGCCACCAAGCAAGCACAAGAGCTGCGCCTCAAGACCAGTACGCTGACCGTGTACCCGGATGAAGAGCGCATGGAAACCGATGCCGCCGTCGAGATGCACTCGGGCGATACCGTCGCCACCGGCACTGGCATGCAGGCGAACAACGCCACCCGCCAGATCACGCTGGGCGGACGCGGAACGATTACGATGCCGCCGCGCGCGGCACACTAAGGACACAACGATGAACAAGATGAACAAACTGGTGCTGACCGCAACCCTGCTGCTGGCGGCGGTGGCAGCCCAGGCCGAGAAGGCCGATTCCAGCAAGCCGACCCAGATCACCTTCGACCAGCTGGACGCCGATGACGTCAAGCAGGTCAAGACCTTCACCGGCAACGTGGTGCTGACCCGCGGCACGCTGCTGATGAAGTCGCCCAAGGCGGTGGTAACCGAGGACCCGGAAGGCTATCAGTACGTGGTGCTGAACAGCGCGCCGGGCGTGCAGGCGACCTTCCGCCAGAAGCTCGACGGTCCCAACGAGCAGTGGGTGGACGGCCAGGCCGACCGCATCGAATACGATGGCAAGACCGAGCTGGTCAAGCTGTTCGCCAAGGCGCAGCTGAAGAAGACCGAGGGCGGCAAAACCGCCAGCCAGGTCGATGGCGAATTCATTTCCTACGACAGCCGCAAGGAATTCTTCGCGGTGAAGAACTCGTCCAGCGGCGAGACCAAGCCGGGCGGCGGCCGCAGCACCATGGTGATCCAGCCGGCCAACAAGCAGCCGGCCACCGCCACCACGCCAGCCACGCAGCCGACGCCGGGGAAATAAGATGGAACCATCCTGCGGTAGCACCCTGATCGTCAAAGGCTTGCAGAAGACCTACGGCAAGCGCCAGGTGGTGCATGACGTCTCGCTGCAAGTGGAGTGCGGCGAAGTGGTCGGCCTGCTCGGCCCCAACGGCGCCGGCAAGACCACCTCGTTTTACATGATTGTTGGCCTGGTGCCGTCCGACGCCGGCAGCATCGACATCAGCGGCACCGACATTTCGTCGCTGCCGATCCACCGCCGCGCCTCGCTGGGTTTGTCCTACCTGCCGCAGGAAGCGTCGGTGTTCCGCAAGCTGACTGTGGAAGAAAATATTCGCGCCGTTCTCGAAATCCAAAAGGTGAACGGCAAGTCTTTATCCAAGGCTGAAATTGATGAACGGCTGAATACCCTGCTGGCCGATTTGCAAATCGAGAAGTTGCGCGAGAACCAGGCGCTGTCGCTATCCGGCGGCGAACGTCGCCGGGTCGAGATCGCGCGCGCACTGGCGACCAACCCGCGCTTCGTGCTGCTCGATGAACCATTCGCCGGGGTCGACCCGATAGCCGTGATTGAGATCCAGCGCATTGTGCGCTTCCTCAAGGAACGCAATATCGGCGTCCTCATTACCGATCACAATGTGCGCGAGACGCTGGGCATTTGCGACCGCGCATATATCATCAACCAGGGCTCGGTGCTGGCATCAGGCCGTCCGGACGACATCATCGCCAACGAGTCGGTGCGTCGTGTCTACCTGGGTGAACACTTCCGTATGTAACCCCTAATGAAACAGTCTTTGCAACTGCGCACGTCGCAGCACCTCGCGTTGACGCCCCAGCTGCAGCAGTCGATCCGGCTGCTGCAACTGTCGACGCTGGAGCTGCATCAGGAACTGGAACAGCTGCTGACCGATAACCCGCTGCTGGAGCGGCTCGACGATCCGCTCGATCATTCGCTGCGGCTGCTGGCCGATGGCGCCATCAACCAACAGGCGCCGGCCACCGAGGCGCCGGCGGAAGGCCCGCAAGCGGAAGCCGCCAGCGCCGAGGCCGACACCTACGAGGCGCCTGGCGCCGACACCGAAAGCACCACCCCCGACGCCGACATGGACTGGGGCGATTCCGGCCGCAGCAAGAACAGCGACGACGAGGAAGCGCGCCCGCAGCTGGAGGCGCATCACTGCACGCTGCGCGAACATCTGATGGAACAGATGCGGGTGACGGTGCTGGAAATGCGCGACCGCGCGCTGGTCGAACTGATCATCGACGCGCTCGACGAAAACGGCTATCTGGAAGAGGCGCTGGAGGAAATCCACGCCCGCCTGCCGGAAGAACTGGAAGTCGAGATCGAGGAATTGCAGACCGCGCTGAAGCTGCTGCAAAGCTTCGACCCGGTGGGCGTGGGCGCGCGCAATGCCGCCGAGTGTTTGGCGATTCAAATCCGTCGCTTGCCTGGCGTGCCGCTGGTGACGCGGCGCATGGCGCTGGCCATCGTCGAAAACCATCTGGCCTGGTTTGCGCAGCGCGATTTCAACAAGTTGAAAAAAGCGCTGCTGTGCGATGACGAAGATTTGCGCGAGGCGCAGGCCGTGATCCGCCAGTGCAATCCGCATCCGGGCGCGGCCTTCGCGTCGGACGTGTCGGACTATGTGGTGCCGGACGTGATCGTCAAGAAGTCGCGCAATGGCTGGCAGGTCAGCCTGAACAACGACGTCATGCCGCGCCTGCGCGTCAACCAGATGTACGCCAATCTGCTCAAGCAGGGCAAGGGCGAGAGCGCGATGGGGGCGCAACTGCAGGAAGCCAAGTGGTTGATTAAAAATATGCGCCAGCGTTTCGACACCATCCTGCGCGTGGCACAAGCGATAGTAGAAAGACAAAAGAACTTTTTCTCGCACGGCGCGGTTGCGATGCGACCCCTTGTGCTTCGCGAAATTGCTGATACACTGGGTTTACACGAGAGCACAATTTCTCGGGTAACAACTCAAAAATATATGCTGACCCCGCACGGCATGTTTGAGCTGAAATATTTCTTTGGTAGCCATGTCGCCACCGAAGCTGGCGGGGAAGCAAGTTCGACGGCGATACGTGCCTTGATAGTGCAATTGACAGGAGCTGAAGACCCGAAAAATCCTTTATCCGACAGTAAGATTGCGGACATGCTGGGTGAACAGGGCATGGTGATTGCGCGACGGACTGTTGCCAAATATCGTGAAGCTCTGAAGATCCCACCAGTCAGCCTCCGCAAGTCTTTGTAGTGTGTGGTTACTGTGCGCCCGGTTGCAATGGGCACCGCACTGACCGTCAGTAGCGACTTATCTTTAGGAGTGTGTATGAATCTCACCATCAGTGGACATCATCTCGAAGTGACTGCAGCTATTCGTGAATACGTACAGAATAAGCTGGAGCGCGTCACCCGCCACTTTGATCAAGTGATTGATATTGCTGTCATCCTGACCGTAGATAACCTTAAAGAGAAAGAGAAACGCCAGAAGGCCGAAATCAACCTGCGTATGTCCGGCAAGACCGTGTACGTGGAAAGCCTGTCGCAAGACCTGTACGCCGCCATCGATACGCTGATCGACAAGCTGGATCGCCAGGTCATGAAATACAAAGCCAAAGTGCAAGGCCACGATCGCGACGCGATCAAGCACATCCCGGACAGCTACGAACCCGCTGCCGCCGCCTGATCTTCAGGCACTTCAATCAAAGGGCGCGAGAGGGCGCCCTTTTTTGATGTCTTCATGATAAATCGTTTATCCTGTTTTGCCGGGCTGGCCCTGGCGCTCGCCATGGTTGGCGCCGCCGCGTGCGAGATGCCGCCGCCAGCGCGCGTCGACATCGATGCCAACAGCTATTACAGCGACGCGCATCATTCGGTGATCGATCCGGTTCTGCAAGCAAAGAACATCGCCAACGTCAAGCCGATCGAAGACTTCCTGGCGCGGGTGGCCCGCGACGCCAGCGGCCGCGATCCCGGCTGCGCGCTGCGCTGGCTGGCCAGTTGGGGCGAGCAGCAGGCCATGCTGGGCAAGCTGTCCAGCGAACAGGCGTATTACGTGCGCAAATGGACGCTGAGCGGTCTGGCGCTCAGCTATGCGCGGGTACAGGCCCAAGCCACGCCGGCGCAGCGTGCCGTCATCGAAAGCTGGCTGCGTCGGTTGGCCGACGCCACCATCGCCCATTCCGACGCGTTCCGCGGCACGCGCAACAATCATTACTACTGGGAAGGACTGGCGGTGACGGCGGTGGGCGGCGTCACCGGTGACGCGCGCTATCTGGCGTGGGGCCGCAAGGTGTTTGCGTTTGCCATGTCGCAGGTGGCGGATGATGGCGCGCTGCCGGCCGAGATGGGGCGCGCGGGCAAGGCGCTGCACTATCACTTGTTTGCTGCCACCCCGCTGGCGATGATGGCGTCCATCCTCAACCTGCATGACGCGCGGCTGGATAAGCTGGTGTCTTTCACCATGGCGGCGGCGGCCGATCCGTCCGGCCTGGCGCGCGTGACCGGCGTGGCGCAGGAACCGGAGCGCAGCGACCAGCTGGCGGTGATCTACAACCGTCACGCCGGGCGGCCGGCGCCTGGCGGCCAGGGACTATGGCAGGCGCGGCTGGGCGGTGCATTGGATGTGGCTAATCCGCTGGAGCATCTGCAGTAGAATAGGCCGCATGAGCGCATACATCCACACCAGCATCAGCAACGGTACCGGCCTGATCGTGCTGGACCGTCCCAAGGCCCTGAATTCCCTGTCGCTGGAGATGGTACGCGCGTTGACGCAGACCTTGCACGCCTGGCGCGATGATGCGTCGGTGGCGGCGGTGCTGGTGCGCAGTAGCGCCGAGAAAGCATTTTGTGCTGGCGGCGACATCCGTTTCTTCCACGACATGGGCCGCAGCACGCCGCAGGGTGGTAGCGCGTTGATCGAGGATTTCTTCACTGAAGAATATTCGCTAAATCATTTAGTTCATTTCTATCCCAAACCGTATATCGCGCTGATGGATGGCGTGGTGATGGGCGGCGGCATGGGCATCGCCCAGGGTGGCGTGCGCATCGTCACCGATAAAACCAAGATGGCGATGCCGGAAGTGAATATCGGCCTGTTCCCGGACGTGGGCGGCAGCTATTTTCTGTCGCGCGCGCCGGGTGCATTGGGCTATTACCTTGGCGTTACCGGCACGACGATCAACGCCGCCGACGCGCTGCATGCCGGCCTGGCCGACCACTACGCGCCGTTGGCCGATCGCGCCGCGCTGGAAGCCGTGCTGACGGCAACTCCGGGCGCACAGCTGCGCGACGCTATCGCCGCCTATGCCGCCGCGCATGATGCTGGCGCCAGCGCGTTGGCCGCCGAGCGCAGCGCCATTGACCATCACTTCAGCGCCGGCTCGGTGCCGGCCATCATGGCTTCGTTGCGTGCCGACAGCGGCGATTTCGCGCGCCGCACGCTGGAGCTGCTGGCCACCCGCTCACCGCTGATGATGAGCGTCACCCACGAACTGATCAAGCGCGGCGCCGCGCTGGACGTGGCGGGTTGCCTGCGCATGGAACGCAACGTGGTGCGCCGCAATTTCGAAAACGGCGAAATCCTGGAAGGCGTGCGCGCTTTGGTGATCGACAAGGACAACCAGCCGCGCTGGAATCCCGCCACACTGGAAGCGGTCACGCCTGCGATGGTCGAACGCTTCTTCGAACCAGTCTGGCCCGACTACGCCCACCCGCTCAGGCATCTGTGATTACTGCTCGCGGTGACGCAGGACGACGCGTTCGTTGGCGTTGAAGTAGGCCGCCAGTTTTTCGGCCATGTAGACCGAACGATGCTGGCCGCCGGTGCAGCCCAGCGCCACCGTCAGATAGCTGCGGTTGTCGCTTTTGAAGGACGGCAGCCATTTTTCCACGAACGCGCGGATGTCGTTCAGCATCTCGCCGGCGCTGGGCTGGGCGTCGAGGAAATCGATCACCGGCGCGTCGCGGCCGGTCAGCGGCCGCAGCGTCAGGTCGTAATACGGATTGGGCAGGGCGCGCACGTCGAACACGAAATCGGCGTCCATCGGCACCCCCAGCTTGAAGGCGAACGATTCAAAGAACAGCGTCAGCGGCGCATGCTCGGTCACCACCAGATCCTTGACCCAGCAGCGCAGCTTGTTGGCGCTCAGTTCCGAGGTATCCAGCACATGGCCCAGCTGTTCGATCGTGGACAGTCGCTCGCGCTCTTCCATGATGCATTCGATCAGCGTGCGCCGCGCCGTCGGGTTCTGGCCCGGCCGCAGTTCGTGCGACAGCGGATGGCTACGCCGCGTCTCCGAGAAGCGCGCCACCAGCGAGTGCGTGTTCGCGGTCAGGAACATGACCTTGACGTCGTGCCCTTGTTCGCGCAGCCGCGCCACATCGCCCGGCAATGAGGCCAGCGACGCTGCGCTGCGCGCGTCGACGGCCACCGCCAGGGCTTGCAAGCCTTCGTCGGTGAGGGTCTGGACCAGGCTGGCGAGCAGGGCCGGCGGCAGGTTGTCGACGCAATAGTGTCCCGTGTCTTCCAGGACGTTGAGGGCGACAGATTTGCCGGAGCCGGAGATACCAGTAATGAGTACGATGCGCATAATTCCCGATGATACCATCGGCGCGTCAATCTCCGCTCATGGCTTGTCGTTGGCGCTCCATGAATTCCTGCAATGTGTCGATGCCGCGTAGCTGGAGGATGGTGTTGCGGACGGCGGCTTCCAGCAGCACCGCGATGTTGCGGCCGGCCGCCACCGGGATCACCACCTTGCGGATCGGCAGGCCCAGCACATCCTCGGTCGGGAACTGGAACGGCAGGCGTTCCACTTCCTCATCGGCCGCGCCACGGCGCACCAGATGCACGATCAGTTTCAGCCGCATCTTGCGCCGCACCGCCGTCTCGCCAAAGATGGCCTTGATGTCCAGCAGCCCCAGCCCGCGCACTTCCAGCAGATTCTGCAGCAGCGCCGGGCAACGGCCCTCGATCATATTCGGCGCGATGCGCGAGAACTCCACCGCATCATCCGCCACCAGGCCGTGCGAGCGCGAGATCAGCTCCAGGCCCAGCTCGCTCTTGCCGAGGCCGGAATCGCCGGTGATCAGCACGCCCACGCCCAGCACGTCCATGAACACGCCGTGCATGATGATGCGCTGCGCCAGCTTCTTCGACAGATAGACGCGCAGGAAGTCGATCACCTGCGCCGCCGGCAGCGGGGTCGAGAACAACGGGATATTTTTCTCGTCGCAGATGGCGAGAATGTCTGGCGGCGTCTCCAGCCCCTGCGCGATGATCAGCGCAGGCGGCCCGCCGGCGATCAGCTCGCCAATGACATGGGCGCGCGTCAGCGATTTCAAACGCTGGTAGTAATTGATTTCCTGATGGCCGAACACCTGGATACGTCCGGGGTGGATGGTGTTCAAGTGGCCGACCTGGTCGGCGGCCGAGGCGACGTCGCCCGAGATCTGGCGGTCGCCGCCGGGGAAGCCGGCGAACCAGCCGAGCTGCAAACTTTCGCGATTGTCGTCGTAAAGCCGTTGGATCGTCAGCGGAGTTTGCAGCATGGGGCGTCTTCAGTTTAAATGGGAAACGCCCCTAGTGTAACTCAGCCCGCCGCTTGCAGGGTCGGTTGCCAGTTGATGATGCGGGAGTGCACCGATTTCGGATCGGTGTCGGTGCTGAGCGCGGTGCGGAAAGCGTCGTCGGAGAACATCTCGGCGATCTCGGACAGAATCTCCAGGTGTTGCTGGGTGACGTGATCCGGAATCAGCAGGAAGAACAGCAGGTTGACCGGCTTGCCGTCCGGCGACTCGAACGGAATCGGCTCGGCCAGGCGCACGAACGCCGCCAGCGGCGTCTTCAGGCTCTTCATGCCCTTGATGCGGCCGTGCGGCACGGCGACACCATGGCCCAGACCGGTCGAACCCAGGCGCTCGCGCGCGAACAGATTGTCCGAGACGGTGGAGCGGGCGATGCCGCAGTTGTTTTCGAAGATCAGACCTGCTTGCTCGAAAGCGCGCTTCTTGCTGGAGACTTCCAGATCCAGCTGCACGTTTTCCAGTGAGAGTATTTTGCTAAGGTTGTTCATAGTACGACGTCAAATGTTGCAACGCACAAGGGTGGCATGCGAGCAGAATTATAGGCTGGTTTCTGCGCCGTGTAACATGAAATCGCCATGGCCACTGTTGCAAAGTCGCTGCCGCGCGCGGCAGAAAAATGCTGCCCGGTAATGAATCGCTATTTCCGTGCAGCTTACGTCGAAAACACCGGCATTTGCTTGGAAACCGGGCCGTTTTTCCGTTTTTTTACGCGTTTTCCGGCCGGGCTGGCCGTATGGCGTGAACGTCACGCTGATCCCACATCATACGCCGGTTTTCAGCGTGCTGATTGAGAAAATTATTACGGTTATTGACGTGCGCCACGCAGGTTGGCCGGCTTGTGCGCGGTGCTGAAGTTGCTGCGCCAGGGATTGATGTCCAGCCCGCCACGACGGGTGTAGCGCGCATACACCGCCAGCTGCTGCGGCTGGCACTGGCGCAGGATGTCGACAAAGATGCGCTCCACGCACTGCTCGTGGAATTCATTGTGCTCGCGGAAACCGATCAGGTATTTCAGCAGGCTTTCCTGATCGATCTGCGGGCCGCTGTAATGGATTTGCACGCTGGCCCAGTCCGGCTGGCCGGTGACCAGGCAGTTCGATTTCAGCAGGTGCGACACCAGTTTTTCCTCCACCGGCTCCTCGTCAAAGGCGGCGTTGAGAATTTCGGGCGACGGACTGTAGTGGTCGACCTCGATGTCCAGGCGGTCCAGCAGCAGGCCGTCCAGCTCGCCCATTTCCACCATGCCGAATTCTTCCGGCTGGGTCAGCGTGATGTGGACGTTGCCGCCGGCCGCGGCCGACAGATCCTGCTGCAGCAAGGCTTTCAGCGCGACCACGCTGTCCAGCCGGGTCTGGTTGAACGAGTTCAGGTACAGCTTGAACGACTTCGATTCGATGATGTTGGGCGTATCGGCCGGGAAGGTGATGCGGGCGATCGCCACCTGCGGCTTGCCGCGCTGGTTCAGCCACGAGATTTCATAGGCGTTCCAGATATCGACGCCAAAGAAGGGCAGCGTGCCAGTCAGGCGCAGCTCGTCGCGCTTGCCCAGGCGCGGAATCGGGAACAGCAGCTCCGGCGCGTAATCGGTGCGGTAGGCGGAGGTTTTCCCCAGCGGGGACTGATCGGCGGAATTGGTCATGATGCGTGGGACGGAGATGAAGTAAGCGATATTGTAACGCGGCCACCGTCCGGCCGCGCTAGGGCTGACGGGTGCCGCATTCGGTGCAGAACTTGGTGCCCGGTTCCAGCGCGGTTGAACAACTGGTGCACGCCACCTGCTGCGCCGTCTTGTGGCCGCACTCGGGGCAAAACTTGGCGCCGTGAGTCTCGGTGCGGCACTGCGGGCACACCAGCTGCATCGCTTGCGTGACCTCGCGCTGAGTGCCGCGCGCATAGCCCTCTGCCTGAGCCTGCTCGCGCGCGCCGCTGACTTCGCCTTGAGCGCGGGCCTGGGTGATGGCGACATTGACGTTGGGCGCGCAATTAAAGCAAAGGCCGTTGGCGCTGTCGAAGCAAGGACCGCACACATAGCGATGGCAATCGCCACAACGATTGAAGTGCTGCTTGCCGGCGGCCACGGCGTTGGTGAACGCTTCATCGCGAGCGCTATGCCAGCCGGCCTCGGCCACGCCGTTCAACACACTGCTGGCGCTGCCCAGCAGGCCGCCGAACAGGCTGGCGCCTTTCTGCACCCAGCCCGACGCCTGGCCGCTGCGATAAGGTTCAAAGCGGGTGCGCCAGCGGTCGTTGCAGCGCTGGCAGTAGAACTCGAACTGGAAGCCGGCGTCGACGCCGGACGAATTGCTCAGATCGCTGTAATTGCTGGAAAACTGCATCTCGGTCGACATGGCGCTCCCGTTCCCAATATAATCGTGCAATTATATTAAGTTTCCAGGGGCGCCGTCGTCAACCGTGTGCGACCTCAGCCGAGGAACAGTTTGTACACCGGATTGCTGCTCTCGTCCCAGTAGCGATAGCCTAGCGTGGCGAGGAATTGCGCGAAATCGCTCATCTCCTCCGGCGGCACCTGCAGGCCGATCACGATGCGGCCGACGTCGCCGCCCTGGCTGCGGTAATGGCACAGCGAGATATTCCAGTTTGGCGCCATCGAATCCAGGAAGCGCATCAGCGCGCCCGGACGCTCGGGGAACTCAAAGCGGTACAGCAGCTCATTGCTGGCCAGCGCGCTCTTGCCGCCGACCAGATGGCGCAAGTGGGTTTTGGCCAGCTCATCGTGGGTCAGGTCCAGCGCCTGGAAGCCGTGTTCCTCGAAGCGGCGGGTCAGCGCGCCCGACTCGTTGCGATCCGCGATCTGCACGCCGCAGAACACATGGGCGTCATCCTTGTCCGAGATACGGTAGGTGAACTCGGTGACGTTGCGGCCGCCGACCAGCTGGCACAAACGCTTGAAGCTGCCGCGCTGCTCCGGCAGCGTGACCGCGAACAGCGCCTCGCGCGCCTCGCCCAGCTCGGCGCGCTCGGCCACGAAGCGCAGGCGGTCGAAATTCATATTGGCGCCGCTGGCGATGGTGATCAAGGTTTCGTTGCGGATTGGATCCTTGGTCAGCGCCGCGCGCTCGACGTACGCCTTGGCGCCGGCGATCGACAGCGCGCCCGAGGGTTCCAGAATGCTGCGGGTGTCGCTGAACACATCCTTGATAGCGGCGCTGACGGCATCGGTATCGACCAGAATCACATCGTCCACGTACAGCTGGCACAGGCGGAAGGTTTCCTCGCCGGCCAGACGCACCGCGGTGCCATCGGCGAACAGACCGACATCGGCCAGCGTCACGCGCTCGCCGGCCTTCAGGCTGCGCGCCATCGCATCCGAATCCAGCGACTGCACACCGATGATCTTGATGTCCGGGCGGATCTGCTTAACGTAAGCGGCGATGCCGGCGATCAGACCGCCGCCGCCGATCGGCACAAAGATCGCGTGAATTGGGCCCGAATGCTGGCGCAGGATTTCCATGCCGATGGTGCCCTGGCCGGCGATCACATCCGGATCATCAAACGGATGGACGAAAGTCAGCTTCTGTTCCTTTTCCAGCGTCAGCGCGTGGTTATAGGCATCGGTATACGACTCGCCGTGCAGCACCACCTCGACATCAGCGCCGCCGCGCGCCTTCACCGCCTCCACTTTGACTTGTGGCGTAGTGGTCGGCATCACGATGACGGCGCGGCAGCCCATGCGGGCGGCGGACAGCGCCACGCCCTGAGCGTGATTACCGGCCGAAGCGCAGATCACACCGCGCTTGCGCTGCGCATCGCTGAGATGCGCCATCTTGTTATACGCGCCCCGAATCTTGAAGCTGAACACGCTCTGCATGTCCTCGCGCTTGAAATAAATTCGGTTCTCGAAGCGCTGCGACAAAGTCGGCGCCAGTTCCAGCGGGGTTTCATCAGCCACGTCATAAACGCGGGCGGTCAGTACTTTCTTCAGATAGTCGGTAGTCATGGTCTGCAAACAAGGTGATGTTAACTCCGGGGTCAGGTCCATCATTTCTACACGGCCTCTGCTGTAGCGTTCCGCTACAGCAGAGGCCGTGTAGAAATGATGGACCTGACCCCGTCTGCGATGCTAACTAGCCGGCGGGTGACCGGGTGAAGCAGGGACGCTGGTCCTGGCGGGGTTGTGCTTGGACCGAACTGTTCAATCGTGCGGGATGGGACTCATTATAATGGACTCCTTTAACTTATCTCAAAGAAGCCGATGGTCGAATCTGCAATTAGCTGGCTGCTGGCGCTGCTGGCGGCGCCGGAAGTCGGGCTGACCTCGGTATTCATCGTCAGCCTGATCTCGGCCACGCTGGTGCCGCTGGGCTCGGAACCGGCGGTGTTTGCGGTGATTAAGGCCAATCCGGCCATGTTCTGGAGTGTGATCGGCGTCGCCACGCTTGGCAATACCATCGGCGGCGCCATCGATTACTACATGGGCTGGCAAGCCAAGCAGAGTTTTTCCAAGGAGCGTCAGTCGCGCTGGTTCCATTGGCTGGAGCGCTACGGCGCCAAGACCATGCTGCTGGCCTGGCTGCCCGGCATCGGTGATCCGCTGTGCACGCTGGGCGGCTGGCTGCGCCTGCCATTCTGGCCTAGCCTGGTCTATATGGCGATCGGCAAGTTCCTGCGCTACCTCACCATGACCACGCTGCTGTTGTACGTGCCGGACGGTGTGTGGCACCGGATCGGACAATTGCTGGGCTAATTTGGTGCAAGCTATCCTCTTGCCGCATAAGCTTATGCGTAAATTTCATTCAGCTGGAACCGTAGACGCGGCATATTATTGCTGAATTTTTCGCGACTTTCGAATTTTTGCAGTGTTTTCGGTCTCGAAAGAGTCCCTCGGCGGTCTAAGGCTGTTCCCGCGTGGTGCGCCGCAATAGGCTAAAATGGCCCTCCCGGGTACTGTCTACAGTCTTAAACGCATAATGAACGCCCCTGCACAAATCCAAGCTTTGCTGGCGGAAACGCCCCACGGTCCGGAGGCCACGCGCCTGCGGGAAATTCCTTATAACTATACGTCGTTTTCCGATCGTGAGATCGTGATTCGGCTGCTGGGCGAGGAATCGTGGTCGCTGCTGGATGCGCTGCGCGGCGCGCGTCAGACCGGCCGTTCGGCCCGCATGCTGTACGAGGTGCTGGGCGATATCTGGGCGGTGCGCCGCAATCCCTATCTGCAGGATGACCTGCTGGATAACCCGAAACGCCGCCAGGAATTGATCACCGCGCTGCATCACCGTCTGGCCGAGGTGGACAAGCGCCGCCTCAGCGTCGACGATGCCGAGAACGATGAAGCGTCGCGTCAGCGCAGCGCCAACGTGGTCAAGCTGCTGCGCGCGGCCGGCCAGGCGGTGGCTGACTTCGGCGAGGAATTCAAGCAGGTCTACGATCTGCGCAAGCGCACCTACAAGGTGCTGGGCCGCTACACCGACAAGCACAACATCTGCTTCGACGGCATGAAGCGCATCAGCCACGTGACTGACGCCACCGACTGGCGCGTCGAGTATCCGTTCGTGGTGCTGACTCCGGACAGCGAAGAGGAAATGGCCGGCCTGGTCAAAGGCTGTATCGAACTCGGCCTGACCATCATCCCGCGCGGCGGCGGCACCGGCTACACCGGCGGCGCGATTCCGCTGACGCCGATGTCGGCCGTCATCAACACCGAAAAGCTGCTCAACATCGGCGCGGTGGAAATGAAAGTGCTGCCGGGCCTGGACAAGGAATACGCCACCATCTACACCGGCGCCGGCGTGATCACCAATAAAGTAGCCGAGGCCGCCGAGAAGGCCGGCTTCGTGTTCGCGGTCGATCCGACCTCGGCCCACGCTTCCACCGTCGGCGGCAACATCGCCATGAACGCGGGCGGCAAGAAGGCCGTGCTGTGGGGCACGGCGCTGGACAATCTGGCCTCGTGGCGCATGATCGACCCGCAGGGCGACTGGTTGGAAGTCACCCGTCTCGACCACAATCTGTCGAAGATCCACGATACGCCGCTGGCCCGTTTCAAGCTGGAGTGGACCCATCCAAGCGCCAAGGGTGAAGCCAAGGGCGCGCCGTTCAAGACCGAGATCCTGGAAATCGCCGGCCGCGTGTTCCGCAAGGAAGGCCTGGGCAAGGACGTCACCGACAAATTCCTGGCCGGCTTGCCGGGCATCCAGAAGGAAGGCTGCGACGGCATGATCACGTCGGGCCGCTGGATTCTGCACAAGATGCCGAAGTTCACCCGCACCGTCTGCCTGGAGTTCTTCGGTCAGGCGCGCGATGCGATCCCGTCGATCGTCGAAATCAAGGATTATCTGGACGGCCTGCCAGCCAAGGGCGAAGAATTCTCGACCCTGCGCCTGGCCGGTCTGGAGCACCTGGACGAGCGCTATCTGCGCGCGGTCGGCTACGCCACCAAATCGAAACGCGGCGTGCTGCCGAAGATGGCGCTGTTTGGCGACATCGTCGGCGACGATGAAAACGCGGTGGCGCAAGCCGCCTCGGAAGTGGTGCGTCTGGCCAATACCCGTGTCGGTGAAGGCTTCATCGCCGTCAGCCCGGAAACGCGTAAAAAATTCTGGCTGGACCGCGCCCGCACCGCCGCCATCGCCAAGCACACCAACGCCTTCAAGATCAATGAAGACGTGGTGATTCCGCTCAACCGCATGGGCGAGTACACCGACGGCATCGAGCGCATCAATATCGAGCTGTCGATCAAGAACAAGCTGCAACTGGTCGACGAGCTGCAGGACTTCTTCGCCGCCGGCAATCTGCCGATCGGCAAGAGCGACGATGCCGACGACAGCGTGGGCGATGCCGAGATGCTGGGCGACCGCGCCCAGCAAGCACAAGCGCTGCTGACGCAAGTACACGCGCGCTGGACCTATCTGCTGGCCGAGCTGGACAAACCACTGGCGTCCATCACCAGCGAGCTGGCCTCGCATGGCATGGATCGCCTGCTGCCGGTGTTCGAAGAGCGCCTGAAAACCCAGCCGGACGCCACCTTGTTCGACGTGGTACAGGACCGCACCATCCGCGTCACCTGGAAGCAGGAAATCCGCGCCCAGCTGCGCCAGATCTTCAACGGCGCCGCCTACAAGCTGATCCTGGACGAAGCCACCGCGATCCACAAGCGCGTGCTGCGCGGCCGCGTGTTCGTGGCGCTGCACATGCACGCCGGCGACGGCAACGTGCACACCAACTTGCCGGTCAACTCGGATCACTACGAGATGCTGCAACTGGCGCACCAGGCTGTGGCGCGCATCATGACCTTGGCGCGTTCGCTGAACGGCGTGATCTCGGGCGAGCACGGCATCGGCATCACCAAACTGGAATTCCTGAACGAGGACGAAATCGGCCCGTTCCGTGAATACAAGCTGCGGGTCGATCCGGAAGGCCGCTTCAACAAGGGCAAGCTGCTGAATCTGGAAGGCATGGAAGCCGACCTCAGCAACGCCTATACGCCATCGTTCGGCCTGATGGGCCACGAATCGCTGATCATGCAGCAGAGCGATATCGGCGCCATCGCCAACAGCGTCAAGGACTGCCTGCGCTGCGGCAAGTGCAAGCCGGTGTGCTCGACCCACGTGCCACGCGCCAATCTGCTGTACTCGCCGCGCGACAAGATCCTGGCGACCTCGTCGCTGATCGAAGCCTTCCTGTACGAAGAGCAGACCCGCCGCGGCATTTCGATCAAGCACTGGGAAGAATTTGAAGACGTGGCCGATCACTGCACGGTCTGTCACAAATGCGTCACGCCCTGTCCGGTCAACATCGACTTCGGTGACGTGTCGATGAATATGCGCAATCTGCTGCGCAAGATGGACAAGAAGACCTTCAATCCGGGCAAAGCTGCGGCGATGTTCTACCTGAACGCCACCGATCCGGCCACCATCAACGCCACCCGCGCGGCGATGATTGGTATCGGCTATAAGGCGCAGCGTCTGGGCAATGACATCCTGAAGAAATTCGCCAAGAAGCAAACCAAGGCACCGCCACCAACGGTCGGCAAGCCACCGGTGCGCGAGCAGGTGATTCACTTCATCAACAAGAAAATGCCGGGCAATCTGCCGAAGAAGACGGCGCGCGCGTTGCTGGATATCGAGGACGATAAAGTCATCCCGATCATCCGCAATCCGAAGACCACCAATGCCGATACGGAAGCGGTGTTCTACTTCCCGGGCTGCGGTTCGGAGCGTCTGTTCTCGCAGGTCGGTCTGGCCACCCAGGCGATGCTGTGGGAAGTGGGCGTGCAGACCGTGCTGCCGCCGGGCTATCTGTGCTGCGGTTATCCGCAACGCGGCTCGGGCCAGTACGACAAGGCCGACAAAATGATGACCGATAACCGCGTGCTGTTCCATCGCATGGCGAACACGCTGAACTATCTGGACATCAAGACCGTGCTGGTCTCGTGCGGCACTTGCTACGACCAGTTGGCGACCTACGAGTTCGACAAGATCTTCCCTGGCTGCCGCATCATGGACATCCACGAATATCTGAACGAGAAGGGCGTCAAGCTGGAAGGCGTGACCGGTACGCGCTATATGTACCACGAGCCATGCCACACGCCGATGAAGCTGCAGGAGGCGACCAAAACCGTCAACTCGCTGATTCAAACGCACGACAACGTCAAGATCGAGAAGAACGACCGCTGCTGCGGCGACTCGGGCACCTTGATGGTGGCGCGTCCGGACATCTCGACCCAGGTCCGCTTCCGCAAGGAAGAGGAAGTCATCAAGGGCGCCGACAAGCTGCGTGCCGATGGCTTCGATGGCGAGGTGAAGATCCTGACCAGCTGCCCGGCCTGCCTGGGCGGCGTGTCGCGCTACAGCGAAGATGCCGGCACCACCGCCGATTACATCGTGGTGGAAATCGCCAAGCATTTGCTGGGCGAGAATTGGATGCCGGATTACGTCAAGCGCGCCAACGACGGCGGCATTGAACGCGTGCTGGTGTAAGCATGGCCTGCGATCTGTGCAATCTGCTCGACGCCCCTGGGGCGGCCTTGATCTGGGGCGACGACCGCCTGTCAGTGGTCGCCGTGGATGAGGCCGAGTATCCCGGCTTTACGCGCGTGGTGTGGAATGGCCACGTGAAAGAAATGACCGATTTGCCGGCCGCCGACCGTGTGCGCATCATGGACGTGGTGTGGGCGGTGGAATCGGCCCAGCGCGCGGTGATGGCGCCGGAAAAGGTGAACCTGGCCAGTTTTGGTAATATGACGCCGCACGTGCACTGGCACGTTATCCCGCGTTACCGCGACGATGCACATTTCCCCAACCCGACCTGGGCTGTGGCGCAGCGGGCATCGTCGGCGGAAGTGTTGGCACAGCGTCGCGCGCTGTTGCCGGCGCTGCACGCGGCCATCGTCGAGAAAGTGAAAGCATTATGAGCAAACCTGTCCCTACCGGCCTGACGGTCCACAACAAATCCCGCCTGCTGGATATCGAGTTCAACGACGGCGCGTCGTTTTCGATTCCGTTCGAGCTGCTGCGCGTGTATTCGCCGTCGGCGGAGGTGATGGGACATGGTCCGGGGCAGGAGGTACTGCAGGTGGGCAAGCGCGAAGTGGGCATCGCCGGCATTGAGCCGGTGGGCAACTACGCGGTGCAGCCGACTTTCTCTGACGGCCACAACACCGGCATCTTCACTTGGGACTATCTGTACAAGCTGGGCAGCGAAAAAGCGCTGCTGTGGGACGGTTACATGCACCGTCTGCACGAAGCCGGCTTTGAAGGCGACACCGGCCGCGAAAGCGGCGCCACGCTGTCGTTCGCGCCGGTCGACCAGCAAGGCGGCGGCGGCGGTGGTTGTGGCAGCGGCAGCTGCGGCTGCAAGTCCTAATCCGTTAAGTGTGCCCTTAGTGAATATAGTATTCGCGCCCTTGCCACGGGCGGCAACTGGCGCAGTACCTCGACTTTGAACTTGCGAGGGCGGTCAGCATCAGGCGGCATTGGCTTGATCTTCATATTGTCGTAAATGTGCTTGAATGGTGAGTGGGCTAGCCGCTGATCTATCTCTCGCTCTTCGCGGATGAATGTTTCATGCAGCTCGTCCAGTTCAGCTTTGGTGGCGGCGTCCAGCACCGGTATTTCGATGGCGCGGCGTGGCTTTTAGACCGCCACCTGAAACTAAGAGTTCCGCGATATTTCTAGTCTTTTCGTTCGCAGGGCAGCGTGCGAGATCATTGATTATGCGTAGGCGTTGCAGCGCCCTTAATGGGTCGCCGCCTTCTATCTCATCGCTAACGTATTTCGAAACAAACACGCTGGCGGGATCGCAGCGGGTGTGCCACCAGAGCTGCGGCAGCTGGCGGCCTCGCTGGCTGATAGGGCAGCGTAGGCCGCTCAGCCGGCGAGGCGTTTAGCTGTGTCAAACGTGCTTCACTTCGGCTGCCATGGCCACACGCTGCCGGCAATGCTGACCGGCTTCGGTATCAGCTTCTGCTGGTAGAACAGATCCGCCACCCGCTGCTGGTTGGCGACAATCTCCGGCGTCACCGGGGTCGCGCCAAAGCGCGAGCGGCCCATCCAGGTTGCCACGATATCGGCCGGCACGCCGGTCTGCTGCGTCAGCAGCGTGCTGACTTCCTTCTGATGCTCGTTGGCCCATTTGCCGGTCAGCTTGACCTGCTCCAGCAAGGACGACACCAACTGCGGCGACTTCTGCGCAAACGTGCGCGAGGCGAGGTAAAAGCCATTCGCCAGCGGCAGCCCGGTATAGTCGCTCAACACGCGCGCCTGATACGCCTTCTGCGCCGACGCCAGATACGGATCCCACACCACCCACGCATCAATCCCGCCGCTGACAAACGCCGCCCGCGCATCGGACGGCGACAGGTAGATCGGCGTGATATCGCTGAACTTCAACCCCGCCTTCTGCAAGGCGGAAGCCAGCAGGAAGTGCGAGCCCGAACCCTTCTGGAACGCCACCCGCTTGCCCTTCAAATCCGCTACCGCGTGCAGCTTCGACTCCTTGGGCACGATGATGGCCTCACTGTTGACCGGCGCCGGCTCTGCGCCGACATACAGCAGATCGACTCCACCGGCCTGCGCAAACACCGGTGGCGGTGCCCCCGTGCTGCCGAAATCGATGCTGCCGGCGTTAAGCGCCTCCAGCATCTGCGGCCCGGCCGGGAATTCGATCCACTTGATCTGATAGCCCGGCAGCGCCTTCTCGGCCGTGCCCTGCGTCTTCATCATGCTGAGCAAACCGGCGCTTTTCTGAAAGCCGATCCTGATCTCCGCCGCCTGCACCAGCAGCGGAAGCGCCAACAATAAACCTATCCATTTCTTCATACGTATCCTTATGCGCTCTCGCGCTCTATCAATTCGCAGGCCAGCAAATTCAGATGCAAATTCTGGCCGGAGGAGGGCAGTACACCCAGTTGTTCCAGTATGCGCAGCGCGGCGATCTCGCCAATCTCGCGTCCCGGCGGACGGATGGTGGTGAGGCTGGGCAGCAGCAGCGGCGAGAACGCGTAATCGCCAAAGCCCACCATCGCGCACTGTTTCGGTATCTTCAAACCGGCGCGCTGGCCCGCCAGCAGACCGCCGGCCGCCAGATTGTCGTTGGCGAAGATGATCGCCTCCACCGCCTTGCTGCGCTTGGGCGGCGACAGGGCCAGCGCTTCCACCGCCTGGCGGCCGGCGTCAAATGGCGTCTCAGCTGTCGGCACGTAGATGATCGGCTCCAGCCCATGCTCGCGCATCACCGCCTCGTAGCCGTCGCTGCGATCCACCGCACTGAGGTCACCGGCCACGCTGTTCTGCACGAAGGCGATGCGGCGATAACCCTTGCCATATAAGTAGCGCGCCGCCTGCTCGCCCACCGCGTTGTTCGAATAGCCGACTTGAATCGGCTTGCGTTTGGGCTGATAGTCCCAGGTCTCCACGATCGGAATACCGGCCTCGGACAACAGCTTCTCAGTGGCGCGATTGTGAAAGCGCCCCACCACCGCCAGCGCTGCCGGCTTCCAGCCCAGGAAAGCACGCACCGCGCTTTCCTCCTGCTTGGCGGAGAAGTAGCTGGACGCCAGCAGCAGCTGATAGCCATGACGGTTCAGTGTATCGCTAAAGCTCTGGATGGTATTGGCGAAAATCGGGCCGGAAATATTCGGGATCACCATGCCGACCACGCGTCCATGCGCGGAGGCGAGGCCGCTGGCGGCCAGATTCGGCACATAACCCAGTTCCTTCACCGCTGCCGCAATCCGCGCGCTGCGGCTGGCCCCCACCCGTCCCGGTTCGCTGAAATAACGCGACACCGTAATCGACCCGACTTCCGCCAGACGCGCCACGTCGTGAATCGTGGCGCGGCCCGATCCCCTGCGTTTTCTTGGTGCTGCTGATTCACTCATGGGCGCATATTCCGAAAAAACATAACGATGATTTTTTTAATTCTTTGACTTCAAACCGCCCCGCCGCGACACTAAAAAAAGGGTACCGGTACCATCGAATTGTAGCGAAGCACCTGTCTGGCACTAAGCTGGTTCTTCGACGATCAAAGCAGGTTTTCCGCATATGGCGCAAAGGGCGCTTTCAAATCAAGGGATCAGAACATGAAGAGCAATAACAAGATTTTGGGCGCGCTGACCATCGGCGCTTTGCTGGTGGCCAGTGCGTATGCCGGTGCCGAGGAAGCCGATCCGGCGCCGATCGTCAAGGCCGATGACAATGGCGCGGTGCCTAGCGTGACGGTCAGTGCCACCCGCCGCAACGCCTCGCTGCAATCAGTGCCGGTGGCGGTATCGGTGCTGGATGGCGATGCGCTGGTCAACGCCAACCGCACCAGCATCGACAGCATCGTGCAGGAAGTGCCTAGCGTGACCTTCCGCCAGGCCGGCGGTAACAAGGACTCCACCATCTTCGTGCGCGGTATCGGTACCATTTCGACTTCGCCTGGCGTGGAACCGACTGTGTCGACCGTGGTGGATGGCGTGGTGTATGCGCGTCCGGGTCAGGCCACGCTGGACTTGCTGGACATCGAACACATTGAAATCCTGCGCGGCCCGCAAGGCACGCTGTTCGGCAAGAACGCCTCGTCCGGCGTGCTGAACGTGATCGGTCGCAAATCGAGCCAGGAGACCGCTGGCTTCGTTGACGCCGGTTGGTACGAGGGTAATGAGAAACGCCTGCGTGTCGGCGTCTCCGGCGCGATTCAGCCGGGCGTGGTGAGCGCTTCGATCGTCGGCCTGTACGGCGACTACGACGGCAACGTCACCAACGTTCACGCCGGCGGCGGTAAAGTGAATGGCTACGACCGCAAGGGCGTGCGTGCCCGCGTCGACATCACGCCGAACAAGGATCTGGATATCGCGCTGATCGCCGACTACCTGAACTCCACTTCGTCGCCAACCACCACCGCCTACAAGTCGACCAGCGCCGCCTTCAACGCCGGCATCGCGCCAGTGGTGGCGGGCACCGAGAACCGCCAGGTCAACGCCGATATTCCGAGCGATATCGAAGACAAGAACAAGGGCCTGTCGGCGCAAGTCGATTACCGCTTCAACGGCTACACCCTGACCTCGATCACCGCCGTGCGTGACTGGGACAACACCCAATACACCAGCAGCTCGGCCATCGCCAACTCGGCGGAAGCGTCGCGCATCACCGCCGCCTATCCGGCCACGCGCGACATCGGCACGCTGGAATTCAGCCAGGCGTCGCAGGAACTGCGTCTGGCATCGCCGAAAGACCAGTTTGCGGAATACGTGGTGGGTGCCTTCTACCTGCACGGCAAGGACCGCGAAACCTATCAGCGTATCGTCAACAACGGCACCGCCATCAACTCCGGCAAGGCCAATTACGGCGTGAAGAGCGACAGCTACTCGCTGTTTGGTGAAAGCACGCTGAACTTCGCGCAGGACTGGCGCGCCATTGCTGGCGCCCGCTGGACTCGCGATAATCTGTCGTACGACCATGTGCGCACCTCGACCCAGACCGTGGCCTTCACCGGCGTACAGCCTGGCGTGCAGAATGCCGGCTCCACCAGCGAGAACGGTTACTCGGGCCGCGTCGGCCTGCAGTACGACATCACGCGTGATGTGAACACCTACGCCACCTTCTCGCGCGGTTACAAAGGCCCGGCCTACAACGTGTTCTTCAACATGCTGAATCGCGACACGCTGGCGCTGAAACCGGAAACCTCTGATTCGTTTGAGCTGGGGCTGAAAGCGACCGCCTTCAACCGCAAGCTGACCGCCAACGTCGCGGTGTTCGACACCAAGTACAAAAACTACCAGGCCAACTTCTACGATACCGTGGCCGGTGCCGTGGTCACGCGCCTGATCAACGCGGGCGACGTCTCGACCCGTGGCGTGGAGCTGGACCTGAACGCGCGTCCTACCCGCGAGCTGACCCTGAGCCAATCGCTGGCCTACACCGATGCCACCATCGACAAGTTCAACTGCCCGGCCGCCGCCGCCGCGTCGTGCAACCTGAATGGCAATCCGCTGCCGTTCTCGCCGAAGTGGAAGTCCTTCACCCGCGCCAACTACGCGCTGTCACTGGCGAATGGTCAAGTGGTCGACTTCGGCGCCGAATACAGCTGGCAGGCCAAGACTCAGTATGACCTGTTCCAGTCGGCTGACGCGATCCAGGGCGCTTATGGCATCGTCAACGGCAGCGTGGCGCTGTCGTCGCCGGTGGGCGGCTGGCGCATCGCGCTGGTCGGCAAAAACCTGACCAACAAATCGTACGCCACCAACCTGGTTGCGTCGACCGGCTACGTTACCCGCGCCGTGCCGCGTGACGATCAGCGTTACTTCGGTATCACCGCGCGCAAGGAGTTCTGATGTCCAGGCAGTTGAGCATCGCCGCATTCATGATGCGTTATGGCCACCACGTTGCGGCGTGGCGCCATCCTGAAACGGATTTGCTGTCGAATCCTTTCAAGGTGTTTCGCGAGCAGGTGCGCAGCGCCGAACGTGCCTGCCTGGATGCGGTGTTCTTCGCTGACAGCGTGGCCCTGACCGGCGCGCCGTCGCTGGAGCCGTTGACGCTGTTGTCGGCGCTGGCGGCATCGACCGAGAACATCGGTTTGATCGGCACCGCCACCACCACCTACAACGAGCCGTACACGGTGGCGCGCCAGTTCGCGTCGCTGGATCTGCTGTCGGATGGTCGCGCCGGCTGGAACCTGGTCACGTCGGACAATGCGGCGGAAGCGGCCAACTTCGGCCGCGATCAGCACGTGGCGCACGCCGACCGTTATGCGCGGGCGCGGGAATTTCATCAGGTTGTCACAGGACTGTGGAATAGTTGGGATCCCGATGCGCTGCTCGACGACAAATCGGGTTCGCTGCCTTACGACCCGGCCAAGCTGCACAAGCTGAATCATCGCGGCGAACACTTTGCGGTGGCGGGTCCGCTGAACGTGGTGCGCAGCCCGCAGGGGCGGCCGGTGGTAGTGCAGGCCGGCGGTTCCGAGACCGGACGCGATCTGGCGGCGGGGACGGCGGAGGTGGTGTTCACCGCGCAGCCCACGCTGGCCAAGGCGCAGGCGTTTTATGCCGACATGAAGCGGCGCGTGGTGGAGAAGGGGCGCAAGCCGGAATCGCTGAAGGTGATGCCGGGATTGTTCGCGGTGGTCGGCCGCACGCAGACGGAAGCGGATGACAAGTTCGCGCAGCTGCAGGCGCTGATCGAACCGAAGGCCGGCCTGGCGCTGCTGGGGCGGATGATCGGCAACTTCGATCTGTCGCCGTATCCGCTGGATGGTCCGTTGCCGGAGCTGCCCGAGACGCAGGATGGTCAACGCAGCCGCCAGCAGTTGCTGACCGATCTGGCGCAGGGCGAGAATCTGACTATCCGCCAGCTGTACGAGCGCATCGCCGGCGGACGCGGTCACTTTACCGTGGTCGGCACGCCGGAAGTGGTGGCGGATCGGATGCAGGAATGGTTTGAACAGGGCGCGGCGGACGGCTTCAACTTCATGGCGCCGGCGCTGCCGGGCGGATTGGATGATTTCCTCACGCTGGTGATACCCGAGTTGCAGCGGCGCGGCTTGTTCCGCACGTCGTACACGGGCGGTACTTTGCGGGAGCATTTGGGTTTATAGGAGCAGGTATGCGGGGATGGTTGTTGGCGGTGTGTTTGGTGGTAGCCGGGCAGGTGGCGGCGCAGGAGTATTTTGGCGATGCGCGTCCGGATGCGCCGGAGCTGGCGGCGCGTGGCTCGCTGCAGGTCGGCGTGCGCACGCTGGTGACCGAGCACAAGGACCAGCTGGACCTGCTGCACGCCAGCGCCGAACAACCCAATCCGCGCTACACGCGCAAGCTGACGCTGGAGGTGTGGTATCCGGCGCAGCTGGCGGCGGGGCAAAAGGAGCATACGGTGTATACCGATGTTCTGGGCGCAGGCCCGAATGATCCCAAGCGGCCCAACACGCCATTCCAGTTCAACGGCCGCGCCGCGCGCGATGCGGCACCTGCACCGGCGACGGCGGGCACGCGCTACCCACTGGTGATCCTCTCGCACGGCTACCCCGGCTCGCGCCTGCAAATGAGCTACCTGACCGAGAACCTGGCGTCGAAAGGTTACGTGGTGGTGGCGATCGACCATCTTGAATCCACCCGCGCCGACAAGGCCAACTTCGCCAGCACACTGCTGAACCGCCGCCTGGACGACCTGTTCGTGCTGAACACCGTCGCCGCATGGGCCAAGCCGGGCAGCGGCAATTTCCTGGCCGGCGTAGTGGACGCCGACAACGCCGCGTTGATCGGCTATTCGATGGGCGGCTATGGCGCCTTGAACACGGTCGGCGCCGGCGTCAGCGCAACGGCCGCCGCCTACGTGCCGGGCGGCGCGCTGGCCATCAACCAGCAGGGCAATCCGCAGTACGAAGCCGCGCGCGACCCGCGCATCAAGGCCGTGGTGGCATTCGCGCCATGGGGCGGCGCCAACAAAATATGGGACGCTGCCGGCCTGGCCGGCGTGCGCACGCCGACGCTGTTCATCAGCGGCGATCAGGACGACGTGGCTGGCTACAAAGACGGCGTGGTCAAGTTGTTCGAGGGAACCATCCATGCCGACCGCTATTTGCTGACTTACGTCGGCGGCCGCCACAACTCGGCGCCGAATCCGCCATCGCCGGCGCACTGGAGCAACCCCGACGACTTCCAGTCCTATTCCGAACCGGTGTGGGACAGCCGCCGCATCAACAACATCAACCAGCACTTCGTGACCGCCTTCCTCGGCATCCAGCTCAAACGGCAGCCGCTGCAAGCCTACCTGGAACTGCCGCCGCTGCAGGCCGACGGCACCGTCAAGGAAGACCCCGGCCTGTGGAAGGGCTTCCCCAAGCGCGCCGCGCTCGGTCTGGAGTGGCGTCACCTGCCGGCGCAGTAAGCGCGGTTGTCAGAATGGCCACGTTCTTAAGGCGCCTGTAAGCTTGCCAGCTTGTATAATGCTGGCAAACTAACAGGCCCGCATACCATGACCAATACCACTCACTTCGGTTATAAAACCGTCGCGGAAGAAGACAAAGTCCGCGAAGTTGCCAAGGTTTTCCATTCTGTCGCCGCCAAGTACGACATCATGAACGACGTCATGTCGGCTGGCCTGCATCGCCTGTGGAAGACCTTCACCATCGCCAACGCGGCCGTGCGCCCCGGCTTCAAATGCCTGGACATCGCCGGCGGCACCGGTGACCTGGCCAAGGTGTTTGCCAAGCAGGCCGGCCCCACCGGCGAGGTATGGCTGACCGACATCAACGAATCCATGCTGCGCGTGGGCCGCGACCGCCTCTTGAATCGCGGCCTGGTCACCCCCACCTTGTTGTGTGACGCGGAAAAACTGCCATTCCCGGACAATTACTTCGACCGCGTCAGCGTCGCCTTCGGTCTGCGTAACATGACCCACAAGGACCAGGCGCTGAAGGAAATGCGTCGCGTGCTGAAACCTGGCGGCAAGCTGCTGGTGCTGGAATTTTCGAAAGTGGCGGCGCCGCTGCAAAAACCATACGATCTCTATTCGTTCAAGTTGTTGCCATGGATGGGCGAAAAGATCGCCAACGATGCCGAGAGCTATCGCTATCTGGCGGAATCGATCCGCATGCACCCGGACCAGGAAACCCTGAAAACCATGATGGAAGAGGCGGGCCTGGAGCGCGTCAACTACTACAACCTGACCGCAGGCATAGCGGCTTTACACACCGGCATCAAAATGTAATGCTGGAAGGGAGAGAGAAATGAATCTGAAAAAAATACTGGTCGGCGCACTGATCGCCACCTTGGCCGCATCCACCATGCTGGCCGACGCGCGTCCTATGGGCGGCGGCAAGTCGATTGGCCGCCAATCGCAAAACGTCAGCCGCATGCCGGCCCCGGCGCCCGCACCAGCGCAGGCGCCACGTCAGGCCGCGCCAACCCCGGCGCCAGCCGCGCCACCGGTGGCCGCGCCCAAGCCTAGCCCATGGAAGGGTATTCTCGGCGGTGCGCTGCTGGGCCTCGGCCTGGGCGCGCTGTTCTCGCACTTCGGCATGGGCGGCGCCCTGGCCAGCGTGCTGGGCACGGTGCTGATGCTGGCCTTGCTGGCGGGCGTGGTGTTCTTCATCATTCGCCTGATTCGCGGCAAGTCGCAGCCTGCGGCGCAGCCGGCCGGTTTCAGCGGCAAGAATGTGTACCCGATGCCAGCGTCGCCGGCCCCGGCCCCGGCGGCACCACTGCAGCAAGCCGCTGCGGCACCGGTGCAGCAGCACACCCAGTGGGGCGTGCCGGCGGACTTCGACCAGGCCAATTTCCTGCGCGTCGCCAAGGGTAACTTCATCCGCCTGCAAGCTGCCTGGGACAAGGGCGACGTGGCCGATATCCGCGAATTCACCACGCCGGAAGTGTTTGCCGAGCTGAAGCTGCAGATCACCGAGCGCGGCGCCCAGGCCGACTACACCGACGTGGTCAGCATCGACGCCCAACTGCTGGGCATCGAGAGCACCGACACCGAGTATCTGGCCAGCGTGCAGTTCAGCGGCACCATCAAACCGGCGCCGGATGCGCTGGCCGAGCCGTTCAACGAGGTGTGGAACCTGTCCAAGCCGGTCAACGGCAATGGCGGCTGGCTGCTGGCCGGCATCCAGCAGATGGCGTAATCACGCAGCCGAATTCGGTAAAACTGGTAAGATCAAGGCCGCCCGTCATCGGGCGGTTTTGTTTTGAACGGCACAAAGAATGATTTCATTGAATCCAGGCAGTTTCTCCGCGGCGCCCGCCAGCGCCGCCATCAACCATTTGCTGGCGCAGGAGCCGTGGGCGCGCCAGGAGTTGCAGCGTCACGCCGGCAAGATCGCCTGCATCGACGCCGGCTCGGCCGCGCTGCGCCTGCGCGTGACGGCCGACGGCTATCTGCAGCCGGCGCCGGCGGACGAGCCGGCGCGGGTCACCATCCGCGTTCGTCTGTCCGACCTGCCGCTGATCCTGCAAAACCGCGAGCGCGCGTTTTCCTACGTGCAGATCGAGGGTGATGCCGAGTTCGCCAACGCCATCTCCAGCCTCAGCAAGTCGCTGCGCTGGGAGGCCGAACACGATCTGGAAAAAGTGGTGGGGCCGATCGCCGCCGTGCGCGCGGTGGCCGGCGCCAAAGCCGCACTGGACGCGGTGCGCAGCGGCCATCAGAAGCTAGCTGAAAACGTGGCCGAATTCCTGCTCGACGAAAAACAGGTGCTGGTGCGGCCGCAGACGGTAGAGGCATTCTCGGCCGATGTATCGCGCCTGCGTGATGACGTCGAGCGCGCCGCCAAGCGCCTGGCCAGGCTGGAACAAAAACTGGGAACCCAATGATGCTGAAATTCTTGCGCCTGCTGAAAATCCTGCGGGTATCGGTGCGGTACGGCCTCGACGAAATTGCCATCTCCGGCTTGCGCAAGCCGCGTATCACCAAGCTGATCGACACGGTGTTTTTCTGGCGCGACCTGTCGGCGCCGCGCGGCGAGCGGCTGCGCATGGCGCTGGAGGAGCTGGGGCCGATCTTCGTCAAATTCGGCCAGGTGCTGTCTACCCGCAGCGATTTGATTCCGCCCGATCTGCAAATCGAGCTGGCGCGCCTGCAGGACCGGGTGCCACCGTTCGATTCCGACCTGGCGATCGCCCAGATCCGCAAATCGCTGGGCGCGCATCCGGACCAGTTGTTTGCCACGTTTGAACGCACGCCGGTGGCCTCGGCCTCGATCGCCCAGGTGCACTTTGCGACGCTGAAGGATGGCCGCCAGGTGGCGGTCAAGGTGCTGCGTCCGGGCATGAAGAAAACCATCGACGACGACGTCGCGCTGATGCATGTAGCGGCCGAATGGATCGGCAACCTGTGGGCCGACAGCAAGCGCCTGAAGCCGAAAGAGGTGGTGGCCGAGTTCGACAAATACCTGCACGACGAGCTGGACCTGATGCGCGAGGCCGCCAACGCCAGCCAGCTGCGCCGCAACTTCGCCGATTCGCACCTGCTGCTGGTGCCGGAAATGCACTGGGACTATTGCTCCAACAGCGTGATCGTCATGGAGCGCATGTACGGCATACCGGTGTCGCAAATCGACCGCCTGGAGGCGGCCGGGGTCGACCTGAAAAAGCTGTCCAGCGATGGCGTGGAAATTTTCTTCACCCAGGTGTTCCGCGATGGCTTCTTCCACGCGGACATGCATCCGGGGAACATCCTGGTGTCGGTCGAGCCGGAAACCTTCGGCCGCTACATCGCGCTCGACTTCGGCATCGTCGGCACGCTGAACGACTTCGACAAGGATTACCTGTCGCAGAACTTCCTGGCCTTCTTCCGCCGCGACTACAAGCGTGTGGCCGAGGCGCATATCGAGTCCGGCTGGGCGCCCAAGGAAACCCGCGTCGACGAGCTGGAAGCGGCGGTGCGCGCCTGTTGCGAACCGATCTTCGACCGGCCGCTGAAAGACATCTCGTTCGGCCAGATTCTGCTGCGGCTGTTCCAGACCTCGCGCCGCTTTAATGTCGAAGTGCAGCCGCAGCTGGTGCTGCTGCAAAAGACGCTGCTGAATATCGAAGGTCTGGGCCGCCAGCTCGATCCCGACCTCGACCTGTGGAAGACCGCCAAGCCGTATCTGGAGAACTGGATGGCCGAGCAGGTCGGCATCAAAGGCTTCATGCAGCGCCTGAAAGCCGAGGCGCCGCGCTACGCCCACATCTTCCCGCAGCTGCCGCGTCTGGTGCATCAGGCGCTCGAACGGCAGGCCGACAAGCCGGCCGATAATGCCGAGCTGATCAAGGTGCTGATCCATGAACAGCAGCGCACCAATCGCCTGCTAAGCGCGGTGATCTACTTCGCCGGCGCCTTTGCGCTGGGCGTGGCCGGCTTGCAGTTGTACCTGCGCTATCACCAGCTGGGCTGAGCGCCATGACCGAGTTCCAGCAGCGCGATCCGGCGTCGCCCGCGTTCTGGGATGAGCGTTTCGAGCGTGGCTTCATGCCGTGGGACCGGGGCGGCGTGCCGCAGGCGCTGCGCGATTTCGCCGCCGCCAGCGCGCCGCTGCACACGCTGATTCCAGGTTGCGGTTCGGCTTACGAGCTGGCTTATCTGGCGCAGCTGGGCTGGGACGCCACCGCGATCGATTTTGCGCCGCAAGCGGTGGCGCAGGGCAGGGCGGCGGCTGGCGCGCATGCCGAGCGGGTGGTGCAGGCGGATTTCTTCCAGTGGCAACCGGCGCGGCCGCTGCAATTGATCTACGAGCAGGCTTTTCTGTGCGCGATGCCGCGCGCCATGTGGCCACAGGTGGCGGCCCGCTGGGCGCAGCTGCTGCCGGTTGGCGGTCTGCTGGCCGGCTATTTCTTCTTTGACGAGGCGGCCAAGGGGCCGCCGTTCGGCATCCGCCGTGAGCAGCTGGAGCAGCTGCTGCAGCCGGCCTTCACCTGCGTGGCGGATGACACCGTCAGCGACTCGATCCCGGTGTTTGCCGGCAAGGAGCGCTGGATGGTGTGGCGTCGCAATTAAAACTTAATCGCGGCGCGGATTGTTGGGATGGTCGTCGCGGCCGTTCGGCACGCCGTCATGGTCATTGTCGCCGCGCGCCCAGCTGCCGCGCGTCATTTCCCAGTGGCCATTGCGCTCAACCCAGGCTGGCTGGTGATACACATAGCCACGGCGTTCGCGTTCCCAGTGGCCCTTGACCCACACATGGCGCTGGTTGCGCCAGTCCCAATAGCCAGGCGCCCAGACGTAGCCGTGGCGTGGCGGCGGCACCGCCTCGTCGCGCGGCGCCGGTGGCGCGGTTTGCACCACGATGACAGCGGCGCTAGCTGGAACGGTGACAGTGCCGGCGGAGGCCGCGAGGGCGGCCGCAAACAGTAGTTTCCTGATCATGTTGAGTCTCCTTAAAGGTGAGTGACTACCGTTATAAGGAGTTACGATCGGAATGTCTGTGCGGATCACCGCATTGCAGTGCTACGGCTCGTTTTTCTCCGGTACCCGGATGCCATCGCTGCGCGAGACCGGTTGCAGCAGCAGGAGTAACAGGCCACAGCCTAGCATGGCGGCGCCGGACAGTTCCGGAACCGGACTGGCGGCGGCCTGCGCCGTCGCGTTCGCAGGTGGTTTAGGCGGCACCAATTGCTCGTCGGGACTGGTCGGTGCGGCCGGAGGTGCTTCGACCGTGATTTCGGGCGCTCTGGCGGACGGCAGTGTGACCGTACTGCGCTGGTCGTCGATGTAGTCGTGCGCGCGGATGGCCCACGCCGGGCTGCTAGCCAGCACGGCGGCATGGAAAATTGCAACGGAGAGCCTGTTCATGGCGGCCCCTTCTCGGGATTATTTTGATTTTGTAGCTGGGTGACGACGGTTCGGCAAGATGGGCGGATGCTTCAGTGCTTGCAGCACCAGCAGGACGCCAACGCACAACAAGATGGCGCGGTGGTGCACCGGTTGTTCTGGCGACTTGGCCAGGAATTTGCTGTCGGCGGCAACGGCCGAACCAGCCAGGCAGGCGGCGATAGCGCCGGCGAAGAAGTATTTTTTCACGGAATTTCCTTGTTTAATCAATGAGTTGGCGCGTCGTTGGAACGGGACGAATAGCGAGGCGGCGACTCAGGGATTGGGAAATCAGCGCTTGTTAGATAGTATTAAATCATGCCTAACTACAATAAGCGAATAGATTTTCCCAATGAAATCGATTACCGACACAGCTTTGGCTATAGGAAACAGTCAGGTGGCTGGCAAAAGGCTTTATAATTCAGGGTTTTGAAGATTTTTGCGGAGTAATCAATGCCGATCTACGCTTACCGCTGCGAAGCATGCGGTTTTGCCAAGGATGTTTTGCAAAAGATGTCCGATCCTCAGTTGACGGTATGCCCGTCCTGCGGCAAGGAGTCGTTTAAGAAACAAGTGACTGCGGCGGGCTTCCAGTTGAAGGGCTCGGGCTGGTATGTGACCGATTTCCGTGGCGGCACGCCGCCGGCCACCGGCACCGCGCCGGCCCAGAAAGCGGAAGCGGCCGCGCCGGCACCGACGCCATCGGGCGGTTCCAGCGACACCTGAAGGTCTCCGTTAACCACCAAGGAATTCGATGCGTAAATATTTCATTACCGGCTTGCTGATTCTGGTCCCACTGGCGATTACCGCCTGGGTGCTGAACCTGGTGATCAGCACCATGGACCAGTCCCTGCTGTTCGTGCCGGAACGCTGGCAGCCGCGTACCCTGTTTGGCTTCGATATTCCCGGCCTGGGCACCTTGCTGACGGTGGTCATCGTGTTCCTGACCGGTCTGCTGACCAACAACCTGGTCGGCAACTACGTGGTGCGCCTGTGGGAAAAGCTGTTGACCCGGATTCCGGTGGTGAGCTCGCTGTATTCCAGCGTCAAGCAAGTGTCGGATACGTTGTTCTCGTCGTCCGGCAATGCGTTCCGCAAGGCGGTGCTGATTCCGTATCCGCACCAGAATTCGTGGACCATCGCGTTCCTGACCGGCACCCCGGGCGGCGACGTCAAGAACCACCTGGTGGGCGACTATGTCAGCGTGTACATTCCGACCACGCCGAACCCGACCTCCGGTTTCTTCCTGATGATGGCCAAGAAGGATGTGGTCGAACTCGACATGAGCGTCGATGCGGCCCTGAAGTACATCGTTTCGATGGGGGTGGTGGCGCCGGAAGATGCGCCCAAAATCATCGCCCAAGAGAAGTAAAATTAACTGAGTAACTTAACCTGAACCGAGAAATAAACATGTCCTCAATGCGTACTCACTACTGCGGCCTCACCACTGAAGCGCTGCTTGGCCAAACCGTCAGCCTGTGCGGCTGGGTACATCGTCGCCGCGACCACGGTGGCGTGATCTTCATCGACTTGCGCGACCGCGAGGGCCTGGTGCAGATCGTATGCAATCCGGAACAGGCTGAAGTCTTCAAGGCTGCTGAATCGGTACGTAACGAGTTCTGCCTGCGCGTCACCGGCGTGGTCAAGGACCGTCTGGCCGGCACCGTCAACAACAACCTGAAATCGGGCAAGATCGAAGTCATCTGCTCCGCACTGGAAGTGCTGAACGCCTCGGTGGCGGTGCCGTTCCAGCTGGACGACGACAACCTGTCGGAAACCACCCGTCTGACCCACCGCGTGCTGGACCTGCGTCGTCCACAGATGCAGAACAACCTGCGCCTGCGCTACAAGGTGACGATGGAAGTGCGTAAATACCTGGACGAGCTGGGCTTCATCGACATCGAAACCCCGATGCTGACCAAGTCGACCCCGGAAGGCGCGCGCGACTACCTGGTGCCATCGCGCGTCAACGCCGGCAACTTCTTCGCGCTGCCGCAATCGCCACAGCTGTTCAAACAGCTGCTGATGGTGGCCAACTTCGACCGCTACTACCAGATCACCAAGTGCTTCCGCGACGAAGACCTGCGCGCCGACCGTCAGCCTGAATTCACCCAGATCGACTGCGAAACCTCGTTCCTGAACGAACAGGAAATCCGCGATCTGTTCGAAGACATGATCCGTAAAACGTTCAAGAACACCATGGACGTCGACCTGCCTAACCCGTTCCCGGTGATGGACTTCGCCGAAGCCATGGGCAGCTACGGTTCGGACAAGCCGGACATGCGCGTCAAGCTGCAGTTCACCGAACTGACCGACGTCGTTAAAAACGTCGAGTTCAAGATCTTCAACGCCGCCGCCAACCTGCCGAACGGCCGCGTGGTCGGTCTGCTGGTACCGAAAGGTGGCTCGATGCCGCGTTCGGAAATCGACGCCTACACCCAGTTCGTCGCCATCTACGGCGCCAAGGGCCTGGCTTACATCAAGGTCAACGAGAAAGCCAAAGGCCGTGAAGGTCTGCAATCGCCGATCGTCAAGACCATCGACGACGCCACCCTGGCCAAGATCCTGGAACTGACCGGCGCGCAAGACGGCGACCTGATCTTCTTCGGCGCCGACAAGGCGAAAGTGGTCAACGATGCGATCGGCGCGCTGCGCGTCAAGATCGGCCATTCGGAATTCGGCAAGGCCAACGGCCTGTTCGACGACGTCTGGTCGCCGCTGTGGGTGATCGACTTCCCGATGTTCGAATACGACGAAGAGTCGGATCGCTGGACCGCGACCCACCACCCGTTCACCGCGCCGAAAGACGGCCACGAAGACTGGCTGGAAACCAATCCGGGCGCCTGCATCGCCAAGGCCTACGACATGGTGCTGAACGGCTGGGAACTGGGTGGCGGCTCGATCCGTATCCACCGCGAAGACGTGCAGTCGAAAGTGTTCCGCGCGCTGAAAATCGATGCCGACGAAGCCCGCCTGAAGTTCGGCTTCCTGCTGGACGCGCTGCAATACGGCGCGCCTCCGCACGGCGGTCTGGCGTTCGGTCTGGACCGTATCGTCACGCTGATGACCAAGTCGGATTCGATCCGCGATGTGATCGCCTTCCCGAAAACCCAGCGCGCACAGGATCTGCTGACCCACGCGCCGTCGGAAGTCGACGAGAAGCAGCTGAAAGAGCTGCACATCCGTCTGCGCGCGGCCGAGCCGAAAGTCGCCGGCTGATATGTGCTGTAGAAAAGGCGCCTGCGGGCGCCTTTTTTTATCTCCATGAACAAGCCCTACAAGATCCCCGAATCGGTGCTGGTGGTGATCCACACAGCCGACCTGCAGGTGTTGCTGATCGAGCGCGCCGACAAGCAGGACTATTGGCAATCGGTGACCGGCTCGCTGGACGCGGTCGACGAGCCCTTGCTGGCCACCGCCGCGCGCGAACTGTTTGAAGAAACCGGCATCGTCGCCGACGGCGAGCGCATCGTGCTGCGCGACTGGCAGCTGTCCAACATCTACGAAATCTATCCGGTCTGGCGCCACCGCTACGCGCCCGGGGTGACCCAGAATACCGAACACGTCTTTAGCGTTGAGGTGCCGCGCGACATCGGCATCACGCTCAGTCCGCGCGAACACGTCAACCACGTCTGGTTGCCGTATCTGGCGGCGGCCGATCAGTGTTTTTCGCCGTCCAACGCCGAAGCGGTGTTGCAACTGCCCCGAATGATACAAAACTTTAACAAATAATAATTACTTTTCTGGTAAGATTGAAGTTGATTTCAATCAATGTTTCTATCGGAAAAGCACTTTATGAGTTCTCCTACGACCGGCAACACCGTCACCAAGGTGGCCGCCACTGGTAACGTTGTCGATGATTCCCTGTTGGAGGGATATAAATGGGGTGGCAAGCTCGGCACGCCGCTGACGATTACCTACAGTTTTCCTTACGCCGGCGGCGCCAGCGCCACCTTCAGCAGCAACTATTCCAGCCTCGACGAGCCGGATGCGACCCAGCATTATGGCCTGAACGCGGTGCAGCAGAACGCTTTCCGCGCGGCGCTGCAGACCTGGGAAAACGTCGCCAATATCACGGCGGTGCAAGTGGCGGACACCGCCACCTCGGTGGGCGATATCCGTATCGGCTGGACCTCGGCCAGTGACACCACCAGCGACGGCAGCAACGCCTGGGGCTGGGGTTATTATCCGAGCGCGACCTACGCGAAGGGCGGCGACATCTGGATTAGCACCACCTCGTCCGCCGCCACCGACACCGACTGGTCGGCCGGTTCCTACAATTTCAATGCGCTGATTCACGAGCTGGGCCATACGCTGGGCCTGCAGCATCCGTTCGAAGGCACGGTGACGCTGCCGGCCGCGTACGACAACCGCCAGTACTCCATCATGGCCTACGACAATGCGCCCAACAGCCTGTTTGTCGACGTCACCGACAATGGCGTTACGCATTCATGGCGCTCGTACTACGTGGTGCCGGATACGCCGATGGTGTACGACATCGCCGTCATGCAATACCTGTACGGCGCCAACATGAGCTACAAGACCGGCGACGATGTCTACACCTTCGATCCCACCAAGCCCTTCTTCCATACTATTTGGGATGCTGGGGGAAACGATACCATCTCGGTCGCCAATTTCACCACCGACAACACGATCGACCTGCGCCCCGGCCAGTACTCGAACATCGACATTCCATCGGATACCGGCGCCGGCTATAACTGGACCAAGGCGCCACCGACCCCGACCTATGGCGCCAACACGCTGAATCTGGGCATCGCCTTCGGCGCCATCATCGAGAACGCCATCGGCGGCAGCGGCAACGACATCCTGATCGGCAACTCGGTGGCCAACCACTTGCAGGGCAATGGCGGCATCAACCGTCTGGACGGCCTGGACGGTATCGACACTGCGGTCTACAGCGGCAAGTTCAACGATTACTTCATCAGCACCACCAGCGACGGCGAGTACACCGTATCGCTGCGCAGCTCGGCGCAGGTCGATGCGCTGGTCAATATGGAGCGTTTGAGCTTTGCCGACACCACGCTCGCGCTCAACGTCAACAGCCTGGCCGAGGATCCCCTGATTGCGCAGTACACCGCGCTGGCGCAGAAATTCTATGTCGCCTACTTTGGCCGTCCGGCCGACGCCAACGGCCTGGCCAATATGGTGGCGCAGTTCAAGGCGGCCGGCGCGCCGACCACCACCGACGGTTTCGTTGCCGCTTACGCCACCAACGCCACCGTCAAGGCGCTGATCGACAGCTTCGGCAACAGCGATGAATCGGCGGCGTTGTACAGCGGCAGCAACAAGGATTTCATCAGCGCCATCTACGCCCATTTGCTGGGGCGGGCGCCGGATGCCGAGGGCCTGGCCTTCTGGGCCGGCGCGCTGGATGACGGCAACCTGGTACGCGGCATGGCGGCGCTGAACATCGCGGCCGGCGCCGAAACCAACACCAGCGCGCAGGGCAAGATCGATGCCACGCTGATCGCCAACCGGGTCACGGTGGCCGAGAATTTCACCGCCAGCCTGGATACGGCGGCCGAGATCGCCAGCTATGCCGGCGCCAAGGCGGCCGAGGCCGCGCGTACGTTGTTGGACGCAGTCAACCAGGACACGAGTATCATAGGCTACGAATCCAGCGTGCTCAGCACTGTAGCGCACCTGTCCGCAGTCACTGCCGAGGCCGGCGCGTTGCCGGTGCAACTGGTGGGTGTGCATGTCGGCAGCGATACTGTACTGACCTGAGTCAGCTTTCAATCTACGGAGTTTTTCATGCCTAGTCCGAGCAGCACCAGTACCGTCAGCTATGTCTCCACCACCGGCGTGCAGTCGATCGACGCGCTGCTGGGGGGCACCAAGTGGGGCGGCGCGGCCGGCACCGCCGCCACTGTCACCTATAGCTTCCCCTGGACCACCTCCACCACCGCCGTGTTCAGCGGCCCGCGTGGCGGCGCTTATTCCGATCTGGACGAGCCTAACGCTACTCAGCACTACGGCCTGAACACGGTGGAGCAGGCGGCGGCCACGGCGGCGCTCCAGAGCTGGGCCAACGTGGCTAACATCACGCCGGTGCTGGTGCAGGAAAGCAGCACTTCGGTGGGCGACATCCGCCTGGCCTGGACCTCGGCCAGCGACACCACCAGCGACGGCGCTGGCGCCTGGGGCTGGGCCATGTATCCGGACCCGGTCTATCCGTCCGGCGGCGACGTCTGGATCAGCACCGACGTCACCGACACCGACTGGGGCGTGGGCTCGTACAACTACATGTCGCTGATGCATGAGCTGGGCCACACGCTCGGCCTCAAGCACCCGTTCGAGGATGGCACGCTGGACCTGACGCACGCCAACCGCCAGTACTCGATCATGGCTTACGACGATGCGCCCAACAGCCTGTACGTGAAAATCACCGAGACCGCCACCAGCTATTACTGGAATAGTTATTACATCGTGCCGGACACGCCGATGGTGAACGACATCGCCGCCATTCAGTACCTGTACGGCGCCAACATGACGTACCAGACCGGCGACAATACCTATACCTTCGATCCGGCCACGCCATTCCTGCGCACCATCTGGGATGCCGGCGGCAACGACACCATCTCGGTGGCCAACTTCAGCACCGACAATGTGATCGACCTGCAGGAAGGCCATTATTCGTCGATCCGCATCCTGTCCGACGTGCGCACCGACATCAACTGGGGCGGCAATGGTCCGCCCACCACCGGCCTGTATGACGGCACCAACGACCTTGGCATCGCCTACGGCGCGACGATTGAAAACGCCATCGGCGGCAGCGGCAACGACACTTTGATCGGCAATGCCGCCGCCAACCATCTGCAAGGCAATGGCGGCGCCAACACGCTGGATGGTCTGGACGGCATCGACACCGCGGTCTACAGCGGCAACTTCAGCGCCTACCTGGTCAGCGCCACCAGCAGCGGCTATACGGTGGCGCTGCGCAGCTCCTCAACGCAGATCGATACGCTGAGCAATATCGAGCGCCTGAGCTTTGCCGACGCCACGGTCGCGCTCAACGTCAATAGCCTGGCCGAGGATGCACTGACGGCGCAATACACCGCGCTGGCGCAGAAATTCTACGTGTCATATTTCGGCCGCCCGGCCGACGCCAACGGCCTGGCCAATATGGTGGCGCAGTTCAAGGCGGCCGGCGTGCCGACCACCACCGACGGTTTCGTCGGCGCCTACAACAGCAATGCCACCGTCAAGGCGCTGATCGACAGCTTCGGCAACAGCTCGGAATCGGCGGCGCTGTACAGCGGCAGCAACACCGATTTCGTCACCGCCATCTACGCCCACTTGCTGGGCCGGGCGCCGGACGCCGAAGGGTTGGCGTTCTGGGCTGGCGCGCTGGATAAGGGCGAACTGGTGCGCGGCATGGCGGCGCTGAACATCGCTGCCGGCGCCGAGTCCAATACCACCACCCAGGGGCAGATCGACGCCACGCTGATCGCCAACCGGGTCACGGTGGCGGAGAACTTCACCGCGCTGCTCGACACCGCCGCCGAGGTGGCCGGTTACGCTGGCGATGCCGCCGCCGCCACCGCGCGCGCCTTGCTGGACGCGGTCAACCAGAGCACCAGCATCATCAGCTATGAAAGTTCGGTCATCAGCACGGTGGCGACGCTGGCCGCTCACACCGCCAGCGCCCAGCTGGTGGGTATCAACACGCTGAGCGGCGAACTATTGCTGGCCGCCTGAGCGCGCCCGCGCTTACGCCGGCTGCAGTACCGTGGCCTTGATATCGGCCACGGTCTGCGTGCCGGCCAGTTGCATCGTGATGCTCAGCTCGCGGTTCAGGTGTTGCAGCACCGCTTGCACGCCTTGGGCGCCGCCCAGCGCCAGGCCGTACAGCACCGGCCGGCCGATCGCCACCACGTCGGCGCCGCTGGCGAGAGCCTTGAACACATCCTGACCGCGCCGGATGCCGCTGTCGAAAATAATCGGCACCTGGCGCTTGACCGCTTTTGCCACCGCCGGCAGCACGCTGAACGCGCCCGGCGCGCCGTCCAGCTGGCGACCGCCGTGGTTGCTGACCTGGATGCCGGACGCGCCGGCTTCGATCGCCTTCAGGGCATCGTCCGGATGGCTGATGCCTTTGACGATCACCGGCAGCCCGCTCTCGCGGATCGCGAATTCGATGGTTTTCTGATCGATGCGCACCGCAAACGCCTGGCGCGCCGGCGGAATCGGCGCGTGCGGATCGTCGCCCAGCAGATTGCCGGGCTTGAGCGGAAACGTGAAGCGCTGCCGCTGGCCGTCTTCACGGTTGCCGACCACGGTGGTGTCGGCGGTCAGCACCACCGCCTTGTAGCCGGCCGCCTTGGCGCGCCGCAGCAGCTGCGCGCTGTATTCCACGTCTTGCAGCATATACAGCTGGAACCACTTCGGCCCGTTGGCGGCGGCGGCCACCTGTTCCAGATTCAGCGTCGATACCGTGCTGACGCCGAGGATGGTGCCAGCCGCCGCCGCGCCGCGCGCGGTTCCAGCCTCGGCGCTGACATGCGCCAGTCCATGCGCCGCCACCGGCGTGATGATGATGGGGGAGGCGATTGGTGTGCCGAGAATCTGGGTGCGCAAGTCCGGCGGCCCCTCACCGCTCAGCACGCGCGGAATGATCAACTGGCGGTTGAAGGCGTTGCGGTTGTCACGCAAAGTCCACTCGTCGCCGGCGCCGCGCGCGATGTAGCTGAACGCGCCCGGCGCAATCACCTTGGCCGCCTGCGCTTCGAGCTCGATCAGGTTGATCAACTCCAGCGGCCCCTCGGCGCTGCTGGCGGCAAAGCCGTTGACGGCGGGCGCGGACGACGCCAGCGCCGGCTCGGCCACCTGCGGCACCGCCCGCGCGAGGCCGGGCAGAGCGGCCAGCGCCGCAGCGGTCTTGATGAGAAAACGGCGAGAGTCATCGGTCATGGCAGTCCTTATGCAAGCGGAGTCAAGCTGATTGTACGATCGACAAAATTATGCGAAAACGAATTATTTATTCTAGGGATATATGAATAATGCGCATGAGATTGCAGCTGCATTTGGGTTGAGTTAGCTCAAGCTCCGCTCTGTCTGGCAACCACATACTCGGTGATCGAATTTGATTTGGATCGCAGGGTGCCGACGCTACTGAAAATTAAAGGGTATCGTTTTTACTTCCATAGCAATGAGCTAGGGGAGCCGCCGCATGTTCATGTTGATAAAGATGGGCGATCAGCGAAGTTTTGGCTTGAGAGTGTTACGGTGGCACGGAACCATCATCTAACTTCGCTTGAGTTGCGCGAGATCGGGCGTATTATTTCTTCACACCGAATAGATTTCATTGGGAGATGGCATGAACACTTCGACAGTCACTGACGAACGAATCAAACTGGTGTCCTTTGAAGGGAATGCCCTTACTGTTTATTTAATGGATGGGCGCCGTATCAGCACACCCTTGGCTTGGTATCCCAGACTAATGAACGCCCAGCCTGAACAATTAGAAAAATGGGAAATCTGCGGCGCTGGGTACGGCATTCATTGGGAGCAGTTGGACGAAGATCTCAGCGTGGAAGGAATGTTGCGGGGATTATCTGCGATCCAGTCCCGCTGCCAGGCAAGTTCATAGCAGGGCTCTTAGCAATGTGCGGCGGCGCACATGCCGGGATGCGCGCTCGGGAGTAAAATACTTGGCATGAAGATCCGTGTTGCCACCTACAACATTCACAAGGGCGTTTCCAGCATTCGCGCCGAGCCGCGCGTGCTGGCGCTCAAGCAGGCCATCGGCATGTTCGATGCCGATGTGGTTTTTTTGCAGGAAGTGCAGGGCAAGCACGATCTGAAAGCGGCCAAGTATGGCGCCGAACACCTCGGCCACAAGCATTGGCCCGCTGCGGCGCAACATGAGTTTTTTGCCGGCGAGTCGCGCCATCTGCACGCCGCCTATGGCATGAACGCGATCTATGATCACGGCCACCACGGCAACGCGCTGCTGAGCGCTTTTCCCATCGCCAGCCAGATCAACCGCGACGTTTCCGACCACGCTTATGAGCAGCGCGGCATTCTGCATTGCATGCTGAACACGCCGCAGGGGCCGGTGCATTGCTATGTGGTGCACTTGGGCCTGTTCGAAGGCAGCCGCCGCCGCCAGACCCAGGCGCTGATTGCGGCGGTCACGGAAACCGCGCCGAATGGCGAGCCGGTGGTGATCGCCGGCGACTTCAACGACTGGCGCAACACGCTGAGCGCGGAGCTGCGCAACGCGCTGGGCGTGGTGGAGGCGTTCGATGAAATCGGCGGCAATTCGGCGCTGGACGAGATCATGCGCAAGCTGCGCCGCCAGAGCAGCGTGACGCCAGCGCGCACCTTCCCGGCCGGCCTGCCGTTCTTCCGCCTCGACCGCATCTACGTGCGCGGTTTCCGGGTCGAGACGGCGGAGGTGATGCATGGTAGTTTGTGGGCCAAGCTGTCGGACCACGCTCCCATCGTTGCTTCGCTGACGCTGGTTTGAGTGCACGCTATGCGCAGCGTTAATTTTTTAGCCGATAACGAAGTCAAGCTGCTGCATACCGGCACCGATTATTTTCCGGCGCTGATCGCGGCCATCGAGAACGCGCAGTATGAGGTCTATTTCGAGACCTATATCTTTGCCGGCGACGACACCGGCCAGAAAGTGCTGGCGGCGCTGATCGGCGCCGCCCAGCGCGGCGTGCAGGTGCGGGTGATCACCGACTGGTGGGGCACTGGCCGGCGCCAGGTCAACAGCATGCATGAGCAGCTGGTGGCCAAGGGCGTCGAGCATCGCATGTTCAATCCCTGGTTCAAGCGCGGCGTCACCCGCACCCACCGCAAGATCTGCGTGGTGGACCGTCTGGTGGCCTATGTCGGCGGCATCAACATCAACGACGATATGTTCTGCGATTACGATCACAGCAAGCAGCTGTCGGCGCCGCGCTGGGACTTCGCGGTGCAGGTGCGCGGCCCGCTGGTGGCCGACATCCAGCTGGAGGCGGTGACGCAGTGGCGCCGGCTCGGCAAACTCAGCATCATCAAGCGGATCGGCTTGTACCGCGATATGCGCAAGGTGGAAAAAATCGCCGCCGCCCACGCGGTGCAGGCCGGCTTCGTGGTACGCGACAATCTGCGCAACCGCCGCACCATCCAGCGCGCCTATCTGCAGGCGCTGGGACGGGCGCGCAAGAGCGTGTTGCTGGCCAATCCGTATTTCGCGCCCAGCCACAAGTTCCGCCAGGCGCTGGTGTTGGCCGCGCAGCGTGGCGTCGAGGTGACGTTGCTGATCGGCGTCGGCGAGATCTGGCTGCAGGATGCGGTCGCGCATTCGTTTTATCCCAAGCTGCTGGCGGCCGGCGTCAAGGTGGTGGAGTATCATAAGACGCAGTTGCACGCCAAGGTCGCCGTGATCGACGACGACTGGGCCACGGTCGGTTCCAGCAATGTGGACGGGCTCAGCCTGTTCCTCAATCAGGAGGCGAATGTGGTGATCAAGGATGCGGCGTTTGCGCACAGCCTGCGGCAGCATATCGAGGCCGCGATTGCCGAGGGCAAGGTGATCAGCTACGACGACTTCAAGCATGTCGGCCATGTGCGCCGGATCGGCTATGAGGTGGCGTTTGTGTTTTATAAATTATTGATGCGGGTGTTCGCAGTGGGGAAATACGCGTGAGCGACGGAGTACGACTGGATAAATGGCTGTGGGCGGCACGCTTCTTCAAGACACGTTCGCTGGCCACGGACGCCATCGCGCTGGGGCGGGTGATTGTCAACGGCGACCGCGCCAAGCCGGCGCGCAACGTCAAGCTGGGCGACGTGCTGGAAATCGACAATGGCGCCGATCAATGGGAAGTCGACGTGATGGGCTTGTCCGACGTGCGCGGCCCCGCCACTGTGGCGCGCAACCTGTATGAAGAGACCGACGTCAGCGTAGCCCGCCGCGCCGCCGTGGCCGAAAATCGCCGCCTGTACCGTGAACCAGGCACTACAATTAAAGGCCGCCCAACCAAGCGCGACCGCCGCGAATTGGACAAGTTGTAAGCCAAGTTTCCTTCCTGCATTGCTGCCCCGCAGCAATAGAACGCCACCTCTAACACTACTGTTTGACATTCATCCCCAAGTGGATAATAGTACGAGCGTTCGCAATTCTTTTCACACAGAGTAAATTTAACTGGCGCAGAATAATCGCTCTCCATGATTATTTTACTTTGGGATGCAATCTTATTAATACCTCAACTAAATTTATGCGCAAAGGCGAGTTAACCCGCGCGGCAATCCTGGATGTGGCGCTGGACCTGGCCAGCCGTGATGGTCTGGAAGGTCTGACCATCGGATTGCTCGCAGATAAGATGAACATGAGCAAGTCGGGCGTGTTTGCGCACTTCGGCTCGCGTGAAGATTTGCAGTTGGAAGTGCTGAAGCTGTATCACCACCGTTTCGAACAGGAAGTGTTCTTCCCCAGCGTGAAGGAACCGCGCGGCATCCAGCGCCTGCAGGCGATGTTTGCGCGCTGGGTCAAGCGGGTCAGCGTGGAGGTGGCTTCGGGCTGCATCTACATCAGCGGCGCCGTCGAATATGACGACCGTCCCGGTCCGATCCGCGAAGAGCTGATGGCAATGGTCGGCGCCTGGCAGGGCGCGTTGCTGCGCTGTGCCAAGCAGTGCGTCGAATCCGGCGACCTTAAGCCGGACACCGATCCGCAACAGCTGGTCTACGAAATGTACGGCCTGATCCTGGCCCTGCACCACGATGCGCGCTTCCTGCGCATTCCGGGCAGCCTGGAGCGGGCCGGCAAAGGCTTCGAACGCCTGGTCGAAACGTATCGCAATCCGCAATCGCCGGCAGCGGTGGTTGCACAGGTTAATTAAATCTAACTACACAGTAGTCATCAGGAGAAAATCATGGGTCAATACGTCGCGCCAATCCGGGATATGCAATTCGTGCTGCACGAACTGCTGAAAGTGGAAGATGAACTGAAGGCGCTGCCGAATTACTCGGAAGTCGATGCCGACATCATCAACCAGGTGCTGGAAGAAGGCGGCAAATTCACCTCCGAAGTGCTGTTCCCGCTGAACCACAGCGGCGACCGCGAAGGCTGCCATTACGATGGCGCGACCAAGACCGTGACCACGCCTAAAGGCTTCAAGGAAGCCTACAAGCAGTACGTCGAAGGCGGCTGGGCGGCGCTGGCCTGCGATCCGGAATACGGCGGCCAAGGCCTGCCGGTGGTGATGAACAACTCGTTCTACGAGATGCTGAACTCGGCCAACCAGGCCTGGACCATGTACCCTGGCCTGTCGCACGGCGCCTACGAGTGCCTGAAAGAACACGGCACCGAGCACCAGAAAAAAGTCTACCTGCCAAAACTGGTGTCGGGCGAGTGGACCGGCACCATGTGCCTGACCGAACCGCACTGCGGCACCGACCTCGGCATGCTGCGCTCGAAAGCGCTGCCGCAGGACGACGGCTCGTGGCTGATCACCGGCAACAAGATCTTCATCTCGGCCGGTGAACACGATATGGCGGAAAACATTCTGCACCTGGTGCTGGCCCGCGTGCCGGACGCGCCGGAAGGCTCGAAAGGCATCTCGCTGTTCCTGGTGCCGAAATACCTGCCAAAAGAAGACGGCTCGGTCGGCGAACGCAACCCGATCACCTGCGGCGCGATCGAAGAAAAAATGGGCATCCACGGTAACTCGACCTGCCAGATGAATCTGGACGGCGCCCGTGGCTGGATCATCGGCCAGCCGAACAAAGGTCTGAACGCGATGTTCGTGTTCATGAACGCGGCCCGTCTGGGCGTCGGCATGCAGTCGCTGGGTCTGACCGAAGTGGCTTACCAGAACGCGCTGATCTACGCCAAAGACCGCATCCAGATGCGCTCGCTGACCGGCCCGAAAAATCCGGAAAAACCAGCCGACCCGATCATCGTGCACGCCGACGTGCGCCGCATGCTGTTGACCGGCAAAGCCTACGCCGAAGGCGCGCGCGCCTTCACCTCCTACGTGGCGCTGCAGATCGACCGCGAACTGCACCACCCGGACGAAGATGTGCGTAAAGAAGCCGCCGACGAAGTCGCGCTGCTGACCCCGATCATCAAAGCCTTCATCACCGACAATGCCTGGATCGCCACTTCGGAAGCGATGCAAGTGTACGGCGGCCACGGCTACATCAGCGAGTGGGGCATGGAGCAATACGTGCGTGACGCCCGTATCAACCTGATCTACGAAGGCACCAACACCGTGCAATCGCTGGACCTGCTGGGTCGCAAGATCCTGGGCGACAACGGCGCCAAGCTGCGCAAGTTCGGTGAGAAGATCAAATCGTTCGTCGAAGAAAACGGCCTGGACGAAAACCTGAGCGAGTTCATCACCCCGCTGGGCGAGCTGGGCGACAAAGTCACCAAGCTGACCATGGAAATCGGCATGAAAGCCTTCCAGAACGCCGACGAAGTGGGCGCCGCCGCCGTGCCTTACCTGCGCGTTGTCGGTCACCTGGTGTACAGCTACTTCTTCGCCCAAATGGCCAAGATCGCGCTGGAAAAACAAGATAGCAGCGACACCTTCTACAAAACCAAGCTGGCCACCGCGCGCTTCTATTTCGCTCGTCTGCAACCTGAAACCGCAACCCTGATCCGCCAGGCACGCTCGGGCTCCGCCAACCTGATGGCACTCGACGCTGACCTGTTCTAAGAGGAAACGACAATGACCAATTTCATCGTTAAAAAAGTAGCCGTGCTGGGCGCCGGCGTGATGGGCGCGCAGATCGCCGCTCATTGCGTCAACGCCAAAGTGCCTGTGGTGCTGTTCGACCTGCCAGGGAAAGAAGGCACGCCGAAAAACGGCATCGTGCTCAAAGCCATCGAAGGTCTGAAAAAACTGTCGCCTGCACCGCTGGGCAACAAGGAACACGCGGCGCTGATCGAAGTCGCCAACTACGAAGATGACCTGGCCAAGCTGGCCGAGTGCGACCTGATCATCGAAGCGATCGCCGAGCGCCTGGACTGGAAACACGATCTGTACAAGAAAGTCGCGCCGCACATTTCGCCTAACGCGATCTTCGCCTCGAACACCTCGGGCTTGTCGATCACCAAGCTGGCCGAAGGCTTCGACGCCGACCTGAAATCGCGCTACTGCGGCGTGCACTTCTTCAACCCGCCGCGCTATATGCACCTGGTTGAAATCATCCCGACCGTGGATACCAAGCCAGAGATCGCCGACCAGCTGGAAGGCTTCCTGACCTCGACCCTGGGCAAGGGCGTGGTCCGCGCCAAGGACACCCCGAACTTCATCGCCAACCGTGTTGGTGTGTTCGGCATCCTGGCGATCGTGCACGAAGCCGAGAAATTCGGTCTGTCGGTGGACGTGGTCGACGATCTGACCGGCGCCAAGCTGGGTCGCGCCAAGTCGGGCACCTTCCGCACCGCCGACGTGGTTGGTCTGGACACCATGGGTCACGTCATCAAGACCATGCAGGATTATCTGCCGAACGATCCGTTCGCAGCCGTCTACAAAACCCCGGCCGTGCTGGCCGGGCTGGTAGAGAAGGGCGCGCTGGGCCAAAAGTCCGGCGCGGGCTTCTACAAAAAAGTGGGCAAGGAAATCCAGCGTCTGGATTTCGCCACCGGTGAATACGTGCCGGGCGGCGCCAAGGCGGCCGACATCGTGGCGCGCATCCTGAAAGAAAAGGATCCGGTCAAGAAAATGAAGGCGATGCGCGAATCGACCAATCCACAGGCGCAGTTCCTGTGGGCGATCTTCCGCGACGCTTTCCACTACATCGCGGTGCACCTGGAAGACATCGCCGACAACGCGCGCGACATCGACTTCGCCATGCGTTGGGGCTTCGGCTGGACCGTGGGTCCATTCGAAACCTGGCAGGCATCCGGCTGGACCCAGGTGGCCCAGTGGGTGAAGGAAGACATCGAAGCCGGCCACGCGCTGTGCAACGCGCCGCTGCCAGCCTGGGTATTCGAAGGCCCGGTGGCTGAAAAAGGCGTGCACACCGCCGAAGGTTCGTGGTCGGCGAAAGCCAACGCTTACGTGCCGCGTTCGGAACTGGCCGTGTACAAACGTCAGGAATTCCGCGCACCGGTGCTGGGTTCGGGCGAAGCCAATGGCCGCACCGCCGGCACCACCGTGTTCGAAGACGACGACGTGCGTCTGTGGCACTCGGGCGACGAAGTGCTGGTGATCTCGCTGAAAACCAAGCTGCACGTGATCAGCCCAGGCGTGATCGCCGGCTTCCGTAAAGCGCTGGCCGAAGCCGAGAAAAACTTCAAGGGTCTGGTGATCTGGAGCGCGGACGCGGCCGACGGCGGCGCCTTCTCGGCCGGCGCCGACCTGCAATCGGCACTGCCAGCCTTCATGGCCGGCGGCGCCAAGGCAGTCGATCCGATCATCAAGGAACTGCAAGACACCTTCATGGCGATGAAATATTCGAACGTGCCGGTGGTGGCGGCAGTGGCTGGTCTGGCACTGGGCGGCGGCTGCGAGCTGGCGCTGCACGCGTCGAAACGCGTGGCTTCGATCGAATCCTACATCGGCCTGGTGGAAGTGGGCGTGGGCCTGATCCCTGCCGGCGGTGGCCTGAAAGAGGCGGCATCGCGCGCCTACAAGGAAGCCAAGGGCACCGACATCCTGCAATTCCTGAAAACCGGTTTCACCAACGCGGCGACCGCCAACGTGTCGAAATCGGCGCTGGAAGCGCAAGCGATGGGCTACCTGAAAGAAGACGACGTGATCGTGTTCAACCCGTACGAACTGCTGCACGTGGCAAAAGTTGAAGCGCGCGCCATGTTCGACAAGGGCTACCGCGCGCCGCTGAAGGCACCGATCCAGGTCACCGGCCGTTACGGCTGGGGCACCATCAAGGCCCAGCTGGTCAACATGCGCGATGGCGGCTTCATCTCGGCCCACGACTTCAAACTGGGCGACATGATCGCGCAGATCGTCAGTGGTGGCGACATCGATCAAGGCTCCTTCGTGAGCGAACAGTGGCTGCTGGACATGGAACGTAAAGCCTTCCTGGAGCTGCTGAACCATCCGAAGACTCAGGAACGCATCATGGGCATGCTGCAAACCGGTAAGCCAGTCCGCAACTAAGGAATAAGACAATGAGCAAACAAGTTCAAGAAGCGTACATCGTCGCTGCGACCCGTACCCCGATCGGCAAAGCGCCGCGCGGCATGTTCAACAAAACCCGTCCGGACGACCTGCTGGTCAAGGTGATCCAGTCGGCACTGGCGCAAGCGCCTGGCCTGGACCCGGCGCTGATCACCGACGCCATCATCGGCTGCTCGTTCCCGGAAGCGGAACAGGGCTTCAACATCGCCCGTCAATCGGTGCTGCTGGCCGGTCTGCCACGCACCGTGGGTGGCGTCACCATCAACCGTTACTGCGCGTCGGGCATCACCGCCCTGGCAATGGCGGCGGACCGTATCCGCGTCGGCGAGTGTGATGTCATGCTGGCCGGCGGCGTTGAGTCGATGTCGATGGTGCCGATGATGGGTCACCATCCATCGATGAACCTGAACATGTTCACCGACGAAAACGTCGGCATGGCATACGGCATGGGCCTGACCGCTGAAAAAGTGGCCGAGCAGTGGAAAGTGTCGCGTGAAGATCAGGACGCGTTCTCGGTGGAATCGCACCGCCGCGCCATCGCCGCGCAGCAAGCCGGTTTCTTCAAGGACGAGACCACCCCGGTCGAGATCATCACCCGCACCCCAGATCTGGCCACCGGCGAGATCAAGGTGAAAACCCGCACCGTCGATACCGACGAAGGCGCGCGTCCTGAAACCAGCATGGAAACCCTGGGCAAGCTGAAGCCAGTGTTCGCCGCCAAAGGTTCGGTTACCGCCGGTAACAGCTCGCAGATGTCCGACGGCGCCGGCGCGCTGCTGGTGGTGTCCGAGAAAATCCTGCGCGAGCACAACCTGACCCCGCTGGCCAAGTTCTCGTCGTTCGCTGTCAAAGGCGTGCCACCGGAAATCATGGGCATCGGTCCTAAGTTCGCGATTCCAGAGGCGTGCAAAGCCGCCGGCATCAGCCAGGATCAACTGGACTGGATCGAGCTGAACGAAGCGTTTGCCGCACAGGCGCTGGCCGTGATCCGCGATCTGGGCCTGGATACCAGCAAGGTCAACCCGATGGGCGGCGCGATCGCTCTGGGCCACCCGCTGGGCGCGACCGGCGCGATCCGTGCCGCCACCGTGGTGCACGCACTGCGTCGCAACAGCCTGAAGTACGGCATGGTCACCATGTGCGTCGGCGCGGGCATGGGCGCGGCAGGCATCATCGAACGCGTGTAATCACGACATTGCAATAGAGAGGGCGCTGAGGTTGATACCCAGCGCCCTTTCATTTTGGAGACCCACATGGAAATTTTGAGCAGCATTGAAAACGGCATCCTGACGCTGGAATTCAACCGTCCAGAGCGCAAGAACGCCATCACCGCCGCCATGTACCAGGCCATGGCCGACGCGCTGACCGCCGCCGAGAGCGACACCGCGGTGCGCGCCATTCTGCTGACCGGCAAGTCGGACATCTTCACCGCCGGCAACGACCTGGAAGATTTCATGAAAAACGCGCCTACCAGCGGCGCCATCGAAGACCGTTCGGTATACCAGTTCATGATGGCGTTGAGCGGCAGCACCAAGCCAGTGGTGGCCGCCGTGGCCGGCAACGCGGTCGGCATCGGCACCACGCTGCTGATGCATTGCGACCTGGTGTACGCGGCCGACAACGCCAAGTTCTCGATGCCGTTCGTGCAGCTGGGCCTGTGCCCTGAATTCGGCTCCAGCCTGTTGCTGACGCAAATCGCCGGCTACCCGCGTGCCGCCGAGAAGCTGATGCTGGGCGAAGCTTTCGGCGCGCAGGAAGCGCTGGAGATGGGCCTGATTTCGAAAGTGCTGCCGGTGGCGGAACTGCGCGCCTTCGCCGAAGGCCAGGCCGCCAAGCTGGTGGCGCTGCCAGCCAGCTCGATCCGCGTCACCAAAGAGCTGATGAAAGCCGCCCGCAAAGCGCCAGTGACCGACGCCATCGCCGCCGAAAACACCCATTTCGGCAAAATGCTGTCGGCGCCGGAAGCGAAAGAAGCCTTCATGGCCTTCTTCCAGAAACGCAAACCGGACTTCACCCAGTTCGCCTGATGCGTTTTTAACCGCCGCCGTGCGTTGGCGCGGCGGCGCGTTGTTTCAAGATGGCGTCGGCAGTGGCCTGGTCCTGGGCTGACATGCGTTTGGCGATGCCTTCCAGCGCCTGGCCGGCGCGTTCGTGGCCGTTGGCTTTCGCCAGGCTGAACCACACATAGGCCATCCCCAGATCTTTATCCCCACCTTCGCCCTGCGCCGACATCACGGCCAGGTTGAACATGGCTTCGCTGTCGCCGCGCATCGCCGCTTCGGTGAACAACTGGCGCGCGGTGCTCAGGTTCTTCGGCACCTGCTCGCCCTGATAGTAGTACAGGGCCAGCGCGCTTTGCGCCGCCGGATCGGCTTTCAGCGCCGCCGCCTTGTAGTAGGTGTAGGCTTTGGCCTGATCGACTTTCACGCCTTCGCCCAGATCGTACATGCGCGCCAGTGCGTACAGGGCACCGGCATGGCCGGACTGGGCGGCACGGGCGTACCAGTTACGCGCCAGCGCGTAGTCCTGCTGGATGCCGTCGCCACCCTGGTAGTACAGTCGGCCCAGGCTGTACTGGGCTGGCGCATAGCCTTCGTCGGCCGCTTGCTGGAAATAGGCGCGGGCCTGTTTGATGTCCTTGCCGCTGGCCAGACCGAGCGCGTGCAGCGCCGGCACCGAGCCCAGTTCGGCGGCGCGGAGGTACCACTTGCGCGCTTCGGCCGGATCTTTCTTCACACCGTCGCTGCCTTCCGTGTACAGCCTGGCCAGCATCAATGCGCCCTCGATCATGCCGTTGGCCGCTTCCGGATCCTTGGGATTGAAGTGCGTGGGGTAGCGGCCGGCGTCGAAACGGCCAACGGCGGCGCGGTTGAGCCAGTCCAATGCCTTGTCGGTATCGCGCGGCATGCCCTGACCGTTCAGGCTGAGCTTGGCCAGCAGCACCGCCGCTTCCGGATAGGCGATTTTCTTGTAGGCGGTTTGCAGCAGCGCGGCCGCCTTGGTGTAGTCCTTGGCGTCGAGCGCGGCCACGGCGTCGGCAAAGCTTTTGTCGTTGCGGATGATGGATTCACGCGCGGCGGCGGCCTTGCGGTCGTTGACATCGCACGGTCCCATGGTGCTCTCGGTGCCGACGCCGGGAATCGACGACGATTCCGCCGTATTGGCGACATCGTTGTCCGGCGCGTTGCCGCTGAATTTGCGTGGACGGGTCAGCGGCATCGGCACGTTGGGATCGCTGACTTCGCCGGCCACGGTGGATTCCATGCGCTCGCGGATCGCCAGGTCGGTGTCATCATCCGGCGTGAAGTAGACGCTGTCCAAGCCGCATTTCGATGCCAGCGAACCGCGCAGCGCGGTTTGCTTGGCGGCGAACACGCGCGGGCTTTCACCGGTCGGTGTCTGCCGGGTGATCGTGACCACCGGAGCGTTCGGGTCTGGCGCCTGGGCGTTGGCTGCCGCCAGGGTGAACATGAGGGCGATGCCGGCTGTGGGTTTGAACATGGCCATCCTTGCCTGAAAATGGCGATGGTAGTGCAAGTCCGGACGCATGCGGCGTTCCGGCGCGATCATGGACGTGATTATTTTATGGGCAGCGGGTATCCACAATATGGAAAATAAATGGTATCGTTAACCTATTAATGACCAGCGAATTGTGCTCATGATTAAATTTTGGCTGATGGTCCTTGCGTTGTGCCTCCCGGTGGCCGCGCATGCGGCAGACGTGCAGGTTGATTGTTCCGGCGCTAGCGCGGCGCCGGTGGTGGGCAATCTGGCGCAGTTGAACGACATGCGGTTTGCGCCGGGCACGCGGATTTTGTTCAAGCGCGGTGTGACTTGTCACGGCAGCTTTGTGCCGAGTGCGGATAGTTCGGGCACGGCGGCGGCGCCGATTGTAGTCAGTAGCTATGGCGATGCCAGCGCTGGCCGGGCGGTGATTGCGGCCGGCTGCCGCGATGCCGAGGTCGATGCCGATCAGGCGCTCACCAACCGTGCCCGCACGGCGCAAGGCCGCAGCCCCTATCGTTCGCTGTGCCGCAGCGACGGCGGTCCGGTGGCGCGGGCGGCGATCCATCTGCGCAATCTGGAGTATTGGGAAATCGAGGGGCTGGAGCTGACCAATGATGGTTTGAGCGACGGTCCGCGCGTTGGGCTGCTGGTGCAGCTGGAGAATTTCGGCGCCGGCCATCACTACCATGTGCGTGATCTGTATGTGCATCATGTGCGCGGCATGCCGAAGGATGCGGACGGATTGCCGTACAAGGAAACTGGCGGCATCCTGTTCAACATCACGCGCCCTGAAGCGGCGCAGCGCAAGACCTGGTTTGATGATGTGCTGGTGGAGCACAGTGAAATCTTCCATGTCGATGCGATCGGTTTGTCGACCCGTTCGGCGTGGATGTGCCGTGCCGGTGGCGCGCCTTGCGGCGACTATCCTCCGTACAAGGGCAAGCCGGTGCCGGCCAGCGCGGCGGCGGATTACACGCCGTCCACGCGTGTGGTGTTCCGCAATAACCACATCCATGACATCGGCGGCGACGGCATTGTGGTGCGCACCGCCGTGCAGCCACTGGTGGAGGCCAATCTGCTGCACGATATCTGGATGCGCGCGGCCGGCAACAGCGCCGGCGCCTGGGCCATCAATACCGACGGCGCGCGCTTCCAGTACAACGAGATTCATCATGTGCGCTATCAGGAGCCGTGGGAGCCGGGCGATGGCATGGCGTTCGATGCGGATCTGGGCACGCGCGACACGCAGGTGGTTCACAACTACAGCCACGACAACGGCGGCGGATTCATGCTGTTCTGCGCTTGCGACAAGGATGGCCTGGGCAACCCATCGCTCTCGACCGGCACGCTGGTGGAAAATAATCTGAGCGTCAACGACGGCCGCCGTGTGATCGTATTTGCCGGCTCGCAGGGCGCGGTGGTGCGCGGCAATCTAATCCTGAACACGCAGCCGGGACTGATCTCGCCTGCGGCCGAGAACACCGGCATGGGCAGCAAGAACGCCGGTGAGATCCGCGACAACGTGTTCTACCACGGCGCCAACGCCGGCACGCTGTGGCGCGCGATGAAATCCGAGCTGCGCCACGACGACATCCGCTGGAGCGGCAACCACTTCTACGGCTACCCGGACCGCGCCGAATTCCAATCCGCCCAGTTCTTCACCGGCGACAGCGCCAACACCATCCAACCCGCCGCCAGCTTCGACCCCGATGCCACAGCCGCCGCATGGCTGACATCTACCAGTTTCAAGGAGCGCAGCTACCAACGTTAATATGGCTCAATGCCAATTCTGGTGACAGATGGATGATCCAATCTCATGCTGGCGAGCGGCGATTGCCGCAAGCCATTACAGCAAGGCTTGCTTGCACGGGATATCGCTACGCGATAGGATCATGATCAAAAGCTTTCGCCATAAGGGCCTTAAGCGCTTCTTCGAAACCGGAAGCACGGCCGGTATAAATCTAGCTCACGCCACCCGTTTTTACCATTAAATGATGAGATATCCCAATGTCTAGAATGCATAACCCGGCACATCCAGGTGAAGTGCTGCGCGAGTATCTGGACGATCTGCCGCTTGCCGGGGTGGCTGAGCATATTGGTGTGAGCCTGGCAACATTGCAGCGAATCGTAGACTGCAAGGAGAGTATTTACCCTGACCTGGCTTATCGGCTCGGCGCTGCCTTGGGTACCAGTCCGGACCTGTGGGCTGGCATGCAGTTGCAATACGATATGTACCAAGCTGAAAAATTGCCTCGACCTAGGATAGAGTGTCTGCTACCGCTGGTTGCTAGGCCGTAACCGCCACCACCGCCGGGCGGCGCTGTTCCAGTAGTACCGACAGGCCCAGCACGGCGATGCCGCCCAGGGCCAGCAGCGCGCCCACCGGACCGGTCGATTGCAGGCTCATGCCGTGCGCGATCGCCATGCCGCCGCACCAGGCGCCGGCGGCGTTGGCGCAGTTGAAGGCCGAGTGGTTGAGCGCCGCCGCCACCGTCTGGGCGTCGCCCGCTACGTCCATCAGCCGCGTTTGCACCGCCGGGCACACCGCGATACCGCAGCCGATCGCGAACAGGTTGAACGCCACCGCCCACACATTGCTGCTGGTGTAGTAGAACGCCGACAGCGCCAGCGCGTTCCACACCAGCGCGCCAAAGATGGTCCACAACCGCGAGCGGTCGGCAAACCAGCCGCCCACCACATTGCCGATCGTCATGCCGATGCCGATGGTGCCCAGCAGGACCGCCACCATGCCCGGCGCCACCTTGGTCACTTCCAGCAGCGTCGGCGTGACGTAGGTGTAAACCGCGAACAGGCCGCCAAAGCCGACCGACACCATCAGCAACGTGACCCACACCTGCACGCTGCGGAACACGCCCAGCTCACGGCGCGGGCTGGCGTCGCCGGCGGCCACGAACGGCACGTAGCGGCGCACCATCAGCGCGGTGGTCACGCCCAGCACGCCGACCACCAGGAAGGCCGAGCGCCAGCCGAAGCCCTGGCTCAGCCAGGTGGCCAGCGGCACGCCGAAGATGTTGGCGATGGTCAGCCCCAGCAGCACGCGCGACACGGCCTGAGCGCGCTTTTCGGGTACCGCCATGGCGGCCGCCACCAGCGCCGCCACGCCGAAATAGGCGCCGTGCGGGATGCCGGCCACGAAGCGGGCGGCGATCAGCGCGCCGTAGCCGGGGGCGGCGGCGCTGAGCAGATTGCCCAGCGCGTACAGCGACATCAGCATGATCAGCATCGCCTTGCGCGGCATGCGCGCCAGGAAGATGGCGATCAGCGGCGCGCCAAACACCACGCCCAGCGCGTAGGCACTGATCATATAACCCATGTCGGGCAGGCTGGCGTGCAGGTCGCCCGCCACCACCGGCAGGATGCTCATCGAGGCAAATTCGCCGGTGCCGATGGCCAGGCCGCCGATGGCCAGCGCCAGATTGGCCATGCCGGCGCCGCGCGGCGCGATGATGAGAGGGGAGTCGGAAATAGGTTCGTGATGCATGGAAAACAGGCCCCAAAACTTCGGAAAAAAGGGTCCACCATAGCATGTTTGGCGCAAGCGCGCTGGCGGCGGCCGAGGTGGTAATCTTCCGGCAATGTGGTGGGGTGGCAACAAAATTGTGGCATGACCTCTTGATGACTGTTAAATCGGGTAAATCTGGGCAAAACGACAATAACCCAGGGGAAACATCTTGTCGCCTGAATAGAGTGTGTTTTCTTTCATAACGGAGAAAGCACATCATGCACATTTCCAGCCGGGCGCTTGCCGCTTACGCTACCACCCTGTCGCTGCTGCTGTCCGGCTGCAGCGGCGGCTCGGATTCATCCAGTTCGTCCACCGCCACGGCCAGCGCAAGCGGCCCAGCCATTTCGCTGCAGCCGGCTGCGGCCACCATCGTGTCCGGCTCCAACAGCGTGCTGTCGGTGGTGGCCAGCGGCACCAGCCTGACCTATCAGTGGTACGTGGGTGGCGCCGCCATCACCGGCGCCACCGGCGCCAACTACGTCGCCACCGAGGCCGGCACCTACTACGTGGTGGTGACCGCGTCGGATGGTTCGGTCACCAGCGCCAACGCGGTGATCACCGTCGCCACCACGCCGGTGATTCTGACCCAGCCGTATGGCGCCACCATCCTGACCGGCACCAGCCAGACGCTGGCGGTGGAAGCCGACGGCCTGGAAATGGCTTACCAGTGGTACAAGGACGGCACCGCCGTCGACGGCGCCACCCGTCCGACCTATGCCGCCTCGGCCGCCGGCAGCTACACCGTCAGCGTGACCAACAGCGCCGGCAGCGTGACCTCGAACGCGGCTGACATCGTGGTGTCGTCGTCGGTGACGGCGCCATCGATCAACGTGCAGCCGCAGGCGCAGACCGTCAACGCCGGCACCGGCGTCACGCTGTACACCACCGCCAATGGCGTCAGCCTGTCGTACCAGTGGTACCGCAATGACGTCGAGATCCCGGGCGCCACCTCGCGCATCTACAAGATCACCACCGCCAACGCCAACAGCGCCGGCAACTACAAGGTGATCGCGACCAACACCGCCGGCTCGGCCACCAGCAACAGCGTGGCGCTGAAGGTCAATGTGGTCAGCGAAGGCGCCAACACCGCCGCCGTGGTCAACGCCGCCAACGCTTTCCTGGCCACGCTGTCGACTGACCAGAAAACCGTCGGCACCGATGCCACCTCGTCCACCACCGTGCTGTTCGACTACACGCTGGCCGGCGCGATCCAGTGGACCAATCTGCCAGGCTCGCGTCACGGCCTGCGCCTGAACACCAGCACGCTGACCGCCGCGCAACTGGCGGCGGCCAACACGCTGATCGCGAAAGCGCTGAGCGCCCCCGGCATCACGCTGTTCAATGAGCTGCGCGCGGCCGACACGGTACTGGCGACCGCGATGGCATCCGGTGGCGGCACCACTGGCGGCGGCACTGGCATCGTCGGCGGCGGCACACCGCCAACCGACGGCACCGGCACTGGCACCATTCCGACCGACGGCACCTTCACGCCGCCAACCGACGGCACCGGCACCGCGCCGACCGGCACCGATCCTGGCGCCGGCGGCACCGGCGGCACCGGTGGCCTGACGCTGGACTACGGCACCGACCTGTACTCGATCGCCTTCGTTGGCACGCCATCGGCCACTTCGCCGTGGATACTGCAGGTCGCCGGTCACCACCTGGCCTACAACATCACCTACAACACCGGCAAGGTCAGTGCCACGCCGAACTTCGTCGGCGTCGAACCGCCTAACTGGACCGTGGGTTCGGACGGCACCGTCAACGTGACTGCCAACGCCACCAGCGCCGGCACCCAGCACGCGCCGATGGAGAAACAGCGTGCCGCCGTCTACAACCTGGCGGAAGCGATCCAGGCCGACAGCACCGCGTCGGCCGCCGCCAAGTTGTCCGGTACCTTCACCGACGTCGTCATGGGCGCCTCGGGCAATAGCGATGGCAACTTCAAGTCGCTGTCGTATCCGACCAGCGGCCGTGGCCTGCAGTACTCGGCCATGACGGCCAAGCAGCAAGGCTATGTACGCGCGGCGATCGAAGCATGGGTCAACACCCAGGCTTACGACGTGGCGGCCACGCTGCTCGGCGCTTACCTGGCGGATGATGCGTTGGCCAACACTTATGTCGCTTACGGCATCGGCCAGGGCGGCAAGGCGGACTTCAGCGCCTATCCGAACTCGCTGGCGTCGCCGCTGGATGCGCAGCACTCCTACATCCGCGTCGATGGTCCGCGCGTGTGGATCGAGTTCGTGGTGCAGCAGGGCGTGGTGTATGGCACCGACATCCACTACCACACCATCTGGCGTGACAAGACGGCGGACTACGGTGGCAGCTTCTAAGTTGTTGCAACGCCTGATCGCGGCCGGTGCGTTGGCCGCGACGCTGGTGAGCACTGCGGCGTTGGCGCACCCGTCGCCGCAGTCGGAAGTCCTGCTGGTCAGCCAGCAGGGCAGCATCCGCGCCGAGCTGGTGCTGCCGGTCGACGAGCTGAAGCTGGCATTGCCGCATGGCGTGCCGGCGCCGGACGCCGAGATCTCGGCCTATCTGGCGGCGCACATCCGGCCGGTGTCGCCGGATGGGCGCGGCTGGGTGGTCAAGGTCGAGCAGTTGCGCTGGGAAATGACGCGCCAACCGGCCGATCTGGTGGCCGTGATGACGCTGCGGCCGCCGGCCGGCGCGCCGCTGGACCGCTTCAGCTTTGGCGACGACGCCATCTCGCACCAGGTCCCGAGCCATCTGACCGTGGTGGCGTTGCGCACTTCGCCCGAGGCGCCGTCGCGCATGTTGGGCACCTTGCACTTCGGGCAGCGCAGCCTGGACGTGCAGGGCGCCGATCCGCGCTGGTGGGCCGGCTGCGCCGACCTGTTCCGGCTCGGCATGAACCACATCGCCGAAGGCACCGACCACCTGCTGTTCCTGCTGACCTTGCTGCTGCCGGCGGCGCTGCTGGTCAAGGATGGCCAGTGGAGCGGTTTTGGCGGCAGCCGTCATCTGCTGGTGTATCTGCTGAAGGTGGTGACGGCGTTCACGCTGGGCCATTCGGTGACGCTAATGCTGGGCGCGTTCGGCAGCTTCAAACTGCCGGAGCAACCGGTGGAATTTGCCATCGCCTCGTCGATCCTGTTCTCGGCGCTGCACGCGTGGCGGCCGATTTTCCCGCGCCACGAGGGGTGGATCGCGTTCGGCTTCGGGCTGGTGCACGGGCTGGCGTTCGCCTCGGCCATCCGCGAGCTGCAACTGACGGGCGTGCGGCTGGTGACGGGCGTGCTGGCGTTCAACGTCGGCATCGAAGCGATGCAGATGCTGGTGATCCTGGTGGCGGCGCCGCTGCTGATCCTGCTGGCGCGGCGGCCGTTCTACGCGCGCGTGCGGCAGGCGGCGGCGCTGGGCTCGGCCGCCATGGCCCTCCTGTGGATGATGCAGCGCGTGTAAACCATCCCGCTGGCGTGCGCCAAGACACAGACGGCGCCCGCCGGCCGGGGGCATCATGGCGGCAGCCCATCAGCGAGGTCCGCCATGCATGCCCCCATCCATCCCCTGCCTTACGATCCCCTGTATGAAGTGCCCGAAGACGGCGAGGCCGACACCATCGCCGGTCTGATCGCGTCGATGCACCACATCGCCGCCACCGTCGACAAGGACACCGGCCATGCGCATCGCGCCGTGCACGCCAAGAGCCATGGCCTGCTGCGCGGTGAGCTGCGCGTGCTGGAGGGCTTGCCGCCCGAGTATGCGCAAGGCTTGTTCAGCAATGGTGGGCTGGCCTGGCCGGTGGTGCTGCGGTTGTCGACCACGCCGGGCGATCTGCTGGACGACAAGGTATCGACGCCGCGCGGCATGGCCATCAAGGTGATCGGCGTGCCGGGCGAGCGCTTGCCGGATGGCGAGGGCGATGTGACCCAGGATTTCGTCATGGTCAACGGCCCGACTTTTCTGGCCCCCAGCGCCAAACAGTTCCTGAGCAGCGTCAAGCTGCTGGCCGCCACCACCGACAAGGCGCCGCGCTTGAAGAAAGCGCTGTCGGCGGCATTGCGCGGCGTGGAAAAAGTGCTGGAAGCGGTGGGCGGCGAGAGCGCGGCGTTGAAGAGCCTGGGCGGCCATCCGGAAACCCATCCACTGGGTGAAACTTTTTTCACCGGCGCGCCGCTGCTGTACGGGCGCTACATGGCCAAGTTGTCGCTGGCGCCGCTGTCGCCCGAGCTGAGGGCGTTGAAGGATCAGGCGGTCGATCTGTCGCACAAGCCGAACGGCCTGCGCGGCGCGGTGGTCGATTTCATGAGCGCGCATGCGGCCGAGTGGGAGCTGCGGGTGCAGCTATGCACCGATCTGAAGACGATGCCGATCGAGGATGCCTCGGTGGAATGGCAGGCACCGTGGGTGGCGGTGGCGCGCATTACCGCGCCGGCGCAGGCCGGTTGGACGCATGGCTTGTCCACGCTGGTGGATGACGGCATGCAGTTCAATCCGTGGCATTGCATCGCCGCGCACCGGCCGATCGGCTCCATCATGCGGGTGCGGCGCGCGGTGTACGCAGCGTCGGGCCGCTTCCGCGCCGAGCGCAATGGCGTCTCACTGGCTGAGCCGCACAATCTCGACCGCTGGCGCGAACATTGATTACAAATCGCCGTAGCGGGCGCGGATGGCGGCCAGGGTGCCGTTGTGCTCCAGCCGGGCGATGGCGGCGTTGATGCGCTCCAGCTCGGCCGGGCTGGTGCTGCTCTTGTTCAGCATCAGGTGTACCGGCGCCCGCAGCACCACCAGCGGCAGCGCGCTGATGGCGATGCCCTGCAGCTTGGCTTCATGGCGCAGCGCGCCGCTGTCGCCCAGGATCAGGTCGGCGCGGCCGGCGTCCAGCATGCGCAAGCCTTGCTGGAAGCTGGTGAAGGTGCTGAGCTTGCCGGAGGCGCTCAACTGCGGTTGCAAGCGCGCATAGGCCGGGCCGTAGTAGCCGACCTTGGGCGCCAGCAAGCCGATTCCCTGACGCGCCAGTTGGTCCAGGTTGTTGATGTGCAGGTAATCGGCGCGCCGATTGCTGCGCGTGAACAGGCCCACGGTTTCATAGCGGTAGGGCGCGCTGAAGCGGGCGTAGCGGCGTCGCTCGGCGGTGTTGGACGCGGCCAGCATCAAGTCCAGCTGGCCCAGTTCAAACAGGCGCTGGCGGCGCGCGGTCGGCAGTTCCGGCTACGCCTTCAGCTTGCAGTCGGCTTCCTTCAAGATGGCTTGCGCCAGCTCCCAATCCAGTCCGGTGACCGCGCCCTGCGGCGCGGTGTAGACATAGGGTGGCCATTGTTCCAGCGCCATACTGAGCTCGCACGCGCCGGCATGCGCCGTCCCGCCCAGCCAGGCAATGGCGGATAGCATCCGACGCGCTTGCATGCTGCACTTTCTTGTTCATCAATAGCGACAATTTGCCAGATGTGACGAGAATGTCAAGCCGATGCAAATTTCGTCGCTAGCGAACACCTATTGTGCGCCGCCGTACGGTACAGTTGTTACTATTTGACTTCCGAATCTGAGAAAAATGACCATGTTGTCACAGCCCGTCACCTCCCTTACCGGCGCCCTGGAGCGCTGGCCGCGCTTCATCGGCAGCGGCACGCCGATGCGCGCGCTGGTGCAGGCCCATCCGTGGGAGCTGACGCCGCTGGGCGCGATCGACGACTGGCCGCAGGCGCTGCGCACCGCCGTCAGCGTGGTCATGCATTCGGTGCATCCGATGTTCCTGTGGTGGGGCGAGCAACTGACCCAGATTTACAACGATGCCTATGTGCCGTGCTTTGGCGTCGGCAAGCATCCGGCCGCGCTGGGGCAGGGCGGGCGCGAGTGCTGGCCCGAGATCTGGTCCATCATCGGCCCGCAGATCGACGAAGTGCGCAACGGCCGCGAGGCGCGCTGGTATGCCGACAACCTGGTGCCGATCTGGCGCAACGGCCGCATCGAGGACGTGTTCTGGAGCTATACCTACACCCCGGTGTTTGACGAGCACGACGAGGTGGGCGGGGTGCTGGTGGTGTGCACCGAAACCACCGCCCAGGTGCTGGCCGAGCGCCGCCGTCACACGCTGGATCTGCTGGGGCGGCGCCTGCTGGGCTGCCGCAGCGAACAGGATGTGCGCGCCGCCATCGCCCAGACTTGCGTCGACAATCCGGGCGATCTGCTGGCGGTCACGTTGCTGGATGGCGACGAGACGATCACCCGGCCCGGCGCCGACGTGCTGGTGATCCGTGGCGCCGAGCTGCAGCTGTGCGCCGAGCTGGCGCTGGCGTTCAAGATATCGCCGCGACTGCCGCTGGATTCCGCCTATCGCCAGTTCCTGGAACAGTGCACGGCCGCCGTGTGCGCCACGCTGAGCCGGCTGCAAAGCGACCGCGCGCTGGCCGAGGCCATGGCCGAGAGCGAACGCCTGAACACCGATCTCAACCTGAGCTCGCGCATCAAGGATGAATTCCTCGCCATGCTGGGTCACGAGCTGCGCAATCCGCTGGCGCCGATCGTCACCGCGCTCAAGCTGATGAAGTTGCGCGATACCGATACTGTCCAGGAACAGGCGGTGATCCAGCGCCAGGTCGACCATCTGGTGCGGCTGGTGGATGACTTGCTGGACGTGTCGCGCATCGCCAGCGGCAAGGTCGAGCTGCGCAAGGACACCGTGCCGCTGGCCGACGTGCTGAACAAGGCGATTGAAATGGCCAGCCCGCTGCTGGAACAGAAGCAGCACCGGCTGCTGGTCGACGTGCCGACGGTGCGCTGGCATGGCGATCCGGCGCGGCTGGCGCAGGTGGTGTCCAACCTGCTGAGCAACGCGGCGCGCTACACGCCGGCCGGCGGCCACGTCACGCTGGCCACCCGCATCAAGGGCAACACGGTGCAGATCCAGGTCACCGACGATGGCAACGGCATCGCGCCGGAACTGCTGCCGCACATCTTCGATCTGTTCGTGCAGGGCAACCGCCAGCTGGACCGCGCCAAGGGCGGGCTCGGCATCGGGCTGGCGCTGGTGCGCAATCTGGTGCAGATGCATGGCGGCCAGGTCAGCGCCTACAGCGCCGGCGAGGGACGCGGCAGCACCTTCACCATCACCTTGCCGGATTCGGTGGTGGCGGAAACCGAGGTGGCCGTGGTGTGCACCAACGCGGCGCCGGCGCTGGAGCAGGGCAGCGGCACCCGGGTGCTGGTGGTGGACGATAACCAGGATGCCGCCGATTCGCTGGGCGAACTGCTGGGCGCGCTCGGCTACCGCGCCGCCGTGGCCTACGATCCGGCCCAGGCGATCGCGCTGGCGGCGGCCACCATGCCGGAAGTGGCCATCCTCGACATCGGCCTGCCGGGCATGGATGGCTTCGAACTGGCCGGGCATTTGCGCCAGCTGCCCGGCGGCACCGGCCTCAAGCTGGTGGCGCTGTCCGGCTACGGTCAGGAGAACGACAAGACGCGCAGCCGCGAGGCCGGCTTCGCCGCCCATCTGGTCAAACCGATCAATATCGCGGATTTACAAATTTCGTTGTCATAAATAGTTGCAAAATTCTTAAATCAGCATTTAGAATAGCTCCGGGGAAACTTTTGATGGGCCGGGAGCCGCATGAACCTGATTTACAAGAATGAGAAGACGCTGTTCCGCATCATGCTGGCGCTGTCGCTGCTGATCTGGGCGGCGCTGGTGATCGGTACGCTGGGCATGGCGCTGGTGTATGTGCTGCTGTTCTTTGTCAGCTATTGCTTCGCGCAGTCGGCGCTGGTGTCCTACATTCGTGGCACCGGGGTGCAGATCACGCCGGCGCAGTTTCCCGATCTGCACCAGCGCATCGAATCGTGCTGCCAGCGGCTGGGCCTGGAAGAGATGCCGGATGCCTATCTGCTGCAGATGGGCGGCAGCTTCAACGCCTTCGCCACCCGCTTCTTTGGCACCAATTTCATCGTGCTGTATTCGGACGTGGTGGACGCGCTGGAAGAGCGGCCGGACGCGATCAATTTCTACATCGGTCATGAGATCGGCCACCTGACGCGGCAGCATCTGCGCTGGTCGGCGCTGCTGGCGCCGGCGGCCTGGCTGCCATTGCTGGGCGCGGCCTACGCGCGGGCCCGCGAATACACTTGCGACCGTCATGGTTTCCACGCCTGCGACGACCTGAAGAGCGCGCAGGTCGGCTTGGCCGCGCTGGCGGCCGGCGGCAAGCGCTGGCGCCAGCTCAGCGCCAGTAACTATAGCGCGCAGGCACAGTACAGCAGCGGTTTCTGGATGTCGTTCCACGAGCTGGTGGGGGATTATCCATGGCTGGTCAAGCGCATGGCGGCGGTGCGCGGGCTGGCGCAGGGCAACGAGGTGACACAGCCGGGCCGCCACGGCCTGGCCTATCTGCTGGCGCTGCTGGTGCCGCGGCTGGGCGTGGGCGGCGCCGGTTCGGTGCTGGGGCTGGTGGTGCTGATCGGCGTGCTGGCGGCGGTGGCGATTCCGGCCTATGGCGATTACACCGCCAAGGCGCGCATGGCGCAAGCGGTGGTGGTCGGCCACGAAGCAACGGCGGCGGTCGAGCGTTATTTTTACGCCAACGGCCGTGGCCCGGCCACGCTGGAAGCGGCCGGCTATGCGATGGACGATCCCAACCACGCGGTGCAGGACATCACGGTCGATGCCGGCAATGGCATGGTGCGCGTGTTCCCGGCCGATCTGAACTATCGCGGCAAGGCTATTGCGTTCACGCCGCGCGTGGACGAGAATAAGCGCGTCGTCTGGCAGTGTGCCAGCGCCGACATTCCCGAGCGCGTGCTGCCGGCGGAGTGTCGCAACTAGTCGCAACTGAAGCCAAGGACCGCTGTTGATCTCACCGCTGGAAATCGCCGCCAATGCCGTCATGACGGTTTCCATCGTGCTATCGGGCCGTAACAACGTGCATTCGTGGTGGCTGGGCATCATCGGCTGCGCCATGTTTGCCACCTTGTTCTACAGCGTCAACCTGTATGCCGACGTCGCGCTGCAGCTGTTCTTCATCGTCACCTGTGTGATCGGCTGGCTGCAATGGCGGCGTGGTGGTGGCGGGTTGCCGATCAGCCGCGCCCAGGCGTCGGCGCTGGCCTGGATGGCCGGCATCGGCGTGCTGGCCACCGCCGGCTACGGCCTGATGCTGCAGGCCTACACCAATGCCTACGCCCCCTTCATCGATTCGGCGGTGCTGATGTTCAGCGTGGTGGCGCAGTTGCTGCTGATGGGGCGGCGGCTGGAAACCTGGCCGTTCTGGCTGTTGGTGAATTCGGTCTCTGTGCCGCTGTACGCCAGTCGCGGCCTGTACCTGACGGCGGTGCTGTACGCCGCCTACTGGGTCAACGCGCTGGCCTCGTGGTTCTTCTGGCGCCGTCAGATGCGGGCGGAGCCCGCTTGAAGCTTACGCGCGTTTGCGGCGACGGGCCATGAAGCCCAGCAGCGCCAGGCCGCCCGCCATCATGGCGTAGGTTTCCGGTTCAGGCACGGCAGACACGGCGGTGTAGGCGCGGTAGTTGCTGATGCCTTTCAGGTTGGCCAGCGTGACGGTGGTGTTGGCCGCCAGCGGGGTGTCCCAGTAGAACAGCAGTTCGCCGCCACCGTAATGGACCGCCAGGTAGCTGGTCGCGCTGCTCAGGGTGATGCTGTTGCTCGATTGGCTATCATTCTGACCCACCAACTTCAGCGAGCCAACGCCGGTGCTGGCCAGGCTGAATTGGGTTTCAACCACGCTTTCAATATGGGCCGCGCTTTGATCCGTAATATTGGCGCCGTCGTATACCCAGATTTCGCTGGCGATCGGGTTGTAGGTCACAGTGCTTTTGTCGAGAACGATGGTGGTGGTGGGCGAGGTCAGGTCGACCCAGGTTGCGGTTTTGGCGTAGGCCGAAGGTGCCAGGGCTGCGGTTAACAGGGCGATGGCTGCGCTAAGCGTGGCTTTCTTCATTTGGTCCCTAGACGATGTTGATTCGGAAAATTATTTGTTGTGCATCAAAGTTACCACAAATTTAAATTTTATTCAATTTGCGCAACAAAATTTCCCTATAAGGAACTATCGTTCTTTTTTGTGCTGGATCGCCTGGCGGTAGGCGGTGGGGGTGACGCCCATGCGTTCGCGGAAGGCGGTGGCGAAATTGCCGGCGTTGTTGAAGCCGATCAGTAGCGCGATATCCTGCACGTCAATCTCGGTATCCTTCAATAATTCCTCGCCGCGCCGGATCCGTTCTTCGCGGATAAAGCCAAACACCGTCATGCCGGTCTGTTCGCGGAACACCTGCGACAGTTTCTCGCGATAGGTGCCGACACTGCGCGCGATCTCGGCGAGGCCGGGCAGCGCCGCCAGATTGTCGCTGATCAGGCGCTTGACGGCGTTGACCAGCACCGCGTCCGGCTCGCTTTCGGCCTCCGGCTCGGGCGCTTCGGGATCGACCGGCTTGGGCTGGCTCTGCTGGCGCCGCGCCAGGTTCAGGTGGACCTGGATGCGCGCCGCCAGCTCGCCCGGCGAAAACGGCTTGGAGACATAGTCGACGCCGCCGATCGACAGGCCGAGGATGCGGTCGTCGTCGGCATCGGCGCCGCTGAGGAAAATCACCGGAATGTCCTGGGTCACCGGATTGGCTTTGAGCAGGCGACAGGCGGTATAGCCATCCATATTCGGCATGCGTACGTCGAGCAGGATCAGATCGGGCAGATCGGCTCGCGCCAGCTGATAACCTTGCAAGCCATTGAAGGCCACCGAGACCTTGTATGGCATCTCGCTCAGCAAATCCACCAGCATCCGCTGCTCAAACGCGGAATCATCCACGATGAGAATCTTGGCGCGTGTGCTTTCGACAGTAGTCGGCATGGCAGCCCCGGAAATTTGGTTGATAAAGTTTTATCACTCCGTGTTGCGTATTATGCCTATCTTTTAAATATTTTTGATAGTTTTCTACGCTTGCAAAACAGTTGTCTCCTCCAACAAAAGCAGGATTTTTTTAAATCCTTAATAATGGAATTGAGTGTTGAGCAACGGAAATGTTGAGCGGACGGAGGCGGCATGACGGCGGCGCGCGCATGGATCGTAGGACTGTGGGCGATTAGCCTGGCCTGGCCGGTGGCCGCCGCCAACTTGCAGATTTCACCGGTGATGATCAATTTGCGCGCCGGCCAGGGCGCCACCGGCATCACCATGCAAAACATGGGCGAGGCCACCGTGTATGGCCAGGTCCGGGTCTACTTGTGGGAACAAAAGGATGGTGACGATGTGTTGACGCCCACCCAGGACGTGGTGGCCAGTCCCCCCATCATCCAGATCGAACCGAAAAACAGCCAGATGATCCGGCTGGTCCGGCGCAGTCAGCAATTGCCAGCCGGCGAGCTGTATTACCGCATCCTGATCGATGAAATTCCCAAGGACGACAGCGGGCCGGCCAGCGGCGTCGACATCCGCCTGCGCTATTCGGTGCCGATGTTTGTGCTGCCGGCCGACGAGCGCGCCGCGCCGGCGCTGGCCTGGGCGGTGTACAAAAAAGATGATCATTGGATGTTGCGAGTCCGCAACAGCGGCACCCAGCGCGCACAGATCGGCGCCCTGGTTCTGAGCAATGCCGCCGGCAAGCAGTTCGATATTGCGCCCGGCTTGTTTGGTTATGTGCTGGCGGGAAATGTGCGCGAATGGCGCCTGCCCACGCCTGGCGAAGCCGATCTGAGCGGGACACTGGGCGTCAAGGCCAATATCAACGCCCGTCCCGTGAGCGCCAGCACCGTGGCCAGGGTGGAATAAGCCGGGATGCGGCGCCGCTTCGCGTGGTGGTGGCTACTGGCCTGTTGGGTGGTGGGCTGTGCGCTGGCGCAAACCCCGGTGGCGCCACCACCGCCGGATGAAGAGCTTTTTCTGGAGGTAACCTTGAACGGCGAAGCGACCGGCCTGATCCTGCGATTCACCCGTGGCAAGCCCACGGGGCTGCGCAGTAGCGTGCAGAATTTGCGCGACCTGGAGCTGGACCCCAAGCTGTTCGGCGTCGACGGCCAGGACGAGTTCGACCTCGACCAGGCCAAAGGTCTGAGCTATACCTATGACGCGGCGCGCCAGGCGATTACGCTGCGCGTGGCCGACCATCTGCGGGCGCCGATCCAGGTGTCGGCGCGCACCAGCCGCCGCGCCGGCCCGGCCAGCGTGACGCCGGGCGCGCTGCTGAATTACGACATCTACACCCGGCTCGGACAGCAACGTTCCAGCTCCATCAGCAACGAGCTGCGCTATTTCAACGCCAGCGGCGTGCTCAGCAGCACGGGGGTGTTCAACTACAGCAGCGAGCGGCGCGAGTTCATTCGCTACGACACGGCCTGGGTGCACGCCGATCCGGACACGCTGGAAACCTGGCAGGCCGGCGATCTGATCTCGTCCTCGCTCACCTGGTCGCGCTCGCTGCGCATGGGCGGCCTGCAGTGGCGCCGCAGCTTCGACCTGCGGCCGGATCTGCTGACCTTCCCGGCCGCCGCGCTGGGCGGCTCGGCGGTGGTGCCGAGCGCGGTCAGCCTGTACATCGACGGCGTGCGCCAGGTCGACACGGCGGTGCCATCCGGCCCGTTCGTCATCAACCAGGTGTCCGGCATCAACGGCGCCGGCCAGGCCACGCTGGTGACGCGCGACGCCAGCGGGCGCGCGGTCAGCACCACCATGCCGCTGTATGTCGACACCCGCATGCTGGCGGCCGGCCTCAATGATTACTCGGTCGAGCTGGGCGTGCTGCGGCGGCGCTACACCCTGGCCTCGTTCGACTATAGCCGCTCGCCGGCGCTCAGCGGCTCGCTGCGGCGCGGCGTCAGCGACGATCTGACGCTGGAAGCGCACGGCGAGGCCGGGCGCGCCACGCTGAACGGCGGCGCCGGCCTGCTGTGGCGGCTGGGCCAGGCGGGTGTGGTCAGCGGTTCGCTGGCCGGCAGCCGCAGTGGCGAGGGCAACGGCGGCGGTAGCGGTGGCCAGGCCACGCTGGGCTATCAGTATCTGAGTTCGCGCTACAGCCTGGACCTGCAATCGCAGCGCGCCTCGCTGCGCTATGCCGACCTGGGCACGGCGGAAGGGGCGCCGGTGGTGCGCGCGACCGACCGCATCAATCTGAGCCTGTCGCTGTTCCGCGGCCAAGGGCTGGGCCTGAGCCTGGTCAGCGTGCGCACGCCGCTGACGCCGCCGGCCAAGGTGGCGGCGCTGACTTTGTCGTCGACGCTGGGCATGGGTTTGTATCTGAGCGTCAGCGCGTTCCGCGATCTGCGCGACCAACAGGCGCGCGGCGTGTTCTTCAGCTTGAGCGGCAGCTTTGGCGACCGCATCTCCGCCAATGCCAGCCGCAGCCGCCAGAACGGCGTGCAGAGCCACAGCATGACGCTGGCCCGCACCGCCGATTATGGTGGCGGCTTCGGCTGGGCCTTGCAATCGGTGCAGACCAACGGCACGCCGCTGCGCCAGGGCCAGGTCACCTATCTCGGCAACTATGGCCAGCTCACCGGCTACACCCAGCAGACCGGCGGCACCAGCACCTCGTCGCTGGATCTCAGCGGCGCGCTGGTGCTGATGGATGGCGGCGTGCACGCGGCGCGCCAGGTCGGGGCCGGCTTCGCGCTGGTGTCCACCGACGGCGTTGGCGGGGTGCCGGTGCTGCAGGAAAACCTGGCGATCGGCCGCACCAGCGGCAGCGGTTATCTGCTGGTGCCGAACCTGAACCCCTATTTGCAAAACCAGGTCAGCATCGACGTCAGCGCGCTGCCGCTGGACGCGCGCGTGCTGCGCACCGGCCAGAGCGTGGTGCCGGCGCGGCTGTCGGGCTTGCTGGTCAAATTCCCGGTCGAGACTTATGCGGCCGCCAGCGTGATCCTGCATGGCGCCGACGACAAACCGCTGGCGGCCGGCACCGCCGTGCAGCACGTGGAAAGCGGCGACAGCACGGTGGTCGGCTACGACGGCGTGGTATTTGTCGACCATCTGCAGCCGCGCAATCATCTGAAACTGACGGTGGATGGCAAGCCCTGCATGGTCGAATTCGCTTACGCGGCGGTCAAGGGCCAGCCGATGCCGACGCTGGGGCCGTTCCGCTGCGAAGGGGTGCAATGATGGCGCGGCGCTGGCTCCTGCTGCTGGGCGTGTTGCTGGCGCTGCTGAGCGGGCCGGCGCGCGCCGACAACTGCACCATCGCCAGCAGCGATTTTGCCTTCGCCAGCGTCAGTTCGATTTCCAGCAGCGATGTGTATGCGTCAAGAACCTTTGTGGTGACCTGCAACTGGACCAATTTCCTCGGCAGCCTGCTGACGCCGAACGTGACGGTGTGCCTGACGTTGGGCGGCGGTACCAATTCGTCGGCCTCGGATACGGCGACGCGTCAGCTCAGCAACGGCGGTGCGGTGGTGGCCAACTACAACATTTATACCGACGCCAGTTATTCCGCCGCCAAGGTGTGGGGCGGCTGGGCCGGCACCAATACCGCATCGCAAGGGATTGCGTTCCAGCTAGTGAAGAGCGGTGGCGTCGGTTCGCTGACGCAGAACGTGCCGCTGTATGCGCGGCTGTCGGCGGACGCCACGTTGGCGGCGAATGCGGTGGGAGTTGACAATGCGGCGGTGACGTCGAACTTCGGCGCCGGCAGCGCCCTGATGCAGTACCAGTTCTCGCTGACCGGTGTGCTGGGGTGTTTGATCCCGACCGGCTCGGTCGCGATTCCGTTCCAGGTGAGCTCGACGGTGATCAACGATTGCAACATCAGCATCGGTAATCTGGCGTTCCCGGATAGCGGCATGCTGAGCGGCACGCTGAGCTCGAGTGCCAGCATGAGTCTGCGCTGCAGCAAGAGCACTCTTTATCGCCTGCTGCTGTCCAGCGGCGTGAACAGCGCCAACCCGGCGGCGCGGCGCATGAAAAACGTGAATAGTACGGAAACAGTGCTGTACCAGTTGCTGGATGCGCCTAGCGGCAATGCCTGGGGCGATGGCAACAATGGCACCACGGTGGTGTCGGGGCAGGGGGATGGGACGACGGTAACGAAAGTGGTGTACGGCAAGGTGCCGTCGCAGAGCACGCCGTCACCGGGCGATTACAAGGATACGGTGACGGTAACGGTGCAGTTTTGAGGCTTAGAAGGTGACGGTCCAGACGCCGGCGCTGTTTTCCTGGCGGATGGCGTTGGCCTGGGGGGCGCTGCTGCTGGTGTTGCTGGCGCTGTCGCCGCGGCTCACCTGGTAAGGGGTGTTCAGCTGGCAGGCCACGGCTGGCGTGGCCTTGGTGCCGGTGGCATCGGCCTTGGTGGCGCTGGTGCTGTCTTGCACATTGCAGGATTCCTTGACTTCAAAGGTGACCTGCATGGAGGCGGTAGCGGTTTTGCCGGCGGCGCTGGCCAGCAGCGGCAGGGTGAGCAACACGACAGTAAGGGTTTTGGTAAAAATGTTCATTTTTTTTACACACGTTTTTGGGGTGCGCAGCATTTCAACTCTGGCTACGGAACTTGCGTTTAGCGGTAGCCGGTAATGCTGCGAGACGTTTATCTACAGGAAGAATTTTATCCTGAAGGAACAATCTCGCGAATGTTCACATTTTACATGGAAATTGACGTGTGGAAATAGCGTGATTTTTGGAGAGTTTTCAGCACCAATTTTTGGCCTATTTTGGTGGAATAAAAACAGGCCGGAAAACTAGGTTTTTCATAGAGAAAATTTGCAGAAACGCAGGGAAAAAAAGGAGACTAAATTGAAGGTAGAAAATACACACATTGTCACACGAGTTCCGTCAGCTAAGAAAGTCACACTTTCTTGCATCAAACATGCAAGTCACCCATCCGACGTGAAGGAGTAGAAGATGAAACATACCGACTTTGGCAGCATGCCGTGCCCGATCGCTCGCAGCCTGGGAAAAGTGGGCGAGTGGTGGAGCATCCTGATCCTGCGCGACGCCTTCTACGGGCTGACCCGCTTCGATGAATTCGAGAAGAGCCTGAAAATCGCCCCCAACATGCTGACCCGGCGCCTGGCCGGGCTGGTCGAAGGCGGCCTGATGGAGCGCCGCCAGTACAGTGCCCGGCCACCACGCTATGAATATGTGCTGACCAAGGCCGGCCGCGATTTCAAACCGGTGCTGCTGGCCTTTGTGGCCTGGGGCAATGATCACCTGGCGCCGGAAGGGGCCAGCCTGCTGGTGGTCAGCCGCGAGACCGGCAAGCCGGCCGACCAGGTGCTGGTGGACGCCAACAGCGGCCTGGCCATCAATGACGAGGACTATATGTTCGCGCCTGGCCCCGCCGCCACCGAGGGAATGCGTTCGCGCTTGATCCAGATCAACCAGCAGGACCGCGCCTGACGCGCACCGTCGGGATGGCGTGCGACCAAGCCGGCCCTCGTGGCCGGTTTTTTTGTGCAACGTTTCCCCCCTGTTAAGCGGAAATAGTGATGCTTCCACCAAGGTTATTTCCTTATGGCACTAAAATTGTTTGGCCATCGTCAAACTGTGGAATAATGCGGTAACAGCGCAACGGCGCGCTGCGGCAACACAGTAGAAGGATGGTCATTTGGTGGACATGTATGCGCTCGACGACGAGCTGGCGCAATGGGATGCGGCATTGCCGGAAGTGCAAGGCCCGGAGCGGCTGAAGCTGCTGTTGCCGCTTGCCTGGCATTTGCGCCAGCGCGATCCGGCGCGGGCACAGCGGCTGTGCGCGGAGATCGCGCCGCTGCTGGAACTGTTGCCCGCTGACGCCGCCGCCGTGCAGCGCGCCCGGCTGCTGCTGGTCGCCGCCGAGCCGGAATGGCTGCGAGGCGAACTCGACACCGCCCGCTACCATGCCGAACAGGCGCTGCAGCTGTGCGCCGGCGCCGCCGCCAGCCTGCCCGCCGAAGCCGCGCGCTGCCGCGCCGACGCCTGCTGGATCATGGCCTGGGTTTCCAACGACCGCGGCGACATCGCCAACGGCGACCGTTGGCTGCGCGAAGCCGCCGCCGCCGCGCGCCTCGCGGCAGATCCGGTGCGCATCGACGTGATCGATGCCGCCTCCGGCATCTGCGACGCGTTTGGCGACTGGCAGGCCGCGCAGCAGCGCTGGGCCGGCCGCTTCAGCACCGATCTGGACGGCGTGGCACCGATCGCCGCCGGCTGGATCAGCGATTTCTTCGGCACCTGCGCGTTCCAGCGCAGCGAATACGGGCGCGCCATCGGCCACCTGATGCTGAGTTTTGAAACCGCGCTGGCCACCGGCCAGATCCGCCGCGCCATCATCGTCGCCACCAATATTGGCAATGGCTTCACCAGCCTGAATGCGCACGAATCGGCGCTGGAGTGGATGCAGCGCGGGCTGGATCTGGCGCGTCCCACCGGCTGGCCGCTGAGCATCGGCATGTGCTTGATGCAGACCGCCGAAACGCTGCGTCAGCTGGGCCAGCGCGAGGCCGCGCAAAGCCTGCTGCGCGAGGCATTGACCACGCTGGCGGCGTTGTCCGGATCGCGCGCCTACGCGGTGGCGCTGGAGTACCAGGGCGACCTGGCGCTGGACCTGGGCAATCACGTGGCGGCGCTGGAGAGCTTCACCCGCCTGGCGGCGCGCGGCGACGCCTTGTGCCAGAACGATTTCCAGAGCAGCGCGCGGCGCGGCCAGGCGCATGCGCTGTCGCACCTGGCGCGGCCCGAGGATGCGCTGGCGGCGGCCCAGGCGGCGCTGGCGCTGGCGCGCGACCATGGCGACGCCTCGGCGCAGATCGCGGCGCTGAACGTGCTGGCCGATATCCACGCGCGTCACGCGCTGCCAGGCCCCGAGCTGATGGTGGCGCCGAACGCGGTGCTGCACTATCTGCAGCTGGCGCTGGAAATCGCCGCCACCATTGAAGGCTATACGGTGCCGGGCGCGCTGCTGGACGCGGCGGCGCGCGAATACGCGGCGATCGGCGATTACGAACGCGCCTACACCATCGCGCTGCGCGCCAACGCCGCGCGCGACCAGACCCACAGCAAGGAAGCCACCAACCGCGCCATCGCGATGCAGGTGCAGTATCAGACCGAACGCGCGCAGACCGAGGGCGAACACCATCGCCAACTGGCGGCCGCCGAGGCGCAGCGCGCCGAGGTACTGCAGCAGACCAGTGCCACGCTGGAGCACTTGAGCGCGATCGGCCAGGAGATCACCGCGCAGCTGGATGCGGCGGCGGTGTTCCGCGCGCTGGACCGGCACGTGCACGGCCTGCTGGATGCGACCCACTTTTCGATCTTCCTGCTGCAGCCGGATGGCGAGACGCTGGCCTGCGCCTTCGGCATCGAGGCCGGCAAGCCGGTGCCGCCGATCAGCGTGCCGCTGTCCTCACCCAGCGCCAATTCGGCGCGCTGCGTGCGCGAACGGCGCGAGATCCTGATCGAGCTGGATGAAGAGGGCGTGACGCCGCATCTGATCCCCGGCACGCTGCCGACGCTGACGCTATTGTTTGCGCCGCTGCGCGTGGGCGAGCGGGTACTGGGCGTGATGACGGTACAGTCGCTGCTGGCGCATTCGTATGGCGAGCGCGAACGGCTGATCTTCCGCACGCTGTGTGCGTACGGTGCCATCGCGTTGGACAACGCCAGCGCCTACCGTCAGGTGGCGGCGACCCAGGAACAGCTGCTGGAGAAGAACCTGGAGCTGGAGCAGGCTTACAAGGCGCTGGAGGAGGTCAGTTTGACCGACCAGCTGACCGGTCTGCGCAACCGCCGCTTCTTCCTGCAGAACGTGGACGAGGATGTGGCCATGAGCTTGCGCAATTACGAGGCCGGCCAGCACCGCGAGCTGACCGAGTGCGATCTGATGGCGCCCAAGGATCTGGTGTTCTTCATGGTCGATCTGGATCACTTCAAGGAAGTCAACGACCGCTATGGCCACGCGGCCGGCGATACCATCCTGGTGCAGATGCAGGAACGCTTGCGCGAAGTGTTCCGCGAGTCGGATTACGTGATCCGCTGGGGCGGCGAGGAATTCCTGGTGCTGGCGCGCGCCACCCATCGCGACGAGGCGGCCGGCGTGGCGGAGCGCATGCGGCGCGCGGTGGCCGAGCGCGATTTCGTGCTGCCGGATGGCGTGCGCTTGTCGAAGACCTGTTCGATCGGGTTCGCCTGCTTCCCGTTCCTGCCGGAGCAACCGCGTCTGCTATCCTGGTCGCAGGTGGTGGAGCTGGCGGACCAGGGACTGTATATCGCCAAGCGTTCCGGCCGCAATGCGTGGGCCGCGCTGTACAGCACTGCGGCCACGCGGCCGGAGGGCGTGTTCCCGCGCCTGATGCAGCAGCTGGATCAGGCGGTGGCGGATGGCGAGGTGCGGCTGGTGAGCAATCTGACTGGCACGCTGGTGCTGGGCGGCGAACGGCGCCGCATCGGTTTGTCCAGCGATCTGGAACTGGGCTGAGGGCATGGAAAAGAAGCGCTGTAGCTGGGCCAATCCGGCCAATCCTTTGTATCTCGATTATCACGATAACGAGTGGGGCGTGGCTTGCCACGACGAGCGGCGTTTGTTCGAGATGCTGAATCTGGAGGGCGCGCAGGCGGGCCTGAGCTGGGAAACCATTCTCAATAAGCGCGAGAACTATCGTCTGGCGTTCGATCAGTGGGATGCGAACAAGATCGCGCAGTATGGGCCGGAGAAGGTGGCGGAGTTGCTGGCCAATGCGGGCATCGTGCGCAATCGCTTGAAGGTGGCGGCTGCGATCACCAATGCGCAGGCGTATCTGCGGCTGCTGGACAGTGGCAGCAGTCTCGATAAGCTGTTGTGGTCTTATGTGGGCGGCAAGCCGCTGGCCAGCGGCAAGGGGCCGCGTCCGGCCAAGACGGAATTGTCGGACCGGATTTCCAAGGATCTGGCCAAGCTGGGATTCAAGTTTGTCGGCTCGACGATTATCTATGCGTACATGCAGGGCATCGGCATGGTGAATGACCATGCGCCGGATTGCTTCTGCAGGAAGGCGCGCAAGTGAAAACGCGGGTGGTGCTCGACACGGCGTTCTGTGGCGAGCGGTTTGAAGCGGCGCGCGCGCTGGGCGGGCGGCTGCATTACATTGCGGTGGCGCCCGATGTGCCGCCGGCGCCGGAGCAACTGGGCCATGTGTGGCCGCTCGATGTGCCGGGCTTTCATCGTGTGATTCTGAGCGATGAGGTGACGCTGGATCTGCTGGTCGGCGCGCTGGATGCGATGCTGCCGCAGGTGGCGGCGCGGGTGGATGCGTTTTATTTGTCGCCGGAGGTGGCGCCGTCACTGGCGCGCATGCTGGCCAAGCTTGCGGTGCAGGGCGCGACGCTGCATGCGCGCGCGGCTGACGAGGCGCTGGTATGGGCGCTGACGGCGGCGGGCTTTGTGTGCCGGATGGCCGATGCGTCGGATATCGTGGCGGAGTATCGCAGTTTGCGGCCGCGCGCGGCGGAGCAGGTGGCGCCGGTGCGGCGGGCGGTGGTGATCGGGGCCGGTTTGGCCGGTTCGTCGGCGGCGCATCGTCTGTGCGCACGCGGATGGCAGGTGACGCTGATCGAGCGTCACGCGCAGCCGGCGCAGGAGGCGTCGGGTAATTTGGCGGGCATCTTCATGCCCTTGCTGTCCAAGGATGACAATATTCCCACGCGTTTGAGCCGGGCGGCGTATCTGTTTGCGCTGCGCGAGTGGCGGCGCATGGGCGGCGCTGGTGTGGCCTTCGATGGCGCCGATTGCGGCGTGCTGCAACTGGCGCGCGATGAGCGGCATGCCAAGGTGCAGCAGGATGTGCTGGCGCAGTGGGGCTATCCGCAGCAGTACGCGCGCTGGGCCGACGCGCAGGAGGCCAGTGCGATGATTGGCGCGCCGACACCGCATGGCGGCTGGCTGTTCGAGCAGGGCGGCTGGGCGCGTCCGGCGTCGTTGTGCGAGGCGATGCTGGCGGCTTGCGGCGAGCGCTTGCGGCGCGTGTTCTGCACCGAGGCGCTTAGCCTGCAGCGTGTGGACGACGAATGGCAGGTGCGCGGCGCGGATGGCGCGCTGCTGGCGCAAGCGCCGACCGTGATCCTCGCCAGCGGCGCCAGCGCCGGCCAGATCGAGCAGGCATCCGAGCTGCCGCTGTTCAAACTGCGCGGCCAGGTCACGCACCTGCCGCTGGCCGATGCCGCGCCGCAGCCGCCGCTGCTGCCGCTGGTGGTATGCCGCGAAGCGTATGTGACGCCGCCGTCGAACGGCATGGTCTGCGCCGGCGCCACTTACGACAGCGACGACGATCCCGCGCTGCGCGCCAGCAGCCAGCTGGAAAACCTCACCCGCCTGGCCGAAATCATCCCCACCGAGGCCGTCGCCGCGCTGGCCGACACCGCCCCGCTGGCGGGCCGGGTCGGCTTCCGTTGCGCCGCGCCGGACCGTCTGCCGCTGGCCGGCGCGCTGCCCGACTACGCCAACGCCGGCCGCCTCGAATTCCTGTCCGAGGTGCCGCGTCACCCCGGCTTGCACTGCCTGCTGGGCTACGCCTCGCGTGGCCTGATCTGGGCGCCGCTGATGGCCGAACTGCTGGTCTCCCAGCTGGAACACACGCCGCCGCCACTGGAAGCCGCGCTGGTCGACGCCCTCGATCCCGGCCGCTTCCTGCTTAAACAACGCCGCCGCGCCCAATAAGCCCTGTTGCGTCGACGCAAACGCACCTCGTTGGCGACAGCACAGGCGGCACGCTATAATCGGCAATGAACACTGGCGTCCATGGAGACCCGCAAATGGATGAAGAAGAAGCACAGCAGCATGCAGGTTCACCGGAACTGTTCATGTTCCTCGCATCGACCGTGCATGACATGAAAAACTCGATCAGCGTCCTCAGTGGCACGCTGGAGAACCTGCTGGCCGCGCATCCCTCCAACAGCGCTCCCGAATTCGGCCAGATGGCGCAGATGCTGTACCAGACCAAGCGCCTCAACGACAACCTGATCCAGCTGCTGGCGTTGTACAAGGACGTCGGCAAACCCGGCTACCCGTTCGACCCGGCGCCGCGCAGCGTGCGCGAGCTGGTGGAGCTGGTGTCCGGCCAGGCGCAGGTGCTGCTGCAATCGCGCGGCATTACCTTCGACGTCGAATATCCGCAGCACGCCATCTGGACGCTGGACGAAGACCTGGTGATCGGCGTGCTGGTCCACGCCATCAACAATGCCATCCGCTATACCAGGGACCGCATCCGCCTTGCCATCAGCATCGATGGCGACTATCTGGAACTGCGGGTTGAGGACAATGGCGACGGCTTCCCCGACGCCATGCTGCAATCTGGCGCCAGCGCCAAATCAGCGATCAACTTCCTCAACAACAGCAGCGGCCTCGGACTGTACTTCTCCAGTGAAGTCGCGAAGATGCACAAACACCGCCAGCGCCACGGCAGCATCGCGCTGGAAAACGGCGGCCCGCTGGGCGGCGGCTGCTTCATCCTGCGCCTGCCATGACGGAGACCATGATGAGCACAGCACCAGCAGCGGCGGCGGACGGCGGCATCGACTGGGCGGAAAAGCGCTACCTGATCATCGACGACTTTGTCGGCATCCGCCAACTGCTGCGCGAATCGCTGCGCAACCTCGGCGCCAAGCATATCGACCAGGCGTCCAGCGGCGGCGAAGCCATGGTGCTGCTGGCGAAAACCCGCTACGACGTGGTGCTGTGCGATTACAACCTGGGCGACGGCAAGAACGGCCAGCAGGTGCTGGAAGAAGCGCGCATCCGCAACTTGATGCTGCCGTCCAGCGTGTGGCTGATGGTGTCCGCCGAAAAGAGCGTGGAGTCGGTGATGGGCGCCGCCGAACATCAGCCGGATGCCTACATCATCAAGCCGATCACCGAGGGCGTGCTGCTGACGCGCCTCAACCGGGTGTGGCTGAAAAAACAGATCTTCCGCGACATCGACCAGGCATTCGCCGACAAGGATTATCTGCGCGCTGCCCGGCTGTGCGAGGAACAGGTGGCGCACAATCCGCTGCATGCCATCGAGCTGCTGCGCATGAAAGCCACGCTGCTGCTCAAGGCCGGCGAGGCCGAGCAGGCCGGCGTGGTGTACGAACAGGTGCTGCAGGACCGCGACTACAACTGGGCGCGCTGCGGCCTGGGTAAAATCCGCATGACCAATGGCGACCTGGAAGCGGCGCGCATGATGTTCCAGGCCGTGATCGCCGACAACCGCTTCTACATCGATGCCTTCGATCAGCTGGCGCAGTCGTTCCAGCTGCAGGGCAAGACCGAGGAATCGTTCGACGTGCTGCAAAAAGCCGCCAAGCTGTCGCCCAATTCGGTGCCGCGTCAGCGCTCGCTGGGACAGACCGCGCTCAAGCTGGGGAATATTCCGGTGGCGGAAAAGGCGTTCCGCAAATGCATAGAGATCGGCGAATTCTCGGTGCGTAAAACGGTGGATGCCTATCTGGGCCTGGCGCGCGTGTGCGGTCAGAAGAACGACACCAAGGAAGCGATCCGCCTGCTCAACGCGGCGGTGCACCAGTTTGGCGGCGACCAGGTGACGCTGCGCGCCAAGATCACCGAGGGGCTGGTGTACCACGAGAGCGGCGACTTCCGGCGCGCGCGCAAGTCGGGCGATGAGCTGGAGGCCATGCTGGCCGACACCAGCCGCCAGCGTCCCGATACCGACACCTGCCTGGACATGGCGACCTTGCTGTTCGCGGTCGGCGTCAAGGAGGCGCCGGTGGATCTGCTGTGCTACGTCACCCGCAATAACCACGACAACAGTGCGCTGCTGGAGGACGTGCAAAAAATCTTCGACCGGGCACGCATGGCCGACGAGGGCGCGGAGCTGATCAAGACCGCGCGCCTGGAAGCGACCGACATCATGAACAAGGGCGTGTTGCTGTGGAAGACCGGCAAGCTGGTGGAAGCCATCGAATGGATGCGCAGCGCGCGGCGCTCACTGCCGCACAATATGCGCATCCTGTTCAACTCCGCGCAAATTCTGATCTCGCATCTGCAGCAGAACGGTTACGACAGCGCGCTGGCCGATGAAGCCATCGGCGTGTTGATGCATGTGGATGCGATCGCGCCCGGCCAGCAGCGCTTTGCGCAGCTGATGGAGCAGTTGGCGATGCTGGCGCCGGTGTCGGGCGTGGTGGCCGCCGCTGCCGCCAGCGAGTACGAGGCGGAACACGGCCCGGTGCCCGAAAGCACCCGCTTCACCAGTCAATGAGCGCGCGCGCCGGGTGACGGCGCCACGCAACAGCGTGCTTGTTTCGCTTGCACCAAATGATTACACTAAATGCGGCGCAGCCCAGTCTGCGCTTGATTCGCTGTCAATATTGAGAGCAAATAAAGGGCACAAAAAATATGCGCGATATCGCCAAAGAAGTGTATAGCAAGATGAAGGTGGGCAGCGTGGCCTGGATACGGCCGGTTTCCGCCAAGGGAGACACCCTGGAGAGTTTTCAGGCCGCCCACGACGGCGCCAAGCTGCTGGAGGACGAGGGTCTGATCGATATCGAGAAAGTGCAGCGCCAGGCCGATGGCCTGATTGACGCCATCCGCATTCAGCGGCTGGCGTAGTCCCGCTTACGGCTTGTCTTTGTCGGCGGCCGGCTTGGCTGCCGGTTTGGCCGCAGGCTTTTTCGCCGCTGGTTTTTTGGCGGCTGGCTTCTTCACGGCGGCTGGTTTGTCGGCGGCGGCGCTGGCGCTGGCGGCGGGCTTGCTCTCGGCCGGCTTGGCGCCGGTTGCGGCGGCGGCAAACTTGACGGCGGCATCGGTCATCATCGACTCGGACGCCATGGCGGTGGACACGGCTTGCTTGAATTGATCCTGCAGCAGGTTCCACCAGGCGTTGGGTTGGCCACCACCGATGCCGATGCCGGGTTTGGCGGCTTCCGCTTTGGCCTCAGGCGCGGGCGTGGGCGCGGCGGCTGCCGGCGCAGGTGGCGCGCTCGGGGTCGGCGTGCTGCCCTGGGCCTTGTCGGCTTCGCGCGCGTGGTGGAAGAAGGCGGAGGCGTAGGGATTGGCGTCGAAGATCGACTTGTCGCTGACGCCGGTGTTGACCGCCGAGGCCAGGCTGGCGCCGACCGATTTCAGCGTGGCGATGGTGCCGCGCTGGACTTCCAGCGCCTGTATGCTCCCGCGCAGCATGCTCATATTCAGATTGAGCCAGCTTTCGACCGCCTTCAGGTCGTTGATCTTCTTGTCCAGTTCCTCGACCGACAGCGTGGGCGTGGTCAGACCCGGCACGCTCATGCTGCCCCACAGGCTTTTGACGAAGTCCAGGGTATCGTTCATGACACCTGCTCCGGGGATGTTCGGCATTTGCGTATTAGGCATGACAAGTCTCCTGTGGAATTAGCGGTCAGAGTAGCAGATAACGCCTTGGCATTCAAAAGGTTTTGACAACATTTCTGCGCGTGTCCTACCGACCTGGCCGATCCCGTTTAAACTAGCGCCCATGACGATTGCTTCCTTCCTGGTCCGACACCGGCGCGTGCTGGTTTTATGTGCCGCCACGCTGGTGTTGCACTACGCCGCCATCGACTGGGTGGGCGGGCGTCTGAGCGCGCAGTCGCACCGGCGCTCGGAGGTGCCGGCTTCGCTGATGACGGCGCAGCTGCGCCTGGCGCTGCCGAAGCGGGTCGAGAGCACGCCGCTGGCGGAGGTGCAGCCGCTGGCCGGGGCAGCCAAGCCGGCGGCCCAGCCCAAGCCTCGTCCGCCGGCGCCGCGCCCGGTGGACACCGCCGAGTCATCGATCGCGCCGATCAGCGCCACCGGCGCCACAGGTGCGAACAGCGCCGATAGCGCCCCGGCGATGCCGGTGGCCGACATCGCCGCCGCGCTGGCTGGCGCCGACCCGATCGCGCATGGCCCGGAGCAGGCCGGCGCGGCGCAGGCGCAGACCGGCACGCCGCCGCCGGCCCAGGCTCAGGGCGAGCAATTGGCCACCGCCATGCCGGAATCGGCGCCAGCGCAGGGCGGCCGGCGCTACAAGGTCAACCTGCCGCCATCGGCCACTTTCGAGATGACACTGGACCGGGTCGACGCCGACGGCACCAAATGGACGGGCGGTGCGACCATGACGTGGCATACTGACGGCAGCCATTACCGGGCCTCGGTGGAGGCGGGCATCAGCATGCTGGTGACCCGGCTTAATCTGCTGGTGCTGCGCAGCGAAGGAGAGATCGACGATTACGGCATCGCGCCCGCCACCTATACTGAAAAGCGCGCGCGCCGCGCCGAAACCGCGACCCACTTCAACCGCGACACCGGCAGCATCAGTTTTTCAGCGTCCGAACGCAGCTACCCGCTGCTGGTGGGCGCGCAGGACAAAGCCACCGTGCCGTTCCAACTGGGCGGCATCGGCCGCGCCGATCTGAATCAGTTCGGCGGCGACATCGACATCCAGGTCGGCGAGGACAAGGAGGCCACCATCTTCCGCTTCCAGCTGGTGGGAGAAGAGGAAATCGACACGAAACTGGGCAAGGTCGTGACCTGGCATCTGAGCCGTCCGCCCAAGCCGGGCACCTACTCGTCGCGGCTGGACATCTGGCTGGCGCCGGGCCTGAACTGGTACCCGATCCAGATCCGCAACACCGAAGCGAGCGGCGCGCTGACCACGCAGACCGTCGCCAATATTAAGATGACTGACAAATGAACAAGATCCGTACCCTTTGCGCCGCCCTGACGGTGGCACTCAGCCTGCACCATGCCCACGCGGCCGACGCCGCCCATGGCGAACATCCAAGCGTCAAGCGCGCCATCAACCCGCCGCCATCGGCGGACCTGAGCTACAGCCTGAAAATCAAGCAAAGCGGCCTGTCGGTGAACGGCAGCGCCACCGTGCAATGGCGCGCCGGTGACGGCAAATACTCGTTGCACACCGAAAGCCGCGCCAGCCTGTTTGGCAAGGTGCTGGACAACAGCAGCGAAGGCGCGCTTGACGACTACGGCCTGGCGCCGGACACCTTCTACGAAAAGCGCTTCCGCAAAGATCCGTACACCACCAGCTTCAAGCGCGCCGACAAGACCATTGCGTTTACTGAAAGCGACGCCACCTACCCGATATTGGGAGGCGAGCAGGATCGCAGCAGCGCGCAGTGGCAGCTGGCCGCGATGGCGCGCGCCACGCCGGACAAATTCAAGCCGGGCGCCGAGTTCCACCTGTTCGTGGCCGGCCGCCGCGACGCCGAGCAGTGGAGCTTCAAAGTGGTCAAAGTCGAAAACGTGCAGCTCGCCAGCGGCGACGTCAGCGCGGTCCACCTGGTGAAGGCACCGCCGCCGGACGCCCAGGGCCAGCAGGTCGACCTGTGGCTGGCGCCGTCGATGGACTGGTACCCGGTACGGGTGCGCTTTAACGACACCGATGGCGACTTCGTCGACCAGACACTGGAAAAGGTCGTGAAGAAATAGGCTCCTGCTATACTGACGCCCCCGCGATAATCAGAATTGTTTGTAAAAAATGCAATAGCGGGGACCACAGAATGGCAAAGAATGATTGAACCTATAACGAGTGACGCCGCCCAGGACGCGCAGGGGCCCGATAGCCTGCAAGCCCACTTCAAGCCGAACATTTCCGCTGACGAGATCGAGCAGGTCTACCACCTGAAGCGCGCCCAACCGCTGCTGCAGGTGTTTACCGCTTTGTTCCACGGCGGTTTTGACGGCGTGCTGGTGCGCCTGCTGGTGCTGCGCGAGCTGGCGTCCGATACCGCGTCGACCAGCTTCACGCGCTCCGACATCAATACGCGCCTGGCTTATCTGCTGCCGGAATCGCTGGAGACGGTGCTGATGCGCCTGCGCACCAACCAGCTGCTGGCCTGGGATGCGCAGCAGGCGGTGTACCGTGTGACGCCGATGGCGCGCAATGTGCTGTCAGCGATTGACGCGCTGCTGGCGCTCGGCCGCGAGGAAGACGATAACGCTGAAATGGGCTTCCTGCTGTCGCAGGTGGCCGGCGCCCAGGTGATGGGCGGGGTCACGGTCGACCAGCTGCATCACTTGCTGGGCCGTCTGGTGGAGCTGACCGAAGAATTCTCCGATGCGATTGCATCCGGTTCGGAATTCCGCCTGCGCGCCTCGCAGGCCAAGTGGCATATGGCGTGCGACTGGGTGGAGAAGGGTTCGGAAATCCTGCGCGCCATCACCACCGACGAAAACGCCGACAGCGCCACCCACAAGGCGGCGCAGGCGATCGGCCGCGCGCAATCGGCGCTGTTGAACATGCAGGGCATGTTCTCGCGCGCGCTGAATCAGATTGAACGTCAGCGGGTGCACCTGGGCCAGTCCGGCCTGTCCACCACCGACATCAAGCGCTGGTTGCTGGAACACGAAGACCTGGCCTCGCTGGCCACGGGCGCCATCGATCAGCCGGTGGTACCGCTGTTCATGACGCCCGCTGAAATGATAGACGTAGCAGAAACGGAATTAATGGCTGACCGCGTAAACACCACAGTATCCAACGGCCTGCCGACCGGGCAGGATGCTCCCACCACCGTCAGCGAAGGCCCCGCGATGCAACAGGAGCTGGACGATTGGCTGGCGCGCCTGTCCGACTTTGCCGCGCTGGGAAAGCTTCCCGTCGCCGCCGACGGCACGCCGCCAGCCATCCAGGCGCACGAGTCGTTGCTGCCGGCTTCCTTTGCCGTGGCCTCGTACCGCGCTTCGCTGCTGCCGCTGCTGGGCGATGCCGACGAGGCGCGCCTGCAAGGCGCCACCGCGAAATTGGCGCGGTTGCCGGTGAAGTTTTCACCGCAAGATGAAATGGTACAACTGCCCGACCTCGAAGTCGCGGCGATATCCCTTGCCTCCCTCTCACTGTCTTTGAATCCGGAAGGCGACAAGTCCGATGAATGATGACGCACAAATCCTGATCTCGCGCCTGCTCGCGCACCAGACCCTGCGCCGCGACGACAAACTGGTCAAACGCGTGCTGTCGGACGAGCAGTTCCGCACCGAAGTCGACGGCCGCCTGCTGGCGGTCGGCCTGAAACTGCTGGATAACGTCTACGCCGACCACGTGACGGTGGCGCTGCACCGCGCCATCGAGCCGAAGATTTTCGGCGCCAAGGACGTCTGGCAAAACAATAACTTCGGCTTGTCGCGCGATGGCGTGGCGCTGCTGGTGGTGCTGTGGGCGCAGATCATTCTGCCCAAGCGCGAACGCCAGGAGACCCACCAGCACGCGGAGGACAATCAGAACGATATGTTCGGCACCGACAAGCCGCTGCCGCGCGCGGAAGACACCTCGATCGGCATCGCCTACAAGGCACTGTTGGCCGACTTCGGCGATAAGCTGGGCAAGAAAACGCGTCTCGACATGAACCTCGGTATTTTGTCGAAGCTGGGCTTCATCGAGCGCCGTGGCGACGTTATCGTCGAAGGTCCGCTGCTGGATCTGTTGATGGATACCGATTTACTGAAAGAGCGCATCGTCAATGGCGCGCTGGCCGACGTGTTCAAACGCTCGCCGCCGACCATCGTCGCGGTGCCGCGCAGCGAGCCGCCGATTGTGGTCGATGTGCCCGAAGCGGCCAACGATGAAGAAGACATCCTGCCCGCCTTCGATGCACCGCCCCCGGCGCCCATCGTCGCCGTTTCCGACGACACTCCAGCCAAGGACTAAGCCATGTTTCATATTAAATCGCTAGAACTGGTCCACTGGGATTACTGGCAACGCATCAAGAACATCCCGCTGGACGCCAAGATCATCACCATCGCGGGCCAGAACGGCTCCGGCAAGACCACCTTGCTGGATGCGCTGCGCACGCTGTTCGGGCTCGATTGCTCGATGGGCCGCACCTACAAGCACTACGCGCGTCACAGCGGCCAGCAGACCGCCTGGCTGCGCGCGGTGGTCGACAACAAGCCGATGGGCCGTCAGCTGTCGAATCGTCCGTTCCGCGGCTCCGGCTTCTTTGCCGAAGATGATGTGACGCTGTTCTGCCAGATCCAGAAGAACGGTGGCGACTGGAAGCGTCAGTACCTGATGCGGCCGGGGAATGTGCAGATCGAGGACATCGGTGACGCCGGCAATGATTGGCTGGGCGTGGAAAACTACCGCAAGCGTTTGGCGATGGCCGGCCTGTCGCCGGCGATGGCGAAAGTGCTGGCGCTGGAGCAGGGCGAAACAGACAAGCTGTGCGAGTACGCGCCGCGTCAGTTGCTGGATCTGGTGTTCCAGGTGTTCGGCGACAAGGAAGTGCTGGACGCGTACGACGAAGCCAAGCGCCATCAGCGCGACACCGAGACTGAACTGAAACGCTTTGAGGCGGAGCTGGAAGCTTCCAGGACCAATCTGGAAGGCTTGCGCCTGCGCGTCGCCAACTATCACCAGTGGGAAGACCTGAACAAGGAACGCCGCAACCTGCAGGAAGAAGTGCTGCCGTCGCTGGAGTACCACGAGGTGCGCGAGAAGAACGCCAATGTCAGCCGCACGCTGCGCGAGGCGCGCAAGCCGCTGCTGCAGGCGGACGCGCAACTGGCCGACAAGCGCGCCATGCTGTCGGCGCAGGCCAAGGCGCTGTCGGACGCGCAAAGTCACGAGACGGTGCTGGAGCAGGAATCGACCGCGCTGCAATCGCGTCTGACGCAGATTAACGGCAAGCTGAAACCGCTGGAAAGTCTGCTGGAGCAGAAGCTGCGTCTGGAGAAGCTGGCGGAAGACGCCGGCGCCGATCTGGCCGAAGTGGCGAAGACGCTGCAGGAAAAGGAAATCGAACTGGCGCGCCAGCGCACCGCGCGCGACGCCATTTCGGCCAAGATCGCCGGCGAGCTGTCGACCATCTCGGCGTTGCAGGGCAAGACCGCGATGCCGGAGCCGGAAGCCCAGCGCTCCATGCGCAAGGTGCTGAACGACGCCGGCATCGGCCACGCCATGCTGTCGGATATCGTCGAAGTCACCGATCCGAAATGGCAGGGCGCGATTGAGGGCGTGCTGTCCGGTTATGCGTCGGTGGTGCTGCTGGATAAATCGTCCGACGCCGCCGCCGCGTACCGCCTGGCGGAGAAGGAACGCTATCGTCACTTCATCGTGCCGGATCTGGTGCACGCCCCGACCATCAAGGACAATTCCCTGATGTCGGTGGTGAACTTCTCGGCCAAGGTGCCGGCGTGGCTGGTGGAACAGCTGTCGCGCATCACCCGCGTCGATGGGGTCGACCAGGGCGCCAAGCTGGGTAACCATGAAGAGTGGATCACGCCGGAAGCCTATCACCGCGAACGTCGCGGTGGCCGCTCGTTGTTCGTCGAAGTCTCGCGTTACCGCTTCGGTTCCGCTGGCCGCACGCAGCGGATGGAAGCGATCCAGCGTTCGCTGCCAGCGCTGGAGGCGCAGGAAGATCAGTTGACGCTGCAAGTGTCCAAATTGGCGACCGAAATCAGTTCGCTGAAAACCCGCCTGGCCGGCGTCGACGCCGCCAAGGAACTGGGCGCGCGCGCCGAGGAATTCGAGGAAGCGGCGCGCAACGCGGTGCCGCTGCGCGCCGAGCGCGGTGAAGTTGGTGCGCGTCTGGGCGAGCTGCAAAACCTGATCAAGAACGCGGTGGTCACGCGCACCCGCGCCGACACCACCTGGCAGAACGCGCGCTTTGCGTTGTCGGAAGCGGAAGCCGGCATGCGTCTGAATCACAAGCGCGCACTGGAGCAGCGTGCCGATCACGCGCGGGCGCTGCTGGCACTGCGCAAGAGCTGGCGCCATCTGCCGCAAGGCTGGCGTCGTCCGGCGCGGCGTACCGCGCTGGTGAAGGAACACCAGAACGCGCACCAGGTCAATCTGCGTATCCATTCGCTGGAAGCCAGCCTGGCGCGCAACGACTGGGAACTGGACGCCACCGTGATCGATCAGTATCAGCGTTTGAACGACCAGCTGCATGCGCGCCAGTCGGAAACCGAGGAGCGCCGCTATCAGAACAACCGCGCGATCGAGGCCACCGGCAACGCGCGTGGCGCCTACATCGAGCGTCTGCGTTACACCATCAAGACCTATGCGGCCAACATCAAGGAGCTGGGTCAGCTGGCCGGCATCGAGGTGCATGCCGATCCGGTGCGGCTGGAGAACGACGATGTGCAGCTGGCGCAGGCCGGCCTGCACGTGCGCTTCAAGTTCGACGGCAAGGGTGTGATCGGCATGAACGACGGTGAAGCGTCGGGCGGCCAACAGGTGATGAAATCGCTGGTGCTGCTGATTGGTTTGCTGAAGTCGGAAGAGGGTTCCGGCGGCTTCGTGTTCATCGACGAACCGTTTGCTCACCTGGACATTCGTAACATTCAGCTGGTGGGCGAGTTCCTGAAGAACACCGACGCCCAGTATCTGATGACGACGCCGCTGACGCACAATACCGACGTCTATGATCCTTCGGAACTGACGCTCATCACGAGCAAAAAGAAGAAGGATACGGAATGGGCGCAGCCGATCTTCGTGCTGCAGCGCCGTCAACAGCAGAAGGAACAGAAGGCCGCTTAATCAGCCAGCAGCTGATCCAGTTGTTGTGCCAGCAGGGCCGCGGTATCGCGGCCCTTTGCTTTGGTGACGCCTTCAAGGTAGGAGTCGCGCAGCTGGCGCAGCTCGTCGACCGACGCGGCTTTTTCCACCTTGAGCTGCAGCGGGAAACCGCGCAATCCCATGGTGCTCTTGATGGTCTTGTTGTAGAAGTTGTAGATCGACTGGAATTGCTGCACGGCGTCGGTAGGCTCCACAGCAGGCGGCGGGGCCGGGATCAGCGCCGGTTCGGGCAGCGAGGCATAGCTGGCTGCCACCACGATGTAGTCCTGCGCCAGCAACTCCCGCAGCGCCGCCGCATCCAGGCCGAGTCCCGCCACATTGCGCAGCAGTTCATCTTCCGGCCTGTGGCCATCCACCAACACCAGCAAAGTGCGCAAGCGCGACGCCAACTGGTATTTGCGCGTCGCGATCTCCTCTCTGCCCTTGTCCGTCTTATCGTAGATGGAGGTATTCATCACAGTACAAAGTGTTGCCGTATGGATATATCAGCATACACCAACTGCGATAGCAGTGTCGCGCTATTTGATATCGAATATATCCACCGCGCGCGGTACCGGCTTTTGCGCTTTGCGCCACTGGATCAGCAGCCACGCATACACGGCGTAATAGCTGCCCAGCAGGCCGAACACCCACGACGAAATCGGATTGGCGAAGAAGTCCGGGTCCAGCGGCATGCCGTTGTGCATATGCAGATAGGCTTCGAGCAGGCGGTAAATCAGGCGGCTGATGAACAGCAGCGCGACGATCAGGCCGAGCGTGCGATTCTGCGTGTAGTAGAAACCGTCCGGACGATTCTCCAGGCGCGTCAGTTTCATGTTGCGCTGGCCGAGCAGGCCGCCGACCACGGCGCCGGCCAGCAGCGCCACCAGCGCGGTCCAGTGGCCGATGGTCTGGAACGCCACCGCCAGCAGCACCACCACCATCACCGCCAGTGTGGCGTAATGGCGCCACAGTTCGGATTTGGTGCGGCCCATGACGATCTTCAGGCGCGAGTAAATACGCCAGACCGCCAGTGGAACCAGCAGCAGCAGTACGAGTGTGGTCATTTCCATAATCTGTCCAAATGCGAAAGCTGAAAACCCAGATTGTACGGCACGAATTGACAATCGCCGTTAGCATGAGCAAACTGGACCACAGCAGCCCCGCTAGTGGACCGAAAGGACATCCATGAACCAACCTTTATCTGTGCTGCCTTTGAATCTGGGTCTGATGGCCCCCTCGCCGCAAGCCGGCGCCCAGGAGAGCGGCTATCGGCTGCCGCCCGCCGCGCTGCAAGCCATTGTCGACGCGCCGCGCGCACCGGCCTTGAGCCTGAGCCCACAACGCAATATCGTCGCCGTGATCCAGACCCCGCCGCTGCCCGGCATCGCTGAAGTGGCGCAGCCGGAGCTGAAGCTGGCCGGCCTGCGCATCAATCCGCGCACCTGTTCCTCATCGCGTTTTTCGTTCGGCACCGACATGTCGCTGCTGGAGGTGGCCACGCGCAAGGAGAGCCGCATTCGCGGCCTGCCGCGCGAGCTGCGGGTGTCGGACCTGAGCTGGTCACCGGATCAGCGCTATCTGGCTTTCTCGCACGTGGCCTTGAACGGCGAGCGTGGCGCGGTGGAGTTATGGGTGATCGATCTGGCCGAGCGCAAGGCGCGCAAGCTGTCGCCGCAGCCTTTGTCGGCGGTGCTGACGCGCGGCTTCAACTGGCTGCCGGACAGCAGCGGCCTGCTGGTACATTGGCGTCCGGCCGGTTTGAGCAAGCCGCCTGCGGCGAGCGGCATTCCCTCCGGCCCGATAGAACAGGACAGCACCTCGGATGGTCATGTGCGCCAGCTGCGCACCTATCAGGATTTGCTGAAGAACGAGGATGACGCGCGCCTGTTCGAGTACTACATCACGGTGCAGATGGCGATCGTCGACTTGAATGGCAAGACGCGGCTGGTGGGCCAGCCGGCCCAGTTCTCGCGCACCTCGATCGCGCCGGGTGGGCAGTACATTCTGACCCAGAGCATCACGCGGCCGTATTCGTACATCGTGCCGGTGTCCAGCTTTGGCGAAAAGCTGGAAGTGCGCGACATGCACGGCGATGTGGTGCACACGGTGACCGATCTGCCGCTGGAGGAAGGTCTGCCACCGGGAAATGACGCGGTGTCGGAAGGGCCGCGCCATGTGTCGTGGCGCGCCGATGCGCCGGCCAGCTTGATGTGGGCCGAGGCGCAGGATGGCGGCGATCCGGTGCGCGATGTCATCGATGGTATTCGCGATCTGGTGCTGCTGCATGCGGCGCCGTTCCGTGAACCGCCGCGAGTGCTGGCGCGCCTGACCATGCGCTACGCCGGCATCGCCTGGGGCCGCGACGATGTGGCGCTGATCAACGAGCGTTGGCACAAGACGCGCGATTACAAGCAGTGGATGATCGCGCCCGGCCATCTGTCGACGCCACCGGAGTTGATCCACACCGGTTCCTACGAGGACCGCTACAGCAGTCCCGGCTCGCCGGTGATGCGGGCCGACGTCAATGGTTTCCCGCGTTTGCTGATCGGTCCCGGCACCACGGTGCTGCTGGACGGCGCCGGCGCCACGCCGGATGGCGACCGGCCGTTCATCGACCGGCTGTCGCTGACCACCAAGCACAAGGAGCGCTTGTTCCAGAGCGCCGCGCCGTATTTCGAAAACGTGGCGGCGGTGTTGAACGACGATGGCACGTTGTTGCTGACCACGCGCGAATCGCCGACCGAGCGGCCGAATTATTATCTGCGCGATCTGAACAAGCCGGAAGGCGAGCAGTTGACGGCGCTGACCAATTATCCGCATCCGACGCCACAGCTGAAGGATGTGTTCAAGGAGCAGATCCGCTATCCGCGCAACGATGGCGTGGAGCTGACCGCGACGCTGATGCTGCCACCCGGTTACGACGCCGCGCGCGATGGTCCGCTGCCGCTGCTGATGTGGGCTTATCCGCAGGAGTTCAAATCGGCCGGCGCGGCCAGCCAGACCACCGGTTCGCCCTACCGCTTCAACGCGGTCAGCTACTGGGGACCGGCGGCGTTTCTGGCGATGGGGTATGCGGTGCTGGACAATCCGTCATTCCCGATAGTCGGCAGCGGCGACGAGGAACCCAACGATACGTATCTGCCGCAGCTGGTGGCGTCGGCCGAGGCGGCGGTGGATGAGGTGGTGCGGCGCGGCGTGGCGGATCGTCACCGCATCGCCATCGGCGGCCATTCGTATGGCGCGTTCATGACCGGGAATCTGCTGGCCCATACGCGCTTGTTCCGCGCCGGGATCGCGCGCAGCGGTGCCTATAACCGCACGCTGACGCCGTTCGGCTTCCAGGCCGAGGAACGGCCGTACTGGCAGGCGCCGCAGGTGTATCAGGCGATGTCGCCGTTTAATAACGCCGACAAGATCAAGGATGCGCTGCTGCTGATCCATGGTGCGGACGACAGCAATTCCGGCACTTTCCCGCTGCAGAGTGAGCGCATGTTCCAGGCCATCAAAGGGCTGGGCGGCACGGCGCGGCTGGTGATGCTGCCGAACGAGTCGCATGCCTACCGCGCGCGTGAGTCGATCATGCACATGCTGTACGAAACCAATGCCTGGCTGGAGAAATACGTGCGTCACGCAACGGCGTAAAATGGGGCGAACTTCAGGAGTAACGACCATGAAATTATTCCACCGCGCCCCAGACCCTGTACCGGCGGACGATCCCGTGCCGCCGCACGTGCCCCATCCTGTGCCGCAGGATGATCCGGTCCCCGACCACAACCCTTCTTAATCGAAGGCCCAGGTGTAGAGCACGTCCAGCGCGTTGTTGGTGCCGGTCTGGAACTGCAGCGTGATGCGCGGGTTGAGTTTGTATTTGAGCTTGACCAGGCTGGTCGCGGTGCTCGCACCCTGTTCAAAGCTCAGGTAAGCGCGCGACGAGATGCGCTTGCCGACCGTGACCACGGTGTTTTGCAGCGCCGTGGCCGAGCCGCTGGCGGTGCTGGAGCTGCTGCTGGAATTGCTGTTGCTCGACTGTCCGACGCCAAATTCATCCACGCCCAGCGCGTTGGCCAGTTTGCCCTGGCCGCCGCCACCGCCGAACAGCGCGCCGGCGGCGGTGCTGAGCAGCGCCATGTCATTGCCCTGTGTGTTGTCGATGCTGTGGCCCAGCACCAGCCAGGATAGCTTGTCGCTGTCGGACACGGTCGGCGTCGACACCAGCTTGGCCTGTGGCGCCAGCGCCGTGCCTTTTACTTCCACGCCGGCTTCGACGTTGGTCTCGCTCAGCGCTTCGCCTTCGGGGCGGCGACGCACGGCCAGGATGTTGAGGCCGGGGTTGTCGTAAGCGCCGGTGAAATTGATGACGCCACGGTCGATCGCCAGCTTCTGGCCATACGCAGCATAGGTGCCGCTGACCACGCGGATGCTGCCGTTGACGCGCGGCGGCCGGCGGTCGGCGATGCGGATGCGCACCGAACCGGCCAGCTGCGCGTCCAGCCCCTTGCCTTTGAGCGTGAAGTCGTTGCCGAGGTCCGCCTCGACGTCGATATTCAGTGGCATGCCCTGTGCGGCCTTGGCGCCTGGCGCGCTTTTGCCGACGATGACCACGTCGTCGCTTAGCGTGGGCGTGTCGGCGCCGGCCAGTTCGATGTTGGCGCGGTCGGCGCGGAATTTGCCGTCCAACTGGAAGCGCTTGGCGTCGCGCACCAGCGTGCTGCTGCCGCTGACGGTCAGCGTGCGGTCGGGGCGCGACAGCACTTCCAGTTTGTCGGCGCTGAGCTTGAGCTGCATGGTGGCTTCGTTGGCGGCGTAGCGTATCCAGCCATCGGCTTCGGCGCGGCCCTGGGTGCCGTCGAAGCTGAGTTTTTGCAGTTGCAGCTGGTCGCCGGTCAAATGGGCTTGCAGCAGGCCGTTGCGCAGTTTGATGCCTTGGTCCAGCCAGTTGACGGTGAGTTTGTCGCCGTTGATGTCGCCGGCCAGCTGCGGCGCGGCGATGGTGCCGTTGCCGCTGATGGTGGCTTTCAGCGTGCCGTCGATTTCCAGGCCGGGTTGGCCGGCCAGTGGCGCCAGCCAGGCCAGGGAGCCCATGTTGGCGCTGCCGTTGAGGGTGAAGCTGCTGTCGTCGGCCAGGCGGCCGTTTTGCAGTTGGGCGCTGGCGTCCAGTTTTGCTTGTCCGGCGCGGCTGCCGTCGACGTTGAGCTGGACGCGCAGGGTGTTGCCGTTGACGTCGGCGCGGGCGTCGAGCGCGCGCAGGCCGAGGGCTTGCGGCAGGTCGGTGCCGATGATGGTGAGGTCGCCCTGTTCGCGGAAGACGTGGACGCTGCCGTCCAGCGCGCGGGTTTGGGCTTGCAGGTCGAGACCCCAGTCGGCGCCGATGGTCATGTTGCTGCGGACGTTGTCGCGCCAGGCGTCGGACAGCTGGGCGAGGTAGTTGACCGGGATGCCGGCGGCGCGGCCCTTGCTGCGCCAGGTGTGGCCGGTTTTTTCGAGGTAGTCGAGGCGGATGCTGCCGGCGGGGAGGTTGATGGTGGTGGCGCCTAGCGTGATCTGTTCGGGCTTGAGCAGGCCGGCGACGCCGGTGTCTGCGGCGGCGGTGAGTTTCAGCGGCGCGGCGGCGGCCAGCGTGAGGGCGAAGCGGCCTTTGTTTTGCAGGGTGTCGATGGTGCCGGTCCAGGTGTCGTCGGCCCAGCTTCCCTTGACGCGCAGCGCGGCGTCGAAGTCGGGATTGCTGGCGCTGAGCTGGATGATGTGGGCCGAGCGCGAGCCGCTGGTCTGCAGGCGTGCCTTGTCCAGCGACAGGGCGGGGGAGACGTAGCGTGTGATTTCGATGTCGCTCACCAGCGGCACATCGGCCATCGCCTCCGCCGCCGCGCCGCCCGCACCGCCGGCATTCGCCCGGCTTCGCGCCGCTCCGCTCGCAGTCGGCTCCCCGCGTGCCGCG
>NZ_WKJK01000001.1 GCF_009674535.1 Duganella guangzhouensis
CCCGCGCTGCCGGCGCCGGCGCCGCTGTTGCCACCCTGGCCGCCGGTGGCGCTGGCGGTCAGGCTCAAATCGGCCTGTGTCACATTGCTCAGCGTCAGGCTGGAACTGGCGGCGCCGGCGAGACCGGCGGCGGCGTCCGCGCTGTTGCCGCCGGCGCCGCCGTAGGCGTATTGCGTCAGCGCCAGGCTGCCGCGGTTGCTGCCGGACACCGTGTTGCTGAGACTGACCGCCGCGCCCTGGCCGCCGGCCGCGCCGAGATAGCCGTCACCGCCGCCACCGCCGGTGCTGCTGCTGTTGACATAGGCCCAGTCGCCGTTGCCATCCAGCGTGGCGCTGCTGGCGGCGCTACCGCCGTTGCCGCCGGTCTGGCCGGCGCCCAGCGCCGAGCTGCCTTTGCCGCCACCGGCGTTGGCGTTGATCTGGGCCCAGCCGCCATCGGTCAACTGAGCCTGCACCGCGCTGACGGCATTGCCACCATCGCTGGCGCTCACCACAATGTCATCGCTGGACCAGTTGCCCCAGCTGGCGCCGCTGCCGCCGTTGGCGGTGGCGATGGCGTTCAAGCTGCCGCTGCCGACCGCAATCAAGGTGCTGCTGGCGTTGCCCGCCACGCCGGCCTGACCGCCGTTGTAGGCGGTGCCGGCACTGCCGCCGGTGGCAGTGGTCGCCAGATTCAGGTAACCGTTGGAGACGCTCGATTGCACGTTCAGCAGCGTCACGGCGCTGCCGCCATTGCCGCCGGCGCTGCCGCCGCTGAAACCGGCGCCGCCGCTGGCGCCGACCGTGGCCTGCAGTGCGCCGGCGCTGCTGTCGGCCAGCGTCAGTTGGGATGAGGCGTGGCCGCCATCGCCGCCGGCCGCGCTATCGCTGGAGCCGCCATAGCCGCCGTTGGCCTGCTGGTTCAGTACCAGGTAATAGCTGCTGCTGCCGCTGACCGCGTTCAGCGCCTGGCTGTCGGCGCCACGGCCGCCGCTGGCGCCGCCGTAGCCGCTGCCGCCGTTGCCGCCGTTCTGGGTCACGCTCACTTGCACATAACCGGATACCGAACTGGCGCTGGCGTTGGCGGTGGCGCTGTGGCCGTCGCCGCCGTGCGCGCCGGCGCCGTAGCCGGTACCGCCGTCGCCGCCGCTGGCGCTGGCGTTGGCATAAGCACTGCGGCTGGCGCTGGCGACACTGCTGGCGCTGCTGCTGGCGGCGCCGCCATCCTGGCCGCTGACGGTGCCGTAGTACCAGCCGGCGGCGCCGCCGCTGCCGCCGTAGGCGGTGCTGTTGACGCTGACACTGCCCTGGCTGGCGCTGCCGCTGACGACACTGGTGGCGCTGCCGGCGGCACCAGTCAGGCCGCTCTGGCTGCCGCCGCCGGCGCCGCCACGGCTGCTGACGTACAGCGCCAGATAGTTGGTGCTGTCGTCGCTCAGCGTCAGTGTCGAGCTGGCATTGCCGCCATTGCCGGCGGTGCCGCTGTCGGTGTAGCCGCCATTGCCGCCATTGGCCACCTGGCTCAGGCCCAGGTAGCCGGGCGTGCTGGCGCTCAAAGTGTTGACCATCTCGACCGCCGCGCCATTGCCGCCGCTGGCGCCGTTGTAGCCGCTGCCGCCATTGCCGCCGATCTGTGACGTGCTCAGTTGCAGCTGGCCGTTGCTGGCGGTGACGCTGCCGCTGAGCGTGGCGCTGGCGTTGCCGCCGTCGCCGCCCCGATAACCCACGCCCGAGCCCTGGCCGCCCTGGCCGCCGGAAGAAGATGCCTGCAAGGTCAGGTACAAGCTGGCCTCGCCCTGACCGCTGCTGCTGGCGCTGCCGCCGAGCTGACCGTTGCCGCTGCCGCCGGTGACGCCGCCGCCAGTGCCGCCAGTGGCGCTGACGCTGCCGTAGACCGAGTCGGCGCCGATCAGCTGTTGCTGCGCGCTGGCATTGCCAGCCAGGCCGGCCGTGCCGCCGTTGCTGGCGTTGCCGCCGCTGCCGCCGGCACTGGAGGTGTAGGCGTAAACCTGGCTGCCGGGCAGGGCGGAGTCGAGCTGGAAGCTGGCGCTGCCGTTGCCGCCGTTGCCGGCCACGCCGGTCTGGGTGTCGCCGCCATTACCGCCGCTGCCGGCCACGCGCAGCACGGCGTAAGTGCCGAGCGCATCGGCCAGTGTCAGGCTGGAACCGCCGGCGGCGCCGTGCCCGGCCACGGCGCTGTCGCTGGCCCCGCCGCCGCCGCCGTAGGCGTACTGGCTCAGGTCCATATAAGAACCGTTGGCGCTGGCGCTGATGCTGTTATTCATCAGCGACTGCGCGCCCTGGCCGCCACTGGCGCCGCTGTAGCCGTCGCCACCCTTGCCGCCGTTTTGCGTCACGTAGACGCTGGTGGAGTACGCGTCGCTGCTCACCGTGGCCGTGCTGCTGGCGATGGCGCCATCGCCGCCGAGGTAGCCGCTGCCGTAGGCGTTGCCGCCATTGCCGCCTTGGCTGCTCACCATCAAGGCACCGCTGGTGCCGCTGGCATTGGTCAGCGTCAGGCTGCCGCTAGCGCTGGCCGCGCCGCCGGCACCGCCGGCCGCGCCGAGGCCGGCCAGGGTGCCGGGGCCGGCGCCGCCGGCCTGGCCGCCATTGCCGCCGTAACCGCCGGCAGCGCTGACGTTCAGGTAGCCGTACACGCCGTCCAGCACCAGCACGCCTTGTGAGGTGGCGCTGCCACCGCTGCCACCGGCGCCGCCGTTGCCGCCGTTCAGGCTGGCGTCACCTGTTGCGCCGTTGCCACCCGCGCCGCCGCCGCCGCCGTAAGCCCGCGTGTAGTTGCTGCTGTCGGCGGAGCCGGTATTGGTGGCCACCACGCTGTCGCCCGCGCCGCCGTTGCCGCCATTGGCGCCCGGCGTGGCGCCGCTGTTGCCGGACAGGCCGCCCGCGCCATATTGGTTGACATCGACGGCATAGGCCTGGCTGACAGCCAGCGACAGCAGCAAGGGAACCAGTTTGCGTGGATGGCCTGGAGGAAGCGTGCGCATGGTGACCGACCTTTCAGTAATGGACGAATAATATTGATATGACAACGTTCGTCACTGTCGCAGGTCTGCCGGGCAGCGTAAATGATGCAGGTGCATCACCCGATCAGGAATGATTGCTGCCAGTAGGAAACAGCGCTGGCCCGGGACGGATCGCGGGTCGTGCCGCATTTCTTGTCAACTTGATATTTTCACGATATGCTGAATCTGGTTTCATTTCCCGGACGCCGCCATGGAACAGATGGATACTCTGCTGCTGCAGCTTTACGGCGCCTTGCGCGAATGTCGCGGCGTTGGCTTTGTCGATTACGCGATGAACCTGTTCAAGCCGGTGCTGGTCTACGATTCGGCGCGCATGACCACGGTCGACCTGCGCGGTGGCGGCGTGGTGGTGCGGCAGTCGCTGCTGTTCCGCGAACCGGACGACATGATGCTGGACTGGAGCACCATCGCCACCAGCGACCTGGTGATGCGCGACGCGCTGGACAAGATGAACCAGGCAGTGATCTTCCATGCCAGCAGCCGCTTCCCCACCCGCAGCAGCAGCGACACCATCATGCGCGACTACACCCACCGCTACGAGCATCGCAACGGCACGGTACAGATGATGCACGACGCCAGCAGCGGCCATCACATCGGCATGTCGCTGTACCGCGCCGCCGACAGCGCCCACTACAGCGAGGCCGACCGGCTGGCGGCGCAACGCCTGCTGCCGCATCTGGCGGAGGCAATCAAGCTGAATGACGCTTTGCACGGCCCCAGGCCGGACGATGAGGGGGCGGCCAGGGGCCGACTGGCGATTGCTTCCTTCGACGGCCGCCTGCATTACTGCGGCCCGGCGTTTGAAACGCTGTTGCAGCTGGAATGGCCGGACTGGCGCATGCCACGCCTGCCGCGCGCGTTGATGGAGGGACTGGCGCGCGGCACGGCGCGGCGCCACCAGGGCCGCCACACGCTGTTCACGGCGACGGTGGTGGGCGAGCGTTTATTCCTGCGCGGGCGCCAGCAGTTCCGCCTCGACCAGCTGGCGCCGCGCGAGCGCGAGGTGGCGCGCCTGTTCGGCGGCGGTCACTCGTACAAGGAAATAGCGCGCCAGCTGGAGCTGGCGCCCGCCACCGTGCGCAACACGGTGCAGCGGGTCTACCAGAAGCTGTCGGTGGGCAGCAAGGCGCAACTGGCCAAGCTGATGGCGTCCGAAGTCTAGGCGGCCTGGCGGGCGAAGCGGGCTTCGATTTCTTCCAGCGTTTTGCCCTTGGTCTCGGGCAGCAGGAAAGTCGCGGTCAGGAAGTACAGCAGCGTGCAGCCAGCCCAGACGAAGAACATGGTGGCATAACCATGCTGCCCCACGGTGGGCAGGAACACGGCGGCGATCATGGTCGACACGAACTGGTTGATCAGCAGCGCGATACTCATGCCGTTCGAGCGTATGCGGTTCGGCATCAGCTCCGACAGCGCCAGCCACACGCACACGCCGGGGCCGACCGCGAAGCTGGCCACGAACAAACACATGGCGCCGGCCACCAGCCAGCCGTGGGTGGTGGACGGCACGGCGGCCAGGTCGGCGCGCTCGATGCGCAGCGGCGCGTGCATGCCCTCGGCCGGATCGGCAAACGGATTCAGGTACAGTTTGCGGAAGAACACCCCGATCACGCTGTCCGGTTGCACGGTGTCGTCGCGGCTCATGTGCAGCGGTGGCAGCGCGGCGTCGTCGCTGCGGCGGGTTTGCACGTTGGTGAACGGGCCGTAGGAATAAGCGACCGTCAGTTGTACCGGCGCGCCGGTGTCTGCATTGGCGCCGAGTGCTTGCAGCGTGGCCGCGTCCAGTCGCAGTGACAGGCTGTCGGATTGCGCGCGGGCTTGCAGCGTTGGGCGTACGTCGCGCTGTTCGGCTTCGGCGCCACGGAACAGCAGGCCGGCCAACAGCAGCGCGGTGACGATGCCACCGGTGCCCAGCATCAGCAGGAACTTGCGGCCCTTGCGGTCGACCAGCGCCACCGCGACGATGGTCATCAGCGCGTTCAGTATTTTCAGTACCACGTCGCCGGCGTTGGCGGTGCTGCCCGGCAGCCCGGCTTGATTGAGGATGTTGACCACGTAGGCCAGCACCGAGTTGATGCCGGTGGCCTGGTTCAGCGCCAGGATCAGACAGGCCAGCAGGAAGGGCAGCATGTAGCGGCGGCTCAGCAGCGGGTCGGCGCCCGTTGCGGCGTTGGCGCGCGAGGCTGCAGCGCCATGCGAGGCTGTGGCGTCGGTCGCGCCGGCGGCGGTGCTGTGCGCGGGCGTCAGCGCTTGTTGGATCTCGCGCAGCTCAGCCTCGGCTTCATCGGCCGGGCGAGTGCGCAGCAGGGCAGTGCGGGCCTCCTCGATCTGACCGCGCCGTGCCAGCCAGCGTGGCGACTCGGCCAACAGCAGCGCGCCGACACTGAACACCAACCCCGGCGTCAGACACCACCAGAAAATGCTGCGCCACGCATGATCCTTGGCCGCAAACACCGCAGCGGTGCGCTCCGTCTCGCCCAACTGCTGCGCGGCGGCGGTGGCGGCTTCCACCGCGTTGGCCTGCATCAGCCCAATCACCGCCGCCGCCACCAAACCTATCGTCAGCAGCAGCTGAAACAGCGCCGCACCGCGCCCACGTTGACGCGCATGCAGACACTCCGCCAGATACAGCGGCACCACCACGCCGATCAATCCACCGCTGACGCCCTGCAGCAAACGCCCCAGCAGCAGCGGCACATAGCCATCCGCCAGCGCAATCAACGGTATGCTCAGCGTGAACAGCACGCCCGACAACACCATCGCCCAACGCCGCCCGATCCAATCGGCCAGCGCGCCGGCAAACAGCGACGACAGCACAGACCCCAGCAGCACAGCCGCCACGATAAAGCTCAACTGCTGCGCGCTCAGATGCCACGCCACCGACGCCGTCGATTCAAGATAAGGTAACGCGCCAGCGATAATCCCTACGTCTATGCCGTAAAGCAGTCCACCCATCCCCGCAATGAACAGTAAAAATCCCATGGCGCGTGCTTGCATCGAGTCTCCGTCTAGTTGGTGGAAAGATGAATGGCCTCGCCCTCCACGAACACGGCCACCGGTTGTAAATCCTGATCGAGTACCACAATATCCGCCCAAGCCCCCGGCGCCAGACGACCGCGTTCGGTCTCGCCCAGATAGTCGGCGGGGTAGAGCGACAAGCGATTGGACGCATCGGCCAGCTCCAGTCCGAGGCCGACGAAATTGCGCAGCGCCTGATCCATGGTCAGCACACTGCCCGCCAGCGAACCGGTGGCCAGCCGCACGCAGCCCGCGCACTTGTACACGCGCTGGCTGCCCAGGCCATATTCGCCGTCCGGCATGCCGGTGGCCGCCGTGGCATCGGTCACGCCATACAGGCGTGGAATCGCCCGCAGTGCGGCGCGGATCGCGCCCGGCTCCACGTGCTGCAGGTCCGGAATGATCTCCGCATATTCCGCATGCGCCAGCGCCGCGCCGACGATGCCCGGCTTGTAGTGATTCAGCCCGGTCATGCCGTTGTAAAGATGCGTGAAGCCGGCCGCGCCAGCCTCCAGCGCCGCCACGCCATCCTCATAACTGCCATTGCTATGGCCGATCTGCACCCGGATGCCCAACTGGTTCATCTGCGGGATCAGCGCCAGATGGCCATCCACCTCGGTGGCCAGCGTGATCGCGCGCACCGGCGCCAGCGCGTGATAGTCGCGCACCAGATCCATGCTGCCGATGACCACCGCGTCCGCCGGCTGCGCGCCCAGGCGGTGGATGCTTAAAAACGGACCTTCCAGATGCACGCCCAGCATGCGCGCGCCGCCGGTCGGGCGTTGCGCGATCACCGGCGCCAGTCCGCGCAGCGCGCGTCGGATCGAATTGTCGGTGGCGGTCATGGTGGTGCCCAGCATGGCGGTGGTGCCGTGCTTTGCGTGCGCGCGCGCCACGATGGTGCCGGCGTCACCGCCTTGCATGATGTCGACGCCGGCGGCGCCATGCACGTGCAGGTCGACAAAGCCGGGCAGGATGGTCAGTGTGTTGTCCGCTCCCTGGTCTTCGCGGATGTGCAGGATGCGCTGGTCAAAAGCGATGCTGCCATTGATCCAGCCATCCGGGGTAAGAATACGTCCACTCAGCACAGCATCACTCCGCGATTACCAGCTCGATGCCCGCTTCCAGCAGGCCGTCGCGATATTCGTCGCTGATGCCGGCGTCGGTCACCACCGTGTGCACGCGGTCCAGCTGCACGATGCGGTGCAGGCTGACGCGGCCGAATTTGGAGGCATCCGCCAACACGATGATCTTCTTGGCCCGCTCCACCATCTTGTGATTCAGGCTGGCCTCGGCCTCGTGGTGGGTGGTGACGCCGAACTGCAGGTCGAAACCGTCGACGCCGAGGAACAGTTTGTCGAAGCTGTAGGCTTGCAGGCAGGCTTCGGCCTGCGTGCCCTGGATCGACAGCGACTGTTTGCGCAGCAGGCCGCCGGTCAGGATCAGATCCACGCCGGGCGCGTCGGCCAGCTCCCAGGCGATATTCAGGCCATTGGTCATCACCGTGACGTTCTGCGCCTCGCGCAGATGGCGCGCCAGCGAAATGGTGGTGGTGCCGGAATCGATGATGATGTTGTCGCCCGCTTGCACCATGCGTGCCGCCCAGGCGCCGATGCGCGCCTTCTGCTCATGGTTGATGGCGTCTTTCTGCGGCACCGTGTGTTCGGTCGGCGGCGTGCGGGCCAGTGTGGCGCCGCCGTGGCTGCGCGTGGCCAGACCCTGGGACTCCAGCGCACTGAGGTCGCTGCGGATGGTCACCGCGGAGACACTCATTCGCTCCACCAGTTCGTTCACCTGCACCGAACCGTGTTGGGTAAGCGCCTGCAGAATCGCGGCGCGGCGTTGGCTGGTATGTCGCATATTTCTGTTGTTAGTGTATCAAAACGTCAAGCTTAACAGATCGCGGCGCTGCTGCCAGCGGGTACGCCGCTGTCTGCAACGGCGTTGCGGTTGCAGGCGCGCGCGTATTGCGCCAGCAGGCGGCCGATCTTGTGCTCCAGCAGGGCGTTGGCGTCGATCGCCAGCTGACCTTGCAGCACTTCCAGATATTGTTCCGGCAGGTGCTGGCTGAGCAGCGACAGCGGAATCTCCAGTGCCGCCAGATTGGCGAACAGCTGCGTCACCGCAGCCACCACCGGCGCCTCGCCCCAGTAGTAGCGGCAACGGTCGCTGAGGCCATAGCGGCGCAGCAGGCGCTGCTCGGCGCTGGTGCCCGGATAGTGCTTGGCCCAGTGCTTGGGCTGCGCCAGCATGGTGTCGTCCAATACCTGCATCAAGCGCGAGGTGTGGCCGGCCGGGATCAGTTCATCTTCGATGTGGCACAACGCGGCGTAACCCTCGCGCAGCGCGAAGGTCGCGGCCGGGCCGACCTTGAGGATGGCGTAATGGTCGCGCACCATCTGGTGCAGCGCCGATTCGCGCTGGTAGTCGGTGGAGTGGGCTTCGAACACGATGCCCGGCTGGCCGGCCACGAAGTCCGACAGTGCGCGCGCCTGCGCCGCGTCGTAATGCTGGATGTGGCTATGGTCGAAATCCACGCCCGGCTGCACCACCATCGCGATCACGCGGCACCAGGCGGCGTGCAGATTGACGTCCATGAAGGCTTTGCGGTGCACGTCCAGCGTGCGGCGCGCGGCTTGCGGTGCGGTCACCGCGCCGGCTTGCGCCAGATTCGCTTCGCCGCCCGGAATTGGTACTTCGGTGCCGATCACGTAGACCGGCGGTGGCAGGCCGGCATCGGCCGCCGCTTGCTCGGCCACCGCGCACAGGCGCGCCGAGCGCTCGGCGATCACTTCATCGCTCAGGTATTGCGGATCGTCGGCGCAGCGCATGCTGCAATCGAGGTGGATTTTGTGGAAGCCGGCGGCAGCGTAGGCGGCGATCAGCACCTCGGCGTTTTGCATCGCCGTGTTTGCGTCCAGCCCTTGCCAGGCATTGGGTCCGAGATGGTCGCCGCCCAGCACCAGCCGCGCCAGCGGGAAGCCTTGCTGGCGTGCGAGGTCGTGCACGTAGTCGCGGAACTGCGGCGGCGTCATGCCGGTGTAGCCACCGAATTGATCGACCTGATTCGAAGTCGCTTCCACCAGCAGCACCGTGTCGTAGCTGGTGGCGACGCGCATGGCGGCGCGCAGCACGCTCGGATGGCTGCAGCACACGCTGTACAAGCCGGCGGCTTCGCCACCGCGATGCGCGGCGATGATTTGCTGGACGGGGGACAGGGAAGCGGTGGTGTTCATATTCAGGTGTTCAGTTGTTGACGGACGAGGAGGGCGGCGCCGCGCGCACCGCCGGCATCGCCGAATTTCGGCGGCAGCACGGGTGGTGGGCGCACGCCGGAAAACAGGTGGCGCTGGATCGCTGCCGGCAGTTTGTCGTACAGGTGCGTCAGCTGCGACAGGCCGCCACCCAGCACGATCGCGTGCGGGTCGAGCGCCAGTACCAGGCTGGCCAGCGCGTGGCCCAGCAGGTCCGCGTGCACGTCCAGCGTGTGCTGCGCGTCGGCCGAGCCGCTTTGCGCGCGGGCGACGATGGACAGCGGCGTTTCGTCGGCGCTGCGGTAGTGGCGGTGCAGATTGCTTAGGCCGGGGCCGGAGACGTAGCGTTCCATGCAGCCGCGCCGTCCGCACGGGCAGTCCAGCAGCGGCAGACTGTGTTGTGCCAGCAGGGCGGCTGGCAGCGGCCAGTGGCCCCATTCGCCGGCGATGCCGTTCAAGCCGCGCTGCAGGTGGCCGTCGATGCAATAGCCGCCGCCGGCGCCGGTGCCGAGGATGGCGCCGAACATGGTCGGCAGGCCGTCGGCGGCGCCACCCTGCGCTTCGGACAGAGCGAAGCACTGGCAGTCGTTGCCGATGGCGAGTGGACGTTGCAGCGCGTCTTGCAGCGATTGCGCCACCAGTCGGCCGTTCAGCGCCGGCACGTTGGAGCTGAGCTGGCGCCCGGTCGCGCTGTCGATTACGCCCGGCAGGCCGATGCCCACCGGCGCGCGAAAGCCCAGCGCAGTATCGGCGCGCGCCACCAGCGCCTGCATGGCGGCGATGAATTCACCAAAGTCCGTGCCCGGAGTCGCAATGCGCTCGCGATAGACCTCGCGCAGGCCCGCGCCTGAACCCGCGCTCGCGCCTCCCGCGCCCGTGCCCGCGCTGTGGCCGGCGTCGTCATCGGCGTATGCCACCAGCTCAATCTTGGTGCCGCCGATGTCGATGCCGTGATAGCCGGTTTTAGAATTCGTCATGGCGATAAATGGTCACGCCCTGAACCACGCGGTTCACGATGCCGCCGGTGAAAGGATTATCCGGCCGCAGTTGCAGCAGCGCCGATTGATGCAGCGCGTACTGCTGCGCCATCAGCAGCCACAAAGGCGCCAGCCACGCATCCGGCCAGGCCGGTGCATCGATGCCGATGTCGCCTCCGGCGCCCACGGTCAGCACGCCGCTGGCCACCTGATCGCGCCGCAGTTCTTCCACCAGATCCTGTTCATAGCGGCGCGACAGCGGATCGGCGCTGCGGAACAGCACCACCAGCGTATCGCGCGTCACCGCCGCTTTCGGACCATGACGGAAACCCAGCGCGCTATTCGACATCGCCATCACCTGGCCGGCCGTCAGCTCCAGAATCTTCAGTGCGGCTTCCTTGGCCAGCGACTCCAGCGGACCGCTGCCCAGATACACCACGCGCGACACCCGCTGCGCCGCCAGCGCGGCAACCGGCGCCGACCACTGCGACAGCGCCTGTTCGCCCAGCGTCGCCAGCGTCTCCAGTCGCTGCGGCTGGAAGTCCGGATCCAGCACGCTCAACGCCGCCAGCAGCATGCAGGTCAGGCTGCTGGTCATGGCGAAGCCGCGATCGCAGCTGGCGGCCGGCATCAGCAGATTGAAGGTGCGCTCATCGCCCGCGCTTTGCTGCGCCAGAGCGCCATCCGCATTGCAGGTGATGTTGAGGAAGCGCGCACCCGGCACCAGATCGCGCACCAGCTGCACGGCGGCGGTGCTCTCAGGGCTGTTGCCGCTGCGCGCAAACGACACCAGCAAGGTCGGCGCGTCGGCTTCCAGATACAGGGCGGGGTGGGTCAACAGACTGGTGGTCGAGATGGCGCGCACCTGGGCCGGCCAGGCGGCGTTGATTTCGTCCGCGATGATCTCGCCCACATAAGCCGAGCTGCCGGCGCCAGTGAGGATCACACGCTGCTGCGGATCGCGCAGGCAGTCGCCGAGAAAGGCGGCGACCGCGCTTTGCTCAACTTTCAGGCTGGCCGCCAACGCGCGCCACATGGCTGGTTGGTGGGCGATTTCTTCTGCGGTGTCGAGGCCGCCGATGTCGCGCCAGTCCGTGGTGGCGCGCTGGAATAAGGTAGTCATCGAAAGTTTTTCTGTTTGAAGTCAGATAAAGAGTAAGGTTTTATTTTCGAAAAGTCAAATACGAAAGCAAAAAGAAAGATGTTTCGCCAAGGTATCTTCGTGCAATGTGGTGGTTTTGCTACGAATTCGAAAGTTCAGCATGCTATCGCCACCCGATTCGAAAGATATTAATAGACTTTTTTCGAATTCTTCTTTCTTTTTGTTGACCGGCTTTCTTTTTATTTCTAGAGTGATCGCAGAGCAACGCGAAAGTCTTTCGAAAGTAAAACCAAAACACGACAAACTTGGGAGAGTAAGCCATGCATCACAGCCGTTTTAAACCACGCAACAGCGCAATTCGCCAGGCAACGGCCATTCTGATCGGCCTGACCATGGCCGCAGCCGGCAATTACGCGCTGGCGCAGTCCAACGCCACCACTACTATATATGGCGAGGTGGCGTCGCCGGACGGCGCCACGGTGGTGCTGGAAAACCTGGCCACCGGCACCCAGCGTACGCTGACGCCGGATGCGTCGGGCCGCTACGTCGCCAACTCGATGCCGCCGGGCCGTTACGCGCTGCGCGTACTCCGCGGTGGCACGGTGCAGGACAGCCGTGAAATCGAAGCGGTGATCGGCAGCGGTGCCGAAGTCAATTTCGGTGCCAAAGACGATGCCCAAACCGTGGTGGTGAGCGGCGAGCGGCGCGTGATTGACGTCTCCAACACCAACAACGGCGTGGTGTTCACGGCCAAGGAGCTGAACAAACTGCCGGTGGCGAACGACATCGCCTCGGTGGTGCAGCTGACGCCTGGCGCGGTGCGCGGCACCAACAGCCAGTATGGCAACGCGCCGTCGATCGGCGGCTCGGGCCAGTCCGAGAACTCGTTCTACGTCAACGGCTTCCCGGTCACCAATCTGCTGACACAGGTCGGCGCGTCGGAGCTGCCGTTTGGCGCCATCTCCAATATGCAGGTGCTGACCGGCGGTTACGGCTCGGAGTTCGGCCGTTCCACCGGCGGTGTGGTCAACATCACCACCAAGAGCGGTGGTAACGATTTCCACTTTGGCGGCAAGGCGGCCATCATTCCGGCCAGCCTGCGCGGCACCACCGACAACACCTACTATGCCAACACCGGCGCGCATCCGGACACCGATGGCAAACTGCTGTACTGGAATCAGGACAATCAGAGCACCAGCAAGGTATTGGGTCTGTATGGCAGCGGCCCGATCATCCGCAACAAGCTGTTCGCCTTCGTTGGCCTGGAACGCACCAAGACCAGCAGCGACGCCATTGGCGCCACCAGCGATTCCACCACCAGCACTACCAATGGCTGGAGCCACAGCGACAGCACCGTCGATCGTGGCACCATCAAGATCGACTACAACCTGGCTGAAGACCATCACCTGGAGTACACCAAGCTGTATGACCGCACCAAGGTATTCAGCCAGGCGTACGGCTTCGACTACGCGACGCTGCAGCGCAATTACGTCGCCGCCACCGCTGGCCAGACCACCGTCAACTGCTGCGGTTCCTCGGCCGCGCCGGGCGCCAACATCGATATCTATAAATACACCGGCTACCTGACCGACAACCTGACTGTGACCGCGCTGTGGGGCAAATCGCGCACCAGCCATACGCGCACGCCGAGCGGCTACGATCCGTCGCTGCCGCAAATCTCCACCGGCGCCACGGTGCAGGTGCCGGGCCTGACCTATGTGGTGCCGCAAACGGTAACCGGCACCATGGTCGACCCATCTTCGGGCGACAGCCAGAAGGCCAAGCGTCTCGATCTGGAATACCGCCTGGGCGACCACGCGCTGCGCGGCGGTATCGACCGCATCGACGTCGACTCCGTGGTCGGCAACACCTACGCCGGCGGCTACCGCTGGACCTACCGCAAGACCTCCAGCCCCAACGCCGTCATGAACGGCGCCTTCGAGAGCACGGCGCAGGGCGGCGGTTATGGTGCCGATGGCTACTACGTCAGCCTGGATCACTACAGCCAGGTGGCGCATCCGACCAGTGAACAGTCGGCGCAGTACATCCAGGACCACTGGCAGGTCACGCCGCGCGTGCTGCTGGACCTGGGCCTGCGCCGCGAGCAGTTCACCAACTACACCAGCACCGGCGACGCCTTCATCTCGCAGCGGAACATGATCGCACCGCGCCTGGGCATCACCTGGGATTACAACGGCGACGGCTCGCTGAAACTGTTCGCCAACGCCGGCCGCTATCACTTGCCGGTGCCGTCCAATCTGTCCAGCAACCTGGCGTCGCCGTACACCTCCACCAGCCAGTACTACACCTATACCGGTGTCGATCCGGTGACCGGCGCGCCGACCGGCCTGCACGCGATCGGCAATCCGTATTCGGCCAATAATGCCTACGGCCAGTCACGCGATGCGCGTGAAATCACCGCCATCGGCCTGAAGCCGCTGTCGCAGGATGAAGTCTCGCTGGGCTTCGAGAAAGCGCTGAGCAAGCAGATCGTGGTCGGCGGCAGCCTGCTGTATCGGCGTCTGAACGATACTAATGACGATACCTGCGATCAGCGTCCGATCGATGCCTGGGCGGCGCGCAACAATGTCAACACCAGTAAATGGACCGGCTTCCAGTGCGCCATCATCAACCCTGGCCGCGACAACTCGCTGTGGGTCGACTTTAACGATGGCGCCGGCCTGCGCCGCGTCGACATCACTGCCGCCGAGTGGGGCGATCCGAAACCGAATCGCACCTACAAGGCGTTGACACTGTTCGTCGAACACCCTTTCAGCAAGGGTTGGTATGGCAAGGTTACTTACACGCTGTCCGCGCTGAAGGGCAATATGGAAGGCCAGACCGACACCATCGGCGGCGGCGACGTCGGCCTCACCGTCAGCGACGACCACAAGGAACTGATGTACAACGCCTATGGCTATCTGCCGGGCGACCATCGCCATCAGATCAAGGCGTATGGCTACTACCAGGTGACGCCTGAGTGGACCGTGGGCGGCAATCTGAATCTGCAATCCGGCGCACCGCGCAACTGCATCGGCGAACTGCCGGCCAATCTGCAATGGGCCAATGACTACGGCGCGGCTTACTTCTACTGCAACGGCGTGGCGACGCCGCGCGGCAGCCAGGGCCGCCTGCCATGGCAAGCGCAGATCGACGTGAATCTGGCCTATCAGCCGCGCTTCGCCAAAGGGCTGACGCTGAAGGCGGACGTGTTCAATCTGCTGGATCGCCAGACCATCACGCGCTACAACGAAACCCGTGAAGACGGCGATGGTGGCATCAACGCCAACTACCTGCAGGTGACCGGCCGCACTTCGCCACGTTCCGTACGCCTGACCGCGGAGTACGAATTTTAAGAGGAGGATGGGATGATGAAACAACGACGCATGTTCTTGTATTCAGCAGCACTGTTCCTGGCCGGCTGCGGTGGCGATGGCGCCAGCAGCAGCGCACCGGCCGCGCAATCGCTGGCGGCGACGGCGACGGACACCACCACCACGGTGGCCGCCGGCACCACGTCCACCGTGGCGCTGGCCGGCAATGCCTTCATCACCTCGGCACCGGCCGGGGCGGAGGAGATCATTGACGATAATGGCCTGGCCAATTGGAGTAATGCCAACGCCGTCACCAGCGCCTACTTCCGCATGGCGTCGGCCGGCTCGGTCACCATCGGCCTGACCGGCTATCTGGCGGGCAGCAACAACAGCACTGTGCGGGTTACCGTCAACGGCACGCCGTTCACGGTGGCGCTGGCTGGCACCACCGCCAAGACTTATGCGGTGGGCACGGTCAACGTGGCGGCGCCTGGCTATGTGAAGGTAGACCTGCAGGGCATCAGCAAGGACGGCGGCTACTTTGGCGACGTGTCGGCGCTGACGGTCACCACCACCGCCACTGTCAACTACGCCAATGACGCCGCCAATTACTACTGGTCGCGGCGCGGGCCATCGGTCCACATGGGTTACACCACGCCGTCCGATACCCAGTACTTCTACAACGAAGTGACCATCCCGACCGGACAGGATCCGGTGGGCTCCTACTTCATGGCCAATGGTTTCAGCCAGGGTTACTTCGGCATCCAGGTCAACTCCAGCACCGAACGCCGGATCCTGTTCTCGGTGTGGGATGCCGACAGCGGCGCCAAGACCACGCTGGTAAGCAAGGGCACGGACGTGGTGGACAACACCTTCGGCGGTGAAGGCACCGGCGGCCAGAGCTACCTGGTGTACAACTGGGTAGCTGGTAACACCTACCGCTTCATCACGCGGGCCACGCCCGACGGCGCCGGCGCCACCAACTTCTCGGCCTGGTTCTATGCGCCGGAGAGCAGCGCCTGGCGTTACATCGCCACCTGGAAGCGGCCCGAGACCAGCACTTATCTGACCGGGAACTACTCGTTCCTGGAGAATTTCAGCGATACCAACGGCTATACTGGCCGTCGCGTCCTGTATGGCAATCAGTGGGCGCGCAATGCGAGCGGCACCTGGTCCGAAGTGACCACGGCGCGCCTGACCGGCGACGCCACCGTGACCAATGCGCAGCGCATGGACTATGCCGGCGGACTGGATGGCGGCCGGTTCTATCTGCGTAACGGCGGCTTCTTTGCCGATTACGTACCAGTGAATCAAAACTTTACACGGCCGGCCACCGGCCAGCAACCCACGGTGGACGTTAATAGCCTGCCGCAGTAACCCCAAGGAGCAAAATGAAATCTGTTTCAGCGATTGTCGCCATGTTGGCCAGCGTCTCGGCGCTGGCGGCACCGATCGGCAATCTGACTACGCTGACACCCACTGCCGCCCAGCAGTGGGATCTGGTCACCGACACGGGCGCGCATGTGCAGGTCAGCCTGCCGCGCGCGGATGTGCTGCATATCTGGGCCGGCCCGAAGTCGGGGCTGACCGGCGCCGGTGACAAGGCGGCGGCGATTGTGGTCGCCACGCCGGCGGCGTCGGTTGAGCATAGCGTCAGCGAGCAGGCCGACCATGTGTTGATCCGCACTCCTGCACTGAGCCTGCGCATCGATCGCAAGCCGCTGCGGTTTACGCTGTATCGCGCTGGTGATACGCAGCCGCTGTGGCGCGAGGTGCAGCCGCTGGAGCTGAGCGACAAGCAAAGCGTGCAGACGCTGTCGAGCGAGAAGTCGGAACGCTTCTTCGGCGGCGGCCAGCAGAATGGCCGCTTCGAGTTCAAGGGAAAACAGCTGCCGATTTCGTATTCCGGCGGCTGGGAGGAGGGCGATCGTCCGAGTCCCGCGCCGTTTCTGATGAGTTCTCGCGGTTGGGGCGTGTTGCGCAATACCTGGTCGAATGGCGAATACGATTTGCGTCAGAGCGAGCAGATCTCGCTGGAGCATGACGAAGCGCGTTTCGATGCCTACTACTTCGTTGGCAAGGATATGCACGATGTGCTGGCGCGCTATACCGAATGGACCGGCCGCGCGCGCATGCTGCCACGCTGGGCGCTGGAATACGGCGACGCCGATTGCTACAACGATGGCGACAACGTGAAGAAGCCGGGCACGGTGCCGAAAGGCTGGACCGACGGCCCGACAGGCAAGACGCCGGATGTGGTGGATTCGGTGGCGCGTCAGTATCGCGAGCACGATATGCCGGGCGGCTGGATTTTGCCGAACGATGGTTATGGCTGCGGCTATTCCGGTTTGCCGGAGACGGTGCAAGGCTTGGCCAAATATGGCTTCCGCACCGGCTTGTGGACCGAGAATGGCGTCGAGAAAATGGCGTGGGAAGTCGGCAGTGCCGGCACTCGCGTGCAAAAGCTGGATGTGGCATGGACCGGCAAGGGCTATCAGTTCTCGCTGGATGCCAATAAGTCGGCTTACGATGGGATTTTGAATAACTCCGACGCCCGCCCGTTCATCTGGACCGTGATGGGCTGGGCCGGCACGCAGCGTTACGCGGTGGCCTGGACCGGCGATCAAAGCGCCAGCTGGGACTATATCCGCTGGCATGTGCCGACGCTGATCGGTTCCGGCTTGTCCGGCCAGGCGTATGCCGCCGGCGATGTGGATGCGATTTTTGGCGGCAGCCCCGAGACCTTCACGCGTGATTTGCAGTGGAAGGCGTTTACGCCGGTGTTGATGGGGATGTCGGGATGGTCGGCGGCGGAGCGCAAGCATCCGTGGTGGTTTGCCGAGCCCTATGTCAGCATCAACCGCCGCTATCTGAAGTTGAAGATGCGCCTGACGCCGTATATGTACACGCTGATGCGCGAGGCGGAGCAAAGCGGCGCGCCGCTGGTGCGTGGGCTGATGTGGGATTATCCGAACGATCCCGCTGCCAACAGCGAGGCGTACAAATATCAGTATCTGCTCGGGCGCGATCTGCTGGTGGCGCCGGTGTATCGCAGCCAGGCTGTGAGCCAGGGTTGGCGCCGTGCGATTCATTTGCCGGAGGGGCGCTGGTTCGATTATTGGGATGGCCGTCAGGCCACGGCCGGCAAGGAGGGGCGTGATATCGATCTGGCGGTGACGCTGGACAAGCTGCCGGTGTTCGTGCGCGCTGGTGCGATTCTGCCGATGTATCCGGAAATGCTGTACGACGGACAGAAGCCCAAGGACACGCTGACGCTGGATTTGTATCCGCAAGGCGCGTCCGAGTACACGCTGTACGAGGATGACGGTAACACGCGTCGCTATCAGGACGGCGCGTTCAGCCAGCAGACCATTCGCATGAACGCCAGCGCCGATGGCGTACAGGTCGAGGTGGCGCCGGTGACCGGCAGCTACGACGGCCAACTGACCCGCCGCGCCTATGCGCTGCGTGTGCTCACGCGTCAGCGCCCAGCATCGGTCAGCGTCGCGCAAGGTGCAGCCGGCGCGGTGCTGCCGGCGTTGGCCGACCGCGCGGCTTTCGACGCCGCCAGCGAGGGCTGGTACTTCGACGCCGCCGAGCGTCAGGGCACGCTGCATGTGAAGAGCGCCAGCCAGGACATCCGCCAGCCGCTGCGCTTCATTCTGCAGGCCGCGCCGGCGGCAGCACTGGCCGACGACGCTTTCCCTGCGGCGCCAGTGCTGGGCCGCGCCATTCCGGCGGACGGCATGGTGGTGATCAACCGTCCGGGCGAAGAAAGCGGCTCGCCGCTGGAAAACGCGTTCGATAACGATCCCGCCACCTGGTTCCGCACGCCGCGCACGCCGGCGGTGCAGGGCGGTCCGCACGAATGGGTTATCGGCTTTACCGAACGTCGTCTGATCGACGGCATTGAAATCGCCCCGCGCAACGACCAGCACTGGAAACACGGCCAGGTGCGCGATTACGAAATCTACATGGGCGATAACAACGGTGACTGGGGCACGCCGATCAAGCGCGGACAACTGAAACTGCAGGAGGGACTGCAAAGCATCAGCTTCGCGCCCACCGCCGGCCGTCTGCTGCGCTTCCGCGTCCTCAGCACGCAGAACCCGGAAGGCGATGGCGCGGCCAGCACCGATCCAATGGTCACCGCCGCCAACGCTCCGTCCGCGCGCGCCTTCAACGCCGCAGTCGCCAGCGATGTCGGTCCGATCACGCTGTCCACCTTCCACGTGATGGCGCATGAGAGCAAGGAAGGCGCGGAGCTGCAGCAATTCCTGTCCGACCTGGCGCTGCCGAAAGGCGTCAACCGCGATAAGCCGCTGCACGGCAGCGAGATGCGCATGAATGGCCTGAAGTTCCGCAAAGGACTGGGCGTAGGCCCGAGCAGCCGCGTCGACCTGCAACTGGCCGGCGAATGGAGCCTGCTGCGCGCCGATCTGGGCGTGGACGACAGCTGCCGCAGCGCGGGCGGACTGCAATTCCAGGTGTGGAGCGGCGAGCGTCTGCTGTACGACAGTGGCCTGATTAACGCGCCGGCGGTGGTTAAGCCGGAAATCGATGTGCGCGGACTGACCAGCATCAGCCTGCGAACGTTGGGTGCGCGTGGCAGCAAACCGGCGCAGGTTTGCGGTAACTGGGCCAATGCGGCCCTGATCGGAACGGAGGGCGCTAGCGTCACTCCAGTCAATAACAAATAAAAGAGGCTAAACGAATGAGCAATCAATTTAATCGACGCGACTTCATGATGGCCGGCGCGGCGCTGGCCGGCGGCTTGATGCTGCCTTCCGCGTTCGGCGCCACGCGTCAGAAGGTCCGCATCGGCATGATCGGCACCGGCATGCGCGGCCAGGTGCTGTTGCAGGAACTGCTGCGTCGCGATGACGTGGAAGTAGTGGCGCTGTGCGACATCGAACCGATCATGCTGGGTCGTGCGCTGGCCAACGTCGCCAAGCATAACAAGCCGAAGCCGATCACCTACGGCGAGGACCGCGACCCGCAAGCCTACAAGCGCATGCTGGACAAGGGCGGCCTGGATGGCGTGATCATCGCCACGCCATGGGAATGGCACGCGCCGATGGCCATCGCCGCCATGCAGGCCAAGATCCCGGTCGGCTGCGAGGTGGTGGCCGGCATCACGCTGCAGGATCACTGGGATGTGCTGAACACCCAGCTGAAAACCAAGACGCCGTATATGCTGCTGGAGAATGTGTGCTTCCGTCGCGATGTGATGGCGGTGTTGCAGATGGTGCGCGCCGGCGTGTTCGGTGAGCTGGTGCATCTGCAGGGCGGCTATCAGCATGATCTGCGCGCGGTGAAGTTCAATAGCGGTAATCCGGATAAGCCGTATGGCGATGGCGTGGAGTTCGGCACCAAGGGCTGGTCGGAGGCGCGCTGGCGCACCGAGCATTCGGTGCAGCGCAATGGTGAGCTGTATCCAAGCCATGGCATTGGGCCGTGCGCGATGTACACCAACATCAATCGCGGCAACCGCTTCACGCGGATTAATTCATTTGCCACTAAGGCGCGTGGTCTGCATGATTACGTCGTCAAGGAAGGTGGTCCGAATCATCCGAACGCGAAAACCGTGTTCAAGCTGGGCGACGTGGTGACCACCACGCTGGCCTGCGAGAACGGCGAGACCATCATCCTGCAGCACGACACTTCGCTGCCGCGCCCTTATTCGCTGGGCTTCCGTGTGCAGGGCACCGATGGGTTGTGGATGGATGTGAATCACTCGATCCACATCGAAGGCAAGAGCAAGCCGCACCAGTGGGATGACTTCCAGCCGTGGCAGGATAAGTATGACCATCCGCTGTGGCGCAAGTATGCCAAGGATGCGGAGGGCGCCGGTCATGGCGGTATGGACTTCTTCGTCATTCACGCGTTTGTGGAGGCGCTGAAGGCCAGCGCGCCGATGCCGATCGATATTTACGACGCGGTGACCTGGAGCGCCATCACGCCGCTGTCCGAGCAGTCGATCGCACAGAACTTCCAGACGCTGGATTTCCCGGACTTCACCGCCGGCCAGTGGAAGAGCCGCAAGCCGATCTTCGCCTTCGACGACCGCTACTGACCGTCGTCCCGGCGAAGGCCGGGACCCATAGAACGCCAACTCAGCATGGGTCCCGGCTTTCGCCGGGACGACGTGGCGTAGGCGGTGTACAATCTGGGCGCTGAATTCCGCTCACTACACTGCTCATGACATCACGCCGTCTCGCCCTTGCCACTTTAGCCACCCTGTCCGCAGCCGCCATCGTCGGCTGCAAAACCACGCCGGTCATCGAGACTCCGGCGGTGCTGCCGCCTCCCGAACCTCTGCCGCCCAAGAAGATCAAGATCGGCCTCGCGCTGGGCGGTGGCGCCGCGCGCGGCTTCGCGCACATCGGCGTGATCAAGGCACTGGAGGCGCAGGGTATTTATCCGGACATCGTGGTCGGCACCAGCGCCGGCAGCGTGGTGGGCGCGCTGTACGCGGCCGGTAACACCGGCTTCCAGTTGCAGAAGATGGCGATGGAGATGGACGAAGCGTCGATCTCCGATTGGGCGCTGCCGCTGTTCCGTAAATCGACCGGTGTGCTGAAAGGCGAAGCGCTGCAGGCCTACGTCAACAAGGCGGTCAACAACCAGCCGATGGAAAAGCTGAAGATCCCGTTCGGCGCCGTGGCCACCGATCTGAAAGACGGCAAGCCGATTCTTTTCCAGCGCGGGAATACCGGCATGGCCGTGCGGGCGTCGTCGGCGGTGCCGGGGGTGTTCCAGCCGGTGGTCATCAGCGGTCATACTTATGTTGATGGTGGCCTGGTGGCGCCGGTGCCGGTGCGCTTTGCGCGCGACATGGGTGCGGACTTTGTCATCGCGGTCAACATCTCCACTCAGGCCGACGTGCAGGCCACGGTCAGTTCGCTGGACGTCATCATGCAGACCTTCTCCATCATGGGCCAGCGCATCAACGACTACGAACTGCGCGAGGCCGACATCGTCATCACGCCGCCGCTGGGCAAGATGGCCAGCAATGACTTCAATGGCCGTAATCAGGCGGTACTGGCCGGCGAGCAGGCCGCCGCGCAGGTGATGGCGCAGATCAAACAGAAATTGGAAGCCAAGCGTAAACCTCAGTAAACCATAAGGAAGCATCATGCAAACCAAGCCATACCTCACTCTCGCCGACGTCAAGAAAATCGCTGCTGCCGCTGAAGCGGAAGCGGTGGCGAATAACTGGGCCGTGGTGATCGCCATCGTCGACGACGGCGGCCATCTGCTGTGGTTGCAGCGACTGGATGGCGCCAACCCGCTGTCGTCGCACATCGCGCCGGCCAAGGCACGCGTATCGGCGCTGGGCCGCCGCGAGTCCAAACTGTATGAAGACATGATCAACAACGGCCGCGTATCGTTCCTGAGCGCGCCCGCGCCGATGGCGGACGGCATGCTGGAAGGCGGCGTGCCCGTCATCGTCGACGGCCACACCATCGGCGCCGTCGGCGTCTCGGGCGTGAAATCAGCCGAAGATGCACAAATTGCAAAAGCCGGCATCGCCGCGCTGAACTAAGCCGTCGCCCACCAGGGCGCAGCCCAAGAATGCCGCCTGGCTCAACACCAGGCGGTTTTTTTATTGGAACCTTGCCACGCTGCGAATGGTCTAATCAAGTTGGCACAGGGGGGGGGGGCGGAGATGGCGGCAAAGCGGCGTAAACGCAAAATAAGGGCGATTTTGGCCCGTCCATATGTGCGCCGTTTGCTGCCGGATGAGCAGGGCGGCTACACCGCTTATATACACGAGTTCTCGGGCTGCGTTGCCGAGGGCGAGACTGCGGATGAGGCGCTGAGTAATCTCGATAAGGCTGCGGCGGCGTGGCTGGCCGCCTCATTGGGGTTGGGGCAGCCAATTGCCGAGCCCATGCAGCCGTTCGATTCCAGCGGCCGCATCGCGTTGCGGATACCGCGCAGCCTACACAGCGACATCAGCGAGTTGGCGCAAATGCAAGGCTGTAGTGTTAACCAACTGCTGACAGTGGCGATTTCCGAGTATGTGGGCAAGCTCGGCTTACCTCAGCTGGAGGCGTATCCGGCGCGCAAATAAAGTCCGTCGCTGCCTTGTCAGATAGGGTGTAATTGGTTATAATTCAAAGGTTTAGCCAAATCACATCTCTACCGTAGCGACTACCACTCATCCATCATCAATCTGACCAACTCCCCCGTGGCGCGCAAGCTCCTGGGTCGCTTGAGGGTCGTCTGACGTGGCGCAGCTACGGTAACTTTATCAGGAGTTGCCCTTGCCGCCATTTTTTTCTGGCCCCGCCGTTCCAGCCATACTGGTCCTCGCTGACGGAACCATTTTCAAAGGTGTTTCGATCGGCGCCGCCGGCCATACCACCGGTGAAGTGGTCTTTAACACGTCCATGACCGGCTATCAGGAGATCCTGACCGATCCTTCCTACAGCCGCCAGATCGTCACCCTGACGTATCCTCACATCGGCAACTACGGCATCAACGCCGAAGACGTCGAAGCCTCCAAGGTGCATGCCGCCGGTCTAATCATCCGTGACCTGCCGCTGATCGCCTCGAACTTCCGTTCCACCCAGTCGCTGTCGGACTATCTGAAGGCCGAGAACATCGTCGCCATCGCCGGCATCGATACCCGCAAGCTGACCCGCATCCTGCGCGAGAAGGGTGCCCAGTCCGGCGCCATCGTCACCGGCACTCAAGGTAACGAACCGTCGGTCACTCAGGCGCTGGACCTGGCCCGTTCCTTCCCTGGCCTGGCCGGCATGGACCTGGCCAAGGTGGTCACCGTGGCCGCCGCCTACGAATACACCGAAACCGAATGGACGCTCGGCGAAGGCTACGGCAAGCTGGAAAACCCGAAATTCCACGTGGTCGCCTACGACTTCGGCGTCAAGCGCAACATCCTGCGCATGCTGACCGCGCGCGGCTGCAAAGTCACCGTGGTGCCGGCCCAGACCACCGCTGAAGAAGTGCTGGCGCTGAACCCGGACGGCGTGTTCCTGTCCAACGGTCCTGGCGATCCTGAGCCATGCGATTACGCGATCGCCGCCGCCAAGGTATTCATGGCCAAGAAGATTCCGCTGTTCGGTATCTGCCTGGGTCACCAGATCATGGGCCTGGCCTCCGGCGCCAAGACCCTGAAGATGAAATTCGGCCACCACGGCGCCAACCACCCGGTACAAGACCTGGACAGCAAGAAGGTGATGATCACCTCGCAAAACCACGGTTTCGCAGTCGACCAGGCCACGCTGCCGGCCAACTGCCGCGTAACCCACGTATCGCTGTTCGACGGTTCGCTGCAGGGCTTCGCCCGCACCGACACGCCGGCGTTCTGCTTCCAGGGCCACCCTGAAGCATCGCCTGGCCCGACTGACGTCGCTTACCTGTTTGACCGCTTCATCGGCCTGATGGAAGCTTCGGAGAAAAAATAAATGCCAAAACGTTCTGATATTAAAAGCATTCTGATTATTGGCGCTGGCCCGATCATCATCGGCCAGGCCTGTGAGTTCGACTATTCCGGCGCCCAGGCCTGCAAAGCGCTGCGCGAAGAAGGTTACAAAGTCATTCTGGTCAACAGCAACCCTGCGACCATCATGACCGACCCGGAAATGGCCGACGTCACCTACATCGAGCCGATTACCTGGCAAGTGGTTGAGAAGATCATCGCCAAGGAAAAGCCGGACGCGATCCTGCCGACCATGGGCGGCCAGACCGCGCTGAACTGCGCGCTGGACCTGCACCGTCACGGCATTCTGGACAAGTACAAGGTTGAACTGATCGGCGCCACCCCGGAAGCCATCGACAAGGCCGAAGACCGCTCCAAGTTCAAGGATGCGATGACCAAAATCGGCCTGGGCTCCGCCAAATCCGGCGTGGCGCACTCGATGGAAGAATCGTGGGCGGTGCAGAAGACCGTCGGCTTCCCAACCATCATCCGTCCATCGTTCACCATGGGCGGCAGCGGCGGCGGCATCGCTTACAACGAAGAAGAATTCGAAGCGATCTGCAAACGCGGTCTGGAAGCCTCGCCAACCAACGAGCTGCTGATCGAAGAATCGCTGCTGGGCTGGAAAGAGTACGAGATGGAAGTGGTGCGCGACAAGGCGGACAACTGCATCATCATCTGCTCGATCGAAAATCTGGACCCGATGGGCGTGCACACCGGTGACTCGATCACCGTGGCGCCAGCACAAACGCTGACCGACAAGGAATACCAGATCATGCGTAACGCCTCGCTGGCGGTGCTGCGTGAAATCGGTGTCGACACCGGCGGTTCCAACGTGCAGTTCTCGGTCAACCCGAAAGACGGTCGCATGATCGTCATCGAGATGAACCCGCGCGTTTCGCGTTCGTCGGCACTGGCGTCGAAAGCCACCGGCTTCCCGATCGCCAAAGTGGCGGCCAAGCTGGCGGTGGGCTTCACGCTGGACGAACTGCGCAACGAAATCACCGGCGGCCAGACCCCGGCTTCGTTCGAACCGTCGATCGACTACGTCGTGACCAAGATCCCGCGCTTCACCTTCGAGAAGTTCCCAACCGCCGACCACCACCTGACCACCCAGATGAAATCTGTCGGTGAAGTGATGGCGATCGGCCGCACCTTCCAGGAATCGTTCCAGAAAGCGCTGCGCGGCCTGGAAGTGGGCGTGGATGGCCTGAACGAGAAAACCAAGGACCGCGAGAAGATCGAAGAGGAACTGGGCGAGCCAGGTCCTGAGCGTATCTGGTACGTGGGTGACGCCTTCGCCCAAGGCTTCACGCTGGAAGAAGTGCACCAGCTGACCAAGATCGACCCATGGTTCCTGATCCAGATTAAAGAGATCGTCGACCTGGAACTGTGGATGGACACCCAGAAGCTGGATCAGTTGGACAAGAACGTGCTGTACAAGCTGAAACAGAAGGGCTTCTCGGACCGTCGTCTGGCCTTCCTGCTGCAAACCACGCCGGCCGAAGTGCGCGCCAAGCGTCATGAGCTGAACATCCGTCCGGTGTACAAGCGCGTCGATACCTGCGCCGCCGAATTCGCGACCAACACCGCGTACATGTACTCGACCTACGACGAGGAATGCGAGTCCAACCCGACCGACAAGAAAAAGATCATGGTACTGGGCGGTGGCCCTAACCGTATCGGCCAGGGTATCGAATTCGACTACTGCTGCGTGCATGCCGCGCTGGCGATGCGCGAAGACGGCTACGAGACCATCATGGTCAACTGCAATCCAGAGACCGTGTCGACCGACTACGATACCTCGGATCGTCTGTACTTCGAATCGCTGACGCTGGAAGACGTGCTGGAAATCGTCGAACTGGAAAAACCGGTTGGCGTGATCGTGCAGTACGGCGGCCAGACCCCGTTGAAACTGGCGCTGGACCTGGAAGCCAATGGCGTGCCTATCGTCGGCACCTCGCCGGACATGATCGACGCCGCCGAAGACCGCGAGCGTTTCCAGAAGCTGCTGCAAGACCTGGGTCTGCGTCAGCCGCCTAACCGCACCGCGCGCACCGAAGCGGACGCGCTGGCGCTGGCACAGGAAATCGGCTACCCGCTGGTGGTGCGTCCTTCCTACGTGCTGGGTGGCCGCGCGATGGAAATCGTCCACGAGCAGCGCGACCTGGAGCGCTACATGCGCGAAGCCGTGAAAGTATCGAACGATTCGCCGGTGCTGCTGGACCGCTTCCTGAACGACGCCATCGAGTGCGACGTCGACTGCATCTCGGACGGCGACACCACCTTCATCGGCGGCGTGATGGAGCACATCGAACAAGCTGGCGTCCACTCGGGTGACTCGGCCTGCTCGCTGCCACCGTACTCGCTGTCGCAGGAAACCATCGATGAACTGAAACGTCAGACCTCGCTGATGGCCAAGGGCTTGAACGTGGTCGGTCTGATGAACGTGCAGTTCGCGATTCAGAAACAGGACGGCAAGGACGTGGTCTACGTGCTGGAAGTGAACCCGCGCGCCTCGCGTACCGTGCCTTACGTGTCGAAAGCGACCGGCCTGCAGTTGGCCAAGATCGCCGCGCGTTGCATGGTCGGCCAGAAGCTGGCGGAGCAGGGCGTTACCAAGGAAGTGGTGCCGCCTTACTTCAGCGTCAAGGAAGCCGTGTTCCCGTTCGTGAAATTCCCCGGCGTCGACACCATCCTCGGCCCTGAGATGAAATCGACCGGTGAGGTGATGGGCGTCGGTAAAACCTTCGGTGAAGCCTTCGTCAAATCGCAGCTGGGCGCCGGCGTCAAGCTGCCGAAGTCGGGCAAGGTGTTCCTGTCGGTGAAATCGTCGGACAAGCCACGCGCCGTCAAAGTGGCGCGCGACCTGGTCGACATGGGCTTCACGCTGGCAGCCACCAAAGGCACCGCAGCGGTGATCGCGGCGGCCGGGATTCCGGTCGCCGCCGTCAACAAAGTGGTGGAAGGCCGTCCGCACATCGTCGACATGATCAAGAACCATGAAATCGTCCTGGTCATCAACACGGTGGAAGAGAAGCGCAACGCCATTATCGACTCGCGTGCCATCCGCACCTCGTCGCTGGCCTCGCGCGTGACCACCTACACCACCATCGCCGGCGCTGAAGCGGCGGTGGAAGGCATCCGTCATCTCGACGAATTGCAAGTGTACGATTTACAAGGGCTGCATAAAACCTTACACTAAGCCTTGAAGGTTTAGGTAGTACCCGGACCACAGAGCTCGCGCAGGCAAGACGGCGCGGCCTCTGTGGTTTTCCATTGTAAAAACAGAGTAAATAAATAACATGACTTCAGTTCCACTTACCAAGTACGGCGCAGAACTCCTGAAAGAAGAGTTGCACCAGTTGAAGACCAAAGAACGCCGTATCGTGATCGACGCGATTGCCGAAGCACGCTCGCATGGCGACTTGTCGGAAAACGCTGAGTACGATGCCGCCAAGGAGCGCCAGGCATTTGTGGAAGGCCGGATTGCGGAACTGGAAGGCAAGCTGAGCGCCGCGCAGATCATCGATCCGACCACGCTGGACGCCGAAGGCCGCGTGGTGTTCGCCGCCACCGTCGATCTGGAAGACCTGGAAACCGGCGACAACGTCAGCTACCAGATCGTTGGCACCGACGAAGCCGACATCAAGCTGAACAAAGTATCGGTGACCTCGCCGATCGCCCGCGCGCTGATCGGCAAATCGGCCGGCGACGTGGTGGAAGTGCAGGCCCCAGCCGGCCCGCGCGAATATGAAATCCTGGAAGTCCGTTACGTCTGATGCTACTTGCCCGCACCCGTTTGCTGGTTGCCACCCTGTGGGCTGGCAGTCTCTGGGCGGTAGGCTATCTGGCCGCACCGACCCTGTTCGCCACGCTGAGTGATCGCGTGTTGGCCGGCACCATCGCCGGTAATTTATTCACCAACCAGGCCTGGCTGTCGATCGTCTGCGCACTGGTGATGCTGGTGCTGTTGGGGGCCACCCAGACCAGCAATGGCGGCATTTTTGCCGGTCCGGCGGCCAATATGGCGGCCAAGTCGCGCAAGACCTTGCTGATTATCGTGCTGGTGATGTTGGCGTGTACGTTGGTGTCGCACTTCGGCCTGCAGCCGATGATGGCGTCGCTGCGCGCGGCGGCGGGGCCGGGTGGGGTGATGGAAGAGGCGGCGAAAAACCGCTTTGGCGTCCTGCACGGCATTTCCAGCGTGATTTATCTGATCCAAAGCCTGCTGGCCGCCTGGCTGGTGGTGAAGCAGTAATGTGATCCCGGCGCAGGCCGGGATCCATGCTGAGTTTGCAGGCTGGGCCAGCGTTCCATGGATTCCGGCTTGCGCCGGAATGACGACGTTGGTTTTAACCCAGCACCGTCTTCTTGGTCGATTTCTGACGTGCCTTGGCGCGCTTGATGTTGCCGCCCTGGGTCACGCGTTCATTCCCCTTCAGCAGCACTTTGGTCACCGACGGACGCTTGGTGCCGGTCGAGCTGGCTTTGACGATGGTGACTTCGCGCATGCCCTTGCCGGACGAGTTGCGGGTTTTCTCTGCTTCCACCTTCGGACGGTACAGCACCAGCAGTTTGCCGATGTGTTGCACTGGCGCCGCCTTCAACTGGTCGCAGATAGTTTCATACATGGCAATGCGGGCTTCGCGGTCGTCACCGAACACGCGGACCTTGATCAGGCCATGGGAATCCAGTCCCAGCGCGATTTCCTTGAGGACGTTGGCGGTCAGACCCGCCTCGCCGATCAGGACGATAGGTTTCAGGCCATGGGCTTCGGCGCGCAGCGCGCTGCGCTCAACGGGAGTCAGTTTGATCATAAAATTATTTTTTGTAGGTTCCTTAAAGGCAGTATTCTACGCGAATGGCTAAGAACAAAATAAACAAAAACTGGATTCACGACCACATTAACGATCCGTACGTGAAATTGGCCCAGAAAGAGGGCTATCGCGCCCGTGCGGCTTTCAAGCTGAAAGAGATTGATGAGGACGAGAAGCTGATCAAGCCTGGTCAGGTCATCGTCGACCTCGGCTGTACACCGGGTAGCTGGGCGCAATACACGCGCCGCAAGCTGGCCGGCAAGGAAGGCGGCGGCGTGCACGGCACGCTGATCGGGCTGGACATTTTGCCGATGGAGCCGGTGGCCGATTTCCACTTCATCCAGGGCGATTTCCGCGAAGCCGAAGTGCTGCAGCAGCTGGAAGCGGTGGTGCAGGGGCAGAAAGTTGACCTGGTGTTATCGGATATGGCGCCCAATCTGTCCGGCATCCACGATTCCGACGCGGCGCGCATGGAGCATCTGATCGATCTGGCCATTGAATTCTCGCAGGCGCATTTGAAACCGGAGGGTGCGCTGCTGGTCAAATGTTTCAAAGACATGGGCTTCAATGACATCGTGCATAAATTCCGTGCCGAATTCAAAACCGTGATCCAGAAAAAGCCCAAAGCCAGTCGCGACAAGTCGTCCGAAATCTTCCTGCTGGGCCGTGGCCTGAAAAATCCGTCCACCGGCGGCATGGCTTCGGCACAGCCGCTGGATTCCGAAGGCTGGCACCCTTGATATTCCTTGAATAACCCCTACATACAACCGGGAAAAGCAGTTTTATCTTGATTGCATGGCTTTTTTGCTCAAATAATGTGCTTTTCGGCCGGTTTTGACCCGGCGCACGGCAGGTTTCTGGCAACGCCTGCTTATTGCGAGTAAAATCGAATTTCAGCCAGGTTTATAGATGCGCCTCGCATCCAAGGAGTTTTCGTGAATAACATGTTTTCCAAATCAGCCATCTGGGTAGTCGTGGTACTGCTGCTGCTCATGCTGTACAAGCAGTTTGACAGCCATGGCGTAACGGGAGGGGCTAAGCCTGTCGCTTATTCCGACTTGCTGGATGACGTGAAAGCCAAGCGCATCAAGGATGTCGTGATTGAAGGTGGCAACATCACCGCCACCCGCAGCGACGACACCAAAGTCCGCACCACCGCCACGCTGCTGGACCGCGGCCTGATCGGCGATCTGCGCGACAACGGCATCCATTTCGACATCAAACCGCCTGAGGAACCATCGTTCCTGTCGCAGGTGTTCGTGTCCTGGTTCCCAATGCTGCTGCTGATCGGCGTCTGGATCTTCTTCATGCGCCAGATGCAGGGCGGCGGCAAGGGCGGCGCGTTCTCCTTCGGCAAGTCGAAGGCGCGCATGATGGATGAAACCAATAACACCGTCACCCTGTCCGACGTGGCCGGTTGCGACGAAGCCAAGGAAGAAGTCGGCGAGATCGTCGACTTCCTGAAAGACCCGAGCAAATTCCAGAAACTGGGCGGCCGCATTCCACGCGGCGTGCTGATGGTCGGTCCTCCGGGCACCGGTAAAACCCTGCTGGCACGCGCCATCGCCGGCGAAGCCAAAGTGCCGTTCTTCTCGATTTCCGGTTCGGACTTCGTTGAAATGTTTGTCGGTGTGGGTGCATCCCGCGTCCGCGACATGTTCGAGAACGCCAAAAAGCATTCGCCTTGCATCATCTTCATCGACGAGATCGACGCGGTTGGCCGTCATCGTGGCGCCGGCATGGGCGGCGGTAACGACGAGCGCGAACAGACGCTGAACCAGTTGCTGGTGGAAATGGACGGCTTTGAAGCGCAGTCCGGCGTGATCGTGATTGCCGCCACCAACCGTGCGGACGTGCTGGACAAGGCGCTGCTGCGTCCGGGCCGTTTCGACCGTCAAGTCAACGTCGGCCTGCCGGATATCCGCGGCCGCGAACAGATCTTGAACGTGCACATGCGCAAAGTGCCGATCGGCACCGACGTCAAGGCCGACATCCTGGCCCGTGGTACGCCAGGCTTCTCGGGCGCCGACCTGGCCAATCTGGTCAACGAAGCCGCGCTGTTTGCCGCCCGCCGCTCCAAGCGTCTGGTCGATATGGCGGACTTCGAGGATGCCAAGGACAAGATCTACATGGGTCCTGAGCGCAAGTCGATGGTGATCCGCGAGGACGAGCGTCGCAACACCGCTTACCACGAGTCCGGCCATGCTGTGGTCGCCAAGCTGCTGCCGAAGGCGGATCCGGTCCACAAAGTGACCATCATGCCGCGCGGCTGGGCGCTGGGTCTGACCTGGCAACTGCCTGAGCACGACAATATCTCGGGCTACAAGGACAAGATGCTGGAAGAGATTTCGATCCTGTTCGGCGGCCGTATCGCTGAGGAAATCTTCGTCGGCCAGATGTCGACCGGCGCCTCGAACGACTTCTCGCGCGCCACCAAGTTGGCCCGTTCGATGGTCACCAAGTTCGGCATGTCGGACGCGCTGGGCGTGATGGTGTACGAAGACAGCCAGAACGACGGCTTCCTGGGTGGCAGCAACAAGACCATTTCGGAAGCGACCCAGCAAAAGGTCGACGCTGAAATCCGCCGCATCCTGGATCAGCAATATGCGCTGGCACGCAAGCTGCTGGAAGACAACCGCGAAAAAGTGGAAGTCATGACCAAGGCGCTGCTGGAATGGGAAACCATCGATGCCGACCAGATCAACGACATCATGGCTGGCCTGGACCCACGTCCGCCGAAAGCCGGCGTGTCGATCCGCAAGCAGCCACCGAGCGATGGCGGCAGCGGCGTATCGCCTAGCTTGACCGCACCGGCGTAATCCGCACGGTACGCGTATCAACACCAAGGGGTGAGGAGAGATCCTCGCCCTTTTTCATTCCTGTTTCACAATGCACTCTACTTTACAGTTTGGCCGATTTAACTACCCGTGGCGGGGCGAGGGTGTGCGCGCCCGCGTGATGGGCATTCTCAACGTCACGCCCGATTCCTTTTCCGATGGCGGCAGCTACCAGTCGCTGGAGTTCGCGCTGTCGCATGCCGAAGAAATGATCGAGGCCGGTGTCGACATCATCGACGTCGGCGGCGAATCCACCCGACCCGGCTCGCCGCCGGTGTCGCTGGAAGACGAACTGCAGCGCGTGATGCCGGTGCTGTACGCGGTGCGCGACCTCGGTCCGGCGATCTCGATCGACACCTACAAGCCGCAGGTGATGCGCGAAGCCATCATCGCCGGCGTTGACATGATTAACGACATCAACGGCTTCCGCGCTCCGGGCGCGATCGAGGCCGTGCGGGACGGCGATTGCGCGCTGTGCATCATGCACATGCAAAGCGACCCGCAGCACATGCAGCTGGCGCCGTCGTACAGCGACGTGGTGGACGAGGTGATTGGCTTCCTGCGCGAGCGCATTAACGCGCTGCTGGCGGCCGGTATTGATCCACGTCGCCTTTGCATCGATCCCGGCTTTGGCTTTGGCAAGACCGTGGAGCATAATTACGCCTTGTTGAAGGCCACCGGCCGCCTGATCGACGAGCTCGGCCTGCCGCTGTTGGCGGGCTTGTCGCGCAAGTCCATGGTGGGCGCGGTGACCGGCAAGCCGGTTGAACAGCGCATGGCCGGCAGCGTCGGCGGCGCGCTGGCGGCGGTGGCGCGCGGCGCCCTGATCGTGCGCGTGCACGACGTGGCGGAGACGGTCGACGCGCTGAAAGTATGGCAAGCAGCACAATAACAACGACTTAAAGAGCAAATACAATGGCACGTAAATATTTTGGCACCGACGGCATCCGCGGCTTGGTAGGCGTATCCCCGATCACCCCTGACTTCGTCATGCGCCTGGGCTATGCCGCAGGTAAAGTCCTAGCCAGCAAGCGCACCGGCAGCGGCCGTCCGACCGTCCTGATCGGCAAAGACACCCGCATCTCCGGCTACATGCTGGAAGCCGCGCTCGAAGCCGGCTTCTCCGCCGCCGGCGTCGACGTCATGCTGGCCGGCCCGATGCCGACCCCGGCCATTGCCTACCTGACCCGCGCGCTGCGCCTGTCGGCCGGCGTGGTGATCTCGGCCTCGCACAACCCGTTCCAGGACAATGGCATCAAATTCTTCTCGGCGCAGGGCACCAAGCTGCCGGACGCGGTTGAACTCGATATCGAAGCCGCGCTGGAGCAGCCGATGGAGTGCGTGCCATCGGAAAAACTGGGCCGCGCCAAGCGTCTGGATGATGCCCAGGGCCGCTACATCGAATTCTGCAAGAGCACCTTCCCGAACGAGCTGGACCTGCGTGGCCTGAAAATCGTGGTCGACTGCGCCCATGGCGCCGCCTACAACATCGCGCCGCACGTGTTCCATGAACTGGGTGCGGAAGTGGTCGCCATTGGCAACAAGCCGGACGGCTTCAACATCAACCTGGACCACGGCGCCACCGCGCCCAAGGCCATGGCCGCCGCCGTACTGGTGCATGGCGCCGATCTCGGCATCGCGCTGGACGGCGACGCCGACCGCCTCATCATGTGCGACGCCAATGGCCGCCTGTACAACGGCGACGAGCTGCTGTACCTGATGGTGATGGACCGCCTGGCCACCGGCCCGGTGGCTGGCGCGGTCGGCACGCTGATGACCAATATGGCGGTGGAAGTCGCACTGAAAGAGAAGGGCATCGGCTTCGCCCGTGCCAAGGTGGGCGACCGTTACGTGCTGGAAGTGATGCAGGAAAAAGGCTGGATCTTGGGTGGCGAAGGCTCGGGCCACTTGCTGGCGCTGGACAAGCACACCACCGGCGACGGCATCATTTCGGCTCTGCAAGTGCTGTCGGCACTGAAGCGCGCCGGCCGTTCGCTGGAGCAGTGCTGCGCCGAGCTGAAAATCTTCCCCCAGACGCTGATCAACGTTCGCGTTGCGCCAGGTTTCGACTGGACCAAGAACGCCGCCATGGTGGCTGAAAAGGAAAAGGTCGAAGCCGAGCTGGGCGACAGCGGCCGCGTGTTGATCCGCGCCTCCGGCACCGAGCCGCTGATTCGCGTCATGGTCGAAGCGCGCAATGCCGACGACGCCCAATCGATGGCGCGCCGCATCGCCGACAAGGTGGAAAGCCAGTTGGCTGCATAAAATTTCAGCACTGAAATTTAAATCAGGTGCTTTGATTGACGTAGGCAGTGGTAGCGGCTAAAATACTGTTCATCGGAGTGTAGCGCAGCCCGGTAGCGCATCTGGTTTGGGACCAGAGGGTCCAAGGTTCGAATCCTTGTACTCCGACCAAAATCTCTAAAACGGGTTGTCTTCGGACAGCCCGTTTTTCATTTCCGCCGCAGATTCCTGCGACGTCTTTCTGCCCATAGCTCAGTTGGATAGAGCATCAGCCTTCTAAGCTGAGGGTCGCTGGTTCTTATGTTGTCATAGGGTTGTTGTACAATGAGTTACTGTATGCTGAAGTAACTAAGCTCATTTAAGTAAAATCGGTAATTGCAGTAAAATGCTGGCCACAACTTGCCCTGTAATGGGTAAAATATTGGCTTCATGAAACCGCCTGTCGTTCAACGGATAGGACCTCGCTCTTCTAAAGCGATCATGGGGGTTCGATTCCCTCCGGGCGGGCCATTCTCTCCAATGCTATTCTTCAAACACTCTTCCCTCGAATCACAGTTTTGCGCTGAGTTTTAACGGCGCCAAAGTCTTTTTAGAATATCTACACCTCCGAACCTATCTTCGCGGTCTTTGCATCTCGTGGGCTCTGATTTATTTTGAAGTTCGGATTAACTGCCATATGCAGCAGTTTTTCTAGGCAGTGCTCAGAAAAAGCCATCCAAGATCTTGGATGGCTTTTTTCATTTTAGCGCAACTTTTTTAAATGAGTTTGTTGTAAAAATGAGACAAACTCGTTGTTTTTACAAAAACAGTGAAGAAAAGTTGTGAATTCTTTTTTTCGAATAAAAGCATATTAAAAAAATAGCAGAACCCTGTACCTAAAGACGAAGCACCGCTAGTTTTATTTCCGCCAATTGTTTTAATGAAATAATTAATAGTTTATCGTATAACCCGTAAACTTTTATTTTACAAAATTTCCTTTTTTGCATCTTTGAAATAGTTATTTTGATTGTGCAATAATTTCCCTGTTTCGACGCTCATATGGGAATTATCGATGCTTAATAATATTTTATTACGCCCAAGAAAAGTTAACGGAGTTAAGACATGGATACTTATTGGGTCTAACGGCAGAGAGATCCATGAGTTTTCAATCTTTGCAAAAACAATGCAAGATAAAATAAATACAATGGACTCTTATTGCCGAGCCGCCGCATTTTTTATTGATTATGTTATCGAAGCTGTTCATTGTTTGAATCTGTCGAGTGACGATTTTCAATTAAGTCATTTCGTCCTTGACGAGATAATAGAAAGTTATAGGGATTACATTGTGCATGGGAAAAGTTCTGAGAATCATATTTCGATGCTGGTCGCATTTAAAAAACCACCGCAGAAATATTCAGCGGCAAGTATCAATCTGATGATAGCGGCAAGAAATAGATTTCTTCAAGTTTCAGAGAAAATTCGTAAGGAAATGGAGCAATTATCGGCGTTGGGATTAATTGAGGCGGATGTAGATCCTCTTCCGCTTAATTTCGGCACGGTTCAGAGAGAGGAAATCGATCCATTTCAGAAAAGAGCGATTGCACGAAACTCTGTAATAGCGGCCGTTGTGAAGGGTGGGGCAAAACTCATTCGAAAATCGCCGCGTAGGTCGATTCCAATTTCCGGGCACAAGCAATCACGTGCATTTCCAATAGATAAAATCGTCCCGTTTATCTTAGAGCAGAAAACATATCGAGATAAAGCCTTATATTCATTTATTGGCGCAACGGCTTGCCGGATATCTGAGGCAATGCAGATTCTTATACGGGATTTTAACTTATCAAAAAGAGAGGCTCGTTTTATAGACCCGAACAAGAGAATTAATTCTTCATGCTATCGCGGATTAAATGCTAAGGAGAGGCAAAAGCTAGTTTGGAAAGGAAGGACAGATGAGACTGCATTTTTCCTGGAACCTTTTGGAACAATGTTTTTCGAATATGCGGAGCTTTATGTACGTCATGAATATATTCCAAATGACCAACATGAGTTCTTCTTTCAGACAAAAAGTGGAACGCCTTTGTTTTTGGATAGCTCAGGCACACGGCAAAAAAATTTCCATAAAAGTAGAAGAGCTATCGGATTAAATGATGACATTGACGGCGCTCACTGTATTAGGCATGGAGTCGCTACTTATCTCATAAATCATTGTCCACGAGCGGATGGGGGAGTTGGTTTGAGTCTTGCAGACGTTGCTTACTATTTAGGTCATTCGAATCCGAAAACTACGATGGGCTATATTGAGCGTGACAAAGAATTTAATAAGCAAAAAATTGAATATGCAAACTCAAAAATTTTTAATGGGTCAGTGGCCAAAGATTTTAATCAGTTGAAAATAGAATTCCATGAATCTGAACTGAAAAAATTGAGAAATAAGGTCGAGGAAAATAGAAATGAGCAACTGTACCATAAATAATATATTTTATAAAATGAATGGTTCTGAATTGCATGGGGCAGTTCGTACCGCCCTTATGGATGCGTCTGTGGCAATGAGAAAAGCGTATGGCCTATTAGACTTCGATCTTGGCGCGGTAAGTACCAAGAATAATTTCAGAATCGGTTTTAGCAAATTTGTCGAGGGAAATATTCTTAAAAAACCAGACGTAATTTTTAATAAGGAATACATAGAAAATGCCTATGCCGCATACCAAACGGGAAATTATGATATGTCGGTTGAAATGTTTGACAGGTTTGCGTTGTGCGACAAGTTGACGGAATTTCAATTTAGGAAAACGTATATTTATAGCATGAAGCAGGGTATTGGAATGATGTTGTTAAGGCTTCATTCATTGAATGCTATTATTTTACCGGCGGGCTTCAACTGGCCAGTAACGCGTTCAGAAAGAGGAACAATTGGAGATTTTGAAGGTGACATCTGCAATGAATTAATGATATTTATCCGTTCTTTGAAGCCTGCCAATTTGTCTGATGCCGATCCTGCGATCGTGGCCGTCATACCGGATCAAAAATCTGCTGAATATTTTTTAACCTATGGCACCAAACTTCTCCTGGCAACAGGTTGGTGCACGAATTCGGACATTGATCTAAACGATCTAATAAAAATAAAGGAATCTATGGTTGCACAGAATCAATCGCGTGATCATTTTCCTTTTAAAAGAATGATCGATGTCTTCGCTCGAAAATTCGGGAGGTCAGAATATTTGTCGGTTGAACTATGGGACGAAAAAATTAGGCAATCGGATGTTCTTCAAGAAGAGGAAGCAAAAAGAAAGATAGTCAGAGTTCGCAATTCCGCAACTGGCAGATCAAATTCTGGGCGAAGCACTTCGGTAAATATTATAGATATGACTGTTGATAAACAGCCTATCGAAGCTTCAATTATGGCACCTGTGCTAGCTCAACGCCCGACGGCATGGTCTCCTAGAAAAATAGAGAAACAAAAATATTTAAGTGGACTGGATTTCGATTTTCCAAAAATGCGAGAAAAATGGATTTCTGTGGAAAATATATATCTCAATCGATATCCGTTTAGAGAAAAATCTATGAATGAAGCTATTGGATTTTTTAATATTTATCTGTTTTCCTATTTGCCTTGTTGGTTTAATAATAATCCGATGGTGGCGCTCCGTTTTCCTGCCTTACCTAAAGATTTGACACCGGGAATTTTTGTTAGCAGACTTCTAGATATTAGTTCTAATCTTCCAATGACATTCTTGGAATTTATGAAGTTGGTGGCGAAAGTACGTGATTGGAGTAAAGTTTATTTAAGAATAATTTTAAAGCTTTTGCAGAAATTTTTTGAATGGATTGAAAGACATGCTTCCCTGATGGATGGCTGTGATGGATTTAAACAGCCGTTCTCCGATCAAGACTTTCCAGTGGTTCCTGGTCGCCGAGGAACCAACAAGATGCCGATTCCCTCTGAAATTTTCGGATGGATGATGGACTATGCTGAAATGCAATTAGGCATAACGAATAGAATCATGGAGCTTGCTTTGGATGGCGAACTTGATGTTCGACTTCTAAAACGTAACGCCTATCACCGCGTTGATGGACGGCTTGAAATTGATTACATAGGAAACGCAAAGACAAAATTCAAAAAGGGGCCAATATGCTTTGTCGGTAACTTTATAAATGTAAGTAATTTAGCTGAAATAATAGGTTATCGTCCCGTAATTATTAGGGATGGAAAAACGATATTTCCAGATGTTATTCCGAATATGATTGATTCATATCGCGTGGATGTGATAGGGAAGGGGAAAATGGAAATTCCGCATCCACATGCGCTAATTCATTCGCTTACGGCAATGTATACTGGAATTCGTAATTCACATATTCAATGGCTCGATTGTAATAAATTTGATGAATTTTCGGTTGAAACAAATTCAATAGTCACGCTTTTACATGTGGCGACTGATAAATCAGGAAATTCGTTTATTCCTGTTGTTAACTGGCGAGTTATTGAATTGCTTCGACAGCAAAAACGGTGGCGTAGCTTAATTGATGAGGGCGGGTTTAGAAATCTTCACGATTACAATGGTGACGACAAGAATCCTTATGAGAAAATCTTGCCGCTATTCTCATGGGGTAGTGATGGCGCACCTTACTCAGATGATAGGTATTCTGATGCTATGAAAAACTTGCTGACCGGGATGGTAGCGATAATGGATAAACTTCAGATATCAAAGAAATACAATTTGTTAAGGTTGGCCGTTCCAGGCGTTTCTATATCGGATGATGAGGTTACTTGGTGGAATAAGTCCACAGAGCACAGCGAGTATGCCATGGGGAACGTCGAAATGATTACTAAATTTTCAAAATTGGTATGTCAGTCAGACATTACGCCGCATAGCTGTCGTGTGACCGTGGTTGCGGAATACTTGACCGTGCTTCCCCCAGAAATTATCGGGAAGGAAATAACGGGTCAAGCTCCGCAAACCGTAATTTATTACTCAAACCACCCAGGAGCACGCGCCGATATACTGGATGCAAATAATTATTTGGTAATGGCGGTGGCAAATATGGGGCGCGTGAGGAATATTATACAGGCAGATAATATGTATTCTCATAAGCTAGATGTCAGCAGTTCAACGTCTCCGCTAGTTAAAAGCCTTAAGTCGAATTTGCCGGCTGCACTGGCTGATTACGGGTGCTCCAGTCTCACGCCAGATAAAGATGCGTCGAATGGTCTTGATGTGATAATTGAGCTAGGTCTTATGCACGCAGCTTTCAATGATGCTGAGATCTGTCCTTATGGCAATAGATGCCCTAAGGATGTTTTAGTGTCGATCGGTGATGCGAGGCGATGTGGAATATGCAAGTATGCGATTCGAAGTATTGATCACTTGCCTGCTGTCGAAGCAAAACAGCGGATTTTTACTGTTGAGCTTGGTTTTGTTGCGAATAAATTGCAGGCGGCCAAAAAAGAGGGGACCAGATACTCTGATGCAGACATTGAAAAGTTAAAAAGAGAAGCGAATCTTATCTCGCAAGAGATCTTGGGTTACAGGCTGGCATCGGAAGCACTGAACGAGCGACTGCGTGCGCTTCGCGAAGAAGGTGACACTCGGAAGTGGGTCGTACAGCAGCCCGAAATGATTGCAAAAGATCTGCGGCGTGTTGAGGCACCGTCTAATGAGATTACTTTCACGCTCTCAATACTGGAGGATGCAGTCAGCTATCCGGGGATGGAGACAGCAGGGGTGTTGGCGCGTGCGCACAAATTTAGTCGGAAGTTACGTGCGAATTTGGATGGTTTTTTGCATCATATTAGTGAGCTCGAACCTATCGAGGGTACTGCAGAAGCTGCGGGCCTGCTTCGCTCACTCATCGCGGCAAAAAGGCTATCCCCAATGGAGCTGGTCGAGCTCTTAGAGGGGGATGTATATATCGCCAAGCGTCCACTACAAGGAGCGTTGAGCATTGCGGCGGAGTCACTATGATTGACGGCTGGTATCCGGCGCAGCGCTCTCAACAGGAGAGCATGAAGGCGAGGGAAGAGCTAATCAAATCTTGCTTAGATGAGTTAAAGAGTGCTGGCGTGACGGTTAAAAACGTGACTAGCTTATCTAAGCTGGTGAAGGCATTCGTTGCTGAAGCAGAAGGAAGCCCATGCAGTCATGAAACTTTCTTGAGTAATAGGACTTATCGCGAGCTCCTTGATGGATTTATCACTCCAACTAAGGAAACGTTGGTTCGCAAAAGTCGCCAGAGGACGCCGACATCTGACGGTGCCTCCGATGCTTCCAAAATGTTGGACGAACTCAAGCATAGTAATCTCCAAACGAAATACACACGCTTGAAGGCATATGTCGCCAACCTTGAAAAACAACTGGACGCTTCGTCTGCTGGGGGACTATTAGCTGTACCTTTCGATGCCAGCGGGGGCTCAATGAAATTTGAGCAAGCTCACAAGAAGTTTGTGCGGACTTGCCAGGCGCTGAATCTGCTGTTGATGAATCTGGAGGGAATAGTGAAATGGGATCCCTTAACAAAAACGATCTATGACCCGGACCCGATCGCAGATCCCGTTATAGTGCCCGCCGAATATGCTACGGACTTTTTTGATTGGATGTCGAGCAATGGGGCAAATTAAAAAAAGTGGCTCGCAGATCGGCGCCGCGTATGCGGCCAAGTTCATCGACTTTGTGCAATCCGCGCAAGGCTTACCTGTATCTGCTAAAGACGGCAGTCTTAATATAGCGGAGCTTGTACGCCTGACCGGGATTCCAAAGGAGTCGTTCTACCAGAATCCTAGCTTGATTAAAACACTTGATCAGGTTTGTGCGTGTTTTGATGTTCCGCGTTGGGGAGCTCTACGTCGCAGGGATGGTGCCTCGGCTAGACGCGTACAACCACAAGGGACGGAGCGAGTTACGGCTTCTCACAGTCATTTGACGAAAGCAATACAAAAGCTGGAGAGTCAAAACAAGACATTGAACGCGGAGAACTTGGAGCTACGCCGTCACCTACGCTTGCTGAAGCTGGAACTTGGGCGCCAAGACATGGCAATCGAAACTGGGAGGCGGGTTTATTCTCTCCTCGAAAATATCTAAAGGAAGCTGCATGCAAATGGAGTGCGTGGTCTCGGTTTCAGAACTTATCCATGTCCTTCCTGACGGGGCGTCAATTTTTGTTGGCGTTACTGAGGATGGAACCGAGGTTCGAACTGTTGCAAGTGGGCGCGTCATGAAATCACCGGCGATATTGGGATATACCTACCGTCTAGTGGGCATCTTTAAATCGCATGCCGAACATGGCAGACAGTTCCACGTGATTGAGTGCCGGCTGGAGCCGCCAGGCGGAAGACTGATGGTTAATCTTCTAGCCCGGAACGCTGCCTTCAAGGGACTGGGGAAAATCAAGGCGAAGCGCCTATGGGATGTCTATGGGGACGCGTTGCCCCAGATACTGAGTGCGGGCAGCATTAGTCGGCTGAGTTTGGTTTTAAGTCCTATGCTTGCGGAGCAGCTAGTTGAGTCATGGGCAAAATTCAAGGCCCATTCCGACCTGCTTCGATTTCTTGATGAAAATGGCTTCGAATTGTGCCTTACCGAGAAAATTACTACGATGTGGGGTAATAGTGCACTTGAAATTTTGCGCGTTGATCCTTACCGCATGCTCGCGTTTTCGAATTGGATAGCAGTGGATCGTGCTGCACTTGGGATGAACATAGGCAATCGAGACGAGCGCCGCTTGATCGCTTCTGTGGAATCAGTTCTTTACGATCAGCTCGAAAGCGGTCATACGCTCACGCCGACCGCTCTGCTTTGTGATTTGGTAGATCGCCGCCTTAAGTTCAAAGTCGCGGATCGCGCGATTCATCTGGCGGAGAAGTCCGGGGCTATATTCGGAGAATCCTCGTGGGGGTATCAGACGGTAACAATACGAAGCATGGAGACGGCTATTCAGCAGCGTGTGCGTGCGTTGACTGCGTGCCGGCCAGAGGCGACCGTCTGGATAGCTCCACCGACCTTTGCGGAGCGTCAGCAGGTAGCAGAGCTGCAAGACGGCGTCACACTTAGTTCTGAGCAGATTGATGGCGTGTTGATGCCGTTTCAGAAAGCGTTTAGTGTTCTGAGTGTGGCAGTAGGCACAGGGGAAACGGTAGTGCTTAGACGCGTTGTTGAACACGCTGCTAAAAAATCGATACCCGTTCTCCAGTTGGCGGTCCCTCAGCGTGCAGCGCAGCGTCTCTCTGCAGCCACGTCCCATCCTGCAATGACATGCGCAAAGCTCTTGTCTCAAGTGAACAACGGCTTCGCGGTTCCCGATGGCGCAATTGTGATTATTGCGGAGGCTTCTACTCTGGACGTTGCCACTTTCTTCAAGCTTCTACGCGTTCTGCCCGATACGGTTAACATTTTGCTGGTGGGAGACGAGTCTAAACTGCCGCCTACCAATTTTGGATTAGTGCTACACAGGCTCGTCGATGTAGCCGGTATTCCAACGATAACGCTCGGTCAACTGGAGGGGCAGGTTGATCGCTTTAGTATGCAGGTGGCCGCACAGGCGGTTCTCGCACGTCAGTTTCCAAAGTTTGTACCCTTCACAGGGCGACATGCAGGAGTGAGTTTTGTTAACTGTACTTCAGATCAGGTATTTTCGGAATTGCGCAATATTGCCAATGAATGGGATGGAGATGATTTTCAGTTTCTCTCTAATGTCAAGGTGGGAAGGGATAGTGTCAATTCGATTAATAAAGCATTTCATGCAGAGCAGTGTGAGGAAATTTATGGTTACCCATACTTGATCACATCGGAGCCGGTGATTTTTCAAATAAATGATTACGAACGTGGGCTAGTGAAAGGTTCACTCGGTCGAGTAATCCGGCAGATTGATGGAAGTGGCGTTGAGGTTGATTTTGATGGAGAAAAGCATGTCATCAGCAATTTCGAATTGACTCAAAAAATTGACCTGGCGTATGCGATTACGGTTCAAGAAGCACACGGTTCGAACTTTTCGCGAGTCGCAGTTGTGCTCGGATCATCAACCGTACCAGATCAAACACTTATTTATACCGCGTTGGCCTGCGGAATCGAGCAAGTCGTATTCGTCGGTGATTCGAAAGTGTTCGAATTAGCTGTTATGGGAGGTCACTCTGCTCATACGCGTATGGTGGGTATCAACTTCTCGATGGTGGAGGCGAGTTAGAGCGTGACGTAAAACCTAAATTCATGGAGTCTAAAGTTTCGAAAGTGGTGCGACGGCTGCAGGCGACGGGGAGTTGTTCCCAGTACTTGTGGCCTATACCGCTTCCCTCCAAACACTAGCTTGTGGTTAATGTCGCGAGATGTTCATCGCGAAGGAATTAATGTGAAAGCACAAATTAAACTTTCTGGCGACCTCCTGGTCGCCTCCCTGGAAGATGGTTCCACTCTTCAACACGAGGATGCGACAAAGCTAGCGGACCTGCTATGGGCGAACAATGTGACGGCGGCGGACGTTACGATGATTGATTGGCACCAAGACGCTGACGCCGCACTTCTAGGCGGCCAGAAAGTGGCCATCTTCCATCGCCTGAGATTACATGAGCAGGCCAATGACTAAAAATTATCTAAGATATTGATTTTCAAGGATTTTCATGGATTTTATTTATTTCAATGATAATTCTATGAAAACACTTTAAATTCAAAGATTTAGGATGAAAATGGGCTTTAAGATAGTTCCGCTCAATGGGGATGCTCGTCGCCAATACGTCAACTCACGGGACGTGTACAGCGCACTAGATTCAGTGATTAGTGAGGCCCGCCAATTTGAGGGGCGTCTATTCTTTCGCACTCAGCGTGGTCGTGAGTATCTGGTACAAGAGTTAAAGCGCGGTGGCCAGAAAGGTTTAGGGCCACGATCACCTGAAACTGAAGCAGTGTATCAAAACTTCCGTCACCGAAAATCCGAGCTAGTAGATCGGATTTCATCATTAGAAAATAAGCTGAAGATGCACGCTAGTCTTAACTGCATCCATTCCCTCAATCGAGTCGATGAGCTACTGGTTGGCATTCTTAGGCAGTTTCATCGGTTTTGCCTGAGCGACAAAATTTGCGTGGTTGATACTAATGCTGTCTGGGCCTATGAGGCAATGGCGGGTGTGCAAGTATCCAGCGCTGATGCGTTGCCGGTTGATTTCGATCTCTTCTATATTACTCAAAATAGTCTCACCTGTTTGATAACAGAAAAGGTCAGTAGAACTAGCCTCTTAGGGATGCTGCGTGCTGTCGATAAAACGTTCAAGCATGATCCCGGTTCACCTGGCATGACGGTGGTGAATGATAGAGGATTCAGATTACGGATGTTGGAGGTGCTAGCTCCGACAGCACGGCAAATCAACAATAAAATTTCTGCCACTGATGGTCGCCTGTTCGCAGCGCTAGACGCTATCGGCTGGCTCCTGAGTGCCCCTGTTGTAATTGGTCATATAGTGGGGAAAAAAGGAACAATGGTGCAGATGAGAGCAATCGATCCGCGCGCCCTTATTCTCTTTGATCTAAAGTTCGCTGACCAAGATCTGGGCATCGATAATTCAGGGTTCGGACTGCATCGCGCAAGGCTATTACTAGACATCTGCGAGGGCTACCTGCCGCACTTGCCTTTAGATAAAATTCAGCTCCATATTCAGTGTTTACGTGCCTGACTGGCGCGTAATGCTAACCTGAACCTTCCGCTTCTTTCGTGAGAATTTATCTCCTTCAAACGTGCCAGCAATAAATCGAGTCTGGGCCGTTTAACGTAGGCCCAACTCCAAAGCGTTAAGAAGATTCAGCGCAGGGCCTTTTGAATGCGTATTGAAACATGCCGCGATTGACCAGCGGGCATACGAGGTCGCTGATGACTGTGACAATGTGTGATCTTTCCTGGGCCGGAGGCTGCTACCATTTGTAGGACAATTCCTACTATGCTTGCTCGTAGGAAATTCAGAGAAATGCATCCAGTTTTTACGTGTTGTTTTCAGGAGAAAATAGGCGATGTATCTTGCGACACTTGAGATAACGAATTTCAGAAAAATCGACTATCTATCTACAAGTTTTTCTCAAGGATTGAATATTATTCTTGGTGAGAACAATATAGGAAAAACAACCGTAGTCGATGCGCTTCGAACTTTACTTATGGCGCCAGAAGATGGTTATATACGTTTAGGTCTGGAGGATGCTCGCGACCCTAATACACCTTCTATCTCATTTCACTTTGTATTCAAAAATTTAAATATAGAGCAGGCTGCTCAATTTATGGGCGCAGTATTACTTCAAGCTGACGGTACATTTTCGGCTGAGTTCTGGGTGCAGTTTGAAGCGCCTGATCAGATGGGGCGTTTCAAAGCAAGGCGACTTTGCGGAGATCGTGCAGCGACCCCAATGACTACAGAAATGGTAGAGCAACTTCGTAGCATCTATTTGCCGCCCTTACGCGACGCTTCGAAGTCTTTAAAGCCGGGAATGAGAAGTCTGTTAGCTCGGTTGTTGCAACGTGTGGCCACGCCGGAAGGTTTGGAAGCATGTAATCAAATACTCACACTCGTCGATCAACGATTGGGAGCTGCACAGCCTATTACGGCAGCTAAAGATGCCATATCTCGCAGATATAGTGAAATGCTCGGAGCAACGCTCTCGCAGCAATTGGATCTCAATCTGAGTCCGTCAGACATTGGAAAGGTAGCGTCGCGCTTAGCTATTCTTGCTGATGGATTTGATATTGAGAAAAATGGTCTTGGCTATAACAATTTGATTTACATGGCGGCAGTAATGGGGGAGTTGTCGCTAAGCGGAGAGGTCGTTTACCGCTGCCTGATCGTAGAGGAACCTGAGGCACATCTGCATCCTCAATTACAGTCGATCTTGCTGGCGTATTTGCAGCAGGAAGCTGCCGCTGGTGGACAACAGGTACAGATCTTTGTAACTACTCATAGCCCCCACTTTGCCGCTTTTGCCGAGCTGGACAGCGTCATCCGTTTGAGTGAGCACTTTGGCAAGCTCACAGCCTTCCCAATCAAAGATGCCGTTCTGGATGAGCGTCGAAGGAAGAAGTTGAAGCGGTATCTGGACGTTACTCGTGCTGACTTATTTTTCGCGAGGTCGGTGATCCTGGTTGAAGGTGCTGCCGAGAGGGCGCTCATGCCTGTTATGGCTGAGTACCTAAATATCAACTTGCGGCATCTTGGACTGTCTATTGTGAGCGCCGAGGGGCTGAATTTTGACTGCTTCTTGCCACTTTTCGGGCGCGCCGCTATGCCAGTGAAGGTGGCCACGATGACCGATGGAGACCCCACGCACATTCCATTCCCAAGCTTGGGCCAGGCCGCCGATATTTCTGCAAACGCGCATTCAATTCAGCAGCTTGATGAGGCATTTCGGAAGGTATTTATTAGCCCCAAAACACTAGAATATGATCTTGGCCTGCAAGGTCATGCGAATCGGGCGTTGATCTTGGATGCATTGAGTGAGATTCATCCGCAGATAGCTGCGACGCTTCGCGAGGCTGTGTTCGCCGAGCAAGACAACACTATTGCTGCCCGCGTCCTCTACCAAGGACTGTTCGAGCGAAACGCTGGCGCAACAAAAATTTCGAAGGGAGCGTTAGCGCAGGAGTTGGCGCAGAAACTGAGTGCGCGCCCGCAGGGGTTTATTGTGCCCCCACACATACGAGCAGCGTTCGATTGGATTCGGGTAGCTGTACCTCCGTTGGCACCGCTGCCTGCGGCTGCGGGAGCAGCGCCACCGCAGCAGGCTGGCTAATTTTACAGCGAGCCCCTATGTCCCTTGAAGACCAAGATGCCGTTGTCAACGCTCCGCTAGTTGATCTTTCAGTAGTAGCGGGCGCTGGGAGTGGAAAAACGAAAACAGCAATTGCGCGCGTCCTCGCTGTTCTAGAACGTATACCAGTCCGACAGAAAGTAGCTTTACTGTCGTTCTCCAATGTGGCTGTTAACACCTTCCGTCGAGGACTGGTCGCACAGAACGCAGATGCGAGTCGTGTTACCGTACAAACCTTCGATTCGTTTTTCACGCACTATGTAATCATGCCGTACGCCGCCCACGTAATGAGATGTGCGGTGGCCCCCTTCTTGGTGCTGGGGGAGGAACCGTTTTTAGCCGGCTTTAACGTTTTCTATGGGGAGAGGTCACACCCAATTACCAATTTGAAGATCCGTAGACACGGAGCGGAATTTCAGGCTTTTCTAGATAATCAAAGGGTTCCTTGGGCGATTGCTCAAGACGTGATTGAACGGATTGGAGCCGTGGGTGCCTATACCTATGACATTGCGCGGTACTGGGTGCATCGCACCTTAATTGCGCTGCCGTTTTTAGTCCCTCTGTTGGTTACGCGGTACCCGCATGTGCTTGTAGATGAGGCGCAGGATATCGGTTCGATGGATTGGGCGTTAATCCAGCTTCTTCGGCAAAGTGGGATGCGTGTGACGTTGATCGGTGACCCGGCTCAAGCAATCTTTGGCTTTAATGGAGGTGAAGGGCAGTACCTGCAGGAGTTTGTTCAAGCAGCTGAGGTTGGCCACTATTCCTTGAGAACGAATTTTCGTTCGGTACCGCAAATCGTGGCGTGCGCCAACCAACTAACGGGCCGTAACGATGTCGCTGCGCGCGGAGCGCTACAGACTCATTGTGGTGCCTTCTTAGTTGGTTATGATCCTGCGCTACCCAGGGCTATCCTTGATCGCTTCCATGGTGTCGTGAACGCTATCGGCTATGCGACTGATGACGTTGCCGTAATCTGCCGTGCACATAGCCTTGTCGCTCAGGTTCGCGGCGGCACTAGCAATCGTGGTTCAGGCATAGTTAAGGCGCTTGTGAAGGCGGTCGATCATCGTCTAGCAAACGAGTATCACCTCGCATACAAAGAATGCGTGGGCGTCGTTGGAGCTTTCCTTGATCCGCCATTCCCAAGGTTTAAGGCATTTGTTGAAGAGGCCCATACCGACTTGGGCAGAAGCGTCCGAGCGAAGATCTGGATGTTTGTCTGTGACCATGATGCTGGCCTCCCACACAGCCACCTGAATGCAAGGACACAGTGGTTGCCTGCTCTGCAGCAAAATCTACGGAACTTGTTAGGTGACCTTGGTGCGCTTGGATTTACGTTCGCTGATATCGGCCGGCGTGTAACTGCACGCGATCTAGAGGACAGCCCCTTAGTAGAGCCACGCCATGGTGTGCGCGTCGACACGGTGCATCAGGTAAAAGGTGAAAGCATCGGCGCTGTTCTTTACGTAGCTACGGAACAGCACGCAAGGGGCTTGATTGCAGGGACTGCCACGGAAAACGGCCGTATTGGCTACGTTGCCCTTACACGTGCTCGTGACATCTTTTGGCTGGCAGTTCCGTTAGCGTCCTATGAGCGGTTGGTGCCTCAGGCTACCGCCGTTGGGCTTGTGCCGATGCAGCTCTAATTTCTTCCTGGATGACCTGATGGCGCTACTGGCGGAATCATTGGTTGATGAGTGGCTAAATCGTAAGGGCTTCTTTACCGTACGTGGGCTCAAGCATGGCGTTGGAGAGCTCGACTTACTTGGTGTTCGCCCTGGGGGGAGTGCGTTGGAAGCCTGGCATGTGGAAGTGCAAGCTAGCTTTAGGCCGATTGGATACATCACGCCATTGCCGGCGAAGTCATTGGAGGGCTTTGCGAAAACCAAGACCAGTATGAAGGCGCGTCAATTGGAGCAGCTCGAACCTGCGGTTGCGGCATGGGTCGAGAAGAAATTTCTGTCGGCGGCTAAACGAGCGGCACGTGACCAGGCGTGGCCCGGACTGAATTGGAAGTATGTTCTGGTTCATGCAGTGGTTCGAGAACAATCGGAGCTAGACTTAATCGCTAGCCACGGTGTGGACCTCATTCCGTTACATCGTGTTCTTGAGGACTTGGGGAAAGAGAATGGAAGTATAAAAGGTGGGGCTGGAACAGATCTGTCTGAACTTATCCAATATTTTTACCGGAGTAGTCAGCGGCAATAAAAACTTTGGAAGCTGGCCTGCAACAAGGTGTGGAAGATCAAACTGAAGCTGAAGTTGCGCTCTCTAAAGATGGCACATTTGTCTCTATGGACGGCACCAAACTTCGATTGACGGCCTATTTTACTCATGTCATCGTAACGAAGCCTAAGTGCAAATACCAGCAGCCAACCGTACCACTGGAGCCTCCGGAACGATGGACGAATTTGAGAAAGAAGCGCGTCAAAGAACTATCGAGAAGCTGTTGCGTGGGCTTACATGGTACACGCACGATGAGCTAAGTCGAATGCTTACAACCGCAGAAAAAGACGGTGCTGAATTGCTCTCAGGGTGGTTGCGAGAAAAGCGGATATTTTGTGTGGATGGACAGATTACTCTGTACCCTCAATTTCAGTTTGATGCGCAGCATTCGCCGTATCCAGTAATCAAAGATGTTCTAGCCTGCTTCAGTGCTAAAGATGCGTGGGCAATTGCGGCTTGGTTCTTTTTTCCAAATGGATGGATCGGTCAAATAAAAGATGGGAAGGAGTTTGCCATTGCCCCGTGGGCAGTAATGGATAGGGCGGAGGACTTGCTACGCGCAGCTAGAAATGAGCACGGAACACACTTTGCCTGACAAGGCACTGGACCGCCCATGCTGTCTACGTAAAATAGACTCTGACCTTTACGCGGACTGGATCATGCTTAGCTTGATATAGTTTGTCAGACTGCTAGGAGAAGAAGCGGGCCGCCCGTAAGAGTTGATTATGGCTTTTCAGCATTTTGATGGCTGCTTGGATATGGCGTAATTGCAATACCACTGCAGGAATTTTTCAATGTCATAGCTCATTCGAAGTATATTCACCCTGATCGGAGTGGCGTTCGCAAAAGGCTTTTCGGGCGGGATTCCATCGGCACGTAGAATCAGTAATTCCACTTCGAAATCATTAGGAAGAGCGACGAATCTCATGTGCTTTGGCGCTGAGTGTACAACGAAATCGTCCCGCACTGCCTTCAGCGGCATTTCGAACCAGGCGGTTTCATCTCTGATGTGTTCCGCGTAAGGTTCGTGATCGCCATATGGCGCTGTTAGCTTTTTGAAAAACCTCTTGTGATCGTTAAACGATTTGAAGCTTGGCCGGTTGCCGACTCGCAAAAAATGGCTTGATAAGGATGTCACCCGGTCCAACAGGATTCTTGCATGGATTAGACAGTTTATTATTTCCAGCTCCGTGTATGGCGCAACCTCGCGATACTTCTCTGCGATAGCCTTCTCAGGTGGGGAGTATTTTCGGCGGTACTTGCGAGCGTAGTAAGCTGAGCTCATGTAGCGAGCCACAATGGACATGTTTGTGAGGTATCGGCGGACCGAGAGGTAGTACAGCTTGTATGCATCTAGATAGCGCGAAACGTCACTACTAGCAACTGGATCCAAATCAAATTGCATTGCAGTGAACCACGGTTCGAGCGGATTCCGCTTTACCCGAGAAGCCTCTCGACGTACATTGGGGCGTTTTCCAAGCGGGCGATGGCCCAACGGGAAGTTCATCTTATGACAGATCCTTTTGTCATGAAAATCTTTAGGGTGTTTCGGTAGACCTATAGTAGCGCAGAACCGGCCTGACATCATGTGTCAGATGAGTTAGAACCTTATTTGCGTAGCCCAATAATTGGATGAGCGTCATGAACAATCGTCGATTGAAGCGACGGCACACCCTTCAGAGAAGAAGGCATGATGCCTTTGTGGCCAGGTTAAGAGGCATCATTGGACTACTAAGGGAGTGGAGGAAAGAGGCGAAGCTTGCTCCAGAAGATCAATTCCCGACCATTGACGACATGCCTAGCAAGTCCGAGCAAATATTTTAGGGAGGCCGATCCGCTCAGCGCCTGATCTAACACCTGCACCAATGTGGCCCTGGTGGGCTGTCCTTCGCCCCATACGCTGACCGCTTGAACTCAGGCTTGATAATACACTTCGCATGGGAGTCGAAGTTGTCTGTGGTGCCGTTGGCACCGGCACCACAGACAACAAGTCCTCGTCTTTCATCATTGCAGCTACCGCAAGCAGTCATCGTTGATGCAGGAGGCGTAAGCTGAAAACTTGGTTGGCATTGATAGCCGTGCTGATCAAAGACATCGATGCATGGATAGGCACCGAGGAAGGAAACCGGACGCTTTGCGCGTTGAAGGCGTGCCGCGATGCCGTCAATCTTCGCGGCAGCCGCAAAGGGCAATTCCTGGTCATTGGAATTGGTAGCTCCCCCAAAATGGCCAATTTAACCTGTGATAGCGCGCAAGCATTCTTTGGCGCGATGCTAATGGGGCTGCCCATGCAGTTTAACAATTCGGTCGTCATCCAGTAATGGAGGTGTTGCGAACCTACCCGAATCGCCAACTCGTGTTTGGCCATGGCGGCCGCAGATAGCGATAAATGGGCGTGGCTCGCTATCCTGAGCAAACGCCCATCCTCTAGCTCCTTACTTCACTGCGACAACAACGAAGTCAGTACCTTCCTGTTTCAATGTAACCTGGACCTGCTTGCCAACTACAAGCTTATCTAGCAGGCTCCTGTCCTTCACAGAAAAGGCCATCGTCATTGCCGGCCAATTCAAGGTTTTGATGGCGTCGTGGGCCAACGTCACGCGACCTTTTGCGGGATCGACGGCCTTCACCATCGCCGCGGCCTGATGCGTCATCACTGCGGCAGCGGCCGGAGCTGGCATGTTCATGCCGTGGTGTCCCATGTCCTGCATGGCATCCATTTGGCCGTAGGCTGCGCCAGCGATTGGTAATGCGAGAACGATTGACAGTGCGGTAGTAACTTTCATGGAATTTCCTTTTAATAGTGAGAACTATGGACCAACCACAACGAGGTCGGCCGTCAGGCGTTAGGCTTCAACGTCGGCTCTTGGCTTACAGCCTTTGCGTGCTGCTCAGCGTGCATTAAGCGTTGCTGGTTCTGCCAGGGCGTAGCCTGAGCGTGCGGGCCATGATCGAGGGGAAGGATGTTCGGTCGCGGTCCCTCGATACTGGAGCAGGCTGTCAACACAATGGCGGTGCCGACGGAGATTAATCGGATAAAAAACGTGTTCATGGAGAACTCCTAAAAATTAAGTATGCGTTCAGCATCACGCGTGGGTGCTGAACACAAGAATCAATTGATGTACTGGGCCAGCTGCCAACAGAAAAGTCTATGAGCAGGAGGCAATGCTCTGCGTTGCCAGCGGATACTCTGGTATCGCAGTCCAAGGGGAAGCTATCAGTTGCGTATGGCGAGCCTACGATCCAAATCTCAATGGATCGGCAGGCATATCCTTAATCTAATTGCGCCAACAGCAGTAAAGTACGCGCAGCGTCACCGACGGTGACGCGATGGGCCGCGAAATTGCAACCGCAGCATGGCCGTTCGGCTCCCTTTGCCAAGCGTCGGCCCCGCAGACGGTATTCGAGCGCTCTGGCGTGCCAATCGCGCGCACAGTGACTGGTGGCGCAATACAGCAAAAGGAGAAAGACTTACAGTCCACTGCTGGCGCTTTTGTTGGCAGTGCCTCCATGGAGGCTGCCACCGGCATTTCCATCTGCAACGGCAAGCTCTGGGATATGCCGGGCAGTTGCAGGCTACAAAGCAGGAGGACACATTGGAGCCACAGCACCATGCGCTTCATCCGGGATGAAGTGGCGATGCGTTTCATAGACGATCGCTCCCTGATGTCGATGCGGCTGTGGCGCGGTTGGACCTGCGCCGTATCAGTAAATACACCGCCGGCACGACAAACATCGACAGCAGAGGCGCAGTGATCATGCCGCCCACCATCGGCGCTGCGATACGCTGCATGACTTCGGAGCCGGTACCGGATCCAATCATGACCGGGACCAGGCCGGTGATGATCACAGCGACCGTCATGGCCTTCGGCCGTACACGCTGCACGGCACCTTCGCGTATGGCGTCAAGTAGGTCGGCTTCGTCTGTAGCTCCCCTTGTGAGACGGGCTTCCCACGCGTGCTTCAGGTACAGCAACATAATCACACCAAACTCGGCCGATACGCCGGCCAAGGCGATGAAACCAACTCCGCTGGCGACCGACAGGTTATGTCCCAACACCCAAAGTAGCCAGATACCTCCCGCGAGCGCGAACGGTAGCGTCGCCATGATCAGTGCCGCTTCGTCCGCGCGCTTGAAGGTCAGGTACAACAGCACGAAGATGATGAGCAAGGTCATGGGTACGACGACCTTGAGTTTGGCAGTCGCGCGCTCCAGGTACTCAAATTGACCTGACCAGGACACCGAGTAGCCGGCGGGAAGAGCCACCTCCTTGGCGACTAGCTGTTGCATCTCATGTACTGCAGAACTGAGGTCCCGGCCCCGGATATCGACGTACACCCAGCCCGACAACCGTGCGTTCTCACTTTTGAGCATAGGTGGACCGTCTTCAATCCGAATCGTGGCCACGTCGCCGAGCCGAATCTGCACGCCGCGCTCGGTCAGCACCGGCAGCTCACGCAATTTTTCGACAGAATCGCGTACCTCGCGTGGGTAACGTACGTTGATCGGAAAGCGCTGCAGGCCCTCGACCGTTTCTCCGACGTTATCGCCGCCGATGGCGCTCGATACGATGCTCTGCACGTCGGCGATGTTCAGGCCATAACGCGCCGCCGCGTCGCGGTCAATATGGATATCGACGTAACGCCCTCCGTTAAGTCGTTCGGCGAGGGCAGACGACACACCCGGCACATGCTTTACGACCCGCTCAATCTCTCCGGTGATACGGTCGATCTCCTGCAGGCTCGCGCCGGCCACCTTAACGCCGACCGGGCTCTTGATACCAGTGGCCAGCATGTCAAGGCGGTTGCGGATCGGCGGCACCCAGATATTGGACAGTCCAGGCACCTTGACGATGCGGTCCAGTTCTTCGACCAGCTTATCGGTGGTCATGCCCGGTCGCCATTGGTCGCGTGGCTTGAACTGGATAGTCGTTTCAAACATCTCCAGGGGTGCCGGATCGGTGGCGGACTCGGCCCGGCCTGCCTTGCCGAAGACAGTTTGGACTTCAGGCACAGTTTTGATCAAGCGGTCTGTCTGCTGTAGCAGCTGCGCGACTTTACCTGCGCCGATGCCAGGCAGAGCCGACGGCATGTATAAAAGATCCCCCTCGTCCAATGGCGGAAGGAATTCACCGCCCAGGCGCGACAACGGCCAGATCGTTGCCAGCGCAATCATGGCCGCCGCGACCAGTGTGGTCTTTGGACGGCGCAGCACAATTTCCAGTAAAGGCCGATAAAGAGCGATCAACCATCGGTTCAATGGGTTTTTCTGTTCGTCCGGGATGTGCCCTCGGATCAGGTAGCCCATCAACACCGGAATCAATGTGACCGCCAAACCGGCTGCCGCCGCCATCGCATAGGTCTTGGTAAATGCCAGCGGCGCGAACAGACGGCCTTCCTGCGCCTGAAGTGTAAATACGGGAATGAAGGACAGTACGATGATCAGCAGCGAAAAGAACAGCGCCGGGCCGACTTCGGCCGCCGCATCACCGATCACCGTCCACTGGGCGTCGCCGGACAGCTTCTGGCCAGGATGGGCGTGATTCCACGCCTCGATATGCTTGTGGGCGTTCTCAATCATCACGACTGCGGCATCCACCATGGCTCCAATGGCGATCGCGATGCCGCCCAAGGACATGATGTTGGCGTTCACACCCTGGTAGAACATCACGATGTATGCGATCAATATCCCCAAAGGCAGCGATACGATAGCCACCAGCGCCGAGCGGATATGGAACAGGAAGATCGCACAGACTACCGCGACGACGATGAACTCCTCAATCAGCTTGTGTTCAAGATTTTCGACCGCGCGCTTGATCAGATTGGAACGGTCATACACTGGTACGATTTCGACACCGGCCGGCAGACTCGATTTCAGTTTGGCGAGTTTGGCCTTGACCGCTTCGATGGTTTCCAGCGCGTTCTTCCCGGAGCGCATGATGATCACGCCGCCGGCGACTTCGCCTTCACCGTTCAGTTCCGCGATACCACGCCGCATCTCCGGTCCTAGCTCGACCCGCGCCACATCGCTCAGGCGTACCGACACCCCAGCATCCGTGGTCATCAGCGGAATTTTCCGGAAATCGTCGAGCGATTGTAAATAGCCGGACGCACGCACCATGTACTCTGCCTCGCCCAACTCCATCACGGAGCCGCCGCTTTCCTGATTGGCGCGCTGGACGGCCTCAATCACCTTGCCGTGCGGAATTGAATAGGCGCGCAGTTTATCGGGATCAAGCACGATCTGGTATTGACGCGCCATGCCACCAACACTGGCCACCTCGGAGACATTCGGAACCGTCTTCAGTTCGAATTTCAGGAACCAGTCCTGAAAGGCCCTGAGCTGAGAGAGGTCTAACTTGCCGCTCCGGTCGACTAGTGCGTACTCATAGATCCAGCCCACCCCGGTTGCGTCTGGACCGAGCGCTGTCTTCGCCTGCACCGGTAGGCGCGATTGCACTTGGTTCAGGTATTCGAGCACGCGCGACCTGGCCCAGTAGGGATCGGTACCGTCCTCGAACAGGATGTAGACGAAGGAGTCGCCGAAGAAGGAATAGCCGCGCACCGTCTTCGCGCCGGGCACCGACAGCATGGTGGTGGTTAGCGGATAAGTCACCTGATTCTCGACGATCTGCGGCGCCTGGCCTGGATAGGTCGTGCGAATAATCACCTGTACATCGGACAAGTCCGGGATCGCGTCCAGCGGCGTGCGCGTCAACGACCAGACTCCCCATCCAGCGATGAACAACGTGGCCAGCAGGACCAGGAAACGGTTGCTAATCGACCAGCGAATCAATTTCGCGATCATTTTGTCGCTCCCGTCGGCGCCGTACGCATCTTCATGCCGCCTATGGCCTTGTCATTGGTGACGGGAACATCCGCGACCGGCGAAATGGCGACAATCTCAAAGGCGCCGTCGTCACGTCGCTTGATGTCGAATGCCACTCGGTCGCCGACGCCGACATTGCGCGGCGGCCCCGACGGCGCCGTCTTGAATCCCATCGTCATCGCCCCCCACTGCAAGGTGGAGATCGGGCCATGGGAAATCGTGACTTCGTCCTTGCCGATACGTTCCACTTTGCCCTGACCGTGATGGAGCGGCGCCTCTGGAGCAGATCCGGGAGGCTGGACGTCGCCCATGCGGGTTGTGGTTCCCTTCAGACTAGCTTCGGAATCGAGCAGGAACTGGCCCGACAGGACAATTTTTTGCCCGACGTTCAGGCCCTTGAGAATCTCGGTCTGGCCATTGCTTTCGCCACCGAGTTCGACATCGACCGGTTGAAACTTACCACCATCCTGCGCCAGTATTACGACGCTGCGCGTACCGGTCTGGATCACCGCCTCGGACGGCACAAGTAACACCTCGGCGCCACGGCTCGATGCGAAGGTAATAGTAGCGAACATGCCCGGGACTAATTGTCCTCCAGGGTTCGCCAGCTCAATCCGGGCTTTCAGCGTGCGTGTGGCAGTGTCCACCTCCGGCAGTACCGCGCCGACCTTGCCTTTGAAGACACTGCCCGGTATCGCCGGCGAGCGCGCTTCGACCGCATCTCCAGGGCGGACCTTGACCGCAACATTCTCCGGCACGTCAGCGTTCACCCAGACAGTGGACAGGCCGTTGATGCGAAACAGTGGCGCACCCAACACCACGGTCATTCCCTCACGAGCGCCCAGCTCCGCGACCACGCCGTTGATGGGCGCGGAGATAGTGATACGCGGATGAACCTTCCCGCTCGATTCGACAAGCTGAATCTGAGCGTCCGTCATACCGGCCAGGCGCATGCGCTGTCGGGCACCATCGACCAGCGATGCGGTGTCACCGCCTTGCATACGGCGGGCCGCGAGGTATTCCTCCTGCGCCGCGATCCAGTCAGGAACGTACAAATCGGCCAGCGGCTGTCCGCGTTTGACGGGATCGAGTGCGGCGCGAACATACAGGCGCTCAATAAACCCGTTGCTGCGGGCCTGCACCAGCGCCACGTCGCGGTCGTTGTACGCGACGCTACCGACCGCAACGACACCGGACGGCAGCCGACCAGCTGTAACAATCGCGGTACGAACGCCCAGGTTCTGTTGGACGCGAGGGCTGATGGCGATGGATCCGTCGTCGCCATCAGCCCCGGCATAGACCGGCACAAGCTGCATGTCCATGAATGGCGACTTACCGGGTTTGTCGAACTTCTGACCAGGTACCATTGGATCATGCCAGTACAACGGTTTCTTGCCCGTGTCACTTGCAACTTGCGCAGTGGCGCCGTTGTCTGACGTGGACTGCATGCCTTGATGTACCCCAAACCGGTAGGCGCCATATCCTCCCCCCACGACAGCGATGGCGGCGATGGCTGCGAGAATGTTCTTGTTCTTCATTTGGATTCCTGGTCGTTAGTGGTCGCGGAGTGCTGTGCGGTTCCGCCCTCGGGAAAGAGGAAATTCAGTTGTGCCCACACGCGCGCGGTGTCCAGTTCAACTTCCAGCGCTTGCAGGTGAATCTCAACCTCGCCGCGCCGCGCGGCCAATACGTCGGCCAGAGTTGCTTTCCCCCCTCGATAGGCGGCCAGCACTGCCTGCCTGCGCTCGGTAGCCAGTGGCAGCGATTCACGCGTGTAGCGGGCAATCCGCTCTCGGCCGCTCTGCCAGGCGATGATCTTGCTGCGGGTCTCGGCAACATGCTCGCGCAGCATCTCGTCACGCTCGGCCTTCGCCTGTTCAACCAGGGCGAGCTTGGCGGTCAGGTCACGGTCCTGTCGGTTTTTTCTATCCCACTGTAGCGGCACCGAAAGACCGACCGACACCATGTTCGAATAGGCAGACCCGCGCTGCTGGAACGCGACTTCGACACTCCAGTCGGTGTGCTGATTTGCACGCGCTAAATTGGCGTCGGCTTGAGCGATGTCCTCCTGCTTGTTGAGGACTGCAATCTCCGGGTGATGAGCGAGATCTGTGTCGAGCGAGGCTGGATCCAGGCGAATATGATCGATATCCGGCCCGCCAGCTACCGAAGTCTCTTCGCCCGTCCAGCGGGACAACATTGTGTGGGCAACGCGCTGGCGACGCTGAACTTCGCTGGTGCGGTCATCTAGCGCAAGCAATGCAGATCGGGCCGCGAGAATATCGGCCGAAGTGCCACGCCCACCACGGTAGGCTGCTTCAGCGGCTTCGATCTCCTGACGAGATATAGTCGCTTGGGTGGAAACAACGCTGGCCATTTGCTCTGTGTAAAAAACCTCCAGCCAGGCGACGGCTGCATCGCGCTGAATGGCCGCCAGCGCCATGTCCTTTTGCGCTAGAGCTTTATCGCCTTCTATCTGATAACGAGCGGAACGCCAGTGCAACTTGTCTGCGCGCGTTAGCTCCTGGGACACGCCGATGCGGCGCATGGTCATGAAGTCACTGCCTAGACTAAGGCGTTCTGATCCGCTGACAGGTAAATTGTCGATGCCTATCTTCAGCACCGGATCGGGGCGTTGGGCGGCGGCGACCGCCATCTCATTGGCGGCAGTGATTGCCTGATCTTGGACGCCCAACTGGCGCGAGCGGGTGACGGCCCGCTGCTGGGCCTCACCGAGTGTCAGCGGCTGAGGCGTCGCCAGTGCGCCATGAGCAGCGGCGAAAAACGAGAGCGCGAGCGTAGCCTTCGGTATGCTCCGAAAACGGATAGCTCGCGCATTGGAATGCGCGAAAAACGGGGATGGCATGATATCTCCAGAATGCGATGGACAACACCACGTGCCTGGGTGGCGACGCGGTGACGAACTACGTGCTCTGGAGGATTAAATTCGGAAACAGCAGTGCTGGATGGCTAAGGGGGGGGCCGTGGTGCGCGTCAGCGGGACAGATTCAAGTGCGGAAGAAAGAGAGATAAAGGAGCGTTCGATACGCGGAAGCACAACTTCAAGGCTGCATGCGATGAATGGCTGGACGGTCGGTGTGCCAGAGGTATCTGCTGATTGGTGGCCATTGTCGCAGTGTGCGGCGCAAAGAGCGGGGCTGCTCTTGTCCATGCTCATGTCGGTGCAACCAGGCATACCTGCCATGCCGACCGACTCTACCGTCTGCGCCTTATCCGACATCGGGCAGGCATATGCAGAAACAGCCAGCTGAGCAAACAGCAAGCTGAACAGCATAATGATGGCCGCGATCGCGCGTGTAGGTTGTGACAGTTTCATGGTCAGCAGATGTTAGCACAACTCATCAGTCTATACCGAAGCGGTCAATAATAGGCGCATGGCTGTTCGCTTACCGGGCAGTGGATTGAGCTTTCTTCCGTCCGTTCCGCTACATTTTCTGTACTGCAGATAGGTCCCAGGCAGCTGGCAGTGCTATTGCTCCATGCGGGAAACTTGCGAAGTTCCCTTGTCCCTGATCTTTACCGCTCCCAAATAAAATGCCAAGGAGATCAGCGACACGCACAACAGGAAGAAGAGAAAGATTCCCGGGCTGGGATAGGCGCGCAAAATGGCGGCCGCAACCAAGGGACCGGCCGCCTTAGCGAGTAGCGAAGGCCCAGACATCGCACCTGAAATGGCCCCGTAGTTCTTGCGTCCGAACATCGCTTGAGGAATGGTTCCGCGCACGATCGTCAGGATGCCATTGCTCAGGCCATACAGGATGCAGAATAACGCGACCGACCAGGCTTGGCTGCCGTATATCAGTAGTGCCACAATGGCGGCCGGCAACGCAGCGAAAGTAAATTTCCCAACCGTTTGCGGCGTCGCATCCTTGGCAAAGGTTTTCTCGCAAATGCGGCCAACGACCTGCATCGGGCCGATCAGCGTCGACATCAGCACCGCCATGGCGACAGTGTGGCCGAAGTCCTTCAGGAGCGGGATCAAGTGTACGGAAAGAGCCGAGAAAATGAACATGTTGGCGGAGAACGCCATCGCCAATTTCCAGAACGCAGGATGGCGCAGTGCCCCTGCCAGGGTGTGGCTGTGCTCTGGGACCGAATGCGGCCCATGTGCGTCCGGTGCATCGCGGCCCAGCATCAGGTGTAGCGGCAGACAGATGAGCAGCTGCACCATCCCGAACCAGAAATACGTGTCCCGCCATCCGAGCATTACACTAAGCTTTAACGTCAGCGGCCAAAATATCGTGCTCGCGAATCCGGCGAACAGTGTGAGCGTCGATATCGCCTGCCGGCTACCAAGTGCAAATTTGCGGTTGATTGTAGCGAAGGCGGCTTCGTACAGCGTCAGCGACATCGCCACTCCGAGTAGCGTCCACGCCGCGTAATAGGACACGACGTCAGTGACGTGGCTCAGCCAGATCAGCCCGGCGCCGCAAAGCGCCGACCCGATGGCCATGACCCACTGCCCGCCGAACCGATCCAATATCATGCCCGTCGGTGCTGCGACCAGGCCAGCTACCAGCAGACTCCACGAAAAGGCCCCGTACACCAATTCCTCTCGCAAAGCGAGGTCATGCCCAATACTGGGGGCCAGGATGCTGAACGCATAGTAGAGCGATCCCCACGAAGTGATTTGGGTGAAGGCGAGGATGCCGACGGTGTGCCAGGGACGGTGCATGCGGTGTTCCTTCCGGTGTCATCAAGCTGTCAATTTAATTCGATATTCTTTGAAGTGTCGCAGCTTATGAGGTATTATAGTTCAATGCTTATTGAATTATGAAAGTATTGACCATGGACACCAAGGAAGTTTTAGCCGCTCTGGCGGCCATCGCACAGGAAAGTCGGCTGGCCATTTTCCGCCTGCTGGTCCAGGTCGGCCCAGAGGGGATGGCTGCTACGAAGATAGCCGAGCAGCTCGATATCGCGCCTTCATCGTTGTCGTTTCACTTGAAGGAGCTGACGCACGCAAAGCTGATCACTTCGCGCAGCGAGGGCCGTTTCATCATCTATTCGGCCGATATCGCCGTCATGAACGGCCTGATCGGTTACCTGACTGAGAACTGCTGCGGCGGTATTCCTTGTGGCCCCTTGGGTTGCGACACCAACCAATCGCCTACCTGAACTGGAGAAATCACATGCAAGAGAAAGTCTACAACGTACTGTTCCTCTGCACCGGCAACTCGGCGCGCAGCATCATGGCCGAAGCGCTGGTGACGACGATGGGCAAGGGGCGCTTCAAGGGCTACTCTGCCGGCAGCCATCCGGCGGGTGCCGTCAACCCGTTGGCGATTGAGCAGATCGCACATACCGGCTATCCGATCAGCGACCTGCGCAGCAAGAGCTGGGACGAGTTCGGCGTTCCGGATGCACCGCACATGGATTTCATTTTCACGGTTTGCGACAACGCAGCTGGCGAAACCTGCCCGTACTGGCCCGGCCACCCGCTGTCGGCACATTGGGGCTTCGAAGATCCTGCTGCCGTTAACGGTACCGACGAAGAAAAGCGCGCTGCTTTCAATCGCATTTTCCGCCAGATCATGGCTCGTATGAACATCTTCGTCAGCCTGCCTTTACACATGCTGGAGAAAAATGCGATCCAGCGTGAAATCCAGGCGATCGGCGCCACCGAAGTTTAATTCTGACCTGACAGACCATGAATATCCTGTTTCTCTGCACCGGCAACTCCTGCCGCTCGGTTCTGTCCGAAGCGACCTTCAACCACCTGGCACCGGTCGGCCTGAAGGCGATCAGCGCCGGCAGTCAGCCAGCTGGCCAGCTACACCCGCGCGCAGTTTCCCTTCTGACCAGCAAGGGCATTTCCACCGAAGGCTACTACAGCAAATCTTGGGACAACCTTCCAGTGATGCCGGATATCGTGGTCACCGTCTGCAGCAACGCCGCCGGCGAGACTTGTCCCGCCTATCTAGGCCCGGTGCTGCGCACTCACTGGGGCGTTGATGATCCAGGCCACGTGGTCGGCACTGAGGAAGAAATCACCGCAGCCTTTGAGAAGACGTACGGCATCATCCGTGCACGGATTGAGGCGTTCCTGGCGTTGCCAATGACCGATCTCGACGACAAGGCAAAACTGAAAGCCGAGTTGGACAAAATTGGCACCATCCTGGCGTAACCACGCCAAGATTCTGAGCTGTCCACGCGGTCGGCTTACTTGCAACGTTGAGACAAAATACAAGGACAAACCGTGCTCACCGCATTTCTGATCTTCCTCGCTACCCTGATTCTCGTTATCTGGCAGCCGCGCGGCCTGGGCATCGGCTGGAGTGCATCGGCCGGCGCCCTGGTGGCGCTATTGGCCGGGGTCATTCACGCCTCCGATATCCCGGTCGTCTGGCACATTGTCTGGAATGCGACTGGCACGTTCGTTGCGGTCATCATCATCAGCCTGCTGCTGGACAAGGCTGGCTTCTTTGAATGGGCAGCGCTGCATGTTGCTCGCTGGGGCAAAGGCAGCGGCCAGCGCCTGTTCGTGCTACTGGTCCTGCTCGGTGCTGCTGTGGCGGCCTTGTTTGCCAATGATGGCGCCGCATTGATCTTGACGCCGATTGTGATCGCCATGTTGCGCGCATTGCGCTTTTCTGCCAAGGCAACGCTGGCGTTCGTCATGGCCGCAGGTTTTATCGCGGATACCTCCAGCCTGCCGCTAGTGGTTTCGAACCTGGTCAACATCGTCTCTGCGGATTACTTCAACATCGGCTTTGCCCGTTATGCGGCCGTCATGGTGCCGGTCGACCTGGTCGCGGTGGTCGCCACGCTAACGGCGCTGATGTGGTTCTTCCGCAAGGACATTCCAGCCAATTACGACCTGGCACAGCTGAAAGCGCCTGAACAGGCGATTCATGATCGGGCGACGTTCATCACCGGATGGTGGGTACTTGGCTTGTTGCTGGTCGGTTTCTTCTGGCTTGAGCACGTCGGTGTGCCGATCAGTGCGGTGGCCGCCGCCGGCGCGGCATTGCTGCTCATCGTAGCGGCGCGGGGGCATAGGATTTCAACGCGCGAAGTCCTGGGCAACGCACCTTGGCAAGTCGTAGTGTTTTCGCTGGGGATGTACCTGGTGGTCTATGGCTTGCGCAACGCCGGCCTGACTGACTACCTCACTGCTCTGCTCAATGAATGCGCCAATTACGGCGTGTGGGGCGCCGCGCTGGGAACAGGATTCATCACCGCGATCCTGTCTTCGATCATGAACAATATGCCGACTGTACTGGTTGGCGCACTGTCGATCGACGCCACAACCGCTCAAGGCGTTGTGCGCGAGGCGATGGTCTATGCCAACGTGATCGGCAGCGATCTCGGTCCAAAGATTACACCGATCGGCAGTCTGGCAACACTGCTTTGGCTGCACGTGCTGGCCAGCAAAGACATCCAGATATCCTGGGGCTATTATTTCCGCGTTGGCGTGGTCCTGACCCTGCCGGTGCTTGCAATCACGCTGGCCGCACTTGCCGTGCGCCTGGCATAAGGAGAGTTTCATGTCCGTGACGATTTACCATAACCCGGATTGCGGCACATCCCGCAATACGCTGGCGATGATTCGAAACGCCGGTATCGAGCCTACCATTATCGAATACCTGACGACCCCACCGACTGCGACCACGCTTGTGGATTTGATCAAGGCCGCTGGCCTGACAATTCGTGAAGCCATTCGCCAGAAAGGCACACCGTATCTGGAGCTGGGCCTCGATTCGCCGTCTGTGACGCACCAACAGTTGATCGAGACGATGGTGGTGCATCCCATCCTGATCAACCGTCCATTCGTGGTAACGCCACTGGGGACTCGGCTGTGCCGGCCATCGGAACTGGTCCTGGACATTCTGCCGCAGCCACAGCGCGGAGCGTTCACCAAAGAGGATGGCGAACGCGTTGTTGACGAAAACGGAGCGCGCATCAAGCATGGATAAAATTGTCGACCTGCCCAACATCAATCCATCGCAGCTTGATGTGCCGACCGTGGACAAACTTGCCCAAGTCGGTGACATGAACCATCCTCCGCGCATTCTGATGCTGTATGGTTCCCTGCGTGATCGCTCGTTCAGCCGCTATCTCACTGAAGAAGCCGCCCGCATCCTTGAACACTTCGGCGCCGAGGTGAAGATATTCAATCCAATGGAGCTGCCGATGGTCGGTAGCGTGCCCGAGGATCATCCGAAGGTAGTCGAGCTGCGTGAGCTATGCCTGTGGTCGGAAGGTCAGGTATGGTGCAGCCCAGAGCGGCACGGCACGGTCACTGCCGTGATGAAAAACCAGATCGATTGGATTCCACTGGAAATGGGGGCGATTCGTCCAAGTCAGGGACGCACGCTGGCAGTTATGCAGGTGTGCGGCGGCTCACAGTCGTTCAACGTAGTCAACACTCTACGTCTACTGGGCCGCTGGATGCGCATGTTCACGATCCCGAACCAGTCTTCAGTGCCGATGGCGTACAAGGAATTCGACGAGACCGGCCGAATGCGCCAGTCGGGCTACTATGATCGTGTGGTCGACGTCATGGAGGAGTTGTTCAAGATGACACTGCTACTGCGTGGTCGGGCTGACTACCTCACAAACCGTTACAGCGAACGCAATGAGCGTTCGATGAAAGCGATTACCCAGACGATCCAAAAAATATGAGCGATAAAGTTGAAGCGGCTATTCGAGATGCCACGGTAGGTGATGCCAAGGTGCTCACTGCCATTTACGACCATTGGATGCAAATACTCACGTCTAGTCTTCGGATCATCCGCGCACGTCACGAGAGTAATTCCTGGGTGCAGTTTCGCCTACTTCCGATAGCCTTGACATTATCTGATATTCGGATAAATTGAATTTATCCGAATATCCGATACTAATCATGCCCATCCCTGCGACCTCTCTTCGCGTCATCACTGCCCCGCACCTTGGCCAGCTTCTTGTTTCGACTCGCAAGCGGCTCAAGCTGACCCAAACCACGGTGGCAATTCGCCTTGGGTTGAGCCAAAATCGTATTTCTCATTTAGAAAAACATCCAGACGAAATCAGCTTTAAACAACTGCTCAGCTGGTGCTCGATACTTGAGCTGGAGCTCTGGTTGGGGGAGGGAGACACATCTGGCTCAAATGGAACGGCGGAGTGGTGATGTTCGCACCCGCCTAACCTGAAAGGTGTGTTGCCAGTGCCATCGACAGGTGACCACGCAGCTCAAGGCGGAAGTGAACGAGAGACGTAAATAACGACTTACGCTAAAACAGGTGCACGAAGACCTGAAAGAGTTTGAGTTTGAGAGATCTTATTATTCTGTTTCAGCGTTCGCGAGGGAGAGAGGGGCAAACTGACCAGGTCAATTCAGCGAGCAAACGAACGCATAGACAGAATTTTTTTTGAAATGTCCCTCCGGCGGCGGCAAATAGTACGAAACTTAGGAACAAGCTCTAACTCTTCGGGCATTTGCAGTCAAATCGAGGCGGGGAGCTAGACGGGTACTGTAGCTGGTAACGCAAATCTTTCGGTCTCATCCCTTCACTAACGATGAGTCACGCGGCCATATCTTGCGTTGATTGCTAACTGGCCCGTTGTAAGAACTGCTGTCCCAACTCACGTTGAAGGTTCCGGAGAGTGATTCGCATATAAATACATTGCGACCATGTTTATCGAACGCACTAGACACTGCGGTAATCTGACGCAACTGATCTGCCTCGCCATCTTCGAACGGCGTCTCTTGGGTTAGGCGGGTCTCTACTGGGTTCGCTTCCTTTATGAATTGCAATGCATCTCCCAGGCTATGAAGACGAAATCTTCGCAACACTTGATCTTTGGAGAATTTCTCAGGCAGGACGACATCCAGCCGATAAGTTGGTGTATTTAGTGCAATTTCAAACATTCGGTATTGCCGAAGGTCGGGCTGCCCAGCTAGCGCCCGAAGTATCTCGGTACCTTCCATGATTTCCCATGACTCGATTGTCTGGAACATATTGACTCCGTTTTAGGTTTGTGCGGTAAATGGTTCGGCCTAGCTGATCGGGCGAAGTGGATTTGTTTCGTGCTTATCTGTTTTGCGGAAAGTATATTAACGCAGGAAATAACGGACATGTCCGTTGGATCTTCCGGAAGTATACCCGGATCATCCGCATGTGACCAATATTTCTCCAAAGCGTAAACAGCCTCCTCTAGTAGCCGTCGGCGCTGCGATTAAATCTCTGCGTCTAGATCGAGGGCTAACACAAGAAGGGCTCGCTGCGGCGGCCGGTCTGAATTTGAGTTATGTAGCGGCTGTGGAGCGAGCTGACAACAATCCTACATTGCTGACTTTGGTTGCGATTGCTAGCGCGCTTGGAGTGTCTGTGGAGCAATTGCTAGGGAGCGCACGTGTTTAATGCCCGTTTTTTGCAATTTCGTGTCTCGGCCTGGTTGCCCCTTTTAGCTTCAGTCGCTATTAATCTTGCTTCGATCCATTTTGGGCGTGATCCAAGATATGGGCGCGATTTCATAGCGAACTGAGTGCCTCCGATAGTCTACGCAACCGTGTGACGCTGTTTGATGCGCGTACACGGCTGCGAAGTCTATTTTGGATTCTAAGCTGATGCTTTCGTTATCGTTATGAGTAAGTGTTTAGGAAAAGCCGGCCGCTTATCTGGTCGTAAATGACCATTCCTTAGTTATGGCCGCGCCGTTGTTGGTGCCGGCGAACCTCACGTTGTAAGTGATGCCGGACTTAAACGGAGCCTTGGCGATTAAGAAGGCAACGTTGCTGGCCAGATAGGCGTTTGGATCGTTTGAACGGATCATCAGACGGGCGTCCATCGGTGCTGCTTGGCCAGATTCCGTCACCGTGAAGGTGGTAACAGCGATGGTGTTGCCGGTTACGACTGAAACGCTGATTGGGTAGCTCGTCTTGGTCGGAAAGTCGTCATTGGCTGTGGACAGGTCAGGGAACGGATTTGGCGCTTCCACGTAAGCATGCAGAGCTACTCCGGTCTGACCGTTGGCTGGGTATACGCCAACATAGTCCGAAGCGACCGACTGATTGGTTTTCAGGCCCATTTCCATGACCACGGTTTGCGACTTGTCGGTGCCTACCGCTACGCCGATTTCACGCACATTTTGCAGCATCAGACCGGCACGGTGGTACACGGTTTGAGCCAGCGTAGCGAAGGCCGCAGCACCGCCCTGATTGCCGCCGAAAGTGACCTCTTCGCCAGTGTACGAACCATCGTAGCCAGCGAATTTGGCACGATCACCTTCTTGGACGCCAGTGAACTTAGCCAGAACGCTGTTTTCGATGTGCAGCATCGAGCGGCCGGTGGCCGGATCAAAGCTGTTGAAGTTAACTGTGCCCCCGTTGTTGACGTCGTTCGCCAGCAGGTAGCTCAGATGGCTGGTCGAGGCGGTGTCCAGCTTGATGTTCTGGGCCAGCAGTCCCAGACCTACCTTGCTGCGGAAGTCGTTGAGTGCCGTAACGAAGGCATATTCCTGGCTGGTTGCCGTGTAGGTCAGTGCTGGCACAGAAGTTTGGGTGTCGCCTGGCGTTACGACGGGGTTGGCAGGCGTTGTCGGCGTGGTTGGACCTGCAGGTGCAGTCATCGCGGTATTGCCCCCATTACCGCCGCAGCCAGTTGCTAACACTAGGATTACCATTGACGCGAGAAGAGAACGAGATTCTGAGTTATACATTTTTTACCGAATAATTTAACTGCAACGATTTCATGTGTTAATTAAATGCCGTCCGAGCTTTCTGAATGATGCGGAGTCGAACTTTGGGCGAAAGCTTTTTGCTGCAATAAAGAATCCATATAAGTTGTACAGCCCAAATGCTAAGCGCGCCGAAGATCATGAGGGGGGCTAAGATGCTCTCGCTTAGGCCAAACAGAATGGCCTTGAAAGCATAAATTGGGATCACAAGAATGATCGGTGCGATGAGTAGTGTGCTCATGAAAGTTATAACCCCCCAGAGCAAAGCGCTTACGATCATCTGCCTTAGTAGCGCGGGTGAGGGGTCTGGAATTCGCTCGATCTTCCCGTCTCCTTTTTTTATCGCACATAGATGTACGCCGTGTTTATCTAGACGGCAAAGCGAAAGTTCGACTTCGTTACCGGCCTGATTTTCCAGCGTATTAAGTAAATAGTCTGCGACCCAGCAATCGTCAAATCGTTGGTCTCCAACCTCAACGTATGCAAGCTTTGTGTGTCCGTTGAGCCAAACACCATGGGGAACAGCGGCAAGTCGCCCACGCATCACGAATGTGCTCATATTTTCCGATTCGGCCATGACTCTGCTTTCTGGTGCATCTGGGCTCCTAAGAAACTTGTCTAATTTACGCACGCCAAGCGTGCCTTACCACTATTGGGATCCGTTGTTTTGCCGTGGGCGTAACGAACTTTTTGCTCAAAACAACGGACATGTCCGTTGTTTACGTTGAAGTATAGCCTGATTAATTGTCTATTGGCAACACTCTCGTCATGCACAGCCCAACTTTTCGCGAAACCAGCCGTTTTTGCGCGCTACCGGCTCATCTTGATTGCTGTGTGATCTAAGGGGAGTTGCGGAACGTTACGCCGGGAGGATGGTTCCTTGGCTAAACGTATGCCACTATCAGGAAAAGGGGCTAATTACCGCTTCGTAAAATCCACTGAGGAAAGAAATGCAAAAGCAGATTGGTTTTTTGCTTCGTGCCGAGCTTCGGTGTCATCGTCCCGGTGAAACAGCCATGAAAAACAGTAACTAAATCAATGTACACCTAGCGCGCTGAGTGTACTAATGATACTGTATCTGCGAAATTGCTTCCGGAGAAATGGGAGAGAATTATGGAGTTCGGGCCATGTTTTACGCAGGTTGCGCTTAAAACTTGAGCTAATGCAGAGTGATCTGGATTCGATTGTCAGCATGCAGCCGAAGTCCATATCTTCGCTGGAGATGGGCCGGCGTGAGCCTAGCATTGATGCTTTGCTCAAGCTTGCTCACGCGCCTGAAATGCCGCGTGAGAATTATTGGAGTAGCTCTGGAGGCGGCTATGTTGCCAGTGTAAGTGCCACGAGAAAACGATCAATAAATATCCACGGCCGTTCGGAACTTGGTGTTGAACTAGCAGGCCGTAAGCTGAAATAAAGACGTATAACCTTAAAGTTGGTAGAAAGTACACCTTTAAAGAGACTGACTGCACCAAAATTGATTCTATGATGCATTCCTTTTATTCGAGTGAGCCGCCGGAAATTCTCCTTAACTACCTTAGAAAGTACGCATTTCAGCGGATGTTTCGTCGTCGAACTGTTGTTTCATTAAATGCAAGCAGCAGCTCGTTAATCGGCTGCACCATCCAATGGATGCCGACGGAGCAAAAGGAATCCAGTCAGACAGATTTGCATTACTCAAATGCACTGCTTAGCGAAGAGTGGATGACCGGCTCGGAATGCCAGGAATTTCTTCTCGAACTGAAGGAGGGCTGGCGAATAGCTGACCAGTTAAATGTTAAGAGCCCGCAGAGCTTTAATTGGCAATCTCAACAACGAGCCTCTTTGAACGAAAGCATGAATGAGGCAGGTTGGACCGTATCGCTGAGACTAGACGATAGTCAAATTGTCCAACCATTGACTCAGTTAGCAAAAGTTGGGCTGCCATATTACTCCGATGTCATCAGCGCAACTCAGGAATGGCTCGGTCTAAGAACCTTCCATGGCCTGAGCGACTCTAGAGTTCAACATCTTGTCTTCTTGTTACCTCAAAACGAAGCATACGTTGGATCATCTGACCTATCACACGAAGGCTATTTGACGCTCAGAATTGATGGATCTGAAGTGGGCAAGCTCGGCCTTTCAGTCCTCGGAAAAGCCTGGGATGGCATGAGTAACCACCAAATTTGCGCGCGGGTAGTTAACGGCGCTACATTGCTAAGATTGCCTCCCGCGACCCAAGCCCTCGAATTCGTTTTAATTGATGAAGCAGGGCAGGTATTCGACTTTCATAAAGAACATCTTCACATGCAAGATCATGGCGGTCGACGGATCCTGAATACGAATAGCCTCGGTAACGTTACTAAAATACAGGCAGCCGCGCTTGCGGGGGAGGGCGTGCAAATTGAATTCAAGCCATTCGTCGAACCTGACCAAAGACTTAGCCAAGATAAAGGCAGAACTAAACTTTATGAAATTATTGCAACCGTGGTGGCATTTGCAAATACAGTAGGTGGAACCATCTATCTCGGAATCGATGACAGTTGCCAGATCGTGGGGATAGATCAGGAAAAGCTCCGTGCCTGGGGAAAAGAAGCAATCAGCCCATCTCTTATGAACCGATACCTCGGAGCGCTGCGAGCGGTAATCAAGGACAACATCGAGGGGGCTGTAAACGTTGAGGTAACCGCTATATTAGTTGATGAAAAATATATTGTACTTATCGACGTAGCCGAAGCAGTTATAAAACCACTAAACCTCCGCCAGGACTACGTACTCTATTGCCGGCGTGGTGCTAGTAATAGCAAGATCCCTCCTTCTCAATGGACAGGTATTTTTGATTTTCCACGCTCTCCGTTTGCTATCAGTTAACTATTTTTTTGCTTGTGAAGATCAACAGGTAGGTTGAGCTGAGGTAAGAATCAGTTCATTTAGTTGTAATTTGTCCATGAATTATTTGGGCATGTATAATGATTCAACAATAACTTATTTGAAAGGTGCCATAATGTCGACTTATAAAGATTATCAAAAGCAAATTGCCGAGTTGCAGGCCAAAGCGGATCAAGCACGCCATGCAGAAGTGGGAGAGGCCAAAGCCAAAATCCAGGCAATTATGAGAGAGTATGGTTTGACATTAGCTGATATCGGCGGCTCGTCAAAGCAGCTATCTAAGACGCCGAGGAAGCCCGTGGAAGTGAAATACAAGAACGAAGCTACTGGCGACACTTGGACCGGCCGGGGGCGCGCTCCGAAGTGGCTTGAAGGAAAAGACAAAGAGCAATACTTGATTCGATAACAATTGTATTGATCCGTTAGTAGCCTCTGCTAACGGAGTATCCATTAGCTGCTTGCAGTTGCGTCTCTAATGTTTTGGTATTTAAGTTGAAGGCCCAGCGCAGTTAGGCTGATACCGATTGTTTTGACAACGTCTTGGTGCAAGAGGGGAAATACATTCAGTTTATAGAGCACCTTTGTGCAACTTAATGCTAATTACGTAACGGCGATGTCCCCTGTTTTCGCCGCATTCGGTTGAGTCGCTGAATCGGTGAAATTTTAATTTTTCCGCTGGCTGAATAATTCAGGCATCTGATCAGGTGGCCTGCCGGATTCGATAAACCAAACCATGATGTTCAAGTCGGCGCGAAACTGATCGATCGCGCTTTGATAGTCCAAAATTTTAAATTCTTCTACATCTTGAAATGGCTCTCCCGTATTGTCAATGGGATACCGAAATCGCTGATCGTGTGTGCGAACAAATTCCTCCAATATATCTGGAAATAATCCCTCTCTTGGGACAAAGACAGATTTGGGGAAGGGAAAAGCAATTTGATAATTGGCGGATGGATAGTGTTGTTGATATTTCTCGAACAATATATCTAGCCGATGCGTCTTTATGAATTGCTTTGTTTTGAACGCAATGGCACCCTTTAGAAAAAGCTCAGTTGCATGCCTGCATAGATGTAATATCACGCGCGTGTTTGTGTACTGCGGGTAATAGTCCTCAGCCGCCATTGCATTACACAATACTTGGGCGCCCTCCGCAAACCCATCTGCCATCCATAGCATACGTGAAGGGGCTGTTGCTTTTGTGGCGGGCCAAGCCGGCACCGAAATGTTGGTTGACATAAAACCCTCTAATTGTTGCCCGCGATGAAAATATTGCCTAAATTAAAATATTTCTCTTGACCACTAAAGGCATGGATATTTGTACAGTAACGGTTAGTGAGATTTCTACAATACAATAAGTCATTACCAACTGTTAAGCATTTTTTTGCTCCAATGCTATGGCAAATGTGCGCGCAAACGCGTCTGCCTCCACTCGTGGAACTATATATCAGCTATGTCTGGCCGTGGATAAGTGTTACGGATTAGCTCCTGGCCAAAAGCTTCTGATAGAAGACCTAGGCGACCTCACGATTGAGGATGATTCGCAATTTGAGGTAAAAGCATATTCAGATGAGTTGACGGATGGTCATCCCAATTTTTGGAATACGTTGACGAACTGGCTTGACCCTGCGTTTCCTTCCGGCTCCTATCAAGCATTAATACTTCTCACTACTCAGTCCTTCTCCGCGATGGCCACGCTCTCAGCTTGGAATGACAGCAAGCATAGCGACCGCATTGAGATTCTGGAGAAGATCTTGGTGCGTTCCGAAGACCGAATCAAAAAGAAGCAGGATACGACACCTGACTACAAGCCCAGCAAGGCGGTAATGCAGCAACGTTCTGTACTGGCACCCAAAAATCGAAAGTTGCTGATAAGCATTGTCGATAAGATCTTCATCGATACCGGGCATCCAGCTATGCCAGAGCTGTACAAACGAATTCGTAATGAACGTAGTATCGGAATACTGCAAGCAAATAAGGACCTTTTTGTTAAGGGGCTCCTAGGATTTGTTTGTTTTCCGGAGAAAAAAGCTGGGGCATCCTGGGAGATAAGCCATGAAGATTTTGACGATCATTGCCAGATTCTTCTCCAGAAATATTGTAACGAATCCCGCACATTTCCAACGCAGCACTATGATGAATTCGACGAGGCAGATATTGATCTAAACCGTGAAGATTTATTCATTGAGAAAATTCGTGATATTCAGCATCATATATTTTTAGCTTACGCGATTAAAGATTATGAGTCGACAGTACATACGATTGCATCTCATTTCGAAGATTATAGTGCAAGATTCAAGTATTTTAACTCATTCCGTAATCTGGTAAAAATGAACTTCCTCATGAGTTACGATACCGCGCAAAAGAATACGATGGCGGACTTGGGGGCGTCGCAGGTTTTTTATAACAATTGTCAAGTGGCTCCTGCGCCAACGTTCACTGGATATAGTGACGTGCAAACTTGGTTCCGCAACGGGATTATTCATATTTGCATGAATGACCTTCAAGATAATTTCAGATGGAGTTTGAATCCATAATGAGTGATCCGATAAGGCATCTGGATATTTTAAATAATAATCCTTTCATTTTTGCCCCAGCAATTTTTGAATTTTTTAAAGCTTTAGGCAAGAGAGAGCACTCGTTGCTGCTTGCATACTTGGTGTTACCGATTTCTCTTCCTGTTAAACGCAGACTTTATCTAAAGCGTGATTTGGATGCAAGTAATTTGAGAACAATGGCTGAGAGAAAAGATTTGCTGCATGGACTTCAGGATTCGATTGGTGACTACAAGGGTGTAACCAATGCGACTTTGCAGTATCTAGCTAGTTCTGGGTGCATAGAGATTTTGCGTGACGAAGTCATAGTGAGAGGCGCTTTAGTTGGTCTTGATGCTCCGTCGCCGCCGGGCCTGGAAAAAGCAACAGTTACGCTTGCTCGATTTTTTAACGAATATGATGTACCAACAATTTTTCGGATGGTAGGAGTATTATCTCTATGAGAGCTAGCATTATGTATATCGGCATTATTGATAATGCTAATACAGCGTATCATGTCGAGTTTAGCGAAGGTGTTAACGTCATCACAGGCCGGTCATCTACTGGGAAAAGCGCCTTAATTGAGATATTTGACTATTGCTTCGGTAGTTCGGAATTTACCGTTCCGGTTGGGGTCATTACAACCGCTGCGCAGTTCTATTTCACGATTATGAAAATGGAAGCATCCCTTCTTGTAATGGGCAGAGCTGCTGATAGCGAGGATGTATTTCTAAAAGAAGAATTCGATGTGGAGAATTTTGTCTCGCTTGATTGGCTTGGAATGGGGTACTTCGAATCCCAGTATTTCCATCCTCTACGGCAGTTCAAAAAGCGCATGAATCAGTTCTTTTCCATAAAAGTGACGGATATAGATGAGGACATCGAAGCTCGTGCAGCATATGGAAAGCGGCGATCTGCTACACCGTCTATTCGTAGTTTCGCATCGTTCAATCTGCAGCATCAGAATTTGGTTGCGAACAAGCACGCTATATTTTACAGGTTTGACCAAAAAGAAAAACGTGAGCAAGCGATCGAACACCTAAAAATCTTCTTAGGGTTTGCAGATCAGCGCTATTTTAGTCTGATGCAGTTATTCAATGAGCTTGATGCGAAGCGTCGTCGACTAAAGCGAGAAATCCCCAAAAAGAAAGATCAAGAAAGCATACAGCGCGCCAAGTTGGAGCAGGTCATCTTTTCATACAGGGCAATTACAGGAAAAGAATTTGGCTTGAATTTGGACGCTGCTATAAGTTCTCCAGCCAATGCGCTCAACTGGCTGGGGGCACAGAAAGTCAAGTATGTCGCGGGCTCTAACGAGCATGTAAAGTTGCTCAATCAAGAGGAGGACCGCAGGACCGAATTGACCAGTCAACTTCGAAAGTCCCAGATTGCCTTGACCCAGGTGGAATCTGCAGGGGAGTTTTCGAAGAAATATTTGGAGCACAATCAGGCTATTGCGCTTCCTCGTACGGCCAACATCAAGCACGCCAATTGCCCGTTCTGTGAATCAGAGAATAACGTCGTTGAATCGAGTGCCAACCAGTTAACCGAGGCAATTGGTTGGCTTAACAGTGAACTTCGCCGCTCTAGCTATCGTCAGCTTGCTCTCGATGAAGAATTGAGTGTATTAAAAAAGCAAGTGGCGCATGATCGGGCGAATTTAGCTTCGTGCTCTGCAAAAATACGCTCTCTGAAGAAGCAGACCGAGAACATGGGGGCGCTAAAGAATCAATATGAGCTCGCTGTTGAGGCAAAATTACGTATTGAAGCTGTTCTGAAAGAACTATTGAATCAATCTAAAAATACGATCGATTCAGATATTAAAGCATTAGATATTGAAATTAAAAAAATAACGGACGAACTTAAGCTTAATTACGACTTGACTGAAAAAATAAAAGAAGCTGAAGGGCGCATTCGCACCCTTTTGGCTTTATACGGCAGTCGATTCGACTTTGAGGGCTCATACAAACCAATTAACCTCCATTTTTCCTTGGAGAGTTTTGATTTGTGGCATGTAACGCCGAATAATAAAGAAGTATTTCTTCGCTCAATGGGCAGTGGTGCAAATTGGCTGGCTTGTCACCTTGTGCTATTTCTAAGCCTTCATCGCTATTTTTGTGAGGTTGGCGCGGATTGCTCCATTCCACCAATCTTATTCTTGGATCAACCAAGCCAAGTTTACTTCCCCACTATTTTAGACAATGACTCCGAATTTTCTCCCGGTGAGCTGGTTAAAAGAGATGCAAGTCGTGAAAAGAGCAAACCTGTAGATGAAGATATTGAGGCAGTAACTAAACTTTTTGATCAGCTGGTGGTGTTCTGCCAAGAAACAAAAGATGAAACTGGTATTTGTCCCCAAATTATTGTTACTGATCACGCAGATAAATTAGTTTTGAAAAGTGGCGTGACTTTTGAGTCTTTGGTTCGCAAGCGATGGCGCGAGCAACATGATGGTTTCATCGATATGCGTGGTCTCACGATTGATGGTAGATAACGAAATAAGTTTATTTCCCATTTAAAACTTACTCGTGAGATTTGAAAATAGTAAGTGCAATTTTTCTGTTTATTTTTTTAACTGAGTTATTGTCTTAAAATGAATTAGACGATAACAGGAGTGTTATATTGTTTACTTTGCTAAGTTTTGTTGTTCGACACAAAGGGCGTGATTTATATAATTGTGAATTCTCCAGCACAGAAAAAAACGATCGGGATCGAATATTGACGACACTCGTGATTGGAGAAAATGGCACCGGAAAAAGCTTTTTGTTAGCAACAATGGCTGATTTTTTTTCGGTATCTAATTTCTCATACGGAAAGGATTTCGACCGGGACAGTCAGTCCTGCTTTTAAATACGATAACGTCCAGCTAGCGTATTTTTTAGGCGGGAAATTATACGAGATATCGCGCAATAAAAGTGAAATTAGAGCTTATTGTAACAAAAAGGAAGTGGAAATTAATAGATCAATATTCCCTAGTAGAATATTAGCACTTTCCTTTATCACAAATGATAAATTTTCATTTTCTGCTGAGGTTGATGGTTCTTATTCCTACTTGGGTGTGCGTGCTACAGGCAACGCAATGTACACCAGCACTATTGAGAAACGATTATGCTCTCATATCTCCGCCATTTCGAGAAATGAAAAACGAGTGGAAAAACTCGGTGACATTCTAGAGTTTCTTGGCATGGAGAGAAAGTTAAGGATCAGACATGAGCTTACTAGAAAAACATTATTCAAATCGAAGCTAAATCATAAAATAATAAATTCTGCGCTGTTGAAAGCAATCGATAGAAAAAAATATCTAAGTTATAACTTGAGGTCAATTTCTAATGAGCAAATTGAACTGCTAATATCCAATGTGGATAAGTTAAAATGTAGACTTTCATCTGAACCGCTTTCGATTGAGTATGTTGTGGATTGTGACTCATCGAAGTCGACGATCGATTCCGACGAGTTAGAGACTATTAACATATTAGAGAATATAGAATTTATTTCGCCTCCTAAGGTTGTTTTTTCAAAAGCTGATGGATTTGAATTTGAGCACACTAGTTCTGGTGAGAAAAGTGTGCTTTACACGATGATTAGTTTGCTTGCAGCGACCATTTCAGATTCTTTAATATTGATAGACGAGCCTGAAATTAGTCTTCATCCTTCATGGCAGATGCGTTATGTGAGTCTATTGAAGAATGTTTTATCGTCGTTCCCGGAATCGCACTGCCTGTTAGCTACTCACTCACATTTTATGGTTTCAGATATTGAACCCAAAGATTCTGACTTGGTAACGGTATCCAGAAAAAATGTTGATGGAAATATTGTTAAGAATTTTGAGAAATTAGATTACAGTACGTATGCTTGGTCGGCAGAAAATATTTTATATCAAGTTTTCAACTTAAGGACAACTCGCAACTTTTATTTTGAGCAGGAGCTTTCTGAGTTACTCTCAATGATTTCACAACGCTCAAAGAACGTGCCTCGAATAAAGGAGTTGGTTTCGAAATTTTCTTCATTGCGGTTCAACGAGTCAGATCCTATTAACATAGTGATTGATCAAGCTAAAAATTATCTTGCTAAAATATGATTGTTCAAATCAAGTCTGCAGCTATGCCAAGACGTATAAGGAATATGCTTAGGGGGCTTAATCCCCTAAAGGGCGGTGAGTGGGATTCCTCCTCACCTGGAGTGGCCGCTTTTAAAGAAACAATTTATTGTCAGTTGTTGAGTATTCAAAATGGTAACTGCGCTTTTTGTGGTTTAAGTCTTTTTGAAACTAGTCGTGCGGAAATCGAGCATATAGTTCCTAAGGGCGGAAAGAAGCGACCTGCTTATCCAGAATATGCTTTTCATAGAATAAATCTTGTTTTGGCTTGCACTTACTGCAATGGCAGTTCAAAAAAAGGGCAAGCAGATGTGCTGCGCTTAAAGAACGTAAATTTTAGAGATTGCAAGATCGCCATTGTGCATCCGATTATCGATGATCCGTCGATGCATTATTGCTGGGTTAATGAAAAACAAAAGGTATTGATAGGTGCTTTGACTAGGAAAGGTGCGTACAGTATTGCCTTATTTAAATTATCAGCTACTAAGCAAGCGGAGGCTAGGGCGAAACAGATTGTTTGGGAGGCAATGAAAAAAAATAATGTTGCATTGATTGATGCAATACTTACTACAAAGATCTAATTTTAGATATGTCAAGCCAGAAGTTTTCGTCAGCTTGGTGAGTCCATATTGCTCACGATAGGACGGCGTGTTTCTCTGTGCCTGATGGCGTGCTGGGGGCGGCGCTACCCCGCGCCAAGCTCGCCAAGGCAGCTTAGCCGCGCTAGTTCGCAATGGAAGACGATCCGTGAAGTGCTGTCCAGGCTCGATAATCCACTTTGACTACCATCATTGTACAATTCGTGGCGTAATGAATCGGATGTCTAAGTTTTTGATTTTTTTAAAATTTTAGTCACTCACACAGTAGATTACTGTAACGTAGCACTACATAATGGTTCGAACCCAGCTGGGCAGGCCATAAAATCAAGGACTTAGAGAGTTTCTCAAGTCCTTTTTTTGTATCTGTAGTTTTCGTGTAGGCACTGTGTAGGTTTTTTCGAACTTGGGGCGAGCATGAATGATATGGACGTAATTGGTGACCTGGCGCCCAGCACTGCGCTTATGGCTGAACTGAATGCAAATGGGATTAGGATTGAATGTTTCCAGGGAAAGGCAAGTCCCGTTAGTGGGAACGGCCTTGAATGGGCATGTGCGGACTGGTACCGCGCTGAGCGAGTTTTCCGTATCTACTTGCCGCTTCTTTGTTCTGCCCATCAGCTTTTCCATGAATTGCTGCATTGTTATTTTGGTTGCATAAGAGGCATGGAGCTCGTTGTAGCTGTGACCGGCGCGGAGCCGCGTGTTCAAGCTCAAGTTGCCACTTTTAACAACGATTTTGATCACATTTTTGTAGTGCAGCGCGAAATCGAGGAGCATCCTGAGGCGGAGCAATTTTGGGATGCGGAATTTCGCAGGTCATACGCAGAATTAGACTTGCATGCGGCCGATGTGCTGACGCGGTACCAGAATAAGATGATGCTTCTGAAGGGATGGGCCGTTTTGGATGTGGCAATGCCAAAGTCGGATATTCGGTCAGTATTCGAGATGGCGCTTGAAGGATATGGGTGCAAAGAAGCATCCCATACGATGTCGGAAGCCATTAAGAGGGCAGGGAGCAATAAACGAGCTGTGGTAGAGGTTTTTCTAGAGGCACTAGGATTTGACTATCAGAATTTGCGGCGCGCAACATATGCTGCGTGGTAAATTCACGATGGCTTAACCACGCCCAAGATATTGGCCCGGGAGACGCTGAACATCCGGGCCAGTGCGCTCACGCTCTCGCCGGCGGCATACTTGGCTATGATGTTGGCACGCTGCTCGGCGGTCGTTTTCGATGGGCGGCCCAGCGTCTTGCCTTCATTCTTCGCACGAGCCAGACCGGCTTGCGTGCGTTCCACCAGCAAATCACGCTCCATCTCGGCCACGGCGGCCAACATGGTCAGCATCATCTTGCCCGCCGGCGAGGTCGGGTCCAGCTTGCCAAGCTGGAGGACGATGACGGCAATCTTGCGGCTGGCCAGCAGCTTGACCGTGGCGCAGACGTCCTGCGCGTCTCGGCCCAGGCGGTCCAGCTTCGCTACCACCAGCGTCTCACCATTCCGAATCTGACTGAGCAGCGCGGCGAACTGCGGGCGCTGGGTGGCGCCGGTTTTGCCGCTGATGGTGTCAGCAAACCAGAAATCGACCTGGTGGCCTGCCGCCTCGATTTCGATGCGCTGGTTGTCAGCGCTTTGTTCGGTGGTGCTGACGCGGCCGTATGTGAAGGTTGCCATGGTGTCTCTCCGGTTAGACTGTTGGAAAACACTGTTGGAATATATCTTCTTGTTAGAAACTGCAAGGGATATTTTTCCAACATGGATATCCATTGCTTTGCATGGATGTTAAAAATCGTTCGTTTTCTAACAGAGCACTATAGAGTTCATTTATTGCAAGGCGCTTTGTCGGTGTGTACGATTCCCATTTTTTATGGAGCCCATCATGTCCAGCGACAAAATAGCAATGGCACTGGCCCGCAAAGAATATGCTGACGCATCAAAAAAATGGAACGATGCCGACCTGAAGTTCAGTTGTTGCATTCGCGACGCGGCTGGATGGGATGACATGCGTCAAGCCTCGGAATCTCTAGAGACGGCCACGCGGAGGGTTCAGAGCAGCTTGACAGGGCTTTTGAAACTGGGCTATCCGATCAGCAACTTACCCTTGTACAGGTTGATACGAGAGAGAGATTGACAAGCGCCACTTTGGCCCCTGCGTACACAAGAGGCCGCTGCGCTTTGCATGGTCAAAACAATAGGGGGGCGGTATTTTGCCCCCTTTGTCTTTTCATTCCTCTGCCGAGCTATCTGGTCTTGGCGCCGTTCACCGTCGCTAGCTGGATGCCGGGCGCGCGGCGGAGCATCCTCGACTTTCGAGTCATGCTGCCATTCCTCTTGCCACGGACGCCATAATTTCCTCGCCGGCTTGGATAGTAAGTCGCGCCGTGTGCTTCGCACTTGTGGCAAAGCAGTCAATTTCCTCAACTAGAGTCTGCTCACTTGTTTGCCCGGCTCTTGGGTGATTTCCCACTCGCGCGCAACGCCTGCTTAACAGCCGTCCAACGGCCGTAGTGCACCCAGCCGATACTGCGTCGCATCCCTGTCGCATCCGAGTCGCAACCGGCGGGGTTTCCGCAGCTTGGCGTGAAGGCCGATCGAAGGGGCTTGCAAGGGGCTTTAAAGGTATCGAAGGGGGGGCTGTACGGTTCGCCTGCAGCGCCTGTAACTCGTTGCAGGCGTTGCAGGTGCCGTTACACACCTCGGTATAGCGAGTTATCCAATTCTTTCGCTTTTTATGCGCAGACATCCCTAATACAAGCCAGCGTGAAAGGTGTTGTTGGCAAGCCTCGCATTACTCAAATTCTATTCTCAGTCAAAATATCATAATGACAACTTCCATTTGGCTTACTATATTGCTAATGAAGTAAAAATTTAATAAGGGGGGTGTATGAAATTCTTTCGTTGTCTTTTGGCTATCACAATCGGATGCACTGTTAATTTGCCACTTAAAGCAAATGCTGCAAAGCATTGCTTAGAAGTTGTCTCATTGGGAGGCCAACCCGCACTTAAAAACATTTGCAATATGGAAATTAGTGTGGCTTGGTGCGGTACGGCCCCCACCGGAAATTCAAGCGTCGACTGTAATCGGAAGAAGATTGCGTTGCGTGGAGTGAATGCACAGGCGCATATACAAGTGGCAGATAGTTATGGGGGATATGGTCATTTGTATTGGTTCCACTGTGATGACGGAAACACTCCATCCAACCTATCTTGGAACGGTTCTAGCCTTACGGGTATGTGCAAGTAGAGGCACAAGCAAGGTTTCGAGAGTCGGTATTCAGGAAATATACGACGAAGCCTCGCGAGCATTCGCGAATGATGGCTTGTCCCGGAGGGCGAGCGTCACTTGTCCTTGGGCACAGCAAAGGGACAAGTGGGGACATATTGAGGACAGGGCGTGCTCCTGAAAATTTAGGAGTGCGGCACCGGCGGACACCTCCTTGAGTCTCAGGAGGCTGGCGACGGTAGCGCTATGGAATTTCCCATACCGGGATTTTCCCGGTTCGCGGCTGGCGTAAATACGGGATTTCCCCGTATTTAGGGGATGAGGTTTTCCCAAAATTCGGGGCGATGCCGGATTTCCTGCATCGGTCACCTGGTTGAGATTCGCAGCTCAGTTTTAGGCCGCGAATAATCGCGCGGACCGACTGCTCAATTGTGAGCCGACGGCCGCCGCCGACGTGGCGCCGAGCTCCTCCTCAAGGGTGAGCTACGCCGTCGCGACCAGCACACTCCCTCATTGTGAGGAAGTCGGCGCCGGCCAGCGCCAACTGCGCACCAAACTGCGAACTTATTCGAGCCGAAATCGTTCGGAAACGCGGTCAATTCTGCGCAGAAAATCGGCCACTTTCCCCTATGGGGGGCGGGTTTCTACAGCGGTTCGAAACCCGGCCGGAGGTGCGCACTTAGGCACATTCCGCTGCGTACTTATTCAGGATCAGGGCTGCGAGCCAAACTACTGATAAGATTGCAAGAAGACAATCTACTGGAGTTCGAATGGACCGCGCCAAGTATGTGCCGCCGCCACAGCACGCAAAAATAAATCAATTCGCGATCCGCTGTTTTCGGGAAACCGGCGATGCTGACTATATTGCGGCTCGAATGGCTATGCGGGCAAGACTTGCAAATCCTTTTCTCTGGTCTGCTGAGCAAGCCATTGAAAAGTACCTGAAGTGCATTTTGATGTTGAACCGCCACAGCACGAAAAACTTGTCGCATGACATCGGCGCGGCGTTGGCTCTTATCAACGAATCGCTCCCGTTCAAGATAAGTCTCAACGAAGGGGAACAGCAGGTATTCGACCACATCGCGCAGTGCCAGGGCGACCGGTATTTGATCCACTCCCTTTCACTGGACGACTACGAACTATTGCAACTCGACCACCTGGTTTGGCACCTACGCCAGTACTGTCGGCCGCTAAACGTAAGGCACTATGCCGACACCCCAAGTGAGAAGGTGCTTCTTGAACGGGTGCGTGAAATAGAGGCGGGGATAGGCGGACCGGCGAAGTTTGGTCGAATTGAAGGAGCTTTTCTAGAAAAGGTTCTTGAGGATAAAAAACACCCCGCACACGACGCTTTGGTATGGCAGAACCTCATGTTTTCTCTCTCAAATAGGAGGAGCGTGATGTTTCGAAATAACTGGCAGGCTATCAACGCACCGCTATGGGTTAATCCTGAGCTTGCGGACGAGGCGGCGAAGTGGATGAAAATTCCAAAATTTGCTCTGGAAGCAGCTCACAACTGGGCCAAGCAGAGAGAAGAGAGGAAAGCTGCTCAAAAGACGGGGTAACGGATCAGTCTCGGGAGCGTTATCCTGTTCTACCTGTAGGAGCTGGTCGACGCCTTCACTGACGGCAAGCCGAGCGTCTGACTGTTTCATCGCAGCATCTGAGCGCTTGATATAGCTTTCTATTTTCTGGATTAGGCCAAGATATCGTTCATTTAACGCTTTGTCTTTAGATTGCTTGAGTTGAGCGGTCGCCTCATCCAAAACCATACTGATGTCTCGCGACGATAGGCGAAGAACTTTAGCATCCGGAAACGGTTGAGCGAGGATGTCATCCATCTTCAGCAACCAGTCCTCTACTGCCGAAATATTTTGCTCAAAAGTTGCAAGCCAGTGGTCGATAGGTCCGTCAGTTAGCCCTGGCGTCGTAATACTGCCTGCGGGTGCGTTTGTTTTTGTGCTCATCTGGTTTCATGTCCGTTGATCCAAGCGTTTGATTGTTAAAGTATAAATGTGTTCCTCCTCTAAGTTCTATTCAATCGGGAGACAACTCGCCGTAGATTGTCACGGTTTCGGATCCTTTTGATCTGGATCATACTTTCTGTTGATATAGATCACTATTCTGTTGGAAGTATTTTTCAGCGGAAGGGAGGGACTGTGAGTCCAGATACGCGGACTAACCTCAGGTCCGAATGTAAGTTCAGTCATCATGCTGAAGGTGAGGTCGATCCTCGGTTGAGCTTGGCCTGCTCTGTGCTGGATGCGTTGCCGGAGCAGATCGCGGTATTGGACATGAGTGGCGAGATCGTTGCCGTCAACGCCGCCTGGCGTCGCTGTGGTCTGCAACAAGGGCGACCTGTTGGGCGCAGCGATATCGGCCGCAATTATCTTGAGGTTTGCCGTAACGGGGGGAGCGCCGGGATCGAAGGCGCTGGCGCTGCTGCTGTCGGCATCGGCGAGGTGTTGGCTGGCCGTACCGGCTATTTTCAGATGGAATATCCCTGCCAGACGCCGAATCGCAGGCGTTGGTACAGCATGACGGTGTCGCCGCTGGCGCATGGCTGGCAGGGCGTGGCGGTGGTGCATGTGGATATCACGGAGCGTCACGAGGCTGAAGTGGAGTTGCGGATTGCCGCTACCGCTTTCGAATCTTCAGAAGGCATGATGGTCACCGACAGCCATGGCGTCATTCTGAAGGTCAACACGGCATTTACCCGCATTACCGGTTACGGCGTGAACGAGGCGGTCGGACAGACCCCGGCGATGCTGAGTTCCGGCCGGCATGAAGCTGAGTTTTACAGCTCCATGTGGCAAACGATCGCACACCAGGGTTCCTGGGAGGGCGAAATCTGGAATCGCCGCAAAAATGGCGAGGTGTATCCCGAGCATCTCAGTATTGCGGCTGTGCGCGACGAGGCGGGCGCGATCTGCAACTACGTTGCCGCGCTGACCGACATCACCCGCAGCAAGGCCGCCAGCGATGAAATCCGCAATCTGGCCTTTTTTGACCCGCTGACCCGTCTCCCCAACCGCCGCATGCTGCAGGAGCGCCTGCGCCAAGTGCTGGCGGCCAGCAATCTTCATGATAGCTACGGTGCACTGGTCTTCATCGATCTGGACAATTTCAAGACGCTCAACGATACGCTGGGCCACAATGTTGGCGATTTGTTACTGCAACAGGTCGGCGCGCGCTTGCTCGCCTCCATGCGTCAGGGCGATACGGTGGCGCGGCTGGGCGGCGATGAGTTTGTGGTGTTGTTGGAGCGCATGAGCAGCGACCGCATGGAAGCCGCTGCACAGACCGAGGCGCTGGGCGCCAAGATTCTGGAGGTGCTGAATCGCCCCTATATGCTGGCCGGCCATCCTTGCTATAGCACGCCGAGTATCGGCGCCACACTGTTCCACCACGGCCGTCCAGCCCATCCGGATGAGTTGCTAAAGCAGGCGGATATTGCCATGTATCAAGCCAAGCAGGCCGGCCGCAACGGCATGCGCTTCTTCGACCAGCAGATGCAGGACACCATCAACGCCCGCGCCAAGCTGGAGGAGGCGTTGCGGATGGCGGTCGAACAGAAGCAGTTTGAGCTCTATTTTCAGATTCAAGTTGACCAATTCGGCGCTGCCACGGGGGCCGAGGCGTTGATACGCTGGATACAGGAAGATGGCAGTTTCGTTTCTCCGGCCAGGTTTATTCCATTGGCGGAGGAAACGGGGCTTATATTACCGATCGGTGATTGGTTACTGGACACCGCCTGCGCCCAGCTGAAGCGCTGGCAAAACGATCCGAAGACCGAGCATTTGACGTTGGCAATCAATATCAGTGCCGCCCAATTGCATCAATGGGATTTCTGCCAGAAAGTCGAGGAGTGCGTTGAAAGTTACGGCATTAATCCTCAACGATTAAAGCTGGAGCTGACGGAAGGTATCCTGCTGGCGAATATAGAGGATACCATTTCCAAGATGCAGAAATTAAAATTCCTTGGCATACGTTTTTCGTTGGATGATTTTGGAACTGGGTATTCATCGCTGCAGTATTTAAAGCGGCTACCGTTGAGCCAATTAAAAATAGATCAGTCTTTCGTGCACGACTTGGTGAGTAACAATAATGGCCAGGCTATCGTCTCGACGATTATTGCGATGGCGAGCAGTTTGCAGTTGGATGTTATCGCGGAAGGTGTGGAAAACATGGCGCAGCGCAACTACCTGGAGCAGCTGGGCTGTTCCCGCTACCAAGGCTATCTGTTCGGTCGACCGATGCCTGCAGCCGCTTTCAGGGCATCGCTAAGCCAATGCCTGTGAATTCATGCCAGAAATTGGCGCGTATAAGCTGATTTTTGGCGCCAAAGCATCGGGCGTTGATCAACCGCTAAACGCGATGGATTAAAGGTTTGCGCTATTCTGGACGATGAGCTGATTATATGGCGGCCGACGGATTGATATAGTGGGCCGGTTTGGCCAGCTGCGAGTCGCTCAAATATTTGTGTTGATTTCTTTTGCATTGCTTGCCTTGATTGATAATTGTCTTCGCCACGCTTGGATTATTATTGAGCGAGAAACCGCCACACTGGCGCTAATGCCGTTAAGTTAAGCAGAGATTGCCCATCGTCATTCCGGCGAAAGCCGGAATCCATAGGGCTTATGCCAAGCAAATTCAGCATGGGCAGCAGCGGCCGACCGCCCGGCTTACGCCGCGACGACGGCGCTTAACTGAACGGCATTACCACGCTGGCGCGATATTAGTCCGCTGCCTTGGGAATTGGCTACGTATGGGTGAGCCGGGCGACGGTGATAACGGGGACGGTGCAGCTATAGTGCTCGTTGTTTCTTCAGTCGACGGCTGTGCATTGGATAGAAAATGTGCAGGAAGGTTTTCTTCAATAAAAACAATGGCTTGCATCCTGAAACTAAGCATTGATAACAAGCTTATCCACAGAATTTGTTAACAACCTCTAACCTTATGCGAAAAACGCGTGAGCCCTGCCGCCCATCCTCGCTTTATAGCTTTTAGGCATAAAAGAAGATCCAGACTACAAAAAATTTGCATATTGATAGTTGGAACAATTCGTTGTTTGCAGTTTTTCCCAACTTTATGATGCAAGCCACTAAGGCCTTTTGCAGCTGGATGCCCCGGGCGCGTCCTGCATAACTCGACAAAAACAATCAGGACATACCATGATCAATTCCTATTCCGGCGTGCGTCGCCGGCGTATCAGCCTGCTCGTCTCCGCACTTTTCGCCGCCGCGCCGCAGGCGTTTGCCGCAGAGGACGCCCCGGTGTTGCCGGCCACCGCCGCTGCCGCATCCACCGCAGCAGCCACCGCCGCCACCGAAGCCGATGCCACCACCGTCGGTCTGGCGACCGTCACCGTTGCCGCCGAGCGCGAAAGCGAAGCGAAGAAGGCGAAAGCACGCGGTGCGCTGGGCGACCGCTCGGATCTGGAAACCCCATTCGCCACCGCCACCGTCACCAGCGCACAGATCCAGGACCGCCAGATCGCTAGCCTGGCCCAGGTGTTCGTGGACGATCCATCGGTCAGCGCCAAGGGCAGCACCTACACCCAGAGTTCCTACGCCGTTAGCGTGCGCGGCCTGACGCTGGATTTCACCAACGGCTACAAGATCGACGGTCAGCCGTTCCAGATGTACGGTGTCGAGCTGCCGCTGGAGGCGTTCGAATCGGTGCAACTGCTGAAGGGCGCCACCGGCTTCCTGTACGGTTTCGCGGCGCCGGGCGGTATTATCAATTACGTCACCAAAAAGCCTACCGATGAACGCTTGTTCAGCGCCGATATCGGCTATACCGACAGCGGCATCTGGCGCGAGCACGTCGATGTCGGCGGCCGCTTCGGTGAGGACAACCGCTTCGGCTACCGCGCCAACGTGTCGCACGAGGAGGGCGATACCTACAACGGCGCCGGCCTGAAACGCAACGCGGTTGCGTTGGCGCTGGACGCGCGTCTGAGCCAGGACATCACGCTGAGCGGCGGCATCCTCTACCAGGAGCGCGACCTGAACGGCGGCGTGCCGACTATTTCGCTGCAAGCCTATCCCGCCGCCTCCGGGCTGCCGAAGCCGGTCGCCGGCGACACCAACTACGGCGCCTACGCCAGCACCTATTACGATTCGACGATGTGGATGGGCACCAGCGCCGTCGACTGGCGCATCAACAATGACTGGAAGGCCAATCTGACCTACGGCCACACCTTCAAGCGCATCGACAGCTCGATCGAATCGCTGTACCTGACCAACCAGAACGGCGCCTACAGCAACCGCCTGAATCCGTACTACCGCCCGACCCTGACCTACAACGCGCTCAACCTCACGGTCGACGGCGCCTTCAACACCGGCACCATCAAGCACCACGTGGTGTTCGGCGCCGGCCGCCAGGGGCTGAGCCGCACGCTGAACTATCAGTCGGCGCTGAGTCTGTACAGCGCGGCCACGGTCGGCAATCTGTACCAGGCGCCGCCGGTGCTGGTGGACACCTCGGTCAACGATCGCCGCATCTACACCATTTCGACCTACACCCAGAAGTCGCTGTTCGCCAGCGATACCATCGACTTCAACCAGAACTGGTCGCTGCTGGCCGGCGCGCGCTATGTCAATTATGAAAACCTGAACTACAACACCGCCGGCGCGTCGACCTCGGCCTATAACAAAAAGCCGACCACACCTACCGTGGCGCTGCTGTTCCACCCAACCACCAGCACCACCATCTACGGCAGCTATGTGGAAGCGCTGGAGGACGGCGGCACGGTGTCGACCACTTACGCCAACGCCAACGAAGCACTGGCGCCCCTGAAAAGCCGTCAGGCCGAGCTGGGCGTGAAGACCGACCGCAGCGACTGGGGCGCGTCGGCCGCGCTGTTCCGCGTCCGTCGCGGTGCCGCCTATGCCGATTACAGCACCAATCCGCAAGGTATTTACGTTCAGGGCGGCGAGCTGCGCTACCAGGGGCTGGAGCTGAACGGCCACGCCGATCTGCAACGTTGGCTGACCGTCAACGCCGGCGCCACCTGGCTCGATGCGAAGTACCGCAACACCACGCCAACCATCATCGGCAACCGCGTCGAGAGCACGCCGCGCTTCCAGGCCGTGCTGGGCGCGGACCTGAAAGTGCCGCAGATCGCCGGCTTCTCGCTGCACGCCGACGCCAGCTATATCGGTAACGAGGCGGCCAACAGCGCCAACAACCCGAACTGGCTGGTGCCGGCCTACACGCTGCTGAACGCGGGCGCGAGCTATCGCAGCCGTGTTGACGGCCATTATCTGACCTATCGCCTGCAAGTGAACAACCTGGCCGATCGCAGCTACTGGTATTCGACCGCGTCGAACGCGTTGCAGATCGGCGCGCCGCGTCAGGTATCGCTGAACCTCAGCTTTGAACTGTAAAAGGAGACCAGTTTGAAAAAATATCCACTGATCGCCAGCTTGGCGATTGCACTGGGCGCTTGCAGCGTGTCGCAGGAAACGCCGAAGGCGCCTCTGGCGGCGGCCGCCGCCAAGCGACCGAACATCCTGTACATCATGGCCGACGACCTGGGCTATTCGGACATCGGCGCCTACGGTGGCGAGATCGAAACGCCCAACCTCGATGCGCTGGCGCGCGCGGGCCGTCTGCTGACCAACCACCACACCGGCACCGTGTGCGCCATCACCCGCGCCATGCTGATTTCCGGCACCGATCACCATCTGGTCGGCGAGGGCACGATGGGCGCGCCGCGCGATGAACGGCGTGGTCTGCCGGGCTACGAGGGTTATCTGAACGATAGCTCGCTGTCGGTGGCGCAACTGCTGCGCGATGGCGGCTATCACACCTACATGGCTGGCAAGTGGCACTTGGGCGGCGGTCAGCCCGGTCAGGGCAAGACGCCGGATCAGTGGGGCTTCGAACGCAGCTACGCGCTGCTGCCGGGCGCGGCGCGCAATCACTACGGCCATGAACCGGAAGGATCGAAGAACTATGCGGAAGACGGCCAGTTCGTGCTGCCGGGCGACGGTTTCTACTCGACCGACTTCTACACCAAAAAGCTGATTAGCTACATCGATGCGCAGCGCGCCGACGGCAAGCCGTTCTTCGCCTACGCCGCCTACACCTCGCCGCACTGGCCGCTGCAGGTGCCGGAGCCCTACCTGAGCAAGTACAAGGGCCGCTACGACGCCGGCTACGACGCGATCCGCCTGGCGCGTATCGCGCGCATGAAGCAGTTGGGTATTATTCCGGCCGACTTCCAACCGTATGAAGGTCTGCCGGAAACGCTGGAACGCTCGCCGGCCACGCCCAACAGCGGCAAGCCGGAGGCGCGCTACGTCAACGCCATCAACGGCAAGCCGCAGGGCTATGTCGATTACGGCCCGGGCCGGGTGGTGAAGAAGTGGAACAGCCTGACCCCGCTGGAGAAAAAAGCGCAGGCGCGCTACATGGAAATCTACGCTGGTATGGTGGATAACCTCGACCACAACATCGGCCTGCTGATCCAGCACCTGAAGGATATCGGCGAATACGACAACACCTACATCATGTTCCAGTCGGACAACGGCGCCGAAGGCTGGCCGGTGGACGGCGGCGCCGATCCGAAGGCGACCGACGAAGCCAACGCGCAAGGCGACGCTTACGCCAAGCTGGGCACCGATCAGCTGAAGCGTCTGCAATACGGCCTGCGCTGGGCCGAGGTGAGTGCCGCGCCGTTCCGCAACGTCAAGGGCGCGTCGAATGAAGGCGGGGTTTCGACACCGCTGATCATCAAGCTGCCGGGCCAGCTCCAGCAGCAGCCGATCCTGCGCGAGCAGACTTATGTGACCGACAACACCGCCACCTTCCTGGCGCTGGCCGGCATCACGCCACCACAGCGCAAGGCGCCGGCCGATATCGATCCGGAAACCAAGCGCGACCGCAACGAGGGCAAGGTGGTGTACGACGGCCGCAATGTCTATCCGCTCACCGGCACTTCGCTGTTGCCGCTGTTGCAAGGCCAAGCCGCCGGCAAGCGTGGCCTGCCGTTCGCCGACGAGTCCTACGGCCGCGCCTACTACTTCAGCGATGAAGGCCGCTGGAAAGCGGTCTGGGTCGAGCCGCCGCAAGGTCCGGTGGACGGTCACTGGCAGCTGTTCGATCTGCGTAATGATCGGGGCGAAAACCACGACGTTTCGGCCGAGCATCCGGAACTGGTGGCGCAGCTGGTGCAACAGTGGCACGCCTACATGAAGCAGGTTGGCGGCGTGGAACCGCTGCGTCCGGCCGGCTTCTATTGATGGAGTAGCAGCATGCGCACGAATGTAATCAAACAGTTGGCGGTTGGCAGTCTGCTCGGATGTGCTGCGCTGGCCTGGTTCACGGGCGCCGGCGCCGGCGTGCGGCCCAGCCCGGTTCTGGCCGCGCTTGGCACGGAAGCCTTGTGCGAGGCCGGCGGCGGTCTGCCGCCGGAGTGGGGCCGCAATCCGCGCGCCGGCATGGTCAAGCTGCCAGATGGCGAGTTTGTGTTCGGCAGCACCCGTGGCTACCAGGACGAGCGCCCGGCCGATGCACAACCGGTCAAGGTGCACGGTTTCTGGATCGACCAGACCGAAGTCACCAACGCCCAGTTTGAACGCTTCGTGCGCGCCACCGGTTATGTGACGGAAGCGGAAAAGGAGGGCGCCGGCGTGGTGTTCCACACTCCGGACCAGCAGGAACTGCAGCGCCGTTCCTATGCCTGGTGGAGTTATGTGCGCGGTGCCAGCTGGCACAATCCGACCGGCGCCAGTCCGGCGCCGCCACCGCCCAACCAGCCGGTGATCATGATTACCGAAGCCGACGCGCTGGCCTACGCGCACTGGCTGGGGCGCGATCTGCCCACTGAGGCGGAGTGGGAGTACGCCGCCAAGGCGGGCCGCAGCGATGCCGCGCTGGATGCGGCGCCGGTGGATGGCGCAGGCCGTCCGAGCGCCAACTATTTCCAGGGCCTGTTCCCGCTCAAGGATACCGCGCAGGACGGACATGCCGGACTGGCGGCGGTAGGCTGTTACGCGGCCAATCCCTTCGGCTTGTACGACATGATCGGCAATGCCTGGGAATGGACCAAGGATGCCTACACCGGCCCGCGTCAGCCGCATAACAACGGCGACACCGCCGCCGTGGCCGCTGCCGCCGGCGCGCACCGGCCCGATGTGCCGATGGTGATCAAAGGCGGCTCCTTCCTGTGCTCGCCGGACTACTGCGTGCGCTACCGCGCCTCGGCGCGGGAATCGCAGGAAGCCAACCTGGGCGCCAGCCACATCGGTTTCCGCACGGTGTTGCGCGCGTCATGACAGGTGCGTTTCGCTAGTTTCATTTTTGTTGATTTAAGGAATTATTTGGCGCATAGTGGTGTTCGTCCCCGCCCCGACACCCTTTCCCATATCGCCCCGATCCTGCGACTCTATCCGTGGAGCGTTATATGGATTCCTTTAAACGATTAAAAATCGGCACCCAGCTGTCGCTGGGCTTCGGCATGCTGACCGCGCTAATGCTGGCGCTGGCCATCTTTTCGGTGATGCGCGTGAACGCACTGGCCAAGGCCTTTCACGAGGACAACCGCATCGCGGCGGAGCGGCTGGAGCCGCTCTACCAGGCCCGTGAGGCGCTGGCGCAAACCGGCCTGGCGGCGCGCAACGCCTACATCTTCACCGATGACGCCCAGGCGCTGAAGGAACTCGCCATCGTCGATGAGCAAAAAGCGATCTATCTGGCCGCCGTGGACAAGATGACGCCGGCTTACGCCAACGACGCCCAGTTTGCCAAGGTGAAGGAAGGCTTGCTGGCGATGGCGAACGAGCTGAAGCGGCCGCGCCAATATCGCGAGGCCGGCAAGATGGAAGAGTTTGGCCGTTTCCTGGTCAATGAATGCAGCCCGCTGCGGCGGCGCATCGTGCAGGACATGGCCGTGCTGGTCAGCTCGGCACAGAAAGAATCGGAGACCGCCGGCGAGGTGGTGGAAGACTACGCCAGCGGCGCCCAGCGGCTGGTGGCGGTGTTGGCCGTGGTCGCCTTTGTGTTGAGTGTGGTGATTGCCGTGCTGATCAAGCGGCTGCTGCTGAAACAACTCGGCGGCGAGCCGGTGTATGCGGCGGAAATCGCCAGCCGCATCGCCAAGGGCGATCTGGCGGTCAAGGTGCAACTGGCGCCGGCCGACAACGGTAGTTTGCTGTTTGCGATCAAGAGCATGCGCGACAGTCTGGCCGGTATCGTCGATGAAGTGCGGCATGGCACCGAGTCGATCACCCATGCCTCGAATGAGATTGCGGCCGGCAATGTTGATTTGTCACAGCGCACCGAACAGCAGGCGCAGTCGCTGGAGCGGGTGGCGACGGCGATGGAAGAACTGACCTCGACCGTCAAGCAAAACGCCAGCAATGCGCAGCAGGCCAATCACCTGTCGCAGTCGGCGTCGGACGTGTCGGAGCAGGGCGGCGCCGTGATGCGCCAGGTCACCGATACCATGGCGTCGATTAATGATTCCTCCAAAAAGATCGTCGACATTATTTCGGTGATTGACGGCATCGCCTTCCAAACCAATATTCTAGCCTTGAATGCTGCGGTGGAAGCGGCGCGCGCCGGTGAACAGGGGCGTGGTTTTGCCGTGGTCGCCAGCGAGGTGCGGGTATTGGCGCAGCGCGCTGCTCAGGCCGCAAAGGAAATTAAATCGCTGATCGATGATTCGGTGGAAAAAGTCGGCAGCGGTTCGGATCTGGTGCAAAAAGCCGGTACCACCATGCATGAGGTGGTGGCGAGCGTGCGCCGGGTGACCGAAATCATGGCGGAAATCAGTCACGCCAGCCAGGAGCAAAGCGTCGGTATTCAAGAGGTCAGCCAGGCGCTGGGCAATATGGATGGCATGACGCAGCAGAACACCGCGCTGGTGGAACAAGCCACGGCGGCGGCCGAGGAATTGAAAGACCAGGCGGTGCATTTAAGCGGCGTGGTCGGGCAATTCAAACTGGAAGCGTCGACCTCGGTGGTTTCCCATTTGCCGGCCAGGCAGTATCAGGCCCATGCCGGGTCACCGCGCATCGAGCGCAGACTCGCCAGCGGCAGGTAAGCGCCGGCGCGGTGGATAAGTTCTCCTGCCTAAAAAATGCGCAGGAAAACTTTTTCCTTTCTAAACAACATGTTAGCTAAGGCACTTCGTGCTTGTTAACAGTCTTATCCACAGAATTTGTTAACAACCGCAAGGTGTTGATTTTTAGTTCAGTTTGTCATTTGTGTTAGTGCGCTAACAGTTGACGAAACAGCAGGATTTTATGCTTGTCGTCACCGGATAAGGGTTTCCGGAAATCTGTGATGTTCATCGCTAACTACTAACGGAACTAAAATGAAAATCAAAAATATCGTGCTCGCTTCGATGATTGCAGGCGCCAGCCTGTTCGGCGCTTCGGCTTTTGCTGCGACCGTGGGGAAAACGGTCACCGTCAATCTGGATAGTGACGGCGAGGGCGGCTATAACGCCCACTTCGGTAACAACTTCAGCAGTGTGAACAGCAGCAACAGCTTCACCGACAAGTATTTGTTCACGCTGACCACGAATTACGATTCGTCGGCGTCGCTGACTTCCAGCTATCTGAAGTCCAGCACCATCAAGGATTTGCTGATTACCGGCCTCAGCATCGTGCAATACGATCCGGTTACCAACGCCATCCTGAACACCTACACCGGTAGCAACACCACCACCGGCATTACCGATAACTGGGAACTGAGCGCCAGCGGCCTGAGCGCAGGCAGCTATTATGTCGAAGTCGACGGCAAAGTGGTGGGCAACGGCGGCGGTTCCTACGGTTCCGACCTGACCATTGGCGTGGCCGCTGTTCCGGAACCGGAAACCTACGCCATGCTGGTGGCCGGCCTGGGTCTGATGGGCTTTGTGGCGCGCCGCAAGCAAGCCAAGCAGGCGTAAGCGGAAAACGCCACGCCAGCAGCCAGTCTAGGCCCATGGCGTGGCTATTTCAGGATGGAGCGAATACTTTGCGCTGGAAAGGATTGAGCTCCTTGCGCATCAGCCGCGGCATTAAGGGATCGGTGATGAAGGCCTGCGATTTGTAGAAATTGTCGGTGCCGTCGCCGGCCACCAGCATCAGGCGCTTGATGTGAGCGTTCAGACAGAGCTGCTCGATGCGCTTGATGAACCAGTGCCCCACGCCTTGGCCGCGATGCGGGCTCATAATCATCAACTCCGACATGAAGCAGAATTCCGGCGGCGCCAGTTCCAGCCGGGCGATGCCGATCTGCTTGTTTTTCAGTTCCACCGCCACCCACTGCACAGTGCAGCGCTCGTTGACCGCGATCGGGCGCGGTTTGCTTCCTTCCAGCCCGGCATCCTTGCGATAGCTCATCAACTGTTTGGTGGTGGGGATGGCCTTCAGCAGGCGGAATTGCAAATCGAGATCCATGTACGTGCTTCAAGTAAGTGATTTACGTAGCGTAAAGCCCGCAAGCCATACGCGCAAGTCCCCGCCAGTATAAAATCGGGGCATGGATAACGACTACTTCTACGAACCGGCACTCGGCCACGGCCTGCCGCACGACCCTTTCAACGCCATCGTCGGCCCACGGCCGATCGGCTGGATCTCCACCCGCGCCGCCGATGGCGTGCTGAATCTGGCGCCGTACAGCTTTTTCAACGCCTTCAACTATACGCCGCCGCTGATCGGCTTTGCCAGCCTGGGCCGAAAGGACACGCTGCGCAATATCGAGGAAACCGGGGAATTTGTCTGGAACCTGGCCACCCGGCCGCTGGCCGAGGCGATGAACGCCAGCTGCGCCGCCGCGCCGCCGGAGGTGGACGAGTTTCAGCTGGCCGGCCTGACGCCGGCGCGATCGAACATCGTCGGCGTGCCGCGCGTGGCGCAAAGCCCGGTGGCGTTCGAATGCCGCCGTACCCAGATCATCCGCCTGCAAGGCGCATCCGGCGCGGACACCAATAGCTGGCTGATCCTGGGGGAAGTGGTGGGGGTGCATATCGCGCAAGAACTGCTGCGCGACGGCATATACGACACGGCCGGATCGCGCACCATTTTGCGTGGCGGCGGCCCGGCCGATTATTTTGAAATCCAGCCGGATAGCCTGTTCCGCATGACGCGGCCCAGCTATCCGTAAGATTTAGTAGGTGCCGAACATGCGCTGAATCTGCTTGGTGTCGCTGGTCTTGGTCAAGGCCAGCATCAGCAGGATGCGCGCTTTTTGCGGGTTCAGGGTGTCGGAGGCAACGAAGTCCAGCTCATCGTCGTTGGCTTCGCCGTTGCGAGCGACGATGCCCTGGCCGACGCGGCTGGAACGCACGATCAGCACGCCTTGCTTGCGGGCTTGGATCAGCGCTTCCTTGACCGGAGCGGCCAGGCTGCCGTCGCCGACGCCGGCGTTGATGATGCCCTTGGCGCCCGCGCTTACCAGCGCGTTCAGCGCAACTGGGTTAGCATTGGCGTAGCCATAGATGATATCGACTTGCGGCAGGGTGTCGAGCTTGCTGATGTCAAACTCGGTATCGGCGGTGGTTTTGCGGGCTGGCAAGCGGTAGAAATAAGGCTTGTTGCCCTGGATGTAGCCCAGCATGCCCAGTTCCGGGGTTTTGAAGCTGTCCGGGGTGGAGGTGTTGGTTTTGGTGACTTCGCGCGCGGCGTGGATCTGGTCGTTCAGCGCGACCAGCACGCCCTTGCCGACCGCGTCCGGGCTGGCGGCCAGCAGCACGGCGTTGTACAGGTTGATCGGACCGTCAGCCGACAGCGCGGTGCCGGGACGCATGGCGCCGACCAGCACGACTGGCTTCTTGCTCTTGACGGTAAGGTCCAGGAAGTAGGCGGTTTCTTCCAGCGTGTCGGTGCCGTGGGTGATGACGATGCCGTCCACATCCGGCTGGGCCAGCAGGGCGTTGACGCGCTTGGCCAGCTTCAGCCAATGGTCGTTGCTCATGTTTTCGCTGGCGATCTGGAACACTTGCTCGCCTTTGACATCGGCGACCTTGGCCAGTTCCGGCACGGCGGCGATCAGACGGTCGACGCCGACGGTGGCGGCGGTGTAGCCGACCGTGGTGGTGCTGTTGGCGCCGCTGCCGGCAATGGTGCCGCCGGTGGCCAGAATGGTCACATGGGCGAGTTTGTCAGCTGCCCCTGCATAGGAACTGAGCAACATTGCACAGGCCATCAGGGCTTTGCACCAGCGAGCAGTGGTTGGGTACGACATGTGGTCTCCTCTTCAAATAGTAAAACTTTAGATAATAACAAATCAACAGCATGTCAACAATATTGCATGTTGCAGCGTTAAGTCAGGAAATGTGGGAAATACCTTGGGACAAGACTATATATGAGATTGGCGATCACGATAATAGGGCTGCTGGCGCTGGCCGCCTGCGGCAAGACGGCCGAGCAGAAATTGCATGAAGAAAACGTCACGCTGACCGCGTTGGGCGAGAAATATGTGCGGGAAAAAGTGCTCGACCCCGGCCAGGCTCAGTTCCGCAACCAGTTCGTCGGCAAGGGCGGCGGTGCCTGCGGCGAGGTCAACGCCAAGGACGCGTTTGGCGGCTATATCGGCTATCAGCGCTATATTTCGGTGGCGCGCGACCTGACCTTGCTGGCGCAGGATGTCTCGCCCGCCGAGTTCGAGGCGCAATGGCAGCAGCTGTGCCGCTGAGCCCTGTCTCAAGGGGAGAGCACGACAGCGCGTAATTGGCGCTATCATTGCCGTATCACCTCGCGAGGAATATGGCATGGAACAGACATTCGGGGCAGGCAACACCGCCCCTCACTTGGCATCATCCGACATCGGCAACCGCCGCCACCAGATTTTCCCCACCCTGAGCGAAGAACAGTTCGACATTCTGCTGCGTTATGGCGAGCGCCAGCGCTTTGCCGCTGGCAGCGTGCTGTTCCACCAGGGCGACCGCCATATTCCGATGTACGTGATTATTTCCGGCGCGGTCGAGGTCGAGCGCGGCTCGGTGCTGGGTTCGACGCTGCTGGGCCGGCATGGTCCCGGCATGTTCACCGGCGAGATGGGCTCGCTGGCGGGACGCGCCGCCGTCGCCACCGCGCGCGTGGTCGAGGATAGCGAGTTGATCGTCATCAGCGAGGAATCGCTGCGCACGCTGGTGATTTCCGAGGCCGCGCTGAGCGAACTCATCATGCGGGCCTACATCCTGCGCCGCGTCGCCTACATGTCGGACCAGACCGGCGGCGTGGTGCTGTTTGGCGCGCGCGATTCGCAACAGACGCTGATCCTGCGCCACTTCCTCAACCGCAACGGCCAGCCCTCGGCCTACTTCGACACCGACAACCCGGCCGACCTTGAAGCGCGCGAGCTGATGGCCCGCTTCGGTGTCAGCGCTAACGACATCCCGGCCGTGGTCACGCTCAGCGGCGAGGTGCTGCGCCAGCCAACGCTGCGCCAGCTGGCCGACGGCATCGGTATCAGCCCGGACAGCATCGATGGCCGGCTGTTCGACGTGGTGGTGGTGGGCGCCGGCCCGGCTGGGCTGGCGGCGGCGGTGTACGCGGCGTCCGAAGGGCTGACGGTGGCGGTGCTGGATGCCAAGGCGCCCGGCGGCCAGGCCGGCGCCAGTTCCAAGATTGAGAATTACTTCGGCTTCCCGACCGGCGTCTCGGGCCAGGCGCTGGCCGGGCGCGGGCTGTCGCAGGCGCGCAAGTTCGGCGCCGAGGTGGCGGTGCCGGTCAAGGTCAGCGCCGTCAACTGCGAGCATCCGGAATACGATATCCAGCTTGATGGCGGCGAGCAGGTGCGCGCTCGTTCCATCGTCATCGCCAGCGGTGCGCGCTACCGCAAACCGGATCTGCCGGGACTGGAGCGCTTTGAGGGACGCGGCGTCTACTACAGCGCCTCGTTCATGGAAGCGAACTTTTGCGCCGATGAGGAAGTGGTGATCGTCGGTGGCGGCAATTCGGCCGGCCAGGCGGCGGTGTTCCTGTCTGGCCACGCCAAGCATGTGCACATCGTGGTGCGCTCGGGCGGGTTGGCGGCCAGCATGTCGCGCTATCTGATTCAGCGTATCGAGGCATCACCGAAGATCACGCTGCACACGCATAAACAGATCGTCGAACTGCGCGGCGGCGAGCGGCTGGAAAGCATCTGCTGGCAGACCGCCGGTGGCGAACCGCGCGAGGCGCCGGCGCGCCATCTGTTCCTGTTCCTCGGCGCCGACCCCAGCACCGCGTGGCTGGGCGATTGCGTGGCGCTGGACGACAAACAGTTTGTGCTGACCGGCCCTGATGTGCCGGCCGCACGCTGGCCACTGGAGCGTCCGCGCCACTTCCTGGAGACCAGCCGGCCGCGCATTTTCGCCGTGGGCGATGTGCGCAGCGGTTCGGTTAAGCGGGTGGCGGCGGCGGTGGGCGAGGGCTCGGCAGCGGTGGCTTCGCTGCACCAGGCATTGGCCTCGGACCTGCTTTAAGGCTCGATGCTGCTGAGCGGTTTGCTGTGGCGGTTGGCGCATCGTATCGGCGGTTGCTGACGCGGTGGCCGTGCCAGTGCCTCGCGCGCCCGCTCGTAACCGTATTGCCACTGGTCGCGCATGTGCTGCACGAAGATGTCGTAACTGGGCGGCATCTGCAGTTCGATGCGGTTGCGCAGCCAGTGCAGCTTTTGCTGTAGCTGCTGCTTTTCCAGCACCACCGACACGTCCGACGAATCGATGCGCATATCGGCAAGGTGGCTGTTGGCGTAGCGCAGGCGGGCGTTGCCGTCCACGCCCAGCACCGCGCGCCAGGCCGGAATCGAAAACACCTGGTCGAAGGCTTCCTTGAATTCCATGATGACCTCGTCGCCCAGCCGGCGCGCGATTTCGACCGGAAACAGGTCCAGCACGCCACCGATGTATTCGTCGCCGCGATATTGGGCGGAGCGGAAGTAGACCATGTCGGCAATCGAGATGCGGGCCGCGTCGTTGACGTTGGTGCCGGTGTCGGTCAGCAGTTGATTGGCAATGGCGTGATTGCCCCAGCGTGGCGCGCTCAGCGGCGGCTCCATGTCGCGCAACGCGGCGGCGGCACGCTCGCTGCAGAACACCGTTTCCGCGTACAGCTTGCGCTGGCCGCGCCGCTGGCCGACATCCTGCGGACCGAACAGCAGCTTGCCGCCGATGATGGCGACCTCCACGGCCGGCGTACCGCTGGCGGGCGGGAACGGCAGTTGCGGCGGAATCTCGAACAGATAATCGTTGAACAGGTCCGGCACCACTGGCGCGGGCGCGCTCGACAGCTTGCGCTTGGCCGCGCGCAGCAGCGTGCCGTACAGCGCCGCATGCTCGGTGGCGCGCAGGCTGCACCAGAAGCTGTACATGTCTTCGGACGTCAGCCAGGCGCGCTGGGCATCCGGCTCGGGCAGGTTGTGAATGATGGTGGCGGCGATGGCGCCGCCGCAGCTGGCCAGCAGCACATCCGGCGCCTGGCCGGCTTCCTTCAGCGCGGCGTACATGCCGATGTAGATGCCAAAACGGAAACCTCCGCCCCCCATCACCATGCAACGTTTATACGGTTTATACGATTCTTGCGTCATAGGCCGCCACCATACCACAGCCGGTCGTTCAGTCCGGAAACGGGAAGTTTGATCTATTCGACATAGGCTGAGCGTTCCGCTTGACCGGCGTCCAACGCAGGGCAATCATGGTCCTCATGGACGGGAATAACACACCACTCAACGAGACGCTGCAGACCTTGCTAGTCCGCACTGCTGTCATGCAAAGCAGCATCGAAGGTATCGTCGATGCGGTGGAAGTTTTGCGTTTAGGCCAACTAGATTTGCAAAAACAGCTACAGGAAGTGCGTGATGCGCAAGCGGCAACTCAGGCATCAATAGGCATACTTCAAAACGACGTCAACTGGGTTAAGGAAACCTACGCCACCAAGGCGCAGGTCGAGTCCATCCGTTCCGAGCTTTACCGCGCGCTGGAAAAACAAACCTGGCGCCTGTTCGCCGGCAGCAGCGCGGTGTGTTCAGCGCTGGTGTATGCCACTTACTACATCGCCCGCTACGTGCATTAAAACTGCCGCTCCAGCATGACGCGCACGGTGGCGTAGCCGGGCGATAGCGTGATGCGGCGCTGGTGGCCGGTGTCGTCGTCATAGTCGCGGATTTCGCTGGCCTGCTGATGCAGCAGATTGCTGCCCGCGACCCGCAGCTGCGTCTTGCCATCCCACTTCCACAGCGCGTACAGATCCAGCTCGCGCTTGGCGCTGGTGCGCGTCACCACTTGCGCCGACTGGCGCGACGTGGCACCCGCCTGATAATTCAAATTCCCACCCACCGTCCAGCGCGACCAGCGATAGTCCGCGCCCAAGTTGGCCGTCACCGGCACCTGTGATTCCAGCCGGTTGTCCGGTCCGGGAACACTGTCCACGCGCGACCAGTTGCGCGCCAGATTGGCCCGCAAGTCCAGCGCCGACGTCAGTCGCAGCTTGGCCTCCAGCTCCACGCCCTGCGTGCTGGCGTTGCCGTTGTTGAAGGGCGCCTCCACCCACACGCCATCCTGCTCGAACAAGCGCGTTTGCGTCACATCGCGGATGCGGCGCGCGTAGGTGCTGACGCTGACCAGCGCGCCGTCGCCCAGGTAATGTTCGTACGCCGCATCCAGTCCCCAGGCCAGCTCCGGCCGCAGCTCGGGATTGCCCTGTTCATCCGGATTATTCGGATTGTTATTGTTATCAGTGGTATAGCGGCGTGGCACCAGCTTGGACAGCGGCGGCGCCTTGTAAGTACGGCTGATCGCCAACCGCAGCACATCCTTGTTGGCCAGTTCGTAGCGCGATTGCAGCGACGGACTCCATACAGCGGAACTGGCGTCCAGCGCATCCGGCGCGTTGGCCGCGATGGCGCGGCTGGCCGTATCCAGTCGTTCGTGACGCAGGCCGAGATACAGCGAGTAGCGCTTGGTCACCTGCCACTCATCCTGCGCAAACAGCGCCAGACGGTTGACGGTGGCGCTGTAGTCCGCGTTGCTGCCGCCAGTGATTGAACCATCGGCGGCAAACAGCGTTTCGTCGCGGTCCTCGCGACGCACCGCATGGCTGGCGTCCCAGCCTACTGCAATCGCATGCTGTTCGCCGATCGGATGGCGCCAGGTGCCGGTGCTGGTGAGCGTGTTTTCGGTCGGGCCGGAATCCACGTGGTGGCGGCCGGCCGGCTTGCCATCCGCGTCCATGCCGTTGAAATCGAAAGTGCCGGTGCGGCGATTGGTGGCGATGCCCAGCTTCGTCTCCAGCCTGGCGCCGTCGGACAGCAGATGCGTCCACTCCACATCGCTGCGCAGCATGACGAAGTTGGGGACGAAGTTGGATACGCTGCGTGGATACTCGCTGTGTGCGCCGATCAGCGCCGTTTCGTCAGCGCTGGTGACGCTGTCGACGCGGCGGATGAAGGCGAAGCTTTGCCAGTTCAGCGTATCGCCATCGGCCAGCCGCCAGCTTAGGCGCGGTGTCAGCGTCAGCGCGTTGGTGCGGACTGCTTCCAGTTGCTGCGTGCGGCGCAGCAGCGTGGTGCGGCCTTCGCTGTCGGTCTGTTCCTGCCAGTCTGTGAAGGGGCGGGCGGTCAGCTTGCGCGTCAGCGTGGCGGCCAGGCTGTAGGAAAAGCCGCCGTCCTGGTCCGACAGCTGTGTGCTGATGGTGGGCGTGCTACGGCCATTCTGGCGCGCCAGGCTAGCACTGAACGAGCGCTGGGCCGGCGTCGCCGCTTTTTTCAGGATGATGTTGATGGCGCCGGCCACCGCCTGGTTGCTCAGCTCCGCCGTGGCACCGCGCAGGATTTCGATACGTTCGATGGTTTCGGGCGGTACCGCGTCCAGCGAGAAGCCGGCAGCCACCGGCTGGCCGTTGAGTAGGATTTGCGTATAGCCGTTGCCCAGGCCGCGCATCTGGATTGCGGTGCCGTTGATGCTGATGCCGGGCAGGCGCTTGAGCACATCGGCCAGCGTCTGGTCGCCCTGGCGCACGATGTCGGCGTGGTTGATGACGATGCTGGTGGTGGTCTCGCGCTGGCGCTGGTCTTCGCGTTTGGCGCTGATCTGGACCTGTTGCGGCTCTGGCGTTTCCGAAGCGTAGGCGCAAGCGGTCACCGCCAGCAGCAAGCTGCTGGTGATATGTTGGGGCGACATGGTTTATCTCTTCTCGGGTAGTTGCTGGCGGCGGACTCTGAGTGCGCGCGCGGTGGCGTGAACGTCCAGGTTGGCGAACATCGGCGCGGGATCGACGATCTGGCTGTTCTGCCGCATTTCCAGATGCAGGTGGGGACCGGTGGCGAGGCCGGTCTGGCCGACAGCGCCGATCAATTGGCCGGCTTGCACCTGCTGGCCGGGGTTGACGTTGACGTTGCTTAGGTGCGCGTACAGTGAACGCTGCCCGCCGTGGTCGATGATGACGCCTTTGCCGTAACGGCCGTCGTTCTCGGTGATCCATCCGGCGGCGATAATGGTGCCGGCGGCGGTGGCGTGGACCGGCGTGCCTTCGGTGGCGGCGAAGTCGATGCCTTTGTGCGGCGTGCTCGGTACGCTGCGCGTCACACCGAAGAAGCTGATGACGCGGACTTTGTCCAGCGGTGCGCGCCAGACGGCGGTGACGGTGGCGCTCGTGGCCCCGGCATCCTCCCCGGCTGCGGCTGCATGGGTGTTTGCGTCGGCTGGAGTCGGCAACGCGGCCACGCTGTAGGCCAACGCTGGTTGCAGCACGACGCCGGTGGCGAGGATGGCGGTCAGCGCGATGCCGGTTAGCCAGGCGGCGCTGGTGCTGAGCGCGGGCAGGCCGTCGCGCTGCATGTGGCGGATGCGGGCGGCGGTGGTGGCGCCGTCGAAGGCTGCTGCGCCGATTGGCTGCAGCATCGTGTGCACTTTCCATTGCTGGAGCAGGGCGGCGGCGTATTGCTTGCGCTGTTGTTGCGGGCGTCCGCGCAGCACCTGCTGATCGCAGTGCAGTTCCAGTGCCCATTCCATCTGTTTGGCCATCCAGCGCAGCGCGGGATTGAACCAGAACAGGGTTTGCAGCACGGCGGCGAGGCCGAGCCACAGCGGATCGCGGGCACGCCAGTGATGCAGTTCGTGGGCGACGATCATTTGCTGCTGTTCGAGACTGAGCAGGTCGAGATGCGCCGGCAGCAGCAGCCGTGGGCGGAACACGCCGGCCAGCATTGGCGAGATGGCGGCCTCCGTGCGCAGCACGGTCAACCGGTGCTGGCTGATTTCACGCAGTTGGGCGGGCAGGAAGGCGCCATGTGCCTGCAACTGCGCTGGCGATAGACGCTGCGCGCTGGCCAGCAAAGTGCGCCATACACGGCGCGTGCGCAGCTGGCGGACGACCGCCCGCGTCAGACCAGCGCCATAAACGAGTAGCCACAACGCCGCCAACAGCGGTAGCACCCAAGACAGCGGTGTGTCGGTGGCGGACCTGGCCGCAGCCGTCCGCGCCACCGCAAGCACCGCCGCCGTCGCCCCCACCGCCGCCGGGGCCGCAGCAGCCGGCGCGGTAGCTGTTGCCGCCATAGCGGCGATGGCGTGGGATGGCGACTCGGCTTGGCGCGCCGTCGTGGCGCTGTCGATGGCCGTCGACGCATCGCCCACATTGGTGGCCGTCGGCGCTGGCATGGCCGTCAGCGTTACGCTTGGCGCGATGCTGAGATCCGCGCGGTGCGGCGCAAAGGGCAGCAGGGCGGCGCCGGCCACCACCGCTTGCGCCGCCAGCCACACCACGCGCCGCGTGCGCAACGCCGGCCAGACGCGCGCTGCGCCGCTCAGCAGCAGCCACACCGCCAGACCCGCCATCACACTGCTGGCACAGGCGAACAGCCACTGCACCAGCGCCACCGACGCGGTCATCATCACGCCTCGTCCGCCGGCCAGTCCTGCAGCATTTGCTCCAGCTGCGCCAGCTCCTGCTGATCGACCAGCTTACTGCCAGTGAACATGGCCACCGGCAGCGGCGCCTCCATCTCCATCACGCGCCGACCGAAATCATGCGCAAACGCCGCCAGCGTGCCCACCTTCTCCAGCCGCGCGCTATAGACATTGATACCGTGCACCGCCTCCACCCCCACCATCTGCTTCTCCAGCATTCGGTCCAGCGTCTTGCGGGTGGACGAGAACGACCAATCCAGCTCATCGGCCGCCGCATCGTGGATTTCGCGCGCGCTCAGCGGTTGCTGTTTCCACAGCACTTTCAGCAAGGTCAGCTCGCTGACCGAAGGAATCACTCCAGACATACACCCTCCATGCGACTAATGGGATGATTATGCGACACTTGTCGCAATCGCGTCAAGCCGAGATATATCATTTTGTAACATTGCTTTGAATTAATTCTAAATATGCTACGATGAACTTTTTGATAATTTCCCAAAAGGAATGGTCGCATCAGGCAAGACCCAAGGTATCGCGTAGCGAGGTATCGGTTTGAAGCCGGCGGCGAGAAGCAGCGAGGCGCTATACAATGCCTGGGGCCGCAGCTATTTCAGCCGCAGCCACCACTGCATTGGAAACAACCATGTATTACGGAGAGCGCTTCAACAGCATCACGCACACCGTAGGGGCGGCCCTGGCCGCCATCGGCGGCACGCTGTTGATCGTCCAGGCGGCCCGCAGCGGCGACGCCTGGAAAATCGTCAGCTGCAGCATCTACGCCGCCACCTTGCTGGCCTTGTACCTGACGTCCACGCTGTATCACAGCCTGCGCGGCCGCGCCAAAGACGTGCTGCGGCAGATGGACTATTGCGCCATCTACCTGCTGATCGCCGGCAGCTACACGCCGTTCACGCTGGTCAGCCTGCGCGGCGCGTGGGGCTGGACCCTGTTTGGCGTGGTATGGGGGCTGGCCGTGATCGGCATCCTGCAGGAACTGTTGTTTGCCAAAGGCGCGCGCGTGCTGTCGCTGCTGATCTACGTGGCGATGGGCTGGGTCGGCGTAATCGGCGCCAGCCCGCTGATCGACGCGCTGGGTTGGAATGGTTTCATGTGGCTGGCGGTGGGAGGATTGGTCTACACGGTAGGCATCGCCTTCTTCGTCACCGACCACAAATGGCGCTATGGGCACGGCGTCTGGCATTTGTTTGTACTGGGCGGCAGCGCATGCCATTTTGGCGCGGTGCTGCTCTACGTGGCGTAAGGATGGAATACCGGTGGAAATCAACTCGGACGATTTAAAAACCTTCATTACCGTGATCGACAGCGGCACCCTGAGCGCCGCCTCGGTCCACTTGGGCCAGACCACCTCCGGCGTCAGCCGCGCGCTGTCGCGGCTGGAGGACAAGCTGGCCACCTCGCTGCTGACGCGCACCACGCGCCGCATGGAACTGACCGAGGAAGGCCAACTATTCCTGGAAAAAGCCCGCGCCATCCTGAGCGCGATGGAAGAAGCCGAAGAAACCATCCGCATCCGCCGCCAGCAGCCGGCCGGCCGCCTGTGCGTGGACGCCGCCTCGCCGTTCATGCTGCATTGCGTGGTGCCGCACGTGGCCGAATTCCGCGCCATGTATCCGGAGATTCGGCTGGAATTGAGTAGCAACGACCAGATCGCCGACCTGATCGAACACCGCACCGACATCGCCATCCGCATCGGCGCGCTGAACGACTCCACGCTGCACGCGCGCGCGCTGACTTCCAGCCCGCTGCACGTGCTGGCCAGTCCGGCCTATCTGGCGCAGCACGGCACGCCGCGCGCGCCGGAAGACCTCGCGCATCACTCGCTGCTGGGCTTTGTGCAGTATGAGCTGGGCAACCAGTGGCCGCTGCGCCATGCCGCCGGCAACAGCCTGACCATCACGCCATCGATCTCGGCCTCCAGCGGCGAGACGCTGCGTCAGCTGGCGCTGGCCGGGCAGGGCATCGTCTGCCTGGCTGACTTCATGACCCGCGCCGACATCGAGGCCGGCCGTCTGGTCAAGGTGCTGGAAGCCGACTACACCGGTTACCGCCAGCAGATCCACGCGGTCTACTACCGCAACACCCAGCTGGCCCAGCGCATCAGCTGCTTCCTCGAGTTTTTGCAGCAAAAACTGTAAGCGGCACAGTGTGCGGATCCGTACAGAGAACCCGACGGTGCGGGGCTACACTGGCCTTGCGTGCTCGGAGCGGAACGCCCGGCAGCAGGTCAGCCGATAGCCTCAAGTATCGGCACCAGACAACGATGTTGACGCCATATGGAGGTCATCATGACGCACACTACTCACCCCTCAAAGTACCTGGTACGGGCCTACCTTGAGCGTCGCGCACAGGAAGTCAAGCCGCCACCGACCCCGGACGAAATCCGCCGCCAGCTGGGCTGGGGCTTGATGAGCTTTGAGCAGAAGGTCGGCAACGGCCGCGGTTAAACGCGCATTTCACCGAATCGTTCGCCATTCACCGGCGCTTTTACGCCGTTCACCGAATAGCGGTTTCCTCGCCAGCGGTTCCCCGGTATTGTTATATTCATACCGACTTGGGGGACTTAACATGAACGTGGAAACCGCCTACCGCTGGCGCAAGCAACTGGTCTGGGGCCTGGCCCTGATCATCGCCGGCACCGTCATCCTGCTGGCGCAGATGGACGTGCTGGACATCGACCTCAATCCCGCGCACTTCTGGCGCTACTGGCCTTGGCTGGTGGTCATCAGCGGCATCACCAAAATCATCCCACCGACGAGCTCACGCCGCTTCACTGAAGGCTGGTGGGAGATCTTCTTTGCCGGCTGGTGGTATGTCTCCTTCAATCACCTGTGGGGCCTGGGCTTCGGCGAGACCTGGCCGGCGCTGCTGGTGGCCTGGGGCGTCGGCATGATGCTGCGCCCACTGCTGGACAATATCTTCCCGCCGCAGCATAAGGAGCAAGCATGAATACCCGCAGCCGCCGCGAGCGCAATCCTCGCAATCCCGCCACGCAGATGTTCATCGGCCTGTTCGTCATCGGCATCGGCCTGCTGTTCCTGCTCGATAATCTGGGCTGGCTGGATCTCGACCTGCGGGTCCACATCCTGCCCACCATCCTGATCGGCGCCGGCATCCTCAAAGTGCTGCAGACCCGCACCCAGTCCGGCATGGTGGTTGGCGGCGTGATGATCGTGATCGGCTGTCTGATCATGCTGAAGTCCATGGGCTGGCTGGACATCGACTGGCGCAGCGTCTGGCCGCTGTTGATGATAGGCGCTGGCGTGGCCGTCATCTTCCGCGCCAAGCAAGGCCCGACGCAGTTGGACCAGCCTTTCGGCCCGCTGGAGAAAACCAGCGACGAAGCGGCGATCAACTGCACCGCCATTCTCGGCGGCTTCAAGCGCCGCATCACCACGCCGGATTTCCGTGGTGGCGAAATCACCGCCATCATGGGCGGCTGTGAGCTGGACCTGCGCCAGTCGTCGATTGAAAACGAGGCGGTGCTGAATGTATTCGCGCTGTGCGGCGGCATCAGCGTCAAAGTGCCGATCGACTGGACCGTGGTGCTGGAAGGGACGCCGATCATGGGCGGCTTCGAAGAGAAGACCGTACCGCCGGCCATCCACAACAAACGCCTGATCCTGCGCGGCTACGTCATCATGGGCGGTCTGGAAGTGCGTAACTGATGCAGGAGTTGTCGACCCGGCGCGGTCTGGCGATCTACCTGCTGGCGTGGCTGTTCGTCGGCTGCGCGCTGGGCGGCGTGATCTCCCTGGCCAGCGACACGCCGCTGGCGAATGCCATGCTGTTCGCGATTCCGATGAATCTGGAGTATGCGTTTGCCGCCGGTTACTCGGCCTACTACCTGTGCCGCGCCTATCCGCTGGGCAGCCGGCGCGGCGGCGCCATCGCGGTGGTGCTGACCATGGCGGCGATGGTGTCGGGCTTTCTGTGGCTGATTATCGGGAATCTGTGGAACGCGCTTTGCCTGCTGCCCGGCGTGGCCTGGAGCGGGATCGACATCACGCCGCAGCTGTCGGTATTGGTGGTGGTGCTGGGCGTACTGCTGTACGGTTTTGCGGCGGCGGTGCATTATCTGCTGACCGAATTCGTGCGCGCCAAGAACGCAGAGCAGCGCGAGCTGGAATCGCTGCTGATGGCACAGGAGGCCGAACTGCGCATGCTGCGCACCCAGATCGATCCGCACTTCCTGTTCAACAGCCTGAACTCGATCAGCGCGCTGACCTCGCAAGATCCCAAGGCGGCGCGCCGCATGACGCTGGAACTGGCCAGCTTCTTCCGTCAAAGCCTGGGCATGGAAGCGCACAAGAAGGTCACGCTGGGCGAGGAGATGGTGCTGATCCGGCACTTTCTGGCGATCGAACAGGTACGCTTTGGCGAGCGCCTGAAAGTGGAAGAGGAGATCGGGGAGGGCGCGGCCGCCTGCCTGGTGCCGCCGATGATTATCCAGCCGCTGGTGGAAAACGCCGTCAAGCACGGCATCTGCAATATGCCGGAGGGCGGTACCATCCGCATCAGCGCGCGTCGCGCCGGGTCGATTTTGCAGATCAGCGTCGCCAATCCTGTCGACGAGGACATGGCGTCCATTCGTAGCGACGGCCATGGCATCGGCTTGACCAACGTGCGCCAGCGTCTGGCCGGCGCCTACAAACACGAAGCCGGCATCCACTGGGGGCGGCGCGACAACAGCTTTGGCGTGGACATCACAATGCCCGCACAAACGAGCGAACAGGGGGAGTAGAGCGATGCGTATCATCATCGTGGACGATGAAATGCTGGCGCGCGGCGTGGTGCGCGAATATCTGTCCGAACATGCGGACGTGGAGATCGTGGCCGAATGCGCCAACGGTTTCGAAGCGGTGAAGGCGATTACCGAACTGGCACCGGACCTGGTGTTCCTGGACATTCAAATGCCCAAGCTGGATGGGTTTGAAGTGGCCGAACTGGCTGGCGGCAAAACGCGCTACATCTTCGCCACCGCGTTTGACCAATATGCGATCAAGGCATTCGAATTTCATGCGCTGGACTATCTGCTCAAGCCTTTTAGCCAGCAGCGCTTCGATCAGGCGTTGGCGCATGCGCGCGCCAATCTCGGCGCCGGCGGCGAGGCGGTGGAAAAGATGGTGCGCGAAGCGGCCGGCCGCAACAAGCCGCTGGGCCGGGTGCTGATACGCGACGGCGCCAAAGTCCACGTCATCAACGCCGACCGCATCGAGCATATCGAAGCGCAGGACGACTATGTGCAGATCCGTTCGGACGGCAAATCCTATCTGAAGAACCAGCGCCTGTCGGAGCTGGAAGAGCAGCTGGACGGCGAGCAGTTCCTGCGCATCCACCGCTCGTGGATTGTGAATATCGCCTTTGTGGACCGCATCGAGCAGGCCACCAAGGATAGCCATGTCGCGGTGCTGAAAGACGGCGGCCGCGTCCCGATTAGCCGCAGCGGCTACCAGAAAATCCGTGCAGTCATCTCATAAGGAACGCTATGCCTCAAATCATTCTTGAAAATGGACCTGAGCAGGCCGTGATGGGCGCCGTCGTTGGCGGCCTGACGGCGTATAACGCCTCGCAATCGAATGGCGACACGCCCAATTATCTGGTGGTGTCGCTACGCGACGATGATGGCACTGTGCTCGGTGGCTTGATCGGCGCGACCTACCTGGGCTGGCTGCAAGTACAGGCAGTGTGGGTGTCGGACGCCTTGCGCGGCAGCGGCAGCGGCAGCGGGACGGCGCTGATGCGCGCGGCCGAGGAAGAGGCGGTGCGGCGCGGCTGCCCACGCGTGTTCCTCGAAACCCTGAGCTTCCAGGCGTTGCCGTTCTACGAAAAGCTGGGCTACCGTGTGCACAGCAGCCTGCCCGATTTCCCGCCGGGCGGCTGCCGTTATGCGCTGACCAAGCAGCTGGGCTAGTGGGGCGACGCCGAATACGGCTTATTGATTCGGCCGATGGCCGTAGCTGAGGGCGCGGGTCACTTGCCAGGCGCCGTCGCGCAGGCGCCAGACCATCGTGAACTCGGCGATGCCCTCGCATTTGCCTGTACCAAAATGGCAAAAGGTATGCGAGCCGGTGGTGATGGCGCCGAAATCCTTGACCGCCACCACCTTCAACGTACCCGGTACCAGCTGGCGGCTGTAATTGCCGCAGACGTATTTGCCGGTGTTGGCGATCATGGCGTCGCGGGTCCAGGTGACGCCACCGTTATCGTGATAGAACTCGACGTTGGGATCGAAGTAGCTGGCGTATTTGTCCAACTGCCCCGGCTTGTCGCAACTGTTGAAGGCATTGAACATCTCGGTATCGATGCGCGCCAGCGTGGCGGTGAGCGCGGCGTCATCCGCCGCATATGTGCTACTGGCAAAGGCAAACAGCAGGACTCCCCATTTCTTCATGACCGGCTCCGGATGATGGCGATAACGCCTATCTTACGCTACCGCGACATCAACGCGCCACCAGTTGGGTAGCAGCTCCTGAATTTCCGGCCGGCCGAAGCGATCGTCGATCAGGTAGACGGTGCCGCGGTCGGAGGTGGTGCGGATCACGCGGCCGGCCGCCTGCACCACTTTCTGCATGCCCGGATAGGTGTAGGTGTAATCGTAGCCGGCGCCGAAAATAGTCTCCATGCGCGCCCGTATCTGCTCGTTGACCGGATTGATTTGCGGCAGGCCGAGCGTGGCGACAAAGGCGCCGATCAGGCGCGCGCCCGGCAAGTCCACGCCCTCGCCAAACGAGCCTCCCAGCACAGCGAAGCCGATGCCTTCGCTGTCCAGCGTAAAGCGGTCCAGGAACTGCGCGCGCTCCGCCTCGTCCATGCGGCGCGACTGGCGCCACACCGGCACCTCCGGATACAGCTCGCTGAACTGGTTGGCCGCTTTTTCCATGTAATCGAAGCTGCTGAAGAAGGCCAGGTAATTGCCGCGCTGCGCCGCGTACTGTTTGCCCATTAGCTGCGCGATCGGCCGCAGCGATTGCTGACGGTGCGCGTAGCGGGTCGAGATATGCGCCGCCACCTGCACCGACAGCTGCTCCGCCACGAATGGCGATTCCACATCCACCCAGGCCGTGGTGTCCGGCATGCCCAGCATGTCGCCAAAGTAGTTCCAGGGACTGAGCGTGGCCGAGAACAGTGCGGTGGTGTGGGTGCTGTCAAAGCGCGGCTTCAGGTATGGCGCCGGCACGATATTGCGGATGCAGAGCACCGAATTGCTGTTGCTGGCGCGCGCGCCCGGCGCTTTCTCGATGTCGAACAGCGCATGGTCGGCAAAGCTCTCGGCCAGTCGCGCGAACATCAGCGCGTTGAAGTAAAAGCTTTGCAGGTCCGGCTCCACGTAACCCGGATGGTCGACCATGTAGTCGGAGATGGCGGTGGACGCGGTCTGCAAGGCGCCCATGAATTTTTCCGGCAGCTCGGCGTACGACTGGTATTCGGCCGTCTGGTCTTTCTCCAGCTGGTTCCACTGCTTGTGCACGCGCTCCAACGGTTTTTTCAGTTCGTCGGGGACGATCTTGCGCAGCAGGCGCAGGCTGTCGTGCTCCATGTCGGCCGAATACATTTTGCGCGCGCGCGACACCATATTGTGCGCCTCGTCCACCAGCACGTTGACCTTCCAGTCGTTGAGCTGCGCGAGGCTGTACAGCATGGCGCTGAGGTCGAAGTAGTAGTTGTAATCGCCGATGACGATGTCGCACCAGCGCGCCATCTCGCTGCCCAGGTAGTAGGGGCAGACGTTGTGGGCGAGGGCGATGGCGCGCAGCGTCTCGCGATCCAGTGACGGCGGCGCACTGCCCGCGCCAGCGGAGCCCGATGGCGCCATCACCGCCAGCGCCGACGCGCGCGCCGCCGGCAGCCGGTCGTAAAAGCCTTTGGCCAGCGGGCAGGATTCGCCGTGGCAGGTTTTGTCCGGATTGACGCAGGCGGTGCTCTTGGCCGCCAGCTCCAGCGTGCGTAGCGGCAGCAGCGGCGCGCCTTCGCGGATGATGTCCACCGCGTCCAGTGCCATCTGCCGGCCCGAGGTCTTGGCCGCCAAAAAGAAGATCTTGTCGACGCCATGGTCGGCGCTGGCCTTCAGCATCGGGAACAGGCTGCCGACGGTTTTGCCGATCCCGGTGGGTGCCTGCGCCAGCAGGCACACGCCGCGATTGCTGGCGCGGTACATCGCTTCCGCCAACTGGCGCTGGCCGGGACGGAAGTCGCCATACGGGAAGCGCATCGCCTTCAACTGCAGGTCGCGTTCGGCGCGGTGCGCCATCTCCTGCTGCGCCCAGTCGAGGAACAGGCCGCATTGCTGCTCAAAATAAGCTTGCAGCCCGGCCGCCGTATGGTCTTCGTGCAGCACGGTTTCCTTCTGGCTGCCGATGTCGAAGTAGACCAGCGCCAGACGGATCTTCTGCAATCCCTGGTCCTGACATAGCAGATGGCCGTAGATCTTCACCTGCGCCCAGTGCAGCGCGCGCTGGTTGTCCGGCATTTTCTTCAAGTCGCCGCGATAGGTTTTGACTTCTTCCAGCCGGTTGGCGCGGCTGTCGTAACCATCCGCACGGCCGCGCACGTGCAGCGGACCGAAATCGCCGGACAGCGCGATCTCGGTCAGGTAATCGTCATCGCGGCGCGAGGCCACCACCGCGTGGCCGGCGATGCCTTCCTGCGCCGTGGGCGAGGGCGTGAAGCGCAGATCGAGGTCGCCGGTCTTGGCGGTGAATTCGCACAGCGCGCGCACCGCGACGGTATAACGGGCGCCCTGCGTCATGCCGCCCACTGCAGATAGCAAACCGAGATCGGCATTTGATGCGCCGCGCAGTATTCAATCCAGCGCAGTTGGTTGTCCTGCAGGCGGTCGCCCGGACCTTTAACCTCGATCATGTTGTAGCGGCGCTCGGCCGGCCAGAACTGGATCAGGTCCGGAAAGCCGCTGCGGTTAGCCTTGATGTCGAGCAGGATGCGCTCGAAGGCGCGCTTCAGATGCAGCGGCGGAATGCAGTCCAGCGCCAGGTCCAGCAGCGCCTCGTCAATCGCCTCCCAGTACAGGAAGGGCGACTGGATGCCGTACTTGGCCGCGTAATTGGCGCGGATGGTGATGCGGTAGTCGCCGTCGTCCAGCTGCGCCAGCGCGTGCTGAAATTGCGCCGCGCGGCGGCGCTGGAAATCGGCGCTGTGCAAATCGGCCGGGCCGCGGTGATACGGATGGAAGAAGGCACCGGGGATCGGCGAAAACACCGCGTCCCAGCATAGCAGGCCGAACAGCGAATTTATCAGCGAATTCTCGACGTAGTAGACCGGCGCGTCGTCTCGGTGCAGATGGTCGCGCACCACGAACTCGACGTAATTGGCTTCGGCCGGCGGCGGCAAATTCAGGTCGATGCGCTCGGCCTGCGCCAGTGTCACCGGCGCAGGCTTGGCGTGGCCCAGCTTGCGCGCCAGACGCGGCGCCATGCGCAGCAATTGCTGGCGTTCGGCTTCGCTTTCCGGCGCCAGCAGCGCGGTTTGCAGCAGCTCGAACGCCTCGCGCGGCTGCTCGTTCTTTTCCAGCACGCGGATGGCGCGCGCGCGGGCGCCGGGATAATCGCAATCGGCATACAGCGCGTGGGCGGCCGACCAGTCGCCCAGCTTTTCCACGTGCTGGGCGATGGCAAACAGCAGCTTGGCGCGGCGGCTGCGCAGCCATTCGTTGTCCGCCGCGCACGGCGGCAGGTCGGCGATGACGGCGGCCGGCTCTTCGCCATCGGCAAAGCGCTCGTGACAGGCGTGCAGCGCGAGGAAATCGTCGATGTCGCGGCGGCTGCGGAAACCGCGCGCGGCCGGCGAGAACTCGACCTTTTCGTACTGGTAGATGCCGAGGTCGGACAGCACGAAATCGGTCCAGTCCTGATGGTAATTGCCGAAGAAGATGAGGCGCAGGCGGTCGCACAGCTCCTGCGTGCGGTTGCGGTAAGCATGGTCGCCGGAATTGGCATACCAGCCGGAGAATCGGTGCTCGCCGTCGAATTGCTCGCGCAGCGCTTCCAGTTGCTCGGCCTTGCGCAAGTGCTTGACGTGCGGTGCCAGCTGAAACACTTTGACGATTTCCGGCTTCTGCAGCAGGTCGAACAGTTCGTCCAGCGACAGCGGCGGATCTTCCTCGATCAGGCCGAGCTCGGCCAGCGGGCGTGCCGCTTCGTGGGTGCTGCCGATTTCCGCGTACACCAGCTTGCTGGCGCGGAACAGCGTACCCTTGCGCATCACCATGCGCACGAACAGCGCGCGCGAGGCTTGTGGCAGGGTAGGGAAGGCGGTCAGGAAAGCGCGTTCCTCGGTGGTCAGCAAATCGTCGTAGCGTTCGCTGATCCACGTCACTACCTGGTGAAAATTCTCCAGATAATAGAACGGATTTTCAAGAACCTTGATCATTGCAGCGGGGACGTAACGCGATTGACTGTATTTATATACAGTGTATCGCGTTACGCCCCGCTTGCACAGTTATTTCTTGGCTTTGGCCGGCGCGGCCTGGCTGACCAGGGCGTTGGCTTTGGCGATTTCAGCTTCCACCGCCTCCACCGCCTGTTTGGTGGCCTTGGTCACCTGCTCGTAACCGCTGAACGCGTTGTCGATCGCGGTTTTGACGATCTGCACCGCGTTTTCCGATCCTGGGCGGACGTTTTTGGTGACGTCATGGATCAGCGCGCTCAGATTATTCTTGGCTTCAACGACGTGGGCGTCGGCGGCGCGGGTGAACTCTTCGCGGATCTCAGCGATGATGTCGCCCAGTTGCTGGTGGTAGGCGGCGGCCCCGGCCACGCCCGGCTGGATCTGCTCCGCCGCCACCTGGATCGCGGCCTTGGGATCGCTGGCCCGGCTGATCTCCTTGCCGGCCGCCAGCCCGTCTTCCAGACTGGATTTGGCGGTGGCCAGATTGAGCGCGATCACCTGTTCCACGCCCTGGACCGTCTTGCTGGTCAGCGAGTTGAAGGTTTCAAGCTGGAATTCAAACAGTGCCTTGGTAGCAGTCGCGAATTGTTCGGGATTCGTAAACATACAGTCTCCTCATGGTAGATGTGGGATGCAGCTTGCAGCGATTCCGGTTCACCCGTGTTGTTATGAATTTTATTATCTAGTAACAATTAACTTTTCGCAACGGCCATCGCGAAAAGGGCCGTAGGCTTTTTCCCAGCCCGGTCCCAGCGGCGTTTGCGAGCACACCAGCGAGCCGTCCAGCTTGCTGCGCCATTTCCACCACGGCGCCGGTTCGGCATTCAGTCCACCGCAGTACACGGCCAAGATAAACAAGCAGCTACGAGCTTGCGGGATTTTTTGCCAATAATGGCACCATAACCTGGACACTTAAAGCCTCCGCTTTACTGGTGGGCTATCGATAACTCGCCTCGGCTCTGGGGGAGCAGGCGGGGGAGGTGGCTCGGGACGGTCATTTGTTGTCATGTACGTTGCTTCCCTGATTGCTTGGTTGTGGGCGTTTGACAATTTCAACTCCTTCGCGAATCTGGCGAGGTGGAGGCGGTGCTGGCGGCGGCGGCGGTTTAGTAACAGACATAACTTCCCCCTTGATGACTACGGGCTGCACTACTGTTATCTCCGTAGGTTTTCGTTTGTTAGCTTTGTCGAAGTCGCCGAAATAAAACACCAGAAACGCCGCGAAAGAGAAGGCTGCTGCGACAACAATGCAGATGTTCGTTTTGTGAATTCGTAATGAGCGGCTATCGTTGGCATCGGTATTCTTCGACGAATACTTAATATAGTAATCCATTATGTAATTTGTGAAGGCGGCTGAAGATAATTCGCCATCCGTTTCATAGGGAGCGAAGTGCCTGATAAGCTGCTGCCTGTATGCTTCGCTTTCCACTGCGGCCGGAAGAAAGAAGTACTCCGTTCCCATCCATGACTTAACGAAGAAGTACATAGCGGTTGCTAATGTCAAGGCGGCGAAACCAGAAAAGATAATAAATAGCGCCGCCAGCACAGACGTTTGGTGAGCGTAGTTTTGAACCAGAAACGCCAGTGCACCGATCAACGACACAATGAGCGTCAGCGGTGTCTGCAGGCGTGAATTCAGTTTTTCCCGCGCGTCGATCTCGTGGAAGTAGAGCTTTTCATAAAGTTGGAACAGCTCTTTTTTATCCATATCGGACGCCTAGACTAGTTGCTTGGCGCAGACGCGATTGCGGCCGCTGTTTTTCGCAGCGTACAACAAATCGTCGGCGGCGGCGATCATGTTGACGTGCGCGGTGTGGGTGGCGCTGGAGAAATCGACGCTGGCGACGCCAAAACTGGCGGTCACGGTGATGCGCTGGCCTTCGTGCTCGACCGGCGTCGAGGCCAGCGTCTGGCGCAGGCGCTCGGCCAGCAGTTCGCCGCCGGCCAGGTCGGTTTCCGGCAGGATCAGCAGGAATTCCTCACCGCCGTAGCGCACCACGCTGTCGATGCTGTCGCGCGTCATCGATTGCAGCAGCGCGGCGAAGCTTTTCAGCACGGCGTCGCCGCCGTAGTGGCCGTAGGTGTCGTTGACCACCTTGAAGTGGTCGAGGTCGCACATGATGACGGTCAGGCTCAGGCGGTAGCGCAGGGCGCGTGAGATTTCGGTTTCCAGCAGCTGTTCGTGCAAGTGGCGCCGGTTGTAGCAGCCGGTCAGCGGATCGCGTACCGACAGGTTTTTCAACACCATCTGCGCGCGGTATTCCTCGCGCCACAGGATCTGGTAGCGCCGCGCCGCCACGTAACCGAACAGATTGCACAGCGTCAGCAGCGCCGCCATGGTGCTCAGTTCCACCGTTTTCAGGTGGCCCAGCCACCACGCCAGCACAACAAACACGGCGGTCGAGACGGAGGCGATGCTGACCGCGTAGATCAGCCGGTTCGGAATGTAGATGTACAGGACAATCAGCACGATCGACATCGAGATCGCGTGCAGCGAGAATTCGTTGGGACGCAACGCGGCGATCATCAGGAAGCCGGCTGAGCCGGCCACCTCGACCACATTGGCCGCCAGCCGCGTGAACGGGATCGAGTCCTGGCGCCGCTTCAGCAGCCACAGGCAAACAAGGACGATAGCGGCCACCGCCATCCGCATCCCCAGCAGCAGGCAAGTGCGCAGCTCGTAGCCGACCCAGATCAGGTCGGTGACGGCAAAGCACAGGTAAAACAGCGCGCAAAACAGAAACGTCACCCGCAACTGCGCTTGCGTCATCGCCAGTTGATGTCGCAGAAAGGCCGTTTCCGTGTCGGCGTCACAAAACTCGCACCGCAGGGGCGCGACTTTGATTGTCCTGGACGGCGTGGGGTTGGGGGGCATGTCCGCAGTCTCCGCTGTGAAGCCGGCTGCTTGCCGGTCTGTTAGCTTTAATTATACGGCTGCAATAGTTGCGGAGCGGAAAAAACTTTGCGCCGGGCGCTACAGCGGCGCCACTTTGGGCAGGCGCAACATGAAGCTGGTGCCATGGCCGGGCGTGCTGGCGGCCTCGATCCGGCCGCCCAGCACGCCGGTGACGATGTTGTGTGTAATATACAAACCCAGCCCCGAACTGGCGCCCATGCGGGTGGTGAAGAAGGGATCATAAATCCTTGGCAAGTTTTCCAGCGCGATGCCGGCGCCGGTATCGCTGACATGGATGGCGATTTCGCCGTTGCCGCTGTCATGCACCGACAGCGTGATGCTGCCCGGCTGATGATTGCGCTGGGCGAAGCCGTGCACCAGGCTGTTGTTGATCAGATTCGACAGCACCTGTGCCAGCGGACCGGGATAGCTGTCCATCTCCAGCCAGTGCTCGACGTCCTCGATCAGCTCCAGATCGAGCTGGCGCAGCTGCGGCTGCACCGACTGCAGCAACTCGGCCACCACGTCGCCCAGCTTGAAGCGGCCGCGCGGACTGCTGCCGCCGTCGACGGCGATGCGTTTGAAGCTGTCGATCAGCGCGGCGGCGCGGTTCAGATTGCGCAGCATGACCTCGTCGGCGCTGGCGGCCTGCTCCAGATAGCTTTCCAGCACCGAGCGGCGCAGCCCGCCTTGCAGGTCGCGCCGCAGCGCGGCGGTGCGTTCGGCCATGCTGTCGGCCATCATCAGGCTGTTGCCGATCGGCGTGTTCAACTCGTGGGCGACACCAGCCACCAGTGCGCCCAGCGCCGCCAGCTTGTCGCGCCGTACCAGCTCCTCCTGGGTCATGCTGAGGTTGTCCAGCGCGGTGGTCAGCTCCTCGTTGATGTGTTCGGCTTCCTCCTTGGCGTGCAGCAGCTCGACGGTGCGGGCCGCCACCAATTCCTCCAGATGCTCGCGGTGGCGCTGCAATTCTTCCTCGCGCCGGGTGCGCACGATGGCGATGCCGGCCAGGTGGCTGGCGGTGCGGATCAGCTCGCGGTCCTCGGCGGTCGGTTCGCGCACGTCGGTGTAGTACATGGCAAACGAACCCAGCACGGTATCTTTGTCCAGCAGGATCGGCATCGACCAGCAGGCGCGCAGGCCGTAGTGGGCGGCGGCGTTGCGGTAGGCCGCCCACAGCGGATCGTTGAGGATGTCGCTGACGATCACGGTGTCTTTGCGGAACATGGCGGTGCCGCAGGAGCCAGCCGCCGGGCCGATCGGCAGGCCGATCAGCGCTTGCAGATAGTCCTGCGGCAGGCTGGGGCCGATGGTGTTGTGCACGGTCAGGCCATCGTGGTTGAGCAACATCACGCTGCAGTGGCCGCCATCCAGCTGGGCTTCGATCAGGCGCACCAGTTTGTCCAGCGTGTCGGACAGCGGGGCGCCGCTTGCGATCATTTCCAGCAGCGCGTTTTTGCCGTCGCGCAGCGCCGTGGCCAGCTTGCGGGCGGTGATGTCGGCCACCCGCACATGCATCAGCCGATGCTCGGCGGTGGTCAGCGGCACCAGCCGCAGTTCGCAGGCGATGGCGCGGCCGGAGCTGTGCTGCATGGTCATTTCGAACAACTGTGCCTGGCCCGCCATCACCTGTTCCACGTGGCTGGAAAACACTTGCGCGCTGGGTTGGCCATCCGGCTGCACTGGTGGGCACAGCGCCAGGAGGTCGCTCTGGACCAGTTCGGTCTCGGTAATGCCGAACAGCTGGCGCGTGCGGTGGTTGACGTCGAGGATGTGGTTGCTGCCGCGCTGCATCAGCAGGATGGCGTCCGGCGAACCGGCCAGCATGGTGTGGTAATTGACTTCCAGCGTGGCCATGGTCGGCACGCCGGCCAGCAGCGGCGCAGGCGTGATTACCTGCAGTTGCAGCAGGATTTTTTCGGCCAGATCTTCGGGTGTAAAGCTGAGCGGCAGGTAGGCGGCGGCGCCGGCTTCCTCGGCGCGCAGACGCTCTTCTTCACCCGGATGGGCGGATAGCAGGAACACCGGCAGCGGTCGCTCACCGGCCTGGCGCAGGCGCGGACACAGTTCCAGGCTGGCGCTGCCGGCCAGTGCCACATCCAGCAGCGCCAGCGCGACGTTGCCGCTGCGCACAGCCTTCAGCGCTTCGTCGCCACGGTGGACCTGTACCACGTCGAAATGGTGGTGCACGAGCATGCGCGCGAGTGCGCGCACGTCGTATGCCGCGCTGGCGGCAATCAGGATGGTGTGCGGCTGATCGGATGAGAACGGCGGCATCATATCTGGCTGGTGCGGCTCCGCAGTGCGGCTTGAAACCAGTTTATTACAATTTCTGCTCGTCCGCCCAGTGTTATGCGGCCTGCTGTGCAGCGGCGTCCTGCGCCTGCTTGATGAGCGGGTAGTTGCCTTCGATCCAGTCGACCAGTACTTCCAGCCGGGTGGCGGCTTCCCGGCCCAGTTGCGTCAGGCTGTATTCGACGTGCGGCGGCACCACCTGGTGGGCAACACGCAATACCAGACCATCGCCAGCCAGGGCGTCCAGCGTCTGTGCCAGCATTTTCTCGCTGACGCCGCCGACCGCGCGCCGCAGTTCGCTGAAGCGGTGGGTGCGTTCTAACAACATCACCAGCACCAGCACACCCCAGCGGCTGGTAATGTGGCCCAGCACCGCACGGGAGGGGCAGTCGGCGGCCATCACCTGGCCGCGCTGGCTTTCGATGGTTTGGCGCAGGGATTTGCTGTTGTTCATGTTGGGGACTCCGGAATGGGGTACTTACTAAAATGTGCGTACTTACAAATCGTAAGTATAACCGATATGATGGCCTCACTTAACCAAAACCGAAGGAGAACCACATGATTGTTGTTACCGCAGCCGGCGGCCAGTTGGGCCGTCTTGTCATCGCCAGCTTGCTCAAGACCACGCCGGCCGCCAATATCGTTGCCGCCGTGCGCGATCCATCCAAGGTGGCCGACCTGGCCGCGCTGGGCGTGCAGGTGCGCCGTGCCGACTATGCCGATCCGGCCTCGCTGGATAGCGCCTTGCAAGGTGCTAGCAAAGTGCTGTTGATTTCGTCCAACGAATTGGGACAGCGGGTGCAGCAGCACCGCAACGTGATCGACGCGGCGGTGCGTGCCGGTGCTAGCCTGCTGGCTTACACCAGCCTGCTGCACGCCGACACCTCGACGTTGGCGCTGGGCGCCGAACACCGTGCCACCGAAGAGGCGCTGCGTGCCTCCGGCCTGAACTATGCGCTGCTGCGCAATGGCTGGTACGTGGAAAACTACACCGTCAGCCTGGGTGGCGCGGTGGCGCATGGCGCGCTGGCGGGTGGGGCGGGTGAGGGGCGTATCTCGGCGGCGTCGCGCGCTGACTACGCCGACGCGGCGGCGGCGGTGCTGACCGCCAGCGGTTCGCTGCAACAGGTGTATGAGTTGGCGGGCGACAGCGCCTTCACGCTGGCCGAGCTGGCGGCGGAAGTGTCGCGCCAGACTGGTAAGGACATCCCATTCCACAATCTGCCACAGGCGGAATATGAGGCGATGCTGGTCAGCGTTGGCCTGCCCGCCGGCTTGGCGGCGATTATTGCCGACTCCGACGCCCAGGCCGCCCACGGCGCACTGTTCGACAACAGCGGCACGCTGAGCAAGCTGATCGGTCATCCGACCGTTTCGCTGGCGGCGGCTGTTAAAGCTGCGCTGTAAATGAAAAAAGCTCCCCGAGGGGAGCTTTTTTGCGGAATACTTGGTGCCCACGAAGGGACTCGAACCCCTACACCTTGCGGCACATGGACCTGAACCATGCGCGTCTACCAATTCCGCCACGTGGGCATTTGTAACATCAACAGTATCGGTGCTTGGTGCCCACGAAGGGACTCGAACCCCTACACCTTGCGGCACATGGACCTGAACCATGCGCGTCTACCAATTCCGCCACGTGGGCATCGATACTGTCTTGCTGCTACTAGCTGCTGCTTGTTCAGCAACAGAAGGCACGCATCTTAAAGCTCGTCCGCATCACCGTCAATAGCATTTTGCTGCTTTTGTGAAATTATTTCATTTGCAGTCATACGACAAGTTGAAGCATGATAGAGATTCTATTAACATTGCAGCCAATACAGCATGCTTCAGTTCTACCGTGCAGCGGCGCTGGCCGCGTTGCTGGCGCTGTGTTCCGGCGTTCGCGCCAATGACGTCATTACGCTGACCAGCGGCGAGTGGTTGCCATATATGTCGCCCAGCCTGCCGCACTACGGGCCGCTGTCGCGCATCGTCAGCGAGGCGTTTGCGCTGGAGGGCGTGGAGGTGCGGTATGTATTCCGCCCCTGGAGTCGCGCGTATGTGGAGGCGACGGCGCATGGCGTCAACGGCAGTATGGTGTGGAGCGTGTCGCCACGTGACAGCGAGCGCCGGCTGCGCTTTTATCTGAGCGACACCGTGCTGGATGGCCAGTCGGTGTTTTTTCACCTGAAGAGTTATCCATTTCGCTGGGCTGGCTACACGCAGTTGGTTGGCGTGCGCCTCGGCGGCACTGCGGGCTATGAATATGCGTTCGACCGCTATCCGGGCATGCGGGTCGACCGCGCCGCCGCCAGCGACGAGCAAAATTTCGTCAAGCTGGCGGCGGGGCGGTTTGATGTATTCCCCGCCAATCTGGACGTTGGCCGCCAGATCTTGCGCGGGCTGCCGGCCGAACAGGCCGAGCGCATCACCTGGGATCCGCACCCGTATAACATCACGCATTACTACCTGCTGCTGAATAAGGTGAACGCGGATAATCAGCGTTACCTGGCTTTGTTCAATAGGGGATTGCGGCGCTTGAAGGCGAGTGGCAAATATGCCGAGTATCTGGGCGCGCTGAAATGAAAAAAAGCTGCCCGAGGGCAGCTTTTTCTACGGAATTTTTGGTGCCCACGAAGGGACTCGAACCCCTACACCTTGCGGCACATGGACCTGAACCATGCGCGTCTACCAATTCCGCCACGTGGGCATTTGCAACATCAACAGTATCGGTGCTTGGTGCCCACGAAGGGACTCGAACCCCTACACCTTGCGGCACATGGACCTGAACCATGCGCGTCTACCAATTCCGCCACGTGGGCATCGATACTGTCTTACTGCGCTCTGTCGCGTTGATTGCGTCAGAGGCAAGCATCTTACGGGAGGGCCGCTATCCCGTCAAGTGTGGTTAGCTTCTTTCTCGCAAGTTTTTAAGTCGCTTGCGCGCGGCCAGTTGTTTTCGTAAGCTAAACCTGTCATTTCAACAATCCCGGAGGCCAGGCAATGGAAATGATCAGCAACTGGTTTGGCAGCCAGGGTTTTATGCCACACGGCCACTGCTTCCTGTGGATTCCCTCCATTCTGTGGACCAGCGTGATTTCCGATGCGTTGATCGCGCTGGCCTACATGACCATTCCGTTCTCGCTGGTGTATCTGATCCGCAAACGGCGCGACATGCCGTTCGACTGGATGTTCATTGCCTTTGGCGCCTTCATCCTGGCTTGTGGCTTTACGCACATACTGGACATCTGGGTGGTGTGGCGTCCGGACTATGTGTTGTCGGTTAGCGTCAAGGCGGTCACCGCGGTTGCCTCGGTGGTGACGGCGGTCGCCATGGTGCGCCTGATTCCGATCGCGCTGCGCATACCGAGTCCGTCGCAGCTGGCCGCCGTGAACGCCGAGCTGCAAAAAGCCAACGACGATCTGCGTGCCGCCATGGAGCGCGCCGAGGTGGCCAACCGTGCCAAGAGCGCCTTCCTGACAGCGATGAGCCACGAACTGCGCACGCCACTCAATGCCATCCTGGGCTACACCCAGATCCTCAAGCGCGACAAGACGTTGACGGCGGTCCAGCAAACCGGCATCAGCACCATCCAGCAGGGCGGTCAGCATTTGCTGGCGCTGATTAACGACGTGCTGGACCTGTCGCGCGTGGATGCCGGCAAGATGGAGTTTCATCCCAAGCCGGCGCGGCTGGGTGAGCTGTTGTCCGTGGTGGGCGACATCATGCGCGTGCGCGCCGAACAAAAGCATTTGTACTTCGAGCTGGATGAGGCGCCTGGCTTGCCGCACGCGGTCAGTGTCGATGAAACGCGGCTGCGCCAGGTGCTGCTGAACTTGCTGGGCAACGCGGTCAAGTTCACCGATCGCGGCGCGGTGCGCTTGCGCGTGTCGCCGCTGGAGCGTGTCGACAATGTGGCGCGGGTGCGCTTTGAGGTGATTGACAGCGGCATCGGCATTGCCGGCGACCAGCAAGAGGCCATCTTCCGGCCATTTGAGCAGGTGGGGGATGTGTCGCGCCGCGCCGGCGGCACCGGCCTCGGGCTGGCGATCAGCCGCCAACTGGTGCGCTTGATGGGCGGTGTACTGCAGGTGGATAGTACGCCGGGGCAGGGGAGTCGTTTCTGGTTTGATGTGCCGCTGTCGGTTTCGGATGAGCCGGGTGGCAAGTCGGGTGGCGAGCAAATCGCCGGCGGCTACGTCGGTCCGCGCAAGACCATTTTGGTGGTGGACGATGTTGCCACCAACCGGGCGTTGTTGCGGGATCTGTTGGGCTCACTGGGCTTCCGCACGCTGGAGGCGGAAAACGGCATGTCGGCGCTGATGCAGTCGCAGGCCGCGCGGCCGGACATGGTGTTGCTGGATATGGTGATGCCGGGCATGGATGGCATCGAAACCACGCGCCGCTTGCGGGCCGATGTGCGCACCGCCGATACGCCGGTGTTGATCATCTCGGCCAGCTCGACACCGGAAGAGGAGGAGCGTTCGCTGGATGTCGGCGCCAACGCCTTCCTGGCCAAGCCAGTCAACGAGCATGACTTGTTGCGCGAGATTGGTGCCCACTTGAAGCTTGAGTGGACGGTGTAAAAACAAAAAAGCCGTCACAAGGACGGCTTTTTCGCGGAATTTTTGGTGCCCACGGAGGGACTCGAACCCCCACACCTTGCGGCACATGGACCTGAACCATGCGCGTCTACCAATTCCGCCACGTGGGCAATGATACTGCTGAACAACTCTGCTATTATATCGACCGGGAGAGCTTCGCGCCAGATGAACTTTAACATTCCATACTGCACATCCACCCTGTCTTGCAGATCTCGCCGCTTGCGCTGCGAGAGACCAGAATTATAGAGGAATCCCGAGCGAAGTCAAATGCCTCCCAAAAATATTTTTGAGGAATCCTCACCACCGGCATGAATTAGTCATTCAAGGCGTTTCCAAGTACACTACGCCTGTCGCTCGTGCCATATATATGCCAAACACTGTAAAAATAAGAAAACTTTTGAACCAACCTACTCATACCATTCCCAGCCGGGAGGAAATTCTCGGCATCTTCCGCAGCGCCAAAGGCCCGTTAGACCTGCGCGCCCTGTCGAAAACGCTGAAAGTCGCCACTGACGCGCAAGCGGTGCTGTCGCGCCGTCTGAACGCGATGCAGCGCGACGGCCAGATCATCGCCGATGACGCCGGTCACTACACGCTGGCCACGCAGACCGGCTTCATCGCCGGCCGCGTCAGCAGCCACCGCGACGGCTTCGGTTTTGTCATCCCGGATGAGCCGGGCGAGGATTTGTTCCTGCCCGAAAAGGAAATGCAGAAAGTGCTGCACGGCGACCGCGTGCTGGCCAAGATCATCGGCGTGGATCGCCGTGGCCGCCCGGAAGGCACCATCGTCGAAGTGACGCAGCGCGCCAACACCCACATCATCGGCCGCCTGTTGAATGAAAACGGGGCCTGGATCGTGGCGCCGGAAGACCAGCGCATCTCGCAGGACATCCTGCTCGAAGGTTCGGTCGGCAAGGCCAAAGTGGGCCAGGTGGTCAACGTCGAGTTGACCGAGCAGCCGATGCGTTTCAAGCAGCCGGTCGGCCGCATCGTTGAAGTGCTGGGCTCGCTCGACGATCCCGGCATGGAAATCGAAATCGCCGTGCGCAAGTTCGGCGTGCCGCACATCTTCTCGGACGCCGCGCTGAAACAGGCCAACAAGCTGCCCGACCATGTGCGCGAAAGCGACTGGGGCGATCGGGTCGACCTGCGCGACATTCCGATGGTGACCATCGACGGCGAAGACGCGCGCGACTTCGACGACGCGGTCTATTGCGAGCCGGTCAAGATCGGCCGCAGCAACGGCTTCCGCCTGATCGTCGCGATTGCCGACGTCAGCGCCTACGTCAAGCCGAACGATGCGCTCGATGGCGACGCGCTGGAGCGCAGCACCTCGGTCTACTTCCCGCGCCGCGTGATTCCGATGCTGCCGGAAAAACTGTCCAACGGCCTGTGCTCGCTGAATCCAGCGGTCGACCGTTTGACGCTGGTGTGCGATGCCGTGGTTACCGGCAAGGGCGAGATCAAGGCGTACCAGTTCTATCCAGCCGTGATCCACTCGGCGGCGCGCCTGACCTATACCGAAGTGGCTGACATCCTGGGCAACACCAAGGGACCGGAAGCCAAGCGCCGTCCTGGCCTGGTGCCGCACCTGACCAATCTGTACGACGTGTTCCAGGCGCTGCTGAAAGCGCGCGCCGAACGTGGTGCGATCGATTTCGAAACCACCGAAACCTACATCGTCTGCAACCCGAACGGCAAGATCGAAAAGATCATCCCGCGCACCCGCAACGACGCGCACCGTTTGATCGAAGAGTGCATGCTGACCGCCAACGTGTGCGCGGCCGATCTGCTGATCCGCCACAAGCATCCTGGCACCTACCGCATCCACGCCACGCCGACCGCTGAAAAGCTGAAGCAGGTGCGCAGCTTCCTCAAGCAGGTCAATCTGCATCTGGCTGGCGGCGACAAGCCAGCCGCCGCCGACTATGCCGCGCTGATGCGTGAAATCAAGGAGCGTCCGGACGCGTCGCTGCTGCAGACCATGCTGCTGCGCTCGATGCAGCAAGCGGTCTACTCGCCGGACAATATCGGCCACTTCGGCCTGGCGTATGAGGCGTATGCCCACTTCACCAGCCCGATCCGCCGCTATCCGGACTTGCTGACGCACCGCGCCATCAAGGCCATCCTGCTGGGTAAAAAGTACGAGCCGAAGATCGCCAGCACCAGCGTGCTGAACACCAACGTCTCCAACGCCACCCGCAAGCAGCAAGCCAAGGACAAGGCCGAAGGCAAAGAGAAAAAAGCCGCCGACCTGACCGTGTGGGACGCGCTCGGCGTGCACTGCTCGGCCAACGAGCGCCGCGCCGACGAAGCCTCGCGCGATGTCGAGAACTGGCTGAAGTGCTACTTCATGCAGGACAAGCTGGGCGAGGAATACACCGGCATCATCACCGGCGTGACCACCTTCGGCATCTTCGTGCAGCTGGATCAGCTGTTCGTCGAAGGTCTGGTGCACATCACCGACCTGGGCCAGGATTACTTCCAGTACGACGATGCCCGTCACGAACTGCGTGGCGAACGTTCCGGCAAAACCTTCCAGCTGACCGATCACGTCAGCGTGCAGGTGGTGCGGGTTGACCTGGAGGCGCGCAAGATCGATCTGCGCCTGGCCGGTGCCGATGCGCCGCCGCCGCGTCCTGAAAAGGATCCTGCGAAAGACCGCAAGACCAATATCAAGCCTGGCCCGGCGATCCCGGCCACCAAGCCAAGCAAGCCGGCCCGCAAGCCAGCCGCTGTTGCCGCCAAACCGGCCGCAGCCAAGCCGAAAGCGGCCGCCAGCAAAACCAAGGCCGCACCAGCGGCCAAACCCCGGGTAGTCAAAGCTGCCCTGAAAAGTAAGAAGAAGCGATAAATGAGCAAGAACAAAATGATTTTCGGTTTCCATGCGGTGACCTCGCGCCTGCGGCACGAGGCTTCGTCGGTGGAAGAAATTTTCGTCGACGCCACCCGCGATGACCGCCGCATGAAGGATTTGATTGCGAACGCCAAAGCCGCTGGCGTGCGCGTGATGCCGGTCGATTCGGCCCGCCTCGACAAGATCGTCGGCACCCGCCGTCACCAGGGCGTGATCGCGTTTGCCTCGCAGGTCGCGCTGGCGCGCAACCTGGACGAGCTGCTGGACGCCATCGACGGCCCGCCGCTGCTGCTGGTACTGGATGGCATCACCGATCCGCACAATCTGGGCGCTTGCCTGCGCGTGGCCGACGGTGTTGGCGCACACGCGGTGATCGTGCCGAAAGACCGCGCCGTGGGCCTGAATGCCACCGCCGCCAAGGTCGCTTCCGGCGCCGCCGAGACCGTGCCATACATCACCGTCACCAACCTGGCGCGCACCCTGCGCGAGCTGAAAGAGCGCGGTATCTGGCTGATCGGCACCTCCGATGATGGCGATAAAGGCTTGTACGACGCCGACTTCACCGGCCCGACCGCACTGGTCATGGGTTCGGAAGGCGAGGGCATGCGTCGCCTGACGCGTGAGACCTGCGACATGCTGGTCAGCATCCCAATGTTCGGCTCGGTCGAGAGTCTGAACGTTTCCGTCGCCTCCGGCGTCTGTCTGTACGAAGCCCGCCGCCAGCGACTCGCGCGCGAAGCTTAACGCGCGACACGCATCACCCGGCGGCCGATTTCGAGGGCCGCCGCACTCCCTCCGAACTCAGCCGCTGTTCAGCAACTCCCAGCCGGATGCGCTACCATTCAAGCACCGGTTGTCATTCTGGATAAGCCATGTTTCATCGTTTGCGCCAAGACATCAACAGCATCATCGAACGCGACCCCGCCGCCCGCAACGCCTGGGAGGTGTTGACCTGCTATCCCGGCCTGCAAGCCATCGTCATGCACCGCTGGGCGCACTGGTGCTGGACGCACGGCCTGAAGTGGCTGGGGCGCTTTATTTCCTACCTGGCGCGCATCATTACCGGGATTGAGATTCACCCTGGCGCCACGATAGGCCGGCGCGTCTTCATCGACCACGGCTTCGGCGTGGTGATCGGTGAAACCGCCGAAGTCGGCGACGATTGCACCATCTACCAGGGCGTGACTTTGGGCGGCACCTCGCTGCACACCGGCGCCAAGCGCCATCCGACGCTGGGGCGCGGCGTCATCATTGGCGCCGGCGCCAAGGTGCTGGGCGGCTTCACGGTAGGTGAGTACGCCAAGGTCGGCTCCAATGCCGTGCTGCTGAAGCCGGTGCCGCCGGGCGCGACGGCGGTCGGCAATCCGGCCCACATCGTTCAGAAAGATCTGGCCGGCGCCGCCGCCAACCCGTTCGCCGCCTATGGCGTGACGCCGAATGGCGACGACCCGCTATCCAAGGCGCTGCGTGGACTGATCGAAAACGCCGTCAAGCAGGAAGAACGCATCGAACGGCTGGTCGCCACCATGAAGGCGGCGGGGCTGGAGTGTCAGAGCGTGGCCGAGTGTGATAAATTAAATTCCGACCAACTCAACAAGCTCGTCGAATAAGGAAAGACCATGGAAGCAACGCCCGATGGCGCAGAAGTGCTGGACCCGTTTGAAATCCGCGTACTGGCCGTGCTGGCCGAAAAAGAAGCGCTGACGCCGGATAACTATCCCTTGTCGCTGAACGCGCTGGTCAATGGCTGCAACCAGCTATCTAGCCGCGACCCGGTGATGGCGCTGTCGGAAGAAGCCGTGGCCGAAGTGCTGCAGCGGCTGATGCAGCGCAAATACGTCAACGGCATCACCCAAGCTGGCGCGCGCGTGACCAAATACGAACACCGGATGCGGATCAAATGGTCGCTGGAGCAAGACAAGCTGGCGGTACTGACCATACTGATGCTGCGCGGCTTGCAGACCGCTGGCGAAATCCGTACCCGCAGCGGCCGCCTGCACGACTTCAAATCGGTGGCTGACGTCGAGCAGGCCCTGCAATTCCTGATCGACAAATACCCGCCGCTGGTGTCCAAGCTGCCGCTGGCGCCGGGAACCAAAGAACCGCGCTACGGTCAACTGCTGGGCGGCGAAGAAGCGCTGGCGCGCGAAGAAACCGCCGCCAGCCTGGGCGGTTCGGTCAGCGCAGGCGGACAAGGCAGCCGCGTCGGCGCGCTGGAGCAGGAAGTACAACAACTGCGCCAGCAAGTCGAAGAGCTGACCGCCCAGTTTGCCGAATTCAAAAAACAGTTCGAATAAAATCCGGGGTCAATCCTCCCAAAGCTACACGGGCTCTACCGTAAGCGACGCTTACGGTAGAGCCCGTGTAGCTTTGGGAGGATTGACCCCGGATTTCAGGTGGCCATTAATTCGTCGATGGCGCTGATGGTGGCTTGGCTGTCGATGTCGTTGATGCTGTCCGTCGGCGAGAGCATGATGCGGAAGTGGTCGCACATCGGGTAGAACCAGCGATGGTTGCCGCTGTTGACGTAGAAACCCAGTACTTTTTTGTTGTAGACCGAGGCGATGTGGATCACGGCGGTGTCGGGTGAGACCACCAGGTCGCACTCGCGCACCAGCGCCGCTAGTTCCAGCACGTGGGCGGTGGCGAACGACAGCATGACGTTGGCCCGGTCACTGCCGGCCACCACGGCGGCGGCGCGCTCGCGGTCGCCCGGCGGGTGGATCACGACGATGGCGTAGTCCGGATAGCGGTCGGCCAACTGGCGGCACAGCGCGGCGGCGTCTTCCTTGCCCAGCGTGCGGTTGGCGCAGCTGCCCTGATAGTTGAAACAGACCAGCCCGGCATAACTGTCTTCCAGGCCGGCCACAAAGGCCAGCGCCTTGCCGGCATACGCGTCGACGTTGTACAACTCGTAGCGGTAGTCGATGTTTTCCGGCTTGTAGGCGCCCAGCGCGTCGAAATAGGTTTGCAGGATGTGACGGTCGGCCGGGTAGTCGACGGTGTGATCGTACATGCCGAGATTGCCGGTGGTGGTGCCGTATTTGGCGATGCGCGGGCCGTGCAGGTGGCGCCCGCCCAACAGCTTCAGGTAGAACTGGTAGGACGGCGAGAAGCGCAACGACATGCTGAGGATCAGGTCGTAACGCTGGCGGCGCAGGCCGGCAATCACTTTCAGGTTGTACAGCAGGCTGCCATGGTCCCACAACACGGTGCGGTCCACATGCGGACAGTCGCGGATGATGTCGTGGTTGACGCTGCTGGCGGCGACGTGGATCACCACATCGGGCCAGGCAGCTTTCAATTCACGCAACAATGGCGTGGAGACAATCATATCCCCGATCTTGTCATTCCTCAGGATGAGGATCTTTTTGACGCGGGCCGGGTCGAAGGCAGATTTCCTGCGCTTATTCAGCAGCCATTCCAGCAAGTGTCGTTTTAACCACTTCATATGAAACCGGGTTCAGGGGTAGTATCCTGATTGTAACTGCTTCACTACCAAATGGAATACCCCTGGGCCATGTTTTACCCTCTTTAACACGACAGCCATGCTTTGTTACTCAAACTGGATCAAAGCGTCGTTTGAATACAGTTTGTTACCGATAGGCGCATCGAAGGCGTTACCATCCTTGCTAATTTTCAACTCTACCCGCTGCGTACCGTCCACCAGTGTAGCGCGGGTGATCTCGCGATCGGTGCGCACATACCAGGTAAAGTCCTTGAAACTGCACCAGTCGGTGGTCAGCAGCAGGGTGTTGATGGTGGCGCGCAGCAGGAAGGGGATGTAGTTCTTGCCGATCCCCACCAGCACCCGGCACTCCAGTCGCAAATCGCCCAGCCGCCGCATATTGGCCGGTACGCCGGCGCTGTGCACTTCCGGCATCCAGTTGTAATAGCTTTTTTTCTTGTTCACCGCCACGTCAGCGTTATCGTCCTCGGCGGCACTGTTGCGCGGCAGCACAAAGCTGTGGTCCACGGCCAATGGCAGGATCAGCTCGGTTTTGTCGCCCCACAGCCGGACGGTCAGGCCGTCCATGGCGTCATCCGGCGCGCTTTTCCTGGTGCGCAGCCGGAACCGTACTTCGGTCGCGGCCGGTGCCAGCTCATGGTAGTCGTCGAAGGCGTCCAGCCCGGACAGCATGTAGCGGTACGGCTGCAGTTCGGGGCTGCGGGTGCCGTTGACAACGACCACGCCGCCGTCCTTGCTGTCGTCCTGCGCCGCCACTGGCTGCCACAGCAGTGGCGCCAGCAGCAGGGCGGCAATCCAGTGTTTGCCGGCCATCGATCACGCCTCCTCGCGGCGACGACGCATCCACACGGCGATGGCGATCATGCCGACGCCAGCCACCGCGCCGACCCACACGCCGACACCGCCCAGCGTCGCCCATGAACCGTTGAAAATGGCTTCCGAGACGTCGCCATTGCGGGCGGCGATCTCCAGCTGCACGCGGTCGCCAGTCATCGGGAACCACGCGCCCGGCATCACGCCCAGCAGGATGCGGTTGATGATGTTGCTGGCGAACCAGCCGGCATCAATGCCGAGATGGAGTATTTTTTGCGCCCACATCAGCAGCAGTGAGGTGATCACTGGCGTGCCAACCGCCCACAGAAATACCTTGGAGCGCGCCATGCTGGACACCATCAACAGCCAGCCGACGGTCGGCAGCGCCCACAGGATGTAGACCGGCAGCAGGCCGAGCAGGCGCAACGGCGTCAGGTACAGGCTGGGCAGCACCAGCAACTCACCGAACAAATTGGTGCCGTGCGACAGCAGCATCAGGCAACTGGTCAGCAGCGTCACCACGCCCAGCACCAGCGCGATGCCTAGCGTGATCAGCGGCGCCACCACCAGTGCCATCAGCACCTTGGACAGCACCGTGGTCAGGTCCGACACCGGCAGCGATTTCCAGAACAGCAGGCTGCGGTCGCGGCGCTCGTCGTTCAGCGCGCCCAGGCAGTAAAAGAACACCAGCAGACCCAGCACCATCAACACCGGCATGCCGGCGCCGACATAAGCTTCCGACAGCACCTGTGCAATCCGCAGCCGCGCCGAGCCTTCGATGGTGATGCTGGTGACCGGCGCGCCGTCAACCATCATCTGATTCATCTTGCCGAGGAATAGCGAGCAGAACACCAGTGCGGCGATCGCGCCGGCGATGGCCACCGGTGTCCACAGCAGCATGCCTTTGTGTTCCCACATTTCGCGCTTGAGCAGCCATTTCATGGTTTTCATGCGTAGCTTCCTTTCATGGTCGCGACGAACAGATCCGCCACGCTGGGCGTGCGCAGTTCGCCGAAATTGGCCAGCTGTTGACGGGCCACGCCGTCGAACAGCATCACCGCCTTGCCGAACACGGTGCGTTGGCTCAGTGGTTGCAGCGCGTTGGCGGCGGCGACAAATTGCGGTTCCACCATCACCTCGGTGAAGCGTTCGCCCACCTCGTCCATGGAGGCGGCCAGCGAGATCTTGCCGTTTTCGATAAACAGCAGGTCGGTGAGGATGTGCTCGACTTCCTCGATCTGGTGGGTGGTGATCAGGATGGTCTTGTGCTCGTCGAAGTAGTCTTCCAGCAGGTTCTGGTAGAACTGCTTGCGGTACAGGATGTCCAGGCCCAGCGTCGGCTCGTCCAGCACCAGCAGCTTGGCGTCGATCGCCATCACCAGCGCCAGGTGCAGCTGCACCACCATGCCCTTGGACATGGCTTTGACCTTCATGTTGGGCGTCAGCTTGGTGTTGGCCAGGTATTTCTCGGCTTTCTGGCGGTCGAAGCGCGGGTGCACGCCTTCGACGAAATCAATGGCGTCCTTGACCTTCAGCCACTTCGGCAGAATGGCGACGTCGGCGATGAAGCAGACTTCGTTCATCAGCGCTTCGCGCTGGGTGCGCGGGTCCAGACCCAGCACCGACAGCTCGCCCTGGAACGGCGTCAGGCCGAGCAGGGCTTTGAGGGTGGTGGTCTTGCCCGAGCCGTTAGGGCCGATCAGGCCGACGATGCGGCCGGCTTCGACGCTGAAGCTGGTGTCGTCCAGCGCGGTGTGCTTGCCGTATTGCTTGCGCAGCTTGTTGGCGGTGATGATGGCGCTCATGCCGCACCTCCGGGCGCCGCCGGTTTCAGCAGCGTTTCCAGATTCAGCCCGAGGCGGCGGATGCGCTCCAGCACCAGTGGCCAGTCTTCAGTCAGGAAACGATCGCGTTCGGTGGCCAGCAGTTTGTCGCGGGCGCCATCGGTGACGTACATACCTAATCCCCTCCGTTTTTCGACCAGCGTCTCGTCCACCAGCTCCTGGTAGGCGCGCGAAACCGTGATCGGGTTCAGTTGATAATCCGCAGCGATCTGCCGTACCGAGGGCAGGGCGTCGCCCGGCTTCAGCAGGCCGTCCAGCATCATGCCGATGACCTTGTCTTTCAGCTGCCGATAAATCGGCGCATTGTCATTCCACATACATAGGTACCCCTTACGTGTGTTAATGAAGTGGTGTTGTAGTGAACTATAACACTAGAAATCAGAAAAGCAAGCAATTTTGCTTCTTACGCACGATTGAAAAGGCTATTTTTGAGGCAATGTTATATAGTCGGACAGTTACATCAACGAACACATTACTAGGGGATTTGATGGTTGCCAATAATATCGCTCAACGCCTGAGCACACTGATCACGCAACATGAAACCGATGTGCTGGCCACCTGGACGGCCGAGCTGGCCGGCAAGACCTTCCGTGGCGACGACGCCACCCTGCAACGCCACACACGCCAGTTTCTGGCGCTGCTGCCGGCCGCCATCACCGGCGGCGTGGACGACACCAGCGCGCGCCAGTGGGACGAAGTGCGCAACCTGCTGAACGAAATTTCCACCCAGCGCGCCAAGCAGGGATCGACGCCGAACGAAACCGCGACCTTTGTCTTCTCGCTCAAGCAGTCGCTGTTCAGCATGCTGCGGCGCGAGCTGGCCGCCGAGCCGCCGGTGCTGGCCGAGGCGTCGTGGGCGATCAGCACCGTGCTCGACCAGCTGGGGCTGTACACGCTGGAAGTGTTCCAGAAAAGCCGCGACCAGATCATCGTGCGGCAGCAGCATGAGCTGATGGAACTGTCGACGCCGGTGGTCAAGCTGTGGCAGGACATTCTGGCCTTGCCGCTGATCGGCACGCTGGACAGCGCGCGCAGCCAGGTGGTGATGGAAAGCCTGCTGGAAAAAGTGGTGGAGACCGGCGCCGCCATCGCCATCATCGACATCACCGGCGTGCCGACCGTCGACACGCTGGTGGCGCAGCATTTGATGAAGACCATCGCCGCCGCCCGCCTGATGGGCGCCGACTGCATCATCAGCGGCATCCGCCCGCAGATCGCACAGACCATCGTCCATCTGGGCGTCAACCTGGAAGACGTGGTGACCAAGGCCACGCTGGCCGACGCCTTTGTGGTGGCCCTGGCCCGCGTCGGCGCGACGATCACCCGCAAGGAGTAAGCGCAGCATGGAACGCATCCCTATCTTGCGTATTGGCGACCTGCTGCTGGTAACCATCCAGGTGGACATGCACGACCGCCTGGCCATGACCTTGCAGGATGACCTGACCGAGCGTATCGTGCGCGACCGCGCCAAAGGCGTATTGATCGACATTTCCGCGCTCGACCTGGTGGATTCCTTCATCGGCCGCATGATCAGCAACACCGCCGCCATGGCGCGCGTGCTGGACGCGCAGACGGTGCTGGTCGGCATGCAGCCGGCGGTGGCGATCACGCTGGTGGAACTGGGTCTGACCTTGCCGGGCGTGAAAACCGCGCTGAATGTCGAAAAAGGCATGCGGCTGCTAGGAAAGAACTACGTGTGATGAGCCTCGCCTCGCCCGATATCAGCCGCTACCATTCGCCTTTGCTGACGCGCTATGCCGCGCAGGCGGAACTGCACCAGGTGCTGCCGCTGGAAAGCGACGAGCACGTGGTGGCGGTGCGCAAGGCGGTGCGCGAACACGCCCTCGAACTGAAGCTGAGCCTGGTCGACCAGACCAAGCTGGTGACCGCCGCCAGCGAACTGGCGCGCAACACGCTGAAGTATGGCGGCGGCGGCGTGGTGGTGCTGGAGCGTCTGGCCGACGGCCTGCGCAAGGGCTTGCGGCTGGTGTTCGCCGACACCGGCCCCGGCATCGCCGACGTCGAGCTGGCGCTGCGCGACGGCTATACCAGCGGCGGCGGCCTTGGTCTCGGCCTGGGCGGCACCAAGCGCCTGGCCGACGACTTTCATATTGATTCACGCCCCGGAGAGGGCACAGCGGTAGCGATTATCAAATGGAAAATCTAAGCAGTTCGCTGGCACCCGCTGAATGGATCGTCATCAGCCACGCCAGCGATGTCGGCGCCGCGCGGCGCGCTGGCCAGGTGCTGGCCAGCGCGCTGGGCATGGACGCGACCCGCGCCGGCCAGCTGGCGATCGTCATTACCGAGGCTGCCACCAACATCCTCAAGCATGCGGGCGAAGGCCGCATGCTGGTCAGCAGCGCGGCCCACGGCGGCCAGCGCTGCATCGAAGTGCTGGCGCTGGATAGCGGCCCCGGCATCGCCAACCTGGCGCAGGCGATGCAGGATGGTGTCTCAACCGCCGGCACCGCCGGCACCGGGCTGGGGGCGATGCGGCGGCTGGCCGATCAGCTGGACGTGTATGCGCCGCCGGGCAAGGGCACGGCGCTGTTCGCTCGGCTGTGGCTGGATGCGACGGCGGCCGCGCAGCCGGTGCATATCGGCGGCGTCTGCCTGCCGCTGGCCGGCGAGACCGCCTGTGGCGACGCCTGGGCCGTGCTGCAGCGGCAAGGCGGTTTCAGCTTGCTGATGGCCGACGGCCTGGGCCATGGTCCGGAAGCCGCCAAGGCCGCAGCGGCGGCGGTGCAGGCGCTGCAGGCCGCGCCCGGCCGCACGCCGGCGCAGCTGATGGAAGATTGTCACCAGGCGCTGCGGCCGACCCGCGGCGCGGCGCTGGCCATCGCCGAGCTGGACCCGGCGGCGCGGCAGCTGCGGTTTGCCGGCATTGGCAACATCGGCGCCAGCATCATCGAGGATGGCGCGCGGCGCCAGCTGATGTCGCACAACGGGATTGTCGGGCACAACATGCGCAAGGTGCACGAGCTGACGTTTGCTTGCCCGGCCGGCGCGCTGGTGGTGCTGGCCAGCGACGGCATTACCACCCAGTGGGATCTGGCGCAGTATCCGGGGCTGGCGCTGCGCGCGCCGGCGTTGATCGCCGGCGTGCTGCTGCGCGACCACAGCCGGGGGCGCGACGACGCCAGCGTGCTGGTGTTGACAACCGTGGAGAGCGTGTGATGCCTTTTGTACGGCTATTACAGGTCAATATCGGCAGCACGCCGGACGTGGTGGCGGTGCGCCAGCGCGCGCGCCAGATTGCCGGCCTGCTTAACTTCGGCGTGCAGGACCAGGTGCGCATCGCCACCGCCGTGTCGGAAGTGGCGCGCTGCGCCTACGGCCGGCTGGCTGGCGGGCGGGCGACGTTTGCCATCAACGTGCAGCAGCGGCCGGCGCAGTTGCGCGTCATGATCAACGCCGAAGGGGCGGAGCGGCCCCAGGTGGCGCTGGTGGAGGGCGAGCAGCCGACCGCCACGCTGGACGGCGCGCTGCTGACGGCGCAGCGGCTGATGGACGATTGCACCGTGCTCAGCGCCACCGCGCAGGAGCTGCGGGTGGAGATGAACAAGAGCTTGCCGCCGGCCCGCGAGACGCTGGACCTGGCGCAGATCGGTGCGCGGCTGGCGGCCACGCCGGTGCAAAGCACGTATGCGGAAATCGAGCAGCAGAACCGCGAGCTGGCGCAGGCGCTGGCCGAGCTGCGCGAACGCCAGGACGACCTGCTGGAACTGACGCGCGAACTGGAAGACACCAACCGTGGCGTGGTGGCGCTGTACGCCGAGATCGAAGAGAAGGCCGAGCGGCTGCGCAAGGCCGACGAGATGAAGTCGCGCTTCCTGTCCAACACCAGCCACGAACTGCGTACGCCGCTGAGTTCGATCCGCGCGCTAACCAAGCTGCTGCTGGACCGCATGGACGGCCCGCTGACCGACGAGCAGGAGCGGCAGGTGGCGTTTATCGCCAGCGCCGCCGGCGATTTGTCGGAGCTGGTCAACGATCTGCTGGACCTGGCCAAGATCGAGGCCGGCAAGGTGGAGGTGACGATGGCGCCGATCCGGGTGGGCGAGATGTTCAGCGCGCTCAAAGGCATGCTGCGGCCGCTGACCCGCAATGCGCCGGTGGAGCTGGTGTTCGTCGAGCCGCCGCCGACGGTACTGGTGTCGGACGAGGGCAAGGTCACGCAAATTCTGCGCAATTTCATTTCCAACGCGCTCAAGTTTACCGAGCAGGGCCAGGTGGTGGTGCGCTTGCTGGATGAGGGCGAGCACCGCGTGACCTTTGCCGTGACCGATAGCGGGATCGGCATCAGCCCCGAGAACCAGCAACTGATCTTTGAAGAATTCAGCCAGATCGAACATCCGCTGCAGCGGCGCGCCAAGGGCACCGGGCTGGGACTGCCGCTGTGCCGCAAGCTGGCCACGCTGCTGGGCGGCACGGTCGATGTGAGCAGCGCCGAGGGCGCCGGCTCCACCTTTTATCTGCGGCTGCCGGCCGCCTCCCCATGAACAAGGACGCCGTCATGGACAACAGCTCTATCCTGATCCTGAATGTGGACGATAACGACGGCGCCCGGTATGTCAAGACGCGCATCCTGCAAAGCGCCGGTTTCCGCGTGATCGAGGCGGCCAACGGCACCGACGCGCTGGAGATGGCGCGCAAGCAGGTACCGGCGCTGGTGCTGTTGGACGTCAAGCTGCCCGACATCAGCGGCATCGAGGTGTGCCGCCGCATCAAGGCCGACGTCTCCACCTGCACCGTGCTGGTGCTGCAGACCTCGGCCGCGCTGATCGGCCGTGACGACAAGATTCGCGGCCTCGACGGCGGCGCCGACAACTACCTGGCGGCACCGATCGAGGCTGACGAGCTGATCGCCAACGTCAACGCCTTGCTGCGCCTGCAGCGCACGCAGATGGACTTGCGTAACAGCGAGGAGCGCTTCCGCCAGCTGACCGAAAACATCGACGATGTGTTCTGGATGTTCAGCGTTGGCGAGCGCCAACTGTTGTACGCCAGCCCGGCCTATGAGAAGCTGTTCGGCCTGTCGCTGGCGCAGCTGCAGCAGGCGCCGGACGACTGGCTGGAAGCGGTTCATCCAGAAGACCGCCAGATGGTGCAGGCCGGCTGGCAGAGCTTCCCGCAGCAAGGCCATTACGATCAGGAATACCGGCTGGGCCAGGATGGCGCGGTGCGCTGGATCCGCGACCGCGGCTTCCTGGTGCGCGACGACCAGCAGCAGCCGTACCGCATCGCCCGCATCAGCAGCGATATCAGCCAGCGCAAGGACATGGAGGCGCTGCTGCGCCAGGCGGACGAGCACAAGGACGACTTCCTGGCCACGCTGGCGCACGAGCTGCGCAATCCGCTGAGCCCGATCCGCAACGCGGTCATGCTGATGAACACGGCGCCGGCCGAGCAGACCGAGGTGCACCAGCATGCGCGCGACGTGATCCTGCGCCAGGTCGGCCATCTGACCCATCTGGTGGATGACTTGCTGGACGTGGCGCGCATCTCGCAAGGCAAGCTGACGCTGCGGCACGACGATGTGGAGTTGCGCGCGGTGGTCGAGCCGGCGCTGGAAACCGTCAAGGCCTTGGTGGAATCGCGCGGCCATGCGCTGACGGTGGACTTGCCGCCGCAGCCGGTGTGGCTGCATGGCGATCCGGTACGGCTGTCGCAGATCCTCGGCAACCTGCTGCACAATGCCGCCAAGTTCACCGATCCCGGCGGCCGCATCGCGCTGAGCGTGACGTTGCCGCAGCCGGACCGGATCCGCATCGCCGTGGCCGACAACGGCATCGGCATCACCTCCTACAATCTGGCGCGCATCTTTGGCATGTTCACCCAGGGCGCGTCCACCCGCGACCGCATGCATGACGGCCTCGGCATCGGCTTGTCGCTGGTCTCGCGGCTGGTGGAAATGCATGGCGGCACGGTGCTGGCGCAGAGCGATGGCATCGGCCACGGCAGCACCTTTGTGCTGGAGTTCCCGCTGCGCCCGCCGGTGACGGCCAGCCCCGCCGCTGTATCCGTCGCACCGGCCGCAGCGGCCAGGCCGGGCGCCCAGCGCCTGCTGTTGGTGGACGACAATACCGACTCGGTCGGCGTGATGGCCGAACTGCTGACGCTGATGGGGCACGACGTCGCCACCGCCCACAACGCCGAAGACGCGTTGGCGCTGGCGCGCGCCCGGCAGCCGGACGCCATCCTGCTCGACCTCGGCCTGCCCGGCACTGACGGCTACACGCTGGCGCGCATGCTGCGCGCCGAGCCGGCCTTTGCGCGGACGCGGCTGATCGCGCACACCGGCTACGGTTCCGAGCAAGATCGCGAGCGCAGCCGCCTGGCCGGCTTCGACTATCACCTGGTCAAGCCCGCAAACTTCGACGACCTGGAGCGCGCGCTACAAGCCGAGCATTGAGCGTAAGCGCAATGCGTTGAGGATGGCCGCGCCGGCGGCGGTGTTGTCGAAGATGCACCAGCTGTCGCGCCCGGCCAGCCACGTGGCCACGTCGGCCAGCCAGGCCTCGTCGTACAAGGAATAATAGATGCGCGGGCTGCCGTGCAGGCGCACGTAGGCGTGGTCGGTGGTCGGTACATACGGCCCCGGCTGGCCGGCCGGCGGATCGGCGATCACGCGGGTAATGCGATGGCGTTGCAGCAGGGCGCTGGCGTCGTCGCCGAACCAGCTGCCGTGGCGCGCTTCGCAGGCCAGCATGCAATCGAAGTGGCCGCGCAGACGTTGCAGGAATGTCTCCGCCAGCGCGGCATCCAGTGCCAGGCTGGGCGGCAGTTGCACCAGTACGCAGCCCAGTTTGCTACCCAATGCGCCGGCCTCGGCGGCGAAGCGGGCCAGTGGGGCGTCGATTTCCTTTAATCGTTGATCGTGGGTGATGGTGCGCGTCAGCTTGACGGCGAAGCGGAAGTGGTCCGGCACGCTATCGGCCCAGCGCGCGTAGGTCTGCGGCTGGTGCGGGCGGTAGAACGACGAGTTGATTTCCACCGCGTTGAACACGGCGGCGTAGCGCTGCAAATGACTGCCGTCACCGGGCAGCTGAGGGGCGGCGTCGCGGCCTATGCTCCAACCGGCGCAGCCTAAACGCGTCTGGGCCATATAATGCGTTTTTATTTGAAGGATGTTGCGATGGATCTTAAACGCTATGCCAAATTCGCCGCGCCACTGTTGGTGGCCGGCCTGTTGGCCGCCTGCGCCGGGCTGATCGGTCCGCGCGAGGTTAACCTGCCGCAGGAGCGCCTGCAAACCAGTCTGGACAAGAAATTCCCCATGCATCACCGCGCGCTGGGCGTGTTTGAGGTGGAACTGAGCCATCCGCAACTGGCCATCCTGCCGGAAAACGACCGCGTGGCGCTGAATGTGGAGCTGGGCGTGACGCCGCTGCTGGCGCGTCAGTCCTGGCATGGCAGCATGCTGGTGTCCGGCCGGCTGCGGGTGGACAGTGCCAATAACACCATCTACATTGCCGACGCTCATGTCGATCGCTTCAATATCGACAATATGGACGAGGGCAAGCGCAACCAGCTGACCAGCGTCGCCAACCTGCTCAGCGACCAGCTGATCCGCGACATGCCGCTGCACACCTTCCGCCCGGACGAGCTGCGTTACGCCGGCGTGCAATTCGTGCTGACTGGCATCGATACCCGCCCCGGCGCGCTGGTGGCCAAGGTGCAGCCGGCGCAATAAGCCCGCAATTGGCGCCGATCTACGGCATTTCGCGCCGCGCCGGCGCAATTCATCGCATCGCGGCCCGACACCCCGGCGCCGCGCGCATCATGGCTACATCGACAACCACTTTACGGAGCAAGCCATGATCCAGCAAATCGTTTCCCATACCCCGACCTACGTTTGGGCCCTGTTGGCCTTCCTGCTGTATCGCGGCTACCTGGCCAGCCAGGACCGCGAAATGCCGCTGCTGAAAATCGCCCTGATCCCGCTGGTGATGCTGGGGTTGGCGCTGAGCGGCATCCGCAGCGACGGCGTGCTGGGCGAGGGCGTGTGGGCGGTGTGGCTGGCCGGCGCCGCCATCTCCGGCGGTCTGATCTGGAAACTGTCGACCCGCGAGATCGTGGTCAACCGCGCCGCCGGCACCATCCTGCAGCGCGGCAGCTGGATGCCGATGGCGCTGATGGTGGCGATCTTTGCCACCAAATACCTGGTGGCCGTGGCGTCGGCAATGCATCCCGAGCTGCACCAGAGCCTGCCGTTCTCGCTGAGCGTGACCCTGCTGTACGGCCTCTTCAACGGCCTGTTCCTGGGGCGCCTGGCACGCTGCACCGCCGCCTGGCTGCGCCAGCCGGTCCCCGCCGCCGTCTTGTGATGCTTGGCTGAAGCCTCTACAATCGAATGTTCCGATTGGTAGGGGCTTTTATGTATATTTTTGGTATAGGTATCCACGTGCTGGTGGCGATTTTCTTCGCCGTCCATGTGATCCGCACTGGCCAGCCGATGTACTGGCTGATGATTTTGTTCCTGTTCCCTGGCATCGCCAGCATTGTCTACTTCGTGGCGGTGTACCTGCCGAACTCGAAGTTGCAGCACGGCGCCCGCAAAGCGGTCAGCGCCGCCGCCAAGTCGCTGGACCCGGGACGCGAACTGCGCGAGGCGCGCCAGGCATATGAATTCACGCCAACCGCGCAAAACCAGATGCGTCTGGCCAGCGCCTTGCTGGAGGCTGGGCAAGCCGAAGAAGCGGCCAGCACTTATGAAGCCTGTCTGAACGGCCCGTTCGCCAACGATCTGGAAATCCGCTACGGCGCCGCGCGCGCCACGCTGGCCAGCAACCGGGCTGCGGCGGCGGTCGCGCATCTGCAAACCATACGCGGTGCCGACGATAAATTCCGTCCCGAGCAAGTGTCGCTGCTGCTGGCGCAGGCATATGCCGCCGCCGGCTGCCAGGACGAGGCACGGGCCGAGTTTGAATTCGCGCTAAGCCGTCACAACAGCTTTACCGTGCAGGCTGAATTCGCTATCTGGGCGGCCAGCGTCGGCGATGCCGACCGCGCCAGGCAACTGAACGCCGAACTGCAGCGCACCATGGAGCACTGGGCGCGCCACACCCGCGATCTCAACCAGCAACTGGTACGCCGTCTCAATACGGCAATGGCGTCGGTGACTCGCTGAGGCGAGGTTTAGCCGGCGATGACTGCGCCGCTCAGATCGTGGCGCGTGATGACGCCATCTTCGGTGATGGCGATCCAGCCGCCGCGCGGCGGCGTGGCGTCCGGCTCCCAGTCCGGCAGCACGTAGCGGCGTTTGGTGCCGAGCTGATGCAGGGCGGGGCGGTGGGTGTGACCATGGATCATGACGTCGGCGCCGGTGTCGGCAAACACGGCGGCGATCGCGTCGGGCGTGACGTCCATGATTTCATAGGATTTGCCGCCTTGTTCCTTGCGGCTGTCTTCGCGCAGGCCGGCGATGATGGCCTTGCGCTGAGCCAGCGGCATGGCGGTGAATTGCGCCTGCCATGCTGGTTGCCGCACCATGGCGCGGAATTCCATGTATTTGGTGTCTTGCGTGCACTGGGCGTCGCCGTGCAGCACCACCACCTTCAAACCGCCGATGTCGGCGATCCAGGTTTCCGGTAGCAGGGTCAGGTTAGCGGCCTCGGCAAAGCGGGCGCCAACCAGGAAATCGCGGTTGCCGGCGATCCAGTACACCATCACCCCGGCGTCGCTGATGGCGCGCAGCGCCGCCACGATACCGGCATGATACGGGTCGGCGATGTCGTCATCGCCAGCCCAGTACTCGAACAGATCGCCAAGCAGATACAGTTGCTGCGCGTGCCGCGCATGCCGCTCCAGGAAGTCGTAAAACGCTGCCGTGGTGGCGGGATGCGCCGGCTGCAAATGCAGATCGGAGATGAACAGCGCGCAGGCTTCAGTCATACCTTAGGCAGCCAGTTCAATGCTTTCGATGATGACGTCTTCGGTCGGCACGTCCGAGAACATGCCGCTGCGGCCGGTTTTGACTTTCTTGATCGCGTCCACCACATCGGTGCCTTCGACCACTTTACCGAACACGGCGTAGCCCCAGCCGTCCTGGCCTGGGTAGTCCAGGAAGGAATTGCTCTTCACGTTGATGAAGAACTGGGCCGACGCCGAGTGCGGTGCCGAGGTGCGGGCCATGGCCAGCGTGTAGTTGTCGTTCTTCAGGCCGTTTTTGGCTTCGTTTTCGACGGTGGCGTCGGTTGGCTTTTGCTTCATGCCTGGCTCAAAGCCGCCGCCCTGGATCATGAAACCATCGATCACGCGGTGGAAGATGGTGTTGTTGTAATGACCGGCTTCCATGTAGGCCAGGAAGTTTGCGACGGATTTCGGGGCTTTTTCCGCGTCCAGTTCGGCGGTCATGTTGCCCAGGTTGGTCTTGATGATTACTTTGGTCATTTTGATATCCTGAATGGTTAATTGAAAACGGCAAGGCCGCTATTTTACTGTTTTGGCTGGATCGGTGTCTTCAAAATCGTTGCCGACTTGACGATCACCGGCACCACCGGGATGTTCTGGAAGATGCCCTTGTCATCCACCAGCACCGCCTTGATCTTGTCGACCGTCTCCTGGCCCTTGATGACTTTGCCGAACACCGCATAGCCGCCGGAGCCGTCCGGACCCGGCGCGTCCAGCCCGGCGTTGTCTTCGACGTTGATGAACCATTGTGACGTGGCCGAGTTCGGATCGCCCATGCGCGCCATCGCCAGCGAGTACTTGACGTTCTTCAGGCCGTTGCTGGACTCCAGCGGAATCGGCTTGTTGGTTGGCTTGCCCTTGAGCTTTTCATCGTAGCCGCCGCCCTGGATCATGAAGCCGTCGATCACGCGGTGGAAAATGGTGCCCTTGTAAAAGCCCGATTTGACGTAGCCGAGGAAGTTGTCGACCGATTTCGGCGCCTTGTCATGATCCAGTTCCAGCACGATATCGCCCATGGTGGTCTTGAGCTCCACCTGCTGCGGCGCGGCGGCCAGCACGGCGCCGGACAGGGTCAGGCCAACGAGGGTGGTCATCAGTTTTTGGTACATCGAGCTTCCTCTATTTAAATGTTAGATAGGCAAAATCCGCTTGCAGATGGAACCTATGCTGTTTTTATCAATGCTATACTTGTTCCATTCTACCCCTTAGAAGGTGGAAACAAGAACATTCCCGAGGTTCCCCCAGGCACACGATGAAGACGGGTGCGCGCGGTTTCACCAGTGCGCCGGGCCATCTTTTTGCCTGAGGCACCCAGCAAAACGCAAGAGTCCGATGAGCAATTTAAAGATTTACAACACGCTGGCGCGTGACAAGCAGGCATTCGTACCGATTGAACCGGGCAAAGTCCGCATGTATGTGTGCGGCATGACCATTTACGATTACTGCCACATTGGTCACGCCCGCATGATGATGGCGTTCGACGTCATGTACCGTTGGTTGATGGCGTCCGGTTACGACGTCACCTACGCCCGCAACATCACGGACATCGACGACAAGATCATCAAGCGCGCGGTTGAGAATGGCGAAACCATCTCGCAGCTGACCAATCGCTTCATCCAGTACATGGACGAGGACATCGGCGCGCTCGGCATTCTGCCGCCAACGCTGGTGCCGCGCGCCACCCAGTACGTGCCGCAAATGCTGGCGCTGATCGAACAACTGGAAACCAAGGAGCTGGCCTACAAGAGCGAGGACGGCGACGTCAACTACGCGGTGCGCAATTTCGCGCCCTACGGCCGCCTGTCCGGCAAGTCGCTGGACGACTTGCGCGCCGGCGAGCGCGTCGACGTCAACACCGGCAAGCGCGATCCGCTCGACTTCGTGCTGTGGAAGGCTTCCAAGGAGTCCGAGCCGGAAGAGGTGAAGTGGGATTCGAAGTGGGGCAAGGGCCGTCCGGGCTGGCACATCGAGTGCTCGGCCATGTGCTCGGCGCTGCTGGGTGAGCATTTCGACATCCACGGCGGCGGCGCGGACTTGCAGTTCCCGCACCACGAAAACGAGATCGCGCAGTCGGAAGGCGCGTTCGGCCACACCATGGTCAATTACTGGGTGCACAACGGTTTCGTGCGGGTGGATAACGAGAAGATGTCCAAATCGCTGGGCAATTTCTTCACCATCCGCGACGTGCTGAAGAAGTACGACGCCGAAGTGGTGCGCTTCTTCATCCTGCGCGCCCACTACCGCAGCCCGCTGAACTACTCGGACGCCCACCTGGACGACGCCCGCAGCGCGCTGACCCGCTTGTACACCGCGCTGGACGGCGTGGAAGGCGACGGCCAGCCGCTCGACTGGAAAGAAGAGCATGCGGCCCGTTTCGCGGAAGCGATGGACGATGACTTCAACACGCCGCTGGCGGTGGCCGCGCTGTTCGAGCTGGCAACCGAGGTCAATAAATCGAAGTCGCCAGTGGTGGCGCGTCAGCTGAAAGCGCTGGCCGGCGTGATCGGCCTGCTGGAGCGCACGCCACAGCAATTCCGCCAGGCGGCGGTGGGCGGCGAGGGCGGCGACGATGCCGCCATCGTGAGCGCCATCGCCGCGCGCGCGGACGCCAAGAAAGCCCGCAATTTCGCCGAGTCGGACCGCCTCCGCGCCGAACTGCTGGCCCAGGGCATCATCCTCGAAGACAAGCCTGACGGCACCACCAACTGGCGCCGCGCATAACATGGTCATCGCCAAGGATAATGAGGCCGTGGGCGGCGTGCCGCCATATTGGGAGGAAGCCAAGCTGGAGCTGATGAAGCGGGACCGCATCATGAACAAGCTCATCCCGCAGTTTGGCGACCTGCACCTGCGCGGCCATCACGATCCGTTCACCACCTTGGCGCGTTCCATCGTCGGCCAGCAGGTGACCGCCAAGGTGGCCGACGCCGCCTGGAAAAAGCTGTTGGCGGTCAGCCCCAAGTGCGCGCCGGCGCAGATCATCAAGGCTGGTCCCGAGCAGCTGGCGGCGTGCGGCCTGTCCAAGCGCAAGACCGAGTACATCCTCGATCTGGCCGACCACTTCAAGAACAAGCGCGTCCACACCGCCCAGTGGGACCAGATGGACGACGAGGCGGTGATCGCCGAACTGACGCAGATCCGCGGCATCGGCCGCTGGACAGCCGAGATGTTTTTGATATTTAATCTGCTGCGTCCCAACGTTTTACCGCTGGACGACCCCGGTTTAATCCAGGGCATCAGCCAGAATTACTTCTCCGGCGAACCAGTCTCGCGTAGCGATGCGCGCGAGGTTTCCGCCAACTGGGAGCCTTACCGTACGGTAGCCACCTGGTATTTATGGCGTAGTTTGGATCCGGTTGCGGTAGAATAGATACTCTAATCGCTGTGCGAGGGGATTTTGCGCGCCTACGACCGCGCCCTCGACAGTCGAGAACAAACACGGAGGTACAATGACCAAAACGACTTTCCTCAATTTTGAGCAACCGATTGCTGAACTCGACGGCAAGATCGAAGAATTGCGTTTCGTCCAGGACGATTCGGCAGTCGACATCTCTGAGGAGATCGACCGTCTGGCCAAAAAGAGCCAGCAACTGACCAAGGATATCTACGCCAAGCTGACGCCATGGCAGGTTTCGCAGATCGCGCGTCACCCACAACGTCCATACACCATGGACTATGTGAACGAAATCTTCACCGACTTCCACGAACTGCACGGCGACCGCACCTATGCGGACGACCAGTCCATCGTCGGCGGTCTGGCGCGCTTCAACGGCCAGGCCTGCATGGTGATCGGCCATCAGAAGGGCCGCGACACCAAAGAACGCGCGATGCGCAACTTCGGCATGCCGAAGCCGGAAGGCTACCGCAAAGCGATGCGTCTGATGAAGCTGGCCGAGAAGTTCGGCATTCCAGTATTCACCTTCGTTGACACCCCGGGTGCGTTCCCAGGCATCGACGCGGAAGAGCGCGGCCAGTCGGAAGCCATCGGCCACAATCTGTTCGTGATGGCGGAACTGAAAGTACCGCTGATCGCCACCATCATCGGCGAAGGCGGTTCCGGCGGCGCGCTGGCGATTGCCGTGGCCGACCAGGTCATCATGCTGCAATACGCGACCTACTCGGTGATTTCGCCGGAAGGCTGCGCTTCGATTCTGTGGAAAACCTCGGAGCGCGCGGCCGATGCGGCTGAAGCGCTGGGCCTGACCGCGCATCGCCTGAAAGCCATCGGCCTGATCGACAAAATCGTCAGCGAACCGCTGGGCGGCGCGCACCGCGATCCGAAGCAAATGGCGACGCTGCTGAAACGCGCGCTGGCCGACTCGCTGCGCCAGTTCCACGGCATGAAGACCAAAGACCTGCTGGAAGCCCGTCACGAGAAGCTGATGAGCTACGGTAAGTTCAAGGAAACCACGCCACAAGAATAACTGGGCACCGGCCTGCGCCGGTGCGACGCCCGTCATCCCGGCGCAGGCCGGGACCCATAGAACACCACCGGGAGCCCGCGCATGCGCCGCTCCCGGTTTGCATTTCGGAGCCACGATTGAAGCAGCAAAAGCCCACCCTCACGTCCACCTTTGAACAAGCCGTCAGCGCCGCCCGCGCGCAGGCAGGTGAGGGCACCACACCACGCCTCGCCGTCGCCCTCAGCGGCGGGCTGGACTCATCGGCGCTGCTGCACCTGGCCCACGCCTACGCCCAGCAGCACGAGCTGACACTGTGCGCCTTCCACATCCACCACGGCCTCAGCCCCAACGCCGACGCCTGGCTGACCCATTGCGAACGCGAATGCGCCGCGCTGGGCGTCTCGTTCGAAGCCCGCCGCATCCAGCTGCAAGACCAGAAAAAATCCGGCACCGAAGCCGCCGCCCGCAAAGCCCGCTACGCCGCGCTGGGCGCGCTATGCCGCGAACACGAGGTGGCGCTGCTGCTGACCGCCCACCACCTGGACGACCAGGCCGAAACCGTGCTGCTGCAACTGCTGCGCGGCTCTGGCCCGGCCGGCCTGTCCGGCATGGACGCCGCCAACACCGCCGCCGGCCTGCTGCAAAACGACCAGCTGATGATGGCCCGTCCGCTGCTGCAAGCTTCGCGCAAACAGCTGGAAAGCTACGTCGCCCAGCGCGGCGTGGCCCACATCCACGACGAATCCAACGACGACCCGCGCTACGCCCGCAATGCCTTGCGCCACAACGTGATGCCGGCGCTGGAACAGCACTTCCCTGGCTTCCAGGAACGCTTCGCCCGCAGCGCCCAGCACGCCCAATCGGCCTCCCGCCTGCTGACCGAACTGGCCGAACAGGATCTGGCCGCCACGCTGGACGACGACTGTCTCGACATCGCCAAACTGCGCCAACTGAGCCAGGACCGCGCCTACAACCTGCTGCGCCACTGGTTTGCCACCCGTGGCCTGAGCATGCCCAGCACCGCCTGGATGGCCGAAATGCTGACCCAGCTGCTGGAAGCCAAATACGACGCCCAACTGCTGGTCACCCATCCCGAATGCCACGTGCGCCGCTATCGCGACCGTCTGCACCTGACGCCCAAGCTGGCCGAGCTGGAAGGCATGCGCGAAGACCAGTTCGACGACAAGCCCGGCACCGACTTCCGCTGGAGCGGCGAAAGCCAGCTGGCGTTCCCGGCCTATGGCGGCATTCTGCATTTTGATCAGGCGGAAGAGGGCATCGCCGCCGACTGGCTGCGCGACCAGCCGCTGCTGATCGAATTCCGCCGTGGCGGCGAGCGGCTGAAGCCGGCGCCCAACCGCTCCACGCGGCCGTTGAAATACCACTATCAGGCGCTCAACATCCCGGCCTGGGAGCGCGCACGCCTGCCTGTGGTCAAAAACGCCACAGCGCTGCTGTACGCCGCCGGCATCGGCATGGACTGTCACCAAGTGGCCGCCGGACCTGGCCGCATCAGCCTCCGTTGGCAAGCTGTATAGACAAACCGGCCCTTTGTGCCGAATTTTGTATGTAGATATGTCTATTCGGTATGAGTTTATGAGCTTTTTGACTTGTTATTTTGCAGCTCGACAGGTAGAGTTAAGGGTTCTATTTACCTTTATTTGAGCGGAAAACTCACTGTTATGGCTTTAATCGTGCACAAATATGGCGGGACGTCGATGGGTTCGACGGACCGTATCAAGAACGTCGCGCGGCGTGTCGCCAAGTGGCATGACGCCGGACACCGCATCGTGGTGGTACCGTCGGCAATGTCGGGCGAGACCAACCGCCTGATCGGCCTGGCCAAGGAAATTCAAGCGCAACCAGATCCTCGCGAACTGGACATGATTGCCTCGACCGGCGAACAAGTCTCGGTCGGTCTGCTGTCGATGGCGCTGCAAGCCATTGGCAAGAAAGCCGTGGCCTATGCCGGCTGGCAAGTCGCGATTAAAACCGATTCCGCTTACACCAAAGCCCGTATCCAGTCGATCGACAACGACAAGGTCAACCGCGACCTGGACGACGGCAAGATCGTCATCATCACCGGCTTCCAGGGCGTGGACGATGAAGACAACATCACCACGCTGGGCCGTGGCGGTTCCGACACCTCGGCGGTGGCGATCGCCGCCGCCATGAAGGCCGAGGAATGCCTGATCTTCACCGACGTTGACGGCGTCTACACCACCGACCCGCGCGTGGTGTCGGAAGCGCGTCGCCTGAAGGCGATCACGTTTGAAGAAATGCTGGAACTGGCGTCGCTGGGCTCGAAAGTGCTGCAGACCCGTTCGGTGGAATTCGCTGGTAACTACCGCGTGCCGACCCGCGTGCTGTCGTCGCTGACCGACCCGATGCTGGACCTGGAAGTCGAAGCCAACTCGGGCACCCTGATTTCGTTTGAGGAAGATAAAAACATGGAACAAGCAGTCATCTCCGGTATCGCATTTAACCGCGATGAAGCCAAAATCACCGTGCTGGGCGTGCCAGACCGTCCAGGCGTGGCGTACCACATCCTGGGCCCGGTGGCCGATGCCAACATCGAAGTCGACATGATCATCCAGAATCAGTCGGTCGACGGCAAAACCGACTTCACCTTCACCGTGCCACGCAACGACTTCCAGCGCGCGCTGGACGTGCTGAACAACTCGAAAGATCAACTGGGCGCCGCCAGCATCGCCGGTGACGACAAAGTGTCGAAGATCTCGGTGGTGGGCGTGGGCATGCGTTCGCATGTTGGCGTGGCCTCGAAAATGTTCCGCACCCTGTCGGAAGAGAGCATCAACATCAAGATGATCTCGACCTCGGAAATCAAAATCTCCGTACTGATCGACGAGAAGTACATGGAGCTGGCCGTACGCGCGCTGCACAAAGCGTTCGAACTGGAAAAGGCATAAATTTTTCCAAAAAACCGCCAAGTTGCCTTGACCAAACGGATCACGGTCTATACTATGGCGGTCGTCTGCTTCACGGCGGACATAGTTGAGAAATCGACTAGGAGACGTGGCCGAGTGGCCGAAGGCACTTCCCTGCTAAGGAAGCATACGGGCAAAACCTGTATCGTGGGTTCGAATCCCACCGTCTCCGCCAGAACAAAACAAAAAAGCCTCCCCTGCGGGAGGCTTTTTTGTTTTGTTCGGACGGAAACGGTGGGATTCGAAGACGTAGCCCCCCTAAAGGGGGCGAGGCTATCCGAATCGCCCAACTGCTGCCGCTGCGCGGCAGCCCATCCCTCATCCCAAAAAACGTAGTTTTTTTGCTACGAACTACCCCCCACCCGCTATCTTCGGCCACCATCCCCAAAAGCGGCTTTCCCCTATGAAAAGGGAGCAGACGCCCCGATAGCACAGCGCCGCCTGATTCCAATTTGAATATCGTTTCCAACCAAAAAGTTATTGGAGAGCGAGGCCAATAAGCACTAATGTTTGCGCAAACAATTCAGCCTTACGAGCTGACAAAACGGAGACCACATGACTACTCGCCCATCACCGAGCGCCGTCCGTCGACGGCTGCCCGGACTGGCATTGCTGACCGCCGCAATGCTCACCAGCCCGCCCAGCGCGGCGGAAAATCCCATCATCCAGACCATGTTCACCGCCGACCCGGCACCGCTGGTCCACAACGGCGTGGTGTATCTGTACGCCAGCCACGACGAAGACGACGCCCAAGGCTTCACCATGCGCGACTGGCAACTGTTCACCAGCCGCGACATGGTCAACTGGACCGCGAAAGGCGCGGTCGCGTCCCTTAAAATTTTCGCCTGGGCGGTACAGGACAACGACGCCTGGGCGCCGCAAGTGATAGCGCGCAACGGCAAGTTCTACCTGTACGCGCCGGTCAGCGTCGCCGGCTGGCCAAAGAACGTGATCGGCGTGGCAGTCGCCGACCGGCCCGAGGGGCCTTTCATCGATGTCTTGGGCAAACCGCTGATCGACAAGGCGGTCGGCTATTTCGACCCGACGGTTTTCATCGACGATGACGGCCAGGCCTATCTGTACTGGGGCAACCCCGACCTGTGGTACGTCAAGCTGAACCCGGACATGATTTCGTACGCGGGGCCGATCGTCAAAGTCGATTCCAAACCGGCCAACTACCAGGAAGGGCCGTGGTTCTACAAGCGCAACAACAAGTACTACCTGGCCTACGCGCCCACCTGCTGTCCGGAAGGCATAGGCTACGCCATGAGCGACCGGCCGACCGGGCCGTGGGTCTACCGTGGCGACATCATGGACCACAATCCCGGCTCGACCGGCAACCATCCCGGCATCATCGACTACAAGGGACACTCGTATCTGTTCGGCTTCAATTACCGCCTGAATTTCGCGCTGACGCCGATCCACCACGAGCGCCGCTCCATCACCGTTACCGAATTCAGCTACAAGGCCGATGGCGGCATCGACATGCTGCCATGGTGGGACAATTTCGGCGCCAAACAACTGGAGACCTTGTCGCCCTACCAGCGGGTCGAGGCTGAAACCATGGCCTGGACCTCGCGTGTGAAGCGCGGCATCGACCGGCCGTTCGAGTGGGCGCCCGGCGTCAAGATCGGGAAGAACGAACAGGTGGGGGTGTATGTGACGCAGATTACCGACCTTAGCTACATCAAAGTGAACGGCGTGGACTTCGGCGCGCAGGGCGCGGCCGCCTTCACCGCCAGCGTGGCCAGCGGCGCCAACGGCGGCACCATCGAAATCCACCTCGACAGCCCGGAGGGACCGCTGCTAGGCAACCTGGCAGTCAAACCCACCGGCGGATGGAATGAATGGCGCACGCAGCAAACCGCCGTCAGCGGCGCCACCGGCGTCCACGATCTGGTGCTGGTGTTCCGTGGTGTGGACCAGGGACCGCTGTTCAACCTCGACTACTGGCAATTCAGCGCCCGCTAAAACATAAGGAGACCTCGATGAAATTTTCACCGCGCGTGATCTTGGTGCTGGTCCTCGGCACCGCGCCGTGGCTGGCGCAGGCGGCGGCACCCACCGGCCTGGACCCGCATGGCCATCTGCTGAAGGCGGTGCAACCCGGCCAGGACTTCGCCTACACCCGCCTGGAGTCCGGCGTGCAGTTTGTCGTCAATGGCATTACCAGGAATGTGATTTTCTACGGCCCGTCCACGGTCCGCGTCAACGCCAATCTGGGTCGGAACTACTGGCAGGCCGCCAGCATTGTGGTGATCGACAAGCCGGCCCACATCAAGTTCGATATCGCTGACAGCGGCGCGACGCTCAGCCTGATTTCCCCGGCGTTGCGCATCGACATAGACAAGCACAGCGGCGCGCTGACCTTCAAGAACAAGCAAGGCGCGGTGTACACCCAGGAACACGCCAGCACCCCGGTCTCGGTCCAGCCGCGCGAGATCGCCGGCGCCCCGACCTACGAAGTGGAAAACACCTTCGCGCTGAAGCCGAACGAAGCGATTTACGGCCTCGGCTTTATCGAGGAGGGCGAGCGCAACCGTCGCGGCAAGGAGTTACTGCTGGTGCAAACCAACGTTGGCACCGTCATACCCGTCATGGTGTCTTCCGAGCGCTACGGCATCATGTGGGACACCTATTCCAAGATGAAGTTCAAGGACAACGTCAACGGCGCCACCTTGTGGGCGGAGGACGCGCCGGGCGGCGTCGACTACTACTTCATGGGCGCGCCGTCGCTGGATGGCGTGGTGGCCGCCTATCGCAAGCTGACCGGCGCCGCGCCGATGTATCCTAAGCAGGCCTTTGGCCTGTTCATGAGCAAGGAGCGCTACGCGACGCAACAACGGGTGGTGGAAGTCGCCGAAACCTTCCGCAAGGAGCAGTTCCCGCTGGACTACATGGTGCAGGACTGGCAGTACTGGGGCAGCGACAAGGACGGTAGCTGGAGCGGCATGATCTGGGACAAGGAGCGCTATCCGGACCCCGCCGGCATGACCAAAGCGCTGCACGACCTCAACATGAAGTTGATGATTTCCATCTGGCCCAGCATTGGCAACGACACGCCGCTGGCCCAGGAACTGGACCAGCACGGCCTGCGCTTCGCGCCGCTGCACTGGATCTCGAAGAAGGCGCGGATTTACGATGCCTACAGCCCGCTCGGACGCAGCATCTACTTCAAGCACATCAAGCGCGGTCTGCTGGACTACGGCGTGGATGCGTTGTGGATGGATGGCACCGAGGTTGAAGTCGGCACCGCGTGCTGGAACCCGGTCGAAGTCGAAAGCGATATCAAGAGCCTGGGCCGCAACGCGCTGGGCGATTTCTCCCGCTACTTGAATCCGTACTCGCTGATGACCACCCAGGGCGCCTACGACGGCCAGCGCGCCAGCGGCAACAAGCGCGTGTTCACGCTGACCCGTTCCGGCTGGGCGGGCGCGCAGCGCACGGCGGCGGCCTCCTGGACCGGCGACATTTTCGCCAGCTGGAAAACGCTGCGCGAACAGATCGCCGGCGGCGTCAACGTCACCGTGACCGGTAACCCCTACTGGAGCCAGGACACCGGCGGCTTCTTTGTGACCGAATATCCCAAGGGCGAAAACGATCCGGCCTATCGCGAGCTGTTCGCGCGTTGGTTCCAGTTCGGCGCCTTCAATCCGATCATGCGGGTGCACGGCACCAACATCGAGCGCGAGCCGTACATCTTCAAGACGCTGGATGCGCCGATGTACAAATCGCTGCGCGACACGGTGAACCTGCGCTATCGCTTGCTGCCCTATATCTACAGCCTGAGCTGGAAAGTCACGGCCGATGGCTATACCTTGATGCGGCCGCTGGCGATGGATTTTGTCGACGATCCGGCGGTGCTGAACATCAACGACGCCTTCATGTTTGGCTCCTCCATCCTGGTGCACCCGGTCACGCGGCCGATGTACCACGTGCCGGAAACCCCGCCGTTGACGATACCGGCGTCGGCCTTGCGCACGGCCGACGGCCAGCCCGGCCTGGCGGGCCAGTATTTTGCCGGCGAGAGCTTCGAGACGCCACGCGGCAAAGTGGTGGACGCCACCATCGACCATCAATGGCCGGGGCCGCCGCTGGCCGGACCGCCGGCCGGTCTGGACAGCCTGGAGCATTTCTCGGCGCGCTGGGAAGGGCAGTTGATCGCGCCGGAGGATGGCGAGTACGAGATCGGTGTCGAGGGCGACGATGGCTATCGCCTGTATCTGGACAACGCCAAGCTGATCGAGTTGTGGGAGGCCGGTCCGAAGCGCTATCGCAGCGCGCAGGTCACGCTGAAGAAAGGCCAATCGGTGCCGCTGAAGCTGGAATACTTCCAGGGCGGCCAGGACCGCAACCTGCGGCTGGCGTGGCGCACGCCAAGCCAGGCCCAGGAGCGTAAGGCCAGCACGCCGGCGCGCGATCTGACGATGCGGACCTATCTGCCGAAAGGCCGCGTCTGGTATGACTTCTGGACCAACCAGGTGCACCAGGGCGGTCAGACGGTCGACAAGGAAACGCCGCTGGACGTGGTGCCGCTGTACATCCCGGCTGGCGCGATTTTGCCCTTGGGGCCGCAGGTGCAATACGCCACCGAACACCCGGAGGCGCCGCTGGAAGTGCGCATCTATCCCGGTGCCGATGGCAAGTTCACCCTCTACGAGGACGACAACGAGACTTACGACTACGAGAAGGGCAAATACGCCACCTACGAGCTGGCCTGGCACGACGCCAGCGGCACGCTCAGCATCGGCGCGCGCAAGGGGCAGTTTGCCGGCCTGATCAAGCAGCGGGAACTGCGCATCGTGCTGATGTCGCCAGCCAAGCCCGCCCGGGTGGTGCAATACAAGGGCGCGCCGGTCAATGTTGTGCTGCGCGATTAGGGAGATGGGCGGAGTCCGGGACGGAAGCTCCGCCCCGGACTGGCGGTTCAATCCATGCGCAGATTGAATTGGTCGATGTCGATATAGCCGTCGCTGCGCTGCGGGTTGTAGCAGAACACCGCATATTGCGGCCCCTGGAAAGTACCGCTCTGCCAGTCATAGGCGAGTTTGAACGGTCCGCCCAGCGAGCGCCATGCGTTGCCATCGGCGCTGTAAGACAGCTCACCGCGCTCGCTGGTGAAATCCATCTCGGTACGCAGATGGATGCGCTGCTGCGCATAGGGCAGGGCGGCGGCGCGCACCTCGGTTTTCTGCCCCTGTAGCGTATCTTCGATGACGTTCATGCCGAGTTGCAGAGCGCCGCTGGCGCTGCGCGTCACGGCGATGTGCGCATTGAACTTGCCGAGCGTGCCAAAGCCGCACACATCGCCGGCGCGCAGCTGGCTCACATCCAGCACCACTTCACCCCGGCTATGCGGACCATAGCCTTTTTGCGTCAGCGTGTTACGCGCGTGCCAGAAATCGTTGGCGACGGTCGGCCGCAGCCGCAGGTAGCCCGGCCGTTCCGTCAGCGACCAGCGGCTGCTGTCGGGATTGTGATTCCATTGCCATTGCAGGCCCAGTTGCGGGCCGTCAAAGGTGTCGGAGGTGGCCGGCCGCACGGCCGGCTTGCCGGCGATGGGCACGGTGGCGGTGGCCGGCACGCGGCCAGGCGCATCCGGCGTGCCCCAGACCGGCCAGTCGTTCTGCCAGAAAATCGGACTGAGATTGGTCATGCGGCCGATGGCGCCGGCATCAATCATGACGAAGCCGTACCAGCCGCCATCCGGCAGATCGACAATCGCGCCCTGGTGGCCGCCGCTGGTGTCGTCAATCTGCGCCCGGGTTTCCCAGGGACCGGACAAGCTGCGCGCGCGCGACACCACCAGTGCCAGTTTCGATGGCACCGCGTTGAACAGGTAGTAGTAACCGCCGCGCTTGATCAGCTTGGAACCCTCGGCGCCCTTGTGGTAATGAATTTTGCGGGCATCGGTGACTTTGCTGTAATCGCCGTTCAGCGTCAGCAAGGTGATGGTGCCGTCCCAGCCGCCGGAGGTGGCGATGTAGCCGCTGCCGTCGCTGTCGAAGAACAGCGCCGGATCGAAGGCTTCGCGGTCCAGCACGCGCATGGCCCATGGGCCTTCGATCCGTTGGCTGCTGTAGATGCGGGTGTTCTGGCCGACCGGCGTCACCGCCACATAGAATGTGCCGGCGTGATAGCGCAGGCTGGGCGCGAAGATGCCGCCGCGATAGGCGCCGCCGTTTTCCAGGTCGAACTGGACGTTGCCATCCAGCCTGGGCACGACGTGCGTCACATACTCCCAGTGCAGCAGATCGGTGGATTGCAGTATCGTCAGGCCGGGACTGTTGGCAAAGGTGGTGGTGGCGAAATAGAAATGGTCGCCGACGCGGATGATGTCGGGGTCGGGAAAATCCGCGTGCAGTGGCGGATTGTAAAAAGTTGTCGGTCGCTGGCTGTCGCCGGCGGCGCCGGCGGCGTTTGGCGCGGCCATGCCCAGCAGGCTGACGCCTGCCATCAGCACGGCCGCGCAACGTTGTAATCGTCGCGGCATAGGCTTCCTTGTCATGGTCGCAGGTTGACTACCGTTACCGAGCCGGGCGGCAGCGGTATCGACAGGCTTTTGCCAACGGCGCGGATGTTGACCGCCACCGGCGCCACCGCGTTCGGCGTCGCGAAGGTGTTCACCGCATCGATGCGGGCCGAGGACAGCGTCTGCCCGACCGCGCTGGCCGTGCCGCCTGGCAGCAGCGCGACGTTGACCTTGGCCGCCTGGTTCTGGTCGAGGTTGGTGAGCGCCAGCCACAGTTGACCATTCTTGTCGCGCGCGGCGATGGCGTCCACCCGTGGCATGCTGAGTTCCTGGAAGCGGTACGTGCCGGCGTCAAAGCGCACCGGTATCAGCGTCGCGTCATGGAAGGGCACATACATTTTGTAGACGTGATAGGTTGGCGTGAGCAGCATCTTTTCCTTGTCGGTCAGGATCATCGCCTGCAGCACGTTGATCATCTGCGCGATATTGGTCATGCGCACGCGATCGGCGTGGCGGGCAAAGATGTTGAGGTTGAGCGCCGCCAGAATCGCATCCCGCTGCGAATTCTGCTGCATCAGGAAGCCGGGATTGGTACCCGGCGTCGGCGCCAGCCACGCGCCCCATTCATCGACCACCAGCGCGACTTTTTTCTCTGGATCGTACTGGTCCATGATCGCCGCGTGCTTGCCGATCAGTCCCTCCATGCCCAGCGTCTCGTGGATGAATTTGGCGTATTCCGCCTCGCCGAAGCCGGTGGCCTTGACCACCGGTGGCCAGCCGTTCAGCGTGTACGAGTGCAGCGACAGACCGCCGATATCCCAGCTCCAGACCTTGTTCTTCCACGCCTTCATGATGGTTTCGGTGTAGGCGGTGTCACCGCCGTCGGGGCCGACGGCGATCTGCTGCATCTTCTGCGCGCCGTTGTAGTTGCGGCTGAAGCGCGAGAATATCTTCAGCTGACTCAGGTAGTGTTCGGCGCTCATGGCGCCGCCGCAGCCCCAGCTCTCGTTGCCGATGCCCCAGAAGGCGACCTTGTACGGCGCCGGATGGCCGTTGGCCGCGCGCTCTTGTGCCAGCGCGGAGTCCTCGGCCGTCAGATATTCAAGCCATTCGGCCGACTCCTGCGGCGTGCCGGAGCCGACGTTGGCGGAAATATAGGCTTCGGCGCCGATTTGTTCCACCAGGTCCATAAACTCATGGGTGCCGAAGGTATTGGGTTCCTTGACATTGCCCCAGTTGCCGTTGACGCCGGCGCGGCGCTTGTCCGCCGGGCCGATGCCGTTGCGCCAGTGGTATTCGTCGGCAAAGCAGCCGCCGGGCCAGCGCACCACCGGTACCTGGATGGCTTTTAGCGCCGCCACCACGTCGTTGCGGATGCCGCGCGTATTCGGGATCGGCGAATCGTGACCGACCCAGATGCCTTCGTAAATGCCGGAGCCCAGATGTTCGGCAAACTGGCCAAAGATGTGGCGGTCGATTGTCGCGCCGGGCTTGGCGGTATCGACCGTCAAAGCGATCGAATTTTCGGCGGCGTAGGCCAGCGCGGAGCCGAGCAGGACAGTGACGAGGGCCAGGGCTGTGCCGGCCTTGCTGGATAAGTAGTTGAGCATGAGGTGACTTAGCGTGGTTGATAGGAATAGGGACCGATCAGGGTGCCGACGAAACCGCCGGCCGCGTGCGTGCTGAGGAAGCGCACGTCATAGTCGGAGCGCAGACGCAGCGCCGCGCCGTTGCCGGCCTGGTAATCGAAGGACATGGCGCCGCCATTGGCGCGGATGGTCAGCGTGACCGCGCCCGCGCCGACCGGCGCCGAGGCGACGACTTTTTCCGTCCCCGTGTTTTCGCGCGTGATCAGCGCCACCACAGCTTTGCCATCGATGCTGGCCAGGCCGAAGAACAGATAGGCCTTGTCGTTCTGCACGGCGACCAGACCGGCGCGATCCTGGGCTTGCTGTGGCGTGAAAGTCAGCGTGGTGGACACCGTCGCCACATGGTGCTGCTGGCGACGGCCGACGAAAGCCGGCACACCGCCCTGATCGCCCAGCGCCGCGCCGGAATGCAGCTCCAGCGTGCCTTGCTTGAGCGTGTAGATAGTCTGGTTGGGCGTGCGCAGGCCGAGCCACTCCATGGACAGCTTGGCGCCATCGAATTCATCGACGTACGACAGATCGCCGTTGACCGGGCGAGGCGAGCGCGGCTGCGCCGGCAAGGCCGGTTTGTTGGCCGCGAACGGGATGGCCTGGCCTGACGGCAGTATCAGCGGCCAGCCATCCTGCCAGCTCACCGGCAGCAAAAATGTTTCGCGGCCGATGTTGTAGTAGCCCTGCTGATAAGGGCGGGTGGCCAGGAACGTGGCCCACCAATCGCCGTTCTGGGTCTGCACCAGCTTGGCGTGACCGGCCGACGTCACCGGGTTTTTACGCGTGGGGTCCAGCGTGCGTTGCGACAGGATGGGATTGTGCGGACCGGCGACAAACGGTCCGAACACGCTTTGCGAGCGGAACACCACTTGCGAATGGCCATCGCCGGTGCCGCCCTCGGCCGCCGACAGGTAGTAATAGCCGTCTTTCTTGAACAGGTGCGGCCCTTCAATCCAGATCGGTTTGCTTGAAATATCGACGCCGCCGTTGATCAGCTGGGTGCGCGGGCCGACCAGCTTCATGGCCCGGTAGTCGAACTCCTGCACCCAGATGGCGCGATGGCCGTCGTAGCGCGGCGTTTCGTTCGGCGCGCCGTTATTGACGATGTAGGCCTTGCCATCGTCATTCCAGAAGATCGACGGATCGATGCCTTCAAAATCGAACCACACCGGATCGGACCACGGCCCGGCCGGATTGCTGGCGGTGATCACAAAGTTGCCCTTGCAGCCGACGCAGGTATTGACGATGTAGAAGGTGCCGTCGTGATACGAAATGTCGGGCGCGAACACGCCGGCCGAGATCTCCAGGCCATCGAAGTTGAGCTGGCCGGGACGGTCGATGGCGTTACCGATTTGCGTCCAGTTCACCAGGTCTTTGGAGTGGAACACCGGAAGGCCGGGGAAATGCGAGAACGTCGAATTGACCAGATAGTAGTCATCGCCCACGCGCGTGACGGACGGGTCCGGATAGTAGCCGGACAAGACCGGATTCTGATACTGCCCGGCGGCGGGCCTGACCTGCTCCTGCGATGTGCCGGCGTAGCTGAAGCGCTCGAAGCGCGCCGGCACCGGGCTGGCGGCAACCGTCGCCGTCACGCCGGCCTCGGTCTGCGTCACCGGACGCATGCTGCCATCGGCGTTGTATTGGAGGTGCTCCACCGTGACCGCGCGGCGGCCGATGGCGCCGTTCAAATCGCCGATCGCCAGCGTGGCGTTATGCAGGAATAAATACCACTGATTTTTAAATTCGGCGATGCCCGGATGGATGGTGAAGCTGTACTTGCCCGCGCCGGTCAGTTCGCCGCGATAGGTCCACGGCCCGGTGATGCTGGGCGCGGTGGAATAGGAGATGTGTTCGTCGCGCTGCGTGCTGCGGTCCAGCGAGGCGTAGGTCAGGTAGTACAGATCGCCGCGCTTGTGCAACCACGGGCCTTCTTCAAAATGCGGTGGTGTGATTTCACGGATCGGACCATCGAGTTCGATCATGTTCGGCGCCAGTTTGGCCAGGTAGCATTGGCGATTGCCCCAGGCGATCCAGCTGACGCCGTCGTCGTCGGTGAACACGGTGGGGTCGATGTCTTCCCAGCTGTGGGTGCCTTTGGGCGTCATCTGATTGGTGATCAGCGCCGAACCGCGCGCATCGACAAACGGTCCGGTGGGCCGGTCGGCGACCGCCACCGCGATGGCTTTGCCCGGATGCGTATCGTCATGCTCGACCGCCGCATAAAAGTAGAACTTGCCGTTTTTCTGAATCGCCTGCGAGGCCCAGGCATCCTGCTTGGCCCATTTGAAATCCTTGACGTTCATGATGGGCGCATGCGGCGTCCAGGTCTGCATGTCGGTCGTGGAGTAGACCAGCCACTCGCGCATATTGAACATCTCATCGCGCTGCGCCTCGTCATGGCCGACGTACAGATACAGCGTGTCGCCGACCACCAGCGGCGCCGGATCGGCCGTGAACTTGTCGCGAATGATGGGATTGCTGGCGGCGATGGCCGGCATCAGCCAGCCGGCCAGGCACAATGGCAGCAGCATCCTGCATATCTGACGATGGAGCTTGTTTCGATGCATACGTATTTTCCTGGTTGCGGCCGCCGTCACGTGGACGGCGACCTGAATAAAAAACTCGGCCCGGTACTGCGGCCGAGAAACCAGCGACGGGCTGGAGAGAGAGACTGGTAAATCAGAACGTATATTGCGCCTGGATGGTGTAGCGCGGACCGGAGGAGAACCAGGCGCGGCCCATTTCACCGATATGCTGTTGCATCACTTGCCGCGAAATGGCGTTGGTGATGTTCTGCGCCTCCAGGCCGATCCTGAACTTGGGCGTGACGCTGTAGAAGATCGAACCATCCAGCTGGCCGTACGCCAGCTGCCACAGCGGCAGGCCCCAGGCCTGATTGGTCACGCCGTAGGTGGCGCTGTCGGGATTGGTGTCGGTGCCGTCGGTGCCGCGCGTGCCCCAGTTGTTCACGCCGGCCAGATACTTCGAGCGCCAGTTATAGGCGAGCCGGGCCGAGACCGGACCACGGTCGTACATCACGGCGAAGTTGATGGTACGGCGCGACAGGCCGGTCAACGGCAGGTTGCCGAAGCTGCGGCCATCGGTGTCGCAGCCATTGATCGCCAGGTTGAAGTTGGTGGCGCCGTCGCCGCCGCTGCAATAGGCGCTGTAGACCATGTCTTTCAGCTTGCGCTGGCTGTCGACGAAGGTCAGGCTGGCCTGCACGCCTATGCCCTTCAGCAGATCGGGCAGATTGTCGAAATACTGCTGATAGGCGACCTCGAAGCCGCGCGCATAGCCGTTGGCGCCGTTGACCGGGCCGGTGACCTGGAAGTTGACCATCTTGCCGTTGACGTCGGGAACCTGATAGATGAACATTTCGTCGACCACGATGTCCTTCAGTTTTTTGTAGAACAGCGCCGCCGTCAGCGAGCCGGATTTGGCGAAATACCACTCGGCGGACAGGTCCAGCGAACGGGCGGTGGTCGGCCGCAGATTGGGGTTGCCGGCCGAGCCGCCGGTATGCTCGACGTTGCTGACGGTGACGGTATTGGTGTCTTCATCGGTCACGGTGCGGAAGCCCTGGCCCAGCGTGGTGTACGCCTGCAACTGGGAGAAATCGGGACGCGACATCGACGAGCCGAACGCGGCGCGGAACTGTAGTTCCTCGCTGACCTTCAGGCGCAGATTCAAGGTCGGCAGGAAATTGTGGTAGGAGTTTTTGAAGTCCTGCGCGGTGGCGAAGTTGGGGATGTCGGGAATCAGATCCGCACCCACCACGTTGCGATCGGCCGGGAAGGTGGGGATGGTGCGCGAGAAAATGGTGTAGCCGTGCGCGGTCGAATTGGTCTTCACATAGCGCAGACCGATGTTGCCATCGATCGGGTATTTCAGCTTGTCCCAGCCAAAGCGCAGCTGGGCATATAGCGCCTTGGTTTTTTCCGACTGGCGGTTGTCGCCGGCCGGATCGGTGCCGTAGGCCGCCGGTTGCCACGCCGCAGGGCAATCGCCCCAGCCGACCGCCGCGCGCATCTCCGCGCACAACTGGTCGTGGTAGCTGTGCAGCGTGGCGTAGGCGCCGGGATAGTCGGTCACCAGGCTGGCGTTCGGGTAAATCGCCGCCGGCACCGAGACGCTGCCGCCGAAGAAATTGGGGATGCCGGACAGCGTGGTTTGCTGGCCGAGCGCAAAGTTGGGATCGCCCAGCGACGCCAGCCGCTGCACCCGCCAGCCCAGCATCCACGCCGGCGTGACCGCTTGCCAGTTGTAGCTCGGCACGCTGTTTTGATTCAGCGAATCGCGCTCGGTCAGGCGTACGCCAAAGCGCACATCGCGCAGCACGTCGCTGTCGAAATCATGCTTGAAATCGAGCCGGGCGGCCTTGCTGTCCGCGTGCGAATTGTCGCGGTGCTCCATGGTGTGATCCCAGTAGTAGTTGTTGGCATCGGCCAGGTAGGCGGTATCGGCGGCGTCGAAGATGATGCTGGGATATTTGCCGGTCAAATCCAGCCGCTGCTTGGGCAGATTGATGGCCGCCGCCACCTCCGAGTCGAAGCCTTCGGTCTTGGCGCGCACGCGCTGCAGATCGCCACGCACGGTCCAGTCCGGGGCCAGACGCCATTCGGCGTTCAGGGCGACATCGGTGGTCGACGAGTTGCGCTCGGAGGCGCGGCGCGCGGCGACGAAGGGTGTGCCGCGGCCGTCGGGCATGGTCAGGGTGCCGCTCAACAGCGCGCCGCTGTCGGACCAGGTGGCGTCGCTCACCTCCATGTCATACGGCGAGTTGCCGACGCCGGTGAAACGTTCCGACCAGGTTTCCTTGTAGCGCGATTTGAAGAACGTCAGCGCGGTGGTCAGTTCGCGCACCGGGCGCCATTGCAGGGCGCCATACGCGCCTTTGCGGTCGCGCTCCCAGTTCATCGAACGCCACTGGGCGCCGCGCGGCACCCACACGGTTTTGCCTTCGACCAGATCGGTGCGCGGGAAGTAGGCGTCGACAAACATCTCATCGGTGCGCGTGTGGCTTTGCGATGCCGCCAGATCGATCAGGGCGCCAATCTCGCCCAGCGGCGTTTTCCAGCGGTCCGACAGCAACAGCGAACTGGAGGGCGTGGCCTTGCCCTCGCGCTGCGTGGAGTACGAGCTTTGATAGGTGGCCGAACCCTTGAAGCCCTTGTAGTCGAACGGCATCGCGGTGCGCAGATTGACCAGGCCGCTGATGCCGCCCTCGATCTGTTCCGCCGAGGGATTTTTGTAGACGTCGACACCAGCCATCAGCTCGGGCGGCACATCGGCAAAGCTGAGCGAGCGGCCGCCGTTGGCGGAGAAGGACTCGCGGCCATTCAGCTCCGAACGCACATAGCTCAAGCCGCGAATCGCGATGCCCGAGCCTTCCACCGCGTAGTGCTGCGGATCGCCTTGCATGCTGCGGTCCATGGTCACGCCCACCACGCGGCTCAGCACTTCGGTGATGGAGCGGTCGGGAAGCTTTCCAATGTCCTCCGCAACAACCGAGTCGACGATCTCGTCGGCGTTCTGCTTGAGTTTTTGCGCGGATTGCAGGGCGGAGCGCTGGCCGGACACGACCACCACTTTTTCTTCCGGTACGGGTTCTTCCTGGGCCCACGCCTGAGTGACGAGCGTGGCTATCCCGGCGGCGATCGCCGTCTTTTTGAGGTTTTGCATGTTGTCTCCGTTATCGTCTTATGGGCATGGGCGTTAGCGCCTCTTAGCCATGTTGAACATCAAATGTGCCGATGTTTGCGCAAACATAAAACGGAACGGGAACCTCGCTCCAATAACTTTTTTAGCGGGACTGATATCTTAAATAATATCTCGACAAATAGAAACGGCGTCTTCTTCGTGTTAAAAACGCCATATTTTCCATAGTATGAAAACGCTTGCAAGAATTCGCGGCTCAAGAGCAAGTTGAAACGCTCGCGAGGGACGAAAAAAGTCCTGCTGGTTGCAAAAAAACTACGCGGAGAAATTTATTGTGTAAAAATGTTATACCAAATGAGATTAAATATTATTTGGTATAACATTTTATCTTGGCGTCGAGCGCCGTCAGCCTTGGGCCAGTCGCCGTAGCGTCGCGGCGTCGTGCACCTCGACCACGCCGTAGCTGACGCGCAGCCAGCCGTCGGCTTCCCACTGCTTCAGCAGGCGGTTGACGCTTTGCCGCGACACGCCCAGATGGCAGGCCAGTTCGGTTTGCACGATGGGCACATGCAGCCATTCGGCGTCGGCCGGTACGTCGCCGGCCATGGTCAGCAGCCATTTTGCCAGCCGCGTGTCGAGCGGCAGGGTGGCAAGTTCCTCGGCCCATTGCATCAGCATGCGTACCCTGGAGCCGAGCACCCTGGCCAGTGCCATCAGCAGTTCCGGATGGCTTGCGGTCAGCTCCCGCACGGTCGCGAACGGCACCACCGCCACCACGCAATCGGCTTGCGTGGTGGCGTCGCACGGATTCGGTGTGTCGTCGAGGAATGCCAGTTCGCCGAACCACTGGCCGGCCGGCAGCCGCCCGAATGCGAACGCCCGCCCGCCAGGACTGGTGGTGGAAAAGCTGACCTCGCCCTCCAGCAGCCCGTACAAGCCGGCGGCGGCCTGGTTGCGGCGAAACAAAACCGTGCCTTTTTCGACTTTTTTGATGTGTGCATGGGCACGCAGCAGGGCGTCGATGTGGGGCGGCAGCGTCGCCAATTCCGTCACTCTTTCGCTTCCAAAATTCAACAGCGTGGTGTTGTTATTCATGGGTGAATTGCCAAGATGTGACATATGGAAAACAAATTCTACATGAAAATTATGCTAACTATTTCGCTATAGAAACGTTGTACAGTCTAATTTTCGTGGGGAAACCATGTACCGAGAATGGATCAGTCTGTGCTGTGCGACCGTCTTCGTGTTGCTGCTGGTGGCTTGCCTTGGCATAGGCGGCGGGGCATCGGCGGCTGCGGCGAGCCGGGTGGGGCGTGGCGGCGCCACTGGCGGTGCGGTCGCCACGGATTCGGATCAGGCGGTGCTGGTTGACGGCGGCGACCACCCGCTGGCCGCCGGCCTTGCCGATGCCGGCATGGATGCGCCGCCCATCCCTCAGGCGATGGCGGGGTAGCCGGCGATCACGCGTTTGAGCGTGTCGAACTGCAGATCCATGCGTTGCCGCTGCCGCTCATCATTCTGCATCACTACCTGAAACACGATGCCGTCAATCGCTGCGGTGATGAATTCCACCAGGCTGTCATCGTGAGCAATGTTCAGATCCGTCAGCATGTCGCGCACCAGTTCGCGGTAGGACTCCTGGTGCCGCTCGACCAGGATGGCCAGCGATGGCCGCAGGCGGGCCGCCGCAAACAACTCCACCTGGAATATTTGTAGCGCCGGTTCGGCCCGCGTGAAGCTGACCACCACATCAATAAAATCCGACAGCGAATGAATCGCGCGTGAATAGCGCGTGGATTGTTCCAGGCAGTATTCCAGCGCCTCGTCCAGCACTTGGTCGATGGCGCTGAAATGGTGTTGCAGGGCGCCGGCGGTCATGTTGGCCTCCGCCGCCAGCGAGCGATAAGTCAGTTTGACCAGACCCTCGCGCGCCACCAGCCGAATGGCTGCTTCTATCAGGGCTTGCCTGCCTTCGCCGTATTCCGGCTTTCCACTTTTACTCCGCACGTGCACCACCTCCGCATTAATTCCTCCGGATTGTAAGGCCTTTCCCCGCCCGCCGCAGCAGTTGTCGACTTGCCCCAAAGCGTGGCGCCGATCTGGTGCGTGGCGGTGTCGCGCTGGTGCGCCTGCGACGGCCGCCAGCACCGGCTGGCGGGAAAAATCAAAGAAATCAAGGTAGTAGGGTAGTTGCCTATTCATGGCACAGAGGTTGCTTTATAAAAAACGTCAAACAATACATTTGTATTTTTATGACGAGAGTAACTTTCTTAGCCAGGAGATCTGTAATGCCTACCACCAAGTACGTCCTGTTCTATAAGCCTGATCCAGCCGCGTTTCCAAAAGCTGGCGCGCTGTTCCCATCCCATGTCGCCCACTTCAGCGCCTTCCGCGAGCAAGGCCGGTTGATTTCCTTTGGCGCCTTCGCCGACCTGGTCGGCCATGGCTCGATGGGCATCTTCCCCTCCAAAGCCGATGCCGAGGAGTTCGTCAAAAACGATCCGTTCGTCAAGGAGGGCATCGTCGCCACCCACGAAATCCGCGAGTGGACCGACTCCGTCGGTTAAGCGGCGCCAGTGAAGCACCTCGTGGCGCCCGCGCCACGAGCATCAAAGAGCATGACTGAATAAACAGAGGAAAACATGAATTCGAACCTGACCCCGCAACACCCGCTGGACGCGCTCACCGCAAGCGAAATCGACAGCTTCCGCGAGATCGTCGCCCAAGCCGGCCTGGCCGGCGAAACCAGCCGCTTCGGTTATGTGATGTTGCGTGAGCCCGAGAAGGCGGCGGTCCTCAAATTCCAGGCCGGCGAGCGCTTCGCGCGTGAGGTGTCGGCCGTGGTGTACGACCCGCTCACCCGCAAGCTGCGCTATGTCAGCGCCGACGTGCGTACCGGGGAGATCATTGAGACGCGCGAGATCGACCAACTGAAGGAAGGCACGGCGCCATTCATGCTGGAGGAAGTGCTGGACTCCGGCCCGATCGCCATGGAGGACCCGGTCTTCCAGCAGGCGCTGATCGCCCACGGCGTGACCGATTTCGCGCGGGTGCGCCTGATCCCGCTGGCCGGCGGCCGCTTCAATTATCCGGACGAGGAGGGCATACGCGTGGCGCGCGTGGTGCCGTATCTGGCGCCCGACGACAACTTCGGCACCATGGCCGGTTTCTGGGGCCATCCGATCGAAGGTGTGCGGGCCGATATCGACCTGACCAACCGCAAGGTGCTGCGCGTGATCGACACCGGCGCCTACCCGATCCCCGAGGAATCGGGCGAGATCCACACGCCGGAATCGCTGCCGGCGCCGCGCACCGGGCTCAAACCCATCGTCATCACCCAGCCCGAGGGCGTCAGCTTCACGCTGGATGGCAATGAGATGAGCTGGCAGAACTGGAAGTTCCGCATCGGTTACAACGCCCGCGAAGGACTGACCATTCACCAGGTGTCGTTCGCGGACCAGGGCAAGCAGCGTCCCATCCTGTACCGCGCCTCGGTGGCGGAGATGGTGGTCAACTACAGCGACATGTCGCCCACCCGTGGCTGGATCAATTACTTCGACGCTGGCGAATACCAGTTCGGCCGCTTCGCCAATTCGCTCAAGCTGGGCTGCGATTGTCTGGGCGAGATTGTCTACAAGGACGTGGTATTCGCCGACGACATGGGCCACCCGGTGGTGGTCCCGAACGGCATCTGCATCCATGAGGAAGACTACGGCGTGCTGTGGAAGCACACCGATCCCTTCGACCATAGCCACAGCGAAGTGCGGCGCCAGCGCCGCCTGGTGGTGTCGTGCTTCCTGACGGCCGGTAACTACGACTACGGCTTCTACTGGCACTTCTACCTGGACGGCAAGATCGAGGTTGAAGTCAAGGCCAACGGCCTGGTGGTGACGGCCGGCACGCGGCCCGGCGATCCGCATCCGGCGCCGATGATCGCGCCCAATCTGGCCGCCACCACCCACCAGCATTTGTTCAACCTGCGGCTGGACATGAGCGTGGACGGCGTGCGCAACTCGGTCGATGAGATCGAAGCCGCGCCGGTCGCCATGGACCGCACCCAGCCGATCTGGGGCGGGGTGTTCGACCGCAAGATCACGCGCCTGAAAACCGAGGGCGAGGCCCAGCGCCTGAGCGCCGCCGAAAAGGGCAGGGTGTGGAAGATCTCCAGCAACGAGACCACCAACCGTCTGGGCCAGGCGCCCGGTTATGTGATTCACAGCGCCGCCAGTCCGCTGCTGCTGGCTGATCCGGACGCGCTGATCACGCAGCGCGCCAAGTTCGCCACCAAGAGCTTGTGGGTCACCAAGTACCGCCGCGACGAGAACTGGCCGGCCGGCTATCTGGTCAACCAGAGTCCCGGCGGCACTGGTCTGCCGCAGTACGCGGCGCGCAATGAATCGGTGGAGAACGAGGACATCGTGGTCTGGCACACCTTCGGCCTGACCCACTTCCCGCGCTCCGAAGACTGGCCGGTGATGCCGTGCGATTACGCCAAGGTGGCGCTGCTGCCGTATGGCTTCTTCGAGCGCAATCCGACGCTGGACGTGCCGGCCAACAAGCCGGCCCAGTGCGCCACGGGCGAGAAGAAAAGCTGCGGCCATAACGACATGTAACCGGTCAGGCGCGCCGCCGCCGGCGCGCCTGGCATCAACAGGAGTAAATGCAATGACTATCGTACCCAACCTCTCCGACGAAGCCGCGCTACGCCAGGCTTTCGCGCATTTCCCGGCCGGCCTGGCCGCGCTGGCCGCGCAGGTGGATGGCGCCGACCAGGTGCTGCTGGTGGCCAGCTTCAGTGTCGGCATCTCGCTGTCGCCGCCGCTGGTCTCGTTCGCGGTGCAGCGCAGTTCCTCGACCTGGCCGCTGCTGCGCCAGGCGCCGGTGATCGGCGTCTCCATCCTGGCCAGCGGCCAGGATCATCTGTGCCGTCAGCTGTCCAGCAAGGACAAGAGCGTGCGCTGGGCCGGGGTGGACATCGAGCGCGGCGACACCGGTTCGGTGCTGATTGGCCACGCCGCACTGACCTTCGAATGCGCCATCCACGCCGAGTATCCGGCGGGCGACCACGAGGTGGTACTGATGGAGGTGAAATCCTTCCGCGCCACCACCGAGCAGGAACCGCTGGTGTTCCACGGTTCGCGCTTCCGCTCATTGGAGGCGATGGCATGAGCAGCGTGGCCGCGCCCCTGATGCTGCTGGCCATGCTGTGCGCGGCCGGCTGCGCGCTGCTGGACAAGTGCCGCACACCGGCCAGCCTGGTGTGCGCGGCCACGATGGTGCTGGGCATGGCCGACGCCTTTTACACGCACTTGCTGCCGGTCGCCATGCTGGCCGCGTTGATGGCCACCAGCGGACTGTGGGCCAGTTTGGCCGGATGGCCGCGCGCCGCCGCCGCGTCCGCGCTGCTGCTCCGCGCCCACCGTGCCGCCAGCGCGGTGGTGATGGCTTGGCTGCTGCTGCGCCACACCGAAGCGATGGCGCTGTCATCCGCTCTGGAAGACCTTTGCACCACGCGTGGGTCCGGGACGGCCGCGCCATCGTTCGCCGCCGTCATTGCGCTGGCGCTGTTGGGCGCCGGACTGGCGCTGACGGCGACGCAGCTGCGCGGCCAGCCGGAGCACCGGCGCGCACTGGCGCATAGCGCGGCGGCGTTGGAGCCGATGTTGATGGGACTGTCGCTGGTTCTGATGGCCATTTGAGAAAAACAGGAGAGTTTATGCCGCACGCAATCGCAATCCCGCTCGCACCTTACCGTCACCGCTGGCTGGTGTTCGCCGCCATGCTGGCGGGGGAGGTCATGGACGTGCTCGACATGGGCATCCTGCACGTGGCCGGCCCGGCCCTGGAGCACGAATTGGGCGCCACGCCGGCCCAGCTGCAATGGGCGGTGGGCGGCTACGCGCTGGCCATGGGCGCCTGCCTGATCGTCGGCGGCCGGCTGGGCGATGTGTACGGACGTCGCCGCATGTTCCTGACCGCGTTGGCAGGCTTCGCCCTGACGTCGCTGCTGTGCGCGCTGGCGCCGACCATGCATCTGCTGATCGTCGCCCGCCTGCTGCAAGGCGTGGCCGGAGCGCTGCTGCTGCCACAGGGTTTCGCCTTGCTGCGCGCGGTATTCGGTCCGGACGAGTTGGGCAAGGCGCTGGCCATCTTCGGTCCCGTGATGGGACTGGCGGCCATCGCCGGACCGGTGGTGGGCGGCGGCATCATCGCCGCCGATTACTTCGGCCTGGGCTGGCGTTTCGCGCTCGGCGTCAACACACCGGTGGCGCTGGCCGCGCTGCTGGTGGCCTGGCGCTGCGTGCCGCGGGATCCGCCGCAGGCGCTGGCCGGCGAGGTGGATCTGAGCGGTGCCGCGCTCATCGCCATCTCCTGCGGCCTGCTGGTGGCGCCGCTGATACAGGGACAGGAAGCGGGCTGGCCGCTGTGGGCGTGGGCCAGCCTGGGCCTGGCCGGCGCCGGTTTCACCAGCTTTGTGCGACAGCAGCGGCGCCGCGTGCACAGCGGCCGCGTGCCGCTGGTGGAGCCGGGACTGTTCGCCAAGCCGGCGTTCAGCGCCGGCATCCTGGGCATGGGTTTGTTCTTCTCCGCCTTCATCGGCATGCAACTGGTGTTCACCCTGTTCCTCCAGCTGGGGCAGGGCTACGGCGCCGGTGAGGCCGGACTGGCCGCATTGCCACTGACTGGTGGATGCTTCATCGGCTCCGGTCTGGCGGGTGGCTTCCTGCTGGAGCGCATCGGCGCCCGCGTCCTGCAACTGGGCGCCGTGCTGCAGATCGCCGCCGTGGCCTGGCTGTGGCGGGCGCTGGACAGCACCGGCTTCTCGCTGACAGCGCTGGCGCCGGCCCTGGTGCTGCTGGGCGTGGGCGGCGGCATGGTGATCGCCTCGCTGATCACCATCATCATCAGCGCCGTCGACGAACGCGAGGCAGGTTCCGGTTCCGGCCTGCTGGCCGCCGTGCAAGCCATTTCCTCGGCGGCCGGCATCGCGCTGTTGAGCGGCCTGTTCTTCGGTCGTCTGGCCGCCGGCGACCCGGCCGGCGGCTACCGGCTGGCGCTGGCGGCGCAGGCGCTGCTGCTGATCCTGTTTTTGTTGGTGAGTTTCGCACTTCCGGTCCGCTCCAGGGCGACCGCCACGGCTTGATCTTCCATCCCCATCTATCACAAGGAAACCTTCTCATGACACAAACACCATTGCCGATGCTGGACGGCACAATTATTGCTGCTCCCCATGTGGACCGAAAACTGGCTGGCGACATGGGGACTTTACAACTGGTATTTGCTGTGCTGTCGTACAACGCGCCGCTGGGCGTGCTGGCCACCGTGGTCGCGCTGGTGATCGGCTACGGCATCGGCCTCGGCGCGCCGCTGCTGTTCATCGTGCTGGGCTTGCTGATGGCGCTGTTCGCCGTTGGCTATACCGCGATGTCGCGCCACCTGCCGAATCCCGGCGCGTTCTACAGCTACATCACGGCCGGCCTCGGTCGCCCGCTGGGGCTGGGTGGCTCGTTTGTCGCCATGCTGTCCTACACCCTGGCCATGATCAGCATGCTGATCTTCGCCAGCCTGGCCTTGGCCTCGCTGGTGCAAGACACCCTGCACGGTCCCGCCGTCGCCTGGTGGGTGTGGGCGCTGGCCTTCATCGCCATCGTTGGCGTGCTGGGCTACCGCAGGGTGGATGTGTCGGCCCGCGTGCTGGGCATCCTGCTGGGGCTGGAGGTGCTGATCGTGCTGGCGTGGGAAGTCTGCGTGTTCGCCGCCGGCGGCGACGGCGGCAGCCTGACGTATTCCTCCTTCGATCCGCAGGTGGCCCTGGGCGGCGGCGTGGCGGTGGGGATGATCTTCGCCATCAGCTGCTTCGGCGGCTTCGAGGCGACCGCCATCTTCCGCGACGAGGTGCGCGACCCGGTGCGCACCGTGCCGCGCGCCACCTACCTGGCGATCGGCTTCCTGACCGTGTTCTACGCGGCCGGCTCGTGGGCCCTGATCCAGGCGCTGGGCGAGTCCAAGGCGGTGGGTGCCATCGCCGAACATCCGACCACGGCGTTCTTCGACATGGTCAGCCGCTATCTGGGCGCGACCGGCTATCACCTGGTGACGGTGCTGATCATCTCCAGCGCCTTCGCCGGGCTGATGGCGTATCACAATGTGCTGAGCCGCTACCTGTTCAGCCTGGGCGTGGACGGCATCCTGCCGCAAGCCGTCGGTGTGGCCCATCCGCGCCTGAAATCGCCGCACCGGGCCAGCCTGTCGCTGAGCATCGCCACCGCCGTCTATGTGCTGGGCGTGGTGCTGACGCAGGCTTCGCCGACCGAGGTCTACATCCAGCTGATCGGCGTGGCCGGCTATTCCTTCATCATCCTGTTCGTGCTGGCGGCGATCGGCATCGCCGCCTACCTGGCGCGCACCGAGGTGGCCGGCCTTTCGGTCTGGCAGCGCTACGCCGCGCCCGGCGCCGCCGCCGTACTGATGACGGTGATCGGCATCATCGCCACCAGCAAGATCGACTTGCTGACCAATTCGCCCAGCCTGTCGGCCATTTCGCTCGATGTCACGTATGGCGCGGTGCTGGCCGGCATCGTGCTGGCGCTGCTGTTCCGGACTTTCAGGCCGGAGGTGTTCGCGCGCATCGGCCGCCAATGACGCAATCCGTTTCATATTTCCACCACTACCCTCAACAAGGAGCATCACCCCATGGCACACCAACCTTTCCGGCTTGGCTATTTCACCCGCTTCGGCCCGACCGCCTGGAGCGCCGCCGACGACCGCACTTACGGCGGCGACTGGTGGACCGGCGAGCACCACATCCAACTGGCGCAGCGGCTGGAAGCCTCGCGCGGCTTCGACTTCATGTTCTTCGACGACACCTCGACCGTGTCCAACGCCATGGGCGGCAGCATGGACGCGGAGCTGAAATTCGCGGTCGGCTCGCCGCGCCATGAAGCCATCCCGCTGCTGCCGCTGCTGGCCAAGGCCACCCGCCACATGGGCATGGTGTGCACCGCCTCCACCACCTTCTATCCGCCGTTCATCCTGTCGCGCCTGCTCAACAGCGTGGATAACCTGAGCGGCGGCCGCGCCGGCTGGAACGTGGTCACCACCTCGGAGGAATCGGCGGCGCAGAACCACAATTACGCCACGCTGCCCTCGCACGGTGAGCGCTACGAAATGGCGGACGAGTTCCTGGACGTGGCCAAGGCGCTGTGGTCGGCCTGGCAGCCGGATGCGCTGGTGCGTGACGTCGAGCGCAACGTCTATGTCGATCCGGCCAAGGTCAGCGAGATCAAGCACAAGGGCAAATACTTCCAGGTGCGCGGACCATTGAACCAGGTGCCTTCGCCGCAGGGCAAGCCGGTGCTGATGCAGGCCGGCGCCTCGCCGCGCGGCCGCGACTTCGCCGCCAAGCATGCGGACGCGGTGTTCGCGCCACCGATCGGCGGCCTGGATGGCATGAAGGCGATCCGCGACGACATCAAGGAACGCGCCGCGAAATTCGGCCGCAATCCGGACGAGGTCAAGGTATTCTTCGCCGCCATGGTCAAAGTGCTGCCGAGCGCCGACACGCCGATCCCGCCGCTGACCGACGCCCAGGTCGAATACGCGCTGCTGATGACCGCGCAATCGTTCGACCTCGACCTCAGCCAGTTCGATCTGGATAAACCGTTCCCGCTGGAGGTGGAATCGCGCGGCAGCCAATCCATGATCGAAACGCTGCGCCAGGCCGCGCGCGAAGGCAGGACGCTGCGCGAAGCGATCGGCGGCTTCTGGTCCGGCATCGATGAACTGGGCCTGATCGGCACCCCTGCGCAGATCGCCGACAAGATGATGAAAGCGATCGACTACATCGGCGGCGACGGCTTCCTGATCATCGGCTGCGACGTCGCCAACGGCGCCTGGAACGACGGCGTCATCGACGGCCTGGTGCCAGTGCTGCAGCGCGCCGGTGTGCTGCGCACCTCCTATCTGCCTGGCCTGACCTTGCGCCAGACCCTCCAGCAGACCGACTGGGCCACGCGCTAAGCCGCCGCCCTAACAGTCTCAATCCAACCCTGTCATCTCTTCGCCCCGCGCTGGCTTCAGCGCGGGGCGCGGCAAAACTCATCCATAGAAAAGGACAATTCATGTTCAAGCTTATCGCTCTTACCCTCTGTCTGGCCTGCGGCGCTTCGGCGTGGGCGCAGGAAACCCAGCGCGACGACGCCACGCCGCCCGCGCCATCCTGGGCGCCGGTGGTGGAAATCGGCAGCGCCTTCGCCACCGACGGCATGTTCCGCGGCCAGTCCGGCACCAACAGCAAAGCCGCCATGAACGCCCACGCGTTCGTCGTCTCGGGGCCGCTGTATGCCGGCGCGATCTGGATGAACAAGGATCTGGGACCGGACAACGCATCGCGGGCGGAGGAGGATTTTTTGGTTGGCGTCACGCCGCAAGCCGGCCCGCTGCGCTTCGATTTCAACGTGCTATACGCTCATCTGGTGCCGGACGACACGGTCGACTACTGGGAATTCAAAGCCGGGGTCGAAACCGACCTGCCATACGGCGTGGTGGCCGCCTTCAACTACTACCACTCGCCCAACTACGTCAATTTCAACATCAAAGAAGATGTCTACGAACTCACCTGGCGCAAGCCGCTGGACGACAAATGGATGCTGTCCGGATCGGCAGGCCGGCTAGCGTTCGGCGACAGTCCGGTATTCCGCAGCTACAACTGGTGGGATGCCGGCGTCAGCTACAACGTCAACCCCAGCTTCAAGGTCGACCTGCGCTACCACGACACCAACCTCAGCCGAAGCGACTGCTTCCTGCGTAACTCGTGCAAGGGCAGGGTAGTGCTGGGACTGGCGTGGAGCACCACCTTCGCCGGCCCCGACCCGCGATAAGTCATGGGCAGTGAATGATTTTGCGAGCCTTCGCATTTGATTTTAGGGGGGCTATTTGGGATGCGAAGCGCGCCGTGGGCGCGCGGCGCCCCCATCACCGAGGCGTGTCTCTTGACCAAATGAGTCACGATCTATACTATGTCGGTCGTCTGCTCCGTTACTTACGGAAACGACATAGTTGAGCAATCGACTAGGAGACGTGGCCGAGTGGCCGAAGGCACATCCCTGCTAAGGATGCATACGGCTTATACCTGTATCGTGGGTTCGAATCCCACCGTCTCCGCCAGAACAAAACAAAAAGCCTCCCTTTCGGAGGCTTTTTGTTTTTTTGACAAGAATCAATCGGATCCGCCATCAGCAGCTTAAACACGTCACCCAGGAAGTTGGTGACAGACCGTGTTGATTAAATTCCGACGATGGAAAACTTCCGTACCGCGCGTGCGAAACCGTGAGCCGTTCGCAAGGGGGCGCATTTGCTAGCTACGATTTTTTCGGCTGAACGATCAAATAACACCACGGCTTTGCCTGGCGTGACATGCCGGGAGGCATAGATGAAGCCGTCATACTTTGCCGGATTCTTGAACACTGCCCAAGGGAGTAAGCCAGATAGCAGGTGCTGTATTCAGCGTTGTTCACACTACACCCAGGTGCATCGAACCGGTTGCCGCCCGTGCATCCGAAGTAAGGCTCACCCGTGTTATGGCCACTTACACGGTATAGCCGGGACGGTTGAACGTTGGTATGCGGCCAAACCTTCGCTGACAGAATTGACGGAGGCGCTCCTATCGGTGCCGCCGTCATTTATCGCTCCTTGAACGCGTTGGCGGCCGTCAGCACCTTGGCCAAGTCGCCATCCTGCAATGCTGCAACCGGCGTGCGCCCATTCAGCGATACTTTGGGAGAGATGAAGAACTGCCACTTACTGGGGCCGGGGAGGTCGCCGAGTGCTTTTGATATTTTCTCCAATCGGCGGCGTTGCTGAGCGCTAGTTACAAAGAAGGCCGGATAAAGTTGCACATTTGAAGGACCATCAATAGAAAAGATGCGCTGATCTCTCACCGCATTGCTCAACGCTTGCCGCGAAATGCCCAAGGGCGCTAGAAAATCTGAAGAACGCAGCAATAATCCCTGTTCCAGATAACGTTTTCGCGACGCCATACTGTCGCGATCAAGCTGCGCCATGAATTCCTGATTGGCATCAGCGCCCGCTGGCGCGAGCTTGTCCTTCGCACGGCGGTCAAGCTGGATTTGTAGTCTGGATTCCGTAATATCAGGGAACGAAGTCTTGAGGAGTGCTAATCTAGCGCTGACTCCAGGCTGACCAGATGCGGCAGAACGATGGCGGCGGACCTTCACGACCACGAAGCCATCACCCAGATCCAGTGTTCGCTCGATATCCTCGGCTAAAAGCATTGGGGTTGAATGACCACTAAGCGCAGTCGCGCCAGCCAGCGGTGCCGGCTTGCGTTGCCGGAGCGGCTGCGCCGCTCTGGTCGAACGTTTCTTTTGCTCGCTGGCGGACACGAAAATCTCCTGCTTATGATTCAGTTCAGTCTAGTTCAAATGTCCACCATGTCAATCCGGTAAACTTTGTCAATCAGGTTTTGTGTCCATCGGCTACTGCGCGACATTGATCACCACCCGCCAGCATTCCGCTGACACCGCGATTGAGGTGATCAGCTCTCACACGCCGCGCTGAAACCAATGGTGGTCACCCCATCAGCCGAACGGGCAAACACTTCGCCGCGGTGCATGTGGGCGATGGCCTTGACGATCGCCAGACCCAGCCCATGGCCTTTCTGCTGCTCGCCGCCATGGCGTGATGGATCGGCGCGGTAGAAGCGGTCGAACAGGCGTGGCAGGTCGGCGGCGTCGATGGTGGTGCCGGGGTTGCTGACTTCAACCAGCACCTGACGCGGCTGGCGCTGAATCCGCACGCTCAGCGGCGCCTGCGCGCTGGAATAGCGAATCGCGTTGTCCAGCAGGTTGACCATGGCACGCCGGAACAGCCGCGCATCCAGCGGCGCGTGCGCTTCCAGATCGCCATCCACCGTCACCGTCTTGTCCGCCTCTTCCAGCGTGAATTCAAGGAATTCCACCGACTTACCGACTTCCTCGGCCACGCACACATCCTGCAGCGTGGCGCTGGATTCGCCCTGGTCGGCGCGCGCCAGGAACAGCATGTCGTTGACGATGCTGCGCAGCCGCTCCAGTTCTTCCAGATTGGATTGCATCATATCGGTCAGATCGGCCGCGCCACGCGGTTTGGACAACGCCACCTGGGTTAAGCCGATCAGATTGGCCAGCGGCGTGCGCAGCTCGTGCGCGACATCGGCGTTGAACGCTTCCAATTGCACATAGGCGCGCTGTAGCCGGTCCAGCGCGCCATTGAAGGCGCTGGTGACGCCGGCCAGTTCCTGCGGCAGCGGCGAGATCGCCAGCCGCTGCGCCAGATTGCTGACGTTGAGTTCGCCAGCCTGATCGGACAGCTGCTGTAGCGGTTGCAGACCGAGCCGCGCCACGAAATGACCCAGCGCATACATCGCTGCCGCTGCCGTGATCGACAGCGTCACCAGCGAGATCAGAAACACCCGCCGCGCCTCGGCATACGGCCGGGTGTCGATGCCGACCACCAGCGTCACCGGCGGCCGCGCGCCATTGGCTTCAAAGTGCTGCGACTGCACGTTGTACGGATAGGCCCGGCCCGGCACGTAGACCTGCTTCATCTCATGATTGGTTTCCCAGTGGTCGGCCACCGCGTCCAGATCGCTGCCGTAGCGGAAATGCGGATTCTCGCTCAGTACCCAGAAGCGCATGCCGCCGTCGCGCGGCGTCAGCACTTCCATCTTGCGGTCGACTTTTTCCCAGCGCTCCTCGCTGTCGATGCGCTCGATCTGATACGCGCGGTCGTGCATGGCGGAGCCCAACTGGTGGCGCTGGTATTGGATCAGCTGTTCCTTGAACAAGTGGTTCAGCACAATGCTGATGAGGACGATCACAATCAGCGTGGTCAGCGTGAACAGCGCCACCAGGCGCCGGGTGATCGAGTGCTTCATGGCGCCTCGTCCGTGTCCGTCTCATCCGGACGTAACTCCAGGACATAACCCATGCCGCGGATGGTGTGCAGCAGGCGCGGCGACGGCGGGATGTCGATCTTGCCGCGCAGCCGCTTGATGGCCACCTCCACCACATTGGTGTTGCTGTCGAAATTCATATCCCACACCATTTCCGCGATCGCGGTCTTGGACAGGATTTGCCCCTCGCGCCGCGCCAACGCCACCAGCAGCGCAAACTCCTTGGCGGTGAGGTCGATGCGGCGGCCGGTACGAAACGCCTTGCGGCTCAATAAATCAATCTTCAGGTCGCCGATGCTCAGTTGCAGCGGTTCCTGGCTGCGGTTGCGGCGGGTTAGCGCCTGCAGCCGCGCCAGCAATTCGAGGAAGGAGAAAGGCTTGATCAGATAATCGTCGGCGCCGTCGCCGAGGCCGCGTACGCGGTCTTCGATGCTGTCGCGCGCGGTCAGCATGATGACCGGGGTCTGCTTGGCGGCGCGCAGTTCGCGCAGCACGCCAAAGCCGTCGATCCCCGGCAGCATCACGTCCAGCACCACCACATCGTAATTATTCTGCAACGCCAAGTGGCGGCCGTCGATGCCGTTACGGGCGATATCGACGGTGCAACCATGTTCCGTCAGCCCGCGGTACAGATAGTCCACGGTCTTCGGTTCATCTTCCACGATCAGGATATTCATTGAGCCCTGCCTTCGATAACGGCGCCGGCACGCGCCTGCTTGCGCCGCACATACCAGTGATGCGCGCGATCAAGGTAAAGATACACTACCGGCGTGGTAAACAGCGTCAACATCTGCGACAGCAGCAGACCGCCGACCATGGCATAGCCCAGCGGGCGGCGCAGCTCCGAGCCGGCGCCATGGCCCAGCATCAGCGGCAGGCCGCCCAGCAGCGCACACATGGTGGTCATCATAATCGGCCGGAAGCGCAGCAGGCAAGCCTGGTAAATCGCCTGTTCCGGCGCCATCCCGCCCTCGCGCTCGGCGGTCAGCGCGAAGTCGATCATCATGATGCCGTTTTTCTTGACGATGCCGATCAGCAGGATGATACCGATCAGCGCGATCACGCTGAGGTCATAGCCGCCCGCCATCAGGATCAGCAGCGCGCCGACGCCGGCCGAGGGCAGGGTGGACAGAATCGTCAGCGGATGGATATAGCTTTCATACAGCAGGCCCAGCACGATGTACACCGCCACCAGCGCCGCCGCGATCAGATACGGCTGCGTGGAAAGCGATTCGTTGAACGCCTTGGCCGTGCCCTGGAAGTTGCCGGTCAGGCCGGCTGGCGCGCCCATTTTCTGCTGCAGGGCGTTGATGGCGCTCACCGCATCGCCCAGCGCGGCGCCGGGCGCCAGGTTGAACGAAATCGTCACCGCCGGGAACTGGCCCTGGTGGCTGATCGACAGGTAGCCGGTCTTGTTGGTATCGACCTTGACCAGATTCGACAGCGGCACCTGCTCGCCGGTGGTGGGCGCGGTCAGGTACAGATGGTTGAACAGGTCGGGATCGCGCTGCAGCTCCGGCGTCACTTCCAGCACCACGTGGTAGCTGTTGATCTGGGTGAAGTACTGCGCCACCTGGCGCTGGCCGATGGCGTCATAAATGGTGGCGTCGATCAGCGACGGGCTGATGCCGAACGAGGCGGCGCGGGCGCGGTCGATGGTCAGGTTGGCGGTGGCGGCCGAGTTCTGCTGGTCGGAGGCGACGTCGGTCAGTTGCGGCAGCTTGCGCAGGCTGTCCAGCATGCGTGGCGCCCACTGGTTCAGTTCGTCCAGGTTGGCGTCGGTCAGCGTGTACTGGTACTGGGTGCGGCTGGTACGGCCGCCGACGTTGATATCCTGGTTGGCCTGCATGAACAGGTTAACGCCCAGCGCCTTGGCCACCTTCGGCCGCAGGCGGGCGATGATTTCATCGGCGGTGGCGGTGCGGCCCTGGTCCTTGGGCTTCAGGCTGATCATGAAGTTGCCGGTGTTGGCGGTGTTATTCCCCGAGAACATGCCAAACGCCAGCACGTCGGGATCGGTGCGGACGATGTCCGCCAGCTCCACCATGCGTCCGCTCATCGACGTAAACGAGGCGTCCTGGGCCGATTCAGCGGTGCCGGAGATGATGCCGATATCCTGCTGCGGGAAGAAGCCTTTCGGGATGAAGATGAACAGCACCACCGTCAGCGCCAGCGTGGCGATGAAGGTGCACAGCGTGAGGAACTGGTGACGCAGCACCACGTCCAGGCCGCGCTTGTACCAGGCCAGCATGGTGTCGAAGCCGCGCTCGCACAGATGGTAGAAGCGGCCATGCTGCACCTCGTGCTCGTTGCGCAGGAAGCGCGCGCACAGCATCGGCGTCAGCGTCAGCGAAATTACCACCGACAGCGCGATGGTCATGGTGACGGTGACGGCAAATTCGCGGAACAGCCGGCCCACCACGCCGCCCATCAGCAGCAGTGGAATGAACACCGCCACCAGCGACACCGAAATCGAAATAATCGTGAAGCCGATTTCGCCGGCACCCTTGTAGGCCGCTTCCAGCGGCGTCATGCCTTCTTCAATGTAGCGGTAGATATTTTCCAGCATGACGATGGCGTCATCGACCACGAAGCCGACCGCGATGGTCAACGCCATCAGCGACAGGTTGTCGAGGCTGAAGCCGACCACGTACATCAGGCCGGCCGTGCCCAGCAGCGACAGTGGCACCGTCACACTAGGAATAATCGTGGCCGGCAGATTGCGCAGGAACACAAAGATCACCATCACCACCAGCGCGACCGTCAAGGCCAGCGTGAATTCCACGTCCAGCACCGAGGCGCGGATGGTCTGGGTACGGTCGACCAGCGTGTTGACCTTGATGGTGGACGGCAGCGACGCGCGCAAACGCGGCATGGCGGCCTTGATGCCGTTGACGGTGTCGATCACATTGGCGCCGGTCTGCTTGCTGATCACCAGCACGATGGCGCGGCCATTCTGCATGTCGTTATCGTCGGGCTTGGCCGGGCCGGCGTAAGCCCAGGCGCCTTGCTTGACGGTCTCCGGGCCGGACACCGCCACGCCGACGTCGCGGATGCGGATCGGCGCGCCGTTCTTGTAGCCGAGCAGGGTATCGTTCCACGGCTCGGCGCTCAGCAGTTGGTCGTTGGTGTAGACGGTGAAGCTTTTGTTCGGACCATCCACGCTGCCCTTGGGCGTGTTGACGGTGGTTTCGGCGATCACGCCGCGAATGTCTTCCAGACTGATGCCCAGCGTGGCGATCTTGGCCGGGTCGATCTGCACCCGCACCGCCGGTTTTTGCGCGCCGGCGATGTTGACGTAACCGACACCGGACAGCTGTGAAATCTGCTGCGCCAGAATGTTATCGGCGTAATCGCTGACCTGTTGCAGTGGCAGCACGTCCGACTGCACCGCCATGATCATGATCGGCGCGTCGGCCGGGTTGATCTTGCGGAAGGTCGGCGGGCTGGGCAGGTTGCTTGGCAGCTGGCCGGAGGCGGCGTTGATGGCGGCCTGCACATCCAGTGCGGCGGCGTCGATATTGCGGTTAAGGTCAAACTGCAGCGTCACCTGGGTGCTGCCGACCGAGCTGCTGGAGGTCATCTGCGACAGACCGGAAATCAGCGAGAACTGCCGCTCCAGCGGCTGGGCCACGTTGGACGCCATGGTTTCAGGATTGGCGCCTGGCAGGCTGGACGAAACCTGGATGGTGGGGAAGTCGACCTGCGGCAGCGGCGCCACCGGCAGCAGCGGCCAGGCCACCATGCCCAGCAACAGCAGGGCGATGGCCAGCAGCGTGGTGCCGATCGGGCGTTTGATAAACGGGGCGGAGACGCTCATATCAAGCTCCCTCGCGCTTGGCCGTCGCCGCTGCCGCCGCCGACGACGGAGCCGCCGGGCTGGCCGGGGACGCGGCACCCGCCGGTGCGGCCGAGCCGGATGCCCCGGACGCGCCGGCCGGTTTTGCGCTGGCCTCGGCCACGCGCGCGCCCGGCTTCAGCTTGTACTGGCCATCGACCACCACGCGCTGTCCAGCCTGCAAGCCTTGCTCGATCACGGCGGTATCACCCTGCACCTGGCCCAGTCGCACCGGCTGCATGGCGGCCGCATTATTCGCATCCACCGTGTAGACGAAAGTACCGCTCTGACCGCGCTGGATGGCGGCCGACGGCACCGTCAGCGCCTGCGACAACGTGCCCAACTGCAGCTGCACATTGACATACTGCCCTGGCCACAGCTTGTGGTCGGTGTTGACGAACTTGCCTTTGAGCTGCACCGTGCCGCTGGTGGTATCGACCTGGTTATTCAGCAGCACCAGCTCGCCCTGTGCCAGCCTGGTCTTGCCGTCGCGGGTGAGCGCGACCACCGACAGCGGCTTGCTGCCGTTAGCGGCGGCGCCGATGCGCTGCACATCCTCGCCCGGCAGCGTGAAGGTGACCGCCACCGGATCGATCTGGTTGATGATCAGCAGACCGGTGGTGTCGGTGGTGTGGACGATGTTACCGGCATCCACCAGCCGCGCGCCGATGCGGCCGCTCAGCGGCGCGGTGATGCGGGTGTAATCGAGCTGTACCTGCGCGTACTGGATCTGCGCATCATCCGACTGCACGGTGGCGGCGTACTGCGCCACCAGCGCTTGTTGCGTGTCCAGCGTTTGCTGGGTGGTGGCATCGTCGGCGTGCAGATTGGTGTAGCGCTTCAGGTCGGCGCGGGCATTGGCCAGCAGCGCCGCATCCTTGGCGCGCGTGGCCTGGATCTGCGCCAATTGGGCACGCAACGCGCGGCCATCGATCTCGGCCAGCAGTTGGCCGGCCTTGACGTCCTGACCCTCGACAAAATGCAGCTTGTCCAGCTGACCGTCGATGCGGGTCTTGACGGTGACGCTGGCGTAAGCGGTCACCGTACCAACGCCGCTCAGCAGCACCGGCACATCCTGACGCGCGACCGCTGCGGTCACCACCGGAATGGCCGGCGCGTTCGCGGCCGGTGCGGCTGCCTGTGCGTTGAAGTGGGAATGCCAGGCGGCGCCGGCGACAATCAGAACCGCCGCCGCCAGTGGCGGCACGATGCGTTTGGTATTGAGCGTGGTTTTCATGATCGTGATCGGGAGTAGGTGTCAGATATCAGAGAGTCGGAGCGTGCCAGTTGCCACCCAGGCCGGTAATCAGCGCGGCGCTGGCGACCAGGCGGCGCGACAGCAGGCTGGCGACGGTGCGCTCGCCGGCCAGCGTGGTGGCCTGCGCGGTCACCACCGTCAGATAGGTGGCGGTGCCGGCGCGATACTGTTTCAGCGCCAGTTCCTGCGCCAGTTTGGCGGCATCGGTGGCTTGCTGTTGCTTGGCGATTTCGGCGTCGAGCACGGACAGCGTGGCCAGGTTGTCTTCCACTTCCTGGAACGCGCTCAGCACGGTTTGCTTGTAGCTGGCGACGGTGACGTCGTAGGCGGCGATGGCCTGGGCGTCGTTGGCCTTGCGCAGGCCGCCGTCAAACAGCGTCTGGCTCAGCGCCGCGCCCAGCGACCAGATGCGCGATGGCGTGTTGAACAAATCAGCCATGGCGCTGTTGCTGTAGCCGCCGCCGGCGCTCAGGCTCAGCGCCGGGAACCAGGCCGCGCGCGCCACGCCGATATTGGCGTTGGCGGCCGCGACGCGGCGTTCGGCGGCGGCGATGTCGGGGCGGCGCTCCAGCAACTGGGCCGGCAGGGTGGCCGGAATCGCCGGCACTGTCAGGCGCAGGCCGGCGTCGGCGGGCAGGGCGGCGATTTGCAGCTTGGCCGGCGGCTGGCCCGTCAGCACCGCGATCGCATGTTCGAGTTGGGCGCGCTGAGCGTGCAGGTCCAGCGCCTCGGCCTCGGCGGCGGCCAGCTGGTTTTCGGCCAGCGCCAGATCGGAACGCAGCGCCACGCCTTCGCGGTATTGGCTGTTCACCAGTTGCAGCGAACGCTGGTAGGCGGCGGTGGTGCGCGCATACAAGGCCGATTGCATGTCCAGCGCGCGCAGCTGCACATAATCCTGCACCAGGCTGGATTGAATGCTGAGGCGGGCGGCGGCCAGATCGTCGCCACTGGCGCGCGCGCTGGCATCGCCGGCCTCCACCGAACGCCGCACGCCGCCCCACAGGTCCGGCACCCAACTGCTGCTGAGGCTGACACTGTGGGCAGTGGCGACCGCGCCGCTGCTGCGCGCGCGGCTGGTGGCGGCACCGGCCGATACGGTCGGCGTCAGACCGGCGCGGGCGGCATCGGCCAAGGCCAGCGCCTCGCGGTACTGGGCCTCGGACTGGGCGATGGTCTGATTGGCAAGATTGGCTTGATCGACCAGATCGTTCAGGACGGGGTCCTGGAAGCTGGTCCACCATTGCGACTGATCGTCAGCGGCGGCGGGTTGGGCGGTGGTCCAGGGTGCGGCCTCGCGGTAGTCGGAGGGCAGTTCCATGGCCGGTTTGACATAGTCCGGCCCCACCGCGCAGCCGGCCAGCAGCTGAAGCAACAGGGCAGAACACAGGAAAAGAAGCGGGCGGCGTGTGGCTGTCATGGCAAGAAGGAAGAGAGAATTTCGTCCGAAACACTCTAACTTCCCGCCCCCAACGCCTTGCTGACGGCCAGATTACAATTTTGTCAGATAGCCGGTCACGGCCGGTACAGAATCACGGTTTGGCCCGGCGCGATGGTCAAAGTGCGGGTGCCGGCAGCGATGGTTTTGCCGCTGACCAGATCTTTCAGTGGCGCCTGCGTGCCGGGCAGCGCGAGCTCCACGGACTTGGTGCCGCCGGCGTTCATGGCGAACAGGTAGCGGCCATAGCTGCCCTCATAGTAATCGCCACGGCCCGCGTAGGGATCGAAGGAGCTGCGTTCGAAGCTGGCGTCGGCTGGCCCTTGCGCCGCCGGTAGCACCTCGCCCGCCAGCGCCGGCGGCGCGTCGTCGGGGTAGCGCACGTCGGGGATAGGGCCGCCCGCCGTATGCGCGGAGTTGCCGCGCGTGCAATTGCGGCCGCTCGGCACGAAGTCGACGCGGCCATAGAAAGTCGCCACGCGGTCCGCCTGCGGCGTCAGATGGTGCACCCGAAACAGCTTGTTCACGCCGCACATGGCGCGCCAGTATAGCGAGGCGTACATAATGTCATCGCCATGTTTGAGCGCGATGACGCCGTTTTCGGTATCGGTGAACACAAAGTCCGGCTGCCCCGCGCTCATCGGCAGGCGAGCCTGCTGGCGCGGCCAGTTCTTCACCACCTGCCATTCGTCGTAAGCGTCGAGCAGGCCGATGGTGGTACGCTGGCCGGGATCTTTCATGCGGTCGCGCAGCACGGCGAAGAACTGGTTATCCTCCAGCATTTGCTGGGCGGCGGCCATCAAGGCGGGATCTCTGGTGGCGACGGCGGTGTAGAACGGCGTGTTGTCCCAGCCGGTTTTCTGTACATAGGTGGTCACGCCGGGGAAGGCAGGATCGCGCCAGCCGATTGGCGCTTCCAGCTTCATGGCGCGGTAACCATCGGCATCGGCGGCAGGATAGCGGAACGGCGAGCGCGCGTGCGCGATCTTGACCAACTGTTGCAGCAGCTGCGGATCGCCCGCCGTTTCGCTTTTCGAGCGCGTCGCCAGATAAATGCCGGTTGCCCAATCCTGAATTTCGCCATAGCTGCCGACGAAGCCCAGTTCTTTCGACAGGCCGGCAGCGGTGAAGATGCGGTAGTCTTTCGGCACGCGGAAGGCGCCGTTGTCGCCGGAGGCGGCGGAGTAGGTCGGATGGCCGTCCTTGTCCTGGCTACCGCTCCACGCGCTTAGCCCGAGCGATTCGTACAGGTAGTGGCGTGCCTGCTGTTCCGGCAGCGCCTTGCCGCTGCCGATGGCCTGCAAGCCGTTGTTGCTGTAATAGATGCCCAGCAGGTCGACGATCATGGACTGGTTGGTGTACAGCCGGCGGTGGTGCAGCATGTAGTCCAGTCCATACGACAGCATGGCTGCGTAGCCATCGCGCCGTGTGACGCCGCTGCCCGGCAGCTTCTGATCCAGCTGTGGCGTGATTTCGGCCTGCAGGATTTGCAGCGCCTTGCCGTATGGCCCGAGCGCTTCCCAGTCCGGATTGGTGTGGGTTTTGTCGCTGTAGATGAAGCCTGGGTCGCTGAGATAGCGCGTGTAAAACTGGTCGCCCGCTTCCAGCACCTTGCGCACCACGGCGGGATTGCGATAAGCCTTGGTCCATGCGATGTCATAGCTGCGCGCCAGGAACAGGGTTTCGTGCAGCGTCAGGGCGCGATCGGCGGCCAGCTCCCTTTCGATTTCCCTGTTGATGCGGGCCTGCAGCTGTTCCATCACTTCCGCGCCCGGTGCCGGGCGCACTGCGGCGTTGGGGGCCGCGCCTTCAGCCTCGCCGGCATCCAGGAATGGATCGCTGTGCACATACATGGCATAGATTGGGCGCGACGGCTCCGTCATCGGCCGCTGGAATTTGGCGAAGTCGCTGTTGTAGACCGCGTACGGGCCGGTGGCGCGGATGCGGCAATTCAGCTGGCGTTTGTTCGCGGTCAGGTTGGCGGGCAGGGGAAAAGTGCGATAGGTGAAGCGGCCTTCATACATGGGCGAGACGGTGCCAAGATCGAGGATCTCGATGTCGCCCAGATGGCGGTAGCCGATCTGCTTTCCTTCGCAGTACAGCGTCAGTTTGTTGGTGTTGGTTTCGCCGCCCCACAGCCGCACCGACGCGTAGTTCTGCACCGCCGGGTCGACCTTCAGCGTGAACTCCAGCGAGCCGCCGCGCCAGTCGGTCGCGGACAGCGGCAGTAGCTGGCGTGCGCCGCGTCCCAGCGCACCTTGAATGATTTGCGCATGTTCGCCACGCACTGCATGCGCCGTTTCGGATGCGGCATCGCCAAAGGTGATCTTGTCGGTCAGCGTGGTGACAGCGTGGGCTTGCGCGCAGGCGGCCAGCATGGTCAGGGCGATACGGTTCTTCATGGTGTCCTTGTTCATTTAAAGCGGATGTCGGTGGCATGCGGGCCGACTTGCAGCAGCTCCGCGTCCGGCGCGGTGAGCTTGCGCTGGCCGATACGCACATTCTCCAGCGTGACGCCACGCACGCCGCGCGCCTGGTCATAGCCCTGGATCACGGACGGCCCGTACACGCCCTTGCCGGTGAAGCTGATGTTGCGCAGCGTGAGATTGGCGATGCCGCCGCCGGGACTGAGGCTGAAGCGGTCGTCGCCGATCACCGCAAAGTTGAACAGCTTCCCTTCGATCATATGGTCGACCCGGATATCCTCGAACAGGATGTTGCGGACCACGGTGGCGTTGTTCGCGTTAATCGCCATCACGCCCTGAAAGCGTGGCTGCGTCTCGTTGATTTCAAGGACATCGATGTTCTTGAAGGTGACGTCTTCGGTCACCTCCGGCCGGTCCGGATTGCCGAACAATCCCATGTACATGGCGTGTGCCACGTCCGCCCAGCAGGTGGAATTGGTGACGCGCACCCGGCGTATATCGCCGTACAGATCCCAGCGATGGTTGTACAGCGCGAAGCAGTCATCCGCCACGCGCAGGAACACGCGGTCGATCTCCACATCCCGGCAGGAGTAGATGTCGATACCATCCGCCCAAGGCCGGGCGCTGAAGCTTTTGAGATCGACGATGCTGACGCCACTGGATTGCATGCAGCCCAGCGTCACGCCGGGAGGATTGATGATGGTCAGCCCTTCAATGCGGATGTTGCGCGAGTTGCGGATGCCGATGGCTGCGGTGCCATCAACGTGTGCTTCCGGCGTGTTGTCATGGGTGGCGGTGTTGGTCATGGGGACGTCGCCAGTAGGGCGTTCGATCAGGCCGTGGCCTTTGATGGTGACGTCGTGCACATGGTCCAGCGAGATGCCGGCATCCAGCACCGCCGCACCATCGATCAGCACCGTCTGGCCGGAGGCAAAGCGGAATACCTTTTCGCCCTTGGGCGGCTTGTGCACGCCCGGACCGAACACGATCACGCCCGGACCTTGCGGCTTGGCGCTGTTGTCGATGGCACCGGCGAAGACGTGCAGGTTGTGGTGCTTGTCGCCGTCAAATTCGACCGACAGATTGGCCGGCTTGTCCAGCGTGAGGTACACCGTGTCATCCTCGATGCGCGGCTGGATGCCAAGGCTGGCGGGACGCACCGCGACCTTGGAGAAGCCGGCATAGCTGCGCTGAATCGCCAGTTCCACCTTGCCTTCAAAGTCGAAGCGCACCAGCGCGGCGCTTTGCGGATTGTTCCAGTCTACCTCCACCCGGTGCTCGTAAAGATCCTGCCAGACGCCCGATGGCGCGCGTACCCGCACCACATATTCAGGATTGCGATGGGTGTCGCGTACCGTGTCGCCAGGGCTGTAGCGCACCGGGCGCGGATAGTCGTAGGTCTGGATTTGAGCGGCCAGCGCCGGTGATGCGGCGCTAAGCGCGGCGGCCGCGAACAGCAGGAATTTCAACACGTCTTCCTCTTATTAATTAATTTGGTTATCGATAACATAGCAAGCCCGGATCGCGTGTGTCAAGAAAAAACTACGCCAGTTCCAGGCGCCGAGATTTTGCTTGTGCGGCCGTATTGTTTGATCTAGTATGCGGTTAATATCAGTTTGCCTGACATAATATGTTTTCCTATCATCCTCCCGTCAAACACATGCGGTACGTGTTGAACGACGTGCTGTCGGCCACCGCGCGCCTGCGGCAGGAAGCCGGCTTTGCGGACCTCGATGCGGAACTGGTGCAGCAAGTATTGGAAGAAGCGGGGCGCTTCACCAGCGAGGTGCTGTTCCCGCTGAACGCGTCCGGCGACAAACAGGGATGCCGCTTCGAGAACGGCGTCGTCACCACGCCGGACGGTTACGCCGACGCCTATCGCCAGTTCCATGAAGCCGGTTGGGCCTCGCTGTCCTGCGATCCGGACGATGGCGGGCAGGGACTGCCGCAAGTGCTGAACTGCGCGCTGGAGGAGATGATGGTCAGCGCCAATCACGCATGGACTATGTACCCCGGCCTGCTGCACGGCGCCTACACCTGCCTGCGCGCGCACGGCAGCGAGGCGCTGAAGCAGGCGTATCTGCCCAAGCTGGTGAGTGGCGAATGGCTGGCCACCATGTGTCTGACCGAACCGCAGGCCGGCAGCGACGTTGGCCTGCTGCGCACCCGCGCCGAGCCGGATGGCGAGCAGGCATACCGCATCAGCGGCAGCAAAATCTTCATCTCTGGCGGCGAGCATGACCTCACCGATAACATCATCCATCTGGTGCTGGCCCGCATCCCCGGCGCGCCGGAAGGCAGCAAAGGGATCTCGCTGTTTCTGGTGCCGAAAATTGGCCCGGACGGCGCGCGTAATCGCATCGTTTGCACCGGCATCGAACACAAACTGGGCATACGCGGTAGCGCCACCTGCTCGCTGGACTTCGACGGCGCCACCGGTTGGCTGGTAGGGGAGCCGCATCGCGGACTGGCCGCCATGTTCGTCATGATGAATGCCGCCCGCATGCTGGCGGGTGCGCAGGGTATCGGGATCGCGGAAGCAGCCTGGCAGAACGCCGAACGCTATGCGCAAGAACGCCTGCAGATGAAGGCGGTGTGCCGGCCGCCGGAGCGGCAGTCGGCGGCGGCCGACCCGATTGCGCTGCATCCTCCGGTACAGCGGTTGCTGGCGACTCAGCGCTGCTATGTGCAGGGTGGCCGGATGCTGTTGTACTGGAGTGGCCTGCTGCTCGACTTGGCGCATGCCAGCGCCGATGCGGCGCGCCGCCAGCAGCTGGAGCAGTTGCTGGCGCTGGTAACACCGGTGGTCAAAGCCTTCCTGACGCAGAAGGCGTTCGACGGCGCCAGTAACGCGCTGCAAGTGTACGGCGGCTATGGCGTCATCACCGAAACCGGCATCGAGCAGTACCTGCGCGATGTGCGCGTCACCATGATTTACGAGGGCACCAACGAGATTCAGGCGATTGATCTGGTGCTGCGCAAAATCCTGGCGGACCAGGGCCGCACGCTGCCGATGCTGCTGGATGAAGTCCGCCACACGGCGCAGGACGAGGCCGACGGCCCGCTGGCGGGGCATAGCTGCTTGCTGTTGTCGCTGACGCGGGAACTGGCTGCCGTGGCGGATGCGCTGCATGGCGCGGCGCGCGCGCGGCCGGAACTGCCGCATTGGATCGCCGGCGACATCGTCAAGCTGCTGGGACACTGTCTGATCGGCTGGATGTGGCTGCGCAGCGCGCGCGTCTCGATCCGCTTGCATGAACAGGACCCCGCATTCCACGCCGAGCAGCGCGCCAGCGCGCAGCACTACTTCACGTATGTGTTTGCCGAGACACAGGAGGCGCTGGCGGTGGTGCGTGCCTGTCTGGGATAGTGAGCGTTCCGGCTCCGGCCCTGTTACTATCTGGGTTTGCTGCGATGATAACTATACCCAGACGGAGACTATGCGGCTTAATAAATTCGACCTCAACTTGTTGTTGGCGCTGGATGCGCTGTTGCGCGAAAAAAGCGTAACGCGCGCGGCGGCGCGTTTGTTCGTATCGCAGCCGGCCATGAGCGCCTCGCTGGCCAAGCTGCGCGAACAGTTCGACAACCCGCTGCTGGTGCGCGTCGGCCGGCAGATGGAGCTGACGCCACGCGCCCGTGAACTGCGCGAGCCGGTGCGGCAAATGCTGCTCAGCGCCCAGGCGTTGATGGGCACCGAGCGTTCCTTTGATCCGGCCACGGAGCGCCGCACCTTTACCGTGCTGTGCCCCGACCACGTGTCGCCATGGCTGATGCCCGGCATTCTGCGCCGCTTGCAGCACGCCGCGCCGAACATCCGCATCGAGATTGAGCGGCCCTCCGGCGCCGATCTGGCCAGCCTGCTGCAGGCCGACGTCGATCTGATGCTGGCGCTGGATCCACCGGAAACGCTGTCATATCCTGCCTTGCCGGAATCGATCGACAGCCGCTTTATTTGCGACCTGCGTTATGTGTGTATTCTGTCGGCCGACCACCCGGCCGTGACCGAGAAGATGAGTGAGGAGCGCTTCCTGCAGCAGCAATTCGTCATCGTTCGGCAGTCGCGGCGTTCGTCGCGGCTGGAGGAAATCATGCAGGAGAGTTTCGGCGTGCAGCTGGATGTGCGTGCGGTGACCGAGAATGTACTGGAGCTGCCGTTCCTGGTCACCAAGGGCGCGCCGTTTGTGGCGGTGACGCTGGAGTTCCTGGCGCAGTTCCTGAAGGCGTCGCCGCGCTTGCGCATCCTGGATCTGCCGGAAGGGCTGATGCCGCCAAGTCAGCTGAGTATATTGTGGCACCGTTCCTTTGAGGCTGACCCGGCGCACATCTGGTTGCGCAATCTGATTATCGAAGAGTGCAACGCCTACCATGCGGGCGGCGGCTTCGATCCGTTGCGCTGATTGTCGAGCTGCCTGCAACATAGAGTTGTCGTCGCTTGGCCGCGCCGATCTGGCCGACAATGCCGGTGAAGACAGTCAGACGATGAGGAAGCATGAACGACGACCGCATGATAATCGAGAAGCTGCGCATGCCGGCGCGGGTAGGCGTTTATCCGCACGAAAAAGACCGCACGCAGACTATCTGCCTGTCGCTGGAGGTGGGCTTGCCGGAACAGGGCAGCCATGTCAGCGACGCGCTGGAGGATACGATTTGCTATATGGCGGTGACCGAGGCGGTGCGCACGCTTGCGCTTAGCCGGCATTTCAATCTGGTCGAGACGCTGGCCGAGCAGGTGGCGCAGGAAGTGCTGGGCTATGGCGCGCGCTGGGTGTCGGTCCGTGTCGGCAAGGTGGGGATCGTGGCGGGCGCGCAGGCGGTGGAGATTGCGATTACGCGCCGCGCGGAATGCTATGACGGCTTTACCAGGCCGGTGAGGAAGGATGCTTTGAGCTGGCATTCGGCGACTTCGAGTGCTGGATCGCTGTCGTGGACGATGCCGGCACCGACGCCGAATCTGCCCTGACGCGGCCCGTCGCCGGGCGGCAGCACCAGCGTGCGGATCGGCACCGACAGGCAGAAGTCGCCGCCGGGATCGATCCAGCCCACGGCGCCGGTGTAGATGCCGCGCGCGTCCGGCTCCAGTTCGCGGATGATCTCCATGGCGCGCCGCTTGGGGGCGCCGGTGATGGAGCCGCAGGGATAGAGCGCTTGGAAGATGTCGCCCAGCGTGGCGTGTGGTGCCAGTTCGGCTTCCACGGTCGACGTCATTTGCAGCACCTTGCCGTAGCGCTGGATGTCGAACAGCGCCGGCACCCGCACGCTGCCGGTGCGGGCAATGCGTCCCAGGTCATTGCGCAGCAAGTCCACAATCATCAGGTTTTCAGCGCGGTTCTTGGGATCGGCAGCCAGTCGCCGCGCGTGCTGCGCGTTCGTTGCATCGTCATCGCCGGCGGTCGCAGTACCTTTCATCGGGCGCGCTTGCAGCTTGCCGGCGCGGTGGCGGATGAACAGCTCCGGTGACAGCGACAGCACGCAACGGCCGTCCGGCAGCGCGATCAAGGCGCCGTAGGGCACTGGCTGGCGCGCGCGCAGCAGCGCGTACAGCGCCGGCGCGGGGCCGAAAACGTCTACATGCAGACGCAAGGTGTAGTTGACCTGATAGACATCGCCGGCGGCGATATAGGCCAGGATGCGCTCAACAGAGCGCGTAAAAGCCGCCTGGTCGACGCTCGGCTGCACGGCGACGATGCCCGCCGGTGTGGCACGGAGTCCCGCCACAGCGGCATGTGTCCCCGCCGACGCGCGGGCCGCCAGCCAGGCGTCAACCTCGGCGCCATCCAACATCTGTACGCTGCGGAACAACAGTATCTGCGCCAGCGGTTCGCTGGTGGCGCGCGCCGTGGCGGGGATCTCCAGCAGTTGGCCTCCCAACTCGTAAGCGCAAACCGGCACCGCATACAGACCTTGTTGCAGTGCCGCGTCCAGCGCCGCCAACAGCGCTGGCCATTCATTGATGGCGAGGCAGGCCAGCGTGCCAGCATGGTCGAGATAGAGGCGCGAGCGGCGCGCCGGGTCTGCATCGTCCAGCAGCGCAAATACGGCGTCGCCGCTCATGCCGGCGCGTGCTGCATTGCGGCGCGATGTGCCGAGCGCAGCGTGTTCTCCATCAGCATGGTCACCGTCATCGGACCGACGCCACCCGGCACCGGCGTAAGCCAGGCCGCGCGTTCGCGCACGCTGTCGAAATCCACATCGCCGACAATGCGCCCATCCGCCAGCCGGTTGATGCCGACATCGATCACCACCGCGCCGCGCTTGACCATCGGACCGGTAATCAAGCCAGGCTTGCCGGCGGCGACAATCAGGATATCCGCCAGAATCGTGTACTGCGCCAGATCACGGGTGCGCGCGTGGCAGATGCTGACCGTGGCTTCGCGCTGCAGCAGCATTAGCGCCATTGGCTTGCCGACGATATTGCTGGCACCGACCACCACCGCGTTCTTGCCGGCGACGTCGATGCCAGTGGTGTCCAGCAGCAGTTGCACACCATACGGCGTGCAAGGCGGGAACACCGACTGCCCGATCACCAGCGCACCGACGTTATACAGATGGAAGCCATCGACATCCTTGTCGACCGCGATCGATTCAATGACGCGCCGCACATCGATATGCGGCGGCAGCGGCAGCTGCACCAGAATGCCGTGCACCGAATCGTCCTCATTCAGCTGCGCGATCAACTGCAACACCTGCGCCTCGCTGGTCTCCGCCGGCAGCAGATGCTGGCGTGATGCGATGCCGCATTCGGAGCAGGCACGCAGCTTGTTGCGCACATAAACAGCGGACGCCGGGTCCGCGCCCACCAGCACCACCGCCAGTCCTGGCTTGACGCCATCCTCCTCCAGTTGCCGCGCGCGCTCGCGCATCGCCGCCCGCAGGCTGTGGGCGAGTTTCAGTCCATCGATCAGCTGTGCCGTCATATCGTTCTTTCGAGAGTGTGAAATTCAGGCGACCGATTGTAGTGAAGGAACGACGCGCCGATTGTTCGCACTTCTGCAACATAGGAGTGAGACGCGGCCGCAAACCAGCGGCGCAGCGCCGCCCCAGAGGGAAAACAGATGAACTATCAGCGTTGCTTATGGATGGCGAATTCGCGCATCCCTGCAATCGATTTTTCGGCGGCTGTGGGCTGCAATAGAGTGGGGCCACAATAACCAGGAGATCACAATGAATGTAGTATCAAGCGAAGCGCTCCCGGTCCCGCCGCATGCTGTCGATACGCGGCTGAAGGAGCGCATCGCCGCCTTCATGCGGCGTGCCTCGACCGAGGTGACCACCCACGATGAATCCACGCTTCCCCAACTGGCAGACACCCTCCCGCGCGGTACCACCGTGTACGTCGCACATACACCCAAGGCGCAGTTCGACGATGTGCTGCGCGTTTCGCTGAAAGTACAGGCGGCTGGATTTTTAGCTTCGCCGCATCTGGTAGCGCGTCGCTTGCCGTCCGAAGCGGCGGTACGCAACGGCCTGCGCATGCTCAGCGACGCCGGCATTACGCAGGCACTGCTGGTGGCGGGCGACCGCGATGCGGCATTGGGACCCTACGCCAATACGCTGGAGTTGCTGGCCTCGGGCGTGCTCGATGATTGCGGCCTGCGCGCGCTCGGCGTAGCCGGTCATCCGGAAGGCCACCCGCATGTCGTCAAGGCAGACTTGTGGCAAGCCTTGCGCCACAAGCAGGCGTTTGCCGACCGCACCGGCATCGCGGTGCATGTCGCCACGCAGTTCGGCTTCGATCCGCAGGGTGTGCACGACTGGGCCGCCCAGTTCGAGCAGCATGGCATCGACCTGCCGGTGCACGTCGGCATCGCTGGCCCGACTTCGGTGGCCAAGCTGCTGCGGTTTGCGATTCAGTGCGGTGTCGGCGCTTCGCTGACGGCGGCCTCCAAAAACATGAAAGCTTTTTCCAACGTGGCGCGTCAGGGCGCGACGCCGGAGGAAATCGTACCAGCGCTGGTACGTTTGGGCGCCGGCGAGACGGCGGCGCGCATCGTGCAGCCACACGTATTTGCGTTCGGCGGCACCATCGCCACCGCCAACTGGATACGCGCCGTGCGCAATGAAGAATTTGATCTGCAGCCGGACGGCGCCATCGAAGTGCGTCGTTAAATCAAACATTGGAGTATGAACATGACGTCTTTTAACCAGTCCGAAACCGCGGCCGCCAGCATTGCCGCGCAGGCGGAGCATATTGTGCTGACCCTGTCCTGTCCGGACACCATCGGCGTGGTGGCCGCCGTTACCGGCTTTCTGGCATCGCATCGCTATTCAGTCAGCGAAGCGCACCACCACGACGACAGCCATAGCGGCAGCTCGTTCGTGCGCGCGGTGTTCCATTCGGTCGAACCGCAATCGCTGCCGATCGAAGAACTGGACAAGCTGTTTGCCGAGCAGGTTGGCACGCCGTTCAAAATGCGCTGGCAATTCCATGCACAGCGGCGCAAATGCCGCGTGCTGCTGGCGGTGTCGCGCCATGGTCACTGCCTGAACAGCATCCTTCACCGCTGGAGCACCGGCACGCTACCGATACATGTGGTGGGCGTGGTGTCCAATCACCAGGATATGCGCAGCCTGGTCGAGTGGCATGGCGTGCCGTATTACTACCTGCCGGTGATCGAGGGCCGCAAGCGCGAGCAAGAGGAGCGCATCAAGGAAGTGTTCGCGCGCACCGAGGCCGAACTGCTGGTGCTGGCGCGCTACATGCAAATTCTCAGCGACGACGCCTGCCGCCACTTCGACGGCAACGCCATCAATATCCACCATTCCTTCCTGCCTGGTTTCAAGGGCGCCAAGGCGTACCACCAGGCGTTTGAGCGCGGCGTCAAATCGATCGGCGCCACCGCGCACTACGTCACCACCGACCTGGATGAAGGACCGATCATCGAGCAGGGCGTCGAGCGCGTCGACCACACCTATTCGCCGGAAGACCTGACGGTCACCGGCAGCGAGCTGGAATCGGTGGTGCTGAACCGCGCCATCAAATGGCACGCGGAGCGCCGCGTGTTCAGAAACGGTAACAAGACTGTCGTACTTAAATAATCCCAACCCACGGAGACGCAATGAAAATCGAAAACAAACAACAATCCGCACCGAATCTGGAAGAAGCGATGCAGCAGGCCGGCGGCCCGATGAAACTGCTGTGGAAGCCGAATAACAAGCTGCACGCGGTGCCGGTGGTGCAGCCGGAATATGCCGGCTGGCGCCTGGAGCAGGCGGCCTACGGCGATGGTGCGGCGTTTTCCGATCTGTCGCACCACATGTCCGACCTGTTCATCGAAGGCCCGGACGCGCAGCGCCTGCTGATGGATGTCAGCGCCAACGATTACCAGAACTTCGTTGATGGCCAGGCCAAGCAGTTCATTCCGGTCACCGCCCAAGGGCTGCTGATCACCGACGGCATCCTGATGCGCGACCACGCCAACAAGTATGTGCTGAGCGGCGTGCCGGCTTCGCAAAACTGGGTGCGCTACCACGGCCTGAAAGGCAAGTATGACGTGGAGTTCGAGATTGATCCGGATTCCGGCACCCGCAAGGGCGGCGACCCGAAACTGTTCCGCTTCCAGGTGCAGGGTGCGCGCGCGCTGGAAGTGGTGGAGCGCTGCTTCGGCGGCCCACTGCCGAAGACCAAATTCTTCCACTCCACCGAAGTGTCGCTGGGCGGCCGCAGCTTCCGCGCTTTCCGTCACGGCATGGCCGGCACGCCGGGCTATGAATTCATCGGCAACTGGGAAGACGGCCAGTTCGTCAAGGACGCGCTGTTTAAGGCCGGCGAGCCTTCCGGCATGCTGCATATCGGTGGCAAGGCATATTTCACCAACGGTATCGAGAGCGGCTGGATTCCAACGCCGACGCCGGCCATCTACACCGCGCCGGAGCTGGAGGATTATCGCCGTTTCATCAGCCTGTTCTCGTTCGAAGGCATGCGCGGCATCCACGGCAGCTACTACTCGGACAACATTGAGGACTACTACCTGTCGCCGTTTGAACTGGGCTATGGCAAGTCGATCGCCTTCAATCACGACTTCATCGGCCGCGAGGCGCTGGAGCGCGCACGCGAACAGCAACTGCGCACCAAGGTCACGCTGGTGTTCAATCCGGACGACGTGCGCAAGGTGTTTGGTGACGACACCGGCTTCCTGCTGTCGTACGCGCGCTTCCGCGTCGAAGCCGGCGCCGAGTTGGCCGGCATGACTTTCTACACGGCGTTCATCGACCCGGCCAAGACGATCCTGTCGCTGGCGGTGGTCAGCGACAAATTCGCCAAGCCGGGCACGGAAGTAACGGTCAGCTGGGGCGAGCATCCTGGACCGGGCACCGATCCGAATGCCGATCTGGGCTTCCCCAAGCTGCGCGCCACGGTGCAGCCGTCGCCGTATAGCGAGATCGCCCGCACCACGTACCGCAACAATAACTGATGGTTTTACCGGGGACTGCTGACAGGCCAGTCCCCCCGGTGGGCGCGTCGGGCGCGCCGCGACCCACCGGTTCCAGCCTGTCACCCAAAATCAAAATAATCAGGAGACACCATGAAACGCAATCACTGTGTGCTGTGGCACGCCTTGCTGTTTAGCTCCGTCGTCGGCGCGCTGCCCGCCGCACGCGCCGCTGTCACCGCCGAGGAGGCCGCGACGCTGAAAACCACGCTGACGCCAGTTGGCGCTGAACGTGCCGGCAACAAGGACGGCACCATTCCCGCCTGGGATGGCAAAGCGCCGGCCGGCGCTTCGCAAAACGGCACCAAGCGGCCGGACCCTTACGCCGCCGACAAGAAGCTGCAGACCATCACTGCCGCCAACATGGCGGAATACACCGATAAACTCAGCGACGGCACCCGCGCCTTGCTGGCCAAGTACCCGGAGTTCCGGGTCGAGGTCTATCCGACTCGCCGCAGCGCTGTATTCCCGCAGCAGATCTACGAGGCGATCGCGAAGAATGCCGTCAATGCCAAGGCAGTCAACGGCGGTTTGTCGCTGGAGGGGGCTGCGGGCGGCATTCCGTTCCCGATTCCGAAGAGCGGCTACGAGGCGTTGTGGAACCATATGCTGTCGTATCGCGGCCAGCAGGTGTCGTACGTGGCCGATAAATACATCATGCCGCCCGGCGCCGAGCGTATCCTCGGCTCGCGCCAGGCGGTGTCGCTAATCTATCCGTATTACGTGACGCACCAGGCGGCCGGTGTGACCGAGGAATGGGCGCGCGCGCGGCTCGATACCATAGAGCCACCGTCCGCCGCCGGACAATTGCTGCTGGCGGTCGAGTATCAGGACAGCCTGAAACGGCCGAAAGAGGCATGGCAGCTGCTGCCGGGCCAGCGCCGCGTGCGCATGGCGCCATCGCTGGCGTATGACACGCCGGATCCCAGCGCCAACGGCGTGGTCAACTTCGACGATGTCAATCTGTTCATCGGCTCGATGGACCGCTACGACATCAAGATCGTCGGCAAGCGCGAAATGTACGTGCCCTATAACGATAACGCGCTGATGCTGAAGCCACTGAACGATGTGGTGGGCAAGGGCACGCTGAATCCATCCTCCGTGCGCTGGGAGCTGCACCGCGTGTGGGTGGTGGAAGCCACGCTCAAAGCCGGCAAGCGCAATGTGTCGGCGCGCCGCCGGCTGTATCTGGACGAGGATACCTGGCAGGCCGTGTTGTCGGACACCTGGGACGCCAAGGGCAAGCTGTGGAAGACCGGCCAGGCATACACCATCGCCGTCCCGGACCAACCACTGGCCACCACGCTGCCGTACGCCTGGTTCGATCTCCAGTCAGGCATGTGGGCTTATACCTTCTCGATGAATGAAACGCCGGGCGGCATCAAGTACAGCGACGCCGACGAGAAGTCGATGCTGAAGTTCACCCCAGCCTCACTGGCCAGCAGCGGCGTGCGCTAAGCCACCGCCTCATAATAAAAATGGAGACGACATATGCAAAAGCAGAACTCACATCAGCGAGCGCCGCACAAGACGGCCGCGATGTTATTGATCGGTGGTCTGGCCGCGACGGCGGCAACGGCGGCCGACCTGAATCCCGGCGGCGACTGGAAAATCCGCTGGGATAACACCATCAAGTACAGCGCGGCCGAGCGTCTTGATGCGCCGTCGTCGGTGCTGGTGGATGGCGCGGCCACCATCAATACCGACGATGGCAGCCGCAATTTCAATCGTGGCCTGGTCTCGAACCGGTTGGACCTGTTGTCCGAATTCGATGCGCAACAGGATGGCTATGGCATTCGTCTCAGCGCCGCCGCCTGGTACGACGCCGTTTATCAGCGCGCCAATGCCAACAACACGCCGGCCCGTTCCAATAACAGCCGCGTGGCGTACAACGAATTCACCGACGGTACCGCCACCATGGCCGGCAAGAAGGCCGAAATGCTGGACTGGTTTGCGTTCGGCCACACCGACCTGGCCAGCCACGAGCTGACTTACCGCGTCGGCCAGCACACCCTCATCTGGGGCAATAGCCTGTTCTTCGGCGGGAATGGCATCGCCAACGGCATGGCGCCGGTGGATGTGTACAAGCTGAATATCCCGGGCGCGCAGTCCAAGGAGACGCTGATGCCGGTGCCGCAGGTGTCGGCGGCGCTGCAGCTGACTGGCAGCACCAGCATCGAAGCTTATGTGCAGACCAAGTTCAAGCCGACCCGCCTGGCGCCGGCCGGCAGCTATTACAGCACGGTCGACTTTCTGGGCGCAGGCAGCGAGCTGCTGTTGGCCGGCCCGCTGCGCATGGCGTATGCCGGCGAGATCAAGGGACCGGAGAGCCGGCATAACTTCGGCATCGCGCTGACCACCCACAGCGATGAACTGGCGGCCGATTTCGGTTTGTATGCGCTGCGTTACAAGGACACCGCGCCCAAGGTGTTTACCCAGCCTTCGCAAAGCCGTTACTGGCTGGTGTATCCGAACAACGTGCGGCTGCTGGGCGCCAGCTTCGGCCGGCTGGTGGGGGACGCCAACGTCAGTGGCGAGGTGTCGGTGCGCTACGGCCAACCGCTGCTGGCCAAATCCGGCGCGTTGGTGCTGCCGTTTGGCGCCACCGATACCGATCTGCAGGATAACCCGCTGTATCCGACCGGGCGCACCGCGCATCTGAACCTGTCGTCGACGCTGATACTGGGTGGTTCGCCGCTGTGGGACGGCGCTGCTATCGTGGGCGAAGTCGCGGCCAATCACGTGATGTCGATCGAACGCAATGCCGACAAGGTGGATACCACGCTGAATCGCAACAGCGTCGGCATGCGCGTGATCTTCACGCCGACCTACTATCAGGTGCTGCCGGGTATGGACCTGAGCCCGTCCGCCAATCTGGGCTGGGCTTTCAAGGGCAAGTCGATGATCGATATCGCGTTCCCGTTTGCCGGCAGTCCGGATCATGGCGGCGACTTTGTACTGGGGCTCACGGCCGACTATCGCAACAAGTGGAAGGCCAATCTGTCGTGGGTCAATTACCTCGGCAAAGCCACCAGCCAGCCGATGCTGGACCGCGACCATGTGCGCTTCAGCGTACAAACCTCGTTTTAACGCCGGGAGATCCGCATGACTACGATATCGACTATCGACCGCCCCCGGCTGACGCTGTGGCTGTGCTTTGCCGTCGCAGTACTGGATGGCTATGACTTGCAGGCCATGGCGATCGCCGGGCCGGCGCTGCGCGCTGCCATGCAGCTCGATCCCCGTCAGCTGGGCTTTGCCTTCAGCGCCAGCTTGATCGGGCTGGCGTTGGGCGCTGCCTATGGCGGCCGGCTGGCCGACCGCATCGGTCGCAAGCAGGTGCTGATCGTCTCGCTGCTGGCACTGGGCATGATGACGGTGGCCACCGCGCTGGCCACCGACTTCCGCTGGTTGGTGACGCTGCGCATTCTGGCCGGATTGGCGATGGGCGGCGTGATGCCCAATCTGATCGCCATCGCCGCATCGGCCTCGCGCGGCGAGCGCGCCACCACCAAGGTGGCGGCGATGATCTGCGGGATGCCGGCTGGCGGCGTGGTGGCGTCGATGGTCGGCCACGCGCTGATCGCGCGCTACGGCTGGCAGGGATTGTTTGTGCTGGGCGGCGTGCTGACGGTGGTGATTATTCCTGCGCTGCTGCGCTGGTTGGCCGAACCTGGCGCCGAGCAGCTTGGGCTGACGGCGGCACGTACAGCGGCGGCTTCATGGCGCGAGTCGTTGTTTGGCGAGCGGCGCGCGCTGCCGACGTTGCTGCTATGGGTGCTGTTCATCTTCACGCTGGCCATCTTCTCGACGGTGGCTGGCTGGGTGCCGACGCTGGTGGTGGACAAGGGCTTGCCGGCGGCGGTGGGATATCAGAGCCTGCTGGCGATTAATGTCGGCGGCATTGCCGGTGCGCTGATCCTGTCATCGTCCTGCGACCGCTGGGGCGTGCGGCCGGTGATGCTGGCCACCTATGCCGCCATGGCGATTAGCCTGTGGTTGTTCAGCAGTGCCGCCACGATCGGCGCGGTGGTGTCGCTGGCGGGTCTGGTGGGCTTCTGGATGCTGGGCGCGCAGTGCGCGCTGTACGGCATTAGCCCGCAGATCTACCCGGCCGCCAATTGCAGCACCGGCGTTGGCAGCGCGGTGGCGGCCGGCCGCATCGGCTCCATCCTGGGACCGGTCATCGCCGGCTACATGATGGGGCAGGGGACCACCGCCAATCAGCTGATCTTTATCATGGCGCCGCTGGCGGTACTGGCCGGAGCGGTGCTGCTGGCACTGGCGGCCAGCACCGGCAACGCACTGCGCGCCGGCGCGCATTAAGGAGATCGCATGCCTGTTCCAACACCATTCAAACAGCCGCCTGCGATTCCCTATTATCCGGAATACGCGCTGCATTTTGTCGGCGGCGGCGCCGTGCGGCAGTGGGAGTACAACGGCTGGAAGGCGGAAAGCCTGTCGTGGAAGCGCTCCTGCTACATCCACGGCGGCCTGTCCGGCCCCGGTCAGGTGCTGTACCAGGGGCCGCAGGCGGAAGCTTTTCTCGCCAGTGTGTTCATCAACAATTTCAGCCGCTTTCAGGTTGGCGCCTGCAAGCACGCGATAGCCTGCGACGAGCAGGGACTGATCACGGCGCATGGTGTGCTGCAACGGTTGGCGCCGGACCAGTTTCGCCTGTACGTCAGCGGTCCGTGGTCGCTGTACATGCATAGCATGGGCAAATACGATGTGACGCAGCAGGTGCAGGACAACTATCTGTTTCAGGTGGCTGGGCCGACATCGTTGCAAGCGCTGGAAGCGGCCACCGGCGAAAGCCTGCGCGATGTCGGTTTCCTGCGCTATCGCCAGACCGCCATCAACGGCGTGCCGGTCGAGATTATGCGGGTCGGCATGGCCGGCACGCTGGCCTACGAGCTGCATGGGCCGTCCGCCGATGGGCCGGCGGTGTTCGACGCGGTGGTGGAGGCGGGCCGGCCGTTCGGTATTGAACGCCTGGGCTGGCAGACCTTTCCGGTCAATCACGTGGAGGGCGGCTTCCCGCAGCTGTTCTGGACTTTCAGCTCGTCGCTGTACGACCACGCCGGCTATCGCGAATTCACCCGCGCGCATCCGCATTACTGGTTTGGTGAGCCGCTGTTCTGTGGCAGTGTCGACCCGGCCGACCGGCGCGCGCGTTTCCGCACGCCGTTCGAAGTGGGCTGGCAGCGCTCGATCCAGTTCGATCACGACTTCCTCGGTCGCGCCGCACTGGAACGCGAGGCCGCCGCGCCACGGCGTACCGTGGTCACGCTGGAATGGTCGGCCGAGGATGTGACCGACATCTACGCCTCGCTGTTCCGGCCCGGCGAGGAATACAAATACATCGACTTGCCGGCATCGCCGGCGCACCGCCGCAGTCACGCCCACGCCGACCACGTCACCATCAACGGCAAGCCGGTCGGCATTTCATCCGGCACGGTCTACAGCTACCACTACCGGCAAATGATTTCGCTGTGCTCAATCGACATCGACCAGGCGCAGATCGGCAACCAGGTCACGGTGCATTGGGGCGACTTTGGTGGTCGCATCAAGCAGGTGCGCGCGCGTGTGGCGCGCTTCCCGTACCTGGACCTGGGCCGCAATCGCGACATACAACTTTAAAGGAGACTTATTCATGACTGAAATCGCCGACTACAAACAGGCGTTCATCCGCAATAACTGGTACGCCGCCGCGTGGCGGCGCGAGATCGATACCCGGCCGCTGGCGCGCACCATTCTCGGTGAGCGACTGGCGCTGTTCCCGACCAAAGAGGGCGGCATCGGCGCGCTGAAAGATCAGTGCCCGCACCGCCTGGCGCCGCTGTCGATGGGCGAATGCATCGACGGCGGCCTGCGCTGCGGCTATCACGGCCTGCTGTTCAATGCTTCTGGCGCCTGCATCAACGTGCCGGGCCAGGATTTTATTCCCACCACCGCCAAGGTGAAAAGCTACCCGGTGCGCGAGCGTCTGGGCCTGGTGTGGGTGTGGATGGGCGACGCTGAGCCGGACGAAAGCCGCCTGCCGTCGATCCCGCAGCATGGCGAGCCTGGATGGGCGCTGCTGCAGGATGGCTACCAGCACCACGCCGCCAACTACCGCATCGAAATCGAGAACCTGATGGACCCGGCCCACACCACCTATCTGCACAAGCAGACCATCGGCAATCCGGCCGCCAAGGACGTGCCGGTGCAGGTGGAGCGCAACGAACGCTCGATCAGCGCCTTCCGCTGGATGGAGCGCACGCCACCATCGCCGTTCGACAAGCAGTCGCGTGATTTTGGAGATGGGCTGGTGGATCGGATGGTGTCGTTTTCGTTCGAATTGCCGGGGGTGTCGTTCGTAGAAGTGTGTTCGATGCCGACCGGTCTGGATAAAACAGAGGACAACAAGAACCTCGGCCTGCGCACCCTCAGCTACAAGTTCCTGACGCCGGAAGACGAGCGCCACACCCACTTCTTCTGGCTGCACCTGCGTAACCATCGGCTGGACGATACGGCCTACGAGCAGCAACTGCGCGCCGGGTTGGAAAAGACCTATGTGGAAGACAACCAGGTGGCCAGCGCAATTCAGATCGAGCAGGAACGCTGCGGCAAGCGCCAGTTCACCGGCCTGAAAATCGACCACGCGCCGACCATGGCGCTGCGGCTGCTGGACACCATGATCGCCGACGAACAAGCCACGGCGGTCGCATGACGGCCTTTTTTTCGGTGCGCGTGGTCGCCAGGCGCGATGAGGCGCGCGACATCGTCAGCTTCGAACTGGCGGCGCTGGACGGCGCCACGCTGCCGCCGTTCACCGCCGGTTCGCATATCGATGTGCGACTGGAGGACGGCCTGACACGCCAGTACTCCTTGTGCAGCGATCCGCAGCGCACGCACCGCTATCAGATCGCGGTGCTGAAGGAGGCAGCGTCGCGCGGCGGTTCGCAGGCCATGCACGAGCGGGTACGGGCCGGCGGCCTGCTGGAGATCAGCGCGCCGAAGAATCACTTCGAGCTCGCGCAGGGGGCGCCGCATAGCCTGTTGCTGGCCGGCGGCATCGGCGTGACACCAATTCTGTGCATGGCCGAACGATTGTCGACGCTCGGTGCCGCATTCGAGATGAATTACTGCGCCCGCTCGCGCGAACGTGCCGCCTTCCGCGAACGCATCGCCAAATCCGACTTCGCGGCGCGCGTGCAATTCCATTTCGATGACGAGGCACCATCGCAGCGGCTGGACATCGAACGCCTGTTGCGCGGCGCGCCGGCCGGCACGCATCTGTATGTGTGTGGTCCCAAGGGCTTCATGGATGCGGTGCTGGCGACCGCGCGCGCGGCTGACTGGCCGGAAGCGCGGCTGCATTACGAGTTCTTTGCGGCCGCGCCATCCGCCCCTGTGGATGGCGCCAGCTTCCAGGTCAAGCTGGCCAGCAGCGGCCGCGTGATCGCGGTGCCGCCGCAACGCACCGTATTGCAGGCGTTGCTGGATGCCGGTGTCGAGGTGCCGGTCTCCTGCGAGCAGGGCATTTGTGGCACCTGCCTGACCAAGGTGTTAGAGGGCGAACCCGATCACCGCGACCTGTTCCTGACGCCCGCCGAGCAAGCGCGCAACGACTGTTTCACGCCGTGCTGCTCGCGCGCCAGGTCGGCCTTGCTGGTGCTCGATCTTTAAGGGAGGGATAGCATGGACCGACTGACTGTGATGAAAAGTTTTGTGCAGGTGGTGGACTCCGAAAGCTTTTCGGCGGCTGCCCGCAACCTGAGCTTGTCGCGGGCGCTGGTATCGCGCCATATCGCCGACCTGGAACTGCAGGTTGGCACGCGGCTGTTGAACCGCACCACGCGTGCGGTGACGTTGACCGAAGCCGGCATCGGACATTACGAATTCTGCCGCCGTATTCTCAACGAGCTGGCGCTGGAGGAAGACAGCCTGAAACGGATGACCGAACGTCCGGAAGGACAGTTGAACATCATCGCGCCGAAGTGGATCGGCAGCCTGGATCTGGGCGACGCCATCGCCAGCTTCGCCGCCGATCATCCGCTGATCAAGGTCAAGCTGGATCTGGGCGGCGTGTCGGACCGTACCCACGAATTTCTTGGCAGCGGCTTTGAAATCGCCTTCCAGACCAACTATCTGCGCGATTCCTCGGTGATGGTGAAGAAGATGGCCACCATGCAGTTCGTGGTGTGCGCGGCGCCCGGCTATCTGGCCGGTGCCAGACGGCCAGTGGAGCCGCGCGATCTGCTGGAGCACAAATGCCTGATGCATGCCAATGAACCGATCTGGCATTTCAACTTTGAGGAAGAGCAGTTGCGCATCAAGCCGGAGCAGGTGGTGTTCACGTCGAATACCTTTCTGGTGCTGAGCAAGGCCGCCGTGCGCGGCATGGGGATTGCCGTGCTGCCGATGCGCGCGATTCGTCGCGAGCTGCAAACCGGGGAACTGGAGGTGCTGCTGCCAGCGTACGCTGTGCCGGACCGTCCGCTGTATGCGGTTTACGCGCCGGGCGCGCATCGCATCCGCAAGATTCAGTGCTTCCTGGAGTTCATGTCGCATTGGTATCAGGCCCATTCGGTGCTGGATGGTTTGCCGCGCGTGCCGGCGGCCTTGCTTGCTGGTTGATCCTGCGGTTTTTGTCGCCGTTGGCGTTTGCGGCTGCCTGGTTATTCAGGTAGCCGCTTTTTTATCAGCGCGCCGGACCTTGTGCGCGACCGCTGATTTCATCACCGACGTCGCGCGCCAGCCCGGCATAGAACCACGCCGCCGAAGCGCTGATTACACCGGCCAGCACCAGCGCTAGCTGGAAGTCAGGCAGTGCCAGGGCTGGCGCGCCGCGTGTGGTCTGACCGACGGTCAGCAGCAGCGCACCCACCGCCACGCCGGCACCCATGCCAATTTGCTGCGTTAGCGAGGACAGTACCGATGCCGGCTGGCGCTGCGGTGGCGGAATGTCGGCAAAATTGACCATGGTGATGGCGGTCAGCTGCATCGAGCGGCCGGCGCCGGCGAAAGCCAGAATCACAATGTTCAGCGCCAGGTCGGCCGCCGGCGACACGAAGCCGCATAGCGCGATCCCTAGGCCGGAAACGATGCTGCTCCAGATGAGCGCATTGCGGATGCCGACCGCCGCCAGGATCGGCGTGGTCACGGTTTTCATCAGCAGATTGGCCAGCATGTAGGCCAGCAGCAGGCTGCCCGATTGCAGCGGCGTCATGCCGTAGGCCAGCTGGAACATCAACGGCAGCAGGAAGGGTGTGGCGCTGATCGCGGCGCGCGAAATCACGCCGCCGGTCACGCTGCTGATGAAGAAGGAGCGCACCTTGAAGATGGCGGGATTGACCAGCGGATGCTGCGCGCTGCTCAGATGGCGGTGTACCATCACGCCCAGCACGCTGGCCAGCACCACCAGCCCGGCGCCCCAGTACAGCGCCTGCTGCTGGCGCATGCCGAGCAGGTCCAGCCCATAGGTGAGGGCGCCCAGCGCCACCGCCATCAGCAGGAAGCCTTTGCGGTCGAACGGTCGTGGTGCCTGTTTTTCGTTGGGGACGTAGGCCATTACCAGCGCCATGCCGATCAAGCCGACCGGCACGTTGACGTAGAAGATCCAGCGCCAGTTGGCCATGTCGGTGATGAAGCCGCCCAGCGGAGGTCCGATCACCGGCGCCGCCAGGCCGGGCCAGATCAGCGCCGACAGCGCCCGTCCCAGGTCTTTCTTTTGCGAGGTGCGCAGCACCACCAGCCGGCCGACAGGGCTCATCATGGCGGCGGCCACGCCTTGCAGCACGCGGCCGGCGATGAAGGCGGAAAAATCCTGCGCCATGCCGCAGATGACGGAGGCGATGGTGAATACACCGATGGCGCCGCAGAACAGCGTGCGCGAGCCGATGCGGTCGGCCAGCCAGCCGGAGGCTGTGACGCATACCGCGGCCGCCATCAGGTAGGCGGTGACGCCAATACTGAGGCGGGCGACGTCGATGTCGAAGCTGCGCGCCATGTGGGGCAGCGCGGTGACGATGATGGTGGAATCCAGCGTTTCCATGAAAAAGGCGATGGCCACAATAAGGGCGATCAGTAGCGGTCGCGCGTTGGCCGCCGCCGGCGGGGAGTGATTCATGACAGTCCTTTGATTTAAGTGAGAGAGCTGTCCCCAATATGCGCTCTGCGGCGCGCGCTGTAACGGGCTACAAACTATGTTGCAGGCGCCTCAACAATGCCGGCCGGCGTAGGCGCGGATTGTGCGACATTCATGCAACATAAGCGTTCCTGTGCCGGCGCGCCGATTCGCCGCATACTGTCAGCCCTTAGCGAAGGAGTTGAAGATGAAGAGAATGATCTTTGCATTGCTGCTCGCAGCCAGCAGCTTGTCATCGGTTGCGTCGGAATTCGTCACGCTGGGCACCGGCGGTGGTCCGGTCATGCGCGGCAAACGTTCGGAGCCGGCGAATGCGGTGGTGGTGGGGCGGGACGTCTACCTGTTCGACACCGGCGCCGGCACCGAGCGGCAGCTGCTGGCGGCCGGGCTGGCGCTGCCCCGCGTGCGGGCCATCTTCATTTCGCACCACCATATCGATCACAATGCCGATCTGGGGCAGTTGTTGGCCAGCCGCTGGATCTTCAACCACGTGCAGCCTTTGCCGCTGGTTGGACCGCCAGGCACGCGGGAGATGTGGGCGGGATTGAGCGCGGCCTTTCATCCGGTCGAATTGGCGCCGATCGGCGGTCCGCGTCGGCCGGAGCTGGCGGCCACCGTTCAGGCGCGCGATCTGGCGTCCGATATGGACACGCCGACTGAAATCTACAAGGATGAGCAGATCCGCGTGCTGGCCGTCACCAACACCCATTACCATTTCGACCCACAGAGCGCGGAAGCGCGTTTCTCGCGTTCGTACTCGTTCAGGATCGAGGCGCCGGACCGCAGCTATGTCTACACCGGCGATACCGGGCCGTCGAAAAATGTCGAGCAGTTGGCCAAGGGCGCGGATGTACTGATCAGCGAAGTGATCGATCTGGATGCGGTAGGCCGGTTGCTGAAGGGGCTGCCCAACTATCCGCCGGCCATGCTGTCCTCGATGCTTCGTCACATGGAGGAAGATCATCTGACCCCGGCCGAAGTGGGCAAGCTGGCTGCCAGCGCCGGTGTGCGGCAGGTGGTGCTGACTCACCTTTCGCCGGGCATGGACGACGAGACCGACCTGAGTGGCTATAGCCGGGGTATTCAGCTTATCTACCAAGGTCCGGTGCATGTGGCGCGCGATCTGGACCGCAATTGAATCAGTGGTGCAGATAGAAGTCGGCCAGCACGTCAAACGCCTGCTTGCGCGCGCCGGTTTCAGACAGCAAACCCTTGCGGTTCCAGCCGTTCTGAAACACGGGATGCTCCCGCCTTGGCGAGCGGAAGTCCTTCAGCACCCACGGCGACATGCCGGCTAGCGTGGGGATGCGGCTGGCCATGGTCAGCGTGTTGCGGTAGTACTCGGCCTGATATTCTTCGCTGAACTTCTTCATACTGGCGTCGTGATAGCCGGCCAACGCGTCGGCGCCGAATTCGGACAGGATCAGCGGCCGGTCGGCCGGCACCTGCCATTTCATGGCCGGCAGGTCGGCCAGTTTGTCGTCACCATACCAGCCGGTGTAGGTATTCACCGCCAGCACGTCCAGATGCTCCAGCAGCGGATCCTTGATGACGGTGACGTCTTCGCCATTGGCCTTGTGGCGTTCGACCAGCAGCGCGGCGCTGATCAGACGCGTAGGATCGAGCGCGCGAACATTGGCCGCCATGGCGGCGTGAAAGCGCGTGCGCGGTTCCGACACCGGCGTCTCGTTCCCCACACTCCACAGGATCACCGCCGCGCGATTGCGGTCACGGTAGATGGTTTCGGCCTGCATCGTCAGTGCTTTGCGTAGTACCGCCGGGTTGTCCCAATCCACGGTCCAGTAGACCGGGATTTCGCTCCATACCAGCAGACCCATTTCATCGGCCAGGCGCAGCGTGGTCTCGGAATGCGGGTAGTGTGACAGACGCACGTAGTTACCGTGCAGCTGCTGCTTGATTTCAGATAGCAGCGCGCGTGCCGCCGGCTCGGTCATGTTACGGGCGGGATTGGGGCCGAATTCTTCCTCGTGCATCGACACGCCGCGCAGGAAGATCGGTTGTCCGTTCAGCAGGATGCGGCTGCCCTTTACGGCGATGGTGCGGAAGCCGATGCGGTCGCGCAGCGTATCGCCGGCGGTGCTGAAACTTATGTCGTACAGGGCAGGGTGCTCCGGCGACCAGCGTTGCAGGCCACGCGGCGGTGGCAGCGTGATGGTGGCGCCGCCCTGGGCATCGGTCTTCACGCTGATGTCGGCCAGGTCGCCGATCTTCACCGAGACTTGCTGTCCCGCCGCCTGTGGCCCGTTCAGCTGTACCGTGCCGGCGATGCTGCCGTCGGGGTTCAGATGCAGGTAAGCGTCGTCGATGAAGGTGGCGGGCGTGTAGACCAGCCGTACCGGGCGCGTGATGCCGCCGTACAGATCCCAGTCGGTGATCGGGGTAGGGATGGTCTGGGCATCGTGCGTTGAATCGACGCCCATCGTCAGCCGGTTCTCGCCGCCGCGCAGCGCTTCGGTCACTTCCAGCACGAATGGCGTGAAGCCGCCTTCGTGACGGCCGATCTCCTTGCCGTTCAGGTAGACGTAGGCGCGGTAGTTGGCCGCTTCGAAGCGCAGGAAGGCGCGCTGGCCACGCAGCGGCCGCGCGCTGAATTTGCGCTGGAACCAGATCAGGCCATCGTAGTAGCGCAGTTCCGGCTGCGCCGCGTTCCAGGCGCCGGGAATATTCATCTGCGGGCCACGATCCATGTCAAATTCGTAGAAGCCCACGCCGCCCTTGGCTTCCTCGGCCGTGACGTCGATGTCGCGGTAGCGCTGCATGCGTGATTTAGCGACCCAGCCGTTGATGTCGGTGAGGCCGGTGCGGTACAGGTCTTTGGAATAGGTCCAGGCGCCGGACAAGTCCTGGCTGTCGCGGTAAATGCTGCCGGTCAGCAGCAGCGGCGGGCGCAGATCGGCCGCACCGGCATTCAGCGCAAGGCACAGCAGCGCGCAGATAGCGCAAAGAAGTTTTCGCATGATGAAGTTGGATAGGCGTAAAAAACGTCCTCACATTTTAGTGTTCCCGCTTAATAGGGAAATCGTTCAACCTCATATAGTCATCAGGATGATTGATGCAGCGTCATTCTTTGCCGACGTCGGCCCTGAAATCGACTGGCGCAAGCGGCCGCGTTTTCGTGACAAGGAACTTGCCGGACTCAGCTTCGGCAGCGCCACCGACAGCATGGTCGCAGACAAGCTGGTCGAAGTCTGCTGGCGCGATGGCGGCACGCAATGGCTGCTGATCCACATCGAAGTACAGGCACAACGCGACGCCACGCTGGGACGCCGGGTGCTGGACTATAACTACCGCATTTTCAAGGAGCATGAACGGCCGGTCTCGAGCCTGGTAGTGCTTGCCGATGAAGATGTCAACTGGCGGCCATGTTCGTTTCATAGCCGGGCGCCAAGGACCGTGATGGGGATCGACTTTGGCGTCGTCAAGTTGTTGGACTATGCGGCCAATAGCGAGGAATTGCTGGCTTCGCACAATCCGTTTGCCTGGCTCACGCTGGCGCATCTGCGCACGCAGCAGGCGCGTCACGATCCCGATGTGCTGTACGCCGCCAAGTGGCAATGCACGAAGCAAATGTACCGACATGGCTGGCGCAAAGAGCGCATACTTGCGATGTTCCAGGTGATCAATTGGATGATGGTCTTGCCCGAGCAGCATCAGCGGCGCTATTGGCAGGCCGTTCTTGAACTGGATAAGGAGTATGAGATGAAACTTCTCAATCCATTAGAGCAAATGTTTCTTGATGATGGCATTAAAAAAGGGCTGGAGCAGGGGCTGGCGCAAGGTCGCCAAGAGGGCGCATCGGCTCTGCTGGAGCGGTTGCTTATACGACGCTTCGGGCCGTTGCCGGATACGGCCAAATCCAGACTGGCGAAAGCGAGTCTGCGTCAGTTGGAAGCATGGAGCGATGCACTGCCAGAGGCAGAGTCGTTGCGGCAGGTATTTGCCAAGCGCCCAGCAGCGATGGGCTGAGTCTGCTTGCTGAAACGCCCGACGCGGTGCATCGGGCGCTGGTTGAAGTTAGTGACGCGTGGCGTCCGCGAAATTGGTCGCACGTGGATGACGCTGGCGCACCGCGTACGCCAGCCAGCAGAGCAGAGCGACCACGGCGCTCGCCGCCATCACCGTACCCACTTCCGCCACCGCGACAGCACGCGAACCAACCACATTCCCCATCGACACCAGAATCAGCGAACTGACCGCCATGCCCAGCATCAGCGCCGACTGGAAGGCGCCGGTGCCCAACCCGCGCTTGGCGAACGGCAGGATGCGCATATTCCAGGTCACCACCGTCGGCAGCAGCAGGCCGCAACCCAGCCCGTTGACGATGGCGCCGGTGGTCAGCGCATCGGCATTGTGAGCGGTGCCCATCAGGATGTAGCCGACGGCGCCGATGGCCAGGCTGAGGCACAGTTGCAGTGGCACGCTGGTGCGGCCGGCCAGCACCCAGCCGAAGATGAAGGTACCCAGCATCACGCCAGCGCTGTTCAGGGTATAGCCGGTACCGATATTCGGCGCCCAGCCCTGAGTCGCATACAGAATGCCAAGGTTAATCGGCACCACCATGAATGCGATGCCGACGAAGAAGCCGATCGCGCAGGTCAGCGCCACCAGCCGTGGCCGGAAGATGACTTGCTCACCTTCGGCCGATTCGACGGCGGCTTTGTCGGTGGCGTTATCCGGCACCGGTTCCCACAGATAGATCGCCATCAGCGGCAACAGCAGCAACGCTAGCGCGTAGATTGCAAACGGCGCGTTCCAGCCCAGCGTGCCGACCGCCGCGCCCACCGCCACAAACACCGTCGCCGTGGCCGACGAGGTGGTGGTTTGCAGCGACATCATGCGCTCACGTTTCAACCCTTGGTAGTAGTCACCGATCATGGTGGTGGAGGCGGTCATCAGCGCCGCCTCGAACACGCCCAGCGCGACGCGGCTGGCGAAGATGGCCCAAAAGTTGTCAATATAAAACGGCATGGTGCCGAGGACGGTGTACGCCAGCGTTGAATACACCAGCAGGTTTTTGCGACCGACCTTGTCGGCCAGGTTGCCGATGAAGATAGCGCACAGGCCGAACACGCCGATTGGTATCGATACCGCCAGCGGCACCCATTGGTCGGCGTTGGCGATCTGCTTGGAGAAATGCTCCTGCAGCTGCGGAATATTCGGCCCCAGAATGGCCGACACCAGCACGGTGAGGCCGCTGGTAATCAGCAGGATGATGGCCTGGATCAGGCGCGGTGAGCGGGGTGGGATGGTACGCATTTACGGTCTTGTCTCCATGTTTTTTTTGGTGGATGTCGCCAGAATAACAGCTACGTCCGCAGTCACTAATCGTTTTTGACGATAGAGCGCATCAGCAAATGCCATGCGAGCTGCGCGCCGCTGACCACCAGACGGCCGCCGCCCGCCAGCGGGTAGCTGCCGTCACGCAGTGTGGATGCTGTGCCGCGCTGGGCGTGGATGGTGACGCCTGATGGCGCATCCAGCTGCGCCAACTCCGGCGTGCCGGCCAGAATCACGCGCGAGTCGTTGCTGGCGGTCCAACTGCTGTCAGTGCTCAATTCCAGCACCGCGCCTTGAACCGCGCCGCGTAACTTGCTGTGGCTGAGCGTGACGGTCATGCCGCGCTTGCCATCCTGGTGCAGGATGTCGCCTTTCAGGTCGACGTTGCGCAGCGTGACGTGGATGCCGGGCACTTGCTGACCATCGATGCGGGTGGCGTTCGGATCCTGGTTGACGATGGAACGCACCAATACACCATCCTGCGGCAGCAGTTGCGCGCCGTCGATGGTGATGTCGGCGTTGGCGCTTTTCACCAGCACGGCGGCCTGGGCGCTGGCCAGGCGGCCACCTTTGATCGCCAGTAGCGCGCGTTCCTGTGGATCGCCCATCACGCTGTGGATCATCACGGTGTTGGCGCCGGCGTTTCCCTCTACCTGGTTCAGATCGATCTTGCCGGCGCCGGCGATGATGCCGCCGAAGGTAGCAGCGTTCAGACGCGAGCGGTTCAGTACCACGGTGGCGCCGAAGTCGGCGTAGACGCCGTAGCCGCTGTTGCGGGTGGTGATGTCGCTGTCGTTGGCTTCCAGGTAGACGTCGCCGCCGGTGTCGTCGGTGGACAGCGCGCCCCAGCCGTCGGCGCTGATATGGCTGTTGTAGAAGTAGGTCTTGGAGCGGCTGGTGGACAGGTGGGTACGCGCGGTGCCTTTGATGCCGAGTGGCGGCGGCGGTTCCATCATGCCGGGGCCGATTTTGGGAACGTAGTCGGCCGGCAGCGGGCCGCCGTGGGCGGTCAGGGTGGAGTCGTAGACTTTGAGGGTGGCGCCTTCGCGGGCGGCGGTGGCGGCGGCCAGCACGCCGCTGGTGGTGATGGTTACCGATTTCAGCACCAGGCTGCCGCCAGCGTCGACCAGCGCGCCGGCGCCGATGGCTTCGAAGTCGTTGCTGCCGTTGCCGGACAGCGCAATGTTGGCGTCCGACAGCGTGTAGGGCGTGTGGCTGCCATGGACGATCAAACCGTTGCGGTTGGCGCTGGCCGAGCGCAGCGTGATTCCTTTGGCGCCGCTGTCGCTGGTCTTGCCGGCGACGGCCGCCGCCGCCAGCGAACGCGCCGGCAGATAGCGGCCATCGCTGACCGTCAGTTCGGCGGCGTAGTCGATCTCCTTGCTGGAGCGCACCGGAGGCGGTGGCCCACCCGCCATCCCCGCAGGCGCCCCCGGCGGAGCACCAAGCGCTAGCGCGACCTGCGCCTCGGCCGCCGTATCCGCGCCCGGCGCTGCCATCGCGCCGGCGGCTGTCTCAGCCGCAGCGCCCAGGCTTGGAGCGGTCGAGGCGTCGGCGCGGGCTGGCGCCGGGGCCAGCGTCAGCGAGGCGCAGAGGAGGGCGATCGCGGTCAGCGCCGGCAGCGAGGCCGGTGCGGCTGAGTGCTGTAGTGTTTTACTGTTCATGCGTATGCTCGCTTTTATCAATAGCTGTAGTTCAGAATCACGCCCGAAGTACGCGGTGCGCTGACGGTGGCGTAGCCGCCGAAGTTGCCGGTCTTGGCGATGTAATTGCTGACGTTTTTCATGTACGCCGTTACCGACCACTTCTCATCCGGCGCGCGGTACACCGCCGAGACGTCGCCCGAGCTGTAAGCTTCCTGCAGCGTGTAAGCATTCTCGGTGGCTGACACATACTGCTCGCTGACTCGCCGCGCATCCGCCTTTAGAATCACCGCCGCGCCGTTGGACAGATCGATCGGATATTCATACCCAATCTTGAAGGTGCGACGCGGCGCATGCGGCATCTGCTGCCCCTCCAGATTGGTGGTGGTGCCATACGGTACAAACGATCCCAGCTTGGCATCCAGCAGCGCCACCGACGCCCGCAGCTGGCCGAATTCGCCCAGCAGCATGCGGCTGTCAATCTCCACGCCACGCACCTTCTGCTTCGGCACATTGCTGATACGCGAATAGGTCGGCGGCGAGAAATCCACCACCTGATAGTTTTCATAATTCAGGCTGAAGATATCGGCATTGATCTGCAGCGTGTTGTGCAGCAGACGCGATTTGATGCCCAGCTCGGCCGATTTCATCTTCTCCGACTCGAAGCGCAGCGGCTGCACCGCCGCCGGCAGCGCGTTGAAGCCGCCCGGACGATAAGCGGTGGCGTAAGTGGCATAGGCCATGGTGGCGGAATTCAGATCGTATTCCAGGCCCACCTTGCCGTCGGTGCTTTTCCAGGTGTCCTTCAACTGGCCTTCGGTCAGCGAACTGATGGTTTTTTCGTCCTTGGTGGTACGGATGCCGGCCAGGCCGCGCCAGCCGGTCGTCAGCGGCACCGTCACCTGAGCGAATCCAGCCTTGGAGCGGGTGCTGGTGTCATTCGGATTGGGCGAGGTGGTATCGCAATTGATCAGGCAATAGGTTGAGCCATGCATCTTGTAGCCGTAGTAGCCGGCCACCCACTTGAACGGCGCGCCAGCCGGCGAGGCCAGGCGCGCTTCCAGGCTGTCCTGGGTCGCGTGATTGGGATCGCGGTTGGATTGCTCTTCGCTGCCGGCGGTGCGCGAGGCGTCGAATTTGCGATACAGCTCGCCATCGGCGCGCTGCCAGGCCGGCAGCACGGTCAGCAGGCCGAAGCCAAGATCGGCGTTCAGTTCCAGCCAGGTTTTATTCTGCTCGTACCGCTGATAGCCGATGTCGGTGCCGGCGCCGGTGGCGGCTTGCAGGCGTTTGCTTGCGTCGTTCCAGTTATCCTGCGGGATGAAGCCGATACCCTTGCCGTTCAGGCGCACCCGTTCGGTGGCGGCCAGCAGCGAGATGCCGGCGGTCGGCTTGAACAGCACTTTGATGCGGCCGGCGTTGCTGACGTCATCGTTGTAGCCGTCGCTCAGATAGCCTTTGCGGTCGGTGCTGGTGCCAGAGATGCGGATCGCCAGCATGTCGTTGACCGGGATGTTGGCGCCGCCCTCGGTGCGCACCAGGCCGTAGGTGCCCAATTCCAGGCTGACGTTGCCGGTGGATTTGCCGATCTGCGGATTGCGGGTCAGGAAGTTGACCACACCGCCGGACGCCGAGCGGCCATACAGCGTGCCTTGCGGGCCGCGCAGCACTTCGATGCGTTCCAGGTCGAACAGGCCGGCGGTGTTGCCCTCGGCGCGGAAGTTGTAGATGCCGTCGAAATTGGTCGAGACGGCGGATTCGCCCATGCCGGGTGGCAGGTCGGAGCCGAGGCCGCGCATCGCGATCACGCTGCCGCGGGCGGCGCCTTGCACTTCGACGTTGGTGATGTTTTTCAGCGCATCAGCGGCGTTGGTGATGCCTTGCTCGGCGATCTCGCGCTCGCTGATGGCGACCATCGAGATCGAGGTTTTTTGCAGGCTCTGCGCCGAACGCTCAGCCGTCACCACGATGGTGGTCAGCTCCTGCCGCTCGGCGCGCGGCGAGGTGGCGTCGGCCGGTGCTGGCGCATCGGCTGCGGCCTCGGTTTGCGCATAGGCCGGTAAGCTCAGCGCGCAGGCGAGGGCGGCGGCGAGCGGGGTCAGTTTGAATTGTTTGTTCTTCATGGTCGTCTCCTTTGTTTTTGTAGTAGGAGCCCGCCCCGCTTGGAGCGGGCGAGGGGTGTTACTGTGCCTGGCGCGACGGCAGCTTGACGGTGGCCGCGCCTTCCAGCCACACCTTGCCGTCGACGGTTTCAATCCACCACACCAGATCGGCCATGAACTGGCCATCCAGGACGTACTTGCTGGTGATCTGCGACTTGACCAGCGCCACGTCTTCGGTCAGCCCGTGCTCGCTGACGTATTTGCCGCGCATGGACGGCACCTGATCGAGGAAGTGCTCGGCGCGCGGATTGGCCGGCACCTTCATGCCATAAGCGTTGAAAGCGCGCGGGTCCATGATGGTCCAGCGAATGTTCTGCAGCCAGCCACGGTCGCCCATCCAGTTGGTGATGTGACGGATCGCCAGATCACGCCCCATGTAGTTGACCAGCGGGCTACGCTTGACGCCATCCTTGTGGATGTCGGTGGTGTTGATCGCGCCTTCCTGCAGCATCGGATTTTCCTTGCCATCCGGCGCGGCCGGCACGGCGGGCACGTAAGCGGTGCGCTCGGACAGACGCCAGATGCCATCCTTGGCGCCGCGCACCATGCTCTTGAACAGTACCGGATCCATCATCTCGCGCTTCATGCTGCGACTGCCGCCGGCGCCCATGCCCCATGGCGGCACCGGCGCCACCGATGCCTGAATCGGACCGTCGACCGTCCATGCCGGCTGCTCGCCGACCTTGACGTCTTCCCAGTACAGCGGCTCGGCGCCACGGCGCTTTTCCTTGGCCCAGACGGTGCGGATGAAGCTCCAGTCCTTGTCGGTGTAGAAGTGGGCCGGGCGTTTCAGCCAATCCGGCGCTTCCCAAATGTCGGGGAAGCCGGGATTGGCCGGACGATCGTTGTCATCTGCCAGCACGCGGATGTTTTCGGTGACGCGGAAGATCACGTCATTGACCTTGTCGCCATGCTGGTTGTAGATGCTGCCCTTGGTCTGAATCGCCAGGCTGCGGTGGGTGGCGCCGCTGGCCGGCGTCAGATCGATCACCTCGCGTTCGTTGGCCACCAGGTACAGCGTATCGCCCGGGTAAATCGGTTTGTACGAGGTGACGCTGTGATTCAACTCGCTCACCAGCAGCTTGTCGCGCGCGGCTGGCGGGTAGGGCACCATGAAGGTGTCGTCATGCGCGCCAAAGGTCGGGAAGGCCATGATGTCGGCATAGCCGGCCTTGCGCGCGTAGTCACGATCGTTGTGCAGCGGGTTCTCAGGATCGTACTTGGCGTTGTTATAGCGTACCCACTCTTCGGTCACCTTGATGACCGGGCCCAGGCCGGGCGTATCGGCGGGCAGGGTGCCGGCCACCAGTTTTTTCACATCGATCGGGCCACGCGCCAGCAGCGCGCGGTTGGCCTCGAAATATTTCTGCACCAGCGCCTGCTCATGCGGGCTGTAGACGCCGGGATACAGCGTAAGGTAACGCGGCTGTGCGTGCGCTGCGCTGCTGGCCGCGGCTGCGGCCGCGCTGTCGGCGCTGAATGCCTGCGGCGCGAAGCCGGCCAGGCTGACGGCGAACAAACCTGCCAGCGCAAGGCGGCGGGGCGTAAAGATGGTATGGGTCATACAATGTCTCCTCTAGTGGGATTGGAAAGGCTTACCAGCCGGTGGCGCCGGCGTCGATGCGGAAGTCGGCCGCCGTCACCAGCGTGGATTCGTCGGAGGCCAGATAGACCGCGCACCAGGCCACGTCCTCCGGCTGGCCGAGGCGCTTGATCATGGCCTTGGCCAGCACCTGGTCACGGAAACCGGGCAGGCTGTCGAGCGGGGTGCGGGTGGCGGCGGTTTCGATCAGGCCGGGGGCGATGGTGTTGGCGCGGATGCCGTGCGGCGCGCCTTCGGCCGCCAATTGGCGCGTCATCGCCAGTACGCCGCCCTTGCCGGCGCAGTGCGCCAATGCCGGCGACGTGTCCAGTGCGTGGTGCGCGTTGGCCGATGAGAAGTTGATGATGGAACCGCCGCCGCCAGCCACCATGTGCGGCCAGGCTGCTTTACAGGCGAGGAACACGATGTCCAATTCGCCCACCATGGTTTTGCGCCAGTGTTCGATGTAGTCCATGCTTTCGATCGGCTCGAAAGCGCCGAAGGCGGCGGCGTTGACCAGGATGTCGATGCGGCCCCAGCGCTGCACCGTGTGCTCGATCAGGCGTTGCACCTCTGCTGGATCGGTCATATCGCAGGGATACAGCGCATCGATGTGCAAGCCCTCTGCGTGGGCGGCGGCGAGGCTGGAGGCGGCCAGTTCGGCGTCGATGTCGCAACCGATCACGTGCGCGCCCTGGGCCGCAAACATGCGCGCGCAGCCGCGGCCGATGCCGGCGCCGATGCCAGTGACAATCGCCACCTTGCCAGCCAGGCGGGTGCCGCGCACCACCGGCTTGGCCGGTTTAATTACTTTGCTCAATCCATTCTCCTTGTGTTCTCAAACTGGAGAGGAGAATAGATTCGGAGCCCGGCTTTAAGCCAATGGTATCTGCCGATGCCCTGTATCGGCAGTGGCGATGCGTATGTTCAGGCTGCGCTGGAAATCGCGTCGCGCGCGGTGGCGGCCAGCAGTTCACGCATCCACAGCATGGCGGGATCGTTGTCGTTAAAACGGTGCCACTGCAGGGCTTCTTCCAGCACCGGCAGTTCGAAGGTCGGCGTTAGCAGGCGCACCGGCAGGTACTGCGCGTAATAGCGCGCCAGATGGGTGTGCATGGTGCCGACACGCTGCGTGCCCACCACAAACTGCGGTACCGAATTGAAGTCCATGGCCATCATTTCCACCTTGCGCGCATGGCCGTAGTTTTTGAAGAACCATTCGTCGAAAGTGGGCGCGCGGTTGCGGCCGACGCGGTTGACCACATGCGCCATGCTCAGGTACTGCTCCATGTTGATGGTGTCGCCCTGGAACGGATGCTGGTCCCACACCACGCAGCTGAAATCGTCGCGGAACAGGATGCTGCTGGGATGGCTGTCGTGGACGAAATTGGCCGGCATGATGAGGAAATCCACCTCGCCATGGTTCAGCGATTCCCAAGGCGCCTGCGAGTGCGGCAACAGTTCCAGCGTGATGCCAGGCGCCTGCGCTTGCAGCACCGGCACGAAGCGGCTGATCAGCACTGTGGCCACGTAGTCGCTCAGCATGAGGGTGAAATGGCGGCTGGCGGCGGCCGGATTGAAGGCCGGACGCGTGTTCAGCATGGCGTCGGCCTGCAGCAGCATGCTGCGCGCTGGTTGCGCCAGGCTGGCGCCAAGCGCGGTCGGCACCATTTTCTTGCCGACCTGGGTTAGCAGCTCGTCGCCAAAATGTTCGCGCAGCCGGGCCAGCGCGTCGCTGACGGTGGTCTGGCTGACGTTCAGGCGCTGGCCGGCCTTGGTCACGCTTTGCTCGGCCAGCAGGGCGTCCAGCACCACGGCCAGGTTGAGGTCGAATCGTTTATAGCGCATAGCCTTGTCTCCTTCTTATGTACCGGATTTTACGATACTCAACATCGAAATAAACGATTTTCTTAATTATTGGCTGCTCTCTAAGATGCATCTCACTCACCCGACAACAACAACGGAGTAATGGAGACATGCATAGCCAACGAGTTTTAATCATCGGCGGGGGGATAGGTGGCATGGCCGCCGCCATCAGCCTGCGCAAGCGCGGTTTCGAGGTAGATCTGGTGGAGCTGGACCCGCACTGGCAGGTGGCCGGCGCCGGCATCACCATCAGCGGCCCGACGCTGCGCGCGTTCGCCACGCTGGGCATCATCGATGAGGTGCTGCGTGAAGGTTTTTGCGCCGATGGCGTCAACATCTGCGATGCCAACGGCAAGCTGCTGACCGAGCTGCCCACGCCGCATCTGGCCGGCGATACCGTGCCGGGCGGTGGCGGCATCTTGCGGCCGGTGCTGGCCAGGATTCTGTCGCAGGCCACCTTGGCGTCCGGCACGCAGGTGCGGCTGGGTACCACCTTCAGCGAGATCACGCAGGATGAGGATGGCGTTGATGTCGTCTTCAGTGATGGCTCGCGTGGCCGCTACGATCTGCTGATCGGTGCTGATGGGCTGAACTCCCGCGTGCGTCAGGCGCAGTTCCCGGATGCCGCCAAGCCGGAATTCACCGGCCAGGGATGCTGGCGCGCGCTGGTGCCGCGCCCGGCGGCGATCGACCGTCCGCATATTTTCATGGGGCCGCGCGTGAAAGCCGGCGTCAATCCGGTGTCGCAGGATGAGATGTATTTGTTTTTCACGCTGCATATGCCGGGCAATCCTTTTATCGAACCGCAGGACTGGCCGCAGCGGCTGGCGCAGGAGCTGGCGGGATTTGGCGGCACCATCAGCGCTATCCGCGATGGTCTGGATGCCGATTCACGCATTTTGTATCGCCCGCTGGAGAAGCTGTTGCTGACCACACCGTGGCATCGCGGCCGGGTGGTTCTGCTGGGCGATGCGGCGCATGCCACCACGCCGCATCTGGCCTCGGGCGCCGGTGCCGCCGTCGAGGATGCGCTGGTTCTGGCGGAGGAGCTGGCGCGCGCTGGGTCGCATGAAGCCGCGTTCAAGGTCTACATGGAACGCCGTCTGCCGCGTGCCCGCATGATCGTGGAGAACTCGGTCGCGCTGGGCGAGCTTGAACGCACGGCGGACGCGGAATCCAAACAACAGTTCTCGCAGCTGATGCGCGCCTCGCAGGCGGCGCTGGCCGCACCGATTTAAATAGAGGAGACAACTATGCAAATTCTTGGTCCCGACACGCTGGTGTTTGGTGTGGACGATGTCGCCGCCTGTCAGCAATGTCTGAAGGATTACGGCTTGATCGAGGTAGAAGCGTCGGCTACGCACGGCGTCTATGCGGCGCTGGATGGCACGTCGGTGGTGGTGCGCCACGACAGCGATCCTTTGTTGCCGGCGGCGGTGGGCAGGTCGCCCAATATCCGCGAGGTGATCTACGGCGTGCGCGATGCGGAGACGCTGGCGCAGATCCGCGCCGAGCTGTCCAAAGACCGCGAGGTACGCGTGGATGCGGACGGCGTGCTGCATAGCGTGGATGGCGCGGGTGTACCGATCGGCTTCCAGGTCAACGTGCGGCGTCCATACGATGCGCCGCCGGTACAGGTGAATGTGCCCGGCCGCACCGCGCAGCGCCCGGCCAACCACGTGGCCGCCAATCCCGAGGCGCCGCTGCCGGTGCCGCACACGCTGTCGCATGTGGTGCTGTTTGTGCCGGATGTGGCGGCGGCGGAGCAGTTCTATGTTGAGCGGCTGGGCTTCCGCGTGTCGGACCGGTTTACCGGCACCGGGCCGTTCCTGCGTCCGGCCGGCACCAATGACCATCACACGCTGTTCCTGATTCAGGCGCCGGCCGCCATGATCGGCCTGAATCACTTCACCTTCCACATGGGCAGCGTGGACGAACTGCTGCGTGCTGGTCGCGCGTTTGCCGACAAGGGTTACAAGACGTTCTGGGGACCGGGGCGGCATATCTATGGCTCCAACTGGTTCTGGTATTTCAACTCGCCGTTGGGCGGCACGCTGGAGTACGACGCCGACATGGACCAGCACGACGACCACTGGCAGCCACGCGAATGCACGGCGGCCGAGGAAACGTCGCAAATGTTCCTGTTTAACTTGCGCGATCCATGGTTCCCCCGTCCGGGCAACCACTAAGCGGTCCTGTACCGCTGTGCCGCCTCGATCAGCTGCCGGATGGCGGCGCGCGCGGCTTCGATCCGGATGGCGCGGGCGAGGACACCATCTTCGCCGTGCGGCGCGGCGCGCAGGTGCATGTGTACCGCAACGACTGCCCGCACAACCACCGGCCGCTGGAATACATGCGCCACCGCTTCCTGTCCGCTGACGGCAGCACCATCGTCTGTTACGCGCACAGCGCCCACTTCCGGATTGAAGACGGTGTGTGCGTGCACGGCCCCTGTCTCGGCCAGGCGCTGCAGGCCGTGCCGGCGCGGGTAGAGCAGGGCGTGGTGCTGCTGGAGTATCAGCGGCCGTGATGGCAACCAACGCGATAAACGATTTTTAGCCCGCCGGAGCGATCCGTATGATCAATCCGGCACACAGAGCAGAAAGAACACACCATGAGTCAACAGGAATTCGACATCGTCGCCATGGGCGCCGGCCACAATGGCCTGGTCGCGGCGGCTTACCTGGCCAAGGCCGGCAAGCGCGTGCTGGTACTGGAACGTAAACCCTGGTACGGCGGCGGCGTGGTCACCCGCGAAATCAACACCCCCGGCTACTGGCACGATGAACACTCCAGTGTCCACATCATGATTCAAGGGAATCCGATGCTGCGCCAGGATGAACTGGGGCTGCTGTCCAGATTCGGCTTGAAGTACAACTACTCGGATGTGCCACACGCCACCATCTTCGATGACCAGAGTGTGCTGATCTCGTACAAAGACCTGGACCGCACCTGCGCCGGCATTGCCAAAATCTCCGAGCGCGATGCCCACGCTTATCGCGAATTCGCGCTATCCAGCATGCGCATCCTGCCGATGTTCATGTCCGGCCTGTACGCGCCACCAGCGCCGATGGGCGGCCTGATGGCGATGCTGGATCAGAACGACGAGGGCCGCGAGATGCTGAACTATATGCAGCGCTCCTGCCTGGACATCGCCAATGAGCTGTTCGAAAGCGACAAGGTCAAGATCCACTTGCTGCGTCTCGTGTCGGAAAACCTGCAGATGCCGGACGAACTGGGTACCGGCATGGGCATCTTCCTGATGCCGGGGATTATTCACACCTACGGCGTGTCGCAGCCGATCGGCGGCAGCGGCAAGTTGAGCGAAGCGCTGGTGCGCTGCATTGAACATTACGGCGGCGAAGTGCGCTGCAATAGCGAGGTAACGCGGATTCTGGTCAGCGGTGGCCAGGCCACCGGTGTTGAACTGTCGGATGGTCAGCAGATCAAGGCACGCGACGCCGTCATTGGCGCGATCCACCCGCACCGTTTGCGCCAGTTCGTCAGCGGCGTGCATGAGCCGGTGCTGAAGCGCGCGGAGAAAACCGCGCTGGCACCGTTCAGCATCATGGTCAGCCATTACGATTTGCACGAGCAGGCCAAGTTCTACGCCGGCGAGGATATCAATAAAGCCACCATGCTGGAAATGCTCAGCACCAGCAAGCTGAGTGAGATGCTGGATGACTTTGATGGCCTGCGCCGTGGCCGCATCACCGAGCGCCGCCTGATTGCCGGTGGCGATGAGAGTATCGGTGATCCGACCCGCGTGCCGGCAGGGAAGGGGATGTTCCACGGGATTACTTTTGCGCCGTATGAACTGGCGGAAGGCGGGCATGCGCGCTGGGATGAGGTGAAGGAGGAGATTGGAGATTTGAGTTTGCAGGCGTATCGCAAGTTTGTCTCCAATCTGACCTCGGACAATATCATCAAGCGCACCATTTGCTCGCCGCTGGATCTGGAACGCAGCTCGCCGAACAGCATGGTGCGTGGCGATGTGCATGGTGTGGCGCCGTATTTCTATCAGACGCTGAGCCATCGGCCGACGCCGGATCTGGGCCAGTTCACGGTGCCGGATGTGAGGGGGCTGTATCTGGTGGGGCCGTTCATGCACCCGGGCGGCGGCGTGTTTGGCGCTGGCCGGGCGACGGCGATCAAGATGTTTGAGCATCTGGGCATGGACTTCAACCGCGCCATCAATGGCGAAGCGGGGGATGGCCAGCGGTCGATCAGTTTGCCGGCGGCCAGCGGGGGCCACGGCACCGGCTTGGCGGCGAATGGCGGCACCGCGAATGGCGCCGCTACGGCGCACGCAGCCGGCGCGAACGGTCGCCAGGCGTCGGCCGGAATGACGCTGCGCGGTGAAGACGATTCCGAGCTGATGACCGTCAGCGAAATCCGTCGCGAAGGCGATGCGCTGATCATCAGCGGAAAATCCTTCGGCACCATGCCGATGGTGGTTCGCCTCGATGCCGATGCCGCGCGCTCCGGCCTGAAGCTGCTGGGCATGCGCACGCTGCCATTCCTGATGACGCTACCGTTCCGCCGCAAATCGGCCGCCGCCAAGGAGGACGCACAATGAGCCAACGTCTCGCAAACCAAGTAGCGCTGGTCACTGGCGGCGCCTCCGGCATCGGCCGCGCATTCGTGCAGCGACTGGCGGCGGAAGGCTGTGACATCGTGATTGCCGACCTACGCCCCGATCCTGAACTGGAGCAGGAACTGACAGCGCAGGGCCGCCGCGTCTTCAATGCGCAGTGCGACCTGGGTAACGAGGCAGCGGTGCGCGGCCTGGCCGCCGCCGTCGAAGAGCGCTTCGGCCGCGTCGATATCCTGGTCAACAACGCCGCTTACATTCCACTGAATTCGCTGGAAGACCTCACGCTGCGCGAATTCCGCAAGGTGATGGCGGTGAACGTGGAAGCATCGCTGCTGCTGGCGCAGGCGTTCGCGCCGGGCATGAAGCAGCGCGGCCATGGCCGCATCGTCAACATCATTTCCAGCACCACCTCAACGCCGATGCCAACCTTCCTGTCCTACACCACCAGCAAGATGGCGGCAATGGGACTGGTGCGCTCGCTGGCGGCGGAGCTGGGCGGCAGCGGCATCACCGTCAATGGCATCTCACCGGGCCTGACCCGCACCGAAGCGGCGGCGCGCGAGCTGCCCGAGGCGCTGTTTGCCGCCGTGCGCGAACGCCAGCTGCTCAAGCGCACCGAGGTACCGGAGGATCTGGTGGGCGCACTCATATTCCTCGCGTCGCCGGACGCCGCGTTCATCACCGGACAGGTGCTGAATGTGGATGGCGGCGTGGTGTTCTGAACAATTTCATCAAGGAGACGTAATGATCAAGTATCTGAAAAAAGGCAAGTCGGTCGAAGCCAAGGCGGAAATCAACGCGCAGGTGCGTACCACCGTCGAAAACATCATCGCCGATATCGAAGCACGCGGCGAAGCGGCGGTGCGCGAATATTCGGAAAAGTTCGACAAATGGAATCCGCCGGCGCTGCGTTTGTCGGCTGAGGAAATCCAGGCTTGCATCGACTCGTTGTCGCCACAGGCGCTGGAAGATATCAAGTTCGCGCAGGCGCAGATTCGCCGTTTCGCGCAGGTGCAGCTGCTGTCGCTGCGCGATGTGGAGGTGGAGACGCTGCCAGGTGTGGTGCTGGGTCATAAGAACATTCCGGTCAACTCGGTGGGCTGCTATATCCCGGGCGGTAAATATCCGCTGCTGGCATCGGCGCATATGAGCGTGCTGACGGCGAAAGTGGCCGGCGTGAAGCGCGTGATCGCTTGCGCGCCGCCATTCGATGGCAAGCCGTCGCCGGAAATCGTCGCCGCGATGGCGCTGGCCGGCGCGGATGAAATCTATGTGATGGGCGGCGTGCAGGGAGTGGCGGCGATGGCCATCGGCACTGAGAACATCGCGCCGGTTGATATGATCGTCGGTCCTGGCAATGCGTATGTGGCGGAGGCCAAGCGTCAGCTGTTCGGCCGCGTTGGCATCGACCTGTTTGCCGGCCCGACCGAAACCATGGTGATCTGCGACGATACCGTGGATGCGGAACTGGTGGCGGTGGACTTGCTGGGCCAGGCCGAACATGGTCCGACCTCGCCAGCATTCTGTGTGACCACCAGCCGTCGCATCGCGGAAGAGCTGCCGGCGGCGATTGAAACGGTGCTGGCGCGTCTGGATACGGCGCCGATTGCCAGCGTGTCGTGGCGCGATTATGGCGAGATCATTTTGTGCGATACCGACGAAGAGATGCTGGCGGAGTCGGAGCGTATCTGCTCGGAGCACGTGCAGGTGATGACCAAGGATCCGGACTGGTTCCTTGAGCGCATGAGCAGCTACGGTGGGCTGTTCCTGGGCCATCGCACCAATGTTTCGTATGGCGACAAGGTGATTGGCACCAACCACACGCTGCCGACCATGGGCGCGGGCCGTTATACCGGCGGTCTGTGGGTGGGCAAGTTCATCAAGACGCATACCTATCAGCTCATTCTGACCGACGAGGCTTCGGTGGCGATTGGTGAAGTGTGTTCGCGTCTGTGCGCGCTGGAGCACTTCTCTGGCCACAAGGAGCAAGCGGATATCCGCGTGCGCCGTCTGAAGAAGACTGCCTGAGATGGCCGGCACGACGACATCTGATGCGCTGCCGTTGCCATTGCTTGGCAAGGTGGCGCTGGTGACCGGCGGCGCCGGTGGCATCGGCGCCGCCATCTGCCAGGAGTTGGCAAGGCAGGGCGCCAGCGTGGTGGTGGGCTATAACAGCTCGGCCGACAAAGCCGCCACGCTCGCCGCCCAACTGCCAGTCGCGGTCCAGCCGCCCGCAGCCGCGTTGGCGCAGCGCGCGGCCGGGCAAGGCGCGGCCGACGAGCGGCTGGCTGACCATGCTGCTCGGTGCGAGGCGGTGGCGGGCCAGCGGCATGTGGCGCTGGCGGCGCCGGTGACGGATAGCGCGGCGCTGGCCGCGCTGGCACGGCAGATCGCGGAGGCGTATGGCCGCTGCGACATCCTGGTCAACTGCGCCGGCACCACCAGCTTTGTGGCGCACCACGACCTCGATGGCCTGGGCGATGAATTGATCGACTCCATCCTGTCGACCAACGTGCGCGGCCCCTTTGCGGCGGTGCGCGCGCTGCGCCCGCTGCTGGCGGCGAATGGCGACGGTCTGGTGGTGAATGTATCCTCGATCGCCGCCGTGACGGCCATGGGCAGCAACGTCATGTACTGCGCCTCCAAAGCCGCAGTGGACAACATGACCAAATCGCTGGCACGCGCACTGGCGCCGGCGATCCGCGTCGCCTCGGTCTCGCCCGGCCTGTCCGACACCGAATTCGTCAAATCCATGGACCGCGGCTGGCGCGACCAGCAAGCCGAACGCACGCCCTTGCGCCGTCTGGCCGAACCACGCGAAGTGGCGCTGGCGGTGGTTGCCCTGGCCACCCACCTGACCTTCACAACCGGCGCCATCATCCCCGTCGATGGCGGCCGCCCTTTGCAGTGAGGACTACATGCAAAACCACTACCCCGAACTGATCGCGGACCACATCGGCATCAGCGTGCCGGATCTCGACGCCTCGATAGACTGGTACGGCCGCATGTTCGGCTTCGAGCTGGAAATGCGCCAGCACCTGCCGATCATCCCGGCCGACATCGCGTTCCTGCGCCGTGGCGACTTCCGCATCGAACTGTTTCAGGTGGAAGGCGCTGCAGCGTTGCCGTCCGACCGTCGCGAACCTAACCTCGACCTGCGCACCCACGGCAACAAGCATGTCTGCTACCGCCTGGCCGACGTGCCGGCCACGGTGGCCGGCCTGCGCGAGCGCGGCGCCGACATCGTGTTCGAAAAAGTCATCAACGGCACGCCGATGGCCTTCATCCGCGACAACGCGGGCAATCTGATCGAGCTGATACAGCGCGCACCGGCGCACGACAAGGAGACTACATGAAACTCGCAACCCTGAGAGACGGCAGCCGCGACGGCCAACTGCTGGTGGTATCGCGCGACCTGCGCCATGCCTGCCACGCCGGCGACATCGCCCCCACCATGCAGGCCGCGATCGAAAACTGGGAACAGGCAGCGCCACAACTGCGCCGCGTCTACGACCGCCTGAACGAAGGTCAGATCAGCAGCGTGATCGTGTTCGACCCACACGCCGTGGCAGCGCCATTCCCGCGCGCCTACCAATTCATCGACGCCTCGGCCTTCCTCAACCACGGCAACATCATGGAGCGCGCCTACAACCTGACGGTCAAGAAAGACAAGAACATCCCGATCCTGATCCAGCGCCAGGGCGACGATTTCTACGGCCCGCACGACGACTACCCGTTCCCCAGCGAAGCGGATAACGCCGACTTCGAAGGCGAAATCGCGGTGGTGCTGGACGACGTCCCGCAAGGCACCCAAGCCGCCGACGCACTGGGCCACGTCAAGCTGCTGATGCTGTTCAACGACATGAGCATGCGCACCCATTTGTTCCGCGAGCTGGGCATGGGCTTTGGTTTCATCCTGGCCAAGCCGGCCACGGTATTTGGCCCGGTGGCGGTGACGGCGGATGAATTGGGCGACGCCTGGGCCGATGGCCGCATCCACCTTGATCTTCAGGTGCATCGCAACGGCGAATGGTTTGGCAACCCGAATGGCCGCGAGATGGACTTCAGTTTTGCCGACATCATTGCCCACATCAGCTACAACCGAAAACTGGGCGCCGGCACCGTGATCGGCACCGGTACCTTCTCCAACAAGAACTACCAGGAAGTCGGCTCGGCGTGCCTGGCCGAGCGCCGCGCGATCGAAACCATCGCCAACGGCGAAGCGAAAACGCCATTCCTGCGCTACGGCGAAACGCTGCGCTTCGAAATGCTGGATGCCAGCGGCCAGTCGGTCTTCGGCGCCATCGATCATCGCATGGTGCAGGCATGAAGGTGCTGATCACCGGCGCCAACGGCTTCGTCGGCCAGGCATTGGTGCGACGCCTGCTGGAGTGCGGCGTGGACGGCAAGCAGGTCGAGGCACTGAGCCTGATGGACGTCGCGTTCGGCGCGGCCGGTTGGGATACGCGCGTACGCCGCTTCGGCGGCAGCATCGCCGACAGCAAACTGCTGGACAGCGTGTTCGAACAGCCGTATGACCTGATCTTCCATCTGGCCAGCATCCCCGGTGGTGCGGCCGAGCGCAATTATGAACTTGGCCTGGAAGTCAATCTGCAAGGAACGCTAGCGCTGCTGGAACGCAGCCGCCGCCAGGAAAAAGCGCCGGTGTTCGTCTTCGCCAGCACCATCGCCGTGTACGGCCATATGGGCGAGGGCGTCGACGATCACACGCCGATGGCGCCGCAGTTGAGCTATGGCGCCCACAAACTGGCCGGCGAGATTCTGCTGAAAGACTACAGCCGCCGTGGCTGGGTCGATGGCCGCATCCTGCGCTTGCCGGGCATCGTGGCGCGGCCGCCGGTGCCGAATGGTCTGCTGTCAGCCTTCATGAGCGATATCTTTTGGCGGCTGTCGGCCGGCGAGCGTTTCCGCTGCCCGGTGTCGCCGCAGGCGGTGGCGTGGTGGATGTCGGTCGGCTGCTGCGTCGACAATTTCCTGCATGCGGCCACGCTGGCGCCGGAGCGCGCCGCTGAGCGCCGCGACTACACCTTGCCGGTGCTGCGCCTGACCATCGCGCAGGTGGTCGACGGTCTGGCCGAGCTGTATGGCGCTGACCGCCGCGATTGCATCGTCTACGAGCCGGATGAAGGGCTGGAAGCCGCCTTCGGCCGTCAGCCGCCGCTGGATGCCAGCGCGGCCGAAACGGCTGGCTTCCATCACGACGGCTCGATCATTGAATTGATACGCAACGCCTTGCGTTCACACTGAATAGGAAACCACAGCATGTCGATGTTCCAATACTTCCCTACCAATTACGTCTGGAGCCTGGCGGTCAACGCCGCGCTTGAAAGCGGTGGCCGCATCGGCGAAATCGATGAAGTCTGCCGTCCGTTGCGCGATCTGGCCACGCAGGGCGACGATCCTGGCACCGAAGCCTTTTTCCAGGCTTGGGTAAGCATGGGCGAGAAGCTGGTGGCGCTGGCCGAGGAAGACAAGGCCGAAGGCCATTTCTTCAGCGCTGGCGAGAAGCTGGACCGAGCGGTGCAGTACTTCGCCTGCGCCGAACGGATGCAGGCGCACAGCTTCGCGCCGCGCAAGGCGCTTTACAGCCGCTATGTGGCGTTGTTCCAGCAAGCGCAGGATCTGATGGGCGCGCGCTGGGAGCGGGTGGAGATCCCTTACGGCGACGAGCATCTGGCCGGTGTGCTGTTCCACGCGGACGGCAAGGCTGAGCGCCAGCCGTTGATGTTGTGCGTGAATGGCCTGGACAGCACCAAGGAGATGCTGGCCCGCACGCAGATCACGCGCCAGCTGAACCAGCGCGGCATCGCCTGTCTGTACCTCGACCAGCCAGGCACCGGCGAGGCGCTGCGCCTGCACGACATGCCGGCGATGGTCAACAGCGAGGTATGGGCCAGCAAGGTGGTGGATTATCTGGAGGCCCGCACCGACGTTGATCCGAAACGCATCGGCATGATGGGCGTGTCGCTGGGCGGTTACTACACGCCGCGCGCGGTGGCCTTCGAGCCGCGCTTCGCGATCGGTGCGGTGTGGGGCGCCAACCATAACTGGGGAGAAATGCAGAAGCGCCGCTTGCTGCGCGAGGGCGAAAATCCAGTGCCGCACTACTGGGAGCACGTGCGCTGGGTATGGGGCGCGGACAATATGGACGACTTCATGGCCAAGGCCGAGCAGATCCACCTGAACGGCATTCTTGATCGCGTGCGGGTGCCTTTCCTGGTCACGCACGGTGAGCAAGATCGCCAGATTCCGCTGGAGTACGCGCACCAGACCTATGACCAGTTGGTGAATAGCCCGCAGCGCAAGCTGAAGATCTTCACCGACCGCGAAGGCGGCGTGCACCACGTCAGCCTGGACAACATGGCCAACGCCGGCGCCTTCATCGCCGACTGGATCGCCGGCCAGTTGGGCGGCAAGCTCGGTCCAGCTGTCTGATCCTGCCATGCGCCGCCATAAGCTGGATCTGAACCTGCTGTTGTCGCTGCGCGAGCTGCTGATCGAGAAAAGCGTAACCAAGGCGGGCGACAATATGTGCGTCACGCAGTCCTCGATGAGCGGCATTCTGGCGCGGCTGCGCGACTATTTTGGCGATCCGCTGATTGTCGCCGTGGGCCGCCGCATGGAGTTGACCGAGTTGGGCGCCAGCCTGGTGGAGCCGGTCAACGATTTGCTGGTACGGATCGACGCCACGCTTAGCGTGCGGCCGGGCTTCGATCCGGTCACCAGCAAGCGGCATTTCAAGATCATCGCTTCCGATTATGTGGCGACTGTGCTGATGCTGGAGGTGCTGCGTGCGGTGAACGCGGAAGCCAATGGCGTCACCATCGAGCTGCAACATCCTAGCGAGGATGCGTCCGAGCGGCTGGAGGCGGGGGAGGTGGATTTCATCATCACGCCGCAGCAGCTCAGCTCCGGCAAGCATATGTCGCGCGTGATGTTTGAGGACAGCTACAGCATTGTGGTCGACCGCGAGCATCCGGAAATTGGCGACACCATCACGCTGGAGCAGTATTTCCGGCTGCGGCATGCGATGTTTCATCAGCAGGGCGTGGCGCTGGTGGAGAACTGGTTTGCCGAACACCATGGCGATCAGCGTCAGATTGAAGTGATCACGCATACCTTCAGTTTGCTACCGTTCGCGGTGGCCGGGACGCGGCTGATCGCCACCATGCATACGCGGCTGGCGCAGCGCTATCTGCCGGTGCTGCCGGTGAAACTGGTGCGGCCGCTGTTTGCGATTCCGACTGTGATCGAAGTGCTGCAATGGCATAACCATCGCGATGCGGATCTGGGCAACCAATGGCTGCGGCAGAAGATTATCGCAGCGGCGCAGTCGCTGCCGCCGCTGGCCTGATCGACCTTACACCAGCGGCAGCAGCGGCATGGCGCGCGCGCAGGCGATGATTTTCTCGCGCAGCCAGATGCTGCCCGGGTCCATGTCGCGATAGCGATGCCACTGCAGCAGATTGACGAAGCGCGGCACGTCGAAATCCAGACGCACCATGCGCACTTCCTGCTGCTCGCAGGCGCGCACTGCCAGCCGCGTATGCAGCGTGGCGACGCGGTTGGTGCTGGCCACCAGGTGCGGCAGCAGGCCGAAATGGCTGACCGTCACTTCGCGCCGGCGCGTGCCGTGTGTCTTGGCGAACCAGCGCTCAAACAGCGGCAAACCATTCTGCTGGAACGCGACATGGCCTTGCGCCAGATACTGCTCTATGGTCAGCGCGTCGCCCACTTCCTTGTTATCGCGCGCCACCACGGCGTGGAAGGTATCTTCAAACAGCACTTCGGATGGGTGGTCTTCCAACAGCAGTCCCACCGGCGAGATATGGAAATCCAGTTCGCCGGCTTCCAGATCGGCGCCGGTGAAATCGCTGGGCTGGCGGATCTCCACCGTCACGCCGGGCGCCTCGGTGTTCAGCTGGCGCAGCACTTCGGTCAGCAGTACCACGACCGTGTAATCCGACGCCACCACCGAGAAATGACGGTGCGAGGTCTCCGGAATAAATTCGGGACGCGAGGCCAGCGTCGAATCCACCTGCACCAGCAAGTCGTTGACGCGGCCAACCAGGCTTTCCGCGAGTGGGGTCAGCTCCATGCGCCGGCCCACCGGCACGATCAGCGGATCGTTAAAGAATTCGCGCAGACGCGCCAGAATGCCGCTCATCGCGGACTGCGTGACGTGCAGCGAGTCGCCGGCGCGCGTGACATTTTTTTCCACCAGCAGGGCGCGCAGCGCGGGCAACAGATTGAGGTCGAGTCGGTTATATCGCATGGCCGTTAGTGTACACAGGTGTGGCGGCTCAGGCATTAATTTGCAAGATACCAGCCATGGTGCGATTCGATTTGTGGCCGTCATGGCACAGCCTTAGCATGGCTGCACTGTTCCAACACTGAATCGAGTCCATGACAAACTATATCAATCCACTGGTCGGCTGGGAGGTTGACCGCAGCACCATCAAGACCATCGGCACCGATCTGCGCCGCCCTGAATGCATCCTCGCTGAACGCGACGGCACGCTATGGTCGGCCGATGCGCGCGGCGGCGTGATGCGCATCGGCGCCGATGGCAGCCAGCAGCTGATCGCGCAGAACGCCGAGGGTGGCCTGGGCGCGGACGCCACGCCGGAACAGCTGATCCTGGGCGGCACGCTGCCAAATGGCCTGGCGTTCGACCGCGCGGGCAATATCCTGATCGCCAATTTCGGCACCGACGCGATTGAACTGATGTCGCGCGATGGCCGTTCGCGCACGCTGTACGACAGCATCGATGGTCAGCCGCTGGGCAAGACCAACTTTGTGCTGAGCGATAGCCGTGGACGCATCTGGTTCACCGTTACCACCCGCATGGTGCCGTGGACGAAATCGATCAATGAGAAAACCGCCGATGGTTATGTGGGCCTGATCGACGACAAGGGCATCCGCATCGTGGCCGACGGTTTTGTCGGCACCAACGAAATCCGCTTTGACGCCAACGAAGAATGGCTGTACGTGGTGGAGACCAACGCCCGCCGCATCTCGCGCCTGCGCGTGCACGACGATGGCAGCCTGACCGAGCGCGAGATTTTCGGCCCGTCCAACCTGGGCGGCACGCCGGACGGCTTTGCTTTCGACAGTTTCGGCAATCTTTGGGTGACGCTGGTGATGACCGAGCGCCTGATTGCGATCACGCCATCCGGCGCGGTACTGACCTTGCTGGATGATGGCAATCCAGCCGCCGTCAAAGCTTACGATGAACACTTTTACGCCGGCACCATGAGTCCCGACGTGATGGCGGCCTGCAAAGGCACGATCGCACCGTGGATGGCCAGCATCACCTTCGGCGGCCCGGACCTGAAGACGGTCTACCTGGGCAGCTTGATGGGCACGACGATTCCGTATTTCCGCTCGCCGGTGGCGGGGCTGGCTTTGCCGCACTGGCACGGTCGGGTATAAGAACACACCGGTATCAAAAATTAAAAACACAAGAGGAGACAAAAATGCCAAACCTGAAAAAAACCACCTTGTCCTGCGCTATCGCCGCCATCGCCGGCGGCAGCATGGCGCCGCTGTGGGCGCAAAGCGACAAAGAGCAGGGACCTAAAATCGAGGAAGTCGTCATCACCGCGCAAAAGCGTACCGAACGCCTGAAGGATGCGCCGGTGGCGGCGTCCGTGCTGTCGGCCGATAGCATCGCACGCAGCAACGCCAGCGAGATCAGTGACCTGAATAACCTGGTGCCGTCGGTGCAGTTAAAGGGATCGTTCAACGGCCGCGTGCCGATGTCGATGCGTGGCGTTTCCACCAACGCCAACGAGGCCGCGATTGGTCTGACTTCGGGCGTGTCGATCATGATCGACGGCGTGCCGGTGCCGTCCGATTCCACCGCCGCCAACGAGTTACAGGACATTCAGCGGGTCGAGGTGCTGAAAGGGCCGCAGGCCACGCTGGGCGGCCGCACCGCGTCGGCTGGTGTCATCAACCTGGTGACCAAGAAACCGAGCGATACCTTCCTCGGCTCGGCCACCGCCAGCGTCACTAACGACAATGAGCGCAAGGCCAATGTGTATGTCTCCGGCCCGCTGGCCGATATGCTCAGTTACAGCCTGTCTGCTTACTCCAGCCACCGCGAATATCCGATCAAGAATCTGTACAACGGCGAGAACAGCCAGTCGGTAGGGCGCGGCCTGCGCGCCAAGTTACTGTTCAGTCCAACCAAGGATCTCGATTTGACGCTGAGCGCGCGCGTGGCGGAAAACGAATCGCGCGGCGGCACCTTCGTCTACCAATATCTGACGCCGGGCGTGACGATCTTGAACGTGCCTGGCTTCCTCGGTCAGGCCGACCTGTTCCCGGGCGTGAATATCCATTACGGGAATATGGACTACAACTCGCCGGTAACGCAGATGGGGCAGAAGAATCAGGACCGTGACTTGTCGCTGAATATCGATTACCGCCTCGGTGACTACACGCTCAGCTCCACCACCGCGTATCAGCGCGAGATACAGCATTACATTCAGGACGTGCCGGTGGTGTCGCAGTACTTCTTCAATATCCTGACTGGCGGTTCGGCGCCGCCGTTCTACAACTACGGCAGCTTCTACGCCGCGCCGCGTTCGGTGTCGCAGGAGCTGAAGATCGCATCGCCGCTGAATCAGCCGGTCAGCTATGTGGCCGGTCTGTTTTACTCGAACGTCACCGTGCCGCATCGCCGCGTGCGCGACTGGGTGGCCAATCCGCTGGATCTGACGCAGAAATCGGTCAGCAAGACCACCGACCTGTATGGCCGCGCCACCTGGGCCGTGTCGCCCACCACGTCGGTGATCACCGGCCTGCGGGTGAACTACGACCAGCTGTCCTATACCTACGCCGAAGCGGACAGCAACTGCCCCGGATGCTATAGCTCGGGCAGCGACAGCTCCACCAGTTGGGTGGGCGATATCGGCTTGCGTCAGCGTCTGGCTGGCGACAACATGGTGTACGCGACCTATTCGCGCGGTTACAAGCCGCGCGTCTACAACATGGCCGATACGCTGAAGTCCAACGCGGCGCTGAAACCGGTGGACAAGGAGAACATCGATCACTTTGAACTGGGCTCCAAGTCCAGCTTCCTGAACCGCCGCCTGACGCTGAACACGGCGCTGTTCAACACCACCTACAAGGGCTTCCAGGTACAGACCTTCGATAACTCGCAGCTGATCGCACCGGCCATCTTGAGCAATGCCGGCAAGGCGCGCACGCGTGGCCTGGAACTGGATGCGGCACTGGCGGCCACCAGCGACACCAAGCTGACCGTGTCGGCCGCGTTCATCGACGCCAAATTCCTGCGCTACGAAGGCGCGCCATGCTACGGCGGTCAGACCGTGGCCGAAGGCTGTGTGACGGACGCCAGCGGTAACAGCACCCAGGACTTGTCCGGTAAGCCGCTGCCTGACTCGCCACGCACCAAGATCACCCTGGGCGCCGAGCACTATATCGCTCTCGGTTCCTACGGTCTGACGCTGAACGGCACTTATGCGTGGCGCAGCGCGGCGCGCATGCAGGCCAACCAGAATCCGTACACCAATCAGCCATCTTTCGGCATTTTGAACTTGAACGCCACGCTGTCGCCGGAAGATGGCAAATACTCGCTGTCGCTGTTCGTCAACAACGTCACCAACCGCTTCTATCTGGTGAATGCCGAGGACTTCTTCAGCGCGATCTATGGATCGCAAGCCAATGCCGTAATCGGCCAGCCGGCACGCGATGCGCAGCGCTATGCAGGTCTGCGTTTCACTTATAACTTCTAGGAGCAACATGAATATTCTCGCCGCTGCCTTGCAGCGCTACGCCGTCAAGGCTTACGATCCCGCGCGCTTTGTGCCGGAGCAGACCATGCACCAGATCTATGAGCTGTTGCGCTGCACGCCTTCGTCGGTGAATTCGCAGCCCTGGCATTTCATCGCCTCCGTCACGCCGGAAGGCAAGGCGCGGCTGCTGAAGGGCGTACAGGGTGGGTTCAGTTTCAACGAACCCAAGGTCCGCAATGCCTCGCATGTGGTGCTGCTGTGCGTTCGCAAGGGCGCCGATCCGCAGCATCTGCGCGACGTATTGGAGCAGGAGCAGCGCGAGGGGCGCTTTGTCGACGAGCTGGCGCAAGCCGCGCAGGACAAGGCACGACAGGGCTATTTCGCGCTGCGGCGCGACGTACACGGCGATTTGCCGGCGTGGATGGAGAAGCAGGTCTATATCGCGCTTGGCACGGTGCTGCTGGGCGCCGCCGCGCTGGGCGTGGATGCGACGCCGATGGAAGGCATCGACAAGGCGGCGCTGGATGCGGAGTTCGGGCTGGCGGCGCAGGGGGGGGCCAGCGTGGCCATGGTGTGCTTCGGCTACCGCTCGCCGGACGATGCCAATGGCCGTTTGCCGAAGTCGCGCCTGTCGCAGGCGCAGGTGTTTACCTTTGTTTGAGGAGCGGCCGATGAATCAGTTCGAGCAGGAAGCATTGGCTTATCACGCGGCAGCGCCGGCCGGCAAGGTGGCGCTGCAAATCACCAAGGACGTTAATACGGCGGCCGATCTGGCGTTGGCATATTCGCCCGGCGTGGCGGTGCCGTGCCTGGCGATCCGCGACAATCCGGAGGCCGCGTTGAAATATACCGCCAAGGGCAATCTGGTGGCGGTCATCACCAACGGCACGGCGGTGCTGGGGCTGGGCGATATCGGCGCGCTGGCCGCCAAGCCGGTGATGGAAGGGAAGGCGGTGCTGTTCAAGAAGTTTGCCAATATCGATGCGGTGGATCTGGAGATCGACGAGCGCGATCCGGACAAGCTGGTGGAAATCATCGCGGCTTTGCATCCCAGCTTTGGCGGCATCAACCTGGAAGATATCAAGGCGCCGGAGTGCTTTGAGATCGAGCGGCGGCTGAACGAGCGGCTACCGATTCCGGTGTTCCATGATGATCAGCATGGCACCGCCATCGTGGTCGGCGCAGGCCTGCTGAACGCATTGGCGTTGACCGGCAGGCAGGCGAGCGACATCCGCGTGGTCTGTTCCGGCGCCGGCGCGGCGGCCATGGCCTGTCTGGAGATGCTGGTGCAGCTGGGCGTGCGGCGCGAGCAGATTTACGTCTGCGACAGCAAAGGGCTGCTGACCACGCGCCGCAGTCTGAGCGCGGAGAAGGAAGTCTGGGCGCAGGATACGGAACTGCACACGCTGGCGCAAGCCATCGTTGGCGCCGACGTGTTCCTCGGCCTGTCCGGCCCCGGCGTGCTGACGCAGACCGATGTGATGCAGATGGCCGATGAACCGATCATCTTCACGCTGGCCAATCCGGAGCCGGAGCTGCGGCCGGAGCTGGTGCGCGAGGTGGCGCCACGCGCCATCATCGCCACCGGGCGCTCGGACTATCCGAACCAGATCAATAACGCGCTGTGTTTCCCGTATCTGTTCCGCGCCGCGCTGGATTGCGGCGCCCGCACCATCAACCAGGCGATGAAGCTGGCCTGTGTGCGGGCGATTGCGGAACTGGCGCGCAATTCGCCGGAGTTCGGCCCCGGCGCCATCGTGCCGGAACTGCTGGACCCGCGCCTGCTGGCGACGGTCTGTCCAGCAGTGGTGGCGGCCGCGCGCGCCAGCGGCGTGGCGCATCGATAAGCTTAGTGGCTCAGGCCCACATTGGCTGAGCGGCTCACCAGCAGCTGGCGCACGAACAGCACGCCCAAGCCGACGATGGCCGACAGCGTCATCACCGCCGCCATGCCGGCCAGCTGGTTGCCAGCCATGACACCGACCAGGGCACCGGCGCTGGCGCCGCCCAGCATCTGCATTGAGCGCAGCAGGGCGGACGCGCTGCCAGCCACATTGCCGACCGAGGACAGCGCCTGGTGGGTGGCATTCGGCATTACGATGCCGGCGCAGACATTGGTCAGCAAAACGCAGCCGGCAATCAGCACCACCGAATGTGCACCCATGGTGGCGGCGATCAGCAGCGCGCTGCTGACGACAGCGGAGCCGATCACGGCGCCGATCAGCAAACGGTCGGTGCCCCAGCGACGCGCCAGGCGGCCAACGCCAAACGCACCGAGCATGGTGCCGGCCGCAGTCAGCGCGAACAGTCCACCGTAAGCAGCGCTGGACAGGCCCAGCATGTCAATGAACACCGCCGACGAGCCGGTGATATAGGCGAACATGGTGCCGAACGAGGCGGCCAGCATCGCCGCATGCACCAGATAGTGCTTGTTCTTCAGCACCTGCGCATAGGCGCCGATGGCGCTGCGGAACACGTTCTGCTGGTTTTGGGCCGGGGTGGCCGGCTGTGGACGCGTCTCTTTATACCCGAACAGGCACAGTAACAGCAGCACGAAACCGATCACGCCCAGGCAGGCGTAGATCACGCGCCAGCTGCCGAGTTGCAGCAGGCCGGCGCCAAACAGCGGCGCCACCAGCGGTGCGACCGCATTCACCAGCGCCACATAGGACTGGCGCGACAGCGCCGCATGGCCGCTGAAGACGTCGCGCACAATCGCTGCCGGCAGCGAGGCGGCGGCACCGGCGGCCACGCCCTGAATCAGGCGCACCAGCAGCAGCGAGGCGATCTGGTTGGCGTAGGCGCAGCCGATGGCGGCGGCCGAGAACATGGCCAGGCCGAACAGCAGCACCGGCTTGCGGCCATAGCGATCCGACAAGGGACCAAACAGGATAGGGCCGACCGAGAAGCCGAGCAGGAACACGGTCAGGGTGCGGGTGGCTTCACCGATGCTGATGCCAAAACTGGCCTGCAGCGCGGGAATCGCCGGCAGGCCGATGTCGGTGGCCAGCGGCGGCAGCATCGACAGCAAACCCAGCATGACGATGTAAAAAGGAGAGGTGGACGGTATATATCGGCGTGGCATATCATTCAGTGTATCGTTAGGCGATACAGTAGTGTACCACGATGCGATACATTTTGCACTGCAGCATGGAGACGGCATGGAAGGAATACAAGTTATATCGAGGGCGGCGGCGATTTTGCGCGAGGTGGGCGCCCGGCCCGACGGCCTCAGCCTGGGCAAACTGGCGGCCGCCACCGGGCTGGCGCGCTCGACGGTCCAGCGCATTGTTGACGCTTTGGAAATGGAACATCTGGTCCAGGCCGGCACCGGCGGGGTGCGGCCGGGCTGGGGGCTGCGCCGGCTGGGCGAGTTGCCTGGCTCCGGCATCGCCCAGGAATTGCGCGCCGCGCTGTTCGAGCTGTTTGAGGCCACTCACGAAACCATCGACTTGTCGACGCTGAGCGCGGGCGAGGTGCTGTTTATGGACCGTTTCCTGTCCGACCAGCCGGTGCGGGCGGTGCCGGCGGTGGGCACCACCTATCCGGCCTACACCATGTCGACCGGTAAGGCTTTGCTGTCCTGCCTGAGCGACGTGGAGATTGAAAAGCTGTATGGCGGCGCGCCGCTGCAGCGTCTGACCGACAATTCGGTGGCCAGCGTGGCCGAGCTGTTGGCGCAGCTGGAGGGCATCCGTCACGGCGCGTTTGCCTACGATCTGGAAGAGCACGCGCTGGGCAAATGTGCGATCGGCCTGCCGCTCGGCATGCACAACGGCGTGCTGCTGGCGGTATCGGTGGTGCTGCCGACGGTGCGCTTCGACAGCCAGCGCACCATCATCGAAGCCGGGTTGCAGCGCTGCGTGCAGCGCTGCCGCCAGCAACTGGGCATGCCGCCGGCCGCTTGAGCGTCAGGCCGACGGTGCGCGGAAGTCCTCGGCGATGAAGTCGATGAAGGCGCGCACCTTGGCCGGCAGGTTGCTGCGGCTGAGGTAATACACGTAAAGATCGGCGTCGGGCAGGCGGTAGTCCGTCATCACTTCTTTCAGGCGGCCGCTGGCCAGGTATTTGGCCACGTCCCATTCCGAGCGCTGGACGATGCCGTGGCCCTCCAGCGCCCAATTGAGGACGATGTCGCCATCGTTGCTGGAGACCGCGCCGCGCACCTTCACCAGTTCCACCGCTTTCCCTTTTTGCAGGCGCCAGGTGCCGTACACGTCGTCGTTCTGGCGGTGCAGGATGCAGCGGTGGCGATGCAGCTCGGCCGGCGTCTGCGGTTCGCCCGCTTGGTTGAGGTAAGCCGGCGAGGCGCACAGGAAGCGCCGGTTGGACATCAGCTTGCGCGCGGTCAGGCGCGTATCCGGCAGCTCGCCGAAGCGGATCGCCAGGTCGTAGGCTTCTTCCACCAGACTGATAGGACGGTCGGTCAGGTGCAGTTCCACCTCAACTTCCGGATAGCGGTGGGCAAAGCGCGAGACCAGCGGCGCGATGCGGGTGCGGCCGAAACCCGGCGTCGCATTCACCCGCAGCAGACCCTTGGGCGCGGCGCGGCCGCTGGACACCGATTCCTCCATGTCGCGGATGCTGGCCAGGATCTGCGTGGCCTGGGCCAGATACAGCTCGCCCTCGTTGGTCAGGCTGATGCGGCGCGTGGTGCGGTTAACCAGCCGCACGCCCAACCGCTGCTCCATCAGGCTAAGGCGCTTGGTGACGGCCGGCGGGGTGACGCCCAGCTCGCGCGCGGTGGCGGTCATGCTGCCCAACTTGGCCAGCAGGGCGAAGAACGACAGATCCGGCGCCGTTTCAATTTTCATTTGAAGTAAATAATGGTTTAAATCCAGGTGAATTATAAAGCATGGATTGAAGAGTAAGCTGGCGTCATTCTTAGTCAGGAGCTTTGCATGAAAATCGTTGAAATCCGCGAAAAGACCGTCCCTATCAGTTCGCCCATCCGCAATGCCTATATTGACTTCAGCAAGATGACGCTGAGCCTGGTGGCGGTGGTGACCGACGTTATCCGCGACGGCAAGCCGGTGATCGGCTATGGCTTCAATTCCAATGGCCGTTATGGTCAGGGCACGCTGATGCGTGAGCGCTTCATTCCGCGCATTCTGGAGGCCGATCCGGCTTCGCTGGTGAATGACGAGGGTACCAATCTCGATCCGCACAAGATCTGGAACTGCATGTTCACCAATGAAAAACCGGGCGGCCACGGCGAGCGCTCGGTGGCCATCGGCACCATCGACATGGCGGTGTGGGACGCGGTGGCCAAGATCGAAGGCAAGCCGCTGTTCCAGTTGCTGGCTGACCGTTACGGTAACGGCCAGGCCGAGCGCAAGATCTTCGTCTACGCCGCCGGCGGCTATTATTATCCGGGCCAGGACCACGGCAAGCTGAAAGATGAAATGCGCAGCTATATCGATCGTGGCTACACGGTGGTGAAGAAGAAAATCGGCGGCGCCTCGCTGGATGAGGATCTGCGCCGTATCGACAGCATCCTGTCGGTGCTGCAGGATGGCCAGAAGCTGGCGGTGGACGCCAACGGCCGTTTCGATCTCGACACCGCTATCAAGTACGCCAAAGCGCTGTCGCAGTACGATTTGTTCTGGTATGAGGAGCCGGGCGATCCTTTGGACTTCGAGCTGCAGGCCACGCTGCGCTACTACTACAAGAACCCGATGGCCACCGGCGAGGATCTGTTCTCGATGCAGGATGCGCGTAACCTGATCCGCTACGGCGGCATGCGCGCCGATCGCGATTGGCTGCAGTTCGACTGCGCGCTGAGTTACGGCTTGGTCGAGTACCTGCGCACGCTGGACATGCTGCGCGAGCATGGCTGGTCGCCAAGCCGCTGCATTCCGCACGGTGGCCACCAGATGTCGCTCAACATCGCGGCTGGCCTGGGCCTGGGCGGCAATGAATCGTATCCGGATCTGTTCCAGCCGTATGGCGGCTTCCCGGATGGCGTCAAGGTCGATAACGGCTACATCACCATGCCGGACCTGCCGGGCATTGGCTTCGAAGGCAAGGCCGATCTGTATGCCGAGATGGTGAAGCTGGCCGTTTGATCGGCGGGTTCGCTATGCCTGATGTGTTAGGATGCGGCGTTACCCGCATCTGAACACATGAAGGAAAGTAGCATGGCAAAAAAGAAAGAAGAGCTGGACGCGGAAACGCTGGAGCTGATTAACTGGTGCATCGAAGTCGAAGGCTTCCTGGTCCAGGGTGGCGCTACGGTGGAGCAGGCGCAGGATCATATCGAAGAGCAGATCGAGTGGTTCACCGATCAGTTTTACGATGGTCTGACGCCGGAAGAAGCCGCGAAAGAAGCGCTGGCGTAACTATCGATCACGAAAGCCGATAGCTCGTATCGAAACTTTGGCGTTGGGCTTGGGCGTTTTCACTGTTATCTTGCAGGGCATAATAACTGCAAGGAGACAGCTGCATGAACGCCCATCCCACCAAGGGACAACGCAAACTCATCGCCGCCATGATCGCTTCCGCCCTGACCTGGGCAGGGAGCGCGGCCGCGTTGGACGCCAACGATTTCCAGAACCCGCCCAATTCCGCGCGCCCACGCGTGTGGTGGCATTGGCTGAACGGGAACATCACCAAAGAAGGTATTCAGAAAGACATCGAGTGGATGTCGCGTACCGGTATCGGCGGTCTGCAGAATTTCGACGCCGAGATGATGACGCCACAACTGGTGGCGAAGCGCCTGAAATATATGGACCCCGACTGGGGCGATGCCTTTAAATATGCGGCCCAGCTGGCGGAACAGCATCAGCTGGAATTCGGCATTGCCGCGTCGCCTGGCTGGAGCGAGTCCGGCGGGCCGTGGGTGCCGGCGCAGGATGGCATGAAGAAGCTGGTGTGGAACGAGACCGTGGTGGAAGGCGGCCAACCGGTTAAACTGGCGCCGCTGCCGCAGGTGAGCGGTCCGTTCCAGGACTTGTTCGTCCAACCGGACATCATGGGCCAGGTGCCGGACGCGAAGACGCTGCCGCACTTCGGCGCCGACGTGGCGGTGTACGCTTATCCGCTTGCCGCGGCCGATGCTGCGGCAGTGGCGCTGCCCGCGATCCGCGCAGAAGGCCAGACGCTGGATGCGGCCAAGCTGGCCGCGCTGGGCACCGGCGCGGTGGAACTGACACAGCCAACGGCGGACAAGCCGTTGATCATCACGCTGGATTACGACGCGCCGCAGACGGTGCGCTCGGCCACGGTATTCTGTCCGGGCGTGGCCACGGTATTCGAAGGTGCAGCTTATGACACGGTGCTGGAAGCCAGCGACGATGGCAAAACCTGGCGCAAGGCAGCCACGCTGCAGCTGTCGCTGGTGCCTGCCACCGCCGGTTTCGCGCCGGTGACGGCGTCGCACTTCCGGGTGGTGGTGACGGCGCGGCCGCCGGTCATTAATCCTGGTTTCATGCCGGTGGCCGGTGCCGATACGGGCCCGTTCGGGGGCCTGGCGCAGCCTAAGAAGGTGCATCTGGGTCAGCTGACGCTGTCGTCGGCGCCCAAAGTCAATCAGTTTGAATCCAAGGCCGGCTTTGCGACAGTGGGCGATTACCTGGCGCTGGATGGCGACGTCAATGCGCAGGAAGCCGGCGTTGCGCCGTCCGCCGTGGTCGACCTGACCGGCAAGCTGGCCGCCGACGGTACGCTGAACTGGACGCCGCCGAAAGGCAAGTGGAAGATTCTGCGTCTGGGCTATTCGCTGACCGGCATCGAGAACCATCCGGCCACGCCGGAAGCGACCGGGCTGGAAGTGGACAAGTACGACGCCCAGGCGGTGCGCCGTTATCTGCAGACTTATCTCGGCAAATACCAGAACGTGGTGGGCAAGGATCTGATCGGCGCGCGCGGCCTGCGCGCGATGGTCACCGACAGTACCGAAGTCGGTTCGTCCAACTGGACGCCGCGCCTGCTGGAACAGTTCAAACGTCTGCGTGGCTACGATGCGCGGCCATGGCTGCCGGCGCTGACCGGCGTCATCATCGGCGACCGCGCCCGCACCGACGCCTTCCTGTACGATTATCGTCGCACGCTGGCCGATCTGATGGCGAGCGAGCACTATGGCACGGTGGCGACCATCGCGCATGAACATGGCATCAAGCTGTATGGCGAGGCGCTGGAAAGCGCGCGCGTGACGCTGGGCGACGATATGACGATGCGCAGCTACGCCGATGTGCCGATGGCGGCGATGTGGACTTATCGTCAGGAGTTCGGCGTGAATCCAACCGCGATTGCGGACATGCGCGGCGCGGCCTCGGTGTCGCACGTGTATGGCCGGAATCTGGTGGCGGCGGAGTCGCTGACGTCGGCCATGGCGCCGTGGGCGTTTGCGCCGTCCGATCTGCGGCCGATGATCGATATGGAGTTCGCCAGCGGCGTCAATCTGCCGGTGATTCACACCTCGGTGCACCAGCCGCTGGACGATGACAAGAAGCCGGGCCTGTCGCTGGCGATCTTCGGCCAGTACTTCAACCGCAACGAGACCTGGGCCGGCATGGCGCGGCCGTGGGTGGATTACATCGCCCGCAGTGCCTATCTGCTGCAGCAGGGCCGCTACTATGCGGACGTGGCTTACTTCTATGGCGAGGAAGCGCCGCTGGTGTCGCTATATAAAAAGGGCCAGCCGGAAGACGCGCCGCAGCGCTATGCGTATGACTTTGTGAATGCGGATGTGCTGGCGACGCAATTGTCGGTCAAGGATGGCGCGTTCGTGGCGCGCAGCGGTGCGCGTTACCGCGTGCTGTTCCTCGGTGGCGCCAGCCATCGCATGACGCTGGCCACGCTGCGCCGTCTGCACGCGCTGGCGGAGCAGGGCGGCACCATTGTCGGCCAGGCGCCGGTGGCTTCGCTGGGGTTGGCGGATGATGCGAAGCAGTTTAACGCGCTGGTGAAGAAGCTGTGGAGCGGTGCGGCTGTCACCAAGGTTGGCAAGGGTAAGGTTGTCAATGGACGCGATGTGGAAGCCGCGTTGCAGTCGGTAGGTCAGCAGCCGGACTTTGAATATGCGTCGGCCGGCAAGGCGCCACTGATGTTTGTGCACCGCCGGTTGGATGATGGCGATGTGTACTATGTCTCCAATCGCAGCCATGAGGCGGTGCAGACCGATGTGCGCTTCAATGTCAGCGGCAAGGCGGCGGAGCTGTGGCATGCGGAGAGCGGCAAGAGTGAGCCGGTGAGCTATCGCGCGCAGGACAAGCGCACTGTGGTGGCGCTGAATCTGGCGCCGTTGTCGTCGACGTTTGTGGTGTTCCGCCGGCCGTCCGCGCAGGCAGCGGTGGCGGTGCCGGTGGCGAAGTGGTCGCAGGTGGCGGCGCTGGATGGCGGCTGGAATCTGAAGTTTGATGGCCTGGCCGCGCCGGCTCCGGTGGCGGTGAATGCGCTGGCGTCGCTGTCGGATAGCGGCGATGCGCAGACGCGCTACTTCTCGGGCATCACCAGCTACCAGCGCAGCTTTGCGCTGCCGGCCGGCGTGAAGCCGGGTGCGGACCTCAAGCTGGATCTGGGCAAGGTGGGCGATGTGGCCGAGGTTTGGGTGAACGGCAAGCTGGCTGGCACGGCTTGGAAGGCGCCGTATCAGGTCGATATCGGCTCGCTGGTGAACGAGGGCGCGAATACGCTGGAAGTGCGCGTGGCCAATCTGTGGGTGAACCGCTTGATTGGCGATGCACAGCCAGGCGTCACCAAAGTGACCTTCACCGCCGCGCCGACCTATACCAAGGACGCGCCGCTGCGGCCGTCCGGGCTGATTGGTCCGGTGACGCTGCTGTCGGAAGCCGCGAAATGAGGTAACTGCCCTCGGCTGCAAGCGGGGATAATCAATTATTTGATTGATTGGCGCGCAGCATAGGCAAAATCCCTCCATGGCATTACATTTCTTGAAATGCCATGGAGGGATCTACGTGTACAACGCAACGCGCCGTAACTTTTTGCAGCACTCCGCCTTGTTCTGGGCGGGTTTGAGCGTGCCGGGCCTGGCGTCCGCGCAATCGCAATCGCAGTCTCAGGCCGATAACGGCCGCATCACCCAATTATTCAATTTCGGCTGGAAGTTCGCGGCCGGCGAGCTGCCGGATGCCGGCGCCGTCGCGTTCGACGACAGCGGCTGGCGCAAGCTCGATCTGCCGCATGACTTCCAGTTCGAACAACCGTGGGACAAATCGGCCGGCGAGGCGCGCGGCTTCAAGGCCATGGGCACTGGCTGGTATCGCAAGTCGTTCAAGGCCGATCCGGCGTGGAAGGGCAAGAAGGTCTTGCTCGATTTCGAAGGACTGATGCTGTACGGCGACGTGTGGCTGAATGGCCGCAAGCTGGCCGATATCGATTACGGTTATCTGGGCGCCGAAGTGGATGTCAGCGCGGCGCTGAACTACGATGGCGACAACGTGGTCGCGGTGCGCGCCTCCACTGGCGGCAGCAAGCAATCGCGCTGGTACACCGGTGGTGGCCTGTTCCGCGATGTGCATCTGGTGGTGAAGGAACCGATCGCCATCGCCCGCCACGGCGTGTTCATTTCGACGCCGGTGGTGTCGGAGCAGGGCGCGGAAGTGGCGATTCGGATCGATCTGGATGGTATCTCGAATAAACAGTTGGACGTGTTGATCCGTGCCGTCATCTTCGGGCCGGATGGCGCCAGGATCGCGGAGACGCTGACCGCCGCGCCGAAAGGCATACGGCTGGCGGTGGTCAACGCACCGTTGCAGGCGATGCAGGTGGCGGCACCCAAGCTGTGGTCCTGCGAAGCCCCTAACTTGTACCGCGCCGAAATCACGCTGATCCAGGACGGCAAGGTGTTGGATCAGGTGAACGAGCAGTTTGGCATCCGCACGGTGGAATTTACCAAGGAGACCGGCTTCCATCTGAACGGGCGCAAGGTGTTCCTGCAGGGGATCTCGAACCACCACGATCTGGGCGCGCTGGGTGCGGCGGTGTATGACCGCGCCATCGAGCGTCTGTTCATCCAGTTGAAGGCGTTCGGCTTCAATCACGTGCGGACCTCGCACAATCCGTATTCGAAATCCTTCATGCGGCTGGCCGACAAGCACGGCATCCTGATCGTCGACGAGCTGGCCGACAAGTGGAGCGAGGATGAATCCTGGCCGGGCCAGCAGCCGTTCTCGCGGCTGTGGTACAAGATTGTGCCGGACTGGATCAAGCGTGACCGCAACCATCCATCGGTCATCATGTGGAGCCTGGGGAACGAGCTGCAGATGCGCGAGGACTTCGGCGGCTTCCCGACCAGCGACTGGGGTGTGACCACCTACAAGCTGCTGGACACGCTGGTCAAGCGCTACGACACCACCCGCAAAACCACGGTGGCGATGTTCCCATCGCGCGCCAATGCGGCGGTGCGCGGCACGCCGGAGTTCAACGTGCTGATACCGCCCGAGCTGTCGCTGGTGACCGAGGTGGCCAGCTACAATTATCAGTTCCCGTCCTATCAGACTTACCTGCAGCATGCGCCACACCTGATTATCTACCAGAGCGAGGCCGCCACGTCGACGCTGACCGGCGCTTACTACGGCATGGACAAGGCCAAGATGGTCGGCCTGGCCTATTGGGGCGCGGTGGAGTATTGGGGCGAGTCGAACGGCTGGCCGAAGAAGGGCTGGAACTTCTCGTTCTTCAGCCATGCGCTGGAGCCGTATCCGCAAGCGTATCTGGTTAAGGCCGCGTTCAGTGACGAGCCGCTGGTGCGCATCGGCGTGGTCGATGGCGCCGGCGAAATGGTGGAGTGGAATGACGTGCAGGTCGGGAAGATGAGCGTGTCGTCACACTGGAACCGCCCGCAGGGCAGTCAGCAGGCGCTGTTCACCTATACCAATGCGGATGAGGTGGAGCTGCTGGTGAACGGAAAATCGCTGGGCCGCCAGCCGAATCCGCGCGGCGAGCCTTTGCGCCGCAATATCATTTACTGGAAGGGCATCGCGTACGGCGACGGCGGCAGCGTGACGGCGGTGGCGTACACCGGTGGCAGGGAAGTGGCGCGCCATGAGTTGCGCACCACCGGCAAGGCGGTGGCGCTGAAGCTGGAGACGGAAACCACGCAATGGCGCGCGGATGGCATGGATCTGCAGTATCTGAAGATCCGGCTGGTGGACAAGAGCGGCCAGGTGGTGCCGCTAGGCGAGGATGAGCTGAAGCTGGAGGTCAGCGGCGCGGCGCGCTTGCTGGCGCTGGACGACGGCAATCATTCGACCGACGCGCTGTACACCGGCACCAGTATCCGCATGCACAATGGCTTTGCCATGGCGATCCTGCGCTCCGGCCGCGAACCGGGCACGGTGACCGTCAAGGTGACGGCGGCCGGCGTGAAGGGCGGGGCGGTGGCGCTGAAGACGGTGCGTTAGCGCGCTGTCTGGGTGCGTTGCAGACGGGCGGCGAAGTCGCGCAGGAAGTCGGCGCGCCAGCGGCTGATGCTGCGCGCGCCCTGATTCGGTCCATCGCTCAGTTGCGGCGCCGGATCGTCGGTCCACCAGTTCGGGTACTTCGTTGATGGCGGCTGGCCCGGCGCCGGCATGACGGAGGTGAAGCCGCCGCTCTGGCCATCCAGCCCCGGATGGTTGCTGCGGATGCGGTAACTCCACACCTTGGCCTCCTTGGGGGAGAACAGGAAGTGCCAGGCGCCGTCCGCGTGCTGATAGCCGGTGAATTCCTGGCCGTCGACCACCAGCATCGCGCGCGGCTCGGCTGGCGCCGCGCCGACAGGCCGGTACACCAGGTCGACCACCGCAAAGGTCTCCACCACATCCGCTTGCGATGGCGGCTGGGTGAAGGTGATGCGCGGCCGGTCCCAGGCCCGCACGAATTGTCCGCCCCAGCCGCCGGCCTCGGGCCGCTCCGGCGTCGGCCCTAGCAAATAGGTCAGCGATGGCGTATCGCCCATCTTGACCTGTGGCGCGATGCCGGCGAAGTAGTCGCCCAGCGCGCCCACGCCCTTGACGTGCCGGTCGACGAAACTGCGGTTCCCCAGATCACCCGACTGATCGCCACCGCTGAACCAGCCGCGATAGGTCGAATTGTTCTCGATGACCCACAAGTCCGGATGTTCACGGGTGATATAGTCGTACGCGTTGACCGACCATTTCTTGTTCGGCCCTCCAATCATATAGACGCGCAGCTTGCCTTTGATGGACGGATCGTCGTGCAGCGCCTGTGCCAGATCTTCAAAACCGCCCCACAACAGCACCCACAGCGGGCGCGGATCGTCGCGCCGCGCGCATTCGATGATCCAGTTGGATCCTTCTGTGGACTGGCCCCAGCCCTGCGGCCCGGCCAGATCGGAGCCGCCCTGTTTGGCGATGGCGCGCAGCCGGTCTGGCGCGGGATAGCGCTCGGACCAGGTGCGTAGCTTGGCGTAGTCTTTTTCGTAGACGTCGATGATGGATAGCAGATGGCGCTTGCGGTTGCGGCCTTCACCCCATGGCGATGCGATCAGTCCTTCCAGCGCCACCATGTCGGCATACACCAGCAGGTGAACCAACGACTGAAAATCGTCAAAGTCGGTGCCGCCGATGTCGGTGGAGACGATCACGCGCGGACGGGTGTCGTTGGCGGCGAAGGAAGGATGGCTCAGGGGCAGGGCCAGGGCAAGCGTCAGCAGGTCGCGTCGGTTCATGTATCGTGTCCCGGGTGGTTTTTGTTATGGTCTATCATGGGCCGGACGGATGGCAATCACCTGTCTGATTATTTGGGGTTTCGATCAACTGGTTGATCGTCGGATGATTGACACTGCCGGTCCAGTGAATTCTACTCTCGGGATGAATAAAAAATACCTGTGGCTGTTACTGTGTGTGACGGCGGGCGCCCATGCGGCGTCGGACGGCGTGACGCACTATTCCACGGTGACGGAGGTGCAGCGGCATCTCGCGTCGCCGCCCGACGATGCGCGGCCGATGGTGCGCTGGTGGTGGTTTGGCCCGGCGGTGGTCAAACCGCAGCTGGAGCGCGAGATGCTGGCCATGAAGCAGGGCGGCTTTGGCGGCTTCGAGATCCAGCCGGTGTATCCGATGGAGCTGGACGATCCAGCGCGCGGCATCCGCAATCTTCCTTATTTATCTCCCGATTTCCTTGATGCTGTCAGTTTCGTTAACCGCAAGGCGCATGACTACAAGCTGCGTGTCGATATGACGCTGGCCAGCGGCTGGCCGTATGGCGGGCCGAATGTGCCGGTGACCGAGGCGGCCAGCCGCTTGCGCGTGGCGCCGGTGGATCTGCCGGCGGGCGCGGACGCGGTGGCGCTGCCGGCAATCGGCAGTGGCGAGAAGCTGGTGGCGACGTTTGTCGGCGCCGGCGATGCCAAGCAGTTCGATGCGACCCGGCTGGCGTTGACGGAGCTGCCGTCCAAGGATGGACGCGCGCGGGTGGCGCCGGCGGCCGAGAAGCGGGTGGTGGTGTTTTACATCGCCAGCCGCACCGGCCAGCAGGTCAAGCGCGCGGCGCTGGGCGCTGAGGGTTTTGTGCTGGACCATCTGAGCCGCAAGGCGATCGATCATCATCTGTCGACGGTGGCGGAGCCGCTGATGAAAGCCTTTGGCAAGCAGCCGCCGTATGCGGTGTTTTCGGATAGTCTGGAGGTGTACAACACTGACTGGACGGACGATTTTTTGGCCGAGTTCCAGCGCCGGCGTGGCTATGATCTGAAGCCGTATCTGCCGGTGGTGTACAGCGGCCAGGGGCCGGACGCTGGCGCGCTGCGGCGCGATTGGGCCTTGACGCAGACGGAGTTGGTCAACGAGCGTTATCTGACGCCGGTTGACGACTGGGCGAAGAAGCACAATACGCGCTTCCGTTCGCAGACCTATGGCGAGCCGGCGGTGTCCTTGTCGAGCAACCGGCTGGTGGCGCTGCCCGAGGGCGAGGGACCACAGTTCCGCGAGTTTTCGTTTACGCGGCTGGCGACATCGGCGGGGCATCTGTATGGACGTAATGTGATTTCGGCCGAGACCTGGACCTGGTTGAATTCTCCCGCCTTCAGCGCGACGCCGCTGGATATGAAGGTGGAGGCGGACCGCATGCTGCTGCAGGGCGTGAATCTGTTCATCGGTCACGGTTGGCCATACACGCCGCCGGGTGCGCAGGAGCCGGGCTATGCGTTTTATGCGGCGGCGGTGTTCAACAATCATCAGCCGTGGTGGAATGTGATGCCGGATGTGACGGCGTACTTGCAGCGCACCAGTTATCTGCTGCGTCAGGGCGAGCCGGCCAATGATGTGGCGCTGCTGCTGCCGAATGATGATGTGTATGCGGAGTCGCAGCCGGCCAAGGTGTCGTTGTCGGCGGAGATGCACAAGCATGTGACGCCGGAGATCATGACGCAGATTCTGGATGCTGGCCACAATGTCGATTTCCTCGATGCGGAGGCACTGCGCGACAGTGGCAAGCGCTATCCGTTGATCGTGCTGCCGCACGTGACGCGCATGGCGCCGGAGACGCTGGAGCTGCTGATCAAGCATGCTGGCGCCGGCGGCAAGGTGATTGCGGTTGGCGGCAAGCCGTCGTTGGCGCCTGGTTTCCGCGATGCGGCGGCTGTGACGGCGCGGGTGCGGACGTTGAGCGAGCGTTTGTTTGCGCTGCCGGGCGTGCGGGTGGTGGAGGATGACGCGGCGCTTGGTGCGGCTGTGGGAGGGGCGGTGGCGCCGGATTTGCGCGTTTCGTCGCAGGCGTCGGCGGTGGGATTCATCCGCAGGAAGCTGGCAGATGGGGATCTCTATTTCATCGCCAATACCAGCAATCGCGAAGTGCGCACTACCGTTAGCGTGGCGGCACGCCGCGCCCACGCGGCCTGGTGGAATCCTCATGATGGCACCACCACGCCGATCAGCCGGACCGCCAGCGCACTGTCATCTTCGGCGCCGGAACAAGCAGCGCAGGCGCAGCCAGCAGCTGGCGTGGCGGTAGCGCCGGGAGCGGGAGCGGCGGCGGCGGCGGCGGCGGCCGGCGATAGCCTGGCGCTGGTCCTGTCGCCATACGAATCGCGCGTGCTCGTGCTGTCCGACAGCGCCCAGCTTGCACCCGCCATCGCCGCGCGCGCCGCCGCTGGGGGCACGCGAGTGGGGACGCCGGGCGGGCCGGGGGCGACGGATGCGCGCAGCGAGGCGACGCTGGTGGCGCTGGATGGCGGTTGGCAGCTCAGCTTCCCCGCTGCGGGCGGGACGCTGGCGCAGCCGCGCGCATTGTCTGCGCTGACGTCTTGGGCTGACGATCCGGCGACGCGCTACTATTCCGGCATCGGCGTCTACACCACCGACATCGCTCTGCAAGCCTCGCAGTTGACCGCCACGCGCATCAAGCTGGATTTCGGCGTCGGCACACCGCTGGACAGCACGCCCAAGGTACCAGCCGGGATGCGCGCCATGCTGGATAGCCCGATCCGCGAAGCGGCTGTCGTTTACGTCAACGGCCAGCGCGCCGGCGCGGTCTGGCATCCGCCGTACCAGGTCGACGTCACCAAGCTACTCAAGCCCGGAACCAACCGCATCGAGGTCCAGGTAGCCAATCTGTCGATCAACATGCTGGCTGGCCAGGAGCGCCCGGACTACCGTTTGTTGTCCGCCCGTTACGGCCAACGCTTCGTCCCGCAGGACACCCACCTGATCACCCCACGTCCATCCGGCATGCTCGGCCAGGTGCGGCTACTGACGGAGAACGCACAATGACCTTCATGTCTACATCCTGGCTGCGCCGCGCGGTGCTGGCCTGCGCGCTGCTGCTGGCAGGTGCCGTCTGCGCCAAAGACTTCGACGCCACACAGTTCGGTGCGCAAGGCGACGGCAAAACCCTCAACACCGCCGCCATCCAGAAAGCCATCGACGCCGCAGCAGCCGAAGGCGGCACCGTCACTTTCAAACCCGGCACCTATCTGAGCGGGTCGATCTTCGTCAAAACCGGCGTCACGCTGAAAATCGACAAAGGTGTCACCATACTCGGCTCGCAACGGCTGCAGGATTATCCCGTGATGCCGACCCGCATCGCCGGCATCGAAATGCGCTGGCCGGCCGCGCTGGTCAACGTCTACGAACAAAACAAGGCCGCCATCACAGGCGAAGGCACCATAGACGGCGACGGCAAGGTATTTTGGGACAGCTACTGGTCGCTGCGCAAAACCTACGAACCTCGCGGCCTGCGCTGGGCCTCGGACTACGATGCCCAGCGTCCGCGCCTGATCCAGGTATTCAATTCCAAAGACGTGAAAATCGGCGGCGGCCTGCTGTTGCGCCGCTCCGGCTTCTGGACGCTGCACATCTGCTACTCGACCGACATCACCGTCGACGGCGTGGTGATCCGCAATAACGAAGGCGCGCTCGGACCATCGACCGATGGCATCGACATCGATTCGTCGAAGAGAGTGCTGGTGCAGCATGCCGACATTGACGTCAACGACGACGCCCTGTGCCTGAAAGCCGGCCGCGACTCGGACGGCCAGCGCGTGGCCCGCAGCACCGAGGATGTCATCATCCGCGACTCCATCGTGCGCACCGCCGCTGCTGGCGTCACCTTCGGCAGCGAAACCTCGGGCGGCTTCCGCAACATTGAGGCGTATAACATCACCACGCTGAAAGGCGTGCCAGTGGGGATATTGTTCAAGTCTGCCCACACGCGCGGCGGCTTCGGTGAGAACCTGCGCCTGCACGACTTCAAGATGATCGATACGCCGGTGGTCCTGCGCATCAATATGAACTGGAACCCCAGCTACAGCTACGCCAAAATTCCGGACGAGATCAAGGACTATCCACCGTACTGGAAGACGCTGTCCACGCCAGTACCACGCGAGAAGGGCATCGCCCACTTCCACGATGTCCGCATCTGGAATATTCACGCGCGCGGCGCCACAACGGCGTTTGAAGTCGATGGCTACTCCGAGGCGCCATTGAGCCGCTTCACGCTGGAAGGGCTGGATATCGAAGCCCAGAACGGCGGCCATATCTACGATGCCAAGGACTGGACCTTCACCGACGCACAGCTGAAGTTAGGCACGCCGGTGTCGCTGGAGGATAACCAGGGCGTGCGCGGCTTGCCGGCGGCGGCAGCGCAGCCCGGCCAACGCAAGCAGAAGCAGGATCCGAGCAAGAAGACCTTCGAAGAACAGGACAAGAGCTGACATGATGAGACTCAAACACCACTTGCTGCTGGCGGCCCTGGGCCTGGCCAGCGGGCTGCTGCACGCGCAGCAGCAGGGCTATCCGCTGCCGACGCCGACCATGCAGGCGATTATCGACAAGGACACCAGCCGCTTTTTCGGCGATGCCCCGGCCGATGCCGGCCCGCTGGCGACCGATCTGTCGCCGGCGCTGACACCAGCGGCCATCGACAAGGTCACGCGCAAGGTCGCGGACTGGCAGCTGGAACGCACCATGCGTCATCTGGACAAGATCTGGACTTCGGCGGTGCTGTTCACCGGCTTCATGGCCGCTTCCGAATCCACCGGCGATCCGAAGTATCGCGATGCGATGCTGACCATGGCCAATCAGTTCGAGTGGAAGCTGAACACGCCGTACCCGAATGCTGACAATATCGCGGTGGCACAGACCTATCTTGAGCTGTACTTCCAGGATCCCAAGCCGGAGCGCATCGCTGCCACCAAGGCGGAGCTGGATACGCTAATTAACCTGAACACGCTGCGGCCGGGCGATGAGCGCCAGCCGTGGTGGTGGTGCGATGCGCTGTTCATGGCGCCGCCAGTGTGGGTGAAGATGTACAAGGCCACGGGAGATCGCAAATATCTCGACTATGTGCACAAGCAGTGGCGCGTGACTTACGATCTGCTGTACGACCAAGACGAGCATCTGTACGCGCGCGATGCCAGCTACAAAACTAAGCGTGAGGCCAATGGCCAGAAGATTTTCTGGTCGCGCGGCGAGGGCTGGGTGATGGGCGGGCTGGCGCGCACGCTGGACTACATCCCGGCGGATGATCCGCAGCGGCCGTTCTATATTCAGCAGTTGCAGCAGATGGCGGCGCGGATTGCAAAGATCCAAGGAGCGGATGGGCAGTGGCATGCGGGCCTGCTCGACCCTGCCACTTATCCGCTGCCGGAAACCTCGGGCGCTTCGCTGTTCGTGTTTGGCTTGGCGTACGGCGTCAACAAGGGCTATCTGGATGCGAAGGTCTACCGGCCGGTGATAGAGCGGGCCTGGGCCGGGCTGCTGAAGAATGTGTATGCGGATGGTCGCCTGGGCGGCATCCAGCAGACGGGGGCCGAGCCGGCGTTCTATCTGCCGTCGTCCAGCTATAACTACGGTGTGGGCGGCTTCCTGCTGGCGGCGTCGGAACTGAAGAAGATGGCCAAGCCATGAGCGCCAACGCCAAACGCCGCACACTGCTGCGCGCCACCGCCTTGCTGCCAGTGCTGTCCGGCTGCGCCACGCCGCCCGCCGCAAAGGAGGGCGGGATTGCGCAACAGACCATTCGCGTCAGCGCGCCGTTTGACATGCCGGCTATCCATGTGCCGGACTTCTCTGCCGCGCCGCGCTTCGACATTAAGAGCTATGGCGCCGTGGCGGGCGACAAGGTCCGCACCACGGCCGCCATCGCGCAAGCCATCGCCGCCGCGCATGCCGCTGGCGGTGGCCGTGTGGTGGTGCCGCGCGGGACGTGGCTGACCGGCGCGGTGCACCTGAAGAGCAACGTCAATCTGCACGTCGAAGAGGGCGCGCTGCTGCTGTTCTCCGAACACCCCAACGACTACCTGCCCGCCGTGCTGACGTCGTGGGAAGGGCTGGAGTGCTACAACTACTCGCCACTGATCTACGCCATCGATTGCGACAACGTGGCGCTGACCGGCAAAGGCACACTGCAAGCCAAACTGGATATCTGGCGCATCTGGTACGCTCGCCCCAAGCCGCACATGGACGCCTTGGTCGCACTGTACAACCACGCGGTGCGCAACGTCCCGGTCGCGCAGCGCCAGATGACGGCCGGCGAAGCACATCTGCGTCCGCAGTTCGTGCAGTTCAACCGCTGCCGCAATGTGCTGATAGAAGACATCAGCATCCGCGACAGCCCATTCTGGACCGTGCATCCCTACCTGTGCCAGGACGTGGTGATACGCCGCGTCGACATCCGCGCCCATGGCCACAACAACGACGGCATCGATCCGGAGATGAGCCAGAACGTCTTGATTGAAGACTGCATATTCGATCAGGGTGACGACGCCATCTCGGTCAAATCCGGTCGAGAATTCGACGGCTGGCGGCTGGCCAGCCCAGTGAAAAACGTCGTCATCCGCAACTGCCGCATCAAGAACGGCCACCAACTGCTGGCGATCGGCAGCGAACTGTCGGGCGGGGTGGAGAATGTACTGGTCGAGAACTGCCACTTCGATCGCGGCAACGCCAGCGGCCCGATCGCCGGCACCACGCTGGTCGAGATCAACAACATCCTGTACGTGAAGACCAACGAGCGGCGTGGCGGCTATGTGCGCAACATCCACATGAAAAACGTCACGGCGACCAAAATCGCCGGCGGCGCGGTGTGCGTGGAAACCGATGTGCTGTACCAGTGGCGCAATCTGGTGCCGACCTACGAACGACGTCTGACGCCGATCGAGGGTTTGTATGTCAGCGACGTGAAGGTAGGCGAGGCGCGCTTCATCTGCCGCATCCAGGGCGATCCCGGCTTGCCGGTCAAAGAAGTTTCGCTGCGCAATGTGCGGGTGGAGACCGTGTGCGAACAGCCTGTCACGGTCATCAACACGCGGGGCTTCAGCAATACCTAGTCCTTTGGCACCGGGATAATGCAGATGTTCATGGTACGGCCATCTTCCGACAGCATGGCCGACTGAATCTCGATCTTGGTGCCGTCGGCGTTGAAGGTCGGATGCGGATGGTCGGCCGCAGTGGTCTTGTGGCCGGTGGTCAGCATCGTCATCTTGTTGCCGTTGCGGCGGTCAATCAGATACACCGAGCGGCTGAAGTCATCCCCCACCGCCCAGCGACCATCCGACGATCCATGCACATGCCACAAGCCGCTGCCGGACGGCGTCTGTCCGGCGATGGTCATGGTGCGCGTGCGCAGATTGACGATGGCCAGGCCGGTCGGCTTCTCGCGCGTGCCGGTATTGCCCCAGCCATCGTCCTGGCCCGGATTGGCGCCATCGACACCGGTGGCCGGCGCACTCACGCCGCCGCCGGCGCCGGGCACCGGACGGTGGCCCATGATGGACATCGCCACTTCGTCCTTGCCGATCACCGCTTCATGCGTCACCCATTCGTACGGCGCCTCCGGGTACAGCGGACGCAGGCCGCTGCCATCGGCCAGCACGGTCCAGGTGCGCTGTGGCGATTTGCCGCCGGTCTCCCAGCAGAACACAATCTCGCCCGGGTTGTACAGATTGGCCTGGATATGGCCGATCTGGAACGGCACCGACACCACATGCCGGATCTCGCCGGTTTTCAGATTCATGCGCGCGATGCCATTTGGCCCCGCACCCATCTTGCGTGGCCCGAACGCCGGTTCGATACGCGTGCCCGGCGCCAGATGGCGCGCCGCTTCCTCTGGGCCGACGCGGAAGTAGACCCATTCCTCATCCGCATCCAGTGCCATGTCGCCGCCGGCCTGCAGCTCGGCCGGCGTGGTGCCGGCGATGCGCTGGTAGGCGTCGGCCGGCTTCAGTGTGCCGGCGGCGCTGTCGGCCAGTAGCCGTCCCAGATCCACTTCGACGATCTGCAGCCGCTTGGGCGTGGCGTCGTTGCGCATGAAGTACAGCTTCATCGACTTGCGCGCCAGGTTCAGCATGCCGGTGTAACCGCCTTCCGTCACCTGCACGATGTCGCCGGTCTGCTCGTTGACGGCCAGCGCTTCACCGCCGGCCAGCTTCGAACGGAACACCACCCATTGGCCGTCCGAGGTCCACTGCGGATGGGTGGGATAGATCTTGGAGTCGCCATGCGGTTTGCTGGTCAGGAAAGTCAGCATGGTGCCGGTGACCGGGTCCTTGACCACCTTGCGCTCGGACGGAAAGCGCTGGCCGATGCCGGCATGTGCCACGCCGCACAGCAGCAGCGCGGCGACCGCGAGATAGCGCGGTTTCATTGCTGCTGCCCCTGATACATCAGGCCACTGTCATTTAGGCCGTACTTGAACTTCTTGTTCATCTCGATCACCTCGGCGCCGGCCAGCAGCACCGGACCGTAGCCGTGAGCGGCCTTGGTGCTCACCGGCCGGTAATAGTAGAACGCTGGATCGAAGGCCATGCCGGTGCCGACGCAAATGCCTTCCACCTCACCCTTGGCGTTGACTTTGGATGCGACCGCGTTCCACGCCAGATTGACCATCGGGCCGAACATCTCCTTGTCCAGATAACCGCGATTAACCGCGCGCGCCAGCGCGTAGGCGTAAATGGCGCTGGCCGAGGTTTCGAGGTAGGAGTCCGGACGGTCGATCAACTGGTGCCACAAGCCATCCTTGTCCTGGTAGCGCGCCAAGCCGTTGGCGTGGGCGCGCAGTTGCGCCTCCACCGCCTTGTAGTCCTTGTGATTCTTGGGCAGCACTTCCAGCACTTCGACCATGGCCATCAGCGCCCAGCCGTTGGCGCGCGCCCAATGCAGTTCGGGGTGATCGCGCATGCCTTCGACGTAGCCGTGCATGTAGATGCCCAACTGCGGATTGAACATGCGGCGCGAGAACTGCAGTACCTGGCGCGCGGCGTCGTCATAATATTTGCTGTTGCCGGTTTCCTTGCCCATCAGCGCGATGGTCGGCACCGCCATGAACATATCGTCCAGCCACAGGGTGTTTTGCAGCGGCCGCATTTTGGGCTTGCCATCCGCGCCAGGACCGCCGCGCGCGATGGTGCCGTCGCTCAGGCGATATTCCTTTTCCGTGACGAAGGGCGCACACACGCCCACCAGTTGACCGTAGTCGACCCGCGCGCCGGACTGCTTGGCCTTCAAAAAACTCATGCACAGCGCGCCGGCATCGTCCAGCGCGTGCGGGTTGAGAAAACTCTTGATCGGCGCCTGGGCGTTGGCGGTATCGGCTTTCACCACCGGCAGGTAGAGGCGGGTGAGGTCGGCCATCAACTGGTGGCGCTTGATGGTGTAGTCGGTGTAGAGCTGGTCGCCGGTGGCGGCGCCGGCGGCCAGCATGCCGGCGTAGGTCACGCCCCATTCATAGCTGGTCAGGCGGAAGTCGCCCGGCTTCAGCACCGCATCGGGATCGGCCTTGTCCAGCTTTGCGATGGGCGCGTGGCTGGTCTTGTTGATCAGTTCCGCCGGGGTGACGGCGTTCAGATAGTCGAACACGCGGTCCAGCACCGCCTTGACCTCGGCGGCGGGCATGGCGCGGTAGGGCGTGGGGTAATGGACTTCCAGTGCGTGCAGCATGGCGTCCTGCGCGGCCGGGCCTTTTTCCTGCGGTGGCGGCGCGTGTTGAGCGTTGGCGTGCAGGGAGAACAGGGCGCCAATCAGCAGGGCGCAGGTGGTCGGGTGGATGTTTTTGATCTTCACTTGAACAGCGTCTCCAATAGGTGAGCAAAGGCTACAAGACAGTAGCGGATTGGCGTCGATGTCGCAATCGCTTGAGCGCCGCCGGAGCGGAATAGTCGCGTTGTTGATTGATGTGGGAATCCTTTCCAATCAATTCCATGAGTATTTGTCAAAAGTGAATCATCGATGCGACAACCCTCATTTTGTGCAGGAAAAGGCGGGCGTAATATCCGCTCACCTCATACCTAAAACAACACAGGAGACATACAGAGATGAGAAATACGCATATCCGTCCGACCGTGATCCAGCTGGGTGTTATCGCGCTGCTGGCGTCCTTGCAGGCGCACGCGCAGGAGGCAGCACCACCGGCTGCGACACCGGACAATAAAGATGAAAACGTGGTGGTGGTGACCGGCTTCCGCGCCAGTCTGAACTCGGCGCTGAACACCAAGAAGAACTCGGACGGCATCGTCGATGTCATCAAGGCCGAGGACATCGCCAAGTTCCCGGACGCGAATCTGGCCGAGTCGCTGCAGCGCGTGCCTGGCGTGGCGCTGGCACGCGGCGATGGCGGCGAGGGCAAGCAGATCACCGTGCGTGGTCTGAACGCCGGCTTCACGCGGGTGCGCATCAATGGCATCGAAGGCGTGGCGGCCACCGGCGCCTCCGACATCAACGGCAGCACCAACCGTGGGCGCGGTTTCGACTTCTCGGTGTTCGCATCTGAGCTGTTCAACAGCCTGGAAGTGCGCAAGACTTCGGAAGCGGCGATAGAAGAGGGCTCGCTGGGCGCCACCGTCGACCTGCGCACCGCGCGCCCGTTCGACTTCAAGGACCGTACCATCAGCTTTGGCGTGCAGGAGTTCCACAATACCTTGTCCGACAAGACCCAGCCACGCGTGACGGCGCTGTTGTCGGACCGCTGGAATACGCCTTACGGTAAATTCGGCGCGCTGATTTCCGGCGCCTATTCGAAACGCCGAGCGACCGAGGAAGGTTACGAGGCGGTGGAGCTGCTGAGCGCCAGTGCCGACGGCGGCTTCTGTTCGCCGCTGGGCGCCGCCACGCAGAACCCGGCCAACAACGCGACCAAGGGCGTTACGGCCACCAACTGCGGCTTCAACCTGCCGCGGACTTCGGACCCGACGGCCTACAACAACGTCATGAACCGGACCGACAATTATGGTGGCACGGTGGCCAATCCGGCCGCCGGCTCGGGCGCGTTTGCACCGCGTATTCCGCGCTACCGCCGCTCGCAGACCGACTACGAGCGCACCGGCATCACCAACTCCTACCAATGGCGACCGAGCAGCGACACCGAGGTCAATCTGGATTTCATGTACGGTAAATTCGCCAACAAGCGTTACGACAACTACATCGAGGCGATTTCCTTTGGCCGCACGCTGGGCGCTGCCAACGGCAAGCCGCAGACCTCGATCCTGGACGCGCATTTCAACGATAACGGCAGCTGGGACTACGGTAAATTCAATGGCGTCGACGTGCGTACCGAGGGTCTGCTGGACATCTACACCACCACCTTCCGCCAGCACGTGATCTCGGGCAGCCACAAGTTCAGCGACACGGTGAAGGTCGACTTCATGGCCGGTAACTCGAACTCCAATCTGAATGAGCCGATGCGCGCGACGGTGCAATTCGATTCACCCAACGCCAATGGCTTCTCCTGGGACTTCCGCAACAACCGCAATGTGCCGACGCTGAACTTCGGCATCGACATCACCAATCCGAACAGCTTCAGCTTCGGTCCGCAGGATGCTGATGGCACGGTGCACGGCCAGTTTGTCGGCCGCTATCTGGACACCACCAACAAGCTGCAGACCCAGGCCGGCAACCTGTCGTGGGAACTGAACGACCACCTGACCACGCGCTTCGGCCTCTCCAAGCGCAAGAATATCTGGACCAACTACGAAGTCGGCTCCGGCGCCAACGGCCTGACTTTGCCGGCGGGCGTCACCATGTCCGACATCTCGCGCCAGATCACCGGCTTTGGCAGTGGCCTCGGTGGCAGCGGCGTGCCGTCGTCGTGGGCGGCGGTGGATCTGGACAAGTTCCTGGCCGTGTATAACATCGAGTGCCATTGCTCGTCGGTGCCGGGTTCCGAGTACAACATCCTCGGCCAGACCAACCGCCGCGTCGAAGAGAAGATCAATGCGGTGTATGGCATGGTCGACTTCAACTACGACCTGTGGGGCATCGGCTGGCGCGGCAACGTCGGCGTGCGTGGTGCTGACACCACCGCCACCTCGACCGCGCTGATTAACGTGAACGGCGTGCTGCAGCCGAATACCGGCGTCAAAAAATACCGCGACTGGCTGCCGGCGCTGAATCTGACGGCGCAGTTGCCGAAGGATGTGTTCATGCGCTTCTCGGCCGGTAAAACACTGTCACGGCCGGAGTACACCGACCTGGCGCCGTCCGCCACGGTGTCGCAGATTTCGCAGTCGGTCTCGATCGGCAATCCGCAACTGGACCCGATCCGCGCCAAGACCTACGACCTGCAGGCCGAGTGGTACTACGCCAAGAACGCCATGGTCTCGCTGGGCTACTTCCACAAGGACATCGGCTCCTTCATTCAGAGCGTGAACGAGCGTGTGCCGTATAACACGCTGGGACTGCCGAACGAACTGCTGATCTTCAACGGCTGTTCGATCACCGGCGCCACGCCGATCTGCCCGACGCTGCCGAATACCGAAGTGGTGGTGAGCCGCAAAGTGAACACCGCCGGCGGCCCGCTGAATGGTCTGGAGTTCAACCTGCAAATGCCGTTCAGCTTCCTGCCTGCGGGCTGGAACAACTTCGGCCTGCTGGCCAACGCCACCCACGTGAAGTCGAAGATCACTTACATCACGCGGGTCGACAATCCAACCACGGCGGCCAACGAGCAGTTGACGCAGGTGGCCAACTTCACCGGCTTGTCACCCAACACGCACAACCTCACGCTGTACTACGAGGATGCGAAGTTCAGCGCTCGGGTGTCGGCGGCCTATCGCTCGGCTTACATTCTGGCGGTGCTGGGTGACGTCAACGGTGCCGACTACACCATCGTCGACGGCTCCACCAATGTCGACATGAGCTTGTCCTACAACCTGACGCCGAACCTGCGCGTCAGTCTCGAAGGGCAGAATCTGACCGATACGCCGCTGCGCTATGGCCGCGACAGTCAGCGCAACGATACGCTGCTGTACGTGCACTCGGGCCGTTCCTTCGTGGTCGGACTGAATTACAAGTTCTAAGTCACTCCGCGCAATAATCAGCAACTTGATTATTGCGCCGGATAGCGGTGTTGAAAACGCAACACCGCCATCTTTTTGTTGTGAAGGTGGTCGGACCAATTTAGTATCTGGCTCGACCGCATATAAAAAGTGATCGAACCAATTCGACACCACAACAGAGAGAGGAGACAACGATGCAAGCACGTAAGGTCCGTGTTCAGCGCGTCTCATTGGCTGCTGCCGTAGCCAGCGCTGTCCTGCAAATGGCCGTTGAGGCCCATGCCCAAACCGCGGCGACTTCCGCCGCTCCCACTGTCGATTCCGCGCCGGCCACAGAGCCGGAGCCGGTGTCGATCGTCGTCACCGGTTCGTTGATACGCCGTGTGGCCGACGAAGGCGCTACCCCGCTCAGCATCACCAAGAGCAGCGAGCTGGAAGCGCGCGGCAATACCGAGTTGAAGGACTTTGTGCTGGAGCAGCCGCAGTCGCTGTCGCTCGGCACCAACTCCGGCGCGGCCGGTCCGGTCACCAATCTGCGCGGCTTGGGGCCGATGCGGACGCTGACGCTGCTGAATGGCCGCCGCCTCGCCAACGAGCCGCTGCAGGACCAGTATGTGTCGGTTAACGTGATACCGCGCATGGCACTGGACCGCGTTGAGACGCTGAACGGCGGCGCGGCCTCGATCTACGGCGCCGACGCCATCGGCGGTGTGCAGAACTATCTGACCAAGCGTAACTACCGTGGCTTCTCGGCCAAGGCCGAATACGCGACGCCGGAATTGAGCGGTGGCGGCCAGACCAAGAGCTTTGGCCTGATCGCCGGCTGGGGTGACGTCAAGTCGGATGGCTGGAACTTCTACCTGGCGGCCGACCATCAGGAGAAGACTGCGCTGTTCCAGGGCGACCGTCCGGACCAGCATGATCCGGCGGTGCTGCGCGGCCTCGGTCTGGGCCTGGCACCGGATGCGCGCAACGCTTCGCCGATCGCCAACTTCGGTTTCAGCCGCAGTTCGAATACCAGCTACAACCCGGCCTACGCGAGCGGCTGTCTCGACCCGTATGCGCTGCCGACGCTGGGCAACGCCAGCGCCAACACGCCGCCGACCTATGCGCCGGGCTGCTACCGCAATCCGCTGTACTGGACCGCCGTTACCGATGGCAGCAAGATCACCACCATCGCGGGCCGCGCCAGTCTGAATCTGTCCGGTGGCCACAAGCTGGATCTGGACATACTGCATTCGGAATTCACGGTGCAGAAGTATCGCGGCATGCAGGTACCGGGTACCGCCAATCCGTTCACCACGTATTCGCTGTCGTCTTCAAGCCGATTCTATCCGGGCAATGGCATCACGCCGGCGGTGCAGGTGGTGGGCAGTAACACCGGCGCGAATACGCCAACCATGTATATCGATGCGACCAAGACGCCCGGCACGGTCAGCACTCTGAATATGAATGGCCGCACGATTTACTTCCAGTGGGGACCGGCCGAACTGGGACCGGCGTATCGCAACGATGAGCAGAGCAATGACCGCATTGTGCTGTCGGCCGAGGGCACGGTGTTGGGTTGGGATTACCGCGCTGGCATCAACTACGGCCGCGCCGAGCGTGATACGCGTGCCGGTGCCGGCTATGTGCTGTATTCGAAGATTCAGGAGGGCTTCGACAAGGGCATCCTGAATCCGTTTGGCTTGCAGGACGCGGCCGGGCTGGCGTATCTGCAAAGCGCGCAGGCGCTGGACTATACCTATCGTCTCAACAAGGCGTACAACGAGAGCGTCGACCTGACGGTGTCGCGGCCCTTGTGGCAGCTGGCTGGCGGCGATTTGACGCTGGCCGTGTCGGCCGAGTTCCGCAAGGATTCAGCGCGGGTGGGCGCGGCGCCGCTGGACTATGTGCTGAAGAAGGCCGATGGCACTTACAACATCGACGCTTCCGGCGTGGTGGTGCAGACCGATCTGGTGGGCGAAACGCCGGTCGGCGTGGCCAAGGATTTGCAGCGCAAGATCGCGTCGCTGATGATGGAGGTCGATGCGCCGATCACCGACAAGTTCCTGCTGAACGGCGCGGTGCGGGCCGACCATTACGACGATCTGAAACAGACCACGGTCAATCCCAAGCTGGCGGCGCGTTATCAGCCTTGGCAGCCGCTGGTGCTGCGTAGTTCGGTGTCGACCGGTTTCCGCGCGCCGTCCATCATGGACATCCAGAATCCGACACCGGAGGTGCGCACGCAGGTGATGGATGATCCGGTGCTGTGCCCAAGTTCGCAGCCGACGGTGGCGGCAACCGGTACGCCGAAGGCGGGCTACACCTACGATCAGGTGTGTAATGTGACGACGACCTACTGGACCAAGTCGCCGAACAATTCCTTCCTCAAGCCGGAAAAATCGCGCGGCTTCTCGCTGGGCTTCGCGCTGGAGCCGATGAAGGATATGACGCTGACGGTGGACTACTGGGGCTTGCTGATCCGCGATGTGCTGGGTGCGACGTCGATCGCGGAGATCCAGCAGAATCCGGACAAGTATGCGGCGTTCATCATTCGGAATGCGGATGGCACCATCAATCACATTGTGGCCAGCCAGTCCAACCGGGGCCAGACGCGGATACGCGGCGCCGATGTCTCCGGCAGTTATCGCTTCCCGCGCGCGAGCTTCGGCAATTTCGATGTGAAGCTGGATGGCACCTGGTATCACAAGTATGAGTTCCAGAGCGAGAAGGATGGTCCGTGGCTGCAGAACGTGGGCATCATCACCAACGATGGCCGCTATGGCAGTGCGGGGCCGAATGCGGGTCTGGCCGGTATGCCGCAGATTAATCCGCGCTGGAAGCATACGCTGGCGCTGAACTACAGCTTGGGCAACTGGCGTGCGACGCTGTCGCAGCGTTATAACTCGGGACTGACGGATCTGACGCCGCGCACCGGATCGACGCTGACCAAGGTGGATTCGTATAGTCAGTACAATCTGAATATGCGCTACCTGGGCATCAAGAACACGACCATTTCGCTGGGGGTGAACAACCTCACGCAGGAGTGGCCGCCGCTGACCGCCAACTCGATCTATAACGGTTACATCACCAGCATGGCGGATATGCTGGGACGGGTGTACCGGGCGTCGGTAGAGTACAAGTTCTGATGAGGCTAGGCTGGGCAGTGTTGTTGGCGCTGGCGGTGCACACCGCCGGCGGTGCCGCGCCGATCGACCGGCAGGCATTGGTGGCGCGGCATGCGCCGCATTTGACGGCGCTGGATGCGATGGCGCCGCTCAGTGTTGGCAATGGACGATTCTGTTTCACTGCCGACGTCACCGGTCTGCAATCGCTGCCGGACTTTTACTGGAAGACTGGTACGCCGACCGAAACGCAGGCGCGCTGGTCGTGGCATCAGGATGCCAATCCCCACAACTATCAGCTGGCCGACGCCAATCGCGCCTACACGGCGCACGGCCGCACGGTGGGTTATCCAACGCAGCAGAATACGCCGGCGGGGCAGTGGCTGCGGCAGAATCCTCATGTGCAGCCGTTGCCGCAGATTGGGCTGGTGCTGATCGGGGCGGGCGCGCGGGCACTGGTGCCGGCGGATGTGACGGCGGTCGATCAGCGGCTGGACCTGTGGCGCGGGCGGCTGGATAGCAGTGTGAGCGTGCTGGGCGAGCCGCTGCGTGTCAGCAGCGCGGCCAGTCCGGATAGCGATACGTTGGCGCTGCGGATGGAGACGCCGCTGTTTGCCGCTGGCCGCGCGGCGCTGCGGATTGCGCTACCGCTGGGCTATGACTTCCGCACCCGCCACAATCCGCCGCTGGATTGGACGGAGGAGGGCCATCAGAGCACAATACTGAATCAGGACGATCACACGCTGGTACTGGAACACCGTCGCGACAACGCACGCTACATCATGACGCTGCGCAGCGCCACCACAATGAGCGTCGCCCGCAGCGGCCCGAATAGCCTGGAAATCCGGCCAGCAGAAGGCGACGCGCTGGCCGTGACGTTGACCTTTAGCCCACAGGACGTGGGCGTGCTGCCCGCCACTACGCTGATGGCCGGCGGTGTCGATGAGGTATTCGCGGCGAGCGCGCGTTGGTGGGAGGCTTTCTGGCGCTCGGGGGCGGCGGTGGATTTCACTGGCAGCACTGATCCGCGCGCGGCGGAGCTGGAGCGGCGAGTGGTGCTGTCGCAGTATCTGACCGCGATTCAGCTGGGTGACGATCTGCCAGCCCAGGAGAGCGGCGTGACCACCGCCACCTGGTACGGCAAACATCACACCGAAATGGTCTGGTGGCACACCGCCCACTTCGCGCTGTGGGGCCGTCCGCAATTCACCGCCCGCACGCTGCAATGGTTCCAGCGCACCTTGCCGGCCGCCCGCGCGGTGGCGGCATCGCGCGGCCTGCGCGGCGCCCGCTGGATGAAGATGACCGGTCCCGAAGGCCGCGAAAGCCCCGGCGGCAATCCGCTGATCGTCTGGAACCAGCCGCACGCCATTCACTTGGCCGAACTGCTGTACCGTGCCAACCCAACACCGGCCACGCTGGCAAGCTACCGCGAACTGGTCGAAGACACCGCCCAGGCCATGTCCGACATGCTTGAATGGGACAACGCAAAAAAGCGCTTCGTGCTCGGCCCACCACTATGGATCGCGCAAGAGATCTACGACCAGTCCACTAGCATGAATCCGACCTATGAGCTGAGCTACTGGGCCTGGGCACTGGAAACCGCACAGCGCTGGCGCGAACGTCTCGGCCTGCCGCGTCGCGGCGATTGGGAATTCCGTCGCACGCACTTGTCGGCACTGCCGCAGAAAGACGGCAAATACGTCGCCCTCGAATCCACGCCGGACACCTGGGACAACATCGCCAGCCGCCACGATCACCCATCATTCCTGATGGCGCTTGGTCAGCTGCCCGGCGATGGCGTCGACCGCGCCACCATGCGCCGCACACTCGACGCGGTGCTGGCCAATTGGGACTGGGCCACCAAAATCTGGGGCTGGGACTACCCGATGGTGGCCATGACAGCCGCCCGTCTCGGCCAACCAGAGCAAGCCGTCGACGTGCTGCTGAAAACCGATGGCCCCAACAACAGCTACACCCAGGCCGGTCACAATCCGAACACCGGCTTGCCTGTCTACCTGCCCGGCAATGGCGCGCTGCTGGCCGCCGTGGCGTTGATGGCCGGTGGCTGGGACGGCGCACCCGCCGGCCCCGCGCCTGGCTTCCCGCACAACGGCCGCTGGCAGGTGAGGGCCGAAGGCTTCCAGCGCCTGCCGTGAAGGAGCGAACATGAGACGATACCTGCTGACGATATTGGCATTATGCGCCGCGCTGCTATCGCAACCGACGCACGCGCTGACGGTGGAGCGCTGGGGCACGGTGGACATCGCGCTGCAAGGCCCGGCTGAAGGCAATCCGTTCATGGAAGTTGAACTGTCGGCCACCTTCAGCCAGGGCGAGCGCAGGATCGAAGTGACCGGCTTTTACGACGGCGATGGCCGCTACGTGCTGCGCTTCATGCCCGACGCAGAAGGCGAGTGGCGCTGGCAAACGCACAGCAATCGCCCATCGCTGGACGCGCAGCGCGGCAGCTTGACCGCGACGCCGGCCAGCGCCGGCAACCACGGCCCGGTCAGCGTGCGCAACACCTGGCATTTCGGTTATGCCGACGGCACGCCGTTCTGGCAGGTCGGCACCACCAGCTACGGCTGGGCGCATCAAAGCGATGCGCTGGAACAGCAAACCTTGCAGACGCTGGCCCACGCGCCGTTCAACAAAATCCGCATGACGCTGTTCCCGCAGCCGTACGAAAAAGGCGGCAGCGATTTGCGCTGGTATCCGTTTGCCGGCCAACTGCCCAAGGGCTGGGATTTCACCCGCTTTGACCCGGCCTTCTTCCGTCACTTCGAGCAGCGCGTGGCGCAGCTGCGCGATCTCGGCATCGAGGCGGACATCATCCTGTTCCATCCCTATGACCGTGGCCGCTGGGGTTTCGACCAGATGCCGCCCGAGGTCAACGAGCGCTATCTGCGTTATGCGGTGGCGCGGTTGGCTGGCTACCGCAATGTGTGGTGGTCACTGGCCAACGAGTTTGATCTCGTCAAGAGCAAGACCATGGCCGAGTGGGACCGCTACTTCCAGATTGTGCGGGCCAGCGACCCGTATCATCATCTGCGCTCGATTCATAACGCTTTTGTGTTCTACAACCATAACCAGCCGTGGGTCACGCATGTGAGTGTGCAGAGCGGGGCGATCGCCAAAGACCCAGAGCGCGCGGTGCTGCTGCGCGATGTCTACAACAAGCCGGTGGTGTACGACGAAGTTAAATACGAGGGCAACTTCCGCCAGCGTTGGGGCCAGCTCAAGCCGGAGGAGATGGTGCTGCGCTTCTGGCAGGGCGCGATTGCCGGCACCTATGTTGGCCACAGCGAGAGCTATACCGATCCGCAGGACCTGGTATGGCTGGCGCGCGGCGGTGTGCTGCGCGGGGATAGTCCGGCGCGGCTGGCGTTCTTCCGCAAGATCCTCAGCGACAGCCCGGCCGAGGGCTTGAACCCGATCGACAAGTGGCAGGACTATCCGTTCGCCGGCAAGCATGGCGAATATTATCTTGGCTATTTCGGCACGGCGACGCCCACCGCGTGGCCGTTCGCGTTGTTCCGCACTGGCCTGAAGGATGGCCTGCGCTTCAAGGTGGAAGTCATCGATACCTGGAATATGACGGTCACACCGGTGGACGGCATCTTCGAAATCCGCAAGCGGGACGATTACACTTATGTCGACAAGGACCAGCGCAGTATCACGCTGCCGGGCCGGCCGTACATGGCATTGCGCATTGTGCGCGTGCCCTCAATTTGAATGAGTCAGCAAATGAAAAAATCATCTTCCGCGCAGCGTCGCACCGTGTTGAAGTTTGCCGCCGGCGCGCTGGCGACGGCCGGCGTGCCGTGGCCAGCGTCGGCACAACAGGCGGCAGCCGATCCGTGGGCGAGGGCGCAGCAGATTATCGACGTGTTCGCGCAGCCGCTGCGGTTTCGTGATCAGGATTTCGTCATCACCGATTTCGGCGCGCGCAGCTGCAAGCTGGTGACGGTGGCGGGACTGGTCGAGATGCGCCGCAAGGGCGAGCTGCAAACGCCGACGCCGCAGTCGCCAGATGCTTATCCCGCCATTCGCGCCGCCATCGCCGCCGCGCACAAGGCCGGCGGCGGCCGCGTGTTGATCCCGGCCGGCAGTTGGTACTGCAAGGGGCCGATCGTGCTGCTATCGAACGTGCATGTGCATCTGGCGGCTGGCGCGCGCGTCTACTTCAGCGCCAACCCGGCCGACTATGCGCGCGATGGCGATTACGACTGCGGCGCCAACGGCAAACTGGTGCTGTCGCGCTGGCAGGGCAACGATTGCTTGAACTTCTCACCGATGGTCTATGCGCGCGGCCAGAAGAACATCGCCTTCACCGGCGAGGACTGGACCAGCGTGATCGACGGCCAGGCCGGCGTGCCGTTCGAAGATGGCAGCGGCAACTGCTGGTGGGGCATGAATCGCGTGGCCGCTCTGCCGGGCGTGATTCATCAGGGATTGGATAACTCGAACAATACCGAAGCGCTGGCGCCGGGCGCGTCTAAAATCCGCCCGGATTGGCGCGCGGACGAGAAGTTTTTGCCGATCCTGTCCGAGGCCGGCGTGCCGGTGGAGCAGCGGGTATTCGGGCTGGGTCACTATCTGCGTCCCAGCATGGTGGAGTTCATCGATTGCAGCGATGTGCTGATGCAGGGTTATCTGGTGATGAACACGCCGTTCTGGATACATCATCCGGTCGACTGCCGCAAGGTCCACTTCAGCAAGGTGCGGATGGATAGCATCGGGCCGAATTCGGATGGCTTCGATCCCGAGTCCTGCGACACGGTGCTGGTGGACGGCTGCCTGTTCAACAACGGCGACGACTGCATCGCCATCAAATCCGGCAAGAACCGCGATACGCAGTATGGGCCGACGCGCAATGTGGTGATCCAGAACAGCATCATGAACAGCGGCCATGGCGGCGTTACGCTGGGCAGCGAAATGGCGGCCGGCATCGAGCATGTGTATGCGCAGAAGATCGAGTTCCGCAACGCCTACTGGCTGGACAACCCACTCGGCACGGCGATCCGCATGAAGAGCAATATGAATCGCGGTGGCTTCCTGCGCCATTTCTACGTGCGCGATGTGACCTTGCCGAACGGCGTGCAGACGCGCGGCCGTTCATACAAGATGCTGCCTGGTTCCGCGCTGGAAGGGCAGGTGGTGTCGACCAGCGGTGGCGCAGTGATTACTATCGATTGTGATTACGCGCCGGGTGACGACAGCGCGCGCCATCGTCCGCCGCAGGTGTCGGACGTGCATATCTCCGGTGTGCGGGTGGCCAATGCGAAGACCACGGACGGTGAGTATTCATGCTATCAGGCGATGGTGATACTGGGGCCGGTGGCCAGCAGCTTCAATGGCGCCAAGGGGACGAAGGTGATGCCGGTGTCGAACATCAGCATCAGCGATTCCGACTTTGGCACGCCGCGCAATCGAGAGCAGCCTTGGTTCGCCTACAACGTCGATGGACTCAAGCTGCGCAATGTGCGCATCGACGGCAAGACCTACAACCAGTGATGCCTGCCGAAAATGTCCGATTTTTGGAACTGACCCCGAAGGTGGACATTTTTTGCGTGGCTAGGCGGTTGGGCGTGGGCCGTAGGCGGCCATGAATACGTCGACTGCGCGCGCGACTTTGGTGCGGATGTTGTCGGCGCCATCGGCGGCTTTGACGTCAACCAGGTGGAACTGGAAATCTTCCATTAGCTCCGACTCCAGCAGCGCCTTGAAATGGTAGGCGGCGACGTTGCTGTCGGCGCGGCGCAGCTTGCCGCTTTCCATCGCGCGTTCGAGGAAAGCCTGGATCATGACGTGGCTGCGCTGTGGTCCCAGCGCGTGGAAGTGCGGCCCGAGGCCGGCCCGGCCGCCCTCGGCGATCACCAGTCGCCGCATCGCCTTGACGTCGCGCGAGTGGAGCAGGTTGACAAAGCGTTCGCCAAACCGGGTCAGCGCTAGCTGGACGTTCGGCTCGCTGGCGTCCAGGGTGTCGTGGATGGCCAGGAATTGCGCCTCGGTGGCGCGGTACACCACTTGCAGGAACAGTTCTTCCTTGCTGGCGAAGTAGTTGTAAATGGTCGCCTTGGAGCCGCCGCCGCGCTTGCTGACCTCGTCCATCGAGGCGCGCTCGAATCCCAACTCGGCAAATACCTGCTCGGCAATGTCCAGGATGGCCTGACGACGGGTCTCGGTCTTTGCTTTCATGACAACCTTAGGTAGACGTAGGAGTTCAGTTTAGCTTGTCCGCCGTCGCGAATCAATGCTAAACTAAACCGTACAGTTCATTTTAAGGAATGTTCATGCTTCAGAACAATGCATTATTGACAGGATGGCGGCCGCGCCGGCTGGCGTTGGTGGTGGCTTGTGCCGCCGCCGTCAGCGCTTGCGCGCCACTGCCGCCGCAGCGCGACGCGGCCCAGATGAAAACCGCCGCCGATTTCGCCACCAGCGCTACCTTCGCGGCGCCCGCCGTGGCCTGGCCGGCCGACCATTGGTGGCAAGCCTACGGCGACGCCCAGTTGAACGTGCTGGTGGACGAGGCGCTGCAAGCCTCGCCGGACTTGGCCACCGCGCGCGCGCGGCTGGACAGCGCCGAAGCCGCCGGCGTGGTGGCTGGTGCCGCGCTCAAGCCGCAAGTGTCGGCCAATGGCTCGCTCAGCGACCAAAAGTTGAGTAGCAATTATTTGACGCCGAAGGCGTTCACACCGAGCGGCACGCACGGTTACGGCCAGGCCACGCTGGACCTGAGCTGGGAGCTGGACTTCTGGGGCAAGAACCGCGCCGCGCTGGCCGCCGCTACTTCTGAACAGGAAGCGCGCCGCGCCGAGCTGGCGCAATCGCGGCTGGTGCTGGCTGCCAGCGTGGCCGACGCCTATAACGAACTGGCGCGCCTGTACGCCGCCGCCGACACCGCGCAGGCGATGGTCACGGTGCGCGACACCACCGCCAAATTGTTCGCGCAGCGCTACGCCAACGGCATGGAAACCCTGGGCAGCGTGCGTCAGGCCGATGCCCGTCTGGCGCAGGCGCAGGGCCAACTGGTGCAGATGCAGGAATCGCTGGCCTTGCAGCGCAATCGCCTGGCCGCGCTGCTTGGCGCGGGGCCGGATCGTGGCCTGCGCATCGCCCGGCCGACGCTGAATTTCGCCCGTGGCTACGGCCTGCCGTCAGCGCTCGCAGCCGATCTGCTGGGCCGCCGCCCCGACGTGGTGGCGGCGCGCCTGCTGGCGCAAGCCCAGGCCAGCCGCGTCGATGCGCAGCAGGCCGCGTTCTACCCCAACGTCAATCTGTCGGCCATGGTGGGTGCGCAGTCGCTGGGAATCGGCATGCTGACCAAGCCTGGTTCCAGCATGGCCAGCGTGGGGCCGGCGATTTCGCTGCCACTGTTTAACGGCGGCCGCTTGAAAGGCCAGTTACGTGGCGCACAAGCCGCCTACGACGAAGCGGTGGCCAGCTACAACGGCACGCTGACGCGCGCGTTGCAGGACGTGGCCGACAACGCCGCCAGCCGTCAGGCGCTGGATGCGCGTCTGCAGCGCGCGCAGGAGGCGGTGTTGGCGGTGCGCGATGCCCATCGCATTGTGCGCGAGCGCTATCAGGGCGGCCTGGCCACCCATCTGGACGTGCTGACGGTGGAAGACACGCTGCTCGATAGCCTGACCGCGCTGACCGATTTGCAATCGCGCTCGGTGACGCTGGACGTCGCCCTCAACCGCGCCCTCGGCGGCGGCTACCAGGCCGCCCTCTAACGATTACTGAAGGATCATCATGACTGAACATACTTCCCCCGCGCAGACCGCCGCCGCCGAGTTGGTGGTCAAACAGCGCCGCAACAAGAAGCTGGCTGGCCTGGCCGGCACCGTGGCCGTGATTGGCGCCGCTTCGGCCGCCTACTGGCTGCTGTACGCCAGCCACTATGTCTCCACCGACAACGCCTACGCCGCCGTGGAGGTGGCACAGGTGACGCCGGCGGTGGGTGGCACCATCCTTGAAGTCAAGGTCAAGGACACTCAGTCCGTTAAACAGGGCGAGGTGCTGGCCGTGATCGACCCGACCGATGCTCGCCTGGCGCTGGCCCAGGCCGAGGCGGAACTGGGCCGCGCCGAACGCCGCGTGCGCGCCTATGTCGCCAATGACGCCGGCCTGTCGGCGCAAATCGCTGCCCGTGTCGCCGACGAGCAGCGCGCCGCCGCACAACTGGCCGCGGCCGAATCCGACCGCGAGCGCGCCCGTATCGACTATGATCGCCGCAACGCGCTGGTGGCATCCGGCTCGGTCTCCGGCGATGAGCTGACCCGCGCCAAGAACGCGCTGACCACGGCGGAAGCCAATCTGGCCTCGGCCAAGGCATCCGCCGCCCAGGCCAAGGCGACCCGCATCGCCGCTGAAGGCACGCGCGACGCCAATGCGGTGCTGATCCGCGATACCGATGAAGACAGCAATCCGGAAGTGGCGCTGGCGCGCGCCAAGCGCGATCAGGCCAAGGTCGATCTCGATCGCACAGTGATCCGCGCGCCGATGGATGGCGTGGTGGCCAAGCGCACGGTGCAAATCGGCCAGCGCGTCGAAGCCGGTGCATCGCTGTTGTCGGTGGTGCCGGTGCAGGACATGTACGTCACCGCCAACTTCAAGGAAGTGCAGCTGGAGCAGGTGAAGATCGGCCAGCAGGCCACGCTGAAAGCCGATTTGTACGGCGGCAGCGTCACCTACCACGGCGTGGTGGAAGGCTTTGCCGGCGGCTCGGGCGCGGCGTTTGCCGCCATCCCGGCGCAAAACGCCACCGGCAACTGGATCAAGGTGGTGCAGCGGCTGCCGGTGCGCATTCGTCTCGACGCCAAAGAGTTGGCGGCGCATCCGCTCAAGGTCGGCCTGTCGATGACGGCCAAGATCGATACCCGCAGCGGTGAGTAAGATGGGCAAGGCTCTTGACGCTCACAACCCGGCGCCGCTCAGTGGCGGCATGCTGTGGTTTGCCGCGCTGATTCTGGCCTCGGCCAACTTCATCGCGGTGCTGGATATGACCATCGCCAACGTCTCGGTCAGCAACATCGCCGGTGGCCTGGGCGCCAGCACCAGCCAGGGCACTTGGGTGATTACGTCCTACGCGGTGGCAGAGGCCATCACCGTGCCGCTGACCGGTTGGCTGGCGGCGCGCTTCGGCCCGGTGCGAGTATTCGTCACCGCCATGGCCATGTTCGGCGTGTTCTCTGCGCTGTGCGGCTTGTCCAATTCGCTGGGCATGCTGGTGTTCGCGCGTATCTGCCAGGGCTTGGCCGGTGGTCCGCTGATGCCGCTGTCGCAGACGCTGTTGCTGCGCATCTTCCCGAAAGAGAAGGCGCCGGCCGCGATCGGCCTGTGGTCGATGACCACGCTGGTGGCGCCGGTGCTTGGCCCCATCCTCGGCGGCTATCTGTGCGACGAGTACAGTTGGCCGTGGATCTTCAACATCAACGTGCCGATCGCGCTGGCCTGTGCCTTCATCGCGTGGAAGCTGCTGCGGCGCTATGAGGAGCCGCTGGTGCGCAACCCGATCGACCGCGTCGGCCTGCTGCTGCTGATCGTCTGGGTCGGCGCGCTGCAGCTGCTGCTGGACGAGGGCAAGAACCTGGACTGGTTCGGCTCCGATGAAATCGTCGCACTGGCGGTGGTGGCGGCGATCGGCTTTGCCGCCTTCATGATCTGGGAGCTGCACGAAAAGCACCCGATCGTCGACCTGCGCGTATTCCGTCACCGTGGTTTCTCGGTCAGCGTGCTGACCATCTCGGTGACGTTTGCCGCCTTCTTCGGCATCAACGTGCTGACGCCGTTGTGGCTGCAGAGTTACATGGGCTACACCGCCACCGAGGCCGGCCTGGCCACCTCGTGGACCGGGGTGTTCGCGGTGCTGGTGGCACCGCTGGCGGCCGGGCTGTCGGCCAAAGTCGATCCGCGCCGATTGGTGTTTGGCGGCGTCACGCTGATTGGCCTGGTCACGCTGTGGCGCATGCACGCCACCACCGATATGGACTTCTGGACCATCGCCGTGCCGTTGATGGTGATGGGGTTGGGGCTGCCGTTCTTCTTCGTGCCGACCACCGGCCTGGCGATGGCCAGCGTGGACGAAGCGGAGATGGCCGGTGCGGCCGGGCTGATGAACTTCCTGCGCACCTTGTCGGGCGCGTTCGCCACCTCGCTGGTCACCACCTACTGGGAAGACCTGACCACCCTCAAGCATGCCGAGCTGGTGGGCCTGGCCGATGCCGACGGCAGCGTGCGTGCCGTGCTGGAAAGCACCGGCGCCCACGGCGAAGCGTTGCTGCAGACGCTGGACCAGCTAGTGCAAGGGCAGAGCGTGATGCTGGCCACCACTGAAATCTTCGGCCTGTTAGGCGTGGTATTCCTGCTGGCCGCCACGCTGATCTGGCTGGCGCCCAAGCCGACCCGGGTGATCGACCCCGCCGCCGGCGGCGGTCACTAAGCCTTCCACCGTTTTCCTCACACGCGGCAGCCCCCGCCGCCGCGTGTGAGGGTTTCATTGCCAGATAGCGAAGGTGCTGCCAATGAATACTCCCGCGCCATATTCCTTGGTGTCGCTGCGGTAGCCGAATTTCAAGCCGCCATTAAGCTTTCCATCTGAGTTCCTGATCAGGTAGAGCGGCAGCTCGACACTGGTGGCGGGCTGCTCAAAGTCGTGGGTGATCGTGAGACCGACTGCCACGCTGCCGAACTCGCGACGAGCATCAAGCGCAAGCAATTTTTTGGTCTGGCGCACCGGCGCGCCCAATGCGCCGGAAACACAGGTCAGGCTGGTGGCACCGGTCGGTGCCGTGAGCGGGCAGAGTACGCCGTCTTTGCCGTCCTCGTAGCTGCGCTGGTATTTTGCGTTGACTGTGTAAATCGTGTGGCCGCTGCCAGGGCTGATGGCGTAGTAGGCGCCTATCGACCAGGGATGCTCCTTGCTGCTTTCGCTGCTCAAGTTGGCGGGGTTGACATAGTCATGGGTTGGAAAGCCGACTTCCGCACTGACACCCCAGATGGTTGGCGGTATGCTGGCGTTACCCCATAACAGTCGGTCCCATGCGAGTTGCTGCTCGATAGTGCCATTTTTCACAATATCGGCGCTGTCACATCCGGTGTTCTGGTCATCGGCGGCCTGGTCGGTCTGGTTTTTTGGGCGTTTGGGATTCATCACGGTATCACACAGCGCGATTCTTTGTCGTAGTTGATCCGCAGTGGGCGGGCGAAAAGACGCGCTGAAGCTGCTATAACTGAACGCCACACTGGTGCCCGTGGCTAAGCCGTCCAGCGTGAGTAGCTCGGTTGTTTTGCGCTTGCTCAGTGGTGTGCTGACTGACACACTGCCGCTAGTGAAGCGGGCTAGCCGGTCTCCGTTCGGCAGCGGTTCGTCGGTCGGCGCCGACAAGTAGCGCGATAGCTTGAGCGTGACCGCATCATCACCTTTGCCGGCCCGTAGCTCGACGCCAGAGGCCAACTGGGACGGCTCTTTCGGCCCACCGCCAACGGGCAACGCCGACCGTCCATCGTCCCCGATCGCCGTGGCCAGACCTGGTAGAAAGGCAAGCAGGAGCAGCAGGCGCGGCTTCATGGTTTGATCCTGGCAAAGCCGGCGGACTTGGTTTTGCTGGCAGGGATGGCGCTGGACTTGTTCAGGATGTCTTTGCTGCCGTTGTTGGCGGTGATGGTGAGTGTGTCACCGCCATTCCCCCACACATACCAGCTGACGACGTGTTCAACGCCTTGCTCCAGCGTCGGCGCCGGGCTCGCTTTGCCGTTGACGATGGTCAGCGGGGTGTCGTCAACATACGCCACGAATCTTAACGTGGCGCTGGACGCAGAGAATGTCAGGGTGACTTTCACGGTAGCCATGTTGCTCCTTCACGAGTGGTTTCAGGTTTGTGTTATTGGGTTGGTGGTTGTTTGTCCTGTGGCGGCTGACTTGGCGGCGGCGCGGGTGTGTCGGTGTTGGCGGGTTTATCCTCTTTGTCTTTAGGGTCGTCCTTGTTGTCATCGTTGGCCTTGGGTTTGGCGGCATCGTCTTTGTTCGCGCCGGCCAGCTTGTCGAGGATGTCGGGAACAAACTTCTCCGCAAAGCCGGCGATGAAACACCACACCAGCAGTTTGCCCAAGTCGCGCGCGGTGGCGGGGATCATCGACCTGAAGGTTGTGACTGTGTCTTCACAGGTGGCTGCGACCACGCAGACCGACTGGAAGCGCGGGGTCAATTCCTTCGCGAGCAGGGAGTCCTGCATTTGCGCGACGAATAGCAGATACAGCACCAGCGCGAAGGCGCCGCCTATGACCATGGACAGCCGGATGCCGGCGTCGCCGTTGACGATGGTTGACAGCCGTATTACCGGATCCGTATCGCTGAGCGGCACGTCGGTGGCATTCTTGACCCGTCGCGCGATGCTGATGACCGCGCCGAGAATGCCAGCGTAGATGGCCAGATAAAGCGTGGTGACGGTGCGCGCATACAAACTATGGTTAGGGGATTGAGACAAGGCGGCGCCGTGCACGCATGCGCACAGGGCCACCGCAACCAGAAAGCCCCAGAACATCCAGCGGATTAGCGTTTCGCGGAAGCAGCGCATGCCGCGTTCCATGACAATCGCGTTCAGGTGCCACCAATGACGGCCCTTGTACAGATCGATGAGGTCGGCCCGCACTTGTTCGAGTTCTGCGGTCCTGGGATTGGGCGGCTCAGTTTTCTCATATTGTTGGTAGATTTCTTCGCCAACAAGTTTGCGGTACGTGGATCGGGTACTCCAAATCTTGGCGCGTACCGCCCATTCTGGCATTGCCCGGACCAGTAATAGCTCCAGTTCAAACAGCTTGGCCAGCGTTGGGAAAGCCGGGTTCTCGACGCTGGTCTGGTCGATCTGCTCGACAAGTTCAAGAAAGCTTTTGCGTGCCGATGGATTGACGCCCTCGTCATTCGCAAAACTGGCGAATTCGCTTTTCAGCAGGCGGTAGAAGTCCAGGTTGTACTCAATGCGGAGGCGGTCGGACAGGTCACCAAATAGGAAATGTACAAACTTGCTGTCTTTTTTGAGTTCGATATTGTCGAGCATGGAGCTTCCCGGCTGGGTAGATTTGTAGGACTGATCCTACACGGTGTAATTTTGAAAATTCTATCAAAGTGTCACTTATGTTAATTTTCATTATTTTTACAACAATTATTCGAAGCCGGATTGGGAGGGGAACACTATTAATAAAGTTCGGTTTTGACCTTGCTGTGATACTCGTCGGTCATGGCCGCCGCCTGGGCTTCGGCCATGCCGGTGATGGCGGCTGCGATCTGGCCGACGCTGGGCACGGCGTCGCGCGCGATGCGCGAGTCTTCTGACCACAGGCGCGCGCGGTTGATGGCTTTCCCGCAGTGGAACAGCACTTCCTGGATGTGGATGGTGACGGCGGTCTTGGGGATTTTGCCGGCTTCGGTCATGCTGGCCAGCAGTGCGGCGTCGGTGCTGATGTCGGCGGTGCCGTTGATCCGCAAGAACACCTCCAGGCCGGGGAAGATGAATAGCAGCGCCACGCGCGGGTCATCCTGCAGGTTGCGCAGCGATTCGATGCGGTTGTTGCCGGGCCAGTCGGCAAAGGCGATGGTGTGCTGGTCCAGCACGCGCACGAAGCCGGGCCGGCCGCCGCGCGGTGAGGCGTCTAGTCCCTGTGCGCGGCCGGTGGCCAGGCAGAAGAAGGTGGCTTGCTCTACATACGCCACATGGAAAGGCATCAACTGCGGCAGCACCGCTTTCTGGATGAATTCGGACGGCGGTTGGTACAGACTGTCGAGATCGGGGGAGGTCATGGCGGGATTCCTGAATGAGATGGGAGCAGGATAGCGAGACCGGCGTTTGGCAACAATGCTAAACTTGGTCAACTTGTTTCGTATTCTCGCCATATGCCCATACTCACTGAGCTGCCTCGGCCGGACCGTCCCTTGCCGGATGGCTGGCTCAATCCCGACACTGTGCCGCGTCCGCTGGTCACGGTTGGCATCGATGCGCAGATGACCGGGCGGCTGGAGCTGGAGCCGCATAGCCATCCGAAGGCGCAGTTTTTCCTGTGTTTGCGCGGCGTGCTGACCTGCGAATCGGCTGGTGGCTTCTGGCTGGTGCCGCCGCACAGCGCGTTGTGGATACCAGCCGGCTGTGTGCATGCGCTGAAGGTGGAGGGCGTGGTGGAAGGCTATGCTGCCTTCATCGACGCCGAGGCGCTGCCGCAACTGCCGTCCACCTGCTGCACCTATCCTGCCACGCCGCTGATGTGCGAACTGCTGAAGCGTACCGCCAATTTTGAAGTGCTGTATCCCGAAGCGGGTTTCGAGGCGCGGCTGGTGGCGCTGCTACTGGAGGAAATCGCACAGACGCCGCCAGCTACCCTGCATCTGCCGTTGCCGGCCGACCCTCGGCTGCGTCGTTTGGTCGACCAAATGCTGGCCGCCCCGGCCGAGCGCGGCACCATCGGTAGCTGGGCCAAGCGCGCCGGCCTCAGCGAGCGCACGCTGTCGCGCCTGATCGCGCAGCAGGCCGGCATGAGTTTCGGCCGCTGGCGCAAGCAGATTAGCATCATGCTGGCGGTGCAGAAGCTGGCGCGCGGCGCGTCGATCCAGCAGGTGGCGGCTGAGCTGGGCTACGAAAGCGCCAGCAGCTTCGTCACCATGTTCCGCAAAGCGCTCGGCATGCCACCGGGACGCTATATGGACCAATGTCAGGCCGACGGTGGTTAGCGAATGGCTACGCCGATGGTGCGACCTCAGGACATCAGGCTGATTTGAATATGCCGACGGTGAACCACCATAATGCAACGCTGATACATAGTGCGGGAATGCCAAATGCGGGAAGAATACCGTACCAGCCAGACGCAACCCCGTACATAAAAATGCCCCAAAGTGCATATCCAATTACAGGGAGAGTTCCCATCAGAACGATCATCCCTAAATTCAGAAATCCTGTTGAACGTAAAATAGTCCAAACGACTCCGCCATAGATAAGAGTAATTACACCAAACCAAATCGTAAAAATAATCGCCCCTCTCGCGAGAATAGGTATTAATTCGCTCAATGGCATTTTTCTGAATACAGAAGACGTAAAAAATGCTCCTAATACCCACCCCGGAGCAGCAGCCAAAATTGCATAAAAGATTCCAGGAAATAGTTGTGGCATGAGAGGATCCCAAAAATGAGGTCGACAGTCCTATAACACTTACCGCGCAATGGCCTATTGCGAGCTGCGATGCAAATATAGCAGAGCGTTTGGCAGCCTCGGTAATCGAAAGCCGCACTGCGTCTTTCTACCCCTGAGCTGCGCCGGTATCAGCCGGTTGCAATCACCATGCCTTCAGGCCGTGACGCCGGTGGTGGCGAAGCGTTCGCGGTAGATTTTGGGCGGGATGCCGAGCCGTTTCATGAAGACGCGGCGCATGTGGGCTTCGTCGCTGAAGCAGGCGCGCGCTGCGACGGTTTTTAGCGGCAGCGCCAGTTCGGCCAGCAGCTGCGTCGCGCGCTCGAAGCGGCATTGTTCGATGTAGTCCTGCGTGCTCAAGCCCACTTCTTGCTGGAACACGCGGGCGAAGTGGCGTTCGCTCATCATGGCTTTCTGCGCCAGCTGCGCCACCGACAAGCGCTGGTGCAGATTGTCGAGTATCCACGCCTGCAGCTCGCGGATGCTGGGGCGCGCGGTGCGCTCGCTCAGCAAATGGGCGCTGAATTGCGACTGGCCGCCCGGCCGTTTCAGGTACACCACCATTTCGGTCGCCACTTCCAGCGCCAGGTCGCGGCCGTAGTCTTCTTCCACCAGGGCCAGTGCCAGGTCGATGCCGGCGGTGACGCCGGCCGAGGTCCAGACGTTGTCGGCGCGGATGAAGATGGCGTCGGCGTCGACATCGATCGCCGGGAATTCGGCCTGCAGCCGTTCGGCCACGCTCCAATGGGTGGTGGCGCGCTTGCCATCCAGCGCGCCGGCGGCGGCCAGGAAGTAGGCGCCGGAGCACAGCGAGGCCAGACGACGGATGCGCGGCGCCACCGCCGCCACCCAGTCGACCAGCGCGCCGCCGCTGGCCAGCGCTTGCTGGATGTGGCGCGCGCCGCCGATGATGGCGCTGTCGGGCAGCGCCAGGGTGTTGAGCGTTTTGGTGGCGTCCAGCGACATCAGGGTGTCCGAGCGCACCGGGCCAAGCGCGCTGGCGGCCACCCGCACATCGTAACCGGGGCCGGCGCCGCGCCGCTGCAAATGCAGGTTGGCGTATTCGAACACCGACATCGGGCCGATGGCCTCCATGGCCTTGAAACCGGGGTAGACGATGATGTCGACGGTGATCACCGTCCGTGAGGAAGCATGCATAAAGAGACGGTAGCTGAAAATCCGGTCAATATTGTACCAATTCCTGCCATTTTTCTGCCGCGCCCACCACCGCGCGCGCGTTTGGCGGCACAATGCCGGCCTGTATAACAGAGGAGCTACACGATGAAAACCAAAGCAGCCGTTGCATGGCAGGCGGGCAAACCGCTGACGATCGAGGAAGTGGAACTGGGCGGCCCACGCGAGGGCGAGGTACTGGTCGAGATCAAGGCCACCGGCATTTGCCATACCGATTACTACACCCTGTCCGGCGCTGATCCGGAAGGGATCTTCCCGGCCATTCTGGGTCATGAGGGCGCGGGCGTGGTGGTGGACGTTGGTCCTGGCGTCAAGACGCTGAAAAAAGATGATCACGTCATCCCGCTGTATACGCCGGAATGCCGCCAGTGCAAATTCTGCCTGTCGCAGAAGACCAATCTGTGCCAGTCGATCCGCTCGACGCAAGGCCGCGGCCTGATGCCGGATGCGACCAGCCGCTTCTCCATCGACGGCAAGCCGATCTTCCACTACATGGGTACGTCGACCTTCTCCAACTACATCGTGGTGCCGGAAATCGCGCTGGCCAAGATCCGCGAAGATGCGCCGTTCGATAAAGTTTGCTACATCGGTTGCGGCGTTACCACCGGCGTGGGCGCGGTGCTGTTCACCGCCAAGGTGGAAGCGGGGGCCAATGTGGTCGTATTTGGCCTGGGCGGCATTGGCTTGAATGTGATCCAGGCGGCCAAGATGGTCGGCGCGGACAAGATCATCGGCGTGGACATCAACCCGGCGCGCGAAGCCATGGCACGCAAGTTCGGCATGACCCATTTCATCAATCCGAGCCAGGTTGAAAACGTGGTCGACAGCATCATCCAACTGACGGATGGCGGCGCCGATTACAGCTTCGAGTGCGTCGGCAACACGCAGTTGATGCGTCAGGCGCTGGAGTGCTGCCACAAGGGTTGGGGCAAGTCGATCATCATCGGCGTGGCGGCGGCGGGACAGGAGATTTCGACCCGTCCATTCCAGCTGGTGACCGGCCGTGAGTGGAAAGGCTCGGCTTTCGGCGGCGCGCGTGGCCGCACCGACGTGCCGAAGATCGTCGACTGGTACATGGAAGGCAAGCTGAATATCGACGACCTGATTACTCACCATCTGAAGCTGGAAGACATCAATCAGGGCTTTGATCTGATGAAGTCCGGCGAATCGATCCGCTCAGTCGTGGTGTATTAATCACAGTTGCGGCATCAGGCCGCAACCGTGTTATCTTGTAACAGACTTTCCCAGGAGCACTCTCATGATGAAGACTCTGTTGCAAGTAACCTTGCTGTCGCTGGCCGCGCAGACCGCGTGGGCCGGCGATTCGTGCACCTTCCGGCCGCGCGCCAACGGCGCCATCGACGGCTATGTCGAGCCTAAACCGGCCGAGACGGCGGAGGCTGAAAAGCTGATCGCCAGCCTGCCGGACAATTTCGCCTCTTTTCCCACCAAGTCGGTCACGCTGAAGGGTGTGGTGATCGGCTACGAGGGACGCGGTTCATGGGTGTTGCGCCGCGCGGCCGACAAGACCCAGCCGGAGCTGGCCTTCGTGCGTGGTCTGGACGACGTGGCCCAGCGCTGGCAGGCCGACCATGGCCGCACCATCAAGACCTTTTTACTGGAAAGCTTGCACACCGGCCGGCGGTTTATGATCGTCCCCAACGCCGAGTGTCATTGACGCTGTTCGTCCGCCACCGGCGCGCCGAAGTCCGGCGTGCCGTCCGCACGCCACTGGATCAGCTGCGCGCGCGTGTGGCGGTTCGGATCATGCAGTGAATTGCCGACGATGTCGCGGTAGTTGCGCGCGTGGTAGACCAGGATGTCTTGCTTGCCATCCGGCGTGGTGGTGAAGGAGTTGTGGCCGGGGCCATACTGGCCGTTCTTGTCGCTGGTGGCAAACACCGGTACTGGCGACTTGGTCCAGGATTTTGCATCCAGCAGGTTGGCGTCGTCCTTGGCGCTCAGCATGCCGAGCGCGTAGTTGGCGTCGGTGGCGCTGGCGGAGTATGTCAGGAACACGCGGCCGTGGCTGACCAGCACCGCCGGCGCTTCGTTGACCGGGAAGCCGATGCGCTCCCACGCGTAATCGGGCTGGGTCAGCAGCGTCGCCGGGCCGCTGGTCGACAGCGGCGTATCCATCTTCGCCATATAGATCGCGGTCAGGTGCTTTTCCGAGACCTGCGGCCGCTGCGTCCACACCAGATAGCGCTGGCCGTGCAGCGCGAAGGTGGTGGCGTCCAGCGAGAACGATTCCCAGCCGGTCTTGATCTGGCCGCGCTCCACCCATGCGCCTTCCAGCGGGTTGGCGGCGGCGTTTTCCAGCACGTACAGGCGGATGTCGAACGGCGCGTCGGCGCGGCCGGCTGTGTAGTACAGATACCATTTGCCGTCGATGTAGTGGATCTCCGGCGCCCAGATGCTGGCGCTCATGATGCCGCTGGCGTGCTTGCGCCAGATGGTCTTGACCTCGGCCTTGCCCAAATCGTTCAGATCCTTCACGCGCCGCAGCTCGATGCGGTCGTATTCGGGCACGGTGGCGGTGTAGTAGTAATAGCCGTCGCTGTGCAGCATCACCTGTGGATCGGCGCGCTGCAGCACCAGCGGGTTGTGGAATTCGGTCGCGGCCGAGGCATTAGTCAGCAGCAGTGCGCAGGCAAGCGCGCAGGCGAGGCGGTTCATCATCAGTCTCCGTGTGTTTTTCGATGCATGATGAGTTGAAACCGTCGCCGCATCCAATAACTTTTTGCGATCAACCGATAACTTTTAGTGAGCCCGGAAGCGGCGCCGCAGCCAGCGCAACGGCGCGCCCACCAGCGGCAGCTTTTGCAGCAGCTCTTCGGCGGCGTCCCAGTAGTCGCGGTGCAGCGTCACCAGGCCGGCGTCATTGAAGCGGAAATGGGTGCCGCCGACGATTTCAAAGGGACTGCCGCGCAGCGCAAACTGGAAGCGCCAGGTGACGAAGGCCGCGCCATCCTGCACCACGCGCTCGTCGATGATGAAGCGTGGCGACTCGGTGGTGGCGAACATGTGGCGAAAGATGGTTTCGATGGCGGCCACGCCGCGCACGTCGTTGAATGGATCGCGGAAGTGGGCGTCGGCGGCGTAGAACTCGGCGGCGCGGGGGACGCTGTGGGGCGTCAGCGTGGCGTACCAGTCGAGCAGGCGGTCTAGTTGGGTCATCAGGTGTTCACCAGTCGGGACATCAGGTGGAAACGCAGGCGGTATGGCAGCCAGCGTAACACTTTCATCGCCATTGTGAAACGGCGCGGGAAATGAATCTCGAAACGGCCCGAGTCCAGACCGCGCCGGATCGCGCGCGCTGCTTCCTGTGGTGTTTGCAGTGCCGGCATGCTGAAGTCATTGCGGGCGGTCAGCGCGGTCTGCACGAAGCCGGGGTTGATCAGGTAGACGCTCAGGCCGCGCGGATGCAGGTCGACGTACAGCAGTTCGGCCAGATTGATCAGCGCCGCTTTGCTGGGGCCATATACGCTGGCATTTGGCAGGCCGAGATAGCCGGCCACGCTGGCGACGATGGCGATGCCGCCGCTGCCGCGCGCCAGCATGTCCGGCAGCACGGTGGCGAGGCCGGTGTAGACGCTGCCCAGGTTGACCGCCAGCAGCTGCGCGGCACGTTCGGGATCGACTTCCCAGCTGCGTTCCGGGTGGTAGTCGGCGGCGCAGAACACGATCAGGTCGATGCTGCCGAAACTGGCGAGGATGTCGTTGTAGCGGGTGTGCCATGCTTCGCGGTCGAGGATGTCGAACGGTGCCACCAGCGCTTGCGGATGGCCGTCAGCCACTGCCTGCAGGCGCTCGGTGCGGCGGGCCGACAGGGCGACGCGGGCGCCGGCGCTCAGCGCTTCGGTGGCGAGGGCGGCGCCGATGCCGCTGGAGGCGCCGATCAGCCACACGCGCTGGCCCGTCCAGTCGCGGATGCGGTGGTTCAGGGGGCGCATGTGCGTTTCCTGAACGTTAGCGTCACCTGGCCAAGTTCGACGCCGAACTTGCGCATGCTGGCGCGGTTGATCATGGTGCAGCGGTCGATCAGGAACATCCAGTCGTCGAACTGCATTTCGTAGGTGGTGCCGTCGACCGGCAGCAGCAGTGTGTATTGCCAGCGCAGCGCGTTGCCGGCTTGTTCGCCGTGGGCTTCGCCTTTGACGTCGCCGGCGGTGCCGCGCCATTGGTGATCGCCGTCGCGCATCAGTTGCCAGATGCGGCGTTCGGTTTTGCCGTCGTCGTAGCGGAATTGTTCGTCCAGGGTCATGCCGTCTTTTGTGGGCGTGCCGGTGATTTCGACGTGGAAGCGGCGCGCGACCGTGCCGTCGCGTTTCTGGAACATGCCCCAGGCGTCGGTGGTGCCGCTGAAGTAGGCCGGCAGGTCGAGGGTCGGTGTGGTGTTGCGGTATTGCTGGACGTCCGGGCCGGCGCAACCGGCCAGCAGGGCGGCCAGGGCGAGCAGTTTGTAGCGGGTCATAGTGGTCTCCCGGAGGTGGCGGGTTGGGACGCGGGTGTGCAGCGGGTTAGTGTGGCCATGGCCAGCAGCTTGAGGGCGCAGGGCAGGGCGGCGTAGGTAAGCGACAGCGGCACGCCGCCATGTTGGCCGGGCTGGTAGCCGAGCCAGGCTAGCAGTGGTAGCCCCAGCCCGGCCAGCGCCAAGGCCAGTTTGCCGAGTAGTGTGAACAGGCCGAAGGCGGCGCCGGCGCCAAGTGCGTCATCGTGTGCCGGGCGCGGCGCCGCGTCGTCGGTGTGGGCGGCCGCGCTACCGGCGGCTCCGCTTGCGGCTTCGAAGGTGCGGGCTGACGTGGTGTTCTGGCTCAGGGCTTGGGCCAGCAGTACTGGTGGCAGCGTCAGGTCGGCGCCGAGCGCGGCGCCGGCGGCGAGGCAGACGGCGAAGTAGGCGATGGTGTCGCCGGGGCCGAGCAGGGCGGCGCTGGCGAATCCGGCGACTGATAGCAGCATGCCGAGCCGCCAGCACGCCAGCGGTCCGACGCGGCGCGCGAGGGCGGTCCATGCGGGTAGACCGCAGGCGGCTGCCGCGAAGTAGCTGGCCAGGAACGCGCCGCCGAGGTGGGCGGCGTGCAGTTGGTCGGCGATGAAGAACAGTGCCAGCGTGGCGGGGATGGCGACCGACAGCGCGTTCAGGAAATAGGGCAGCAGCAGTGCGCGCACGGCGCGATGGGCGCTCAGCGCGCGCAGCGTGTCGCGCCAGTGGCCTGCGTGCGGCTGTGAGGTGGCGGGGGCTGGGGCGCCGCGCAGCAGGACGGCCAGTGCGAGCAACAGCAGTGCGGCAAAGGCTGCGCTGTAGGCGGTCAGGCTGGGCGTGATGTCGGCAGCGGCGCCGTTGAGGATGGCGGCGGGGATGACGCTGGCCAGCAGCATGCCTGCCAGTCCGGCGCCTTCGCGCCAGGTGATGGCGGTGAGGGCGGCCGGCATCGGCAACTGCGCGCCCCAGGCCAGGTAGGCGATGTTGAGCAGGCTGTGGGCGCCGTAGGCCAGGATCAGCATCAGCACCAGCCAGGGGCCGGCGGCGACGCTGGCTGGCGGCAGCCACAGGGCGGCGAAGGTGGTGGCCAGCAGCAGCGCGCCGGGTAGCATCCAGTGGCGGCGGCGCGGGCCGGCGCGGTCCAGCAGGTGGCCGAGGATGGGGTCTTGCAGCATGTCGATCAGGCGCGCGATGAACAGCAGGCTGCCCAGCGGCGCCAGCGCGAGGCCGACATGGGTGGCGTAGTAGGCAGGCAGCTGGACGAACAGCGGCAGCGCGGCCATCGCCAGAGGTGCGCCCAGCAGACCATAAGCGGCCGCGCCGCGCCAGGAGTTCGGGCGTGCGGCGGCTTGGATCATGGCTGCGCTCCGAGCAGACGGCGGCGCAGCGTTTGGTCGCGGCTTTTTTCGTTGAGCCAGATGTCGAAGAAGGCGCGCGCCAGCTGTTGGTCGTCCAGTTCGGCCAGCAGGCGTTGGCGGTCGTACAGGCGCATGCCGTGGCCAGGCAGGTAGACGCCGATTAACTCGTCACCATCGTTGACGTCGACGAAGGCGGTGGTCAGCAGGGCGCGCCAGCGGGCCAGCGTGGCCTCGTCGGGCGGCGTGGCGTTCAGGCGCTTGATTTCGGCGATGCTGGTGTCGACCAGGCGGCTGCGGCTGATGCTGCGGTAGTAGTGCAGTTGGAGTGCGAATGGCTGCGAGGCGTCGAACGGCCGTTGCGCCGACCACAATGTGGCGCGGTAGATGCGCAGGCCGAACCAGGTCAGATCGCCGCCGCCCAGTGGCTGCGCCTGTGGCACGGCATCACGCCAATCGGCGCCCGTCGCGCGTACCGCGTCGTTCGCCGCCGCGTTCGCGAGGCCCGGCGCGGCGGCGGCGAGCACGATGGCTAGCGCTGCCAGACTGGCGCGCAGCCAGCGGCGGTGGTTAGCGGCGTTCGAGCCGGAACTGGACCACATCGGTGCGCTCCTCGTCGAAAGCGGCTTCGCAGTAGGCGAAGTACAAGTCCCAGATGCGCTGGAAGTGCGCGTCGAACCCCTGCGCCGTCACCTGTACGCGCGCCGCATGGTAGGCGCTGCGCCAGCGCTGCAGGGTTTCTGCGTAATCGTGGCCGAATGCCAGCCGGTCGGTGCACTGCAAACCGGCGCGCGCCGCCCCGGCTTCGAAGCGCTCCACGCTGGGCAGCATCCCGCCGGGGAAAATATACTGCTGGATGAAATCACTGCCGCTGCGATAGCGCGGGAAGAACTGCTCACCAATCGTGATCGACTGCACCAGCGCCTTGCCGCCCGGCTTGAGCCGCGCCGCCACCGTGTCGAAATACTGCGGCCAGTAACGCTCTCCCACCGCTTCGAACATCTCGATCGAGACGATGGCGTCATAGCTGCCCTGCAGATCGCGGTAATCGCGCAGCTCCAGCTTCACCAATGGCTCCAGTTGCGCCGCCGCGATCCGCTGCCGGCCAATCTCCAGCTGCGAAGGCGAAATCGTCAAACCATGCACACGAATGCCCTGACGCGCCGCGTGCTCCGCAAATCCGCCCCAGCCGCAACCGATTTCCAGCACCCGGTCGCCCAGCCGCAAGCCCAGCGCCTCGATCACGCGCTGATACTTGCGCTCCTGCGCGCGTTGCAGCGACTGCGTGTAGTCGCCGTCGAACAGCGCACTGGAATAGGTCCAGCTAGGGTCCAGCCACAAACGGTAAAACTCATTGCCGATATCGTAGTGCGCGTGAATATTGCGCCGGCTGCCGTCGCGTGAATTGCGGCGCAACCAATGCCGCAGCCGATACCAGCAGCGTGCCAGCACGCCACCAAACACCATCCGATCCAGCGTGCTTTCATTGCGCAGCGCCAGCCGCAATAGCGCCACCAGATCCGGACTGTCGACCCAGCCCGCGCCATAGGCTTCGGCAAAGCCGATATCGCCGGCGCGCAGAATGCGTTCACAGGCGCGCCAGTCGTGCACCTGCAGCGTGGCGCCGGGGCCGGCGTGGGCATCGCCAAACACCATGCGCGTGTGGTCGGGCGTCAGCAGCTCAAGATGCCCGTGGCCGATGCGCCCCAGCAGCGCCAGAAACAGCCGGGCGCCGGCGGGTGCGGCCAGGGGAGAAGTCGTCAGCGTGCGGTTCATCGGGTCGGCTCCTTGTGGTCGGTGAGGTTGTGCGCCGTACGCGGCGGCTTGTAAAAGAAAGGCACGCCGCGCCACCACAGGCGCAGTGCCTGCCAGTGAATGCGCAGCACGATGCCGGCACCCAGCAGCGGATAACGCAGCAGCGCGGCGGCCAGCGCGCGCGATGTCATCGGCTGGACGCGACCGGACAGCGTGGTGCGGATCAGCAGACCATCGGCATCGTGATAGTCGATGGCGGTGCGTGGCCGCGCGCCGTCCAGGCGGAAGCGAAAACGGTAATCGCCTTCGACCCGGCAGAACGGCGACACATGCAGATGCTTGTCGCAGCGCGCTACCAGCTCGGCGCCATCGTCGGCCAGGCGTAGTAAATAACGGTGGGTCTCGCCAAAGGTGTTATTGACCTCGGCCAGCACCGCGCACAGCTTGCCCGCCGCATCGTGGCAGTGCCAGAAGTTGACCGGGTTGAAGGCGTAACCCAGCACGCGCGGGAAGGTCTGCAGCCAGATCGCGCCATCGGCCACTATGCCGTGCTGGCGCAGCAGGCCGCGCATCCATGCCTCAAGACTGGAGCCGTCACGCGGGCCATAGTCGCGGGTGCGCAGCGACAGTGGCCGTCGGCGGTCGATACCGAACCAGCCAGACTGGCATTGGTCCAGCCGCGCCAGATCCAGCCGCACATAAAACACCGGATAGACAAAGCGGTTCAGCACCGGCCGCAAGCGCGCATGCATCACGCGTGCGTGCACCAGTTGGGCGGGCGCCGAGGTGTTCATGACAGTTGCGCCCAATCCGGCGCGGCACCCAGCGCGGCGGCGATGCGCAGCGCCGACTTCAGGCCATCTTCGTGGAAGCCATAACCAGTCCAGGCGCCGGCGTACCACAGGCCGTCCTTGCCCTGAATGGTGGGCAGCGCGTGTTGGGCAGCAAGCGCCGTCAGGTCCATGACTGGATGCGCATATTCGAAGCGCGCCAGCACACTGTTGGCGGCGGGCGGTGTATGCGGATTCAGCGTGACGATCACCGGCGTCTCGAACGGCAGGCTTTGCAGCTGGTTCAGCCAGTAACTGACGCACACCGGCCGACCCTGCTCCGATGCTGGCCCCGACAGGTAGTTCCACGCCGACCAGACCTTGCGCAGGCGCGGCATCAGGCTGGCGTCGGTGTGCAGATAGGCGGTGTTGGGCTGATAGCGCACGCCACCCAGCACACGGCGCTGGCTGTCGCCGGCCTCGGGCAGCATGGCCAGCGTGGTTGGCGCGTGGGTGGCAAACACCACCTGATCGAAATGGTCGGCACCGGCGGCATGGCTGACCAGCCAGCGGCCTTCGTCGCGCAGCACGGCGCGCACCGGCGTGTTGAGACGGCAGTCGGGCAGGGTGGCGGCGATCGCCTGCACATAGTTGCGCGAGCCGCCGCGCACGGTGCGCCACTGCGGCCGGTCGTTGATCTGCAACAGCGCGTGGTTGATGCAGAAACGCAGAAAGGTCGCGGCCGGGAAGCCGAGGATGTCGCGCGGTGAGCTGGACCAGATCGCGGCCGCCATCGGCAGCAGATAGGCGTCGCGGAACATGGCGCCGTAGCGCTGCCGTTCCAGCAACTGCCCCAGCGTGGCGCCGCTGACGGTGACCTCATCGAGAAAACCGTTGGCGTGGCGGTTGAAGTGCAGGATGTCACGCAGCATGCCAAGGAAGGCGGGTGAGGCTAGCCGGCGGCGCTGGGCGAACACGGTGTCCAGATTGGTGCCGGCCCATTCCAGCCCATCGCCGGTGGCGACGCCGAACGACATGTCGCTGGCGATGCTGGCCACATTCAACTCTTCGAGCAGCTTGACCAGATTGGGATAGGTGCGCTCGTTGTACACCAAAAAACCGGTATCGACCGCGCAATGGCGGCCATCGATCTCGATGTCAACCGTGTTGGCATGGCCGCCCATATAGCTGCCCGCTTCGAACAGCACCACGTCGTGCTGGTGCTTGAGGAAGTAGGCCGAGGCCAGGCCGGAAATGCCTGCGCCGATGACAGCGATGCGTTGACGAGGTGTGGTCATGTTGGGTGATTTCGTTCGTAAAAGCGCCGGGTTTTGTACCGGCGTGATAATATTACTACCAATAAATCAGAAACGCTACTGATTAGTAGCTAATTTTTACCAATGAGTATCCTGTCCAAATTCAGCTTCAAAGACCAGGCGTTCAAATTGCGCGAGAGCGCCATCCTGGACGCCACCACCTCCGTGCTGGGCAGCAAGGGCTACGACCTGATGACCATGGACGACGTGGCCGGCGCGGTTGGCATCTCCAAACCCAGCCTGTACAAGCATTTCAAATCCAAGGAAGAGCTGGTGGGCGAGGCCATGGTGCGGCTGCTGGATGGCGCCATTGACCAGGTGGCGGCGCTGGACAAGGCGCTGAATCCGGTCGAGAAGCTGTCGGCGCTGCTGGCCTGGGCGCTGCGGGTGCGACTGGAGGGCGGCTTGCCGTTCCTGCCGTCGACCAGCCCGCATGTGCGCGATATGTTGATGCGTAACGTGAAATACATGCTGCGCGTGGTGAAGTTGAATCGCCAGCTGGAAGCGCTGGTCAAGGAGGGGCAGAAGGCCGGCCTGCTGAATCCGGCGTTGCCGAGCGACGTTATCCTGTACAGCTACTACGCCCGCACCTGCGATCCGGCGGTCGACTATCTGCAGAAATTCAGCAAGATGGCCAGCGACGACATCGTCGCCCACATGCTGGCGGTAGCATTCGAAGGCTTTCACCCGCGCTGACCCATGAAACTGCATCCATTGAAAGGCGCGGCACTGTTGCTGGCGCTGGCTTTGTCCGCCCAGGCGCAAGACACGCGCTACGTCCCACACGCTTCCTACACCCAGCTGGCGATTCCCGCGCCGGCCTGCGCGACCATGAATCAGCCGTGGGAGGGCGTGTGGAATCCCTGCACCGGGGCCGATCACGCCGAGTGGCTGCAAGACCTGCGCCATTGGCGCGACGAGCGCCGCATCCGCGTTGGCTACGATGGCAGCCGCTATGCGCAGCCATCGTCAGCGTGGACCCAGTCCAGCTTCATGCAGGCGCAGATGATGGTCGAGGACCGCTATTTCTACGACCCGGCCACGCGCCAGTACACGGTTGACCGTTATCTGGACGACCTGGAACGGCGCTTCGGCGGTATCGACGCGGTGCTGGTGTGGCCGACCTATCCCAACATTGGCCTGGACGACCGCAACACCGTCGACATGGTGCGCTCGCTGCCGGGTGGCATACCGGCGGTGAAAAAAATGGTGGCCGACTTCCACCGTCGCGGTGTGCGCGTGATGTTCCCGATGATGTTGTGGGACCAGGGCACGCGCGCCATTGAGCGCTCGTGGCCGGACGAACTGGCGGCGCTGATGAAGGAAATCGGCGCCGACGGCATCAACGGCGATACCCAGGATGGCGTGCCGCTGGCCTTCACGCTGGCGGCCGACAAGATCAAGCACCCGCTGGTGTTCCAGCCCGAGGGTTTGCCATCGGACGAGGCGCTGGCGTGGAACCTGATGACTTGGGGCCAGTACACCTTCCCGTTCGCGCCCACGGTGGACCGCTATAAATGGCTGGAGTCGCGCCACATGGTCAACATCTCGGACCGCTGGAATCGCAGCAAGACCGACGACCTGCAATTCGCTTTCTTCAACGGTGTGGGTTGGGAGAGCTGGGAAAACATCTGGGGCATCTGGAATGGCATTACGCCGCGCGACGGCGAGGCCACGCGCCGGGTGGCGACGCTGGAGCGCTTGTATGCGCGTTTCCTGGTCAGCCCTGAGTGGGAGCCACATTATCCGATGCGCCAGTACGGTGTGTTCAGCAGCCGCTGGCCGCTGGCCGAGGGCACGCTGTGGACCATCGTCAACCGCAACGAGTATGACAGCCAGGGCGCGCAGCTGCGCGTGCCGTATCGCGCCGGCGCGCGCTATTTCGATGCCTGGCATGGCGTCGAGCTGACGCCGGTGCGCGATGGCGATGGCGTGCTGCTGTCGTTCGATATCGATGCGCGCGGCTTTGGCGCGGTGCTGATGACGTCTTCCTTACCGCCGCAGGCCGCGCTGGACAAAATGCGCGCGTTGACGGCCCGTCCTTTGGGCGACTGGTCCGCCGAATGGCGCGCGTTATCGCAGAGCGTGACGGCGGTGGCGCCGACCAAGCCGGAAAGCAGCGCGCCGGCCGGCATGGTCGAGATCCCGGCCGGCAGCTTTGACTTCAGCGTGCGCGGGCTGGCGATCGAAGGCGGCAACAGCGCCGGCGTCGACGTCCAATATCCGTGGGAGACCGAGGCGCGCCGCTTCCACCAGCACACGATGCAGATACCGCGCTTCTTCATCGATCGCTACCCGGTCAGCAATGCGCAGTTCAAGGTATTCATCGACGCCACCCATTACCATCCGGCCGATGACACCAACTTCCTTAAACACTGGAAGAACGGCAGCTATCCGGCCGGCTGGGGCAACAAGCCGGTGACCTGGGTTGGGCTGGAAGACGCGCGCGCCTACGCCGTCTGGGCCGGCAAGCGTTTGCCGCGCGAATGGGAGTGGCAGTATGCCGCCAGCGGCGGCGATGGCCGCGCCTATCCGTGGGGCCAGGAGTGGCGCGCCGATGCGGTGCCAACGCCGGCCAGCGGCCGGCTGGTCGCCACGCCGGACGACGTGGATGCGCATCCGGCCGGCGCCAGTCCGTTCGGCGTGCGGGACATGGTCGGCAACGTGTGGCAGTGGACCGACGAGTACAGCGACGAGCATACCCGCTTCGCCATCTTGCGCGGCGGCAGCTCCTATCGTCCGCAAGGCTCGATCTGGTACTTCCCGCAAGCCTACCGCAACGACCAGCACGGCAAGCTGCTGCTGATGGCGCCGGGCCGCGACCGCGCCGCCACAGTCGGCTTCCGCTGCGTCACCGATGCCGACTGAGTTAGTTGCCGAACAGAATTTCAGGTTCCAAGGTGTCAGCATATACTATCGCCTGACTTGACGATGGCATAGCATATGAGCACACGAGACCCCCTGACCGGGCTGGCCGACCGGCGGGCCTTCCGCGCCGGCTTGCAGCTGGCGTTGCAGCGCGCGGCGCGCCATCATGCGGGCGTGGCGCTGGTGCTGGTGAATCTGGATGGCTTCCAGGCCATCAATGACCTGCACGGCCAGGATAATGGCGACGCGCTGCTGCGCGAAACCGCGCGCCGGCTGCAACAGGTGGCGCGCGGCGGGGAGTTGGTGGCGCGCTTGGGCGCCGACGAATTTGCTATCGTGTGCGAACAGGTGGCGGCACCGGCGGCGCTGGTGGCCTTGGCCGAGCGGCTGAAAGCGGCGCTGCAGGTGCCGGTGGTGCTGGGCGCCGCCGCCGTGTGGGCCACGGCCAGCATCGGCATCGCCACCGGCAGCGACGCCACGGACGACGATGCCTTGCTGCGCTTCGCCGGCATCGCGGTGCAGGCCGCGCGTCAGGCCGGCGGCGACGGCTGGCAGTTCTTCGATCACGAGCTGCATCAGCGCGCGCTGCAGCGGCTCGACATGGCGCAGGGTTTGCAGCTGGCGCTGGAGCGCGACGAACTGACGCCATACTTCCAGCCCATCGTTGAAGCGGCGAGCGGGCGCATTGTCGGCGCGGAGCTGTTGCTGCGCTGGTTTTCGCCGCGCGGCGAGATCTCGCCGGCCGAATTCATCCCGATCGCCGAGAGTAGCGGCGCGGTGATCGCGATCGGCGCCTGGGTGTTTCGCCAGGCGTGCCTGGCCGAGCGTGACTGGTCTGCGCGCTGGGGCGCGGCGGCGCCGTATGTCACGGTCAACGTCTCGGTGCGCCAGCTGGACGAAGCGCACCTGGCCGACGAATTCGCGGCCATCCTGCGCGACACCGGCGCCGATCCGGACCGGCTGGTGCTGGAGATCAACGAAAGCATGCTGATGGCCGACATCGACAGCAAGCTGCAACTGCTGGACCGGCTGGCGCAACTGGGCCTGCGGCTGGCGATGGACGATTTCGGCACCGGCTATTCGTCGCTGGCGCGGCTGGCCCGCTTGCCGGTGGACGTGCTGAAGATCGACCGCTCCTTCATCCGCGACATTGCGGCCAGCGGCGAAAGCCGCGCCGTGGTGGAGGCCATCGTCGGCCTGGGCCGCTCGCTGGGCTTGAAGCTGGTGGCCGAAGGCGTGGAAAGCGCGGCCCAGCAACTGGAACTGTGCGGCTTTGGCTGCGATCTGATTCAGGGCTACCACTTTTACCGGCCGATGCCGGCCGAGCGCTTGCTGGAGGTGGTGGAGCGCGAGCACCGCGACGGCCCGCCGGCCAGCGGTGGCGGCTTGTACTTCCTGCTGTACGTGAGCGAGGCGGTGAGTCCATTGACGCCGATGCAGCTGGATCAGCTGCTGCTGCGGACCCGCGCCAACAACAGCGCCGCCGGCGTTACCGGCTGTCTGCTGTATGAGGGCGGACGCTTCATGCAGATGCTGGAGGGCGAGCGCAGCGCGGTGTTGGCCACCTTCGAACGCATACACGGCAATCCGCTGCACCACAAGCTGCGGCTGGTGATGCAGGGGGCGGCGCGGCGCCGCGTATTCAACCACTGGAGCATGCTGCTGCCGGACGATGCCAGCGCGCGCCGCCACGGCCCCGATTTCAGCGGCTGGCAACCGCAGGCGATGAGCTTTGACAGCATCGCCAGCGATGCGCGGGTGTGCTACGCCTTCATCACCGCTTGCGTGCCGGACGTCCGCCATTGAACCGCATGATTTGAGGATACGCACATGGACTTGGACGGCTACGTGCGGGTGCGCGGCGCGCGCGAACATAATCTGAAGAATGTCGACGTCGATATCCCGCGCAATGCGCTGGTGGTGTTTACCGGCGTTTCCGGCTCCGGCAAGTCGTCGCTGGCGTTCGGCACGCTGTACGCCGAGGCGCAGCGGCGCTATCTGGAGTCGGTGTCGCCGTACGCGCGGCGGCTGTTTCACCAGATGCCGGTGCCGGAAGTCGATGCCGTCGATGGCTTGCCGCCGGCGGTGGCGCTGCAGCAGCAGCGCGGCACGCCGACCACCCGTTCCTCGGTCGGCAGCGTGACCACGCTATCGAACTCGCTGCGCATGCTGTATTCGCGCGCCGGCGACTATCCGCCCGGGCAGGAGCTACTGTATGCCGAATCGTTTTCACCCAACACACCGCAGGGCGCCTGCCCGCAATGCCATGGTCTGGGCCGGGTGTACGACGCCACCGAACGCTCGATGGTGCCGGACGATAGCCTGACGATTCGCGAACGCGCGGTGGCGGCCTGGCCGACCGCCTGGCACGGCCAGAACCTGCGCGACATTCTGGTCACGCTGGGCTACGATGTCGACACGCCGTGGCGCGAGTTGTCGCAGAAAACCCGCGACTGGATACTGTTCACCGACGAGCAGCCGACGGTGCCGGTGTACGCCGGCCTGACGCCGGCCGAGACGCGGCGCGCGCTCAAGCGCAAGGAGACGCCCAGTTATCAGGGCACGTTCACCGGCGTCCGCAAATATGTGCTGCAGACCTTCGCCGGCACAGAGAGTCCGCTGATGAAAAAGCGCGTGGCGCAGTACCTGGTCGGCATGGATTGCCCGAGCTGTGGGGGCAAGCGGCTGCGCAAGGAAGCGCTGTCGGTGAGGTTTGCCGGGCATGACATCACCGAAATCAGCCGTTTGTCGTTGCGCCAACTGGCGCAGTTGCTGCAGCCATTTGCCGACGGTGCACCGGCCTCGCGCAAGGGGGCAAAGCAGCATCCGGAGAAGGCCATCGTCACGCAGCGTATCGCTGCCGATCTGGTCGCGCGGCTGGCGGTGTTGCTGGATCTGGGGCTCGGCTATCTGAATCTGGAGCGCGGCACGCCGACGCTGTCGCCGGGGGAGTTGCAACGGCTGCGTCTTGCGACGCAGGTGCGATCCAGTCTGTTCGGCGTGGTGTATGTGCTGGATGAACCATCGGCCGGCCTGCATCCCGCAGACACAGAAGCGCTGCTGCGCGCGCTGGAGCGTCTGAAGGCGGCCGGCAATTCGCTATTCGTGGTCGAGCATGCGCTGGAGGTGATACGCCACGCCGACTGGATCGTCGATGTCGGCCCCAAGGCGGGCCAGCATGGTGGTCAGGTACTGTACAGCGGCCCGCCCGGCGGCCTGCGACAAGTGTCGGCGTCACGCACCGCGCACTATCTGTTTGGCGCCGCGCAGCGGCCCGCGCGGGTGCCGCGTGGCGCCGACGGCATGCTGCAACTGCGCGGCGTGGTGCGCAACAATCTGCGGCGGCTGGATGCCGATTTTCCGCTCGGCGTGCTGGTTGGCGTCAGCGGCGTCTCCGGCTCGGGCAAATCCAGTCTGGTAAGCCAGGCGCTGATTCAACTGGTGCAGGCGCAGCTCGGCCAGCAGCCGGCCCAGGAGGCCGCCGACAGCGCCGAGGATTTGCTGGATGGCGTGGATGCCGGCGAGCTGCAAGGCCGCATCACTGGCGGCATGGAGCGGGTAAGGCGGCTGGTGCAGGTGGACCAGAAGCCGATCGGCCGCACGCCGCGCTCCAATCTGGCGACCTACACCGGCCTGTTCGACCACGTGCGCAAACTGTTCGCCGCCACCCGCGCGGCGCGCGCCAAACGGTATGACGCCGGGCGCTTCTCGTTCAACGTCGCCAAGGGCCGCTGTGCGCATTGTTCGGGCGAGGGCTTTGTGATGGTCGAGTTGCTGTTCCTGCCCAGCGTGTATGCACCGTGCCCGGAGTGCGAGGGCGCGCGCTACAACCCGGATACGCTGGCGGTGCGCTACCGCGATCACAACATCGCGCAAGTGCTGGCGATGACGGTGGACGCGGCATGGGAGTTCTTCGCCGAAGAGCCGCCGCTGCGGCATGCGCTGGAGGTGCTGCGCGCGGTGGGACTGGGCTATCTGCGGCTTGGGCAGCCGGCCACCGAATTGTCCGGCGGCGAGGCGCAGCGCATCAAGCTGGCCACCGAGCTGCAACGCGCCAGCCGTGGCGATACGCTGTACGTGCTGGATGAGCCGACTACCGGCCTGCATCCGGCCGATGTCGATCTGCTGCTGACGCAGTTGCATGGGCTGGTTGATGCCGGCAACAGCGTGATCGTGGTCGAGCACAATATGCAGGTACTGGCCGATTGCGACTGGCTGATCGACGTCGGTCCCGGTGCCGGCGAGGAGGGCGGCCGCATCGTCGCCGCCGGCACGCCGGCCAAGGTGGCCGCCGTTAAAGCCAGCCGCACCGCGCCCTATTTGAAGCGGGCGCGGAGCGGGTGATTAGCGCGCCGGGATGTCGGTGTTGTGGAACTTGCTCATGCCGACCACCCGCGTATTGCTGTCGGCGTAGGATAGCTCGACCTTGTCGCCGGGCCGCGTCAGCACCAGTTCTTCCGACAGGTCCGAGCTGCCGGTGAAGATGGTTCCCGCCGACTGGTCGAGCGTGATGTAGTACATGGTCTGGTTGTTGCGGAACTCGGAGGCGATACGCACCACGGTGCCTTTCAGCGCCACTTCGCGTGCCTCGGTGCCGATGTCGGCGGCGACGCGGTTGGTCGAGCGGCGCGACTGGTAGCTGCGCAGCGTCGCGCTGAGCGTGTCGGCCACGCCGATGACCTGGTTGTTACGCATGTCCACCATGCCAAACGCGCGCGATACGCCTTGCGTGTCGCGCAGCGCCATCACATAGGTCGGCGCGCCGCCCACCAGGAAGGGCAGCGGATTGGTCGAGCGGTAGTGCTTCTCCGGATTGACGTTTTCCACCGCGTGCGCGGCGGTGGCCTGCGACACCGACGGCACCTTGAACCAGCGCACCGCCTTGGTCCGCGAGTCGACGAAATAGAAGCCGGACAGGCCGTTGTTCTGACCCTTGGAGGTCATGCCGCCGACCCAATATGGGCGCTGGTCGGAGCCGTACACCAGATCCAGTACGCCCTCGACGCGCAGACGGCCATCATTATTCAGGTTGATGAAGCCGTGGATGTATTCGCCGCGGTCGCGCATCTGTTCGAGGATGAATTCCTCGGCCTGAATGCGGTCGACCCAGGCCGGCTCGGTGCCCAGCGGATAGCGCACCACCTCGCCGCTGACGGCGTTGACGGTGACGATGCCGGTCGACTCGCTGCCCGAGAAACCAACCTTGTGCGCGTACACGGTGCCGACGTAATAGGGCACGCCGTTGTCATCCAGCTCCGGTTCGAAATCGGTGAGGCCGATGGTGCTGTGGCCCGACAGGTAGGCGTGGCGTTCGACCGCGTCGCCAAAGTAGGCCGATTGCAGATAGCGCAGCTTCAGTGGCTTGCCGTCCAGTTGCATCACCAGTTGCACATCGGCTGGATCGTGCGCCGACACCACCAGATAGCCGGGCGTGGCGCCGTCGGCGAACCATTTGAAGAAACCGCTGTGTTCGAGGAAGGCGACCCATACCAGTTTGCCCCGCACCAGTTGCTTGACCGGCGTGCCGACCGCCACCTGCGAGCCGAGCGAGGCGATTTCCGACAGCCGCTTCTGCATCGCCTGCAGCGCCATGTCCTGCGATACCAGCGGCGCTTGTTCGATATCGATCGGTGGCAGCGTGTCGTGGAAATTGGCCGGCGTTTCGGTGCCCAGCATGTTGTAGTACGCCTTGGCGTGCAGAATCGGCGCGCTGCTCAGGAATACGGCGGCGCCAAACAGCACGGCGCCGGCGACGTAAGCAGCCATCACGATCTTGCGGCCGCTGAGCAGCACCGCCGGAAGCGCGGCGATCAGCAGCACAACATAGATACCGCCAAAATCCAGCGCCAGCGTGGGTGTTTGAGAATACAGCAGTAGCAATAACAACAGGATCGAAACGATCAGGCCGGCGATGGGGGCGGGCCGCAGGGGTGAAGCGCTGTATCTCATATTCAAAAAAGTGCCTGTCGCGTTGAAAAATTGATTGGATTGCAGGAACGATAACTCCTGTGGTCCCCAAGAGCAAGCACTTAAAATCATACAGAGCGGAGCGTTGGTTGCAAGGCTTGGCGCTGTGTTCGGTTGATTGCCGCAACGCCATGCTTCATCCCACCTTTTTGGGCCGCCCGCCTTTGTGGCCGTTTTGGCGCGCGGCCTGTGCCTTGGCCGCGCTGGTCCGGCGGCCATTGAGTGTCGCTACCATACTCGATGCTAACTGCATCAGCGGCTTGCTAGCCGATACCAGACCGGCAATCGATACATGCAAGTCTCGCTCCTCAAGATATAGCGCACTGCCGTTGAGGGCAATCTCAATTCGGTTCAGCTCACCGATACTTAGATCAGCGAATTCGCTATATTTTTTCACCGGTAATAAGATGGCCGCCTGATCAGCGAAACTGATGGCAAGCGCCTTAAACTCGGGAAGATAGCGTACGCCTTTGGCACGCAGGCCGCTATTGCGTCGCTCTTTTCCTTTAGTGATTGCGCGTGCGAGCACGCTTTCGGTCACAGTTTCATCGTCGATTTTCTTTGCTTTGATCATCGACATAATGCGATCTCCACAAAATCATTTTGACCAGATAACTCAAGGAAGATGAGCAGCAAGCTTTAGCTCCAACCTCAGTTCTTCCAGTAAAGCCGCTTTGGGATCGTTTTGTGTGGGTGTTACATCCCACAGACGCACGCCGTTGTGCCAGAAGCTGAATTGAAAACGTGCATCCCATTGTGCAGTGCCCGCGTGAACATGCGGAGGGCAGTGTTCGTTTCGAGTCAGAAGCACGATGGCTATTCCCTTATGTGTGCAGATTTTCATAAAAACCTAGCCGTTGGGTTTTAAATAGTACGCCGAATTGGCGCTATGGGCAAAGCACATCTGATCTTTTTGGCAGGCATGCGAATGTGCTTGGCCATCGACGCTCAGCTTAACACTCTGGTTCTCGATACGTACCACGATGTCCAGACGGCGGTGCATGCGGTTAGCTGGCCTATAAGAATGGCCCGATCAAAAATACGATCGGGCCGTTAAAGCACTACTAACTAAGTTAAGCTTTCGATTTGCGGCGACGCGCCACCATGCCGACCAGACCCAGGCCCGCCAGCATCATGGCGTAGGTTGCCGGCTCAGGTACGGCGCTGGTTTGCAGCGAGACGGCGTAGCCGCCGACGCTGCCGACCACGGTGCCGGTGATCAGGAAGTAGTACGAACCGGCTGCGCTCAGCAGGCTGGTGTAGGTGGTGTTGTCACCGGTGTAGGTGCCGCCGATTTGCGTGCCGCTGGAGCTCCACAGCGTATAGCTCAGACCTGAGATGGTCGAGGTGGTCAGACCGCCCAGCGACAATGCCAGCCCATTGGCGGACGAGGACAACTGCGTTTCCGTGACGGTGAATGACAGGGTGTCGGTGAACGTCGTGCCCGCGCCCGTGTGAATCACGAGGTCGGTCCACGGGCTCGACGACGAGCTCGGGATGGTGCCGGCGTTGATGACGTCGGCGTAAGCGCTACCCGAGGCAGCAATGCATATGGCGGCTGATGCAATTAATTTCTTCAAGTTCATTCAAATTTCCCAAAACAGTAGGTAACGGCATCGCGAAGTTGCAATGCCGGACGTAAGACGGCCGCACTTTGTTAATTTGTTATTAACTCCGTGAGACAATCTTGACAAAATTTAAATTTAAATTGAGATATGCACAAATTTAGTTACACTTAAACACTGTTCTTAAATCGAATTAACATTCCTTGCGGCAATAGGTATGCCGGAGCGACGTCAGACGTAGCTCGGAAGTGGAAGGGGGGCTTGAGGATTAGCGTCGGGCGTAATACGCCGCCAGCTGTTCGATCTCGGCATCGCTCAGCTGGCGCGCGACGTTGCGCATTTGCTGGTTGAGATCGTTGCTGCGGGTGCCGTTGCGGAAGGCATGCAACTGGTCGCGGATGTAGATTTCCGGCTCGCCTTCCAGCACCGGCGTGGCGGCCTGCTGCGCCGCGCCGCCATGGCAGGTGATACAGGCGCCGATGTTGCGCATCGGCGCGCCATTGCTGACCAGCCGTGGCATCTCGTCGGCCACCTCGTGCGGCGCGCGTTCGTGCGGCAGATAGGCATAGTAGGCCGCCAGGTCACGCATGTCCTGGTCGCTGAGGTTGACCACCATCGGCCGCATGATGGCGCTGACGCGGTGGCCAGACTGGTAATCCCGGAGCTGCTTGTAGATGGCGGCTTCGATCTGTCCCGCCAGATTGGGCGAGTTGGCCTCGCTGACCCCGCGAATGCCGTGGCACATGGTGCAGCGCATGGCCAGTGTGGCGCCACGACCGATTGATTCGGCATTGGCAGGCCGCATCATGTTGGCGCTGACGATGACGTCGCTCGGTCGGGCCACACCATCCTGGCCCAAGTTGCGGGCACGGCTGCCGCCCGGCACGCCGGCCGCGCTGCAGATCGCATCCCACACCGCGCCGATGCTGGGGTTATTCGACATCGGCACCCAGATGAAGCCGATCAGCGCCGACAACAGCACCGCCACCAGCACCAGTCCGACGCTGTAGCGTACCCATGGATTTTTCACAGTCAGTTCGCTCATGGCATCACCTGATCGGAACGGCCGGCACGGCGGTGTTGGGCGTGCCGATCAGCTGGGCGATCGGGTAGCCGTAGTTGATGACGCTGAGTCCTATCATCAACGCCAGCCACAGGCCGAAGGTGTTCAGCGCCGCCGGAATGCGCGCGCCCGCGTGCACCGGCGTGCTGAAGCGGAACGGTGGCTGCGTGGCCAGGTGGCCCAGATGGCCGCAGAACAGTATCCACAGGAACAGCAGTCCGGACGCCAGCAATAGCAGGCCGCCGCTGAAGGTGATGATGACCGAGACCGCCAGTGGCGCCAGGTCCGGATGGCTGTAGTCGTAGTAGGCCATGCGGCGCGGCATGCCGAGGATGCCGACCCAGTGCCATGGCAGCGTCACCACCATCATGCCGACAAACCACAGCCACAGCTGGATGCGCATCAGCCGCCAGCTGTCCAGCGCGCGCCCGGTCAGGTGCGGCCACAGGTCGTAGGCCAGCGCGAAATACATGATGACGATGGCGCCGCCGAAGATCAGGTGAAAGTGACCGGTGATCCATTGCGTGTTGTGGATCGCGAAGTCGAGCTGGTAGCTCATGTTGATCAGGCCGCCGGCGCCGCCAAAGCCGAGCATGATGAAGGACAGCGCGATCGCCAGCATCAGCGGATTTTTCCACGGCAGGGCGGCGATCCAGCCGAAGCGGCCCTGGCCGCCGCGCAGCCGGCCGGCAATCTCCACCGAGGCGCAGATGGTGAAGATGGTCAGCAAGGTCGGCACCGACACCATGGCGGTGAACACCGCGTGCAGGAACTTGACGCCGTTGCCCACCTGCGGGTCCTGGAACAGGTGGTGTACGCCGATCGGCATCGAGAACACCAGGAACAGGACGAAGGACAGGCGCGCCATGGCATCGCTGTACAGCCGGCCGCCGATGGCGCGCGGCACCAGCGTGTAGAACGCGATGTAAGCTGGCATCAGCCAGAAGTAGACGATGGCATGCAAGGTCCACGAAAAGAATACCCGCGCCAGGCCGGCGTCGATGGTCTGCTTCCAGCCGAACGCCACCGGCAGGATCAGGAACAGGATTTCCACCGCCGCGCCAACCGAGGTCCAGGCCCACAGATAGGCGCCGGCATTGTTGGCGAACATCGCCAGCGGCACGGTGGCGCCCGGATGGGCGCGGCGCCAGGCGCGCAGGTTGATCGCCATCAGCGCCACCCAGATCCACGAGCCGACCACCACCAGCACCACGCCCAGGTAGTAGAACACGCTGCCCAGCAGTGGCGGATAGAAGGTGTACAGCACCGACGACTTGCCGGCCGCCACCGGTGCCATCGCGGTCAGCGTGCCGATTACCACCAGCGCGAAACCCAGCCATGCCCAGCGCAGGCCGATCAGCGTCTGCTTCAGCGCCAGTTCGACAATCGCATAGCCGAAGCCCATCGCCACCAGCGTCGGGAACACATAGCCCATGGCCGAGCCGTGCGCGGTGACCGAGCGGTAGTACAGTTCGGGATTGGCGATCCAGTCGTGCAACGGACTGCGCACGTACATCTGCCATTCGCCCAGCAGCAGCGCGATGAAGAAGGCGATAAAGGCCAGCCAGAAGTGCGCCAGCACCAGCCGCCGGTTAGGAACGTTCAGCACAGCTCAGCCTCCTTTTGTCTTGCGCGGCGCGCGCGAAGGTTTGCTTGTCCACCACCTTGACATGGGCCCACATAGCGGCGTGGCCGACGCCGCAGAATTCGTGGCAGGGCATGCTGTGTTCGCCCGGTTGCTGGAAGCGGGCGTGGATGGTCGATACATAACCCGGCACCAGGTTGAGGTTGATGTTGGTGCCGGTGACGCTGAAGCCGTGCACCACGTCGCTGCTGGTGGCGCGGAATATCAGCGGCGTGTCGGCCGGCACCAGCAGGCATTGCGGCGTGAACGAGTACTGGTTGCCGGTCAGTCGCACGGTGACGCTGCCGTCGGCCTCCAGCGCGCTGCCGAGATTGCTCTCGACGAATTCGCCGCTGAGGTGCAAGGTGCCGGGGTTGACGGTTTCCATGCGCTGCGGCGGCATCGTGATCCAGTGCAGGCTCATGTAGCCCATCATGCATAACAGGATGGCGATGATGATGGCCACCACCCACACCCAGCGGGCTTCGGCCTGTTCGGCGGCGTGGGCGGCGCTGTGCTGGTCGCTCATCTAGGCACCTCCACGGGCGACGAACACCAGCAGATAGAAGGCGAACCAGATCGCCATCACGATCGCCACCGCCACCCCGGCCAGTGTGAAGGCTCCGCCGGGGCCGCGCGCGACGATGGCGTCGACGCGCTGCTGTTCGGCCAGATCGCCCTCGGCGGGCAGGTTGGGTTCGACGATCATGGTTGGGCTCCTATTCAAGCAGCGCGCTGCGCAGCTGGTTGACTTGCTGTGGCGTCACCGGCGCGGCGGCGTTGCCCCAGGCGTTGCGGATGTAGGTGGCCACGGCGGCCACCTCGGCGTCATTCAGGTCTTGCGCGAAGGGTGGCATGCCGTACGGGGTCGGGTTTTTGTGGGTGCCGGGCGGGTAGCCGCCGTTGAGGATCATGCGCACCGGATTCACCACCGAGGTCATCAGGATGGACTGGTTGGCCGCCAGCGGCGGGAAGTGCGGCGGCATGCCGTGGCCGTCGTCGACGTGGCATAGCGCGCAGCGGGTGTCGTAGATGCGTTGGCCCAGCGCGTATTGTTGCTGGACGTCGTTGGTCAGCGGCGCCGGTGGTTCGGCCGGGGCGTCTGTGCCGGGCAGTTGCTTCAGGTAGACCGCCATCGCGCGCACGTCGGCGTCGTTCAGGTGCTGCAGGCTGTTGAAGGTGACTTCGGCCATCGGGCCGTACACGGTGCCACGGTGCGAGACGCCGGTTTGCAGCAGGTCCATGATGTCCTGCAGTTCCCAGTTGCCGAGGCCGGCCTCGCGGTTGGAGGTCAGCGATGGCGCGTACCAGTTTTGCATCGGGATCAGGCCGCCCTGGAAGGCTTTGGCCTCGGCCGAGCCGCCCAGCGCGTTGATCGGCGAGTGGCACATGGCGCAGTGGCCCAAGCCCTGCACCAGGTAGGCGCCCCGGTTCCATTCGACCGATTTCTGCGCGTCGGGCTGGTATTCGCCTTCCTGGAAGTACAGCGTGCGCCAGCCGATCAGCAGGCTGCGGTTGTTGTAGGGGAAGCGCAGTTCGTGCTCGCGGTTGACGCGCTTGACCGCCGGCACCGAGCGCAGGTAGGCGTAGATGGCGTCCGAGTCGGCGCGCGTGACCTTGGTGTAGGAGGCGAACGGCATGGCCGGATACAGCAGCACGCCGCCGGGCGAGCGGCCGGTGTGCAGCATGTTATAGAAATCGTCGGCGCTCCATTTGCCGATGCCGGTGTCGGCGTCGGGCGTGATGTTGGGCGCGTACAGCGTGCCGAACGGGGTTGGCATCGGCCGGTTGCCGGAGAAGATGGCCTGTCCCGGCACCGTGTGACAGGCGATGCAGTCGCCGGCCTGGGCCAGGTATTTGCCGCGCTCCAGCATCTCGGTGCTGGCGCCGCCGCCGCTGGCGGTGGGGGCGGGGCCGCTGAATAGCCAGTAACCGGCGCCGAGCAGCAGCACCAGCAGGATGGTGGACGCGAACAGGATGCGGCGGCTCATCGCTTGGCCTCTTGTGCCTGTTGGCTGCCGCAGGCCATAGGCAGCGGCGTGGCGTCGGCGGCGACCGGTTTTTCCTGGGCCGGAATCTGCTGCGTGGCGAGGTAGGCCGCCACGGCGCCGACTTCCGCTTCGGACAGGGTGGACGCGATGATTTGCATGCAGTCCGGCGCCAGTGCGGTGCGGGTGCCGTAGCGCCACGCGCCGAGCTGGGCGCTGACGTAATCGGCACGCAGGCCCAGCAGGCCGGGGATGCCGGGTTCGCGGCCACCCAGCGAGCCGCCGTGGCAGCTGGTGCAGGCCGGGATTTTCTTGTCCGGCAGGCCCTTGGCGACGATCTGCTGGCCTTGCGCGATGATGGCGGCCGGCGCGCTGGGGGCGGTGGTCGGCAGCGGGTCCGGGCGCTGGCTGGCGAAGTAGTCGGCCATCTGCTTCAGATAGGCCGGCGGCAGGTAGGCCAGCAGGTAATTCATCGGCGCATAGCGGCGGCGGCCTTCCTGGAAGGCGATCAGCTGGTTGTACAGATAGCCGGCGGGCTTGCCGGCCAGGCGCGGGAAGTAGACGTTCTCGACGCCACGGCCTTTGTCGCCGTGGCAGCCGATGCAGGCCAGGGTGTGGGCTTCCATGGTATCCGGCGCGCGCAGCGGCGCGGCAGCGGGGGCGGCTTGCTGCGCGGTGGCGGGAGCGATGTTCGAAGTCAGAATGAGTAACGCAATAAGTCCGCGGGATGGGGGCATACCTTGTCCTTTGGTTGCAAACGTTCTGTTGCCGAAACGATATCGTACTCCGATCGAGCGCATGAATGCGTGTGACGCCGTATAAAAAGCGACAACGTTGCGCTTGTGTCACAAGCTGAGCGTATTATTTAAATACTTGTTGCAGCGATTCCGCCTCGGCCAGCAGGTCGCTCCAGGCTTCCAGTTGAGGTAGATCGGCCTTTGCCAATTTGCGTTGGACCGTTTTCGGTAGGGCGCCGAAACGCCGTGTAAGCTGTCGTTCCAGCAGTGCCAACGCCCCTTCTTTACGCCCTAGCTCAAGACCTTCTTGCCGCCCCTGAACGCGGCCTTGACGCACACTTTGTTCCAAGCCTTCTTTTATCCCGTCGTTTACCAACATTTGTTCCAATGGGTTGAAGGGTCTCATCTCATGCTCCTTGTTCAGATCCAGAACGGCCTGCCAATAGCGTCGCTGATGCGGTTCGGGCAGGACCATCATCCAGTTAATCACGTAGAACATGGCCAGTATGCGCTTCTTGTTCCAGCCATGTTGATACATTAGCTTCGTGCATTGCCACTTGGCGGCGTACAGCTCGTTGGGATCGTGACCAGCTTGCTGCGTGCGTAAATGCGCCAGCGTGATCCAGGCAAACGGGTTGTGCGAAGCCACCAGGCTGGAAACGGGTAGAACGTGTTCGTTGAAGATGCGGTAGTTGTAGTCGAGCATCCGGCGCGGAAGCGATGCGTCACGTTGCGCCTGGACTTCGATGTGGATCAGTATCCAATGCACGCTGCCGTTGCGCCAGCATACCTCGACCAGCTTGTCGGCCACACGGCTATCGGCCTCGCCGCTCATGCTGATCCCGGCCAATTCTTTGTCGCGGAAACGCGGGCGCCGGCGCCAATCGATCTCGGCGGCGATGTCGGGGAAAAAGAACGCCATGAAGTCCCGGAACGCGTGCGTCAGCGCGGTTTTCCAGGGCAGATCATAGCGGGCAGGTGGCGTGGTGGCGGGCATCCAGCCAGTCTAGGGCGTGGTCGCGCTGGCGGGCTTAACGCAGAACATAAAAAATGCCCGCTGAAGAGCGGGCATGGAAGGGCGGAGCGGAGGGAATTTAGTCGACGTGCGCGTCTGGCAGCGCGTTGGTGGCTTTCGAGCCCCACACGGCGTAGAACAGCACGTACAGTTCGCATACCGCCGTCAGCAGGAAGGACAGTTGCAGGCCAACGGTGTCGGCCAGCCAGCCTTGTACCACCACCAGCGCACCACCGGCGATCGCCATGATCAACAGGCCGGCGCCTTCTTCGGTCAGCGGACCCAGGCCTTTGATGCCCAGCGTGAAGATGGTCGGGAACATCACCGAGTGGAACAGGCCGACCGAAATCAGCGCCCACATCGCCACATGACCAGTGCCCAGCGCGGCAATCAGCATCACCACGAAAGCGCCCAGCGCGCAAAACGCCAGCACGCGTTCTGCCGTGGTCTTTTTCATCGCCCACGAGCCAACGAAACGACCGACCAGCATGCCGCCCCACAGCAGGAACAGGTAGTGCGCGCCTTGCTCGTGGCTCAGGCCGCCAATCTCAGGCTGGCCGGTGAAGTTGATGAACAGGTTGGCGACGCCGATTTCAGCGATCAGGTAGATGAAGATGGCTGGAATGCCAAACACCAGATTGCGGTGCTTCCACAGCGACAGCTTGGCGCGCTCGTCGTCCGACACGCGGCTGGTTTCGCCGTGGTGCATGGCCGGCATCTTGAAGCGTGCGATCACCAGCGCCAGGATCACCAGCACGGCGGCCACGATCAGATATGGCAGTTGCACCGCTTGCGCGTCGGCCAGTTTTTCGGCCTGGGTCAGCACGTGGCCGGCTTCGGCGGTGCCGGAGTTGGAACGGCCCAGAATCAGGTAAGCACCAAACAGCGGCGCCAGCGTCGCACCCAGCGAGTTAAACGCTTGCACCAGGTTCAGGCGCGAGGACGCGGTTTCAGGCGAACCCAGCACGGCCACGTACGGATTGGCCGACACCTGCAGCAGCGTGATGCCGCAGGCGATCACGAACAGCGCCACCAGCGTGACACCGTAGGACGGCAGGCGCGCCGCCGGAATCATCAGCAGGGCGCCGACCGCCATCATGCTCAGGCCGAACACCATCGATTTCTGGTAGCCGATGCGTTCGATCAGCCGCGCCGAGGGAATCGAGGCGAAGAAGTAGGCGATGAACCAGACCGATTCGATCAGCGTGGTCTGGGTGTAGTTCAGGTCGAACACGCTGCGCAGGTGCGGCAGCAGGGTGTTGTTGATGACGGTGATGAAGCCCCAGGTGAAGAACAGGCTGGTCAGCAGCGACAACACGGCGCGTGGACTGGTGGCGTGGGACGATGGCGGCACGGCGGTGGCCGCGCTGGAGAGTGGAGCTGGCATCGGGTTGTCTCTATAAGTTTACTTGATCCTCCATCCTATCGCAGCGACCGTTATAGCTCCAATGCCAAAAACGCCGTGAGCAATACCAATTTGGAATAGGTCAATAGTTCCATGTGGCAATGTGCGCCGCCCACGCTACGTGAACGGCAAGTTGCGCGCGTCGTCAGCAGCCTTTGGGCGAGAACTGGCCGACGTGCTGGCCGTTCTTGTCGCGGGTGGGGATGTAGCCGGTTTTCGGCAGGCGCGGCGCGGGCTTGCCGGCTTCCACCTCCGCCAGCTTGACCTGATAATAGCGTTTGCCGTTGCGCGTGACCACGCCTTCGATGCTGTAGGTTTGCAGGCCAGCGCCGAGGATGGCGTATTCGCCGGCCATCACCTTGTCGATTTCCTTGCGCATGGCAGCTGTGACTGGCGCGCACTTGCCCGGCAGGCTGCACCAGGTGTCGAAACGCTCGATGTCGGTGGAGCGTTTTTCGCGGTTGATGATGTCTTCTGGTTCGGTGCGTATCCAGAACGCGCCGCCATCGTATTCGATCCTGGACCAGGCCTTGCCGGCGCGGATGCGCACCGGCTGGTAGGACACAAACGCTTCCTGCTCGTAGCCGACCATGTCATGTGGCAGCTCGAATTTTTGGCCGTTGGACAGCGCGAGGTGCCAGCTGAATGGCTGCTCGCATTGTTCGCGCGGCTTGTCGGGCGCGCAGGGGTTCAGGTTGGCGACCACCTGACCGATTTGCTTGCCGTTGGGGCCATCGTAGGCGGGGAAGGGCTGATAGGGCGCGCGATCGGCGCCTTCCTCGGGGAACAGCTGCGGCGGCGAGATGAAATGCTCGATTGGCCGCTGTGGCTGCTCCAGCTGCTGCGCGTGGGCGGCAGCGGGCAGCAGGCAACACAGCAGGGCGAGGCGGCGCAGTCGGTCCATGGTCGGCGTGACAAAAATGGAAAGCCCCAGTGTACCAGTTGAAGTTCAGCTCTGCGGCGCGGTCCAGACCAGATTCCACAAATGGCCGTCGATATCCTCAAAGCCCTGGTCGTACATGAAACCGTGGTCTTCGGGCGGATGCGGGGTGCGGCCGCCGGCGACGACGGCCTTGGCGATCAGGCTGTCCACTTCCTCGCGGCTTTCGCAGCTGAGGCAGATGATGACTTCATTGGCCTCTTTGGCCTGCGCCAGCGGCTTGTCGATCAACGAGCGGAAAAAATCCTCGGTCATCAGCATGGCGAAGATCGTGTCTTCGACCACGACCATGAAGGCCGCACTCTCGTTGCCATACTCGGGCTTAAAGCCGAAGCCGAGCGCGGCAAAGAAAGCCTTGGATTTGGCCAGATCCTTGACTGCGAGATTGAAAAATACCTGCTTGTTCATGACGTCTCCCTGAGGTGGATAAAAGGTACTTCATCCATACGACGAACGAGGTGGCTCGAATTCGACAAGCTTACGCGGATGTCTTGGCCGCCGCTTCGGCCGCGCGTTTGCGTAGCGTGGTGACGGCGGTGCCGCCTACGCCCCAGTTGTCGGTTTCCACTTCGTCGATGATGACGAAGGTGGTGGCCGGATTCTTGTTCAGCACGCGCTGCAACAGCTCGGTCACGCCCTGGATCAGTTCCTGTTTCTGCTCGGCGGTGACGCCTTCATTGGTAACGCGGATATTTACGAATGGCATAGCTCTACTCCTTGGTTGAAAATCAGTTGGCCGGCCGCGTGGCAGGCGCGCCGTGGGGCGCGATCCCGTACACCGCCAGCAAGGCACCCAGTAACAATAGCGCAGTTGAGACCGTCATGGCGACTTCAATCCCGCGCAAGATGGCGGCGGAGGCCGGTGCCGCCACCAGCGCGCCGTACACGGCCACGCCCATGGCGCCGCCGACCTGGCGCGCGGTGTTCAGGACCGCCGACGCGGTACCCGCCTTGCTGCGCTCGACCGAGGCCAGAATCGCGGTGGTCATGGCCGGTACCGCCAGTCCCATGCCGGCCGGGATCAGCGCCAGGCCGGGCAGCATGGCCCAGAAGCCGGCATGGTCCGAGATGCCGAACAGGCCCAGCAATGCATAGCCGCTGGCGCCGATCAGGCCGCCGATAATCATCGGTGTGCGCGAGCCGGTACGCGCCTGCAGCCAGCCGCTGGCGATATTGGAAAAGATGAAGGTACCGGTCAGCGGCAGGAAGATCAGCCCTGCGTGCAGCACGCTGAAGCCGCGCACTTTTTGCAGATAAAAGCTGAGCACGAAAATCACGCCGTAGTAGGCAAAATTGACGAACACGCCGAACAGCACGGCCGGCGTAAAGCCGCGTTGTGAAAATAGCTGCAACGGCAGCATCGGCGCCGCGCTGCGGCGTTCTACGCGCAGGAATAGCGCGCCCGCCACCAGCGCCACCGCCAGCCCACCCAGCACCGCCGCGTGGGTCAGGCCCAGTGCGTGGATTTCGATCACGGCGCCGATGAAGGCGGTCAGCGCCACCACCGCCAACAGCTGGCCGGGCACATCGAAGGCGCGTGCCGGGCCGTCGTGGTGCAGCTTGGGCACCACGCGCAGCGTCAGCCAGAAGCCGATGATGCAGATCGGCACATTCACCCAGAAGATGCTGCGCCAGCCGAGCGCCGACATCAGCAGCCCGCCCAGCACCGGCCCGGCCGCGATCGACACCCCGCCGGCCGCGGTCCACCAGGCGATGGCCTTGGCCAGCATCGGCCGGTCATGCGCATAGACAGCGTTGAGAATCGCGAGCGAACTGGGCACCAGCAGCGCGGCGCCGATGCCTTGAACGGCGCGGGCCAGGTTCAGCAGCGATGCGTCGGGCGCCACCGCGCAGGCCAGCGAGGCCGCCGTGAACAGGGCGAAGCCGGCCAGGAACACGCTGCGCGAGCCAAAGCGGTCGCCCATGGCGCCGGCCGACAGCAGAAACACGGCAAAGCCCAGCGTATAGGCATCCACCACCCATTGCAGCTGATCGACGCCGGCGCGCAGCTCGCGGCCGATTTCCGGCAACGCGACGTTGACGATGGTGACGTCCAGCTGGACGATGATGAAGGCAAAGCTGCAAGCCAGCAGAATCGCCAGCGAGGGTGTGGTTTTCATGATGATGCTCCGCAGTTCGATCTTGCCAATATAGGCCGTTTAACGCATCATTAAAAATGAATTATACTGAATTCATGATTCGTTAAAAGAGAACGCTATGGAACTGTCATCCCTGCGCATCTTTAAAACCGTGGCCGAGGAGGGTGGCGTCACGCAGGCCGCCGCGCGGCTCAACCGGGTGCAATCCAATGTTTCCGCGCGTCTGACCCAGCTGGAGGAATCGCTGGGCGTCAGCCTGTTTCACCGTTCCGGCCGGCGCATGCTGATTACCGAGGAGGGCGCGCGTCTGCTGGCCTATACCGAGCGGCTGCTGCAACTGGCTGATGAGGCGCAGGAAGCCATGCGCGGCGACCGCCAGCCGTCCGGCCAGCTCAAAATCGGTTCGATGGAAACCACCGCCGCCGCCCGCTTGCCGCAGGTGCTGGGCCAGTTTCACCGTCAGTATCCGCAAGTTGACCTGGTGCTGGACACCGGCCCCACCGATTACCTGATCCAGGCTGTGCTCAATCATCGGGTCGACGTGGCGCTGGTGGCGGCGCCGGTTGAGCGTCCCGAGCTAATGCAATTGCCGGTGTTTGATGAGGAGTTGGTGCTGCTGACCGACAGCTTGCACGGTCCGGTCAAATCACCGGCCGACGTGGCGCGTCGTACCTTGCTCGGCTTTCGCAGCGGCTGCTCCTACCGCCGCCGGCTGGAACGCTGGTTTGCCGAAGGCGGAGTATCGCCAGCCCGCATCGCCGAATTCGGCACCTTCGAAGCCATTATCGGCTGCGTGGCGGCGGGCATGGGGGTGGCGATGATGCCGAAAGAAGTGCTCAAGCAGCGTGAGCTGGCCAAGTCGGTCCGCATCCACACGTTGCCGGCCGAGGTCGCCCGCGTGCAAACCATGCTGATCTGGCGCCGCGACATCACCCAGCATGCCGCGCGCGATGCCTTCGCCGCCGCGTTCGGCGGCGTTGGACTATGAGACAAAAGTCGTCGCAGCGAATTGCTTAGTGCTTGACTGGTGGCTCGGTGGTGGCTGGTGGTGGCGTTTGAGTTGGCGCGTCCGGTGCTGGCGCGTTCGGGTTCGGCTGGGTGACGGTGCCGCCTTCGGTGGTCGGGGTGTTGGTGACCGGTGGCGTGGCCGGCGCGGGCGCAGCTTCCGGCACGGGCGGCGGGTCGACTTCTTTTTTCTGACAGCCGCTGATAACGGCTACCGTAGCGATCAAGGCGCAGGCCAGCTTGCCAGTGAGATGTATTGGTTTCATGGTGGATTTCTCCCGTTGGATGGATAGAACGCCTATCCTATCCACTCCAGAGACAGAGCCTTGTCGGAGCGCTTGCAGTGCGCTTGTAGGACTACAGCCCGAGCTTGCGGTTAAAATATTGACATTCGATCAAACCGGGGAATTCCATGCGTCGTTACATCGCAGTCGCACTGCTGGCCTTTACCACGCTGACGGCCAGCGCCAGTGAATCGGCCAACGGCAGCTTCAACGCCACCAAAAGCTGCGAGGCATATTCCTCGTTCGCCAAGCGCACCAACCCAGGCGACGTCAAAGTCAGCGCCGGCAGCAGCTATAGCGTACGCGAAATCAATAAACCCGATTACGACTGGCTGCGGATTCAGGTGCCGGGCGCCGAACCGTCGATGCGCTGGGTGCAGAAGGAGTGCGGCAAGGCCGAGCTGGAAGATAAAGCCGCCAGCCATGCGCCTGAAGGCGCGGCCGGCGCCAGCTGCTCGGCGCCGAATCAGCAGGACAGCTATCTGCTGGCGATCACCTGGCAGCCCGGTTTCTGCGAACACGCCAAGTACAACGGCAAAAAACCGGAATGCGACGCCATGAACAGCGGCACGCTGGAGGCCAAGACCCTGAGTCTGCATGGCCTGTGGCCGAACAAAAAGGAATGCGGCACCAACTATGGCAGCTGCCAGGGGCCGCAATTCTCGCTCAGCAAAGATACCGTTGAAAAGATCGCGCCGTGGATGCCCAACTTCTACTACGAGCGCAGCTTCGGCGCCTATGAGTGGAACAAGCATGGCAAATGCCAATCGCTGCCGCCGGACGACTACTTCATCAAGGCGGTGTCCGCGGTGCGGGTGGTGAATGAATCGGAAGTGGGCAAGATCGTGCTGGCGAATACCGGCAAGAGCATCCGCGTCAGCGATTTCTTCGACAAGGTCAAGGCGCGCTATGGCGACAAGGTGGCCAGCACCATCACCCTGGTCTGCACCCAGCATAAATATCTGCAGGAGATCCGGGTCTCGCTGGCGCTGGATTTCGCCACCGACCGCGATCTGACGCAACTCGTGGCGAACGCCCGCCCGGCGGCCAGCCGGGCGGTGGGCTGCGACGATGAGATCTACATCGAGGCAGCCGGCAAGAACTGAGCTTAGGCCGCGAAGCCGCCGTCGATCAGCAGGTCGGCGCCGGTGACGAAGGCCGCGTCCGGGCTGGCCAGGTAAGCCACCAGCGAGGCCACTTCATCCGCTTTGCCGTGGCGCGGCAGTGCCATCAGGCCGTGCAGCGCGGTGGCGAAGTCCGATTCGGCCGGGTTCATGTCGGTGTCGACCGGGCCTGGCGCCACGTTGTTGACGGTGATGCCGCGCGGGCCGAGGTCGCGCGCCATGCCTTTCACCAGGCCGACCAGCGCCGATTTGCTCATGGCGTAGGCGGCGCCGCCGACGAACGGCATGCGTTGCGCATTGGTGCTGCCGATGTTGATGATGCGGCCACCATCGGTCATGTGTTTGGCGGCGGCTTGCGAGGCGACGAACACGCCGCGCACATTCACCGCCAGGGTGCGGTCCAGGTCTTCCAGCGAGAACTGGTCGACCGGGCCCAGATGCAGCACGCCGGCGCTGTTGATCAGGATGTCGAGGCGGCCGAAGCGCTCCGCCACGGCGTCGATGGCTTTGGTCAGCGCGGCGGCGTCGCTGGCGTCGGCCTTGATGGCGACGGCGTCACCGCCGTTGGCCTTGATTTCTTCGACCAGCGCTTCGGCGGCGATGGCCGATGCGGCGTAGCCGATCGCCACTTTGGCGCCTTCGGCGGCCAGGCGACGGGCACTGGCGGCGCCGATGCCGCGCGAACCACCGTTGATGAAAGCGACTTTGCCGTTGAGTTTGGTGTTCATGATGTGTTCCTTTCGGGTTGGTTGATGAACACAGTATGGGTGTGGCCGGCTTGTCGCGGTAGTCATGAATATGCGTGTACAGTTTCAACCAATGGTATAAGATGAGCGTATGTTGACCGAATTAAGCAGCTATCTTGACGCCTTCATCGCCGCCGCCGACGAGGGCAGCTTCTCCGCCGCCGCGCGCCGCCTGGGGCTGACGCCGGCCGCCGTCAGCAAAAGCGTGCAGCGGCTGGAGACGCGGCTGGGCGTGCGGCTGTTCCAGCGCAGCACCCGCAGTCTGGCGCTGACCAGCGACGGCGAACGCCTGCACGCGCAGGTGCGGCTGCCATGGAGCGAAATCGGCGACGCGCTGACCGATCTGCGGCAAGGTGCAGGCAAGCCGGCCGGCACGCTGAAGGTGTCGCTGGCGCATACGGTGGGGCGGACTTATTTTGTGCCGCTGCTGGCCGAATTCACGCGCCTTTACCCGGACGTGGTGCCGGATCTGCATTTCGATAACCGTCAGGTGGACCTGATCGCGGAAGGCTTCGACGTCGCCATCGGCGGCGGCATCGAGCTGACCGACGCGCTGATCGCGCGCGAGCTGGCGCGGGTGGATACCATTCTGGTGGCGGCGCCGGCTTATCTGAAAGCGCATGCGGCGCCGGCGCACCCACAGGATCTGGCGCGCCATCGCGGCCTGCTGCGCCGTTCCTTGAGCAGCGGCCGTTTGATGCCGTGGACGCTGAAGCACGACGCCGGCCAGGAGATCGTCGCCAGCGTGCGCGCAGTGGCGGTGCTGGACGATCCGGAGGCGATCGGCCGCGCCGCCTCCGGCGGTATGGGCATCGCCATGCTGCCGCTGCCGCATGCCTTGCCGTTGCTGGACAGCGGAGAGCTGGTGCGCGTACTGCCCGAATGGTATGCGACGGTGGGCGCGCTGTCGATCTACTACTCCAGCCGCAAGCTGGTGCCGGCCAAGGTGCGGGTGTTCGTCGATTTCATCGTGAGCAGTTTCCGCGCCAGCGGCCATGCGGCGCGTTTCCGTCACCGTTTATAATATTGCATGCCCGGCTTCCGACTCCTGCTGATCGACGACCATGCGCTGTTCCGCGAGGGACTGGGCCTGGTGCTGCGCCAGCGCTTTCCGGAAGTGGAAGTCAGCGAGGCGCTGTCGGTGGCGCAGGCGGTCAACCAGGTGCACCAGGCGCCGGACGTGATCCTGCTCGACATCCAGTTGCAAGGCCCGGACGGCATCGAAGGGCTGGCCATCTTCCGCCAGCGCTGGCCGCAAGTGCCGGTCATCATGCTGTCGTCAATGGCGACGCCGGACACCATCGCCACGGCGCTGGCGCGTGGCGCGCTGGCCTTCGTCTCCAAGGCCGATAGCAGCAGCGCCATTCTGCAAGCAGTGGAGCATGCGTTGAGCGGCGCGCAGGCGGCGCCAGTGCAGCCGGGCGTGGCGGCCGACAGCGGCCTGACGCAACTCATCAAGCTGACCGCGCGCCAGGCCGAGGTGCTGCAACTTCTATGCGAGGGCTTGCCGAACAAGGTGATAGCGCGCCGCATGGAGCTCTCCGAATTCACTGTGCGCGGATATGTGCAGGCCATCTTCGGCCTGCTGGGCGTGACCAGCCGCACCCAGGCCATTTTCGCCGCGCGCCGTCACGGCCTGGTCGCCTGACGTGCGTAAGCTGTGGCCTCTGCCTGAACAACGGCTGCTGGCCGAACAACTGCGGCTGCTGTACGGGAACGTGGGCGCGTCGGTGATCCCGGCGCTGCTGCTGGCGGCACTGCTGGTGTACACGCTGCAGAATGACGTCAACCGCAGCGCGCTGCTGGCGTGGGCGGCCGGCGTCATCGTCTCCAAACTGTATGCGTTTGCCGATGCGCGTCGCAGGCTGGCCGATGGCATCGCGCCGGGGCAGGAACGCCGGCTGGTGCTGCACCTGACCGTGCTGCATGCGGTGGACGGCGCGGCCTGGGGCGCGCTGGCTTGGGTGGCGCTGGGCAGCACCACCATGACCGGCAGTATCATGGTGCTGGCGGTGTTGACCGGGATATTGGGTAGTTCGATGTCCTTGCTGGCGCCGGTGCTGCCGACCTTTCTGGCCTTTTCGCTGGCGCTGATCGTGCTGGCCATTTCGTGGTTGTGGCAGTCCGGCGATACCTCCTACCGCGCGCTGTCGTTGACCGGGCTGCTGTACGTGGTCAGTCTGGCGGGGCAGGCGCGCAACAGCAATCTCGCGGCGCTGGCGGCGATTAAGCTGCGTTTCGAGAATCTGGATTTGATGAAGGCGGAAGAGGAGGCGCGCCGCAGCGCCGAATACGCCAACCTGGCCAAGACCAAGTTCCTGGCCGCCGCCAGCCATGACCTGCGTCAGCCGATTCACGCTCAGGGCTTGTTCCTTGACGTGCTGGCGCGCAGCGGCCTGACGGCGCATCAGGATGAGGTGCTGGCCAGCGCGCGCTCGGCGTGGCAGGCGTCCAGCGACATGCTGAATACCTTGCTGGACTTCTCACGCATCGAGGCCGGTGTGGTGCAGCCGCACCCGCAGCCGTTTGATTTGCAAGGACTGCTGAACCAGATCGAGAACGACCTGGCGCCGCTGGCCGATGCCAAGGGGCTGTTCTATCGCTCGCGCGAAACCGCGCTGACGGTGGAGTCGGATGAGCGGCTGGTGGAGATGGTGCTGCGGAATCTGGTGTCCAATGCGATCCGCTACACGGAGCGTGGCGGCGTGCTGGTGGCTTGCCGGCGGCGCGGCGCCAGCGTGCAGGTGGAGGTGTGGGACACCGGCATCGGCATCGCGGCGGCTGACCAGCGCGAGATCTTCCGCGAATTTCATCAGCTGGGCAATCCTGAGCGCGACCGCAATAAGGGGCTGGGGCTTGGGCTGGCAATCGCGCAGGGGCTGGCCGGGGCGCTGGATCTGCGGCTGTCGCTATCGTCGCGGCCGGGCCGTGGCAGCGTGTTCCGCATCGTGCTGCCGGTCGTCCCGAGCGGTACGGTGGCCGGCGCGATGACCGGGACGGCTGGCGCCTTGGCCACGCCGCCGCACGCCGCCGAAGCGCTGCCGCCCGGCTTGCGCGTATTGGTGATTGACGACGATCAAAGCATCCTGGCCGGCATGGCGCAGCTGCTGGAGAGCTGGGGCTGCGCCTGCGACACCGCCAGTTCGCTAAGCGAAGCGCTAGCGCTGGCGACGCGGGCGGCGCCGGCATGGACGCCATCCGTGATCATCAGCGACTATCGGCTGCGCGAGCAGCAAACCGGCGCGCAGGCGATTGCCGCTTTGCGCGCGGCGTTGGGGCGGCATGTGCCGGCGCTGGTCATCACCGGCGACACCGCGCCGGAGCGGCTGCGCGAAGCCATGGCGACCGGCGATCCGCTGCTGCACAAGCCGGTCAAGCCGGAGCAGTTATATCAAGCCTTGTTTAACCTGACAAAAGAGGAGACATATCAATGAAGTTCAAGACCGGACTATTGGCGTTGTTATTGGCGTTACTGGCGGCAGGACAGGCGTTCGCCGGCGTGACGGTGCCAGCGGATAGCGCGCAGCTGCAGTACATCGGCCGCATCGACTTTGCCGACCGCGCGCGGCCCATGCTGTCCTGGCCCGGCACCAGCATCGAAGGGAACTTCACCGGCGCCAGCCTGGCCGTCAAGCTGGATGACCAGCAGGGCAAGAACTTCTTCAATGTCTTCATCGATGGCGATTACAGCAAGCCTGTCATCATCGCGGCTCGCAAGGGCAGCGCGACCTATCCGGCGGCCAGTGGCCTGAAGGCCGGCGCGCACAGCTTCCTCATCACCAAACGCAACGAGGGCGAGGAGGGCGGCACCTTCTTCCAGGGGCTGGAACTGGCGGACGGCGGCAAGCTGCTGCCGCCACCACCGCGCAAACAGCGCCATATCGAATTCTTTGGCGATTCCATCACCACCGGCATGGGCAATGAGTCGCCGGATGACGGTCCGGATCATCTGCTGAAGGACAAGAACAACTTCATGTCGTATTCGTCGATCACGGCGCGGGCGCTGAATGCGGAGGCGCATATCACGTCGCAGAGCGGCATCGGCATCATGATCAGCTGGTTCCCGTTCACCATGCCGGACTTCTATGACCAATTGAGCGCCGTCGGTAACAACGACACGCATTGGGATTTCAGTTCGTGGACGCCGGACGTGGTGGTCGTCAACCTGTTCCAGAACGACAGCTGGCTAATAGATCGCGAGAAGCGTCTGTCGCCGATGCCGACCGATGAGCAACGCATCGCGGCGTATCGTACTTTTGTACAGAAGGTGCGCGCGCTGTATCCGAAAGCTTATATTGTGTGCGCGCTGGGCAGCATGGATGCGGTGAAGGAGGGTTCCAAGTGGCCGGGCTATGTGCGCACGGCGGTGGACCAGATGGCGGCTCAGGGGGACCAGCGCATTGACACTATCGTGTTTCCGTGGACCGGCTTTGGCGGCCATCCGCGCGTCAAGCAGCATCAGGCGAATGCGGCGCAACTGACGGCGTTCATCCGCCAGAAAATGGGCTGGTGAACATGCATAAGCTGCTTCTGATTCTCACGCTGGCGCTGGCCGCATCGGCGCAGGCAAGCGACTACTATGTCGCCCCGGACGGCAGCGACAGCGCCGCCGGCAGCAAAGCCGCGCCGTGGCGCAGCATCGCCCGCGCGCAGCAAGCGGCGCAAGCCGGCGACACCGTGTATCTGCGCGGTGGCCGCTACGTCTACAGCGCCGGCGAAAACGTCTGCCCCAGCCGCACCGGCATCGTCAACGGCGTCACGCTGGACAAGAGCGGCAGCGAGGGCAAGCCGATACGCTACTGGGCCTATCCCGGCGAAACACCGGTGTTCGACTTTACGGCCATGAAGGACGACTGCCGCGTCAAAGGCTTCAACGTCACCGCCAGCTGGATACATCTGAAAGGACTGGAAGTCACGGGAGCGCCGCAGCAGCCGGAGAACCACCTGAATCACGAGTCGTGGGGCATCTGGATCAACGGCAGCCATAACGTGTTTGAGCAGCTCAATCTGCACCACAATATGGGGCCGGGACTGTTCATCAAGGACGGCGCCTACAACCTGGTGCTGAACAGCGACTCGCATCACAACTACGATCCCTACACCTCCAACGGCGCCGGACAGAGCGCCGATGGTTTCGGCGCCCACATCAAGGCCAACCAGCCGGGCAATGTATTTCGCGGCTGCCGTGCCTGGGCCAACACGGATGACGGCTTTGACCTCATCAATGCTTTCTCGCCGGTGACGATTGAATATTCGTGGGCCTGGCAGCAGGGCTATCTGCCCGGCACCCACACGCCGCTGGAAGCGGGTAACGGCAACGGCATCAAGGCCGGCGGCTACGGTGGCAAGTACGTGGCGAATGGCGTCAAGCACACCGTGCGTTACTCGGTCGCTTTCGATAACAAGGTGGCCGGCTTCTACGCCAACCACCATCCGCTGGCGATCGACTTTATCAACAACACCAGCTTTGCCAATGGCGTTGACTACAACATGCTGGGCATCGCGCCGGATGGTACGCCGCTCAACTTCGGCAACCTGCGCAACAACATCGCCTACGGCGGCAAGCTGACCCTGCACACCGAAGGCTTGGACGCGGCACACAATTCGTGGACCTTGCCGGCGCCAGTGAGCGCTGCGGATTTTGAAGAGCTGTCGATCACCGGCTGGGACGCGCCGCGTCAGCCGGATGGTAGTCTGCCGGTCCTGCGCAGCGCCCACCTGCGCGCCGGCAGTGCGCTAGCCGGCATGGGCGCGTTCGACTGAACCAAGGGGAGAGTACACGGCGGCTGGCCTGCGCTAGACTGAAGCTTTCTGCCCACGGAGTTCGTCATGAGCCACGCATGCCAGCATTTCGACCAGATTCACACTCACCATGCCAATACTCTGGGCTGCGAGGAATGCCTGAAAACCGGCGATAGCTGGGTGCACCTGCGCGTGTGCCTGAGCTGCGGCCATGTCGGCTGCTGCGACCAGTCGCCCAATCGCCACGCCACCAAGCACTATCACGCCACCGGCCACGCCATGATGCGTTCGGGCGAGCCGGGTGAAACCTGGGGCTGGTGCTATATCGACCGCGAGATGTTCGACCCGATTTAGCCCGCGCCGGCGTGGTGATTATGCCGATTTCGTCACGCTTTGCGCCGCGCTGAAACAAGACGGCGGGGCGCCGCTGGACGTACATTATTGGTTAAAACTTAAACCATGAGGTACGTATGCATCGCCGTTCGATATTGCAGGGCGCAGTCAGCCTGGGACTGATTTCCGGCTGGAGCGCCAAAGCCAACGCCGCCACCGCCACCAGTGCTGGCAACACCGGCAGCGCCGCTGGCGTGCCCGCCACCGCGCGCGCGGTGCCGTTGTCGTCGGTGCGGCTGCTGCCATCGGCCTACCAGGACGCGGTGCAGGCCAACCAGGCATACCTGCTGCGCCTCAGCGCCGACCGCTTCCTGCACAACTATCATAAATTCGCCGGCCTGCCGACCAAGGGCGCCATCTACGGCGGCTGGGAATCGGACACCATCGCCGGCGAAGGGCTGGGCCACTATCTGTCCGCGCTATCGCTGATGTATGCGCAAACCGGCACACCGGCGCTGAAGCCGCGCATCGACTACATCGTGGCCGAACTGGCGCGCGTGCAGCAGGCGCAGGGCGACGGTTACATCGCTGGCTTCATGCGCAAGCGTAAAGATGGCCAGGTGGTTGACGGCAAGGAGATCTTCCCCGAAATCATGCGCGGCGAAATCCGCTCCGCTGGTTTCGATCTGAATGGCTGCTGGGTGCCGCTGTATAACTGGCACAAGGTGTTCGCCGGCCTGTTCGATGCGCAGACTTATGCAGGCAACGATCAGGCGCTGCAAGTGGCGCTGGGCCTGGCCGGCTACATCGATAAAGTGTTCGCCGCGCTGAACGACGAACAGGTGCAGCAAGTGCTGGGCTGCGAGCATGGAGGCATCAACGAGAGCTTTGCCGAGCTGTATGCGCGCACCCAGGACAAGCGCTGGCTGGCGCTGGCGCAGCGCCTGTACCACACCAAGGTGCTGCTGCCGCTGGCGCAGGGCCGCGACGAACTGGCCAATCTGCATTCGAACACGCAGATCCCCAAGCTGATTGGCCTGGCGCGCCTGCACGAGCTGACCGGCCGCGAAAGCGACGCCACCGCCGTGGACTTCTTCTGGAAGCGCGTCACCCAGCATCACAGCTACGTCATCGGCGGCAACGGCGACCGCGAATACTTCTCGGCGCCGGACAGCATCGCCGCCCACATCACCGAGCAAACCTGCGAAGCCTGCTGCAGCTACAACATGCTGAAGATGACGCGCCATCTGTATAGCTGGGCGCCGGATGCGGCTTACTTCGATTACTACGAGCGCACCCACCTGAATCACATCCTGGCGCACCAGAACCCGCGCACCGGCATGTTCACTTACATGACGCCGCTGATGTCCGGCGTGGCGCGCGAGTACTCCAGCGAGGAGAACGATTTCTGGTGCTGCGTGTTGTCCGGCATGGAGAGCCACGCCAAGCACGGCGACTCTATCTACTGGGAGAACAAGGACACGCTGTTCGTCAATCTCTACATCCCGTCGACGGTGGAGTGGAAGGCTGCGGCGGCCAAGCTGGAATTGAACACCCGCTATCCGTACGAGGGCGACATCGACCTCAAGGTGCGACGCCTGGCCGGTCAGCGTTACTTCACGCTGGCGCTGCGGATTCCGGCGTGGGCCAAGGAGCATACGGTGCTGGTCAACGGCAAGCCGCAAGCGGTCACGCACGACAAGGGCTATGCGCTGATCCGCCGCCGCTGGCGTGCCGGCGACACGGTGCGCCTGTCGCTGCCGCTGGATCTGCGCCTGGAAGCCGCCGCCGGCAACGACCATGTGGTGGCGCTGCTGCGCGGACCGATGGTGCTGGCGGCCGATCTGGGCGCGGCCGATAAACCATTCAACGGCCTGGCGCCGGCGCTGGTGGGCGCCAACATCCTCGGCGCGTTTGCGGAATCGGACAAGAGCAAGGCGGTGTACCGCAGCGTTGGCACCGGTCGTCCGGGCGACATGAAGTTCACGCCGTTCTACGCGCAGTACGAGCGGCGTGCGGCGGTGTACTTCAACGCCTACAGCGAAGCCGAATGGGCCGCCTCGGAAGTGGCTTTCCGCAAGGAGGAGGCGCGCCTGAAGGATCTGGCCGCGCGTTCGGTGGACGTGATGCACCTCGGTGAAATGCAACCGGAGCGCGACCACGATCTGCAATCGGACATCTCGTATCCAGTGTCCTACCGTGGCCGTAACGGCCGTGATGCGCGCACCGGCGGCTACTTTAGCTTCCGCATGAAGTGCAGCGACGGCCCGCTGGTGCTGCAGGCCAGCTACTGGGGCGAGGAGCGCAATCGCGACTTCTACATCAGCGTGGACGGTGAACGCATCGCCCACGTCAAGCTGGATGGCAGCCATGCCGGCGTGTTCTTCGACGAGGAATATCCTGTGCCGGAACGACTCACCAGCGGCAAGGCCAACGTGGTGGTGCGCTTCGATCCGGAGCCAGGCCACACCGCCGGCCCGGTTTTCGGCGTGCGCCTGTTTACGCAGCGCGCGGCGACAGTCGTCTAACTTTTCATACAAAGCCCGTTCCGGGCGTCCAAAAACTGGTGCCGGATCTGCTGGTCTGGCACCATTTCCCTAAAGAATCTTCATTAAATTCAAATACTTGTGGCGCCTGAAAGCGCCGCAAGGCGCTGGCACGTCCATTGCTATCCAAGCCGCCACTACAATAACTTGGAGAAGCCAGTGAAAACGAAACGTCCTTTAACCCTGTACATCCTGATCGCGATGGTACTGGGTGTGCTAGTCGGTTACGCCTGCAACGCAGTCTTCCCGGACAAAAAACTCAGCGCGGATATCGCCAGCCACATCTCCATCGTCACCGACGTTTTCCTGCGGCTGATCAAAATGATCATTTCGCTGCTGGTGTTCTCCACCCTGACAGTCGGCATCGCCCACATGGGCGACGGTAAGACCGCCGGCCGCGTGGGTATGAAAGCCATGGCCTGGTTCATCATCGCCTCGCTGGTGTCGCTGGTACTGGGCATGGTGCTGTCCAACCTGATGCAACTGGGCGCGCATCTCGGCCTGCCGCTGCCGCCGGTCGATGCGGCCACCGGCCTGAAAACCTCGGCCTTCACGCTGAAGGACTTCGTCGCCCACATGGTGCCAAAGTCGCCGATCGAGGCCATGGCCAATAACGAAATCCTGCAGGTGCTGGTGTTTGCGGTGTTCTTCGGCGGCGCGTTGGGCGCGCTGGGCGAATCCGCGCGTCAGCTGACCAATGTGATCGACCAGCTGGCGCAGGTCATGCTGCGCATTACCGGCACGGTGATGAATCTGGCGCCGCTGGCGGTGTTCGCCGCCATGGCATCGGTCATCACCACCAATGGCTTGGGTATCCTGGCCACCTTCGCCAAATTCATGGGCGGTTTCTATCTGGGGTTGGTGTGTCTGTGGGCGCTGCTGATCCTGGGCGGCTTTGCTTTCATCGGCAAGCGCGTGTTCCGCCTGATCGCGCTGATCCGCGAACCCTTCCTGCTGGCGTTTTCCACCGCCAGTTCGGAGGCGGCTTATCCCAAGCTGCTGGTGGCGCTGGACCAGTTTGGCGTAAAGCGCAAAATCTCCAGCTTCGTCATGCCGATGGGGTACTCGTTCAATCTGGACGGCTCCATGATGTACTGCACTTTCGCTGTGCTGTTCATCACCCAGGCTTACGGCATCGAACTGTCGCTGGGTACGCAGATCACCATGCTGCTGCTGTTGATGGTCACCTCCAAGGGCATCGCCGGCGTGCCGCGCGCGTCGCTGGTGGTGATCGCCGCCACGCTGAATCAGTTCCACATTCCGGAGGCTGGCCTGCTGCTGTTGATGGGCATCGATCAGTTCCTCGACATGGGCCGATCGGCCACCAATGCGGTCGGCAACGCCGTGGCCACCGCCGTCGTCGCCAAATGGGAAGGCGCGCTCGATGAAGAAGCGCCCGTACAACAGGAGGCACATTAATGCAAAAGCATGTCATGAGCGCGTTCGCGCTGGCCGTGGTATCGCTGGGCGCGCAGGCGCAGTCGTCGCTGACCGTATATGGCGTGGCCGATGCCGGCCTGGTACTGGAACACGGCGGCGAAGCCGGTTCGGTACAGAAGGTCAGTAGCGGCGTGGGTTCCAGCTCACGCCTCGGCTTCAAGGGCAGGGAAGACCTGGGCGACGGCACGGTGCTGACCTTCGTCCTGGAAAACGGCTATTCGATCGACACCGGCGCCGCCAAACAGAATGGCGCACTGTTCGGCCGCCAGGCTTTGTTGTGCCTGAGCGGCGCGGCCGGCGCGCTGAGCATCGGCCATCAATACACGCCGTTCTATAAAACCCTGAATAACGTGGCCGATCCATTCACCACCGGCCTGGCCGGCAATGCGCAAAACGTCTTCGACGACACCACGCGCGTTGACAACACGGTGGAGTACATCACGCCGCGCGTGGCCGGCTTCTCGGCTGATGTGCAGTACGGCTTTGGCGAGAGCGCTGGCGACCGCGCCAAAAACCGTTACATCGGCGCCAGCGCCACCTATGAGCAAGGCCCGTTGACCGTGGTGCTGGCGCACCAGCAGCGCGACAACGCCAGCGCCACTGCGCACAGCCGCAACACCATGCTGGTCGGACGCTACAAATTTGGCGACATCACCGGCCATCTGGCGCATGCGCGCAACCGCGACGTCTACGGCAACGAGAGCCATGACTCGCTGGCCGGCTTCACCGTGCAGCTGAGCGGCGCCAATCACCTGATCGCTTCTTACATCGATCATCACGATTCGACCACGGCGCAGAAGCACGCGCGCCAGGCGGCGCTGGGCTTCACTCATGGCCTGTCGCGCCGCACCGATTTGTACGCGGCCTATGGCCATATTCGCAACAGTAACGGCGCCTTGTTCCGCGTCGGCACGGCGGCTGATAGCGGTTCCGGCACCACGGGTATTAACCTGGGTGTACGTCATGTGTTTTAATGCTAATCTCGCATAACAAGAAGCAGGGGACACTATGGCAACAACGCAGGCCGCGACACCGGCATGGCCGGTCCGGCGGCTGGCGCTGTGGGCGCTGCTGCTGGCCGTTGCGCTGACGCTGGCGGGACTGGCCGGCCGCTGGGCCGGCGATAACGCCACCGCCGCCGCGCGGCTGGCCGGCGCCCAGCGCCTGGACAGCTATGCGGTCAGCCTGGAAAACCTGCTGTCGAAGTACGATTTCCTGCCTGGCACGCTGGAGCTGAACAAGGACGTGATCGCGCTGCTGCAGCGTCCCGGCGACGAGGCGCTGCGCGGCGAGGTCAATGCCTATCTGGAGCAACTCAAGCAGCGTTCCGGCGCCACCACCATCTACATCGTCAATCTGGAGGGCGTGACGCAGGCGGCCAGCAACTGGCGTTTGCCGGAGAGCTTTGTCGGTGATTATGTCGCGTTCCGGCCCTATGTGCGTGACGCGCTGCGCGGCATCCCCGGCGGCTTTTACGGCGTCGGCACCACCAGCGGCGAACCGGGTTATTTTTTTGCGCACGGGATTTATCACCAAGGTCGCATGCTGGGCGTGGCCACTGTCAAAGTCAATATCGAGAAGCTGGAGCAGAGCTGGGAGCGCGGCGCCGGCGAGGTGATGCTGGCCGACGCGCGCGGCGTGGTGTTCCTCAGCTCCGTCCCGGAATGGAAGTACCGCACGCTGGTGCCGTTGACGGCGGCGGCGCGGCGCGAACTGGAGACGTCGCGCCAGTACTTTTCGCACCCGCTGACGCCACTCGACATGCGCGAGCTGCGTCAACTGGACGACGGCACTTCCATTGTGTCGCTGCCTTCCGGGCTGGAAGCGCCGACGCTGAGCCAGACGTTGGCACTGCCGTCGCGCCAGTGGCGCTTTGTATACCTGTCCGACCTGAGCGCCGCGCGCACCAGTGCCCTCAGCGTGTTCCTGTTTGCGTTGCTGCTGCAGGCGCTGTTGTTCATGCTGGTGGTGTATGCGCGGCAGCGGCGGCGCGTGCACGCCGAGCTGGAAATCAAGGTGGCCGAACGCACCGCCAGTCTGCGCGAGATGACGCAGCATCTCAGCGAGGAAAATCTGGTGCGCCGCGTCGCCGAGGAAAAGCTGCGGCGCGCGCAGAGCGAGCTGGTACAGGCCGGGAAAATGGCGGTGCTGGGCCAGATGGCGGCCGGCATCACGCATGAATTGAATCAGCCGCTAACGGCGCTGCGCACCATGTCGGATAATGCGCAGGTGCTGATCGAGCGCGGACGGATGGACGACGCCAAGGGGAATCTGGCCACGATTTCGCAACTGGTGGCGCGCATGGGCGCGTTGACCGGGCAATTGCGCCAGTTCGCGCGCAAGGCCGATGCCAGCGTGTCGGCGGTGCCGGTGGCCGCCGCCATCACCTCCGCGCTGTTCCTGGTCGAGCGGCGCGTGGAGCAGGAGCGTGTGCAGTTCCGCATGACGATGCGCGAGCAGCAGGTACTGGCGCTGTGCGACAGTAACCGGCTGGAACAGGTGCTGGTCAACCTGTTCACCAACGCGTTGGATGCGATGGCCGACAGCGTTGAGCGTCACTTGACGGTGACGGTGGAGCGCAAGGCGCAGCAGGCGCTGATTACGGTGGCGGATACCGGACCGGGCATACCGGAACAGGTCCGTAGCCATTTGTTTGAACCATTTTTCACTACCAAGCCACAGGGCAAGGGACTGGGGCTGGGGCTGGCGATCTCGGAGCAGATCGTCCGCGAATTCGGCGGCGAGTTGCGGGCCGAAGCCGTTGCCGTGGGCGCGTGCTTCGTCATCGCGCTACCGCTTGCGCAGCAGGAGACAACATGAAAGTATTACTGATAGAAGACGACGCCACTGTGCGCGCCGGCAGTGCGCAGGCACTGGATCTGGCGGGATTTGAAGTGGAGGCTTTCGCCGCCGCCGAACCGGCGCTGGCGCGGATCACGCCCGGCTTTGCCGGCGTGGTGGTCAGCGACGTGCGCCTGCCCGGCATGAGCGGGCTGGAATTCCTGGCGGCGGCCAAGGCCATCGATGCGCAGCTGCCGGTGGTGCTGGTGACCGGCCATGGCGACATCAGCATGGCGGTGGGGGCGATGCGCAGCGGCGCCTATGACTTCATCGCCAAGCCGTATTCGTCCGAGCAGCTGACCGAGGTGGTACAGCGCGCGCTGGAGACGCGCCGACTGATGCTGGAGGTGGCGGCGCTGCGGCATCGCATCGAGCATGGCGAGGGTATCGAAGCGATGCTGCTGGGTGAGTCGGCGCCGATGCGCGATCTGCGCCGCACCATACTGGACCTGGCCGACGAGCCGGCCGATGTGCTGATCTACGGCGAAACCGGCACCGGCAAAGAGATGGTGGCACGCTGCCTGCACCAGTTTAGCCGCCGCAGCAAACATCATTTCGTGGCGCTGAATTGCGGCGCGATTCCGGAGACGATCTTCGAGAGCGAAGTGTTTGGCCACGAGCCGGGCGCCTTCACCGGCGCCGCCAAGCGCCAGATCGGCAAGATCGAACATGCCAGCGGTGGCTCGCTATTCCTCGACGAGATCGAAAGCCTGCCGATGAATTTGCAGGTCAAGCTGCTGCGCGTGCTGCAGGAGCGCTATGTCGAGCGGCTGGGTTCCAACACGCCGGTGCCGGTGGATGTGCGGGTGATCGCGGCCTCCAAGGTCGACCTGAAGGAATGGGCGGACCAGCAGAAATTCCGCAGCGACCTGTATTACCGTTTGAATCTGATCATCCTCAATCTGCCACCACTGCGCGAGCGGCGCGAGGATATCCCGCTGCTGTTCGAGCACTTCCTGTTGGGTGCCGCAGCACGCTATCAGCGCGCGGCGCCGCCAGTACCGGGGCCGCTGATGCAGGCGCTGATGGCGCACAGCTGGCCGGGCAATGTGCGCGAGCTGCGCAACATCGCGGAGCGCTTCGTGCTTGGGCTGTCCAGTGGTTCCGATGGACTGCTGTCCGAACGTAGCATGGCGCCGGTGCCGCTGGCGGATCAGGTGGCAGGCTTCGAGCGCGCGGTGATCGAGCAGGAGCTGCGCAAGGCTGGTGGCAACGTCAGCGAGGTCAGTGTGGCGTTGGCGGTGCCCAAGCAAACGCTGTATTACAAGATGCAGAAGTATGGCCTGACCGGCGACGCCTTCAAGGCTTAGCGTTTTTTCTGCACTGGCTGGGTTCTGGCGGCGGTGCGGGTCTGGTTGGCTTCCGCCAGCGCGGCGGCGCAATCGACCGCATCCACCTTGCCCGGATTGACCAGCGGGATAATCGCCGCCACCGGCGTGACGATGGTGGCCAGCGCCACCGCCGCCCCGGCCTTGAGTGCCAGCGGTCCGGCTTGCGGTCCCACCTTGGGATTGGTGAAAGTGCCGCGCGCATACAGCGGTGTGCGCAGCGAGACGATGCGCACGCCCTTGGTTTGCGGGCGCACGTCCAGGTCCAGGCTTTCGCTGGCCAGGTCGACATAGCCATTGATGTTGATAACGGCTTCCTGGGTGTCGATGACGAAGCGGCGGGTCTGTGCCTTGCCGTGTTCGACCACGAAGTCGCCGGCCGCGCAGTTCAACTGGATCTGCTTGTCGCCAAACAGTTTGACGAACACCAGATTGGCGATGTTCAGGCCTGCCGCCTCCAGAATGAATTTGCTGACCGAGCCCTCGCTGACGGCGGCCCCCAGTTCGCCGCTGGAGCTGGCCAGCATGGCGGACACCGAGTTGCCTTTGCCGGCCAGCGCGGCGTCTGCGCTGACTTCACCTACGCTGGCCTGCATCGATTCCAGTTTGGGGAACAACTCACGTATCTTCAGGTGGCGCGCGGCCAGCCGCACTTGCGCGTCGATCTGCTTCTGGCGCCCATCCAGCTTGATGTTGGAAGTGATGTCGCCGCCGGCCATGCCGAAGTTGAGCGGCGTGAGCGTCAGCACCTTGTCGTTCATGCGGATGTGGGTCTGGATATCCTGCAGTGGAATGTCGTGGGTGCGTACCAGCTTCTTGCCGGTGAATTTGACGTCGGCGTCCAGCGCGCCCCATTTTTCGGTGTTGAATTGTTCCACCGGCAGCGCCTTGTCGGCCGGCTGGTTCTGCGGCTTGTCGCGCTTGGCCTTGCTGGCGTTGCTCTCGGCGCCGATGGTGGGGCCGAGGTCTTCCAGCCGCAGTTGGCGCGAGGTGACGCTGCCGCTCAGCAGCGGACGCGGTGAGCGCGGGCTGTAGGCCAGCGTGCCTTCCAGGTCGCTGCCGCCGACGGTGCCGCTGAAGTCTTTGTAGGTCCAGTTCCAGTTGGCGCCGGATTTTTTGCCGATCAGGCGACCGGTGGTGGCGTAGGGCGGTGTTTCGGGCAGCAGCACACCAGTCAGCGGATACAGGTCGGCCATGCTGGCGCCGGCCAGCGACAGTTTCAGATCCAGTCCGGCCGGCGCGCGCGGGTCGGTGACCTGGCCTTCGACGGCGATTTTGTTTTTGCCCAGGCTGGCCTGCGCCTGCACCGGGAAGTTGGCGTGCTGTTCGCGCAGCGACAGCACTTTGCCGATCTTGCCGCCGCCGGTGACGGGGGCATTGCGGTAGCTGCCGCTGAGGTCAAAGCGCAGGCCATACTTCTGCGCGTCGGCGCCCTCGTTGATGCCGCTGGCTTTGGCGCGCAGATCCAGTTTGATGCCATCGTCCAGGTAGCGCAGGTCGCCTTCACCCAGCGCCAGGCGCTGAATGTCGATTTCCCACTCGGACGGGCCGTTGTCCTTGAAGGTCCAGGTGTTGCTGCCATCGGCGCGGCGTTGGGCTGCGACCGTGACTTTGTCGACTTCGAGGTCGGTGATGACCACTTCCTTGTGCAGCAGCGGCAGCGGATGGATTTCGACCACGATGCTGCCGACGTTGGCCAGCCGTGGGCCGGTGGTGGTCCAGGTGGGATTGGCGATGCTGACATCGGCAGCGCTGATGCGCGGGCGCGGCACGTAGCGCCGCCAGCCGGATTCGCTGTCGTCACCTTGTTGCCAGTGCACGCGCAGGTCGCCGTTGATGGCGAACTCGCGGCCGATGCTGTCGGTTACGCGGTGGTTGATCCAGGGGCGGGCACGGTTCCAGTCGAAGGTCAGAATGAAGATGACGACTGCCGCCAGCACCACCAGCAGCGTGGCCAACAGGCCAGCAATGATTTTGTATGGGCGCGATAGTTTCATGGAGATTCATGCTACGCCTCGCGCGGCGGGTGTTATGTGCGCTATGCCACAGTGAGCTCAAACGGGCGGCTTGCCGACCAGCCAGGCGTGCAGCAGTTCGCGGTCGCTGGTATTGGGTGGGTAGTGGAATTTGCCGGCGATCTGGGTGGCGAGCGGCAGGCCGTCCTTGAACAGCAGGCGGTTGCCGGCCAGTGCGGGTACTTTGTCGCCGGGTAGCAGGGTGCCGCACAGGTTGAGCGGGTCGATCGCCGAAATGCAGACGTAGCTGCCGTCGTGGGCGCGGCGGCGCATGTCGCGCAGCAGCGGGATGGCTTCGGGCAGGGCGAACTGCTCGCCGGACAAGCCGGCCACGAAGCGGCCGCCACGGATGTCGCCGCGCGCTTCCAGCTTGTGGTAGACGGGTAGCAGCTCGCGCCAGTTGGGCATCCATGCGGCTTCGCGTTCCAGCAGGCGCCAGAACATGACGCCGTAGCGCCGCAGCAGGGTCATGGCGATGTGTTCGAGCGTTTCGGGATCGGTGCGCGGCTTGCGCGGCGCTGGCGTGGCGGGGACGGTTTCGGTCGGGCGCACGGTGATGGCGACTTCGCCACGGCGCACGATGGCCCAGCGGCCGGCTTCCTCCATGGTCGGGCCGGCGCCACGACGGCGGCGCTTGTCGTTGCTGGCGCGCTTGTTGGCCGGGACCAGCATGGCGCGCAGGCCGGCGTAGCTGTCGGCGTTGACCAAGCCGGTGGCCACCAGCTCGCCCAGCGTGTTTTCCAGCTCCACTGGCAGCAGGCGGGCTTCGTGCGACAGCTCGTCGAAGAACATGGCGCCGTCGCGGCGCAGGGTTTCCAGTACGCGGGCGGCGCGCGGCGAGACTTCGATTTCGGCCGCCACGGCGGGCAGGGCGTGCCACAAGCTCAATTGACGGCGTGGCAGCAGCACCAGTGGCGTGCTGCGTACCGGACCGCCGGCCGCGCTGGCCGGTGCGCCAACGCGGGTCCAGACGATTTTGCCGGCGCGGCACAGGTCATCCAGCCACGTGGCTGAGTAGTCATGCACGCGCAATGCCAGCAGGTCGTTCTCCCAGGCGCCGGCGGCGGCTTCGTAGCCTTCCAATTGGGCCAGCGCTTCGGGCAGGGCGTTTTCGCCTTTGAGCTGGGCGTCCGGCGTCAGGTGCTGCCATTCGAACAGGAAGCGCATGAAGTCCTGGCGCTCGACCGGTTCGATCTCGCGGCGCAGGCTGCGGATGGTGTAGCGGTGGATGCGGGCCAGCAGATGGCGTTCGCACCATTCCTCCGCCGTGGCGCCGGGCGTGAAGCGGCCGCGCATCACATAGCCTTCGCTTTCCAGTTGCGTTAGCGCGATGGTGACGCTGGAGGCGGTCAGCGCGAGCGGGGCGGCAATCGCGGCCACCGTCTGCGGTCCGAAGCCGCTCATGCGCGCGCGCAGGATTTCGACCAGCGCGGCATCGCGGGTCCACGTGCCGCCGCCATCATCGCCCGTGAGCGCGGGCTCGGTCGCAGCGTCCGCCGCCGCTGCCATGAGGCCGGCGGCCGGACGCGTGGGGCCGGCGAGTGGCGCGTCGGCGGCGGGGTAGGCGGCTTGGAGGCAGGGCAGGCGCTCGCGGGCTACCCACAGGTCGGCGCCGCTGTCGGCATCCCGCAAGCGCGTGGCGCGACCGCCGGCCGCCAGAGCGTCCAGCCACGCGGGCCAGCCTTGCTGGCTCGCCGCCTCGTGCGGTGTCACGCAGGCCAGCGACATCAGCGCTTCGTGCATTTCATCGCCATTACGCACCGACGGCCATGCCTCCGCCGCCACCGCCGCGATCGCACCCACGTCCAGCGCGCCCAGATCGTCGGTGGAAGCTGGATCGGTCCAGCGCCGGTTCAGCACTGCGTGCGTGCGGCGCTCCTCCAGCGATGCGTCGTCCAGGAACGCATATGGCCGCGCATTCAGAATCTCCATCGCCAGCGGTGACGGTGCGGGCAGATCGCGTGCCAGCAAGCGGACCTCGCCGGCTTCCATGCGTCGCAGCAGGGCGAGCCAGCCTTCGGTGTCCATCGCATCGTGCAGGCAATCGTCCAGCGTCTGGTCGACCAGCGGATGGCTGGGCAGCTCGCGTTCCCCGACGATGTTTTCCAGGCATGCCACCTGGTCGGGGAATACCGCCGCCAGCAGGTCGTCGCTTTTCATGCGTTGCAGCTGTGGCGCCACCTTGCGGCCGCCGGCATAGCGCGGCAAGGCCAGCGAAGTGGTTGCGTTCCAGCGCCAACGGACGTTGAATAGCGGGGCGTCCAGCAAGGCTTGAATCAGGATGTGTTCCGCTGTTTGTGAGCGTAGGTAGCGCCACACTTCGTCCAGCGGGAAGCTGTGGCTGTCCGATAGTGACAGTACAATCGCGTCCTCGGTCGCGGCGGCCTGCAGCTCGAAGTTGAAGGTGCGGCAGAAGCGTTTGCGCAGGGCCAGTCCCCAGGCGCGGTTGACGCGGCTGCCGAAGGGGGCGTGCAACACCAGCTGCATGCCGCCCGACTCGTCGAAGAAGCGCTCCATCACCAGCGTGTCGCGGGTCGGCAGCGCACCCAGCGCCGATCGCGCGCGCGCCAGATACTCGACAATCTGCCGTGCCGCATCGTCGCGCAGGCCCAGATGCTCGCCCAGCCAAGCCACCGCGCGCTCAATCGCAGCCTCGCCGGCCGCCGTGAGCGCACCACCCATCGTCGCACCACCGCCACCGCCACCAGTCGCATCGTCGCGAGCGGCCACGCCGTCGCCTGCCGCTGTGTCGTTGTTGGCCGCAGGCTGCAGCAGACGCTCCACCTCTGCCCGCAGGCGCGCGACGCCGGCCGATAGCTCGTCGGTCCGCCCCGGCGCCTCGCCGATCCAGAACGGGATATTCGGCGCCGCGCCATGCGCATCCTCCACCCGCACCTTGCCGGCCTCGATACGCTGGATGCGATACGACGCATTCCCCAACTGGAAAACATCGCCCGCCAGACTCTCCACCGCAAAGTCCTCATGCACCGTACCGATGTTCTGCCCCGCTGGTTCCAGCAGCACCGTGTAATCCGCGTTATCCGGTATCGTGCCACCGGAGGTCACCGCCGTCAGCTTGCCGCCGCGCCGCCCGCGCAAGGTACCGCTTACCGTATCCCGGTGCAGATACGAACCGCGCACTCCCTGGCGACTGGTGTAACCATCGGTCAGCATGTGCAACACATCGTCATAGTGCTGACGTTCCAGCTGTGCATACGGTGCGGCCTGACGCAGCAACGCGAACAGATCATCCTCGCTCCATTCGCGGCACGCCACCTCCGCCACGATCTGTTGCGCCATCACATCCAGCGGCGCCGGTGGAATCCGCAGCGCGTCCAGCTCATTGCGGCGCACGCAGTCCAGCAGCGCCGCACACTCGATTAAATCATCGCGCGAAGTCGGGAACAGCCGCCCCTTCGGCATGCCGCCCACATGGTGGCCCGAGCGGCCCACGCGCTGCAAAAACGCCGCAATGCTGCGCGGCGAACCAATTTGGCACACCAGATCCACATCACCGATATCGATGCCCAACTCCAGCGACGCGGTCGCAATCAGCACCCGCAACTCACCGCGTTTCAGGCGCTGCTCGGCGTCCAGCCGATATTCCTTGGCCAAGCTGCCGTGGTGCGCGGCCACATGTTCCGGCCCCAGACGGTCCGCCAGATGGCGTGCCATGCGCTCCGCCATGCGGCGCGTGTTTACGAAGATCAGCGTGGTGGTGTGCTGCACCGTCAGCTCGGCCAGGCGGTCGTACACGCGCTCCCACACATCGTTGGCCATCACCGGCTCCAGCGGCACCGGCGGCAGCTCCAGATTCAGATCGCGCGCCCGCACATGGCCCACGTCCACCAACGCGCATGGGCGGTCAGTCCCGGCCAGGAATTGCGCCACCAGCGAAATCGGCTTCTGCGTCGCTGATAGCCCGACCCGCACCGGCGGCTGCGCGCACAAGGCATCCAGCCGCGCCAGACTCAGTGCCAGATGACTGCCACGCTTGCTGCCTGCCACCGCGTGGATCTCGTCGACGATCACGGTGCGCACGCCGGCCAGCATGGCGCGGCCGCTATCGGAACCCAGCAACACGTACAGCGATTCCGGCGTCGACACCAGAATGTGCGGCGCGCGGCGGCGCATGGCGTTGCGTTCGGCCTGCGTGGTGTCGCCGGTGCGCACCGCGCTGCGGATGCCATGCGGCGGCAAACCCATGGCCTGCAGCTCGCGGTCTATGCCTTCCAAAGGTGCCAGCAGGTTGACCCGGATGTCGTTGGACAGCGCCTTCAGCGGCGATACATACAGCACCCGCGTTTCGTCGGGCAGCGGCGCCACCACGCTGTCGCGCACCAGCGCGTCGATCGCGGCCAGGAAGGCGGTCAGCGTTTTGCCGGAACCGGTGGGCGCCGCGATCAGCGTGGTCTGGCCGGACTGGATCAGCGGCCAGGCGCGCCGCTGCGCCTCGGTGGCGGCTGGGAAGGCCGCATCAAACCAGCCCGCGACGGCGGGATGGAAGTGGTACAGGTCAGCGGCGTGCAAGGCTTCGGTCATGAATAGCATGATGAGGGCGGATGCGGTCAAGTCAACCAGACGCGTGCCCGAAAGTGGACATGGTAAGCTTAAAAACATTGTAATTCATGAACCTTCATTTCCATGTCCTCATCGCTCGCAGACGGCATTCCACGGTTTTTGTGCGCCCCCGGCGAGCTTGGAGCCCGCATCTGGGCTCACGATTGGGGCAGCACGCCGCTTGGTCCCATCGACGGCTGGCCGCACAGTCTCAAGACCGTGGTCAGTCTGATGCTGAATTCTCCGCAGCCGATGTGGATGGGTTGGGGCGAACAGGTGACGTTTTTATACAACGACGCCTATATCGACGTACTTAGCCTGGCCAAGCATCCATGGGCGCTGGGACGGCCCACCGCCGAGGTGTGGGCCGAGATCTGGCACTACTGCGGCCCGCTGACCGAGCGTGTGTTCAACAGCGGCGAGGCCACCATGGCCGACGGCGTGCGCCTGTTCATGAACCGGGGCGCGTTTGTCGAGGAGACCTTTTATTCGTTCTCCTATAGCCCGGTGCGCGATGAATCGGGCAATGTGGCCGGTCTTTTCTGCGCCAATCTGGATGTCAGCAGCCGCCACCTGAACGCGCGCCGCATGCACACGCTGTCGGACATGAATGCCCGCACGCTGCAGGAGAAAACCGTGCACGGCGCCTGCGCCATCGCAATGGAGGCGATCGGCCGTAATCCGGACGACGTGCCGTTCGCGCAGTTATACCTGGCGGCGCCGGACGACGGCGCGCCGGCGCGGCTGCTGCAAGCCACCCATGGCGAGATCGCCGGCGCGGCTGCGCTGTTCGAGGTGGATGCGGTGATCGCGTCCGGTGTGTCGCATCTGATCGCGCTCGATCCGCAGGCGTCGCCGGCGGGGCTGCCGCTCGGCCTCGCCGGACAGCCGCACCGCCAGGCGCTGGTGCTGCCGCTGTCCGGCAGCGGCCGCGGTAACAATATCGGTGCGCTGGTGCTGGGTGTGAGCGCGGCGCGTCAGTTGGATGCGGACTACCGTGGCTTTCTGGAGTTGATCGCGACCCAGGCCGCCAACGCCATCCGCCACGCCCGTGCCTCCGAGGATGAGCGCCTGCGCGCCGATATGCTGGCTGAGGTGGACCGCGCCAAGACGCAGTTCTTCAGCAACGTCAGTCACGAGTTCCGCACCCCCTTGACGCTGCTGCTTGGCCCCGTCAACGATGCGCTGGAGGACAGCAGCGCGCCGCTGCCGGCGCCGCAGCGCGAGCGGTTGCAGCTCATGCAGCGCAATGCGCTGCGGCTGCAAAAGCTGGTCAACACGCTGCTGGAATTCTCGCGCGTACAGGCCGGCCGCGCCCAGGCCAGCTTTGCCTCGATCGACCTGGCGGCGCTGACCACCGACCTTGCCAGCAGCTTCCGTTCCGCGATCGAAGGCGCGGGACTGCGGCTGGAGGTGGATTGCGCTGCGCTGACGGCGCCGGTGTATGTGGACCCGGTGATGTGGGAAAAGATCGTGTTGAATCTGGTGTCCAATGCCTTCAAGTTTACTTTTGAAGGTGAGATCCGCGTGTCGCAGCGCATTGTCGGCGAGCGGTTGCGGCTGGAGGTGGCGGACACCGGCACCGGCATCCCGCACGACCAACTGCCGCACTTGTTCGAACGCTTCCACCGCGTGGAGGGCGCGCGTTCGCGTACCCACGAAGGTTCCGGCATCGGCCTGGCTCTGGTGCACGATCTGGTGACGCTGCATGGCGGGCAGATAGGCGTGGAAAGTGTGATCGGGCGCGGCACCGTGTTCAGCGTCGTCATTCCGCTCGGCTGCGCGCATCTGCCGGCCGAGCAGTTGGCGACCACGCCGGCTGCAGTCACACCGGCGCCGGCCGCCGTTGCCGCCTTCGTGTCCGAGGCCGAGGGCTGGACTCACTCGCATGCCGCCACCGTCACTCAGGTCGCCAGTCATGGCCGCCTGTTGGTGGTGGATGATAACGCCGACATGCGCGACTATCTGCGCCGCTTGCTGCAACCGCATTGGCAGATCGAGGTCTGTACCAATGGCCTGGAGGCGCTGGCCAGTGTGGAGCGCGACCCGCCGGACCTGATCCTGTCCGACGTGATGATGCCGCAGCTGGACGGCTTCGGTCTGCTGGCGGCGCTGCGCGCGCATCCGGCCACGCGCGACATTCCGTTCATGCTGCTGTCCGCGCGCGCCGGCGAAGAAGCGCGGCTGGAAGGTTTGCAGGCCGGTGCCGACGACTATCTGGTCAAACCCTTCTCCGGCCGCGAGCTGGCGGCGCGCATCGAAGTGCTACGGCTGCGCCAGCGCGTGCGCGGCATGGAGGCGGCGGCCACGCGCCGCTTGCAGAGCATTTTCAGCCAGGCGCCGGTGGCGATCGCGATTCTCGGCGGGCCGGAACACGTGTTCGAACAGGCCAACGACTATTATCAGCAACTGGTTGGTCCGCGTCCGCTGGTGGGGCATACCGTGCGCGCAGCCTTCCCTGAGCTGGCGTCGCAGGGTATCTACGAACTGCTGGACGGCGTACTGGCCACCGGCCAGCCCTACGTCGGCCGTTCGGTGCTGCTGCGCTTGCGGCGCATACCGGATCAGCCACCGGCCGAATGCTGGTTCGACTTCGTTTATCAACCGCTGCTCGACGAAACCGGCAAGCCGCATGGCGTGGCGGTGGTGGCATTTGAAGTGACCGAACTGGCCACCGCCAAGCGCGCGGCGGAAGCGGCCAACCGCGCCAAGGATGAATTCCTCGCCATGCTGGGCCACGAATTGCGCAATCCGTTGGCGCCGATCGTCACCGCTTTGCAACTGATGCGCATGCGCGGCGGCGATTACGCCATCAAGGAACGTGCCGTGATCGAACGCCAGACCAAGCATCTGGTGGCGCTGGTGGATGACCTGCTGGATGTGGCGCGCGTGGCCGAGGGCAAAATCCAGCTGCGGCGCCAGGTGATCGAGATGGCGGACGTGGTGGCGCGCGCGATCGAAACCGCCAGCCCGCTAATCGAACAAAAGCGTCATGAACTGACGGTACAAGTGCCGGCTTCCGGCCTGCCGGTGCTGGCCGATCCGGTGCGTTGCGCGCAGGTGCTGGCCAATCTGCTGACCAACGCCGCCAAGTATACCGAGACCGGCGGCCATCTCGCCGTGCGCGCCTGGCGCGATGGCGCCCAGGTGGTGGTGGAAGTGAAGGATAACGGCATCGGTATTTCGGCCGAGATGATAGGCTCGGTGTTCGAACGCTTCATGCAGGCGCGCCAGGCGCTGAGCCGCTCGCAGGGCGGGCTGGGTCTGGGGCTGGCGATCGCGCGCAGCATGATGGAGCTGCATGGCGGCAGCGTAAGCGCCTACAGCGCCGGCGTCGGCTGCGGCAGCACCTTCACGGTGCGCATGCCGGCGCTGCAGGAGCGCAGTCCGGCCGCACAGGAAGGTTCCGAATCGGCGCCGGCCAGCGCGGCGCCGGGTGGATTGTCGGTGCTGGTGGTGGACGACAACGAGGACGCGGCACGCGCGCTGGCCGAGGCGCTGGAGCTGATGGGCTATACAGTGCAGGTGGCTTTCAGCGCACCGGAAGCGCTGGCGCTGGCGCCGCAACTGCGGCCGCAAGTCGGCCTGCTGGACATCGGCCTTCCCGGCATGGACGGCTACGAATTGGCGATGCGTTTGCGCCAGTTGCCGGGCATGGATGGCCTGCGCCTGTTCGCTGTCACCGGCTATGGCCAGGATGCGGACCGCCAGCAGGCGATGAAGGCCGGCTTCGAACACCATCTGACCAAACCGGTGGACCTGGGGCGCCTGGACAGCATGCTGCAACTGACCTGATACTTAAACCTTGGTATGAGTTGGCATAACCAAGGTCCGATTTCGCGCCATCCCTCCTGATTCTATATTGACGCTTGCAGTCAATCAGGGAGGGGTTTATGTTCGTTCAACATTACAAACAGCTCAAACAGTTGCCCGGCTTGCGCACCGGCGCAGCCGAGTGGCTGATGCTGGGCTTTGTGCTGGCACTCAGCGGTTTGCTGATCGCGTACTTCGTGTGGAACGAACGCGGTCTGCTGCTGGCTTCCAACGTCGAGCGCATGCGCCTGCAAACGCTGATCATCGACGAAAATCTCAGTCATCAGCTGGACGGCGTGCGCAGTGCGCTGGACAGTGTGCGTGGCGCGCTGCGGCCGGGCAGCCTGTGCACCGCCGATTGCCGCCGCACGTTGCTGCAGTCGCTCAAGCGCGCCATGCCCGGGGTGCGCGCGTTGCTGGTGTTGGATCGCAAGGGCGCCATCGTGCTGTCCGACGACGATTTGCGCGATAGCCGCCTGGATGACCACAACTACACCAGCCGCGTTGAACGCATGCGCGATCCCGACACGCTGTATCTGTCGCAGCCGTACGAAAACACGCCGGGCGTGTTCAATATCAAGCTGTCGATGGCGCTGGTGGGGCGGGACGGCGCCAACAACGGCGCCGTCAGCGCCATCCTCAATCCGGAATACTTTGACGCCGTGATGCGTTCCGCCCTGTATGCGCCGGACATGAACAGCGCTATCACCGAGGACAGCGGCCGCCGCATCCTGTTCGTGCCGGCCGATCCGGCCGCCCTGCGCGATACCGGTGCCGCGCCGGATCCGTTCTTCATGCGGCATCAGGCCAGCCGGCGCTCGGAGACGGTGCTGGACGGGACCACGGCCAGCGGTGAGCAGCGGCTGGTGGTTCAGCGCACCATGCTGCTGCGCGGCCTGGGGCTGGACAAGACGCTGGTGGTGAGCCTGGGCCGCAATCAGGCGTTGATCGCGGCCAGTTGGCACAGCATGGCCTGGTCCTGCGCCGTGGCCTGGCTGGTGTTCGGCCTGACCTCCAGCGGCGCCCTGATGCTGGTGCAGCGGCGCCGCCTGGTGCTGGAAGAACTGGCGGAGGCGCGCTCCGCCGAGCAGGCCGCCGCCGCTGAAAAAGTGGAGCTGGCGCTGAACGGCGCCAATCTGGGCTTGTGGGAGTGGCAGATGACGGACGATCGCCGCAGCGTGGACGGCCGCGCCGCCGCCATGCTGGGCTACACCCAGGATGAGCTGAACACCGGCGTGGTTGATTGGCACGGCATGGTCAGGGGCGACGACATTCCCGCCATCGAAGCGGCGCTGGCAGCGCATCTGGCCGACAGTTCGCGTTCCTACGAAGCCGAGTACCGCATGCGGCATCGCGCCGGCCACTGGATTTGGGTGCAGAGCCGGGGCAGGGTGGTGGAGCGCGCGCCGGACGGCACGCCGCTGCGCATGCTGGGCACGCGCATGGACATCAGCGCCCGCAAGCTGGCGGAAGCGGAAATCGCTCACCTGGCTTTCTACGATGGCCTGACCAAGCTGCCCAATCGCCGCCTGCTGCTGGACCGCCTGCACCATGCCATCGCCAAGGCCGCGCGCAGCGGCAGTCACGGCGCGGTGCTGTTCGTCGATCTGGACAACTTCAAGTCGCTCAATGACACCATGGGCCACGACATGGGCGACCGCCTGTTGGAGATGGTGGCGTTCCGCCTGAGCGAGGTGACGCGCGAGACCGATACCGTGGCGCGCCTGGGCGGCGATGAATTCGTGATCCTGCTGGAAGAGCTGGGCGAAGAGCAGCAGCAGGCGATGGGCAACGCCGCCGCCGTCGCCGGCAAGGTGTTGGAGTCGCTGAGCCGCGGCTACACGCTGGAAGCGCATGAACTGCGCAGCACGCCCAGCATCGGCGTGGTGTTGTTCGGCGCCGAGCACCACACCATCAACGACCTGCTGCGCCAGGCCGACATGGCGATGTACGAGGCCAAGGCGGCCGGTCGCGCCACCTTCCGCTTCTTCGATCCGCACATGCAGGTGGCGCTGGACGCTTCCGCCACACTGGAGGCCGACCTGCGCTACGCCTTGCAGCGCGGCGAGCTGCGGCTGTACTACCAGCCGGTGGTGGACAATGCCGGCCGCGTCACCGGCGTGGAGGCGCTGCTGCGCTGGCAGCATCCGCAGCGCGGCTTGATTGGGCCGGGCGAATTCATCCCGCAGGCCGAGAAGTCCGGCTTGATCGTCGATCTGGGCGAGTGGGTACTGGAGACGGCCTGCCGCCAGCTGGTGCAGTGGGCGTCGGAGCCGGATAGCGCGCACCTGAGCATGGCCGTCAACGTCAGCGCGCGGCAGTTCCGCCAGACCGCATTCGTCGATCAGGTGCTGGCGGTGCTGGACCGCACCGGCGCCGATCCGCGCCGGCTCAAGCTGGAGCTCACCGAAAGCATGCTGTTGACCGACATGGATGACGTGATCGCAAAGATGACAACATTGAAAGCACACGGCGTTGGCTTCGCGCTGGACGATTTCGGCACCGGCTACTCGTCGCTCAGCTATCTGAAGCTGCTGCCCATCGACCAGCTGAAGATAGACCGCTCCTTCGTGCACGACATGCTGCACACCCGTCATGCGTCCAGTATCGTGCGCGCCATCATCACACTGGCCTACAGCATGGACCTGGCGGTGGTGGCGGAGGGCGTGGAAACGCGCGAGCAGTGGTCGGAGCTGGAGGCGTTTGGCTGCAACGCTTTCCAGGGCTATCTGTTCGGCCGGGCGGCGCCGCTGGCGGAGCTGGAACTGGCTGTACTCCCCGCCGGTCTCGCCGACTGTACTCCTTCCACTGCTGCCGCCGACGCTATGCTGGCACCATCGATATAAGGAGCATCGGGCATGGCTGAGAATAACAAGCAAGGACGCATACAACCCTACCACCACGCCGCCGCCGGCTGGGGCGCGCTTAAGTACGTGGCCATCAATCTGGTCAAGGAGCGCGTCAGCGGCATCAATTATAAATCGCTGCTGGCGCAGAACCAGCCGGACGGTTTCGACTGTCCCGGCTGCGCATGGCCGGACCGCGAGCATGCGTCCACCTTCGAGTTTTGCGAAAACGGTGTGAAGGCGGTGGCGGCCGAATCCACCAGCAAGCGCGTGACGCCGGACTTCTTTGCCGCCCACACGGTGGCGCAGCTGCTGGAACAGTCGGACTATGAGCTGGAGCAGCACGGCCGGCTCACGCACCCCATGGTCTACGACGCCGCCAGCGATAAATATCAGCCCATCGCCTGGGACGATGCTTTCCGCCTGATCGCTACCGAGCTGAATGCGCTGGACCACCCGGACCAGGCATCGTTCTACACCTCCGGCCGCGCCAGCAACGAGGCGGCTTTTCTGTATCAGCTGTTCGTGCGCGCCTACGGCACCAATAACTTCCCGGATTGCTCCAACATGTGTCACGAAGCCACCAGCCGTGGCCTGCCCGGCACGGTGGGCATCGGCAAGGGAACGGTGACGCTGGACGATTTCGAGCATGCCGATACGCTGCTGATTTTCGGCCAGAACCCGGCTACCAACCATCCGCGCATGCTGGGCGAGTTGCGCGAATGCGCGCGCCGTGGCGCCACCATCGTCTCCATCAATCCGCTGCGCGAGCGTGGACTGGAGCGCTTCACCAGCCCGCAGCATCCGCTCGAAATGCTGACCATGTCCAGCACGCCTATCAGCTCGATGTTTGTGCAACCGCGTCTGGGCGGCGACTTCGCGCTGATCAAGGCGGTGGCCAAGCGGGTGCTGGAGATGGACGACAGGGCGGTGCTGATCGGCGTGCGGCGTGTGCTGGATGTGGATTTCATCGAACAGCACACCACCGGCTTTGCCGAATTCGCGCGCGATCTGCGGGCGGAGAAGTGGTCGCTGCTGCTGGAAGAATGCGGCGTGCCGCGCGCGCAGATCGAGCAACTGGCCGACATCTTCATTCGCGGCGAACGCGTGATCGCTACCTGGGGCATGGGGCTGACGCAGCACAAGCATTCGGTGCCGACGGTGCAGATGCTGTCCAACCTGATGATGATGCGCGGGCAGATCGGCAAGCAGGGCGCGGGACTGTGCCCGGTGCGTGGCCACTCCAACGTGCAGGGCGACCGCACGGTGGGTATCGAGGAGCGTCCAAGCACTGCTTTCCTGGACCGCATGGAGCGTGTGTTCGGCTTTGCCCAGCCGCGCCATCATGGGTTGGATGTGGTGGCCACCATCGAGGCCATGCAGAAGGGCGAGGTGAAGGTCTTCATCGGCCTGGGTGGCAATTTCGCGATGGCGACGCCGGACACGCCGCTGACCTTCAAGGCGCTGCAATCGTGCGCGCTGACGGTGCACATCGCCACCAAGCTGAATCGCAGTCACTTGATCCACGGCCGCAAGGCGCTGATCCTGCCGACGCTGGGCCGCACCGAGATCGATGTCCAGAACGGCGTGCCGCAAGGCGTGACGGTGGAAGACTCAATGAGCATGGTGCACATCTCTTATGGCCTGAACAAGCCGGCATCGCCGGAGCTGCTGTCCGAGATCGCCATCGTCGCGCGCATGGCCGAGGCCACGCTGGGTACGCGCTATCAGTTGCCGTGGCAGGCGTATCGCGATGATTACGCCCGCATCCGTGACGATATCGAAAAAGTGTTCGATGATTTTTACGATTACAACGCGCGCGTGGCCAAACCGGGCGGCTTCCATCTGAAGGTGGCCTCGCGTGAGCGCGAATGGAAGACCGACAGCGGCAAGGCGCAGTTCGTGCCGCACAGGGTTGAACTGGACACGCCGATTCGCCGCGCCCGCGCCCAACATGGCGAGCGTCTGATGGTGATGATGACCACCCGTTCGCACGACCAGTACAACACCACCATCTACGCGCTGGACGACCGTTATCGCGGCGTGTTTGGCATGCGCCGGGTGATCTTCATCAACCAGGCCGATATCGACATGCTGGGCATGAAGAGCGGCGACTGGGTGGACGTGCAAAGCGTGTGGGACGACGGCGTGGAGCGTCGTGCCGACGGCTTCATGCTGGTCGCCTACGATATCCCGCGCGGCTGCATCGGCGCCTACTACCCGGAGACCAATCCGCTGGTGCCGCTGGCCAGCGTGGCCGATGGCGCCGGCACCCCGACCTCGAAGTCGATCCCTGTCCTTCTGACACCCGCGGGCGCATCATGATCGTTCGTCCGACAACCAACTGGTTGCGGATGCTGTTCGTATGGAATGGCTCCGTACTCAAGACCATTGTGCCGCAACTGCTGATTATCCTGGCGATCAGCGTGCTGGCGGTATGGACCAGCGGTCACGTATTTGGCAGTAAGGTGCCGCTGGATACTGTGCCGTTTCCGCTGGTCGGCGTCAGCCTGGCGATCTTCCTGGCTTTCCGTAACAACGCCGCTTATGCGCGTTATGTGGAGGCGCGGCAGATCTGGGGCCGCATCCTGATCGCGGCGCGCGCGCTGACTTCGCAGGTCATTAACTATCTGCCGGCGGATGGTGATGGCTTTGAGCGCAAGTTGTTCGTGCAGCGGCTGATCGCTTTCGTCTATGCGCTCACGCACCAGTTGCGCAATACCGATCCGACAGTGGATCTGGCGCGTTATCTGCCCGCCGCCGAGGCACGCGAGCTGGCTGGCATGGAGTACATCCCGGTGGCCTTGCTGGATCGGCTGCGGCTGATGCTGTCGCGCGCCGGCCGCCAGCGCGGCGAGGGCGAGCCGCTGTTGTGGATACTGGACGCGCAGGTCAGCGAGCTGGCGGCCGCCGTCGGCGGTTGCGAGCGGATTTCGAATACCCCGATTCCGTTTGCCTACGGCGTGCTGGTGCATCGCACCGTCTATCTGTACTGCTTCATGCTGCCATTCGGCCTGGTGGCCGATCTGGGGATGGCGACGCCGCTGGTGTGCGTGTTTGTGGCCTACACGCTGTTTGCGCTGGAAGCCATCGCGCAGGAGATATCGGAGCCGTTCGGCACCGATCCGAATTGCCTGGCGCTGAATGCGATGACGCGCAATATCGAGCGTTCGCTGCTGGAGCAGTGCGGCGAGCAGTTGCCGGAACAGCTGCAGCCGTGCGATCGCTATAACGTGTCGTGATCCAGCAGCTCGCCGGCCAGCAGGCCGAGGGTGCGCACCGCCGCCTCCACTTCAGGCGTCCATGGATAACTGTAGTTCAGGCGGATGCAGTGCTGGAAAGCGTCGCCGGTGGCGAAGATGTTACCGGCGCCAATGCTGATGCCGCGTTCCTGCGCCCGCGCGTACAGCTCCAGCGCCCGCACGCTATCCGGCAACGTCACCCACAGCAGATAACCGCCGGCCGGCGTGGAAACGCTGGTCCCGTCCGGGAAGAAGCGCCGGACTGCCGCCGCCATGATGCTGGCCTGCTGCGCATAGGCCTTGCGCACCTTGCGCAGATGGTAGTCGTAGCCGTCATTCTTCAGGTACTCGGCAATCGCCAGTTGCGGCAACGCCGGCGTGTTCAGCGTGTTCAGGAACTTCAGTTTTTCCACCTGTGCCTTGTAGCGGCCGGGCAGCGTCCAGCCGATGCGGTTGGCGGGGCTGAGCGTCTTGGAGAAGGAATTGCAGTGCAGGACCAGGCCGCGCGTGTCGTAGTTCTTCAGCGAGCTGGGATGCACGTCGCCGTAATACAGCTCGTGATAGACGTCGTTCTCGATCACCGGCACGTCGTGGCGGGCCAGCATTTCCACCATGGCGCGCTTGCGCTCATCGCTCATCTGGTAGCCCAGCGGATTCTGGAAGTTGGGCATGACCATGCAGGCCACCACGCCTTGTTCAACGATAGCGCGCTCCAGCGCTTGCAGGTCGATGCCTAGCGCCGGGTCGGTGGTTATCTCCACCACCCGCATGCCCATGCGTTCGATGGCCTGGATCAGCGCGTAGTAGGTGGGCGATTCCACCGCGATGGCGCTGCCCGGCGCCGCCACCGCCTGCAGGCACAGATTGATCGCTTCGGTGGCGCCGGTGGTGACGATGATTTCGCCGGCATCCACCGCCAGCCCGTTTTCCAGGTGGCGGCGCGCGATTTGCCGTATCAGTTCCGGATTCCCCGGCGGCAGATCGGCCGTCATGCCCATCTGGCCGACTCGGCGCGCCAGGCTGTTGGCGTATTGGTTGAGCTTCACCCACGGGAACGCGGCGGGATCGGGGTAGGGTGAGCCTAGCGGCACGCTGCCCTGGTTGATGGAGCGTAGCGTGGTGAGTACGAATTCGCTGGTGTCCAGCGTTTCGCCGCGCGCCATCTGGGCCGGCGCCGGCGGCTCGCTGGCGGTGGCGGTGGCCTGCACGGCCGGTTTGCGGCGCACGAAATAGCCGGATTGCGGCCGGCTCTCGATCAAGCCCTGGCTTTCCAGCAGCAGGAAAGCGCGGATCACGGTCGAGACGCTCAGGTTGTGATGCTGGCTGGTTTGCCGCACCGAGGGGATCTTTTCTCCCTCGCGGATCACGCCCTGGGCGATCTGGCTGGCGATATCGGCGGCCAGGGTTTCGTACAATTTCACGCTTTTTCTCCATCCGACAGGTTCAGGCTCATACCGAAGTATAGGGTGCAAGCGGGGAAAACCTCACTATAATTGGGGTAGTTGCCAATATAACCAAAAGGATAGGCATGTTAAGGGTACCCCGCACTCCCTGGATGTCTGCGCTGCTGATTTTGCTGATGTTGCTGATCTTCGTGATCGACACCTTTTCGCCGCTGGACATGGCGATCGCGGTCATGTACGTGGTGGTGGTGCTGATATCGGCCAGCATCTGGCAGCGACGCGGCGTGCTGCTGGCGACCGCCGGCTGCATGGCGCTGACCGTGATGTCCTATCTGCTGACACATACCGAAGCTTTTTCCGGCGCGGCTTCCGGCCGCATGCTGGTCGGCCTGCTGGCCACCGCCATCACCTGCCTGCTGGTGCTGCGCGGCCAGGCCGCCACCAATGAACTGCTGGCGCGCGAGGATGCGCTGCGCCGCAGCGAGGCGTTTTTGGCCGGCACCCAGCGCATCAGCAAAAGCGGCAGCTTCAGTTTCAAGTCGCCCGGCGGCGCCATGTACTGGTCGGACGAGGCGGCCCGCATCTACGGCTATCCGCTGGACGTGGAGCCGACCATGGAGCGCGTCCTGGCCCACACCGCGCCGGAGGACCGCCACATCGTGCAGGCGGCGATCGACCAGTCGCTGCGCTGCGACGGCGAAGTCGATATCCGTCACCGGCTGCTGATGCCGGACGGTGAACTCAAATACGTGCATGTGCTGTCGCGTCCCCGCCATACCAAGGAAGGCGAGTGCGAGTACCTGGGCGCGCTGACCGACGTCACGGCGTCGGTATTGGCCGAACAGGCGCTGCACCGCTCGCAGGTACAACTGGCCCACGCCACCCGCGTCACCATGCTGGGCGAGTTGGCGGCATCGATCGCGCATGAGGTGAACCAGCCGCTGGCCGCCATCTCCACCAACGGCGAGGCGTGCCTGCGCTGGATGAATCGCGCGGTGCCGGATCTGGACGAGGCCAAAGCATCGGTCACCAGCATCCTGGCATCCAGCGCCCGCGCCACCGGCGTGATCAAGCGCATCCGCGCGCTGGCGCGGCGCAGTGATCCGCAATACATGGCGCTGGACTTGAAGGCGGTGGTGGAGGAAAGCGTGGACCTGGTGCGGCGCGAACTGAATAACCAGCACGTGGCGCTGATGCTTGGCCTGGCGCCGGACCTGCCGCCGGCGCACGGCGACCGGGTGCAGCTGCAGCAGGTGTTCATCAACCTGCTGATGAACGCGATACAGGCGATGGCGGCCTGCCGCCCCGGCCAGGCGGTGCTGACGGTGCAAATTCAGCTGGCGGCGGAGGGCATGCTGCAGGCCAGCGTCAGCGATTCCGGCCCCGGCATACCGGCCAGCGCCGTGCCACGCCTGTTCGAAGCCTTTTACAGCACCAAGGAAGACGGCATGGGCATGGGTCTGCCGATCTGCCGCTCCATCATCGAAAACCACGGTGGCCGCATCTGGGTCAAGGAAACAGCCCCGGATAGCCCGGTAGCCGGCGCCACCATCCTCTTCACTTTGCCCGCCCATGAATCCGATTGATTATTCCGACGCGCTGGTCTACATCGTCGACGACGAGGACGCGCTGCGCGGCGCCATTTCCAGCTTGTTACGCTCGGTCGGCATGCAGGTTGCGGGCTACGCCTCGGTGGCCGAATTCCTGGCTCAGCCAAGGCGCGAGACTCCCAGCTGTTTGCTGCTGGACGTGCGGCTGCAGGGCGTGAACGGACTGGATTTCCAGGCCGAGCTGAATCGCGAGGGTGTGGCGCTGCCGATCATCTTCATGACCGGCCATGGCGACATCCCGATGTCGGTGCGGGCCATGAAGGCGGGCGCGGTCGATTTCCTGGCCAAGCCATTCCGCGATCAGGATCTGCTGGACGCGATCCACGCCGCGCTGGCGGCCGACCGCGAGCGGCGTCTGCGCGATCAGGCGCTGAATGGCTTGAACGAGCGTTATGCGACGCTGACGCCGCGCGAGCGTGAAATCATGGCGCTGGCCGCGCGTGGTCTGATGAACAAGCAGATCGCCGGCGAGGTGGGCACCAGCGAAATCACGGTCAAGATCCACCGTGGTAATGCGATGCGCAAGATGGAAGCCAAGACCTTCGCGGACCTGGTGCGCATGGCCGAGGCGCTGGGGTTGGCATAAGCTGTTGGCCTGACCTATACCCTTGTATAATTTTCTTCGCTAGCCCCGGACGGTATCGTACTCCCATGCTGAATATGGGAGTCACCAGTGTCTGAACCAGATCCAAAATTTTGTAATATCGCCGTCGTCGACGATGACGAAGCCGTGCGCGTCGGCTTGCGCAGCCTGCTGCGCTCTTATGGCTACAACGCCCAAGCCTACGAATCGGCGCTGGCGCTGCTGGCCTCCGGCGCGCTGGGCGACTATCACTGCATCGTCACCGACCTGCAGATGCCTGGCATGAGCGGCATCGAACTGCTGGAACAGCTGCGCCGCACCGGCAATCCGCTGCCGCTGATCCTGATGACCGCCTTTCCGGAACCGGCGCTGTGCAAGCGTGCCTTGAACAGCGGTGCCTCCTGTTTCCTCAGCAAACCCTTTGAAGCGAACGAATTGCTGCGCTGCCTGAATCAGGCCAGCGGCAGTTTCCCGACCCACTCCGAGGAGTAAAACCCATGAAGAACACCATCAGCAGTTCGCGCCGTCTTATCTATATGTTGCTGCTGCTGGTGATTACAGCCAGCGTCACACTGTCGCTGGTCATGGAGCACACGGCGCGCAATATCCGCCGTAACGAAACGCCGCTGTTGAACCGCACCATCCCGCAGATGCGCAATCTGGGCGATTTCGAAAGCGCCTTGCTGCGCTACCAACTGGCGCTCGACAAGCGATTCACGGAATCGATTACGCCGGGCCGCTTCCAGCTACTGGAAAGCATGGGCCGTGGCGAACTCGATGCCGGCCTGTTGCAGCTCCGTTCCAGCCTGGGCGATGGCCCGGAGCTGGCGGCACTGCGCGCGGGCTACCTGCGCATCATCGCGCTGACGCCGGAATTCGAGCGCCAGGTCGGCACCGATCCGGTGGCGGCGCGCGCGGTGCTGATCCGGATGAATGAGGAAGTCAAGGCGCTGCGCATGCGCATCGACGCCTTGCAGCAGCAGGTCGAGGATGCGATTTACGCCAACGGCACCATGGCCAATCGCGCCATCGGCTGGATCACGGGGCTGGTCCATGTGTTCGACGTACTGGCGCTGGTGACCTGTTTGTTCATGCTGTACCACGTGCGGGCCCGGGTGCGGGTGGAGGATGAACTGAGCCACCAGGCGCGCCACGATCCTTTAACCGGGCTGGCGCACCGCCGCAGCTTCGAGGCACGCCTGGCCGCGCTGCCGGACACGCCGCACGTGGTGGTGCTGGGCACCATCGACCGCTTCTCGCGCATTATCGGCGGCTTTGGCCACGCCTTCGGTGACCGCGTGATGGTCGGTCTGGCGGAACGGATTCGTGGCGCGGCGGAGCGCAGCGGCGGCGAGGTATTCCGTCTGGATGGTGCCAACTTCGCCATCCTGTACCGCATGAACTGCGGCGATGCGCAGTTTGCCGAAGCGATGTCCGGCCTGCGCGACGAGGTGCGCAATCCCTACGATTGCGAAGGTCATGAGATTTTCACCACCCTGAGCCTGGGCGCGGTCAGCTTCCCGCTGCACGGCGCCAATCCGGACGCGCTGTTGCGCAATGCAGACGCGGCGCTGCAGGCGGCGCGCAAGGCAGGGGGCGACCGTCTGGAGGTGTATTCGCAGCAGCTGAATGCCGAAGCCGGCGAGCGGCTGGACATGGAGTCGCTGCTGCGCCACGCGGTGGAGCGTGAGGAGCTGGAGCTGCATTATCAACCGCAGCAAGCCTTGCAGAACGGCGGCTTGATTGGCTTTGAGGCGCTGGTGCGCTGGCGCCGCATGGGCAAGCTGATTTCGCCGGCCGAGTTCATTCCGCTGGCCGAGGAGTCGGGCCTGATCGTCGCCATCGGCAACTGGGTGCTGGAACAGGCATGCCGCCAGATCAGCGAGTGGCAAGCCGAGACCGGGCAGCGGGTAGTGGTGGCGGTGAACATTTCGCCGCGCCAGTTTGCTGCGCCGGGCTTCCTGGCGCATCTGGAAGATCTGCTGGCCACCAGCCACGTCGATCCATCCTGCCTGGAGCTGGAGATCACCGAAAGCGTGATGGTGGAAGATGCGGAGAGCGCGATCGCGCTGCTGCACCGGCTGCGCGCGCTGGGCCTCAAGCTGGCGATCGATGATTTCGGCACCGGTTATTCCAGCCTGGCCTATCTGTCGCGCTTCCCGATACACAAACTGAAGATCGACCAGTCCTTCGTGCGCAATATGCACGCGGTCAGCGAGCAGGGCACCATCGTGCAGGCCACGATTGGCCTGGGCCACAGCCTGGGGCTGACCGTGATCGCCGAAGGCGTGGAGTCGGAAACGCAGCGCGCCATGCTGAGCGCCTGGCGCTGCGATGAAATCCAGGGTTACTACTACAGCCGTCCGCTGCCGGCGGCATCCGCATTGAACTTCCTCGAAGGTAGCCTGCAGCTGCAGGCGGCATAATATGGAGAACGTCATGAAATGGTTCCTCAACCTGAAAATCGCCAGCAAACTGAATGTGGTGGTGGCCGCCGTACTGGCGCTGATGATGGCCCTGGGCGTGTTTTCCGTGTTCCAGCTGTATGAGCTGGACCGGGTGACCAATGAAATCGACCATCGCTGGACGCCGGGCGTGCGCAATGCGCTGGACATCAAGTACGGCTTGACGCGCTTCCGCACCTTTGAGCTGTTCCACGTGGTGTCCACCGAACCGGATATCCTGCGCAAGTACGAGCAGGACATGGACAACCAGATGCGCCAGGTGCAGCAGTCGCTGAGCAGCTATGCGGCACTGACGCACAGCGCCGGAGAGCAGCAGATTATCGGCCAGCTGCAATCCACGCTGAATGATTATCGCGGCGCGGTGCGGCAGGTGGTGGCATTGTCGCGCCGTGGCGACGACGTCGGTGCGCTGGCGGTGGTACGTGGCGAATCGCGCAAGTACGACTTCGCGGCGATGGCGCTGATCGACAAGCTGGTGGTGATCAACGAAAGCGGCAGCACGCAGGCGGCGCTGTCGGCCGACCAGACCTATGCGCGGGCGCGGCAGCTGATTTTCGGCTTCATGGCCGGCGCGCTGGTGTTGGGCGTGTTGCTGGCTGGCCGCGTGGCGCGTTCGATCTCGGCGCCGCTGGCGCGGGCAGTGGAGGTGGCGCGGCGGGTGGCGGATGGCGATCTGCGTACCGAGGCGGAAGTGAGTGACCGCGATGAAACCGGCGATCTGCTGCGCGCCATGAATGTCATGAGCGGTAATTTGCAGCGGATGGTGACGCAGGTACGCGCCGGCACCGACACCATCGCCACCGCGTCGGCGCAGATTGCGGCCGGTACCGGCGATCTGTCGCAGCGCACCGAGGGCCAGGCCGCTACGCTGGAGGAAACCGCCGCCACCGTCGAGCAGTTGAGCGCCACCGTGGCCAATAACGCCGACAAGGCGCAGCAAGCCCGCAAGCTGATGGAGCAGACGGCGTCGGTGGCGCTTGAGGTGGAAGTGGCGGTGTCCGCGCTGACGGCCAGCATGGAGCGCATCAGCGGTTCGTCGCGCCGGATAGCCGACATCGTCGGGCTGATCGACGGCATCGCCTTCCAGACCAATCTGCTGGCGCTGAATGCCGCGGTGGAAGCGGCGCGCGCCGGCGAGCATGGGCGCGGTTTCGCGGTGGTGGCGGGCGAGGTGAGGGAGCTGGCCCAGCGCAGCGCGCAGTCGGCCAAGGAGATCAAGACGCTGATCGCGCAGTCGCTGGCGGAAGTCGGCAGCGGCAATCAGGCGGTGCGCGATGCCTGCATCACCATCGAGGATGTGGTGGGCGGCGTGCGCCGGGGCGCGGCGCTGATCGGCGATATCAGCAACGGCACGCGCGAGCAAAGCACGGGCCTGCAGTTGGTGAACCGCACACTGGCGGCGATGGATGGCGTTACGCAGCAAAATGCGACGCTGGTGGAGGAATCGCTGGCGGCCATCGTCTCGCTGCAAGAGCAGGCGGCGCGGCTGGCGCGCAGCGTTAGCCTGTTCAAACTGGCCGGTACGGCGCGTGAGGAATTGACGGTGATCGAGATGCCGGTGGTGGTGGCCAAGCCGAAGCCGCGCACGGCGCCGGCCAACCACGGCAGGCACTACGTCGCCGGCCTGGTGTAAGCCAATTGATGTATGCTGGTGGTTTCGATACCGGAGCTGCCAGCCATGCGCTTTGTGCCGATTCTTGTGTTGCTGTGTATGGCCGCTGTCGCCCATGCGGGCCAGGTGGCCGGGGTGGTGGTGCAGACCAGCGGCGCGCTGTCGGCGCGTACACCATCCGGCGCGGTCAAGCCTTTGCAGGTTCGTTCAGAGGTGGAAAGCGGCGACACACTGAGCACCGCCGCCGGCGCCTACGCGCTGGTGCGGTTCATCGACAATAGCGAGTTGACGCTGAAGCCGGGCAGCACGCTTGTGGTCGAACAGTTTGCGTTCGAGGATGGCAAACCGGAGGCGGATCGGGCTTCGTTCCGGCTGGTGAAAGGCGGCCTGCGTTCGGTGACCGGTCTACTGGGCAAGCGCAGCAAGGATCGCTTTGCGATGAAAACGCCCAGTGCCACCATCGGCATACGCGGCACCACCTTCTTTCTCGAATACCTGAGCGGCAAGGGCGATATCGATGCCTCGCCCGGATTGACGCCCGGCCTGCACGTGCATGTCGGCAGCGGTGGCATCTCCATCGTCAACAGTGCCGGCGAGTTCCGTTACGATAGCGGGCAGTTTGGCTTCATCAAGGACGCTCAAACCCGGCCGGTCAAAATGTTCACCAATCCGGGCATGATCTTCGCGCCGCCGGCCGCCTGGGGCGGCGCCGATACGCTTACTCCGTGACCGACACCACCAGCTTGCCGCGCGTCGTGCGTTCGGCCAATGCGTGGTGGGCCGCATCGACGCTGTCCAGCGTGTAGTGCGTTGGGTCGAGCGTCACTTTCAATTTTCCGGCGGCGATCAGCGCGCTGGCTTCGCGCATGATGGCGCCATGCGCGGCGCGGCCGGTGCCACTCAGCAGCGGCAGCAACGTGAACACGCCGGAATAGGTGGCGGCGCGGAACGACAGCGGCGCCAGCGCGTGCGTGCCCCAGCCCAGGCAACTGACCACGTGTCCGTGATAGCGGCGCGCGGCGCGGAAGGAGGCGTCCAGCACCGCGCCGCCGACGGTGTCGTAGACCACGTCGAAGCCTTCGCCATCGGTATGCTGGCGGAGATAGTCGTCGACGCTGGTGTCGCGGTCGATGAAGGTGGCGCCCATGCTTTCGATAACGCCGCGCTGGGCCGCGCTGCCAGTGGCATATACCCGTGCGCCCAGCGCCACCGCCAGTTGCACCGCCATGTGCCCGACGCCACCGGCGCCGCCATGCACCAGCACCGTCTTGCCGGCGCTGACGCGGGCGCGGTCGACCAACCCTTCCCAGGCGGTGATGAAGATCAGCGGCAGCGCGGCCGCTTCGCGCATGGATAGCTGGTCCGGCATGTGCGCCAGCAGACGCGCGTCCACCGCCGCATATTCGGCCAGCGAGCCTGGCACGCCGCCAACGCCGCCGGTCATGCCGTAGACACGATCGCCGGCGCGATAGCCTTCGACGCCGGCGCCGGTTTCAACCACCACGCCGGCCATGTCGATGCCCAGTATCGCCGGCAGCACGGCACCGGCGTGATCGGCCTTGCCGGCGGCGATTTTGGCGTCCAGCGGATTGACGCCGCTGGCGTGTACGCGCACCAGCACCTGGCCCGGAGCGGCGACCGGGCGGGCAACTTCTTGTAACGACAGCGCTGCGCCAAAGGCGCTCAGTACGACGGCTTGCATGATGACTCCTGTAAGTGGAATGTTGATGTCGTCATTTTGACGCCACGCCGGACGCGGAAAAACAGGGCTGGCGGGGATGCAGTATCCCGAAATCGTGAATAATCGAGGCTATGCGATGAATGGAGAGCGGAATGGATCGTCTGGATGCCCTGAAGGTGTTTTGCGCCGTGGTCGATAGCGGTGGCTTCAGCCGCGCCGCCGCCAGGCTGGGAATTTCCACCTCCTCGGTCACGCATCAGATAGGCGTGCTGGAGACGCATTTTGGGGTTCGGCTGCTGAACCGCACTACGCGCAGCATGTCGCTGACCGACGATGGCCGGCGCTGCATCGAGCAGGCACGCCGTCTGCTGGACGAAATGGATGAACTGGAATCCAGCATGAGCGATGCCGTGCATGAACCGCGCGGCGTGCTGCGGGTCGATATGCCGGGCATCCTGGCGCGCTGCTATGTGGCGCCGGCCTTGCCGCGCTTTCTGGCGGCGTATCCCGAACTGAGTGTGCGCCTGAGCGCCAGCGATCGTTTGATCGACATGGTGGAGGAGGGCGTGGACGTGATGCTGCGCATCGGCGAACTGGCTGATTCCGCGCTGGTCGGCCGCAGCATCTTCAGCAACCACTATCTCTGTGCCGCCGCGCCGTCGCTGCTGCAACAGTACGACGCTCCGCAGCATCCGGATGATCTGGAGCGGCTGCCGTGCCTGAACTTCGTCTACCCCAAGGCGCGCCAGGTGCGGCCATGGATGTTCGAACAGGATGGCCGCCAGTTCACCGCCACGCCGCGCGGTATCGCGGCGCTGGACCATGTCGATTCAATCATCGAGATGGCGCTGCAGGGCGGCGGCGTGATACAGGCGCTGACGGTGTCGTTGGCGGCGCCGCTGCGCAGCGGTGCGCTGGTGCAGGTGCTGGCGCCATGGCAGGCGCCGGGGCCGGACCTGCATGTGCTCTATCCGCAGCGTCAGCAGCGCGCCGCCCGCGTCAAGGTGTTTGTCGACTTTGTCGAGCAGCTGTTCAGGAGCGGCGCAGCTTCTTGCCTATCATCGGCTTGAGCGTGGCGGCGCAATCGCCGCAGATGCCGTACAGCGACAGCGAATGCTCGTGCAGCACGAAGTTGCGCTCCTGCGCCACGGCTTCCTGACGCGCTTCGATTTCGGCATCGAGGAATTCTTCCATGCGGCCGCAGTTGGTGCAGATCAGGTGGTCGTGGTGGCCGCCTTCGTTCAGCTCAAACACCGAGGCCACCGACTCGAAGTGGCGGCGGATCAGAATGCCGGCATCGGCAAACTGCATCAGCACGCGGTAGACGGTGGCCAGGCCCATGTCGATGTTTTCGTCATGCAGCAGGCGGTAGACGTCGTCCGCGCTCAGGTGTTTGCTCTTCGATTCCTGGAATAATTGCAGGATGCGCAGGCGGGGCAGGGTGGCTTTCAGGCCGAGTTTGCGCAGCTCTTGAGGGATATCCATGTGTCTCTAGAATGATAATGATTCCTATTCTCACCATGGTAGCTGAAATTTATATCCATAGCAATAATCAATTGAATCCGATGTGGAAGTGTTATCGAAGTTGTCCGAATGTCAGCCGGTTTGTGTGATTTTTGGTGAGATTCTTGGTATATTGCTTTAAAGTATCGACAGTTGCATTTGTGCAGTATAAAGTTCTACTACCTGAAGCCGGCACCCCAACCTTGTGCCCCTGGCGCCAAACTCCCATTCGATTAGTAACTGACAGCGCTTAGCGCAGCCCGAGCTGCGCACGCCCCTATATGACCGTTGACATTTCGCCTACGCGCGCGGCCATGGCCGCCTCCTTGTTGATGCTGAGCTGCTCCGCAGCCCTGGCAGGCGACGCTGCGGACGACGATATGCCACGCTGGACGCTGGGTGGTTTTGGCACGCTGGGCGTGGCCCACAGCAATGAAGACCAGGCCGACTTCACGTCCAACGCGCTGGTGCGCGGCGACGCCGGCGCCAGCCGCCGCTGGAGCGTGGGTGTCGATAGCCGCGTTGGCTCACAGGCCAGCGTGGAGATCGACCGCCAATGGTCGGCGGTGCTGCAGGTGGTATCCGAGCGCACCCTGGACAATGGCTACCGGCCGGCGGTGGAGTGGGCCTATGTGCAGTACAAGGTGACGCCGGACCTCAGTCTGCGGCTGGGCCGCATCGCCTTGCCGCTGTTCCTGGCCGGCGATTATCGCAAGGCTGGCTACACCGTGCCCTGGGTACGCACGCCGGTGGAGCTGTATGGCGCGATTCCGCTGGCCAGCAGCGACGGCGTGGATGCCAGCTACCGCTGGCAGAGCGGCGAAATCAATCATGTCACGCAAGCCTTCCTGGGCCACGCCGATCTGACGTTGTCGCCGGTGGCGCATGTGCGCGCGCGCCGTCTGGCCGGGCTGTCCAATACCACCACCGCCGGCGCGCTGACGCTACGCGCCTCGATGCTCACTTCCATGCTGACGGTGGATCTGGCGCAGCCGCTGTTCGATGGCCTGCGCGCGTATGGTGATGAGGGCGAGGCGCTGGTGCGGCGCTACGAGCTGGCCGACAAGCGCGCCTACGTGGCGTCGCTGGGCTTTAGCTACGACCCCGGCACCTGGTTCGCGATGGGCGAAATCGGCCGGCTTAATTCGCGCTCCTACCTGGGCGACAAGAGCGCCGGTTATCTGAGCGTGGGCTACCGTCACCGCAACCTGACGCCGTATCTGGTGTATTCGGCTTCGCATCCCAATATGCAGACCCAGGTCGATGGCCTGGATCTGAGCCAGCAGACGGCGGCGCGCAGCGCGGCTGGCGCCCAGCTGAACGCGGGCCTGAACCAGCTGCTGGCGGCGGTGGCACGCCAGTACACGGTGGGCGTTGGCGTGCGCTGGGATCTGCATCCCAACTATGCGCTCAAGCTGCAATATGACCGCGTCACGCCGCAGCAGGGCTCGACCGGGACTTTCATCAACGTGCAGCCGGGCTTCCGTTCCGGCCAACCGATCGCGGTGCTGAGTGCAGCCCTCGATTTCGTATTTTGAGGCGGGCGCCATGTTGAAGCTTGTTGCCCGTCTTCGATGGTGTCTGCTGGTGTGCCTGCTGGTCTGCCTGCCATGCGGCAGTGCCATGGCGGCCGATTTTGTGGTGATCGTCTCGCCTAAAAATCCGCTCACCGCGCTGCGCACCGACCAGGTAGCGGCGATCTTCCTGGCGCAGAGCGGGCGTTTCCCCGGCGGCGCCGAGGCGGTGGCGCTCGACCTGCCGGTCGGCAGCGCGCTGCGCGCCGAGTTCTACAACACGGTGGCGGCGCGCACGCCGGCGCTGATGAAAGCTTACTGGACCAAGATGGTGTTCACCGGGCGCGGCCAGCCGCCGCGCGAACTGCCCAACAGCGCCGCCGTGCGCAAACTGGTGGCGGACAACCCGGCGATGATCGCCTACATCGACAAATCGGCGCTGGATGCCAGCGTCAAAGCCTTACAGGTGACTCCATGAACGCTACCAAGGAATCGTTGCGCGCGCGCTGGTTGCGGCGCGGCCTGGATACCCACGTCTCGCTGCCCTTGTTTGCGCTACTGTTGCTGGTGGCGATCTGGCTGGTGACGTTCCACGAGATCGATGCCGAACGCTTGCACGCGCAAGAAGCGGCCAACGACTCGCTGCATGAAATACTGGGCACTTACGAAGCCCAGGTGGCGCGCAGCATCGATGGCATCGACCAGACACTGCGCATGGTGAAGTATGCGGTGGAGCGCAAGGGCGCGCTGGGCGCGTTGCCGGAGCTGGGGCGCGAAGGGCTGCTGCCGCCGGGCGTGCTGTTCGTGGTCAGCATCGTCGACCGCAATGGCGTGACGGTGGCCAGCAATCCGCGTGCGCTGTCGATTTCGGTGGCGGATCAGGCTTACTTCAAGTTCCATCAGCAGCGCGACAGCGGCGCCACCTTCGTCAGCCCGGTGCTGCGCGACGCCGCCAACAGCGAGTGGCATTTGCACTTCACACGCCGGCTTGACGATGACAGCGGCAACTTCGCCGGCATCGTCATCGTCGAAGCCGATCCGGCGTATTTCACCAGCAGCTACGAGCGTAGCCGCCTGGGCGAGCATGGCATGCTGGGACTGGTGGGCTCGGACGGCGTGGTGCGGGCGCTGCGCACCGGCGACCAGATGTCGTTCGGCCAGCGTCTGGATCCGGACAACGATCAGGCGCTGCAGCAACTCGGCGGCACCTACAGCGGCCTGCGCGAATTGCATGGCTTGGCGCTGAATGTGATGGTGGCGCTGGACGAGAACGAGGTGATGGCCGGCTTTGCACGCCAGCGCCGCGAAAAGCTGTGGGAAGGCGTGATCGTCAGCGCCGCGCTGGTGTTTGTGGCCGGCCTGGTGTGGGCCTGGTCGTGGCAGGGCGCGCGCACCCGCGCCCGCATGCGGCGCGCGCAGGAGACCTATGCGGCGGCGTCGGCGGCCAGCCTGGACGCCTTCTTCGTCATGCGCGAGATGCGTGACGCGCACGGCGACATCGTCGATTTCCGCATTGTCGACGCCAATATCCGCGCCGCGCAGATGATGGGCTGCTCCAAGCAGCACTTGTGCAGCACGACTTTCTGTACCCTGATTCCGGACGCGCGCGACAACGGCATGCTGGCGCACCTGATCGAGGTGATGCAGACCGGTGGCATGCATGAACAGGAGTGGCAGAGTACCGTGCCGCAGCTGCGCGCGCGCTGGCTGCATCAGCAGGTGGTGGCGGTGAGCGGCGGCCTGGTGGCCAGCCTGCGCGACATCTCGGAGCGCAAGCTGGCCGAGGAACGCATGCTGCATCTGGCGCACCACGACACCCTGACCGGCCTGCCCAACCGCAGTCTGATCGCCGACCGGCTGGAGATGACCATCGCCCAGGCGCAGCGCAACGGCGGCGCGGTGCTGGTGGCCTTCATCGATCTGGATGGCTTCAAGCTGGTCAACGATGGCCTGGGTCACAACGCCGGCGACGAACTATTGAAGGTGGTGGCCGACCGCATGTCCGGCTGCCTGCGTGCCAGCGATACCGTGGGTCGTTTCGGCGGCGATGAATTTGTGCTGCTGTTGCCGGAGCCGGGCGAGGTGGTGGACGCCGCGCCGGTGCTGGAACGGGTGCGCGAAGCGGTGCTGCAATCGATTAGCGTGTGCGGCCAGGAAGTGCAGGTCAGCTGCAGCATCGGGGTGGCGGTCTACCCGGATGACGGTCGCGACGCCGAAACGCTGCTGATGAACGCCGACGCCGCGATGTACCGCGCCAAGGACATGGGCAAGAACAACTGCCAGTTCTATACCCGCGAGATGAATGCCACCATCGAGGAAAAGCTGGTGCTGCTGGAAGGCCTCCGCAGCGCGCTGGACGAGGGCCAGTTCCGGCTGGTGTACCAGCCTAAGGTGGACTTGCACACCGGCCGCGTGTTCGGGGTGGAAGCGCTGGTGCGCTGGGAGCATCCGGAGCAGGGCGTGATCGGGCCGGATCGCTTCATTCCGCTGGCGGAGGAAAGCGGCATCATCGTCGCGCTGGGTGAATGGGTGCTGCGTACCGCGTGCGCGCAAAACCGCGCCTGGCAGGATCAGGGTTTTGCGCCGTTGCGGATTTCGGTCAATGTGTCGCCGCGCCAGTTCGAGGAACAACTACTGGTACAGCGTGTGCAGCGCGCGCTGGCGGACAGCGGCCTGGCGGCGCAATGGCTGGAACTGGAGGTGACCGAAGGCGTCATCATGCGCGACCTGCAGCAGGCCGTGGCCAAGATGGCGCAAGTGCGGGCGATGGGCGTGTCGCTGTCGATCGACGATTTCGGCACCGGCTATTCCAGCCTGTCGGCGCTGAAGTCATTCCCGATTTCGACGCTGAAGATCGACAAATCGTTTGTGCGCGATCTGGGGCGCAGCATGGGAGATGAGGCGATCGCCAGTTCCATCATCGGGCTGGCGCACCGCCTCAAACTGCGGGTGATTGCGGAAGGCGTGGAGACCGAACAGCAGCGCAGCTTCCTGCGCGAGAACGGCTGCGATGAAATGCAGGGCTATCTGTTCAGCCGCCCGCTGCCGCCGGAACAACTGGCGCAGCTGCTTGCCGCGCCAGCCGTCAAAGCCGCTTAGTACTTCCAGCTCAGCGTCGCGCTGCCGTTGCGCGGCGCGGCGTACAGGCTCTGGGTCCAATACAGGCTGGTGAGGTACTTCTTGTCGGTGACGTTGTTCAGGTTCAGGTTCAGCGACAGGTTGCGGTTGAACTCATAGTGCGCCATCAAACCCAGCGTCGCATACGATTCCTGGGTGGTCTTGATGCCGCCGCCCTGGTCAATCCAGATCTCGCTTTGCCATGCCAGGGTGCCGCCCACTTTCAGCTGTGGCACGCCAGGCAGCTGGTAGGTGGTGTTGACGCGCAGCGTGGAGCGCGGCACATAGGTGCGCACGGCCTGGCCCTGGTCGCCCTTCAGCGAGGTCAGACGGGTGAAGCCGGCGCTGGCCTGCCAACCTTTGGTCAGCTCGCCCGAGCTGTCGAATTCAAAGCCTTGCGATTCCGCGTTGACGCCACGGTAGTACGCCTTGGCGCCCACATAGCCAGCCTGCTCGGCGGTGTTGTCCTGTTTGGTCTTGAAGACGGCACCGCTGACATTCAGCTTGTTGTTGAACAGCGCCGCTTTCAGGCCAGCCTCGGTGGTCTTGCCTTCGACCGGATCGAGCGGCACGCCGTTGGCGTCGGTCTCGCTTTGCGGGTTGAAGATTTCGGTGTGGCTGGCGTAGGCCGACAGGTCGCGGTTGATGTCGTACACCACGCCCACGTATGGCGTGGTCTTGGAGGCCGATTTGTATTTCGTCGTGCCATACGATTCGCCGCTGCTGCGGGCGCGGGTCGAGTTCAGGCCGGTCAGCAATTTCCAGTCGTCGGCCAGGTTGAAGCGGGCCGCCAGGAACAGGGTGTTGCGGTAGTCTTCGTAGCTGCTGCCATCGGTGGCGGCGTCGAAGGTCGGCATCGGGTAAGTGCCGTCGAAGGCGCTCTGGCCCAGCATCTCGGTGCCGATGCCCTGACCGTACAGCGACAGATCGCTGACGCGCGAACGCGACCAGCTGTAGCCGAAGCTCAGATCATGCTGGCGTCCGCCCAGATTGAATTTGCCGTCGACCGAAATGTCGGCCAGGGTCTGGCGCTGTTTCGATGCGTATTGCGACGGATAGGCATACAGGCCGCCGCCGACATCCTTGACCGGCGTGCCATACACGTACAGCAGCGCGGAATCGGCCTTGCTGTCGATGTGATTAATGGTGCCCTGGATCGCCCAGCCGTTGCCCAGCTTGTGATTCAGTTCGGCGAAGGTGCTGTTGGTGTCGATGTTCCAGTAGCCCCAGCTGGCCGAGGTGGAGGTGCTGACGTCATAGTTGGTCGGCGTGCCGTCGGTGTAGTACAGCGGCAGTGCGCCCCACATCGGGCTCTTGTTGTGGCTGGTTTCGTAGGTGTGACCGACGGTCAGCAGGGTGTCGTTGCTGAGGTGGGCGTCGACGACGGCATAGGCCACGTCTTTTTTCGGCGAGTAGCGGTCGATGTAGGAATTGGCTTGGTCGTGCACCAGCACCACGCGGCCGGCCACGCTGCCGCTCTCGTTCAGCTTGGTGCTGACGTCGCCCTCGGCGCGGTAGTGATTCCACGAGCCGACGGTGACGCTGGCGCTGGCCTGGGTGGTGGCGGTCGGACGCTTGCGGATGAAGTTGACGGTGGCGGACGGGTTGCCGGTCGAGGCCATCAGGCCGTTGGCGCCGCGCACCACGTCGATGCGCTCGTACAGCGCGGTATCCAGGTCGCCGCCGATATTGCCGGTGGTGGTGGGCTGGCCGACGCCGTCATATTGGAAGTTGACGATGTCGAAGCCACGCGAGGTGTAGTAGGTGCGGCTGGTTTCCACGCGTTCGACGGTGACGCCAGTGGTGGTCGACAGCACGGCGTTGATGTTGTCCAGCTTGAAGTCGTCCATCAGCGCGCGCGTTACCACCGAGACCGATTGCGGGGTTTCGCGCAGCGACAGGTCGAGCTTGCCGGCGGATTTGGTGCTGGGGGCGGTGTAGGCGTCTTTGGTCGCGGTGCCGCTGACCGTGATGGTTTGCATCTGGGTGTCGGTGCTATCGGCCGGGGCCGGGGCATCGGTGTCGGCGGCAAAGCTCAGGCCGGAATAAATCAGCGACAGCGCCAGCAACATGGGGCGCAAAGGCAGGTGACGGGGCATGCAACAACTCCTTCTTGTTATTGGTAGATAAGAATCAGAATAAGAATGATTCTTAATTATATCTGCCTGATAACATAGACGCAACGGCGTGCGCCCCCCAACATGTGTTCAATGCGGCCGACCGAGCAGTCCGGACCGAGCACGCGCTGGAACAAATCCAGCTCGGAACGGCAGAATTGCTGGCATTGCCGGGCGGCGGCGCAGATTGGACAGTGGTTTTCGATCAGCAGCAGGCTGCCGTCGTCCTGGTGTTGGATTTCCGCCATATAGCCTTCGGCGCTGCGCGCCTGGACCAGCGCTTCCACCTTTTGCGGCAGATTACGGCTGGCGGCCAGGTGTTGGCGGTAGTCGCGTTCGCTGGCTTGCTCGCGCGAGCCGATCAGTTTGTTCAGGCCAGCTTCGCCAAACAGCGTACGCACCTGGTCGATCAGTTGCAGCGTCAGCTCGGCGTGACGGTCGGGGAAGCGGGCGTGGCCGGCCTCGGTCAGCAGCCAGCGGCGCGATGGGCGGCCGGGTTTGTCGGCCACGTCCTCATGGGTGACCATGCCTTTTTCCTGCCATGCTTCCAGTTGCTTGCGCGCGCCCATCGAGGTCAGGTTGAGCAGGCCGGCCAGTTGCTGCGCGGTTTGCGGGCCGCGCGTCTTGATCAGGAAGAGCGTCTGTTCGGCGGTGTTCACGACAGCGCTCCCTGTACGCGGCTGCGCATGCTGTGGTGCCAAGTGCGCATGCGCCAGGCCGACCAGGCGGTGAGCACGGCACCCAGCAGCAGGATCAGGCGGGTGTCGATCAGCGTCAGCACCGCGCCGGCCAGCGCCATGATGATGTTGGCCAGGCAGAAGGTGGTGGAGATCAGGCCCATCACCGCGCCCTGGCCGTGGGTGGCGCCGAAGCGTTCGGCGCAGTAGTTGGGCACGATGGCGTTGTAGAACGAGTGCGGTATGCCGTACAGGATGATGCACAGGATGCCCAGCGTGGCGTTGCTGGCCGCCAGCAGGGCGATGATGGCGGCCACGCACAGGGCGTAGCGGCGCGCGCGCAGCAGCGGTTCGCCCTGGAACGGGCGGCCGGCGACGATGGTGGTGGCGGTCATCACGGCGCACATGGCGGCGGTGGTCCAGGCGATGCCCTGGGCGCTGTAGCCGGGCACTTCCACCAGCCACAGCGGATAGAACTCGTAAAAGCCGGTCACGCCGCAGGTGTAGGCCAGGGTGATGATGAACAGGCTGCGCAGGTCGGGTTCGCGCAGCAGGTTGAGCGAGTGGCGGTCGCGTGCCACTTGCCACCATGAGCTGGTGGCGCTGGACGGTGCTTCGCGCGGCAACGTGGCGGCTACCAGCGCGGCCACCAGTAGCAGCGCGGCCACCGCGACCCAGAACGGGGTGGTGACGCCGAATTGCAAGGTGGCGCCGGCCAGCAGCGGGCCGGCCAGCCAGCCCATGTAGAAGGCGCCGTTCAGCCAGGACAGCGCTTTGCGGCGCAGTTCGCCTTCGAGGCGGTCGGCCAGCAGCGCGCGCGCCACCGAGCCGCTGCCTTCCAGCAGGCCGGTGGCGAAGCGGGCGACGATGAATAGCGGGTAGTTTTCCAGCAGCAGCGCGCCGGCGGTGACGGCGTGGCCGATGGCGGCGCCGACCGCAGTGATCAGCAGCACCGGGCGGCGGCCGTAGCGGTCGGACATTGGTCCCAGCAGGGCGGAGCCGATCAGCAGGCCAAGCGGGTTGATGGTCAGCGCCAGGCCGAACAGCAGCTTGGGTGGCAGGCCGAGGAAGGTGTTCAAGCCGTTGCTGGCGCCGGCGGCAAACAGCGGCGGCAAAATCGGATAGGGCAGCGCGGCGCCTATCGTGGAGAGCAGGGCCAGCAGGCAGGCGGAGGCAATCAGCAGCGAGGTTTTCATGCCCGCTACTGTAGCCTTCGCTCATCAATAAGTAAACTAAAAGTTTATAAATTGGAGTTTGACCTATATCAACGCTGCTCAGCTTGCCTGACTGGAGGCGGCGCGCGCATGATGGGCCTATGGAGACGCAAACTACCCAACATAATGAGCAGCTCGCAGCGGTCGACCGGCGACTGGTCGCGGTCGAGACCAGCGTCGCTGTGCTGACTCAAAACGTCGCCGGGCTCACACAGAACGTCGCCGTGCTGACGGAGAAAGTGGCTGCGCTCACGGTGGACGTCGCGGTATTGGCTAAGACGTCAGCCTCGAAGGAAGATCTGGCGCACTTGGAAACGCGGCTGATGAAATGGATGATCACCACGCTGGTGGGTGTGGCTGCGCTGAACTCCACCATGGTGCTCATCGTGGTTAAGCTGATGCAGACCTGACCGGGGTCATGGGCGGCGGTTGAGGGCGCGCTCTATCTTCTGGTCGGTTTTGAACTGGCTGAGCGAGTAAACCGCCCAGATGGCCGCCGGTAGCCAGCCGATCACCGTCAGTTGAAGGATTAGGCAGATGATGCCGGCAAACGGGCGGCCGATGGTAAAGAAGCTTAACCAAGGCAAAAGCAGGGCGATAATCAAACGCATGGTGATTTCCTATTCAGAAAAGTGGCTAGCACTATACATAGTAGCTTTCCATAAATGTGCGTGAATTGTCACGTATCATTGCATTATTTCGTTAAAACGCTTTGCATATGAAACAGTGGTGGGCTAGCGAGCGCGGTGCGTATTTCTTTTTGTGGTTGGGCATAGGCCTGATCGCGCTGTATGGCGTGCTGGAGTATCGCTTCCCGAGGCCGGAGCAATTGGAGACGGCGCGTGGACGCGTGGTGTGGCAGCAGGAGACGCGTGGCGCGCTGTATTTCACGCTGTCCGATCAGCAGCAGCTGGTGCTGTACGCCAAGGGCGATGCCGATGGCCGGCAGCGTCAGACCATCCGCGATGCGGCGCTGTATCCGGTCAGCGTGACATACTTCCGCCAGCAGAAAACCGGCATTGGCTTTGCGCCGGGTGAGTTTCACACCGCGTATGGCGTGGCGGTGGGCGGCAAGGAGGTCGCCAGCCTGGCGCAGGTGCGCAGCGACTATCGGCGGGATAATCTGGTGGCGCTGGCGATGGGTATCGCCGCCGCAGCGGCCGGCGCCTGGCGGCTGCGCTCGTTCAGTCCGGGCTCACGTCGCGCTGGCGGCGGAAGGCCAGCCAGCCGGCGATCACGGTAAAGCTGGCGACAATCACCACCACCACCAAGAAGCCATGCTCGGACTGGGCCAGCGGAATGCCGCCCACGTTCATGCCCAGCAAGCCGGCAATGATGTTGATCGGCAGCGCCAACACCGTCACCACCGTCAGCACGAACAGGCTGTGGTTGGTGGCTTCACTGGCCAGCGCCGCAATTTCCTCCTGGATCAGCTTGATACGTTCCTGCAGTGACGCCATATCGGCCAGCACCATGGAGAATTCCTCGGTCGACTGCCGCAACTCCTGCACGTCGAGCTCCGCCACCCAGGCCGGCGGCTTTTGCAGCAGACGGAACAGCGCGGCCGGCTCCGGCGCCAGCAGCCGTTGCAGCCGCACCAGCACCCGCCGCAACGCGCCCAGGCTGGCGCGCTTGGTGGTCAGCTTGCCGGCCAGCAGATTGTCTTCGATGCTGTCGACGGTGGCGATGGCGTTGCGCACGATCTTGATCAGCGCATCGGCTTGGTCGCGCAGCAGATGGGTCAGCAGCTCCACCGGCGAACGGATAGTTTCACCGCCGCGCACCGCGTTGCGCAGACTGTCGACCGCGCGCAGCGGCTTGCGGCGCGCGCTGATGACGATTTGCTTGTCCACGCTCAGCCACATGGTGGCAATGTCGGATGGCTCGAAGGTGAAGTCGTGCACCACGTCGTTGATCACCGCGATCAGCGTGTTGTCGGCCAGCTCGATGCGGGTCGAGCGCGGTCCCTCGTGCAGGCTTTCGTAGAATTCTTCGGGCAGCACGGTGTGCTCGTGCAGCCATTTTTCGCTGGCGGTGTTGGCCAGGTTGTAGTGCAGCCAGACGAATTCCCCCGGATGCTGCTCGCGCTGCTTGAGCCACTGGCAGGCGGCGTCGGTGTCCAGCGGCTGCCCCTTGCCATCCGCGCTGCGGCCAAACAGATAGCCACACACCAGGCCGGATTGATCGGAGCCGTAGGACAAGGGCGCAGTCTGCATGCATATTCTCCAGGGAATGAGGAATGGCCGCCTGCGCCGGCGGCCAAGCGAGGTTAAACCAGCAGGGCGGCGCTCATCTCGATGGCGTCGCGCCGGGCTTCTTCCAGCATATCCGCCAATTTTTGCTCGTCGATGAACAGGTCGATGGCGGAATCGGAATGCGGCGGCAGGTCGCGCTGCGGTTCCTGCAGCGGCGATTTGACCGGGGTCAGGTGATTGGCCAGCAGCAGCGTGTCGAGCAGGGTGTCGGGTGGGATCGACATGAAACTGTCGCGCAAACCCTCGATGGCGTCGGCCACCGGTTCTGGAATGCACAGCTTGCGCATCACTTCGCGGGTGATGATTTCCTCGCTGGCCGAGTGCCAGTTTTCCGGATCTTCGTCCAGCAGGCCGGGGAATTCGTCAGCGCGCGACAGCAGGTAAAAGCCGCCAACCTCGTGCACGATGCCGGCAAACAGCGCGGTATCCTCGTTGACGCCGGTGACATAACGCGCGATCAGCCGGCCCAGCGCGGCCACGGCAATCGTGTGGTCCCACAGCTTTTCAGCCTTGACGCGCAGCTTGGGATCGGAAATCTTGCTGCCGAACTGGCGCACCACCATGGCGGCGGCCAGCGCGAACAGGTTCTGATAACCGATGCGCATGATGGCGCCGCGCACATTGGTCACCACCGGCGCGCCGGCGCGGTTGAACATGGCGGAATTGGAGATGGCCACGGTTTTCGCGGCCAGCAATGGTTCCGCCAGCACCAGGCTGATGGCGGTATCGATAGGACAGTCGGGATCGTCCAGTGCCAGCTGCACGCGCAGCGCGGCGTTGACGCTGGTCGGAAAGACGAGTTCGCCACGTATGGCCAGGGCCGCAATATGGCCAAATGCTTCGAGTTTATTCATGGTCAAAATTATACGCATGCTCGGCGTCAATCTCAACGCTGACAGCGGCGTTGTGGCGATCGGCGGCGCGGATAGCGGCGGCAATGCCACAAAAGAGTGGTTTGTGCGCGGCGAACGCCGCGCACGGAAGAGGCTGGCTAGGCGGCTCAGGCGCCGATCAGCTGCGGCTGGCGCGCGCCATGCTGGGTCTGGTAACGCTCAACCGACAGGTCGTCGGCGTAGATCGCCGGGCAGCGCGCCGAGATGATGTCCGACAGCAGCTGGGCCGAGCCGCAGGACATGGTCCAGCCCAGCGTGCCGTGGCCGGTGTTGAGGTAGAGATTGCGCAGGCCGGTGCGGCCGACGATCGGCGTGCCGTCCGGCGTCATCGGACGCAAGCCGGTCCAGAAGCTGGCCTCGGCGGTGTTGCCGGCGCCGGGGAACAGGTCGTTGACCACCATTTCCAGCGTCTCGCGGCGGCGCGGATTGAGGCGCTTGTCGAAGCCGGCGATCTCGGCCATGCCGCCGACGCGGATGCGGTCGTCGAAACGGGTGACGGCGATCTTGTAGGTTTCGTCCAGAATTGTCGAGACCGGCGCGGCGTCGGCGTTGACGATGGGGACGGTGATCGAATAGCCCTTCAGCGGGTAGACCGGGATTTGCATCAGCGGTTTCAGCAGCGCGGTCGAATACGCGCCCAGCGCCACCACATAGGCATCGGCGGTGACCAGTTCGGCGCCGCATTGCACGCCGGTGATTTGCTCGCCTTCGCTGACCAGGCCGCTGATGTCGACGCCGTAGCGGAACTTGACGCCCAGCTCCTCGGCCATCGCGCTCAGGCGGGTGGTGAACAGCTGGCAGTCGCCGGTTTCATCGTTGGGCAGGCGCAGGCCGCCCACCAGCTTGTTGCGGGCCAGGCCGGGCTCGGCGCTCACCAGTTGTTCGCGGCTCAGCAGTTCGTAGGGCACGCCGGTTTCTTCCAGCACGCGGATGTCCTTCGCGGCGGCATCCATCTGCTCCTGGGTGCGGAACAGCTGGGTGGTGCCTTGCTGGCGGCCCTGGTATTCAATGCCGGTGGCGGCGCGTAGTGCTTTGAAGCAGTCGCGGCTGTATTCGGCCAGGCGCACCATGCGTTCCTTGTTGGTGGCGTAGCGTTCGGTGGTGCAGTTTTGCAGCATCTGCCACATCCATTGCAGCTGGAACAGCGTGCCGTCGGGCGTGATCGACAGTGGGGCGTGGCGTTGCAGCATCCATTTCATGGCTTTCAGCGGGATGCCGGGCGCGGCCCAGGGCGAGGCGTAGCCGGGCGAGATCTGGCCGGCGTTGGCGAAACTGGTTTCGAGGGCGGGACCGGGCTGGCGGTCCAGCACGGTTACGTCATGGCCGGCTTTGGCCAGATACCAGGCGCTGGTGACGCCGATTACACCGCTACCCAAGATCACTACACGCATATCGCCCCCCGATTATTAATGCTGCAAGATATTCCGCTATGGTATGCTTGTTGTGGTAGTGGTTGTTACTATATATCGTCAGATAAACAGTGGATTTTCATGAGAATTCAGAAAGAATCGGTCCGTAGTCTCGACAAGCTGGACAGAAAGATATTGCAGATCCTGCAGGAGGATGGGCGGATCTCGATGAAGGATCTGGGCGAGCAGGTGGGGCTGTCGACTACGCCGACTATCGAGCGCGTCAAGCGCATGGAGCGCGATGGCGTGATTACCGGCTATCACGCGCGCATCGATCCGCCGTCGCTGGGCGCCAAGCTGCTGGTGTTTGTCGAGATTACGCTGAATCAGAAGTCGGGGCCGGCGTTCGAGCAATTCCGGCGCGAGGTGTTGCGGATACCGGAGGTGCAGGAGTGCCATCTGGTGTCGGGCGATTTCGATTACCTGATCAAGGCGCGGATACACGAGATGGCCGAGTACCGCAAGCTGCTGGGCGATATGCTGCTCAGCCTGCCTGGGGCGGCGCAGTCGAAAAGTTATGTCGTGATGGAGGAGATCAAGGAAACATTAACTTTGTCGACCGAGGTGGTGCAGGGCTGATCTGCATCAAAGTGCGGCGCTTGTGTTTGCGGGTGGGCGGCGCATACTGTGTTCATGAACTCCGTTGAATCCATCAAATACCGTAAAACGCTCGAAGCAGGCGGCGTGCCGCCCGAGCAAGCTCAGGCACACGCCGATGCGCTGGCCGAGGTCTTGGAGAGTATGGCTTCCAAAGATTGGGTAAGGGCGGAACTCAAGCAGCAACTGGGAGATCTGAAGTTCGACATGTTGAAATGGATGGTCTCCCTGTTCATCGCCCAAACCAGCATTACCATCGGCACCGTCATCGCGCTCATCCGCTACCTGCCGCACTAAGCCGCGCTTCAGTTACAATGCCATAATGGCATCACAACCAACTGGAGCAGGCGTGAACCCTCCGTCATCGCAGCTCGCCGTCCGCTCGCTGGACGAGCACTTGTCATCCGACCAGAGCTTCAGCTCCGCCTACGCGCGCGCGGTGGGCGCGATCGCCGGCAACGAGGGCAACCTGACGCTGGCCCAATTCGCCGCCGTCACCGAGCTGGCCGGCGACGGCCAATCGTCCGCCGTGTTCACCGCGCTGGTACTGAACGCGATCGAATCCGGGGTCGAAGTCGACTGGGCGCTGAACGCCCTCGGCCGCAGCTGCACCGGCGTCGACCAGGCCGCCCGCGAGCAAGCATTGCACATGGTGATCCCGCTGCTGGCGCTGCACGGCGCCGATGCGCGCGCGCTGGCGCAGCGGCTGGCCAAGGCGCTGTCGGTACGCGTCGTCGCCGAAGACCTGAATCGCCTGCCACAGTCCGAAGAGCGTGGCATCCTCGCCAACCTGGGCGAACAGGCGCGGCGGCTGGTGCGCGGCCGCTCGCTGGCGGACGCGGTGGCGGATTTTGGCCGCAGTGCCGGCCAGCCCGCGCTGATCGACCATGCGCGCGAATTCCAGTCCGGCGCCATCGACCAGACCGAATTGCGGCAACTGGTCAGCGTGACCACCACCGCCATCACGCAGGACATCGGCACCTACCTGGAGCAGGCGCGCATGCTGTCGGTGGCCGAGGCGGCGGCCAGTTCACTGGTCAGCGCCGCCAGCGACCTGAAAAATCAGGTCACGCAGCGATTGGTGTTGGTCGAGCAGCGCATCGGCTACGAACGCCGGCTGATGATCGAAGAAATCGACGACGCCGTGCACGATGCCGGCAACGCCATCGAACTGGCCATGACCGACCGCCTCAACACCGACAAATGGAAAGACGAAGACGTCTGGGCCAGCATGGGGCGCAACCAGTTCGGGCAGGAGATGGAGCGGCGGCTGGACCGCATCGTACGGCGCAAGGAGCAGGCGCTGCAACTGCTGCAGGAAGATCTGCGGCTGTTCCAGTCTGGTATGAAGCTGGGGCAGGCGACCGTGTTTCAGCGTCAGCACCATGCCGCGCTGGCCAAGCTGATGCCGCGCATGCGCATCGGCACCCGCATCGTCAACAAGCTGGACACGGCGGCCAACGTCACGCTGGTCAGCGGCGCCGCAGTGGCCGCCAGTACCGGCACCGCCGCCTATCTGATCGGCACGGCGGCGGTGTTGCCGGTGGTGGCGCCGGTGGCGCCGTTTGTCGGCGGCGCGGTGCTGCTGGCGGGCGCGTTCAAATGGTTCACCGATGGTGGCAAGCGCAAGCGCACCGAAATCCGCGACAAGCGCATCGCCTTTGAAGAAGAGCTGCGCAAGCAGCTGCTGGCGGCCGAACAGTCGTTCAACGCGCAGCTGGACCTGGTGGCGGAAGGCTTCCGCGACTCCGCCGTCCAGCTGTTGACGCCGATCTTGCTGGAAGCCGAAGCCGCCGGCCGCGTGCCCGGCATGCGCCAGCGCATCGCCGACCGCGTCATCACCCAGGCGCAAGCCGCCATCAAGCAGCTGGACGCCGAAATGTAACCGGGGTCAATCCTCCCAAAGCTACACGGGCTCTACCGTAGCGGAACGCTACGGTAGAGCCCGTGTAGCTTTGGGAGGATTGACCCCGGTTTGGGTTACAGGTTGCGGGCGATGATGGCGTCGGCGGCGGTGGCGGCTTGTTGCAGTGGCTGGGTCAGCGCTTCGGTGGTGTAGACCGGCGTCGATGGCATGGCTGCGCCCAGTACCGGGCCGTCGGTTTTGCTGATGTCGACCGAGACCGTGGTCGACAGGCCGATCCGCAGTGGATGTTCTTTCAACTCTTTGGCATCCAGTGCGATACGCACCGGCAGGCGCTGCACGACTTTGATCCAGTTGCCGCTGGCGTTCTGCGCCGGCAGCAGCGAGAAGGCGCTGCCGGTGCCGGCCGACAGGCCCACTACGCGGCCGTGGAATTCCACTTTGCTGCCGTACATGTCGGCTTCCACTTTGGCCGGCTGGCCGACGCGGATGTTTTTCAGTTCCGATTCCTTGAAGTTGGCATCTACCCACAGCTGATCCAGCGGAACCACGGCCATCAGTGAGGTGCCTGGCGTGGCGCGCGCGCCGATCTGTACGCTGCGCTTGGCGACATAGCCGGACACCGGCGCCAGGATGGTGTTGCGGCGCGCCGCCAGCCATGCTTGCACGTAGTCGGCCTTGGCCGCTTGCACCGCCGGGTGCTGGGCCAGGTTGACGCCGCTGATCGATGCCTTGGCCGCTTCTTCCTGCTTGACCGCGACCGCGATCGCGGCGCGCGCGTCTTCCACCGCCTGGCGCGCGTGATCGACTTCTTCACCGGAGACGGTGTGGTCGGCCGCCAACGGTTTGCGGCGCGCCAGGTCGTCCTCGGCGTTTTTCAGTTGCAGCTTGCGCTGGACGATGACGGCGTCGTACTGCGCCACGTCGGCAAAGCGCTGGCGTTGCTGGCGCACGGCGGCGCCCAGTTTGGCGTCGGCCTGGGCCAGCGCGACGTCGGCGTCGGCGGCGTCGAGCCGGATCAGCGGCGCGCCGGCTTGCACCATCTGGGTTTCGTCGGCGCGGATTTCGGTGACATTGCCGGTTACCTGCGACGAGATGTTGACCAGGTTGCCGCCGACGTAGGCGTTGTCGGTCTCCTGCACCTTGGACAGCACGATTTCATAGTAGGCGGCATACGCCACGCCGGCGGCGATGAAGGCCAGTGTGATCCCCGCCAGCACGGCCTTGCGTTTTTTCTCGTTAGGTTTGGTGGTTTCAGTGCTCATGATGTGGTCCGTTCGATTATTTGGATGCAGTCGCCAGCGGCGCGTCTTCGTGATAGCCGCCGCCCAGCGCATTGGTCAGCGCCACTTCGGCCAGCAGTTGTACCTGTTGCAGATAGAGGTCGGCGTCCTGCTGTTTGAGCAGGGCCAGGCGCGCGTTCAGCACGCTGGCGTTGTTGGCCAGGCCGTGGTCCAGCCGCGCTTGCGCCGACGTCAGCTGGGCGCGGGTGGTGGCGGTGGCCGCGGTCTGTTGCGCGATCTGCTGTTCGATGCCTTGCAACTGGGCGCCGCTTTGCGCCACGTCGCGCACGGCGTCGATCACGGTCTGGTTGTATTCGGCGATGCGTTCGTTGCGTGCGGTGCGGGCGCCGTCCAGCTGTGCGTCCAGGCGTTTGCTGTCGAACAGCGGCAGCGACAGCGTCGGACCGAGGTAGACGGTGCGGCTGGCGCCCTGCAGCAGGTTTTCGAACTTGACGGTGTCCAGGCCGATCGAGCCGGTCAGGTTGATGTCCGGGTAGAACGCGGCCTTGGCGGCGTCGATCTTGCTGAGCGAGGCTTCGACTTTCCAGCGCGCGGCTTGCAGGTCGGGGCGGCGCGCCAGCAGTTCCATGCCCAGCCGCGCCGGCAGTTTGTGCGGCGCCGGCGACAGCGCCACCGGTTTCAGATCGGCCAGCGCGCTGTTGTCGGCGCCGGCCAGCGCGCGCAGCGCTTCGCGTTCGTGTTCGATGTCGGCCTTGAGTTGCGCCTGCTGTTTGCGGATCAGGCTCAGCTCCGATTCGGCTGCGCGCTGTTCGTCGGCGTTGGCCAGGCCGCGCGCGATGCGTTTGGCCTTGTCCTGCACCAGCGCGTTCTGGGTGGCGGCCAGCTGTTCGGTGTTGGCCAGTCGCGCCCACGCGCCCTGCAGCCGGAAGTAGCTTTGCGCGATCGACGCGGCCAGCGCCTGTTCGGCTTCGGCGTAGGCGGCGCGGCCGACATTCAGTTCACCGACGGCGGCGGCGACCTGGGCGCGGTTCTTGCCCCACCAGTCGAAGTTGTAGCGCAGGTCGAGGCGCAGCGTTTCTTCGCTGTAGTAGGAGCCGCCGATGGGCGCCGGGAACAGGCCGGTGCCGGAATAGCGCTGGCGGTTGGCGTTGGCGTACAGCGAGGTGTCGATGCCCAGGTCGGCCACGGTGCGCGACAGCGAGGAGCGCGCGGTGCCGATGTGCGCGGCCGCCACTTCCAGCGACGGGCCGCCGGCCAGCGCCTGCTTGATGATGGCGTTCAGCTGCTCATCGTGGTAGGCGGTCCACCACTGCGCTTCGGGCCAGCCTTCGTGCGCCAGCTTGATGTTGGCCGACAGTTCGGCGCTGGCGATGTCGCGTTGTTGCAGCGGATGTTGATCGGGCGGCGCGGTGGCGCAGCCGGCCAGTGCCACGGCCAGCGCGGCGCTCAGCAGAGTAGGGCGTAAGAGTGTTTTCACGTTGAGTTCCATCGGGTTATTCCATGGCCGCGTGGTCAACCGCGACCGGCGCGGATTTGGCCGGCGGCCGTATCAGCAACAGCAGCGGGATCACGCACAGGGTTGCGATCATCATCATCCAGAAGTCGTCCACATACGAGATCATGGCCGCCTGGCGGGTGATCTCGTTGTTCAGCGTCGCCGCCGCTTCCGGCGTTGCCAGATTGTTCAGCAGCGCCGGATTGGCGATGGTGATGTGCTCGGTCAGCGAGGCGTGCACGGTCTGGGTGTTCCGCGCCAGCAGCGTCTGCACCAGCGCGATGCCGATCGAGCTGCCGATGTTGCGGATCAGGCTATAAATCGCGGTGCCGTCGGCGCGCAGTTCCGGCGTCAGCGTGGCGAAGGTGGCGGCGCTGAGCGGCACGAACACCAGACCCAGCCCCAGGCCCTGGATCACGCCCGGCCAGACGATGTCGCTTTGCGATAGCACCAGCGTGTACTGGGTCATTTGCCACAGCGAGAAGGCGGTGATCAGGAAGCCGGTGCCCAGCAGCAGGCGCAGGTCGACCTTGCCGACCAGGCGGCCGACGAACATCATCGCGATCATGGTGCCGATGCCGCTGGGCGCGGTGACCAGGCCGGCGATCTTGGCCGGATAGCCCATCAGGCTTTGCAGCATGGACGGCGTCAGCGCGCGGGTGGCGTACAGCACCAGACCGACGATGAAGATGAACAACAGCCCGCTGACGTAGTTGGAATTGCGCAGCAGGCGGTAATCGAAAAAGGATTGCCCGGCGGGCCGGGTCGCGGTATGGGCGACAAAATAGGCAAAGCTCAGCGCCAGGATGATGACTTCAACCCAGGTTTCGGTCGAGCTGAACCAGTCGTTCTGTTCGCCGCGGTCGAGCACCATCTGCAGCGCGCCGATGGCCAGGCTGAGAGTGGCGAAGCCGAAGGCGTCGAACTTCATCTTGCGTGGCGCGGCGCTGTGGCGGATGTAGCGCCAGATGCCGTAAAACGCCACCGCGCCGATCGGTACGTTGATGAAGAATACCCAGCGCCAATCGTAGGCGTCGGTCAGCCAGCCGCCCAGCGTGGGGCCGAGGATGGGGCCGATCATCACGCCCATGCCCCACACCGCCATCGCCGAGCCGTGTTTTTCGCGCGGATTGATGTCCAGCAGCGTCGACTGCGAGAGCGGCACCAGCGCGGCGCCGAACACGCCCTGCAGCATGCGCGCCAGCACGATTTCGGTCAGGTTGCCGGACAGGCCGCACAGCACCGAGGCGATGGTGAAGCCGGCCACCGAGGTCAGGAAGATGTTTTTCTGGCCGTAGCGGTCGCACAGCCAGCCGGTCAGCGGGGTGGCGATGGCGGCGGCCACGATGAACGAGGTCAGCACCCAGGTGATCTGGTCCTGCGAGGCCGACAGGCTGCCCTGCATATGCGGCAGGGCGACGTTGGCGATGGTGCCGTCCAGCGCCTGGATCACGGTGGCCAGCATGATCGAGACGGTGATCATGGTCCGGTTCAGGCCGTCGTCCGGGGCGGCGGTGTTGGCGGCGGCGCTGCTCATGACTGCGACTCGATATTGGTCTGGATGGCTTCCAGGAACAGGGTGACGTTGCGCAGCATCTCCGGATCGACATTGCCCAGCAGTTCACGACGCAAAGTGTCGGCTTCCTGCCACACGGTCTGGTAGATTTCCTGGCCGGCCGGAGTCAGGCTCAGCAGCTTGACGCGGCGGTCGGTTGCCGACGGCGTGCGCACCATATAGCCGGCTTTGACCAGGCGGTCGACGGTGGCCACCATGGTCGGATCCTCGACGCCGGCGCGCGTCGCCAGTTTGGTCTGCGACGGCGGTTCGGTCTCCTTGGCGGTGAGGGCGATCGCCATCCAGCTGGCCTGGCTCAGGCCCAGGTGTTTGAGGCGACGGTCGATCGCCAGTCGCCAGGCGCGCGCGGTGCCGTGCAAGGCGGCGGAGAAGCGCTCTTCTATAGAGGACATATGATTTCGTGGCTAATCGTTAGGTATCGAACCATTAGTTTAGCACAGGTAATATATGTTCGCCAGCGCACGGAAATTTGCTGGAGAGTTTATTATGCTAATGGATGAGCAAGTTCGCTCGTACCACATAGAGACTCATCATGAAAGCCAAGTTCCTCGCCGCCAGCTTGCTGGCGCTGTCCGTCACTTCCGCCTTTGCCGCCGACGTCGGCCTGTCCATCAGTGTCGGCCAGCCGGGTTTTTACGGCCGCATCGATATCGGCGACTATCCGGCGCCGGCGGTGATTTACCGCCAGCCAGTGATCATCGAGCGCCCGGTGCGCTACGTGGAGGCGGCGCCGGTCTACCTGCGGGTACCGCCTGGCCACGCGAAGAACTGGGCCAAGCATTGCCGCGCTTACCACGCCTGCAACCAGCGGGTGTACTTCGTGCAGGATAATTGGTACAACCAGCAATACGTGCCGCGTTACCGCGAACGTCACGGCGGCCCCGGCCGCCCGGAAATGCGCCATGAGTACCGCAATGAACACCGTGACGAGCGTCGTGATGAGCGGCGCGACTTCCACGGCGATAACCGTCGTGATGACCACGGCCATGGCAACGGCCATGACAATGGTCGCGGCCATGATCGCCGCGATTGATTTTAAACGGCGGCCCCAGGCCGCCATCGGAGGTTGAATGCAGAGTAAATACGTCATCGTAGGCGGCGGCGCCGGCGGGCTGGAGCTGGCCTGTAAACTGGGCCGCAAGCTGGGGCCGCAGGCCGTGATGCTGGTGGATAGCCGGCTGTTCCACATCTGGAAGCCGTCGCTGCACGAAGTAGCGGCCGGCACGCTGGATGTGCACCAGGAAGGCTTGTCCTATCAAATGCTGGCGCATGACAATCACTTCACCTTCGTCTATGGCCCGCTGCTGGCGCTGGATGCGCAGCAGCGCGTGCTGACTGTGGGCGCCATCATCAGTGGTGACGAGCACAAGGAAGAAGTGCTGCCGCAGCGCCAGATCGGTTTCGACAGCCTGGTGCTGGCGATCGGCAGCACCTCGAATTATTTCGGCGTGCCGGGTGCCGCCGAGCACACCATTTCGCTCAACGCCACCGAGGACGCCGAGCGCTTCCGGCTGTCGCTGCTCAAGCTGCTGACGCTGGCGGAACTGAAAAAAGATACCCAGCCGGATGCCGGGGTGGATGTCGTCATCATCGGCGGCGGCGCCACCGGCGTTGAACTGGCGGCCGAGCTGCGCGAAGCCAGCGGCGTGTATGCCACCTACGGCTTCCGCCAGCTGGATGCGACGCGCGACGTCCGCATCACCTTGCTGGAAGGGGCGCCGCGCATCCTGGCGCCGCTGCCGGAAAAAGTTTCCAGCGCCGCGCTCGACCTGTTGCGCCAGCGCGCCGTGACGGTGGTGACCGATACCCGCGTGACCGCCATCGACGGCCGCGGCGTCACCGCCGGCGATACCGTGTATCCGGCGCAACTGGTGGTGTGGGCGGCCGGCATCAAGGCGCCGGACCTGCTCGGGACGCTGGGCCTGCCGACCGTGAGGTCCGGCCAGCTGGACGTGGACGGCACGCTGGCGGTCAAAGGGTTCGATTACATTTACGCGCTGGGCGATTGCGCCGCCTGCGCCGGCCCGGACGGCAAACTGGTGCCGCCACGCGCGCAAGCCGCGCACCAGCAGGCCGATTATTTGCTGGAGACGCTGGTGCGCAAGCACAAGGGCCAGCCGCCGCAGACCAAGCTGTATGAGTACCGCGACTATGGCTCGCTGGTGTCGTTCGGCCAGACCACCTCGGTCGGCAGCCTGATGGGATCGTTGAAAGGGCTAAGCTGGTTTGTCGAGGGCTTTGTGGCGCGGCTGATGTACGTCAGCCTGCACCTGATGCACCACAAGGCCGTGCTGGGTACGCTGCGCACCGCCACGCTGGCGGTGGCGCGCTATCTGATCAAGCGCACCACGCCACTGGTCAAGCTGCATTAAAGCGGGCTGGCCGATTTCGGCAAGACCATGGTCAGCGTGACGCCGCGTTCGGCGCCGGCCGCCAGCGTCAGCGTGCCGCCCAGGTAGGCGGCACGTTCGCGCGCCATGCGCAGGCCGAATTTGCCGGCCGACTGACCGGCCAGCACCGGCCCGGCGAGGCCGACGCCATTGTCCTTCACCGTCAGCATCACCTCATCCTCGTTGTCGTCGACGATGACGTCGACCTCGCTGGCCTGCGCGTGCATGTCGATGTTGCGCAGCGCTTCCTCCAGCGTGTGCAGCAGCACGATGCCGTGGCTGCGCGGGCAATCGAGTTCCTCTTCCGGCAGGCTGCAGCGAGCGGTGATGCCGCGTTGCTCGCCAAACTGCGTCACCAGCTCATCCAGCGCGACCCGCACGCCGAGGAATTCCAGCTTGTCGTTCCACAGTTTGAGCTGCATCTGACGGTTGGTTTCAACGATTTGGCCGAGCAGCTTTTTCATGTGGTTGGCGCGGTCCTGCAGCGCCGCGTCCTGCGGCAGCTTTTGCATCAGCAGGCCGAGGTGCATGGTCAGCGCCGTCAGCGACGAGCCCAGGCTGTCGTGCAGCTGGCGCGACAGCGAGCGCCGTTCGTTGTCCCAACAGGTGTGGACATGGCCCAGCAATTCGCTCAGGTCCGCGCTGCGCAGAGCGTCTTGCTGGTGGTTGTGTTCTTGCGGTGCTGGTGCGGACATAGTTTTTCTCAGTTGAGGTCGAACAGACTACGGTCTGACCCGATCATACCCGAGCTTTGCTGGCAGCGGCGCACGACTACTGCTTGACTGCCACCGGCTGTGCCAGCGGCAAGCGGGCGCAGGTATCGATCACTTCCATCAACTGATCGATGTCGACCGGCTTGACCAGGTGGCGGTCGAAGCCGGCGTCCATCACGCGCCGCAGATCGTCGGCCAGGCCGTAGCCGGTGAGGGCGATCAGCTTGATGTCGCGGGTGGCCGGATCGGCGCGCAGCCGGCGCGCCACCTCGTAGCCGTCGATGCCGGGCAGGCCGATGTCGATCAGCGCCAGATCGGGCTGGTAGCTGGTGGCGGCGCGCAAGCCGAGCACGCCGTCGGCGGCCGCTTCGACGTCGTAGCCATAGCCGCCCAACATCATGGCCATCATTTCGCGGCCATCGTCGTTATCCTCGATCAGCAGCACGCGCGGCTTGGCGTGCGTGGCGCGGCTGACCGGCGCCGGCACGGAACTGAGCTGGTGTTCGATGCGTGGCAGGCGCAGCGTGAAGGTGCTGCCGCAGTGGTCGCCGCGGCTTTCCGCTTTGACGCTGCCGCCATGCAGCTCGGCCAGCCGGCGCACCAGCGACAGACCGATGCCCAGCCCGCCCTGGGCGCGGTCCAGCGTGCTGCTGCCCTGCACGAACACGTCGAACACATGGGGCAGCAGCGAGGGCGCAATGCCGACGCCGTTGTCGCGCACGCTCAGCACCACGTCGTCGTTCTCGGTCCAGGTGCGCACCTCGATGCGGCCGCCGGGTGGGGTGTACTTGAGGGCATTGTCGATCAGGTTGCTGGTAATCTGTTCCAGCCGGGTGCAGTCGCCGCTGATCCAGCCCTGGTCCAGATCCTGGGCCAGGTCGTAGTCGGTGCTGCGGCCGGTGGCACGGTAGGTTTCCAGCGAGGTGGCGACCAGCGCCGCCAAGTCCAGCGGCGCCGGGTTGAGCAGGATCTTGCCCGACATGGCGCGCGACAGGTCCAGCAAGTCGTCGACTATGCGGCCCAGGTGCTGACTCTGGCGCTGGATGATTTTCTTGGCGCGGTGCACGCCCTCGGCCGACACCCCCGGCAGGCCGATCAGCGAGGCCGCGCTGCTGATGGCGCTGAGCGGATTGCGCAGTTCGTGCCCCAGCATGGCCAGGAATTCGTCCTTGGCGTGGTTTTGCCGTTCCACCGACTTGCGTTCCTCGATTTCATTGGTCAGGCGGCGGTTGCTGGCGGTCAGTTCGGTGGTGCGCTGGCTCAGCTGGCGCGCCTGCTTTTTCAGTTCCTCGTTCTTCATCGCCAGCGTGACGAACACCGCGATCTTGGCGTACAGCACTTGCGGGATCACCGGCGTGAACAGGAAGTCGACCGCGCCGTGCTGGTAGGCTTTCAGGCGGTCCAGCTCGTCGGTGGCAAAGGCGGTGATGAAGATGATCGGAATGTCGGACGAGCGTTCGCGGGCGTGGATGGCGCCGGCGGTTTCAAAGCCGTCCATGCCGGGCATGTTGACGTCCAGCAGGATCACGGCAAAGTCGTGCATCAGCACCTGGCGCAGCGCGTCCTGGCCGGAGCGTGCCGCCAACACTTCATAAGATTCCTGCTCGGCCCACTGGGCGAGCAGGCTGGTCAGCGCAAACAGGCTGTTGGCGTCGTCGTTGACGACCAGTATCTTGGGTTTATCTAGTTTGGGCACGGGGTCTCTGCACTATGCGGACGCACTCGCCGATCATAGCAAGCACCTATATGAATGTCAAAACGGCACATTCAATCGAACACGACAGGCGGGCGGCGCTGGCAGGGTTCGATCGCGCACAGACTGGCCGCGCCGGCGCTGTCACAGTGGATGGGGATTTCAACTGAAAGGATGCCATCATGAACATCGATACTGTCGTGGACAAAGATTATCTCGGCCACAGCTTCCGCGCGCTGGCCGATGCGCCGACCAGCGCGCTGCGCGGCGTCAGCGCCAAGGATGCCAAGGCGCTGGCGCAGGCGTTCAATGTGCATACCGTGCGCGATCTGGCCAATCTGGCGTTTGTCAAATGGGCCGCCGCCATCACCACGCTGGCGGATCAGGAGCAGGAAACCCCGGCCGAGCTGGCCAGGGAAACCCTGCTGGATAGCGCGGTCGAGATGACTTTCCCGGCCAGCGATCCGGTGTCGGTGGATGCCGGCATCACCCGCATTGAAGTGGCGCCGGAAACGGTGGATGCGCACGACGATCACCAGCATGCCAGCAAGGTCGATCAGAGTACCAAAGCCGGCCTGAAGGACGAGGCGGCCGCGCATTGAGGGGAGGGCGGGCGGCGAGCCCGCCCGATAACGCATCAGGCCGGCGTGGCCGACATGGTGTGATGCTGCGGCACCTGGCCCTGCGTGGCTTGGGCGGTGCAGCTGCGGTTCTTGCCGGAGCGCTTGGCTTCATACAGGGCGCCATCGGCGGCGGCAATCAGCGCCGCCACTTCGTGGGCATCGTCGGGGAAGATGCCGATGCCGATGCTGGTCGACAGTTGCAGCGTCAGGCCATTGACCTGGTAGGGCTGCGATACCGCCTCGATCAGCTTGTTAGCGGGTTCCTGGGTGTCGGCCACATGGGCGATATTGCCCATCACAATCACGAATTCGTCACCGCCGACGCGCGCCACCGTGTCTTCCTTGCGCGAGCAGCCGACCAGGCGCTGCGCCACCAGCTTGAGGATTTCATCGCCGTAGGCATGGCCGTGGGTGTCGTTGATGGCCTTGAAGCCGTCCAGATCCAGATACATGACAGCGGCTTTGCTCTGCTGTCGGGTGGCATGCTGCAGCACGGTGGCGATGCGGTCTTCCAGCAGCCGCCGGTTGGGCAGGCTGGTCAGTGGATCGTGCAGCGCCAGTTCCTGCTGCTGGCGGCTGTATTGTGCTAGCTCCTTGTACAGCAGGCGCACTTCCAGCATGTTGTGGATGCGCTTGTGGACTTCCATCAGATCGAACGGCTTGCTGATGAAGTCGCGCGCGCCGGCCTCCAGCGCGGCGATCTTGAAGCTGGGCTGGGCGGTCAGCGCCAAGACCGGCAGGTAGCCGCCTTGTTCGATTTCCTTCAAGCCCTTCATCACCTGGAAACCGTTCAGGCCTGGCATTTGCAGGTCGAGCAGGATCAAGTCGTAGCAATGCTGACGGTGCAGCGGGCATACCTGTTCCGGCAGCATGGTGGACGAGACATCGGTATAGCCGGCCTCGCGCAGTATCTCCAACATCAGGTCGACGTTGTCTGCGCTGTCATCCACCACCAGGATTTTGGCGTTCAGGATTTCTTCTCGGCTCGGCATGGTGTCAGGGTCTCAGTGTCTTTATTCGGGTGATGCGTGATTAATTCGATAATACCGCATTGCTAGTGTGCTGCGTCGCACACAATATAGTTTAATTTCCGTACGGCAATCACTCAATGCGTTTTTGCAGATTTTTGTAGTGTAGCAAGAGTTGTGGAAATTGCTTGTAGGACATTGCCCCGTCGTGAAGTAGGATTGGGTAATTTCCGTGTGGAAATCTTACCACACGCCGCAGGCTAAGCATGACGATGGCCCATGGCGGCCACCTTGGCGATCAGTTCGGTCGGCTCGACCGGCTTGGCGATGTGGGCCAGGAAGCCGCTGGACAGCGCCTTGATGCGGTCTTCCGAGCGGGCAAACGCGGTCAGCGCGATGGCTGGCAGGTCGCCGCCGCGCGACGGTCCCAGCGCGCGGATGCGGTCCAGCAAGCCATAGCCGTCGACCTCCGGCATGCCGAGGTCGCTGACCATCAGGTCGGGGCGCTCATGTTGCAATAAATTTAATGCCTCGGCAGCGGTGGCAGCGGTCAACACTTCGGCATTGCAGTCGTTGAGGATGCGCTTGATCAGTTCGCGCGCATCGTCCTCATCGTCCACCACCAGCACTTGCAGGCCGGACAAATCATGCGCCGCACCATGGACCGGCGCCGGGGCGACGGTTGGCGTCGCCATCAGCGCGTGATTGCGCGGCAGCCGCAGTGTGAAGCAGGCGCCGTGGTTCTCGCCCGCGCTGGTCACACTGATGGTGCCGCCATGCTGTTCAACCAGATGCTTGACGATCGATAGCCCCAGCCCCAGGCCGCCGTGGCGGCGGGTGGTGGTGGCGTCGGCCTGGCGGAAGCGTTCAAACACGTGGTGGAGGAAGGCCGGGGCGATGCCGATGCCGCTGTCGCGCACGCTGATGGCGACTTGCTCGCCCTCGCGCCGCACGCCCACCGTGACGGTGCCGCCGGGTGGCGTGAACTTGAGCGCGTTGCTAAGCAGGTTCCATAAAATCTGTTGCAGGCGGTTGGCGTCGCCCGCCACCATGCCGGGCGCGCGCGCAAAGTCTTTTTCGATGCGGATCTGCTTGGCCTCGGCGGCCGGCCGCACCGATTCAATGGCGACCGCGGCCAGCGCGGCCGGCGACAGCGGCTGCATGTCCAGCTTGACCTTGCCGGAGGCGATGGCGCTCATGTCGAGCAGATCCTCGATCAGTTGCGACTGCGCGCGGGCGTTGCGCTCGATGGTGTGCAGGCCACGGTCGAGGTCGGCCTGATTGCGGCTGCCCCGGCGCAGCACCTGGGCCCAGCCCAGGATGGCGGTCAGCGGCGTGCGCAGCTCGTGCGACAGGGTGGCCAGGAATTCATCCTTGAGCTGGCTGGTGCGCTCGGCTTCGGCGCGCGCCTGGCGTTCCGAGTCGTTCAGGCGCGCGTTGTCGATCGCCACCGCAGCCTGGGCGGCGATGCCGGCGATGATGCGTTCGGTGCGTTCGGTGAACATGGCCGGCTCCGGATGGCCGAACATCAGGCAACCGATCACCTCGCCGCTGCGCAGCGCCACCGGCACCGCCAGATAGCTGCGCACCGGCGGATGGCCGGCCGGCACGCCATGGTGGGGCGCGTTGTGGCCGTAGCGCGGGTCTTGCAGCACGTCGTCGCAGCGCACCACGCCTTCGCCGCGCATGCTGGGGCCGAACAGGGCGGTGGCGCGCGGCTGGCCGTATTGCGCGAAGGCGTCGCCCGCGCCGCTGGACAGGGTGTGCAGCACCATCGCCTCGCCGGCGCTGTTGGTGCTGTGATAGAACAAGGCGCCAAAGCGGGCGCCGCTGAGACTGGTGGCGGCGTCGGTGACTTCCTGCAGCAGCAGGCCGAGGTCGCGCTGCGAGGCCAACGCGGCGCCGGTGCGGTTGAGCAGTTCCAGCACCGCGGTTTCGTCGCGCAGCGCTTCCTGCGCACGCTTGACCTGGTCGACGTCGGTGCTGGTGCCGAACCAGCGCAGCACGCTGCCGTCGGCGCGGTGCACCGGGTTGGCGCGGGTCAGGAACCAGCGGAACTCGCCGCTGGCGCTGCGGATCGGGATTTCCAGCTCGTAGGGGGTGCCGTCGCGGCGCGATTGTTCCCAATGGCTGGCCATGGCGTCCAGACAGTCCGGCGCGTAGACGTTTTTCCAGCCGTCACCGGCCATTTGCTCGGGCGAGGTGCCGGTATAGTCGTACCAGCGCTGGTTGTACCAGACCATGGCGCCATCCTGCTCGGCGATCCAGGCCAGTTGCGGCATGGAATTGGCCAGCGCACGCAGTTCCAGCTGGCTTTGGCGTAGGGCTTCCCTGGCGCGCAACAGCTCTTCGTGCGCGTCCGGCGCGAGAGGCGGCGTGGCGAGGGGATCATTCGGTATCATGGTCTTATTTTAGCGCCAACCCCTGCGCCTGCTACGCACGTTTGAGTGGAGTGCACACTGGGTGATGTCAGCGTGCCGGCAAGCTGGCGGCGATCTGTTCCAGCACCGCTTGCAGCTGTTCGATATCGTAGGGCTTTTGCAGCGACCGCGCCGGAAAGTCGAGGCGGCGCGTCAGCTCGTCGCCATAGCCGGAGGCGAACAGCAGCGCCAGTTGCGGGTTTTGTTGCAGCGCGCGCCGCGCCAGCTCGACGCCGGAGATGCCGGGCAGGCTGACGTCGCTGAACAGTACGTCAAACGGCTGGCTGGACAGCAGTGGCAGCGCTTCCTCACCGCTGGCCACGGCTTCCACCTCGTGACCGAGCGCGCGCAGGGTTTCGCACACCAGATAGCGGGCATCGGTGTTATCTTCCACTACCAGCAGGCGCAGCGTCGCGTCGCCGCCGGCCGCCACGCTGGGGCGGGCGAGGGCCAGGGTGCACAAGATGCCGGCGACCCGCTCCTGTTCGCGGATCGGGGTGTAATACAGGTCCATCGGCTGTTGCTCCATGCGGCCGTCGCGCCAGAGCGGCAGCGCGCAGTTGCGATAGCTGAGGCTGTGCCCTTCGCGCACCGGGGCCAGGGCGGCGCTGTTCCAGCTGAAGGCGGACGGTTGCATGGCCGGCACCTGGCCGCCGGGGGCGCGCAGGCTGGGCAGGCCGAGCAGCGCGGCGTAGGCATCGTTATAGACCATGATTTGTTCGGCGCCCCACAGCAGCAGCATGGCTTGAGGCGAGTTGAGCAGGATATCGATGGTCAGGCGCAGGCTGGGTGGCCAGTGGGCACTATCGCCGAGGGCGGTGCGGGACCAGTCGGGGGCCGGCGGCATCGAGGCGGAAGGGGAGTTCATGCGGTGCGTGCGTTCTCTCTTGTTATGACTTCGACTATAAAGGCAAACCTGAGTGCATCGTACACGGTAAAAAAAAAGCCCGCTACGGGAGCGGGCTAAATCTATTTCCTTGGAGGAGAATAGAGGAGACAGGTGAATGATGCTGCATTGCGCAAATGAATGCAAATTTATATTTGTAATGTGCGTAATAACTAGTGTGAATGAAGCGAGGAAAACATGGCGGATATAATCAAGCACCGCAAAGTGAATATCGTGATACTGGCGCAGGACGAGGAAATAGGCGGCCATTGCCGCGAAGGCGATATTGCGATTTTGTCGGACGCGGCCGGCTGGTGGATCAAGTTTATCGGCGCCGACGGGCACATCGATTGTTATGGCGATCCGTATCCGTCCTATAACGAAGCGTTGTGGTCGGCCAAGGCGGCGGCCGAATTCGGCACCTGATACAGAGTGCTGGACAAGCAGGGAGAGTATCCCTATAATGCTGCTTCTTTCGAACGGCATGCTGTTTGAAAGGCTGGCGGTAAAGCAGTTTGCAAGGTGATTAGTTCGGTATTTCGTGTGCTGAACCAATTAAACGATAGAAAATGTCGAGCTTTGCAAAACGAAATTAATGCTTTATAATGCTTGCACAGTGCGGCTGTAGCTCAGCTGGATAGAGTACTTGGCTACGAACCAAGGGGTCGTGGGTTCGATTCCTGCCAGCCGCACCACTCGTTGTACCAGAGGTTTTGGAAGATTCCTCTTTTTTCAAACAAGAAATTGCTGTTATAATCTTGTTTTGCGCGGCTGTAGCTCAGCTGGATAGAGTACTTGGCTACGAACCAAGGGGTCGTGGGTTCGATTCCTGCCAGCCGCACCAAAATTCGTGAGCAAGGTCTTGATCGACCTTGTGGTAGTAAAAAGTTGTGTTGAGAAGTTTACGCGGCTGTAGCTCAGCTGGATAGAGTACTTGGCTACGAACCAAGGGGTCGTGGGTTCGATTCCTGCCAGCCGCACCAATTCGTAAGTAGAAGGGCCTGAAGAGAAATCTTCAGGCCCTTTTGCTTTTCACTTTGCGTTTGCTCAGGGGCGGCATGAACTGCGCACGCTAGGCTGGCCTCCTTGACTGGGAGGCGGTGATGGCGAATGATAAACGGATCGAGCTAAGGGTGGCGCTGCAGGAGCATCAGATGGCTACGTTGGTGGAGATTGTCGAGGAAATCCGCGAAAACTTCGTTACAACGGCGTATCTGGGCGAACGCCTGTCGCACTTGGCTACCAAAGAAGATTTTGCTCGTCTTGAGAGCAGAATGGCGCATTGCGCTACGGACGAAGACATGGCGCGGCTTGAGGAGAAGCAGGTCCACTTCGCGACGAAGGAAGACCTGGAGCGCGTGAACCAGAATATGCGCAACTGGATAATCTCGGTCGGCGTCTCAATCACCGCGCTGCAATTCGCCATTCAGTTTGCTATGTTCCAGCTATACAACTATCTGCGGTAACAAAATCAATGCGGCGCTGCCGGCCGACACCTGAATGTCCAATGTGCCGTGGTTGCTTACCGGCGCCACCTCCTGGTATTGCAACTCCCACGCCGCGTCTGGCTCCAGCGTGCGGCTGTCGGTGCCGAAGGTGAGGGCGTCGCGCGAGTTCAGGCTGGGCGCCTGCAGCGGCGCGACTCGCACGGCGGCGCGCGGCGCCAGGCCGCTGAAACCCAGCACCCGCGATTCAGTCTGGCTGCTGTTGATGACCACAATGCGCACTCCATCCGCGCCCGCCGCCGCATACACCCGCACACCAGGCGCCACGTCGGCCGTCTTCAGCACATGAAAGCGGTTGCCAGCCAGCAGCCGCGCGGCCAGCAAACCGTAGTACAGCGGCCGCGCCGCGAAGCCGGTGCTCAGATCGCCGCCGATCGGTGAATAGTTGGCCGTCACCGCATCGATGCGCGCGATCATATCCGCGCCATCGGCATCGCGCCCGCCAGTCCGGTGGCCTTCCAGCGAGCTTTCGATACTGCGTCGCGGCCCGCCCTGAAAGCACAGGCCGGTGGCGCCGTGATACGCCGCCGACAAGCTGAAGTCCAGCCCCCACAAGGCCGAAGCAAACGCATTGCTGACGCCATCCAGTCCGCCGCGATAATACGAATTGGTTTCCGTCAGCCAGAAACCATGCGCATGACGCCGTCCCGCCCGCGACAGCAAGGCGATGTCCTGATCGAACTCATGATCGTGCTGGAGGATATCCGCCAGCGAACCGCGCTCGGCCGCCTCCCGATAGTAATGGCGGCTCAATAGCACCGCATCCGGCACGTCGCGGCTGAAGTGCTGCACCCAATCGGTATTGGCGCCGGAGTCCGGACCGGACAGGTCGCCCTGGTTGATGGGTTTGCCCACAGCCTGTCCCAGGCGGCGCGGAACTGGTCGTATTGGCGGTAATAGTTGTTGGCCTCGTTGCCGATCTGGATCGACAGCAGGCGCGGCCCCAGCTTTTCGCGCACCAGCGCCGCAAACCGCGCCACCATCCCGGCGTTATCGGCGCGCATGTTCAGGCCGAAAATCACCTTCCACCCGGTCGCATCCAGGAAGCCGGCCAGCGCATCGATCGCTTCCGGCGTCACATCGTAGTAGGGCTGGATGCGCTCCTTGTTGCGATACAGCGGATGCAGCACCGGCAAGTCGCCCTGGAAGCCGGCCAGCCGGGCCAGATCGCTGGTGTTGCCGCCCAAACGCAGCACGCCATCCGGATTCAAACGGCGGAACATTCGCACCAGTCCGGTATTGGAAGCGGCGAAGAACTGCGGATCGGCCAGATTATCCGTTTCGTAGCTCAGACTGACGATCGTTTTGGGAATCATCGCGCCGGTGGCGCGCGCCGGGATGGCGATGCGTGGACTGGCGGCGAGCGCGAAAGAGGGCAGCGATGCCGCCGCCAGCCCCTGGATGAAGGTGCGTCTGTTTAACATGCGAAGTCCGGTGTGGTTGAAGAGTAAACTTACGTTTTCTTCGCATGGTAGGATTTTGAAAAATAAACGTCAATAAAAAACGTTTAATCGAAAGAAATTATCTTTCATTCTTTCGAATTGAGATCAAGCGCTCACGACGTTTTGCGGCTTACCGGCCTGCCAAGCCTCGATATTGTCGATCAACTGATCCACCAGCGTCTGCATCGCCTGCGTGCTGGCCCAGGCCGAGTGCGGCGTCAGGATGAAGTTGGGCAGGCGCAGGTTCAGCAGCGGGTTGTCGGCTGGCGGCGGCTCGGTGATCAGCACGTCAAAGCCGGCACCGGCGATGACGCCGGCGCGCAGCGCGTCGGCCAGCGCCACTTCGTCCACCAGGCCGCCGCGCGCGGTGTTGATCAGCAGCGCGCTGCGCTTCATGCGGATCAGCTCCTTGGCGCTGATCATATTGCGCGTCTTGTCGGTCAGCGGCAGGTGCAGGCTGATGATGTCCGAGGTCTCCAGCACCTCGTCGAAGCCAGCCTCGCGCACGCCGTCGCTCGCCGCATCGGCCAGCGGCGAGCGGTTATGGACGATGACTTCCATGCCGAACGCGCGCGCGATCTGCGCGGTGGCCTTGCCCAGCGCACCGTAGCCGAACAGGCCCAACCGGCTGCCGGCCAAATCGGAAATCGGATGGCCGAATAAACAGAAGCGCTCGGACTGCTGCCACAGCCCCGCCTCGATGTCGGCGCGATACGCCACCAACTGTCGACGCAGCGCCAGGATCAGCGCGAAGGTATGCTCGGGCAGGGTGTGCACAGCGTAGTTGCGGATGTTGGTCACCACGATGCCGCGCTGCTTTGCCGCCGCCAGGTCGACGATGTTGGTGCCGGTGGCGGCCACCGCGATCAGCTTTAAATCCGGCAGCTGCGCCAGGTCGTCGGCGCTGAGCGCCACCTTGTTGGTGATGGCGATGGTGGCGCGCGCATCGCGCAGCCGCTGCACTGCCTCGCCGGCGCGGGTGGCCGGATATTCGCTCCATTCGTGCCCAAACGCCGGCTTGCGCACATTGGCGATCACGCTGTCGCGGTCGAGGAAAACAATGCGGTGGACTTCAGTCATATGGCTACCTCTAAAGATGGCGCGCGCGCGGCGGATTTTTGCAGGCGCATGCCGGGATGATTGGAAAACAGTTCGGCGACCCATTCGACAAACACCCGCACCTTGGCCGACAGGTGGCGGTTCTGCGGGTACACCACGTGGATCGGCAGCGGATCGCTGATCCAGTCGTCGAGTATCGATTCGAAGTGGCCGTCGTTGATCATGGGCTCCATCATGAAGTTCGCCATTTGCACAATGCCCAGACCCGCCACGCCGGCGGCGATGTAGGCATTGCTGTCATTGAGCGCGACATGGCCGGGCAGCGCCACCTGTACCCGTTCGCCTTCGCGGGTAAAGTCCCAGTCATAGATTTTACCGGTACGCGCCGAAAAATAGTTAACGCAGCGGTGCCGCAGCAAATCGTTGGGATGCGTCGGCCGGCCGTAACGCGCCAGATAGGATGGCGCGGCGCCGGTGATGAAATGCAGGATGCCGACCCGGCGCGCGATCAGGCTGGAATCGCCCAGCGCGCCGCCGCGCACCGCGCAGTCCACGCCTTCCTCGATCAAATCCACCGGCCGGTCGCTGCAGCCCAGCTCCAGCTGGATGTCGGGATAGCGGCTGAAAAAATCGGGCAGGGCGGGGACGATCACTTCGCTGGCCAGACCGGTGGGCGCGTCCACCCGCAGCCGGCCGCTGGGGCTGAGCCGGGTGCGTGACAGCGATTCCTCGGCCTCGCGCACGTCCGACAGAATGCGCAGGCAGCGTTCGTAATACGCCGCGCCGTCGGCGGTGACGCTGACGTGGCGCGTGGTCCGGTTCAGCAGCTTGACCGCCAGCGACGCTTCCAGCGACTGCACCAGCGTCGACACCGTAGCCTTCGGCAGCTTCATATTATCCGCCGCGCGCGTGAAGCCGCCGGCGTCCACCACCTGTACAAACACTTCCATCGCTTGCAGTTTATTCATTTATGACCCTCATTGTTCGGGATTCTGAACAATCAATTCAACTTTACCGTATTTATCGGATTGTAGAACATGTTTATGATTGCTGTACTGCACAAAGGAAAAGTTGAAGAAAGGAGGACTTATCATGAAATATCGGGATGCAATTTTCGCAACGATAGCACTGGCGCTGACGTCGGTGGCACTGGCAGGCGTGGTATATACCGACGCCTATTCTCACACCGCCAAGGCGGAAGCGCGCGGCGTGCGCGCCCTGACCCTGGTGGCAAGCGGCGAATCGGTCTGCGATCCTGCTAACATGTTGTCCTCCAATGAAACCGGAACGGTGCAACAATGAACAAACCAGTAGAGCAGCTGCCGACCTTGTCGGACCAATTAAAAATCCGTAGCCTGGAAGTGAAGGGCGCGGATGGTCCTCTGGCGGCACGGCTCTACACCAGCGGCGATGCCGGCGCCAAGCGCGATACGCTGTTGGTCTTCTTCCACGCCGGCGGTTTTGTCGGCGGCGATCTGGAAGATGCGGATGTGTTCCTGCGCCATTTGGCAGACGACAGCCAGCAGATGGCGGTGTTAGCATCTGCCTATACGTTGGCTACCGAGAAACCGTTCCCGGCGGCGGTGGAAGATGCGCACGCGGTGCTGGTGTGGGCCAAGAAGCACAAGGCCAAGCTGGGCTGGACCGGCAAGCAGCTGCTGGTGGCGGGGATCGAAGCGGGCGCCAATCTGGCCGCCGTCTGCGCGCTGATGTCGCGCGATCGCGGCGGTCCGGCGCTGGCTGGCCAGGTGCTGGTGATGCCGATGCTGGACCCGGGCTTGACCACCTGCTCGATGCGCGAACTGCAGGCGCCGGAGTTGCTGGACGTGGCGGACGCCTGCGCCAAGGCGTATCGCGGCTACCTGCCGAATGCCGCCGACCGTACCCACCCGTACGCGTCGCCGCTGCAATCGAGCCGGCTGAAGAATCTGCCGCCGGCGCTGATACTGTCGACCGAAGATGACCCGCTGCGCGATGAAGCGGAACAATATGGCGCCAAGTTGATTGCCAACGGCGTCAAAACCACCGTCCGGCGCATGCAGCCGGCGCCTCTGCAGGACGCGGAGGCACGCAACGAATGCGCCTGTCGATGTCAGGCGCTGGGAGAAATCGCCGGCTTCGTCGCTGGCCTGGAACGGTCCGAGACGCCGCCAGCCGCATAGGATTCCCCAACCATTAAGCAGTAACTGAATACGTCCCCACTGGCTTGCCGGCGGGGCGATAGGTCCGTGTTTTCTCGATTTTCGTTGAGACCGCCCGGTGCCGCCACTTATATTAATAATTTTCATGTAAAAAGGATTTAAGATGAAAAACATTGAAAACATGACTGCCGTGGTTCGGCCGCTGGCCGCCGCGTTGGCACTGGCGGGCCTGGCCGCAATTTCCCTGTCTGGCTGCAGCGATGCGAATAGCAAAGCGGCCGAAGCGCCGGCAGCGGGCGGTCCTCCGATTTCGGCCGCCGCCGTGGTCGAGAAAACCATCACCGAAACTCAGGAGTTCTCGGGCCGCCTGGAGGCGATCGAGCAAGTGCAGATCCGTCCACGCGTCAGCGGTTTCATCACCGCCATCAACTTCAAACCGGGTGGCACCGTCAAGAAGGGCGAAGTGCTGTTCGTGATCGATCCGCGTCCATATCAGGCCGAAGCCAATCGCGCCGAAGCCGCCGCCAACTCGGCGCGCGCCAAAGCCGAACTGGCGAAAGTGGAACTGGTCCGCTCCGAAAAACTGCTGGCCGATAAAGCCATCGCCCAGCGCGAGTACGACGCCTCGGCATCGAGCTACAAACAGCTGGACGCTGACGCCCGCGCCGCCCAGGCCCAGTACGAATCCGCCAAGCTGAATCTGAGCTACACGCAAGTGATCTCGCCGATCAATGGCCGCGTATCGAAAGCCGAGATCACGCTGGGTAACCTGGTGGATGCGACCGCGGTGCTGACTTCGGTGGTCTCGCTGGACCAGATCTACGCCTCCTTCGACGGCGATGAAGACACCTATCTGCGCGTCGGCGCCGCCGCTCATCAAGGCAAGCCTGCCGTGGTGCGCATCGGCCTGGCCAACGAAACCGGCTTCCCGCATGAAGGCAAGCTGGAATTCGTCGACAACCAGCTGGATGTGCGCAGCGGTTCGGTGCGCATGCGCGCCACCCTGGCCAACGCCGACGGCGTGCTGGTACCTGGCCTGTTCGCCCGCGTGCAGCTGGCCGGCAGCACTGGCGCCAAATCCACGCTGCTGATCAACGATCGCGCCGTCAACACCGACCAGAATCGCAAGTTCGTGTTCGTGGTCGACAAGGACAACAAGGCCGAATACCGCCCTGTGACCCTGGGCCAGCAAGTGGACGGCCTGCGCATCGTGCGTGACGGCCTGAAACCGGGCGAGAAAATCGTCGTCAACGGCCTGCAGCGCGTGAAGCCTGGCGCGCCGATCACGCCGACCATCGTGCCGATGGACGCCGATCCGCTGGCAGCGGAACTGGCCGCCAAAAAAGATCAGAAAGTAGCCGTCGCTAAAACCGGCACTAGCAAGGAATAATTAAAATGAACATCTCTCGATTTTTTGTCGACAAGCCAATCTTCGCGGCGGTGCTGTCGATCATTATCTTCGTCGCCGGCTTGATTTCCATCTTCAAGCTGCCGATCTCGGAGTACCCGGACGTGGTGCCGCCTTCGGTGGTGGTGCGCGCGCAGTATCCGGGCGCGAATCCGAAGATCATCGCTGAAACCGTGGCCGCGCCGCTGGAAGAGCAGATCAACGGCGTCGAGAACATGCTGTACATGTCCTCGCAAAACACCTCGGACGGCGCGCTGGCACTGACCGTCACCTTCAAGATCGGCACCAACGTCGAGCAAGCTGAAACCCAGGTGCAGAACCGCGTTCAACGCGCGTTGCCACGTCTGCCGGAAGAAGTGCGCCAGATCGGTGTGACGACCGTGAAGTCGTCGCCCAACCTGACCATGGTGGTCCACCTGAATTCGCCGAACGGCCGTTACGACGACCTGTATCTGCGCAATTACGCGGTGCTGAACATCAAGGACCAGTTGGCACGTCTGCCCGGCATGGGCGAGGTGCAGCTGTTCGGTTCCGGCGATTACGCGATGCGCGTCTGGCTCGATCCGCAGAAAGTGGCACAGCGCGGCATGACCGCCGGCGACGTGGTCGACGCGATCCGCGAGCAGAACGTGCAAGTGGCGGCTGGTGTGATCGGCCAGGGTCCGGCGAAAAATGCCGACTTCCAGCTGACCGTGAATACGCAAGGCCGTCTGCAGTCGGAAGAAGAGTTCGGCAACATCATCCTGAAGACCAATGCCGACGGCGCGGTGACGCTGCTGAAGGACGTGGCGCGTCTGGAGATGGGCTCGAACTCGTACGCGCTGCGCTCCCTGCTGAACAACAAATCCGCAGTGGCGATTCCGATTTTCGAAGCGCCTAACGCCAACGCGCTGCAACTGTCGTCCGACGTGCGCTCCACCATGGCCCGTCTGTCGAAAGATTTCCCGGAAGGCGTCGAATACAGCATTGTGTACGACCCGACCCAATTCGTGCGGGAGTCGATCCGCTCCGTGATCCACACGCTGGTCGAAGCGATCGTGCTGGTGGCGCTGGTGGTGATCATCTTCCTGCAAACCTGGCGCGCATCGGTGATTCCGCTGCTGGCCGTGCCAGTGTCGGTGGTGGGTACTTTCGCCGTGATGCTGGGCTTCGGCTTCTCGATCAACACGCTGTCGCTGTTTGGCCTGGTGCTGGCGATCGGTATCGTGGTGGATGATGCGATCGTGGTGGTGGAAAACGTCGAACGTAATATTCACGACGGCCTGGCGCCGCGCGAAGCGACCATTCAGGCGATGAAAGAGGTGAGTGGTCCTATCATCGCGATTGCGCTGGTGCTGTGCGCCGTGTTCGTGCCGATCGCTTTCGTATCCGGCCTGTCCGGCCAGTTCTACAAGCAGTTCGCACTGACCATCGCGATTTCGACCGTGATCTCGGCATTCAGCTCGCTGACGCTGGCGCCAGCGCTGGCCGCCGCGCTGCTGAAACCGCACGACGCACCGAAAGATGTGGTGACCCGTGGCATGGACAAAGTGTTCGGTGGCTTCTTCGGCTGGTTTAACCGCTTCTTCAACCGTGCCTCGCACAGCTATGAAACCGGCGTGACTGGTGTCTTGAAGCGCAAGGGCTCGTCGCTGATCGTGTACGCGCTGCTGGCTGTCGCTGCGGCCTTCATGTTCAAGGTGGTGCCACCGGGCTTCGTGCCGTCGCAGGACAAACAGTACCTGATCGGCTTTGCACAGCTGCCGGATGCCGCCTCGCTGGACCGTACCGATGCCGTGATCCGCAAGATGTCGGAGATCGCCAAGGACATTCCTGGCGTCGACAACTCGATCTCGTTCCCTGGCCTGTCGATCAACGGTTTCACCAACGCGCCTAACGCCGGTATCGTGTTCCTGGGCCTGGCGCCGTTCGAGAAACGCACCACCAAGGAAACCTCGGCCGACGCGATTGCCGCTGAAATGAACAAGCGCATGGGCGCGATCGAAGGCGCCTTCGTGATGGTGCTGGGTCCTCCACCAGTGAATGGTCTGGGCACCACCGGCGGCTTCAAGCTGATGGTCGAAGACCGTGACAACCTGGGTTACGACGCGCTGTACAAAGCGGTGCAGGCGGTGCAGATGAAGGCTTGGCAGAATCCGAAGCTGGCCGGCGTGTTCTCCAGCTATCAGATCAATGTGCCGCAGCTGTTCGCTGACATCGATCGTCAGAAAGCCAAGCAACTGGGCGTGCCGCTGAATACGATTTACCAGACCTTGCAGATCAATCTGGGCTCGCTGTATGTGAACGACTTCAATCAGTTCGGCCGTACCTATCAGGTGCGGGTGCAGGCTGACCAGCAGTTCCGTTCGCACGCTGAAGATATCGCCCAGCTGAAGGTCCGCAATGACAAGGGCGAGATGATTCCATTGTCGTCGCTGATGCGCGTCAAAGACAGCTATGGCCCGGATCGCGTACAACGCTACAACGCTTACGTGGCCGCCGAGATCAACGGCGCACCGGCTCCTGGTGTTTCGACCGGCGAAGCGCAGGCCGAGATGACCAAGATCGTCAACGAGGTGCTGCCGAAGGGTATCAGCTACGAATGGACGGAACTGGTGTATCAGGACATCCTGTCCGGTAACACGATGATTTACGTGTTCCCACTGTGCGTGCTGTTGGTGTTCCTGGTGCTGGCCGCGCAGTACGAAAGCTGGACCCTGCCGCTGGCGGTGATTCTGATCGTGCCGATGTCGATTCTGTGCGCGCTGATTGGCGTCAAGCTGACCCACGGTGACAACAACGTCTTCACCCAGATCGCATTGTTTGTGCTGGTGGGTCTGGCGTCGAAGAACGCGATTCTGATCGTGGAGTTTGCGCGGGAACTGGAACACCATGGCCGCTCGATCGTCGAAGCAGCGCTGGAAGCTTGCCGTCTGCGTCTGCGCCCGATTCTGATGACGTCGATCGCATTCATCATGGGTGTGCTGCCGCTGGTGTTCTCGCACGGCGCCGGTTCGGAAATGCGTCATGCGATGGGTGTGGCGGTGTTTGCCGGCATGCTGGGCGTGACCTTCTTCGGCCTGTTCCTGACGCCGGTGTTCTACGTGCTGCTGCGTACCTTGGCCGTGCGTCTGGAGAAGAATAAACCGGCCGTGGTGGTGGCGGATGCCGCTCCGGCCAAACTGGAAGGGACTCACTAATATGAACAAACTGCATATGATCGCAAAAGGCGTCGCACCGATTCTGGCTGCCTTGCTGATGACCGCGTGCGCCGCACCGGAATTCAAGCAGCCTGCGATGGATGTGCCGACCGCCTTCAAGGAGTCGCAACAGCCGGCGCCTGCGGAGGTCAAGACCGCCGCCGACGGCAGCACCTGGAAACAGGCGCAAGCCGCCGAAGCGCAGCCGCGCGGCGAGTGGTGGCTGGCTTTCAACGATACGGCGCTGAATGAGCTGATCAACGAAGCCACCCGCGCCAACGCCAATCTGTCGGTCGCCGCCGCCCGCGTCAAGCAGGCGCGCGCGATTGCCGGTGTGGCCGAGGCGGACCGCATTCCGCAGGTCGGCATCGCGGCTGGTGCGCAGCGTGTGCGCGAATCGGACGTGGCGCTGAACCTGCCGGCCGGTACGCCGGTGCCGCCGGCCAGCGTGTTTAACGCCAATCTGACGGCCAGCTATGAGGTTGACCTGTTCGGACGCGTCTCGTCCAATGTGGCGGCGGCACGTGGCGACGCGGCGGCGCAGGAAGCGACTTACCGTTCGGTGCTGCTGTCGGTGCAGGCGGACGTGGCGCAGACTTATTTCCGTCTGCGTGAAACCGACGCCGAGCTGGAAACGCTGAACCGCACGGTGCAGACGCGTGAAGAAAACGTCAAAGTCAACCAGCGTCGTTTCGATCTGGGTGATATCGGCGAGTTCGATCTGTCGCGCGCCAAGACTGAATTGGCGACGGCGCGCGCCGAAGCCATCGGCCTGCAGCGTCAGCGCGCGACCACCGAGCATGCGCTGGCGGTCTTGCTGGGCAAGCCGGCGGCCAGCTACACGGCGGGTAACAGCCCGTTGCTGGATGGCGCGCTGCTGCCGGTGATTCCGGCCGGTCTGCCGTCTTCGTTGCTGGAGCGTCGTCCAGATATCGCCGCCGCGCAGCGCGCGATGGAATCGGCTAACGCGCGCATCGGCGTGGCACGTTCGGCGATGTTCCCATCGCTGCTGCTGAACGCGAATGCGGGCGGCACCTCGGCTAATACGGTGGCGGATGTGTTCAAGTGGAGCAGCCGTTCGTGGCTGCTGGGCGCTGCCTTGTCGATGCCGTTGATCGACGGTGGTCGCAACCGTGCGAATATCACGCGCAGCGAAGCGGCGCTGGAGGAGTCGGTGGGCACGTATCGTCAGAGTGTGCTGACGGCGTTCGCTGAGGTGGAAGATAACCTGGCGGGCTTGCGCGTGCTAGCCGGTCAGACTGCGCAGATTGAGGATGCGGTGGTGTCGGCGCGTCGCTCGGCCGATCTGGCGCAAAAGCTGTACACGGCGGGACGTTCAAGCTATCTCGATCTGCTGGATGCGCAGCGTAATCTGGCGGCGGTCGAGCGTAGCGCGGTGCAGTTGCGTGGCGATCGCGCCGTCACCACGGTGGCGTTGATACGCGCTCTGGGTGGCGGCTGGGATGCTTCGGGCGCGGCACCGACGGTGGCGCAGAACTGAGGGTAGCTGCAATGTGAAAAGCGGACCGTGAGGTCCGCTTTTTTTTCGTCACGACGGGGATTTACTTGGTGACTGGCGCTGGCGTGGCAGCAGCTTCGGTTTTCTCTGCCTTGGCGTGGGCTTTTGCTTTGGTTTTGGTGGCTTTGGCGTGAGCGTCGGCTTTGTCGGCTTTTTCGTCAGCTTGGGCGACGGCGACGTCTTTCTTGGCGTCGGCTTCTACCTTGGCGGTCTTGGCTTCAGCTTTCACGGCGGCCTTGGTTTCTTTGGCTTCCGCTTTGGCTGCGACTTTGGTTTCTTTGGCTTCTGCTTTTGCGGCGGCAGGCGTGGTGGTGGCAGGAGCTGGGGTCTGTGCGAAAGCAGCGGTAGCGAACAGGCCTGCGATCAGGGTAGCGATTACTTTGGTCATGATTCAATCCTCGATGTTGGTTTCGGGCCCAGGACAATTCCTGCGTCTCTGAGCGAAAAACGCGGGCCGGATGCTCAGCGTTGACGGCATTTACAATCGCTTACACGTTCGGTATCGCACAGTTCTCGCGGGTGGACTGGCATAGCCTAAGCGGATGAAAGGCTCGCTCAAAACCTACAAAGCAAAACGCAACTTCGCCGTCACGCCGGAACCCGCCGAAGGTGGCGAGGAGGGGGCGGCGTTCGTCATCCAGAAGCACTGGGCTTCGCGGCTGCATTACGACTTCCGCCTGGAGCTCGACGGTGTGATGATGAGCTGGGCCGTGCCGAAAGGTCCGAGCTATGACACGCGCGACAAGCGCATGGCGGTGCACGTCGAGGACCATCCCATTTCATACAACGATTTCGAAGGCACCATACCGCCCAAGCAGTACGGTGCGGGCAAGGTGATCATCTGGGACAAGGGCACCTGGCGGCCGCTGGATGATCCGCACAAAGCGCTCAAAGCCGGCAATCTGAAATTCGAGATCGCCGGCCACAAGATGCATGGCCGCTGGGTGCTGGTGCGCATGAAGGGCAAGGGCGAGAAGCAGGAGCCGTGGCTGCTCATCAAGGAGAAAGACGATTACGCGCGATCGGCGGAAGAGTTCAGCGTGGTGGACGAGATGCCGGACAGCGTGAAGGCGCTGCCGATGCCTGAGCCACTGCCTGCGCCCGGCGCCGCTGGCGGCACCGGCGTTGCCCCCGCTGACGCAATGCTGCAAGCGCGTGCCAAAGCCAGGGCCACCGAGCGCACCACGCCCAAGGTGGCGATGCCGGAATCGTTGTTTCCGCAACTGGCCACGCTGGTCGACGCGCCGCCGGCGAACGCCGACGAGTGGCTGTTCGAAGTCAAATTCGACGGCTATCGTTTGCTGGCGCGCGTGGATGGCAAGGATATCCGTCTCATCACCCGCAATGGCAATGACTGGACCCACAAGCTGCAGCCGCTGCGCGATCAACTCGCGCGCGCGAAGCTGCCCAGTGGCTGGTACGACGGCGAGATCGTGGTCCACGACGAGGACGGCCGTCCTGATTTCGGCCTGCTGCAAAACGCTTTTGATGAAAACAATCCGGGCGACATCGTCTACTTTATCTTCGATATGCCGTTCCATAACGGCCACGATCTGCGCGATACGCCGCTCGAACAGCGCCGCGCGCTGCTACAGGAAGTGCTGGCGAAGCGCGAGAGCGCCACTATCCGCTACAGCACCGCGTTGAATGCGCCCCCGCGCGACGTCATCGCCGCCGCTTGCCAGATGGGGCTGGAGGGCATCATCGGCAAGCGCCGGGACGCGCCCTATAGTTCGCGCCGCAGCGGCACCTGGATCAAGCTCAAATGCGGGCAGCGGCAGGAGTTCGTTATTGGCGGCTACACTGATCCGCAGGGCGCGCGCAATGGTTTCGGCTCGCTGCTGCTTGGTACTTACGACGAGGATGGCAAGCTGCATTACGCCGGCAATGTCGGCAGCGGCTTCAACGCCAATTCGCTGCGCGACCTGAAGGCACGCATGGACAAGCTGGCCGCCGCTACTAGTCCGTTTGCGCCAAGCCGCGAGATCGACAAGAAAGCGCACTGGCTCAAGCCCACGCTGGTGGCGGAAGTCAGTTTCGGCGAGTGGACGCATTCGGGCTCGATACGCCATGCGGTATTCCAGGGGCTGCGCAAGGACAAGCACGCCGGCGCGATCAGGCGCGAGACGCCGCAACACGTAAAGGAGAAACCCGCCATGCAGGGCAAGCTTCCCGCATCGCTGAAAGTGACCAATCCGGACCGCGTGATCGACCAGCAAAGCGGCGCCACCAAGATGACGCTGATTCGCTATTACGCGCTGGTGTCGGCGCTGATGGTGCCGCATCTGAAAGGACGCCCGGTGTCGCTGGTGCGCGCGCCGGAGGGTGTGGGTGGCGAGTTGTTCTTCCAGAAGCACGCCGAGATCTCGCGCATGCCGGGTGTGAAGCAATTCAAGCAGGCACTGGATCCCGATCATCCTCCGATGCTGGAAGTGTCTAGCGAACAGGCGTTGCTGTCCGCCGCGCAGATGAACGTGGTTGAGCTGCATACGCAGAATGCCAACGGCAGCAGCTACGAGAAGCCAAACCGCATGGTATTCGACCTTGACCCCGGCAAGGGCGTCAGCTGGCAGCAGGTGAGGGAAGGCGCGCAGCTGTTACGGGCGTTTCTGGACCAGCTATCGCTGCCGGCATTTATCAAGACCAGCGGCGGCAAGGGCTTGCACGTGGTCGTGCCGATCAAGCCGGGTTATGGTTGGGATGACGTGAAAGCCTTCTCCCAAGCCATTGTCGCGCACATGGCGGAGACCATACCGGAGCGTTTTGTCGTGAAGAGCGGTCCGCGCAACCGCGTCGGTAAAATTTTCATCGACTACCTGCGCAACGGACGCGGTGCAACCACCGTCGCCGCATGGTCGGCCCGCACGCGGCCAGGGCTGGGCATCTCCGTGCCGATTACGTGGGACGAGCTGGAAGGCCTGCAGGGAGCGGACCAATGGAACGTCACCAACGTCCACACTCGCCTCGACATCGGCAACGCGCCCTGGGACGACTACGCCAAATCCGCCAAGGGGCTGGCCGCCGCAATGAAGCTGATGCGCTTCAAACCGGGCAGCTCTTAAGCCACTTTGTGGCTGCCGCTCGCTTTGGTGCGGCGCGTGGATGGACGCGGGGATTTGGCTGCTGCCGCCCCTTTCTTGCCGCGCTTGCCCAGGCTGTCCTGCAGCAGCGCCACCAGATCGACCTCGTTGGATGCCTTGGGCGCGGCGGATTCCTTGTCTGGCGCGGTGATGGTTTTGGTTTGGCCGGCCTTGATCTTTTTCTTTACCAGTGCCAGCACGTCCTCCTTGTAGGTGTCGTGATACTGCTCCGGTTTCCATTCCTCGCTCATGCCTTCCACCAGCGACAACGCCATCTGCAATTCCTTGTCGCTGATGCCGGCGCTTTTTAAGGTTGCCGGCGGCAGCTTCAACTCTTCGGCGCTGCGGATTTCGGTGGCGTAGCGCAGCGTGTTGAGCACGATCTTGTCTTCCACGCAGACCAGCGCGCACAGGTGCTGCTTGGTGCGCATCACCACCGTGGCGATGCCGATCTTGCCAGCCTTGCGCAAGGTCTCGCGCAACAGGGCGTACACCTTGGCGCCACCGCGCGACGGCGCCAGATAGTAGGGCGTTTCGTAATAGGTCAGCGGCACGTCGGCCGCCTCCACGAAGGCCACGATGTCGATGGTCTGCGTCGCTTCGACGTTGGCGCGACGCAGATCTTCGTCCGACAGCACCACGTATTCGTTGTCCTCGTACTCGTAGCCCTTGACGATGTGGTCCCAGGCGACCTCCTTGCCGGTGCTTTTGTTATAGCGTTTGTAGCCGATCGGCGAGAAGTCGCGCTTGTCCAGCATGGTCAAATCCAGATCGTGCTCCTGCACCGCCGTGTACATCTCGACCGGAATGTAGACCAGCCCAAAACTGATCGCCCCTTTCCACAACGCGCGCGCCGCCATGATGTCAGCCTCCCACCGAGCCGGTCACCGGCAGCACAATCCCGGTGATGTAGCTGGAGCAGCAGGGCGCGGCCAGGAACACGTATGACGGCGACAGCTCCTGCGGCTGCGCCGGACGCTTGTAATCGGTATCCGCGCCGAACTGCGTGATCTTGTCGGGCGGCGCATCGGCCGGATTCAGCGGCGTCCACACCGGCCCCGGCGCCACCGCGTTGACGCGTATGCCTTGCTCCAGCAGGTTGGAGGCCAGTGATTTGGTGAAGGCGTGGATCGCGCCCTTGGTGGTCGAGTAGTCCAACAGGTGCTCGGAGCCCTGCAGCCCGGTCACCGAGCCGGTGTTGATGATAGCGGCGCCGCGCTTCAGATACGGCAGCACCGCCTTCGCCATGTGGAAGTAGCCGTAGACGTTGGTCTTCATGGTCAGGTCGAAGCGCTCCTCGGTGAGATCGGCGAGTTTTTCCGTATGCTGTTGGAAGGCCGCGTTGTTGACCAGGATGTCGAGCCGGCCGAAGCGCTCATGCGCCTGATGCGCGGCGGCGCGGCAGAACGACGCGTCGCGCACGTCGCCGCGGATCAGCAGACAGCTCTGGCCCTCGGCTTCCACATAGCGCTTGGTGTCCTGCGCGTCCTGTTCCTCGTCCAGATAAACGATGGCCAGATCCGCGCCTTCGCGCGCATACAACACCGCCACCGCGCGGCCGATGCCGGAATCGCCGCCGGTGATCAGCGCCGCCATCCCGGCCAACTTGCCGCTGCCGCAGTAATCGGGCGCCATGAATTCCGGCTTCTGCTGCATCTCGGCTTCCAGCCCCGGTTTTTGCAGATGCTGGGCTGGCAGCGGCGTGCCGGGGTAGGGATGGTCGGTGGTCTGCACCGGATTCTCGGATTGTGACATGGTGGCCTCCTGCATCGTAAAGAATCAGTATTGGCGCGGGTGCCGCCGGTGACCGTGCGATTACTCACATATCGATAGCGGCGGCGACCGATAAAATTCGTGCAAAAAGATTGCTAATTATGAACTTTATGGCACACTGTCTGACAGAGACGCACAGAATTACAACTATACTAATACTAGGGAGTTTCATATGTCGGACCTCGACCGCCGATTGAACCACACGGGCGTGTTTTTCAACCCCAGCCGGGCGCGCGGCGCCGCTTTCCAGGCCAGTTGCGCGGAGATGTTTTCGCATCTGGTTTGCTGCGAAAGCGTGGATGCCGCCAGCACCGCCGTGGTGCAGCGCGACGCGGCGCTGCTGGTGCTGGATCTGAACGGTTATGAATACCTGAGCGAGATGGCCGGCGTCGGCGCGCTGATACGCAATCGCGCCGGCAAGGCCATTCTGGTGCTGTGTCCCTACGATCACAGTGCCTGGCTGCCGGAACTGATGGCTTACGGGACTTTCGACTATCGTCTGAGCCCCGTGCTGGACGATGAGCTGCAGCAGGCGGTCAAACAAGCGCTGGAGGTGCCGCTCGATGCCGCCGCCGCCCTGCAGCAGGAATTGCTGGACAAGGAAAAAGAGCTGCGCGACCTGCTGGGCGTGCAGCGCAGCCTGCAACGCGCGCTGAGCGGCTTCGACACGATATCCACCATGGCCTCGCAGGTTTGCCTGGCGCTGTGTAATTTCCCCGGTGTGCGCCACACCGCGCTGCTGAGCATCAAGGAGCGCGGCGATCTGCAACTGGTGGCGCAGGAAGCGCGTAACCATCTCGACCTGGGGCGCCTGCTGCAGCGGCGCGATCGTCTGCTGCAATCGCCGCTGCGCGACGTGTTCCCGCCGTTGATGGCGGTGGTGCGCGGCGAGATGATCTTGCTGGATGCGCCGGAAAAGGCCGGCGATCCGGAACTGGCGATGGCGCTGCATGACCGTAATGTGCGCATGGTGCTGGCGTTGCCGCTGCGCGCCGAGCCGGGCGGCCCGGAGATGGGCTCCATCGCGCTGATGTTCGACCGTCACATCGTGTTCTCGCGCGAGCAGTTCGCCTGTTTCGCCAGCCTGGCGCAGTTTATCAGCTTTGGCCTGGGCATGAGCGAGCTGCGACATCAGAACGATGTGCTGTCCGGCCAGCTGTCGCAAATGAATACGCTGGACACGCTGACCGGCGCCGCCAATCGCCGCAGCGGCGAAGATACGCTGGATAACGAGATCCGCCGCGCGCGCCGCTATGGCTTGCCGCTGGCGGTGTTGTCGTTCGACGTCGGCAGCTTCCGCTCGTCGAACGACTTGTACGGTTCGCCGGTGGGCGAGCCAGCGCTGCGCAAGATCGCGGAAACGGTGCAGGGTCGGCTGCGCACCTCGGACACGCTGGCACGCATGCGCGGCGAGGAGTTTCTGGTGGTGGCCACCCATACCAGCGCCGATGACGCGGTGCGGCTGGCCGAGAAGCTGCGCGCGGCGATCGCCGAGGCGGACCTGCCGGGCGCGCACCTTGGCGCCTCGGTCAGCATCAGCCTGAGCGTGGCGCAGGTGGGGCCGGAGGAAGCCGGCCCCGGTGTGCTGGACCGGCTCGACGCCGCGCTGCAACTGGCCAAGCGCGCCGGCCGCAACTGCATCCAGCTGGCCGCTTAAAGCTTCTCCAGGATGGTGGCGATGCCCTGGCCGCCACCGATGCACTGGGCGGCCAGCGCGTAGCGGCCTCCGGTGCGCGCCAGCAGCGCCGCCGCCTTGCCGGTGATGCGGGCGCCGGTCGCGCCCAGCGGATGGCCGATCGCCATGCCGCCACCATCGATATTCAATACCTCCGGCCGGATTCCCAGTTCACGCACGCAGGCCAGCGCCTGCGAGGCGAAGGCTTCGTTAATTTCCGCGACATCGATGTCCTGTGCCGTCAGGCCGGCCAGGCGTAGCGCTTTCTGCGTGGCGGGGATGGGGCCGATGCCCATCAGCGCCGGATCGCAGCCGACAGCGGCAATGGAAACGATGCGCGCGCTTGCTTGCAGGCCGTGCTGGCGGGCGAATGCCTCGCTGGTCACCAGCACCGCCGAAGCGCCGTCGGTCAGCGGCGACGAGGTGCCGGCGGTGACCACGCCATGTTCCGGATCGAACACCGGCTTGAGCGCGGCCAGCGCTTCCAGCGTGGTGCCGGGGCGTATGCAGCCGTCTTCGGCGATGATCTCGCCGCTGGCGGTGGTGATGGGGACGATTTCGTCGCGCAGATGGCCGGCGGCGCGGGCTGCGGCGGCTTTCTGGTGCGACTGCAGCGCCAGTACTTCCTGGTCGGCGCGCGCCACTTCATATTTGCGGGCGACGTTTTCGGCGGTGTCGCCCATGCTGATATAGGCGTCGGTTTCGGCCAGCAGGGCCGGATGCGGCGAGAAGTTGAAGCCGCCCTGCGGCACCATGGTCATCGATTCCACCCCCACGCACAGATAGGCTTCACCCAGGCCGGCTTCGATGTTGGCGGCGGCGATGTGGATGGCGGACATGGACGAGCCGCAGAAGCGGTTGATGGTCATGCCGCTGACCTGGTGCGGGAAGCCGGCCAGCAGCGAGACGATGCGCGCCAGGTTGTTGCCCTGCGCCGCCTCGGGATAGGCGCAGCCGAGGATGACGTCGTCGATCAGGGCGGGATCGAGGCCGGTGCGCTGTATCAGGCCGCGCACCAGCTGGGCGCCTAGCTCGTCGGGGCGGACCTCGGCCAGCTTGCCTTTGCGGGAGAAATGAAAGGGCGAACGCGCGTAGGCGCTGATGACTGCTTTCATGGTACGGTTCCTTTTAATGATGGTCGTAATGATTGATATATTACGCTCGTAATGTATAATGTCAAGCAGTCTTAGGAGGTTGGAGGCAGGCATGAAGGTCAGCAGAGAGCAGGTGGCGCTCAATCGCGAGCGCATCGTCGAGACGGCAGCGAAGCTGTTTCGGGAAAAGGGCTATGACGGCATAGGCGTGGCGGACTTGATGAAAAGCGCCGGCCTGACGCATGGTGGTTTCTATGGTCACTTCGCTTCCAAGGAAGACCTGTTGGCGGAAGCGGCGGCGCACGCGCTGAATAAGTCGGTCGAGCGTTGGCAAGGCTATCTGGCTGCGGGGCGCGACACGGCGCTGGAGAAAATCAGCGACAGTTATCTGACCAGGCAGCATTGCGACCATCCGGAGAAGGGGTGCCCGGTGACGGCACTGGGCGCCGACATATCCCGCCTTGGCCCCAAGGCGCGCCGCTCTTTGACTGAAGGCGCCAGCGCCCAAGTCGATATTCTGGCGCAGCTGATGCCGGGCGAGGATGACGCCGAGCGGCGCAAGCAGGCACTGGCCAACTACGCCGCGATGGTCGGCGCCATCGTCCTCGCCCGCGCGCTGGATGACGAGGCGATGGCGGTGGACCTGCTGCAGGCGGTGAAGGACGCGTTGCCGGGCTGAGTACCCATGGTCCGCCGCGCTGGCGGGTGTTCTAAATTCGTTTTTCGCATAAGCTTAGATCAAATTTGCATTAAGGATGGGCGCATCGTAAACTAGCGGTATTTTCTGTACCGTGGAATGACAATGCTGCAATGGTTGAAGCACTACCGGCGTGAGCTGCTCGCTGGCGATATCAGCGCCGGGCTGGTGGTGGCGATGATGATGATCCCGCAGGGCATGGCGTATGCGCTGGTGGCCGGCCTGCCGCCGGTGGTCGGCATTTACGCCAGCATTGCGCCGCCCATCGTCTACGCGCTGTTCGGCAGCAGCATGACGCAGTCGGTCGGGCCGATGGCCATCATTTCGCTGATGACGGCGGCGGTGGTGGGGCCGCTGGCGCCCGGTCAGCCTGGGTTGGCCGGCGTGCTGGCGGCGCAACTGGCGCTGATGTCGGGCGCGGTGCTGCTGCTGTGCGGCCTGCTGCGCATGGGCTTTCTGGCCAATTTCTTTTCGCGCCCGGTGATGAGCGGCTTCACCGTCGGCTCGGCGCTGGTGATCGCTTACGGTCAGTTGCCGATCCTGCTGGGCGGCCCGTTGCAGCAGTGGCATCTGCCTAGTGCCGCGCTGGGGCTGGGCGCTTTGCTGCTGCTGGTGTTGGCGCGGCTGTGGGGCGCGCCGTTGCTGCGGCGCTGCGGCCTGGGGCCGGCGGCGTCCGATATTGGCGCCAAGCTGGCGCCGATGCTGGTGGTGTTGGGTGGCATCGCGCTGATGTCGCACACTGGCCTGGGGGCGATGGGCATCCACAGCACCGGCGCGGTGCCGGCCGGTCTGCCGCATCTGAACCTGGCTTCATCCAACGCGCACTGGCGCGCCTTGCTGCAGCCGGCGCTGCTGATCGGCTTTATCGTATTCCTGATGTCGATGTCCGGCGCGCAGGCGCTGGCGCTCAAGCGCAATGAAAAACTGGTCAGCAATCATGAGCTGATCGGGCTTGGTGCGGCCAATGTGGCCAGTGCGCTGTCGGGCGGCTTTCCGGTGACCGGCAGTTTGTCGCGCTCCGCCGTCAACTTCGCGGCCGGTGCCAATACCCCGCTGGCCAGCCTGATGACGGCGCTGCTGCTGGCTGGTGCGCTGCTGGCGCCGACCGGCTGGCTGGCGTTGTTGCCGTTGCCGGTGCTGGCGGCCACCATCGTGGTGGCGGTGCTGGGCATGCTGGAGATGGGCATCCTGCGCACCGCCTGGCAGTATGACCGCAGCGACGCGCTGGCGTGGAGCGCCACCTGTCTCGGCGTGCTGGCGCTGGGCGTGGAGGCGGGCGTGATCGTGGGCGTGGCGCTGTCGATGGGCACCCTGATCTGGCGCGCCAGCCGGCCGCACATCGCGGTGCTGGGGCGGATCGCCGGCACCGAGCATTTCCGCAATATCGAACGCTATGCGGCCGAGACTCAGCCGGAGCTGCTGGTGTTGCGGGTCGATGCCAATCTGTTCTTCGGTAATGTGGAAGCGGTCAGCCAGCGCATCGAATGCGAGCTGGCCACGCACCAGAGCGCGCGCCACCTGGTGCTGGTGATGTCGGCGGTCAGCTCGATCGACACCACCGCGCTGATGGCGCTGTCGGAACTGAATCAGAGCCTGAAAGCGCGCGGCATCGGCCTGCATCTGGCCGAGGTGAAAGGGCCGGTGATGGACCGGCTACGTAATAGTACGTTGTTGCAGCAGCTGCACGGCCAGCTGTTCCTCAGCACCGCCAACGCCTGCGACCAGCTGCAACGCACCAAGTAGAAATGTCCAGCTCGTGTCCACTTCGGGGTCTGACCCCGAAGTGGACATTGTTGCTTAGGCGCAAATTTGCGTGGACTTCGCGCCGGTTTGAACCTATGATCTAAGGCGTAGCACCGCAGATCAACTCCCAAAAATGGTTTTCCGATGTTGGCCCGACTTGCCCGCCGTGCAGGAAAAGTATCTATCGCCGTCTTTGTCAGCGTTACGCTGACCGCCGTGGTAACGCTGGTGCTGATCACGTTTGCGCTGTATTTCTATCACGTGGAGCGCGCGCAGCGCTGGCAGCAGCTGCACAAGACGCTGGCCGACAGCGCCGAGGAACTGGCCGCCGCGGTGGCGCTGCCGGCCTGGAATTTCGACGAGACGCAGATCGTCACCATCATGAAGAGCGGTTTGAGTAACCGCGATCTGTACGCCAGCGCGGTGGCGCCGGTGGCCAGCAATCATCCCTTTATCCTGACCCGCAATGAACAGGCGCAACTGGTGCCGGCCGAGCGTCTGCCGTCCGATCCGGAGCTGCTGTCCGAGCAGCGGCCGATTGTGGCCGGTGGCCAGAATATCGGCACCATCACCGTGTATGCGTCGCCGGCGCTGTTGATCGAGCAGCTGCGTCAGCGCCTGTACACCATCGCCGGTTTGATTTTCGTGCTGGACGTGACGCTGGTGCTGAGTGTTTATCTGCTGTTATGGCAGCTGATCCTGAAGCCGCTGACCAATATCGAGCGCTATGCTGCCAGCGTCAAGGCGGGCCAGAATCCGGGCGCCTCGCCGCCGCGCGACTGGTATAGCGGTGAGTTGAAAACGCTGAACGCGTCGATCCGTGAAATGGTGCGGCTGATGGAGAGCCGCTACGTGGCGATGCACGCCAGCGAGGAGCGGCTGCAAATCGCGTCCAGCGCGGCCGCGATCGGCATCTGGGACTGGAATATCGTCACCGGCCAGATGGTGTGGGATGAACAGATGTACCGCCTGCACGGCATGGAGGGCACCCGCCTGAACAACCCGTTCGACACCTGGCGCAAGATGGTGCACCCGGACGATGCCATTCCCACTGAAATGCTGCTGCAGCAGGCGCTGAACGGCACGGCGGAATTCGATATCGAGTTCCGCATCATCTGGGCCGATGGCACCATCCATTACATCAAGGCCGATGGCATGACCTTCCGCGATGCCGAGAGCCATGCGCTGCGCATGGTCGGCGTCAATTACGATGTCACGGCCAGCCGCACGGCGGAGCAGGAGCTGCGCCGGCACCGCATCCACCTGGAGGAGCTGGTGGCCGAGCGCACCAATGCGCTGTCGGTGGCGGTGCGCCAGGCGCAGGCGGCCAACCGCGCCAAGTCGACCTTCCTGGCCAATATGAGTCACGAGCTGCGTACGCCGCTGAATTCGGTGATCGGCTTTTCGCGCCTGATGGCGGATTCGAAGAACATGCTGCCGGAAGAGAAGCGCAATCTGGCCATCATCCACCGCTCCGGCCAGCATCTGCTCACGCTGATTAACGATATTCTCGAACTGTCGAAGATCGAGGCCGGGCGCGCGGTGCTGCAGACCGAGGTGGTCAACCTCAACGACATGCTGCAGGAAGTGATGGACATGGTCAGCATGCGCGCGGTGCAGACCGGCGTCGAGCTGGTGGTCGATCAGGTGGGCTTGCCGGCCAGCGCGCGCGTGGACGGGACCAAGCTGCGCCAGGTGCTATTGAATCTGATGTCGAACGCGGTCAAGTTCAGCGCCCATGGCAAGGTGGTGCTGAAGGTGCGCGGCGCCGCGCGCAACGGCCAGTGCGAGCTGAGTTTCGCGGTGATCGACAATGGCCCCGGCATTGCGGAAGAAGATCAGCAGCGCATCTTCGAACCCTTCATCCAGGCCGAGGGGCCCGGCGCGAAGGAGGGCACGGGTCTGGGCCTGACCATTTCGCGCGAATTCGTGCAACTGATGGGCGGCGCGCTGGCGCTGCAATCGGTGCCGGGCCACGGCGCCACCTTCTCCTTCACGGTGGCGGTGCAGGTGGCCGACGAGGTGGAGGCGGCGGACGAGGATGAGGTGGTGGCGCTGAAAACCCAGCAGCGGCGCCGCATTCTGGTGGCCGACGATAACGCCGATGGCTGCACGCTGCTACAAAGCCTGCTCAAGCCGCTGGGCTTCGAGGTGGCGGTGGTGGGCGACGGCGTGCAGGCGCTGGCGATGGTGGATGTGTGGCAGCCGGACCTGGTGTTCATGGACTGGCGCATGCCGGCGCTGGACGGCATCAGCGCCACCCGTCAGATCCGCGCCCGCGCCGATGGTCCGCAGCCGCGCATCGTGATGCTGACGGCGTCCGCGTTTGAAGAGGAACGCCAGGAGGCGCTGAACGCCGGCGCCGATGAATTCATGCGCAAGCCGGTGGAACAGGAACTGTTGTATGCGCTGCTGGAGCGGCAGCTGGACCTGCAGTTCGTGCGGCGCCATCATGCCGCGCGCCAGTTGCCACTGTCGCCGCTGCAGGCGGCCGATTTGCGCACGCTGGACCCGGCGCTGCGGCGCGATCTGAAGACCGCCGTGCAGGAGCTGAATCTGGCGCGGGTGGCGCTGCTGCTGGAGCCACTGCCGGCCGAACTGGCGGCGCGCATTGAGCACATGCTGCAACTGCACCAGTATCCGCAACTGTGCGCGCTGCTGGACGACGCCGATACAGAATTGGAGCCGCAGGCATGACCGGTATATGATAGCGGTAGCCACCCATAGCCGCTGACCAGGCGAAAGAACTTTTATGCACCGGGATTTGTCGGAACAACACACCAAGGGCGAAGTGCTGATCGTGGAAGACACGCCAGCCTCGCTCAAGCTGCTGAGCGACCTGCTGACCGAAGCCGGTTACTACGTGCGCCAGGCCCCCAACGGCGAACTGGCGCTATGGACCGCGCAATCGCGCCCGCCGGAACTGATCCTGCTCGACATACGCATGCCCGGCATGGATGGCTTTGAGGTGTGCCGGCGCCTGAAGGCGACGCCGGAACTGAGCCAGGTGCCGGTGATCTTCCTGTCGGCCCAACACGACACCGACGACAAGGTGCGCGGCTTTGAGCTGGGCGCGGTGGACTTCGTTGCCAAGCCATTCCAGGCCGAGGAAATCCTGGCCCGCACCGATGCCCACGTCAAGCTGGGGCGGGCGCAGAAGGCGCTGGCCGAGGAGCGCGCGTTGCTGGAGGAACGCGTGGCCGAGCGCACCGCGGAGCTGGCGCGCGAAGTGGAACAGCGCCGTGCCAACGAGGAGTTCCTGCGGTTGGCAAGTCAAGTGTTCGAGGCGACCCAGGACGCGATCGTGGTCACCGACGTCAATGGCCATATCGTGGCCACCAATCCGGCCTTCACGCAGATTTCTGGCTACAGCGCGGACGAGGTGCTGGGGCAGAACGTGGGCCTGCTGCATGCCGGCGAGGCCGATGCCGGCTCGTTCGAGGCGATGGTGAACTCGGTGGCCAAGACCGGCCACTGGTCGGGTGAGATTCTGGCGCGCCGCAAGAATGGCGACATCTATCCCGGTCTGCTCAGCGCCTCGCTGGTGCGCGACGAGCAGGGCCAGGTGATCAACCATGTGGCGGTGTTCATGGATATCACCGAACGCAAGGCCGAGCAGCATCTGATTGATTTCCTGTCCAATCACGACGCGCTGACCGGCCTGCCCAACCGCATGCTGGCGCGCGAGCGTTTTGCGCAGACCTTGGCCACGGCGCGCCGCGAAGGACGCTGCGTGGCGGTGATGTGCCTGGACCTGGACCGCTTCAAGAGCATCAACGATTCGTATGGTCACCATATCGGCGACAAGGCGTTGCAGGTGGTGTCCACTTACCTGACCGAGACGGTGCGCGAGGGCGATACCGTGACGCGCCAGGGCGGCGACGAATTCCAGATCATCATCGCCGACGATACGCAGCTGAGCGCCACGCTGGCGCTGGCGCAGCAGATTCTGTCCGGGCTGCGCAAGGAGCTGGTGATCGACGGCCAGCAGATCACGGTCACCTCCAGCATCGGCATCGCGGTCAGCCTGACCGATGGCGACAGCTTCGATGAACTGGTGCGCAATGCCGATACGGCGCTGTTCCGCGCCAAGGAGATCGGCCGCGACAACTACGCCTTCTTCACCGAGCGCATGGACGCCGAGATCCGCGACAAGCTGGCGATCCAGAGCCAGCTGCGCGGCGCCATCGCGCGCGACGAGTTCGAGGTGCATTATCAGCCGCAGGTGTGCTTGAAGACCGGCGCCATGGTCGGCGCCGAGGCGCTGCTGCGCTGGGATAACCCGGTGCTGGGCAAGGTGCCGCCGAACCGCTTCATCCCGCTGGCGGAGGAGTATGGGTTGGTCAATCTGATCGGCGAGTGGGTGCTGGAGAGCGTGTGCGCGCAGATGAAGGTGTGGCACGACCAGGGTCTGGGCAAGATCAAGGTGGCGGTCAACCTGGCCGCCGCGCAGTTTGCCAACGATGCCACCGTGCCGTACGTGGAAAGCACGCTGCGCAAGTTCGGCGTGGCGGCCGAGTACCTGGGGCTGGAAATCACCGAGAGCACGGTGATGGGCGATCCGAACAAGGCGGTGGCGGCGCTGCGGCGCTTGAAGGACATTGGCGTCAGCATCTCGCTGGACGATTTCGGCACCGGTTATTCAAGCCTGAGCTATCTGAAACGCTTCCCGATCGACGTGCTGAAAATCGACAAATCGTTCGTCGACGACGTCACTACCAACAGCGCCGACGCGGCAATCGCGTTGTCGGTCATCTCGCTGGCACACAATTTGAATATGCGAGTGATCGCGGAAGGCGTGGAGACGCGCGAACAGGTGCGCTTCCTGACCGACCGCGGTTGCGATGAGATGCAGGGCTATTATTTCAGCCGGCCGCTCAACGCCGATGGCTTTACCGCGCTGCTGCGCGAACGCCGCAATTTGTTGGACATGTAATCAACCTTCCACCCGGAGTTTTATGGATAAGAAAATCACCACCGCGATTGCCGGTGCATGTATGTTGTTGTGTTTGAGCGCCGCCAACGCGGCGCCGGCAATCAAGGCGGGACCGGCGGATGCCCAATTTAAGGCAGTTTATGCACAAGAATGGAAATGGCGCACCAGTCAGAAGCAGGAAGATGGCGAGGATGATGACGATAGCGGCGTGTCGCCGTCGCTGCCGCGCATCGATGTCGCCACCCAGAACAAGCGCCTGGCCTATTGGCAGGGCGTGATGAAAAAGCTGGACGGCATCAAGGAGTCCAGCTTGTCGGCGCCGGAGCGCATCAACTACCAGGTGTACAAGGCGCAGATCGCGGCCTTTATCGCCGCCCAGCAGTTCAAGGAGTATGAAAAGCCGCTGAACGCCGATACCGCGTTCTGGTCGAATATGGCCGGCACCGCGCGCCGCCCGATGACCACCGAGGCGCAATTTCGCGACTACATCAAGCAGATGAGCGATGTGCCGCGTTACTTCAACGACGAAATCGTCAATATGCGCGCTGGCATGGCGCGTGGCTTCACGCCGCCGAAGGTGACGCTGGTCGGCCGCGATTCGTCGATCACCTCGGTGAGCGATGCCAAGACGGCGCAGGATACCGTGTTCTACCTGCCGTTCAAGAGCATGCCGGCGAATATTCCCGCCGCCAAGCAGGAAGAGCTGCGCGCCGCTGGCGTGAAGGCGATCGAGACGTCGGTGATCCCGGCCCACAAGGCGCTGCTGAAGTTCATGCGCGAGGAATACGTGCCGGCGGCGCGTGAAGACCTGGCGGCCTCCAATCTGCCGGATGGCAAAGCCTACTACCAGTCGAAGATCGTCGAATTCACCACCACCAATCTGAGCGCGGACCAGATCCACCAGATCGGCATCGACGAAATGGCCAAGATCCGCAACGAGATGCTGGACGTGATGAAGCAAGTGAAGTTCGAGGGCGATCTGCCGGCCTTCCTGACCTTCCTGCGCACCGATCCGCAGTTCTACGCCAAGACCCCGGACGAGCTGCTGATGCGCTCTGCCTGGGTGGCCAAGAAGTTCGACGGCAAAGTGGGCCAGTACTTCGGTTATCTGCCACGTCGCCGCTTCGCGGTGATTCCGGTGCCGGACGATCAGGCGCCGTTCTACACCTCGGGCCGTGGCGGTCCTGGGGTTTATCTGGTCAACACCTACAACCTGCCATCGCGCGCGCTGTACAGCATGCCGGCGTTGACGCTGCATGAATCGGCGCCGGGCCACGCGTTCCAGATGCCGGTGGCGCTGGAGCAGAAGGGCCGTCCGCCATTCCGCAATGCCTACATCTCGGCTTATGGCGAGGGTTGGGCGCTGTATTGCGAGCGTCTGGGCGCGGAGATGGGCATGTACGAAACGCCGTATGAAGTGTTTGGCATGCTGAGTTATCAGGCATGGCGCGCTTCGCGTCTGGTGGTCGATACCGGCATTCACGCCAAAGGCTGGACCCGCAAACAGGCGCAGGACTACCTGAAGGCGAATACCGCGCTGTCCGAGCACGAGATCGAGACGGAAGTGGACCGCTATATTTCGTGGCCGGGCCAGGCGCTGTCCTACTACTTGGGCGAGATGAGCATCATCAACGCGCGCAAGAAAGCGGAGAAAGCGCTGGGTCAGAAGTTTGACATCCGCGCCTTCCACGACACCGTGCTGCAACTGGGTTCGGTGCCGCTGCCGGTGCTGGAAGCGCGTATCGATCTGTTCATCGCGGAGGGCGGCAAGAGCCCTTATCCCGACCTGCAGTAATCACACCCGGCCTTATTTGGCCGGGGCGACGGCTGGACCAACGTCCATGCCGTCATAGAAAACGCCGTACCGTTCGGCGACCGCGTAGAACTCCTGATCGCGGTCGTCGAGCGAGGCCGGTGTATGTGTCTCGACTTTTTCCACATGCAGAACCAGTTTGTCCTGTTGTGCATTGATGCCGACCGTGCCGTATCCTTTGCCATTCAGTTCGGCCGCCAGTTGCTCCAGCTTCTTGCGATCCTGACCATCGAAAAAATAACCCCATAGCAGAGGACCATCCACCTTCCACGGAGCGTTCTTGCGCATGTTCGAGAACATCGTATCGATCTGGGTACGGCCGATGTGAGCGCGCTCCTGCGCGTGTGCGAGGTGCACGAGGCCCGTGGCGGTAAGCAGGCATGCCGCGATGGCGATGCGCTTGAGAGAGATTGGATATGCAGACTTCACCGGCTTGATTCCTGTTCATTGAGACGTCGCAGCCATTATTGCATCCGCCTGTGCGCGAGACGGACAATTTACTTCGCTTTGCACCCTGATGAACGCACCCGCAGTGACAAAGTGAGCATTTCTGGAGAGAATCGTTAAGTAAAATACTATTACTTCGAAACCCTCCGGATGATGCTTTGAAAAAGACGCTACTCGCAGTAACCATGACCAGCGCGGTGCTGGCCATGCCTTCCTACGCCGACGAACCGGCAACAGTTCCCAACACAGAATTCGCGCAAACCGTGGCCGGCATGGTCAAGGAACTGAAGTCGGCGTCGGCCGGCGAGCGTAATATCGCCAAACAGCTGGAGCAGTACAGCAAATTCCAGTTTTCTCCCGAGCTGCGTCCCAAACTTAAAGAGTACTTCGGCGCCGAGCAACCGTTCCCGCTGGAGCGCGTGCCGTCAGTGGCCAAGGGGCAGATCAATTACGTCGGCAAGCTGGCGCCGTACAACCACTCGCTGGAAGACGGCACCAATTTTGCGTGGACCGAATTGGTGGCGAACATCGCGACCGATAAAGCCGGGCGCGCGCTGAATATCGACGCTACCTGGCCGTCGCTGATCGTCACCGCCAAGAAAAGCGTCGTCAGCGTATTGGACATGACCATGAACAGCCGCCAGCTGCGCGGCGCCGACAACGTCGCTTATGGTACGGCCAACTTCAAGATCGGCGTGACTACCATTCGCAGCGCGCCGGACGGTGAGAGCGAGAGCAAGGAAGTGGGGCGCATCGAGGACATCGAGGCGCGTTCGGAGGTGACGCGTCGCGGCAAGATGGCGGAAATCGCTTATCGCAGCTCGATCAAGAGCATTGTGGTGGGTGGTGAGCAGATCGACCGCACCAATTTTGCGTTCCGCCTGACGAATATTCCGTCCAAGTCGCTGGCGGACCTGGACAAGACGCTGCGCGCGCAGCAGGACAGCAAGCTGGATCAAAAGGCGCAGCAGGAAGTCATGCTGAAAAGCCTGGCGGATTTCGGCAAGCGCGCAGCGGTCGCCGGCGCGACCTTGGTGATCGACGATATCAGCACGTCGTACCGTGGCAATGTCGCCGCGATCAAGGGGCGCATCGGCTTTCAGAAGGTGAAGGAGGCGGACTTCTCGGACATGGCGACGCTGGCGAAGAAACTGGTGGCGCGGTTTGAGGTGCGTGTGCCGGTGGCGCTGGTGCGTGATGTGTCGCGCGGGTTCGCCGCCAAGTCGGTCGATCCAGCGGCGCCGGATGCGGCCAAGCAGATTGACGCCGGCGCCGACGCGGCGGTCAGCATGGTGGTTGGTAAAGCGGTCAGCGGCGGCTTTGCGGTGGTGGAGCAGAACGAACTGCGTTCGACCATCGAGATCAAGGACGGCAAGCTGGTGGTGAACGGCAAGGTGATCGACATTGCCGCTCCGCTGAAGGCATTGAGCGGCAAGATCGCGGAACAGAAAGCGAAGGCGGAAGCCGAGCCTGAGCCCGAGCAGCAGAAGCCCTGATGGGAGGTGGCTATGTTTGGTAACTGGTTCGGCGCCCGCTCTGCGGAGAAGAAGGGTGCTCCGGCGAATGCGCAGCAGGAGGCGCTGATCGAAGCTGTGCGTGAGCGCAGCAAGGAAGATCCGCTGATCGGGGCCAAGCTAGGCTCGAAAGAAGTCTATCAGCGGTTGCTGAATGATCTGCGTAGCGCGGACGGCGTGCATATCGAATCGGTGCTGTGCGCTTTGGGCGCGTTGGCTGGCTATGCATGTCAGGCCGGCCTGCGCGCGCAGGCGTTCGCGCAGGGGCAGTCTGAGACCGCGCCATTTCAGGTGATCCAGACCAACGACGGCAAGCAGTATTTTTTCGGTGATCAGTTGAATCACGCGATCGCTGGCGCGCAGTATTCGGTATGGGGCATCGCCGGCGGCGCGGCGCAGCACGCGGGCGCTCAGGCTTTCCCGGATCTGAACGAGATTTTTCAGCACACCGCGGCGGTGGTGGGCGGCGATCAGTTTGGGATGCCGCGCGTATCTGCGGAGCACACGCCACGGCATCTGCCGGTGATCTACCTGAAAACCTTCTGGCCCAAGCTGTTCCCGATAGTGAAAGCGTTTTGTCCCACGCCGGCGCATTGGCCGATTCTGTATGGGCTGGCGATACAGCAGTCCATCTACACCAGCAAGGACATCATCGATCCGGCACAGGCACTGCGCATCGTGATGGAAAGCGCGGTGCCCATGTCGAAGGTCGATCTGGCGCGGTTGTGACGGCGCTTATGCCTCGACGTCGCAGATCCGATCGCGTCCCGCCGACTTGGCCTGATACAGGCGGCGGTCGATCCGGTCCAGGAACACGCTAGGATCATCCTGATCGCCAGGGATAATGGTGCCTACGCCCATGCTGATGGTCACCAAACGGCCAACGCCGGAACGGGCGTGTGCGATTTCTTTTTGTCCCACCAGCTTGCGACAGCGCTCGGCCAGGCTGCGCGCCGTGGCGGCATCGGTGGACGGCAGCAGCAAGACGAATTCCTCACCACCCAAACGCGCGCACAGATCTTGTGAACGCGATGCGGCGCTGTCCAGTGACTGCGCCACCAGGCGCAGACAGGCATCGCCCTGCACGTGGCCGTAGTGATCGTTGTACTGTTTGAAGTAGTCGATGTCGATCACCACCAGCGACAGCGGGTGACCGCTGGTGCGGGCCTTGGCCCATTCGACTGGATACAAGGTATCGAACATGCGGCGGTTGGCGACGCCGGTCAGGCTGTCACGGTAGGACAGCACTTCCAGTTCGTGCTGCAGCTGCAGGATTTTTTCTTCCGCCTGTTTGCGCTCGGTGATGTCGAACATGAAGCCGACCAGCGCCTCCACCGTGCCGTCGTCGCGTCGCACCACGTGCACCACATCGCGAATCCAGACGTAATCGCCATCGCTGGTCAGCGCGCGGTAATCAGCCTCGTGGTCCACGCCCTGTTGCGATTGCGAGATGCAGAACTCCACCGTTTTCTGGCGGTCTTCCTCGTGAATGCGATCGGCCCAATCGTTCGCGGACAGCCAACTGGCCTGCTTCCAGCCCAACAGCTCCTCAATTTGCGGGCCGATATACGTAAATTGCATCGTGGCCCATTCGATGCGCCAGGGGATGGCGCGGGTGGATTCAAGCAGAGTGCGGTACACGTTGGAGTCAGTCATGAGGCATCAGATAAGCGGAAACCGCCGTATTGTGCATCAAAAAAGCGCCCGGTGTGAGAATGTACGTATTTTCCCTGTTGGCAAGATGATATGCTTAAAGGGACTTTTTACTGAAAGGCGTGACACTTCCATGCGTATCGTTCTTCCGCTTCTGCTGTTGTTGATATCGGGTTGCGCAGCGGCAGAGGAGGAGGCACCACAGCAGGTGACCGTCGCGGGCAGCAAGGATCCGGACTGGAAGCCGTATCGCAAAATGCTGGATGGCCTGGATGCGTTCGACAAATACCATGCGTTGGCACCGGCAGGGGAGCTGCGATTTGTTTTACGCCCGCAGCAGCCCAAGCTGAATGCCGCGGATCTGACGCTGCGCATCGTGGGAGACAGCACCAACATCGACGTCCCGATCGCGGCCAATGCCACCTTTTCACTGCCGCGCGATGAGGCGGCGGCCAAAGACGACGCCGATCTGCGGCTCAGCAGCAAAAAGGGCTTGTATCGCTGGCGTCCGGATATTCATACGCCTGGCCTGCCGGCTGGAACGCGCCGTCTGGGCGACCTGCGGCTGGAATGCGAGGTGCGGTGGGCGGTCGACAAGTTCGACGCCTCGTTCATCAAACTGGCTTATCTGGTTCCGTTGGGTGGGGTGTGCCACACATCAAAAAGCCGGGTTTTTTACCTGACCGATTTTCCAATAGATGGCGCAACGCTGATCTCCGGCACGCGCCGCGAAAAGCTGTCGGCCGAGCGCCTCGATGCTCAGTCCCATATGCGCTACGCGCCGCCCTTGTATGATCAAAGCTGGCCGGATGATACGCTGATTGAGTTCGCGCGAGCTACGGAGGTAAATTGAAAGAGTGTCAAGCTGGAAATCGCGGCACCCCGAAATACAGCGCTGAAACCTCAGAAGTTTGTTCAAATTCGATATGCCTCCACCGCCAGTGATGGCCAGCCAGTTTTTTACGAATTGAATCTAAGCGCTGACGGTATGCCGGCACAGATTTTATCGCTCGGACTGCATTTTCCTGCGGATGATACGCAATCATCGAAACGCGCGAATCAGCTTGTAAGCGCGATCGATCATTGAACCTGCTTCAGGATGGATAGTGGGCGGCCAAGGGGGCGTTTTCTTGTGCTTGCCAATTGATTAATTATGTATTGAGCCCTGATGGACCGCCAACTCCTTTTCATTTGCTTTCTGACGTTTGTGATTCATCTGATAGGCACACTTGCGTACTCAGTTCGGATAGCAGGAATCAGGACTCGACGTATCGCTGTATCGTTGGCGTTGTTTAGCATTCTCGTGCTTGTATCAAGGACATCCAACTCCTTTCTTGGCCCATTCCTGGCGAAGCGCGTAGAGTCAAGTATCGGCATGCCATCTTCGGGCGTTGGTCTGCTTGATGATTTTCGGTGGTTGTTGATATCAGCATCTCTGGCAACGATTGTCGGTGCTATTTTGATTCCGACATTTCAGCGCGTCTTTTCCCGTGCGGTGCTTCATTTCCAAATACATCGCTCTGTACCGAAGCTGATATTGCACGGTTTCTTTAAAGGCGGGCTGTCGTATCTGAAAGATAACGCCAGCATGCCTCGAACCGCCAATATCGCTGGTTTGCGCGATACTAAAAGCGTTTCTTTATCCGTCACCCTACTGAACGTTCTCGCCACTGCTCTGTGGACAGTTGGGGTATTCGCTGCGTTGTACGCCGGGGTGTTGGACCCATCAGTTCGAGTGACATCAAGCACCTTGTCTTCAATTATCAACGGCGGGGCGACAGTCATGATGGCAGTGTTCATTGATCCGCACATGTCGGGTATGACTGATGATGTTATTGAAGGGAAGGTGAGTGAGACCCAATTCCGAGGTGCCGTGGTATGGCTTGTTGTCAGTCGCTTATCGGGCACTTTGTTAGCACAAGTGCTTCTTGTTCCATCGGCCTTGCTCATCACTGTTGTAGCTAAAGCGATTTAATGCTGGCCTGGACTGACTGAAAATTTATTCAACTGATGAATCTGACCATGCGCGTAGCGCAGCAACAATACTCGACGACGCTGCGGGCGTTAATCTTCACGGTCTCCGCGCTTTTGCTACCTGCGTGCTTGGCCGCTGCTCCACCATCCTATCCATGGCATTTAGCCGATATCTGGTGGACTTTACCTGCAAATGAACGACTCGATACGCTAAGCATTGCATTCGACATTTCGAACGACATTCCGGACAACGTGGATCTGTATATTGCACCACTCGGTCTCATGACTGCGGGCGGCGCGAATTTCTACGGTGGTGTTCAAACCCGAGTAGCCGGCTGGCCAAGCATCAGCGAGCACACGTTGGTTCCGCTCGGACGTGGAACCTTGTTCTCTCGTTGGGCCACCGGGAACACGATTGATCTGGATTACGCGCAGGGACCTCCAGGAACGCATTTCGAAGCCGATGGTTACGAAGGCAATTTCTTGAGTGTCCGTTCCTCCTGTCACTGGCACAGCGGCCACTATGCGTACGTTGTCACCCGCGAAGAAAAAGGCGGGCAGAATTGGCTTACCGCCACCGTACAGGATGCAACTGGCACGAGCGTATGCACGCCGGGATCACTCCGCATGGATGGCGCCAATGCCTTGCTCGGCTCTCAGCTGGCGTCCTTTGTTGAGGTCTACGGATTGGCTTCTGCAATCCCAACGGTGACCGTCACCTTTCACCGTCCATTGCTTAATGGCCGTGTCATCGAATCGCCCAACCTGCTTGTGAATTACCCGGAAAACGGCGTTCCGCACGCACCGCGTTTCGCCGCAGCTGCGATAGTCGGCGGCAGCATACAAATTGCTGTCACACCACGGCCAATAGTCGACGACGTTCGGCAGCAAGCGTTGACCTTCCATCCAACGAATTAATTTTTGAAAGAATTAATGGGAACGTCGTGTTGCAAGAAATTATCGTACATTGTGTTCGGATGGCTATTGATTGTCTTCTCAGCGCATGCGGAGTGGAATAAGTTTATTTGGGCTGAAAGCACGGTGCTTGGATTGGAGTCCAAGAAGGCAGCTTTGCTTTTCCCGGTAAAAATAGATCAGTGGTCGTGCTATATGCAATATGACACAGGGGTGGATGCGAGTATTTTGTATAGAAATAATTTGCCAAATTATTACAAAGATGCTTTGTCTTCCGAAAAATTGTTAGTCAAAGATTTCTCTGTGACTGGGATTCCTGTGAGGCATGCCACCTTTTCGTTGATATACGAACGAAATGAACCTGGGCCGATGGATTGTGAGCACGATGGTAGTAAGGTTGTAGGCAGTTTGGGAAATGATGAATTTTTACAGGGGAGCCTGTCATTGGATTTGCGTAATGCACGCTATCAGTTCCACCCCGGCGCTTATGAGCTGATGCGTGGGCGCTATGAGTCCGCAGAATTGGAATTGGCCAGCACGGGCAAGGGCGTGGTTCCAGTGCTAACCATGGAAGATGGCAAGAAGCAATCGCACAAGATGTTGCTCGATACTGGAAGTGCTACGGCAGGGATCATAATTTATTTGAAGAAGAATTGGATGAGCTTAACTGGGGTGAAAGATGGTAAGGCGACATCGTTCAGTACTCAACGCTTTGGAAAGATGATATTTTGTTTAAGTGCTCCTCTTAAGGAAAAATTATCTTTAAATGAAATCCTGATACCTGTTGGGACTGCCGTGACTTATTGCCAGATTCCGGACGAGGAACCTTCGGAAGAAAATCCCATCTTTGGAATAATTGGCCTCTCACTGTTTTCTGAAAAAACGGTAACATTAGATTATTTTTCCAAGAAAATATACTTTGAGGATACGCTTGAAGCACCAACTGATTATTTTTGATTTTGACGGCACGCTGGCGGATACGATGCCGGTTTTTCTGCGTCTGTTCGATGAGGCAGCGGATAAGTATCATTTCAAGCGTTTGGACCACGAGCAGCGGCATCTGCTGCGGGGGCTGGATGCGCGGCAGATTATGGCTCTCCATAAGATTCCGCTGTGGAAGGTGCCGATGATCGCCAGCTTTATGCGCTCGCGCATGGCGGATCGCCTGGACGAGATTCGCTTGTTCCCGGGCGTTGACGACATGCTGCGCGTCTTGAGCCAGCGTGGGGTACGGTTGGCGCTTGTCAGCTCTAACTCGCTAAGCAATGTGGTCGCTACACTGGGGCCTGACAATGAGGCGCTGTTCAGCCACTTCGAGTGCGGCGCGTCCTTGTTTGGCAAGTTGCCGAAGGTGCGCAAGGTGTTGGCCGCTGCGGGCGTAGCGCCGGAACACACGCTGATGGTGGGCGATGAGATCCGTGATGCGAAGGTGGCCGCCGAGGCGGGCGCGGATTTTGGCGCGGTGGCCTGGGGCTACAATCTGATTGAGACGCTGATGGCCGAGCGGCCGGCGCGTGTCTTCCACGAAATAGGCGAACTGGCGTTGGGTGGGTGATCGTGTATCACCCCCTGCGGCAACGTGCCTCGTTTGCACGTCTCTTTTTGTCTCCTTTTGTCGGGGCCTGTCTCTGGTGCGGTGGTGCGCTGCACAAAGGCGAAACGCGGACAAAAGAGACAGAAAGAGACATCCAAAAGAGACACGTTGCCGCAGTGGTGTGGGCAAGGCTAGGGGGCTATGTATTCTCGTGGCAATGGTAGCCGACCTGATTAGGGCCAGACCGGTGGATTGAGCATGTCTTTTGCAATCCACTCCAGCACCGGCGGGCGATGCGGCTGCCAGCCCAGTTTGCGCGCGCGCTCACCGCGCACGCGGCTGTTGGAACCCAGGCCGTACGAGGCCATCTCGTAACCCCATTCCTCCTTGGCTTGCTCCAGCGGCCAGTCCTGCGCTTCGCCCAGCCCAAGCGCGTGGGCGATGGCGGTGCTCATGTCGCGGAACGCGGCCTCGCCGTTTTCAACGAAGTAGAACGCGCCGGCTTCGGTCTTGTCGAGCGTCAGCAGGTACAGGTCGACCACGTCGTCGATATGCACATTGGACCAGATATTGCGACCCGGGCCGACGTGGCGCACGATGCCGCTCTTGCGTGCCTGCTTCAGCAAACGTGGCAGCTGCACCGAGTCGCGCGGCAGCGCGCCGTGACCGTAGATCAGGGTATTGCACAGCACCGCCGAGCGCACGCCTTGCTGCGCCGCGTCCAGCACCAGGCGGTCGATGGCGACGCGCGCGGCCTTGTCCGCAGTGGGCTCGGGCAGATGGTCTTCGTGGTAGATCTGGTCGGTGCCTTCGCCGCCGGAGGCGTCGCCGACGATGCTGGAACCGCTGGTGTGCAGGAATACTTTGCCGCTGCCGGCCAGCGCTTCGACGAAGGCTTCCACCGCCGCGCGGTTGTCGCTGCTGGCGGTGTTGATGACGGCGTCCGCTGCGCGCGCTTGCGCGATCAGCAGTTCGCGGTCGGTGAGCGTGCCCAATACGCCGGTGACGCCGATCTTGCGAACTTCTTCCAGTTGCTCCGGCTTGCGCACCAGGCCAACCACTTCATGCCCAGCCTTGACCAGGCCAGCCGCGATTGAGCTACCGATAAAACCGGCGGCGCCGGTGACGAATACTTTCATGTTCTGCTCCAGGTATCAAATACGAGTAGCAGAGTATGGGGACGTGCGGCGCCGGCACCAAGACCGCCGAGCGCAAAGCTCCATTGCGGCCGTGGCAAGAATCGCTCAGAAGTAGATGGTGGCGGTGATGGTGGATTTGTAGGTGTCCGGTTGCGGCGTGCTTTGCGCCGGCACCACGCCGTACACGGTGAGGCTTTGGATGGCGCCGCTACCGGTGCCGGACAAGGTGTCGGTGCCTTGGGTATTGCCCCAGTTGCCGCCGCCGGCGGTCAGGTTCAGGTTGAAGGCGACGGTGCTGGTGTTGCCGCCAGTGCCGCCCATCAGGCGGGAGGCGATCGACGAACCGCTGGTGGTGCCGGCGCTGAGGCCAACGTTGTACGGCGTGGTATTGGTGCAGGTAACTTGCAGCGTGGTGTTGGAGTTGACCGCGGTGGCCAGCACGCCCTGCGACTGGCCAAAGTCCAGCGGCGAGGCGGCGATGGTGCAGTCGGCGATGATCTTCACCGTCACGTCGAAGGTGGTGGTTTTGCTGCCGTTGCTGTAGACGGCGGCACCGCTCAGCATGGGAGCGAGCAGGGTGACGATGGCGAAGGCGGCGGCGATGCGGGTGCGGACCATGATGGTTCTCCAGTAAGTGGCGGAATAAACTTGCCGCTAAGCTGGGGCGGTCTTGAAAACACAAGGGGATGGCACTGGCGCGGGATGGGGCGCCGGGAGGAATGCTGGAGCGCGTCGGTCAACCGTGGTTGCGGGCTGGCGGCGGCGAATGCGGTATTAGAAGTAGACGGTGGCGGTGATCGTCGACTTATAGGTGTCTGGTTGCGGCGTGGTTTGCACCGGGATGTTGCCGTACACCGGAATCGAGACGGCGCTGCCGGTGCCGACGCCCGATACGGTGTCGGTGCCCTGGGTGGTACCCCAGTTGGCGCCGCCGGAAGTCTGCTTCAGCGTGTAGCTCACGGTGCTGGTGTTGCCACCGGTGCCGCTCATGACGCGGGCGGCGATGGTGGAGCCGGCGCCGGTACCGGCGTTCAGGCCGATGTTGTACGGCGTGGTGTTGGTGCAGGTGACGCTCAGGTTGCTGGTGGCGTTGACGGTGGTGGCCAGCACGCCCTGCGACTGGCCGAAGTCCAGCGTGGCGGCGGAGATGGTGCAGTCGGCAATGATCTTCAGCGTAACGTCGAAGGTGGTGGTTTTGGTGCCGTTGCTGTACACCGCCGCGCCGCCGACGACCGGCACCAGGATGGCGGCGATGGTGGCACAGGCCAGGATGCGGTTCACAGACTTGCTTTTCATGATGCTCTCCCTTGAAGTTTTGGTTTAGCGCGTCGTGACAACTTTTGTTTCCGCGCTTCAATGAGTTCAATTATTCCTCAACCGTAAAAATGCTGCTTTTGGCGCACGCGGTAAGACTTTTGATGGCGGCGAAAGTGCGAAATATTTTGCTGTACGGCACTTTTTTACAACAAGGCGAGCTCTGCCGGAGGAGAAAACGCTTTTGCTGGCAGAGGTAATTGCGATTCGCACCACTTTAGTGCGCGATGCCACTTATTGGTGCGGCCGACGCCGTCCAGCGTCTCCTGGGGCTGGCACAGGGCTTGCATAGGACAGAACATTATTTGAACCATTAGTGAGCCATGCCCGATTGCACCGCACCGCGCGACCTGACAGCCAGCCCTGGCGCCTGGCAGGCCAGTCTCACGCTGGGTTTTGCGGATGACGCCGGCACTACCCGTCTATATAACAAGCTGCACCACGGCCCGCTGCGGGTGCAGAAGGCGTTGTACCCGGAAGACGAGCGGGTATGCCAGGCCATCATCGTCCATCCGCCGGGCGGCGTGGTGGGCGGCGATCAGCTGGAAATCGACATTGGCGTCGGCGCACAGGCGCACGCCTTCATCACCACGCCGGGCGCCGCCAAGTGGTACCAGGCCAACGGCAAGGTGTCGCGCCAGAGCGTGCACCTGCATGTGAACGAACACGCGGCACTGGAATGGCTGCCGCAGGAAACCATCTTCTTTGATACCGCTAACGTGGTGCTGGAGCAGCACGTTGAACTGGCCGAGGGCGCCACCTTCCTCGGCTGCGAGATCCTGTGCATGGGCCGGCGCGGCTCGGGCGAGGTGTTCAACACCGGCCGCGTGCGTCAGCGCAGCAGCATCCGCCGCGCAGGGCGCTTGATCTGGTGGGAGCAGGGCGATCTGATAGGCGGCCGCCTGGATAGCCCGCTGACGCTGCACGGCAAGACCGTGTGCGCGACCTTGACCGCCGCCGGCAAGCCGCTGCCGGCTGCCGTGCTGAATGACATCCGCGCCGCCATCGGTGCCGACGGCGAGCACGTCTTCGGCATCACCCAGACCAAGGGCGTGCTGGTGGCGCGCCACCTGGGCGACGACAGCGAGACCGCGCGCCGCCTGATGCTGACCGTATGGCGCCATCTGCGTCCACACCTGCTGGGGCGCGAGGCGGTGACGCCGCGCATCTGGCAAACCTGAGAGAGATACACGAATGGACCTGACTCCACGCGAAAAAGACAAGCTGTTGATTTTTACCGCAGGCCTGCTGGCTGAACGCCGGCTGGCCCGCGGCTTGAAGTTGAATTACCCGGAAGCGGTGGCGCTGATTACCTGCGCCATCATGGAAGGTGCCCGCGACGGCAAAACTGTCGCAGAACTGATGTCCGACGGCACGCGCATACTCACGCGCGCCGACGTCATGGAGGGTATCCCCGAAATGATCCCAGACATCCAGGTGGAAGCGATGTTCCCAGATGGGAGCAAGCTTGTGACTGTCCACAACCCCATCCCATAAGGAGTTCATCATGATCCCCGGCGAATACAAGCTAGAAGAAGGCGAGATCGGCCTCAATGTGGGCCGCGAAACCACCACCGTCGTCGTTACCAACCAGGGTGACCGCCCGGTGCAAATCGGCTCGCATTTTCATTTTTTTGAAGTCAACTCGGTGCTCAAGCTGGAGCGCTGGAAGGCTTACGGCATGCGCCTGAATATCGCCGCCGGCACCGCCGTGCGGTTCGAACCGGGCCAGCAGCGTACCGTGGAACTGGTCAAGCTGGATGGCGACCAGGAAGTCTATGGCTTCAATGGCAAAGTAATGGGCAAGCTGAACTCCACACCACCAAAAAGCTAAAAGGCTCTCATGGCTACAATCTCGCGCCGCGCCTACGCGGAGATGTTCGGTCCCACCACCGGTGACCGCATCCGTCTGGCGGACACCGAACTGTTTATCGAAATCGAGAAGGACTACGCCACCTACGGCGAGGAAGTGAAATTCGGCGGCGGCAAAGTGATCCGCGACGGCATGGGCCAGTCGCAGCGCGTGGCCGCCGATGTGATGGATACGGTGATCACCAATGCGGTGATCATCGACCATTGGGGCATCGTCAAGGCCGACATCGGCCTGAAGAACGGTGTCATCGCCGGCATCGGCAAGGCCGGCAACCCCGACATCCAGCCGAATGTGACGATGGCGATCGGCGGTGCGACCGAGATCATCGCGGGCGAGGGCATGATCGTCACCGCCGGCGGCGTAGACACGCACATCCACTTCATCTGCCCGCAGCAGATCGAGGAGGCGCTGATGAGCGGCGTCACCACCATGATCGGCGGCGGCACCGGTCCATCGGCCGGCACCTCGGCCACCACTTGCACGCCGGGACCGTGGCATTTGCACGCGATGCTGCAGGCGGCTGATGCGTTCCCGATGAATCTGGGCTTTCTCGGCAAGGGCAATGTCAGCCTGCCAGCGCCGCTGGAGGAACAGGTCCGCGCTGGCGCGATTGGTTTGAAGCTGCACGAGGACTGGGGCAGCACCCCGGCCGCGATCGACAACTGCCTGTGGGTGGCCGACAGCATGGACATCCAGGTCGCGATCCACAGCGACACACTGAACGAGGGCGGCTATCTGGCCGACACGCTGGCGGCGTTCAAGGACCGCACCATCCACACCTTCCACACCGAGGGCGCGGGCGGCGGCCATGCGCCGGACATCATCGCGGCGGTGGGTGAATCGAATGTGCTGCCGTCGTCGACCAATCCGACCCGGCCCTACACGGTCAACACGCTGGACGAGCATCTGGACATGCTGATGGTATGCCATCACCTGGATGCCGCGATTACCGAGGACGTGGCGTTTGCCGAATCGCGCATCCGCCGCGAGACCATCGCCGCCGAGGATATCCTGCACGATATCGGCGCGGTGTCGATGATGTCGTCGGACTCGCAGGCCATGGGCCGCGTGGGCGAGGTGATCATGCGCACCTGGCAAACCGCGCACAAGATGAAGGTGCAGCGTGGGCCGCTGCCGCAGGATTCGTCGCGCAATGATAACTTCCGCGTCAAGCGTTACATCGCCAAGTACACCATCAACCCGGCCATCACGCACGGCATTTCGCATGCGGTGGGTTCGATCGAGGTCGGCAAGATCGCCGATCTGGTGCTGTGGAAGCCGGCCTTCTTTGGCGTCAAGCCGCAGACCATACTGAAAGGCGGCATGATCGCGGCGGCGCTGATGGGTGACCCGAACGCGTCGATTCCGACGCCGCAGCCGGTGCATTACCGGCCGATGTTCGGCAGCTTTGGCGGCGGCTTGAAAAAGTCCTTCACCTTTGTGTCGCAGGCGGCGTACGACGCTGGCATCGGCGACATGCTGAAGTTGAACAAAACGCTGATCGTGGCCAAGGGCATGCGCTCGCTGCGCAAGTCGGACATGATCCACAACGGTCTGGCGCCGAAGATGGACGTCAATCCCGAAACCTATGAAGTGCGCGCCGATGGCGAGCTGCTGGTGTGCGAACCCGCCGCCGTGCTGCCGATGGCGCAGCGCTATTTCCTGTTCTGATTATGCTGACTTTACATACCAAAATTCCGCACGCCGACAGCGTAGCCGCGCAGTTGGTGCTGCCATATGAACTGCGCGAGAAGTGCCGCCTGCGCGCGGCGCTGGACACCGGCGAAGAGGTGGCGGTGTTCACCGTGCGCGGCACCGTGCTGCGTGACGGCGACCTGCTGACCGGTGAAGACAAGCGCGTGATCCGCGTGGTGGCCGCGCCGGAACCGACCTACAAAGTCACCTGCGCTGATGCGCATGCACTGCTGCGCTGTGCTTTCCATCTGGGGAATCGTCACACCCAGGCGCAGGTGGGCGATGGCTTCCTGCGCATCCGCGCCGACGCGGTGCTGAAGGAGATGCTGACCGGCCTCGGTGCGACGGTGGTGGAAGAGTTGTCGGCGTTCGAGCCGGAATCCGGCGCTTACGGCGGCGGCCACGGGCATCACCACGACCACGGCGCCGGCCCGCTGGCGCCGATTCCGCTGCGCCAAAAGATCCACCGCCCGAGCGACCCGAAATAAATGCAGGCCGCCGCGCTCCTCAATTTGCTGCAGTTCGCCAGCCCCGCGCTGCCGATCGGCGCCTACAGCTATTCGCAAGGGCTGGAAGCCGCATTGGAGGCGGGCACTGTGCGCAACGCCGACACCGCGCGCGCCTGGATCGTGCGCCATCTGCACGAAGTGGTGGCGCAATGGGAAGCGCCTATCGCCTGGCGCCTGATGCAAGCCTGGTCGTGCCGCGACTGGAATGCCGTCAGCGAATGGAGCGAAAAATTCATCGCCTCGCGCGACAGCGCCGAATTCCGCGCCGAGACCATCCAGATGGGCTACTCGCTCACCAAGCTGGTGGCCGAACTAGGCATCACCGATGCCGAGATGCTGGCCCACCTGCAAGCCGAACCCGAAGTCGCACTGCCCACCGCATTCGCCTGCGCCGTCGCCGCACTGGGCATCCCGCACGACGCCGCGCTGCTGGCCATGCTGTTCGCCTGGGCCGAAAACCAGGTACTGGTCTGCGTCAAATCCGTGCCACTGGGGCAGGTGGCCGGCCAGCGCATGCTGCTGTCGCTGCGTGAAGAAATCGAAGCCGCCGCGCGCCACGCGCAAACCGTCAGCGATGACGACATGTGCAACTGGGCGCCCGGCCTGTCGCTGCTGTCGATGCAGCACGAAGTCCAATACAGCCGTTTATACCGATCATAAAGAGACTACATCATGACTACATCCAATCCACTCCGCGTCGGCATCGGCGGCCCTGTCGGTTCCGGCAAGACCGCGCTGTGCGAAATGCTGTGCAAGGGCATGCGCGACCATTACGACATGGCCGTCATCACCAACGACATCTACACCAAAGAGGACATGGAAATCCTGCTGCGCGCCGACGCGCTGCCGGCCGAACGCCTGATGGGCGTGGAAACCGGCGGCTGCCCGCACACCGCGATTCGTGAGGACGCCTCGATCAACCTCGAAGCCATCGCCCGCATGCAGGCCGACTTCCCGGACCTGGACCTGATCCTGGTCGAATCCGGCGGCGACAACCTGGCAGCCACCTTCAGCCCCGAGCTGTCCGACCTGACCATCTACGTGATCGACGTCGCCGGCGGCGAGAAAATCCCGCGCAAGGGTGGCCCCGGCATCACGCGCTCGGATCTGCTGATCATCAACAAGACCGACCTGGCGCCGCACGTCGGCGCCAACCTGGACATCATGGCGCGCGACGCCAAACAGCAGCGCGGCAGCCGGCCGTTCATCTTCACCAACCTGCGCAGCGGCGAGGGCGTGGAGCAGGTCATCAGCTACATCCGCGAACAAGGCTTACTGGATCAATAAAAGGGAGAGAACATGAAAAAGATCATCGTCACGCTGGCGCTGAGCGCCGCCAGCACCGCCGCCTTCGCCCACACCGGCGAGGGCGCGCACACGCACGGCTTCCTGTCCGGCTTTGCGCATCCGTTCACCGGCCTCGATCACCTGCTGGCCATGGTGTCGGTGGGCGCGTGGAGCGTGCGCCAGCAGAACGCCAAATGGCTGCCGGCTACCTTCATCGGCGCGCTGATGGCCGGCATGGCCGCCGGTGCCGCCGGCTACGCCGCGCCGGGACTCGAAACCGGCATCGCGCTGACGGTCGCGTTGATGGGGGTGTTGATCGCCATGGCCGCGCGTCTGCCGGCCGCGCTGGCCGCTACCATGGTGGGTGCGTTCGCACTGTTGCACGGGAATGCGCACGGACTGGAACTGCCGCAGGCGTCCAGCGCGCTCGGCCTGCTCGCGGCCAGTGCGGTGCTGGTGTATGGTGGGAGTTTGCTGGGCCGCGTCAGCCCGGCGCTGGCGCTCAAGCTGTCGGGCGCGGCGATTGCCGCCACCGGCGTGGCGCTGGTGGCGACCGCGTAAAACTTAGCGACGCTCGTCGGCGCGGCGCTCCTGCAGCACAATGGGCGCCTGGTTTTTCGGGAAGCGGCCGCGATGGCCTTCGTACACGGCGCGGATCGCGGCCAGGTCGGCTTCCTGGTCGCCGCTCAGGTGCAGATGGTCGACCACGCCCAGCGTCTTGTTCGGGTAATCGATGTAGACCAGGCACAGCGGCACCTTGGCCTCCAGCGCCAGATGATAGAAACCGCTCTTCCAGTTGGGGCGGTAGCTGCGCGTGGCTTCCGGCGTGATCGCCAGCCAGTACCAGTCGGCCGCGTTCATGCGTTCGGCCTGGGAGCGGATCATGCCTTGCGGCGCACTGCGGTCGACCGGCTCGCCGCCGAGCGAGCGGAACCAGCCGCCCAGCGGCGACTTGAACAGCGAATCCTTGGCCAGCCAGCGGAACGGCAGGTTCAACGCCCATTTGCCGAACAGGCCGACAATGAAGTCCCAGTTCGAGGTGTGCGGGTACACCACCACGATGCCGCGTGGGCCGGGCAGGGGGCGGTACAGCATGCGCCAGCCGAACAGGTTCAGCACGCGCAGCGAAGTCCGTTGGCGCCAACTCGGCAGCGCGGTCGGCTTCAATTCAAAATCAGTCATCTCACTACATCCCGTGGTTTTATATTTTGTGCACTGTTGACAAGCTGGTATGGAGCTGGTCAAAAAAGCTGCGCGCATTCTATATTGGGCTCGACAGTGGGGCAAGCCTTGAACTTTTCATATCATTTCCCGTCCAACCGGGATGACGACCAAATCGATACTCTGTGTGGGCACCGGCTCGCCTGGCCTGCCGGCCGACTGGGAGGTGGTTCGCGCGGCGACGCTGGCCGACGCGCGCCGTCATTTAACTAGCACGCCGTGCGCGGTCGGGCTGTTGCTGGTGCAGCCGGAGGATAGTTGCGACAGTCTGCATGCGCTGCTGCGCGAGCATGGCGCGCGGCACGGGACGCGCTGGATTGCCGTGCTGCCGCCGGCCGCGCTGGCGCAGCCGGCCTGGCGCCAACTGGTGCATGAGCTGTGCGACGACTATCACACCTGGCCGCTCGACCATCAGCGCTTGCGCCACGCGCTGGGCCACGCGCTCGGCATGGCCGCGCTGTGTGGCGATGACGATGCGTCGCCGCGCGCCACCGGCGCCAAGCAAGCGGCCGGGGTTGGCGACGACGCCATGCTGACCGGCACCAGCGTCGCCATCACGCGCTTGCGGCGGCAGATCGCCAAAGTGGCCAAGGCCAGCGCGCCGGTGCTGATCTGGGGCGAGAGCGGCAGCGGCAAGGAACTGGCGGCGCAGGCGGTGCACGCCCATTCGCCACGCCGCAAGGGACCGTTCGTGCCGATCAACTGCGGCGCGATTCCGGCGCAACTGATTCAGTCCGAATTATTCGGTCACGAGCGCGGCGCTTTCACCGGCGCCGCGCGCGACAAGCGCGGCCTGATCGAAACCGCGCAGGGCGGCTCCATCTTCCTTGACGAAATCGGCGATCTGCCGATGGAGCTGCAAGCCAATCTGCTGCGCTTCCTGCAGGAGAAAACCATTTACCGGGTCGGCGGCACGCGCAGTATCACGGTGGATGCGCGCGTCATCGCCGCTTCGCACGTCAACCTGGCGCAGGCGGTGCAACGCGGCGCCTTCCGCGAAGACTTGTATTACCGCCTCAACGTGCTGGCGCTGGACGTGCCGCCACTGCGCGAGCGGCGCGACGACCTGATGCCCTTGGCCGCACATTTTTTCCACACCTTCGCCAGCGAGCGCGCGCCGCGCGTGCGCGGCTTCAGCAGCACCGCCGCGCAGGCGATCCGCGCCCATCACTGGCCGGGTAATGTGCGCGAGCTGATTAACCGGGTGCGGCGCGCCATGGTGATGGCTGAAGGGCGGTTGATCCTGCCGGCCGACCTCGGATTGCAGGCCGCCGCCGCACCGGCGCCGCTGGCGCTGGACGACGCCCGCATCCGCGCCGAGCGCGACGCCATCGACGCCAGCCTGCTGCGCGCCGGCCGCAACATCACGCTGGCGGCGCGCGATCTGGGCGTCTCGCGCATGACGCTCTATCGTCTGCTGGCCAAGCATGGCATGGCAGCCCCATCGCGCGCCAGTTACACCGACGGCCAGAGTGAATGAACCGCCGCGCTGTCTCAACGCTGTGACGTAGTGCCGCTTGCCGCCGCAGCCAGTTAGCCTCCGCGCAGCCACAAGTCCTTGCGGATCAAGGGTTTGCGGCGACTGGCACCAAGCTTGCGGAAGAAGTGAGACCGGGGACTTGCGCTCCGGCTCCACCCTTCGTCAATCCGTAACACTCAGGAGTTAACATGAAAAAAGTTTTGATCGGCACGCTCATCGCGCTGGCCTTTGGTGCGCAGGCTTATGCGCAGACCGCAGTGACGCAATCCGGCGCCGGCGTCAGCGCCAACGATGCCTCCAGCGCGACAGCGGACAGCAGCACCAGAAACCGCAACAACAATAACAACAGCATCGGCGACGCCAGCGCCAGTGCGCTGGCGGGCGTGGCAGCGAACAACGGCGGCACGGCGAGCTCCACTTTCAGCAATTCCTTCAACACCACCTCGGCCACCGCCACCAGCACGCTGAACGGCACGGTGGGCGGCAACACCACCGGCTACATCGGCAACTACGCTGACAACAGCGGCGGCAGCACTGGCGGCGCGGCGACTGGCGGCAGCGGCGGCGGCGCCAGTGGCGGCAATGCGCGGGGCCGGGGTGGCAGCGGCGCGGAGGCATATGGCGGCAACGGCGGTGCCGGCGGGTCTGGCGGCGGATCGTCCAACGGCAGCGCTTATAACGGCTCGCCGTATGTCGGCTCCAGCAGCGGCGGCAGCGGCGGCGCGGGCGGGGCAAGCGGTGATGCCACCGGCTCGAATGGGACCGATGGCGGCACCGGCGCCGGCACGTCGGGCACGGCCGGAGCCGGAGGTGCCGGTGCGACGGGCACGGGCGGCACCGCCACCAATGGCGATCCGACCAATGGTAGCGCGACGGCGGGTGCCGGCGCGGCGGGTGGCGCGGGCGGTGGCGGCAGCACCGGTGGCGCGGGCGGTTCGTCCGGCACCAACACCGGCGGCGCGGCCACTGGCGGCGCGGGCGGCACCGCAACCGGTGGCGCCGGTGGTGAGGTCGGCGTCAACGCCGGCGTGTTCAATATGTCCAACACCATGACCAGCGTCGGCCAGTCGGCGGCCGGCATCATGGTGGCGTCGCAGAACAGCGGCATCGCATCGCTGGTGCAGCAAAGCGTCAATGTGCAGTCCAACCTGACGCTGGGCCATTGAGCCTGACGGGCGGGATGCCTGGCATCCCGCCTTGTGCGTGCCTGAGGAGATTTTGTATGCCTACTTCCTATTTCTACGCGATGGTGCTGTTGCTGGCCGTCTGCGGTGGTGCCAGCGCGGCGCCGCCGCTGCCGGATGTGATTATCAAGGTGGCCGATCCGGCCGGCTTCGACAGCGCACCGGTGGCGCCGGAGCGGCTGGCGACGCTGCACGCCGGAGCCGACACCGTCAGTAACGAGCTGCGCGTGAACGGCGCGGTGACGGCGAATTCGGCGTCCAACGTCAGCAGCGGCGCCAACACCATCAGCAGCGGCGCGTTCAGCAACGCATCCGGTCTGCCGGTGGCGATTCAGAATTCCGGTTCCAATGTGCTGATACAGAACGCCACCATCATCAACATCCACATGCAATGAAAATCCTGATTCCCTTGATGCTGGCGCTGAACGCCAGCGCGGCCGATCTGCCGGCGCCCAACGGCGGCGGCAGTTTTTCGGTGCCGGTCACCAGCCTGCAGGCGGCGCGCTTTCGCTCCACCATACGGCAGCAGTACGATTTCAGCTGCGGTTCGGCGGCAGTGGCCACGCTGCTGACCTGGCACTATCGTACGCCGGTCAGCGAAGCGGAGGTCTTCAACGCCATGTATGCCCTCGGCGACCAGCAGAAGATACAGCGCGAAGGCTTTTCGCTGCTGGACATGAAGCGCTACCTGGCGCAGCACGGCTTCATCGCCGACGGCTATTTTCAGCCGCTGCACAAGCTGGCGCAGGCCGGTTATCCGGCCATTGTGCGCATCGTGGAGAACGGCTATCTGCACTTTGTTGTCATCAAGGGCGTCGATGACGAACGCGTGCTGCTGGGCGATCCTGCCGGCGGCACCCGCGCGCTGCGGCGCGACGCGTTCGAAGCCATGTGGCCGGACAAGCTGCTGTTCGTGATCCATAACTGGCCGGGGCAGCCGCAATTCAATCTGCAGGCCGACTGGAGCACCGCGCCGCGCGCGCCGCTGGGCGAGGCGATCAACCGTTCCAGCCTGACCGATATCACCCTGTCTAAAAACGGCAGCGGCAACTTCTAAAAGGAGGCGCTGCCATGCGCAAAATAGTATGCAGCGTGCTGCTGGCGGCCAGCGTGGTCGCGGCCCATGCCGATCCCACCGATGACTGGAGCGCCGTCGACGACAGCCAGCTGGAGCAGGCGCGCGGCGGTTTTGATCTGGGCAACGGCATGCTGGTCTCGCTAGGTGTCGAACGTTTGGTTTCGATCAATGACACTGTTGTATCGCATTCCCGTTTTTCCATCCCCGATGTGACACAGTTGAGCGATGCCCAGGCACGCCTGGCCAGCGACGCGCTGGCAGGTGTGCTGGTACAGAACAGTCTCAACGACCAGGCTATTCGCAGCCAGACCACGATCGATACCACGGTCGCCAATCTGCAACTGCTGAAGGCCGTTAACTTTGAAAGCGGCCTGCGCGACGCCCTGCGTGGCGCGGTCAGCAAATAGGGGAGAGCGCATGCAAGCAACCATACTCATGGCCGCAGCGATGATGGCCAGCGGCGCCGTCATGGCCGAACCGGACACGCCGGTCGGCAACGCACCGCCGCAGGACAGCCGGCCGCCGGCGGTGGCGCCATTGTTTGAACAACCCGGCGTGCTGACGCCGCGCGGAAAATTCGTGCTGGAGCCGGCGCTGCAATTCGGCTACTCGTCCAGCAACCGCGTGGTGCTGGTCGGCTACACCATCATCCCGGCGCTGCTGATCGGACTGGTGGACGTGCGCGAAGTCAAGCGCAACACCAGCACCGCCACGCTGAGCGGCCGCTACGGCTTGAGCAACCGCACCGAGCTGGAAATCAAGCTGCCGTATGTGTACCGGTCCGACTCCACCGTCAGCCGCGAAGTGTTCACCGGTACCGGCGTCGACCGCGTGTTCGACACCAGCGGGCGCGGCATCGGCGACGTCGAGCTGGCGCTGCGTCATCAGTTGAACGAAGGCGGCAACGATCGTCCCTACTACGTGGCCGGGCTGCGTTTCAAATCGCGCACCGGCACCGATCCGTTTGAAGTGGTGACCGACTGCACACAACGCTGCGTGGGGCCGGACGCCACCGGCACCGGCCTGCCGCTGGAACTGCCCACCGGCTCTGGCTTCTACGCCTTGCAGCCCAGCCTGACCTGGCTGTATCCCAGCGACCCGGCCATCCTGTTCGGCAGCGTCAGCTACCTGTACAACTTCAAGCGCAACAACGTCAACCGGCGCGTGCTGAATGGCGAGCAGGAGCCGCTGGGACGAATCGAGCCCGGCGGCGTATTCGGCTTCAACTTCGGCATCGGCCTGGCGCTGAACGACAAGGCGCTGCTCAGCCTGGGCTACGACCACAGCTCGATCGCCCGCACCCGGCAAAACGGCGCGCCGGTGGCCGGCTCGGTGCGCACCCAGTTGGGCACGCTGCTGATGGGCTTTTCCTACCGCATCAGCCCGCAGCGCACGGTCAACCTCTCGGTCGGCGCCGGGCTGACGCGCGATACGCCGGACGTGCAGCTGTCGTTGCGGCTGCCGATGACGTTCTGATCGGAAGAACACAAATCATGTATTTGTTGTATTGTAGTGGTCCTGACAATTCTCACAACAAGGGGAGCCATGACCACGAGTACTCTGAAACCCTGGGCCGTCATCGCCACGTTGCTGGTGGCCGCTTCCGCGCAGGCGGGCGCGCCCATGGCCCGCTTCCAGGCGCCGGGGTTTTACCGCACCACGCTGGGCGACTTTGAAGTCACCGTGCTGAACGACGGCACGCTGGACCTGCCGGTCGACAAGCTGCTCAAGCAGCCGGCCGACAAGACCAATGCGGCGTTGGCCAAGTCCTTCCTCAAAAGTCCGGTGCAAACCTCGGTCAATGGCTTCTTGATTAACACCGGTAGCAAGCTGGTGCTGATCGACACTGGCGCCGCCAGCCTGTTCGGCCCAACGCTGGGCCAGCTGCTGGCCAATCTAAAAGCGTCCGGCTACAAGCCGGAGCAGGTGGACGAAATCTACATCAGCCATATGCATGGCGATCATGTCGGCGGGCTGGCGTCCAACGACCAGCGCGTGTTCCCCAACGCCATCGTCCGCGCCGGCAAGCTGGATGCGGATTACTATCTGAACCCAAGTAATCTGGACAAGGCATCGGGCGAGGCCAAGGATAATTTCCAGGGGCCGCAGGTGTCGATCGGACCGTACGTCAAGGCCGGCAAGTTCCAGCCGATTATCGCCAACACCGAGCTGGTGCCGGGGATTAAATCGTACTTCAATGGCGGGCATACGCCGGGCCACATCACCTACGTGGTGGAGAGCAAGGGACAAAAGCTGGTGCTGCTGGGCGACCTGCTGCATGTGCAGTCGGTGCAGTTTGAAGATCCGGGTGTTGGCATCGCGTTTGACAGCGATAGCAAGGTGGCGATTGCCGAGCGCAAGGAAGCGTTCGCGGCGGCCGCCAAAGAGGGTTATCTGATCGGCGCGCCGCACCTGTCATTCCCGGCGCTGGGCCATGTGCGCGCCAACGGCAAGGGCGGCTACGTGTTCGTTCCGATTAACTACACGCAGCCGCGCTGATCGATTACGCCAGGGCTGGGTAATCGGTATAGCCTTCTTCGGTGGCGCCGTAGAAGGTTTCAGCTTTCCATGGATTGAGCGGGGCGTCGGCTTTCAGGCGCTCCACCAGATCCGGATTGGCGATGTAATCCTTGCCGAAAGCGATGGCGTCGGCATTGCCGCTATCCAGCACGCTCTGCGCGACTACCTTGTCCATCTTCTCATTGGCGATAAACACGCCGCCGAATTCCTTCTTGATCAGCGGGCCCAGGCTATCGTCGCCCACCGCTTCACGCGCCGCGATGAAAGCGATTTTGCGCTTGCCCAGCTCGCGCGCCACATAGCCGAAGGTTTCGGCCGGATTGGCATCGCCCATATCGTGCGAATCGCGACGTGGCGCCAGGTGCATGCCGACGCGGTCCGGACCCCAGACAGCGATCGCCGCATCGGTCACTTCCAGCATCAAACGGGCGCGGTTTTCGACTGGGCCGCCGTACTGGTCGGTACGCAGATTGGTTTTACTTTGCAGGAACTGGTCCAGCAGATAGCCGTTGGCGCCGTGGATCTGCACGCCGTCGAAGCCGGCTTTCTTGGCGTTTTCAGCCGCCTTCTTGTAAGCCGCCACGATGCCAGCCAGCTCCTCGATCGCCAGCGCGCGCGGCACTGGATACGGACGCTGCGGACGCAGCAGGCTGACATGGCCTTCGGCGGCGATCGCGCTTGGCGCCACCGGCGGTTCGCCGTTCAGGAAGCTCGGGTCCGAAATGCGGCCCACGTGCCACAGCTGGGCGAAGATCACACCACCCTTGGCGTGCACGGCGGCGGTGACCTGCTTCCAGCCTTCCACCTGCTCATCGGACCACAGGCCCGGCGTGTCGGCATAGCCGACGCCGTGCGGCGTGACGGCGGTGGCTTCGCTCAGGATCAGGCCGGCGGTGGCGCGTTGCTCATAGTACTTGGCCATCAGCGCGTTCGGCACACGGCCGCCGCCAATGGCGCGGGCGCGGGTCAGCGGCGCCATGACGACGCGGTTTTTCAGCGTGATATCGCCGATGGTAATGGAATCGAACAGAGTAGGCATGGTAATGGTTCCCTATAGTTGCATTTGGTCGATGAAAGCCTGGATCACAGCTTCATCACGTTTGAAATAGCTCCATTGGCCGACGCGTTGCGACGTGATCAGCCCGGCCTTGACCAGCACGGCCAGGTGGGCAGACATGGTCGATTGCGACAGCCCGGCACGCTTGTCGATCATGCCGGCGCAGACTCCCAGGCTCAGCGGATGCTGCTGCTCCGAGAAGTACACGTTCGGCTCCTTCAGCCAGGCCAGAATCTGGCGTCGCATCGGGTTCGCAAGGGCTTTGTGGATAGCGTCTATGTCCATGGTGGGCTATATGTATCGTGTTCTTCCGATTTCAATATCGGAATTCTACGATATAAATAAAAAGCGTGCTGGAGGCCGGAAAATCCTTTATGTTATGGGAACATTGTTCAAAACTTATTGCGGTCTATGACGAGTCATTACGCGGATGTGCTGATCGGGCTGTCCTACACCTTTCTGGCGGTAAGCCTGCTGTGCGCGGCCACGCGCGAAGCCATCGCCTCGCTGTTCCAGACCCGCGCCAAAGTGCTGCTGGACGGCGTGCTGACCTTGCTGCACGAGCCGGACCATAAATCGCGGCTGCGCGGCATCTTGCCGTCGCTGAGCCGACTGCTACGGCGGCACGGCGGCTTCGGGCTGGACAAGCTGGGCTCAGCGTCGCTGACGGCCGAGGTGATGCGGCATCCGCTGATTACCGGGATGGCGCAGCGCGGGCGCATGCCGTCCTACATCCCGTCGCAGATCTTCGCGCGCGCGTTCGTGTCGACGCTGACGGCCAAGTACGGCAAGGGCAAGACTGCGGCCATGCTGCTGGAACAGGTCGGTAATGAAGGGTTGACGCGCACGCTGCTGGCCATCATGGGCGAGGGGCCGGATGACGTGGCCGCGCTGGAAGCGGCGGTGCGGATCTGGTACGACACCGTGATGGAACGCATCAGCGGCTGGTACAAGCGGCGCTCGCAATTCGTGCTGTTCCTGGTCGGGCTGTTTTACGCGGTGGCGATGAACATCGACGCGCTGCAACTGTCGCAGCGGCTGTGGAAGGATGACGCGCTGCGCGATAGCATGGTGGAGAAGGCCGAACAGATACGCGCCGCCGGCTTGCCGCCGCCGCTTGTCCAGCCTCCCGATGCCGTCGCGTCCGGCGCGTCCAGTGCACTGGCGCAGGCCGCCGTAGCGCAAGCGAAAGCGAAAGACGTGCAGCAACTGCCAATCGGCTGGCCCTCATCACGTTTTGATGGCGTAGATGGCGCATGGCCATTCGTGATAGCGCTGGCGATGGCGCTGGTAGGCTGGGTCGCAACCGCTTTTGCCGCCTCACTCGGCTCGCCATTCTGGTTCGACGGCATCGGCTGGCTGCTGGCACTGCGCGGCACCGGCGCCAAGCCAGCCTCGGAAACAGCGGCAGCGCCGCCGTCAGTGACGATTACGCTGCCGAGTTTGCGTAAGTAAACGCTACTTGGTGCGCTGCGCGCACTGCGACGATTGAATCGCCCGCTCGGTGATATTGTCGATGCTTTTGATCGCATCCGGCGCGCAGCCGGCCTCGTCGACCACATGCGATTGCGGCTTGCGCGTCATCTCCTTATAGCCGGTGAACACCAGCGCGGCGGCCGCGCAGCTCATCAGTATCCAGTTAATCTTGGTTTGCATGGTCAGGCGGCGAAGTGCAGAGCGAGGCCGATCACGGCTGGCAGAGTTTGAATCAGCAGGATGCTGCGCTTGACGGTCACGCCGCCCCACACACCAGCCACCGCCACACAGGCCAGACCGAACACGGTAAACGCCGAAGCGATCGCCGGGTCCGGATGCACAAAGCCGACCACCAGCGCGGCCACCAGAAAGCCGTTATAGCAACCCTGATTCGACATGGCGGGGCGCACAATCTCCGCCTTCTCCTTGCTGAGGCCGAAGACGCGGCGGCCACGCGAATTGAACAATACTGTTTCCAGCAAGACGATGTAGACGTGTACCAGCGCCACCAGTGCGGCGACGATCTGTGCTGCCAAATGCATGTGTGCTCCCGATTGTTATAAGAGTTGAACGAGCATTATGACCCGAGCAAGGGCGCGGCGGCTAGAGCCCTGGCACCAATTTTTGGTATAGTGCCGCATGACCTGGATTATCCTCATCTTGGCCGGCCTGCTCGAAGTGGTGTGGGCGGTGGGCCTCAAATATACCGAAGGCTTTAGCAAACTGATCCCCTCCGTGCTGACCCTGGCCGCCATGGCCGGCAGTGTCGGCATGCTTGGTTTAGCGCTGCGCACGCTCCCGCTGGGTACCGCCTATGCGATCTGGACTGGCATTGGCACCGTGGGAACCGTCATCTATGGGATTGTCGTGCTAGGCGAACCGGCCAGCATCATGCGGCTGACCTGCATCGCCATGATCGTCGGCGGCATCATCGGCCTGAAGGTCTCTACCGTTTAAAACGACGGGTTGGGGCGGGTGAGGTAATACCACTCGCTGTTGGCGCCGGCCTCGCTATCGGGAAACAGGATACGGCCGTCAAATTCCGCCAACACGGGCGTGCCATCCGCGCGGCGACCGATTTCCTCGCCTTGCCGAACCGGATCGAAGCTCGACCAGTTGCGGCTGAACTTGTCGTCCGCATGCTGCTTGTCGTACACCGCGACCATGCTCAGCGCCTCCATGTCTTCCGGCGCCACGGGCTCCGGCTCAGGCGCATCAATCATGCCGAGGAACGCCAGCGTATTCAGAATCGCGCGATACGCCACCTCCGGCGCTTGCGGATCATTGTGCTGCCCGCACTCCAGCGTCAGCGCATAGCCGCCGACAGAGCGCATATATTCTGTGGTGCCCATGCCGTAGCGCAGCACCTTCTGCAATTCATCGCTGCCGCCCATGCGACGCTGGACACCATCGCCATAAGTCCGCAGCCAGCCATCGACAAACCGCCGCACACCAAGCCGACGCGCCAGCGCGCGCTCCTGCTCCTCATGCTTAAACGGCTCCAACGGCCCATCATTATTCCGTGGCCCGACCATCACAAACGGCTCGCTGGCCGCATTAAACGAATGCAGATCGAGCAGCACATCATGCTGCGCCAACAGCGGGCACAGCCAATTCGCCACCCGATCCTCAAAATCCTTCGGCTCAGCTTTCGGGAATAAATCCCGATTCAAATTCCGCTCCCCAGCCCGCTCGCCTTTGGCATAGGCGAGCGGATTGGTGACTGGAACAAACGTCACACCACCACGTCGTATCACTAACACACCATCATCCAACTCCTGCATCACTTGCAGAATCGCCCTAGTTCCGCAGGTCTCGTTACCATGCACAGCTCCTGTGACAATTAAACGGGCCCCGTAGTTTTGGCTGTTGTATTGAATGGACTTGAATTGCATTATGGTTAGCAGGATATGTCGGTATTCTTAAGGTGAGTGTAAGCCGGTTGTCACTAAATAACTTTCTCCTAGCTTTGAGGGTCGTTTTGAATTTGCGGATCATGCGAAAATTCGACACCATCTTTATCTTTAAAATTCAAGATGATGTTAAAAGTAATGCTTTTCGTATTTGCATCAGTGAAGGTCAGTTGTTTTCCGCTGATACTAACACTTGCTGGACTCAGTTGATCATTGTCTGCTGGAACGACAGTCACGCCCGTAAAGACAATATCAAAACCTGATGTGTCATAGATTTGGTAATTAATGACAGTGTCAGGCTGCGTTACGTAAGGGATTGCCGGAGCGGTTTGGACAGTATATTGAGTACCAGGCTTTGTGCCCGGCTTTACTTGAACTAATACATTCAAAAACTGTGTCGATGCAGTCAGTTTGCTCATGGCTTCACTTTCTTTGGTGGGTTGAAATATATTTAAGGTAATTTTTTTCTTTGTATTCTATTTTATTTATTTTTATTATAATTTCGTTTGCGTGTTCGAAATCATTTAATCCTATATATGCTTTTGCCAGAGGAACCAATATTTGAAAATCTTTACTATTTTTACTAAATGGACTGAGAGTGGTGAGCACTGTTTTGTAAATCTCTTGAGCGGCTGCTGGATTTTGCTGTGCAAGTTCTATTTCTGCATTTAAAAGCAAACAATCAAGTACATTGCTACGTAGGACTCGATCAGTGGGGGCGGCTGAGTAAACGGTTTGCAATTCCGCCAAGGCAGGCTTCAATGTTAAAGCTGCATCAAAATTCTTCCCATTATGTAGCTGCAGAGTGGCCTTGCGTTGGATCGCAACCGCGACCAGCATTCTCAAATTCAACTTTTTCGGTTCAAGGTTGCTCAGCTCAGCTAAATTTGCATGTAATTTTTCAATGTCAACCATAGCTTGAGCAGGAGTCACGTTCTTCTCATTGAGGTCTAAAATTTTTAAATCAGTGATATAGAGATCACGTTGCCAAGCCCGATTGCTTGGATCTCGCGATACTAAGCTAGATAGTAGGCCATGTGCTGTATTCAGGCTGCTGGCGGCTGCAGATAGATCACCAAGGGCCTGTTTTGCTTCGGCTTGATGTATAAAAGCCGCAGCTAAAGGTTTTAACCAAAGGTTATCAGCAGGATTTTCGTTATGCAGTTTTTCTAATAAACGTAATTCTTGCTCCGATAGTGCCTCAGCTTCCCTTAAATATCCTAACTGCATCTTGGTACTGGCTAACCACGATAGTGTATCGCCTAAATTTGCGGTAAGTCGTTTGTCATTGGGATTCTTTTTATGTGCGAGCGCCTTTAATTCAACGGAAAGCTCAAATTCTTTAGATGCACGTTCTACATCACTACGTTGAAGGGCTAAAGTTCCTAAAGTATTGTGCGCGAAGGATTGTTCAATCCAACCTTCTGCGTCTGTGGGGTTTGCTGCAGCTAGTCGATCGCTCAATACTCGGTATTCGTCAAAATACTGTTGTGCTTTTTCCCATTCTTTGCGATCAAAATGGATTTGTCCTAGCCAAAACGCATTTTCACCCGCACTTTTTAACAGCGTGGTGTCAACGGGCTTGGCTTGCAGTTGTTGATGCAAAATGTTGCGACCAGCTAATAATGCAGTATTGGCACCTATTGAATCGGCTCGAGCTATTTTTACTTCAGAAATTAGTTGTAGAGACTTTGCTCGTTGAGCAAGTGCTTCGTCGTTTCCATCAGCTTTACTTTTATCAGAAAGATAAAGTAGAGCCCTATTGCTTACGCTATCGAGCAAATCTAACTTGCCTAGAGGGCGCAGTTTTTCGACGAATTCTCCTAGCATGTATGTCATGAGACTTTCGGCATCTGCACGATTTTGTTCTGCTTGAGATTGGGCTGAGCGGGCGGCGAGGCCCAAGCCCCCTGCTAACATAGCAAGGCAGGTGACAACGATCATCACGCCCATCCGAACGCGTTCATTACGGCGCACGCTTTGGAGCGAGGCTTGGATGAAGTTTTGTTCTTGCGTGGTGAAGCTCAGGGCGCCGTGCTGGAGCAGTTCGCGAGCCTGATTGGTCTGTGTGCCCGATGGCAGCAGCATGTCGCGCTTGCGGCCGCTTTCTTGCCAGCGGTTGGCTTGGGCGCTGATGCGGCTGCGGATTTGTAGCGCCTGGCGGTGCTCTTCAACCCACGCGACCACGCGCGGCCAGCGCCGCAACAGGGCTTCGTGGGCGATGCCGAAGTAGGGCGCGCCGCCTTGCAGGTCGCTGACGAACAGGTGGGCGTCCACCAGAGCTTGCACCAGTTTGTTTTCGGCTTCGTTGCGCAGGGCCGACCACGGCACGCGGCGCGAGCTGACGGTGGATTCGTCTTCGGCCACCAGAACCAGCTGCGACAGCACATGGGGCAGGGCGGCGATCTGTTCTGGCTTGAGGGCGGTGATGACTTGTTCAGCGCGTGCGCCGATCGCGCCTTCGAGGCCGCCCATGGCGTGGAAGGCGGCGTGCGTCAGTTCACCATCGGCGGTGCGCTGGCGGTACAGCTCTTGCAGGCAGTATTGCAGCAGCGGCAGGCTGTCGGGGCCGGAGCGGGCGGCCTGGCACAGTACTTCGTCCAGTCCTTCGCCTTGCTCGTCCACCGTGTAGCGCAGTTGTGCGACTTGTGCCGGGTGGCGCACGATCTGGGCGATGTCGGCGCTGCCGGGCGGCGTCAAATCGTAGTGGCCGCCGCTCAGCTTCAGGCTCATCAGCGCCGGGTAGGACGCCAGATGCGGGTAGAAGTCGTTGCGGCACGCCAGCACCAGTTGCATGCTGCCCGAGCGCGCCAACTGGTCCAGCACGTTGATGAACACGGCGCGTTCGACGTCGCTGATGTGCGGTAGCCGGAACACGGCTTCAAAGCGGTCGATGAACAGCAGCAGGCGGATGGTTGGCAGCTGTTTCTGCAGTTGCTCGATCAGGCCCGGCAAGTCGTTGGTCAAGCGCTGCGCCAGGGCGGCGGCGCTGGTGTTTTCAAACAGCAGTCGGTCGTCAATCTCGGCGTCCAGCAGCACGCTAGCCAGCGTTTCCAGCAGCCCGGACTGGCCCATGTCTGCGCAATCGAGCTGGACGTGGGCGCTGATGGCGATGCCGGACTCGGCCGGCGCGGCGCCGCTTTTCAGCGCCGGGATCAGCCCAGCCTGCACCAACGAGGTCTTGCCGGCGCCGGACGGGCCGAGCACCAGCACCATCGCGCACGCGGCCTGGGCTTGCGCCACCACCACTTGCACCAGCTGGTCGACGCTGAGTTTGCGGCCGAAGAAGATGGCGGCGTGTTGTTCTTCAAATGCTTCCAGCCCACGGAACGGCGAGGCGTGCAACCAGCTGCCCTGGCTGACTTCGTCGTCGTAGCTGAGCTCGGCCAGCAGCCGGTAGCCGCGCTTGCGGATGGTTTCGATGTACTTGGGTTCGGTCGCGGAATCGTCCAGCGCGCGCCGCAGTTGGGTGATGATTTTGTGGATGGCGTTGTCGCTGGGCGAGACTTCGCCCCAGCAGGCGTCGAGCAGGGTTTCGGCCGATACCACCACGTGCGGATGGCGGCTTAGATACAACAGCACGTCCATGGCGCGTGGTTCCAGCTGGCGGTTTAGCACCCCACAGCTGAGCGTGTTGGTGGCGGGATCAACCCGCCACTGGCCAAAACGGAAACTCTTCTGATTCACATCCAACCTTCTGTGCGTTCTCAATAACCATCGCAGAATCAAGCACTTGCAGTCTTCGGAAGGTTTCCGGAAGGCCGATTCACCAAGGGTTAGTTACAGTCGTTACAGATAAATACTAACATTATCTTGAGAGAAATAGTTAAAGATTTACATCGCTTTAGTTTCACAAACCCCAGGAGTCTCCATGACTGTTTTGATCGGCGTGAAAGCACCGTTTGAACTGACGCAGTACGCAATAGCTATAAAACAACAGGGGATCGATTTTGCGATTCGTTATTACACGCACCAGTCGGGCAAGAGCCTGTCGTTGGCCGAGGCGCGTGCGCTGACCGACGCCGGCATCCAGCTCGGCGCGTTGTGGGAACCGGCCGATGCGCACCTCAGTTACTTCAGCCGCGCGCAGGGTTGTGCCGATGGCGCCGCCGCTTATCTGATGGCGCAGACCGTGATCGGTCAGCCGTCCGGCTCGGCCATTTATTTCGCGGCGCCGGATGTGGCCGAGATCGACGGCGCCGCCGACCATTATTTCGAAGGCATCAACCAGGCGTTCGCGGCAGCCGGCCCGGCCGAGCGGCACTATAAGGTGGGGGTGTACGGTTCCAGTGCTTGCTGCGCGCAGATGCTGGAGCGCGGTCTGGCCACGGTCGCCTGGCTGGAGGGCGAGGATAGCAACGAGGCTGATTTCGGCCTGAAGCAGATGCACGCGTCCACGCTGCCGGTGGATGATGGCCGACGCATCAGCGTGGGCATGGTGTGTCATCGTCCGGAGCGCCCGGCCGGCTTTTTCCGGGTGCTGTAACGATGAATATTTGCTTTACGGAGACCCCATCGCGCAAGACTGTCAAACCGGCCAAGACGGTTTTTCTTAACAATACTGGACAGGATCTGATCTTCAAATTTGTGACGGCGCCGGATCTGGTGCTGAGTGCGTACACCATCAGCAACGGCGTCAGCGCGGCCATCGACCGCATCCAGTTGGGCAAAAAGGAATTCTTTTCCTGCCATAGCCAGAACGTGGCGATACCCAGCGATTGCACGGCGGTGCTGAGTCTGACCAACAGCGTGCTGACGATGGCTATATCATCCTGATAAGATACGGCCGATGAATTCCACCACCATCGGCCGCAATCCCGGCCTCGACACCCTGCGCGCATTGGCCATCGTGCTGGTGTTTGCCAACCATTACATGATCTTCGTCAGCGGCGCGCCCACTTTTGGCTGGGTTAGCGAGATAGGCTGGGCTGGCGTCGACCTGTTCTTTGCCCTCAGTGGTTATTTGATCGGCAACCAGATTCTGGCCGGCATCCGCAAGCAGCAAGCGGGCACGGCGCGCTTTTCGCTGGCGCGGTTTTATGCGCGTCGGCTGCTGCGGACGCTGCCCAATTTCTACTTCGTGCTGGCGCTGTATGCCTTGTGGCCGGCCATGCGCGGCAGCAGCGAATTGCCGCCGCTGTGGAAGTTCCTGACCTTCACCCAGAATATCAATCTGATGCCGGGGACGGCGTTTTCGCATGCGTGGTCGTTGTGCGTGGAGGAGCAGTTTTATTTCCTGCTGCCGGCCAGCGCGTTGTTGATCGCCACGCTGCGCAAGTCACTGCTGTGGGCTTGGGTGGCGGCGGTGGGCGCGGTGTTGGGCGGCATGCTGCTGCGCAGCCAGCTGTGGCCGGGGGAGTATGGCAACGGGCATTATTACACGGTGATTTATTACGCTTCGTGGTGTCGCTTCGATGAGCTGATTTTTGGCGTGGCGCTGGCGTTGCTGAGGAATTATCACGCTGCGGCGTGGACGCGTATCACTTCGTATGGCAACTGGACGCTGGTGGCCGGCGTGGTCCTGCTGACGCTGACCTGGCGCGCGCTGCTGGACGATCATTATGGTTACACGATGACGGTCTATGGCTATCCGCTGCTGGGGCTGAGCTACAGTCTGCTGCTGATCGCGGCGCTCAGTCCCGGTTCGCTGTTGCAGCGTTGGCGCGTGCCGGGCGCGGCCAGCATCGCGCTGTGGTCCTATGCGATTTACCTGACGCACAAGCAGCTGTGCGTGCTGCTGCGCGCGCCGCTCGCGGAGCAGGGCTGGGAGGCGGAAAGCTGGCAGGCGCTGCTCATCATGAGTGCGGCCAGTGCGCTGGCCGGCTGGCTGCTGTACCGGCTGGTCGAGACGCCGTTCATGAAGCTGCGTGACCGCTATGTGGCGTCGAACTACGCTAGTTCATCTCAATCACATCAAACGGCGACTGGGTTGAGCCCAGAAAGGCCATGACCGCGCGAGCGCGGTCGCCGATGTCGTAACCGCGCGTGTTGGCGATGACGGTGCGCAGGCCGGGGATGACTTCGGTGATGTGCGGACTGTCGTAAGCCTCGACCAGCAGCGCGGCCAGCTCGGTGGCGCGGCCGCGGTTGACGCGCATGCGTTCTTCCAGCACCGCCAACAAAGTGCGCTGCATGCGCGGCGTGGGATTGACGATGCGGCCAAACACCAGCGGCGTGTTGGCGATAGCATCGCACAAGCGCTGCTCGATCTGCTCCGGCTTGACGTCGGAAGCGATGTCGAAAGAGGCGCCATCCCAACGAGTGTGTTCGTACGGGTGGCCGGGCGGGAAGGAATCGGCCGTTTCGAAGCCGAGCAGGTGGCTAAGGCGGCGCAGCCATGTCATCAGAATATCAATCATGATGCTATTTTAGCGTGCGGCTGGACATTCAGTCTTCGCCAGGCCGTAGTGCGATGGCTCAATGCGCGGACTCGGGTATTACATATGCTTCTAAAACGCCGTGTATATCGGCGTTTTATAGGAGAAGATTATGGCATCGGACTTTTATAAGTACTTCAAGGAGAACATGGACAGCTTGGGGCTTGACTGTCCAGAAACGCTGTTTGCGACCAAAGGTGCGGCGATTCAAACGGCAACGACGCTGTTGTCGGCCATTCAGCAGCATGGCTCCAAAGTGACAGTTTCGGAATTGATCGGAGCTGGGACGGGGTTGGAGAAGCTAATTTACCTGGGGGCTTTGCGTGCTTCTTTTTATGCCGGAGCGGTGGTGGGCAGCATCGCCGTTGCCACTGGGCGAACTCTGGCAGGCGGCACGTCGCTATCCGACGTGTTGATATCTGCCCGTAGCAATAACCTGCATCGACCGTGGCTTGCGGGTGTTTTGATGCGTTGGCCCGGCATCTATAACTCCCAAGTGACCTCCAGGCAGCACTATCGTCAATCATGGAGCCGGCCATGAAGGACAGGCTCTGGCTGGTCCTGTGTGGCTGCTTTTTTGCAGTGCTGGCTTGGGCTTCCTGGCATTGGCTGGGGGACACCATCACGCTGGCGATGCTCTTGGTTTTGATATTGGGTTATGCCGTCGATAATTTTCAATTGCGGCGACAGGTGCGTGGCTTGCTGGCGGAGCGCGAGCAACGTGAGCGCAAGGGCGCGCTGCAGCGTTTGATGGCAAGCCTGCTCGCGATACGCAAAAAAAAGGGCCGGGACTAGCCCGGCCCAAGTAGGGAGAGAGGAAATTCGGCAGCCGCAGGCGGGGAGGTCCACGCCTGGCGGCTGTTGTAACAGTTACGCGTGGGCTTCTTCACCCAGTTTGCCGGCGCGGAAATCTTCCACGGCGGCGAAGATTTCGGCTTGCGTGTTCATCACGAACGGGCCGTACTGCGCGATCGGCTCGTTCAGCGGCTGGCCGGCGATCAGGATGAAGCGGCTGGCTTCGCTAGCGACTACCGCCACGCCATCGGCGCCCTTGGTGTTGGCCAAAATCGCCATGCGACCAGTCGGCACCGCTTTGTCGCCCACGTTCACCGAACCGCGATAGGTGAAGATGAAGGCGTTATGCCCCTCAGGCAGCAACTGCTCGAATGAAGCACCGGCTGGCAGCTCAACGTCGATGTACAGCGGCTCGGTGACTTCGCGCTGCACCGCGCCGTCCACGCCATGCGAACGACCGGCAATCACTTTGACCGTGGCGCCTTCCGCCGTGGTGAACACCGGCACATCGGCACCGTTAAAATCGCGATACCACGGCGCGCGCAGCTTGTCCTTGGCAGGCAGATTCAGCCACAGCTGGAAGCCTTCCATCACGCCGTCTTCCTGCTCCGGCATTTCGGAGTGAATCACACCACGGCCGGCGGTCATCCATTGCACGCCGCCGTTGGTCAGCAAGCCCTCGTTGCCGGCGCTGTCTTTGTGGCGCATGCGACCCTCGATCATATAGGTCACGGTTTCAAAGCCGCGATGCGGATGGCTCGGGAAGCCGGCGATGTAATCGTTGGCCTGGTCGCTGCCAAAGTTATCCAGCATCAGGAAGGGATCGAGGCGACGTTGCAGCGACTGGGTCAACACACGGTTGATCTTGACGCCGGCGCCGTCCATCACGGCCTGGCCCTGGATGATGCGTTCTACACTGCGTACAGTCGTTACTCGATCAGTCATGTTAATTCTCCGATTTAAACCAGAATGGCGTTGATTTCAGCTTCAGCCTGCGCTTGGGCTTTGGTTACCGCTTCAGGACCCATGCCCAAGCCTTCGGCAAACACGTACTGCACGTCGGTCAGACCCACGAAGCCGAGGAAGATCTTGATGTGTGCCAGTTGCGTGTCGGTCGGGCCGTCGCGGTGGATGCCGCCGCGCGACAGGGCCACATACACTTTCTTGCCAGTCAGCAGACCAACCGGGCCGGTAGGACCGTATTTGAAGGTCACGCCGGCGCGGGCAATCGCGTCGAACCAGCTTTTCAGCTGAGCGGTGATGCCGAAGTTGTAGGTCGGTGCGCCGATCACGATCACGTCGGCAGCTTGCACTTGAGCGATCAGAGCGTCGTCCAGTGCCACGCGGGCGGCTTGTTCGGCAGTGCGCTGATCGGCCGGGGTGAACAGGGCTTGCAGGGCAGGCTCGTCCAGCACTGGATGTGGATTGGCGGCCAGGTCGCGGCGGGTCACGGCGGCGCCTGCGTTGGCGGCGCTGATCTTGGCTACCAGAGCATCCGCCAGACGGGTGGATTCCGAACCGTTGCTACGGGCGCTGGAGTTGATTTGCAGGATGTTCATGGTGTTGCTCCTTGTATGTTGGTGAGTGCTGCGTCGATGGAGTAACTTTAATCGTTTCAAATCCAATGCGGAATACCCTAAAATGGATAACATTCATCCACCAATGGAACAATCGGTATGGAAATCGACCCTGGAGACCTGCTTTTGTTTGCCCGCATCGTTGAATGCGGCAGTTTCAGCCTGGCGGCGGAGCGGGTGCAGCTGCCCAAATCCACGGTTTCGCGCCGCATCACGCTGCTGGAGGGCAAACTGGGCGAGCGCCTGCTTCAACGCACCACGCGCAAGCTGGTGCTGACCGAATTCGGCGCCAGCCTGCTGGAGCACGCGCGCAAGGTGGCGGACGAGACCGAGGCGGCCGGCGCGCTGGCCCAGCATCGGCAGGGGGCGCCTAGCGGGCTGTTGCGGGTGTCGATGCCGGCCGACTTCGCCAACATCGCGGTCAGCGCGGTGCTGGCGCGCTTTCTGGACCGTTATCCTGCCATTTCGATGGAACTGGATTTGTCGCCGCGCCGGGTCGATCTGGTGGCAGAGGGATTTGATCTGGCGATCCGCATGGGCAATCTGCCGGATGACGCCACGCTGGCGGCGCGGCGCATCACCTTCAGCTCGCTGGCGCTGTACGCCTCGCCGCTGTACACCAATCTGCGCGGCTTGCCCGAGCATCCGGATGATTTGTTCAAGCACGATTTGTTGAGTCTGCCGCCCCGGCTGAACGGGCTGATCCGCTGGCATCTGTTGCGCGGCAAGACTTCGTGGGAGCGCGAATTGCCGGTGCGGCTGCTGGCCAATTCGCCGGAACTGCTGGTGCGCATGGCGGCCACCGGCATTGGTATTGGCGCTTCAACCGAGGCGATCGCGCGGCCGTATCTGCAAACGGGGGAGCTGGTGCGGGTGCTGCCGGAATGGGCGTTTCCGCAAGTGACGGGGTGGGCGGTGTTTCCCGGGCGGCGGCTGATGCCGGCCAAAACCCGGGTGTTCATCGATGCGCTGGAGGCGGCGTTTGCGAACGACTCGCCGGGTGGCATCTGAGACTTATTTCAGCTGGCCCATTTCTTCGCCCAGCTGAATGGCGGCGCCCGGCTGCCAGGCTGGATTGAACTTCAGCACATCCTTCTGGAACAGCATCACCACGGTGGAGCCGAGCAGGAAGCGGCCCAGTTCATCGCCTTTTTTCAACACGATATTTTGATCGTGATAGGTCCACTCGGTCACCTGCGGCAGACGCGGCGGGTTGACCAGGCCATGCCACACGGTCGCCATGCTGCCGACGATGGTGGCGCCAACCAGCGTCATCACGAACGGGCCGTGAGCGGTATCGAACACGCACACCACGCGCTCGTTGCGGGCGAACAGGCCGGGAATGCCGCGCGCCGTGGTCGGGTTGACCGAGAACAGCTCGCCCGGCACATAAATCATGCGGGTCAGCTTGCCATCGATCGGCATGTGGATGCGGTGGTAATCGCGCGGGCTCAGGTACAGATTGGCGAAGCTGCCGTGCTGGAACTGCGCGGCCAGTTGGGCATCGCCGCCGACCAGCGCGGTGGTGCTGAATTGATGGCCCTTGGCCTGGAAAATCTGATCGTCTTCAATCGCGCCGAACTGGCTGATGCGGCCGTCGACCGGGCAGACGTACTCGGCTGGCGCCAGCGGACGCGCGTCCGGGCGCAGCGCGCGGGTAAAGAATTCGTTAAAAGTCTTGTAATTCTCGATATTTGGATCGAGCGCCTCGGCCATGTTGACGTTGTAACGGCCGACGAACCAGCGGATCAACCAGGTCGTTTTATTGCCAGCCCGGGCGCCGGCGATGCGACCGGCGAGATTGGTCAGCGCTCCCTTTGGAAGCAAATATTGCGGCAATACGGCAAGACGGTCGGACACGATAACAATCCATACAAATTAACGATCGCGCATTATAGCGCCCACTCCGGGGTCAGGTCCGCCATTTCAACATGAGCTCGTGTAGAAATGATGGACCTGACCCCGGAGTTATGATTTGCTAAACATTTTTGGCTTGGCAAGGCATAATGGTTAGGTTTCCAATTGCGAGTTCTTATCATGCCTATTCGTTTGACGCAGATTGCCGCTGCTGTTGCCGCGCTCAGTTTTGTTGCTCATGCCCGTGCGGAGGTGGAGCAGCCTAAACAGGAGGAGGTGCAGAAGGTTGAGATCAAGGGTTCGGCCGCGAAATACGATGCGCGGCGGGATGATACGGCCAGCAAGACGGTGGTTAGCGCGGAGGAGATTCAGAAGTATGGCGATACTTCGGTCAATGATGTGCTCAAGCGCTTGCCTGGCATTACTGTTGGCGGCGCGGCCGGCCGTAGCGGCGGTGAGGTCCGTATGCGCGGCCTCGGCGCTGGCTATACGCAGATTCTGATTAATGGCGAGCGCGCGCCAGCCGGCTTTTCTATCGATACGCTGGCGCCGGATGTGATCGAGCGCATCGAGGTGCTGCGCGCCGCCAGCGCGGAATTCAGTACGCAGTCGATCGCGGGCACGATCAATATCGTGCTGAAGAAGGCGCTTAAGCCGGCTCAACGCGAGCTTAAACTCAGTGAATCCAAGAGCAGTCACGGCAGTTCGCCCAGCATGAGCTTGCAGATGTCGGACCGCAGCGGTACGACTTCCTATTCGTTCGGCGGCAACGCCTGGCGCTTTATGTATGACCGCATTACGCCTAGCTGGGAAAATGGTACCGACGCAGATGGCGTCCCCAATCTCGCGCGCGCTTCGACCTGGCAGGATGCCGGTCGTGGCGATGGTTTCAATCTGTCGCCGCGCATTAACTGGGCGCTGGATGGCGGTGATACGCTGACTTCGCAAAGCTTTTTCAATTTCAATCGCTTTGCCAGCAGCAGCCACAGCCGTACGGACACGGCCTTCGGCGCCGGCCCCGACTATGATCGCATCGACAGCACTTACAGCAACCACAACGGCTTCGGCCGCACCGATCTGAACTGGGTGCACAAGCTGGAGGAGGGCGCCAAGCTGGACCTCAAAGCTGCCGTCAGCGATGCCCGCAACAGCGCGGATTCGCTGCAAATCGGCGGTAACGACGGCTTGTCGGCCACGCTGCTGCGCACTGTCCATTCGGAAAGCGAGGAGCAGGGCTTCAGCACGCAGGGCAAGTACACCACGCCATTCGTTTTCGGCACGCCGTCGCAAGGCCAGGAGGCGACCGAGCATGCGCTGTCGCTGGGCTGGGACGCCGGCCTGACCCAGCGCGACGATACCCGCGTGCAGCGCGATGCCGATCTGCCCGGCAGCACACCGGTCAACAGCGATGAGGGTTTCAACGCCAAGGTCACGCGGCTGGCGCTGTACGGCCAGGATGAATGGAATATCACGCCGCTGTGGTCGGTCTACACCGGTCTGCGCTGGGAGGGCTTGGATACCCGTGCCGACGGCGGCAGCATCGATCCGGTGCAAAACCGCTCCAGCGTATTCAGCCCGCTGATGCAAACCCTGATCAAGCTGCCCAACAAGAAGGATCAGTTCCGGTTGGCGCTGACCCGCACCTACAAAGCGCCCACCACCGCCGCGCTGATTCCGCGCAAGTTCACCTCGACCAACAACAGCCCGACCGATCCCGACCGTCGTGGCAATCCCGATCTGAAGCCGGAACTGGCGCTGGGACTGGACGCATCGTTCGAACATTACTGGGGCGATGGCGGCCTGCTGAGCGCCAGCGCTTCGGTGCGCCGGATCGAAAACTACACGCACCAGGGGCTGTTCTACCAGGACCAGCGCTGGGTCCAGACCGCCATCAACGACGGCAACGCCGAAACCCGTGGCATCGAGCTGGAAGCCAAGTTCCCGGCCAGCGCGCTGATCGATCACGCGCCCAAGCTGGACTTGCGCGCCAGCGTCAGCCGCAACTGGTCGCGCGTCGACAGCGTGCCCGGCCCGGACAACCGGCTCGATCAGCAAGTGCCGCTCAGCGCCACGCTCGGCATCGATTACAAGACGCCGGACGGTCAGTTCAGCACCGGCAGCAATTTCAGCTTCCGCAACGGCGGCCTGGCGCGTATCAGCGGTACTCAAGGCGGCTACACCTCGGTGCGGCGCGATCTCGACGTCTACGCGCTGTGGAAGCTGGATCCGCAAAACAATCTGCGGGTCGCGGTCTCCAATCTGTTGGCTCAGGACTACACCACCGAAAGCCTGTACAACGACGCCAACGGGAGCCTTAACCGTACAACCGTGGCCAGCGGCGAAACCCAGCTGCGCGTGACCGTGGAACGCCGCTTCTGAGAATGGTATGATTCCTCGGTGAATTCTTTTGCCGGGGAATACCCTGAATTCGTCAGACGCAACCGATGTTCTCCAGCCTGAGCTGGCCGAGGTGCGGGATTTGCAGCGCACCGTGGTGGCCTTGCGCGCCGCGTTGGAGCAGGCGCAGCAGGACGGTCAGCGCCAGGTGCAGGATGCGCTGTCGGCCGCCCAGGCCGAGATTCGGCAATTGCGCGACACTATCGTCGCGCTGCGCAACAGTCTGGAGAGCGCCACCCAGCAGCACAACGATGCGCTGCAGACCGCCGCCGCCGGTCACCGCGCCGAACTGACCCAACTGCAAGACACCATCCGCGCGCTGCGTGCCGTGCTGGAGGACGCCAAATGAGCGCCGACGACCAGCCGGCGCTGCATGCGGCCCAGCGCAAGCGTCTGCGCCAGGTCGAGCTGTTGCTGGAAGTGTCGCGCCGCATGGCGGCTTACGATACGCTGGACGAAATCCTGATCGCGCTGGTCGAAGTCACCACCGAAGAACTGAACGCCGAACGCGGCACACTATTCCTCAACGACGCTGAAACCGGCGAACTGTTTTCGCGCGTGGCGCAGGGTCAGGGCCAGCGCGAAATCCGCATCCTCAACCACAGCGGCATTGCCGGCCACGTCTTCAGCACCGGTGAATCGCTGATGATCGCCGACGCCTACGCCGATCCGCGCTTCAACCGCTCGATCGACGAGCAGACCGGCTTCGTCACCCGCAACATCCTGTGTGTGCCGATCCGCACCGTGAAGGGCGAGATCATCGGCGTCTCACAGACGCTGAACAAGCGCCGTGGCAAGTTCAGTCGCGCCGATCTGCAACTGCTGGAAGCGCTGACCACCCAGGGCACGCTGGCGCTGCAAAGCGCGCGCTTCCTGGAAAGCATGAAGAAAATCCGCCGCCAGGAAATGGAGTTCATCGACGTGGTGTCCGAAGTCACGGCCGACATCAAGCTCGGCTCGCTGCTACAAAAGGTGATGAGCGAGGCCACGCGCCTGCTCAACGCCGAGCGCTCGACGCTGTTCCTCAACGATGAAAAGACCGGCGAGCTGTGGTCGGAAGTGGGGCAGGGCCTGGAATCGCTGCAGATCCGCCTGCCCAACAATGCCGGTATCGCCGGTGCCGTGTTCAGCTCGGGGAAGACCATCAACATCCCGTACGCCTATGCCGATCTGCGCTTCAATCCGGCGTTCGACAAGCGCACCGGCTATTTCACGCGCTCGATCCTGTGCGTCCCCATCGTCAACAAGGCTGGCAAGATCATCGGCGTGACGCAGGTGCTGAACAAGCGCGGCGGCCCGTTCAGCAACGAAGACGAATCGCGGCTGCGCGCTTTCACCGCGCAAATCTCGATCGCGTTGGAAAATGCCAAGCTGTTTGCCGATGTCCAGCAGATCAAAAACTACAACGAGGCCATGCTGGAATCGATGTCGAATGGCGTGATCACGCTGGATGGCCAGGAGAATATCGTCACCTGCAACCAGGCTGGGCTGCGCATTCTGCGCACCAGCGCTTTCGCCATCCTCGGCCGCCCGGCCGGCGAATTCTTTAGCGCCGCCAATGGCTGGATCATGGACCGGCTGCGCCAGGTCGAGGTCCACGAATCCGCCGAGCACCTGATGGACGTGGAGCTGGTGCTGGGCGACGACACCCGCTCGGTCAACCTCAGCGTGCAGCCACTGCTGACGATGGAAAAGAAGCGCATCGGCTGGATGCTGATGATCGAAGACATTTCCAGCGAAAAGCGGCTGCGTGCCACCATGTCGCGTTACATGGACCCCGGCATCGCCGATCAGATGGTGGCCAACGGTGCTGAAATGCTGGGTGGGAAAAACGTCCACGCCACAGTGCTGTTTTCCGACATCCGCAGCTTCACCACCATCACCGAGCAACTGGGCGCGCAGGGCACGGTGGCGCTGCTGAACGAATACTTTACGCTGATGGTCGACTGCATCCAGCGCGAAGAGGGCATGCTGGACAAGTTCATCGGTGATGCCATCATGGCCGCCTTCGGCATTCCGGTGGCGCACGAGGACGATGCCGACCGCGCCGTGCGCACCGCCATCGCCATGGTCAACGCGCTACATGTCTGGAATCTGGCGCGGGCGGGCGAGGGCAAGCCGCCGGTCGAGATCGGCATCGGCCTGAATACCGACCAGGTGGTGTCCGGCAATATCGGCTCGAAGAAGCGCATGGACTACACCATCATTGGCGATGGCGTGAACCTGGCGGCGCGGCTGGAATCGGCCTGCAAGCAGTATGGCGCACGCATCCTGATGAGCGAGTTCACCTACCGGGCGTTGCGCGGCACCTACCGCGCGCGCGAAATCGACATCGTGGTGGTCAAGGGCAAGACGCGGCCGGTATCGATTTACGAAGTGCTGGACTACCACAACGAAGACAGCTACCCTGCGCTGGCCGAGGCCATGGGGCTGTTCCGCAACGGCCTGCAAAGCTATCGCAAGCGCAACTGGGCCACCGCCCAGCGCCTGTTCGAGGATGTGCTGACGCTGAACCCGCGTGACCAGATCGCTGAACTGTACGTCGACCGCTGCCGCCACATGGCGGTCAATCCGCCGCCGTCCGACTGGGACGGCACCTTCATCATGGAATCGAAGTGAAAATACCCAAGAGTACGCTGGAACAATGGCAGGTGCTGCAAGCCATCGTTGAATGCGGCGGCTACGCGCAGGCGGCCGAGGCGCTGCATCGCAGCCAGTCCTCGGTCAGTTACATGGTGGCCAAGCTGCAAGAGCAACTGGGCGTCGAGCTGCTGGAAATCGACGGTCGCCGTGCCCGGCTTACCAAGAACGGCGAAGCGCTGTTGACCCGCGCCCGCGAGCTGCTGGGTGATGCCTTTCAGTTGGAGCAACTGGCCGGCAGCCTGGCCGAGGGCTGGGAGCCGCAGGTCAGCATCGCGGTCGACAGTCTGTTCCCGGTCGAATTGCTGGTGCAGGTGCTGCGCGACTTCGAACCCTGGGCGCGCCACACCCGCGTCAATCTGGAGGAAACCGTGCTGTCCGGCTCCGAGGATGCGCTGCTGGAAAAGCGGGTCGACATTGCCATTGTCAGCCGCATCCCGCCCGGTTTTCTCGGCGATGCGTTGATGGACATCGAATTTATCGCGGTGGCCCACCCTTGTAATCCGCTGCACGCGCTAGGGCGCGATGTCGAGGTCGATGATTTAAACCGCAACCTGCATATCGTGGTGCGCGATTCCGGCACGCTGAATCCGCGCGATCACGGCTGGTTGAGTAGTAATCAGCGCTGGACCGTCACCAGTCCGCACACCCGAATGGAAATGATTTGTAATGGCATAGGTTTTGGCTGGCTGGCGGCGCACAAAATCCAGAAACAGCTGGAGCAGGGCTTGCTCAAGCCTTTGCCATTGCGAGTCGGGCAGCGGCAGAAATTATCCTTATCGCTGGTGGTGGCGAATCCCGAAATAGCCGGCCCGGCCACCTGCCGGCTGGCGAATTTAATCCGCAAGGTGGTGCGCGAGGGGATACAGCCACGGCCCTTGTGCGAATGATATATTTCTAAAACAGTGGTAGAAAATATTCACTTTTATAGCTATATTGAATTTTGTTAGGATATATCTGGAGTATCTCCGCAAAGTTATGGTAAATTGCGGCTATCGAATCTCACAGATTGTCACTTGAGGTTTTCTAAGTATCCAACCCATCGTTCAGAGGAATTAAGATGACGACTTACCAGGAATACAAAGCGAAGATCGCTGAACTGGAGAACCTGGCAGAAAGCGCCCGTAAAAACGAGATCGCTGAAGCCAAAGAGAAAATCGCTACCATCATGCGCGATTATGGCCTGGGCTTGGCCGACCTGGGTGGTGTAGCCACCAAAACCAAGGTCTCGAAACCACGCGCACCGGTGCCAACCAAGTACCGCGACGACGCCACCGGCCAGACCTGGACCGGCCGTGGCCGCGCTCCGAAATGGCTGGAAGGCAAGAATAAAGATGATTATCTGATTAAGTAATTCTCCTTCATTCTCAAAAGCTGGTCAGTCTGGTTTATATCGTATAAACCGGCTACCAGCTTTTTTCTTTTTATGGCGCACTCATGAAGCGTAGCCGGGCCACGGTCTTATTCTCGCTGTTTATTGCGATATTCTCATCGGCGACGCAGGCTGCCGATACCTTGTTAAGCCCGGCGCGGGTGTGGACCGGCGATGGCGCCGCGCACGCCAATTGGGCCGTGCTTATCTCCGGCGACAAGATCGCGGCGGTCGGCCCGGCCGATAAAATGAATATTCCGGCCGGCGCCGAGCGTATCAGCCTGCCGGACGCCACGCTGATCCCCGGTTTAATGGATTTGCACTCGCATGTGCTGCTGCATCCATATAACGAAACCTCGTGGGACGATCAGGTGTTAAAGGAAGCGGTGGAATACCGCACCTTGCTGGCGGGCCGTCACGCCGCCGCCACATTACAAGCGGGATTTACCACCTTGCGCGACCTTGGCACTGAAGGCGCCAACTATGCCGATGTTTCGATTAAAAAGGCGATTAATGACGGCGTGATCGCCGGCCCGCGTTTATTCATCGCCACCCGCGCCATCGTTGCCAGCGGTAGTTACGGCCCCTCGCCACGCAGTTACCGCGACGATATTGACCTGCCGAAAGGCGCGCAGGAAGCCAGCGGCGTTGACGAAGTGGTCAAGGCGGTGCGCGAGCAGGGCGCGCATGGCGCCGACTGGATCAAGGTCTACGCCGATTACCGCACCGGCGCCGACGGTAGCCCGCACGCCACCTTCAGCCAGGCCGAGCTGGACGCGCTGGTGCGCACCGCCCACGAGTCCGGCCGCAAAGTGTCCGCCCACGCCAGCACCGACGAAGGCATGCGGCGCGCCACGCTGGCCGGCGTCGACACGATCGAACACGGTTACGGCGGCAGCGAAGCCACCTTCAAGCTGATGGCCGAGCGCCATGTCGCCTATTTCCCGACGCTGACTGCGCCCGAGGCGACCAGTGAATACTTCCAGAAGTATCAGCGCGGTGGCTCACCAACGCCATCGATGCAGGCCGCCGCGCGCGCCTTCCAACTGGCGCGCAAGCTCGGCGTCACCATCGGCAACGGCAGTGACGTCGGCGTGTTCGCGCATGGCGACAACGCGCGCGAACTGGCGTGGATGGTGCGGCTGGGCATGACGCCCACCGAGGCGCTGCGCGCCGCCACCGTGGTCAATGCCGCCGTGCTGGAACAGTCGGCCACGCTGGGCCAGATCAAGCCCGGCTACCTGGCCGATCTGGTGGCGGTGCGTGGCGATCCCACCCAGGACATCGAGGCGCTGCGAACTGTCCAATTAGTAATGAAAGGCGGCATGATTTTCCGCCGCCCGTGAGCCGGACCGGTCCATTTCATGCGATCATGTAGGGATGGCTTCTATACCACTATTTCCTCTGAAAACCATTCTGTTTCCTGACGGACATTTGCCGTTGCAGGTGTTTGAAGTGCGCTACCTGGATCTGGTCAAGCGCTGCATCGCCAAAGGGGAGGAGTTTGGCGTGGTATCGCTGCTGGACGGCAGCGAAGTGCGGGTGCCGGACCAGCACGAAACCCTGTCCGGCGCTGGCACCATGGCGCGCATCGTCGACTGGAGCGCGCCGCTGCCGGGACTGCTGCAAATCTCCTGCATCGGCACCACGCGCTTCCAGGTCAAATCGGCCGAACAGCTGAAGCACGGCCTGTGGATGGCCGAGGTGGACGAGGTTGCCGAAGACATGGTGGTGCCCATCCCTAGCGAACAGCAGGACGTGGCCAACGCGCTGGGCGCGCTGATCCGCTCGCTGCAAAAGAAACAGATCTCCACCGCCAATATGTCGCTGGCGCCGCCGTACCGGCTGGACGAAGCCGGCTGGGTGGCCAATCGCTGGTGCGAACTGCTGCGGCTGGATCTGGAAGAAAAGCAGCGCCTGCTGCTGCAGGAAAATCCGGTGCTGCGCCTGGAGCTGGTGCAGGACGTGCTGGCCGAGAACGGCCTGCTGGATTAATCCGCGTGCGCCTCGCTGGGGTCTTCCAGCGCGTGGATCCGCACTGACCACATCACCCCCGCCACCAGTAACAGCATCGCCGCCACCTCCAGCGTGCGCGGCAACTGCTGCTTGTAGATAAAGCCGTACAGCAGCGCGAACAGCGTCTCGAACAGGATCAGTTGGCCGGACAAAGTCAGCGGCACCTTGCGGCTGGCGATATTCCACAAATGGTTGCCGATGGCCGAGGCGCCCAGCGCGATCACCGCGTTGACCAGCCAGAACAGACCCCAGTCGCGGCCACTGGCCGCCCCGGCCGCGCCGGTCACATCGCCATGGAACACGGCCAGCGCCACCAGCGCGATCACCAGCGCGATCAGGCCGCTGGACACGCCGTACAGCGCCGACCATTCGCCGCTGCTGAAATGCGGATTGCGTTTCAGGTAGCGCGCGTTGTCGACTGAGTACCAGGTCCAGCAGGCCAGTGCACCGGCCGCGCACAGCACCCCGAGCAGCTTCCACGCCAGCGGCATGCCGTTGCCGCTGTCATGCGTGAAGACGTCGACGTTGATGCAGGCGATGCCGGCCGCCACCAGCAGCAGCGGCCAGGTCAGCTGTTTCAGCGGCACCGAGCCATGGTCCTTGTGGCCGATCAGCGTGACCGAAATCGGCAGCACGCCGATAATCAGCGAGGTCGCCGCCACGCCGGCAAATTTGACGCCCAGCGCAAGCAGCATGTAGTAGACGATGTTGCCGGCCAGCGCATGCTTGACCATGGCGACAATGTCGGCGCGATCCAGCCGGCGCAGCAGCGGCGGCAGGCGCCCGGCCATTACGCTGGCGGCGATCAGGCCATAGGCGATGTAGCGCCCGCACGCCATCTCCAGCGGCGAAAACGCGCTGAGGAACACCGGTGCCACAAACACCATGCCCCACAGGGCACCGGCCAGCAAGCCACACAACACGCCTTGCCACATGGTTTTACGTCCTTAAAGAAGAGTGCAGAGCCACCACAGCGCCGCGAGATTCAGTGCGACGCTGGACCAGTAGGTCAGCTGGAAAGAGGTCTTAATGGTCTTGTGGCGCAGCAGGCGTTGCGCCAGTAGTCCGCCGGGCCAGCCGCAGCACAGACCCAGCAGCAATAGTGTGCGCTCCGGTATGCGTCGCTCGCCGCGCCGGGCGGCCGACTTGTCGATCGCATAGGCGATGAAGCAGAGCAGGCTGGCGATGCCGTAAGCGGCCGCCAGCCAAAGCTGCCAGGAAGCGATCAGAAGTAGCTCAGGCCGAGCGCGGCCTTGACTTCATCGGCGGTCTGCGCCGCCACTTCGCGCGCGCGGAAAGTGCCTTCCTTCAGCAGCTGCATGATGTAGCCCTTGTCCTTGGCCAGCTCTTCGCGGCGGGCGCGGATTGGCGCCAGCATCTCCTGCAGCACCACTTCCAGGCGTTTCTTGACGATGGAATCGCCCAGGCCGCCGCGCACGTAGTGGGCCTTCATTTCTTCCAGCTTGTCCTTTTCCGGGTCGAAGGCGTCCAGGTAGATGAAGGCGACGTTGCCTTCCAGGTGGCCCGGATCTTCAACGCGCAGGTGCAGCGGGTCGGTGTAGACCTTTTTCACGGCGGCGGTGATTTCGGCCGCAGTGGCGCCCAGGTTGATGGTGTTGCCCAGCGATTTGCTCATCTTGGCTTTGCCGTCGATGCCCGGCAGGCGGCCGAGGTCCGGCACCAGTGCCTTGCACTCGACCAGAATTTCTTTATCAACGATGCGGTTGAAGCGGCGCACGATTTCGTTGGTCTGCTCGATCATCGGAATCTGGTCTTCACCCACCGGCACCAGCGTGGCCTTGAAGGCCGAGATGTCGGCGGCCTGCGAGGCCGGGTAGGTCAGGAAGCCGGCCGGGATGTCGCGCTCGAAGCCGCGCAGCGCGATTTCGGTTTTCACGGTCGGGTTACGCTCCAGGCGCGCCACGGTGACCATGTTCAGGTAGTAGAAAGTCAGCTCGGCCAGCTCGGGAATCTGCGACTGGATCAGGATGGTGGACTTGGCCGGGTCGATGCCCACCGCCAGATAGTCCAGCGCCACTTCGACCACGTTACGGTGCACCTTGTTGGTGTCGTCCATATTGTCGGTCAGCGCCTGCGAGTCGGCCAGCATGATGAATTGCTTGAACTGGTGCTGATATTCGACGCGGTTGCGCAGGCTGCCAACGTAGTGGCCCAGGTGCAGCGGGCCGGTCGGACGGTCACCGGTCAGGATGATTTGCGGACCTTTGGGGGCGACGGCGACGGCTTCGGTAGTGGGCGTTTCAGGCAGACTCATCAGGATTCCTCGGGGTTGCTAGGGTTTGCCCCGGTCCAGCGCGCACATAATAAAAACGCCACCAGACAGGGGCGGCGTTGATAAAAATATCACTTCACTATGGGTGTACAGTGGCCGCGCTCGCTAGGAGCGGCGCCAATACGTGTGGGCGTGAGGCGGGGCATAAAAAATCATGGCCGTATGGTTGCAGGTCATGGCCGGTCTGTCAAGTTCAGGAACCATTTTGCGCGCCTGGCGGTCTAAGCTGAAAAGGAGTGCAACATGGCTAACAATCTTGATATGAATGCCTTCGTCGATACACTGGTGGCGGGCGACTTTTCCCAGAAGCAGGCTACGACGTTGGCCGCCGCACTGGTCACACTGATCGATGCCCATATGGTTACGAGGGAGTATCTGGACATGCGGCTCAATGAGCTGCGGCTTGAATTCCGGGCCGACCTGGCAAATCTCAAGGCCGACTTGATTCAGTGGATTTGCGGACTGCTGATAGCCCAAGCAGGCGTCACCGCAGTACTCTTTAAATTGCTGCATTAATGGTATATTGCTCCTTTGGAATTCTCACTGGAGCCGAGATGCGTGGTCCTGTTATTGCTGCACTGCTTGCCCTGTCTGCCCCTGCCTTTGCGCAGACTCCTGCCATGGCGCCGGACATTCCCGCCAAGTTCGACACCATCATCCCCAACGCCGACTATATCAAGCGCGAGGTGATGATACCGATGCGTGACGGCGTCAAACTGCACACCGTCATCGTGATCCCGAAAGGCGCCCAGCATGCGCCGATCGTGTTGACCCGCACACCATACAACGCCAGCGGCCGCGCCGCCCGCAACGTCAGTCCCAACCTGCAGTCCATCGTGGCCCAGGGCGACGAGACCATGATGAGCGAGGGCTACATCCGCGTGTTCCAGGACGTGCGCGGCAAATACGGCTCGGAAGGCGATTACGTCATGACCCGTCCGCTGATCGGCCCGCTGAACAACACCCGCACCGACCACTCCACCGACGCCTGGGACACCATCGACTGGCTGGTCAAGAACACTCCCGAATCCAACGGCAAGGTCGGCATGATAGGCTCGTCCTACGAAGGCTTTACCGTGCTGATGGCGCTGATCAACCCGCATCCGGCGCTGAAAGTGGCAGTGCCGATGAGCCCGATGGTCGACGGCTGGCGTGGCGACGACTGGTTCCACAACGGCGCCTTCCGCACCTCCAACCTGAACTACATCGCCGGCCAGACCGCTGCGCGCGGCTCCGGCAAGCAACTGGCCACCGGCGTCTACGACGATTACGAGGCCCTGCTGCGTGCCGGTTCGATCGCCAGCTACGCCGCGCAATTCGGCGTCGATCAGCTGAACTTCACCAAGAAACTGTTCGAGCATCCAGCCTACGACAGCTACTGGCAAAACCAGGCGCTGGACAAAATCCTCGCCAAGCGCGACCTCAAAGTGCCGACCATGACCGTGGTCGGCTACTGGGACCAGGAAGACATCTACGGCGCCCACGCGGTCTACAGCGCGCTGGAACCGAAGGACAAGGACAACAACAAGAACTATCTGGTGGTCGGCCCGTGGCGCCATAGCGGCGTCAATTACGAAGGCTCGACGCTGGGCGCGCTCAAGTTCACCGGCGACACCGCGCTGGAATTCCGCCGCGACTTCATGCAGCCCTTCCTCGACCAGTACCTGAAGGACGGCGCGCCGGTCGCTGATACGCCGCCGGTGCTGTACTACCAGACCGGCATCAACCGCTGGCAAAAGCTGCCGCAATGGCCGCTGGCTTGTGCCGACAGCTGCGCCGCGCCGCTCAAGCCAATCTATCTGCAGAACGATTTCAAGCTGGGCTTCCAGGCCGCGCAGGATGGCGCCGCAGCCTACGACGAATACGTGGCCGATCCGGCCAAGCCGGTGCCGTTCGTACCGCGTCCGGTGCGCATCAGCGATGGCAATGTGTGGAAACCGTGGCTGGTGAGCGATCAGCGCAGCTTCTCCGACCGCACCGACGTGCTGACCTATGTGACCGAGCCGCTGAAAGCCAAAGTGCAGATCGCCGGCCAGCCGATGGTCAACCTGTACGCCGCCACCACCGGCACCGATGCCGACTGGGTGGTCAAGCTGATCGACGTCTACCCGGACGAAGTGCCGTCGCAGCCAGAACTGGGCGGCTACCAGCTGGGCATCGCGATGGACATCTTCCGCGGCCGTTACCGCAACAGCCTGGAAACGCCATCGCCGATTCCGGCCAATGAAGTGCAGCGTTACCGCTTTGCGCTGCCGAACGCCAACCACGTCTTCCTGCCGGGCCACCGCATCATGGTGCAGATCCAGTCCAGCTGGTTCCCGCTGTATGACCGTAACCCGCAGACCTACGTGCCGAACATCTTCTACGCCAAGCCATCCGATTACAAGAAGGCCACGCTGAAGGTGTACCACAACAGCGCGATCGAACTGCCGCTGGTTGAAGCGAAGTAGTGGTTTAGCGCGGACGGACGCTGTCGGTCAGCACGTCCGCGCGGAAGTACTGTAGATAGCCTTCCATGATCTGATTGGATTTGCCGGCCTTTTCCAGCGCCTCGCGCAGCAGCGCGTGGTCTTCCGGCGCCAGCGTGTTGGCGATGTAGGCGCCGGTCATGCTCCACGGCAGCTCGGGAATGGCTTCCGCTTTCAGCTTCTCCTGCAAGCCGTGCACGCGCGGTTCGCGGCGGATGGCGCCGGCCATCAGCGTCGGTCCCATGATGGTGAGGTCGGCCGAGCCGGAATTGAGCAGCCGCGCCACCGCGATCACATCCACCTCGACAAATAAACGGCCCTGTTTCTGCAGCTCGTCGATCAGCGTTGCATAGTGGTTGCCGTAATCGAAACCGCGCACCACCGCCACCCGCAAATCGCGCCGCGCCAGCAGATCCTGCGCGCTGGTGATGGGCGCGCGGCCGCTGTTCACCGAAATCAGCATGGCGCGATGGTTAATCATCGGGATGAAGGTACCAATGCGGTCGCGCTCCGGCGTGCGCGAGGCCGGCACCAGCACATCGACCTTGCCGGCGTTGAACATCGCCATCTGACGCGCGCGCGGCACCACGCTGAATACGAAATGGCACCCGGTGCGCGGCGTCAGGCTGCGCAACACGTCCGGGTAAATGCCGCGCACTTCAGCGCCGTCGGTGATGACGCTGGCGCCGTTGGACGACACCGGCACCGAGATATCGCGCGAGCAGCCAGCCTGCGCGGCGCCATGTGCCGCCAGCGCGACCAGGGCTGCCGCCAGCAGCTTCATGCCGGCACCTCGTGCTGGCGGAAGTAGCGCCGCGCCACCACGATCGCCACCGCCTGCATGGCCGCGCACAGATAGAAAGTGCTGCCGACCCGCCAGTCGCTGGACGCCAGATGGCTGACCTCACCGAGAATGGCCGAGCCCAGCAGCGGCATGAAAATCACGCCGACGCTGCTGATCGATTGCAGCGATCCCATCAACTCGCCTTGCTCGCCCGGTGGCGTGTTTTTGGAAACAATGCTTTGCAGGGCCGGGCCGATGGCAAACGACAGCACATTGCAAAGAATGAGCACATACATCATCCAGCCATGCGTGGCCAGGCCGTACAGCAGGTAGGTGATGCCGCCCGAGATCAGGCCCAGCAGCGACAGCCGCACTTCACCGAAACGCTTGATCAGTACGCCCAGCAAGCCGGCTTGCACCACCGCCGCCGTCAGGCCGACGCAGAACAGCGCGGCGCCATTCTGGCCGGTGCTCCAGTTGAAACGGAAAGTGGTGTACAGCACCCAGGTGGTTTGCAGCATCATCTGCGCCAGCGTGGCCAGCGTGAAGGTCAGCAGCAGGCCGCGAATGTCGGTGCGGCGCGCCAGCTTGGCCAGCGCCGACAGCGGATTGATACGCGCCAGCGTGAACGGCGCGCGCGCTCCCGGCGCCAGCGATTCCGGCACCGCGAAGTAACCGTAGACGAAGTTGGCGGCCGATAGCGCGCCAGCCACATAAAACGGCAGGTGCAGGTCGACCCCGCCCAGCAGCCCGCCCAGCATCGGCCCGCAGATGAAGCCCAGGCCGAACGCGGCGCCGACCTTGCCGAAACTTTTGGCGCGGTTTTCCGGCGTCGAGATATCGGACGCATAGGCCGACGCCACCGACATGCTGGCCGACGACATGCCGCCGATCACGCGGCCGATGAACAGACAGGCCAGATTCGGTGCCCACGCCGTGCTGAGGAAATTGATGCACATGCCGGCCATCGAATACAGCAGCACCGGGCGGCGGCCGACGCGGTCGCTGATGGCGCCCAGCATCGGCATGAACAGAAATTGCATCAGGCCGAATACGGCGCTCATCATGCCGTACCAGTAAGCCTGGCTTTCGCGGGTGCCGGCGAATTCGCCCACCAGCACCGGCAGCACCGGCACGATCAGGCCGATGCCCAACATGTCGATGAAAACGCAGATCAGAACGAAGTTCAGATTCCCCGGTCGCGCCGGCGCTGCCGCTGCGGTCATGGCGTGGCCGGGCTGGCGGCCCATTCGGCGATGAAGGTGTCGCGGAAAGCGATCAGCTCTTTGAGCCGGGTTTCGGCCAGACGACGGCCGGAGCTGGTCTGCATCTTGCCGGGCAGGGTGGCCAGCTTGGTGTCGATGTGGTCGAGCGCATAGGCTTTGTCGTTGAGATCGCGGTGCAGCGCCATCGGATCGTCCGGGTGCGCCAGCGCCGAATTCATGCGGCCGGCGGTGTAAAACAGTCGCGCCAGGCCGACCGCGCCCAGCGCGTCCAGCCGGTCGGCGTCCTGCACGATGCGCGCTTCGATGGTTTCGGCGCGGATGCCGGCGGAAAAACTGTGGCTTTCGATGGCGTGCGCGACGGCGGCCAGCTTGTTCGGCGGGAAGTCCAGCTCGGCCAACTGGCGGCTGGCCAGCAGCGCCGCCTTGCGTGACGCCAGATGGCGTTCCGGATCGTCTTTCGGCAGGTTGACCAGGTCATGCAGATAACAGCCGGCCAGTACGACCAGGGCATCGGCTTCGGGGTAATCGTCCAGCAGCAGACTGGCGTTGCGCCAGACGCGGTGCAAATGATTGGTGTCGTGGGCGCCATCCATGCCCGAGGCCGCGTTGGCCAGGGCCACCAGGCGTGGGTGCCAGCTGGTAAGCAAGCTATTCATCGTTCTCCCTGTGCGATGCCGATTTGCTACGCATCATACAGCGTCGACGCAGGCTTGTGCAGAGGAAAAAATAGCGCAAACAGCAATGTGGAAATTGTCATAAGTTTATTTATTGCTGTAACGCATTTATTTGGTGCGATTGAACTTGACTTGGGGTAACATTACGCCAAGTCAATTTAGTACTGAAGGAAAACACATGTCCAACGTTACCGAACTGTCGGTCGGCTCCAAGGCTGGCGAGTATCTGGCCTTTACCCTGGGCCAGGAAGAATACGGCATCGATATTCAAAAAGTCAGCGAAATCCGCAGCTATGAAACCCCAACCCGGATCGCCAACGCGCCGGAGTTTGTCAAGGGTGTGATCAACCTGCGCGGCCTGATCGTGCCGATCGTTGATATGCGCATCAAGTTCAAGCTGGGCACGCCGAGCTACGACCAGTTCACCGTGGTCATCATCCTCAACATCGGCCACCGCGTGGTGGGCATGGTGGTGGATCGCGTGTCTGACGTCACCACGCTGAGCCCGGAGCAGATCAAGCCGGCGCCGGAAATCGGCGCGGCCATGAATACCGACCACATCGTCGGCCTCGGCACCATCGAAGAGCGCATGCTGATTCTGGTCGATATCGACAAGCTGATGTCGAGTGCCGACATGGGCTTGATCGAAACCACCGCGCTGGCTGCCTAAACCGGACCGGGCGAGGCCCGATACTGGTAGGTCGATATTTTTGAGTTTACTGTGAGAGGTAGGTGCAAGAATGAATATGTTGGCGAATATCAGTATCGGAAAACGCCTGGCCCTGGGTTTTACGATCATTTTGGCGTTTGCGATGCTGATTACCGGCATCAGCGTATGGCGCCTGCAAGGCGTGGCTTCGGCCACCAGTGAAATGATGCAGGTGCCGCTGGCCAAGGAGCGCATGATCTCCGACTGGTCCGGCAAGATCGACAGCGGCATCCGCCGCACCACCGCGATCGCGCGCAGCAGCGATGCCTCGCTGGGCGCTTATTTTGCAGAGGAATCCAAAGCCTCGTCGGCCGCTTCGTCCGAGCTGCAAAAGAAAATTGAAACCCTGATCAGCGACGCCGACGAGAAGGATTTGTTCGTCCGCATCGGCGAGCAACGCAAAGTCTACCTGTCGTCGCGCGACCAGATTGCCAAGCTGAAGACCGCAGGCGACCTGGATGAAGCTAACAAGATTTTTGAAAACGTTTTCCGTCCCGGCACGGCCAAGTATCAGGAATTGATCGTTGAGCTGCTGAAAATGCAGCGCGCGAAGATTGACGCCGCCGCCGCGCATATCGAAGACATCGCTTCCAGCAGCCGTCAGCTGCTGTTTGTGCTGGCCGCGCTGGTGCTGGCGTTTGGCGTTACCTCCGCCTGGCTGCTGACCAGTGGCATCGTGCGTCCGCTGCAGGAAGCGGTGGCGGCGGCGCGTCGCGTCGCCAGCGGCGATCTGACCGGCCATATCGACGACAGCGCCAAGGATGAAACCGGCCAACTGCTGTCGGCGTTGAAGGAGATGAACGCCAGCCTGCTGGGCATCGTTACCGAAGTGCGTTCGGGTACCGATCACATCACCACCTCGTCCACCGAAATTGCACAGGGCAATCAGGATCTGTCGCGCCGCACCGAGCAGCAAGCCGGCGCGCTGGAGGAGACCGCGTCGTCGATGGAGGAACTGACTTCGACCGTGAAGCACAATGCGGACAACGCGCGCCAGGCCAATCAGCTGGCGGCCAATGCGGCGCAGGTGGCGGTCAAGGGCGGCGAAGTGGTGGCGCAGGTGGTGGGCACCATGGATTCGATCAACCAGTCGTCCAGCAAAATCGTCGACATCATTGCGGTGATTGACGGGATTGCGTTCCAGACCAATATCCTGGCCTTGAACGCGGCGGTGGAAGCGGCGCGCGCCGGCGAGCAGGGACGCGGCTTTGCGGTGGTGGCGTCGGAAGTGCGCAATCTGGCGCAGCGTTCGGCGTCGGCGGCCAAGGAAATCAAGGCGCTGATTGGTGATTCGGTGGACAAGGTCAATCAGGGCAGCAAGCTGGTGGCCGATGCCGGCACCACGATGGATGAAATTGTCGCCAGCGTGCATAAAGTCAGCGACATGATTTCGGAGATTACCGCCGCCAGCAGCGAGCAAAGCGCCGGCATCAACGAAGTGAATCAGGCGATCGGCTCGATGGACGCGGTGACGCAGCAGAACGCGGCGTTGGTTGAGCAGGCTGCGGCTGCGGCGGAATCGATGCAGCATCAGGCGGCGGCGCTGGCGCAGGCGGTCAGTGTGTTCAAGGTGAGTGACAGTGTGACGGCATTCGCACCGCGCGGCAGCAGCAGCGGCAGCGCCACGCGTACCGCGTCGTCGGAACGCCCAACCCTGCGCATCGCCCGCAGCGCCTAGCACGTCGTTCCCGCGAAAGCGGGAACCCATAGGCCACGTGCTCGGTGGCGCCGCATGGATTCCCGCTTTCGCGGGAATGACAGGAATGGCGCTTCAGCCGCCGGCGATGGCCTGTTGCGACAAGCGGTCCGCGTCGCCATTGCGGTGGCGCGGCACCCAACGCAGCTGCACGCCGCCCAGCGCAGCGATCAGCTCCGCCACCCGCGCGCGATACTCCTCTAATCCCTTAGCGCCACGCGCCGCTCCCAGATTCACATCATTGACGACCACCTGGCTATCGCCATACACAGTGAGTCCAGTCGCCCCGGCCAACCGCGCCGCCTCCAGCAACGCCGTCAGCGCCAGATATTCTGCTTCACTGCTGTTGCCATGCCCTGCGCGACGGCTGATCTCCACCTGCTGACCATCCGGCCCGCACAGCAGCGCGCCTATCCCGATCGCTCCCGGATTCGGATGCGCCGAGCCATCGAACCAGCCGCGCCAGCCGCCAGCCGGCTGCAATGCGGCCTTGCGCGCCGCCAGCTTGTGCGCACTGACCGCCTGCCGCGCCAGCCGTCGTTCCTCATCGCGCTGCCTTGACTGCTCCCGCTCCGCCAGCAAATGCGCCAACCCCAGTGCCCCGGCGGCCAGCGTCAACACCTGCAGCAATGCCTGCTGCTCACTTAACCGCATGCGCGTCGCCAAACGACGCGCGGCCACGCGCTCGCCCTTGTAGGCGGCCGTGGCCAGCATTTCAAACTCTAAAGAATCCATTAATCACGACGTCCGTTATCGGGATGACGATCATACCTGTTTGGCACGCCGTCGCCATCGCGATCGCGGTCGTGGCGATTGGGCACGCCGTCATGGTCGCGGTCACCCCGGCCGCGATTATCGGCGCGGTTGTCGTGACGGTCGTAGCGATTGGGGATGCCATCGTGATCGCGGTCGCCGTTCGGACCACGGTCCCAGCGCGCCTCCTGGCGATACCAGTGGCCGTCACGCTGCTCCCAGCGCGGCTGCGAATACACATAACCCGGCCGCGAAGCGATCCAGTTGCCGCCTACCCAAACGTGGCGGTTGCCGCGCCAGTCCCAATAACCCGGCGACCAGAGATAACCGGCGCGCGGCGGAGGAACCACCTCATAACGCGGTGGCGGCGGCGCGACGCTGATGTAGCTCGGGCCATTGTCGACCACCACCCAGCCGGCCGGCATCAAACGCCAGCCGCCGCCATCGCGTACCCATTCGGCGGGACGCCAGTGGCTGCCGATACGCTCCTGTTCCCAGTGGCCGGCATACCAGACGTGGCGATGGCCGTCCCAGTTCCAGTAACCCGGCGCCCACACATAACCGCGACGCGGTGCGGGCACGCTTTCAAAACGTAGTGGTGGCGGCGCGTTGCCGATCACGATGCTGACGCCGACCTGCGCGGAGGCGATCGACGGTATAAAAGCAGCGCCGCTCAGTGCGAGCATGGCGGTGGCGAATAGGGGCTTGAGCATGATGGAGTCCTCCGTTGATTCAGTTGCGCTAATCCTGCGCATGAATCCACTCTATCAAACGGCGTAAGGCTCGGCTGCGAATGATGCAACTTTTTACATATGACACAAAGCTGAGAGAGAGCTGTGTGCGCTGGCGTACGGAAGGGAGAGAGAAGGGAGGTGCTTCGTCTGTCACGCAGCGGCGCGGTGGTGGCGGCCGTGCGGACAGGCGAAGCTGTGGTGCGCGTTCAAATCGCGGCCTCTTTGCTGCTGCCTGCGGCCAGCGCGGTGGCGCGTTCTTCACGCAGCGATTGCAGTTTCTGTTCAGCCGTCAGGCGTTTGGCGCTGACTACGACGGTAGGCATGGCGGCGGCCGTGGTGGTGTCTACCGGGGCGCGGTCCAGCGAGTAAGCGGCGCTGCAAGCCAGGGCGACGGTGACGACGAATACGGCTTCAAAGTTTTTCAGGACGTTCATTTTGTTTCTCCTTCGGTGGTTGATTTGAGCTTCGATGTAGTCACTGTATCTCCAAGCCCCGCAAGCCGCGACGGGATTGCGACGAGCCGCATTTTGGACGGCCCGAAATGCATTTTGGCGCGACGGGAGCCTGATTTTTCCCGGTCCCCCGGCTAAGGACGGCCAGAGCGATCATCACTGCGAGGGGCGTATGCCGCGATTTGTCACCACCATCCTGCAAGCCTGGGCCGAGCGCCGCCGCGCCCGTCGGCGCCAGGCCAATCTGCGCGCCGGCCAGCGCGGCATGACGCTCGTTTCATCGCGCCCGGCCGCACCTAACCAAGCGTCCACCGCCCAGCGCGACCGCTCCGGCCCCGCACCAGCCAGCACCGCGCCCGGCATTGGCGGCCAGCCCGGCCGTTCGCCAACGGGCGCCGTGCGCGACACGCGTGGCCACGCTTTCGGCAACGGGCCATCCGACGCCTCCGGCCCGGCGCGCGCCGCCGATCGCAGCCCGGTGCGTTTCGTCTGGCTGTTGTTGGCCGCTTTGTGCGTCACGCTCGGCGGCGGCGCGCTGATTGCCGGCCATGCGCGCCACCTGGCCGCCGCCACCGCCAGCACGCCGCAATCCGCCGCCAACATCCGTGCCGCCAATGCCTACCAATCCGTATTGCCCGGTGCCGCATTCACCGTTCCCGGGCAGCCTGGCATCAGCACCAGTTTGCAGCCGGCCGGTGCCCTGCTGATCGCCGCCGGTCTGCAAGCCGCGCCGCCGGTACGCATAGACCTGTGCAGCCAGATGCGCAGCCCCACCGATCCGCGCCTGCTGCCGCTGCGCCTCGGCTACCGCTTCGACGATGTCAAACGCTGGGTGGCCCACAACGAACAAGCCAACCTCCAGATCTCACTACGCAACGTGCTGCTGGTGGCAGACCGCGACAGCGGCACCAACGCCATGCCCGAAGTGCAGATCGAAGGCAGCGCCCGCGCCGACTTTAACGACCCGCTCAGCGAACCACTGCAACTGAGCTGGCATAACAAACAGGGACAAGCACGTTGGATCAGTGACGCCAGCTTCGGCCAAATAGAGCAGGGCGCCAGCGGCCAGGTCGCGCTGCGCCAGCAAGGCTGGCTGCTGTGGGGCGACGCCAGCGCACTGCGCATCGAACGCCGCAACAACGCCATGTGCCCGCAGGCCGGCGAACTGCTGGTGCAGATGTATCGCCCGGCTGGCGCGGCAACCCAGCCTGTCAGCGCATTGGTCACCGCCTTCCCCGCGCGCGGCCGCGCCATCAGCGCCTACCTCGCGCCCGGCAGCTACCAAGTCCCCGCCGCCGCCAGCGCCGAACTGGAAGACCAATCCCTGTTCGAAGCCCTGCAAACCCAAGGCCTGATCCGCCTCACCCGCGCCGGCACCATCGAACTCGCGCCACGCGACCTGCCGCAATGGCAAGCCGCCGGCGCCACCGAACGCGCTGCGGAACTCAACGACTGGCAGCAGATCCAGCCCGGCGCCGCCACGCAAAAACTCTTCAAGCGCCTCTACTACCAGGCCGACGGCGCTTACGTCCGCCAGCAGATCGACATCTACAACAGCGAACGCCGCCTGCTGGCATGGCGCATCAAGACCCCGGCCGGCCTGGCGCTGGAATGGAACGCCACCACCAGCGGCCGCAACGCCCCGGTGATGATCGCCACCACCAGCCAGATGCCGGTCGCCGCCTCGCGCCTGTTCGCCGCGCTGCCGCAGGGCTGGCAAGCATGGACCCGCGTCGCTCGCTGGCCGCAGGCCGGCGAGGGCAATGGTGCACGTCCCAACGTTCACCTGACACTCAACCTCGCCCATGCCGCCATCGGTGGCGAAGTGCTGCAGTTGATGGTGGCCGGTCATGTCGGCAGCGGCATCAGCGGCGCCGGTGCGCAATACGCCCCGGCCTGCAGCGGCCGCGCCTGCGCCAGCTCTGGCGACGTCCAGCAAATCACACTGACACTGCAAGCCGGCGCCCGCAGCATCCAGCTGGATGTGCAGCCGCTCGACTTCAACACCCCGGAAGACCAGAAATACCGCCACCTGCGCATCGCCGGCGGAAAGCTGATCTGGCAACCGCTGGCGCAGAGCGACAACACCATCGCCCGCGCTGTCGCGCCATCGGCAGTGCGCCTGCAAGACCGCAATGGCACCATGCTGTGGTCCGACGGTGCGCCCAGCGACGCCGCCATCGATGCCGGCCTGGCGCCGCTGCTAGGCATCACGCCGGACCACGCCAACAGCATCGCCGGCATGCTGGCGCGCTTGCCAGCGCCCGCAGGCAGCATCAACGCCACGCTGACGCTGGACCTGCCGCTGCAGGCGCTCAGCCAGCACGTACTGGATTGCGTCGCCATGAAACGCGGCCATTGGGACGATGGCCGCTGCGTCGGCGGCCAGGCCATACCTGAGGGCCGTCACGCCGGCCTGGTCATCCTCGACACCGAAACCGGCGACATCCTGGCCGCCGCCGGCGCGGGCACCGGCGACATCAGCGCCGCCAACTGGCCCGAAGTGCGCGACTTCGACCGCACCAGTCCCGCGCGCAGCCCGCTGCGGCTGCCGGCCTTCCAACATGACGGCGGCGCTCATCAGAGTCCCGGCTCCACCTTCAAAGTAGTGAGCGCGCTGGGGTTGGAACTGGCCGCGCAAAACGATCCGCAAATCGACGCGCTGTTGGGCGGCATGCCGCTACCGGCCATCAACCGCCTGGCCGCGCAGCGCGGCTACGGCTTCCAGACCGATGCCGCCAGCTATCCGCTCAATCCACGCCTGGCTCATATCACCAACTACCGCGAGCAAAGCCTGGACCGTCGCGCCCAAGAGGGCAGGCTCGGACTGGCGCAAGCGCTGACCTACAGCCTGAATACCTGGTTCGCCTGGTCCGGCGAGATGAGTGACCGCAGCCTGTTCGGCCGTCCGGACGGCGGCGCCCCCGACCTGCAGGCGCTGGATGCCGACGCGCTGGACGCGGTCCGCCCCATCGTCGCCGCCGCGCACCGTCTCGGCTTCGAACAGGCGCTGCGCCTGGATGGCGGCCTGCTGCCGGCCGATTTCAACTGGCGCGCCTGGGACGCGCTGCAAGCCACGCCGGCCCATATGGACCCGATCCACACCCGCCACGAACTGCGTCAGATGACGATCGGCCTGCGCATGCAGACCACACCGCTGCAAATGGCGCTGGCCTCGGCGGCGGTGGGGCAGGGCCGAGTGGTCAGCCCGCGCCTGATGCTGACGCTGGACCGCACTACCAGCAGCACGCAGTCCGCACCGCCGCTGGGTATCCGCCTGGATCGCATCAAGGCCGGCATGAAAGGCGTGGTCGATGTGGGCACCGGCGCCGGCGCCTTCCGTGGCGCCGCGCTGACCAAAGTCCGTCCAGCCCTGTATGGCAAAACCGGCACCGCGCCGACCGGCGAGGACACGGCCACGGTCTGGTTCACCGGCTGGCTGGAGGCTGGCGCGCTGCCCGGTCAGACCCACCGGCTGGCGATGGCGGCCTTCGTCAGCCACTCGGACGCCACCGGCGGCGAGCACGCGGCGCCGGTGATCGCCGCCATCCTGTCCACGCTGGCCTCGCAGAACGGTGAACAGAAGGGGAAATAGGCTTGTAAACACGCTAATGGGGTGGGGCGGTTTATGGCATCCTTGGGAAAAGCATGTTGAACCACCCACCACTTACAGGACTTTATGCGTTTGCCAGGAACCCGCTATCAGGAACATGGCTGGGAACAGGTGCGCAAGCTGCTCGGTGCCTGCTCTTTGCAGGCATTTAGGCAGATTGAAATGCACCAGGTGCTCGACCCGCAGCAGCATGCGTCGCTGCTGGATGCCTATACCGATGCGGTAGCCGCGTCGCTGCGCGCCAGCGCCCGCACCGCGCGCGGCGAGGCCGAGGGCAATAGCTACGGCGAGAGCGTGTACGAATTGTCACTGGCGCTGTTGTATGAGCTGCAGGCGCAGCCGGCTTACTGGGCCGGCTTTGCCGCGGCCATGGCCAGCGAACATGCGCGCAATGGCGCGTTCTGGCTCGATCCCACCGCCGAGGGCGCGCTGCGCAAGAAGGTCAACGATATGTATGCCACTTTGCGCGACAAGGTGGATGCGGATAACTACATCGTCGCCACCGGCCGCGAATGCTCGCCGAATAAAATCTACACCTATCGCATGCTGGATACGGCCTATCGCGCCATCTCCGATTTGTTCGTGGCATGGGAACAGCATGCCGCGCAAGTGGCGGCGATATTGGGCCGGCCGATGGCAGGCACGCCGATCGAGGTGAGGCAGATACGCTCCATCAGCGGTTGCCGGGCCGAGTGGATCATCCGTTGGAGCGAGACGCTGGAGCGGTTCGGCGGTTCGCCTGGTCCGCTGCATACCCGCTCCAAGCGCTTCGCCAGTTTGAAAAACAGTCCGGACAAGATCGCGGCGCTGTTGACAGAGATAGGCGACTACGAGGAATTGTCCGCCAATATGGACCGCAGCGAGGAATGGCAGGGCGAGGCCGGTGAGGCGGCATTGTGGCTGGAAGACTACTGGCGCGTGCTGGGTGAGTCCGAGCAGGCCGAGGCCGACGGCCTGGCGCAGGACGAGGACTGCATCCTGCCGCCACCGGAAGATGAGCATGCCGATGAGGCGGACGATGACGGCCTGTCGCCGGCCGACGCCGGCCCGGTGCTAAGCGAGGCCGAGCTGGCGGCCGAACAGGCTCGCGCCGACGCGCTTTCCCTGCCCCTCCGCTATCTGGAAATGGCAAGGACTGCGCAGGATGCCGGCAGCTGGACGATGCGCATATTGTGCGATGAATCGCTGCCGATTCGATTGGCGGTCTACCATAAGCTGCTGGGCGCGGCGGATGATACCTATCCGGACGCCTGGCTGGACCCGGCCACCGGCGAGCTGCCGACCTTGCAGCAACTGGCGGCGCTGGATCAGATTTCGATGCCGACGCTGCGCAAGCGGCGCAATGAAGCAATAGACAAACTGTATGCAGGAGAACGAGTTGAACTCAGCACAAGATGATCTGGATGCGCGGTTGCGCGAGCGCGTGCTGCTGTCGCGGCCTGCACAGGATGACCGTTTGATGTTGGCCGATGCGACGCTGCTGGCGGCGCTGGACGGCACGCGGCCATTGACGCCCAATGAACGGCAGGCGTTGGCGGCATCGCCGCTGACCTTGCGCCGCTTCCGTCAGTTGTCGCTGCAGCACCATGCGGCTGCACAGGTGCCAGTGGCGGCGGCCAATGATCCGGTATGGACCGGCAGCCGTGGCATGCTGCGCGCGGCCTCCACCGCCACCGAGCTGGAGGCGCTGGTGACGGACGACGGCTGCTGGACTTTGCACTTTCTGCCGCAGGATGGCGGTTGGCAGGTGATTCTGGCCTTGTCGGCGGAGGCGCCGTTTGCCGCGCGTCTGCTGCGCGAGCAGCCGCTGTTGCGGGTAATCGACGGCGGTGGCGCGATTGTGCTGCAAGGCCGTCTCGACGCGGATGGCGAGTGTGAGCGTGTCTGGCCGTTTGCGGTCGGGCCGGGCTCGCATTTTCAACTGTATGGAGCCGGCTTCGCCGTTGAACCGGTGGCGCCGTAGATGATGGGATTATTCAGCCGCCGCCGCAAGCAGGCCGTCGATACCGAGGGCCTGGGCTCGACGCTGATCGCGCTGCGGCTCGATGCGGGGGAGGTCGCGCCTGCCGGCAGCACGGTGGTGGTGTTTAACGCTGGCGGTCATGCGCGCCGGGTTGCGGCGGGTAAGGTGGCTTGTGAGCCGGGGGAGGTGGTGTTTTGCTTTCATGCCGGGCCGTACACGGTGGATCTGGTGCCGTTTGCGGCCGCGCCGGAGTGGGGCTTGCGCTTGCGGTTTGTGGTGGATGCGGCCAATCCACGCGTGTCGCAGCAGCGCTTTGATTTGTACTTGTTCAGCGAGACGGCGGGGCGGCTGACGCTGGAGGATTTTGGCCTGGCGGCGCAGATGGCGTTGCAGGCGGAGCTGGCGCAAGGGACGCTGGAACTGCCGCCGTGTACCACGCTGGAAGAGTGGCATGCGTTTCGGGCCGGCTTGAATCAGCTGATGTACACGCGCTATGGTGTGACGGTGGACGACTGCGTGCCGGTCGATCTGGGCGAGCAGACCGACTACGCCACCATCCTCCAAACCCGTGCCCAGCAAGCCGCCGAAGCCGCTCGCCTGGCCCAAGCCGCCGCGCCGCTGGTCGCCGCTGCGTCGGCCAGCTCTGTGGAGCATGGCCCGAATTCGCAGGCTGCGAGTGCGCGTGTGGAGCCTACGCTTGATGAGGCACCGCTGCACGTCGATGCGACGTCGGGCGTGGTTTGGGGGCGCGAGGCCGATGCCGCTCCGGTCACGTCGCCGGCATCCGTCGCCGAACGGGATGCGCGGGCGTTGCGGCGGCTGTTCCTTGAGCTGCCATCCCTCAGCGGCGAACTGCGGCTGCTGACGCTCCCCGCTGGCCTGCCAGTCTTCCAGCAACATCAATCCGTGCTGCTCCGCCTCGGCATGGCCGCGCTGAACGTCAACACCATGCCATCCTTGGCCTGGGCCGCGCCGGACCAGCCACTGTCCGTCGCAGACCAGACCCGCCGCAGCGCGCAAACCCAGATCGCCCAAACCGCGCTGGACGAAGCCTGGTCCCTGCTAGCCCGCCTTCAGCGCGCAGGCCAACTACAATGGCCATCCCTGCTGGACGAAGCAGACCGCATCTGCACCAACCTCGAAACCGGCCTGGCATTGCGCCGCGCCGCCCATCTACCGCACACGGAACCCGCGCCATGACCAGCATCTCCACCAGCGCCGTTCCCACCAATGTCGAATGCCGCAGCATCCTGGCAGATGGCCGCACGCTGACCATCACCGCCAGCCGCCGGCCGCGCGCCAACCGCGCCGACGTCAAATGCACCGTGCCTAACGCGCCGGCCATCGCTGAACACATGCAGCACATCGTCCGCCTGGCGCGCCACACCGAAGCGCGTCTCGACACGCGCGATCAGGTTGTGCTCAGCATGGACCTCACCCCGTCCGCCAACGAGCGCGATTGGGAACTGGCCGCCGTCCTGGCCGACCGCATGGTGCGCGGCTTGCCGCCTGCCGCGCCGGGCCGCCAACTCACCGCCACCGGCGGCTCCGACACATGGCACCTGGGCCGCGTCAACGGCACGTTGCACAGCACCGTCGCGGCAGCCGTCACCACCGCCGCGACATCTGCCTCCGGCCCTGCGGCAGCCGCCTCACCACCCGTCGCCCGGCCTGCGTCGGCCGCAGCGGCCGTTTCTGCGCGGGGCGGCGCGATCGCAGGCGAGGGAGAGACTGTACACATCACCCATCTGGGCGCGCTGAGCGGCCACGCCGATCCGTCGGCGGCCGTCTCCACCGTGCGCGCCTGGTTCCCGCTACACAGCGGCGGCATCAACGACACCCTGGGCTGGCTCGAAGTCAGCGTCTTCCCGCTGCAAGCCCCGGCGACAGCCGAAGAAGACAGCATCGCCGCCCCCGGCCTCGACCTCGCCGCCCAACAGGAAATCCGCCAGACTCTGGTCGCCGCCCGCCACTTCGACGGCAAAGGACTAGGCCGCTGGCGCAGCGTGGTCCGCTTTGGCCAGCCACGCTTTCAGGGCGGCTCCTACCAATTGGCGCTGGTGATGGCCGACCGCCTTGCGCGCGGCCGCGAGTTCGTGCCACGCGGCCGCATCATCGCCACCGGTTGTTCCAGCGCCTGGCATGCCGGCCGCGTCGACACGGTAGATGGCCGCGAACCCAAACTTGAATTAATATTAAGCCAGGCCGGCCAGGGCGACCGCGTGCTGCTGCCCAAGGATTGGCAAGAACACCTGCCGCCCGGATTTGCCGCCGGACTGCGTCAAAAGGGCGCCAGCCTGGCCTGCATCGACCGGATCGGCATGATTTGAACCGTGCGCAAGAAGCAAATCGGGCGCGTCCTGCTAAAATCCGCAGATCGCAGGACGGCCCGGAAGATGAATCGTAGAAGGAGTCTGACATGTTCCAAATGTTTGGTTTTGGCGGCGTTAAATGCCCGCGGTGCGAGCACAAAAACGACGACCAGTCGGGCTACTGCAAGCACTGCGGCCTGACGCTGGGCGCGCCGCGCAGCGAACCGGTCCTGCGCGACAACCGCTGGATCGCCGGCGATAACGAACTGGCGGTCTACTTCGGCGTCAGCACGCTGTCCGGCATCTTCACCAAGACACTGCGCGTGCCGGCCACCACCCGCGCCTATATCCTGCAGGCCGACAAAGCCACCGAAGTGCCGCAGGGCGAATACGAAATCGAAGGCTTCTTCACCCGCCTGAATCATCTGCTGCGCAATCAGCACGCCGAAATCCTGATCACCCGCACCTTGCCGCTGCCGGTCGAGTTCTCGTTCAGCGACCTGCACACCGCCGAACACCTGAAGATATCGGCCCGCTTCACGATCGGCATCCGCATTGAAAACGTCGCCGCTTTCGCCCAGCACTTCATGACCGTGCCCGGCGTGGTCGGCACGCTGCATCTGCACGAGTTGCTGGAGCCGTCGGTGCGCCAGTTGGCGGCCGAATTCGTCGGCAGCCGCTCGATGCGTGAGATGGCCGGCAATCCCGACCTGCGCCTGCAACTGAACGAACGCCTGCAAGCCGCGCTCAAACTGCGCCTCGCCAGCTATGGCCTGGCGGTGGATGGTGTGGAAACCGCCGCGCTGCGCCACGACAAATTCGACCACAACCGCGAACGCATCGGCACCCTGTGGCTGGTGGCCGACGAGCGACACGTCCAGCTGGAGCACGTCAAACAGCTGGACCAGATCTACAACGAAGAAGAATGGCAAGCCATCTGGCGCGAAGAACAGAAGATGCATTCCGACTTCCGCCGCGCCGAACTGCGCCAGGACGCCAGCATCAACAAGGCCGAACTGACGCTGAAAGAGTCCGAGCGCGTGCAGGCGCTGCGCGCGCGCGAGGTGGAGCTGTACAGCCGCGTGATGGATTCCAAGACCCGTAAAGTGGCCGTCGACAAGGGCGCAGGCACTGTGCTGGCGGACCTGGAACATGAACTGGCGCGCAACAAGGCGCATCGCCAGGGCGATCAGGCGGATTGGGAGCACGTACGGCATCTGGCGCAGATCCGCATGCGGACAGAATTGGAAGTGCTGCAGCAGAGCGCCGTCGAACAGCGTCAGTTGGCGCAACAGCGCTTGTCGCATCAACTGCGTCAGCAGGCGATCGAAAACCAGATCGCCCAGGCATTGCAGATCGAGGACGAATCGCATCGCCGCAGCGAACTCGCGGCATTGCGCCAGTGCGAAAAAGATGAAAAAGCGCGCGAGCTGCAAATCGAAGCCGAGGCCCACGCCGCCCGCATTCAGGGACTGACCATGGCGAATGCGGCGCGCCGCCGCGAGGCCGAGCGGGTGCAGGAGTGGGAAGACCAACTGGCACTGGCACGCCAGCGCGACCTGCTGCGCGAAGACGCCGTCAAGGACGCGTCGAATGCGGTGCAGGTGGCGGAGATTAACCAGAAAATCGAAGACCTCAAGCGCACCGGCGCCGAGGCCGACGCCGTGGCGCAGTACGAAAAACTGCTGCGCACCATCGAGGCGGACGGCATCCATGCGCGGCAGAACCAGGCCAACACCAAACAGGCGATGCTGGATCAACTGGCGGTCGACGAACAGCGTCTAATCCTCAAACAGCGCGAGCAGGAAGCGGCCTGGCAGCACGAGCTTCGCAAGTTCGAGCAGGAGCGCGCCGCCGCTTTCAGCACCCAGCAATCGCAGCAGGATCATGAAATCCGCCGCATGGAAACCATGGGCCGCCTGAGCGACCTTGCGTTGGCCGCCGTGGCCGCGCCGTCCAACGTGGAAGCGGTCACGCAGATCATGAAGATGCAGATCCAGGGCGGCATGACGGCCGACCAGATCCAGGCATTGTCGCAGGTGGTGGCCGCCGAACATGGCATCACGCCGGTGGAAGCGGCGCGCATGGCCTATGAACGCGTGCAGGAAGAACGCGCGCACCGCGACGCGGAACTGGACAAGGACCGCCGCCACCAGCTCGACCTGTTGAATATCCAGAACACCGCCAGCGCCAGTGCGCTGACCACGCAGAGCCAGTTGGGCGTCGGCGTGGCGCAAGCCGGCGCACCGGTGCATCATCACCATGCGCCGGCCGCTGTGCGCCGCTGCGTCCATGGCCACGTGGTGCCGCCCGGCCGCGAGCATGACAAGTTTTGCGCCGAATGCGGCGCGCCCCTGGTTTAGGGGACGGTAACCTATCGAGTAATGATGCAAACAGCAAGAGACAAGATCCGCGAACTGCGGGCCTTACATGATGACGGTTTATTGAGTCTCCAAGAGTTCGACCGTCGCAAGAACGCCATCCTGGATGCGGAGTACGCGCCACCGGGAGGCAGCGCCACGCCTGTGGTTCTGCCGCCGCGTCAGGGCACGGAGCTGGGCTTGATGACCGGGCAGGAGATCGGGCCGCAGAATCGCCGTTATCGGCTGGAGCGCCTGATCGGCATGGGTGGTATGGGCCAGGTGTGGCTGGCGACCGACCTCGCCACGCATGCGGAACTCGGCCACAGCGACCAGGTGGCGCTGAAGATCCTGCCGCCGCAACTGACCCAGAGCGCCACCCATGCCAAACTGCTGATCGAGGAAGCCACGCAGGCGCGCAAGCTGGCGCATGAGAATATCGTGCGGGTGTACGAATGGGCGCAGGACCCGGCCACGTCCAGCTACTTCATCATCATGGAGTATCTGGAAGGGCAGGATCTGGATGCCTATCTGGCCGAGCAGGGCACGCTGTCGCTGGATGCCGTGTACAAGCTGCTGGAGCCGGTGGGCGAGGCGCTGCAATACGCGTGGGACAAGCACAAGCTGGTTCACCGCGACATTAAGCCGGGCAATGTGTTCCTGACCCAGCGCGGCGAAATCAAACTACTGGACTTCGGCATCGCTTCGCGCGCGCGCAGTGCCGGCAGCAGCCTTGGTTTGCAGACGCCGAACGCCGGCACCGCCGGCTACCGCGCGCCGGAAGCGGGCACGCATCAACGCCAGCCGGCGCCGAGGTTGGATGTGTACGCGGTGGCGGTGATGATCTATCAACTGCTGGAAGGCCGCATGCCGTTTGACGATATGCGGCCTGCCGACTTCCATCCATCGTCGCCGCGTGGTTTGAACGAACGGCAGTGGAAGGTGCTGCAGGACGGCTTTGCGTACTTGCAGGAGCGTCGTCCGGCATCGGTGAATGAGCTGTTGTCGCAGTTGCGCCGCGCCGCCGGCCCGAGCGAGGAAGAGCTGGCGGCGCAGGCCGCGCAAGCCGCGCGCGAACAGGCGGCGCGCGAGCAGCAGCGTCAGAAGGAAATGGCGGCGCAGGCCGAGCAGGCGCGCGCGGCGGAGGAGCAGCGCAAGGCGCAGGTGGCCGAACTGGTGGCGCGGCGTCAGGCCGAGATGCAGGCTGCGGCAGCGGAAAAAGCGCGTCAGGAGCAGCAGCGCCGCCTGCTGGAAGCCAAGCAGCGCGCCGAGGCGGAAGTGGCCGCGCAAGCGCGCAAGCAGGTGTTGCGCGATCAGTTGCAGGCACGGCGCGAGGCCGATGCGAAGAAAGCCCGCGAGGAGCGTGAGGAGCAGCAGCGCAAGGCGGCGCAGGTGAAGGCGGAATTGGCGTACCGCCAGGAGCAGGAGCGTCATCGCAAGCAGCAGGCGGAGCGTCACGCGGCCGAGCTGAAAGCGATGATCCCGACGCCTACCAGCCCGGTGGCGGATGCCAACGGCGTGCTGCGCGACCGCTTCCTGGACGGCAGCGGCGTCGGCCCCGACCTGGTGCTGATTCCGACCGGCCGCTTCCAGATGGGCTCTCACGAACATGAGCAGGCGTTGGCCATCAAGGCCGGCGCGCAAAAGAACTGGCTGGAGCGCGAGCTGCCGCAGCGCTGGGTCGGCATCGAGCATTCGTTCGCGATGGGCCGCTTCCCGGTGACGGTGGGGCAATGGCGTCGCTTCGTCAAGGATACCGGTTGGGAGTCGCAGTCGGATACTGATTGGCGCGAACCCGGTTTCAAGCAGACCGACGAGCATCCGGTGGTGGGCGTCAGCTGGATGGACGTGCAGCAGTACCTGCGCTGGCTGAACGAAAAGACCGGCCAGGTTTATCGCCTGCCGACCGAAGCGGAGTGGGAGTACGCCTGTCGTGCCGGCACCAAAACCGCGTTCAGTTTTGGCGACACCATCAGCCCTGAGCAGGCCAACTACGACGGCCACTATACCTACAACGGCGGCCCGCGCGGCGCTTACCTGCAAGGCACCAGCAAGGTCGGCGCCTATCAGCCGAATCCGTGGGGCGTGTTCGACATGCACGGCAACGTGTGGGAATGGACGCAGGACGTGGTGCACGATAACTACGTCGGCGCGCCGGTTGACGGCAGCGCATGGGAAGAGGGAGGCGATGCGGTGCGGCGCGTACTGCGCGGCGGCTCGTGGCTGTACAACCCGCGTTATCTGCGTTCGGCGGTGCGTAATGGTTTTTCGGCGGTGCTGGCGAATGACATCGTCGGCTTCCGCATCGCCCGCAAGCTGGCATGAGGTATACTGCCGGGCTTTGAAAAGTCAGGATTCCCTATGAGCGCTTTGCCACCATGCCCCAAATGCAGTTCCGAATATACCTATGAAGATGGCGCGCAGCTGGTGTGCCCGGAGTGCGCGCACGAGTGGACCGCCGGCGCCGCGGCTGAAGCGGATGATGGCGCGCGCGAGTACCGCGACGCGGTCGGCAACCTGCTGCAGGATGGCGATACCGTCACCGTCATCAAGGATCTGAAGCTGAAGGGCGGCGGTGGCGTGGTCAAGGTGGGCACCAAGGTGAAGAACATCCGCCTGGTGGATGCCGATCACGATATCGACTGCAAGATCGACGGCTTCGGCGCCATGAGCCTGAAGACGGAGTTCGTCAAGAAAGTGGTTTGATCGCGACTGTGGAATAGGGCGAGCGCACGCGCCAGCCGATGGTGGTGTACAGCGAGCGTCCCGCTTCGGTGGCCACAAGCACGCGCTGCGCGGTCTGCGATTGCTGGGCGCCGCCCAGTGCCGCCATGATGGCCGCACCCAACCCCTGGTGTTGATGCGCGGGCGCGGTGGCGATGCGGTCGAACACAAACACACCCTCGTATTCGGCGGCGTAGCCGCTGGCGGCCACGGTATCATCTTCCGCCAGGATGCGCGCGGTGGTGAGCGGGAGTTCGGTGATCACTTGCAGCCGGTAACCCGGCGGCAGCGATGGCACCGGTGTGCGGCCGGGTTCCTTGGTCATGAAGTAGCCGCCTGGTTGCAGCGTCCATTTTGGATTCACTTGTGCCAGCAACTGCGGCGCTGGTCCCAGCATCTTGATGTAGATATGCGGCTCGCTGATCTTCAGCGCCAGTTCGCTGATGCCTGGCGCCGGGCCGGCAAACACATAGCGCCGCCGTTCGTGCGGCAGTCCCGTATCCACGCGCAGGCCGCCGTGATCCGCCACCGGCTGCGGCAAGCCACGCGCGATCGAACGCGCCCGCAGCCAGCCCTCCAACAGTTCCGCTTCCATCCATCGTCCTCCATCACGCTTGCGCGCATTGTACTCGTTGTAATTTAACCTCAAATTTCAAGCCCGAGGCGCGTCCGATTGGCGCTGTGCTGAAACGGGATTAGAGTGGAATAGCTGAATTTACGCTCTCACTCCCATGAAGAAACCAACTGGCTTCACGCTGATTGAATTGATCGTGGTGATCGTCATTCTCGGCATTTTGGCGGCGACCGCCTTGCCGCGATTCTCCGATCTGAGCAAGGACGCGCGCATCGCTTCACTGGCGGCGGTCAAAGGCGCGCTGGAATCCACTTCGGCCATGGTGCATGGCCAGGCGCTGATCAATCCTGGCGCCACCACCATCACCAATGAAGGCGTCGCGATCACGCTGGTGTCGGGGTATCCGTCGCCGGCCAGCGGCGGTGGCATGGCGCTGGCGGCTGGCCTGAGTACCACCGATTACATTATCCGCTACGGCTCCGCCACCGCAACCCCGACCCAACCGGCGCTACCCATCAATTCATTTGCCGCGATTCCGGTCAGCGTGGCGAATACCGCGGCAGCGCTCAACTGCTACACGCTGTACGTGGGTGCCAGCGTTTCCGGCAGCACCATTACGCCGCCATCGGCGACCGTGGTGTCCAGCAGCTGCTAACCGAGCCGCTCCAGCACGAAGTCGACGAAGCTGCGGACTTTGGCGCTGGGCCGTGCTTCCGGGCGGCGCAGGATGTGCATGGCGCGTGAGGGCAGCTCCCATTTTGGCAGCAGCCGTACCAACTGGCCGGCCTTGATGGCTGGCTCCATCAGCGCATCCGCCTGCAGCACGACACCCATGCCGGCGATGGCCGCGATCACCAGCGAGGCGCCTGTGTTGCTGACCATGTCGCCGTGCGCGGCCACGTCAACTTGTTCGTCGCCGCGCCGGAAGCGCCAGGTGGTGCTGGCGCCGGCAAACACCAGGCAGTTGTGCTTCGCTAGATCGGCCGGATGTTTGGGCGTGCCATGCTTTTTCAGGTAGGCCGGACTGGCGGCGGCCAACACGCGCCCCGGCTGCAACGGCCGCGCGATCAGCGTGGTGTCGACGATCGGGCCGGAACGGATGGTGACGTCGACGCCTTCCTCGGCCATGTCGACCACGCGGTTGCTCAGCACCAGATCAATGCGCACCTTGGGATAGCGCGCCGTGTACTCGGCGATCACTGGCGTCAGGCGCTGCTCGCCGTAGGTGGCAGGCGCGGAGATGCGCAGGCTGCCCTGCGGTTCGGCGCGCAGATTCTCGGCCACCTGATCGGCCGCCGCCACGCTGGCCAGCACGTCGCGGCAGCGTTCCAGATAAGCGGCGCCGATTTCGGTCAGCGTCTGGCGGCGCGTGCTGCGTTCGATCAGGCGCGCGCCCAGTTGCTGCTCCAGTGCCTGCACGTGCTTGCCCACCATGACCGCCGACATCTCCAGCGTCTGCGCTGCAGCCGCAAAGCTGCCGGCCGTGGCGGCCGCCGAAAACACTTCCATGCTGCGTAGCTTGTCGCTCATATTCAGAACTTTTGGTTAGGGGTGAAGCAAAGTTTAGCCTATTTATACCGAATTAGCTCGGGATGATAATGAAGTCTCTTACACAGCAAAGGAGTTCATCATGACCGCATACGCAATTGGCTTCGCGACCCTGCGCAGCACCGAATGGCAACAGGAATACGGCGCCCACATGCCGGCGCTGACGGCCAAACACGGCGGCAAGCTGGTCGCGCGCTCGGCACCAAAAGCGCTGGAAGGCTCGCCGCCGCAACCGGAGGCGGTGGTAGTGATCGAGTTTCCATCGGCGGCCCAAGCGCAGGCGTGGTATGACGATCCGGAGCACACTCGCCTGAAAGCGCTGCGTCAGTCCGGCGCCGATTTTTCGATGCTGCTGGTGGGCGCGTAGGCTTCTGGCAGAAGCGCAGGCCGGCCTTTCGGTGTACATTGTGGGTTCTGATTCAACGCTCAAAAGGAACACAGAATGACTATCAAAGCCCTGCGCGATCAATCCCTGCCGATGCGCCATATCGTCCATGTGCGCAATCACATCATCTCCGCCGATGGTTCGGTGGAGGAGGGCGGCAACGATGCCGGCCCGTCGCCGCACGACCTGTACGACGCCGCCCTCAGCGCCTGCAAGGCGCTGACCGTGGTGTGGTACGCCAAGCGCAAGAACATCCCGCTGGAGCACGTGGAAGTGAGCATGGAGCGCGACGCCAGCGAGGAGCGTCAGGGCACCTATCGTCTGAACGCCACGCTGCACGTCACCGGTGATCTGAGCGAAGCACAGCGCGCCGAGCTGCTGGCCGCCGCGCAGAAGTGCCCGATTCACAAACTGATGACCTCCGTGACCACCGAAATCACCACCGTGCTGGGATAAGATCATGACGATTGCGAATCTGCTCAAGGGGCACGAAAAGGATCTGGGCGGCGGCCTGTTGGTGCGTCGCTATCTGCCGTCCGCCGTCAAGCAGGCGGTTGGCCCGTTCATTTTCTTCGACCATTTCGGCCCGGTCGAGGTGCCGCTGGATGCCGATCATGACGTGCGTCCGCATCCGCACATCGGCCTCGCCACTGTGACCTATCTGTTTGAAGGCGCGATGGATCACCGCGACAGCCTGGGCACGTTCCAGCGCATCGAGCCGGGCGCCGTCAACTGGATGACGGCCGGCAGCGGTATCGTGCACTCCGAGCGCACGCCGAAGGACCTGGTCGGGAAGCCGCATCGCACGCATGGCCTGCAGCTGTGGGCCGCGCTGCCGGTGGCGCATGAAGAGAGCGCGCCGGGTTTCTGCCATACGCCGGCCAGTGAGATTCCCGAGCTGGAGCTGGATGGTGCCAAGGTGCGGGTGCTGATCGGTTCCGCCTTCGGCCACACCTCGCCGGTGCAGACTTACAGCCAGACCTTGTATCTGGACGTGGTGCTGAAAGCGGGCAGTCTGCTGACGTTGAATGAATTGCCGGCCGAAGCAGCGATCTATCCGATCAGCGGCGAGCTGGAAATCGACGGCGCGGCGCTGGAACTGCACAATATGGCGCTGTTGGACAGCGCCGGCCCGCAATGCGTGAAGGCCAACAGCGAGGCGCGTTTCGTGGTGATCGGCGGCGAGCCGCTGGACGGCCACCGCTTCATGTACTGGAACTTCGTTTCGTCGCGCAAGGAACGCATTTCGCAGGCGGCCGATGATTGGGAAGCGCAACGCTTCCCGCAGGTGCCCGGCGAGACTGACCGCATCCCGCTGCCGCCGAAGCGGCCTTCCTAAGTCTTGTTATCGAGGGCGCTAATCGCTTGATGCAGTACGCCGCGCAGATTGCGCGCGGCGTCCGCATCGATGCGGCCCAGGTCCAGATACAGATCATGACCGTCGCCGGAATGGGTGAACACCTGCGTGGTGTTGCCTTCCTCATCGACCAGGCCATCGATCACATACGGCACCACTTCGCGCGCAATGCCTTTCATGTGCACCGGCGGCAGTGCATGGCCGGCGGCGATGTCGCGCACCAGCGCGTAGGTCTCGTAGCTGGCGGTGATGCCGCCCGGTGGCGCGATCGATTGCAGCCGCGCCGCCAGATTGGCTTCCGCGCCCAGAATGGTGTAGTCCATGCGATCGCTGCTGCCGAAATTGCCGACGTTGCAGTAGCCGGTGTTGATGCCCATGCGGACCATCAGCGGCGCTTCCACGCCGCGCTTGCGCCAGCGCAGATTCAGTTCGAACAGCGCCTTCTGCATCTCGACCGCCATGCGCAGACAGGCGCGCGCATCTTCCGCCGTGCCTTTCGATTCCGGATCGCCGAAGAACACCAGCAGCGCGTCACCGATGAATTTGTCGATGGTGCCGCCGTGCCGGATGGCGATGCCCGACATCGCCGTGAAGTATTCGTTGATCAGCTCCGTCAGCGCCTCCGGCTGCAGCGATTCGGTCAGGGCGGTGAAGTCCTTGATGTCTGAGAAGAAGATGGTCAGCTTCTTGCGTTGGGTGCGCAGCGACACTTCCATCTCGCCGCTGAAGATGCTGCGATAAATCTGCGGCGACAGGTAGTGCGAGATCTTCATCGACACCGATGCCAGGAAGTCGTTGGCGCTGGCCAGTTCATCGTTCATGCCGCGTATCAGCGCGTTCTGGCGCCGTTGCATCAGGATGAAACCGAGGCCGGTGGCGGCGGCCAGCAGGAAGTAAGCCAGGCTGTATTTGAAGGACCACAGGCTGGTGCTGATTTCGTCCTGGATCTCGATCTCCTGCAGGCCACGCACGTCACCGATTTTCCAGTCGGTTTTCGGGCTGTCCGGATGGCGGTTGTGGCATTGCACGCAGGCGGCGCCCATCAGCACCGGCGCGATCAGCCGTACCTTGGAGGCGGTGCCGCTGCTGGTGGCGAGGATTAGCGGTGGCTGTTCCGGATCGGCGCGCAGCGCTGCCAGCGATTTGCTTTCGAAAGCGTCCAGCGTATGCGCGCTGCGGCCACGGAACGGGTAGTCGGAGATGAAGCGGTAGCTGACGTTGGATTGCTTGTCCGCGATCACTCGCCCCAGTTCCAATGACAGCGTGGCCGGAATCGGAATCGCCCCCGGCACCGATTCGTAGTTGTGGATCACCTGAGTATCCGTGCCATGGTTTTCCAGGATGCGCCGCACCACCGCGCTGGCGTAGTAGCCGCGTATGCTGGAGATCATGGAATTGAGGTCGTTGGCCTGGCTGCGCAGCCGGGCGGCGGCGATGTGCTGCATGTCCATCCAGACCGCGAGTGGCAAGCCGACGAGAAGAATAATCAGCGCCGCAAGCGCAACGCGCTCCCACCGGCGGGTATCAGGAGAGGGTTTTCGACGCACGACGGATGGCTGGCGAAGGTTGTAAAGATGTCCATCTTATCACGCGTCCATCGCCTTGGGGCGGAGATGAAGGTCAGGCGGTGGACATGGCGTTCGCCGCCACAGTGCTGTACAAATCGTTGGCGTTGGTGCGGATGATCCAGTGTTCCGGATACGGATCGCTGGCGAAGCGGGTGTGGCGTGGCACGCGGCTCAGCTTATCCAGCGAGACCGTAGGGGCCAACGCGGTCTCCTTGCCGGTCAGCTGATCCAGATGCCAGAAGCCGCCGTCGCGGTGCAGCAGCAGCGGCAGCGCGGCCGCATGCGGCGCGGCGGCAAACGACTTGACCGGATAGCCAGGATGGGTGTCCGGCGCCAGCAGATAGAAGCATTCGGCATTGGCGCCATGGTCGACGCGGTGCAGGATCACGCCGTGCGGCATGATGGCCGATACGCTCAGCGCCACAATGCCCTTGATGCTGGCGCTGAATTCGATGCGCATGCCGAGCCGCAGCGCGGTCGGCTTGTGTTTACCGGGCCAGACGCCATCCAGCAGGATGCCGTAGCGCGACACGTCTTCAATTTCAAAGCCCTGGCCGGAACGGCGGATGATGGCGTGGCGGCCGGACAGGCGGCGCGTGAGGCCATTGGTGTCCTGGCCGTCGGCGCTGTAGTGGGTCAGCAGGAGGTTGGCTTCCGGATCGACCAGTTCGAAGCGGCCGATCACGCATTCGTCCATGGCGAACATGCGGATCTGGCGCTGGGCGCCGGCTTCCGGCGCGGCGTTCACCAGCGAGGCGGCCTGGCTCGGGTGCGGATGCACGGCGGCCGCCTGCGGCATGTCGATTTCGATCAGGTCTTCGTCCCAGGCGATGGTGGAGAAGCCCAGGTCCACTTTGCCGGCCGGCGCGTTCAGGTCCAGATGCGCGATGCCGGCGTTGCGGGCGGTGACGTCGATGTCCAGCGAGTCGCCGCCTTGCGCGCTGACGCGGGCGATCGAGGCGTCGTCCGCCATCACGCGCACGTTCTTGTGGGTGCTGAGGAAGATGCGGTGGATCTCGGTCAGTGTGGCGTCCAGTCGTGGCACCAGGATGACGAAGGTGCACACCCATTTGCGCGCCGCCATGCCGGTGTGCTGGCTAAGCAGTTCGATGCTGATCTGGTACTGGCCATGCTCTTTGCCGCGCGAGGAAAACTCGACGAACACCGGCCGCCATTCGCCGCTGACAGCGCGCACGAAATGCTGGCGTGAGGCGCCGTTGGGAATCAGGTCCGACTGCAGTTGCAGCGCCAGTTGCGGCGCGCAGGCGTCCGGCATGCCGCGCAGTTCCATCTTCAGGGTCTGGCGGCCGCCGGCGGCACGCGGGTCGAAACCGCTGATGTGCAACTGCGGACGGGCCTGGGCACGGTGTAGCGGGCGCGCGTAGTTGGTTGCTTCGGTGACGGGAATATCAGCTGCAGGGACGGCATCCAGCGCCGTGGCCGAAGTGGCGGCACGGGTGGTGCGCAGGGCAGTCAAAAGATCGTAGCTGGAGGCTTCTGTTTGGGCGTGGCCGCCTTCACAAGTTTGCGCTCCTTGCATGACCCAATAAGTGCAATGCGGGTGCTGGGCATTACTGCATTTTTTCATGACAAACCGACCGATGGGATACCCGTCAGTTTATGCGGTTTTCACTCTGATTGGCAAATTTTGCAACCGATTTCTCCGCCTGACTGTGCAGGTGTCAAAAATGCGACGGAATTGGTGCGGTTGGTAGTGCTGTTTCGTCAATATTGCCGGTGACCGGAGGCGCGGCGTAGCGGAATACGATGGCGCTCAGGTTGTCGATGTGGAGTTGGGGCGGCGGATTGTGGATGTAGTCCGCGAACAGGGCGTCCAGCGCCTGGCCGGCGTGACGCTCGCGCGTTGCCAGCAACGCCGGCCAGCGTTCGGTCCACGGTTGCGGCTGGGCGCAGGACCAGAAACCATCGGTGGCCAGCAGGTAGGTGGCGTCGGCGCGCATGGTCAGCATTCGGCGGTCGGCCAGGTGGTGCAGGAAGGGCGGCAGCTTGGTTTGGTCCAGCGGCAGCAGGCCGTCTTCCAGGATCTGCGGATTGGCGAAGGCGTTGCCGAGGATGTAGGCCTGGGTGATCTGGGCGCGATGTTCGCCGTGCACCTGCTGCCACCATTCCTGTTCGCCCAGCAGGCCGTGCATGGCGAAGGCGGTGGCGGGGACGTGGTCCACCGTCAGCGGTGTGGCGGCTTGGGTGGTGATTTCGTACAGGCGCGAGTCGCCGACGTGGTACAGCATCGGTTGTTGGCCAGGCGGGATTTCGATCAGCGTCAGCGTGGTGCCGGGACGGCGGAAGGTGTCGTGGTCGTCGGGGCGGGCGAAGTGGGTTTGCAGGTCGTGGTGCAACTGGTCCAGGTGCTGGCTCAGTTGTTCCAGCGTGGCGCAGGCGGGCACGCGCAGCAGGCCGCTGGCGACGGCTTCGGCGGCCTGGCGTCCATGACCGTGACCGCCCATGCCGTCCAGGACCGCCAGCCGCACGTGGCCTTGCGGCCAGTCCGGTAGCTGGATCGTGTGCGGCTTCTGGTCGCGCAGCAGCAGGGCGCGGCCAGTGGCGTCGACGATCAGCAGGTTGTCCTGGTTTTCAGGCACTTGCAGTTTGCTGATGCTGGCGTCGCTGCGCGCGGCGACGTCGAGATGGGGGCCGAAATGGAGTTGGTCTGTGATGCGTGTCATCTGTGCGGGCGCTGCGGCGCGTGATGCGAAAGGCCACAGCTTAGCCGAAAACCTGGCGCCGGCGGTGGGTGGAGTGTGTGTCATTCGCCGCTCCGGCGCAGCCACAGGCTGCTGACCCAGCCGGTGGTGGTGTGGCCGTCGGCGCTGGATTGGATTTGCCACCAGTCGCCATGGCGTTCGCCAGTGGGGGTGACGATGGCGCCGGCCGGCACCAACGCGACGCGGGCGGCATGCACGCCAGGCGCGGCGCGCAGGTTGAGCGTGCGGTGGACGCGGAATGGCTGACCGGAGGTCGGGCCGGCCAGGGTGTCGGCGGTCGCATCCGCCGCCGTTGGCAACGCCGCCGCGACCGTCACCGGACCACCTGCGCTGGTCGCGGCATGCGCGCTGAAGACCGGCGCGTGGCTGGCGTACAGTATCAAGCTGCCGAAACCCCAGGCGCCGGCGATCATGATGAACAGCGCGCGGGCGTTGGGCCTACGCCACCATCCGCGCGGCGTCAGATACGCGGCCAGGAACAGCGTGACGACCAGTCCAGCGGCGAAAGCGCCGGCGGCATAAAGTTTGGCGGCGTCCATGTCCGATCAAGCCTCGAAGCGCAGCACGTAGTGGCCGGCCATCAGGTGATGCCCATGCGGCAGCAGGTACGGCGCGTCGCCGATGCTGGCGACGAATTGCAGTTTGTCGTCCAGGTGGTACAGCGCCTGCGTGGTGCTCTGACGGGTAATCGAGTAGCCCTTGGTGACGGCTTCAAAGCTGAAAGCGTTGCGCGACAAGCCGATGCGGTCGGCGCTGGCGGGCACCGCATCGGCGGCGCGCTTGACGAAGCGCGGGGAGTCGAGCAGCCGCAGTGACGCCAACATCGGCGAATTGCGGCCGAAGGTGAAGCGCGCGCCGCTGGCGACGCCGGTGCTGACCGGCTGCGCCAGGCAGACGATGGCGCGATAGCGGTCCGCCACTTCCGGCGCGGCGGGCAGCAGGCGCAGTGCGCGGGCGTCGACTGGCGCGAAGGTGGCGGGTGCTTCGATGCGTTGGCGGCCTTCCGGCGTGCAGGCGTATAGATGGTCCGATGCGTCCACGATCAGGGTGATGGCGGCCGGCGCGTCGGCCGAGATGGCGAGCTGGCGGTCGAACGGGAGTTCCAGAGCCTGGGTGCCGGTGTCGCGGTAGCGGCTCAGGCGCGGCAGGGCCAGAGCCACCAGCGAGATGCGTTGTTGCGATACCGGCGCGTAGGTGGCGTCGCTTTCGCCGGGGCGGTTGGCGGGCTTGTGGCTGGCGGCCGGCACGGCGGTCAAGTCGATGGGCCGCGAGCTGCCGGAGCGGCTTTGCCATACGGCGGGGCGGGCTGGCGTGGACGCGGTAGCTGCAGCAGCCGTTGCCACCCTCGCCGCCGCGTCCAAGGCAGCGCGTGGCGTGGCGTGGTCGAATGCCGCCCCCGCCGCCGCCGCCGCGCGCGTCCCCGCTACCGCCTCGGTAGCCGCCGACATCGGCGCCGCTGCCGACGATACCGCCCGTGATGCGCTATTCATACTGGCGGCGGTGTTAGCCGTGCGTTCGATCTTCAGCATCAAGCGCTGGCCGCCCGGCTCGCGCATTGACTTGATGGTGTAGTAGCCGCTGCGCGGATCATAGCGGCAGTCGAAGGCGTCCTTTGGGCGCATCTGTACCACCGGCGGCGCGTCGGGGCCATCATTCAGCACCAGCAGCGCGGCATCCGGACCGAAAGGCCAGGCCGGCGCCACGGCGCTGGCTTCACCGCCTTCGCCACCGATCAGCGCCAGGCGCTGGTGCGGATACATCGGGCACACCGGCTGCCAGATCGCGCTGTCACGCGACACGCTGACGTTGTACAGAATCTTCTCGTCCGGCGCCGGCAGATACACCGCATGGCCGAACATCACCTCGATCTCGCCCTGTGCCAGCGTGGCATCGCCCACCACGTCATAGCGCACCTGATCGCTGCCGAGCAGGTCACCGAAATCCTTTTGATGCAACGCCGTCAGCGTCTGCGCCAGATCGCGCGCGCGGGCGCCACGCGTCAGGTGATAATCGTCGTCGACATCTTCTTGCGGCAGCATCAGCGTCACATGCGAAAAGCAGCGAGTGGCGGCGCGGCCGCGATGCTCGCGCGGGCTGCGCTCCAGCAGGTCGCGCAGCAGCGGGCGGCGCGAGAACAGCGCCAGGCCCGGCGTCTGCCAGATCGCTTCGGCATTGAACACATCCGGAATGCGCCCCAGGACGGCGTGTTGAACATAGGTCGGCATGATTCAGACTCCTTCAGTAGATATCGCAACGAAGGTAAGCAGGGGGCACAGGAAAAACAGCAGATGGCTGCCCCCGGCCGACAGAAAACTCATTGGCTGGCCCATGATGGGGAAGATCGCCAGGTTGGTACCCCACGACAGCAGGAAGTGGCCGAGCACAAACGCGCCGCCGCCGCATAGCGCGAAGTAACGGAAGCGGCCCAGCCAGGCGTGGCGGAAGTTGCGTGCCAGCGCGCCGCTGCGGTGGCTGTGCAGCGCGGCCAGCACGATCCCGATCAGGAAGGCCGCCTGCACGCTCCACAGCAGCAGCCCGCCCAGCAGGCCGTGGCGGTTGAGGAAGAAGGAAGCGGCAAAGTCGTCCTGCACCGCCGGGATCTGCACCACGCTGCCGGCCGATTGGCCCAGCGCGCGCAGGCCGAGCCAGTGGTCGGCGCCCAGCCAGCCGCCGTCGCCAATGGCGCGTGCGCCCAGCAGCAGTTGCTGGCCGGTGTGCGGATGTTCGGCGGGATTCAGCCAGACCAGGAAACGGTCGGCGTAGAAGCCCCAGCGTATCAGGTCGTCGGTGCCGCGCAAGCGCAGGTAGACGATGGCGCCGATGGCCAGCAATGCGGTGGCGGTCAGCAGTGCCGCCAGCAGATGGTTGCGGGCGGCGAGCGCGTAGGCCAGGCCCATGCCGGTGCTCCAGACCAGCATCAGGATCAGCGGCGAGAAGTCGTCCACCTGCACCAGCGCGAGGCCGAGCAGGGCCACGAACAGCAGTGCGGGAGCGATCAGTTGCAGCCAGCGGGCGCCGTGTTCGGTCAGGCGTTGCGGGCCGTTGTGCCAGTGGAAGCGCAACGCCAGGCAGTGCGCGGTGAGCGCGGTTAGCGCGAGTTTGGCCAGTTCCACCGGTTGCAGATCGAAGACGCCGGTTTCGTCGCCCCACAGTACTTGCGCGGCCAGCGCGGCGAGGGCGATGGCGGCGAAGGCGGCCAGCATCCATTCGATGCTGCGCTGTTGCAGGTGGATGCCGCGCGCGGCCTGGTGGCGTGCCCACAGGCGCAGCAGGCCGCCAAGGCCGGTACCGATCGCCAGCATTGCGGTGCTTTTCTGGTAGTAGCGCAGCCAGGACGATTCCGGGGCGCCGAGGCCGAGTTCCAGTTGGGCCAGCAGGCCAGCCGATAGCAGGATCGCACCTGCGGCGGTGACCAGCGTCAGACGGCCGGGCAGGGCGAGCCACAGCAGCAGCGCGCTGGCGCCGAGCAGCAGCGAGCAGGCGGCACTCGGCGCGTAGCCGGCCCGCTGCGCAATCAGCGCCACCAGGCCCGCTACCAACATACCCACCGCCGCCAACACCGACGCGCCATCCGCCAGCCGCGATGACCACGACCCCACCCCCGGCCACGTTGCGGCGCCTGATCGCGCGGACGCAGGGGCGGCGCGGCGGAAGTGCGCAGCCCAGCGGGCAGCCAGGCTGATAGCGAGGCCGGTGGCGCACAGGGCGATGGCGATCAGGATGGCGTACGCATGGTCGCCGCTCCACAACGCGCGCTGCTGCCACTGCCAGCTGACCTGCGCCGGCAGCTTCAGTTCCGGCTCGCTGAACAGCTGAACGTGGCGGCTGGGTGTCAACAGCAGTCGATCGCCGCCAGCCGCTATTTGCAGACGGGTGTGCCCGACCAGCATCGCACTCACGCCTACCAGCGACGCTTCCTGCTTGCGCAAATCCGTCACGCCGCCGCGTCCCGTCACCAGCACCGCCGCCCGGTCGCCATCCGGATTGCCGGCGACCAGCTGCAAGCGGCCATTGGCCCGCGCCAGTTGCGCCGCGCCCGGCGTCACCTGCGCCAGTCCGAGCCGGTTGTCGCAATACAGATTGCCGCCAAAACTCAGCGGCCGCGCAATCGTCAACGCCAGTGGTATCACGCGGTTCCACACCGACAGCAGTTTGGATGCCAGCCGCGCATCCGGACAGTTATCCTGCTGATGGCCATCCCGATACAGCACCGCGCCGTCGTAACGCCACGCATGGCCATCCTGCGTAAAGCTGACGTTACGCGCGTCTGCCGACGTCACCTCAAACACCGTGCCATCGATCTGAAAGCGCTCCACGCCGGCCAGCGTCACACTGCCCATGCGCTGCTCGACCGCATCGCGCACCAGCGCCACCTGCTTCGAGGTGCTGAGATTACGTACCATCCAAGAGCCATCCGCATCCCGCCGCAACACCACATGGCTGCGATCCGCCTGTGGCGCCGCCAGTTCGCGCTGCCCCAGCGTGATGCTGTCGCCCGCCGCCAGTTCCACCGTCATCGCGGCCGGTAGCCAGGCCGCCGGCGCCCGCAGCATGGCCAGTGCCTGCAAGCCGGACAAACCAGTCAGCATCGCCAGCGTCAACGCCATCGCGCTATTGCGCAACGCCAGCCGCAGCACGCCAGACATCAGCCCCGCCACACGTTCGCCCAGCGAAGGCCGCAATACCAAACGCCGCACCGGGCGCCGCGCCGTGGCGTCAGAAAACGATCCACTCATCACGCCTCCTGCATGGTATGCCAGCCGTTGGCGGCCGAAGGCCGGCGCATCGCATGTGCCGGGTCCACGATGTCGACTGTGCCGCGTGCCGGCTTCAGCCCCTGCACCGCATTCAGCATGCGGCTGATCTGAATCGCGTGGTGCGGACGCTTGGCCGGATCGATATGCAGCAGCGCCCGCAGCAGCTCCAGCGCGGCATCGCGTTTGTCTTCGGGTACGGCGGCGGCAAAGCGTTCCTCTTCAGCGGGATGCAGTGCCACCGGAATCTCGCCGCCATGGCGGCCGCGCAGCACATCCGCGCCCGCCACATGATGGTCGCGATACGCCTGGCCGCAGTCGGCGCAGAAGCGCAACGGCAAGCCGCCGCTGACCAGAAAATACAGCAGCGCCCCCAGCGAAAAATAATCGCTGCGCGGACTGGTCGCATAACCGCCGCCATCGGCCGGGAAGAACTGCTCCGGCGCCTGCCAGTTGGCGGTGCCGGCGTAGGAATGCTCGTTCAGGCTGGCCAGCTCGCGGTTGGTGCCGAAATCGGCCAGCTTCACCGTGTTCAGATGAGGATCGAGCAGCACATTGGCCGGCTTCAGATCCAGATACCGCCAGCCGTACTGGTGCACCTTGGCCAGCGCCTGATTGAGCTGCGCGATCCAACCCAGCGCCTGCGGCAGTGGCACCGCCGCGCCGCGCCCCTTCAGCGCGATCATGTGCTTGCCCAGATCGGTGGGCATCAACTCCAGCGCCAGCACCGGCAGACCCTCGTGCCAGCCGCTGTCCAGCAGCCGCACGATATGCCGCTCGTCCCACGGCTCCAGCGACTGCAGGAAGGCGATTTCATTACTGGCGCTGGCGATCCAGCGCTCGCGCTGGGCCGGCAGGGCGCGCGCCATCTGCTCCTGGTTCACCAGTTTGATGGCCACGTCGCGCGTGGCCTGCGGCCCGCTGGCGCGCCAGATGATGCCGTAGGCCGATCCGCCGATCTGCTCGCGCAGCCGGTAGTGGCCCAATTCCAAAGCGATGATAGTGTCTGTTGTCGTCATGATTCCCCCGTCGCATAGCGCAAGCGGAGGGCGGACGAAAAAAAATGTCCACCTTCGGGGTCTGACCCCGAAGGTGGACATTTTTGGACATTATTGTCTGGGGATTAACGATCCCAGCGATCGTGCCGGTCGTGGCGGTGGTAATAGCGCTCTTCGCGGTATTCGCGGTAGTACGGGCGGGCCGGTTCAACGTAGACCACGCGTGGTGGCGGTTCGTAGTAGCGTGGGGGCGGCGCGTAGTACGCCGGGGCGGGACGCTCGTAATAGACCGGCGCCGGCTGCGAATACACGCGGGTTTCAACGTAGCCGCGGCCACCGCCGCGATAGTAACGGTCGTCCGTGCGGATGCTGTTGCCGACCGCCGCGCCTACCAGGCCGCCTACTATGGCGCCATCGCGTCCGCCAGCACTGTTACCAATTGCAGCACCTACCACAGCACCGGCCACCGTGTTGAAATCACGGTCGCCTGCGTATGCTGACGACGATACCGCTGCTACGGTCAGTAACGCCACACCCATCATTTTTTTGCTCAACATGGTATTTCCCCTTACTGTGGTCTCACATCGGAATGATGCGTTAGCCAGTGATTCCACTATAAACCGCAGGCGCAAATCCGCCACGTCTTATACACATGCTTACAAAGGGGACAGGCCGGTAATGGCTTGTTACATTTGGTTGCGGGTTCAAAGACGCCGCATTTCCCACTCCGGACGCAGCAGGCTGAATACCTCCACATCCTGGTAACGGCCATTGATGAAGAACGCCTGACGCAGCGTGCCTTCGGCCTGGAAGCCGCATTTTTGCGCGACCCGCACCGAGGCCACGTTCTCCGGTGCCGTCAGCAGTTCCAGCCGCTGATACTGGTGGACGCTGAACAGATAATCCACCAGCAGCCGGCACGCCTCGGTTACAAATCCGCGTCCGGTCAGCTTGGGCTCGAACAGGCGGTAGCCGATTTCGCGCGTGGTCGGGGTGCGGCTTTTGAAGTGGGTGATGACGCCAACAATGTGGTGCAGCGCATCTTCGATCACAAACAGCTCGCTGTCTTCAGTGACAAAGCTGTTCTGCACGAACTCCTTGCGCATGATTTCGGGCGATTTGAACTGGGTCGAAAAATAGTCGCCGCGCGAGGGCAGGTCGTTGACCAGGGCGATAAAGGTGTTGAGATCGGCGGTTACCAGATGGCGGACGGTGCAGAGTTGACCCTTGAGCATAGGTGCTTTCGTTCTTCCAGTTGAAGTTTGATGGTAGTGCAAGCGCGATAGCAAATCAACATGGATGACAAGTTCGTCACATTGGGTTATCGTTTTGAACGATCTTGCTACCCAACCCTTTATAGAACAGGAACCGCATGCACTCCGTTTTCTCCAAATCCCGCTCGTTGACCGGATTGACCGTATTGGCCAGCAGTCTGCTGAGCGTTGGCGCCAGCGCCGCCCCCAACGATCCGGCCACGCTGACGCAGATCCGCGATAGCGCCATGCAAAGCGACTGGGCTTATGAGCGTCTGTCCGACCTGACCGATCTGGTGGGGCCGCGCTTGTCCGGTTCCGCCGGCGCGGCGGCGGCGGTGGAGCAGGTGGCGGAAGCGATGCGCAAGCTGGGCGCCAAGGTCACGCTGCAGCCGGTCAAAGTCCCGCACTGGGTGCGCGGCGCGGAGACCGCTGAACTGGTCGATTACACCGGCCGCCCAAATGGCGTGACGCAGAAAGTGGTGCTGACCGCGCTGGGCGGCTCCGGCGCCACCCCGGCGGCTGGCCTGACCGCACCGGTGCTGGTGGTGCGCAGCGTGGATGAACTGAAGACCAAGGCCGCGCAAGCCAAGGGTGCCATCGTGTTGTTCGACGTCGCCTTCGACCAGGAGATGGCGGATCGCGGCCAGGCCGGTCCGGCCTACGGCCAGGGCTCGCGCGTGCGCACCCTCGGCCCGCGCGCGGCGGCGGAACTGGGCGCCGTGGCGGCGCTGGTGCGTTCGGTTGGCGGCGCCAACTACCGCATCGCCCATACCGGCGCCACCCTGCTGGCGGACGGCGCGCGCATTCCAGCGGCGGCGGTGACGGCGGAAGACGCCATGCTGATGAGCCGCCTGTCGGCGCGCGGCCCGCTGAAAATGCACCTGACCCTGACCCCGCAAACCCTGCCGGACGCCGACAGCTACAACGTCATCGCCGACTGGCCGGGCAGCGACAAGGCCGATGAGGTGGTGATTGTCTCCGGCCACCTGGATTCCTGGGATCTGGCCACCGGCGCCCACGACGACGGCACCGGCGTGGCCGGCGCGATGGGCGTGATCCAGACCCTGAAGCAGCTCAACCTGAAACCGCGCCGCACCATCCGCGTGATCGCCTGGATGAACGAGGAAAACGGCACCCGTGGTGGCCGCGCCTACTTCGATGTCAACAAGGATAAGGTCGAGAAGCACTACGCGGCCATCGAGTCCGACGAGGGCGGCGGCCGTCCGTTCGGCTTTATCGGCAGCGTGCCACAGCCGGTGGTGAAGTATTTCGCGCCGCTGAAAAGCGCGCTGGAGCCGATTGGCGCCGGCGTGTTTGAGCGCCACGACATGGCTGGCGGCGCCGACATCGGCCCGCTGGAGCGCGCCGGTGTGCCGTCGTTCCAGCCGCTGGTGGACTCCAGCTTCTACTTCAGCTACCACCACACCCCGGCCGACACGCTGGACAAGGTCAATCCGTATGAGCTGAAACGCCATGTGGCGGTACTGACCTCGCTCAGCTGGTTCCTGGCCAATATGGAAGAAAATATCGGCCGCGTGCCGAAGCAGGAGTAAGTGTCAACAGGCCCGGCGCAGCCGTGCTCCGGGCCTGCCGCCACCGTGATAGACTTCCAGACAGATAGGGAGGACATCATGGATACGCTACACTATAAAGGGTGGGCCATCATTCCCACCGCGCTACCGACCGGCCATCACCACTGGGCCGCCAGCTGCGACCTGGCCCGCATTACCGGCGATGGCCAGGAAGTGTTTGAGGACGTGACCGAACCGGTGGAAAGCACCACCCGCGAGGCCGCACTGTCCGCCGCCTGCGCGCAGGCCAGGGCGCAGATCGACAACATCATCGCCAATCCGCAGTAAGGCTGGCTTAAGAGCATGGCCATGCGGCCTGTGATAACATAGCTGCATGACTGTGCTGTTCCGCTCCTTCCTCGTTTGGCTGATGCTGCTGGCGCTCCCGTATCAGGGATATGCCTCGGCGCAGATGCTGCTGTGCGTCGTTCCGGCGCCGGCACAGGAAGCGCATGCGGCCATGAACATGCCGGCCGGCCCGCACGATCACGCGGCCATGCTGGCGGCGCAAGCCGCGCATCAGCATGACGGCGACCAGTCTTCCAGCCATTCCAACATGAAGTGCACCGGCTCCGCATGCTGCGCTGCCGCCGCGCCCTTGCTGACGCTGGACCTGAGCGCACCCGCGTCGCCGCTGGCGTCGCGCATGGTGCCGTTCTATTCCGACTTCCTTCCTGCGGTCGATCTGGCCCACCCTGAACGTCCCCCTCAAGGCCGCGACGCCTGATGTCACCCAAGCTCCGTCCGCGAGCTGCGTAATTTCCTAATAATTTGTCACTTGAAGGTGTAAGACATGACTTGTCTGCATAAACTTGCCGGCGGCGCCAGCCTGGTGCTGCTGCTGAGCGGCTGTGCGTCGCTGTCCGGCGATGGCGGCTTTGGCGCCGCCGCCGGCATCAGCGAAGCGCGCACCGGCGTTAAAGCCAGCGTCGCGGGACGCTTGCCGCGTAACGAAGACGATGAGCGCGCACTGGCCGCCATCATTCATCAAAAACTGGCGCAGCCGCTGGCTGCCGACGACGCGGTGCAGATCGCGCTGCTGAACAACCGTGGGCTGCAAGCCAGCTATTGGTCGCTGGGCGTGGTCGAGGCGGATCTGGTGCAGGCCGGCCGTCTGCAAAACCCGGTGCTGGATTTCAAGCGTAGCCACGGCAACGGTGAAGTCGGTATCGAGCGTACGCTGACCTTTAATCTGGTCGGCCTGATTACCGCGCCGATGGCCGGCCGTATTGAAGGCCGCCGCTATGAACAGACCAAGCTGCTGGTCGCCAACGAGGCGCTGAAGGTGGCAGCCGATACGCGCCGCGCCTGGGTGGATGCGGTGGCCGCCAGCCAGATCGCCGATTACGCAAAGCAGGTGGAGGCATCGGCCCAGGCCAGCGCCGAACTGGCGGAGCGCATGCGCAAGGCTGGCAACTGGAGCGCGCTGGATCTGGCGCGCGAGCAGGCGTATCACGCGCAGACCGTGGCCGAAGTCACGCACGCGCAAAAGGCTGCCGTCAGCGCGCGCGAGAAGTTGACCCGTTTGCTGGGCCTGAGCGGCGAGCAGGCGGCGAGCTATCGTCTGCCGGATCATCTGCCTGAGCTGCCGGCCACGCCGCGCGAGCTGGCGGACATCGAGCAGGTCGCGCTCAACGAGCGGCTGGATGTCCAAGCCGCCAAGCTGGATACCGAGCAAACCGCCTCCACGCTGGGACTGACGCGCAGCACGCGCTTCATCAACGTGCTGGATCTGGGCGCGGTGCGCAATACCGACGGCGGCACCGCCACGCGCGGCTATGAGCTGTCGCTGGAGATCCCGCTGTTCGACTGGGGCTCGGCGCGCGTGGCACGGGCGGAATCGACCTATATGCAGTCGGTGAACCTGCTGGCGCAAGCGGCGGTGCAGGCGCGCAGCGAGGCGCGCGAGAGCTATGCCGATTACCGTGCCTCGTACGAGCTGGCGCGCCACTACCGCGATCAGGTGGTCCCGCTGCGCAAGCGGATCTCCGATCAAACCCTGTTGCGCTATAACGGCATGCTGATGAGCGTCTTCGAGCTGCTGGCCGATGCGCGCGAACAGGCCAGTGCCGTCAGCGGCTACATCGGCGCGCTGCAAGCTTACTGGACCGCGCAAGCCAATCTGGAGGCCGCGCTGGGCGGTCGTCTGCCATCGAATAAAGGAGTACAACCATGACCACCCGCCGATCTTTTCTGGGCAGTGCCGCCACCTTGCTGGGTGCCGGCGTCGTAAGCAAAGCCGGCGCGGCGTCGTTGCCGGAAGCGCCGCTGCAATCGTCGGCCGCCACGCAGGGGCCACTGGCACCGCCGAACGGGCGGCCGTATAACCCGGTCGTCACGCTGAACGGCTGGACGCTGCCGTGGCGGATGAAGGATGGCGTCAAGGAGTTCCATCTGGTGGCCGAGCCGGTGGTGCGCGAGATCGCTCCCGGCATGACGGCCAATCTGTGGGGCTACAACGGCCAGAGCCCCGGTCCGACCATCGAAGTGGTGGAGGGCGACCGGGTGCGCATCTTCGTCACCAACAAGCTGCCGGAGCATACCAGCGTGCATTGGCATGGCCAGCGTCTGCCGAATGGCATGGATGGCGTGACCGGCCTGACGCAGCCTGGCATCGCGCCGGGCAAGACCTTTGTCTACGAATTTGTGGCCAAGCATGCTGGCACCTTCATGTATCACCCGCACGCCGATGAGATGGCGCAGATGGCGATGGGGATGATGGGCTTCTGGGTCACGCATCCGCACGATCCCAAGCTGCATGCGGTGGACCGCGACTTTGTGTTCCTGCTGAACGCCTACGATATCGATCCGGGTAGCTACACGCCCAAGGTCAACACCATGACGGACTTTAATCTGTGGACCTTCAACAGCCGCGCCTTCCCCGGCATCGATCCGATGGTGGTGCGCAAGGATGACCGGGTGCGCATCCGTGTCGGCAATCTGACCATGACCAACCATCCAGTGCATTTGCATGGCCATTCGTTCGAGGTGACCGGCACCGACGGCGGCTGGGTGCGGCCGGCGGCGCGCTGGCCGGAGGTGACCACGGATATCGCGGTGGGGCAGATGCGGGCCATCGAATTCATCGCCGACGAGCCGGGGGATTGGGCCTTCCACTGCCATAAATCGCATCACACCATGAACGCGATGGGGCATGATGTGCCGACCATGATCGGTGTCGACCACAGTGGTGTGGCGCAGAAGATTAATAATCTGGTGCCAGGCTATATGGTCATGGGCGACAAGGGCGGGGCGATGGATGGCATGCAGATGCCGCTGCCGGAGAATACGCTGCCGATGATGACCGGAGAGGGACCATTCGGCGGGCTCGATATGGGGGGCATGTTCACGGTGGTGAAGGTGAGGGAAGGGCTGGCGCGCAATGACTACAAGGATCCGGGCTGGTACCGGCATCCCAAGGGGACGGTGGCACGGGAGTGGAGCGGTGAGACCCCGGCCGCGCCACGCGCTCCGGGCGTGCCGCCGTCCAAGCCGTCAGAAGCGATGGACGTGAAGCGCGACGGTGGTGATATGCATCACCATCACTGACCGTAAAAAGCCTTGGCGGCCAGTGCCAGTACGCCGAACGCGATGGTGAGCTGGCCGCCTACCATCCACAGCATGAAGACATGCAGATCTCGGCGTACGCCATCGACGGTGGCTTCGATGCGGTCGAGACGTTTGTCGGTTTGGTCAAATCGCTGCGTGAAGTGCTCTTTTAGATCGTCAAACCGGCGATCGATTTCTTGTTTCAAGTCGTTAAAGCGACGGTCGATTTCTTGTTTCAAGTCGTCAAAGCGACGGTCGATGTCTTGTCGCATTTCGTCAAAGCGCCGGTTGATGTCCCCGCGTAGCTCGACGCCGACCTTGTTATGCTGCAGGTCGGTGATTTGTTCTTGCATGTGTTGAATGCGGTCATCCATCTCAGTCTCTAGTTTGGCGAGCGCGGCGGTATGGTTGGCGCTGGTGGTTTCCAGCTTGGCGATACGGTCTTCCATGAAATCGTCCTCCTGCGGAGTGAGTGCGGCAATGGCGGGCTGATAAGGTGTTAGACCTATCCGCATGCGATTTGATCCATCTCAGTAGATTTGCTAGTATGCAAAGCTCTATGAAAGTCTCCCGCTACCCGGAACCTATCCTGCTCTTGCCCTATATTGGCAAATGGACCGCGCTCGCTGGCCTGATCGCTGCACTGAGCGGCACGGCCTCGGCCTTTTTCCTGTTCTCGCTGGACTACGCCACCCACTGGCGCGAAACGCATCCGTGGATTATCTGGCTGCTGCCGCTGGCCGGCTTCGCGGTCGGCTGGATCTACCTCAAATTCGGCAGCAGCGTGGAAGCCGGCAACAACCTGCTGATCGACGAAATCCACGATCCCAAGAAAGTCGTCCCGCTGCGCATGGCGCCGCTGGTATTGTTCGGCACCGTGGTGTCGCACTGGTTCGGCGCCTCGGTCGGGCGCGAAGGCACGGCGGTGCAGATGGGCGGCACGCTGGCCGATCAACTGACCCACATCTTCCGGCTGCGCCACAGCGAACGCCGCATCGTCCTGATGGCCGGCATCAGCGCCGGTTTCGCCTCCGTGTTCGGCACACCGCTGGCCGGCGCCATCTTCGGCCTGGAGGTGCTGGCCATCGGCCGCCTGCGCTACGACGCCATCTTCCCCTGCATGATGGCCGCCATCGCCGCCGACCAGGTGGGGATGGCGTGGGGCGTGCATCACACCCATTACGCCATCAGCGCCATCGCCCCGATCACCTTGTGGAGCGTGGCCGCCGTGCTGGTGGCCGGCATCGTGTTTGGACTGGTCGGCATGGGCTTCGCCAAGGCCACGCACGCCGCATCCGCGTTCATGAAGCGGCACATTAGCTACGCGCCATTGCGTCCCTTGGTCGGCGGCGTTGTGGTGGCGCTGGCCGTGTGGTGGCTGGGCACGCGCTACATCGGCCTGGGCATTCCAGTGATCGTCGAAGCGTTCCAGCAGCCGGTGGCACCGTGGGACTTCCTCGGCAAATTCGCCTTCACGGTCGCCTCGCTGGGCAGCGGATTCAAAGGCGGCGAGGTGACGCCGTTGTTCTACATCGGCGCGACGCTGGGCAATGCGCTGGCGCCGCTGTTGCAGATGCCGTTCGCCATGCTGGCCGGCCTTGGCTTCGTCGCCGTGTTTGCCGGCGCCGCCAACACGCCGCTGGCATCTACCATCATGGCGATCGAATTATTCGGTCCGCAGATCGGACCTTATGCGGCGCTGGCGTGCGTGGTGGCGTACCTGTTCTCCGGCCATAGCGGCATCTATCGCGCCCAGCGCGTCGGCCTGCTCAAGCACCGCCTGCCGCCAGTGGCGCGCGACCGCAAGCCGCCTTCAGTTTAATCGGCGCCAGGTTGCGCAGCCGGTGCCCGATGCCATTCGGACTGCGGCAGTATGTGTGAGCCTTCCTGCGGCTGGAAGAAGTGTGGCGAGGTGATATCGACGCCGTATTCGTTGAACACGTCCAGGATGTGCTGGTGCAGCCGGTTCAGAACCTCGGCGCGCTGGCGTGGTGCTTCGGCGTTGGAGTAGGCCACCAGCTTATATTCGACGTAAAAGTCGGACAGGGCGGACTGCATCACATAAGGTGCGGGCGTGGCGGCGATGTCCGGCGTGCGGCGCGCGGCCAGTTCCAGCATCGCGTGTGCTTGGCGCCAGGGCGTGTCATAGCCGAGCGAGATTTTGGTGTCGACCACGAAGCCGGTGCCGTCAAACGCGCGCGAGTAGTTCTTGCTGGTGTTAGACAGCACCCAGGCGTTGGGCATGGTGACTTCTTCGCCAAGGCCGGTGCGTAGACGGGTTTCGAACATGCCCAGTTCCACCACCGTGCCTTCCACTTCGCCGATGCGCACGTACTCGCCTTTGCGCAGCGAGCGCGCGTACATCAGGATCAAACCGCTGGCGCCCTGGCCGACGATGCTGGAGGCGCCGATCGATACCATCAGCCCCACCAGCACCGACAGTCCCTGGAATGCCGCCGTCTGCGCGCCGGGCAGATAAGGGTAGGCCATGGCCAGCGCGAACAGCCAGATCACCACATTGGCGATGCGGCGTGTGGGCACGGCGGTATCCTGGTCCAGCCAGCCGACTTGCAGCTCGCCGCTTTCCACGCGCTGGAACACGGAGCCCAGCGTCAGCATCACCAGCCGCGCGATGGCGGCGATCACCGCCACCAGCACCAGGCCGGGCAGGGCGTTGACGATGCTGGTGGCCACGCCGGTGATAACGTCGATCAGATAATCCTGCAGCCGCTCGCCCCAGCTGCGCGTGTACGGTGCTTTGCCCAGCACGAATGCCAGCCACAGATAGGTCGCGATCAGCCGCAGCGCCCAGATCAGCAAATTGACCACATGCCGCATGAAGCGCACATAGTGTTCGGCATCCAGCACACGCACGTTCTTGACTTTGACGCGGCCCAGATGGCGGCTCAACGTCTGTGCCGAGCGTTTGCCGACCCAGCGATGCAGCAGCGACAGGCCGCGCAGCACCAAGCCATACGCCAGCGTGGCGACCGCGCACAACGCGACGGCGATGGCCAGATAGCGTGGGCTGGCTTGTTCGCGGCGTTCGGCCAGCGCCTTTGTGAGTTGTTCGGCGCTTTCGGTGGCCACACTGTCGGTGGTGTCGCCGGCCAGCGCGTTGATGTCGGCCGGCGTGACCAGGAACAGCAGCGCGCCGTCCAGCATCACCTGCGTGCCCTCGTTGATCGGATGGATGCCGGCGTGCTGCGCGCCGCCGCGTGCCAGCACAGCGTCCAGCCGCTTGCGTGCCCCCTCGGCGCGGTCGTCGGGTGTGAAGCCGGCCATGGCGGTGCGGAACACGTAGATGGTGCGGTTCGCCACCACCAGCCGCGCTTGCGCTGGTGTGGCCGACGTGGCGGCTGGCGCGCCAACCGTCGGCGCAGACGCATCGGCGGCAAACACGCCACCGCACATGGTGATTAACAGAAGGGCGCACAGCAGGCGGCGCAGAGCGGACATCGGCATCCTCGGGCGGCAGTGGACAATGCCAACATCTTAACGGATTCAATAGTTGTCTGGCAGTTATGCCTACTTCATGGCATAATATTGGGCTTGTGTGGGCCTCGATGGTGAAATCGGTAGACACAGGAGACTTAAAATCTCCCGCCGCAAGGCGTGCCGGTTCGATTCCGGCTCGAGGCACCACCATCCAAATTCAAGAATGCAGATAAAAGCCGGTTTCCCTAGATATTACAGAGGGAAACCGGCTTTTTTGCTTTTGGGATTTTGGTTAAAAACGGATGTTTTTGGGCAAAATAGTGCTACCATTTGCCAAAATTTGGCAAAGGAATTGGCAACGATGGCAGGCCCAGTCAAGGTTGATGGCAAGTGGAGACACCGTATTATGGTGAAGGGTGTTCGGACGTCAGGCACGTTCGAGACCAAGGCCGCCGCGCTCGCGTGGGAGGCGGAACAGCGCACTGTCGTGACCGGCAAGACCATCGCGACGACGCAGACTTGCCAGGACGCGTTCGATCGGTACGAGCGCGACATCTCATCCAGGAAGAAGGGGCATCGATGGGAAGCGCTTAGACTCGCGGCGGCCGGACGCACCGCGCTGCCAGCATTCGGCGACGCCACACTCGGCTCAATTCGCGTTGTTGATATCGATGCTTCACATATCGCCGCCTACCGTGATGTTCGGCTGAAAACGGTTACCGGCGCAACGGTTGATCGGGAGCTGACACTCCTGTCGCACGTATTCACGATAGCCAGGAAAGAATGGAAGTGGATCAAGGCCAGTCCCACGACCGACGTCAGCAGACCAAAAAGCGCTCCGCCCCGCTTCCGAAGGATCACCCAGGACGAGATTGACCATATAACCGTTGCGCTCGGCTGGCAGAACAAGCCTCCGGTGACGAAGCAGCAGCGTGTGGCCGCCGCCTTTTTATTTGCGATCGAGACTGGCATGCGTGCTGGTGAAATCGTGAAGCTGACGAAATCGCTGGTAACGCCACCGGTGGCGCTGGTGCTGGATGCGAAGAATGGAGAGGACCGGCGAGTGCCAATGTCGGCGCGCGCAGTGGAGATTTGGAAGATGGTGCCGGAGGGGTTTGGTATCACGGCCGCATCGATCGACGCGCTATTCCGTCAGGCGCGTGATGAGCGCACGCTTATCAAGGATCTGCATTTCCATGATACGCGCCATGAGGCGATTACGCGTCTCGCGAAAAAGCTGCATGTCCTTGATTTGGCCCGAATGACCGGCCACAAGGACATACGCAAGTTGATGATTTATTACAACGAGTCGGCCGAGGACATCGCCTCACGACTTTAACTGGTGGCTTTCCGCCCAGGCGATCACGTCACGCGCGCGGTAGAGTGCCTGGGCGCGGCCTGCGACCGGCAATCGGATAGGCTTGGGGAATGACGGTAGCGGGATGATCTCCTTTCGGACGTTGTCCACTGATCGCTTCAGGTATGCCGCAACCAAGCTGGTATCCCACAGGTCGACCGCCACCGGAAGTGCTGGCCGTTGAAGTTTCTCGATTGCTGCAACCAGCTGCTTGATAATTTGGCTTTCGCTCATGTCCATGTGATGTTCCTTTTCGTTTTATCGCGGTACACGCGTAATTGGCCGCGCTATCCGTAGCTGAGCCATGGTTCGTGCGATTTCATCGGGGTTGACCACCAGCTGCGACGGCGGTGGATTTACCGCGGACTCCAGCCGGTCGAACCGGGCGGCGAGCGAGTTGACGGCGGCCAGCACGTCGCCCAGCGTCGGCTCGGTCTGCGCCAGGGAGCGGATGAAGTCGCGCGGCACGGCGGCCAGGTGCGGCAGCGGTCTTTGATCTGAGTGGGACATCACGCGCCGCCTTTCTCGCTCTGCTGCGCGGCGATGGCGGCGATGGCTTCATACATCGGGCGCAATAGGCGGTGCGCAGCGTTACCGGTATCCGTCATCACCTTGAACTCGGCACTCACGTCCGGGCCGGGGAAGTCATGCTCTTTTGCTGCAGCGAGCTTCCCGTTGTACTTGCCGACGGCTTCGATGCGCGCCTTCTCGGCGGTGTGCCATGCGATCACAGCGGCAGGCAGCGCCGCATCGCGCTCGCTGTCCTTGCTGGCGGCGCGCTGGACTAGGCGTTGAAGGTTGGTACGGACTACGCCTGAGTAGTCAATTTTCGTGTACCACTCTTGGCCGCATCCTGCGCAGACGGTTCGTGATTCTTCATCCGGCAGGCTGCTTTCAAGGCAACCGCATTCCGGGCAGTACTCCCAGCGCATGAATCGGCCGAACTTAGAAGCATCTTGGCCCACTGCATCACCCTGCGCGGTGGATGGCTGGGCGGCAATGACTTGGCAAACATCGAAGTGCATTCGCTCCACGGTGTCGCCACGCTGAGCACAGCGATACATCGCGTGGAGTATCTTCGTTTGGAGATCGTCTGGATTGGCGATGTAGCGCGGCCCTGCATCGACTAGCGCTGAGTCTGCTGGCGCGTTCGGCATCACCTCCTGATCGCCATACCTCACCGACTGACCGGTGACGTCGGCCAGCGCCTGCACGCCGCCGGGGACGAAAGCTACTGGCGCGGACTGGCTGGTAGCGAGGATGGCGCGAGCATCAGCGAAGAGTTTGTCCATATCGCATTGCAGGCCGCCATGTGGGCAGGTTCCATCTTCGTCAGCGCAGTCTCGGCACATCGGACGCGGGCGCTTATTAAGAATCTCGCAGCAGTCGATGACCGTATGAAGCAGATGGCGCCGCTCCTCGCTCAGCGCCGGTTGCGCATGCTGCCGCGCCGGCAATTCCGCCACATCCGGCAAGCCCATCTGTTTCTGATAGGCGCGCAGTTCCTTGGCCGCATTCAGCGGGTCACAGCCATTTTCCAGCCAGTGGATTACGCAGGTCAGGTCTGGAAGCGCTGGCGCGGGCTGCTGTGCGGCGGCAGGTGATTTGCTCCAATGATAGTCGCTGTCGCGCTCATCCACGTCGACGCCATCGCGCAGCGCCTGGGCATAGTTGCGGAGCGCATAGCCGCCGCCTTCAGCCATGCGTGCATTGCTCCATTGGAGCGCCAGCCGCGCGGCCCGCTCGCGCTCGGCGACCACGGCCTGCGCGGTGACGGCACGCTGCCAAGTCTCTATGTGTGCTGTCAATTCAGCATGCGTTGCTTGATAGGTATCGGCAACTGCCGCCGCATACTTGCCAAGCAGGACGTTGAATTCCGGTGAATCCACCGTCACTGCCGGCGCGCCACCAAGGCCTACCAGAGCCACCGACTGGCCGCCAGCCTCCAGCACCGCCGTGTCGGCCGGCAGGGTGTCGTCGATAACGATATTCAGGTCGAGGCGCGGCGCCGGCGCCTCTTTGCGCAGCGCGGCCAGCACCGCGTCAGCCAGCCGGTCGATCTCGCGGCTATCGCACCAGTCCGGCTGCTCGGCACCAGCGGCGATTTCGTCGGAGATGGCTTGGCCGATCAGGTCGCGCAGGTTGTCGTGCAGCGGCTCGTTTTCGTTGTTGTCGCTCATTCTGGTTCCTTGATAAAAGTGATTTCGGCGGGCTTCACCGGCTCGGCGCGGCCTTCCAGGTAGACGACAGCCTCGGCTTCGCCCTTGTGCCAGTGCAGGCCGGCGATGAACTGCTTCGCGCCTTGGTAGAGCACTTGGCGGCATTCCTGCCGGCAGCGCAGCAGCAGGCGTTCGTGCTTCTCCGCCAGGTCGCGCGCCGTCGGCTCCGGGGTGGTCGGCTGCTTGTTGCGGGCGATCACTCAACACACCACGAGATCAGCACCACCACTGCGACCATGGCGCCGACAACGATGATCCGGCGCCAGAACTGAGCGCGGGTGTTGTGGTCCTTTTCATTGTTTGGTGCGTCGTTCAAATTCATGATCTTCCTTTCTTCTTTTTGAGGTAGGGGCGGTCGCTGCCGAAAGCTGGTTTGTTACGTGGCGGCTCGGGCAAAGCCGGCATGACCGACACCTCGCGCGCCGCCAGTTCGATCACAATTTGCGACAGCCCGGGCCCGGTGCCGACAACCCGGAATTTGTCGCCAACGATCTGGATCGTTTGGCCAGCCTTCAGCCCGGACACCTGCCCGGTCATGATGGTTGCCTGCTGCGCGGTGGCCGCGCGGTATGCGGTGACCCTGCCCGCAAGACGGCCGCCGAGTATGAGGACACCTTTCATGCCACCTCCGCCGGCGGCTCAACGCCGCGCCATGCGTAGTAGGCCGGCAAGTCGGTTCGATTCACGCGGAATCCATCGCCGAATACAAACGTCGCGCCGTACTCACCACCCGGGAATTTGAAATACACCAGCGACTGGGCGTGACCGCGCTTGTCGGGCCCAGACACCAGTGGCCCGCTCACATGCGCACCGGTGATTTGGCACTCTGGATATTCGGTCGCGAAGTATTCGATCAGCGCTACCTCCGCCGCCTTGTGCGCGCGGCGTTCGACGAATTCCGTCATCACGCAGCGCTGGCTGCAGTAGACGGACCGGCCGCTGGTGGTGATCCCGAGGTGTTCGTGGTCCTCGCCTTCGTCCTCAGCTTCCTGCCACATGTCCTCGCTGACCTTCCGGCTGCACTGCTGACACTCGAACCACCAGCCGTGATCGATCAGCACCGCGTGCGGCACCGGGCCGGGCGCGTAGGCGTCGAACTGCGGCTTGCGCTTGCAGTGCTCCACTTCTCCGAAGCCGCAATCCAGCTCATTGGCGCCTTCGCGCCGCGCCGCCGCACCATTGTTGGCGAAAACGATCACGCAGTGACCTTCGTTCGGCTCCCGCACTTCATAGGCTTTCAGTCCGAGTTGGAGATCAGTCACAGCTGCCTCCCTCGGTATCTTCGGATTTGCCGTCGAAAATCGGCAGCCCGGTTTTTCCTGCTACCTCGGCCTTCGCCTTGGCTTGCGCCTGGTCCAGGTGCGCATCACTGCAGAAGCCTCGCCCCATCCAAAGGATGTTCGACGGCCGGCCGCAGAAGCAGGTCGGGAACTGATCGGACTTGTTGGCGCTGTACCACGCCCGCGCCTCCTTCGCCCACGGCTCATCTTCCCCTGGCACTCCCACGCCCATCAGGCTGCCTTCCACCCACGTCATCGCAGCTTCGGCGCCAGCGCCGTGCTGCCATTCAATCCACGCGGCCTGATTGCCGACCAGCAGGTCGTTCATGATCTTGGCGACGGTCTCGGTGTGGCGCTCCAGCGCGGCGATGCGTTGATCGCGCTCGGCCACCAACTGCTCGGCGCTGGCCAGGCTGGCTTTTACCGCGGCAAGTTCGGTTTCGGTGTTTGCGGTCATGCTGCAGTCCTTTTCTTTGTAGTTGTGCCGGTATGGCTGAACATCGCGTGATAGGATCGGATCGCGGCGCTTCGGTCGCGGATGCCGGACTCGTGCTGGCGCAGCCGTTGGTGGTAGCGGCTGCGGCCGTAGGCGCCGAGTGATATGTGGTTCGGCCAAACGATGTAGCCGAGGAATGGCACGCCGGCGGCCACCGGTGCCAAGCGGATTTTCTTGGGATGCAGGGTCAGCCCGTCGCCGGCCAGCTTTTCGACGATGGCGGTGCTCAACTCCAGCAACTGCGCGCGGGAGGATGCAAGGATGACGATGTCGTCGACGTAGCGGACGTATGCTTTCACGCGCAGGTCTTGCTTGATCCAGTGGTCGAAGTCCGACAGGAAGACGTTCGCGAACAGCTGACTAGACAAATTGCCAATCGGCATTCCCTTATCCCGTGTCCGGCGGTACAGGCCATCAGCCGGAAATAGGGCATCGAACTGGTCGTCGGTGCGGAACGAGTCGATCAGGCCGACGATCAGGGCGCGCACGTCCTGGTCGCCGATGTAGCGCAGCGCTCGCGCCTTCAGCAGGGAGTGATTCACCGAATAAAAGTACTTGGAGATATCTACCTGCAGCGCCCAACTGTTCGCCGGCGAGCGTGCGAACTGCGCCAAGCGGTCGACCGCAGCATGCGTTCCGCGATTCGGCAGGTTGCCAAAGGTGTCGTGGATGAACCTTGGCTGCCAGATCGGCAGCAGGTACTGGTACAGCATCCAATGGACGATGCGATCCTTCATTGGTGCATCGACCACGTGGCGGAATTTTTTCTCGCGCACGGTGAATGTTTTGTACGGCCCGAAGGTGTATTCGCGGGCGCGCAGCCGGCGTTGGATCTCAACCAGGTGCCGGAGCGCGTCGTCGCCAAAGCGCTGCACGCGGAGGCTGGCTGACTTGCTGCGCTTCGCCTGGCGCCAGCACGCATAGAGGTTGGGCAATGACGTCAGTTCGGCGAACTTCGCCGGCGCCGTGCCGCGTTCCGCTGCGGCACTCGTGAGCACCGCAGCGGTCTTCGGTTTGGCAGATTGCCGCGCTTTCGGGATGATTATCCCAGGAGAGTCTCGACCAAGAATTGACCTTCCGTCGGCTAGCAGCCGAACGTCTAGGTATGAAATTTTTGGGTCAGCGGAGGCCCACGTTGTCGTTGGCGTTGTCCGGCCAGTCGTTGTCGAGATTGAACACGCCGGCGTTGTCCTCGGAGTTCCAGTAGCCGCCCCGGATGAGGGCATTGCCAGCCCCTTCAGAGACTCCCCTTTGTCGAGATGGTTCATGCTTTTGCCTTCATGGAGCGCATGATGCCTCCGGTCAGACGCCCAAGCTCGACGGCTAAGCCAACTCGATGCTCAAACGCAAATTTGAGTTGGCTAAGCCCTGCGGCCTGAGTGAGGTAATGTTTCAGCAAATCAATGTCGGCCGAAATCGAGGTCAGAACTATCGGTTTGTTTGCGGCTTCGCCGAAGGCGTAGATCGCACGCATGATTCGCCCCATGCAGGCGCGCAGGTTTTCCCCGTACGTGGTGCGCAGGTCGCGGGGCATCTTGATAATGTCCGCCAGAAGGGCGTCGTCCAGCGCTTGCGCGTGAGACTTCAGTTTGAAGCCTGAGCTGTCGGGATTCGCAAGGATCTGCTTCGCGGCAGCCTGGCTCAGTTGCCCGCGAGTCCGCAGATCGTCGATCACCTGGTGAACGATATCGGCGCTGACGCTGGCCATCAGATTCGAGGTGCCGGCGTTTTGTTCGGAAACGTAGATTTTCTGATCCTCGCCCCGGGCGCCAAGCGCCACCACATAAGGCATGCCGAATTCCTGCACCATAGGCCAAAGGCGCTTCTGGAAATTCTTGATCGGGAAGCCGACACGAATATGCGGCTGGTCCGTCGTGCCAACCAACTGCAGTTTGTAGCTCTTGAGCGTTGCCAGCACGTGCGCGGTGCGATCGAAGCCGTGCAGGAAGCCGCCAGCCTGGATCAGGATGAGGTGATCGCGATATTGCTGCTCCAGTTTCGCGGCTTGGACGGCACCAGCGTCTGCTGCGCCCAGCCCGATGTCGACCCCGCGCATTGCGCGAATCGCAAATTGGTCCCGCTCGGCTGCCGTCGGGTTTTGTGACTTGTACTCTTGCATCATCGTTCTCGTTTCAGTTGAGGGGGGGGTACCGACCACCGCTGCGCAGTGATCGGAAACCAGTGACCAGTGACCAGAGTCCTATTCGGGCTTGGTGCAGCGGAGGCCCACGTAGGCGACGGCGTAGTCCGGCCAGCCGAGGTCGAGACGGAACACGCCGGCGCAGTCCCCGGAGTCCCAGCAGCCGCCCCGGAGGAGGGCATCGCCAGCCCAGTCACTGCCAACACGTGGTTGCCAGCCGGCGCCCTTGGTCATGGACGGTGCGACCGCACTGGTGATCGATGGCGAGTCGGCGGTGAAGGCGGAGGTCACCAGACCTTGCTCGTCGCCCTGTACGTCGTCGAAGATCCAGGTGAATGCGTTGCCGGATGCGTCGCAAATGCGCTCGCCGTTCGACAGGGTGAACCAACGGTCCTCGTCGGCATCCGATGACACGTAGGTGCCGGCCAGAGCCGATTCGACGGACCATTTCCGCAGACCTTGTTTCAGCTTTCCTTCGCCGACCACGCCGCTGGTCCAGTTGGCGGCCACGCTGGCGATATCCAATGCCAGCGACAGGTATTGCGATTCGGTGATCAGCGCCAGGCCGGCGGCCTTGCTGGCGGTTACGGCGTCGTGGTAGTTGATCTCGACCAGCGGCGCGCGATCAGCTACGGCCATCAACTCGCCCGCATCGTTGCGCGAGGTCAGGTACTGGCCCACAAGGAACGACGGCACGATTCGGCCACCCGGCAGGGTGCGCTCCGGCACACGTACGAAGATCGATTCCGTCGCCTGAATGGCGGTGGCTTCTGTTGCGGTGATTGCGTTCATGAGACTCCTTTAGTTGTTAAAGTTGTACTTCTTGGTGGTGAAATTTCAGTGTTGTGGCGCACCGTGGTATGCCATCAGCTGGTGATAGCGGTCCATGAAATAGCTGTACGCTTCGACCGGTTGCATTGGCACGATCACCTGCGCCAGCGGCTCGACGCCCGGCCATTCCTGATAGTGATGCGGTGGCATCAGGTCGCGCTTCTCCGTCGCCAGCAAGATCAGATCGGCAGCTTTGATCGCCGGGTCCAGCGGCAGGGTGATGCCGAAGCGCCCGAGGATCGCGGCCTCAATGGCCTGCTCCAGCACCTGGTAGTCCGGCAGCAACCGCTTGAGCGGCTTCGGCAAGTCCTTCATCACTGCTTCGGAGCAGTCGTGCAGCAGGCCGACCATGGCCAGCTCTGGCGGGACGATCAAGCTGACCAGCACCGAGTGCTGAGCCACGCTGTAGAAGCTAAGCGTCTGGCCGTTGAATCGCGCCTCGTTGGCCAGGCCGCTTGCGATGTCCTCGATGGTGATAATCGAGGTCTCCGGCGACAGGAAATTGAAGAAGTTCCCGGAGCGCAGCAAGATGTCGGGGCGGTGGGCGCTCATGCTGCACCGCCTTGCGCCAGCAGCGCACGGTCACCGTTCGACGCCGCTGCACTGACCACGCCGGCGGCCTCCATCGCATTCATCAGATGGGCTGCGCGGTTGTAGCCGATGCGCAGGTGGCGCTGGAGCAGCGATACAGACGCGCGCCGATTGGTGCGCACCACGGTCACTGCCTGCTGGTAAAGCGGATCGCTGGCGGTGCCGTCGCCGGGCGGAACTTCGCCGGCCGCGCCGACCACGCGCTGCGCGCGCACCGGCTCGTCGCCCTTAGCAGGTGATGCAGGTGATGCAGGTGCGGCAGCGTCAGCTTCCGCCGGCGTGCCGTCCGCGCGCGCCTCGCCGCCCAGCGCCTCCACCAGATCACCCAGCAGCTTGGCCAGCTCGCCGGTCATCAGCATGAAGTCGCCGTCGAAGCGCTCGCCGTCGTTGCGGCTGGTGACTTCCTTCTCTGTCAGAACGTCCAGCGGCTTGACCGACTTGACGGCCAGGCTCTCGTCCAGCACGAAGCTGATCTTGCTATCCCAGGTCATGGCCAGCCGCGTGCACTGCTTGCCGTTCTCGATGTGACGGCGCACGTCGGCCGGGTCCAGCGTGTGCTTCTTGTAGGCCACCTGGGCTTTACTCTCGCCGGTGGCGCGCAGCGTGGCGTCCTGGTCGACTGTGAAGCCGGCCGGTGCTTCGTCGGTTTGCAGCCATTCGGTCATCACGCCCACCGGCGAGCGCTGCACGCGCAGGCTTTCCAGCGGCATGCGGTCGACCGCCTTCAGCAGCAGCTTGATGACTTCATCGGCCTTGGCAGGGGAAGCGGCATCCACTACTAGCCAGCCGTTGACCGGGTCGATCCACGTCCAGGTGTTCGATTCGATCGTGAATGCTCGCGGCAGCAGCTCGTCGGTGACGCGCTCCTTCAATTCCTTCATCGCCTTCTTGCCGGGCGCGAAGCCTTGCTGCTCTTCCAGTTCGGCGGCGCGCGCCTTCGTCACCTGGTTGATGACGGTGGCCGGCAGCAGCTTCTTTTCGCCGCGCAGGCGGATCAGCATCTGCTTGTTGACGGTGTGCACCAGGCCTCCATCCTTGCGCGGCGCGTCCCAGCCCTGGCGGATCAGCTCGTTGCTGCTGGCCGGCGCGAACGTGTAGCTGGCCAGCTGTTTGGCCAGGTGCTCGGCGGTCATGGTGAATCCCGGAATGCGATAAATTTGAAGGTTTTTGAAGAACATGCTCATTTCCCTAACTTTTCGAATGCGGCTTCAACGCCGTGTTTTTGGATTTGTCGGTTCAGGCGCTCTGCTGTAACGCCGAGCTGATCGGCCCAATCTTTGCGGCACATGGTTTTTCCTCTGTGGGTAATTTGATGATTGCTGCGCCGGTTTCGGCATTGCTCCGCGTTCGTCGCCCACTTACAGTTGTCCGGCCCATAACCTTTGCTGTTGTCGATTCTTTCCAGTGACATGCCAGCCGGACGCTCACCCATGTCAGCCAGGAACACTTCGAAAGAGTCCCATTCTTTGCATACCGTAATGCCGCGAGCTCCATATCCGGCATAACCCGAAGAGCCCGGCTTGCCGCAGCGCGCCCGCATTGTTTTCCAGATGACATGCGTACTAGTGCCCGACATGCCATGAGTTGCACGCTCACGCGCCTTGTCTGCTGCATGACAGCCGCAGGACTTCACTTGACCGGATTTCAAATGACTACCCCTAACAAAGGTCGTTTGCCCGCAATCACATTTGCATGTCCAAACGATTTTCCCGGAGGTGCTTCTTGCCATCTCGCCGACTGCAAGTCGGCCGAATCGTTGGCCCTCGAGTTTGTCGGCAATCATTGCGGCCCTCGTATTGGTGGTTCGTGAAACTCGACGCCCATCTGGCCGCCGAATGCGTGTATCTGTTCCATGTACTGGGCGAAGCCCTTGACCGTTAGGTCGGTGGTGCTACCTACCAGCACCGCCTGGCCGCCCGGGTCGAAGTCCCACTTCCTGTACTGCTCGTCCTTGCACAGATCCGGGTCGAATTCATCTGGCAGGAACTGCTGCTTGAAGTACTCGTGCCACACCTCGGCGCTGTACTGCCGCCTGTCGCTCCACACCTGCTCCGAGATGTCTTTCAGCGGGCCCGCCCACATGCGGGCGTTCTGATCCAGCTTCCGCACCTTTACTTCTTCGCGTACCAACACTTCCAGCGGACGCTCGGCGTCCAGCGGCACGTTGCGGAGCAGGGCGATGGCGCGGTCGACCTGCTCCTGGCCGCGCAGCAGCAACTTGCGCTGCTCGAACTTCGGGCGGGTCAAGGCGGCGTCTCCACCGCCAGCGCTGCTACCTTGGTGGTTACCGTCTGCGAATTCAACGCGATCACCTTGTTCGGGGCGCGATCCCAGCCAGCCACCTCGTCGGCAGTGAATTTTCCGGCCTGCGAAAGGTCGCTCGTATAGCCGCACGCGCCCACGCGGTGATAGAGTTCGTGGCCGGTGTGGTAGATCGCGAACAGCGCCGGATTGCCTGGAAACAGGATGTCGCGCAGAGCGCCGGCGCGCTCGAAGTTCAATGCCTTGATCGCCTTAGCCATTTCACCTTCCAAGCGGCTGCGGCGCTGTCGAGCATTCCGCTTAACCCTTGGATCGCCCGGGCACTCGCTGTACAGCTCCTTGTGGTACGCCCACTCAATTCCATGCGTCCCAGTTACCACCATCCAGCGGCCATTCAAGCTGTAATACGCGGAGCCGTACACCACCCGCCCGGCACTTGTGATCGCATAGACCTTGGAGCCGTCTTCGATGGCGACGCCGTCACCGGTGAAGCCATCCTCTGGGCTGTTAAAGGAAGCACGGCCGAGGCGCTCCACGTAATGACCGGAGGTGCGTTGGCTATGCTTCGCATATTCCAGCGCAGTGGCGCCATCAATCCCTAGCTTTGGACTGGATGGTTTAAACGTGTAGCCGCTCAGGACATTGAGAAGGTAAGTGCGAATCCGACGCCGTGCCCGCTCCATTTCGAGCCACATCACGTATGGCATATGTTTTTCTTTATCGTGTTGGTAACGGCCGCCGTTATCAGGTCGGTCTGGGGCATTCACGTTTTGGAAGAAATCCAGTTGAATGCACCGCCCCGAAATATTTAGATCTGCGTGCAGATCACCCTTCTGGCAAAGCCGTTTCGACTCAGCGGACCAGCGGGCCACATTGCCGCCGTAGTGCTTGACGTCGTGCTCGCACACCTCGGGCATCGCGCAGATCCAGCCAAGGCGATTGAGCGTCTGGACAATGCGTGCGAACACTTCGCGCTTGAATGCGCGGCACCAACGCTTTTCCTCCGGGTAGCCGCCAGCTGCCCGCGCGGCCGATATGCCTTCCTCGTAAATGTTGAGGCTGGCGTCGCCGAAGGTGATGGTTCCGGCGCGGTCAATGCGCCCGATTGTCATGCTCATGCCGCGCCGCCCAGGTCGACCACGCTGATGACGATGCCACGGCAGTACACGATGCCGTCTTCCATGATGTCGAAGGTGGCGTGCGGTACAGTCGTGCGGTAGATGGGGCCGACATCGGCGCCGCCGTCTAGCAGTTCCACCGACACATTGGCGATAACTACGGTGCTCTCGCCAAGCTGCCTGAAATAATCGGGGATGGCGCCGCGCAACTTCAACGGGTAACCGCCAGCGCCGAAGATCACCACCAGGCCCGCCGCCTTGGCATGCGCCCGCTCCTCGGCCGTGAGGTCGAACGGAGTTGAGCGGCCGTTCAGCGCCACGGCCAGCAGTTCCTTGGTCAGCGCCGGCGCGGCGACCGATTCGGCCGGCGTATTGACGACCGGCTGCGGCGCAGTGTGGTTGAACTGCGTCTGGTCGACCTTCGTGTAAGGGAACTGAGCGTCAAATTTCTTGATGCGCTGGATGAAGAAGGAGCCCTGAGAATCGGCGCCCAGGAATTCAGCGAACATCTCGGCGCTGACGTTTTGGTAGTGATAGATGTCGCTTTCGCCGGTCTTCTTCTTCGGGTGGAACTTGATCGCCAGCAGGCTCAGCTCCGGCACATGGCCGATGGCCGCGAACTGGCTGGATTCGACCTGCTGCATGACGATGGTAGGGGTGGCGCTCATGGGTTTCTCCGTGGTTGGTGGTTAAGCTGCAGCGCGCAGTTCGGCGCGCAGGGTTGCGATATCGATGATGACGAGGCGGTCGAGCAGGGCGGCCAGCTGCATGCCGGCGGAGCTGGCCAGCGAGTTCAGGAAGTCGATGTCCTGCCGCACTTCGCGGTCGGCCACGTCGAACAGGCCGGCCGTGGTGCCGGTGGCGGCCGGCGCCGGCGTGCTGGCCAGCGGCGCGTCACGGTAGAAGCTGGCAGTGCGCTGCACATCGGCGGCGCCGCTGGCTGGCGGGGTGGTGGTGCGCGCGGCGGCTGCCAAGGCTTGAGCTTGGGCAACTGCGGCGGCGGCCGTGGTCGGGCGAGCCTGGGTAGCAACGGCGGCCTGCTGGGCACGCTGCTCGGCGGCCACGCGGTCACGTTCGGCCTGCGCGGCCGCAGCCTGGCGATCAGCATCAGCCTTGCGCTCGGCGGCCAGCTTCTCAGCGGCGGCAGCTTCGGCCTTGGCCTTTTCCTCGGCGGCGATCCGGGCGCGCAGCGCTTCCTGCTTGACCTCTTCGGCGCGGATGTGGTCGGCGATGCGGGTGCGCACCACCAGCTGGAAATCATCAATAGCTTTCCACGACAACTGTTGCAAGTCGCGGAACAAACCGGCATGGTCGCCGACGTTTGCGTTGTACCAGGCCAGCTTGGCGCGAAGATCGGCGGCTGCTTGACTCGCGGCGATTTTGGCGTTCGCCAGCGTGGTGTTGGCGGCGTCGTGAAGGCTGGCCAGCGTGCGCTTGTTCTTCATGGCGCCGGCGAAGTCGGGTGCGGGCAGTGAAATTTTCAGCGGCGCAATTTCTTCTTCAAGCGCCACAACATGATCCTGATAGGCATAGCGGCCTTCGTTCAGAATGGTTTCCTTGATCTGCTCTTTGCGCACCTTGACCAGCTTTTCCAGTTCCAGGCGCTTGGCGCGGAACTGCGCCTTGATGTGGTCGACCGTGCGCATCACCTCGTCGATGGTCGAGGTCTGCGCCAGCGCGGCGGCCTTGGCCAGCTCCAGCTTTTGCTCGGCCTCGCCGCAGAACTTGACGTTGTACTCGGCGTCGGCGAAGTCCTGATCATCCTGCAGGTCGGTCTTGATCGTCGCGAGGAACTTCTCGGCGGCCTTCTGGTAGGCCATCAGGTTGCTGCTGACTACTTTGCCTTCGGTCTGCACGACCAGCGCGGGCAGGGCGGTGGCCGGCGCGGCCTCGGGCTTCACGGCGTGGTTGACCTGTGTGTAGCTGGCTACATCCGCGTCGAACTGCTCCCAGCCGGCGACGATGCGTGCGAACCAGCTGGTATCTGGATACACCCAGGTCCACACCCTATTCGCCTCGGTGCCATCGGACACCATGAACATCCACTTCTCGGCGCCGGTGACCATCAGCTCCTGCTGGACCTGCGGCATGTGAGTGTCGGGCACTTCGCCGGCCGCAACGGCGGCGGCCAGCTGCTCGTTCCACTGCTTGTGCTCCCAGCCCAGCGAGTCGCAGATGGTCAGGCCGTCGCACGACGCGCTGATGCGGCCGAGCGAGCAGGTAACAGGGTAGAGCGAATCGTTGATGACCTTCTCGGCAAGCGGGCGCGCCAGCGCTTCGACTTCGTGGCCGTGGTCCAGGATCTTTTCCTGCACCCAGTCGCTGAATTCTTTCGCCAAACCGGTTGCCTTCATGCGCACCAGTTCGTCGCGAGTGACTTTGTCGGACAGGCCCAGCATGGCAGCCGCTTCACTGGCGCCGTTGTGCTGCGAGCGGAAGGTGTGCCATTCGTCGCTACCTTGGGCGAGCTGGTGCACTACGTGATGAATGTTAGGATCGCGTTGCATAATTATTCCTTGTCAGCGTTACTTGCCTCGGCCGCCTTTGGCGCCCAGGACAGGATGGTTTTCTTTTGCGCTTCGGTGAAGGTGGCGCGAGTGCTCAGCATTGCGAGCAGCTGCTCCGGCGTTTTCTTACCGGACTCGACCGTCTTTTTCCACTTCGGCGATTCAGCGTTGAACAGGTCGTCGCTGCATGGTGGCGGCCCTTCAGGGGCTGCCGATTGCGTGGCGGCTGGCTCGTAGTGTTCGTACGGGCGGAGCTCTTCGGGTAGGTCTTCGATGTCCTGACTGAACATGTCCGAAGCGCCGGTGACCGTCAGCGTCATTGCCACGTGTGCGCGCTTCGACGCCATCTTCAAAACCGTATTTGCCTGATCGGCGGCTTCGGTGCGAACTTGGGGATTTTTGTAGATCGCGCCGCGCTCACCCTTTGCGAACTTGATGCGTCGCATCGTTTCAGGCGTGACATCGAACTCTTCGGTGCAAATAGCCTTTCGCCATTTATATTTTTCTTCTGCCGACGAGCACTCGCCCACACCTTCGCCCAGAACGATGCCGGTGGTCTGATGCGTACCCACGCAGGTGACGCGGCACCGGGCGATGCCGTCTTCACCCAGGTCATCGACGCGGTAGGACGGGGCGATGCGGAAAGCCACGCACAGCACCTCGGCGCCAGCCTTGTACAGCGTCGGCTTCGGTGTGCCTGGGATTTTTCCGTAATGGACGCCTTCCTTCATGACGGCGCGCATCACCTCCTGCACCAGGTTGACACGTTCGCGAATCTCGGCGGCCGAGTAGCGGTGCACCTCTGCGGCCGTGAGGCCGGCCACCTCGCGCGGTGGCAGTTCAACTACAGCGTTCATTTCGTTCTCCGGTTCAACTTCGTTAAAGCTGCATTCAGCAGGGCAAGACGTAATGCGTGTTGTGGGCGGTGGCCGGCGCGCAGGTTGCGTAGCGTGTCGGCCGCCAGGTGGGCGAGGGCGGCTTTCACTGATCCGCCTTGCAGGCGCTCGCCGCCTGCTCGCGTTCGGCAGCTTCCGCGTCAGCCCACTGCATAAAGGCGTAGCCGGCAAGGATGATCATTGCCAGCGCGGCGATGGTCAGCGCTTCACGCAGTCTCTTCACAGCCGCCTCCTTCACGCGCCGCGCGCCGTGTTTCCAGCCAGTCGCGTTTAATTTGGATCAGCACACGCACCTCGATTTGGCGTTGGCGGCTCGGCACGCCCAAGCCTTCCAGTGCGATCTCGTAGTAGCGAAACTCGTGCGGCTCCAGCCGCGCAGCGTTGTTGCGCATGATCGTCAGCAGGTTTTGCAGAGCCCGCTCCGCCGGCGTGGCCTGCGCGGCGGCCAGCAGCATGTCCAGCAGCGGGCGGTCAGCGGCGCTCATTGCGCACCATCGAGGTGATAGGCGCCGAAGGCATCCTCGTGCTGTGCGGCTTCGAGCAAGGTCGAGAACTTCTCTTCGCGGCGGGCCTTGCGCTTCATGTAGGCGTCTTTGAATGGCTGGTCACCGATGCGATCCAGAATCTCCAGGTGCTGGGCGTGGCGCTGATTCGCCGTCATGCCCAGCGCCACCATGGCCACCTCGTTGATGTTTTGCACGCGGCGGGTGTAAGTGCGCGAGGTGGCGCACAGGCGCATGATGTCCGCCAGGGCATCGCGGTGATCGCTCATGGCCGCACCATCACCGTCACGCCGATGGCGCCGTTGTCGTACGCGGCATCGGCCAGCGCGCCGGCTGCGCCGATTGCGGTGTAGCTGCGCGCACCGGCGGCAGTGCGCTCGGTCACGGTGTAGGTCAGGCCGAACTCGCGCGCGGCCAGCTGCGGCGCCACGCTGTTGCGGCTGCGGCCAGCGATCTGGTAGCGGCTGATGTGGCTGCCGGCCGGCGCCTGCTCTGGCGCGTCCAGGTTGCCGCTGTTCAGCACGTCTTCGAATCCGCTGTCCTGATAGTCGAAATGCAGCAGGCCCGAGACAGCGAGGCGCGAGGCTTTGCCGGCGGTGATGTGGGTGACGGCGCTCACTTGGCACGCTCCGCGAGCATGGCGTCGGCGATGCTGTATGCGGCGTGCGCGAGGACGCCTTGGACGTTGTCTTGCAGCTTGTTGTTGGCTGCACAGATATCGCCTGCGGTCGACCCGCCACGACCTTCCGAAGGTTCGTTGATCAATCCGGTCAGCGCCTGCGCGGCGAAGTAGTCGCGCAAAGTCATCCCAGTTTCGGTCAGATCTTTGCGATGCTGTGCGCTTTGTGCGCGGCCCGGGTCTGGAAATGCGGCGCCGCCAGTTTCTTTGCTCATCGTGCTCTCCGTGTTGACTTCGTTGTTGGACTGGCCTTTCACCAGCTGGTCAGCTCTTACCGCGCCGATTGCGGACCTGTGCGCCGTGGGCGGTGATCTGCCCCAGGTTGGCGTGTGGTGGACTTCTTCGCTTCACCACAGAGCAAAGGGCTGGGCGCTACTCCAGCTATCGGTTGGCTATGTCGCGGTAGCACGACCCGAAACCGAATACCTTCTCCGCGAACTGATCCCAACGCGGTGAGGGGAATTTCTGCTTTCAATTCCGCCCTTGCTCTGTGGCTCCTGCGCGCTTACCCGGCGCAGGTTAGGGTGGCAATACATCGGTTCCGTGCGCTTCCCACGATTTCGCGGCCGCGTACTTTCTTGATCCATCACACGGATTACGGTCACCACAAGTGATCCGGTTGCGTGGCCCACGTATTCGGGCAACACCGGCAGGTCGGTGCAGTAAGCCAGCCCATCTGCAGATAGGCCGTCCGCCCTTATTGCAGCCGGATCACTTGTGGTTCCCGCGCTTCACCGGCGCGGGAAGGTGCTACTCAACTACGCGGTGATTACTGCTTGCGGCTGAAGTTGCTGATGTTCAGTTGCAGGGAGCAGCCGTCGCCGATGTTGGTCTGGGCGCCGTTGTGCCAGGTGATTTGCGATTCGCCGTTGGCGCACGCCGTGCGGCTGATTGCATCGGTGTTCCACCAGCGGTAGCCGCCGTTGTAGGTCGAGCGAACGTACAGCGCGAATGCTGGAGCGTTGAAGAAGGCCGAATTGTTCAGGAAGTGACCGGCGGTCGCGCTGCCGTTGGCATCGACCACGCTCCAGTTGCCGCCGACCAGATCGACAGCGCGAGCGTGGGTGATGTCGATGGTCTGGTTGGGGCCGAAGTACACCTGGTTCTGAACGTATTGGCCGACAGCTGCGGGGATCGACTGCGCGTTGACGTTGCCGCCACCGCATGCCGCCAGCATCACCGCAGCAGCCAGCATGGCTGATTTGAGGAAGCCTTTCATGATGTTGCCTTTCATGGTTTGTTGATGATCGGGAGGATTCCCTCTCACTGCCGAAACCACCTCTAGGGTGGTCTCGGGGAATTTGTGTGCGAGTTCGGCCTCAGCCGATTGCAGCGCGGTCCCACGCGGCGCGGTCGGCGCGATCCTCTGCGCGGCTGGCTTGCTTGGCGCGGACTGCGGCGCGGTCCACGGCCCAGCCCATCTGCTTCATCTGCGCTGGCGACACGAGTTCCGAAATGTCGTCTCGCGTGCCGGTCAGCGAGACCGCCTCCACGCTGCAGCCCTCGTCCTCGTCGGCATAGCCGTGCAGATCCAAGATCAGGTTGCCGTGCAGGTACCGGGTCGCCAAGCGGCTCAAGTTGTCCGGGACTTGCGGCTGCTCCGGCTGCGGGTTGCTCGGGAGCGTGGCACGGGCGGCCAGGATTGCAATGGATACAGGTGCGTTCATGGTGATCAGCCCAGAGTTGCCGGCGCGGCCGGCTGGTTGAGGTCGAAGCTTGGCGCCACGTCGCCGGCGGCAGCAGCCGCATCAGCGAGGGCTTTCAGTTCGGCTTTGGACATGGTGGCCTCCGAATTAACAGTCGACCGTGCGGCCTTGGGCGATGGTCGTGCCCGAGCGCATGATGAACGCGTGGCACTTCAGAGCTGGGTTCCAACGACGGAACGATGCAGCGCGGTCCTTGATGAAATTGCGGACCTCATCCAGCGTGGCGAAGGCGTCGCTGTAGCAGCCGTCGTTTGGGTTTTCGGTTTTAACGTTGACTAGGTAGGTAGCCATTTCGCTCTCCATCGTGTTTGGTGTGTCGATGGAGTCATTAAACCATAGGTTGAATTTAAACGTCAACCCAAGGTTGAATATATTTTCGGTTGAATCGAAATTTTTTTGATTTGTTGGGCTTTTGCCGCTTGGAGCCGCCGGCGTATGGACTTCGGAGTGGGGATGCTGCCTGACAGGCAGTGTTTGGGAAAGAGTGGCCGAAAATGGAGTGGCGCCGGCCGGGTCTATCGAAGGCGATGCTGGTGGTGATACTCTTGCGATTCAGCCGTAGTGGGCGCGATGGGTGCGGCGCCAGTGGCACTTCAGGGAAGTTTCGTTTCGCGCAGGAATAGCACCGTTAATCCAACCATATAGGGATCGGACATGAACGATCGAGTTTCACAAGAATTGCTGGCGGCTGCTGCAGCCCAAGCTGCAACTCAGGCTATCGCCGACGCCGCCGATGTGATTGACTTCGAGAGACTCATTACAATTGAGGATCACAAATTGGTCGCGGACTCGCTCGGCGTGGCCAAGGCATTCAAGAAGGCCCACAAATACATCTTGCGGCAGATTGATCAGATGCGGGACAGTAAGCAGCCAGAGATCGCAAATCATTGGCGGCTCAATTTTGAGCCGCGAATCCGAACCTACAAAACGGGCAAGGGGCAGACCCGGCAGTCGCGCATGTACCTGATGACCAAAGACGGCCTCAGTGAGTTGGCTATGAGCTTCACTGGTGATCGGGCCCGCCTTGTGCGAATTCGATTCATCGCCGCTTTCAATGCTATGGCGGATCAACTGCAAAATCAGGGGAATAACTTGGTGAGGCAGTTCTTTGCAACAGAAGTGCAGTACACCAACGAGAAGTCGAAGGTGAGCGCCAGTGCTAGAAACATGCGCCTTTGGCAAAAAAAGAAGCCGGAACTGACTGGCACAATGGATCGACTGCGCGCGGACATCCAACTAAAGCTGGGTCTCGAAGTACCAGGCCAACTGGATAAGCGATAGGTGTTAAAAAGCCCCGACTGGCGGGGCTTTCTATAAAGCGCACTATTCGAGCGACTCAGGTGCGATCTTCTTAGTCGTGCGGAAAATCATGATTGGCGTGATGCCGTACCGATCTACAGGTCGCCCGAGTCCCTCTCGGACGCCGTTCAACATCGTGCCCATCGCAATTTCGATTGGACTTAATTGATGGTAGTTTTGAGCGTCCGAGCCGAAATAGAGGCCATCAGGCAGCGCGTCGAGAATGCCTAACGTATGCCACTCCCCCTGCAGTGCACTTCCGTGCTTAAACGTTAAGTCGTCGGCGCTGGCAAGCAGACACTCGGGCTTCAGTGTGAACCATGCGGCATCGGAGTCAGTGAACAAGGTCCCTTGTAACGAATGGGGGAGCTTGGCGATCATCTTCGCTAGCGCCTCAAATTCCTTCTTTTTTTGCACAGCGACTCTTTGGCGCTCTTTGATGTTCTGTATGCTCGCAGTCTCATTGGCAGCAACCATCTCCCCCATATCTACCCAAAGGTCGCGGAGAATTCGGATATCAACCAAGGTTATTGAGCCTTTGACGAGAACAAGTGCGCCCACCGGGGAGTTACTGAGGCCGCCGGAAATGTAGCCAGCATCGAAGAGGGCGTCCAGCGTCTCTTGCGGCCTTGAAAAAGCCGCATCGATGTTGATCTCTAACGAGTGCTCATTTGTCGTCTCGGCAGCCATTCCTCCGGAAAGGACCGGAATTTTTACGGTGCCGCTAGACCCTTGTTTGCCACCTTCCTTTGTGATCCGCTTCGATCCGACGACCAATCCGTTGGAGGAGAGTTGACTGTAATAATGCGACAACTTGACGTTGTCGATGTAGACGTAGTCACAGAGGTATTCGACGCTTGGTGATTCTTGTTCCTGATTCAATTGCATCGCGAGCTTTCTTTTGTTGTTCCGAAATCTCGCGCCCTCTTGAGTTTAGGTCCTCAGCAATGACTCCAAATACACGGGCAGCATCTTTCCTGTCGACCTTGTCGCCGCCAAGAATACCGCGAACCGCTCTTGTTAATTTGGTTTTCATGTCTCGATTATAGACTTAGTGCGGGCGCAAGTGGTTAAGTGGTGTTGAATAGTTTGGGGTTCCGGCTTGCCGAGTCGGCTTGATTGCCAGAACGCTCTCACGCAGCAGCAACTTTGCCGCGAGTCACGCGCCTTTATTTGCAGTATACGTAATCTTGCTATCTTGAAATCTATCGAATTCTCACGCCGCATCGGATGGTTCGCGGGCTATTTCTTGGTCAAGTGCGACTTTGGCATCCAGAAAGATTTCTTGCTCTTGTCAGCAATTACCCATATCGCCTGACTGTCGGCCGGATTGTTCATCACAGAGACGCGGATATTGGGGCTGCCTTTGGTGCACTGAGCCATCGCCTGGTCAAGGGTTGCCACACCAGCCTTTTTACGGAGCAAATCCAGAATCATGCGAGTCTTGTTTGGACCATCTTTACCATCGAGATATTCAGGCTCGCCAGTTTTAGGCGAGATGGCCGGCATTTGTCCCGTGAACTGAATCGACGTGCTCACCAAGCCTATAACGAAGTTGACGTATTCGGATAACTCTTTGCTCGCACAGGCGTAATATGGATCGTCCTTTTTGAAGTAGGTGATTGCGCGATCGCCTGCAGAGCAGACCTTGATGTGACAAGCGTCATTGATATCGGCATCTGCGGCCACGCACGTCGATGAAGCTAAGGCGAAAATGATGAGGAGTTTATGCATATAAGAAGTCATCACCAATAGATGGAAAGTGAATTATATGCAAACTTGACAATAGGAAATCTATCGAATTATCACTACTTTTCGGCTTCGGCTCGACGCAGCATTGCCTTGATGTCATCAACATCGGTCGCTACCGTGCGCATCTGTTCATGCAGGTTGAATGCCCGTAGTCGGAAGTTGATTTCGTCGTTGAGCGTCCAGCCCTTGGACTCCGCGATATTTTTCAGTTCGGTATGCAGGGTCATTGGCATCCGGATTGTCAGAGCCTTAACTTTGGCGTTCAGTTTGGAATCGGTCATGCGCGCGATATTGCGGGACAATTTCGCAAAGTGTTGTATTTGGTGCGGATAAGTGTCAGTTTTTTTCGACTCTCGGAAAAATTTCAAGACTCGCGCTCACTACAGGAACCGCACTGGGCATAGCGGGGCATCGATAAATTTCCAATTGATAATATAAAGTTCCTATCGGAATCATGTGACAATTCGCGTATATTCGTAATTACCCTAATAACATCAAGGAGTTATGAAATGAATTGTAATGAATCCCGGCACTCGGAAGATGAGCAAGCTAGGGAGGCTTTGGAGAAAATGAGTGACGAAGCCGTCAAAGCCATGGCCGACGCACTGGAGAAAATGGTCGAAAAGAACGAGGAGGAGCCCAAGCCAGAGCTCCGAATCGTTAAACCAGATCAAAAACAATGACCTGATATGCACCAAATTGATCTGCCTAAAAGTTGCAGATCAATCGTTTACAAATGTAAAGTTCAGTGAAGTGACAATTTGATAGTTTCTAACTGCAAGTTATGTCGTATTGTTGTTTATCGAATACGAAAGTTGCTTGCAATGAATGACGTTGAACGGGCCATGAGGGCGTTTAAAAAGTTGGATGCAAACCGCCGCCGCATCATGTTGCCAGTATTAAAAAGCCTTGCTGTATCACGCGCCAGAAAGGCCGCCCTTCGTTTGGTTGTCAACAACCGACGTTAGGGGTGATTTTTCGATTGAGCGCGCCACATCCTCGATGATTCCTTTTGAATCTTCCGTCGCCATCCGAAACCAATTCAGAAGTTGCGCCTCGCGCTGCGATATGACGTTGAGTTCCGCCAGCACGTCGGCATGCACATGATCACTATCTGAGCGCGGTGCCGACGGCAATTTGAACCTGGTCGGAAGAGGTGGCTTTTGGTCGCCGTCGACCGGTGGCGCAATGCCATCGGACAAGAGATCGTCCAAGCTAACCTGCAATAGGTTCGCTACTGTGACAGCGTTCGCCCTGGAGATCTTCCCAGTCTTAATCCATTTCGATACGGCGTTGTTAGACACGCCAGCTTTCTCAGCGAGCCAGCCTTGTGTCTTGCCCATTTTTTCCAGTCGTTTCGACAGGATTTCACCAACATATGTACTCATAAGTTGAATCTTCAGTTTAAATTTCGCATCTTTCAACCAATCTCTGGTTGAATTCGAAATCAACCTGTGGTTTAATTCGGTCATGAAAACCGAATCCTCATCCCCGATCGAGCGGGCCGTCGAACTTACTGACGGTGTTGCCAACCTCGCTGCCGCTTGCAACGTGAGCGCACAGGCGGTCTACAAATGGCTGAAGAAGGGCCATCCGCCAGTCGAGCGCTGCGAAGCAATTGAGCGCGCTGTCGGTGGTCGGGTGACCAAGTTTGAGTTGCTGCAGCCAGCGTTCGATACCGCCACCACCGGAGAACCCCATGCCCATCCGTAACCGCATCGACGCGCTGATTGCGCGCTTCGGGTATGTCCGCGCGCCGGCGATTGCGGGTGGCATCGCATCAACTAGCGTACGGATCATGACCGCCGCCGTACCCAACAGCGCCAACCGGCCCTGGTTCGCGGACCTTGTCAGAAGGAATATCGCCATGCGTCGAGCACGTCAGATTGAAGCCATCATCTTTCGGCTGAAGGTAGGTTTTTATTCCTTTAGCCGCGCAGTTTGCGCAAATGTCTATCGGGGTCTGACCAGCATTCAATCCGGTCTTTTGGCGATACGTCAGGCCACCACGAGCGGTGCGATGCGGTTCGTAATTCTCCAGGTCCGCGTTCCGCCTTTCTTGCTCGCGCAGTTTTTCTTTGAGCTCGCGTTCGCTATCGGCCAGCGCAAATTGCTGCTCTTGAAGCGCCAAGCATTGATTCTGGACGTCGATCATTCGGTCGTTCATGTCGCCGATCACCTTATCGATTAAGCGGTCGTCTCGTTCTCGAAGCGCGGTTTTAACCAAGTCCGTAGCGGACTTAAGGCTTGAGAGTGCGGTCGAGAGAGTACCAATCATGGGGGATCCCTTTGCAAGTTGTTGTGTGAGAACTGCAACTGTATCGCATCTGGATCTCCCGCCCGAATTTTGAAGTTTGCAGCACCTGTATCACTTGCAGCACCTGAAATCCTGAACCACCCACTAAAAGGAACCCACCATGAAAACGCAGCCCAAGAAATGCAACACGCGTCACCTGGAAATCAAGACCAGCCTGAACGTCGACGAGTTCCAGTCGTTCAAATCCGTTTGCCAGGCCGCCGGCGTCGCAGTCGCGACTCGCATCCGAGTGCTGATCAATCGCGATGCCGACATGGCGAATCGTAGCAGCGCTGACCGGCGGCGGGAACGGCCGAAATTCGGCCGAGTTCGCGTCGAACTGCCAGCAGCGCGCGGGCGCATGGGCGGCGCGCCGATGCCTCGCCCACGTCTTTGATCACCTAGCTGATCGCATGTCGCAGGTTCGAAATAACCGCAACGCAAAGGAGCCACCGTGATCCAGAATGAACTGACCATTCCACCAACCGTGAAAATCGCCGGCGTGAATATTCGCTTTGATGACGTCGGTCGATTTTCGCTGAACGATTTGCATAAGGCGGCCGGCGGCGAAGTGCGTCACCAGCCAGCCCAATTTCTGCGGCTCGACTCCACCGGCGCGCTGGCAAAAGAAATGCTGTCGGAAAGCGATATGCAGAATCCCATATCGGTCGTCCGGGGCGGCGCTGGCCAAGGAACCTTCGTCTGCAAGGAACTGGTGTACGCATACGCCATGTGGATCAGTCCAAAATTCCACCTGCAGGTGATCCGCACTTTCGATGCCGTCACCACCAGCATTGTCGTGCCGATCGAGAAGCCGAAGAAACGGACCGCGCTGCCAAAGCCGCCAGTCCTGGAAGCTGCTGCGATGATTCCGCCAGTGTTCCGCGCACTGCGTGCGTGCGGCATTGACAAGAACGCTGCCGCCATCGGCGCCAACCAGATCGCCGCAGCACAAACCGGCGTGAACCTGCTGGCCATGGCCGGCCAGACGCATCTGCCAACCCCTACCCAGCAAATCTGCTACACGCCGACCGAGCTGGGCAAGCGCTTCTGCCAAAGCGCCATCGCATTCAACCGCCGCCTGACTGACGCCGGGCTGCAAGAGAGCATCAACGGACACTGGGTTCCAACGGAGAAGGGCCGGCGCCACGCCGTCGTGCTCGACACCGGCAAGGCCCATGGTAACGGAACGCCGATCCAGCAGGTGAAGTGGACTGATTCCGTTTTGGCAGAAATCGCATTGTGAATACGGGATGCCGCACCCCGTTGCGTGCGGCGCAGAAGAAGATGGAGAAACGCATGCCTCAAGCATCGCAACAGAAGCCCGGCGCCAACGCGGCGCTGCTCGACCACCTGACCGACAAGCTGCAATTGAAGAATGATGCCGCCCTGGCGCGCGCGTTCGAAGTGGCGCCGCCGGTCATCAGCAAGATCCGTCACGACAAGCTGCCATTCGGCGACAGCATGATCCTGAAGGCGCACGAGAAGTTCAACTTCACCGTGCAGTCGATGCGCCAGATTCTGGCCGGCCAAGTGATGAACCCATGACGCAGCACCAGCAGCAGGCCGGCGGCACCGACGAGCCACCAATGGATGTCGAGCCAGCGCACGTCATGAAGCGGGAGAAGCACCACCAGCGGGAGCACCACGAACGCCTGGCGCAGGAAGCAGCAGAAGGGCGGAAATAAAAGGCCGCATTTTCTGGGCGGCCGTACCACTTTTCAGCCAGACAGTTTTCGACACTTGCATTTTAGACACTAACACGCCTAGAGACGAAGTTCATTACAGATAAGTAATCCGTGGCCGTGCTGCAACGCGGCACCGTAAATCAGCAAAGGAAATCCATGTCCACATCGTTACAACAAGGACCGGCGCCAGACCAACCTGGCACGCCGGAGGGCACTGCCTTGCGCAAACTTGGCGTTTGGCGCGAGCGCGACCGTGCGCACGTTGCCGACAAGGCCGACCGCGAGGCCCAGCGCGCTGAGTACCGCGCGCGGCAGGAACTGCGCAGCGCCGCCGATGACCTGAACGGAAAGGCTGGCCAGCCGTGACGAACACCTTCATGCCATCGAAAGGCAGCCGCTCACACGCGCTGCTGGTCGCGCTACTGGAAGGCCCGGCCACGTTCTATCAAGTCTGCGAGCGCGCCGGCTTCGACATCGAGGACGCCCGCCTGGAAGAGGCGCTGCGCCACATCTTTGACCACATGATCGGCGGTAACGTCCGCTTGACAGGCATCCGCTACTCGCTGACCGCCGAGGCGCGCCGCGCCCTGGGAGAGCCGGCACCGGCGCCATACGTCGGCCAGATCGCCGGCCCGGCTTACCGCGGCAAACACGATCCTCGCACCGTCTACATCACGCGCCGCGCGACGGAGGTGCGGGCATGAAGCGCGACGCTCTGCCGGCGGAGATCACCTACGGCTCGGTGTGCAGCGGCATCGAGGCGGCCAGTGTGGCCTGGCATCCGCTGGGCTGGCGCGCCGCATGGGTCGCTGAAATCGAACCATTCCCAGCGCGCCTGCTGCATCACCACTATGGCAGTGGCCGGCCGCTGCACATGCCTGATCCGGATGAGCGCAACGACGACCTGATGACTGGCGACCGCGATGCGCGGCGCGCCGCGATCAAGGCGGTGAGCATGCTGCCGGCCGTCACAGACGGACCGCGGAACTTGGGTGACATGACCAAGATTGCCGCCATGGTGCGCGCCGGCCAGGTGGCTGCACCCGACGTGCTGGTCGGCGGCACGCCGTGCCAAGCCTTCTCCATCGCCGGTCTGCGCGAATCGCTAGATGACGCGCGCGGCCAGCTCACCCTCGCTTTTGTAAATATCGCCAATGAAATCGACACAGCTCGACATGTTCTCGGAGACGACGAGTGCGTCATCGTTTGGGAAAACGTTCCCGGAGTGCTCAGCACCAAGGACAACGCTTTCGGCTGCTTTTTGGGAGCGCTTGCCGGCGAGGATAGCCCGCTGCTCGCGCCAGGGGGCAAATGGCCGAACGCTGGTTGTGTCTTTGGACCCCAAAGGAATATTGCCTGGCGAGTCCTTGATGCCCAATATTTCGGAGTGGCCCAACGACGCCGTCGTGTGTTCGTTGTCGCAAGTGCTCGAGACGGGTTCGATCCCGCAGCGGTACTTTTTGAGCCCGATGGCGTGCGCCGGGATTCTCCGCCGAGCCGAGAAGCGCAGCAAGGCGCTACCGATAGCATTACGCCTGGCGCTGGAGCAGGTAGCCGGCATAAATCCCACTGGAACGGGTACGCGCACCCGCCATTAAGCCAAGCGTCGCAAAGTCGCAGTGGAAGCATAGGCGCCAGCAATCAAGAGATCTTTGAGCAGGGTGGGGCGGGACTGGTGCAAAGCTTCGGCAACGCTCAGTCGATTGATTTGATTGCGGGGGGGCAACTTGCGCGGTGCCTGACAACAAAGACGCGCATCGATGCGGAGACGGAGACGCTGATTCCTACCATCGGGGGTGGCTTTGTTGACGCGACTGCCACGCTCGACGCCAGCTATGGGCGGCTGCAAGGTTGCTCCGGTCAAGACGCCAACCATGGTCACAGCCACCTCGTGCCAACGGTGGCGGCGCCGGTGCAGCGTTCGGTCGAGCGCCCCCGCGGTGATGGTCTGGACTCTTTGATCGCTTTCAGCGTTAAGGATTACGGCGGTGACGCGATGGTTGATTGCGCACCGACGCTGCGCGCTGGCAATCACGCCAGTAGCCACGCCAACGGTGGCCAGCCGCCGGCCATCGCATTCGATGCGCGGCAGGACTGCGTGAGTAGCATCGAGGTGTTCGGGGCGCTAGGATCATCTAGCCCGCAGGCGCAGGCGGTTTGCATCACCGGCGAAGTCACGCACACCCTGAAGGCTGAAGGTTTTGACGCCAGCGAGGATGGCACCGGCCGCGGCCAGCCGATTGTCGCTGCAACGTTAGATGCCGCCGCAGGCCGCAGTCGCGGCGCCGGCACGCCGGTTGGCTTGCTTGCGCCATCCAGCATGGCCGTCCGCCGCCTCACTCCGCGCGAGTGCGAGCGCCTGCAATCGTTCCCTGATTTCCACACCCTGATCCCGCTGAGTAAGGTAAAGGCAAGTCGCGCTGAAACGCTTCTCGTGCGCGGCGAGCCGGTGGCTGAGATCGATGGCCAGTGGTGGAAGCTGTCGGCCGACGGCCCGCGCTACAAGGCGCTGGGCAACTCCATGTGTGTGTTCAACATGCGCTGGATCGGCCGCCGCGTTCACTTCGCCCTAACTGGCGCCTGGCCGGCTTGCACCAACTTCACGCACGAGCGTGAGATGGGGCTGGTGGCCGCGTGAAATTACAGAACTGGGTACAGCCGCAAGCTGCCGTCTCGCTCGATTTCGTTAAGCCTGAAGCGAAGTGCGGGCTGATCCGTGATTGGCCGGTCCGTGCGATGGAAATGCGAAAGTGCGGCCGCAGCATAGGCTTCGACATTAATCACGCCTTGATTCTGCAAGCCATCTGGCGGCGTGATGTTGTAGGCCACGTAACTTACATGGTCGTTCACGCTACTGGCTCGCCACTCAATTGTAACAGTCGCACTGTGGTGCAGCACACCAATTATCGCGAGAGACATCCCATGTCGCGTATCACAGTTGTATCGCATCTCGCCCCCTTAAATTATTAAAAAGAAAAGAATATCATGATCTACGACCTATCCCGCGCGGAGCGCCAGCACCGCGCCATCCAGAAAGAAAAGCCCGGCCCGGTGCTGGAATCGAAGCAGTGCCCCTGCGGCAAAAACATCACCGCGCGCCAACTGGCGCAGTACGGCAAGTGCGAGCACTGCCGCCTGACGGCCGGCTTGGAAGAGGGTGACCTCGACAAGCTGCTCCACATGCTCGGCGCCGCCGGCAACTCGGCGGCCAAGCCCGGATTCCGCAACCACTACTTGTGCAACGTGCAGGATCGCGCCGCGATGGAGCGCCTGGTGGCCGCCGGCCTGGCGCTCGCCGGCGAGCAGCTGCTGCAAACCCAGTACTACCACGCCACTCGCGACGGTTGTCGCGCTGCTGGCCTTGATCGTTCGGGCATTGCTCGCGCGCTGGGAGCGGTGTTATGACGACCCAGGTGAAAAACGCATTAAAGCCGACCGATGATCAGATCGTGGCTGCGATGCACACCGGCGGCCTGATGACCTACGTCGTCGCTAATCGGTTGCGTTGGACTTTCCCCGGGCTGGACACGGCGTTTGTTCTGCGCCGGCTAAAGGTGATGGAGAAAGCTGGCCGCGTGCGCCGTGTGGCAAGTTCCTATGGCAGGCAGATCTGCTGGACTCTCGTAGAGGTGCAATCTTGATCCGCCTCGTATCTGAACTGACCGGCACCGACCTGGCGCTATGGGTGGCGCGGGCGCAGAAGTTGAATGTGGTGCGTGACGGCGACCAAAGCAACGGGCTTTGGATCGTGTATTTCCCGAATGGCTTTTGCAGCTCATTTGGCGAGCACGGCTACCGGCCTGACCTGAACTGGGAGCATGGCGGCCCGCTGATCGAAAAATACGAAATCGGTTTCGGCATTCTGCAGGGCATTGCTCCTAAGGACGAGACAGACATCGTCCGGTGGCGCTGCTGCGGCTGGCATGCCCGCGTGTTGGCGGGAGCCGACGGTGGTCCGAGAAAGGAGGGAGCTACGCCCCTTATCGCCGCCATGCGCGCGCTGGTGGCCAGCGTCTACGGCAAAAACGTTCCGGATGAGGTGGCGCCTTGAGGAAAGCGAGCGCTTTCGCGGCCTTATGGTGCAGGGACGTGCTCAAGAAGCCTATCGCACGCCCTCTTGGCTTCGCGGATCATTTCGGCAGCACCGTGAACGATGTCGGCTTGGGATTGGTTGAACTCCGCCGCTTCCCAGTATTCAAAGTCGTCGTAATCCTGATTAAAAGGGCGGCTTTGCAGTTCATCAGCACACGACAAGAGCCATTCCCTGGCAACTGCAAGCGCCGGGGCTGGTTGGCCTTTCGCGTGGATAAGCGGGGTCAAGTCTGCGATTTGCCACGTAATCGAGGATCTAATCCGGTGGGCCCAGGTGACGTATGGCTGTGGCTTTCCATCGTCTTCGATGGGTCGACCCAATTCTTCGGCAATCGCAACCAGGGCATGCAGGGTATCCAGAAGTCGAATTTGAATGCCAGCTGCGGCCAACACGGCACTATCGTGAGCAATTTGCTTTTCCCTTCGAGTTGCAGCGGTTGCAAGCCAAATTGTTCCGATCAAAGTCCCTACCGTGCCAATCGCACCTACCCATGTTGCCCAGTCACCGGCTCCATGCGCGGGCGTGGTGTTAGCTGGGAAACTGCCCGCGAGTATGTGGTGCAAGGAGTAGAGCATCACACCGCCGAAGACGGCGAATACGAGCCATTCGAGAAATCTGGTGTTCATGCAGACCCTTGTAAAAATGGAATCTTAGCATGATGCGCCGCACACCCCTCAAGCAGGGCAGCACGCCGATGAAGCGCGGCGGCTTCGCTCGGTCGGAGCGCATCGAGGACCGGGAGGTCACGAAGATCAAGACCAAGGCCGTGCGCGAGAAAAAGCACAAGTGCGCTGTCCGCACGTGCCACGCGGAGTTCGTCCGGCCGGCGCCGTTCGTCATCTGGTGCTCGCCGGAGTGCGGCACGGTGCTGGCCATGGCGAAGCTGGAGAAGCAGAAGCAGGCAGCAGCGTCCGCCGAGCGCAAGGACCGTGAACAGAAGCTGGCCAAGTTCAAGCGCAAGGCTGACCACGTCGCGGACTGCCAGAAGGCCTTCAATGCCTGGGTGCGTTTCCGCGACCGCGATCTGCCGTGTATCTGCTGCGGCCGGAAAACGGATGCCGTGTCACGCGGCGGCACATGGGATGCCGGCCACTACCGCAGCCGTGGTAGCGCGCCGCACCTGCGGTTTGAGCCTGACAACTGCCACGCCCAACTCAAGAAGTGCAACCGCTACGACTCCGGCCGCGCTATCGATTACCGGGTCGGCCTCATTGCGCGCATCGGGCTGGCCAGGGTCGAAGCGCTGGAGGCGGACAACGAACCGCGCCACTACACGGTCGACCAACTGATCGCCATGACCGCGCATTACAAACAAAAACTGAAAGAACTGAAATCGGCCGCAGCTTGACGGCCGGTCCAGAACAACTGAAACGGAGAATCAATGAGCGCATTTAGCCCCGAAGAACAGAAACTGCTGGTACAGGCTGAATATGGCCAGTTCCTGCGCGAGAAGATCAAGTTGGCGCCGAAGAAGGGTTTCGACGTTCCACTGGAACAAATTAACCCACACCTGAAACCGCACACGCGCGACATCGTCCGGTGGGCGCTCGCCGGCGGCCAGCGCGCTATCTTCGCCAGCTTCGGATTACACAAAACCGCCACCAATCTGGAGGTGATGCGCCAGATCGGCATCCATCGACCTGGTGTGCGGCGTTTGATCATCATGCCACTGGGTGTGCGCCAAGAGTTTGCGCGCGAGGTGCGCCAGCGCTTCACTGGCGACCTGACGGTCGAGCTGAAGTTCATCAAGTCGAGCGCCGAGGTCGACCGTGATGACGTGATTTACGTGACGAACTACGAGCCGGTGCGCGATGGCAAGATCGATCCGACACTTTTTGATGCGGTCGCCCTTGACGAAGCTGCAATCCTGCGCAGCTACGGCAGCAAGACGTTTCAAGAGTTCCTGCCGATGTTCGCGCACGCGCAATTTCTCTTCGTCTACACGGCCACGCCGAGCCCGAACCGCCTGAAGGAGCTGATCCACTACGCCGGGTTCCTGGGCGTGATGGACACCGGCCAGGCGCTGACTCGTTTCTTCCAGCGCGACAGCGAGAAGGCCGGCAACCTGACGCTGTATCCGCATAAGGTGCATGAATTCTGGTTGTGGGTGGCCAGCTGGGCGCTGTACCTTCAGAAGCCGAGCGACCTTGGGCACTCGGATGACGGCTACGTTCTGCCGCCGCTGGACCTGCAGGTGCACGAGCTGGCCAGCAACTACGACGCCGCCGGCAACGAGAAAAGCGGGCAGGGGTTGTTGATCCCGAACGTGGCCATGAGCCTGTCGGCCGCCGCCGGCGAGAAGCGCGAGAGCCTGGACGACCGCGTCGCCAAGGTGGTCGACCTGCTGGCGCAGCGTCCGGCCGGCGCGCAGGCGATTGTGTGGTGTGACCTGAACGACGAGCAGCGCGCGCTGGAACGCGCTTTTGCCGCGGCAAATTGGAAAGTGTCGTCGCTGGACGGCAGCCAGGACCAGGACGTGCGCGAGCAACTGATGGACGACTGGCGCGAGCGCCGCACCGACATCTTCCTGTCGAAGCCGGTGATGTACGGCGCCGGCCCGAACCTGCAGCAGTGCCAGATGATGATTTTCGCCGGCATCGGCTTCAAATTTGCGGACTTCATCCAGGCCGTTCATCGGATATTTAGGTTTGGCCAGACCGGCACCTGCAGCGTGCACCTAATCCACACCGAAGTGGAGCGCGCGGTGCTGGCCACGCTGATGGAGAAGTGGCGCCTACACGATGACGCGGTGGCGCGCATGGGCGAGATTATCCGGGAATACGGGCTGGACCAGCTGCAGATGCAGGACTCGCTGGCGCGGACCATCGGCGTGCTGCGCCAGGTGGCCGTGGGCGAGCACTTCAGCGTGGCGAACAACGATTGCGTGCTGGAGGCGCTGGAGCAGCCGGATAACTCGGTGGGCATGATCCTGACGTCGATTCCTTTCGGCAACCAGTACGAATATTCAGCGAGCTACAACGACTTTGGCCACAGCCAGGACAATGACCACTTCTGGCGCCAGATGGACTTCCTGACGCCGCAGCTGCTGCGCATCCTTCAGCCCGGCCGGATCTACGCCTGCCACGTTAAGGACCGCATCCTGTTCGGCAACGTCACCGGCGCCGGCGTGCCGACCGTCAGCCCGTTCCACGCGGAAGCGATCTTCCACGCGCGCCGCCACGGCTTCGACTACATGGGCATGATCACGGTGGTGACCGACGTGGTGCGCGAGAACAATCAGACCTACCGCCTGGGCTACTCCGAGGTGTGCAAGGACGGCACGAAGATGGGCGTCGGCATGCCGGAATACGTCCTGCTGTTCCACAAGCCGCAGTCGGACCGCTCACGCGGCTACGCCGACGTGCCGGTGACCAAGGTCAAGCCGCTGTGCACGGATGCCACCACCGGCGCCGCCGTACCGTTCGACCGCAAGTTGGCGCCGATCCCAGGCACTGGCTACAGCGTGGCGCGCTGGCAGGTCGACGCGCACGCCTTCTGGCGCGCCAGCGGCGACCGGCTGCTGGGCGCGGCCGAGCTGGCCGCCTATGGCCCGGGCAAGCTGGCCAAGCTGTTCACCGAGCTGTCGCTGGCCAACGTCTACGACTACGAGTTGCACGTCGCCACCGGCGAGCAGATGCTGGTCAACAAGACGCTACCGGCCACGTTCATGAGCCTGGCGCCGGGCAGCACCGACCCGATGGTCTGGCACGACATCGTGCGCATGCGCACCCTGAACGGTGAGCAGTCTGCCCGCGCCGTCGAGAACCACGTTTGCCCATTCCAGATTGACATCGTTGACCGCCTGATCAACCGCTACACGAACCCGGGCGACGTGGTCTATGACCCGTTCCACGGCCTGGGCACAGTGGGCGTGCGCGCGGTGAAGCTCGGCCGCCGTGGCGCCGGATCGGAGCTCAACGCCGGCTACTTCCGCGACCAGGTGCACTACCTGCAGCTGGCCGAGCGTGAGGTGAGCATGCCTACGCTCTTCGATCTGGTGGCGCTGGACCAGGAGAATGAGAAGTGAATTACTTCGAGCACCACATCGGCGATTACGCCGAGGCGACAGCGCACCTGTCGTTCGTCGAGGATGCAGCATACAGCCGCTGCATCCGCAAGTACTACGCCAAGGAGAAGCCGCTGCCGGCCGACATGAAGGCAGTGCAGCGCCTGGTCGGAGCGCGCACCAAGGAGGAGAAGGATGCGGTGGAGACGGTGCTGGCCGAGTTCTTCGTGCTGGGCGAGGATGGCTGGCGCAATGCTCGCTGCGATGCTGATATTGCTGCGTTCTTGGCCGGCGAGCCGGAGCGCGAGGCGAAGAAGGCGAACGAAGAGACGCGCCTGAAGCGCCACCGCGAAGAGCGCGCGGCGCTGTTCCAGCAGCTGACGGCCGCCGGCCTTCACGCGGCCTGGAACACCACGATGAAGGAGCTGCGCAAGATGGTTGCCGGCCTACCTGCAACGGTTGCTGCAACGGCTGAGCCTGAAACGCCTGAAACGCAACCTGCAACGGCACCTGCAACGCCTGTTACGGCTACCCAGACACCAATACCCACTACCCATACACCAAGTATACATACTTCTTTGTCGGCGAATTCCGCCGACGAGCAGAAGGATGATCAGAAATGCAATGGTGCTGAGCAGGGCGAACCGGCTGCGCCGAAGTACACGCCCGAGGACGAGGCCTGCGCGCAATGGCTGTTCGACCGCATCAAAAAAACCAATCCCAACCACAAGCTTCCGAAGCTCGCGACCTGGGCGAACGACGTACGCCTGATGCGCGAGAGCGACAAACGCACGCACCGCGAGATCTGCGAGCTGTTCGGCTGGGCGCAAGACGACAGCTTCTGGCGCGCCAACATCCTGTCGCCGTCGAAGCTGCGAAGCAAGTGGGACCAACTCAACATCAAACGCGGCACGCCGCAGAAAGGGCAACAGCATGGAAACTTTGGGGCGCAGGATTACCGCAAGGGAGTTGGCGCAGATGGCTCGTTCTGAAGGCCGGCCGCGCTACTTCAGCGCGATCCTGGAGACTTGCCCGGAGCATGGCGAGTTCACATCGATGCTGGTGGCCGACCGCTGGTCCGATTGCATCGCGTGCGCCAATAAGGTCGAGATGAACGCGCTGGCGAGCCAAAACGACGCCTGGCGGCGCGAACTCGGTGCGCGGGCATGGGAGGCTCGTCTGGGCCGCGCGGCGATCCCAGAGCGCTTCTCAGACCGTCGGCTGTCGACGTACAAGCCGACCTGCCCGGAGGCCGAGCGCGCGCTGCAGGTGGCGCAGCGGTACGCCGACAACTTCGGCGCAGTGCGCAAGGCCGGCATGTGCCTGATTTTTTGCGGTGACATCGGTACCGGCAAAACCCACCTGTCGGTCGGTATCGCGCATGTGGTGCTGGAGCAGGGCGGCCAGGCGGTGTTTGCCTCGGTGCGCGGGGTGATTGCCTCGGTCAAGGAGACTTGGGAGCGCGGCGCGGCGAAGACAGAGGCCCAGGTTATACGCGAACTGGTTTCGCCGGACCTGCTGATCCTCGACGAGGTGGGCGTCCAGTTCGGCAGCGACACCGAAAAGCTGATCATGTTCGACATTATCAACGGCCGCTACGAGAGGCGGCTGCCGACGATCATCATCAGCAACTTGGCGCTCGGCGAGCTGGAGAAGTTCCTCGGCGCGCGCGCGGTCGACCGGCTGCGCGAGGGCGGCGGCAAGGTGGTGGTGTTCGACTGGGAATCGTATCGTGGACGAAGGGATGCAGCATGAGCAAGACGAAAAAACCACGCAAGCGCTACACGCCCAAGCCGGCCGTGCTGCCGTTCGGCATGCGCCGCCAGGTGCAGATGGAGATGCCCGGCTACCAGGCAATGATCGCGCTGGGCATGGACCACCTGCAAGAGCAGCACGTCTACGACCTGCTGTCGGCGGCGGACATGGTCAAGCGGACCGCGCCGGCCGGCCACGCCATCCTCGCGGTGGCGCAGAACATGGTGCTGGCGTGCGCCGATATCCAGCACCGCGCTCAGCGCATCGGCAAGATCGGCGCCAGCGGCGACGAGATGCGCGCGCTCAAGGCCGGGCTGCCGCAGGTGATGGACTTCCTGCGCACGGTGTCGAATGCGGACATATCGCGGGCCGCTGCCGCGGCTGTTCGCGAGTTCGACCGCAATGGGGTGTTGCGGGTATGAGCGAGGAGGGATTTAAGTGTTGTAGTCGCTGCGAAATTGAAAAATCGCGGTCAAGTTATTCTCGTTGCACCTCAGCTGCGGATGGTTTGAAGTCCGAATGTAAAGCGTGTGCGAGTGAGAGGACACGGCAGTGGCGGCTGAACCATCCCGGCTATCAGGATCGCTACTATCGCGAGAATAAGGCTCGGTTAAATGTGACGAAGAAGGTCGGAGAACTATCGCCGACGCAACTTGAAAAGCAGCGCGCCAAGGGGCGACAGGAGTACCGGAGTAGGCGTGACAGAGTCAGTAATTCGTACATCGCGAGTAGTTGGGGCGTGAGGGTGGCGGATGTTCCGCCCGAAATTTTCGAGCTGCAGCGAGTCATCGTAAAAATTCGTAGGCAAGTTAAATCACTAAAGAAAGGAGGATCATAAAATGACAACCATTACGGATATCCGCAATGACCTCATCAAAGTTTTTAACGGACTGAAGGATGGGACGATGGAAGCGAAGGAGGCGGTCGAAATTAACAACACCGCAGGCAAGATAATCTCATCGGCCAAGGTGCAACTGGCGTATGCCGCGCTGCGCGGGGAGCGGCCGGAGATCGATTTTCTGAAGTCGAGCACCACGCCGGCGCTGCCCGGCGCCGGCACATCCGACTAAGTTAGTCAGCAGCCCTTTGCAAGCGCGAAGGGCTGTGTTAACGTCCAGCCACACACCAAGGAGCGCACCACATGGGCTTTGCTGACCGATACCTTCACTCCGTTAATTCGAGCAATCTGCTGGACGATGAGCACCATCATGCGACCGATGCGCTGTGCGCGGCGGCGGTGGCGGACACGGCCGGCGCTGGCTTCGGTGCGCTGCTGTCGCGCGTGAAGTACGCCGACGGCACGCAGCACAAGATGTTCGAATCGGGCAGCGCCAACCTGGCCGGCCTGCTTCGCATCTGGACTGCGCGCGTGATCGAAAAGGGCCGTGAACGGAAGTGGGTGAAGATCGGCAATGCCTGGGATGGCCAGGCGGCCGAGGCGCTGTATCGCCGCGTCGCGGAGCGTTCGCTTGCGCACTGGTTGGATGGAAAATGTCCAACGTGCGCCGGCACCGGCAACAAGGATCGCCGCATCTGCACTCCCTGCAAAGGAACCGGGCGCGGCGAAGTCGGCGGCCAAGGCTTTGAGCGTGAGCGCGTGTTGGACATGGTGTCGGAGCTGGAGGGATTGCTCCAAGCGCACAACGCGCGCGCTGCCGGTATGCTGCGTGGCGCGTGGCATACACATTTGAGTTGACAGGCGCTCGAAGAGTACGTTAACGTCGGGCCCTACACACTCACTGCGTGTCGTAATGCAGGCTTCGAGCCTCACCGCTAGCAGTGATTCGAGGATAGCACCAAAATCGTTTGATGCTTTCGCTCGCGTGTACAAACCGCTCACTTCGCAGATAGCGCTGGAGCAAAAACCGAACCGCCCTCGTGGCGGTTTTTCTTTTTCCGCGCCTGATTCGCGAGGCTGCCATGCAAACCACACTCACCGTCGCCGAGGTTCACGCCAGGATTCGCTGGGTGCGCATATGCATGGCGTTGCTCGCGTTACAGGATGGCATGGCGGCGGCGCGCGACGCTGCTGCGACGCTGCTGCGACGTTGCCGCGCAAGCCAGCTCGCTGGTAACCCAGCACCAACGATCAAAGGATTTCACATGATCACTCCGACCGTAGGCCGCAAGGTCTGGTACCGTCCGAGCCGCTCCGATCTGACTGGCCCGCTGCCGATGGCGATGCAGGGCAATCCCGACTACAACCCGCAGCCGCTGGATGCAACGGTGCTGGCGGTGCACGGCGACCGCCTGGTCAACGTGCTGGTGCTGGATGTGTACGGCAAGCCGTTCACCAAGACCTCCGTCACCCTGATCCAGGAGGGTGATGCAACGCCGAAGACGGTCGATGGCGCCGAAGCATATGGCTACGTCGAATGGATGCCGTACCAGGCGGCGCAGGCGAAGAAGCACGCCACCACCGCCGAGTAACCAAGCAGCACGAGGATCGCCAGGCCCATGTGGGCTGAACGGCGAAAACTGGCGGTCCTCACCACCCCTTGCAAGAGGGGCCACACACCAGCGACGGCACCGCGCCGCCACGCTGCTGTGTGGTTGCAGCACCTGCGGTAATCCCGAGGCCACGGCAGAGGATGAGAACGCAGGGCTGTGAAACGCTATACACGCGGGCGTAGCTCAATGGCAGAGCTGCCGCCTTCCAAGCAGATGACGAGGGTTCGATTCCCTTCGCCCGCTCCAGCTTCTCCCGATCGTCGCCAGATGATCCTTCGCCGCCGCGCGCATGGTGCGCCGCCGGCTTTTTATTCGCACATCGCGGCAGCAGTTATGCGCCACAACGCTCCAGCGCAGCAAGGATCACATCAAGGTGGGCCGGCTTGAGCAGATAGGCATCGAAGTTTGCTTCCGCAGCGAGTGGGTGCGCGGGGTCGAATGGCATTCCCGAAAGCGCCACGATGCTGACGCGGCGGCGAAAGGCGAGAAGTCGCCTAATTCGACTGGCGAGGGCGTAGCCGTCGAGGTCCGGTAGCAAGATGTCCAGAACAATTCCGTCGTATTCGTGCTTGGTTACCAGATTGAGCGCGTCATAGGCGGTTCTTGCGAGATGCACTTCGTGGCCGAGCAGTCCGAAGAACTCTTTGTACAGCTCAACGGCATCCGCATCATCGTCTATCAAGAGGATGAGCATGTGGTTCCTTTTAGGTAAGAAGTGAAATATTAACATCCCGCCAGCTTTTTAATAGTGGGTTCGAGGTGCTCAAATGTCACTGCTCGCCATCATGATGATCCTGTACGGCGTCGACCAGATGTCGCCGGTGCCATCCGCGCCGCGCAAACCGAACACGGCCTGCAACTGGCCATACTCCTGACGCGTGCTGACCGTCCAAAGCGCACAGCGGGCGGGCTACGAAAAGCGGCGCAGATCACCGACGAAGACGAGGCCAAGAGGTGTTTCCGGCTGCTGGGCAATGTAGTACGCCCAGTAGTCCCTGCTTGGCGCGGGCGGTGACACCTTGAAAGAGCAACATGAACAAGATCCAGCACCCATCGAACAATGCCGTGCTCGGCGCGCCGGAGGGCTGGAACCAGGCCGAACTGCCGTGCGAGGCACTGGCCATTACGCGCAGCGAGTACGCCGGCATGCCGGTGGTGAAGTCCTACTGGCGCCCGAGCGCCGAAGAGCTGGCCATCCTGAACGCTGGCGGCAGCGTCGAGCTGGCGGTGCTGGGCCACACGATGCCGCCGGTGATGGTGTCGGTCGACCCGCTGTAGCCATGGCGAAGAAGCCCGCCGCACCAGGCGCCGGCCGCCCGATGCCGCCGGCCATCTACGCCGACCCTCTGAATTCCCGCTACACCCCAGCGCCCGAGGTGCTGAAGTGGGCGAGGGCGGAGATCCTGACCGGCGGCGGCCAACTGTTCAACGAAGACCACGCTCACCTGGAATACTGCGACGTTCAGTTCCTATGGGCGCCCGGCAGCTTCCAGAAGCAGGGCCGCACGGTCATCGGCCAGTGCGAAGAGATGCTGTTTCGCTGCGGGCCGTGGCAAAAAGGCCGCCAGCAACAGCAGATGGCCGACTGGTTCGGCGCGGTGCCGGATTACCTGATCACGCTGGACGCCAGCTACTGCCTGACCTGCACCGATGCCGAGTTCTGCGCGCTGGTCGAGCACGAGCTTTACCACATCGGGCAGGAGATGGACGCATTCGGCAGCCCGGCTTTCGACAAGTACGGCATGCCGAAGCTGACGATCCGAGGTCACGATATCGAAGAGTTCGTCGGCGTGGTCCGGCGCTACGGCATCGGCCACCCCGACGGCGCTCTGGCTCAACTGGTCGCAGCTGCAAACGCCACCCCGGAGGTGGCAAAGATCAATATAGCGAGGGCTTGCGGCACCTGCTTGCTGAAGGCTGCGTAAGCTTTACGCACGCTTTACCGGAAGGCAACTATGGCCGCACTCAAAGACGAGGTGAAGCAGTTCATCGTCCAAGCGCTGGCCTGTTACGACACGCCGACGCAGGTGGCGAAGGCAGTAAAAGAGGAATTCGGGCTAGATGTGCTCCGCCAGCAGGTGGCTTGCTACGACCCAAACTGCTACGTCGGCCGCAATCTCAGCGAGAAGTGGCGCACTGTGTTCAACGACACTCGCGCCAAGTTCCGCGACGAGGTTGCGGAGATTCCGATTGCCAGCCGTGCATTCCGCCTCCGCGCATTGGGCCGGATGGCGCAGCAGGCTGAGGGCATGCGCAACATCGCGCTGGCCGTCCAGGTGATCGAACAGGCTGCCAAGGAGGTTGGCGACATCTACGTCAACAAGAACAAGGCTGAGCAGAACGATCAGCCGCCCACGCCGGTGCAAATCACGATCGGCGTGAAGGACGCGGCGAAGCACGATGACACCGAATCTTGAACTGAACGTACCGCAGGCGAATTTCCTCAACCTGCCGCACAAGTTCAAGGCCTATGTCGCTGGCTTTGGTTCGGGGAAGACCTTCGTCGGTTGTGTGGGCATCTGCATGCATTTCTGGCAGTGGCCCGGCATAAACCAAGGCTACTTCGCGCCGACCTACCCGCAGATCCGCGACATCTTCTATCCGACGATGGAAGAGGTGGCCTATGCGATGGGCCTGAAAATCAAGGTCAAGCAGGGTGACCACGAGGTCGAGGTCTACCAGGGCCGGCTTTACCGTGGTACGGTGATCTGCCGGTCAATGGAGAAGCCCGAGACCATCGTCGGCTTCAAGATCGGCCACGCGCTGATCGACGAGCTCGACGTGATGCCGATGCTCAAGGCGCAGACTGCGTGGCGTAAGATCATTGCGCGGATGCGCTACAACGTACCTGGGCTGCTGAACGGCATCGATGTGACGACCACGCCCGAGGGCTTCAAGTTCGTCTACCAGCAGTTCGTGAAGGCGGTGCGCGACAAGCCAGAACTGGCGGCGCTGTACGGCTTGATTCAGGCCAGCACGTTCGACAACGAGTTGAACCTGCCGGCAGACTACATTCCGTCGCTACTGGCCAGCTATCCGCCGGCGCTGATCGATGCCTACTTGCGCGGCAAGTTCACCAACCTGACCAGCGGCAGCGTCTACCCAGACTTCGACCGCGTGCAGAATCGCACAACGCAGATCATTCTGCCGGGCGAACCGCTGCAGGTGGGGCTCGACTTCAACGTGCAGAACATGACCGCATGCATCAACGTCGTGCGCGACGGCCTGCCGCTGACGCTGGCTGAGCGCGTGAAGGTCCGCGACACGCCGGCCATGGCCCGAATCCTGAAGGAGGATTTCGCGGACAAAGGTCACCAGATCAAGATTTACCCGGATGCCTCTGGTGCCAACACCACGAGCAAGAACGCGAGCGAGTCGGATCTTTCGATCCTACGTTCAGCGCGCTTCCAGATCGACGTGAATCCGGCTAACCCTGCCGTGAAGGACCGGGTCAACGCCTACAACGCGATGATCCTGAACGCCGACGGCGAGCGCCGCTGGAAGATTAACACCGACCTGTGCCCGACGACGACCGAGGCGCTGGAGCAGCAGGTCTGGGGGCTCGATGGTCAGCCGGATAAGAAGACCGGCCACGATCACCCGAACGACGCGAACGGCTACTTCATTGTGAAGAGGTACCCGATCGTCAAACGCACCGCCCAGTCGGGCGAGCTCAGAATTTAAGCAAGGAATCTATGTCCAAGGTCAACGACAAATCTGCTGCCGTCGAGGCCATGGAGGAAGACTGGGCCAAGATGGACGCCCTGATCGGCGGCACCAAGGCCATGCGCGCGGCGGGGGAGAAGTACCTGCCGCGCTTCCCTGCCGAGAGCAAGGATGCCTATGATTTCCGGGTGAAGACCAGTACGCTGTACAACGCGACCGGTCGGACCGTCGAGAACATGGCGGCCAAGCCATTCGCCGAAGCGACGACCGTGCGCGACATCGACGGCGATTCCGAGAAGTGGCTGGAGAACATCGACCTGTGCGGCAACAACGTGACCGTGTTCGCGCACAAGCTGTTCCTCGCTGGGCTCGGCTACGGCCTGGCCCACGTGCTGGTCGACATGCCGTCGACGGTGGATGACGACGGCAAGCAGCTGTACCCGACCAAGGCAGCAGAGCAGTCCGCCGGAGTGCGGCCGTACCTGGTGCTGATCAGTCCGAAGCAGATTCTTGGCTGGCGCAGCGCGCGCGGTCCAGATGGTCAGGAAGCGCTGAGCATGCTGCGCTTCATGGAATCGGTGGACGAAGATGATGGCGAATTTGGCACCAAGACGATTCCGCAGATCCGTGTGCTGACGCCGTCGACCTGGGCGACCTACCGCAAGGCTGAGAAGCCCGCCGCCGGCCAGGCCACGGAAGACTGGGTGCCGCATAAGCAAGGTCCGGTCTCTCTGGGCAAGGTGCCGCTGGTGACCTTCTACACGAAGCGCACCGGGTTCATGACTGCGACACCGCCGCTGATCGACATGGCCGACTTGAACATCAAGCACTGGCAGTCGTCCAGCGATCAAGACTCGATCTTGCACACCGCCCGCGTGCCGCTGCTGGCCATCTCGGGCTTGCAAGATGACGACAATATCGAGATCGGACCGAAAGCCTTTCTCCGCCTCCCTGTTGGCGGCGAGGCGAAGTATGTTGAGCACACAGGCGCCGCGATCGAGGCCGGGCGCATGTCGCTGCAGGATCTGGAAAACCAGATGCGCGCCATGGGCGCCGAGCTGCTGGCCGAGACGCAAGTCGCCACCACCGCAACCCAAAACAACATCGAGGACAGCGAAGCCAAGTCGCAGTTGAAACTGATGGTGGAGGGCGAGGAGGACGCGCTCGACAATGCAATCACCCTGATGCACGAATGGGTGGGGCGCGAGTTCAGCGGCAAAACCGACATCTTCAAGGACTTCAGCTCCGACGCGGTACTGGTGACCGCCGGCCCGTTCGTAGCAGCACTGATCGACCTGGTCGAGACCGGCATGCTATCGAAGGAGGATGCCTTCAACGAGATGCGCCGATACGGTATCGTGAATCCCGACCTGGTCTGGAAGGATGTCAAGGCGCGCATTGCCGCCGATCCGCCGGCGCCACCGAAGGCGCCAGACGTTGTCGTGCCGTAGTAGCGCCAAATCATTCGGATTTACTCAAGGCCGCCCGGGCAACCTGGCGGCCTTTTCTTTTGCCGCAAGCGGATGCGACGCGGCGCACCGGCCGGAAGGCCATCGATAGGGCGGATGCCCGGAAAGACTGAACCATGCCATATAAATTCAATGCCGACGGCACCATTGCGATGGACGCCGAGCGAAAACTGCCGATCTTCATCCACCCGAACGGGACCGAGGCACCATTCGATGCTGATAGTACCGTCGATACCATTGGCCGCCTGAACGGTGAGGCCAAGGCACACCGCATCGCCAAAGAAGCCGCCGAAGCTGCGCTGAAGCCGTTCAAGGATGCGGGCATCGAAGATCCAGTCGCAGCAGCTGAGGCAGTGAGGCTGGCGAAGAACATCAAGGAAGGCGACTTGGTCACTGCCGGCAAGGTGCAGGAGATCAAGGACGCTGCTACGCGTACCGCAAATGAAGCTGTCGCCAACGCTACCCGCCAGGCGGAAGAAAAGCAACGCGCGCTGACCGAACAAAACGAAAAGCTGACGGAGAACCTGAACAACCACATCATCGGCGGCGCTTTCACCGGATCGAAGTTCATCGCTGACAAGTTGGCCATTCCAGCCGACATCGCGCAAAAATTCTTCGGTGACCGCTTCAAGGTGGATGACGGCAAGCTGGTGCCGCTGGGCGCCGATGGCAACCCCATCTTCTCGGCCACGAATCACGGCAACCACGCCGACTTCGAAGAAGCCATCCAAGTGATGGTCGGCCAATACTCGAACAAGGACATGATCCTGAAGGGCACTGGTGGCTCGGGCAGCGGCGCACCTGGCGGTAGCGGCGGCGCTCCCGGCGGGAAGAAAACGATCACCCGGGCCACCTTCGACTCCATGAACCCGCAAGAGCGCAATTCCGCGATGAAGGAAGGTGCGACCATCACCGATTAACACCGCTTCCGGCGCGCTTCGACGCGCGCCACGCTTCACCCGCAACACCTCTGCCGGCGCCTGGATGGGCAAGTCGGTGCTTTGGGCTGGATGGCCTGTCTGTTCTGAAACCCCAAAACACATACCTGAAAGGCAATATCCATGAAGATGATTATCTTCGCGCTGGCGGCCATTGTCGCCCTGGCGCTGGCGCCAGCTTTCCAGCTGTTCGCCGACCTGACTGGCCACGGCCACGAAGTCGCACGTAAAACCGAGCTGTACGGCAAGGCGTTTGCCGAAATCGCCGGCGCATACCTGCGCAACCACATGGCCAACACCGGCCTGATGCTGGGCGCGAACACGCTGACCGGCCTGATCCCGACGATGTTCCAGGCGCTGGACACCGTATCCCGCGAAGCCGTCGGCTTCATCCCGGCGGTTGCGCGCAACTCCAGCGGCGAGCGTGCCGCGCTGGGGCAGGTGATCACCATCCCCGTCACCCCTCAGGGCTCGCTGGTCGACATCGTCCCTGGTGTGACTCCGGGCAATGGTGGCGATCAAACCATCGTGCCGAACACCATGACCATCTCGAAGTCGAAAGCCTACGAGGTGAAATGGGCCGGCGAGGAGCAGCGCAGCCAGATCAACGCAGGCACCTTCAACACCACGCTGCTGGATCAGTTCACCCAGGGCTTCCGCACGCTGGCTAACGCTGTCGAGGCTGACCTGGCCGCACTGGCTATCGGCGCATCGCGCGCCTATGGCACCGCCGGCACCACCCCGTTCGGCACCGCCAACGATCTGTCGGACTTCGCCCAGTCGCGCAAGATCCTGATCGACAACGGCGCGCCGCAGACCGACCTGCAGATGGTGATGAACACCGCTGCGGCTGCGAACATGCGCGGCAAACAGGCTGGCCTGTTCAAAGTGAATGAAGCCGGCTCCGAAATCCTGCTGCGCACTGGCTCGATCGCGCTGCCTGTGGATGGCTTCTACCCGCACGAATCGGGTCAGATCAAGACCTTCACCAAGGGCACCGGCTCGGCGTACACCACCAACACCGCCGGCTACGCTGCTGGCGCAACGGTCATCAACCTGATCACCGGTACCGGCACCGTGCTGGCGGGCGACGTTGTCACCTTCGCTGGCGATGCCAACAAGTACGTGGTTGCCGTGGGCATCACCGGCCCGGGCGCGATCACCTTGCAGGCTCCCGGTCTGCAACAGGCGATTCCAGCATCGGCAACCGCCCTGACCATCGGCGCCAGCTACACCGGCAACCTGGCGTTCAACCGCAATGCGATCCAGCTGATCACCCGCGCGCCGGCAATGCCGGTTGGTCCTGACGGCAAGCCGATGGACATGGCTGACGACGTGATCGAACTGGTCGATCCGCTGTCCGGCCTGGTCTACCAGGTGGCGATGTACAAAATGTACCGCCAGATCAAGTACGAGATTGGCTTGGCCTGGGGTGTCAAAGCTGCCAAAAACGAGCACATCGCGCTGCTGCTGGGCTAATTCGCCGCTTGTCGGCCTGATAGAGGAGGGCTTCGGCCCTCCCTTTTCTGGAGTTTCGAATGCAAATCGATACCATCAAAATCAAAGCCCCGATCAGCGCGGACAACTCGCTGGGCTATGTCGTGATCAACAAATCCGACTTCGATCCCAGTCAGCACGAGCTACTGGACGGCGAAACTCTGGGCGACGATACGAACACCACCAACTCGGACGTCCCGACGTTGGCTGAGCTGATCGTCGCCCAGAGCCAACTGGCGTCCCGCAAGGACGAACTGGACGACCGCGAATTGCAGTTGAACCAGCGCGCCAGTGCGCTGGACGAGCGTGAGCAGGCGCTGGTCGACCGCGAGGCTGCAAACGCTGCCGAAGCGCAGCGCCTCGCTGATCTGGCCGCTGCCAGCACCACTGGCGCCGACATCTCGTCGATGACCAAGGCCCAGCTGCAGGCGGCGCTGACCGCCAAGGGCGTCAGCTACTCGTCGACTGCCGACAAGGCTGAACTGGTTGCGCTGCTGACCGCTGCTCAGTAATCGCAACACGCTTCATCTCCAGCCCGCCGCGCGCGGGCATTTTCTATTCCGCTGCCGAGATAGCCCATGTCCCAAACCACCACGATCAACGCCGGCGAGCTCGGCAAGACCATCACCTTGCAAGAAGGTAAGGCGCTAACCATCACGGGTTCGGCCGGCGCCGCCGGCATGGCGTATCTGCTGGACCCTGCACTCGGTGGCACGAACTCCAGCAAGTCGTGGGTGATCGGCACTGGTCCGCTGCCGCCGATCGGCTCGTTTAATGGCGCGCAGAAGGTGCTTGTGACCTGCACCGTAGGCAGTATTGATGCGGTTGTGGGGGATGCAGTGCTGGTGATGCCGCAGCTCGACACTGCTGGAGGTGCCCTGATAGACACTATTGGCAACCGGCGCACGCTTGGTGAGGCATACTCGCCGCAGAGCAAACGCCTGCCGATGTTTTATGTGCGCACCCGAAAGGAGTTGAAAAGCGCGACTTTCACACATACCAACACCCCTACAGCGGCGCCAACTGAGATCTACATCGACTTCAACCGGGGCCTAGATACCAACCCTGGTACCCGCTACTCGCCGAAGAAGAACCCATCATCAATCAGCGGGCAAAGCATCGGCGGCAATTCTCTTATCCTTTTTGCCACTGACTCGTTGTGGGACATCGTGGCTACCTCCGCTGCATCCAACATCATTGATGTGCAAAACATGAAAGGCACTTCGGGAAACCGCCTATATATCGGCGCGTATGACCCTGCTGGCCATACTGGACTGAAGCCAACTTTCACTTATGGCTACGAGCCAGCCGCAGGAGATTGGGTTTGGAGCGCCACCTACAATGCATGGGAATTGACCATTGCAACAGCATCGCCACAGCAAGATATGGCGTGCTTCTTCGGCACTGCGAAAATCGCTGGCACCAATGCGTGGCAGGGTAACCATCCACCGCTGTTCGGAGATTTGCAATACGGCTTCATCACAGGGTCTCCTGGCAAGTTGTACGTTTGGGCACCGAGCACGCAGAACCCTACTTCCTATTACGGGAAGGTCCGCACCTGCCCGAATACGCGCGGTCTGTTTCATAACGTATGGCAGGGCCTGCAATACACGACTATCGAGAATCTGCACTTCCAGGATATGGCCGCCGGCATCTCCAATAACGTCAGCTCAGGTGCTGGCGCGCACGTTGGCCTGGATGTGCGTAACTGCGAGGTGGACCGTGGTCAGCTTTTGGGCTGGTTCAGCGGATCGGCCGGCGCGCACTCCTTTACGGCTAGCAACAATATCGGGCGTGACTGCGGTTCGTCGCTAATCAAGGCGTCGCAAAACTCCAACGGCGGCACCCACACGTACGATATGTCGTACAACAAGATTTACGGTTGCAACAAGCAGCAGTCGGCGCATGGCGGCTTCTACTTCCAACTGGTATCTGCCGCGCTGGGTGACGGACGCATCCACCACAACTACATCCGCGATGCGTGGAACGGCACAGGCACCGAGCTGAACAACTCGGCGCAGGGCGCCGGCTCGGGCTACGGCTCACCGTTCGACGGCTGCGGGGTTTATTTCGACGTCACGTCGGACAAATGTGTAGCCTACGCCAATATCGTGGAGCACTCGCACGTTGGCCTTCAAGCGAACAGCGCCAAGCAGATGCAGTTCCTGTCGAACATCACAATCGACTGCAACGTGCACTGCACGGTGACCGACGACGGCACTGGCGGCAACGATGTGGTGGTGGCGCACGGCACGTACATCAACAACCTGGTGGACACCAACCAGCTCAAGCGCGGCACAACCTCCGATCCCCGTCGCGGCATTTCGGTGTGGTTCAAACCGGCAACCGCTGGCAGCGTGCGGGTGTTCAACAACGCGCTGCACCGCACCGCTAGTGTGGCGGGTCAGCCCGCTATCCGCATCGAGGCGGACTCGCCGACGAAATACTGCGCTGGCAATGCAATTTCCGGCTGGAGCGACGCAGCCAAGGTTCAAGAGATCTCACTCACCGGCACCAACCCGACGCTAGACCTGACCGCTACGGCCGCTGTGCTGACCTCGGGCGGCGCCACTTGGTTCGACGGGGCCACCGCCGTGCCAATCGCGGGTGGCCCGCTGGTGAATGCCGGCGTGCGGCACATTGATGGCCTGTACGACGTGACTGGAACCGCGTACGAGCGTCTACCGACTATTGGTGCCGTCGAGTACACGGCGAGCTGATCGTGGGCCTCATCACTGAAACTGGCGCCGGCCTTCCGAACGCCGAGAGCTACATTAGCGTGGCCGACGCCACCGCATACCACGCCGGCCTGGGCAATGCCGCCTGGGCGGCGCTGGCCAGCGACACCCTGCGCGAGCAGGCGCTGCGCAAGGCGACGCTCTACATGCTCCAGACCTATCGGTCGCGCTGGAAGGGCGTGCGCACCACCAGCACGCAAGCGCTCGACTGGCCGCGTTATGACGTCGAGGTGCCGGACGTCGGCTATGGCCGATTCGTGTCGATCTTGGCTTCGAACGTGGTGCCGGCAGAAGTGCGCAATGCGTGCGCCGAGCTGGCGTTGCGCGTGGCGAGCGGTGTTGACCTGTCGCCCGATCTCGAGCGGACCATCAGCCGCGAGACCGTCGGCCCCATTACCACCGAATATGAGGGCGGTGCGGCAGAATCGCCTCGCTTCAAGGCGGTTGACCGCATGCTGGCGCCGTACCTGTGTGGATCGAGTAATTCGGGAAGGCTGGTGCGCGGATGAGCAAATACCCGGCGGTGCAGATTGAAGGCTGCGCAGTGCACGAGAACACCTTTAGCCAGGATGGCAAGGTCTGGAACGTTACCAATCTGATCGCCCGCGCGAAGGACTTGGAACCATTCGATCTTCCGCTGGCCGCGATCTACCTCGGCACCGAGGTGTGGGGCGCAACTGGCACTCCGTATGGCATGGCTTTTCACATGCGCCGGGCGCTGGACGTTGACACAAGCTACCCGGTGATCATGTCCGAGGAAGGCTTCATCATGGACGGATGGCACCGCGTGCTGCGTGCGCTGATCGACGGCAACGCCACGATTAAGGCCGTGCGGTTCGCGAAAACGCCGCCGCACGACTATCTGGAGCCGAAAACGTGAACTATGCGGAGGCGTGAGTGAGCATGAATTCGGTACAAGAAAAGCTGTACAAAGGCTATGCGAAGGCTGCACTGAAGCTGGGGCAACAATACGACCTTTACAGGCCGACGGCGGCCGACTACCCGGTCGCACCGGCGCAGCTCGTCGCTACGGTGATGGCCAGCTTTAACCCGCAGGACATGAAATACGGGTCGGCGGGCGATTACGCCAAGCCGGGCTGGTACTGCCTGACGGACGGTCGGCTTACCAAGGTGGGCGATTACTTGGTGAACGGCGCCGAGGTGTATTTCATCGCCGCCCAGCAGCTGGCACTGCCGATTGATGCAGTGCGGTGCAATCGCGTGGCCACCGTAACGCGACCTAAGCAGCAGTCCGGCGCCGGCGCACAGGGCTACGGCGGCAGCGTCGTGGCGGACGAGGTCGCATTGATGACGCAGTGGCCCTGTTCCATCTTGCAGGGCACGAAAGGCGAAAAAACCGAGGCGAACCTGCCGGCCGACATCCGCTCGCCGTGGTGGGCAATCCTGCTGCCGGCGTGGCCTGGCGTCGTGCTGCGGTCGACCGATGTGATAACCGATGATTTGGGGCGCCGCTACACGGTAAGTTCGGCTGAATTGACCGACCGGGGCTGGCGCCTCACCGCAATGCAGGCGCAAACCTGATGGCCGACTTCACTGAAATCGCCGACGAGCTGGTCGGTCTGCTGGCTGGCATCGCTTACCCGGATGGCACGGCCGCGCCGTCGGTGATCGGCTTGCCGGTCGTGCTCTATCAAGGCTGGCCGAATCCACCGGATCTCGACCAGGACATGGTCAGCGACAGCAAGCGGGTGCATGTTTCGGTCTGGCCGACCAATATCGAGCGGATTACCAACTCGTTCGCGGCGCGGCTGATGCCGCTGGAAGTGGTAGAGCCGACCATCACCGTCACGGTGGCCGGCAACCAGATCACCGTCGGTGGCACCGCAACGGCTGGCCAGAACATCGGCCTGGTGATCGACGGCGCCGCCTTCGGCTACACCGTTCAGCAGAACGACAGCACGACTGGCATCGCGACGGCGCTGGCGAACGCGATCAGCGCGGCGCAGCCGGCAACGAATGCCGGGCCGGTGATTACGGTCCCGGGCGCGCGGCTGATTTCGCAGAAGACGGGCGGCACCGCGACGATGGTTGCGCCGCTGGAGCGCATCGAGAAGGTGTTCCAGATCACGATCTGGGCGCCATCACCAGCGGCGCGGGACGGGCTGGCCAAGGTGCTCGACCCGGCGCTGCGCGGCACCACGCGCATCGTGCTTACGGACGGCACCGGCGCCGTCCTGCGGTACCGCAACAGCGTGCAGACCGATGCGCTGGTGAAGCAGGGCGCCTTCCGCCGCGACATGAACTACGCGGTGGAATACGTGACCACGCAGACGGCCACGGCGACCGAGGTGGTGACCACCCAGTTGAACGTGACCATCAAGCAAACGAATGCACCGCTGGCCACCGGTGGCGCGATCGGTAACAAAACCATTTACACGTGAGGATGCCCATGAAGCTCGTTGTTATCACCCAGTTCGCCGACTACCAAATCGGCGACGAAATCACCGAACAGGCGAAGATCGATGCGATTCTGGAGAGCGACCAGGCGCACTTCGTGGTGAAGGTCGCCGTATCTGCGCCGGCGGCGAAATCGAAGGCCGCCGACTAATTCCCGCGCTGCACGCCGCAGCCTCCAGCTCAAACCAGACCGCGCCACGTGCGCGGTTTTTTATTAGGGGTACAGAATGACCATTTACCAACAAGGGCAGATCAACGCCACCGCGCAGGTGGTGCCGGACCTGTTCGTCCAGGTGATCCCGCCGAGCCAAGCAACGCTGAACGGCGTGCCGTCGAACGTGCTGGGCATCTGCGGCACCGCCCAGTGGGGTCCGGTGGGTGCGGCGACGCCGATTTCCGCGATGTCGGACTACGCGCAGGCGCATGGCGCCATCCAGAATCGCAAGTACGACATGGGCACGGCCGTCGCCATCGCGGTCCAGCAGGGCGCGAACAACATGCGCTGCACCCGGGTGACCGATGGCACCGACGTGGCCGCCACCGCCACCGTGCAGACCACTGGCCTGACGCTGACCGCGAAATATACCGGCACGCTGGGCAACCAGATCCAGGCGACCATCGCCAACGGCAGCGCGGCCAACTCGTTCAAGCTGACCCTCGCACTGCCGGGATTCACGCCGGAGGTGTTCGACAACATCACCGGTACCGGAAACGCCTTCTGGGTCAATGCCGCCGCCGCGATCAACAACGGCAACTCCGACCTGCGCGGCAAGTCGGACCTGGTGGTCGCCGCCGCCGGCGCGCTGACCGCTGCGCCAGTCGCTGGCTCCGTGACGCTGACCGGCGGCACCGATGGCGCCGCTACCATCACCGGCACCGTGCTGATCGGCACCGACGGTGTGTCCCGTAAAGGCATGTACGCCTGGCGCGGCGCCGGCATCTCGGTCGGCATGCTGGCCGACTGCGATGATTCGACCACCTGGGCGACGCAAGCAGCCTTTGGCCTGGCCGAGGGCGTCTACATGGTCGCGACCGGCCCGGCCGGCGACTCGGTCGGCGACGGCGTCACCACCGGCGCCGCATACGTCAAGAAGAATCTGGGCATCGACTCCTACGCGCTGAAGCTGCTGTTTGGCGACTGGATTTACTGGGCCGATTCGGTGAACTCGGTCACGCGCCTGGTGTCGCCGCAGGCGTTCAGCGCCGGCCTGCTGGCCAATATCAACCCGGCCAGCTCCGGCCTGAACAAACAGGTGCAGAGCGTCGTCGGCACCCAGCGCAGCGCTGCCAACAAGAAGTACTCGCAGGCAGAACTGACCATCCTCGGCCAGGCCGGGCTGGACCTGATCTGCAACCCGGTACCGGGCGGCGCCTACTTCGGTATGCGCTTTGGCCGTAACACGTCGAGCAGCCAGTCGATCCGGGGCGACAACTACACCCGCATGACCAACTACCTCGCCGCCAGCCTGAACTCTGGCATGGGGCAGTACGTCGGCCAACTGCAGTCGCAAAGCGCGCAAGACACGCTGCGACCACAGGTGAAGGCGACGCTCGACAACTTCCTGCTGGGCATGAAGCAGACCACTGCTGCGAGCTCGAACGGCATGATCGACGACTACAACACGAAGTGCGACCTGGGCAATAACCCAGCGACGCGCATCGCGGCCGGCTACTTGCAGGCCGACGTCAGCGTCCGCTATCTGTCGGTCGTCGAGAACTTCATCATCAACCTGCAGGGCGGTCAGAATGTCGACATCGTCCGCACCAACACCACCGCACAATAAGGAGCGCTCATGAGCACAGGCGGACAATCCCTCGGCAAGGACGTCAGCGTCGTCATCGTGACCGCGTCCGGCACCTTGAACATCCCGGCGGCGGCCATTACCAAGTTCGATTCCAAGCCGGTCACCGGCGACGAGAAGCGCATCGGCCTTGATGGCCAGGTGCGCAACAACGTCACCCATGAAGGCTGGAACGGCTCGTTTGAGGTGGACCGTTTCAATTCGGTGCTGGACGACTTCTGGGCGGCGGCCGAGGCGGCATATTACGCCGGCACCGCGCTCCCTTGGGGCACGATTCAGGAAACCATCACGAATCCTGATCTGTCGGTGTCGCAGTACACCTACACCCAGGTAGTGCTGAAGCTGACTGACATCGGCAGCCGCGAGGGCAACAAGACCATCAAGCAGAAGCTGGACTTCGTGGCATCGCGCCGCATCGCCAGCTAAACCCGGTCAGGACGGCTCCGGCCGCCTGCCAACAATAGGAACGCACCATGGCAAACGCATCAAAAGTCCGCGTCAACACTGACGTCGCTGCTACCGCAGCAATTACCAAATCCGCAGAGGTGGCAACGATCCCGGCCGGTGACATCACCATCACCCTCAAGAAACCGGGTGTGCTGGCCCAGTACCGAATCGTCGAAATCGTTGGTGGCGACGCCGCCAAAAATCAGACGTATATGGGAATGGTGCTACCGCTGCTCTGGATTATTGCAATCAATGAGACGCCAACCCCGCCGATCTCCACGAAACGGGAGTTGGAGGCGCTGATCACGCGCCTGGGCGAAGTGGGCACGGATGCCGTTATGGGCCACGTGTACGGCAATCCGGCAGAGGCCGAGCTGTCGGAGGAGGCGGTAAAAAACTAGCCTGGGACGCCGAATTTCAAGAGGCTACATTCCTCGTTGAAAAGGGCGTCCCTATCGATGTCGCATTTAACATGCGAGACGAGATCCGGAAGGCGTGGGTGATCGTCGCTGGCGAGCGCGGCGGCGGCAAGTTCGATTACGACTCAATGAGCTGGGTAGATCCAAAATGAGCGAATTTGACCTGGCGAGTTTCGCCAACCACCTGCTGGCCGTCGAGGTGGGGCTGATGAAGCGCGCGGAAACCGCGCTCGACAAGTCGGCAAAGGCAATCGCCGACGCTGCGCGCGCCGAGATTGGCTACTACCAGCCGGCGGTTGGTCCTTACCCAGAATGGCCGCAGCTGACGCCAGCCACGCTGGACCAGCACGCTGCCGCCGGCGTCGGTGACACGCCGCTGCTGGTGCACGGCGAGCTGTACGCCAGTATCAGCCACGAAACCGCGAACGGCGAGGCAGTTGCCGGATCGACTTCGGAAATCATGGTTTATCAAGAGTTCGGGACCGACAAGATCCCTCCGCGACCAGTGGTGGGGCCAGCTGAGTTTGCCACGCGAGAGAGGGTGTCGAAGATCATGCATCGCGGATTGGCCGACGCCATCGCCGGCGGCAATGCATTGCTGGACTAGAAGATCGCCACGTAGGCGATATACAACATGACAATCAGCGCGGCGCCCGCAACGACGATGGTGGCGAGGCTGAAAACAGCAAGACCGAGCCGAGTTAGCAGCGGCATTTGATATTTCCACTGCATGCCGTGATGCCGCCGCGTGCGGGCATCCGCTGGTCGCAGCCGAGGGTACTGGACGAAGCCAACGCGATCGGCCAGCCACTCTTGCATTTTGTCAATTCTATTCACGGAAATGCCCAATGAGCTTTGAAGCCTACAAGGTCGCAGTAAAGCTGACTCTTGTCAACCACGTCAGCGCCGGGCTAGTCAGCATTGCGGGCCAACTCCACACTGTGCACGGCGCCGCCGGCGGCGCACAGAACGCCCTGTCGGGCGTCGAGCGCCAAATGCTGGCGATCAAGCGCGCCGGTATGATTGGCGGCGCGATGGCTGGCCTTGGTTTCGGCATGCTCGCCATGATGAAGGCGCCACTGGAAGAGGCGGCAAAGTTCGACCAAGCCGTGGGCAAATTCAAACTGTTTGGCATGAGTGAACAGGTGAACGCCGAGGCGGTCAAGTTCGCACGTGGTATGAATGTCATCGGCTCGAGCTACACCGAGAACATGAAGCTGCTGACGGAGGCGCAAGGCGTATTCCGCGAGTCGGGCATTGCCGGACCGGCGGCGTTGGAGGGCTCCAAGCTCGCCGCGCCGATGTTGGCAAAAATTAACTTCGCTACCGAGAGTCTGGACGAGGAATCGAAGGCGAAAATGCGCACGCAGAGCATGGCGATGCTGCGCTTCGTCGAGATGCGCGGCGGCCTAAAGGATGCGGACACGTTCAACCGCATCGCTGACTCGGGCTGGAAGGCCGTCCAGAGCTCTGGCGGCAACATCAACTGGGAGCAGATGCGTCAGTTCCTCGCGCGCGGCGGGGTAGCGGCGCAGGGGCTCACCGATACGGCACTGTTCGGCCACATGGAGCCGATTATCGGCGAGCTGAAAGGCAGCACGGCCGGCAATGCGTGGATGACGGCGTACAATCGCCTCGTCGGCGGTGTCAAAATCCCCAACCAGGTCGCCCACTTGCTGGCTGATAACGGGATCTGGGACGCAAAACGCATCGAATGGAACTCGCAGGGTGGCATCAAGCGGTTCAACGGCAACCCGTTGAAGGATATGGAGACGTTCAGCACCGATCCAACGGTGTTCTACGAGAAACAGATCCTGCCGATGTACGCCAAGATGAACCATGGCGCCGGCCTGAATGCTGTTGAGCGTGCGCGAGAAAACACGCTGATCTTCGGCCGAACCGGCGGCATGATGTTCTCGCTGATTGATCGGCAAATGGAGACGCTGCGGCATTCGGCCGAGGCGCAAGCGAAAGCGCTGGGTGTCGACAAGTCCGTCGATGTCGCCAAGCAAACTGTGGCCGGTAAAGAGTTGGACCTGCGTACCCGCTGGACGAATGCAAAGCAGGATTTCGGTGACGCGGTGCTGCCGCTAGCCATCCGCGTACTGGACGGGCTGACGGGAGCGCTGAAGCGATTCAGTGAGTTCGCAAAGGAGCACCCGGGTACCGTGCGTGCGCTGACTTATGCATTCGTAGGTTTGGCTGCCGCTCTGGCGTTTGGTGGTGTTGTCACGCTCGCCGCGACCGGCGTGCGTGGTCTCGGCTTGGCGTTGCGAGTACTTGGCGCAACCGATGGCGGCATGGCACTTGTTGCGCGCGGCGCGCGATATGCTGGTGTATTTTTGGGGCGCCTAGGCGCCATAGGTATGGCCTTCGGGGTCGGGTGGACGGTCGGGACACTGCTGTACGACGCCGCGATCAAAGGCACAAAGTTCAGCGATTGGCTCGGCGGCCTCATTGCCCGGGTACTCAGCTTCTTCGGAAACAAAGAAGCGAAAGAGGCCATCGAGGGCAACAAGTCGCCAGGGCAGCGCACTGCCGAGGCGTGGGCGAAACGCCAGCAGGACAGGGCTGATGCAGCCTACCAGGCTGGAATTCAGAAACCGATGCTCCAGTCGCTACGCGAAGCTGCAGGGCATCAGCCAAGCGCCGCGCTGGCCAATACTGCGCCGCGCTCCTATTCCCCTGTCTTGCCACCTGCCGCAAATGGTACGTCGCTGGTGGAAAGCGCGGTCCAGTCTTCGACTAAGTCGATGGTGCCGCCACCTCAAGCGCTGAAGGTCCAGGTGATATCGAATACGCACCTGAATGGCCGCATCATCGCGCAAGAGGTGTCGGAACAGCAGGCGCGGACTTTTGCGCGTCCGCCGACCGGCCCATCGGGCGCCGATACTTCGATGGCGCTCGCGCCAGTTTCCTACGCAGGGACTTTCTGATGGCAGATACGACGCTGAAACTCGGGGATTTCACGTTCCAGAACTTCGAAATCCCCGCCAGTATCTCGCTCGGTGGCGAGCAGGTGCTGGTGATTCATCGGTTGCCGGGCGGCACCCGGGTCGTACAGTCGATGGGGCGCGACGATGCGCCGATAGGCTGGAGCGGTTCGATGTACAGCCAGGACGCCCTGGACCGCATGCGCCAGCTGGACCTGATGCGCACGAAGGGCGAGCCGTTGAACCTGACGTTCATGGGGCTGAGCTACCTGGTGGTGATCAAGAGCTTCTTGCCGAGGGTCGAGCGGTCTTACCGGGTGCAGTACACCATCGAGGTCGTGGTGGTGGTCGATAAGACTCAGGCCCAGCAGCAGGCCGGCACCACCAGCATCGACAGCGCGATCCGGAGCGACACCTCGGCGGCGTCGACGCTGGGTGGGCTGATCGGTGATTCGTCACTGACCAGCTCGCTGGCGAGCCTGACCACGGCCGTCGCCGGTGTGAACAATTTCAAGGCAGCGACAGCGTCAATGCTCAACGTGGTGCGCAACCCAGCGACCAGCGCGGCAACGCGCGTGGCGCAGCTGCTGAACAGCGCAAACACGGTGGTCGACTCTGTCGCGGTGCTGGGCGGCGTGAGCGCTGGCGCCTCTGCTTCGGCGTCAGCTGCGGCGTTCAAGGCGCAGGCCGACGCCACCGGGCAGATGGCCAATCTGTACAGCGCGCAAGCGGCGCTCGGGCGGCTGACTGCGAATCTGAACCAGCTCAGCCCGTCGGGCAGTGGCCAGACAGTCACGACGGCCGGCGGCAATTTGTTCTCGCTCGCGCAGAAGGCATACGGCGACGCAACGAAGTGGATCAGCATCTCCCAGGCCAACAAGATCAGCGACCCGGTGCTGACCGGACTCACCACGGTCAGCATCCCATCGAACCCTCCGGACAACGGCGGGCTGCCAAACACGTAGGTCCGCATGATAAACAATCCGAATCGCGGCAGCGTGCCGCAGAGCCCGCGCGGGATGGTGCTGGCGAACGGCGTGCGCCTGTCCGGGCTGTTGTCGTTCAGCGTGACGAATAATAATTTCTTCCATGCGGACAGCTTCAGCTTCACTTTGTCGATGTCGGCTCAATCGGCGGCCACCAACTTCGACTGGTGGTCGCGGCAAGAGATGCTGGAGATCGAGCTGCTGGGCGGCTTCCCGCCGGACCCGGGTAATTTCGAGAAGGCGGACTTGACCAGCTTCCTCGTCGGCTACGTGGATGACCTGCAGTTCGATCCAGTTGCGGACCAGATGACCTTCACCGGCCGCGACTTGACGTCGAAACTGATCGACACGAAGAACACGCTGTTCCAGAAGGCGATGCACCCGATGACGTCATCGACCATCGTTACGGCGATCGCGAAACAGGCCGGGTTGACACCCGTAGTTACAGCCACTTCAGGATCCTCCCCGGGCAGCACGTACTACCAGATCATCGATTCCCTTCTGAAGGCGCATTGCTCGTACTGGGACATCGTGACCAAGTTGGCGCAGGTGGAGGGCTATCAAGCGTACGTGTTGGGCCACGAGCTCCACTTCGAGCCACGAACTGCGGCAGATTCGGACCCTTATGTGATCCAGTGGACGGCGCCAAGCTCCGGCGGCGCGCCATCGCTGAATGTGATCGACCTGACTTTCCAGCGTAACCTGTCGGTGGCGAAGGACTTGAAGGTCGTGGTGATGTCCTACAACCCGAAGAAGAATAAGACCTTCACCGCCACCGCAACGCGCGCGCGCGCCGGCAGCGGCAAGGCGACGCCGTTTGGTGAGGAGCAGGTCTACACCTTCGCCGTCGCCAACAAGACGCAGGCGCAGGTGCAGGAAATCGCGAACGCCAAGCTGCTCGAACTGAGCCGGCACGAGATGAACATGAGCGCCAGGATGCCGGCCGACGTGGTGCTGACGCCGCGCCACCTGATTCAGGTTACCGGTACCGGCAGTGCCTTCGATCAAAACTATTTCGCCTCCACGGTCACCCGGAACTATTCGCTGGCCGAGGGCTTCACGATGACCGTGCAGGGCAAAAACCAGACGCCAAACAATCCGACATGATGCATCTGCAGAATCAATTCCGGATGGCAGCCGAACTGGCGGGCCAGGGCGGCGCTCGGCCGCGCTTCGGTACCGTAACCGGCTACGACGGCTTTAGCTGCGCCACCGTGCGACTGGAGCCGGAGGGCGTCGACACCGGCTGGCTGCCGATCCAGGCGCTGCAGGTAGGCGCCGGCTGGGGCATCGTGGCTGCCCCCAGCATCGGGGACGTGGCCAAGATCGAGTTTCAAGAGGGTGACAGCAGCGCCGGCATGATCACCGGCTTCTTCAACCACGACGGCGCCAGGTCGCCAGAGGTGCCGGCCGGTGAGTTCTGGATCGTGCGCAAGGACGGTGGCTTCTTCAAGTTCCTCAACAACGGCAATGTCGTCATCAAGGCGGCGAACGTGCAGATCACCGTAGATGGACAAGTCGGCATCGATGGCAATGCGTCTGTCAGCGGGAACATGTCGGTCGGTAGCGGCGCAACCGGCTCTTTTACCACGCCAATGGGCGATACGGTGACCGTTCAGGACGGCATTGTCACCAACATTTTCTAGGAGTAGTCATGGTCCCACAAGGCTCCGCATTACTGAATCTCGACCACTTCACCAACCTGACCAAATCGATCAATGCCGTGGCAAGTTGCGATGAGCTCCGCGTGCTGGCTGCTGATGCGTTGGCATCTATTGCAGCGGTCGAGGCCGGCATCCAGGCTGAGCTCGCGGCTATCGCTCCGATCCTGGCGCTGCTCCAGCCACCCGGGGCCAATCTCGGTGCCATCGTCACCTGGCTGACGAACTACATTTCGCACGTGCTGACTCCGCTGGTGAAGCCGAACATCACCTTTGCGGCGCAACTGACACAAATCGCGGCGCAAATCGCGGAGTTGACGGCGGCTATCCAGTCCGCCTCTGTGCGTTTCCCGAACTGCTCGATTTAAGCCATGTCAGATCTGAATCACTACATAGGCAACGACCTGACCGTATCGAACACCGGCGACCTGGACTTCGCGTCGGGCACGCTGGAGGGGCAGCAGCGGGTGCTGCGCCGGCTGCTGACCAACCCGACCGACTACATCTGGCATCCGGAGTACGGCGCGGCGGTGCCGGCCGAGGTTGGCGCCGATGGCGACCAGCTGCGCATTCAGGGCGTCATCCGGGCGCAAATCTTCAATGAGGCGGCAGTCTCCCAGACGCCGGACCCAGTGATCGCCGTTGCCGCGGTAAAGACCGGCGTGAGCGCGCAGATTCAATATACGGACTCGACGACCGGCGAGCCGGCTTCAATCGCTTTCGACATCGACAGGTAGTCCATGACAGCACTGAATACAAAAACGTTCGCCACCATGGTGAGCGACCAAGTCACGTCCATACAGTCCAAAGCGTCGCAGCTGATCAACTTCACGATCGGCTCGGTGCTGCGCGCGCTAGTGGAGACGAACGCGGCGCTGGGCCTGTGGTTGCAGAGCATGATCATCCAGGTGCTTGGCGTCACGCGCGCTTCGACGTCCAGCGATTCCGACCTCGACTCGTGGATGGCGGACTACGGCGTGACTCGCATCGCGGCCACGGCTGCCGTGGGTCAGGTGACATTCTCCCGGTTCACCCCGACGACGCAGGCGATTGTGCCGATTGGCTCCATCGTGCAGACGGCGGACGGCTCGCTGCAGTACGCCGTCACGGTCGACCTGTCGAATCCGTCCTATACGACCGCTGGCTATGTGATCGCGGCCGGTACCGCTAGCGTGACCGTCCCAGTTCAAGCGCTCGTCGCCGGCGCATCGGGGAACGCCGCCGCCAACCTGGTGACGGCGCTGGCGCAGACGATCCTGTACGTCGATACGGTCACCAACGCGGCCGCGTTTTCCGGTGGCGCCGACGCCGAAAGCGACACGGCACTGCGGGCGCGCTTCGTCGCATACATCGCGTCCCTGTCCAAAGCGACCGTGACCGCCATCGGATATGCAATCGCGGCGGCCGAGCTGGGTGCCTACTACTCGATCGTGGAAAACAAGAAGTACGACGGCTCGGCTGATCTGGGCTACTTCTATATCGTTGTGGATGACGGCTCCGGTTCGCCGCCGGCCGCGTTCATCACCACGGTAACGAATGCGGTCGACGCTGTCCGCCCCATCACCACGCGCTTCGGGATCTACACGCCCAACGTGATCACCGCCGCAGTGGCGATGACCGTGACGGTGGCCAGCGGCTACGATGCGGCGGCGACCCGGGCGCTGGTGGTAACAGCGCTGCAAACCTACATCAACTCGCTGGCGCTGGGGCAGACGCTCCAATACACGCGCTTGGCGGCGATCGCCTACGGTGCGTCGGCCGGCGTGGCCAATGTCAGCGGCGTCACGCTGAATGCCGGCACCGCCGACCTGACCGCCACTGCGCAGCAGGTGATCAAGCATTCGACCGTGGTGGTGTCCTGATGGCGACCGGCGACCAAAACGACATGCTGGAGCGGCTGAAGTTCACACTCCCGCCCTGGTTCCCTGATGATTCGCCGGTGCTCGACGCAGTGCTGTACGGCTGGGCCGCTGTGTGGGCCTACATCTACCAGCTGCTGGCCTATGTGAAGCTGCAGACGCGTATCTTGACGGCGACCGACGGCTGGCTCGACCTGATCGCCGGCGACTTCTTCGGTGCCGGCCTTCCGCGCAAGACTGGGCAGAGCGATACCAGCTACCGCATCGCGATTATCAGCAATATCTTCCGCGAGCGCGCCACGCGCAACGCGATCACGCGCATCTGCGAAGACATCACCGGCCGCACGCCGATCGTAATCGAGCAGTCGCGCATTCTGGACTTCGGCATTTACAGCGGGCCGACGTCGTTCTACGGCGCCACGGCGCGCTACGGCAGTCAACTGCTGACCACGAAATATCAGTGCTTCGTGAAGGTGTATCGGCCGCTACCCGGGTCGCAGTGGGACGGAATTTCAGACGCGGATATCTACGCCGCGCTCGATTCAGTTCGCCCGATCGACGTGACGATCTGGGCGCAACTGCTCAATTAGGAGAAATATGGACCGCACAATTGTCTACCCACTGGAGGAGACGACCGAAACCGATCTGCTGAACACCAACAAGTTCGCGATGATCGCCCTGGCCAAGCTCGCAGTGGCTATTTTGGGTACCGGCCCGCACCTGCACGGCCTGGCCTGCACGCCAGGCGCTGGGCTGACGGTTTCCGTTGCCGCTGGCCAGATCCTCAAGACGGGCGCGATCGACGCCACTGCGTATTCGTCGCTGGGCGCCGACTCGCACACGATCCTGAAGCAAGGGCTGGTGCTGGACGCGACGGCGCTGAGCTGTCCGGCGCCGACCACGGCCGGGAAGTCGATCAACTACCTGGTGCAGATCGGGTACGCCGACACCGACACCGGCGGCACGGTGCTGCCGTTTTATAACGCCAGTAACCCGGCGATTCCATTCACCGGCCCGGGCGGCAGCGGCGCGGCCGTCTCGACCGTTCGCGCGGCGCAGTGCCTCGTGCAGGTAAAGGCCGGCGCCGCCGCCAACACCGGCTCCCAGACGACGCCGGCGGCGGACAGCGGCTTCGTCGCGGCCTACGTGGTGCAGGTGGATTACGGCATGGCCGCCATCCCGCAGGCCAACATCACCGTGGCATCTGGTGCGCCATTCCTCGCGGGCCTGCTGAACTCGCACCACGGTGGTGGCGCTGGCCAGGCGCCAAAGGTCGACCTCGCGACCGAAACAACTGGCACGCTGCCCCTGTCGAACTTGCCGACTGGGCTGACGATCTGGTGCGGCACCTCGACCGGCGCCGCGAATGCGCAAGTGGTTGCGGTGCCAACCGGGATGACTACGTTCCCGACCGGCACCGGCATCGCATGGAAGGTAGGCGCCGGCCTCACCAACACCAGCGCGTTGACGGTCACCGTTGGCGGCTTCGGCACCTGCAGTGTCCTCAAGGACGGCCCGACTGGCCCTATCCCGCTCACCGGCGGCGAGCTGGTCGCCGGACAGGTAGCGAACGCGCGCTTTGACGGCACAATCCTGCAGTTGTCCAGCACCGAGCTGGGTACCGCCGCGCTGGCGAATGCATCGTCGAACACTGGCGTCGTCGCAGCAGTCAACGGCGTGGCCACAGTTGGGCAAGTCCCGACGTTTACCGACACGGCCGGCACGGTGGGCGCCGGCCGCGCGGTGACCGCCAACACCGGCAAGCTGGCGGCCGTGCAAGGGAGCCCAACTATTGGCCACATGGCCGTGTTCGACGCGAACGGGTCGCTTCAGGACGGCGGTATTGCTGGCGTGGCCGCCGCGCCGACCTATCTGAATTACGCCAACGCGAATAACACGGTGCTGGGCCCGGGCGCATACAACGCCGACACGCTACCAGCAAATGGCGGCGCCTTCACCGTGCTGCTTCCGGCGGCGCCAGCGATCGGCGCTGCGCTGGATTTCACCGACGTGTCCGGATCTTGGAACACGAACTATTTCACCCTCGGCCGCAATGGCAACACGATCGAAGGCCTATCTGAAGACTTTGTCTTCAACGTGGCCGGACTGGTGTTTCGCATTGAATGGAACGGTACGACCTGGAGGCTCATCTAATGCTCATCAGTAATTTCCTTGGCCAGTCTCGCCTGTCCAACGTACTCAATACGAATCCTCCGTATGGATTCCTGGGCTACTACGGTAGCGGTGCCGTTCAGGTTTTCGGCCCTGGCTCTTTTAGTTGGACCGTGCCGGTAGGAGTGACGCGTGCCCGCATCCGGACTGGCGGCGGCGGGGCTGGCGGTAACGGCAGCAATGGGAATGGTGGTGGCGGTGGCGGCTTCGCTATGGGCGAATTCAGCGTTACGCCAGGCACCACGCTTTCCGGTACTGGTGGCGCTGCTGGTGTCGCAGGTGGCAATGGTGGCTCGTCGTCTGTTGCGGCTTTGATCTCTGCAACTGGCGGCCTGGCTACCGGTGCTGGCGGTACGGGCACCGGCGGCTCGTTCCAAGCTGCGGGCGGCGCGGGAGGCGCTACACGTGGCGGCGGGGGAGGTGCGGGCTCACAGGTCGGAGTCGGCGGTGCCGGCGGTGCGTCGAACGGCGGTGGTGGCGGTGTGGGCGGAGGCGCAGGGGTTGGCAGCGGCGGCAACGGCGGCTCGCCATTTTCGACGGACGGGCGCGATTTACTGCTTGGTCGCGCAGCCGGTACCGCCAACGCGACGCTAAACCCGACAAATGCGCAGATTCGCTTCCCTGGCGATGGTTTTGTCGGAGGCGGCGGGGTGGCAAGTGCCAGCTCTGGCTACGACGGCGGTTACGGAGGCGGAGGCAGCGGTGCGAATGCCGGTAATGGCGGTAATGGAAACGGTGGCGGCGGTGGTGGAGGCGGGAATGCCGTAGGCACCGGCACCGGGGGCAATGGCTCCTACGGCGGCGGGGGTGGTGGTGGCGGCAATCTTGGTGGCGCTGGTGGCGCTGGTTTTGTTGTAATCGAATGGTGAACATATGACTACTTATGCACGCATCGCGGGCGGTCTGGCCACGGACGTGACCACGACCGATCCCCACCTGATCTTCCATCCGCTGGTGGCGGCCGAGTTCTACATCGTTCCGGACGACACGCCGCGCGACGAGCCGCTGGACCCAACGCAGTTCATCAAGGCGCCAAAGCCTGACGCGTGATTGGTGGCCCACCTGGCCGCGCGGCGTGCCCGCGCGAGAAATATCAAAAATCCCAACTGCAAATGAAAGGGCGCAAATGCCAGAAGAGGATCGCAAGCTGACCGATGCCGATGTCGAGGCCATCGTGCAGTTGCTGGACAAAAAGGTGACCGAGCGTTTCTACAGCGACCTCGGTCGCGGTGTGATGGGCTTGGTCTGGAAGGCCATTGTTGTGGCTATCGTGGGCGTCGCTGCCTACGGTTCTTTGAAAGGTATTTCGAAATGAACATCATCAACTCGATTTCGCGGCACCGGTCGCTGTTCTTGGTCGGTGGCGCACTGATCGCCGCAGCACTTTCGCTGTACTCGGACCCAGACCACGGCTGGGGAACTGCGCTGAGTGGCCTGGCCATCCTGCAGGGCATCTGGGCCGTGGCCGCGTCGCACTGGGCGCGTAAAGCGCTGATGGACTATCCGGAGGCGGACATGCGCAAGCTGTTCGCGCGCGCTAGCGAAAACCCAGTCGGCGCCGGCCTGGCGCTGGTTGCGGTTTCGATCGTGCTGTACGGGCTGCTGGGCGTTTTCTCGCCGCGCGCGCACGCGGGCGAGCTGCCGGCCGGCGCCGTGAAATACATGCCTGTGCTGAAGGCCGAGCAGGTGCGCCTGTGGCCAGATCATCCGCGCCCGGTGCTGCTGGCCAGCCTGGTCGAACAGGAATCGTGCATCTCGCTGCGTTCGGCCGGCTGCTGGAACCCTGGCGCCAAACTGAAGACGGCGCGGGAAGAGGGCGCCGGCGTCGGCCAGATCACCCGGGCATACGCCGCCGGCGGCGCGGTCCGCTTCGATGCGCTGGCCGACCTGCGTGAGCAGTACGGTGCCGAGCTGGGCGCGCTGAGTTGGTCGAACGTCTACCAGCGGCCCGACCTGCAGCTGCGCGCCGTGGTGCTGATGTCGCGCGACTCGGCGCGGCAGTTCCGTGGCGCGCCGGCGATGCTGGAATTCGGCGATGCCGGCTACAACGGCGGCCCGGCCGGCGTGCAGCGTGAGCGCCGCGCCTGCGCCATGACGCAAGGCTGCGACCCGGGCCTGTGGTTTGGTCACGTGGAGCGGCACTGTCTGAAGTCGCGCCAGCCGCTGTACGGCGGCCGTTCGGCTTGCGACATCAACCGCGAGCACGTGCGCAACGTCTTCCAGGTGCGGCCGGCGAAGTACATCACCGCCTGGGCGGCGCTGTGAGCTGGGGCGGCATCGTCGCGGCCGTGCTGGCCGCCGGCGCGCTGTTCGCGGCCGAGCAGGCGTACGAAGCGCACCTGATCGCCAAGGGCGACACGGCCGGCGCCGCCCGCGTGCAGGGGCGGTGGGAGAAGCGAGAGGCGACGATCAAGGCGGACGCCGAACGCATGGCCGCCGCCGATACCGCACGCGCTCGCGCAGAAACCGCCGCGCTGCAATCGAAGTTCAATCAGCTGGCCGGGCGCCAGCAGAAAGACCGGGTGGACCATGAAATCGCTACGAAAATCGCTGTTGCTGCCGCTCTTGCTGGCACTGAGCGCCTGTCAATCGCCATTGCCCCAGATCCAGCCCACGCGGTACCTGAAGGCGGAGAAGGCCAAGGTGCCGGATCTGGAGCCGGCGCTGCGCGAGAAGCGCGAGCCGACGTCCTGCCGGAAGTTGCTGCAGCTGTTCTCGGCTTCGCCGGCGATTACGGACAACTTGTGCGGGACTATAACGCCGTCGTCGAGCGATTCGACGCCGCGCGCGCCGTCTGCAATGGCGAGTAAAGATTAGTCGCCTGGCCGGTCGACAATTACCAGTTGGCCGGGCCGAAACACCTCAAATATCGACTCACCTTCCACTTCCCACGTGCAGTAAATTCCGTTACGCACGCCCTCCCAGTCATGCTCCTCACCGAGCTCGGCTGCCAAAACTTCCATGATCGGGCCATCTGGCTTGCCGTTCATGCGTACCAAATCGCCGTCCCGTGGACGGCCGTTCTCCAGTTCGAATTTCATAGAAGCCCCATCTGCGCATCAACTGTGGGTACCTGTGGCGGCAATGGCCGGGCCAGTTCTGGCCCATCCTTCACCGCGCTGCTGACTTCAAACCAGGCAAAAGTATCAGGGCCAAGTGCCATGTTGCGCGCCAGCTCGGCGGCCATTTCACCCGACAGCTCCGGATCTAACCATGTCGCCGCATCGGCCGCAGTAAATACGATCGGCGCGCGCGAGTGCATGTCGACCATGCTGCCCTCGGCCTCCGATGTGACGATCACGAAGCCGCTCTCATGCGCCTTCTCGGTCACCTCCCACTGCGTGATGCCGGCCATGTAGAGCAATTCGCCGTCGGCGCGGTGTATATGCCAGCGGTGCTTTTTCTTTGGATTGTCCGGCTCGGGCACCCATTCATACCAAGCATTCGCTGGCACAATTACCCGCCGGCTGCGAGCCAGTCTCCCCCAGTAGCGTCCGAGCAGTTTGTCGAGCCGAGCGTTGGGCACTGGACGGTTTGCGCCTGGCGGTGCGTTGCGGCCAAGGTAGCCCCAGAAACGTGTGTCCAACACCAGCTGCGAATCTTCTATATAGAGAATTGGTCGCTGCGTACCCGGCCTGGCGTCAAACGTTGGCGCGGTCGATCCTCGGCGCAATACCTCATCCGCCCAGCTGAAATCCGCAAGGAACCTTCCGACGTCGTTTTGGTCAAGTCGTCCGCACATTGAAAAATAGTAACCTAGTTTTGCCGGTGATATACTGTTTTTATATACAGTATTTGATCGAGGGAAAAATGAAAGTCTGGGCACAACGGCGGCGGGAAGACGGCGCGGCGCTGGCCGGCGCGCTGCCGGTGGTCGAGGGCGCGTCGCTGCTGGAGCTACTGGTGGTCGACGTCACGCTGGCGGGTAACCGCCGGCCATCAAAGGTCGCCCGGCTGCAGCCGATCGGCGAGCAGCGAATCCTTGCGCAACTGGCCATGCCGAAGTTGGTCCAGCTCAAGGGCTGGGGCATCGTCATCAGCGGGATAGAGGAGCACCGCGACGATTACCGGAACGTGCGCGGCACGGCGCAGACCTGGGTGTGCAAGTTCCATGTGCCTGCGAACGCCGTCGGCTGGCGAGTGCGAGATATGTACGTCGGCGGCATCGCCGTGCCGAAGAGTGGCGTCCGGGAGGGCTCCGGCTCACGCGGCCCGCTGGTGGTGGGCGGCGAGCACTCCAACGCGCTCCAGCGCCACACCACTTGCGCAGAGTTGCACCGCTACGAGATATCCACTTTCCCGCAGAAGCGCCTGATAGACTGTGACCTGGTGTGGATGTCGGACACCACTTTTGAGCTGGTCGGCCTGCACATCAAGCCGGCGCATGGAGATGAGCCGGAGCAGCTGGAGCGTGGCGGCTGGCTGTGCGAGATCGACATCAAAGAGCGCGAGCTGACGAAGGCCGAGTATCGGGCGCTGCGGTAGCCTTGCGCTGGCATATCGTTCTATTGTGCCGTGGTATGATCAAAGGCGTTCATGTGGCGCTCCAAATTATTCGCCAGCATAAATTTTGTGGCGAAAATTTGCCAATCGTGTTTTTAAGTTGTTGAATTTAAAGAAATCACGATTCCGGCTCGAGGCACCACCCAATCTACAACGTCATCGCGGGGTGGTATGGCCTAGCTGATCTTGCGCAGCGCCCAATCCCTCGGCATCGTCTTTATCCGTTGTTGCCTTCGCGCGCAGATCGCGGAATTGGAAGTTTTTAATCTCCTGCCCCAGCTCGGGGTGCGCGACAATTGCGGCCGCCCGCGCGCGATCGAATGCGCCCCGCAACATGAACTCCGTCATCCGCTGGCCTTTGTCGTTGCAGATCAGTGCTATCCCGGCCACCTTGCGGCCGTTGATTCGGTGACCACGGCCTCCAGTTGCCCCTCCACCGCAATGCGGATCTTCTTGCCGGTTTTGTTTTGCTCGACCGGCAGATGCCCATCTTTGAGGTCCGATCGGTTGAAGTCCAGTAGGTCGCCTTTGCGCTGTGCCGACAGGTAAGCGATGTCCATAGCGTCTTGCAGTCCCTGGTCGGCCACTGCCCAGACGGCGTTGTAGATGTGGTCCTCGATGTAGACGTCACGGCCTTCCTCCTGAAATCCCTTAATGCCAGCGCAGGGGTTTGGCAGCTTCGTCAGCCCCTTGTTGCGGGTAAAATTCCAGATGTGCGAGAGCAGCGCCTTTTTGCGGTTTGCCACCACCTGGCCTTCCTTCCCTGTGAATTTCTGCAGCGGCTTGCCGTTCGCCTGCCGTGCTGCGTTTTCGTCTTTGCGCCGCTGAACGGCGGTCCTCCATCGGAGAGCACCACATGGGCTTTGCTGACCGATACCTTCACTCCGTCAATTTGAGCAATCTGCTGGACGACGAGCACCACCACGCGACCGATGCACTGTGCGCGGCGGCGGTCGCGGACACGGCCGGCGCTGGCTTCGGTGCGCTGCTATCTCGCGTCAAGTACGCCGATGGCACGCAGCACAAGCTGTTCGAATCGGGCAGTGCCAACTTGGCCGGTCTGCTGCGCATCTGGACTGCGCGTGTGATCGAGAAGGGCCGCGAGCGGAAGTGGGTGAAGATCGGCAATGCTTGGGATGGCCAGGCGGCCGAGGCTTTGTATCGTCGCGTCGCGGAGCGTTCGCTCGCGCACTGGCTGGATGGAAAATGCCCGACGTGCGCCGGCACCGGTAACAAGGATCGCCGCATTTGCACTCCCTGCAAAGGCACCGGGCGCGGCGAGGTGGGCGGCCAAGGCTTCGAACGTGAGCGTGTGCTGGATATGGTCAGTGAGCTGGAAGGGCTCATTCAAGCGCACAACGCGCGGGCGGCGACAAGTCTTCGTTAGCGGTAAAGCTCTGCTCCTACGGAACGGTAAGTTGGTTTTGCAACAATTGTCATTTATTAGTGTTAAATTAGCAATTATTGTGCTACGGTCGTGGTTCCTAATAACAAATAAGGGATCTCATCATGCGCTTAATTGCGGCGGCAGTCGTTGCATTTATTTCGGCTTGTGCGTCAATTCCGTCGCCTAGTGTTTCGACGCTCCCGGACGGGAAAAGTGCGATATTAAATTCGCCACTTGTATGGAGTACTGGCGGCGAAACTATCGTAGTTCCTCGCGGCTTCTACACCGATTATGCTAGTGTGCCATTCCCTTTTAAAATGCTACTACCAAGTCAAGGGCGATATAGCAGGGCGGCCATAGTTCATGACTACCTTTATTGGACGCAAGCTTGCACGCGCAAACAAGCAGATGCAATTTTGTTGCGAGGTATGCGTGAAAGTGGCGTTGATGCATTGGTTGCCGATGCTGTTTACGGAGGGGTTCGGCTCGGAGGCTGGTGGGCGTGGAAAACTAACAGGAAGGAGCGCGCGAGTCATTTGCCGAAGGTAGTACCTCCGGATAATATACGAGCTGCGGCGGAGGTGAATGACTTCAACAAATACCGTAAAACATTCACTGCCTTTGACCCTGCTGATACGGATGCTGCTGGCTCCGCGCCGGGCTACTGCTCCTTGGGAAGCTCGATTACCCTACCTGTAGTCACGGGTGAGGCCACAGACCCGGTTGATTGATTTTCTTAGCAATATTCGCTTGATCGTTGACTTTCTCGGCACCTTAAGTTAACGTCGAGTCCTACACACTCACTGCGTGTCGTAATGCAGGCTTCGAGCCTCACCGCTAGCAGTGATTCGAGGATAGCACCCACTCCGTTGATGCTTTCGCTCGCGTGTACAAACCGCTCACTTCGCAGATAGCGCTGGGGCAAACAGCGAAGCCACCCTTGCTGTGGCTTTTTCATTTCCGCAGCCGGAACGCGAGGCCGCCATGACGGAAGTGGCGAGGCAGCCGAATGAATCGGTGCGCTAATTGCTGGAGCCGCACACGCACGCGCCGCCAGCCTTCGCGGCGGCGCGGGAGGAAATCCTTACAGACCTGTAACCGGCCACCAAAGGATACTGATCGCGGCGGTGTAATAAACTTTGAGCGACTCCCCTGGGTCCAGGAAGTACATACCAGGCCCCTTATTAGCCGATTCTACAGTTACAACGGTGTTGCCGTTAGCGTCTGTCTTGATGTGCTGTGGTGCGTTGGCGCCTGCAGAGACACCATTGCCGTACACGTTGTAAAGACGGCGCACATTGCTGGTATTGGTGATTATGCGTGGCGAGCCTGTATCTGCCTGTTCAGGAGCTTGGCCAGCAACATTGAATATCGGATTCCTCGACATGCTCATGTAGTGGGTTACGTCCACTGACAACGTGTTGGCTGACTTTCCGTTTGTATTGATCACCCGTGCGAAAAAGTACGGGCTGCCTACGGAATTCGGTACGCTGCCACCGCCTTGTGATTTTATGAATAATTTGAAGTTGACTTCACTCATCTGAGTGGTGGCGGCAGAGTCATAATTCAGGATGCACGGACCGTTGTAGCCTTTCTTGTTGATGTCCGATGTGATGAGATCGATGTCGGCTGCACCTTGGCACGTATACTTGATGTTAATTACGTGGTTGTTGCCTGTATTGATGGCAGTGCAGTTCCGGATTACAAAGTCGCGTAAATAACCCAAGTCGAACGCGCCATTGGCTCCTTCGCCTGGCGCAACTTGAGTAAACGCGATATTTCCATTGCTATCAGTGTAGGGGATCGAAGCGCCATTGGGACTGGTTGTGTCATTGATCTCCAGATTCTCAAATAGCACGTTAGTGCAATACGCATTTCCGCCGCCGCATGTGATTGCGGTCTTGCCGCTTTTGCTGATGGCGCCATTGACGAGTTGGATATTGTCAGAGGTCATAGGCGATTTGTTATAAATCTGGATTGCGAACAAACCCCCATTGCCGCAATTTTTCATCTGAAAGTCGCGGATAATTAGATTCTGATTGCCGTAGCATGTGTAGCTACTCGCGGGCACCGCGCTATTCACCACCGATTCCGCAGCAATATATATGCCGGCTTGGTTATGCTGATTGCCTCCGCTGCCAAACGGATACAGTGCACTAGAAGCGCGGTCAGTTGGAATCTGCCCATCAATGATGGCGCCGACGTTTATGCAATTCAGCGAGCCGACGTAGCTTACGCAACGGGCAAATTTGACACCGTAGACTTCGCAGAAGACATGACGGATATTGGTTGGTTGTCCAAGGCCGCCAGTCCCAGTGGCGTAGCCCACCACGGCAAATCCATCGTCACCGCCGTCCTTCACCGTGCACTTGTAGTAGATGATGTTCTGGCTAGTACCTGTGCAATGGAAGCTATCCTTGTAGCAGCCGATGGCGGAGCAGTTTGTGATGGCACTGTTGGTGACGTTGCGGAAGAGCACCGCGCCACCGTACGGATCGTTGAAGGTAAGCTGATCGAGACGAACGTTGTCAGCGTTGGTGAAGCGCAAAACGGTGCTGTTCTCCTTGGCGTCGTTGGTAGCACTGGTAGGGGTGCCGAGGACATTGAATGTAAGGCCCGAAACAACGATATTTTTCGAGTTGGCTTGCCAGTCCCAGCGGACATTTGCCCCACCACTGTTCATCAGATAGATTTGGGTTTGAGCTGGTACACCGATAATGCTGAACGTTAGGCCACCGAACATGCCTCCCGTGTCGGTCGCGCTGGCCGGGCCAGCAAAGTTGTAGCGGCCTGCATCGAACTGCAGCGATACGTTATTGGCTTTCGCATAGGCTATTGCGTCAAGCATTTTGGAGTAATAGTCGTTCGTAACGGAAGCATCGTCGGCGGCTTGCGCGTAGATCCCGAACTGACTCACGGATACCAGCGCGCCGGTGAAATTTACCGGATCTGGTTCGGCGATAAGGGCCGGGTCAACATCGGTTGCGGTAAGAATTGGTAGAGCGAAAAGTTTAGCTGCCGGGAGGAGCGTGCCAGTAATTGCGGCACCCATGCCAAGCAAAAGTTTGCGTTTTTTGTATTGCATCTGAGACTTCTCCAAAAGAAAAGTAAACTGTGATCGATGGACAATGCTCAGCGATTTTAATGCAATTTCAATATTGACAATCAAGAAATTTTTCTTGAGATCAGGAAGCGACGACTGCGATCAGTAACGCCTCACCGGCGCAACCGGTGACCACACGCATGCTTGCTCGCCGTAGCACAGCGGTCCCCATGATTCTGTGCATGGGATAGCCCGAGAGGGTATGAGAAGTAGCTGGCAGTCGTGTGGTTGCAGTAGCTGCGGTAATCCCGAGGCCACGGCAGAGGATGAGAACGCAGGCGGCAAACCGAATAATTGAGGGGATGCGTTCGCCCCCCGGTAGAGCAAATCGGCTATATCTCGCTATGCGAGGTTTTTGCGGCGGCGTGCAATAGCGCCGATGAGTCCTAAGCCTGCGAGGAGCATTGCGTAGGTTTCGGGTTCGGGAACGGCTAAAACCGCCAGGGTTGCGTACGTGCCGACACTTGAGGTCACGTAACCCCGGATGCCAATATCTAAAAGATTGTTGTAGGTGAACTCCAAGGTCTGATTCTTGGCGTCGGTAACTGGCAGATCTGCGCCTGCGCTACCGACGATCTGATCCAAACTGGCGCGCGCATCTTCGTTGAAAAATGACAGTGCTGTGCCGTTGCCGCCAAATGAGCCTGACAGAGTGGCAATGCCCAATGCTGAATTCCTATATCCTCCGGATGGCAATCCCGAGCTGGCGGCCGAGACACTCGCATCTGCATAGAAGGTGATGGCAGTGTGTGCTGATAAGGTGAACTGCAATACGCCGAAGTCTGCAGTGGAGTCGTAATCGAAGCTTACCTTGTTGTCACCGCTAGTCTGTAAATAAGCTGAAAGCACCCCGCTGTTTAGCATACTTGTACCGCTTGCGGAGGCCGACATGCTGTATTGAGGACTCGATTGCGTGACGCTAGACGTTATTGATGGAGCAACTGCTCTGTTGAACTTGGAGTGTACGCCGTTTGCATCATCATAAGCGTAAGTGCTTGTTTGGGAAGATCGATCAGTATAACCAACGTTGCCGAAAACTATAGAGGGCGTAATGCCGTCGTTCGGATCAAGGTCGATCAGGGTGTAATGCAGATTGCCGAGGGTTGCCGAAACGCTGCTAGAGGCGGATGCGACATTGATCACCAGGCTGCCTAACAACATTGCCAATATTTTGCCTACAATCATCTTCTTCATGAGACCCCTCTTTGGTTGCTAATCGAGTAACAAAGATTATCATGTTGTTATTGGCAGAATTCTCACACATTGTAATTAGTTGCAAATATTTCTGTTTATCTGGATATACCCTAATGCACTGCTCTGACAGGGGGCGCTACGGCACTACTGGCATGTTAGTCAGCGCCACCGCAGCGCAGGTGCCAGATTCAAACTGAATTCACGTGCGGACCGTCCAAAGCGCTCAGCGGGCGGGCGTTGAAAAGCGGCGCAGATCACCGACGAAGACGAGGCCAAGAGGTGTTTCTGGCTGCTGTGCAATGCAGTACGCCCAGCGGTCCCTGCTTGGCGCGGGGATCAGTGCTATCCCGGCCACCTTGCGGCCGTTGATTCGGTGGCCACGGCCTCCAGTTGCCCCTCCACCGCAATGCGGATCTTCTTGCAGGTTTTGTTTTGCTCGACCGGCAGATGCCCATCTTTGAGGTCCGATCGGTTGAAGTCCAGTAGGTCGCCTTTGCGCTGCGCCGACAGGTAAGCGATGTCCACGCTTTCAACAGTATGCGCTTCACCACCAAGGGCGTGCACTGGGTGGCCGGCGAGTTCGCGAAGCACCAGCTGGCCGAGCAGATGTGGCGAGACACGATGCAGACGGGGGATGCAGCGATTGCTATGGGCATCAAGCCTGTCTTGTTAACGTCACCGCCGGTAGATGGCTACAGCGCGGCCGACAAAGCACTGATACCGGGCTTATTTTTTCGGGAATTGGCCCAAATAGCTTTCGTAGTGATCTATGTCGAAAATCATTGCTATTACGAAAACGCCAATCAACACCAGCAAGTAGAGAGTTTGGACAAGAATTTTTTTCATTTTTATATTTACCCCATGAAGTTGTGTCCATGGTAACAAATCTCTTGCCAAATTTCATCAATTTCTGTTGTCAATATTAAATGTGACACTTGAGGCAAGCGACCATTCGCCTGTTGAAGCCATTTGAGAAAGGGCTGGCCGGCACCACGCAGGCGCCGGCGGTGTATCACGCAGCAGTGCGTTTGCGACGAGCTGCGAAGCCGACTAGGCCCAGGCCGGCGAGGAGCATGGCATAAGTTTCTGGCTCAGGAACGGGAGCAATCGGAATATTTACCGAGAATTGATCCACGCTACCGTTGAACCAAAGAATATTATCTATGTAGGTTTGGCTTGTAGCCCATAGGCCACTGCTAGTCGACATGGACAATTGTTGATTGAAATCCAACGATGGCACAAATCCTACCGTTGAGCTCTGAACAGCTATGTTCGAAGTAAGAGAGGACCAGCCACCGTTGATCCAAGCCGCCACCGAGGTACTAATCGCATCGGTCAGGTAGCTCGGCCCGCTAACGCTGACTGCGTCCGAAATAGTTTGGTTTGCAAGGTGCCGCACACCTTCCCACACATGTGATACGCCATTGATTGTGATTTCGTCTCGCCATGCTTGCCCGTCACCATATATTGTCGTGCTGTATGGCGTGGTCAGGGTAGTGGTTTCGCTTGAGGGAATGACGGTGGCGCTGATCGTTTGGGTAAAGGTAAAGCCTGTTAGATCCTGCCCGGCAACACCAAAGTAACCGTAAATATCCACGCCTTCAGTAATGACACCAGTTGCGGAAACTGTCCAGGTGGCGGCTTCAGCCTGCACGGCTACCCCGATTAGTACAATAGCTGCGATTGTAGCAAGAGATTTCTTAAGCATAGTTCCCTTCCATTGACGCCAATTGGCGAGTTGTTGCCACTAAAGAATGGCAATATATTAATGACTGAAAATCAATTCTAATGGCATTTTGGAAATTTTGAAAGTAAATTTAATGCTCACTACAGAAACTGGCGCCGGCCTGCAGAACGTCGAGAGCTACATCAGCGCGGCCGACGCCAACGCATATAACGCCGGGCTGGCCAATGCCGCCTGGGCGGCGCTGGCATATCATCGTGAGTGACATGAGCAGCGGGTTATGGAATTGATCGCCGGAGCCGGCACCATGCAGGCGCCGGCGGTAGATCACGCAGCAGTGCGTTTGCGGCGCGCTGCGAAGCCGACCAGGCCCAGCCCGGCCAACAACATGGCATAGGTTCCTGGTTCTGGAACAGGCCCTACGTTAGTCAAAACCATGTCATCAACAATGAGGTTGCCGTACGGACCGTTTATAGCAATCGTGTCTGCGCCGGAGAAGTTGATGTCTAAAAACTGATAGGTATCGCTCAAAGTAAAACTCTTGCTCCCAATCTGCAGGCCATCCTTGTACGCGGCCACGGTAATGTTGCTGTAGTCAGTCACCGTCCCCCCGAGCCGCGCCCACATGCTGGTCAGGGTGATGTCGGTGCCTCGAATATACAAACCCTCAATCATTTGGGCGGACAAGTAATTGTTGCCAGAGTGCGCATAATTGGCTGAGTCATATGGAAACCAAGGGCTGGGACCCGGTGCGTACACAGACCACAACCGTTGGTCGTAGCGGCCACCAGTCCAGCGCACGCCATATGCGGTGTCGAGCAAGTGATGGTAGCTGTCGTACGGGGAGGAGGCATGCGTGAAATCGGTGATGTCTTCAAAACCGATGTCTGCGGCGCTGGATGCGGCCGGTGCCAGTAGTGTAGCGAAAGCAAAGAGTCCGGCAGTGAAACATTTTTTCATCATTTCATATCCTTTGGGAGGTTGGTATTTTGAAATGTCAAATATATCATTTGCTTGATTGCCACTTCCGATAACAGATTCGTTAGATTGTCAAAAAAGCCATGCAAATATATCATGAAAATTCGCTTATGGAATAGTGCTTAAAAGCCACAACTATTGCATTGCATGTAACCTTGATGTCGTCGAAAGTACCTGACCTAAACGCTCCCACCATAGGCCGTTGCGTGGCTCCGTCCATGGAGCCGAAGGTTTTGCCGTCATTTATTTCAGACGTTGCCGCCATAACACGATCAGCGCCAGACACGCGAGACTGCCGATGATGAGTGCCAACGAGGTAACACCAACCGTCAGTCCCTTGGCATCGATAAGGTGGCCGGTGACCACAGGAATGGCGCCGGCCGGGATATAGCCGCCCATGTTGAATACGGCATTGGCCTCGGCGCGCCGCTCGGCTGGAATATTGCTGGCAATGAGGGTTAGCCCGCCAAGTTGTCCCAAGCCCTGGCCGCTCCCCGCCAACAGCGCGGAAGCAATCAGCCATGGCACGCCGTTCGTCGCCATTGCAACCCAAACACAAACCATTGCACACGCGGTTGACAGGCCACTCAACAGGAACACGCCGCGGCCGCTGCATCGCTTCGCCACCAACTGCACGCCGACGGCGACGATAAACATGGCAAACGCCACACAGCCAGTGATCAAGGGGCTATTCACGCCGAGAAAACTGGCGATCAGTTTGGGGCCCAGCGATAGGATGAAGGAGGTCGACGTCAATCCCGGACCGAAGAACGCGATCCCCAGCAAAACAATGCTCAACTTGTCAGCGGAGACAGCTGGCAAGCGTGGTTTGAACGCGCCCACACCGAGTCGCTGATTTTTTTGATTGAGTAAAGCGAGCAGCGCCAGGCACAGCACCGCTATTTCAATCCGGAATACCGTGTGAACTGGCGAATGAACATAATGGGCCACGATACCTGCCAACAGCGGTCCACTACCGGCCCCGGCAACCATCGCTACCGACGCCATGAGGGAAGCAAAATGCTTTCGATTCGACTGTGCGTGCTCCACCACGTTGGCCATCCCGCCGGATACCACCAGTCCCACTGAAATGCCGGTGAGGAAACGTGCCAGCATCAGCATGCCGATACTGTTCGCATGGTCAAATAGAATCGCCGCGACGATCGCCAGGCCCACGCATGGCAGCAGTAGCGCTTTGCGCCCGTAGTGATCGGAAAGTTGGCCGGCGATGGTCAGCGTCAGCAGCAGACCGACGATGTAACAGGCGAACACCACGGTCAGCGTTGCGGAGGCGAATCCCATCGACTGCTGCCAGAAGCCGTACAGCGGCGTCGCGGCGTTCGACAGACGCGCACATCGGATATGAAAAAATTCACATTTGCTGTACTTGCACCAGCCCTTCGAGAATGAAATCGAGCACGACCCGGATTTTCGGGCTGCTGCGCAAATCTTCATGAAATGCCAGCCAGATCGGCAGCTCAAGTGGTGCATCGTCAGTCGGCACCTTTATCAGGCCGTATTCCTTGCCCAGAGAGTCTGGTAGCACAACCAGACCGGCCCCACCCATGGCTGCCATTGCCTGGATGCGGAGGTCGTTGCTGGAGATTGCGATCGGCCGGCCTTGGAGCTGGTGCACCAGCCATTGCTGCTGCACTGAATCGGCCATGCTGGCGTCATATCCGATTCATGTTCAGAGATGCTTCCAATGCGGCGATTCTGCGGACCACGGTCGCGTGTTCGACGCCGAGATAGCGCGCGGCGGCGGCCAGCGAGCCTTCGCGCGCAAAGGCAGAAAAGTATCGGAGGCTATCCCAATCAAGCATGTGGAATCTTTTTTTAATGGCTAGTGAATGTACATGGGTTCTATTCGTGTCCAGTACGCGAAAATGTTACCATTCCGTTTTTGTATTGGATGGTCGGATATGGCATCGGAAAAAGCAAGCAAGTTCATCCTGGTTGCCGCGATGGTGGCGGTGGTGTTGGGCGTGTTGGGTTATGTGGTGGTGTTTTATCATAACTACACCGGTTGCCAGCAGCTGGAGGCCGAGGCTGCCAAGAATGGCAAGCCGATGTCCTGCGCTGAAATCAAGGAAGCCGCCAAGGCGCGGCGTAATTAATTCTCTCAGCCCTGGCGGCTGCGATAGCTCTGCGGCGCCAGGTCTTCCTTCGGCGCCAGCGCTTGCAGCCGTTTGTACAGCACCCGTGTCTCCAGCAGATTCCATACCCGCAGCATCGCTTCCAGCGTATCGAACGGTTTGGTGAGGAAGTCTTTCGCGCCCAGCGCCAGCGAGCGGCGCTTGGCTTCGGCCGTGGCGTCGGCGGTGATCACCAGCACCGGCCGAAAATCGTAGGGATCGCCGCGCCGCTTCAGGCGCTCCAGCACGGCGTAGCCGTCCAGGTCCGGCATCATCAAATCCAGCACGATCAGATCGGGATCGAAGGCGGTGTACAGGTCCAGCGCGGTCTTGGCGTCGGTGGTGCCAACCACGTGGGTCAGCCCCTCGCCGATGAACAGGTCTTCCAGCAGCCGCAGATTGGCTGGTTGGTCGTCGATGATCAGGATGCGCGAGGCCAGTACTTCATTTTCCATCATGGTGTTTGCTCCGTGTGGTCCAGCAGCGCGAAGAATGCGGGGACGTTCAATGGTTTGCTCAGTTGTCCGGCGACGTCCGATCCAAGCAGGATGGTGAGCGGGGCGGTGGCGCGCAATTCGGCGTCGGCCAGTTCGGCCGCTACCAGCAGCAGGTCGGGGCGCTGCGCGCGCGCCTGTGTCAGACCGTCGTCGCGGTCTTCGGCGCTGTTCAACCGCCAGTGCGGACGGCGTCGCATCAGTGTGGCGATCAGGATGCGGGTGGCGGCGTCGCCATCGATGCACAGCAGGTGATGCGTGATGGCGCTGGTTTCCGGAGTGGCGGCGGCGGGCGCGCGCTGGCCCTCCGCCTGATCCGGCGTGCTGGCGATGGCGCGCGCATCGGCCACCGCCAGCGTCAACGTGAAGCGGCTGCCGCGTGTCGGCTTGTCGGCGTATTCAAGGTCGCCCTGCATGGCCTGGATCAGCGCTTTCGATACGGTCAGGCCGAGCCCCGCGCCCTCGGCTTTGCCGCGCTCCGCGCCCAGCCGGTCGAAGGGCGTGAACAGGCGCGCTTGCATCTCGGGCGCGATGCCAGGGCCGTCGTCGTCGATGTGCAGGCTGACCACGTCGCCGTCCAGCGTGCAGCCGATGTCGGCGCCGCCGCCGTATTTGATCGCGTTGGACAGCAGATTCAACATCACTTGCAGCAAGCGCTGACGGTCGGCCATCACCGCCACGCTATCGGCGATCGCGGCATGGCGCAGCTGCACGCCGCGCTGCTGCGCCATGGGCGCCATCAGCGTCAATGCCTCGGCCACCAGCGGCGCCAGCGCCACCGCCTCGCAATGTAAGGTCAGTTTGCCGGCTTCGATGCGGCCGATGTCCAGCACTTCATCGATCAGCGACAGCAGATGCTGGCCGGCCTGGCGGATGTGTTCCGCGTGTTCGCGGTCGCGCGGTGCGTTCAGTCCCGCTTCCAGCAACTGGGCGTAGCCGAGAATAGCGTTGAGCGGCGTGCGCAGCTCGTGGCTGGTGCGCGCCAGGAACGCGGTCTTGGCCTGATTGGCCGCCTGCGCCGCTGTGGCGCGTCCTGCCAGCAGCACCGATGCCTGGTGCAGCCGCTCGGCCAGTTGGCCCAGTTCATCGGTGTTGGCCGGCGTCGGCTTCAGCGGCTGATCGCTGGTCAGGCGTTCGGCGTTTTCCACTGCCAGCCGTACCCGTCGCACTAGCCCAATGGTAAAGGCCAGCGTGGCCAAGGTGCCGGCCAGGCCGGCCGCCACGATCGCGATCGTCATCCACAGGTTGCGGTTGGACGCGCCTTGCAGCGCGGCGGTGCGCTGCGCCACCAGTTCGGCCTCGCGCGTGTTCATGACGGCGATTTCGGCGCGCAGCTGGTCGAGAATCTCTTTGCTGCTCAACAGATGCTGCTGCAGCTCGACCGCGCTGGCGTTGCGCTGGCCGCGCATTACCTCCAGGCTGGCCAGCTTGCTCTCCAGCAGAGGGCGGATGCGCCGCAGACTGGCGCGCTGTTCGGCGTCGCTGACTTTGTCTTCCAGGCTGGCCAGCGTGGCCGGCAACTGCAGCGCGGCGGCGCGGTAGGGCGTGAGGAAGTCATCGCGCCCGGTCAGCAGGTAGCCGCGCACACCGGTTGCCGCTTCGGCAATCTGCGTGTGCAGGCGCTGGATGTCGGCCTGGGTTTGCATGGTGCGCAGCATTTCGGCGGTGGCGGCGGCAGTGTTGCGCTCCAGCGTGTAGCTGGTGGCGGCGGAACCCAGCAACAGCACTAGTGACGCGGCGACGATCATGCCGACTTTGACGCCCAGCGACCAGTGGCGCGGATGCAGCGAGCTGACGGCGTCCTTCATGTGCTCAATCCATAGTCTGCGGCGCGCACGGCGGCCTGAGTACGGTCACGCAGGTCCAGCTTGTGCAGGATGCGTTCGATGTGGACCTTGACCGTGCCGCCGGCGATGCCCAACTGCTCGCCGATGTCGGCGTTGGTGTCGCCGCTGGGCAGCAGCGCAAACACTTGCAGTTCCCGTGGCGTCAGCAGCTTGAGCATGGCGGCGGCTTCCGGCGCGGCGGCGCGCGCGCTGGCCTGGCGTGGCGTCGCCAGCAGGGAGGCCAGCAACGCGCCCAGCGCCTGCAGTGTGGTCAGGTCGTCGGCGCTTGGCGGCGGGGCGGGATGGGCGCTGAGCAGCGCGAGCATGCCACGATGTTTGCCGTCCAGGCAGAGCGGCACCAACACTTCCAGGCCGACGCGCTGTTCGCGTCCGATCCGCAGCGGGCTGACGATGTCCTGCCGCACCAGCGGCGCTTGCGGCCCTGGTTGCAGCGCGGCCTGCATGGCGGCGGCGTAGGCCAGGCGCGCGCCGACCGGCGGTACCGGTCCCTGGCTGGCCAGCACTTGCAGCGCGTCGTCCTGCAGCACCATCAGCAGGCCGTCTTCCAGCGACAGGAAGGCCAGCGCCTTGGCCAGCATGGCGGCCAGCGCGGCGGGACGCTGGCCTTGTTCGGCGGCGATCAGGGCGGCGTCGGCCAGCAAACGCCAGCGGGCCGCGCTGCTTTCGATTTGCCGGTAACGGCTGCGCGCGGCGCGCGCGCTGTCGGAGGTGAAACTGGTTGCATTAGTCATGCGCAAATTATATGCCATTCGGCATATGCCGATGTCCCCGAGCGGCAGATTTTTTGCCGCTGCCGGCGTCGCATACTGGCTTCATCGGCGGCACCTTGTACGCCGAGCTAATGAAACCCACTGAATGGAGCACAGCATGAAACGTATCCTGATTACCCTGGCACTGGCCGCCACCACCACCTTCGCCCACGCAGATGGCGCGCCCAAGGTGTACAAGGAAGTCGCGCACGCCCCGGCTGATGCGCGCGAGGCGGAAATCGCCGCGCTGTTCGACCGCTGGAACGCGGCGCTGGCCACCGGTGATGCCGCCAAGGTAGCCGCACTGTACGCAACAGATGGTGTGCTGGAGCCGACCGTGTCGAACGAAGTGCGTAACACGCCGGCCGGCATCACCGACTATTTCGTCAAGTTCCTGAAGATGAAACCGGTGGGCACCATTAACTACCGCGAAATCCGCCTGCTGGGCGCGGATTCGGCGCTGGATACCGGTGTCTACACGTTCAAGCTGAGCAAGGACGGCCAGACCCAGAACGTGCAGGCGCGCTACACCTATGTGTATAAAAAGGTTAACGGTGGCTGGAAAATCCTGAATCACCACTCGTCGGCGATGCCGGAAGTGGCAGCACGCTAATCCTGCGTAGTAAAGCTGCGGGGTTTGCTGTTACGCCGTTTCGATCAGCTTCAGGCCGGCCCACGACAGGGTGGTCACTTCCACCACCAGGATCGAGGGCTCGGGCTGGATGGTGCTGGCCAGGCGGAACACGGCATCGCGCACGTCGTTGATGGTCTCGTTGCCGCTATAGCAAAATTCCCCTTCCGGCAGGAAGTAGCCCTTGCCGTCGTCGGCCTTGATGGCGCCGGCGACGTTGAATTTGGCCAGTTCCAGCTTCAGGCGGTCGTGGGTGTCGGCTTGGGGCGCGGCGTAGGCAACGCGGATGATGTAGTTGAGCATGGCGTCTCCTTCTTGTCGGAAGCCACATCATGGCATAAAAGCAAAGCCCCGGACAGCGCAAGCTGCCGGGGCTTCAGTCAAGTGGGCGGAGAAAGCACGTTGACGGAAGAGATATTAATATAGCTTTCTTAAAATTGCCTTAGTAGCTATCTTGCAAGCTGCCGCTTTAAGCCGGCCGCCGGATGGTGTAGCATGCTGGGTCGCGAGGAAGGATAGCTATGCAAATCAAAATTAATGACGTACTGCGGGCGTATATCGAGCCGCTGACCGAAAGTGAATATCAGGCGCTGGAGCGCAGCATTCTGACGGAAGGTTGCCGTGACGCGCTGGTATTGTGGGAAGACGTGCTGGTGGACGGCCATAACCGTTATCAAATCTGCCAGCAACACGGCGTGCCGTTCAAGGTGACCGAAAACACCAGCTTCAAGAGCATGGAAGACGTCAAGCTGTGGATGATCGATAACAATCTGGGTCGCCGCAGCATTTCGGACTACCAGCGCGGCGTACTGGCGCTGCGCAAGAAGGAAATCATGACTGCGCGCGCGCTGGAGCTGGCCGCCGAAGCCGCCGCCGAAGATGCCAAGATCGCGCCGCCGGAAGGCGACGATGCGCCATCCAAGAAACCGGCCGCGATGCCGCTGGCGTCGCGCGAGGACATCGCCCGCGCCGCGCGTTTGAGCACGGCCACCATCGGCCAGATCGAAAAGATCCAGAAAACCGCCGCGCCGGAGTTGGTGGAGGCGGTCCGCGCCGGCACCATCTCGATCAATGCCGCTGCCAATGTGGCTTCGCTGTCGCCGGAGCAGCAACTGGCGGCGGTCGCCGGCGGCAAGAAGGAGTTGCAGAAGGCGGCCAAGGAAGTGCGCGAGCTGCGCGCCGCCACGCGTCCGGCCAAGGAACCGAAGGAAGGCAAAGCGGCCGCGCCGGCGGTCGACTATGGCGACATTCCGATGGACGTGCAGGAGCTGCGTGAAGAAAACGCCGCCCTGCGCAAGAAGAACGCCGACCTGCTGGAAGAGATCACCGTCCTGCAGCGCCGCATTTCCGAACTGGCGGCCGCCGCCTGATTTTTTTACTGGAGCTTGATCCGATGCAGCGACTGCACGCCCCCTTAGCTTTGATGTTTTGTGTTTCCATGGGTGCGGCGATCGCTGCGCCGGTAGCCGCCGCGCCCAAGGCGCCGGCTTCCGAAGCGGTGCGCCTGAAGGCCGCCGCCCAGCGCGTGACCATCCTCCGCGACAAGTGGGGCATCCCTCACGTCTACGGCAAGACCGACGCCGACGCGGTGTTTGGTCTGATGTACGCGCAGGCGGAGGATGATTTCCACCGCGTGGAGCTCAACTTCATCAACGCCATGGGCCGGCTGGCGGAAGTGGAGGGCGAGGCCGAGCTGTATCGCGACCTGCGCATGAAACTGTTCATCACGCCGGAAGAGCTGCAGCGCCAGTACGCCATCGCGCCCGCATGGCTGCAAAAGCTGATGGTGGCCTGGGCCGATGGTCTCAACTATTATCTGCAAACGCATCCCGAGGTGAAGCCGGCGCTGCTGACTCACTTCGAGCCATGGATGGCGCTCAGCTTCAGCGAGGGCAGCATCGGTGGCGATATCGAATCGGTGGATCTGAAGCAGCTGCAAGCGCTGTATCAGGATGGCGCCAAGCTGCCGCTGATGCCGCCGGTGCTGATGTCGTCCGCAGATGGCATCGACATGGACAAGGAGCCGAGCGGCTCCAACGGCTTCGCCATCGCGCCGCAGCTGACCAAAAACAAGCACGCGCTGCTGATGATTAATCCGCATACCTCGTTCTACTTCCGTCCCGAAGTGGCGGTGCATAGCGAGCAGGGATTGAACGCCTACGGCGCCGTGACCTGGGGCCAGTTCTTCGTCTATCAGGGCTTCAATGACCGCATCGGCTGGATGCATACCTCAGGTGGCGGCGACGTCATTGACGAGTACCTGGAAACCATCAGCGAAAAGGACGGCCAGTTCTTCTACCAGTACGGCGGCGAACAGCGCGCGCTGAAAGCGGTCGACATCGCGCTGCCATACAAAACCAAGGACGGCATGGCCAGCAAGACGGTGCGCGTCTACTACAGCCACCATGGCCCGATCGTGCGCGCCAAGGACGGCAAGTGGGTGTCGGTGCGGCTGATGAACGAGCCGCTGAAGGCGCTGACCCAGTCCTACACCCGCACCAAGGCGCGCAGCTACAAGGCGTTCTACAAGTCGATGGAGTTGCGCACCAATTCGTCCAACAACACCGTGTATGCGGATGCGGACGGGAATATCGCCTACTTCCACGGTAATTTCATCCCGCGCCGCGATCCGCAGTTCGATTGGAAGCATCCGGTGGATGGCAGCACCCCGGCCACCGAATGGCAAGGTCTGCACGAGATCAAGGAAACCATCACGCTGTTCAATCCGAAGAACGGCTGGATCCAGAACACCAACAACTGGCCGTTCACTGCCGCTGGCGCCTATAGCCCGAAGGTGAAGGACTATCCGGCCTATATGTCGGTGTATCCGGAAAACCCGCGCGGCATCCACGCCGTGCGCGTGCTGGAAAACAAAAAGGACTTCACCGTCGACAGCCTGATCGCAGCCGCCTACGACAACCAACTGCCAGCCTTCGAACCGCTGCTGCCGCAGCTGTTCTCGGCTTACGATGCGCTGCAGGACAGCGATGCGCGCAAAGCCGCGCTGGCGCCGCAGATCGCCGCGCTGCGCGGCTGGGACATGCGCTATTCGCTGGAGTCGACCGCCACTTCGCTGGCGATCTTCTGGGCGCAGGACATGTGGGACCAGTACCAGCCTGCCGCCAAGGCCAAGGAAGTGCCGGTACTGGAATACATCCAGGCCGCGCTGACGCCGGAACAGCGCTTGCAGGCGCTGGAGCACGCGGTGGCCAAGCTGAGTGCCGATTTCGGCAACTGGCAAACGCCGTGGGGTGAGATCAATCGCTTCCAGCGTCTGACCGGCGATGTCGTGCAGCCGTTCGATGACAGCAAGCCTAGCCTGCCGGTGGCTTTCGCTTCGGCCAACTGGGGCTCGCTGGCGGCGTTTGGCATGACGTCGAAAACGAAGACCAAGCGTATCTACGGTGAGCGCGGCAACAGCTTTGTGGCGGCGGTGGAGTTCGGGCCGCGCATCAGGGCGCGTAGCATTCTGGCCGGCGGCGAGAGTGGCAATCCGGCTTCGCCGCACTTCAACGACCAGGCGGCGATGTACGCGCGCGGCGAATTCAAGGACGTGTTGTTCTACAAATCGGACGTGGAGAAGAACCTGGAGCGCCGCTACCACCCCGGCGAATAATCAGGGCTGCGGATAGACCACCGGCTCGGGACGTTCGATGTCTTCGAGCCGGGCCCACTGCAGGTTCTCGACCTTGTTGTTGCGGACGTTGCCGTCGCGGTGACGCACGCCCGGCAGCCGATTCGGATTCGGCAGGAATACCTCGGCCACCAGGTCGTGGACGTAGAACTCGCCCTCGCGGCTGCCGCCGCGCAGCTTCACTTTCAAGCCTTCCGGGTACAGCGTCGGCTTCAGCACAGTCACCTTGGAGCCGGCCGACAGCATCACGCGGCCATCTTTCGAGACCTTGTAATAGTCGCTGCCCAGCACCGGCTTGGCGCCGGCCACCAATATCGAATACGCAAAGCCGAGCCCCAGCACGGCGACGATGAGAAATAAATAGATCATGGGCAGAATATTAGCAGTTAAATAGCATCCAGCGAACGGCGAATATCGGCCTTTAAATCCTCTAAATCTTCAATTCCGACCGACAGCCGTATCAGGCCATCGCCGATGCCCAGCGCGGCCCGCTGCGCCGGCGGGATGGTGGCGTGGGTCATCAGCGCCGGATGTTCGATCAGGCTTTCGACCCCGCCCAGGCTCTCCGCCAGTGCAAACAGCTGGCACGCTTCGAGGAAGCGGCGCGCACCCGGCAGGTCGGTATTCAGGTCGATCGAGATGATGCCGCCGTAGCCCTGCATCTGCCGTTGCGCCAGCGCGTGCTGCGGGTGTGATGGCAGGCCGGGGTAGTAAACCTTGCGCACCTCCTTTTGCTGTTCCAGCCACTGCGCCAGTGCCAGTGCGCTGGTGCAGTGGCGTTCCATGCGGATGGCCAGTGTCTTCACACCGCGCAGCGCCAGGAAACTGTCGAACGGGCCGGCGATGGCGCCGACTGAATTTTGCAAGAACGCCAGCTGTTCGGCCCACGCTTTTTGCCGTTCCTCGCCGCCCACCACGGCAATGCCGCCGATGATGTCGGAGTGGCCGTTCAAATATTTGGTGGCCGAGTGCACCACGATGTCGAAGCCATGCTCCAGCGGTCGTTGCACGATCGGGCTGGCGAAGGTGTTGTCGGCCACCGCGATCACGCCGTGCTTGCGGCAGATCTGCGCGATCGCTTGCAGGTCGGCCAGCTTGAGCATGGGATTGGTGGGCGTTTCGACCCATACCATTTTGGTGTCGGGCCGGAGCGCGGCCAGCAGGTTTTCAGGATTGGTCAGGTCGACGTAGCTGAAATCGTGGCCGGCGCTGCGGCGGCGCACGCGCTCGAACAGGCGGTAGGTGCCGCCATACATATCGTCACCGGCGATGATGTGGGCGCCAGCATCGGCCAGTTCCAGCACGGTCGATATCGCCGCCAGGCCGGAGGCGAAGGCAAAGCCCTGGGCACCGCTTTCCAGATCGGCCACGCAGCGCTCCAGCGCCCAGCGGGTGGGATTGTGCGAGCGGCCGTAGTCCAGCCCTTTGTGCACGCCGGGGCTGTCCTGCACGTAGGTGGAGGTGGCGTAAATCGGCGGCATGATGGCGCCGGTCGAGGGATCGGGCGATTGGCCGGCGTGAATCACACGTGTGGCCAGGGCGGCTTTGTGGTCGGCTTTATCGTCGGTACTCATAGCGTCCTTCGCAGATGGTTGAGCAGGTCGTAGCGGGTAATCAGGCCGTAGAAGGTGTCGTGTTCGGCCACCACGGCGGTCAGGCCGCGGTCCAGCACTTCGCGCAGCGCCTGCATGTCGGCCGACGGCGGCAGTATGTCCAGGCGCTTGGTCATGGTGGCGCCAACCGGCTGGTTGAAGCGTTCCGGCTCGGCGCCCACCGTCATCAGCAGGTCGGATTCGTCGAGAATGCCGACCAGGTGACCCTTGGACAGCACCGGCAACTGCGCCACGTCGGCCGCGCGCATGCGGTTGAAGGCGATCATCAGCGTGTCTTCCGGCGTGACGCTGATGACTTCTCCGGCATCGTAGCGGCGGCCGATCAAATCGCGCAGATCGTGTTCCTGCGGGCGCGCCAGCAAGCCCTGGTCGCGCATCCAGCCATCGTTATAGACTTTGGACAGGTAACGCGTGCCGGTGTCGCAGACGAAGCTGACCACGCGCTTGGGCGTGCTCTGGACGCGGCAGTAGCGCAGCGCGGCGGCCAGCAGGGTGCCGGTCGAGGAGCCGCCCGGGATGCCTTCTTCCTTCAGCAGCAGGCGCGCGGTGGCGAAGCTTTCAACGTCGGCGATGGTGTAGGCGTGCTTGACGGCGCGCATGTCGGCAATCGCCGGGATGAAGTCTTCGCCGATGCCTTCCACCGCCCACGAGCCGCTGGTCTCGGACACGCGGCCGGTGTGGATGTATTCGGCCAGGATGGAGCCGGCTGGATCGGCCAGCACGAATTCGACCTGCGGCGCCACCTTGCGGAAGTAGCGTGTCAGCCCGGTCAGCGTGCCGGACGAGCCGACGCCGACCACGATGGTGTCGACGTCATGACCCATCTGCTCCCAGATCTCGGGACCGGTGGTGGTTTCGTGCGCCAGTGGATTGGCCGGGTTGTTGAACTGGTCCGAATACCAGGCGCCGGGCAGTTCGGCGGCCAGGCGGGCGGCGTAATCCTGGTAGTACTCGGGATGGCCCTTGCCGACATCGGAACGGGTGGTGCGCACGTCGGCGCCGAGCGCTTTCAGGTGCAGTACTTTTTCGGTCGACATCTTGTCCGGCACCACCAGCAGCACGCGGTAGCCTTTGAGGCGGCCGACCAGTGCCAGGCCAAGGCCGGTATTGCCGGCGGTGGCTTCGATGATGGTGCCGCCGGGCTTGAGCAAGCCTTGCGCCTCGGCCGCTTCGATCATGGCCAGGCCGATGCGGTCCTTGATCGAGCCGCCGGGGTTTTGCGATTCCAGTTTGAGGAAGAGTTGGCACGGGCCGGTATCGAGGCGGGTAACTTCGGCCAGCGGCGTGTTGCCAATCAGAGTAAACAGTGCAGGGGTACGCATGTGTTCTCCTTGTGGGATGTGGGGCAAGTATGCGCTTTTTCGGATTCGGCGGTTGTATAATTCCGCCCCATGGCAAAACTCTACTTCCGATATTCTGCGATGAACGCAGGCAAGTCCACCGCCATGCTGCAGGTGGCCCATAACTATGAAGAACAGGGCCAGCAGGTGCGGCTGTTCACGGCCGCCATCGACAACCGCTATGGCGTTGGCCGGGTCACCTCGCGCCTGGGGCCGCAGCGCGAGACCGAGGTGTTTGATGCCAACACCGATTTCCTGCTGACGATAGAACACAAAATCGCCTGCCTGCTGGTTGACGAGGCGCAGTTCCTCAGCCGCGAGCAGGTCAAGCAGTTGCATCAACTGGCCCAGGTGCGCGGCATCCCGGTGATTACTTACGGCCTGCGCTCGGACTTCCGTGGCGAACCTTTCCCCGGCTCGGCCTATCTGCTGGCGCTGGCCGACGATATCGAGGAAATCAAGAATATTTGCTCGTGCGGCAAGAAAGCCACGATGAATATCCGCGTCGACGAAAACGGCAAGCGCATCAAGGACGGCGAGCAAATCAGTATTGGCGGCAACGAGAGTTACCGTCAGGCTTGCGGCCGTTGCTTCTATAGCGAAGTCCACTAAACGCTTGGCCAGCTTGCGCGCGCTTGTGACGGCGGCCGTGGTGGCGTGCTGCTGCGCGCAGCAGCCGGCCGCCTACGCCAGCGATGCGCTGGCCGCGTGCCGCCTGCCCGAGATGGGCTTGCGTAGCGATGTCGGGCTAGGTTTTCCGCGCAAGCCCTGGCGGCTGAAAACGGTGGGCGAACTGCGCTTCCGCGTGCTGTTTGTCGACTTCCGCGACGCCCCGGCCACGATGGCGCCACAGCGGGTGCTGGACATCATCTCGCCGCGCGCCGAGCAGTTCTATAGTTCGGTATCCTACGGCCGGTTGAAGCTGGTATTCGATGCGCAGCCGCAGTGGATACGCATGCGCAAGCCGGTGGCTGATTATCACTTCAGCCGTGGCGCCGGGTTCGAAACGCACCGCGCCTATCTGCAGGAAGCGATCGATCTGGCCGGTCCCGGCGTCGACTATGCCCGTAATGACGCCATCCTTGTGGTGGCCAATCCGGCGGCTGGCGCCATCGACTGGGGGCCGGCGTTCACCGCCTCGCCCGGTTTTGGCGTGATGGCGGGCGGGCGCGAGTTCCTCAATGGCGCCACCTCCGGCAGCGATCTGCCGATACTGCGTGGCGGCTGGTTTGTGCATGAAATCGGCCACGCGCTGTCACTGGTCGATCTGGCCGGACCGCTGCCGGCCAACCAGCGCTGGCACACCTATGTCGGCCAGTTCAGCGCGATGGGCGAGCCGCAAGGACTGGCGCCTGGCTATCTTGGCTGGGAGCGCTGGCAACTGGGCTGGCTGGACGATGCTCAAATCGTCTGCGGTAGCGCCGCCCGTGCGACGACAGCGCGGCTGACGCCGATCGAGCGCGCCGGCGGCGTCAAGCTGGCAATGGTGCCGACCGGGCCGCATACGGCGCTGGCGCTGGAAAGCCGCCGCGCCGAAGCTGAGGATAGCGCCATGCCGCGCAGCGGCGTGCTGGTCTACACCATCGATACCGCGCTGACCTCCCATGACGGCGCCATCCGCGTGCAGCCGGTCGACGATCAGGACGAGCAGCACTGGCGCGCCTTGCTGTCCGCCGGAAAGTCAGTGCGCGTTGGCGGGCTGCTGGTGCGCGTGACGGCCAGCGACGCCGGTGGCGACACCGTGGAAGTCACGCGCGGGCCAGCCAACTGAACCGGATAGACGCCGCGCTTGCAGTAGGGTAGGCTTATCAGCATGCCCATATCGATCAGCGATCTGCCGCCTTTAGACAACCGCCACGTCAAGACCAGCACCGAGGATGTGCTGGTCGATCATGTCATTCCCGGCGAATTGCTGGTGATTTCCTTCGGTTTTGTCTCTTGGGACAAACGGCCGGATTTCGATTTTTACGGCCGGCTGAAAAAGCTGGAACAGTTTGGCGGCCGCCACATCAACAAAATCCTGGTGCGCGACTCCGGCAACAGCTGGTATCACCGCAAGATCGACGGTCTGGGCCAGCATCCGGACCAGACTGCCGACGGTCTGCGCCAGCTGATACAGGCGATTCAGCCGCGCAAGGTGGTCACCATCGGCCAGTCGATGGGCGCGTATGCCGCGCTGATGTACGGCATGCTGCTGGAGGTGCAGCAGGTGGTTGCGTTCGGGCCGTTGTCCATGCTCGAACCACAGCACGCCTTGCTGTATCACGAGCGGCGCTGGCTATCGGTGATGCGCGATCTGGCGGCGCGGCCGCCGGCATCTTCATATAACGATTTGCTGGCGCTGGGCCGCGACAAGGTCGGCAAACTACCGGACATGCACCTCATCTTCGGCACCAGGCCAGATGCTGACAAGAGCACCGAGTCGGTCAATCTGGACGCTATGCACGCGCATCGGCTGGCCGCACTGGGCAACTGCACGTTGTACCCGTATCCGTTTTCAGGCCATCCGGTGGTGCAGCATCTGATCGACACCCAGCGTATCAATGCCTTGCTGGCCAGGATAGTGCTGGGGCTGGAGCTGCAAGAGGAGGGGATGGCAGTGACGCCCGACTGGCATGGCTGGATCGCCGAGAACCTGCGCCTGGGTGGCGCGGCAGAGGAATTGGTGGAGATATTGAAGCAGCATGGCTTCAGCCATGGCAGCAGCAGTGCCGCCGTGGCCCAGGCGCAAGCCCAGTCTTAGCCGATGTTGTGGACCACCGGCGTTTTGAATTCAAAGCGCTTGATGTCGCCCACCAGGAACAGGTAGCAACAGATGTTGACCACCGCGTTGGCGCCGACGAACACCAGCGCGCCGGCGAAGGAACCGGTGGCTTCCAGGATGTAGCCGATCACGATCGGGGTGGTGATGCCGGCGGTGTTGCCGAAGGTGTTGAACAGCGCACCGCTCATGCCGCCGGCTTCTTTCGGCGAGGTGTCCGCCACCACCGCCCAGCCCAGCGCGCCGATGCCCTTGCCGAAGAAGGCCAGCGACATCACCAGGATCACAATCCAGTCCGAGTCCACATAGTTACACACGATCATGGTTGTCGACAGCAGCATGCCGCCGACGATAGGCAGTTTACGCGCGGTCGACAGCGACTTGCCGGCCTTGATCAGACGGTCCGAAATCACGCCGCCCAGCACGCCGCCGAGGAATCCCGCCACCGCTGGCAGCGCGGCCACGAAGCCAGCTTTCAGGATGGTCATGTGGCGCTCGTTCACCAGGTAGATCGGGAACCAGGTCAGGAAGAAATAGGTCAGCGTGTTCAGGCAGTACTGCGCGATGTAGACGCCCAGCAGCATGCGGTTGCCCAGCAGCTGTTTGATGCAGGCCCAGGTGTCGATCTTGGTGGTGGCGACCACCTTGTTCTTGCTTTCCAGGTCGATCAGCGCACCACCAGCTTCGATATAGGCCAGCTCGGCGGCGTTGACCTTCGGATGGTCTTTCGGACCGTAAATGGTTTTCAGCCAGATGAAGGACATGAACACGCCCAGCGCGCCCATGACGAAGAACACGCTCTCCCAGCCGAAGCTGTGCACCAGCCAGCCCATGATAGGCGCGAACAGCACGGTGGCGAAATACTGCGCCGAATTGAAGATGGCCGCCGCGGTGCCGCGTTCCTTGGTCGGGAACCAGGCCGAGGTGATGCGCGAGTTGCCGGGGAAGGAGGGCGCTTCGGCCGCGCCGATCAGCAGCCGCAGCAGGAACAGCACGGTGACCGCCGCTGCGCCGGTGAAGAAGCCGACACCGCCCATCAACATGGTAAACAGCGACCACAGGAAAATACTGAAGAAGTAAGTAATTTTGGAACCGAAGCGGTCCAACAACCAGCCGCCTGGCAATTGCGCCAACACATAAGACCAGGCAAAAGCGGAAAACACAAAGCCCATTTGTGACGGGGACAAGCCCAGCAGCTTTTTGAGCTCGGGGCCGGCGATCGCGATGGTGGCGCGGTCGGCGTAGTTGATCGTGGTTACAGCAAACAGAATAGCGAGTATCGTCCACCGGACGCGGGTGGCCTGGGTGTGTTGCGTGGTCATACGGTCTCCTTACTATGGTGCGAAGATCATAGCCCAGATATCAGACATCATACAACTAAATATCTGCTACTGCTTTGCTAGTAAACGTTTAACTTGTTGATTTTAATACACATGCACCAGGGCGGTGCAGGCTTCAGTTGTCTGATGACGAGAGACCCTACCGCCACTATGGCAACTTTTGTACAAAGTCTTGTGCTAGGGTTTAAAATAACGGGCGCAATTAACTCCAAGCACCGAACTTACGAGGGAATGAACATGGCATCACAAAATCCAAAAATTATTTACACGCTGACCGACGAGGCCCCGCTGCTGGCAACGTATTCCCTGCTGCCAATCATCAAGAAGTTCACCGCACCTGCTGGCGTGGACGTCGTTTCGAGCGATATTTCGGTCGCCGCGCGCGTGCTGGCCGAGTTCCCTGAATTCCTGACCGACGAACAAAAAGTCCCGAACAACCTGGCTGAACTGGGCGCGCTGACGCTGAAGCCGGAAGCCAACATCATCAAACTGCCGAACATCTCGGCCTCGGTAGCCCAGCTGCAAGCGGCCATCCGCGAACTGCAAGGCAAGGGTTACAAGATCCCTGACTACCCGGAAGATCCGAAAACCGACGAAGACAAAGCCCTGAAGGCGCGCTTCAGCAAGTGCACCGGCTCGGCCGTGAATCCAGTGCTGCGCGAAGGTAACTCGGATCGCCGCGCGCCAAAAGCGGTCAAAGAATACGCCCGCAAGCACCCGCACTCGATGGGCGAATGGAGCCAGGCATCGCGCACCCACGTGTCGCACATGCACGCCGGCGACTTCTACCACGGCGAAAAATCGATCACGCTGGAAAAAGCCCGTGACGTCAAGATGGAGCTGATCACCGCCTCCGGCAAGACCATCGTGCTGAAACCGAAGGTCTCGCTGAAAGCCGGCGAAATCATCGACTCCATGTTCATGAGCAAAAAAGCGCTGCTGGAGTTCTACGAGAAAGAAATCGACGACGCCTACAAAACCGGCGTGATGTTCTCGCTGCACGTTAAAGCCACCATGATGAAGGTGTCGCACCCGATCGTGTTCGGTCACTGCGTGCGTATCTTCTACAAGGACGCGTTCGAGAAGCACGCCAAGACCTTCGAACAGCTGGGCGTGAACGTCAACAACGGCATGGTCAACCTGTACGAGAAAATCGAGAAGCTGCCAGCGTCGCAGAAGGACGAGATCCTGAAAGACCTGCACGCCTGCCACGAACACCGTCCAAAACTGGCGATGGTGGATTCGGCCAAAGGCATCACCAACTTCCACTCGCCGAACGACGTGATCGTTGACGCGTCGATGCCGGCCATGATCCGTATCGGCGGCAAAATGTGGGGTGCCGATGGCCGCACCGCCGATGTTAAAGCCGTGATGCCGGAATCGACCTTCGCCCGTATCTACCAGGAGATGATCAACTTCTGCAAATGGCACGGCAACTTCGACCCGACCACCATGGGCACCGTGCCTAACGTCGGTCTGATGGCGCAGCAAGCCGAAGAATACGGCTCGCACGACAAGACCTTCGAAGTACCGGAAGGCGGCATCGCCAACATCACCGATCTGGAAACCGGCGAAGTGCTGCTGACCCAGACCGTGGAAGAGGGCGACATCTGGCGTATGTGCCAGGTCAAAGACGCGCCGATCCGTGACTGGGTCAAGCTGGCCGTCACCCGCGCCCGTCAGTCCGGCATGCCTGCCGTGTTCTGGCTGGACACCTACCGTCCGCACGAAGCCGAAGTGATCAAGAAAGTACAGGCTTACCTGAAAGATCACGACACCAGCGGCCTGGAAATCCACATCATGTCGCAGACCCGCGCCATGCGTTACACCCTGGAGCGCGTATCGCGCGGCCTGGACACCATCTCGGTGACCGGCAACATCCTGCGCGACTACCTGACCGACCTGTTCCCGATTCTGGAACTGGGCACCTCGGCCAAGATGCTGTCGATCGTGCCGCTGATGGCCGGTGGCGGCATGTACGAAACCGGCGCCGGCGGTTCGGCTCCGAAACACGTCAAGCAGCTGGTGGAAGAAAACCACCTGCGTTGGGACTCGCTGGGCGAATTCCTGGCGCTGGCGGTGTCGCTGGAAGAGCTGGGCATCAAGGAAGGCAACACCAAGGCGCAAATCCTGGCCAAGACCCTGGACGAAGCCACCGGCAAACTGCTGGACAACAGCAAGTCGCCATCGTCGCGCACCGGTGAGCTGGACAACCGTGGCAGCCACTTCTACCTGTCGCTGTACTGGGCCCAGGCCCTGGCCGCGCAGAGCGAAGACAAGGAACTGCAAGCCCAGTTCGCACCACTGGCCAAACAGCTGGCGGAAAACGAGACCAAGATCGTTGAGGAACTGAACAGCGTGCAGGGCAAGGCGCAGGAGATCGGTGGTTACTACTACCCAGATCCAGCCAAGACCGCGACTGTGATGCGTCCAAGCGCGACCTTCAACGCCGCCATCGACGCTGCTTAAACCATGATGTTGCTCCCGCGCAGGCGGGAGCCCATGGAACGCATGCCCCGCCTGGGGTTTCCGCTTGCGCGGGAACCACTGTGCGGGGTTTTTTTATTGCGGCGTCAGCATCTGACGCGCGTAGCGCAGGCCGACGCCGTAACCGCCGCCGTTCTTTTCAACCACCGCGCGGGCGGCGTCGTAGGTATCGTGGCGGGTCCAGTCGCGCTGCAGTTCCAGCAGCACTTGCAGCCAGCTGGTCGGCTGCGCGCCTTTGGCGGTCATGCGTTGCAGCGCCAGATCGTGGCCGGCCAGTGTCAGGCCGCCGCAGGCGTCGCCCACCACATAGCATTCGTAGCCGGCTTCCAGCGCGCTCAGCACCGCAAAGCTGATGCAGGCTTCGGTCAGCATGCCGGAGAAAATCAGCTTCTTGCGGCCGGTGGCTTCAATCGCCGCGCGCACCGCATCGTCTTCCCACGCGTTCATATTGCGCCGTTCCAGCACCGGATGCTCCGGTACCAGCGCGTGCAGGTCCGGCAGCAGCGGACCGCTGTAGACCTTGCTGGCCGAGGTGCTGATCACCACCGGCAGCGCAAACGCCAGCGCGGCCTCCAGCAGCGCCACCGAGTTATTGAGCAACGTCTGGCGCTCCATCGATTGCACGCCGAATTGCAGGCCGGCCTGTTGATCGAGCAGTACCAGGGCGCAGTTTTGGGGAGTCAGTAAATCTTGCATGAGAGCCTCTCATAGTTGGGGATGCTGCCGATTGTAGGAAGCTGGCGGGCGCGGCGCCTCTCTCTTAGGTCGCAGAATTGACTAGGCGCGGCGGCCGTGCGAGGATGCCGCATGAACAGCCTGTTCGAATGTAGCGTGCTTGCGCCGGCCTGGTTTTGCGACCATCGCGACATGCTGATATATCTGGCGCCATCCCTGATGCTGGCGCTGCTGATCCGCGCCCTGGCGGTGCGGCATCCCTTCTTTTTGCTGTTTCGTCTGGCTGGTACCATCTGCCACGAGCTGGCGCACTTTGTGGCCGGCACGCTGACCGGCGCGCGGCCGGCAACGTTTACGGTAATTCCGCGCCGCATCGTGCGTGGTTGGGAGCTGGGTTCGGTGCGCTTGACCAATGTGCGCTGGTATAACGCGGCACCGTCGGCGCTGGCGCCGTTTCTAGTGGTGCTGGTGCCGCTGGCGGTGGCCTGGTGGCGCACCCGCAGCGGTCTGAACTTTCAATGGATAGATGTGGCGCTGGCGTTTGCCGTGGCGCCACAATTCCTGGCTTGCTGGCCGTCATCCACCGACTGGAAGCTGTCGCTGCGCTCCTGGCCCTATTTGCTGATCGCCTGCCTGTTATGGTGGGTGATCAGTGCGTGGCGGTGAGCGGCTTGACCGGCGCTTCGACGGTAATCTTGCTGCGCACTTTTTTCGCGTCTTCGATTTCCAGCGTTAGCGGCACTTTGTCGCCATCCTTCAACGGCTGTTTCAAGTCCAGCAGCATCAGGTGGTAACCGCCCGGCGCCAGTTTGACGGTCTGGCCGGCTGGCAGTTCCAGCGCCTGCATCTGGCGCATTTTCATCATATCGTTTTCCATCTTCATTTCGTGCACTTCAACCGCGCCGGCGGCCGGTGAGCTGACGCCCACCAGTTTGGCCGGCTGGGCCGAGGTCAGTGTCATGAAGGCGCCGGTGGCTTTTTGTGCGGCGACGGTGGCGCGTACCCACGGCTCAGCGACGGTGACCTGGGCCAGTGCCGGCAGCGATGCCATCATCAACAGGGCGAACAGTTTTTTCATTGGAATAATCCTTTCAGGAAGCCGGTTTCTTTTTTCGGGTTCATCAGTTGGCGCAGGTCGTCGGCGACCTGCTGGGCGGTTTCGTCGTGCTTGACCGCCAGGCGGATTTTGCCGCTGGCGTCGAACACGTAGGTGAGGGCGGTGTGGTCCATGGTGTAGGAGCTGCCACTCGGCACCTTGCGGTAAAAGATCTTGAAGTCCTTGGCGGTCTTGGCGGTCTGCGCCAGGCTGCCCCGCACGGCGACGAAGCTGGGATCGAAGGCGCGCATGTACTCGGCCAGCAGCGGCGCGGTGTCGCGCTCGGGATCGACGGTGGCGAAAATGACTTGCAGCTTGTCGGCGTCGGCGCCCAGCAGGCGCTTGATTTCCACCGCGCGCGCCAGCGCGGTCGGGCACACGTCCGGGCATTGGGTGAAGCCGAAGAACAGCATCACGACCTTGCCTTTGAAGTCGCGCAGTGCGGCGGGTTTGCCGTCGGTGTAGGACAGCTGATAGTCGGGTCCGATGGCGCTGCCGGTGATGTCGACAGCGGTAAAGCTGGCGGCATGGGCGGCAAGCGGCAGGGCGGCCAACGACGAGATGAATAAACGGCGTTGCATAGAGATCCTGGGTAGCGGAATGACGATGGCGCGCGCCGTTTCAGGCGGTCGCGCGCGGCTCAGCGATTCAGGCGATGGCCGGCGGGCCGCGCGGCTGGGCGGCGGGCCAGGTGGCGCTGTGCGGCGGCGTGGCGGTGGCTGCGGCGGGATAAGCATCGTGGCCGCGCAGCACGGTCATCAGGCTGGCGGCGGCCGGTGGCGGCGCCGCGCCACCAGTGTGAGCGGCGCACAGCGCGCAATGCTGGGTGCCGTGCAACGGCAGCTTGGCCGGCGCATGTCGGTCGGCGCTGGCGCTGCAGATGTCCATCGTCAGCGGATCCAGCGTCAACAGCGTGACGGCCTGGCTCAGCGACGGCGCGCACAGGTTCAGCAGGATCGCCAGGGAGACGATCAGGCTGGTCAGGCGGCGCTGCTGGAGGAAAATAGGCATGCGGGCATTATAAAAGAAAAAAGCCGCCGCCGTTTTCACGGGGGCGGCTTTGGCCGGTGTCGGCGGGGCTTATTTCAGCGCCAGGCGTTGCTGTGGCGCGCGCAGCGCTGGCTGGCCGCTGTGCTCGGCATGGCTACCCAGTTTGAAGGTGCGGACCACGTCTTCCAGCTCATGCGCCTGATCCTGCAGCGCTTGTGCGGCGGCGGCGGCTTCCTCGACCAGCGCGGCGTTCTGCTGCGTCACCTGGTCCATCTGGGTGATGGCTTCGTGCACCTGGCTGATGCCGGCGCGCTGCTCTTCGCTGGCGTGGCTGATTTCGGCCATGATGTCGGTCACGCGGCGCACGCTGTCCACCACTTCACGCATGGTGGTGCCGGCCTGTTCAACCTGTTTGCTGCCGGTCTCGACCTTGTTGACGGAGTCGTCGATCAGCGCCTTGATTTCCTTGGCGGCGGTGGCCGAGCGTTGCGCCAGATTGCGCACTTCCGACGCCACCACGGCAAAGCCGCGACCCTGTTCGCCGGCACGGGCCGCTTCCACGGCGGCGTTCAGCGCCAGAATATTGGTCTGGAACGCGATGCCGTCAATCACCGAAATGATGTCGACGATTTTGCGCGACGATTCGTTGATCGAGCCCATGGTTTCCACCACCTGCGCCACCACTTCGCCGCCACGGGTGGCGACGCCGGAGGCGGCCAGCGCCATCTGGTTGGCTTGCGAGGCGTTCTCGGCATTCTGGGTCACGGCGCTGCTCAGTTCTTCCATCGAGGCCGCGGTTTCCTCCAGGCTGGAGGCCTGTTCCTCGGTGCGCTGCGACAGGTCCAGATTGCCCTGGGCGATTTCGCTCGACGCCGTGGTGATTTGCTCGGCGCCGGCACGCACCTGGCCGACCACGCCGGACAAGCTCTTGCTGATGTTGTTCAGCGAGCGCAGCACCAGGCCGATTTCATCCTTGTTGTCGATCACCAGATGCACGTCGAGGTCGCCGTCGGCGATGCGCTCGGCGGCTTCCTCGGCACGTGCCAGCGGACGCGACACCACCGCCCGCACCAGCAGGAACAGCGCCACCGCGAACACCGCCAGCGATACCAGGCCGATCAGCGCATAACGGTTGCGCAGCTGGCCGGCTTCGCGGGTGATTTCCTCGGTGTAGGTGCCGCCGACGATCAGCCAGTTCCACGGCTTGAAGGTGTGGAATTCCACCATCTTCTCGCGCGGCGCCGCGCCTTCCTTTTCGGTCCAGTCATAGGTCATGCCGCCTTCTTTGGCTTCCAGCATCTCCTTCAGGAACTGACGGCCATCGCTGCTCTTGGCTTCGATCAGGTTCTCGCCTTCCTTGCTTGGGTGGATCAGCGCCTTGCCCTGGTCCTTGGCGGCGGCGTTGATCACGTAGATGTAGCCGGTTTCGCCGATGGTGATGGCTTTGATTTTCTGCTTCAGCACATCCATGTTCTTGCTGATGTCCATGCCGATGAACAGCACACCGATGACCTTGCCGCCGGCATCCTTGATCGGGTCGTACTGGGTGATGTAGGGCTTGCCGAACAGATTGGCGAAGCCGATGTAGCTGTTACCGGCGCGCAGCAATGGATAGCTCGGGTGCGCATGGTCGAGCTGGGTGCCGACCGCGCGCTCGCCATTTTCCTTCTTCAGCGACGTGGTGACGCGCACGAATTCCTCGCCGCTGGCGGCAAAGATGGTGGCGACCACACCGGTGTCGTTGGTGAACTTGTCGGGGATGCTGAAATCCATGTTCAGCGTCTTGCCGGCATACTTCAGCGACGGCGTCGGCTTGCCGCCGATGTCGACGGTGGTGGCCGGGTCCAGCTCGAAGCGGGCGCTGTTGAACTCGGCCGCGAACAGGCGCGCGAAGCTGGAAGCGTCGTTCATCATGGCGGTGTTGAACACTTCGACGGTATTGCTGATGCCGCTCAGGTTATAGGCGACGTTGGCGCGCGCGCGCTCCTTCAGCATGGCCGAGGTGCTCATATTGATGAGCGTGAGCAGGATGGCCATGATGACGGTCATCAGGCCAAACGTAAAAACGGTAATTTTCGTACCGACACCCCAATTACGGGGATTGATCGTTATTGTTTTCATTGATCTCTACAAAGTTGTGGTTGAGAGCTCGGAGTCGAGCTGGCTCCGGGTGTTCGGGAGCGACTGCAGGCATGGGGCACTGCCGCAGTCCTGCGAGCTAGAGCCTCAAAACATGAAACTACATCAAGACTTGAATGATAGCAGATTTTTGCCATTGAGCAACAAATTGGAATAATTATTCAAATAGTTTTGTTTTGCAAAACAATGACTTAAATAACAGTCGTTATCAAATACGTATAAATACTTATCGCGCGCGATACGATGGTGGCGAAGTTTCAGGTGCCCTTAAGCTTATGCAGAGAAACTCTGAAAATCCAGCCCCGTGTTGCGGCTGCTATCCTGTAGAATGAAACAACACCTTTTTTACATGTTCCGGAGTAAGCCGATGAAGAAGCAAATGCTGTTGGTGGCCATCGTTGCGGCCCTGTCAGTGCAGGCCGGCGCCGCCGTGCCAGATAAAGCGGCAGACGCCCCTCTCAAACCCCAGCCCGGCCAGACTCAGGCCGCCGTGTGGGCCTCGCGGGTACTCACCAAACTGCATTACAAGCCGATGCCACTGGACGATGCGATGTCGGAGAAAATCTTCGACCGCTACTTCAAGTCGCTGGACGGCGAAAAGATGTTCTTCACCCAGGCCGACCTCGACCAGTACGCCATCGTGCGCACCCGCATGGATGATGCCATTACCGGCGAAAACCTGAGCGTGCCGTTTGCCATCTTCAATCTGTACCAGCAACGCTTCAACGAGCGCATCGCCTATGCGCGTGAACTGGTCAAACAGGGCAAGTTCGATTTCACCAGCGACGAGAGCTATCAGTACGACCGCGAAAAGGCCGAGTGGGCCAAGAGCGACGCCGAGGTCAAGGAACTGTGGCGCAAGCGCGTCAAGAATGAATGGCTGCGCCTGAAACTGGCCGGCAAGGACGACAAGTCGATCAAGGAAACGCTGGACAAGCGCTATGAAGGCTACCTCAGCCCGTCGCGCAAGCTGACCAATGAAGACGTGTTCCAGATCTTCATGAACGCTTATGCGATGTCGATCGAGCCGCACACCAACTACCTGGGCCCGCGCGCCGCTGAAAACTTCGACATCGCGATGCGGTTGTCGCTGGAAGGCATTGGCTGCGTGCTGCAGTCGCGCGACGATTACACCGTGGTGCGCGAAGTGGTGACCGGCAGCCCGGCCGGCCTGTCCGGCAAGATCAAGGTCGGCGACAAGATCGTTGGCGTGGCCAAGGACGAGAAAACCCCGATCACCGAAGTACTGGGCTGGCGCCTGGACGACGTGGTGGCGCTGATCCGCGGTCCGAAAGATTCGACCGTCAAGCTGGAAATCATCCCGGCCGACGCCGGCCCGGACGGCAAGCACCAGTTCATCTCGCTGGTGCGCCAGAAGATCAGCATGGAAGAGCAGTCGGCCAAGAAATCCGTGTATGAAGTCAAGGATGGCAACACCAAGCGCCGCGTCGGCGTGATCTCGCTGCCGACCTTCTATATGGACTTCGAGGCGCGCCGCAAGGGCGACAAGGACTTCAAGAGCGCCACCCGCGACGTCAAGCGTCTGCTGGTCGAGCTGAAGAAGGACAAGGTCGACAACGTGCTGATCGACCTGCGCAACAACGGCGGCGGTTCGCTGACCGAGGCGGTGGAGCTGACCGGCCTGTTCATCGACAAAGGCCCGGTGGTCATGCAGCGCAGCGGCGACAACAAGGTCGAAGTGGAAAGCGATACCGATCCGGGCATGGCCTGGGATGGCCCGCTGGGCGTGCTGATCAACCGTGGCTCGGCTTCGGCGTCGGAGATTTTCGCGGCGGCGATCCAGGATTACGGCCGTGGCATCATCATCGGCGAGCCGAGCTTCGGCAAAGGCACGGTGCAGACCCTGTTCGGCCTGGACAAGTTCGCGCAGAGCGACAAGGTGCATTATGGCGAGCTGAAGTTCACCATCGCGCAATTCTTCCGCATCAACGGCGGCACCACCCAGCTGCGCGGCGTGACGCCGGACATCAAGCTGCCGACCATGGGCGATTCCGACACCTTTGGCGAGTCCAGCTATGACAACGCGCTGCCATGGACCCAGATCAAGCCAGCGGTCTACATTCCGACCGGCGACATGAAAGAGATCGTGCCGCTGCTGGATAAAAAGCACGAAGCGCGCGTTGCCAAGGACAAGGACTTCCAGTACCTGGCCGAAGACATCGCGCTGGTGAAGAAGCAGCGCAAGGACAACCTGATCTCGCTGAACGAAGTGGCGCGCCGCAAGGAGCGCGACCAGCAGGAAGCCCGTTCCAAGCTGCGTGAAGCCCGTCTGCTGTCGCCAACGCCGGGCGCCGATGATCCGATTTTGGTTCCTGACCCGAAAGATGCGCTGAACAAGGCAATCGCGGCCAAGCCGGCCAGCGGCAAAGCCGCGCCAACGCCGAAAGTGGCGGGCGTCAAGGGCGCGCTGCGCAGCGACGATGGCCTGCAAGGCGCCGAGCGTTCGCTGGCGGCCGAGCTGGAAGCGGAGAAACAGGCCAAGGCCGCCAAGGACGTGCTGCTGAACGAAGCGGTGCACATCATGTCGGATGAAGTCGGCCTGCTGAAAACCGACACCCGCATGGCCTCGCGCGTGCTGCCTTACGCCGCCGACGGCAAATAAGTTTTACCGGTATCAGCCCTGGGCCGCCTTTTTGGCGGCCCTTTTTTTTTGCGCTACGCCCTTATTATGCGTTTGGTGAATCTTGGCTATTGGAAAGATAAATTGGATTAAGATGATGCGGCGCGGCATAATTCTTCCTGTCTCCTCTATTCTCCTCCAAGGAAATAGAATTTGGCCCGCTCCCAGAGCGGGCCTTTTTTTTGCTGCAAGCGCTGATTTTTTGGTAAGATTGCTGTAAATCAACTATTAGCTGGCGGCACCGTGTCTCCTAATCAATTCAAACTTGCTTTGCTGGGCCTGCTGTTGGGCAGCGCGGTCGTGGGCGGCGGCGTGGTGTATTTGCTCAAGCCCAGCGCGCCAGCCGGGCAGCCGGGCGCGGTGGCGCTGCCGAGCGCGGCCAAGGGTACGCCCAACGGCTGGTTTGCGCGCGTCAGCAATGTGGCTGGCGACGGTCTGCCGGGCGTGAACAATGGCCGCCGCACGCGTTTTGCCGATCCGTTTGGCGTAGTGCTGGACCAGGATGGCAATCTGTACGTGGCCGACGGCGGCGACAATAACAGCATCCGCAAGATCGATCTGGCCGGCATCGGCTCGACGCTGGCCGGCGGCACCGAAGGTTATGCGGAAGGCACGGGCACCGCCGCCGCCTTCAACACGCCGTCCGGGCTGGCGATCGACGCCGCCGGCAATCTGTACGTGGCCGATACCGGCAATAACGCGATCCGCAAGGTGACGCCGGCGGGTGTGGTCAGCACGCTGGCCGGCGATGGCCTGGCCGGGGACAAGGATGGCAAGGGCGCCGGCGCCCAGTTCAACGGTCCGATCGGGGTGGCGGTGGACGCCGCCGGCGTGGTCTACGTGGCCGACACCTATAACGACCGCATCCGCCGCATCGCGCCGGACGGCACGGTCACCACCATTGCTGGCGGCAAGCGCGCCGGTCACGCCGACGGCGCCGCCGCGCAGGCGCTGTTCGATACCCCGACCGGACTGGCGATCAGCGCCGCCGGCGATCTCTACATCGCGGACACCGCCAACCACGCCATCCGCAAGCTCAGCAAGGATGGCCAGGTCAGCACCATTGCCATCGCCAAGGACGACGACCGCGATTCGCTGCTGCGCTCGCCGGTGGCGATCGCGCTGACCGGCGACGGCTTCCTGTACATCGCCAGCAGCGCCCACGGCCGCGTGGCGCAGATCACGCCGGCCGGCGCGGTGGTGGCGCTGAAGGATGTCGACCATCCGGCCCAGCCCGGTTATGGTTCGGACGGCGGCGTGCGCCTGTATTCGCCGCGTGGCATGGCGCTGTACAAGGATGGTTCGCTGTTCGTGACCGATGGCGCCACCTTCCGCCTGCAGCACATCGGCCAGATGCGCGGCAGCGAGGAGCCCGAGCCGGATGCGCCGTCGCCCGGCCTGCCGTCGCACAGCGCCACCATGCTGTGGCCGGTCAAGCCGCAGAACAAGGTGCATGAGGTGGTTGGCCTGATGGGCGAGGTGCGCGGTAATTTCGATGGCGAGAGCCGCGATCATTTCCACAGCGGCATGGACGTGCAGGCCGCGATTGGCGAACCGGTGCTGGCCATCGGCGCCGGCAAGATCACCGATCCGCGCGCCAGCTGGGGTTATGGCGAATTGTCGGAAGGGTTGTTCTTCGACGGCATGCAGTATGTGCACATGCGGGTCGGCCGCGACGCGCGCGACAAGCCGCTCAACGATCCGCGCTTCCTGGTGTCGCGCAACGACAAGGGCGTGGCGGAGTCGGTGCGCGTCAAGCGCGGTACCCGCTTCGTGGCCGGCGAAACGCTGGGCACAATCAATCGCATGGCGCACGTCCATCTTGACTACAAGCCCAACGGCGGCCCGCGCAATCCGCTGCTGCTGCCGTTCGTCGGCCTGGAAGACACCATCGCGCCGGAAATTCACAACATCAGCGTGCTCGATAAAAACGGCAAGCCGCTGACTGAAAAGGTGGATGGCCGCCTGTTCATTCGCCGCAGCATGGGCGATGTGCAGATCGTGGTCGATGCCAGCGATCAGATCAACGGCAACCAGGCGCGGCGTCGGCTCGGCCTGTACAAGCTGGGCTATCAATTGCTGAACGAGGAGGGCGAATTCATCCCCGGCATGACCGAGCCCACCATCACCCAGCAATATGATCGCCTGCCGCGCAACCGCGAGGCGGTCAAGTTTGCATACGCGGCCAGCAGCGGCATCACCGTGCACGGCGCCAGCGAGACGCGCTTCGCGTATGCCATCAATAACCGGGTGGTCAACGGCAAGCTGGTGCCGGGGATGTGGAAGGTGAGTGAGCTGGGGCCGGGCAATTACATCCTCCGCATCGTGGCGGAGGACTATGCCGGCAACGCCGCCAATCGCAACCGCGAACTGCTGGTCACGATCGACTAGCGGCAAGCAAGGATCAGGCGGCGACCAGCGCGCCGGATAGCAGGAAAGGCAGCATGCTGACGGTCGATTCCAGGCTGCTGATCAATTCTTCCTTGTCGGCGGCGATGTCTTCGCGGGAAGGCAGGCTGAGCTCGGCCGGCACCTGGTCCGGATGCAGGGTGATGCCGATGCTCTTCAGCGCGGCGACCGGGTTGGCCAGCAGGCGGGCGCGGAATTGGTCGTCGTTGGCCAGTTGGTCGAGGATGGAGCTGAGTTCGCTCGTGGTATGCATAGTCACGTTCTCCTTGGTTGGATGCGGTTCACACGTACACATCGTGCACGGTCGTGCACGTGAGATCGATGCTACGCCGCGATGCTCCCCAAGGCAATCGAAATTATTGCCTTTTTATTAGCAAGTGAGATAGACTCGACAGCATCCCATTCACTCGCGGAAATGGCCATCATGAAGCTACGACGCTGCGCAGTGCTGTATCTGGAATCCCGTGAACATTTATCGATAGACTGGCCGACCGTGTTGGCTGGCGGCAGCGCGCTGGCGTCCAGCACGCGCTGGGTGGCGCTGGCGCCGCATCTGGACCAGGAGCTGGACATCGACGCGGCCGAGCTGGCGGCGTTGGGTGGCATCAGCCAGACCGTGTGGAGCGAGCGCGCCGCCAGCGAGCGGCGCTATGGCGAGGCGTGCATCGCCGGCCTGCTACAGCGCGGCCTGCTGATCGGCGATACGCCGGCCCATGCGACGGCACGCGAACGCGACGAGACCTTGCGCGCCACCCACTGGCGGCCGCTGTCGGCACTGGCGCACACCTTCGGCCGCTGGCGCGAGGTCAGCAGCGAGAATGGCATGGAGGCGCCCAGCTTCGAGGCGCTGCTGGAGCAGTTTGGCGAACCGCCAGCGCCGACGCTGGAACTGGCGCCGGAGCAGGCGCTGAAGTTGCCGCCGGCCGGCGGCGGGCCGCTGGACGAGGCGCTGTTCCGGCGTTACACCGGCCGCAATTTCGATCTGCAAGCCAGTGTGCCGCTGGCGGTGGCGGCGCGGCTGCTGCAACGTACCTTCGGCGCCCAGCAAGTGCGCCAGGTGGGGCCGCACGCGGCGGTGCTGAAGAAGACCAGCCCATCGGGCGGCGGCCTGCATCCGGTCGAGGCCTTCGTGCTGGTGCAGCGGGTGGAGGGCGTGGCGCCCGGCCTGTATCACTATCATCCGATCGAGCACGAGTTGCGGCCGCTGCGCCCGCTGGACAGCGAAGCGGCGGCGGCACTGGCGCGGCAGCTATTGGCCGATCAGCATTGGCTGGCCGACGCGCCGCTGCAGGTGCTGATGGTGGCGCGCGCCGAGCGCAGCTTCTGGAAGTACCGCAATCACCAGAAGGCGTATCGGGCGCTGGCGCTGGATGCCGGCCATCTGTCGCAAACCTTTTATTTGCTGGCGGCCGAGGCCGGCCTGCCGGCGTTTGTGACGGCGGCCATCAACGATGCTGATATCGAACGCCTGCTAGAGCTCGACCATCTGCGCCATGCGGTGGTGGCGATCTGCGGTTGCGGGCCGGCGGCCAGCGGCCCGCGCAACATGGTCGAACTGCGTTACGGCGAGACCGACGCGATCTGATCCTGCACGCCGTCGATCACCAGCTCCAGCGCGGCGCCAAAGCTGGCCAGCGCCTCGCCCAGCGCGGCAGGCTGCAGGGGAGACTGCGCTGTGCGCAGCAGCTGCTCCAGTTCGGTGGCGCTGCGGTGCAGTTCGGACATCGACAGATTGCCGGCGGCGCCGCGCACCTTGTGCACCAGCGCGGCGGCCTGCTCGAAAGCGCCTTGCTCGATCGCCGCCAGCAGGCGCGGCGGGGTGTGGCTGAAGTCCTGCACGAAGCGCTCCAGCAACGCTCCCAGCAACTGACGATTGCCGCCTAACCGCGCCAGCACCGCTTCCATGTCGATGCCGGGCAGGGCGGGGATGGCGCTGCCGAGCTGTGCGTCGGCTGGCGGCGGCACGGCGCGCGGCGGCCGCTCCGGCGTGCGCCGCATCTGCCCGGCCAGCACCGCGAACAGCCGCTCCGGCTCGATCGGCTTGGTGACGTAATCATTCATCCCCATGCCCAGGCTGCTTTCGCGGAAGCCGGCCACCGCGTGCGCCGTCATCGCGATCAGCGGCAGTTGCGCGTGCTGCGGCTTGGCGCGGATGCGGGCCGTGGCCTCGTAGCCATCCATGCCCGGCATCTGGATATCCATCAGCACCGCATCGTAGTTGAGCTGGTCGACCATTTGCAGCGCCTCGGCGCCGCTATCGGCCAGGTCGACCCGCACCTGCGCCCGCAGCAGCACCTCGCGCGCCACCTGCTGGTTGATGGCGTTGTCGTCCACCACCAGCACGCGCGCGCCGGCGATCCGTTGTGCCATCTCCGACAGCCGTGGCGACGCCGCCGCCACCACGCGCGACGGCAGCGCCAGGCCCAGCGCCACCAGCACCGTCTCACGCAACTGCGCCGGCGTGACCGGCTTGACCAGAATCGCGTTGGCCTCGTCGTGCGTGACCGGATCGGTCGCCAAACCGCGCGCAAACTCGCTCATCATCAGCACCAGCGGCGGCCGGGCCGGGCTGCGGGCGAGGGCGCCGATCAGGCCGGCCAGTCCTTCGTCCAGCAGCACCAGTTGGGTCGGCTGGCTGGCCAGCGCCTCCAGCGCCGCCGCCTCGCTGCCGGCACAGTCGACCAGATAACCATCGGCGCGCAGCAGTCGCGCCAGCATGTCGCACAGCATCGGGCTGTCGTCGACCACCAGAATGCGCTGGCCGGCGGCGCCCGGCGGCAGCGCCGTTGGCTGCGGCGCGTCCGCCTGAACGCCCAGCGTCAGCTCGAAATGGAAGCGGCTGCCCTGGCCGGGCTGGCTGTCGACCGCGATCGCGCCCCCCATCGCCTGCACCAGTTGCTGCGAAATCGCCAGTCCCAGGCCGGTGCCACCGTACAGCCGCGTGGTGCTGGTGTCGGCTTGCGAGAAGGCGCGGAACAGCCGCGCTTGCTGCTCGGCGCTGATGCCGACGCCGCTATCCTCAACGATGAAACGCAGACGCAGCGCGCCATCGGCGGCCGGCGCCGCGCCATCGGCGGGCTCGACGCGCAGGCTGATGTGGCCGTGTGCGGTGAACTTCAGCGCATTGCCGACCAGGTTGACCAGCACCTGATTCAGCCGCAGCGGATCGCCCACCAACCGTAGCGGCACCTCGGGCGTGGCCCAGGCCAGCAGCTCCAGTCCTTTTTCCGCCGCGCGCCACGAGAACAGATCGGCGATCTGCGCCAGCGTTTCTGCCAGATCGAACGGCACCGACTCCAGCTCCAGCTTGCCGGATTCGATCTTGGCGAAGTCCAGCACATCGTCGATGATGCTCAACAGATTCTTGCCGGCGCGGCCGATCTTGGTGAAGTAATCGTGCGGCTTGGCCGGCAGGTCGAGATGGGTGCCGAGGCCGGCGAAGCCGAGGATGGCGTTCATCGGGGTGCGGATTTCGTGGCTGATATTGGCCAGGAACTCGCTCTTGGCGCGGGTCGAGGCCTCGGCATCGGCGCGCGCGCGCTGGATCGCGCTGATCGCGCTGGCCTTCTGGAACGCCGACACAAACGGTTCTTTCAGCGCCTTGAACATCTCCAGATCCTTGCGCGCGAACGGCGTGCTCTGCTTGAACACCAGATAGCCCTGCACCTGCTGCTCGACGCAGATGCGCACCGCCAGCATGGTGCGCTGCTTGAGGAACATATCGGACGCGATCACGGTGGCGGCGTTGACAAACTGCGCTTGTGCCGCCGCCAGCGAGACGCCGGCGCGCGCCGACGGCAGCGCATCGTGGCCCCAGCTGGCGCGGATCGCCAACGGACCGCCGGGCGCTTCGCAGATCAGCGCGTAGGCCACGCCGACCTCGCCGATGGCGCTGGACTCGCGCAAAATCGTGTGCAGCAGCGCGTCGAAATCCAGCTCTTCGTTGATCGACTTGACGATGGCGTGCACCCGCTCCAGGTGCAGCGTGCGCGAATACACCTGCTGCTGCAGATTGCGCACCCGCCAGCGGTAGGCGCCCCAGCCGCAGGCCAGCACCGCCAGCAGCGCGCTCAAGCGTGCCCACCAGGTCTGATACCAGGCCGGCAGGAAGTGCAGCTCCATGCTCAGCTCGTGCGGACTCCAGGCGCCGACGCGGTTGCTGCCACGCATATACAGCCGGTAGCGGCCCGGCGGCACATTGGCATAGGTGACGGCGCGGTGGCTGGCGTCGGTCTCGATCCAGTCCTTGTCATAGCCTTCCAGGCGGAACGCATAGCGGTTGCTGACGCTGGCGGAAAAGTCCAGCGCCGCCATCTCGACTTCGACCTTGCGGGTGCCGGGTGGAATCGCCAGCGCCCGCGCTTCCGGCGCCAGCAGCGGCGCCGGCGCCACGCTGCGGTGGTCCAGGTAGACCGCGCTGACCGCCAGCGGCGGCTGGTAGCGCCACACTTGCGGCGGCGTCGGCTGCACCAGCACATAGCCGCCCGAGGTGCCGAACACGATCTCGCCGCGCGCGGTCTGGCCGCCGGCGCCCACCACATAGGGCTGGAACACCAGCCCGGCGGCGCGGTCCAGCACCTGCACCTTGAGGTTGGTGGTATCGATCATGGCGATGCCGTCGGTGGTGGAGACCCACATGCGGCCGGCCTGGTCCGGCTGCAGCGCCGAAATGGACGAGCTGGGCAAACCATGGCTATCGTTGAGGCGCTGCCAATGCTGGCTGTCGGCCTGGCGCGGGTCGAGGATGACGATGCCATCGTTGATACTGCCGACCCACAGCCGGCCAGCGCGGTCGAAGGCCAGCGCGGTGACCACGCGCTGGGTGGCGTCCTGCGCGATCAGCGTGGCCAGGCCGGTGGCCGGATCGAAGCGGTTGAGGCCGCTCAGGGTACCGACCCACAGCACGCCGTCGGCGCCGACGTGCAGCGCGGAGATGCGGTGGTCGCTGAGCGCGCCGCTGCCGGCCGGCCCCTGGCCGTACAGGCGAGCGCTGCCGTCGCGGCTATCGTAGCGCAGCAGCCCGGTCGACACGCCCAGCCACAACAGCGGCCCCTGGCGCGCGATCGCGCCGACGCGCGGATAGGGATCGGCCAGCGGCAGCGCCACCCGCCGCACCTGGCTGCCGTGACCGCTGGTGTGATAGAGGCCGAGCGCGGTGCCGATCCAGGCTTCCTGCGGTTCAGCCTCGGCCATCGATAAAATCAGGCGATTGGGCAGCGCGCGCTCGGGGTGGTCCGGATCGGGCCGCAGTCCGGCGCTGCGGCGGCCGTCGGCGGAGATGAGATCGATGCCCTGGTCGCCCAGCGCCACCCACAGCCGGCCGGCGCTGTCGTTGAGGAAGGCGAAGGCGGAAATCTCCGGCAGGCCGACGCCGTCGAGGATGGTGGCGGCGCTGCGGTTGGACGGATTGTGGATATCGACGCCGCGCTCGTTGGCCACCCAGATCAGGCCGCTGCGGTCGCGCCACACCGCCGCCACCCGGTCGTGGCCCAGGCTGATGCTGATGGCGGCGCGGTGCAGGATGCGGCGGCCGTGGCCGTCGGCATCGAACTCGATCAAGCCGCCGCCATAGGTCGCGGCCCAGTAAGTGCCGGGCAGGGTGGCGGCGATCGACAGCACCATCGCGCTGCCGGCGTCGTGCACCTGGTCCAGCGTCAACAGACGGGCGCCGTCGCCGGCGCGGGCCAGGCCGACGCCGCTCTTGAGGGTGCCGAACACCACCTCGCCGGGGCGGCTGGGGGCCAGCGCCAACACCGCGTCGACGGCGCCATTGGCCAGCGGCAGATCCTCGACCCGGCCGCTGGTGGCATCGCGCCGCGCCAGGCCGGCGTGGGAGCCGATCCACAGATCGCCGGCCGCGTCCACCAGCAGCGCGCGGATGTGATTGGCGGGCGGGCCACCGTCGGCGCGCGGATAATGGCGGATCGCGCCGCCGTTGGGCACATCGATGTAATCGAGGCCGGTGGCGGTGCCGACCCACAGGCCGCCGCGCGCATCGCTGGCCAGCGCGCCGATGGCCGGGCTGCTGAGCCCCTGCGGGCCGGCCGGATAACGGATGAACTGCTCGCTGAACTTATCGTACATGGCGACGCCGTTGGCGCTGGTGCCGACCCACAGCCGGCCCTGGCGATCGACGTGCAGGGTCTGGACGAAATCGGCCGGCAGCGAGGTTGGATCGTCGGCTTTGTAAAAGAAATTGCGCATGCGGTAGCCGTCCCAGCGACCGAGGCCGGATTGCGTGGCAAACCACATAAAGCCATCGCCGTCCTGGGCGATGCTCATCGTAATCGGATTAGGAAAGCCGCGTTCGGCCGGCACCAGATGCTCAAACATAGTAGGCGCCAGCGCTTGCCACGGCGCCTGCGTTGGCGCCGCACTGGCGCACAGCGGCGCCAGCAACCAAAGGATTGCCAGGCCGGTCCTGCCAGCAAGTTTCAGAAATAAATCAAGCACAAGTAACCGATCCCGAGTCGCCATGCCTCATAGCAATGAGCATTGCGTCCTAGGAGAATACGGAATTGTTGGCCTATTGTCTATTTTTAAAACCGGGGTCAATCCTCCCAAAGCTACACGGGCTCTGCCGTAAGCGACGCTTACGGCAGAGCCCGTGTAGCTTTGGGAGGATTGACCCCGGATTTTTAAGGGCTGACGGTGGCTTTGAGGGGGTGGGTGGCGCGGGCGGCCATCAGCTGGACTTTGGCGGCCCATTCGGCGCTGGTTTTGGCGTGGCCAGAACGCTCCCAGGCGGCGCCGATGTAGTAGCGCAGCGGTTTGCCGGATTCGACTGGCGCCAGGATCAGCTCGTTCAGGGCATCGTCGGTCTGGCCGCTGGCGCTCGGGATCACGACGGCGGTGCCGAACGCGCCTTTGGTGGCTTGGGTGACCCATTGCGTCAGCGCGACGCCGTCATGGCCAACCGCGATCTGTTCGTTCTGGTTCTTGTCGGATGGCTTTTTGTTGAGGCCGACGGCGACGGTCAGCTGCTGCGGCCCGCTGAAGGTGAAGGTGCTGTCCATGGTGTCGAAATCCTGGCCGGCATCGACGGTGAAGCGCTTGACTTCGCTCACTTTGACGCCGTTGGCGTCCCAGCTGTCGTAATTCAGCTCGAATACCGAGCGGATCGGGCCGTTGGCCAGTACTTTCCACGAGGCGTAGTTGCGGCCGACGTACAGTTGTTTGCCGTCCCACACGCCGGTGCCGCCGGCGCCGCGCGATTTGCCGACGTTGTACATGTCCATGCCTTCGCCTTCGTCATGGTGGTAGTGGTCGTGGCCTTTGTTGTACCAGCGGTCGACGATCGGATATGCCACGCGCTTGAACCAGATGTCCAGCCCGCTGGTTTCCAGCACTTCCTTGCCTTCGCCCTTGCTGTCGGGCGCTGCCAGCGCCGGGCCGTAGGTGCGGTGGCCGACGTGGTCGTTTTCCCAGGCGAAGTCGTCCAGACGCTCGGGGACGTAGCGGGCGAAGGTCTGAGCCGGGAACGGCTGGGTCACGGTCTCGGTTTTTTCGATCGTGAAGGTGGCGGTTTTCTCGCCCTTGGCAAAGCTGTGCTGGAAGTACAGCTCGCCATAGGCGATGCCAATGCCTTTCGGGTCCTTGGCCTGCGGCGCGATATTGCTGACCTGGTAGGGCAGCACCTTGCCTTTGCTGTCCTTGACGGCGATTTTCTGGATCAGGGCGCCGGGCAGCGCGCGGTTGATCTCGCTCCACGGAATGGCGATGGTTTCCGACGGCCGCGCCAGATCGAGGTCATTGGTGACGGTGATCTTGGCTAGCTCGGCCGCATGGGCGGCGCTGCCGGCCAGCAGGGCGGCGATGGGCAACAGGATGGTGCGCATGACAACGGTCTCCTTATTCATGGCTGTAGTTGGTCGCGCCGTTTTCTTTCGGCACGTAATGGTAGGTGCGTAAGCGTACCTGAATGTCGATCTTCGGATTGTTCAGCAATTTGATCATTTCAGCCCCGGCCAGCAAGGTCGGGCCATAGCCGTGCAGCGCGTCGACGCTGGCCGGGCGGTTGTAGTAATAGATCTGGTCGCTGGCGAAGGTGGTGCCGACGCAGGTGCCGTCGACCTGACCGCGGCTGTTGATGCGGGTGCTGAGGCCTACCCAGCCGGCCTGGGCGATGGAGCCGTAGGTGGCGGCGCTGACCCAGCCTTCGTTGACGGCGTGCGCGATCACGTAGGTGAAGATGGCGCTGGCCGAGGTTTCCAGATAGGAGTCGTTGCGGTCGATCATCTGGTGCCACAGGCCGGTGCCGGATTGCAGTTCGGCGATGCCGCGCAGCGCCAGTCGCAGCTGGGCCAGCACTTTCGGGTAGCCGGGATGGTCTTTCGGCAGCACGTCCAGCAGGTCGCTCATGGTCAGCACCGCCCAGCCGTTGGCGCGCGCCCAGTAGAAGCGCGGCGCGTCCGGGTTGTTGGCGTTCCAGCCGTGGGTGTACAGATTGAGCTGCGGGTTGTACAGGTATTTGGTCATCTGCAGCACGTTTTTGACGGCGTCGTCATAGTATTCGCGCTTGCCGGTCAGGTGGCCGATCTCGCCCAGCGGCATCACGCCCATATACATGTCGTCGGCCCACAGCGACACCGCTTGCGGCCGCTCGCGCGCCAGCGTGCCGTCCGGCAGGCGGAATTGTTTTTTTGCGACCCAGTTGCTGCAGGTGTCGATGAACGCGCTCATGTCCGGTCCGATCTTGGCGAAACGGGCGCGTATCATGGCGGCGCACATGGAGCCGGCATCGTCCAGCGAGCGCGGCTCGATGAAGCGGGCGAAGCTGTTGCCGCGCTGCAGGTGGAACTGTTGTTCCTGCGCCTTGAAGTACGGCATTTTGTCGACCATGAACTGGAAGTGGCGCGTGGTCATGGCGGTGTATTTCTGGTCGCCGGTGACGGCCGCCGCCTTCAGCAGGCCGGTGTGCACCACGCCCATTTCGTAGGCCTGGAAGTGCCATTCGGCGCTGCTCGGCTCGACAATGGCGTCGGCCACGGGCGTGCTGAAGTCGGTGATCTGCAGGCCGCTGTTCTTGTGCACCACGCGGGTCGGTGTGGTGGCTTCCATATAGCCGCGAATGCGGTCCAGCGCGCTGGTGATTTCGGCCACGGTCGGCTTTTTGTATGGCACCGGGTAGGTGCCTTCGCCGGCGTCGTAGACGCTTTTGTTGTCCGGGTTGCGATATGGTCCTTCCGCATGGGCGGGCAGGGCGAGCAGGGCGGCGGCTACGGCCGCGATCAGGGCTGTGGGAGTGGTCACGGGTTTGTCTCTTGTAGTTAAACGTTTATTTTGGTCAGGCCATTCTAGATTGGTCCGGCCACTTTTGCAATCCGGACTGGCCACTTTGTGATCCACCAGAAAAACAGGGCGAGCAGGCTGAGCGCGGCGCCCAGTACGCAGACGCCGTGCCAGCCGGCTGCGGCGTAGATGGTGGTTGCGGTCAGGGCGCCGGCGCCGCTGCCGGCGGCGTAGAACATCATGTAGGCGCCGATCAGGCGGCCGTGGGTGGCGCTGGCGTGGTGCAGAATCAGGCTCTGGTTGGTGACGTGCAGGGCTTGCACGCCGAGGTCGAGTAGCAGTACGCCGGCGATGAGGGCGATCAACGAGCTGGGCGCCAGTGCCAGCGGCGCCCAGGACAGCAACATCAACACTAGCGCGGCGGCGCTGGTCTGTTGCGCGCGGCCTTGATCGGCCCGGCGGCCGGCGCCTGCGGCGGCCATGGCGCCAGCCAGCCCGACTAGGCCAAACGCGCCTATCGTCGTGTGCGTGTACTGGTAGGGCGGCGCGGACAGTAGGAATACCAGCGTGCTCCAGAAGGCGCTGAAGACGGCGAACATCAGCAGCGCGATCACGCCGCGCACCTGCAGCATGCGGTTGCGGCGCAGCAGCGTGAACATCGAGCCCAGCAGGAGCAGGTAGCGCCGCAGCCCGGCCGACAGCGTGCCGGCACCGCCGGGCAGCACGGGCAGCACGGGCAGCACGGGCAGCGCGCGCCGCAGTGTGGCAGCGAGCAGCAGCATCAGCACACAGGAGACGCCGTACACGGCGCGCCATCCGGCCAGATCGGCCACGGCGCCGGCGAACACGCGCGCCAGCAGTAGTCCGGCCACCACACCGCCTTGCGCCGCGCCGACCACCCGCCCGCGCTCGTGGGCGGCGGCGCTGCTGGCCGCGTAAGCGATCAAACCCTGTGTCATGGCCGTCCCCAGCATGCCGACCAGCGTCATGCCGAGCATGACCATGCCAGCGCTGCGCGCCATGCACACACAGGCCAGCGCCACCGCCAATGCCGTCAGCTGCGCCAGCATCAAACGCCGCCTCGGCAGCATATCCCCCAGTGGCACCAGCGACAGCAAGGCCAGCGCGCTGCCGACCTGGGTCGCGGTGACCATACCGCCGACGGCGCCGGGGCTGATCGCGAATTCCGCCGCCAGCGCATCCAGCAACGGCTGGGCGTAGTACACATTGGCCACGCTCAAGCCGCTGGCACAGGCAAATAGCGCCACCCGGGCGCGCGACATCGATTGCATCATCATCTCCATCTGGTTGCAAATCAAAACTGCTTGCACCATACCGTAAACCAGTTTTAAAATGCAACCATGGCACAACGTAAAACCATGCAACACGATCCCTGCCCGGTGGCGCGCGCGCTGGACCTGGTGGGCGACCGCTGGTCCATGCTGATCATCCGCGATGCGTTGGACGGCATCCGCCGTTTCGGCGACTTTCAGCGCAACCTCGGCGTGGCGCGCAATATTCTGGCCGACCGCCTGGCCGCGCTGGTCGAGCACGGCCTGCTGGCCACCCAGGCCGCGTCCGACGGCAGCGCCTATCACGAATACGTGCTGACTTCCAAAGGCGAAAGCCTGTTCACCGCCATCGTCGCCCTGCGCCAGTGGGGCGAGCGCCACCTGTTCGCGCCGGGTGAAGCGCATTCGGTGCTGGTTGAAACCGGCAGCGGCAAGCGCGTCGCCGCCATGCATCCACACGATCACGAAGGTAAGGTTTTGAAACCCGCTCACGCCGTCGTAAAAAAAGTCACATTGAAGTGAAGAAAGTCTTACATTCCGTCGCCCTATAAAAGTGCAGGGGAGTACAATCATTTGGAACGGTCGTGCTTTTAAGGAGACAGCATGGATTTGACTTACACGGCTGCGGATCTGGCATTTCGTGACGGGGTACGCGCTTTTTTAGACGCCAACCTGCCCAGCGACCTGCAGAAAAAAGTCCGCAACCATTTGCGCCTGAGCCGCCAGGATTACGTGCGCTGGCACCAGATCGTCGCTCGCCAGGGCTGGGCCGCGCCGGCCTGGCCGGTCGAGTACGGCGGCACCGGCTGGACCCCGACCCAGCGTCATATCTGGGAAGAAGAGTGCGCCCGCGCCGGCACCCCGCCTATCCTGCCGTTTGGCGTCAACATGGTGGCGCCGGTGATCATGGCGTTTGGCAATCAGGCACAAAAGGCGCATTACCTGCCGCGCATCCTCAATTGCGATGACTGGTGGTGCCAGGGCTATTCCGAACCCGGTTCCGGCTCCGACCTGGCGTCGCTGAAAACCAGCGCCGAGCGGGTGGGCGAGTATTACATCGTCAATGGCCAGAAGACCTGGACCACGCTGGCCCAGCACGCCGACATGATCTTTTGCCTGGTGCGCACCGACAATACGGCGCGCAAGCAGGAGGGCATTTCCTTTTTGCTGATCGACATGAAGTCGCCGGGCATCACGGTGCGTCCCATCGTCATGCTGGATGAGGACCACGAGGTGAACGAGGTCTTCTTCGACAACGTCAAGGTGCCGGTGCTAAACCTGATCGGCCAGGAAAACAAGGGCTGGACCTATGCCAAGTATCTGCTGGGGCACGAGCGCACCGGCATCACTGCGGTCGGCCGCTCCAAGCGCGAGTTGTTGTTCCTGAAGAAGCTGGCCTCCGAGCACTACAAGCACGGCAAGCCGCTGATGCAGGACCCGGTGTTTGCCGCCAAGGTGGCCAGCCTGGAGATCGATCTGATGGCGCTGGAAACCACGGTGCTGCGGGTGATCACGCGCGAATCCCACGCGCCGGGGCCGGAAGCGTCGATGCTGAAAGTGCGCGGCTCGGAAATCCAGCAGCAGCTGACCGAGCTGATGGTGGAAGCGCTGGGCCCGGACGCGCTGCCGTTTGACACTGATTACCTCGAAGGCAAGGCCGACCACGCCGTCACCGGTGACGATGCTGGCGCGCCGCTGACCGCTTATTACTTCAACTTCCGCAAGACCTCGATCTACGGCGGTTCGAACGAGATACAGAAAAATATCATCACCCAGATGATTCTGGGCCTGTAACGGAGGGGCGATGGATTTCAATTTCAAGGAAGAGCAACTGCAGTTTGCCGACGCGTTGCGGCGCTGGGTCGACAAGGATTACGGCTTCGACGCGCGCCAGCGCATTGTGCACTCGGCCAGCGGGGTGTCGGATGTGGCCTGGAATACGCTGGTGGAACTGGGCATGACGGCATTGCCGATTCCGGAAGCGCAGGGCGGTTTCGACGGCAGCGCGGTCGATATGCTGCTGGTGATGCAGGAGCTGGGACGTGGCCTGGTGGTTGAGCCGTATTTCGCCACCATGTGGGGCGCCAAGTTTTTGCAACTGGCCGGCAATCAGCATCATCGGCTGGAAGATGTCGCTCAGGGTAAGTTGAAGCTGGCGTGTGCGCTGGGTGAAAAGCATGCGCGGCACGATCTGGCCGACATCAAGACCATCGCCAGCATCAATGGCGAGGGTTATCGCATAGACGGCACCAAGACGGTGGTGATCCACGGCGGCCAGGCCGATGCGCTGATCGTGTCCGCGCGCAGCGCCGGCACCCAGCGCGACACCAACGGCATCAGCTTGTTCGTGGTGCCGGTTGAAACGCCGGGCGTGGTGATCCGCGACTACCGCACCATCGACGGCCAGCGCGCGGCGACGGTGCAGTTCAACCACGTCGCGGTGCCGGCGTCGGCGCTGCTGAGCAAGCTGGGCGGCGGATGTGACTTGTTGGACGAGGCCGCCGATTACGGCGTCAGCCTGCTGTGCGCGGAAGCGGTGGGGGCGATGGATGCGCTGTTCAACGCCACGCTGGAATATTTGAAGACGCGTCAGCAGTTCGGGCGGCCGATCGGTGGTTTTCAGGCGCTGCAGCACCGCATGGCGGACATGTACATCCATCTGGAACAGGCGCGTTCGATGGCGTTGCTGGTGGCGGCGCGCATGGCCTGCGATGCCGAGGAGCGGCGGCGGGTGGCATCGGCGGCCAAGGTGCGCGTTGGCCAGGCGGCCAAGTTCATCGGCCAGCAGGCGATCCAGCTACACGGCGGCATGGGCGTCACCGACGAACTGCCGGCGGCCCACCACTTCAAGCGCCTGACGATGATCGAACTGACCTTGGGCGACGTCGACCACCACCTGGAACGCTTCACCGCCCAGCGCGGCTTCCAGCAGCATGCCTAGGCTGCTTAATTTCGGCCCGCCAGGATAGAGGCCGGATTTAGTCATTCCGGCGAAAGCCGGAATCCATAGGGCGCATGCCAGGCAAATTCAGCATGGGCCGCAGCGGCAGGCGGTACATCAAGCGTCGCCGCGCGGCTGCTTAAGCGCCGAGGCTGATGCAGTAGCGGTTGCGGCCGCTCTGTTTGGCGCGGTAGAGGTTGGCGTCGGCGATGCGGATCAGCGGGCTGGGCTCGCTGCCTTCCAGCGGCGGCATGGCGGTCGCCAGCCCCATGCTCAGCGTCACTTGCGACGCGGTCGGCGAGGCCGCGTGCGGCAAGCCCAGCTTGCGCACTTCGTCCTGGATGCGGTTGGCGATCACCTCGGTGCCGTCCGGTCCTTCCTGCGGCAGCAGCAGGATGAATTCCTCGCCGCCGTAGCGCGCCAGCAAATCCTGCGGCCGCGTGGCGCAGCCCTTCATGGCGGCGGCGATCACCTGCAGGCAGGCGTCGCCGGCCTGGTGGCCGTAGTGGTCGTTGTACAGCTTGAAGTGGTCGATGTCGATCATGATCAGCGACAGCGGCAGCCCGGCGCGCGCGCAGCGGCGCCATTCGGCGTCAACGGTGTCGTTGAAGTTGCGGCGGTTGGCGACCCCGGTCAGGCCATCGGACATGCTGAGCTCGCGCATGGCGTCGGCCTGGCGCTTGATGGTCAGCTGGCTGCGCACCCGCGCCCGCACCACCGCCACATTGAACGGTTTGCTGATGAAGTCGACCGCGCCGGCTTCCAGCGCGCGGGTCTCGTCTTCCGGCTGGCTGAGCGCGGTCACGAAGATCACCGGAATGTCCTGCAGCCGTGGCGAGGCGCGCAGCGCCGCCACCACTTCAAACCCGTCCATGCCAGGCATCACCGCGTCCAGCAGGATCAGGTCCGGCTGTTGTTCGGAGGCGATCTGCAGCGCTTGCTCGCCATCCAGCGCGAACAGCACCTCGTGTTCCTCGCGCAGCGCATGGTGCAGGATCTGGATATTTTCCAGCGCATCGTCGACCACGAGGATGCGCCCGTTCCTGGCCAGGTCGGTCCAGCTCATGCACTTTCCTTCCGTTGCAACAGGTCTTCCACGATTTGGCGCGCGATCTTGAAGTTGAGGGTTTCCACTGCTTCACCCAGGGCTTGCGCCTGCTCGGCCGTGCCCAGCGCCGGCCGCAACGCCCGGAAGTGTTCCAGTGCTTTCAGGTTGTTATTCTGAAGCAAACTTTGCAGTTCCGCTAGTTTTTGCAGCAGATCGGGTGGCGATTCGTTGCTTGTTGGAATGTTCGAGCGCGGCGCGGCCAGATTGCGCGCGGTGCGCGTCACCAGTTCCAGCGCCTGTTCCAGCCGGCTCAGCGCGGCCGGCATGGCCAGCGTGTCGGCGTGCTGGTCGCGCAGCGCGGCCTCGGCGGCGGCGGTCAGGCGCGCCACATCGGCCGCGCCCAGGTTGGCGGCGACCCCGCGCAAGCGGTGCAGCACCTGGGCCGCCAGCTCGTGCTGGCCGCCGGTCAGCAGCGACTTGACCTCGGCCACGGCGCCACCCTGCGAACGTTCAAAGCGCTTCAGCAGATTGATCAGCGCTTCCTGGTTGCCGCCCAGCCGCGCCAGCGCGGCCTCGACGTCGATGCCGGGCAGTGGCGACAGCGGCGGCATCAGCGCGGCCGCCGGCGCCTGCGGCGTCGCCTTGGCCGGCACCGGCGCCACCATTTCGCGCGCGGCGCCGCGAATCGTCACCAGCCGGGTCAACACGGTAATCAGTTCCTCGACGTCGATCGGCTTGGCGACGTGTGCGTTCATGCCGGCTTCGGCGGCGCGGCGGCGGTCGTCTTCCAGCACGTTGGCGGTCATCGCGATGATGGGCAGCGTCAGCAGCCCCTGGCGGCGGATTTCGCGGGTGGCGTCGTAACCGTTCATCACCGGCATCTGGATGTCCATCAGCACCACGTCGTAGCGCTCGGGCGCGGCCGCCAGCAGTTCCACCGCCAGCTGGCCGTTGGCCGCCACTTTGACGCTGGCGCCGGCGTGCTGCAACATGTATTCCGCCACTTCCTGGTTGATTTCATTGTCTTCCACCAGCAGCACCCGCATGCCGTGCAGCCGGCCCTGCAGCGGCACATGCTCCAGCTGCGACAGGATGCCGGCGGTGGCCTGGTCGCCGGCCAGCAGGGCGTTGACGCGCTCCAGCAGCCGCGCCGGGCTGACCGGCTTGGCCAGCACCCCGGCCAGGCCCAGCGCGGCGGTTTGCTGCACCAGCGCGGCGGCCCGGTGTTCCGAGGTCATCATCAGCACCGGCGGCAGCGCCAGCTCGGACGGCAGTTGTTGCAGCAGTGTCGGACCGTCGGTGCCGGGCATGTCGCGGTCCAGCAGCAGCAGGTCGTAGGCGCGTTCCCGCAGCAGCGCCTGGGCCTGTTCGGCGCCGGCCGCCACCGCGGTGTGCCAGCCGAAGCTGCGGCCGGCGGCCTGCAGCGCCTGGCGCACGCTGGCGTTGTCATCGACGATCAGCACCGACAGCGTGGTGGCGGCCGGTGCGGCCGGCGTCGCCGCCAGCGGCGTGCCGCATTCCAGCGGGCAGGCGAACAAAAATTCGGCGCCATGGTCGGGCGCGCTGTCGACGCTGATGGCGCCGCCCATCATGTCGGCCAGCTGGCGGCAGATCGCCAGTCCCAGCCCGGCGCCGCCGAATTTGCGGCTGGTGCTGCTGTCGGCCTGCGAGAAGGCGTCGAAGATGCCGGCTTGCTTGTCGGCCGCGATGCCGATGCCGGTGTCGCGCACGCGGAATTCCACCAGCAGCGCCTGGTCGCCGGGACGCGCCGCGCCGGCCGCCGGCCGCACCGACAGCACCACTTCGCCGTGGTCGGTGAACTTGATGGCGTTGCTGACCAGGTTGAGCAGCACCTGCTGCAGCCGCATCGGGTCGCCCGCCAGCTCGGTCGGCATGGCCGGGTCGATGTCGTACACCAGCTCCACGCCCTTGTCGCTGGCGCTGCCGCTGAGCATGACGCTGATGCTGTCCAGGATGTGCTGCAAATGGAAGGGCGCGTGTTCCAGCACCAGCTGGCCGGCTTCCACCCGCGAAAAGTCGAGCACATCGTTCACCAGGCTGAGCAGCGATTGGGTGGCAAACTGGATCTTGTGCAGATAGCCGCGTTCGCGCGGCGCCAGCGGTGCTTCTTCCAGCAGCCGGGCCAGGCCAATAATCGCGTTCATCGGGGTGCGGATCTCGTGGCTCATATTCGCCAGGAACTCGCTTTTGGCGCGGCTGGCGGCTTCGGCGCGGTCACGCGCCACGATCAGTTCCTCGTTCAGCTCCTGCAAGTGCAATTCCGTTTCCTTAAGTTCAGTCACATCGGAGACTAGCACAAAGAAACCCTTTACAGTGCCAGTATCGTCCAGATCGGGGATGTAATTGACCCAGGTATGGCTGCTTTCGCCGGACGGCCATTGCAGCCGGCTGGCGAAACCCTGCGGCTGGCCGGCCAGCGCCGCTTCCACATACGGCGCGCCCTCGTCGAATTGGGCCTGACCGACCACCTGCGGCATGTGGGCGCCGATCATCTGCGCGCTGCTCATGCCATGCCAGTCGAGGAAATAGCGGTTGGCGAAGCGGCAACGCAGTTCGGCGTCCCAATACGCCACCATGCCGGGCAGGTTGTCGGTCACGGTGCGGACGAAATGCTCGCTGGCCGCCAGTTGCTCGGCGGTGGCGCGCAGCGTTTCCTTGGCCTGCTTGCGCTCGGTGATGTCGAGCGCGATGCCCAGCACGTGGGTCGGCTTGCCGTGTTCGTCGCGCAGCGCCACCTTGCGGCTGGTCAGATAGCGCGTGCCCTTGGGCGTGGCCAGCGGTTCCTCGGCGACCTCGCTGACCACGCCGGGCGCGGTGGCCAGCACCCGCAGGTCGTCGGCGCGGGCCGCCTCGGCCTGCTCGGGCGACATGAACTGGGCGTCGGTCTTGCCGACCACCTGGTCGCTGCTGGTGCCCAGCATCTGCGCGCCATGGCGGTTGAACATCGCGTAGCTGAGATCGTCGGCGTTTTTCAGGAAGATCATGGCCGGGATGTTTTCCACCACCGAGCCGAGCAACTGGCGCGAGCGCTGCAGCGCCACTTCCACGCGCTTGTGCTCGGTCACGTCCAGCACCAGCGCGGTGATGCCGATGATGCGGGCGTTGGTGTCGAATTGCGGGTAGTAGCTCAGCACCCAGTGGTGCAACTGGTCTGGCGACGAGGCTGGATAGCCGGAGCGCTGCAAGCCGGTCAGCGGCTTGCCGCTTTCCAGCACGGCGCGGTAGTCGGCCAGCACGTGGCGCCGCACCTGATCGTCGGGAATCATGTCGCCGATGTGACGGCCGAGGTGGGCGATGGCCGGCTCCTGGTTCAGCGCCGCCAGGTAATCGTTGATGCGCAGCACCCGCAGCTCGGCGTCCACGTAGCTCAGGCCGACCGGGGCGGTGGCGTACAGGGTTTCCAGCTGGGCGCGGTTCTTTTCCAGCTGGCTGGTGCGTTCGGCCACCAGGCTTTCCAGTTCCTGGCTGTGGCGCCGCAGATCGCCCTCGACCGCCTGCAGCGCCTGCGTCACCATCTCGGCCTCGCGGAAGGTGGCGGCCGGCAGCACCAGGGCGCGGCGGCCGGCCAGCGCCTGTGCCGGCTCCACCAGCGCCCGGATCGAACGGGCCAGGCGGCCGCCGACCAGCCAGGTCAGCGCGAAGCCGGCCAGCAGCACCGCCAGCAGGGTCAGCACGCTGAGCCAGACCGCGCCGATCAAGTCGCGCGCGGCGTTGATGCGTGGCGAGGCGATGCCGACCACGGCGCCGCTGACCGGCGCCCGCGCCAAGCCCATGTACACCGGCGTGCCCCGCGCGTCCTCGGTTTCCAGTAATTGCTCCGGCGCGCGCTGCAGCTGGGCGCGCAGCGCCGGATCGGCCGGACTGCCCAGCAGCAGCCGTGGCCCGCCGGCCTGGGCCACGATGTTGCCGGCCGGGTCGAACAGCGTCATGGCGCGTTCGGCGGTGATGTGTTCGTCCTGCAGGATGCGCGGCAGCCGCTCCGGCTTGAGCAGCGCGGTCAGGGTGTAGAACACGCGGCTGTCGATATACACCGGGACGTCGATCGCCAGCAGCGCGCTGTTTTCAACGATGACCACCGACATCTGCTGGCGGCCGTGCTGGAACACCGGCGCCAGCCGGCGCGCGTTGTTGACCGGGTTCAGGGTATCGGGCAGCGGGGCGCCGATGTTCAGCGCCACTTTGCCGCTCAGCTCGCTCAAGATGAATTGCGACGCCGGGAATTGCGGCCCCAGCAGCGCTCCAGCCTGCAGGCGCAGGTCGTTCAGGTCGTTGCTGCGCAGGCTGGGCGAATAGGCCAGCGCCTGGATCGCGCCCTGGCTTTGCAGCAGGTCGCGGTCGATGGAGGCGGCCACCGCGCGCGCGGCCTGCACCACATCATCCTTGAGTTCTTCACGCTCGTGGGTGTAGAACTGGCTGATCAGCGAGGCAAAACCGAGCACTGTTGGCAGCGCGCAGGCCAGCACCAGCAGAATGATCTGCGAGCGGATGGATGGCAGTTGTTTGCTTTTGTTCTCGGGCACGCCTCTGGCCTCACTCTGGTGCTGGCAGCACGATAGTAGCTGAGGCCGGGGTTTTCATAAAGGGCTTTTGTCCGGGGCGCGCCCGGCTTGCCACAGTGTCAGATCGGCTTGCCGCAGGCGTAAGTCCAGCCCAGTTCGGCCATCGGGCGCGCCATCTGGCCCGATTCCAGCGCCTGGGCGCTGGCGGCGGTGCCGTCGACATAGCGTTTCATGATGCCTTGCATGATGCTCGCCAGCCGGAACATATTGAACGCCAGGTAGAAATTGAAGTCGGACAGCTGGATCGTCTTGCCGGTCCGTTCGGCATAGCGGGCGATGTAGTCCTGCTGGCTGGGGATGCCCAGCGCCGCCAGGTCGAGCCCGGCGATGCCGCGGAACTGGCCGGGCGGGATGTGCCAGCTCATGCAGTGGTAGGAAAAGTCGGCGAACGGATGGCCCAGCGTCGACAGTTCCCAGTCCAGCACCGCCAGAATGCGTGGCTCGGTCGGGTGGAACAGCAGGTTGTCGAGGCGGAAGTCGCCATGCACGATGGCGGTGTCGTCACCGGGCGGGATGTGGGCCGGCAGCCAGGCGATCAGCTGGTCCATGGCGGCGATGGTCTCGGTCTGCGAGGCCAGGTATTGTTTGCTCCAGCGTTCGATCTGGCGCGCGAAGTAGTTGCCGGGCTTGCCGTAGTCGGCCAGGCCGATGGCGGCGTAGTCCACCGTGTGCAGCCGGGCCATCACGCGGTTCATTTCATCGTAGATGGCGGCGCGCTCGGCCGGTGTCATGCCGGGCAGCGACTGGTCCCACAGCACCCGGCCCTCGACGAATTCCATCACATAGAAGGCGCGCCCGATCACGCTTTCATCGGTGCACAGCGCGTACTGGCGGGCGGCCGGGAAGCCGTGTTGTTGCAGCGCGTCCATGACGCGGTATTCGCGTTCGATGGCGTGCGCCGACCGCAGCAGCTTGGCGGCCGGCGCCGGCTTGGTGCGCAATACGTAGTGCTGGCCGCCGACGCTGAGTTTGAAAGTGGGGTTGGACTGGCCGCCCTTGAACTGCGCCACCGTCAGCGCGCCGTCCGGATAGCCGTCCACATGCTGGCGCAGCCAGGCGTGGAGGGCGGCGGTATCGAACTGGTGGCGTGCCGACACCTCCTTGGTACCAATATATTCTTCAAACATGCTGTCTCCTTATAGGTATGACAGCCATTTTAGATTAAAAAAGTACGATTGTGCTTTTAATCTCAGAAGAACACGGCGGTGCGCTGGATCACGCTGCCGTTGTTGGTGTAGGGGCTGGTGGCGCGCACCGAGCCGGTGTTGTATTTGCCGTCGTCCAGCTTGCTATCGACCTGTTCGGCGAACGAGTCCGGCAGGTTGTCGAGGCGTACGCCGTTGCCGCCGCGGCCGGCCACCACGTCGTTGTAGATGTAGACCGCGCCGCCCTGGGCGCTGGTCATGAAGTCGGTGGTGCCGTTGAACGAGCCGGTGATAAAGCCGGACAGCGCCAGGTGCTGCGGCGCCAGCAGGTATTCGGAGATCTGGCCGTCGCCATTGCCGTTGCCGGTGGCGCCGGGCGCGTGCAACGTGCCTTGCACATCGTCGCCGGGCAGGGCGCGGAATTTATCCTGGTAGGCGTTGACGGCGGCGGTCAGCGAGGTCGATTGCTGAATGATGTTCTTGACGCGGGCGCTATCGATCAGCCCCTGGCCTTTCAAGACGCCACCCAGCAGCAGGCCGATGATGACCAGGACGATGGCGATTTCCACCAGGGTAAAGCCGCGTTGACGTACAGGATGATGGCGCATATGAATTCCTTTCTGTTTTACTTGCGTAGTATAGCAAGCGGCCTAAGGCTTGTGGTCTTGCTTGTGGTCTGCGTTGAGTTGATCCAGCCGTCGCGCCAGGAACTGCAGTTCGTGCGGGTCGGTGATCTGGCCGCTTTGCAGCATGCCGCCGATCAGGGCGCGCGCGGCGTCGCGCTCGTTCATGTCTTCCGCGATGAAGATTTCCAGTTCGCGCGCCCACGGCGGCACGCCGGCACCGGTGGCTTGTTGGCGGATGGCGGCGGCATAGCGGCGTGCCAGCGGCAGATCGTGCAAGCGGTGCTTGGCCACCAGCGCGGCATTGGCCAGCCAGGGCCAGCGGCGGTTGGGGTCTTCGGCGTAGCGGGCGTAGACGAAGTCCAGCATCTGGCGCGCCCGCACCGGATCGGTGACGGCGCCATACACTTCGCTGGCCGCCAGCAGCGGGTACTGGCCGCGCGGGTCGAGGTCGAGCACGCGCTGCAGCCAGCCGATGACGCGGCCGTAATCCAGTTCGCGCCAGGCGATGCTGACGCCGGCCTGTTCGTCGAAGCCCTGCACGTACAGCATGGTGGCTTTGGACAGCGCCACCGGATCGCCCAGCGCGGCCAGTTGCAGCGCGGCCAGCGAGGGCGCTGGCGGCAGGTCGTGTGCGTGGGCGCGCGGCGACGCCTGCTTGGCCTGCCAGCCGATCTGCGCCGCCAGCGCGAGCAGCACTGCCAGCAGCACGTGGCGCGGCGCGCTGCGCTGTGTGGATGGCGGTGGGGCGGCGCGCATCGCTGGCCTCAGATGTTTTTACGATGCAGGTCGAACAGCGCGGCGGCGCTCAGCAGCGTCACGTAAAGAGCGGTTTGCGCCGCCACCAGGCCGGCGTCGGCGCCGCTGCCGCTGTGGTAGACCAGCCAGTCGCTGCGCGTGAACTGATCCAGATGCGGCAGCAGCAGCGCCAGGCCGTCGATGCCGGCGTCAAGTGCCTGCTGGCCGCCGCTGTGCGCGCCGGCGGCGCCATGTCCCAGCAATTGCAGCGTGCCGATCACGCGCGCCAGCAGATAAAACGCGAACGCCGCCGCCAGCGCCGGCAACACCTGGCTCAGGGTCAGCATGCACAACACGCTGAACGCCGCCACGATCCAGCATTCGCACAGCAGCGAAAAACCCCACAGCGCGGCTTGCGCCGGCGGTGCGAAAAACAGTCCCAGGCCGCCGAACAGCAGCGCTGGCAGCAGCGCCAGCGCGCCGAAGCCGGCCAGCTTGCCGGCCAGGTAGGTGGCGCGCGGCAGCGGCAAGGCCAGCAGCAGTTCCAGTCCCTTGTCGCTGGCCTCGCGCGCCATGCTGGTGATGACGAAGGTGGCGACCAAAAACACCGCCGCCAGCCGCAGCAGCGCGCCCATCAGCGCGGCCTGCAACTGGCGGCTCTCGGTCAGCGCCAGTTCATTCAGAAAGCCGCTGAGCGCGACCGCGCCGGCCGCCATCAGCAGCAACAGCCACAGCAGCCGGTTGCGCAGCGCTTCCAGCAGCGTGTAGCGGGCGATGGTTAGTGCCGGGCGCATCATGGCAAGCGTTGCGCCGCCACCATGCGGTTGTACAGGATGTTCGGCGAGATCCAGATAATCATGTCGTCGAAGGCGCCGCCGGGAGCGCGCGCGTCTTCGGCGGTGTCGCGCATGATCAGTGCGGTGCCGTCGCTTTGCAGATTGGTCTTTTCGTCGGCATTGCCCTGGCCGGCGTCGGCCACCACGGTGTTCTGGTCGCTGATGGCGCCGTAACCATTGTGGCCAAACGAAATCACGGCAGCCGGGATGTCGGCCATGCCGGTTGCGGCCACCAACTGGCCATTGATGCTGCGGGTGGCGATGGTGATGTCGCGCTTGGTCTTCAGTGTAAACAGGGTGGCGGAGTCGGCAAACGCTGGCGTGACGGTGTAGGCCAGCAAGCGGTTCCAGCCATCCAGCCGGCCGACGCCCAGGGTGGCCCAGGGCAGGAAGCCATAGCGTTTGTTGCAGACGTTGCCGGTGCGGTCTTCCAGGCCGTTGGTGGACGAGATGGCGGGGCAGGGCAGGTAACCGTTTTGCAGCGCGTAACCCATCAGCGCTTCGCGCGCTTCGTCCATGGTGCGGCGGGTGTCGCTGACGCGGCGTTGCTCCAGCTGAGACGACAGCGGGGCGATCAGGCCGCCGATCATCAGGCCGACGATCAGCAGCACGATGGCGATTTCCACCAGCGTGAAGCCGGCCTGGCGGCGCGCGGGGTTATGGTTCATTGACATCCTTGATGCGGCCTTCGTTCAGATCGTAGCGCTGGCCGGCCTTCAGTGTGACCTTGCGGCCGGATGGCAGCGTGACGGTGATGTTTGGCGTGGTGGTGCTGCTGCCGCGTTGCGGCAAGTTGTTCAGCCATACCGTGGTCTGGTTGTCGCCGCGCCGCAGGATGCCGTTCATGACCAGGGTCGACGCGGCTGCTGGTGCGCCACCTTGCGCGGCACCTGCCGCACCTGGCACGCCCGGTGGCCCGTTGTCCGGCATGGCGCCGGCGGGCGGACCGCCTGGCGTGCCAGGTGCGGGTTGCTGGCCTGGCGAGTTGGGCGCCAGCGCGGCGGAGGTGCCCCGGCCGGTTTCCATGGCGGCGCGCTCGGCCGGCGTCGAGAATAAACGCCCCATGCTGACCTGGGCGCCGGCCGGCACCGGCGATGTCGCCAGCGCTGCCAGCAGCAGCGCAGCTGCGCGCCGCATCATGATTTGCCTTTCGGCGGCGGCAGCGCCGCCACGCGCGGCGCCTTGGGCGCGGTATTCAGCGTGATCCAGTTCAAGGTACAGTCGGCGCCCAGCGTGGCCGCGCCCGGCGTGCCCGCCACCACGCCCAGCCGCTTGATCGAGCAATCCTGCACCGCGTAAAAGCCGCGCGAACGCAAATCCTGGAAGAAGTTGAACAGATCCAGCTCGTGCAGCAGTTCCATGTGCAGCCGCATGCGACTGCCGCGCAGCTGAAACTCGCCCAGATCCAGCGGCGCTTCCAGCTGCACCGGCTGCTGCGGTTCGATTTCGTAGCTGAGCGGCGGTAGCTTGAGATTTTCCTGGGTCTGACGAATTGCGTCCAGCCAATCCAGGCGGCGTTCGTCGCCTATCATGCCGCGCTGGCGCAGTTCAATGAAACGCTGCTGGAAGTTGCGGATGTCGCGCTTTTCGTTGTCCACCTGCGCATAGACCGAATTGGCGGCATCGCGCGTGCGCTGGCTTTGTTCCAGCTGCGTCTCGGCCTCGTGCAATTTCACCTCGCTCAGCAGCACGCCGGTGGTGGCGATGGTGATCGCCCCCAGCAGCGTCAAGGTCGCGGTGCGTATCAACCCAAACTCGTTGACCCAGTAGGGCAGCGCGATGGTGGTGGCGGCTTTCTTTTTCGGATTGGCGTTCATGGCTTCCACACCAGGTTCAATGTGAATTTGGCGTGGCCGGGCGCGGCCACCTGGGTGCCGGCCTTGCCGCTCAGCTTGACCGAGGAACGGGTATCGACCGGCGGTGTTTCCACTTCCACCGTCATGCGTGGGTGCCGTGCCAGCGCCTGCGCGAACTGGTTCATGCTATCGACCGCGTTGCGGTAATCGTCCTGCGCGCCACTCACTTCCGCCTCCAGCACCAGGATCTGCGGCGCCCGTGTCGGAATCCCGGCCACCAGCGATGAAATCGGCGCGGCCTGAGTCTCATCCTGACCCGGCGCCGGCGCGGCGGCGGTCGGCACGGCGACCTTCCAGTCCAGCTGCAGCAGACGGATCTGTGGCGTACCCTCCAGCGCCTGGCTGACCACGGTGGCCATGCCCAGCGGCGTGGCCGATTGCGTGACCAGCATGCGCTCGACGCTGACCGCCGCCCGCATATTGGCGGTGCTGGTCACGCGCGGCGGCATTTCCGCCATCACCGCGCGATAGCGCCGGTCTAACTGCGTCGCCTCGGCGTTCAGGCGCGCGCTGTCGCCTTCGGCCTGGTGCTGCTGCCACAGATTGAGCCCGGTCCAGGCCGCGCAACTGAGCGTCAGCGCGGTGCTGATCGCATACAGATTGACCCGCGCCCGCCACAGTTTGTAATAGCGCTGCCAGGCGCCCAGCGAATAATGGCTGGCCGGTTCGCGCCGCGCCAGCATCGCCAGCAGCAGCGGTTCGGTCATCTGGGCGCCCAGCTCACGCGCCTTGCCATCCTCGGTCTTCAGGCCGACGGTGGCGGCCACCGATTCCAGCGTCAGGAAATGAAACTCGGTTTCCGCGCCATCCTCGCATTGCGCGTCCAGCGCGGCGCTGTCGGCGGCCGGCACGATCGCCAGCGCGTGCAGCACATTGCCACGGCCGACCAGGCGCTGGCTGGTCAGGAATTGCTGGGTCTTGGCGGTTTCGGCGCCGATGTCGACCGGATTGCCATCGCGGTCGATGGCCGGCGTCAGGCGCGAGAACTTCAACATGCCTTTCTGGAAGTAGCTCTGGCGCCAGCCGGCCGACTGCTGCGTCACCAGCAGCAGGTGTTCCTGGCGCAGGCGCAGCTTGTGCACCAGATCCTCGCTCAGCAGCGTGGTCGAATACAGCCCGGCCAGCGGCATGCGCAGCTGTTCCAATGCCTCCACCCACGGCTGCACCGCCGACGGATTGGTCAGCGCTGACAGCAACACCTGGTCGTCGCGGCGGCCGTCGGCGTCGCGGCCCTGTACTTCGTGGTGGCGGAACGGCGTCTCGCGGTACTGCTGCTGCAAGCGGCGCTGCAGCAGCTTGCGGCCGGCGCTGCCGCCCACGTGCGGCGTGGTCACGCGCTGGAAGTCTTCCTCGATCAAGTCGGTCATCAGATAGACCGGCGCGGCGCGATGATGGCTGTCGATGTAGTCCATGAAATCATCGATGCCGCCACGGTTGTTGACGAAGCAGGTGCCGCCGATCAGCCGCCCGCCGGCCCATTCGTAGGCACATAGCTGGTCGCTGGTCAGATAGAGTAAATGTTTGGTGAACACGGCGGCCTCAGGTCCTGATCTTGCTGATCGTATCGTAAATCGGCCCCATCACCGACAGCATGATCCAGCCCACCATCACGCCCAGCACCACGGTGATGGCCGGTTCGATCATCGACTGCACTTTCTCGATCATCTCCTTCACTTCGCGGTTGTAGAAGTAGCTGACGTTATGCAGCGCGCCGTCCAGCGCGCCGGTCGACTCGCCCACCTTGAGCATGCGGATCACCAGCGGCGGGAAGATGCCGGTATTCTGGAACGCGGCGGTAATCCCGGTGCCCTCGGAGATCTGCTGCGCGGCGCGGCGCAGCCCGGCCGCCACCACGCGGTTGCCGACGATGCCCTCGGACAGGCGGATGCATTCGAGGATGGTGATGCCGGACGCGTACATCATGGCGAAGAAGGTGGCGAAGCGCGCCAGAATGATCTTGTGCAGCACCGGTCCCACCATCCACACCCGCAGCTTCATGGCGTCGGCGGTGTAGCGCGCCTGCTCGCTGCGCGCCAGCCAGGCGCGCGCGCCGAAGAAACCCACCACCGGTATGGCGATCATCAGATACCAGTAATTGATGAAAATATTGGAGACGAAGATCAGCGCCTTGGTGTGCAGTGGCAGCGTATTGCCCATGTTCTTGACGAAGGAGGTCAGCTGCGGCACCAGGTAGATCATCAGGAAGAACATCACGCCGGTGACAAACAGGCCGACGGCGGCCGGGTACATCACGATTTTCCTGGTCTGCGAGGCCAGTTCGTCCTGCCACTTCAGTGTCTCCGACAGATTCTTGAACACCTCGCCCAGCTTGCCGCTTTGCTCGCCGGCGGTAATCAGGCTGGTGAAGGTGAGGTCGAACACTTCCGGGTATTCGGCCATGGCGGCCGACAGCTGCTTGCCGCCCTCGATATTCTCGATCAGGCCGGTGATCATCTCGCGGAAGCGCGGATGGTCGATGCTTTCGCGCAGATCGTTCAAGCCATCCAGAATCGGCACGCCGGCGCCGGTCATCTGCTCCATGTGGAAGCAGAAGTTGATCAAGTCCTTGCGGGTGATGACGCGCTTGATGGCGATCACCTTGGCGCGCGAAACGCGGCAATCGATCAGGTCCAGCCCCATGCGGTGCAGGCGCAGCTCCAGATCCGGCTCGTTGGCGGCATCCATATTGCCCGGCTGGATATGGCCGGTGGCGTCCATCGCGCGGTAGAGATATTGCGGCATCAGCCCAGCCTTTCGGTCAGATCCACCACGCGGCCGACTTCCTCCAGCGTGGTCACGCCTTCCAGCACGCGGCGCACGCCGTCGTCGATCAGGCTGTGGAAGCCGCCGGCGGCGGCGGCGGTTTTCAGTTCGCGGGTGGAGGCGCGGCGCGCGATCAATTCATCCAGCGCCGGCGTCATTTTCAGCAGCTCGATGATGGCGATGCGGCCCTTGTAACCCTGGTGCGCGCACTTGTCGCAGCCGACCGGGCGATACAGGGTTTGCGGGCCGCTGTCCTCGCTGAGACCCAGCAACTGGCGTTCGATATCGTCGGCCAGGTGGGGCTCGCGGCAGCTGGTGCACAGCTTGCGCACCAGGCGCTGGGCGATGATGCCGATGATGTTGCCGGCCATGATGTCGGCCAGCACGCCAATGTCCAGCAGGCGCGGAATGGCGCCGATCGCGGAATTGGTGTGCAGCGTCGAATACACTTGGTGGCCGGTCATGGCGGCGGCGAACGCCATGTCGGCGGTTTCCTTGTCGCGGATTTCGCCGACCAGGATCACGTCCGGGTCTTGCCGCATCATCGAGCGGATGCCCTCGGCAAAGCCCATCTTGGCCGACTCGTTGACCGAGGTCTGGCGGATCATGTTCATCGGGTATTCGACCGGGTCTTCCAGCGTCATGATGTTGACGCTTTCGGTGTTGATGTGATTCAGGATCGAATACAGCGTGGTGGTCTTGCCGGAGCCGGTGGGGCCGGTCACCAGGATCACGCCGTCGGGACGGGCGATCATCAGCTTGAGCAGGCTCAGTTCCTCCTCGCCCAGGCCGAGGCCATCCAGTGGCACGATGCCTTTCTGCCGGTCCAGCACCCGCAGCACGAAGTTTTCGCCGTGCGTGGTCGGTTGTGCCGAGGCGCGGAAGTCGATCTGGCGGCCGCTGAACTTGATCGAGATGCGGCCGTCCTGCGGCGCCCGCGTTTCGGCGATGTTCATGGTCGACATCACCTTTAGCCGCACCGCCATCGCCGGCCAGTAGGATTTGTGCAAGCTGCGGATCTGGCGCAGGATGCCGTCGATGCGGTAGCGGATGCGCAGGAACGATTGCTCCGGCTCGAAGTGCAGGTCGGAGGCGCTGTTCTGCACCGCGTCGGCCAGGATGGCGTCGATCAGCCGCACCATCGGCTGGCTGTATTCGTCCGAGGTGCTGCCCAGGCTGGCGTAATTGACTTCGCCGGTTTCGATTTCGTGCAGGATGCCATCGATCGACAACTCGAAACCGTAGTACTGGTCGATGGCGCGCTGGATGTCGGACTCGTTGACCAGCAGCGGCTTGATGGTGATGCCCTTGACCAGCATGGCGCTGATCTGGTCCAGCGCGACGATGTTGCTGGTGTCGGACATGGCCAGGATCAGGTTGTCGGTGGCGCGCTCGTAGACGATAGGGAACACACGGTAGCGCTTGGCCACGTCCTTGGGAATCAGCTTCAGTGCGATGGCGTCGACCACCAGGCTGTTCAGGTCCGCGCTCTGGGTGTTGAGGTTTTCCGACAGCGCCTCGCGCACCGTGGCTTCGGTGACGAAGCCCAGCGTGATCAACAGTTTGCCCAGCGGCTCGTTATTGCTTTTTTGCTCGATCAGCGCGATGCGCAGCTGGTCTTCGCTGATGATGCCCTTCTGTATCAGCAGTTTGCCGAGCGGGAGTTTTGCTTGTTCTGCCATGTGTTCAGTGGCCGGCGGTGTTCAGTTCATGCAGGCGTTTGCGCAGCGCGGCGCGGTCGAAGCCGACCGCCTTGTCCTGCGCCAGCGCCAGCGCGCGCTGGTAATAGGTCTGCGCCAGTTTGGGCTGGTTCAGCCGGTCCAGGCCGACTGCCAGGTTGTAGGCGTAGTCCGGATTGTCGGGCGCGGCGTCGACGGCGCGGAAATAGGCTTGCTGGGCTTCCGGCCAGCGGCTCTGCTGGGCGTACAGATTGCCCAGTGCGAACAGCACCGGCGCCGCGTCGGGGTTGTTGTTGAGGATGGCTTTGAGGCGGTTTTCGCTCTGCCGGCTGTCGCCCTGGCGCAGACCGACCAGGCCGGCGGTGGCGTCGGCGTCGTTGGGCGACAGTTCCAGCAGGTGCAAGTAGTAGCCGGCGGCTTTGTCGCTCTGATTCTGGCGCGCGGCAACGTGGGCGGCGCCCAGCAGGGCGTCGCGGTTGTTGGGGTCCTGGGCCAGCGCGGCCTCGTATTGTTGCTGCGCGCCAGCGGTGTCACCGCTGTTGAATGCCTGGTAGGCGCTGTCCAGCGCCGGCGCGACCGGTGATGGCTGCAGGCTGCGGGCGACGCGGATTTCACCGTTGTCGGGCGCCGCCAGCGGCGGCAATTGTTCCGGGCGCGGTGCGGTGGCGGCTTGCATGGATTGAACCGCGGCCTGCAATGCCTGCTCGGTTTGTGCTACCCGACGCTCCAGTTCCTGCTGGGCGGCACGGTTGACCCCGGTTTGCGGCGCCAGCATCGGGTCGTCCGCGCCTTGGGCTTGCGCATCGCCAGCGGCTGGGGCCGCGCCGGCAGCGAGAGCGGCGCTAACCGTTTGGGCGGGCGTGGCGCCGGTCGCGCCGGCCGGCGGCATCGGTATCGGCGGCAGCTCGGCGCCCGCGCCTGGGCCGCTGAGGGCGCGCCAGTAATACAGACCCAGGCCGCCCACCACCAGCACCAGCAAAGCGACCAGGCCGTATATGCGCAAGCGTTCGGGATCCAGTCCGGCGGGGGCGGTGGCGGTGGCTGCGGCGCGTGAGCGCGCGCGCGCGGCCGAGCGTGCTTTATCGGCGTTCACCGCACCGTCCGCAGCCGCTTTGGCGCCGCCGGCCGGCGGTGTGCTGGTGTTGCTGGTATTGTTGCTGCCGCCGGCACGCGCGCTACCGCTGGCGCGGCCAGGCGTTGCGCTTGCCGCTGCCGTTGCCGCCGCTGTGACAGCCTCGGCG
>NZ_WKJK01000020.1 GCF_009674535.1 Duganella guangzhouensis
CCTGCCGCCGCGCGCCCCAGCGCTGCATCGCCCGCTGCGGCCCGGCCGCGCGTGGCATCAGTCGCCATCGCCGCGCCGCCCGCGCTGGACGACATCGCTATCGTGTTGCCGAGCGTGGCGGTGCCGTGGATGGTGCCGATTTCCTGCTGGCCCGGCGCGCGCAGTTTGCTGCCGTTGAGCGTGAGTGCGAGCGCCGGCCGCGCGCTGGTGCCGGACAACGTGCCGTTGGCTTGCAGCGCGCCGCCGAACTGCGGCCCGAGCGCACCCAGTTGCGGCGCATCCAGCTTCCACTCCAGCTTATCCAGCGCGCTGCCGAAACTGCCCTTGGCTTGCAGGCTGTTCGACGCCAGATGCAGATCCACATCCGCATTGCTGATCGCGCCCTTGGTCGCGGTCAGCTTCGCATAGCCAGACAGCGGCGCGTTGGCAAACGTGGACGACTGCAAATCCAGATTCACGCTGGCGCGCCAATCCTGCGCCAACCGCGCCTCCGCGCTGAACGTGGCATTGACCGACCCCGCCTGCGCCGCGCCAAATGATGCGGGATTCAATCGCTGCAGGCTGCCATTCATCTTCAGCTCCGGCGTACCCTTGACCACAGCCACATCGCCAGCCGCGTGCAACACACTGTCTGACGGGCGCTTGGCCGAGGCAAACGCCAGCCCGCGCGCATCGGCCTCAAAGCTGCTGCGCGGCGCTTCCATGCTGCCGCTGAGCGCACCGCTGGCGGTGATGGCACCGAGCAGATCGCTGCTGATGGCCGACAGCTGGCGCGCATCGACCTTCCAGCGCAACTGCTCGCCCGGCGCGCCGAAATTGCCGCTGATGTCGGCCGTGTTCTGCGCCAACGACAGGTGCGCATCCACGCCGCTGATGTGCTTAGCGTCCGCATTCAGCTTGCCGTTGCCGGTGAGTGGCTGTCCCGCGATTTTGCTCGGTTTGATCTGGAAGCCCGCCGCCACCTGCCACGCCGGCGACAGCGCGCCGCTGGCGTTGATGTCCGCGTTCAGATCCGCAATCGGGTAGCCGGCGCCCAGCGCGGATGGATCGAAATGATCGGCGGTGAGCTTGGCGCTGAATTCCTGCTTGTCTTTCAGACTGGCCTTGCCGGTGGCGGTGATGCTGCCTTTCTTCGCCTGCAGACGGACCTGATGCAGCTGCAGTAGCGCGTCGGCCAGCGTGGCTTGCAGGTCGAGACGCAAGCCCTTGTCGGACAGGCTGGCGTTCAGCGATTGCTGTTTCGGCGTGCTGGCCAGCGCGATGTCGCCGGCGACGGCGGTTTTGTTGATGCTGGTGTGGAGGTTTTTCAGATCCAGACGGTCGGTGTGCAGCTTGAAGTTGGCGCTGTCGATACCAGCTTCCGGGCCGCTGCGGTCTACCTTGCCGCCGCCGGTGAATTTGCCGGCCGGGCCGAGGTCCAACAGCACGTTGTCCAGCAGCGAGGCGGTGAGCGTGCCGTCCAGGCGTCCGCTGAAGGCTTGCAGCGGCAGGGCACCCTGATCCAGTGGACCGGCCTTGCCCTGGTTGAGCAAGGCGAACTGGCCGGACAGCTTTTGATCCTTGGCGATGGCGGCAGTCAGCTTCAGATTGAATTTGGCCTGCGGCCAGGTGGCGTCGAAGCCGGCGGGATCGAGATCGCGGCCGGTCAGGTCGATGGCGCGCAGGATGATGGCGTCGAACGGCGCCAGCGCCAGCGCGGCCTCGCCGCTCGCGCCGTTGGCCGCTGCCTGCAACTTCAGCTGCAACAGCGCCAGATCGCCGCTGGCCTGCACCGCCACCCGCGCCGCAGCAGCATCGCCATAGGCCAGCGATGCCTTGCCCTGCAAAGCAAACGGCTTGGCGCCGGCGATCGACAGTTCGGCGGTGATATCGCCAAACGCCGTATGTGCCGACGCATCGCGCAACTGCCAGCGCGCGCGGTCGCCATCAAGCTTGAAGCGCAGGCGCTCGATCACATCGCTGCCGGTCTCGCTGCTGATGGTCAGCTTATCCAGCCGCCCATCCGAAATACTCAGCTTGATCGGCGACGCCAGCGACGCTGGCATCTTCGACGGCTCCGATGGCCCGGTGCTCAACACCGTCAAACTGCGCGCATGCAGCTCGCTGATGGTCAGCCCCTCCGAAAAATACTGCAACGGCGACCAGTTGATATCGATCTGCTCCGCCGTCACCACCGTACCCTTGTCGCGATACACCAGCTTATCGATATGCATGCGGTGGTACAGCGAGCCGCTGACCCCAGTGACCGCAATCTGCCCGCCACTGGCATTGGACAGCCGCTGCACCAGCTGCTGCAAGGTCGACTCGCGCCCCAGCAGCCAGAACGCGCCAAACAGCAGCGCCACCAGCACGGCAAAGCCGATCGCCACCCGGCGCGGCCAGCGACGGCGTGCGACGACAGCTACGACAGGTTGAGGAGTGTCTTGTTGGTCAGCCATCAGAACGTGAACCCCAGCGAGAAATGCAAACGATATTTATGCACCGCGTGGCCGTACGCCACGTCGACATTGATCGGCCCCACAGGACTCTTCCAGCGCGCACCCACGCCGTAGCCCGACTTCGGACGCAAGGCGTTGAAGGTATCGCCGGCATTACCCGCGTCGTAGAACACCGCCGCGCCATACTGCGGCTTGAACCAGTACTGATACTCGGCGCTGGCGGTGGCCAGATAACGGCCGCCGGTAATCGCGTTGTCCACCGAAACGCCCAACTCCTGATAGCCATAACCGCGCACCGACTGATCGCCACCGGCGCGGAACAGATAGGTGGACGGCACGCCGTCCTTGTCGCGCGACGCCAGTGCCCCCAGCTCGGCGCGGAAGATCGCATTCGAACTGGCGCCCAGCGGCAGATACGCCACGCCGCGCGCATAACCGCGAATGAACGCCTCGTCGGTCAGCACCGGCAGCAGCGCGCCGCCCAGCTGCGCGTTCAGCGCATAGCCCTTGGTCGGGAACAGCAGATTATCCAGCTTGCGCCAGGTGACGCCATAGGTCAGCGGCAAACTCTTGCTCTGGCTGGACGGGATACCGCCGATGGTCTTGGTCTCGGTCAGCAGCTCCAGCGTCAGGCTGCGCTCCTGCAGCGCCGTGCCCCAGGTGCGTTTGCCGGCGATGCTGGCCACGCTGGTCACTTCGCCCGAGACGTCGGTGCGCTCGAACGACGCGCCGATGCTGTCGTTGTAGCCGTCCGGCGTGACCGGGAAGTAGAAGTTGTTGGTGAAGGTCTGCTTCTTGGTCTCCATCGTCAGCGCGGTTTTCATGCGCAGACCGAATACCGACAGATCGTCATAGGTCAGCGAGGCGCGGTTACCGGTGTTGGTGGAATAACCCAGACCGGCACTGACGTTCTTGCGCTTGTTCTCGACCACCCGCACCAGCAGCGGCAACGGCGCCATCGGCGCGTTGGCATTCTGCTGCGGCGTGCTGGCGGCGGCGTCCAGCTGCTCGTTCAGAATCGCGCTGGTGTCGGCACTGACTTCCACGCTGGCGAAGTAGCCGGTGTCCTGCAGGCGCGATTGATACGATTGCAGCGCCGCCTCGCTGTAGTAGTCGCCGGCATGAATCTGATTCAGGTTGCTGATCACCGAGGCCGGATAGCGCTTCAGGCCTTCGATGCGCAATTCGCCGAAGCGCATCTCCGGCCCACTCTCGATCACCACCCGCAGATTGGCCTGATGCAGTTCCGGGTCCACCGTGGCCTGGCTGTCCACCAGTTGCGCGCGCGGATAGCGCGTCTGCACCACCGAGCGCAGAATGGCGCGCTTGGCCGACTCCCAGTTCTCCTGGCGGAATACCTCGCCTTTTTTCAGCGGCCAGCCGGCCTTCAGCGCCTCGACGTCAAAACGCTGGGTGGACGGCTGATCGAGATTGGCGGTGAAGCCCTCCAGCTGCAGATCGATTTCGCCGACCCGCACCGGCTCGCCCGGCTCCACCTTGACCTGCACCACCGGCGCGGCAGCCTCGCGGTCGAAGGTCGCGCTCACCACCGGCGAATAGTAACCGTCGGTGGCCACCAGGGTGCGGATCTGCTCCGGCGCCACCCGCACCAGGCGTTGCAGCTGTTCGCGGTCCATGCGCTCGTTGCCGCTAAAGCGCACCAGGTCCAGGTTATGCTCCAGCAGCGCGCGCACCTCGCTGGGCGCATCGATGCGGACCTCGTATTTGAGCCCATCGGCGGCCTGCGCCAGCGTGGCCAGCAGGGCCGCAACCAGGCAGGCGGACCCTTTTGTCACAACTTGTGCCAAAATTCGTGATCCTGTCCGTTTTTTTGCTGGCGATGCCGGTAACATGAGACTCCATCAAGGTGTACGCTAATGTGCATGTTACCGGATTGCCCCAAAAGATGGCGTACTAATAATATTGCTTCATCTGGAAAGAACTATGCTGCCTACCGATTCCGCCCTGGTCCTGTTTAGCGGAGGTCAAGACTCCACCACCTGCCTGGCCTGGGCATTGAAAAATTACGCGCGCGTTGAAACCATCGGTTTCGATTACGGCCAGCGTCACGCCGTTGAATTGACCGTGCGTCCCAAGCTGCTGCAAAGCCTGCGCGAGCACAACGCCGGCTGGAACGCCAGGCTGGGCGAAGACCATATGATCGACCTGTCGCTGATTTCGGCCATCTCGCACACCGCGATGACCCACGACATCGCGATCGAAACCCAGGCCAACGGCCTGCCCAACACCTTTGTCCCCGGCCGCAACCTGATGTTCATGACGGTGGCTGCCACCGTCGCCTATCGGCGTGGCCTGACGGTGCTGGTGGGCGGCATGTGCGAGACCGACTTCTCCGGCTATCCGGACTGCCGCGACGACACCATGAAGGCGCTGCAGGTGGCGCTCAATCTCGGCATGGACACCCGCTTCAAGCTGGAGACGCCGCTGATGTGGCGCGATAAAAAGCAGACCTGGGAACTGGCCATGGAACTGGGTGGCCAGCCGCTGGTGGACCTGATCCGCGACGGCACCCACACCTGCTATCTGGGTGAGCGCGGCGCGCTGCACGACTGGGGGTATGGCTGCGGCACCTGCCCGGCCTGTGCGCTGCGGGCGCGTGGTTATCGGCAGTTTGTGGGCGCCGAGGTGTAAATGCCCACTCACACCCCGGCACGGCTGCGCCGCCTGCTGCAGGATCTGCTCTCGCCGGGCGTCCTGCCAGTGCTGGTGCTGAGTGGCTGCCTGGGTGTGACGGCGCTGTTGTGGCATAGCGCCACGGCGGACGCCGAGCAGGACGCGCAGGCCGATTTCGATGGCCGGGTGCGTGAGCTGGTCAATAATCTGGACCAGCGCATGCAAACCTATGTGCAGGCGCTGTACGGCGTGCAGGGACTATTCGCCAGCTCGCGGGAAGTCGACCGCGACGAGTTCCGCACCTACCTCACCGGGCAGGAACTGAACCGCCATTTCCCCGGCGTGCATGGTGTCGGCTACATGCAGCTGGTGGGGGAGCAGCAAGTCGCGCCGCATGAAGCGCTGGTGCGGCGCCAGGGTTATCCCGACTATCACATGTTCCCGGACGGGACGCGGCCGTGGTACGCGCCCATCGTCTACCTTGAACCGTTCAACGAAAACAATCGCCGCGCGTTCGGCTTCGATGCCGCTTCCGAGCCGCAGCGGCGCGTTGCGCTGGAACAGGCGCGCGACTCCGGCCAGCCGACCATGAGCGCGAAAATCCGGCTGGTGCAGGAAACCGGCACGCAGCCGCAAGCCGGCTTCCTGGTCGTGCTGCCGGTGTATAACCATCCGCAGCCGACCGGCAGCCTGGCCGAACGCCGCGCCGCCATCAACGGCTGGGTGTATGCGCCGTTCCGCACCGGCGATCTGATGGCCGGTCTGGGCGGGCCGCGCGCCGCCGCGCTGGATATCGAAGTGTATGACGGCGATGCCATCACGCCGGAGGCGCTGATGTATGACAGCGTGCCGAATGCCAGCCAGCGGCTGCGTTCCACGCGCCAGCAGATCAGCATCGCCAACCATCGCTGGACGCTGCGCATTTCGATGCTGCCGACGGTAGCGTCTGCGCGCAGCGACAGGGCGCAGCAGATCGTGCTGTTCGGGGTGGCGCTGAGCGCCTTGTTGACGTGGTTGACCTGGTTGTTGGCGCGCGGCCGCGTGCGTGCGCGCCGGGCTTTGGAACGCAGCCGCGCGCTGGCCGATGAACTGAAGGAAGGCCAGACTACGCTGATGGTGGTGGCCGACAGCGCGCAGCGCAGCCAGGCGGTGTTGCGCAGCATTCTGGACTCCACCATTGACGGCATCCTGGTCGACAATCTGCGCGGCACGGTGCTGAACTCCAACCGCCGCTTCCGCGAACTGTGGAATGTGCCGGAATACCTGGACTGGCAAAGCGACGGCGCGGTGTTGATGGAGCATATGTGTGCGCAGCTGCGCCATCCGGATTGCGGCTTGCGGCTGGACGAGCCGGCGCAACTGGCGTTGCCCGGACTGCAGCGCGGCATGCCGCTGACCGAGGAGCTGGAAGTGCTGCTGCTGAAGGATGGCCGCGTGATCGAAAAGCACACGCGCGGCCTGCAGTTGGGCAGCGAGCCGGCGCGCATCTGGTCGTTCCGCGACATCACCGAGCGTACCCAGATCGAGCAGCGCGAGCAGACCCGCCGTCATGTGCTGGAACTGCTGGCCACCGGCGCACCGCTGCAAACCATCCTGGAGAGCGTGGTCACCGGCGTCGAGGCGGCCAATGAGGACATGTTGTGCAGCGTGCTGCTGCTGGACGAGCAGGGCGAGCATCTGCTGGTGGGTGCGGCGCCCAGCCTGCCGGCCTTCTTCAACGCCGCCGTGCATGGCAAATCGATCCACAGCGGCCTGGGGGCCTGCGGCGACGCGGTGCGCTCGCGCAGCCGGGTGATCGTCGAAGATATCCGCAACGCGCCGTCGTGGGCCGAGCATCGCGACCTGGCGCTGCAGGCGCGGCTGGGGTCATGCTGGTCCGATCCGATCGTCAGCACCAATGGCGCGGTGCTGGGCACCTTCGCGATTTACCACCGCGATGCGCGCTTGCCCAGCCTGGCGAATATCGCGCTGATCGAACAGGCGTCGCGGCTGGCCGGCATCGCCATCGAACAGGCGCAGGCTGCGGTGGCGCTGCGCGCCGGTGAAGCGCGCTTCCGCAGCCTGTACGACCACGCGCCGGTGGCGCTGTGGGAGCAGGACTGGTCGGCGGTGCGTGGCGCGCTGGCCGAGCTGGAACTGTCCGGCATCGACGACCTGGCCGCTTACCTGCAGGCCAACCCCAGCCAGCTGCGGCGGCTGGCATCGCTGGTGCGCATCGTCGATTGCAATGCGGCGGCGCTGGAGCAGGTGGCGGCGCCGTCCGGCCGCAAGGACATGTCGGCGTTGACGCTGGCGCAGAATTTCGACGCCGCCGCCATGCCCAATTTCGCGCGCGCGCTGACCGCGCTGGCGCAGGGCCAGCACTTCTACGCCTGCGAGGGCAGCTTCGAACGGCTGGACGGCGTGGCGCGCCTGAACGAACTGACGCTGCTGGTGATGCCGGGCCATACGCACAGCCTGGACTTCGTCATCGTCTCGACGCTGGACATCACCGAGCGCCGTCGCATGAACGACGAGCTGCGGGTGCTGGCCACCACCGACTTCCTGACCGGGTTGCCGAACCGGCGCGAATTCATGGGCCGGCTGGATGAGGAACAGGGCCGGCTGCAGCGCGACATCAGCGCCTGCGCCGCCGTGCTGCTGCTGGACATCGACCACTTCAAGCGCATCAACGACGAATACGGCCACGCCGCCGGCGATGCCGTGCTGCGCCAGCTGGCCGACGTGATGCGCGACAGCCAGCGCAAGATCGACATGCTGGGCCGCATCGGCGGCGAGGAATTTGCCCTGCTGTTGCCGGGCACCGCGCTGGATGCGGCGGCGGTGTTTGCCGAGCGGCTGCGGCTGCGGGTGGAGCAGACGCCGATGCGGCTGGATGATGGCTTGGTGCTGAAGGTCACAGTCAGCATCGGCATCGCGGCGCTGGGCGGCAAGGCACCGGGTGGTGCGTCCGCGCTGAGCCGGGCCGATCAGGCGCTGTACTGCGCCAAGCGTGGCGGCCGCAACCGGGTGGAACTGATGGATGTCGAGGCGGATCGGCCGGGGCTTCAAGTCCCGGCCGCTTCCGATTGAAACTTAGACCGGCTGTTGCAGCGTCGCTTGCAGGCGTTGCTTGCGAGGGCGGCTGACCAGCAGCCAGTACAGCGCGAACGGAATCAGCAGTGGCAGCAGCAGGGGCGAGATCACCGCCAGCACGATGGTGGCCGCCAGCGCCACACCGGCCACCGCCAGCACGCCGAGGCTGGCGAACAGCACACACAGGAAAATCCCCACACAGGTCATGATCAGGCCGGCCAGCAGCATGCCGGCGCCGCCAAACAGCACACTCAGCACCGCGCCCAGCGGGCCGTCGAATTCATCGCCATCGATATTGATGTGCATAGTGTCGCCCAGCACCGACTGCCAGACGGCAATGACGAGCAGGAAAATGAAGGCTGCGAAGACCAGTTTTTTTGCGTTGATGTTCATGGCGTACCCCGATGTGTTTGTTATCGAATGCCGTTTGGCATGATCGAACTGTATCGGCGCGCTGCCTCAGCAACCATCGGATTGCGACAGACCGGCAAAATCGCGGCACAGGCGGTGCAAATCCGGGGTCAGGTCCATCATTTCTACACGGGCTCTGCTGTGGCGACCGCCACAGCAGAGCCCGTGTAGAAATGATGGACCTGACCCCGGATTTAAGTCCTTGATTTAAAGATATGGTGGTCTAAACTGATAATCTCACTGGCTCATGGAGGACATGAACATGGCTTGGCTAGCAATGAGCGAGGGGCAATCGATCCCTTCGGCACCGAAATGTATACGGCGCCAGCGTAGCGCCCAGCGCCTGTCCGGCGGTGGCCCTAAAGGCCCGCCTTCGGCGCCGCCCACGATACCGCCTATTATCATTACGCCGTTCAGCTATCAGATGCCTGAGCCCGCCATCGATCCGCGCGTCACGCCGCTGAAACCGCCTATTGCCGAGCGGCCGCCTTGTATCACTTGCTAGAGTTGTTGCTGTCGGTAAAAGACAAAGCCCGCTTGTATTGCGGGCTTTTTGTTTGTCTTTAGAAATTGTGACGCAGTCCCAGCACCACGCCCTTCAATGTCGCGCCGGGCTCGGCGCCGAGGCTGTTGATGGCGAAGTCGACGACGCCGTTGCGCTCGTTGTGGATGTGGCTGTAGTAGGCGTACACGGCGCTGCGTTTGGACAGGGTGTAGTCGTAGCCCAGCGTGTAATGGCTGGCGCCGGTGTCGGCACCCTTGCGCGCGAAGCCGATGGTGGTGCCGTCCGGCGCGCTGCCGCCGCCGTCGCCGGCGTGGCCGATGCCGAGTTTGATGGCGTGGCGGCCGATCTGTTGGGTCAGCGATAGGTAGGCGTCGTTGCGCGTCAAGGTGCCGGCCGCGGTTTCGTAGCGCAGCCGCTCGGCGGCCAGGCCGAGGCGGGTGTCGCCCCAGCGGTAGCCCAGGCCCAGTTTGGCGCCGCTGTCGTTCAGGCCGACGCCCTGGTATTCGTGGTGGCGCTCGTAGGCGGCGCTGGCGTACCACGCTCCCTGTTCATACACCAGCGCGCCGGAGCTCAGCGCGGGTTTGGCGCCGCTGGCCGGACGTTCTTCGCTCAGCCCTTGCGCCAGCCGCAACTGCAGTCCATTCCACAGCGGCGTCCAGTAGTGCAGGCTGTTCTGCTGGCGGCGGTCGAAGGACGAGGTGTCGCTGGTGTTGTTGACGGTAGCACCGGCGCCATTGCCCATGATGCTCATGTAGCCGGCGGTGGTCGGATACCACGGGTCGAGGCCGGCGGTGGCGCCGTTGTACGGGGTGACCCAGTTGCCGGCGAACAGGGTGCCGGCCGCGCCTTCAAGGCCGACGCGAGTGTCGCGCGCGGCCGGACTGCCGGCGCCGGTGTCGGGCGACAAGGTGCCTTCGATCTGGAAAATCAGGTGGGTGCCGCCGCCCAGATCTTCGCTGCCTTTGAAGCCCAGCACCGAGCGGTTGTTGCTCAACCGCGCAACGCGCTGGTCATCGTTCTGCAGGCTTTCCAGGCCGACGTTGAGGCGGCCGTACAGGGTGACGTCGCTCTGGGCGCAGGCGAGACCGCTGCAAACGGTCAGCAGGGCGGGGATGATCTTGCACTTCATTGCCGGGTTCCTATTGTTGTTACGCTGCGAGCCGCTTATTATTCCAGCCCCGACTTTCTTTCGACACATTCATAAGTATGAGTAATGACTACCCCGATGCAGACGATGATGGCCTGGTGCAACAAGACCGTTTGTGGCAAGGCAATGGCTGGACCGCGCGCGTCATCAAGAACGAGGATGATGATGGCTGGGCGGTGGCGATGATCAAGGATGGCGAGCCGGAACCGGCGCTGGTCGGCCCCTGGACCATGGGCCGCGACAAGAAGAATCCGAAACCGCTGGACGTCAACGCCTTCAACACGCTGGTCAAGACCGCCAATGAGGTGATCCGCCGCCACGAGCAGCAACTGCATGCGCAGTTGCACAAAAACGTCACGGTCGGCACCGACGATGGTCCGGTCAAAGTTTGCCTGGACATCACCCCGGACGAGGACGACCCCTACGCGATGCTGAGCGCGTTCGATCAGTACGGTGAGCAGCTGGCACAGGTAAGGGTGGCACCAACTTTTAAACTGAATGCAACTTCCGCTTCCGGATGGATAGAAAACGGTTTCAAGAAGCCGGCGGCGGCTTAGTTCTTGGAAGCTCGAATACTTGAACAGAATTAAGATTTCGTTAAATAAACGTGTAAGGGGATGTAACACTCAATCGTGCGCCCCCTGTTTTGAACAGCTCGGCTGATAAATTCAGAACCTCCTCGACGGTGTTTTTACACCGTTTTTCTTATATTTACAGGGAGGTTTTAATGAAAACAGCAAAACGCATCGTAGGTGCAGTGGTGGTGGCGGGCGCAGCATTGTTGGCTCAGGGCGCGATGGCGGCCGACATCAGCAAAGCGGACACGCCGCTGGATGTGACCAGTGGTGGTAGCATCTTTGGGACGTTGTTCACCAGTAACAACACCGGCAATACCTTTGGCGAGCGTTACAACTTCACCCTGAGCTCGGCCAGCACGATTTATGCTGATGTCTCGTCGTTGTCGAGTACCGTGAACGGCGGCCTGGATATTTTGGGCCTGAGCCTGTTCAACGCGGATGGCCAGGTGTTGAAAGGTACCCTGTTGTCGACCGGCAAGGTTGACCAGTGGGAGCTGAGCTCGGGTACGCTGTCAGCCGGCAGCTATTTCCTGTTGGTCAGCGGTACTGTACTGTCGAGCTCGGCCAGTCTTTACAGCGGTGGCGTTACCGTGACCGCGGTGCCGGAACCGGCGACCTACGGCATGCTGCTGGGGGGCTTGGGCCTGGTGGGTGCGCTGGCCGCGCGTCGCAAGCGTAAGGATGTTGCGTAACTAGCCGCTCTGCGCGGATTGCGTCGACCGGGGAGTGCGCGCTACCCGGCTGACGCAGTATCAAGCAAGTTACTGGCCCAGACCGTACCGGACCTGCTAGTATTTCCTATGCGCATCTAAAGGACATAGGAAAACCGATGGAAAGTCGTCTCACCCGGCTGGAAGCCGTTCAAAACGTGCTGCTCGAAATCGGGCAGAAATCCAGCAGTTGTACCGATATCAGCGAATTCCTGCAGGCCGTGCACGCGGCGCTGGGACGCATCATGTATGCCGCCAACTTCTTTGTCGCGCTGTCGCGTCAGGATGGCCCGGTCAACCTGGTGCGCTTTGTGTACTTTGTCGACGAGCTCGACGATCCGCCGGCGCGCGAAGAATACTTTGAACTGGTGGCTGGCGAATCGCCCACGGTGGCGGTGCTGCTGAGCGGCGAGAGCATGGTGATGACCGCCGCCGAACACCATTCCAAACGCGAAGACAACGCCGGTTTCGGCATCGGTACCGTGGCCGAACACTGGATGGGCTGTCCGCTGCTGGACCAGGACCACCAGGTGCTGGGCGCGGTGGTGATCCAGAGCTATGACAAGGAACATACCTTCGGCGAGGAAGATCAGGCGCTGTTCAAGCTGATCGCCAATCATGTGTCGAGCGCGCTGCAGGGCTTGCAGAGCGTGGACCGGCTGGAACGCGCGGTGCGCGAGCGCACCGCCCAGCTGCAGCACGAGGTGGCCGAGCGCAGCCGTGCCGAAAACATCCAGCGCGCGCTGTACGAGCTGGCCAATCTGTCGGCCACCGCTACCGGCGGCAGCCGTCTCAATCTGCGGCTGCACCAGATCATCAGCGAGCTGGTGCCGGCCAAGAATTTCCTGATGGCGCTGTATCACCCGGATACCCAGGAAATCAGCATTCCCTATTTTGTCGATGAGAAGGATGAGATAGCGCCGGTCAAGCGCTTCGATTACGGCATCGGCATGTCCTCATACATCCTGCAGCGCAAGCAGGCGATGCTGCTGGACCGCGTCGGCTTCCAGGCGCTGGTGGACAGCGGCGAGATGCAGCATCCGCTGGGCAATGTCGAGATCGCCAGCTGGATGGGGGCGCCGATGCTGCTGGGCGACCACGCTTACGGCGTGATCATCGTGCAAAGCTATGACGACAGCGTGTGCTATACCCAGGCCGACCTCGACATCCTGGCCTTCATGGCCAGCCACGTCGCGGTGGCGATCGCGCGCATGCAGGCCGATCGTCAAATCCGTCAGGCCAAGGAAACGCTGGAGCAGCAAAACGCGGCGCTGGAAAACGCGCTGACCTCGCTGAAGGATGCGCAGGGCGAGCTGGTGCGGCAGGAGAAGCTGGCCTCGCTGGGCCGGCTGGTGGCCGGCGTCGCGCACGAGATCAACACCCCGCTCGGCATCTGCGTCACCGCCACCAGCCATCTGGTGGAGGAGCTGAAACTGACGCGCGAGGATCTGGCCAACGGCGCGCTGGACGAGGATGGCTTGAACCAGTTCTTCGACATCATCGACCAGTCGCTGAAAATCATGACCACCAATACCCAGCGCGCGGCGGCGCTGGTGCGCAGCTTCAAGCAGGTGGCGGTGGATCAGTCGTCGGACGATATCCGCAGCTTCAATCTGCGCAAGTATCTGGACGAAGTGTTGCTGTCGCTGCAGCCCAAGCTGAAGGGCAAGCCGATCGTGATCGACATCAAGTGCGACGAGCACATCAACATGGCCAGTTTCCCCGGCGCGATTTCGCAGATTGTCACCAATATGGTGGTCAACTCGCTGGTGCACGGTTTCGAGGAAGGGCAGTCGGGCAAGATCACCATCACCGGCAAGGTCGAGGGTGACAATGTCGAGTTCGATTACAGCGATGATGGCGTCGGCATGGACAGCGCCACGCTGGCGCAGCTGTTCGATCCCTTCTTCACCACCAAGCGCGGCTCCGGCGGCAGCGGCCTTGGCGCACACATCCTGTACAACCTGGTGACCGGCGCGCTGGGCGGCACGGTGAAAGTGGTCAGCGCGCCGGGCATGGGGCTGCACTACAAGCTGCGCTTCCCCAAGGTCAAGCGCAAGTGATTATTTGACGCTGGCGGCGGCCGCCTCGATCAGCTTGGCCACTTCGGCCGGGTGCGAGGTCATCACCACGTGCGAGGCGCCGGCGATCACCACGGTCTGCCTGGACTGTGCGCGCTTGGCCATGAAGTCCAGCGCGGCGGCCGGGATGTTCTTGTCGGCCTTGCCGTAGATGAACCACGACGGGATGGTCTTCCAGGCCGGCGCCGGCGAGGCTTCGTTCAGCGCGGCGTCGGTGATTGGGCGCTGACCGGCCGCCATCAGGCGCGCCTTGGCGACCGGCACGTCGGCGGCGAACTGCTGGGGAAATTTGTCTTGCTGGATGTACAGATCCTTGCCGCCATCGGCCAGCGCGACCGGCGGTGCCAAGGTCGGGCCGAGCGTGCTGCCGGGGAATTTGCCGGACAGGCCAACTGCGGTTTCGCCAGCTTCCGGCGCGAACGCTGCGACGTAGACCAATGCCTTGACGTTGTCGGCGCCGCTGGCGGCGGCGCTGATCACCGAGCCGCCGTACGAGTGGCCGACCAGCACCACCGGACCGTTGACACTTTTAACCACCGCGGCCACCGAGGCGGCGTCGCCCTTGACGCTGCGCAGCGGATTGGCGGCGCCGATCACCGGATAACCATCTTGTTCCAGCTTGGCGACCACGCCATCCCAGCTGGAGGAATCGGCAAAAGCGCCGTGCACCAGCACCACGGTGGGTTTGGTGGGCGCGGCAAACGCGAGCGGGGCGGCCAGCGTGGCGGCCAGCAGGGACAGGCGGACAGAGGCGGTTTTCATGGGCAGAGTCCTTTCAGATAGGGAAGGGCTATGCTAACAAGCAATGTTGTGCTTTTTATCTCCCCAAAGACCAGTGCCGGCATCTACCAGTTTAACGAAACGGTCGCGCCAGTCGCCTGTTATAGATGACCAAGTCTCTATTCGCGAGTGCCATCATGCTCTCCATTTCCACCAACTATTCCGCCACCAGTGGCGAGGCGTATCTGGAACTGCTGCAAAAGCAGATGGAGAACGCGCGCAAGAACGCCGAGGCGATCGATCAGCTGTCCAGCCGCACCGATCTGGATCAGAAGGCACTGGCGCGGCAGCGTGTGAAGGAAATCAAGGAGCAGATCGAGGCCTTGCGCAGGATGTTGATGCTGTTTGGCGGCAAGGATGCCAAGGCGGTGCTGCAACAGCTGAAACAGCTGGGCAGCCAGTTGAAACAGGCGGCTGGCGTGCTGCAGGCATCCTCCGAAACCGGCTTGCCGGATGCCACCTCTATGTCAGCCGACACCAGCGTGCCATCGGCGGAAAACGAAACTTCCGACGTCTATAGCGAGGGCCGCAACGCTTATGCCGAGCAACAGGCATCGGCCGATGCCGACGCGGCTGGCGTGGTGCCCACCGTGTCGAGCGACCCGCAGCGCGCCGAGGACGACCGCCAGCTGGAGGCCGCCACTCAGGCGCTGAAATCGCTGCGCTCCAGCCTGGAGCGCATGATCAAAAATGGCGAAGACCGGCGCTGATTATTTCTTCGCCTTGCTGACTTCCACTTCCCAATCCACACCGGATTCGATCTTGTTCTTGGCCGCGTAGTTGCCCTGGTTGAGGGCGATCGACACGTCCAGCAGACTATTCAGATAGACCAGCGGCTTGCCCTTGCCGACGCCGCCAAAGGTGTGCTCGAACGGCGCCACCACGGTGTTGACCAGCTTTTTGTTGTGGAAGATGCGCACCTGCAGCAGGTCGTGTTCCTTCACGTCCAGCTGGGCGAACAGCTGCTTGGGAATATTGGTCCAGACGTTGCCGTATTTGACGTCCAGCACCGGCACGATGCCGCGCAAAGTGCCATTGTTATTGACGGCTTTCTGGTAATCGATCTTGATCACCGATTCGCTCGGCAACTGCGGGCCGACTTGCTCATAGGTGATGGCGCCCGAGGCCAGGCGCGCGCCGACGTAGGCATACACATCGCGGCCGTGGAAGGTGTAGGACTCGCCCGAGCCCGGCAGGCGATTGACCTTTTCATCGATCTCGCGCAGTTCGGCCACACCGTCGCGCTCGGCGATCAGCGTGAACTGGCCGTTGTCCGGGCCGACGAAGTAGCGGCCGGCCTTGGTCTTCAGCACCACCGATTTGCGGGTGGTACCGACGCCCGGATCGATCACCGACACGAACACCGTGCCTTCCGGCCAGTAGTTAGCGGTCTGGAACAGACGGTAGCCGCCGATCCAGATGTCGTAGTCGGGAATGTTGTGGGTCAGGTCGGCCACGGTCAGCTTCGGGTCGACGCCGTAGGCGACGCCGCGCATGGCGGAGACGGCGCCGTCCGAGGTGCCGAAGTCGGTTTGCAGCACCAGCGCGGAGGCGGCTTGCGCCGAGCCGGCGGCGGTCGCCAGTGCGGCGCTGATGCAGAGAGCGGTAAACAGTTTTTTCATGGTGTCCTTTTAGAAGGTGTAACGGGCGCGTGCATAGAAATATGCACCATTGACGCCGATCGGATTGATAAAGTTGTAGGGCAGGGCGCCGCCGTAGGTGGCATCGTTGGTTTCGCGCACGCGGCTCGGGTAGCGGTCGAAGAGATTGTCCGCACCCAGTGCCAGCGTCAGCTGCTTGGTGAGCTTGTATTGCGCTTCCAGATCCACCGTCCACACGGCGGCAAAGCGCTGCGCGTGGACGCCGTCGATGACTTCGGCGTTTTCATCGTAGGAGAAGTCCATCAGCTTGCCGAAGCGGGTGGCGCGTGCCAGCAAGCTCCATTGCGCGGCCTGCCAGTCGGCGCTCAGCACCAGCTTGTTTTTGGGCGAGGCGTTGCGGATGCGGAACAGGCTTTCGTTGGTCAGCACCGTCAGCGACGAGTCGATTTTCTGCAGCGCGGCCGAGCTCTGGTGCACGCTGTCGATGCTGGTGTGGTTCAGATTGAGCGCGGCGTTCAGATCCAGCTTGCCGCCGGCGAAGCTGAGGTCGTGGTTCAGCACCGCGTCCAGGCCGGTGGTGGTGGTGTCCAGCAGATTGGCCAGGTAGGCCACCGACTGGATGTCGCTGCGGTCGATGCTGGCCAGGTAGGCGGTGACGGCGTCGCTTTGCAGGTCGCTGGTGCGGGTGATGCGGTCCTTGATCTTGATGCGGTAGCCGTCCAGCGTGAAGCTGGTGTTGCGCGCCGGCTTCCACGCCAGGCCCAGCGACAGGTTGGTGGATTTCTCCGGCTTCAGCGCCTGCGCGCCAAACGCCTGTGCCAGCGGATCGCTGGCCGGCAGCAGCGAGGCGGTTTGCAGGCCGGTGCCGTCGCTGTTGAAGTTGAGCGTGGAGAAGCGGAAGCCGGTCTGCACCAGCGCCGGCGCGCGGAAGCTGTTCGACAGCGAGCCGCGCAGCAGGAAGTTGTCGCTGAACTTGTAGCGCGCCGACAGCTTGCCGGTGCTGGCGTTGCCGAAGTCGCTGTAATCCGAGTAGCGCGCGGCCACGCCCACCAGCAGTTGCTTGCTGAGGTCGCTTTCAAGGTCGACGTAGACCGAGCGCTGGTTGCGGCTGCCGTCAAACGTATCCTGCGGACGCAGGCCGGGACCGGCTTGCGCGCCCGGCGAGGCGTCGGTATAGGCGCCGGCGGCGTAAGAGGCGGCGTCGCCTGGCGAGCTGACGTAGGTCTCGTGGCTGTACTCGGCGCCCAGCGCCAGGTTGAGCGGCACGCCGATGTTCAGTTCGCGCGTGACGTCGGCGTTCAGCGCGTCCTGGCGGTAGTCGAAGGTGGCCAGGTGGAAGCTGGTCGGGCTGGCCGCGCCCAGCGAGGCGTTCAGCGAGTTGCTGACGTCGTAGCGGAAGATGTTGCCGCCGTGGCGGGCGCTGATGTCCCAGTTCCAGCCGTCGTTGGCGATACGCACGCCGGCCACCACGCTGACATCGCTGCTGTCGCCATGCGTGACCGGGCGGTAGCCATTCGGATAGATCGCTGCCACATTGGTCGGGTCGCCCGGATAGCGGAAGTAGGCGCTGCCATCCGACTTGCGCTGGTTGCCGGTGGCGAAGGAATACAGTTCAACGCTGTCGCTCAGCGGCAGCAGCGCGTTGTAGAAGGCGTAGCTGTTGTGCGATTGCGAGTCGCCGGATTTGAACACCACCTTGCCGTCCAGCGCCTGATCGGCTGGCGTGTAGTTCCACGAAGTCCAGCCGGCGTCGCTGAAGCCGGCGCGCTGGGTCGGGTTGCGGCTGCGGCTTTCGGCGCCAAAGCGCAGGAAGCCGGAATCGCCCAGCGGAATGCCGTAGTCGGCGTTGACGATCTTGGTCTGGCCGTCGGTCTTCTTCTCGTTGGTGGGTTTGAAGTCGGTGTGGTTGGCGCCGTAGCTGACCGAGGCCGAGCCACCAGTGCGCTGCTGCTTCAGCACGATGTTGATGACGCCGGCCACGGCATCGCTGCCATATTGGGCGCCGGCGCCGTCGCGCAGGATTTCGATGTGGTCGATGGCGCCGGGCGGAATCGCATTGATGTCGACCGGCACGGTGCCGGCGAAGCTGCTTTCCGTGTCCAGCACGGCGCTGGCGTGGCGGCGTTTGCCGTTGATCAGCACCAGCACCTGGTCGGGCGCCAGGCCGCGCAGCTGGATGCCGCGCACCGAGTCGGAGGCGCCGCTGGATTCGATGCGGGCGAAGTTAATCGATGGCGACAGCGCCTGCAGGGCGGCGCCGACTTCACCGCTGGACAGCGCGTTCTCGACTTCACGCGCGCCAAAGCGGTCGATCGGCACGGCGGAGTCGAACACGGTGCGGTTGCGGGCGCGCGAGCCGACTACGGTGACCTGGTCGATGGCGGCGGCGTTGTCGCCGCTGTTGTCCTGGGTTTGCGCTTGAGCCGCCGGCAGCGCGGCCAGCAGGGCGCAGGCCAGGGAGCTGAGGCGCAGGGTGGGGCGAGTGTGAGGCATGCGATTTCCTTGCTAGGTCAAACTACGATCTTACGAGCAAGGAAATCTAGTTCCTACGAACAATTGTGTATATGCTTATGCGAGAGCAACCTCAGTCTGGCAGGCGTTCGTTGATGGCCAGCGCCTGGTCGATGTTTTTGATCAGCAGATCGACGTAAAGCGGGTCCAGATGCTTGCCGGCCACCTCGCGCAGATACTCGGTGACGCGCTCGATCGGCCAGGCTTCCTTGTAGCAGCGCTTGTGCATCAGCGCGTCGAACACATCGGCCACGGCGACGATGCGCGCGTACAGGTGGATCTCTTCGCCCTTCAGCCCCTGCGGGTAGCCGGTGCCGTCGTATTTTTCGTGGTGCTGGTGGGCGATCACCGCCGCCGCCTTCAGGATCGGACGCTGCGAGCCGTCCAGGATGGAGGCGCCGACGGTCGGGTGCTGCTTCATGATTTCCCATTCGGCCGCATCCAGCTTGCCGGGTTTCAGCAGCACCGCGTCCGGGGTGGCGATCTTGCCGATGTCGTGCATAGGCGCGGCGTGGCCGAGCACCGCCACTTCATCGTCCGGCAGGCCAGCTTCGCGCGCCAGCATATGGCATACCTCGGCCATGCGGCGCACGTGGTTGCCGGCTTCGTTGGAGCGCGATTCCACCACGTCGCCCAGGCGCAGGATCAGCTCGGCCTGGGTGTCGGTGATTTCCTGGTTCAGCAGGATGTTGTCGAAGGCGATGGCGACGCCGGAGCAGAATACTTCCAGCAGCTTGGTGTCGATCTCGGAGATTTCTTCCACGCCTTTCAGCACCAGCAGCGACGCTTTGCCGCTGGCGTTGGGGAAGTAGCCGATGTAGGTGTCGCCTTGCACGCGCGAGATCTGGTTGCTCTTGGCCTGGTCCAGCTGGGCCAGCACTTCGGCGGTCAGCAGGGTGCCGTCTTCGTCGCCGATCTGGGCCAGGATTTCGTAATCGTTCTGACCGCTGATAGCGGTAGCACCACGCAGACGCAGCAGCATGCTGTGTTCCAGACGCAGCAGCGCCACCACCTGTTGCAGCAGGCCGTTGGCGAAGTCTTTCAGATTGCGCTGGCGGAAAATGTGGGCGGAGGCGGAAATCACGCGCTCCAGCCCTTCGCGGTAATTGCTCTGGGCGCGGTGGGCTTCCTCCACCTTCATGATGTCGCGATAGGCGCGCAACGCGGCAAAGGTGGTGGTGAATAGCTTGGTGCGGTCGAGCTCGGTCTTTTCCTTGTAATCGTTGATGTCGTAATTGACGATCACACGTTCTTCAGGCGCCTGGCCGGGTTGGCCGGTGCGCAGCACGATGCGGGTGAACTGGTTGTTGAGGTCTTCGCGCATCCAGCGCGCCACTTCCAGGCCACTGTCTTCCTTTTCCATCACCACGTCCAGGAACACCAGCGCGATGTCGGTCTCGCGCGCCAGCACTTCCTTGGCCTCGGCGCCGCTGTAGGCGTGCACAAAGCTGAGCGCGCGGCCATCGAGGCGGAAACGGCTCAGTGTCAGTTTGGTGATGTCGTGGATGTCCGGCTCATCGTCGACCAACAGGACTTTCCACGGTGCTAACTTGGGCGCAGCAGAAGACAAGAATGACATATGAACAATTTCCGCAGTTATTTCAGCAAGATGACACTCGATTGTAGTCTTACCTACAGCCATTAACAACAGGCAATAAATATTCCTGCTGCTACGCACAACACTCGGCTGCAAAGATTGTACGACGCGATATTTTGCGACGGCGCAGCGTTAGTCTTCAGTAACGCTTATGTGCACGCTCAACAATACTTCGTTTTTGGCAATATTGCTATCACTAAACTAAATTTGTTGCAGATTTTGCGCCGGATGTGACAGATCGCTTAGCTGGTGAACTGAATCTTGCGTTTGCTTTCGGGCGGTTGCAGCACGTGGTCGAGCGGCAGCACATTGGTTTGTTTGATGCGGCGGAGGGTGATGGTGGATTTGACGTTGGCCACGCCCTGGATGCTGAGGATGTGGCGCGTCATGAAATCCGACAGCGCGCGCAGGTCGGCAGCGACGATGCGCAGCAGGTAGTCGGCGCTGCCGGCCAGGGTGTAGCACTCCAGCACCTGCGGCAGCCGGGCGATCTCCTGCTCGAACTGGCCGCCGGCGGCGGCGTGGTGGTGCACCAGCGAGACTTCGGTAAAGGCCATCACATCCAGCCCGATGGCGGAAGGATCGATCAGCGCGCAGTAGCGGTCGATCACGCCGGCTTCCTGCAGGCGCAAAATGCGGCGGCTGACCTGCGAGGCCGATAGGTGGATTTTGTCGCCCAGCCCCTGGTTGGTAGCCTGCCCATCCAGCTGCAACTCCTTCAACAGCTGCAAATCAAAGCGATCCACGGTGATTGCCGACACAATTCTTCTCCAATTAGCGAAACCATGCACAAAATGTGCATCAATTATATAAAACGTGGAGTATTTCGGGCGCTTTAATCGTGGCGTCACAGCTAAGCTTTCTGCACCTTTCAACCGCCGCAGAAGGACGCCGATGTTCCAGCATGTAGCCCTGTTTCGGGGTGACCCGATCCTGTCACTGAACGCCCAATTTGCCGAGGATACGCACCCGCGCAAAGTCAATCTGAGCATCGGCGTCTACCTCGATGACAACCGGCAGTTGCCGATGATGGCGTCGGTGGCGGCGGCCAAGGCCCAACTGCAGCAGGCATCGCATCCCTACCTGCCGATGGAGGGATTGCAGGACTACCGCGCGCAGGCGCGCGCGCTGCTGTTCGGCGCGTCCGATGCCAGCCGCATCGCCACCATCCAGACCGTGGGAGGCTCGGGCGCGCTGCGCATCGGCGCCGACTTCCTGGCCGACTGGTTCCCGCAGGCGCGCGTCTGGCTTAGCCGCCCGACCTGGGACAACCACTGGGGGATCTTCAGCGGCGCCGGTTTCCCGGTCAGCGACTATCCGTATTACGACCCGCAGACCAAGGGTGTCGACTTCAACGCCATGTGCGACGCGCTGAACGCGCTGCCCGCCGGCGACGTGGTGGTGCTGCACGGCTGCTGCCACAATCCGACCGGCGCTGACCTCAGCGATGAGCAGTGGCGCGCGCTGGCGGATCTGTTCAGCCAGCGCGGCCTGATTCCCTTCTTCGACATGGCTTACCAGGGCTTTGGGCGCGGCATCTATGGCGATTCGTTCGTGGTGCGCCACTTCCACGATCTGGGTATTCCGCTGCTGGTGGCCAGCTCCTTCTCCAAGAATTTCGCGCTGTACGGCGAGCGTTGCGGCGCCTTGCAGGTGGCCTGTCCCGACGCGCGCCAGGCCGCCACGGTGCTGAGCCAATTGCAGCTGACCGTGCGTCGCAACTATTCCAGTCCACCGACCTTCGGCAGCCGCATTGTCGCCTCCGTGCTGGGCGACGCGGCGCTGCGCGCGCAGTGGGAGCAGGAGCTGACGCAGATGCGCAACCGCATGCGCACCATGCGCGAATTGCTGCATCAGGAGTTGAATACGCTTGCGCCGCAGCGCGACTGGGACTATCTATTAAAGCAGCAGGGCATGTTCAGCTTTACCGGGCTGAGTGCCGAGCAGGTGGCAACGCTGCGCCAGCAGCATGGCGTCTATCTGATCGAAACGGGGCGCCTGTGTGTGGCCGCCCTGACCAAGGATGTGCTGCCGTATGTGGCACAAGCTATCGCAGCGCTATCGTAATCGTATCGTAACCCTAACGCAGGTGATCATCATGGAAAAACTCAATCCCACCGTTGTACAGCAATCACTGGCCACCGTGCCGGGTTGGAATCTGGATGCGCAGGGTCTGGCCATCCACCGCCAGTTTGTGTTTGCCGATTTCGTTCAGGCTTTCGCTTTCATGACCGAAGTGGCGCTGGCGGCGGAAAAACACAACCACCATCCGGAATGGTCGAATGTGTACAACAAGGTCAGCGTCACCTTCACCACGCATGACGCCAGCGGCCTGACGCTGCGCGATTTTGTGCTGGCTGAAGCGGCCAACCAAGCCTTCCGTCGCTATCAGCAGGCGTAAATGCGTAATCACGACTGGACCATAGACCAAAACTGGCAGGCTTACACGCCGGAGCAGCACCAGGTCTGGAAGACGCTCTACGAGCGCCAGACCAAGCTGCTGCCGGGCCGCGCCTGCGATGAATTCGTGGCCGGCATGCGCGAGCTGCCGATCGCCGCCGACCGCATCCCCAACTTTGAAGAGCTGAGCGAGGTGCTGATGCGCCACACCGGCTGGCAGGTGGTGGCGGTGCCCGGCTTGGTGCCGGATGAGGTGTTCTTCGAGCACCTGGCCAACCGCCGCTTCCCGTCCGGGCAGTTCATCCGTGGCGCGCATCAGCTGGATTATTTGCAGGAGCCGGATGTGTTCCACGATGTTTTCGGCCACGTGCCACTGCTGATGCATCCGGTGATTGCCGATTACATCCAGGCTTACGGCGCCGGCGGCATGCGCGCCAAGGAGCTGGGCGTGCTCGATCTGCTGGCGCGTGTGTACTGGTACACGGTGGAATTCGGCCTGGTCGAACAGCGCGATGGCTTGCGCCTGTATGGCGCCGGCATCGTGTCTTCTTACACCGAATCGATTTTTGCGCTCGACGACAGCTCACCCAACCGCGTCCGCTTCGATCTGGAACGCGTGATGCGCACGCGCTACCGCATCGACGATTTCCAGGAAACCTATTTCGTCATCCGCAATCTGGAAGAACTTTTAAGCCTGGCACACACCGACTTTGCCCCGCTGTACGACCGCGTGCAGGGACAGTCCGAACTGGAGCCCGGCATGATTCTGCCGCAGGACAGCGTGCTGTCGCGCGGCACCTCTCACTACCACCACCCAACTCTAAGGAAAAATAATGGCAGACTTGTTTGAGAACCCAATGGGCCTGATGGGCTTTGAATTCGTCGAATTCGCGTCGCCGACGCCGGGCGTGCTGGAGCCGGTTTTCGAAAAGCTGGGCTTCACCAAGGTGGCCAAGCACCGCTCCAAGGACGTGACCCTGTACCGCCAAGGCGGCATCAACTTCATCATCAACAGTGAGCCGCGCAGCAATGCCGCGCACTTCGCGGCCGAACACGGCGCCGCCGCTTGCGGCATGGCGTTCCGCGTCAAGGATTCGCACCAGGCTTACGCGCGCGCGCTGGAGCTGGGCGCACAGGCGGTGGAGATTCCAACCGGCCCGATGGAACTGCGTCTGCCGGCCATCAAAGGCATCGGCGGCGCGCCGCTGTACCTGATCGACCGCTTTGAAGATGGTCAGTCGATCTACGATATCGACTTCGAATTCATCGACGGCGTGGACCGCCATCCGGTCGGCCACGGCCTGAAGATCATCGACCACCTGACCCACAATGTCTATCGTGGCCGCATGAGCTACTGGGCCGGCTTCTACGAGCGCTTGTTCAACTTCAAGGAAATCCGCTACTTCGACATCAAGGGCGAATACACCGGCCTGACCTCGCGCGCGATGACCGCGCCGGACGGCATGATCCGCATTCCGCTGAACGAAGAGAGCAAGGCGGGCGGCGGCCAGATCGAAGAGTTCCTGTTGCAGTTCAATGGCGAAGGCATCCAGCACATCGCCATGCTGACCGATGACCTGATCACCACCATCGACGCGCTGCGCGAAGCCGGTGTGCCGCTGATGACCGCACCACCAGCGACCTACTATGAGATGCTGGAAAGCCGACTGCCAGGCCACGGCGAAGATGTGGCGCAGCTGCAGGCGCGCGGCCTGCTGATGGACGGCAGCACCGAAGGCGGCAAGCCACGCCTGCTGCTGCAGATCTTCTCGGAGACCCAGCTGGGTCCAGTGTTCTTTGAATTCATCCAGCGCAAAGGCGATGACGGCTTTGGCGAAGGTAACTTCAAGGCGCTGTTCGAATCGATCGAGCGTGACCAGCTGAAGCGCGGCGTCATTAACGCCTGAACGCCACCGCAATATGCCAAGCCAGCAGGGGTGACCTTGCTGGCTTTTTGCATTCTGGCCACACCATCCATTGGCTGCAACAAAAAGTTTAAAGCCTGAACATTTTGTTGTTTATAATGGCTCATCATATGTACATCAATGGAAGGTGGCATGGCTCAGGCAACAGGCAATCAGGCATTGCGTCGTCGGGTGGATTTGTGGGGCGTGGTCGCCCTCGGTCTCGGTACTGCTATGGGGGTGTCCATCTTTTCCGCGCTGGGCGCGGCCGCCAAGATGGCCGGTCCCGGCCTGCTGCTGGCGGTGCTGATCGCCGCCATTCCAATGGGCTTTATCGCGGTGGCCTATGCGTTCATGGGCAGCGTGCTGCCGACCTCCGGCGCTTCCTACGAATGGCCGCGCCGCTTTCTTCATCCTGCCGTCGGCTTTGGCGTTTCGTGGCTGCGCATCGCCGGTAACGCCGGCGCGCTGGTGATCCTGGCGCTGGTGTTGACGCGCTATCTGTCGATGCTGATCCCGGTGCCGGTCAAGCCGACCATGTTCGCTGCCTTCCTGCTGCTGTTGATTGCCAATCTGATTGGCGTTGGCGTGGCGGCGAATGTGCAGAAGCTGATGATGGCCGGGCTGCTGGTGTTGTTCGCGGTGTTCTGCGCCTGTGGTGCGGCCAGCGGTCAGTGGCAGTCGGCGCATCTGGAACCACTGCTGCCGCATGGCTGGGCGGGTGTGGTGGCGGCGGTGCCATTGCTGATTAATCTTTTCTACGGTATCGAGTCCGCGACTGAGCTGGGTGACGAAATTGCCGACAGCCGCAAGACCGTCGGCACCGGCATCCTGCTGTCGATCGGCACTGCGGTGCTGGTGTATCTGGCGGTGGCTGGCACCAGCCTCGGACTGGTTGGCGCCACGGTACTGGGCGAGAGCCCAGCGCCGATCGTCGATGCCGCCAAGCTGGCCATGGGACCGTATGGCACGCCGCTGGTGGTGTTTGCGGCGGTGCTGGCGATTGCCAAGTCGATGAACGCGATCTTCATGGTGTTCAGCCGCAGCCTGTTTGCGATGGGCCGCAGCGGTGCGCTGCCGCCGGCTTTCGCCAAGGTGCATCCACGCTGGAATTCGCCGCACGTCGCCTGCATCGCGGTATTCGCGCTGGCGGTGGGCGGGCTGCTGCTGCCCACCGAGCTGACTTTCCTGTTCCTGGCGATTAATGTGCCGATCCTGATCAAGTACTTTTGCATCTGCCTGTCCGCGCGCGTGGTGTTGAAAACCCAGCCGCAGTTGTGCGATGGCTTTTCGCTGAGCCGCAACACGGTGCTGACCAGCGCCGTGATCGGCGCGGTGATGACGGTGCTGATCCTGATTATCGGCTTCGACTCGGACTGGCGTCCCTATGCGCTACTGGCCGGATGGTCGGTGCTGGGCGCGATCGTGTATCTGGCGCGCCGCCGGCACGAGGCCAGCTAAAGATTTGTTTTTCTCTTCATTTCCAACAGAGGATTTCACCATGTACCAACGTTTAGCTGTATCCGCCGGCATCGCGATGTTGATGCAAAGTCTTTCCGCACACGCCGCCGAGCCGGCACTGTCAGCACTGGATCTGCAATTGACGCCGCACACCGTCGGCGGCACGGTGGATGGCATCGATGTGCAGGTGCGCGTGCAGGAGCCAAAAGTGGAAGCGGGCAAGGCGCTGTTGCGCATGCCGACTTTCGTGGCGTCGACGCCGACCGCCGCGTATCCGGCCGAAGCGCTTCATGCCAGCGATGCATCCGGTCCGCTGAAGCTGACGGTCTTTGATGAGGCGCCTACGCCGACCGGTAACTATCGCCAGTATCAGGTGGACCGCGCCACCGTGGGCGATGTCACCGTGCACTACACCGGCAAGCCGCGCGAGGTGAATGCGCAGACTCGCAACGGTCCGTTGTTCGACCTGCGGGCGCAAGGCGCCGGTGCGCTGGGCGCGGGTGTTTACTTCCTGGCGCTGCCACCCGGCGAGCAGCCATACAAGCTGAGTGTGAAGTGGGATTTGTCCAAGCTGCCGGCGGGATCGCGCGGCGTGTGGAGCCTGGGCGAGGGCGAGCAGCATACGGTGGGCACGGCGGAAATGCTGGCCTTCAGTGCTTACGCCATGGGGCCAGTGAAGAGCGAGCCGGAAGATGGCAAGGGTAATTTCGGCCTGTACTGGCTGCAGGAACCGCCGTTCGACATGCCCAAGCTGGCGGCGGATACGAAGAAGCTGTATCGCTACATGGCCAACTTCTTCCACGATCCAGATTCGAGCTACCGCGTGTTCGCGCGCCAGAATCCTTATCCTGCGGGTGGAGGCACCGGGCTGGCCAAGTCCTTCATGTTCGGCTACGGCCCTGGCGGCGAAACCGCCAGCGGCGGCGATCAGCAGATGCTGCTGGCCCACGAGATGGCGCACAACTGGCCACGTCTGAACGGCGATGAAAGCCATAGCGACACCGCCTGGTACACCGAAGGCACGGCTGAATACTATTCGACCTCGCTGGCTTACCGCGCTGGCGCCATCAATCTGGATAAATACCTCGCCAATGTTAATGAGCGCGCCGCGAACTATGCGGGCAATCCGTACAAATCGCTGAGCAATACCGAGTCGGGCAAGATCTTCTGGAGCGATGCGCGCGCGCAGCGTGTGCCGTATGGCCGTGGCTTCATGTACTTCGTGCGCTTGAATGCGGAAATCGTCAAGAAGTCCGGTGGCAAGCGTAGCCTGGACAATCTGGTGCAGGAAGTGTTGAAGCGTCAGAAGGCCAACGAGAAGGTCGGCCTGCCGCAATGGCGCGCGCTGGTGGTCAAGGAGCTGGGTGCGGTGGCTGGCACCGAGTTTGACGATATGGCGGCCGGCAAGGATATCGTGCCGCAGAAGGACTCGTTGGGCGCATGCCTGACGGCGGTGTCGTACACCGTGCGTCCGTTCGATCTGGGCTTCGATGAAATGTCGCTGGGGGTAGTGAAGAACCTGCGCAAGGAATCGGCCGCCGCCGCTGCAGGCGTGCATGAAGGCGACAAGATCCTGTCGCTACCGGCGTTGAAAGAAGCGCGCGAGAAGGATGGCAAGGAGCTGGCGGTGGAACTGCAGCGCGGTGACGAGAAGTTGTCGGTGAATTACCTGCCGCGTGGTGCTGGCGTGACCGCATGGCGCTGGGAACCTACCCCGGCCGCCGCCAAAGGGAACTGCAAATTATGATGCGCCCATCGCGTTCGCTGGCGGCGGTGCTGCTGGCGTTGTGCGCGTCGGCCTCGCAGGCCGCCGTGGACAGCTATTCGGTGATGGAGAACGGCGCCAAGGTCGGCAGCCTGACGGCCGACCGCAAGGGCAAGGCGGTGGATATCGCCTACGCCGTCAGCAGCAATGGCCGTGGTCCCAAGCTGAAAGAGCAGCTGGTGCTGGGCGCTGGCGGCATGCCGTCGTCGTGGCAGATCAATGGCAATTCGCTGATGGGCGGTGACGTCCAGGAGTCGATGGCGTATCAGGATGGCACGCTGCGCTGGACCAGTCAGGCGGATAGCGGTGAGCGCAAGCTGGCCGCGCCGGGCCTGTACATCGGCAATGACACCAGCCCGTGGGCGTTGGGCATGTACGCGCAGGCGCTGCTCAAGGCGCCCGGTCTCAAGCTGGATGTGCTGCCAGCCGGTACGCTTAGCCTGGCCAAGCTGCGCGCCGTGCCGCTCAAGCACAACGGCCGCGCGTTGAAGCTGACCGCGTACGTGATCAGTGGTGTGACGCTGGTGCCGAAGTTCCTGCTGCTGGATGATCAGCAGCAGCTGTTCGCCGTTCTGGATGACAGCCTGTTGGTGCGTGGCGGTTTTGAAAACCACTATCAGGAGTTGAAGGCCTTGGGTGACGCGCTGGCTGGCGAGTACCTGGCGTCCTTGCAGCAGCGGCTCGCGCATCGTTTCGATGGCACGGTGCGGATACGGAATGTGCATGTATTCGATCCTGCCAGCGGCCAGCGTGGTCCTTTGTCCAGCGTGACTTACTATCGCGGCGTGATCAGCACGGTGGCGCCGGAAGGTAGCGAGATGGAGGCGGCCGACAAGGAGATCGATGGCAAGGGTGGCACGCTGGTGCCGGGCCTGCACGATATGCACGCGCATAACACGGCATGGAGCGGCTTGTTCTACATCGCCGCTGGCGTTACCGCCACGCGCGACATGGGCAATGAGAATCCGCGTTTGCTGGAACTGAGTCGCCGCACCGAGGCCGGCGAGTTGGCTGGCCCGGACATGATACGCGCCGGTTTCCTGGAAGGCCGCAGCGATTACTCGGCGGCGCTGGGCTTCCTGCCGGCGACGCTGGAAGAGGGCAAGCGCGATGTGCGCTGGTATGCCGATCATGGCTATCGCTGGATCAAGGTGTATAACTCGATGAACCCGGCGTGGGTGGCGCCGCTGGCGGCTGAGGCGCATCGTCTGGGCTTGGGCGTCTTGGGGCACGTGCCGGCTTTTGCGACGCCGGATCAGATGCTGGAAGCGGGCTACGATGAGGTCACCCACATCAATCAACTGATGTTGGGATGGCTGTTGAAGCCGGGTGAGGATACGCGCACGCCGCTGCGTCTGACCGCGCTGTCGCGCGCGGCCGATCTGCAATTGGACAGCGCGCCGGTCAAGCACACGGTGGCGCTGATGAAGCAGCGTAACGCCGGCCTGGATACCACGTTGTCGATCGTCGAGCAGTTGATGATGAGCCGCACCGGCGAGGTGGCGGAAGGCGCGGCCGCGTATCTGGAGCATCTGCCGATTGGCTATCAGCGTTATCGCAAGCGCTCCTACATCAAGTTCAAGGACGACGCGGAGAAGCAGCGCTATGCCGATGCCTTTGCCAAGGTGCTGGAGACCACCGGCATGCTGCATCGCGAGGGTATTGCGCTATGGCCAGGCACCGATGATCCGAGCGGTTTCTTGCTGCACCGTGAAATCGAGCTGTATGTCAAAGCCGGCCTGACACCCGCCGAGGCGCTGAAGATCGCCACGCTGGAGTGCGAGCGCCACTTCGGCCGCGACCAGCAATACGGCAGCATCGAACGTGGCAAGCGGGCCGACTTTCTGCTGGTGCCGGGCGATCCATTGCAGGATCTGAGCCTGCTGCATCGCATCGGCATGGTGGTGAAGGGCGGCGTGGTGTATTACCCCGACCAGATCTACTCGGCGATTAATATCGTTCCGTTTGGCGGAGATAAGTAATGAAAGCTCTCCTGGCCGTTTTGCTGGTTGGCTTGCTGGTCGTGCCTGCGGCTCAAGCGGCCGACAGTAGCTTGCGCTATCAAATCTTCCTGGATAACGGCAAGCTGGCGGGGGAGCAGGTGGTGACGCGGTCGGCGGCGGGAGTGGTCCATGTGCATTACATCTTCAAGGATGACGGGCGTGGGCCGGAATATGACGAGTACTATCGTCTGGCATCGGACGGCAGTCTTGGCGAGTATCGGGTGCAGGGCACGCTGATGTTCGGTTCCAGGGTGGATGAACGATTCCAGCGCAGCGGCACGCACGCGGAGTGGCGTTCCACCGCCGATCGGGGCGAGCGTGAAGTCAACGGCCTGGCGATGTATATGCCGCTCAAAGGTTCGCTGGCGCCGACGTCGATCGCGATTGGTCTGTTGGCGGCCAGGAAGCCAGGCGAGGAGCTGCCGCTGCTGCCATTTGGTTCGCTGCGTCAGCAGGTGCTGGATAAGGTGCAGATTAGCGCAGGCGGCAAGAAGCGCATGGTGCAATTGCTGGCGCAGACTGGCCTGGGGCTGTCGCCCAAGTTTTATTGGGCCATGGTGGAAGCCAAACCGCGCCTGTTCGCGGCGATTGTCCGGGGCAGCAATCCAGAGATGTCGCTGATTGAGGAGGGCTGGAAGGACAGCATCACGCAGCTGGCGGATCGCCAGGCGGCGGCGGAGTCTCGGCTGCTCGCCGAGATGGCGGAAAAATTGCAGCACAAGTTGCCCGGCCTGACGGTGATACGCAACGCGCGCGTATTTGACAGCGAGAAGGCGGTGCTGGGTGCGGCGTCGGATGTGTATGTGATACGCGGCCGCATTGCTACGGTTGTTCCGGCCGGGACGCCGAGTCCTGAGGTGGATCAGGAGATCGACGCGGGTGGGCGCGTGCTGCTGCCAGGGCTATTCGACATGCACGCTCACGTCAAGCGCTGGGACAGTGCGCTGGATCTGGCGGCTGGCGTGACCACGGTGCGTGATATGGCGAATGTGAACACGCAGTTGCAGCAGCTGATGGATGAGACCAATGCCGGCAAGCTGCTGGCGGCGAACGTGGTGCCGGCCGGATTTGTCGATGGCGTGAGTCCTTATACTGGCAACTATGGTTTTGTCATCAAGACCGACGATGAGTGGCAGCGCGCGATCGACTGGTATGCGCAGCATGGTTATCGGCAGTTGAAGATTTACGGTTCCTTCCCGGCGCAGAAGGTGCCGGACGCGGTGGCGTATGCGCATAGCCGTGGCATGCGGGTCGCGGGCCATGTGCCATATGGGCTGAAGGCCGAAGACGTTGTTGCCGCTGGCTACGATGAGCTGACACACATGAATATGGTGATCCTGAATTTTCTGATTGGTCCGGACACCGATACCCGCACGCTGGCGCGCATCACGCTGCCGGCGGAGAAGGCGGCGGAGCTGGATCTGCAATCGGCGCCGGTGCAGGATTTCATTCGCACGCTGGTGGATAAGCAGATTGTGGTCGATCCGACGTTGTGCGTGATGGCGTTCATGAAGCAGCGTGCAGGCGAGGTGACGGAGGTGTATGCGCCGATTGCGGAGTACATGCCGCCCGATGTGCGGCGCAATTACGCGATCGGCATCATGAAGGTGCCGGATGAGAAGGCGGCGCGTTATCAGGCGTCGTATCAAAAGATGATCGATCTGACTGGCATGCTCTATAAAGCGGGCGTGCCGTTGGTGACTGGCACTGATACGGTGGTGTTTGGCGTGCATGCGGAGCTGGAGCTGTATGTGCGGGCCGGCCTGACGCCGGCCCAGGCGTTGCAGGTGGCGACGCTGAATGGCGCGCGCTATTCGCAGACTTTGCACGAACGCGGCACGATCACCCCCGGCAAGCTGGCCGACCTGGTGCTCATTGATGGCGACCCAACCACCAATATTTCGGACATCCGCAAAGTAGCGCTGGTGATGACGCGCGGGCGCCTGATCTATCCCGCTGAAATCGAGCGGACGTTAGGCATCGAGCCGTTTGTGCCCACGCCACCGGCCGTGCACTACTTGCACGAATAAGTTAGCCGTGCCGCAGCGCACAGCGCGCGGCCTATGGCGATGAACTGCTGCTCCGACTTTCTGCTGATTTGACCAGGCACTTCGGGCGTGGTTACAGCCAGCGCAATTTGCAGCAGATGCGAAATTTCTATTTGTGCTGGCCGGAAATTTGCCAGAAACCGTCTGGCAAATTCGAATTGCCTTGGTCTGCGTATGTTCGCCTGATGTCGGTCAGGAGTTCTGCCGCACGGGAATTTTATGAGGCGGAGGCGCTGCGCAATGGCTGGACGGTTAAGCAGCTAGAGCGGCAGGTGAGTAGTCAGTTCTATGAGCGTACGTTGCTGTCGGTTAATAAGGCGAAGATGCTGCGCGACGCGGCAGTGGCGAAACCGGAGGATGTAATCACGCCGGAAGCGGCCATCAGGGATCCGTTCGTGCTGGAATTTCTCAATCTGAAAGATGAGTATTCAGAGTCCGAGCTGGAGGAGGCGCTTGTTCAGCATATGGCGGACTTTCTGCTTGAACTTGGCGACGACTTCGCCTTCGTCGGCCGCCAGCGACGCGGGGCAGATGCATCTCTATCTCAACTATGCACGCGCGCATTGGTGCAAGCCTGATGAGAATCCACCGGTCGGACTCATCCTCTGCACGGAAAAAGGCGAGGCGGAGGCGCGTTATGCTCTGGATGGTCTGCCGGGGCCGGTGATGGCCGGCGAGTACCGGATGTTGCTGCCGGATGAGCAGCTGTTGACGGCGCGCCTGCAGGAGTGGCAGGCACGCGCTATCAGCGCGTGATTAGGGTTGGCCAGACGCTTTCGGGGACGCGCATGGATTCGGCCAGGTAGTTGACCATGGAGGCGATTTTGGCGGATACCGTTGAATGCTGGTAGTAGACCGCGTGGATAGGCTTGTGCTTTTCCTCGGTCTGGTGCGGCAGCACTTCCACCAATCTGCCCTCGGAAATGTCGATCGCGGTCATGAAATCGGACAGGCAGGCGATGCCCATGCCCTGCAAGGCTAGTTGGCGCAGCGTCTCGCCGCTGGCGGCTGCCAGCGATGGTGTGATCTGCACCGGCTTGCCATCAGCGTGGCGCAGCGGCCACTGGTTCAGGATGTCGGGCTCGGTGAAGCCCAGGCGTTGGTGGCGCTCAAGATCGGCCACCGTTTGCGGTACGCCGTGCCGGCTCAGATACGCCGGGCTGGCCACCAGACGAATGCGGGTGCGTCCCAGCAGCCGGCTGTATAGTGTGGAATCCTTCAGCTCACCAATGCGGATCGCCAAATCGACGCGCCGCTCCAACAGGTCGACATAGCCCTCATTGCTGCACAACGCCAGCTCCACCTGCGGATGCAGATCGCGATAGCCCGGCATCAGCGGCACCATCACATGCAGCATGAAAGGCGTCACCGCGTCCACCCGCAATGGGCCGGATAGCTGGCCACGGCGCTCCATGGCGCGATCCTCCGCCAGCCGCACCGATTCGACGATGTTGCGCGCATCCTTGATGAAGCAGTGGCCCTCGTCGGTCAGGTCAAGCCGGCGCGTGGTCCGGCGCAGCAGTGTGGTCTGCAACTTGTCTTCCAGCCGCGCCAGCAGACGGCTGATGGTGGAGACGGGCTGGCCCAGACGGTCCGCCGCCGCCGTTAGCGAGCCGCTGTCCACCACCGCCAGAAACACTGCCAGTTCGTCAATTTCCAGCTTCATTTTTCCACTATCCGCAAAAGTATTTTGAAGATTCCCTACTTTATCTGAGAAAGTGATATCTTGCATAATACATTCCTGAATAATTCCTTTTGCAAGGACTGCTATGCCTACCCCTACTTCCCGCAGCGCTGCGCTGCCTCTGTTAGCCCTGGCGATCGGTGCGTTTGGCATCGGCACCACGGAATTCGGCCCAATGGGCATGTTGTTGACCATCGCCCAGGGCGTAAATGTTTCGATCCCGACGGCGGGCCTGCTGGTGTCCGCCTATGCGATCGGCGTCACGGTCGGTGCGCCGTTCATGACGCTGCTGCTGGCGCGCTGGCCACGCCGCAAGGCGCTGATCGCGTTGATGGCTATCTTCACGCTGGGTAATGTGCTGTCGGCGCTGGCGCCCGGTTATGCCAGCCTGATGGTGGCGCGCGTGATCACCAGCCTGACCCATGGCGCCTTCTTCGGCATCGGCTCGGTGGTGGCCGCCAGCCTGGTGCCGCGCGAGAAGCAGGCCAGCGCGGTGGCGGCGATGTTCCTCGGCCTGACCATCGCCAATATCGGTGGCGTGCCGGCGGCGACCTGGGTCAGCGAGAGCCTGGGCTGGCGCGAGTCCTTTGCCGCGATCGGCACGCTGGGCGTGCTGGCGATGGCGGCGCTGTTCATGTTTCTGCATGAGGGCAGCAAAGGCGAGGCGCCGAATGTGCGCAATGAACTGAAAGTGCTGCTGCGTCCGGTGGTGCTGCAAGCGCTGCTGACTACCGTGCTGGCATCGGGTGCGACCTTCGCGCTGTACACCTACATCAACCCGGCGCTGAAATCGTTCACGCATGCCTCGCCGGGATTCATCACCGCCATGCTGGCCCTGATCGGTATCGGCTTCACGATCGGTAATTCGCTCGGCGGCAAGCTGGCCGACCGTTCGATCGATAAAACCCTGATCGGTTTTCTGGTGCTGGAAACGTTGGTGATGCTAGCCTTCCCGTGGCTGGCGCAAACGCCGGCCGGTGCGGCTGCCGGTCTGCTGGTGTGGGGCATTGCCGCCTTCGCGCTGGTGCCGCCGGTACAGATGCGGGTGATGCGCGCCGCCACCGAGGCGCCTGGTCTGGCATCGTCGGTCAATATCGGCGCCTTCAATCTCGGTAATGCGATCGGCGCGGCGGCGGGTGCGGCGGTGCTGAATGCGAACCTCGGTTATGCGGCGGTGATGTATGCCGGCGCTGGCCTGACGATACTGGCGCTGGCACTGGTGTTGTGGTCGGCGTCGCAGAAAAGTCCGCAAGGCGCGGGCGCGCTGGCTGGAAATTAAGGCGACTAATCATCTGCGTGATTCTTTATTAGGCGATGAAAAAAGTAGCAGTGTGTCTCATTAGAATGGCTGTGCAATTCAATAAACACAACCATAGGGGACACACACATGAGATTGCGCATTGCTACATCTATTCTGATTTCATTGCTGGCGGCGGGCGGCGCTGGCGCAGTGATTACAACGCCCGGTAAGCAGATCGAGTTCCTCAATCGCGGCGCAGTCGCGATCAAATCCGACAGCGGTGTGTTCATCAGCTGGCGTCAGTTAGCCACCGATGCCAGCGGTACGCTGTTCAATGTTTACCGCGACAACGTCAAGCTGAATGGCTCGCCGCTGAATGTGCTGAACTACACCGACAGCAGCGGCACCGCTTCCAATAGCTACACGGTGCGCGCGGTGGTCGGCGGTGTCGAGCAGGACAACGCCAGTGCCGGCGCCACCTGGGGCTCCTACTATAAATCGATACCGGTAACGGCGCCGCCGGCAGGTGTCACGCCGACCGGCGAAGCCTATACCTACGAGATCAACGACGGCACCGCCGCCGATCTCGATGGCGATGGCACCTATGAGCTGATCGTCAAATGGCAGCCCACCAACGCCAAGGACAATTCGCAGTCGGGCTACACCGGCGATACCTACATCGATGCCTACAAGCTGGATGGCACGCGCCTGTGGCGCATCGACCTTGGTCGCAATATCCGCGCCGGCGCCCACTACACCACGATGGTGGCGTATGACCTCGATGGCGATGGCCTGGCCGAGGTGATGCTGAAAACCGCCGATGGCACCATCGATGGTCAGGGCGTGGTGATCGGCAATGCCAGCGCGGATTACCGCAACAGCGCCGGCTACATCCTCACTGGTCCCGAGTTTCTGACCGTGTTCAATGGCCTTACCGGCGCGGCGATGAAGACGGTGGATTATCTGCCGGCGCGCGGCACGGTATCGGCCTGGGGCGATTCCTACGGCAACCGCGTCGACCGCTTCCTGGGCGGCGTCGCCAATCTGGATGGCAACCGTCCGAGCGCCATCTTCTCGCGCGGCTACTACACGCGCGCCGTAATCGCGGCCTGGGACTGGCGTGACGGCGCGCTGACCAGCCGCTGGGTGTTCGACACCGACGTCGCCGGCAGCGCCGCGCGCGGCCAAGGCGCACACTGGTTCGCCACCGGCGATGCCGATGGCGACGGCAAGGATGACATCGTGTACGGCGCCGCCACCATCAGCAGCTACGGCCAGCTGTTGTACAGCACCGGCCGCGGCCACGGCGACGCACTGCATTTCGGCAAGCTGATCCCGGACCGCGCCGGCCAGCAAATCTATATGGTGCATGAAACCCCATCCGTGTACGGCGATTACGGCTCGGAGATGCACGACGCCGCCACCGGCGCCATTATCTGGGGCGTCAGTGGCTCTGGCGCCGACGTTGGCCGGGGCTTGTGCGCGGATATCGATCCGAATTATCCAGGCGAGGAATGCTGGGCCACGCGTGGCGGCGAACGCAGCCCGACCGGTGCGCAGATCTCGACCGGCACGCCGGGCCTGACCAACTTCGCGACCTGGTGGGATGGCGACTTGCAGCGCGAGTTGCTGGACAATGTCGCGATCCAGAAATGGGACGCGGCCAGCAGCTCGCTGACGCCGCTGTTGAACGCGGCATCGCTGGGCGCCGCCTCCAACAACGGCACCAAGGCGACGCCGGTGCTGTCGGCCGACCTGTTCGGCGACTGGCGCGAGGAGCTGGTGCTGCGCAACAGCACCAATACCGCGCTGCTGGTGTTCAGCACCACGATCCCGACCAGCACCCGCATCACCACGCTGATGCACAACCCGCAGTACCGCACCCAAGTGGCCGGGCAGAACGCCGGCTACAACCAGCCGCCGCATCCGAGCTTCTATCTGGGCGCGGGCGCGACCATCTTCCCGCAAGACCCGGTGCACATTCCGTATGACGGCACCGGCACGGTACAGGCGGAGAACGCCATCGTGGCGGGCGGCACGGCGGCGCGCACCGACCGCAGCGGCTATCACGGCAGTGGCTTCCTGGCCTTCCCGGTGGCGGGCGGCACGGCGGAATATGGCCGCATCAACGGTGGCAGCGGCGGCGCCAAGACCATCACCATTCGCTACGCCAATGGCGGCGCGACGCCACGCACCGGTGTGTTGCGCGTGAATGGCGTGCCGCAGGCGGTAACGTTCCGTCTCAGCGGCGGCTGGACCACCTGGACCACGCTGACGGCATCGGTCAATCTGCTGCCGGGCGCGGTGAATACGCTGCGGCTGGAATCCACCGGCCAAAGCCTGGCCAATATCGATGAATTGATCGTGCCATGAAAGGGCTGACCATGAAGAAAATTGCGATCCTGTTTGCGTTGGTGTGCGGTCTGCTGCCGCAGGTGGTGTGGGCGGCGGCCAGCGGCTGGTATCAGCTGGATGCGACCTGGCTGAACGGCTCGTTCAGCGGCCAGTTCCAGTACGACAGCAGCTCGTCGTATGGCATCGTGGCGGTGCAGGGCACGCTGACCGATGTGGCGCAGACCACGGCGATCAGCACGTTGGTGTATCCGGAAAGCGCGGCCGATGGCGCGTGGGTGTTCCTGGCCAACAGCAATCCAGCCGAGGTCGGCGGCCATGATGCCGGCTTCTATCTGTATCTGCTGGAGCAGGGCGGCAAGCTGGTGCTGGATGCCACGGCGAGCAACAGCTTGTATGACTGGAGCAGCGACTATGCCTACTTCGATCAGTTGAACGAGTCGCCGCTGCAGAGCTACACCATCACTGCTGTGCCGGAGCCGGCCAGCGCCGCCATGCTGCTGGGCGGGCTGGCGTTGCTGGCCGGCGTGGTGCGCCGGCGTCAGGTGGTCGGCTGAGCCGGATCAGCTGAAGGTCAGGCCGGGGAAACCGGTGATGTAGCCAACTGCCGCGCCGTAACGGTCGCGGTAGTTGGCGCGGATCAGCGGATCCAGCGTGGTCTGCACTTTGCCGTGCAGCGCGCTGTCCCAATCGCCCGGATGCTGGAAGTTGCTCATGATGTAGGCGAAGCCGTTGATGTCGTCCACCGCGTGCAGGCCGGTCGATTCGGCGCCCGACGGCGTCGACAGAATGCGCGTCAGGGTCTTGGTGTCGACGTTATAGCCCCACAGGAAGTTGTTGACGTGCAGGCCGCTGTCTTCGCCGATGAACAGGGTGCGCAGCTTTTCCGAGAACTTGATGTTGTCCGGGTTGGCGATCTTGTCCGGATTGGCCAGATTGCCCAGCGCGTCGGCGGTGGTCAGGTCTTCACCCACCAGTGCTGGCACGGCGGCCATGTCGACCGGTACCCATTCGCTGTTGATGGCGGTGCCGCTGGTGTCGGTCTGGCCGCTCTTCAGATTCAACGCATACACCACGCCGGCGTTCGGTCCCTTGACCGAGATGCCGCCCGAGCCGTTGGTCATCGCGGCCTGGATGTAGCTCATGGCCGTGTAGGCGATCTTGTCCTTGGCGTTGACGGTGGTGCCTTCCATCTTGGTGAAGCCCAGGCTGCCGCCCTTGTAGGCGGCGTAGCGGTGGGTTTCCAGGAAGGCCGCCGCTTTGTCCATGCCCGATTTGATCTTGATCCAGTTGCTCTTGCCGCTGAACGGGATCTTGGTGTAGCTGGTGTCCGCTGGATCGGCGGTTTTAACGTCGATGATGTCGGCCGCCTTCAGCGAGTCGGCCAGCGCCTTGATCTCGGCCGAGGTGGCGCTGCCCAGCTTGATCCACGTCAGCGTGGCCGAGCCGCCGTTGTCGGCGGTTTTCTGGGTCCATTTGGCGACGTACAGGGTGCCGCTGGACAGGTCTTGCGCCTTGTCGGCGACAAACATGAACAGGCCGCCGTTGGTGGCGTCATCGCCCATCAGCGCGGTGCGCTCGTCCGGCATTACCTGGATCAGCTCGTGCGAGATGCGGCCCAGGCAGTAGTGCTTCTTGCAGCTGCCGGTGCCGTCCGGGTTGACGGTGATTTCCGGCAGATGGCCGTAGTGGTAAGGGTTGGCCTTGGTGGCGTCGCCGTACAGATTGGTGCTGAAGTTGGCGAACTGGGTGTTGGTCGAGATGACGGTGGCGTCCGGCTCGTACTCTTCGCTCGACAAATGGGTGTTCCATGGCGAACGGCTGGCGCCGCAGGTGATCCACAGGCCGTTGGCCGGGCTGGTGTCGACGTTGTGGTATTTGACCAGCGACAGCGCGCCGGTGGTCTTGTCCTGGTCCAACGTCAGGATCGCGATCGGCGATGGCAGCATGCCGTACATCGAGCTGCCGGCGACGTTGCGGGTGGTGTATTCGAACTGCACCACGGCAAACACGGTGTTGCCCTTGATGCCGGACACGGTCGGCGACGCCAGCTTGATCAGCGAGGTGCCGTCCGGGCAGTCGGAGAAGAACTGGCGCTTGTTGGCGTCGGTGCTGTCGAGGATGGCTTTGTTGTTGATGTCGTAGTAGCCGCCGGCCAGGATGGTGCCGCCGCTGCCGTTCGACACCTGGGCGCCGGTGATGAAGAAGGTCTGGTAGGCCAGGCTGTAAGGCACGGTCTTGCCGTCCGAGTACAGCGCCTGCATGCTGGAGGCGACGCTGGTGGTGGCCATGGCGGCGGCGTTGGCCAGCGTCGGTGCGGCCATGCCGGAGAAGCTGACCGACATCAGTTGCGGCGCCGGCGAGGCGGTGTCGCCACCACCGCAGGCGGCCAGCAGGGCGGCGGTGGCACTGCCGCCAGCCAGCGGCAGCAGCGGCGCGCTGGACAGGAATTTGAGGAGGCTGCGACGGGATGGATCAAGTTGTTCGGTCATGTTGTTTACCCTGTTGTAGTGTTTGGTGGTTCGCATGAGGGCATGCGAAGCGGCGGCAATCTTAGCTATTTGGTATGACAGGGTTGTGACATGGCGATACAGTGCGATACATGTTGATACACGGCGCGGGCAGCGTGGCCGGCGGCCGCCGATTGGTAACAAACTTATTCAGCTCGGGCGCGTGGCGGGGAAAAGGTCTATATTGGCTGGTGTACACTTTGCAAGGAGAGCGCCATGCGAACCATGACCCAAACCGTGCTGGCAGGCGTGGCCGCGCTGCTGGCGTCCAGCGCCGCTTTGGCGGAGGTGACTGTCACCTACGTCAAGCCGGAGGATTACAGCGATGTGCCGCGCAGCGTGATCGAGCGCGATCGCACGCTGAAGGACTTCAGCGATTATTTCGCCACGCTGAACAAGAAGCTGCCGCCGGGGCAGAATCTGAAGATCGAGGTGCTGGACATCGATCTGGCCGGGCGCCTGTATCCGCGCCGTGCGGCCGATGATATCCGCGTCATGAACGGCGGCGCCGACTGGCCGCGCATGCATCTGCGCTACACGCTGGAGGAAAACGGTCAGGTGCTGCGCAGCGGCGACGATCAGATCTCCGACATGAATTACCAGTGGAAGCGCAGCAGCTATTTTGATAGCGATCCGATGCGCTATGAAAAGCAGATGCTGGACGATTGGTTCAACAAGGCGATCGTGCCCAAGGTGGCGCAGAAATAGTCCTGCTCAGTCGAGCCGGTTCACTTTCGGGAATTTGGCCAGGAACTCCGGCGGCATAGCGGTGACCTGGCCGCTGTTGTAATTGAAGAACACAAAGCCGTATTTGGCCATCGCCACCAGCCGGTTGTCGCGCGGGCGGCTGACGCGGAAGATGATGTCGCCGCCGTACTGGTTGAAATCCATCACGCCGACTTCGAACACCAGCTGGTCGCGCGCGTGCGCCTCGGCCCTGTAGGTGGTGGCAAGGTCGGTGACGATGATACCGACGCCGTCCGCTCCGGTTTCCAGCACGCCTTGCTCGTACAGAAAGCGCGCCCGCGCTTCCGACAGCATGGAGATCATGGAATCATTGCCCAGGTGGTTGGCGCCGTTGATGTCGGTGACGCGTACGGTCAGCTGGGTCGAGTAAATGAACAGGTCGTCCGGGAAATCCAGTTTGAGGCGGGCCATGGCGCTATCCTTGTCTGCAATCTCGCTATTTTAGCCTAGCCTGCAATACCCTTTTCGGGGTACGTAGTCGGCCATGTTCGCGTGTACGATCAGAGCACCTCACTCTGAAAGGGCGCGCCATGATCTACGGTTTAACCTACCTTGGTGTTATTCATACCCTGATCAGCCTGGTGGCGGTGGCCGCCGCGCTGATCGCCTTCGTGCGCGAGCAGGCGATACCGCCGGCCAGCACGCTGGGCAAGGTCTATATCTGGACCACGGTACTGACTTGCTTGACGGGATTCGGTATTTACCAGCATGGCGGCTTCGGCAAGCCGCATGCGCTCGGTGTGCTGACGTTGCTGGTGTTGGGGCTGGCCTGGCTGGCGGACCAGCGCAAGTTCGGCGCCCGCTCGCTGGCGATATCGACGGTCAGCTATTCGCTGACCTTTTTGTTCCATCTGATTCCGGCCGTGACCGAAACCACCACCCGCTTGCCGCTGGGGGCGCCGCTGCTGCCCAACGCTGACGCGCCGGAGCTGAAAGCCATCACCGGCGCGTTGTTCGTGCTGTTCCTGCTGGGCGCCGGCTGGCAGCTGCGGCGCCTGAAGCGGGGCGCCACAGTGGGTCTGGCGACCGCTTAGAGCTGTTCGCTGAGGAACACCAGCGAGTTGCCGCGCGCTTCGGCGGCGGCACGCTGGTTGTAGGAACCGCGATGGTTGCAGTTGAAGCCGTGCTCGGCGCCTTCGTAGACGTGGATTTCAACTTGCTCGTTGCTGTCGAAGGCTTCGGCGATGCTCTTCACCGCGTCCAATGGGATGTGGCTGTCGGCGGCACCGAAGTGCATCAGCACCGGTACTTTGATTTCCGGCGCGCGCTCCAGCGCGTTCTGGATGCCGCCGCCGTAGTAGGCCACGGCCGCGTCGACGTAGCCGTTGGCGGCGGTGTGGAAGGACAGGCGGCCACCGAAGCAGTAGCCGATCGAGGCGATTTTGCTGTCGCCAACGTGGGTGCGCAGCACCTTGATGGTGTCGGCGATGTCTTGCTGCGCCTTGGCGAAGTCGGTGGCTTGCATCAGCGCGACGGCGCGCTGCCAGTCGTCGCCGTCATAGCCCAGCTCGATGCGCTCGCCCTGGCGCCAGAACAGGTCCGGCGCGATCACCACGTAGCCGTCGGCGGCGTACTGGTCGGCGACGTTGCGGATGTGCTGGTTGACGCCGAAGATTTCCTGCAGCAGTACCAGGCCCGGACCCTTGCCGCCGCGCGGCAGCGACAGGTAGGCGCCGAATTTGCCTTCGCTGGTTTCAATATCGACCCACTGGGAATTGGTTTCCATGTTGTTCCTAAAGTCTGTGGTTTGGGAAGCGGCCATCGTAACCGGTTTTGCCCGAGTTTGCAGCGCAGGTCGGCAAGATATCAGTTATACACCTCGCGCGTGTAGACCACCGGGCCGGGCCGGGATACGCCGGTGGTGACGGTGCCGCCGTTGATCATCGGCAAGTAGGGGATGTAGCTGTCGATCACGCTTTGCTTGAGCCGCACCAGCACCGAGCCGGATGCCTTGGGTGCGGCCAGCGAGAAGCTGCCCTTGCCGCCGCTGAATTGCAGTTTGCCGGCCACCAGTTGCAAAGTGGTGCAGCTGAGCGCGCCGGTGCAGGTGGCGTAGCTGCCATCGCTGGTGGCCAGCGGGATGGCGGCACCCACCACCGCGTTGCCCGCCGAGCTGACCGGCGAGAACGTCGGGTTGAACAGGTAGGTGGCGGCGGCGCTGGAAAAGTACATTGCGCGCACCTCCACCGGCACCGCGCTGGTTGAGCTGCCGTAGGCATTGTTGATCATCATGCCGCCGCTGACGATGGTCAGCGGCGCTTCCACCGCGCTGCTGCGAAGCGAGGTGGCGCCATCGGCATCAATCGCGCGCAGGAACACGGTGGTCGGGCCGACGGCGGTGCCGGTGAAGGCCAGGATGGGCAGCACGACCACGTTGGGAGCGCCGAGGATTTGGCCGACGCCGCTGCTAAAGGTGAAGGCGGGCGTGGTGGTGAAGCTCAGATAGGGGGCGGCGGTAGTGCCGCCGGCCGCAGTCCAGGCGGACAGCGTGATGGCGCGCGAGACGTCGGCGCTGTCCGCGCTGACAGTCTTGAGCCGGTAGTTCTGCGAGATGGTGCTGCTGTCGCGGTAGGCGTTGACGGTCAGGAAGAAGCCTTGTTTGGAATACACAAAGCTGCCGCTGGTGTTGCCGGTGCAGGGATTGCTATAGCCGCCGACGTCGGTGCATTTCATCGGAATACCGCTGACCAGCACGGTGTCGAAGTGGTGCGGCACGAAGCGCAGATCTACTGTGCCCTTGGTGTTGAAGCCGGTGACGGTTTTGCCCAGGTAGTAGCTGCTGCTGTTGGTCAGCGCGGCGTTGAGCGTGATGGTGCCGGTTTCGGTGAAAGCCCACAGGCCGGCGTTGCCGCTGGTGCTGCTGCCGACGCCGCTGCTGATGGCGGCAAACGTGCCCTTGGTGATGTTGTTGACGCCATCGCTGGGCAGCTTCAGGTTCTGGCTGATGATGAACGATTCCGCCGTGCTCTCGCGGCCGAAATTGGGTGTGACCGCGCCGCTGGTGTTGATGGCCGAGACCTTGAGAGTGAAGGTGTCTGAAGCGCGCGCAAACGCGCCGTTCAGCAGTGACACCGGGCTGGTGGCGGTGGCGTCGATCTTGAACGACGCGGGCGCGGTGGTGAAGCTGGTGCTGCCGCTGGCGCCGTTGTTGCCACTGGTGTAGCTGGCCTGCAGGCTCATGGTGCCGACGTCGGCATAGGCCAGCGCCGGCGTGGCCAGGCCGTTGCCATCAAAGGTGACGTTGACGTTGGTGGTGCCGCCATTGCAGGCGACCGGGCTGCTGGCAATGCTGGGCGACATGGTGCCGCTGCTCGGATTGGTGTAGCCGCAGCTGAACTTGAGCGGCACGGTGCTGTTCTGCACCAGCGGCACGCAGCTCTTGGTGCTGTTGGCGCTGGCCTTCAGCGCCTGGATATTCAGCGTGGCGCTGGCCATCGACACATGGTCCGGCGCCGTCAGCACCAGGCCGCTGTCGCTGAAGGTCATGGCGCAGCTGCTGGTGTTGGGATTGGTGCTGGTGTTGAGGCAGGTGGTGGTGGCGCTGGTGGCCAGGTTGGTGGTGCCGGCGGCGGACTGGCTGACGGTGGCGGTGGTGGAACCGGTGAAGGTGACGCTGCCGCCGCCCGGTGTCAGCGTCACGGTGGTGGAACCGGTGTAGGTCGAGCTGCAGCTGGAGTTGGCGCAGGCGGTCAGGGTGACGCTCTGCGGCTGGCAGGTCAGCGCGCTGCCGCCGTGGGTGATCAGGATATGGTCGGCCACGCTGGGCGTGGCGGCGCCGCAGGTCGGCTGGTAGTTGGGATCGGCCTTGGTGACGCAGCTGCAACCGACCGCGCCGGTGCCGGTGCAGGTGATGGTCTTGCTGACGCTGTCGCCCCAGTCGATGTAAATGGAGTTGACGGCGGCGTTGCCGTTGATGACGGCGCTGCTGGCGTGCTGGGTGACGTTGCGCGCCGTCAGGTCGCCGTTGATGGTGCTGCCCGAGGCCATGTCGACATCGCCGCTGATTTTGGTGGTGCCGTTGATGGTGGAGCCGGAGGCGCGCATGCTCAGCGAGCCGGCGGTGACGGTGCCGGTGACGATATCGCTGCTGCCGATGTCGAGCGAGGTGGTGGCGGTGATGTCGCCCTTGACGGTGGAGCTGGACGAGCTGAGCGTGACCACCGGCGCGGTGATGTTGCCAGTCACCGTGCTGCCGGAAGCCAGCGTGAACGAGGTGCTGGCGTTGATGTTGCCGCTCAGCGTGACCGCCGAGGTGGTCGTGATGGTGGTGCCGCTGATGCTGCCGCTGACCGCAGTGCCGGAACCGAGGTCGATGGTGGTGGAGGAGACGATGTTGCCGCCGATGGTGGCCGGCGAACCGGTCTTGACCGCGTTGGCGTTGACATTGCCGTTGACCTTGATCGCCGAGCCCAGATCGGCGGTGCCGCTGACGGTCAGCGAGCCGGTGATGGTGGTGGCGGAGCCGGTGGTAATGCTGGCCGCGCTGACCGAGCCGGTAACGGTGGTGCTGGAGCCGAAGCTGATGGCGCCGCTGGCGCTGACGTTGCCGGTGATGTAGGTGGCCGAGCCGGCGGTGGTGATGGTGGCGGCGTTGACGTTGGCGGTGATGCTCTGGGTGCTGGCGCCCAGCTTGAAGTTGCCGCCGGCACTGATGGTGCCGCCACTGACGCTGAGGTTGTTGGAGGCGGACAGGTCGATGTTGTTGCTGCCGCTGGTCTGCAGTACCGCTGTGCCGCTCATGGTCAGCCCCTGGTTGTAGGCTGGCGCGAAGCTGCTGCTGACCACCACCGTGTAGCCGCTGGCGATGACGGCAAAGTCGCTGCTGCCGAGCGGGATGCTGGTGCAGCTATAGGTGCTGCCGCTGAGCGTGCAATTGCTGACGGCGCCGCCATTGAAGTTGACGTTGGCGGCGGCTGCGCTGCCGCTGTGGACCAGCAGCAGTAGCAGCGATAGCGCCGCCAGCGGGGCGGTGGCGCGGCGCAACATGGTCAAAACATTAAGCCACACGGATTCGTCCTTGATTGACTGGGTGCCTGAATTATAGGCGCTCAGCTGGCGTTTCCGTGTGGCAGTTTTTTAACGTTTGACTTTGCCGAAGGCGTCGCCGGCCTTCCAGGTTTGCATTTTCGGCGCGTTGGCCACTTCGTAGCCCAGGTTGAGCGTGAATTGCGCCTGTTGCACCATGCCGGACAGATCCCAGTCGGCGTGGTATTCGTCGGACGGCTGGTGGTAGTCGTTCTTGAAGGCCACCAGACGGGCGCGGTTCTTGTCCTGGTCGGACACGAAGTCGAAGTAGCCGTCGCCGGAGAACACCGCCGAGCCCACGTTAAACGCCGGCACGCCGGCTTTGGCGAACGGGAAGTGGTCGGCGCGGAAGTAGGCGCCGGACAGGTCCGGCACCGCTGGCGCCAGTTTCAGGCCCATCTTCTTGGCCACCACGGCGGACGCTTCCAGCAGGCTGCTGCGCTCGGCGCCGGCGACGCCGATGTCGTGCGTCTTGCCGACGAAGTTCATGCTGTCCAGGTTGAGGTCGGCCGTGGTTTTGTTGAGTGGCCAGGCCGGGTTGCGGATGTAGGCGCTGCTGCCGAGGAAACCGGTCTCTTCGCCGGCCGGCCACAGGAACACCTGGGTGCGCTTGGCGGGATGCTGCACCGCCGCCTGCGCCATCGCCAGCAGCGCGGCCACGCCGGAGCCGTTGTCGATGGCGCCGTTCCAGATATTGTCGCCCTGCTTGTTCTCGTCGATGCCCAGATGGTCCCAGTGCGCCGAATAGACCACCGCTTCCGCCTTCAGCTTGGGATCGGTGCCGGGCACGATGCCGGCCACATTGAACTCCTCAATCTGGCGGATCTTGCTCTTCACTTCGGCGTGCAGTTTGACTTTCAGGTCGACCGGGCGGAAGTCGCGGCGCTCGGCGGCGGCGCGCAGCGTGTCGAGGTCGAAGCCGCTGGCGGCGAACAGCTGGCGCGCGGTGTCTTCCTGCAGCCAGCCCTCGATCGGGTTGCCGCTGCCGGCCAGGTGGAAGCGCTCGTGCGCGAAGCTGGTGGCCGGCACGCTCCAGGCGTAGGAGGCGGACGGCGTGGTGTGAATCAACAGCGCGCCGGCCGCGCCCTGGCGCACCGCTTCCTCATACTTGTACATCCAGCGGCCGTAGTAGGTATAGGCTTTGCCGGCGAAGCGGTTGGGCTCTTCGGCGGTCGGCTGCGGGTCGTTGACCATCATGACCAGGATCTTGCCCTTCATGTCGACGCCCTTGTAGTCATCCCAGTTTTCCTCCGGGGCGACGGCGCCGTAGCCGACGAACACCAGCGGCGCGTCGATGGTGATGTCTTCCTTGCCGCTCATGGTGCCGTAGACGATTTCGGTGCCGTTGGCCGGTGTCAGGACCTTGCCGTTATCGGCGTTGAAGCGGGTAAAGCTACCCGGCAGCAGCTTGGTGCCTTCGGCCTTGACCGGCTGGCGGTAGCCACCGCCGGCCAGTGGTTTGAGGCCGATGATGGCGGCCTGCGTTTCCAGATAGCGCACGGTGAGGGCGCCGCCGCGCTGGCCGGTGCCGCGGCCTTCAAGCAGGTCGTCGGCCAGGAAGGACAGGTGGGCGCGCAGCGGCGCCTCGGCGACGACGGGTTGCTGGGCGTGGGCTTGCAGCGCCAGTCCGGCGGCGAGGGCGATCAGTGGCAGACGCATATTTTTAACTCCATGATGTGATGCGGAAGGCGATAATCTTACTGTATATCGACAAAAACAGGAGACCTATGGAAGTCATCATCATCACCGGCGCCTCGGATGGCATCGGAGCGGAGATCGCGCGTCAGCTGGCGCGTGGGCAGGGCGCCGGCGTGGCGCTGGTGCTGGCGGCGCGCAATGCGGCCATGCTGGAGCAGGTGGCGGCGCAGTGCGCGGCGGCCGGGGCGCAGACGCTGGTGGTACCGACCGACGTGGCGCAGCAGGCGCAGTGCGAGGCGCTGGTGCAGGCCTGCGTGGCGCGCTTCGGCCGCATCGATGCGCTGATCAACAACGCCGGCCGCTCGGCGCACGCGCTGTTCGAGGAGGTGACGGACCTCGGCTGGTACGAGGAGCTGATGCGGATTAATTTGTGGGGCAGTGTGTGGTGCACGCATGCCGCGCTGCCGCAGCTGAAGCAGGCGCGCGGGCGGATCGTCGCGGTGTCGTCGCTGGCCGGGCTGGTGGGCGTGCCGGGACGCACCGCCTACAGCGCCACCAAGTTCGCCATGGGCGGCTTCTTCGAGGCGCTGCGGGTGGAGCTGAAGCCGGCCGGCGTCAGCGTGACGACCGCGTATCCGGGCGTGGTGGCGACCCAGATCCGGCATCGCGGCTACAACGCCGCCGGTGGTCAGCTGGGTCACAGCAGCCTGAAGGAAGACAAGGCGATGTCGGTGGAAGAATGCGCGGCGCTGATCGTGTCCGGCATGCAGGCGCGCCGGCGCGAGGTGGTGATGTCGGCCAAGGGCAAGCTGGGCCGCTGGCTCAAACTGATCGCGCCGGGCCTGGTGGAAAAGATGGCGCTGGCGGCGCTGAAAACGTGATTGTAAGAAATTGTAATTGGCGTCAACTAGGCTGTCGATGGCCGCGTTTTTTGCTCATGCGACACGGGAATTGTCCCGATGCCGAAAACCCCGAAAAAGGAAACATCATGACCAAAGTAATCGCTTCTCTGATCGCCGGCCTGTTCGCAACCGCAGCATTCGCTCAAGCGCCTGCGACCCCTGCAGCAGCTCCAGAAGCCAAGCCTGCCGTGGAAAAAACCGAAGCGAAACCAGCCGCCAAGAAAAAAACTCACAAGGCCAAAAAAGAATCCAAAACTGCGGAAGTGGCACCAACCGCCGCAGCACCAGCAGCACCAGCAGCAAGCAAGTAAGCAGTTAATTAACGATATAAACCATATAAATCACTAGAGGATTGAATCATGAAAAAAGTAATCGCTACCCTGGTTGTTGGTCTGTTCGCTTCCGCTGCTTTCGCTCAAGCTCCAGCCGCTTCGGCATCCGCTTCCGCCACCGCTGCAGCGCCTGCCGCTTCGGCACCAGCCGCCAAGAAGGCCGCCAAGCATCATAAGAAAGAAAAAGCCGCCGCCGCATCGGCATCGGCTTCCGCATCGGCCCCTGCAGCTTCGGCTCCAGCCGCCAGCAAGTAATTAAGCCTCGGGCTTGACGTATCGCCCCGGACCCTTCGGGCCTGGGCGGTGCAAGAGGAAAGACGGATTCCAACTCCGTCTTTCCTGCATTGCGTTTACCACATCAGCGATTCAGTTCCTCCAGCAGCGCGCGATGGAAAGCCACGGGGTCTTCCATCTGCGGCGCGTGCCCCATGCCCTTGAATTCCACCAGCCGCGCATTAGGAATCTTCTGCGCGGTTTCCTTGCCCAGCACGTTGTAGTGGCCGATCTTGGCCTTCACTTCGGGCGGCGCCATGTCCTTGCCGATGGCGGTGGTGTCGGCGTCACCGATCAGCAACGTGGTTGGCACCTTCAGCAGCGGGAACTCGTAGACCACCGGCTGGGTGAAGATCATGTCGTAGATCAGCGCCGAATTCCACGCCACCACCTTTTTGCCGGGTCCGTTGTTCAGGCCGGCCAGCATGTCGACCCATTTCTCGTATTCCGGTTTCCAGGTGCCGCCGTAGTAGGTGGCGCGCTCGTAGGCGCGCACGCTGTCGGCCGACAGCTTCAGCTCGCGCTGATACCAGGTGTCGACGCCGGGCGAGGGCACGCCCAGCGCCTTCCAGTCTTCCAGCCCGATCGGGTTGACCATCACCAGCTTGGCCACCGCGTCCGGATACATCAACGCGTAGCGCGTGGCCAGCATGCCGCCGGTGGAGTGGCCGACCAGAATCGCCTGCTGGACGCCGATGCTCTTCAGCAGGCCGTTGGTGTTGGCGGCCAGTTGCTGGAACGAGTACTGATAATGCTCCGGCTTGGACGAGGCGCAGAAGCCGATCTGGTCCGGCGCCACCACGCGGTAGCCGGCCTTGGTCAGTTCGGTGATGGTCTGCTCCCAGGTGGCGCCGCAGAAGTTTTTGCCGTGCAGGAGGACGGCGGTTTTGCCGTTGGCGTTAGCGGTCGGCGCCACGTCCATATACGCCATCTGCAGATTCAGACCTTGCGAGGTGAAGCTGTATTTCTGCACCGGGTGCGGGTAGGTAAAACCTTCCAGCTGCGGGCCATAAGTGGCGGCGGACGCCGAACCGGCAAGCAGGGCGGCGGTGAGCAGGATGCGCATGCGGGTACTCCGGGTAAGTAAAACACTTACTATAATCGAAGCCCCGAATCGGCGTGCGCGCGGTCCTGCGCTTGAGCTTGTCAAGGCGATGGGGTCATCACCCCATACCTCAGCTGAATAGGGTTTCTCGGAAGAAGAACATTGTGGCGAAGATTACACCTAGACAGACCCCCGCCGAGAATGTCGTCCCTTTCAGGCTATGAAACCAGGGCAGCATGCCGAGGCCGCCGATAAAACAGAACATCACAAAAATAAGCCCGTAACCTGGCAGGTAGTTGAGCACCAATACATTCGCAACCAGCGTGACCACTAGCGACAGGGTAAACAAGCGCAGAAAGCCGTACATTTTTTCATTGGCAAACATTTCACTCCTCCTTTTTCTCAGGATAAGCCGCACAGACTCTGCGTCTACCAACTTGCGCTATACGGGCAGATATAGGGCATGAATGGTAAAAAACATGGTGTCAGTGATCGCGCCTCCGTTGCCGTCATTCCGGCGCAGGCCGGAATCCATAGGTCAGAAGGGTGCCTGCGAAGTATGGATTCCCGCTTTCGCGGGAATGACGGCTACTGGCGGGCTGCAGGCGCTGCATTTACATTGAAAAAAGTCGATATGTGAGAAGGACTAGCGCCGCTACGATAATGGCAATGCCGCAATAGGTTGCCGCCATCATGAACTTGCCTTCCGGATTGCCTTCTTTGCTGAGCCTGGAGTAATAGGCCCAGGCATCTCCGGGCTCATACGCTTTTTTCTTGCGATGCTTGTAGTCGATGATTTGAATCGGTATGCCAAGTACCACGGTGAACAACACCACTGCGATTTGAATAAATATCATTTTTTCCGATGATAGTTGCATTCATACGTTTGGCGTCTGGCTGACGTATCCTGGATTAAGGAACAAAGTTCGCCGGCTGGCGATTTGGCAAGAATAGCATTTTACGCAAGTGAATAGTTCACGCTTGGTCACGGCGCGGCCGGAGGCGTGCGAAAAGCTGGCATTTCGGCGTCAAATCACGTAAAAAAACGCTAGTTGGGTCAAGACAGAGTAAACTACGGGCAATTTCTTTCGCAATTAGGCGATTCGAACAATTTTGTGAGTGACGCCATGTCTGCATCTGCATCCCCTGTATCCCCAATTGCCCTATTTTCCGATCTCAACCTCGGCGCGCCGCTAGTCAAGGCGCTAAATGACGTCGGCTACGAGTCGCCATCGCCGATCCAGGCCGCGACCATCCCGCTGCTGCTGCAAAACCTCGACGTGCTGGGCCAGGCCCAGACCGGCACCGGTAAAACCGCCGCCTTCGCGCTGCCGATCCTGGCGCGCATCGATATCAAACAAACCGCGCCGCAGGCGCTGGTGCTGGCGCCGACGCGCGAACTGGCGATCCAGGTCGCGGAAGCGTTCCAGACCTACGCCAGCCACATCCCCGGCTTCCATGTGCTGCCGATCTACGGCGGCCAGAGCTACGGCCCGCAGCTGTCGGCCTTGCGCCGTGGCGTGCATGTGGTGGTCGGCACTCCCGGCCGTGTGATCGATCACCTGGACAAGGGCTCGCTCGATCTGTCCAAGCTGAAAACGCTGGTGCTGGACGAGGCCGACGAGATGCTGCGCATGGGCTTTATCGACGACGTCGAGCGCATCCTGCAGGAGACTCCGGAGTCGCGCCAGACCGCGCTGTTCTCGGCCACCATGCCGTCGGCGATCCGCCGCATCGCCAATACCTATCTGCACAATCCAAAAGAAGTGACGGTGGCGGCCAAGACCGGCACCAATGAGAATATCCGCCAGCGCTACTGGCTGGTGTCCGGCATGCACAAGCTGGACGCGCTGACCCGTATCCTGGAAGCCGAGAATTTCGATGGCATGATCATCTTCTCGCGCACCAAGCTGGGTACCGAGGAGCTGGCGCAGAAGCTGCAGGCGCGCGGTTTCTCGGCGGCCGCCATCAACGGCGACATCCAGCAGGCGCAGCGTGAGCGCACGGTGCAGATGCTCAAGGATGGCAAGATCGATATCCTGGTGGCGACCGACGTCGCCGCCCGTGGCCTGGACGTGGAACGCATTTCGCACGTGATCAACTACGATGTGCCGCACGATCCGGAAAGCTACACCCACCGTATCGGCCGTACCGGCCGCGCCGGCCGCAGCGGCGAGGCGATCCTGTTCATCACGCCGCGCGAAAAGGGCTTGCTGAAGATGATCGAGCGTTCGACCCGCCAGCCGATCGGCCAGCTGGAGCTGCCGACCATCCAGGCGGTCAACGATGTGCGCATCGCCAAGTTCAAGCAACAGATCACCGAGACCCTGGCCGAAGGTGGCCTGGAACAGTTCCAGTCGCTGATCGAGGATTACGAGCAGGAGTACAACATCCCGGCCGTGGAAATTGCCGCCGCGCTGGCCAAGCTGTCGCGTGGCGACGTGCCGCTGCTGCTGGATAAGAAGCAGAAGACCGAATGGGAAGAGCGTCCGGCGCGCCAGAGCTTCGACCGCCCGGAGCGCGCCGAGCGCTTCGATCGTGGCGAGCGTCCTGAGCGCAGCGAGCGTTTCGGCAAGAAGGAGCGGATTCCGCGCGATTCCGAGCCGGGCATGCGCACCTACCGGATTGAAGTCGGCTACCAGCACGGCGTCAAGCCGGGCAACATCGTTGGCGCCATCGCCAACGAGGGCGGCATCGATTCCAAGAACATCGGCCGCATCGAGATCTTCGATGACTTCACCGTGCTGGACATGCCGGACACGCTGAGCCGCGAAGCGCTGGAGCTGATGGGCGGCATCCGCGTCGCCGGCCAGTCGCTGCGCATCAGCGTCGATGGCGAAGGCGCGCCAGCCGCCCCGGCAGCATCGTCCGCCCCGGCCGCTCCGGCCGCCAAAGCGGCGCGCGCCGACAAGCCGGTCAAGCCGGCCGGCTCGCCGCTGGAGCGCACCGTGCGCGCCGCCGCCGAGGAATCGGAGGAAGCGCCGGCCAAGAAGAAAAAGGAAAAGCCGGGCAAGCAGTCGGTGCCGATGTCGGCGTTCCGTGTCGAAGTGGGCCGCAACAACGAGATCAGCCCGGCCAACATCGTCGGCGCCATCGCCAACGAGACCGGGCTGGAAGCGAAATACATCGGTCGCATCGAGATTTTCGATGACCACAGCATGCTGGAGCTGCCGGACGGCATGCCGGACGATATGTTCCGCAACCTCGGCAAGGTGTGGGTGGGCGGCGCCCAGCTGAAGATCAGTCAGGTCGACCGCATGCCGCCGGAATCGGCCAAGCACACGCCGCCGAAGAAGCCGGCGCCGGGCGCCAAGCCGAAGTCGAAGAAGTACTAATGTTGTGATTCAAGGGGCCGTTCGGCCCCTTTTTTCTTGCCCCGTGGTTTCCCACAGCGTTCCCTACGTTGGTGCTGCATTGCACCAAAACCAAGCTTGTCATTCCATACTCACTCTGGCTCCCATAGGGGAAGCCGGGCTGGCCCACTTATTGCATATGTGTCAGCACAATCGTGATTAATGGCGGCTGTACCAGCGCCTCTAACCTGGAGACGTTAAGCATGGGAGTAGGGCAATGACTTCATTCAGGAAGCTGTGGACGACCTTGGTGGACTCGATCAAGCCGCAACTGCTGCGCGAAACGAGTCAAGGCGGGCTGCATTCGATTTACGTCGATACGCGTCCTTTTAACGTATCGAACTTCTCCAAGGGGCGCTAATGCTGCTGCGGAACGACCTGCTGCACTACACGCATCCGTCGCCGCGCACCCTCCGCATCCTGTGGATCTCGCCGGAGCAAAGCCACGCCTATGTATTTGACGTGGCGGCGCATTCGGCGGAAGTGGAGTTGATCCATCTGTCGGTGCTGCACGCCGACATCCGGGCCGGCCACGCCAGCGTGCTGCCGGCCGACCCCTATCTGATGGTGGTCAGCCAGGAGCTGCTGCCAGCCAAGCATCTGCAGTTGCGCGCGCGCGCCTGGGAAATCATCGGCGCGCTGGTGGCGCAAGAGCCGGATATCTATGAGGCGCGGCTGCGCGGCCAGATGATCGCCCAGGCCACCGCGCAGCACGACGTCTCGCATCCCACCATCTATCGCTATCTGCGCCGCTACTGGCAGCGCGGGCAGACCCCCAACGCGCTGTTGCCGGACTATGGCAACTCGGGTGGGCGCGGCAAGGTGCGTCAATCGTCGGCCGGCGTCAAGCGCGGGCGGCCGCGCAAGAACGGCGCCGAGGCCGGGCCGGGCCTGAACGCTGACGAAGAGATCCGCCGCACCTTCCGTGTCGCCACCGCGCGCTTTGCGGCCGCCAACGCGCGCTTCTCGCGGCTGGGCGCTTATCAGCAGATGCTGAACGATTTCTTCGTCGAGCGCCGCATCGACGCCGCCAGTGGCCGCGTGCTGACCGCGCTGGCCCATCCGGCCAAGGAAGTGCCGACCTTCGGCCAGTTCAATTACTGGCTGGATCACGACGATGACCGGCCGCCGGAAGTGGCGCGGCGCCAGCATAGTCTGGCGGCGATGCCGATGGCGCAGCAGGCGACGCCGGACATGAGCGCGCTGCCGCAGGGCCGGCCCGGCGCCGGCTTCTATCTGGACGCGGTGCGCGCCGAGGTGCAACTGGTGTCGCGCGCGGACCGCCACCAGGCCATCGGCCGGCCGCTGGTGTACGTGGTGACGGACACCTTCAGCCGCATGGTGTGCGGGGTCTATGTCGGCATCGGCGAGCCGCAGTGGCCGCAGGCCATGCTGGCGTTGGCCAACTGCGGCGCCGACAAGCAGCGCTACGCGCAGCAGTATGGCCGTCGCATCGAGGACGGCCAGTGGCCGGTGCAGCATCTGCCGGAAACGCTGTTCGTCAACGCCGGCCTGACGCTGGGCTGGAGCGGCGACACCCTGCTCAACAACTTCAACCTGCGTTGCGTGGCGGCCGACGATGGCCCGGCCGAGTGGCGCGCGGTGCTGGCCAAGCGTTTCAATCTGCTGGCGCCGACGGCCGAGGGCATGCCGTGCCGGCTGGATGGCGTGATGGACCTCGACCAGTTCACCCGCATCGTCATCGACTGCGTCCTGTACCACAACAGCCGCCAGCCGCTGGCGCAAGCCGGCAACGCGACGCCGCGCCAGTTGTGGGACTGGGGTGTCGAGCATCGCGGCGGCGGTCTGAAGGTGTATCCGGAACAGCTGGTGCGCTGCAGCCTGATGCCGGTGGCGCAGGCCAGCGTGACGGCGGACGGCATCACGCTGTTCGATAGTATTTACACCTGCGGCCGCGCCACCAATGAGCGCTGGTTCGAGCGCGCGCGCCTGCGTGGTGCGTGGCATGTGCGGGTGGCCTACGATCCGGCCAATCTGGACATGGTGTTTCTGCTGGACCCATCGGCGCCGATGCAGTTCCATGCCTGCCACCTGGCCGACGTCAGCGCCGCCCATCTGCACTTGTCGGCGGCGGAGATCGCGCATCTGCCGCGCGGCCAGGCGGCCTTGCCGGCGGCGGCGCTACGCAGTACTACGCAGAGTTACGCCAGCTTGGTCGGCTGATCGATCCGGGCACCGAAATGCACTGCATCGTAAAGGTGCGGTGCATTTTTTTTGCCCGAATAAAGTCTGCACATTGTTTATACCGTTTATTTCGTTTCACCCCATCGCGGCACGCTGGCGGAAACATGTTTATTTTTTGTTCATGACATGGCACGCCGTTTGCTAAATAGGGACTATGGGATAGCAAGTCACCCAAGGTCTTTTCAGCAGAATGGCGAGGAACAGATGGATAGTAAAACAGTGAAACCATATAAATCGTTTAGTTCGTTTACGAGGAGGGATTTTCTGTACCGGGTGGCTGCCGTTGGCGGCACCGGATTGCTGTTGAATACCATGAGCGCCTGGGGCATGGGCATCGAGTCCACCGCCTCCGCGCCGCCGGCCCTGAGCGGCAGCGGCAAGGGCAAGAAGGTACTGATCCTGGGCGCCGGCCTGGCCGGCATGACAGCCGCCTTTGAGCTGGAAAAGCTCGGCTACAAGGTACAGATCCTGGAAGCGCGCGCCTTTGCCGGCGGCCGTTGCCAGACCGCGCGCAAGGGCTTCTCGCTGACCGAGCTGGGTGGCGAAAAGCAGACCTGCGCGTTTGACGACGGCCACTATATCAACCACGGTCCATGGCGCATTCCGCTGCACCACCGCTCGACGCTGCACTACACCAAGCAGTTTGAGGTGCCGCTGGAGGTCATGGTCAACGATAACGATCATTCGTATATCTATTCGGAGAACGCCGGTCCGTTCGCGGGCAAGCGCATGCGCATCAAGGAGATCAAGGCCGATATGCGCGGCCATGTGGCGGAGCTGCTGGCCAAATCGGTCAAGAACCACGCGCTGGACCAGGAACTGACCGCCGACGACCAGCGCCTGTTGCTGGACTATCTGCAGCACGAAGGCGCGCTGACCGCCGGCGATCTGCAGTACAAGGGCCGCAGCGGCCGTGGCTGGGCGGTCAATCCGGGCGCCGGCGCCAATCCGGGCACGCCGTCCGATCCGCTCGGCTTCAAGGATTTGCTGGCATCGAAGCTGGGCAATGTGTACAGCGCGGTGCAGGATTTCCCAATGCAGAACACCATGTTCCAGCCGGTCGGCGGCATGGACGCCATCGCCAAGGCGTTTGAAAAACGCGTCGGCAAAAACATCCGCTACAAGTCGGAAGTTCAAACCATTCGTCAGAACGACAAAGGTGTGACGGTGACCTACAAGGATACCGGCACCAACAAGGTCAGCACCATCAGCGCTGATTTCTGCCTGTGCGCCATCCCGCTGTCGGTGCTGCGCCAGATCGATACCGATTTTTCGGACAAATTCAAGAAGGCCGTCGCCACCGTGGCGTACGCGCCGGTGGGCAAGATCGGCCTGCAGATGAAGCGCCGCTTCTGGGAAGAGGACGATCACATCTACGGCGGCCACGTGCTGACCGACCTGAAAAACATCAACCAGATTTCGCTGCCGTCTTACGGCTTCCAGAAACAGAAGGGCGTGCTGCTCGGTTATTACCACTATCAGACGCAGGCGATCGAGATCAGCGCCTTGTCGCCGCAGGAGCGCGCCGCATACGCGGTGGCGGCGGGGCAGAAGATCTTCCCGCAGTACAGCGAGAGTTTCGAGACCGCGTTCTCGGTGGCCTGGCACCGCGTGCAGTACAACCTGGGCGGCTGGGCCGAGTGGACCGACAAGACCCGCGCGGCAGCCTATCCAACCCTGCTGGAGGGCGAGGGCCGGATTCTGCTGGCCGGTGAGCACATGAGCTATCTGACCGGCTGGCAGGCTGGCGCGATTGAATCGGCATGGCAGCAGATCGCCAAGATCCATGAAAGGGCCAGCGCATGAAAGAAGGCTTGATCAAGGCCGCGATGCTGATCGTGGCGGCGCTGGCGGCGGCGGCATCGTCGCCATCGCGGGCGCAGGAGATGGATGGCAAGGCGCTATTCCTGAAAAACTGCGCGGCCTGCCATCAGGCCAGCGGCAAGGGCATTCCCGGCGCCTTCCCTGCGCTGGCCGGCAACAGCTTCGTGCAGGGCAAGAGCAGCGAGGTGGCCAGCGTGCTGCTGAAGGGCCGTGGCGGCATGCCCGACTTCAGCGATTCGCTCAGCGATCGTGATATCGCTACCGTGCTGACCTTCGTGCGCTCCAACTGGGGCAACAAGGCCGATGGCTTGAAAGCGGACGATGTCAGCGCGCTGCGCGCCACGCTGGGCTTAGATCCGTTCGGTAATTCCGTCATGTCCAACAAACACTGAAAGAGACAAAGATGAAAAAAGCACTGTTAAGCATGTTGATTGCGGCCGCTTGCGGCGGCGCGTACGCGGCACCGAAAGCGGACATCGTGCGCCAGAAAATTCCTGGCTCCGATTTCCCGATCGCGCTGGCGGTCAGCATTCCATCGACCGCCACCATCCACTTCGTCAGCGGCCAGGTGCCGGCGGTGGTCAACAAGGATGCGCCGGCCGATTCGCTGGAAGCTTTTGGCGACACCAAGACCCAATCCGAAACGGTGCTGAAGAAGATCAAGGAAATCCTCAACGGCATGAAGCTGGAGATGTCGGATGTGGTGAAGATGACGGTGTTCCTGGTCGGTGATCCGGCCAAGGGCGGCAAGGCCGACACCAAGGGCTTCATGGAAGCGTACACGCAGTACTTCGGCGCCACTGCCCAACCGGCCCCGCAGCTCAACCTGCCGGCGCGCGCGGTGGTGCAGGTGGCGGGTCTGAGCAATCCGGGCTGGCTGGTCGAGATCGAGGTGGTCGCCGCCAAAAAGTAATCGGCAGTTTTGGTAGTTCTGGGTCTTACTTTCTTTGTCATTCAAAAATGGGGAATTGAAAATATGCATAAGGCCACACTCAAGATCGGCGTTGCAGCCGTGCTGTCTACTCTGGCGTTTGGTGTTTACGCCGCCGATCCTGCCGCCGCCGACGATGCGGCGGCGCCGGTCGATGCACCCAATGCCGGCGCGGTGATCGTGACCGGTACCCGTTCCAGCGGCATCAAGGTGGAAAACAGCGCCTCGCCGATTCAGGTATTGGATTCGGCCTCGCTGCAGCGTACCGGCCAGCCGGACCTGATCCAGGCGCTGGCGCAGAATCTGCCGTCGTTCACCGCCCAGGCGTTTGGCGGCGACACCGCCAACCTGACGCTGTCGGCGCGCCTGCGCGGCCTGAGCCCGAACAACACGCTGGTGCTGATCAACGGCAAACGCCGTCACGGCACCGCCAATCTGGCGGTGCTGGGCGGACCGTACCAGGGTGGCGCGGCGGCGGACCTGAACTACATCCCGGTGTCGGCCATCGACCACATCGAGGTGCTGCAGGACGGCGCGGCGGCGCAGTATGGTTCGGACGCGATCGCGGGTGTGGTCAACATCATCCTCAAATCGAATAACCACGGCGGTACCGCCACCGTCAACGGCGGCGGCTATGTGGATGGCGGCGGCCGCACGCTGGACGGCTCGGCCAATATCGGCGTCGAACCGTTCCAGGATGCCTTCCTCAGCCTGACGGCGGAATCGAAATACCACGGCTACAGCGACCGTGGCGGCATCGATCCGCGGGTGGTCGATCCTGCCAATATGGCGGCTTACCCGGGCATGTTCCGCGAGCCGGGCTACCCGCACGTCAACCATATCGCCGGCGACGCCCAGTATCACCTGAACGTCTTTGCCGCCAACTTCGGCTGGGACTTCGCGCCCGACAGCCAGCTGTATGCGACCGTCACCGCCGGCCGCAAGGAAGCGCGCGCGTTCGAAAACTACCGTCTGCCGAGCCGCCTGCCCGTGATCTATCCGACCGGCTTCTCGCCGAAGGAGACCATGAAGGAAGAAGACGCCGCCTTCACCGGTGGCGTCAAGAGCAAGCTGGCGGGCTGGAACGTCGACCTGAGCACCACCTACGGCCGCGACAAGGCGCGCATCGGCGTGGCCGATTCGGGCAACGTCTCGCTGTTCAACGACACCGGCTACACCCCGACCGTGTTCTCGGCCGGCGCCTTCATCGCCAGCCAGTGGACCACCACGCTGGAGGGCAGCAAGGAGTTCGACATCGGCTGGAGCAAGCCGCTGAACGTGGCCGCCGGTGTCGAGTACCGCCAGGACAAATATGAGATCCAGGCCGGCGACGAAGCTTCGCGCTACAAGGAAGGTTCGCAGTCGTATCCGGGCTTCTCGCTGACCGACGCCGGCAGCCATAGCCGCACCAACCAGGCGGCCTATATCGACTTCGCCGGCAATCCGGTGCCGGAACTGACGGTGGACGTGGCCGGCCGCTATGAGCACTTCAGCGATTTCGGCAACGCCAAGGTCGGCAAGCTGACCAGCCGCTACGACTTCTCGCCGGTGTTCGCGGTGCGCGGCACCATCTCGAACGGCTTCCGCGCGCCGACGCTGGCCGAGGAATACTACTCGGCCACCAACGTCGGCCCGACCACCGCCTTCGTGCAACTGGCGCCGAATTCGGCCGGCGCCAAGCTGGTGGGCGTGGATGGGTTGAAGCCTGAGCGTTCCAACAATCTGTCGCTGGGCTTTGTGCTGAACCCGGCGAACAATGTGGCGGTGACGCTGGACGTCTACCAGATCAAGATCAAGGACCGCATCGTCGGCTCGGGCGCGCTGTATGGCTCGGGTGGCGCGGTGAACTCGCCGGCGGTGACGGCGGCCATCAAGGCCAACGGCAACGTACTGGATAGCACGGTGAGCCAGACCGGTATCAACATCTTCTCCAACGCGGTCGATACCCGCAGCCGCGGCCTGGAGTTCGTCACCACGGTCAACTCCAACTACGGCACCGCCGGCAAGGTGGACTGGTCGATCGCCGCCAACTACAACCAGGTGAAAGTCACCAAGGTCAATCAGGCGCCGACCCAGTTGCTGCCGCAAACGCTGCTGGACAAGACCGCGATCTCGGATCTGGAAACCGCGTCGCCGAAAATGCGCGTCAATCTGGGCGCGCTGTGGAAGGTCGGTAACTGGACCGTCAACCTGCGCGAGGCGATCTACGGCAAGGCTGAAGAGTGGGGCAGCGAGGATGGCTCGGTGTACTACAAAACCGAGATCAAACCGAAGGTCATCACCGATCTGGAACTGGGCTACAAGATCAACAGCGCCTGGTCGGTGGCGGTGGGTGCCAACAATCTGTTCAACATCTATCCAAATGGTGTGAACGCTGGTCTGCTGGCGGCGCAACGTGCTGCAGGCGATAACGCGGCGGTCAACGTGTTGCCGGGCTTCTCGCCGTTCGGCATCAACGGCGGCTATTACTACGCGCGCGCCAACTACAAGTTCTAAGCGGGGGCTTAGTTCTTTTCGGGTCGTCTCCTCACGGGGGCGGCCCTTTTTTTTCGTGTAGCATGGCGGCTGACTGGAGGAGAGCGCATGCTGAAAAAAATGAGATGGACCTTGCTGGCGGCGGCGGTGGCTGGCGCGGGTGTCGCCGGCGCGCGCACGCCGATGACGCTGGACGATTACCTGGCGCTGAGCGGGCCGGCACCGACGCTGCACGTGGCGTATGGCGCGGCGCCATCGCAGTTTGCGGAACTGTTTCAGCCAGCCGGCGCGGGGCCGTTCCCGGTGGCGGTGATTATCCACGGCGGCTGCTGGACCAAGCATTTCGGCGGCATCACGCAGATGCGCAATATGGCCGGCGCGCTGGCAGCGCAAGGCGTCGCGGTGTGGAATGTGGAGTACCGCCGCTATGACGAAGAGGGTGGCGGTTATCCAGGCATGTATCACGACGTGGCGAATGCCATGGACCGCTTGCGCGGGCTGGCGGGGCAGCACCAGCTGGACCTGTCGCGAGTGGTGCTGGTCGGGCATTCGGCCGGCGGCCATCTGGCGCAGTGGGCCGGATCGCGTGCGCGGCTGCCGCGCAGCAGTCCCTTGTACGTGGCCGATCCGCTGCCGGTGCCGGTGGTGCTCAGCCTGGGCGGGCTGGCCGATCTGCGCAACGAGCAGGCGCTGATCAAGTCCAGCTGCGACCGCGACATGGCGCAACTGGCCGGCGTGGCCAGCGCCGCGCGGCCGGATATCTTCAGCGACACCTCGCCGGCCGAGATGCTGCCGGCCGGCGTGCGCACGGTGCTGATCCACGGCGAGCATGACAATATCTCGCCGCTGCGCGTGGGCCAGGACTATGCGCGCCGCGCCATCGCCGCCGGCGACGCGGCCGAGGTGCTGGTGCTGCCTGGCGGCAGTCACTATGACGAGGTGGCGGCGACGTCACCCTCCTGGCCGATTGTGCTGGGGCAGATCCGCAAGGCGTTAGGGAAGGAGCAGTAGATGGCGATCGAATTAGAGAAAGCAGTGCGCGACGAGCTGATACGCTCGATCCAGCGCTATTTTGAAGAGAACCTGGACGACACGATCGGCAATATCGCGGCCGGTGGTTTGCTGGGGTTTGTGCTGGAGGAGATTGGTCCGGTCATCTACAACAAGGCGGTGGCCGACGTGCAGGAGCATATGCAGATTCGCGTTGCGGACCTGGAGTTTGAGATACACGAAGAGGAAGCGCAGTACTGGAAGAAGTACGATCAGCCACGGCGGCGCTAAAAACAGGAGAGTTCATGCAAGACGGCCAATCGCAAAATGTCCCCATCAGTTTTCATGTGAGTTACCGATTGGGCGAATACCTCAGTCTCGTCACGTCTCACGTGATTGCGGATTTAAGGCGTCGCAAATCCGAACAGGGAAAGGCGCTGCGCTGGTATGACTTGCCCATCCTCAAAGGAACTTTGTATCTGGTTGGGCCACCGATCTTTCTGTTCAAGGTGCTGAGGGTTGGCGCGTGCGATTTCAAGTTTGACGACATGGGGATCGTGCGCAACTCCAAGTCGGGCGAGTTGGTGGTGCCGTGGTCCGGCGTGGAGGCGATCCACGAATATCCCACCGGCTATCTGTTCGCAAAGGGGAACGGCGCGATGCCGGTGCCACTGCGGGCGCTCTCCACTGAGCAACTGGTTCAACTGAAGCGCTATATTGCTCAACATCGGGAGCGGGTTAGTTGATGAGCGCTTTTCCCGCCGTTGGACGAAAAAAATCCGGAACGATGTTCCGGATTAAAGGGTTGTTACAACGAGGAGGCTGGGTATCAGGACGATTTGATCAGGCCCGAAATGTAGGTCAGCGAGGCGGTCAGTTTCGGACCGAGTACGGCCAGGCCGGCGGTGATCGCGGCAGCGATGGCGGCGGCCATCAGGGCGTATTCGATGGCGGTGATACCGTCTTCTTCACGGATAAAGTTTTTGATTGCGTTCATGGTCATGCTCCTGAGTGTGATCGTTGAGTGAAAAGGCTGGCGTCGGGATTACGACGACTTGATCAGACCGGAGATGTAGGTCAGCGAAGCGGTCAGTTTAGGGCCGAGGACGGCCAGACCGGCGGTGATCGCAGCGGCGATGGCGGCGGCCATCAGAGCGTATTCGATGGCGGTGATACCGTCTTCTTCGCGGATGAAGTGTTTGATTGCATTCATGATAAACCTCGTCAAAGTTAGTTAAGTAAGGGAACTTGCTTCTCTTGCTTCAACTAAAACGGGGTTCGGGTTTTAGGTGCTGCCGATGAAAGACATTTTACGCAGCCCTTCGTCGTTGCACAGCGGACAAACGTCACCTTTTGCGATGACATTTGTCACCCCACGACATGGCAGCCACAGGCAACTTGGCCGAAGTGGCAAGGTTTCTTCCGCGAGAACGTGAATTTGGAGAGGGATGACATGACAGTTCGTGCTTTTACCGAAGCAGATTTTCCTGCGGTGTGCGGCATCTATGCCGATGCGAAGCAAGACGAACTTCAGTTTGAAAGCGGCGAGTTTGCTGTCACTCCGCTGGACCAGGACACTGCCATTCTCGCGGCGTTCAATGAATCGACAGTCCTGGTTTTTGAGGATAAGGAAGTGCTGGGATTCGCAGCCTTGCACGAAAATCAACTGCGCGCCTTGTTCGTTCGACGCAATGTCCGGAACCAAGGCGTTGGACAGGCGCTGTTGGATAAGGTTCTATCGATGAGCACTGCAGGCATTACGCTTAACGTCGCGGCGTCCAACATCGGCGCCCGGAAATTTTATCTGCGTAACGGCTTCTCAGTGGCGGGGGAAGTCGAGCGGACGTATCAGGATAAAGCGATCAGCTATCTCCAGATGGCATCACCGGCAAAAAAAATCCGGCACGAGGCCGGATTGTAAGGCTGCTGTCTTGCTGTAATTACGACGACTTGATCAGACCGGAAATGTAGGTCAGCGAGGCGGTCAGTTTAGGACCGAGAACGGCCAGGCCGGCGGTGATCGCGGCGGCGATGGCGGCGGCCATCAGGGCGTATTCGATGGCGGTGATGCCGTCTTCTTCACGGATAAAATTTTTGATTGCGTTCATGGTCATGCTCCTGAGTGTGATCGTTGAGTGAAAAGGCTGGGCGTCGGGATTACGACGACTTGATCAGACCGGAGATGTAGGTCAGCGAAGCGGTCAGTTTCGGGCCGAGCACGGCCAGACCGGCGGTGATCGCGGCGGCGATGGCGGCTGCCATCAGAGCGTATTCGATCGCGGTGATGCCGTCTTCTTCGCGGATAAACTGTTTGATTGCATTCATGATAAACCTCGTCAAAGTTAGTTAAGTAAGGGAACTTGCTTCTCTTGCTTCAACTAAAACGGGGTTCAGGTTTTAGGTGCTGCCGATGAAAGACATTTTACGCAGCCTGTCGCCGCCGCACAGCGGACAAACGTCACCTTTTGCGGTGACATTTGTCACGCCACGCCACGACATGACAGCCACAGGCAACTTGGCCGAAGTGGTAAGGTTGATTCCGCAGCATTAGTTATTTCAGTTGCTAATTACGGAGTATCCAGTGATGACGACCAAGAAATTCATGATGTCAGCAAGGTGCAAACAAATCATAGCCCTCGGTGCCACAGCGATATCGCTGCTCCTCAGCGCTCCCGTTTTGGCACAGGCGACATCCCGGCAATGCGAGGATGGCAACGGCAAAGACGAGCAAGTTGGTCCGGCTTGTCTTGTTTCCCACGAAAGCTTGGGAAGGCTTAATGTCGATTCCGTGTATTGGAGCCTGGATAAGTATGCCAGCGTCGACGCCGCACAACGGGACGCAGTCCGGAGCGCTCAGGTTATCAAAGCGTTTGGAAGCGTCTGGTTGTTCAGCGTGGGGCCTGTGCCGTCACGCCCGCTTAACGGAGAGCATGTAGCGCAAGTTGGGCCGATTTCAATCGAAAAAAATACGTCGTACGATGCAGAGTTTCTCAAATCTACATTCACCCCTGGCATGACCGCGCCACTCCATGCCCACTCTGGGCCCGAAGCTTTTTACGCCGTCAGTGGGGATTCATGTCTGGAGACGCCGGACGGTGTGCAAATAGGGCGTGGGCCAGGAAACAGCATGATCGTTCGTGGTGGCCCTCCGATGCTGCTGATGGCGTTGGGTGCCGAGCCACGCAAAGGATTCGCGCTTATCCTGCATGACTCGGCTCTTCCACCGACTACGTTGGTTCACAATTGGACACCCAAGGGGCTCTGCCTGGCGGAAATGCATTAAATAAGCGTCTTACTTGAGATACTTGTCCAGCCAGGCCAGCGTGCGTGCGCGTTCGTCGGCGCGGTGTTGCGGCTGCTGGAAGGCATGGCCTTCGCCCGGATAGATCACCAGCGAGGTCGGCGTGCCAATCGCTTTCAAGCCGTGCCAGAATTCGACTGACTGCGCCGGCGGGCATTCAACATCGCGTTCGCCCACCGTGATCAGGGTCGGCGTCCTGGCGGCCTTGATCGATTCGATCGGCGACGCGGCGCGGTAGATGGCCGGATCGTCATAGGCCGAGTGGCCGAAGAATGGAATCATCCACTGGTCGATGCCATTCTGCCCATAGTAACTGATCCAGTTGGCGATGCCGGCGCCGGCCACCGCGGCCTTGAAGCGCTGGCTGTGCGTCACGCCCCACATGGTCATGAAGCCGCCGTAGGAATGGCCGATCAGCGCTAGGCGCTGGTCGTCGACCGGCGCGGCCGCTTCCACCGCATCGATGCCGGCCAGGATGTCGCGCCAATCGCCGCCGCCCATGTCGCGCCGGTTGGCGCTGCTGAACGCCAGGCCCTGGCCATAGCTGCCGCGCGGGTTAGGCAGGAAGACGAAATAGCCTTTGGCGGTGAGATCGCGGATCAGGCCGCGTGTGCCCTTGCCAGGCGTGATGAACATCGGCGTCGCCGCCGCTGCCGGACCGCCGTGGATGATGGTGGCCATCGGATACTGCTTGCCCGGTTCGGTCTTGAGCGGCGCCAGCAGCCAGCCCTGCACCTTGAATTGATCGCTGTTCCAGTTGATGCTGCGCGCGTTGACGGCGGCCGGCAAGCCGTCGTTGTCGTGCGTGATGGCGGCCAGTTGTGGCAGGCGGCCAGCCACGATGTGCGGTGCGCGTTCGAAGCTTTCCAGTGCGGTGGCGGCGATGGTGCCGTCGGCGCTCAGCGACAGGCAGCCTTCGCAGGCGGTGCCGGCCGTGGCTTGCTGCGACCACAGCACGCGCTGGCTGCGCGTCTGCGGATCGATGCTGACCAGCGCCTGCTCGGCGCCGATCTGCGCGCTGGCCAGGATCTGGCCGTTGCGCCAGTCGAGCCCGCTGAAGGAACCGGCAAAGCCCGGCGTGATGTCGACCGGCTCGCCGCCGGCCAGCGGCAGGGTGTAGATATCGCCGCCGACCGAGCCGAAATCGCTCATCAGGCCGCCGATGTAGGCGACCGTCTTGCCGTCCTGCGAGACGCGCGGCATGCTCAGCTGCGTGTTCGGCGCGGCCAGGATGCGCAGCGCGCCGCTGTCGGCATCGACATGGCCCAGCGTGGCGATCCACCAGTTGTTGTCGCCGTTGCCCTTCGCGCTGGTGACCACAAAGCCCTTGCCGTCCGGCGTCCAGTCATATTCGTAGACGAAGGTGTCGGCCGGCGACAGCAGGCGCAGCGTGCCGCCGGCCGGTGCGACCACGCCGATGCGCTGCTCATCCTCGTCGGCGCCGATTTCACCGACCTGCGGCGCGCCGGCTTCGGTGGCGCCGGTGCTTTTCCTGGCGCCGACTGTGGCCAGCAGCGCTAGTTGCTTGCCGTTCGGCGCCCAGCGCGCGGTGTTGGCCACGCCTTTAACCTGCGTTACGCCGCGCACCTTGCCCGCACTGGCGATGTACAGCGTCGCCGTGCCGCTCTTGCTGTCGTTGCCGATGAAGGCCAGCGCCTTGCCGTCCGGCGACCAGGCCGGGAAGTTGTAGTCGCATTTGACGCAGGGATCGTAGGAGGCCAGCACCTTGCCGCTGGCGCCGTCGCGCACCACCACGCTGGCGTGCGCGCGCTTGGCCGCATCGGGTGGATTGACTGTCTCCAGCGCGGCGACGCGGTCACCGGCGCCGCTCAGCGCCAGGTCGCGGTAGTTGCGCATGTCGGATGGCGCTGCCGCCATCGCTTGCGCGCTGAACATCGCCGCTGCGAGCAGTGCCGAATATCGTAGAATCATGAAAGCCTCTTTCTGTTTTTTTGACTCTACATTCTAGCTGTTGTTTTTTGGCTGATCACGGCCCGGCCGCACACCCTGCCAAATCGGCCAAAAACCAAGCGGATTGGCTTTTTTGTAACGTACTGTTTTAGTATAAACAGTATGATACATATTGCATTATTTTCTTTTTGCAAACCGAATATTCCCTATGCGAGACTGAAATTGCTTCACCGCTGTAAGCCAGCGTTGAGGACATGTCATACGGCCGACCACGGCCGTGCAAAATCGGGAGCCATTCAAAAATGCATAAAGAAAAGCAATCAGTTCTGTCGGTCCGTCTGGCCTTGAGCCTGCTGGCCGGCGCCACCATGTTCAGCACCGCCGCGCAGGCGCAAAGCGGCGGTGACGCAGCGGCCGGCGAGCCGCAAAAAGTCATCATCACCGGTTCCAACATCGCCCGCATCGCCGGCGAGGGCGCGACGCCGGTGGAAATCATCACCCGCGCCGAAATCGACAAGAGCGGCGCCTCCACCGTGGTGGAAATGCTGAGCAAGCTGCCGTCAGTCAGCGTCTCGCTGGATGGCAATAGCTACAACTCATTTGCCGGCGGCGCCTCGTCGGTCGGCCTGCGCGGGCTGGATTCGAAATACACGCTGATCCTGCTGAACGGCCGTCGCCTGGCCAACTACGGCTTTGCCAACGGCGCCGAAAACAGCTTTGTCGACCTCAACAACATTCCGCTAGCGGCGCTGGAAAGCGTGGAGATTCTGCGCGACGGCGCCTCGGCGATTTACGGTTCGGACGCGGTGGCCGGCGTGATCAACTTCAAGACCCGCACCAATTACCAGGGCATGGAGTTGAGCGGCAATCTGGGCTCCAACGTCAAGGGCGACGGCTCCACCTTCAACGCCAGCCTGACCAAGGGCTGGGGCGACCTCGACAAAGACGGCTACAACGTGCTGATGACGGTCGATGCGCTGAAGCGCAATTCGCTGCGCAGCAGCGAGCATTCGGCGCTGGCCAATCCCGATTACACCCGCTACGGCGGCAGCGACAACCGCACCACCGACCAATTCCAGGGCTGGGTGCGCGACTACGACAACGGCGAGGGCGGGTATGCGATTCCCGGCTGCGTCGGCAAGGTCGGCATTTCCAGCACCGGCGACCAGGTGTGCTTCACCAATCCCGACACCCAGCTGACGCCGCGCATCGAGCGCGTCGGCGTCTCGACCATCGTCACCAAGCGTCTGGATGGCGGTGACGAGCTGTTTGCCGAACTCGGCTTCAATCACAACAAGTCAACCTATCAACAGGGCTATCCAGTCTTCAGCAGCAGCTTCCTGGCGCCGACCGACGGCACCACCAATCCTGGCGTGCTGGGCTTGCCGGGCGAAACCGAGGACACCTGGGGCTTCGCGCCGGGCGACCGCTTGCAGGTGTTCCACGCGATCACCGAAGCCGGACCGAAGGTGCAAACCATCAAGAGCGACACCGCGCGCGTGGTGACCGGCTGGCGTGGCACCATCCATGGCTGGGACAGCGAGTTCGCCGTCAATCTGAACCGCTCCAAACTGGTGGACGAGACCACCAACACCATTCTGCTGGATGTGTCGAACGCGTTGCTGGGCCAGGGCATCCTGGGCACCGGCGGCTACGATCCGTTCAATCCGAGCAATCCGATGAGCGTGGTGTCGCCGATGCTGCACGTGTTCCATCACGAGGCGGTATCCAAGCTGGGTACGCTGGACTGGAAGATGAGCACGCCGTCGCTGTTCAACTTCCAGGACCGTCCGGTCGGCTTCGCCTGGGGCGCGCAAGCCAGCCACGAGTCGATCAACGACGTCGCCGATCCGTTGGCGGAGGCCGGCAACATCGTCAACTACGGTGCCACCAGCAGCACCGCCTCGCGCAGCCTGTATTCGGTGTACGGCGAGCTGGCGGTGCCGCTGCTGGCGAAGCTGGACGCGCAAGTGGCCTTGCGCGGCGACCATTACAGCGACTTCGGCACCACCTGGAATCCGAAGCTGGCGCTGGCCTGGCGCGCGGCCGATCAGATCCTGCTGCGCGGCTCGGCCACCACTTCGTTCAAGGCGCCGACCTTGCCGGAACTGGGCTCGGTCACCACCGCCTACACCACCGTGGCCGACTGGGCGCGCTGCGTTCCGCTCGGCTATGTGGGCGCGCAGTGTTCGTACAGCCCGAAAGACTACCTGAAGGGCAATCCGAACCTGAAGCCGGAAAAGGCTGCCAACTATTCGCTGGGCATTGTGCTGCAACCGGTGAAGGATCTGTCGATGTCGCTGGACTGGTATGGCATTCACCAGCGTGACACCATCCAGGCGCTGGACGCGCAATACATCGTCGACAACGAGGACATCATTCCTGGCTTTGCCGCGCTGGTCGGACGCGATCCGCGCAATCCGGCGCTGGAGGCGGCTCATCCGGGGCTGAACAAGGGCCGCATCAACAGCGTGACCACGCCGTTCAGCAATGTCGGCAAGACCATTATCTCGGGCGCCGATCTGGATATCAGCTATGCGCTGAAGCTGGGCGCGTATGGCAAGCTGAGCTTCCACGAGGCGATGAACCGTACCTTCAAGTACGATCAGAGCATCGCCCCGGGCGAGCAGCCGACCAGCCGCCTGGACGGGGTCTACCATCCGCGCTGGAACAACTCGCTGCGCACCACGTACGACTATGGCGATCACTCGCTGGCGCTGACGGCGCGCACCGCGTCGAGCACGCTCAACATCAGCGATCCGACCTACAGCCAGGACGCCGATGTCACCAACGCGCGGGTGCCGTCGTACACGGTGTGGGATCTGAACTACACCCTCAAAGCCAGCAAGCAACTGGTGCTGAACTTCGGCGTCAACAATGTGTTCGACAAGGCGATGGTGTATTCCAACAGCGCCTACGTCGACACCTATGTGCAGGGGCTGAACGACGTGGTGGGCCGCTACGCCTACGTCAACGCGCGTTATTCGTTCTAAGCGAGTGGCAAACGGAGGGTGAAGCGGGTACCGCCCGCGATCGCCTTCCAGTCGACCGCGCCGTTGAGGGCGGCGGCGCGGCGCTGCTGGTTGCGCAAGCCGCGCCCGCCGCCGGTGCTTAGCGCGCGGGCGAGATCGAAACCGCCGCCGTTGTCGCTGATGCTGATGGCGATACCGTCGGCGTCGCTGCTGGTGCCAAGGCGGATCTCGGTGGCGCCGGTGTGGTGCAGGATGTTGGCGATGCTTTCCTGGATGATGCGCAGGATGTGCAGCGCCTTGCCCGGCTCCAGCCACGGCAGCGCCGGCAGCGTCTGGACGTCCCAGTGCAGCTGGATGCCGGCGTCGTCCAGGCGCGGCGCCAGCCGGTAGCGTAACGAAGCCAGCAGCAACAACAGGTCGTTGTCGACCGGCTCCATGGAATCGATGGTCAGCTTGAGGTCGTCCAGGCAGCCTTTGAGGATGTGCGAAATCTGCGCGGTGCTGACCTCGGCGCGGTCCACCGAGCGGATCGCGTTGATCAGCGACGAGCCGAGACCGTCGTGCATGTCCTGCATCAGCCGCTGGCGCTCGTCGCTGATGGTTTGCTGGCGGGCGGCGCTGCGCAGTTGCTGGTGGATGACATCCAGTTCCGCCTCGCGCGCCTGCAGCCGTTGCTCCAGGCTGGCGTTCAGCTGTTCCACTTCGCGGATCGCGCCCAGATAGCGCCGGTACATCAGCACGCCAAACATGGCGAAGGTGACGGCGTTGGTGTAGGCGCCGGTGAACCAGCCTTCGACGCTGACCACATTGTTGTGCAGCAGCCAGTCCGGCACCCCCAGCAGTGTGCACAGTCCCAGGCCGGACGCCAGCAACAGCCCCTCGCGGCTGCGCCGCCACGAGCAGGCCGCTGCGGTGAGGCAGACCGTGGTGGACATCAGCACCACCAGCGCGTAGATCGCCGGCACCAGCAGCGAGGTGCTGGGGAAGATCGGCAACACGCCCAGTTCCGGCACCGACAACACACTGACCGCGAGCGTGGCGCCGACCACCGCGCGCGTCAGCCAGGTCAGCGGCTGGCGGTGCAGCTTGCGCAGGAACAGGTGCAGCACCATCACCAGCCAGAACAGCGCGTTGGAGGTGATCCAGCCGAACCAGTCGGCGCGGATCGGCAGCGCGGTGTAGTAGTGCAGATGGGCGGCGCAGGACACGACGGCCAGCCAGAAGAACAGCAGGTATTCGGGATCGCTGCGACGGCGCAGCCAGATCGCCAGCGCAAACACGCCCACCGCCAGGAAGGCGGCGTTGAGGGTGGCCGGCAGGTCGCGCTGCAGCCAGTTGCGCAGGTGGTAGCGGTCGCGCAACTCGGCCGCCGGCCCCAGCCACAGCGAGGCGAGGGCGGCGCGGCTGTGCGGCGAGTGCTCCAGCCGGATCAGGATTTCGCGCACCGGGGCATCGCGCGCGGGCGCCAGATCAATCCACAGCGGGGTGAACAGACTGTCCCACAACTGGCCATGCGCTTGCACGCGCTGCGCCAGCCGGCCGTTGACGTAGACCGCGATCGTGCCTTCGACTTTGACGCGGGCGCTGTAGATGGCCCATGGCTGGGCCGCCGCAGCCGTGGCAGTGTTGGCGGCCGGCGGCGTGAGCCGGAGCCACTCGACCGCGACGGTGTTACCGCCCGGCGCCGCCAGCGCCGGCAAGGCGGCGGGCAGGGCGAGGCGCTGCCACCGGCCTGGCAGACGTGTGCTGTCCAGTTCGGACGACGGCGTGGTGTAGGCGCTGGCCGGCGTCATCTGCCAACTGGCATCGCGCAACTGCCATGGCGCGTCGCCGGCACTGGCCGAGGCCAGCAAGGCCACGGCCGCCAGCAGCAGAAAGCAGAGAATCCGGCGCAGCACGCCGGCTTAACCGTCGACCGGCTGCGCCGGCGTATCCAGGATCAGCTGGTACAGCGCCAGATCCAGCCATTTGCCGAACTTGAAGCCGACCTGCGGCATGGTGCCCACATGCTGGAAGCCCAGCCCGGCGTGCAGGGCGATGCTGCCGGCATTGGTGGCGTCGATGCCGCCCACCATGGCGTGCAGGTTCTGCTCGCGCGCGGCGGCGATCAGCAGCTGCATGATGGCCTTGCCCAGGCCACGGCCGCGCTGGTCGTGGCGCACATACACCGAGTGTTCCACCGTGTACTTGTAAGCCGGCCAGGCGCGGAAAGTACCGTAGCTGCCGAACGCGATCAGCTGGCCGTCGCCATCCTCGATGCCGATCACCGGGAAGTTGCCCTTGTCCTTGGCGGCAAACCACGGCCCCATGCTGTCCAGCGTGCGCGGCTGATAGTCGTACAGCGCGGTCGAGTTGGCGATGGCGTCATTGAAGATGGCCAGTATCGCGGCGGCATGCCGTTCATGGGTGCAGCGCACGGTGGATTGTTCCGCCATGTCGATCTCCTTCATGTTTCACTTGTGGTCAGGGCCAGCAGATAGCGGGCCGGTTGCGGGTAGGGGTTGCTGAACGCGACTTGCGCGGCCAGCTGCATCGCCAGGCAGTCGCCGGCGCGCAACTGCCAGTGCTGGTCGCCGGCGCGGATGTCGAGCGCGCCCTGCAGCATCCACAGTTGCTGGTGGATGCCGAGGCGGCGCAGCGGATGGTCGAACACCACGCTCTGGCCGGCCGGGAACTCGACCTCGACCAGCTCCAGCGGCGACGGGAAGCCGGACGGCGACAGCTGCCGCCGCACGTAGCCGGAGGCCGGATCGGTCCACACCGGCTGGTTGGCATGGCGCGCCAGCGGTTCGGCGGCCGGCGTGGCGTCGGCAAACAGCGCCGGCAGGGTCAGGCCGAGCGCGTCGGCCAGCTTGTTGAGCACGGCGGCGGTGGGGCTGGTCTGCTGGCGTTCGATGGCGGAAATCATCGAGCGGCTGACGCCGCTCAGTTCGGCCAACTGGTCCAGCGTCAGCCCGCGCGTTTTGCGCAGCGCGCGCACGCGTTCGGCCAGCAAGGTGTCGGTATCCATTTTTCCAATATATCGGAAAATTCTCCGACATACAAGAATTCAAATGGTGGCCGGGTATTTGATGGCGTTGAGCACCATCTTGTCGACGGCGGCGGCGTGCAGATCGACTTGCAGCTTGTCGGCCAGCTGCACCAGGTAGAGCAGCACGTCGGCCAGTTCCTGGCGGATGGCTTCGCGCTTGGCGGCGTCCAGCTCGGCGTCGGCGCCGGTTTGCAGCCACTGGAAGTGCTCGGCCAGCTCGGCCACTTCGACCGACAGCGCCATGGCCAGGTTCTTCGGCGTGTGGAATTGTTCCCAGTCGCGTTCGCGGGCAAATTGGCGCGTGCGCGCGCGCAGATCGTGCAGGTCGGAAGTGTTCATGGGCACTATGGTAACACTGCGGTTTGCGCACTTCATGCCGCGTTTTCGACCGTTTGTCGCAGCGGCACGCTGGACGTGGTGGCGGCTGGCTATAGTGGCGGCACGATAACTTACAGGACACCCATCATGCGCCGCTCTTTGTTCACCCTCGCCGCCCTTGCCGCTCTCGCCGGCTGTGCCGTCATTGTTGTGCCGGATAACGGCGATGTGCAGTTCAAGTCCGCTTTCAGCGGCAATGCGGTGCAGGGCAATGGCCAGTCGGTGGTGGAAAACCGCGAGATCGGCAATCTGGATGAGGTTGATATCAATGGCCCGATGCAGGTCGAGATCCGCGTCGGCCAGAGCGCCGCGCTGCAGCTGGAGGGCGACAGCAATATTCTGCCGCTGGTGCGTACCGATGCCAGAGGCGGCACGCTGCGGGTGTGGATCGAAGGCAGTGTGCGCACCAGCACACCGCTGCGGCTGACCTATTCGACGCCGGTGCTGCGCTCGGTGCAGACCAATGGTTCGGGGCAGATGCAGATCAATGGCTTGAATGGCGCGCCGCTGACGCTGGCGCTGAACGGTTCGCGCGCGGTGCGGGTGAGCGGGCGGGTCAGCCGGCTGGATGCGCGCCTAAATGGCTCCGGCGGGCTGGATGCGTCCGGGCTGGAGAGCGGCGCCACGGCGGCGCGCCTGAATGGTTCCGGGCGGCTGACGCTGGGACGCGTCAACGGCGAGTCGCTGAATCTGGAATTGCATGGCTCGGGCGGCGCCAGTGCCAGCGCCAGCGGCAACGTGCGCAGCATGACGGTGCGGCTGAATGGTTCCGGCAGCGCCGATCTGGCCGCGCTGACCAGCCAGAGCGCGGAATTGAGCACCAACGGTTCCGGCAGCATTTCGGCCGCCGTGACCGACGCCGTGGTGGCCACCGCCAACGGCTCCGGTCAGGTCACCGTGTACGGTCATCCGTCGCAGCGCACCGTCAGCGGCAAGCGCGTCAACATCGTCCAGTAAGCCGGGCCGCGCTCAGCGCACCTTGAAGAAGGCCATCGAGCTTTGCAGCTGCTCGGCCTGGCCGCTCATTTCCTCGGCGGTGGCGGCCAGTTGTTCCGAGCTGGACGCGTTCATCTGGGTGGTCTGACTGAGCTGGCTCATGGCGGAGTTGATCTGGCCGGCGCCGGTGGATTGTTCTTCCGACGCGGCGGTAATCTCCTGCACCAGGTCGGAGGTGCGCTTGATGTTGGGCAGCATGGTGTCGAGCAGCGCGCCAGCCTTTTCCGCCAGATTCACGCTGCTGGACGCCACCTGTTCGATTTCCTGCGCCGCCACCTGCGAGCGCTCGGCCAGCTTGCGCACCTCGGCCGCCACCACCGCGAAGCCCTTGCCATGTTCGCCCGCGCGCGCCGCCTCGATGGCCGCGTTCAGTGCCAGCAGATTGGTCTGATAGGCGATATCGTCGATGATGCCGATCTTGCGCGCGATCTGCTGCATCGCCGTCACCGTCGACTTGACCGCCGCGCCGCCTTCGCCCGCCTCCTGCGCGGCCTTGCCGGCGATATCGTCGGTGACCTTGGCGTTCTCGGTGTTTTGCGCGATCGAAGCCGACATCTGCTCGATCGCCGCGCTGGATTGCTCGGCCGCCGCCGCTTGTTCGCTGGCGCCCTGCGACAGCGATTGCGCGGTGGCGCTGACCTCTTCCGAGGCACTGGCCAGCGCCTCGGCGCCATCATTGACCTCGCTGACCACGCGCGACAGATTGCCGACCATGCGGTGCATCGCCGCCAGCAGGCTGGCGCTGTCACCCGGCCGGATCTGCACCTGCACCGTCAGGTCGCCATTGGCGACGCGGTTGACGATGTCGGCCGCGTAATCCGGCTCGCCGCCCAGCTGGCGCAGCAGCGCGCGCGTGATGAACACGCTGATCAGCGCCACCACCACCAGCGTCGCCACTGCGATCGCGATGCTGTTGCGCAGCGCCACCTGACGCGCTTGCACCGCGCGCTCGGCGCCTTGCTGGCCGAGCGCGACGTTGTAGTCGAAGTGTTCGTCAATCGCGGCCTGCACCGCCTGCGCCGCCGGCCGCGCCTGTTCCTGCAGATCGCGCGCCTTGTCGTTGTGGTTGGCGCGCGATTCGACCAGCGTGGCCTCGATCTGCGGCTGCACCTTGAGCCAGGCGTCGCGCTCCTTGGCCAGCAGCGCCTTGTCCTTGTCATCCGACAGCAGCCCCTCGTATTTGCTCAGATTGGCGTCGACCAGCTTGCGCATATCGTTGATGCTGGCGTCGATTTCGGTCAGCTTCTTGGGATCGGTGTTCAGCACGTGCTGGCTGACACGGATGCGGTAACGCTGGAAGCTGTCGCGCAGCCGGTCCAGCGTCACCAGGCTGGGCACGGTGTTGACGGTGGAGTAGTTGGCGGCGTCGTAGACTTGCTCCATCTGGTAGTGGCTGAGGCCTGCCAGCAGCACGATGCCGGCCAGCGCGGCGCCGGCCAGCGCACCCATTTTCTGTGCAACACTGAGTTTCATGGCTTGCTCTCCCTTGCGGTTGGGTGGCTTATGCGGCGGCCACGGCCGTACTACCTTGTAACCAGTCAATCAGTGCCGCCAGCGGCATCGGCCGCGCGAACAGATAGCCCTGCATGCAGGCGCAATCGTGGGCGATCAGGAACTCGGCCTGGGCGGTGGTCTCCACCCCTTCGGCCACCACCCGCAGGCCGAGATGGCCGGCCATGGCCAGGATCGATTGCACCAGCGCGCGGCTGCTGGCGTCGTCCGGCGTGTCCATGATGAAGCTGCGGTCGATCTTCAATTCATACAGCGGCATTTTCTTCAGATAGGCCATGCTGGAATAACCGGTGCCGAAATCGTCGATCGAGAAGCGCAGCCCGAGCGCGGTCAGCTGGTGCATGCGGGCGATGGTGTCGTCCATCTTGTCGATCAGCAGACCCTCGGTCACTTCCAGCACCAGCAACTGCGGCGGCGCGCCGGTCTCGGCCAGCACCTGCCGCACCTGGTCGACGAAGTCGGCCTGGCGGAACTGGGTTGGGCTGACGTTGACCGACAGCGGCATCGCCAGCCCGGCCGCTTGCAACTGCAGCACGGCGGCGCAGGCCTGGCGCAGCGCCCACGCGCCCAGTTCGACGATCAGGCCGGATTCCTCGGCCACCGGGATGAACAGCGACGGTGGCACCATGGCGCCATCGGCCAGCGGCCAGCGCATCAGCAGCTCGCCGCCGACCGCGCGGCCGTCGCGGTCGACCTGGGCCTGCACATGCATCTGCAGCTGGCCGCCGGCCAGCGCGGCGCCGAGGTCGTGCTCCAGCGACAACCGGCGCTCGACCTCGGCCTGCATCGCGCTTTCAAAGAAGGCGATGCCGTTGCGGCCGTCGGACTTGGCGCGGTACATCGCGGTGTCGGCCTCGCGCAGCAGGTCGTGCGCGCTTTGCTCGGGCTGGTCCGGCTTGGGCAGCAGGGTGACGCCGATGCTGGCGGTGGAATTGTAGGTCTGGCCCTCGATCTCGCAATCCTGGCCGATGGCGGCGCGGATTTTCTCGGCCACCGTCAGCGCGGCGTGGCTGGCGCTGGTCAGCTCGTGCGCCAGATGGCCCAGCAGTACCACGAATTCGTCGCCGCCGATGCGCGCCACGGTGTCGGCCTTGCGCATCAGTTTGCTGAGGCGCTGGGCCGCGCTACACAATAATGCGTCGCCAATGGCGTGGCCGCGGGCGTCGTTGATGGTCTTGAAGCGGTCGAGGTCGATGAACATGACGGCGCTGTAGGTGGCACCGCGCGCCGAGCTGGCCAGCAGCTTGTCGATGCGGTCCATCAGCAGGCGGCGGTTGGGCAGGCCGGTCAGCACGTCATAGAAGGCCAGGCGGTGGATGTCTTCCTGCGACTTGCGGCGTTCGGTGATGTCGCGCTCGACCGCCACCCAGTGGGTGTTGACGCCGCCGGCGTCGTTCAGCGGCACCAGCTCGGTCTCGACCCAGTAGGCCTCGCCGCTCTTGGTGTAGTTCAGCAGCTCGGCGCGCACCGCCACCTGGCGCGCCATGGCGTTGTCGATGTCGTCGATCACCGCCGGGTCGGTGTCGGGGCCGCGCAGCAAGCGCAGGTCGTGGCCGATCACCTCGTCGCGGCGGTAGCCGGTGCGGCGCTCGAACGCCTCGTTGACGAAGATGATGTGCTGGGCATGCTGGTCGACCTTGGCGATCAGCACCATGTCGTTGAGGCGCGCCAGCGCGGCCGAGGTCAGGCGCAGCTCGGCGTTGAGGCCGGACATGGTGTCGAACGAGCGTTCCAGGTGCTGCAGCAGCACCGCGCACGACAGCGTCAGCACCGCCGTCATGAACATGAAGTTGATCGAGATGATGGCGGCGCGCAGAAAGGCGTAGTCGGGCAGGCCGGCCATGTGCAGCTGGGCGTTGTCCTGAAAGCCCAGCACCATCACCGCCAGCCCGGCCGCCAGCAGCGTCCACAGCGCCGGGCGCAGGCCCAGCAGCAACGCCGCCAGCACCGGCACCGCCATCAGGTAAATCTGGCTGACCGGCCCCACCTTCAGCAACAGCGCGATGCCGACCACGAACGCCACCGCCAGGAAGTTGATCACGCGCGCGGTGTAGGCCAGCGCGCGCCAGCGCCAGATCACGCCGATCCACAGCAGCGCCACGGTGTCGACCACGGCGATCGACCACATGCCTTCGCTGGCGGCCAGCAAGGCGCTGGGCACGGCCGTGACCAGGCCGAGCAGGAACACCACCAGCAGCAATCTGGCAAAGATTAGTGCGCGCCAGTGGGCGATGTCATTGGCCACTGCGGAGACCTCCAGGGGGACGTTGCGGTACTTATGAAACTGATATTACCCGCAAACGCCCCTTGTGTCACCGGGGCAACGTCAGTCGGCGGCCTTGATGTTGCCGATGCCTTCGGCCTTCTTGTTGACGGTTTTCGGGTGGCCGTAGTAGTCGACGCCGCCGATGCCGCGCGCCACCGCGTTCAGCAGCTCGCTGGCGTAGACGCTGACATTGCCGACGCCCTCGAACTGGACGTCGACCCGTTCGGCCAGCAGCTTGCGGGTGTCGACCTCGCCCACGCCCTTGGCGTTCAGGCGCAGATACTGGGTCTTGCCGTCGGCCGCCAGGCGGCCGGCGCCGACATAGCTGATGTCGATGCGGTCGCTATTGATCTTGTGCAGCAGGGTTTCGCCGGCGCCTTCGACCTTGACCCTGCTCAGCGACGGCAAGGTGATCGCGATGTGGGGCGTGCTCTTGTTCGACGAGAAGGTTTTTTCCGGCAGCGTGATTTGCAGCTCGTTGGCCACCACCTCGGTCTTGATCGCCGCCACGGCCTTGTCCTCGCCGCTGAGCTTGACCGACTGCGCCGGGCCGACTTCCACCGTCAGCGTGAACGCACCCTTGGCGTTGATGGCGATGAAGCCGGGCAGCGCGCGCGCGGACTCGGCGGCGGCGGCGTGTGGCGTGCTCAGGGCGAACAGGGCGGACAGGGCGGACAGGATGGCGGAACGGCGCATGGGAATTCCTTTATCGTTATTAAAAACCTCATCTTGCATTTTACTGAACTTGGCGCCGGACGCGACTTCTTTGCGACGAACGGTGGAAATCGCGTCCGGTGTTGCGCGCCGGCTACGCCCGCAAGCGGGCGAACAGCCGTTCGATGTCGATTTCCTGGATCAGCAACTGGCCCTGGTTGGCCTGGATCAGGCGCGGCGCCAGCGCGCTGTCGCCCAGCCCCAGCGGCGAGGCGCTGAGGTCGGCGCTGTCGAACTGCTGCACCGAGTGCAGATCGTCCACCAGCAGGCCGATCACGCTGTCGCCGTGGCGCACCAGCATCACCTGGCTGTTGTCGCTGATGTGGCCGGGCTGACCGTTGGCCAGCAGCGCCAGGTCGAACACCCAGACGCAGGGCTGGCGGCCGCCGGCCGGCGCCACGTCCAGCATGCCCAGCCGCGCCGCCGCGATGCCGGCCGCGCCGCCACCGCTGCTGGTGCGCTGCACCCGCGCGAACGGCAGCGCTTCCTGGATGTGGGCCGCGCGCAGCGCCATCAGGGTGCGGCCGGCGTAGAAGATCGCGTAGTCGGGACCGCTGTCGCGCAGCCGTTCGATGCGCACCGCCGGCGCCGGCAGCGTGTTGCGCACCGGACCGAAGGCTTGCAGCAGCACCGCCAGCACCGGCTGTTCGACGCCGTCGGCGGCGCGGAATTCGCGGTAGCCGGCGGCGCCGGTGCAGGCCGCGATCACGTACTGGCCGTCGTGCTGCAGGATGCGGGCGCCGACCGCGCCGGCGGCGGCCTGTTGCAGCAGGCCGCCGTCCAGCCGCAGCCGGTCGCCGGGGGCGCAGGCGGCGTCGGTGCTGGACAGCACGCTACCGTCCGGGGTGACGAAATAGGCGCGCATCTGGGCCCGGCCGGCGACCCCGCTGTGCAGCATGTTGAGCAGCTCGGGCTGGGCGTCGAACACCACGCCGATGCCGCCCACCACGCCGCCCTGCTCGGGATGGCGGATCGCGGCGTGGTAGATATAGGTCGGCTGGCCGGCATAGAACGGCGACGGCGCGAACGGTTGCGGATAGTGGTCCTGCTCGCTGCGCAAGGCCAGCACCCGGCCCAGCGTGTCGGCGTCCACGCTCTGGCCGATCAGCTCGTCGCCGCCGGTGCAGGCGACAATGCGGCCGCTGCGGTCGTAGACGAACAGCCGCGCGTACACGGTGTACAGGCTGTTGATGTGACGCAGTACGGCGCCGATCGCGGCCAGTTGCTCGGGCGACGGTTGCGCCAGCCCGTGCCGCAGCTGGGCCGACAGCGCCCACCAGCGGCAATCGTTGGCGCGCTCGTACAGATTGCGATCGAGCATGTCGACCAGCAGTTGCGAGGTCAGCTCGGCCTCGCTGATGCTGGACGCCAGCACGGTCTGGTACAAATCCTGGATCGAGTGCGAGAACAGGGCATCGCTGCGTTCGCCGGTTTCGGTGATCTGGTCCAGCACGGTATTGAGTTTGTTGATGCCGCCGCCGGCGTGATTGGCATCATTGGCGGCGCTGGTGACCTTGCCGTTCCAGACGATGCGCTCGATGGTGCGGGTGGTGCGCGTGACTGAGCTCATCAGCTCGTGCAGCGAGGGGCTGAACGCTTGCGCGTGCGACAGCAGTCCCTGCATCAGCGCCGGCTCGACCGTGTCCAGCGCTTGCGCGCCGCTGGCGCGGAACGCCAGGTCGATCGGGATCATCAACTGCGCCTTCCAGCCGGCCGGGCCGGGATAGCCCTGGTAGCCGGCCGAGCTGAAGGTGCGCACCAGATATTCGCGGCCGCCGAACATCAGCAGTTGCGGCTGGCCGTCGGCGTTGGTCGGCACGCGTACTCCGGCCGGGATCCACAGCGGGTCGGCGCTGCTGATGACGCGGTCGTCGGCGTCCAGCAGCAGCATGTTGGCGCGCTGCGACGGATCGCGGTAGGCGGCGAAGATGGCGTCCATCTCCTGTTCGAAGTTGAAGCACAGGCACAGCACGCCGGCCGGGGCGCCGCTGTCCGGATGCAGCATGCGGTGCGCGTACACCAGCGCCCGCGTCTTGCCGGGGCGCAGATCGGTGGCACGGAACACTTCCAGGTAGCCGTCGCCGGCCAGCGCCTGCGCCAGCAGCGGGTCGCGGCTGTAGGTCAGCGGCGGGCGGGCGTCGGCGCTGGACGGGTCGGCCTGCACCAGTACCCGGCCCTCGCTGTCGAGCAGCAGGATGTCGTCGTACACCGTGTATTTCGCGCGGTAGGCGGCCAGCCGCTGGCGCGCCGCCTCGCGCGCGCCGTCTCCCTGGTCGAGGCCGGCGACAAAGCGGCATAGCTCGGCGTCGCTGGCGAGGAAGCCGACATCGGCGGTGCGCTCGAACAGATTGCGCACCAGGATGTCGATCGCGTAGCGCGCCTGCGTGCCCAGTTCGGCCAGCACGTGGCGTACCTTTTCCTGCACCAGATTGGCGACCAGCGCCTGTTCCAGGTGCGCGAAACCGGTGCGGGTGGCCACCATGGCCGGCAGCAGCAGCCGTGCCTCGGCCGGGCAATTCATTTTGGCGGACGACTCGATCAGTCGCCACATTTGATTCAGTTCCCGCAGCGAGAGTTCACAGCGGGCGACGTCGGGCATGTGGGGTAGGAATATGTCCGAGTGCGCTTGGGTAAGTGTGGTCATGGGGGTAGGTGAACACAAAAAAGTAGTTTTTAAGCAATTAATGTGCCAAGGCAATACTCAATACCAATAAAAAACGCCATCCGGTGGGATGGCGTTGCTGGGGAGTGGAACTTATTTGTTGCTCAGGCATTCTTTCATGAAGGCTTTGCGCTCGTCGCCTTTTTTGCCGGTGGCGTCGGCGTTACATTTTTTCATTTTCTCTTGCTGGGTCAGCTTGGGCGCGGCCGCCTCCGCTGGCTTGGCGCTCAGGCATTGCTTCATAAAAGCCTTGCGTTCATCGCCTTTCTTGCCACTAGCGTCGGCATTACAGGTTTTCATCTTGTTTTGCTGCGCGGTTGGCTCGGCCGCAAACGCGGCGCCGCCGAGCGCGAACATCAGGCTGGCTATGAACAGTTTTTTCATCGGGAATTCCTCGCGGTGGTGGGCGTCGCGGAACGCTGGCCTCGCCAACGACTATAACTGACATCGCCCTGCCATTCCAAATCAGAAATGGCAGGGCGGGGTTGCGCCGGCTCAATCGTCGGCGGCGCTGTGGCTGGCGTTTTCCACAAATACCACAGTGCTGCGCGGCGGCAGCGTGAAGCGGCCGCTGGCGCTGACATAGCTGGCGCCGCGCGCCAGCGCGTCGGCCGACTGGCGCTGCACCGGATGGAGGCGCAGCGCGCGGCCGGCCAGTTCCGGCAGCGTCACCGTTTGCGTGGTCGGCGTGACGTTGAACAGCGTCACCACCGACTTGTAGCGGGCGTCGGCGTAGCGGCGCGGATGCTGGCCGTCGATGCTGAGCGCGATCACGCCGGGCACCTGGGCGGCGCCGGTGTTGTGGAAGCGCAGCCGCTCGCTGACGTCCTGCGCGGTGCGCAGGCGGAACAGGCTGCTGTCCTGGCGGATCTCCAGCAAGTCCTGCACCGCGTTGCGGGCGCTGACGATGGCGCTGCTGTCGGGCGCGATCAGCGGGTTAGCCAGGATAGGCGACATCAGCGACCAGTTGCTCTGGTTGACCGCCGCCAGCGGCAGGCCGACGCCGAAGTTGTTGGCCTGGTAGCTGTAGTCGAGCTTGTTGAACCAGTCGCCCGAATCATAGCTGTCGCGGTCCAGCGATTTGGAGCGCAGGATTTCCTGGCCGGCGTGCAGGAAGGGCACGCCCTGCGACAGGATGGTGAAGGCGGCGCCGAGGTTTTGCATCCGCACCCGGTCGCTCAGGCTGGTGGTCGGCGCCAGCTTGAAGGCGTTGATGTCGAACAGGGTCTGGTTGTCGTGCGCCTCGATGTAGTTGATGGTCTCGGACGGCTGGGCGGCAAAGCCGGCCTGCTGGCCAAAGTAATCGATCTCGCTGTTCTTGCGCAGCACGCCGGCGCGGTCGGTGAAGCTGTAGTCGCGCAAGGTGCCGGACAGCGCCACCTTGGCCAGGTCGCCCAGGCGCAGCAAGTCGTCGCGGGTCTGCGTCGAATAGCCGTTGGGGGCGCTGTAGACGCCGTTGACCAGGCCCTGTTGCGTCAGCAGCGCGTCGCCGCTGTCGCAGCAACCGCCGCCGCGCATGGTGTCGCGGATGCGGTCGTTGAACGAGCCGATGCCGCTGCCAAACATATTGGCCTGGCGCGCCTGCACGAAGCGGGCGTCGTTGGCGACGGTGCCGAAATTCCAGGCTTCGCCGTACAGATAGATGTCGCGCCCGGCGGCCTGGTTGACCGCCGTCTGCAGCTGTTTCATCACCGCCAGCGGCGTGAAGCCCATGATGTCGAAGCGGAAGCCGTCGACCTTGTAGTCGCGCGCCCAGGTGCTGGTGGAGTCGATCATCAGCTTGGCCATCATGGTGTTTTCCGACGCGGTGTCGGCGCAGCAGCTGTCGTTGGTGATGCTGCCGCCGGCGTTGAGGCGGTAGTAGTAGGTCGGCACGATCTTGTCCAGCACCGACAGCGCGCCCTGTTGCGAGGCGCTGGTGTGGTTGTAGACCACGTCCATCACCACCCGCAGCCCTTGCTCGTGCAGGCCCTGCACCATGGCGCGGAATTCGCGCACCCGCAGCGCGCCGTCGTTGGCGTTGCTGGCGTAACTGCCTTCCGGCGCCGTGTAGTGGACCGGATCGTAGCCCCAGTTGAAGCAGTCGGTGCCGCGCGCGGCTTCCACCGCCGCCTGCTGCTCGGTGCCGTTGGCGGCGCCGTTCGGAATGGTGGGGGTGACGCAGCCGGTTTCGTTGACGCTGGCGATGTCAAACGTCGGCAGCAAATGCACGTGGGTCAGGCCGGCCTGCTGCAAGCCGCGCAGGTGGCGCATGCCATTCGAGCCGCGATCGGTGAAGGCCAGGTATTTGCCGCGGTGCGCGCTCGGCACGCTGGCGTCGCTGGCGCTGAAGTCGCGGATGTGCAACTCGTACAGCGCGATGTCGGTCGGGTAGGCCAGCCGTGGCACGTTGTGATAGTCCCAGCCGTCCGGCTTCAGCGCGCGGCTGTCGAGGTTGGCGACGAAGCTGCGCTGGCTGTTGGCGTTCAGGCTCAGCGAGTAGGGATCGGTGACGCTGTTGTTGACCAGCGTGTTGCCGGCCCAGCGCGACAGCACTTGCACGTTGTAGGTGTAGTAGTAGCGGTTGATCCAGCTGGCGTCGGGCGCGGTGTAGCTCCACACGCCGCTGGCGGCGTTCTTTGTCATCGCGCGGGTGACGGTGCTGGCGCTGCTGGCATCCGGATACAGGCTGAGGCTGACCGACTTGGCGGTTGGCGCCCACAGGCGGAAGGTGGGAGCGCCATTGCGCTCAAAGCTCAGGCCCAGTGTGGCGCTGGCGGCGCTGGATGCGAACACGCTGTCCAGCATGCCGGCGATCTGCAGCGACGTCACTTGCACGATCTGGCCGCTGGCGTTGAACTGCGCGACCGCGAACTGGTTGCTGGCCTTGGCGGCGATGGTGGCGGCGTCGCTCGACGACATGCTGAGCGCGGTGGCGCCGGCCAGGTGCGGATACTTGGTCAGCAGCGCGGCCGGCAGCGTGGCGCTGGCGCTCAGCGCGATGCTGCCGTCGGCGCCGGTCACGCCCTCCGGCGCCGAGCCCAGGCCGCCATTGGCGGCGTAGTACAGCCGGTAGCTGGCGCCGCTGGCCGGCACGCCAGGCCAGGCCAGGGTGGCGTTGTCCAGCCAGTGCGCGCTGGCGTTGTTGAGATTGCCGTAGCTGATGGCCGGCTGGCTGTTGTAGACGGTGCAATCGCCTTCCAGCATCCAGATTTCCTGGCCGGCGGTGGCGATATAGCTGTTGAAGGTGGCCGACTGGTCGTTGCCGCAATTTTTGTTGCCGCTGCCGTCGGTAACCAGGAACCAGATCGCCGACTTGCTGGTGTTGATGGGGATGTCGACATAGCCGCCAAAGCTGTCGCTCTGGGTCATCATGAAGCGGTCGGTAATCCACGCCGAGCTGGGCGTGACAGGACCGTCCCACGAGTACACGCCCCATTGCGCGGTATCGCCCTGGGCGCGGTGATAGTGCATGCGGATATTACCGGCTGCCACCGGCGTCGCGGCCAGTGCGCTGACGCTGCCCTGCAGGCTGACCGCCGCCAGCGTACTGGCCTTGGGTGTTGGCGTGGCGGCGTCCGTGTCGCTGCCGCCACCGCCACAGGCGGCCAGGCTGGTCAGCGCGGCCACGGCCAGCATAAACTTCATAGTTGAAACAAAACTACAGTTTGGTCTCATGCTCATCTCCGTTGTTGTAGTGATTTTTACCTCCAATCGTCTGTGGACTGGATGGGTCTGTAATATTACTACTTCAAAAATCCGGAAATGATAAAAATTTGGTTAGAGTGTGGCGCGCTAGGCACAAGCGGTGTGACAATAGCGGCACAATTCATTTGATGGAGAACCCCCATGATGCGTCTCGCTACCCTGTCCGTCGCCCTGCTGTTTGCCGCTGGCGCCGCCCAAGCCGCCACCACCAGCGCCGTGGCTGAACTGAAACCTACCCAGGGCAACAATGTCACCGGCAGCGTGCGTTTCACGCAGCAGGCCGGCAAGCTGCAGATCGACGCCGAGATACAGGGGCTGGCGCCGGGCGTGCACGGCTTCCACCTGCATGAAAAGGGTGATTGCAGCGCGCCGGACGGCACCAGCGCCGGCGGCCACTTCAACCCGGCCGGCCACCAGCATGGCGCGCCGACGGCCGGCGCCCACCACGGCGGCGACTTCGGCAACCTCACCGCCGACGCCAGCGGCAAGGCCACCTTGCACCTGAGCGTGCCGACCAGCGAAATCTCGCTGGATGACGGCGCCGCCGGCAACGTCGTCGGCCGTGGCGTTATCGTTCACGCCGATGCCGACGACTTCGTCACCCAGCCAACCGGCAACTCCGGCAAGCGCCTGGCCTGCGGCGTGGTCGTGGCCAAGTAAGACAGGTTAGCTTTAGAACTCCTGCACCGTCGGGCGCAGCACGATTTCGTTGATGTCGACGTCGGCCGGCTGCTCGATCGCGTAAGCGATCGCGCGCGCCACCGAGTCGGCCGGAATCGCCTGACGGTAGAAGTCCTGCACAAACTGGGCGCTTTGCGTGTGCGAGCTGCCCAGCTTGAGTTCCGAATCGACCGCGCCCGGTTCGATGGTGGTGGTGCGGATGCTGCCGCCCACTTCATGGCGCAAGCCTTCCGAAATCGCCCGCACCGCGAACTTGGTGCCGCTGTACACCGTGCCGCCAGGGCTGAACACCTTCACGCCCGCCACCGAGGCGATGTTGATGAAGTGGCCGCTATTCTGCTTGCGGAACAAGGGCAGCGCGGCGGCGACACCGTACAGCACGCCCTTGACGTTGATGTCGATCATGCGATCCCATTCCTCCACCTTGGTTTCGTCCAGCGGCGCGATCGCCATCAGGCCGGCGTTGTTGACCAGCACGTCGACGCGGCCGAATACGCGCACCCCGGTGTCGATCAGCGCCTGCACCTGCTCGCGGCTGGTGACGTCGGTCTGCACCACCTCGGCGCGGCCGCCGGCGGCGCGGATCTCGGCGGCGATCTGTTCCAGCTTGTCGGTGCGGCGCGCACCCAGCACCACGGCGGCGCCGCGCGCGGCCAGATGACGCGCGGTGGCTTCGCCCAGACCGCTGCTGGCACCGGTGATGACGACGACTTTGTTTTCGATGTTGTTGCTCATGTCAGGACTCCTTGTGGTTGGTTGATGAGTCCAGTATAGGCAGGGTGACTATGCGAATAAATGGAAATGATATGATTTGAGAATTCCATTTTCTGGAATTCTCAACATGCTCAATCGATTGGAAATGCTGCGCATCTTCGTGGCGGCGGCGGAAGCGCCCAGCTTCAAGGAAGCGGCCGTGCGGCTCGGCATCTCGCCGCAAGCGGTGACGCGCGCGGTGCAGGATCTGGAAGCGGCGCAGGGCGAGCTGCTATTTCACCGCAATACCAGTGGCATCCAGATCACCGGTTACGGCGAACGGCTGGCGGCGCAGGCGCGCGACAGCGTGGCCGGCATCGACGCGCTGTTTCAGCCAGTGGAAAAGGCGGCGCCGTCACAGCCGGAAGGCGTGGTGCGGCTGACCGCGCCGGTCGGCTTGGGGCGACGTCTGATCATGCCGGTGCTGACCACGCTCAGCCGGCAATATCCGCTGCTGCGCTTTGACGTCCAGTTCAGCGACACCCATACGGATGTGGTGGACGAACGGATCGACATCGGTGTGCGTTACGGCTCGCTGCGCGACAGCCGCTACGTGGCGCGGCGGGTGGCCTCGCCGCCGTTCCGCACCGTCGGCACGCCCGAGTTGATCGCGCTGCATGGCAAGCCGAAGAGCATCGAGCAGCTGCATGACTTGCCCACCACCTCGCTGCGCGACCACAGCACCGGCCGCGCGTGGCCGTGGTACTTCGCCGGCGGCCAGACCATCTCGCCGTTGAACCCGCGTTTTCTCAGCAGCGAATCGGAAGCCGAATTTGACGCCATCCTGGCCGGCATCGGCTTCGGCCAACTGCCCGGCTTCATGGCCGACGAGCACATCGCCAGCGGGCGATTGCTGCCGGTGCTGCAAAAGCTGCAGCCCGAGCCCTGGGACATCTACATCTACCGACCCCAGCGCGGCCCGGTGCCAACCCGCATCCGGCTGGTGTTCGACCAGCTGGTGGCGGGCTTGAGCGAACGCTAGCGGCTTACAGCTGCAGCGCTGCGATGCGTTTCAGACCTTCAACATAGTTTTTCTTGACGGAGGCGCTGATTGCCATCTTTACGCGTTCGGCGCCGGAAAAGGCTTCGGTGGCGCCGGTCGTGTGTTCGGTCTTGATCGATTCCTGCCAGACCACGGCGCCGGTGTCCTTGCGGGTCAGCGTCCAGCCCATTTCCAGCGTCGTGCTCATGGAGAAGCCCATCACCGGCACGGTCTGATTGAACACCTGCACGGTCAGCTTGTAGTCGCCGCCTTCTTTCAGCACGCCGGAGAAGGCTTTGGAGGCGGTGATGGCATCGCTCAGCGCGGCGGTCATATTGGCTGACTCGGTTTTGGTGCGCTCGGCGTCACCCATGTCTTTGGCCTGTACGCTAACGCTGACGGTCTGCGGGTGCTGTTTGGCCAGCTGGACTGGGGCTGGGGTGTATTCCTGTGGCGTGATGGCGGCGCAGCCGGTCAGCGTGACGATCAGTGCGGCCACTGGTACGGCCAGCAGATTGCGTAATTTGCTCATGGTGAAATCCCTGTGTGGTGTAAGTATGGTTATTGTTTTGGTGCTGCGAGGATGTTGCTCAGTACTTCGTCCGCCATTTCCTCAGGCGACTTGCGGGTCAGCGAGGTGTGCAGCGAATTGCCGGTGGCGATAGGGAAGTTGGTCTTCGGATCGCGGAAGTTGACGGTCAGCTCGATCATGTACATGGTGATGTCCCACATCCATTTGTCGGTGTAGGTGACGGCCACGTCGGCTTTGTATGGCGGCGGCAGTTCCGGGCCGGTGGTGACCTGGTAGCCCTTGCTTTCCAGCTTCTTGGCAATGATGTTGTTGACGTCGTGGACGTCTTTGTCGAACTTCACCACGTAGGCGGTTTTAACCTTGCTCAGGTCGGTGCCTGGCGTCAGCGAAGCGCTGGCGCGGTTGACCGCGCAACCGGTCATCAGAGACATGGCGCACAGGAGTGCGAGCATGCCGGAAAGGCGTTTCAGCATAGAGTCTTTCAAGAGTTAATGAGGGGAAATATTATATGCCTTCCCGTCACTAACTGCAAATTAATCAACTCTTTTTGATAATTACTCCAGCCATGTAGGGTAGGGGGTGTCGTGCCCCGGCGCCTGTGGCAAACCCTCTACTTTTACTTCTATTTTCTCCTGCTTTTCTCAATTTTCTCCTGCTTTGACTTTGCAGGGGAAAGCAGGGGGAAATAGGGGAAAGCAGAGGAAAAAATAGAAGGAAATCCACAGTGACCGCGCAGGTAGACACCGATACCCCGCTCCTCCTGATCAGCCAGCGTCAAATCCCCAGTGGTACACCGGCTGTGTCTTGAACTGGCCCGGCAGACACGAGCAGCGGTGACCGGCAACGCGGTAAGCTAGTGTTCAATCAATAGGTTGCTTGTGACGTGGCGTATGCTTGTTTGATCTTGATATCTGCCTGGGTGGCGACAGTGAAGATCGATACAGCGAACGAGCCGTCACCTTCAAGGTTCAGTAATTTCATTGTCTATGTTGACGAGAGCGGTGATCATGGCATGGCACCCTTGGACCAGAGCTATCCCGTGTTTGTGCTGGCATTCTGTGTTTTCGATAAACATCATTACGCGGAGATAGTCGCGCCTGCGGTCGAAAAGTTTAAGTTCAGGCACTTCGGGCACAGTTCAGTTGTGTTGCACGAGACGGACATTCGCAAGGAAAAGGGATGCTTTTCCTTTTTTCACAACCGTGAGCACAAAGAGCGCTTTATCGCGGAACTCACCGAGATTATCGATGCGAGCAAATTCACCTTGATTGCGTGCGTTGTCGACTAGATGCGGCTTGGTTGCGAGACTGAGCTACCACCGAATCCGTATCATCTCGCTTTGGGATTTTGTCTTGAAGCCCTCTATGCATTGCTGGGTGAGAAAGGCGAGCTCGAAGCGACAACGCACGTGTTGGTCGAATGCCGAGGAAGAAAAGAGGACCGACAGCTGGCGTTCGAATTTCGTAAACTGTGCGAGGGAGCGAATCGGCTGGGCAAGCTGCAGCCTGCGGGAACGACGGATACACGGGGCTGACGATTTACCCAACCCAAGAAAGCGAAAAGCCCCGATGAAATCATCGAGGCATTAACGCCGACCGGGAACTCCCAGTCCACTTGAAATCATGGTAGCACAAAAAGCCTATCCTTACGCCGCCCGCGCGCCCCGGTCCGGGCGGCCGCAGTAGCGTTCGACGTAGGCTTGATGCGTCGGCAGCTGCACCACGGTGCGGTCGATGCGGCTCTTGATGCCGCCGAGGAAAGCCTTCAACTCCTCATCGCCCATCAGGTCTGCCGTCTGGTGGTGCGACTTCGGCATCATGCCCTGGCCCAGCATTACCTGGATCCACGAATTCTCCGCAAACAGTTCATTCGGAATGCGGAACACGCGCCCGGTCTCGCGGAACAATTCAATGCGGTGACGCAGCGAATCCGGAATGCTCATCTCGCGCGCATCGATCCAGAACTGCGAATCGGTGCGGTTATTGACGTGATAGTGCAGGATGATGAAATCGCGGATGTGATCGATCTCGCTGTTGCACTGCGCGTTGTACTCGTCGATGTCGGCCTGCTGAATGCCATCCGACGGGAACATCTGCATCAGCCGGATTACGCTGCGCTGGATCAGGTGAATGCTGGTCGACTCGATCGGCTCCAGGAAGCCGCTGGACAGGCCGATCCCAACCACATTGCCCTTCCACGTCTGGCGCCGTTGGCAAGGCTTGAACTTGATCACGCGTGGCTCGATCAGCGCGCGGCCCTCGACATTCGCCATCAGCTGCCGCGCCGCCGTCTCCTCATCCAGATGACGGCTGGAGAACACAATCCCATTGCCGACCCGGTGCTGCAGCGGAATCCGCCACTGCCAGCCAGCCTGATGCGCCATCGAGCGCGTCAGCGGCACCGGCGCACCCACCGCCTCGGTCTGCACCGCGATCGCGCGATCGCAGAACAGCCATTCCGACCAGTCGGTCACCGGCTCGTCCATCGCCTCGCCGATCAGCAGCGCGCGGAAGCCGGTGCAGTCGATGAACATATCGCCCTCGATTTCCTGCCCGGACGCCAGCACCACCGAGCGCACATCGCCATTCTCATGCTTGCTGAAGCGCACGATCTTGCCCTCGATGCGCTGCACGCCGCGCGGCTCGCTCAGCCGCCGCAGATACTTGGCATAGCGCGACGCGTCCAGATGGTAAGCGTAGTTCATGCCATTGTTGGGCAGATGCGCGAAGCGGTTTTCCTGCGACGCCTTCAGTTCCAGGCAGTAGTCGCCATAATCGCCGGCCAGCCCGCGCTGCACGCCGCTGTGCCAGAAGTGCTGGAAACCGGCCGTCCAGTGATCGACCCCGGTGGTGCCGAACGAGTGAATGTAATTCTCGCCCACGTTGCGCCAGCCCTCGAAGCTGATGCCCAGCTTGAAAGTGGCCTGAGTCTCGGCCATGAATTCCTGCTCGTTAATCTCCAGCACATTGTGGAAGTTGGTCAGCGTCGGAATCGTGGCCTCGCCGACGCCGACCGTGCCGATTTCCTCCGACTCGATCAGCTTGATGTCGAGCAGCTTGCCCAGCACCTTGGAAATGGCGGCGGCGGCCATCCAGCCGGCGGTGCCGCCGCCACAGATGACAATCCGGCGTACCGGTTGGCGATGATTGGTGTCGCGCATAGGGTCTCCTTTAGCGATTCAGTTTTTTCAGCAGATGGCCGCGCAGCGCACGCGCACCGTCGGCCGTCAGCGGCGACAGCACGCCGCGCGCGTGCGGCGGGATATGAGCGGCCGTTTCTGCGTCGGCCTCAAACACGTAGTGACGGAAAATTTCCTGCCACGCCTGTCGCTGCGCCGGCGGCAGTTCGCGCATGGTCAGCAGCGCCGCCATCAGCGCGCCGGTCGGCGTATCCATGTAATCGGGCGATTGCCGCCACCAGTAATTGACCAGCACATTGAACGGCGCCAGCGCCTCGATGTGATGCCACCACATGCTGGGAATGAAGATGGCGTCGCCCGGCCCCAGCTCGGCCACCTGGGCGTGTCGCATCGCCTCGGCAAATTTCGGATAGCGCACCAAGTCCGGCGCCGCAAAATCCACCAGGCTGATGGCCTGGCCGGCCGGCGTGAAGTCGATCGGCCCGACATACAGATTGGACAGCTGCTCCGGCGGGAACAGCGTGAAGCGGCGCCGTCCGGCCGCCACCACCGCCACATTGTCCGGCACATCGTAATGGGCGGCGATGCGGGTGCGGTTGCCGATCCAGATGCTGGCCAGCGCATCGCGTCCGCCCAGATCCAGATCGTTGGCGGCGCGGAAGCCGGGCAGGCAGGTATCCACCGTGGTCGAGCCGACATACACGGTGGGCGCCGGGTCCAGCGCCAGCTTGCCCTCGATCTCGTCCAGCACGCCGCTCAGCTTGGCGTGCACCGGCTGGAAGTTGAAGCCGTTGAAATCGGCGTTGTAGAAGAAGCGGCCGCCGGCCTCGCGCGGCCCCAGCATCGCGCCCACCGTCGCGCCCTGGTCATGGCGGCGCAGGTAGTCGAGGCCGGCGCGGTCCGAAGTCAGCGCCGCGTCCACCATCGGCCAGCTGGCCGCCAGCCCGCGCAGCACCAGCGGCTGGGTGGCGGTCAGCAGCTCATCGCTCAGCCCCTGCGGGCCGATGCCGCTGATTTCGCGCATCGTTTCAGACATACAGCAGCGCGTTCTTACGGTCGATCAGCATGCGGAAGTTGGACAGCGAGGCCAGCACCATGTAAATGCTGCGCAGATGGCCGGCCGCGTGCAGCTGCGCCACCACTTCGCCGCTCAGCGCCTGCAGCCGGTCCTCGTTGATGGTGTAGAAACCGGACAGCCGGTTTTGCGAGCCATCGTTCAATTCCACTTCCAGAGCAAAGCTTTCCAACAATTCGTTTTGCAGCAGCGCGGTCAGGAAATCCGGCAACTGCTGCATGCCCTGGTGGATCGCCGACAGCAGCGAATTGACGCGCTCCAGGAATTCGGTATGGCCGCCGTGCGGCTTGAATACCGCCTCGCCGCTCTGCTGACTGACGCGTGGATGATCGAGGTCGACATGCACCATCAGCTCGCTGCCATTGACGCCGATCAGGAACGGCTGGCGCTCCACCAGCATTGGCACATACGGCGCGTCCCAGCGGTCGCCCTTGAGGAACAGGTTCTCGTTCTCGACCAGACCGAGCATCGCGATCGGCTCGAAGCCCAGGCCGTCGGTGGTCTGGCGGAATACGATCGGGTAGCACGCCTGCACGTCGCGGAACTCGGCCGGGAAGGTGGTGACCCAAGCCAGCTGGTCGCCCCATTCGGCGCCGCGATTGGTGATGATGCGCAAATCCTTGTGTTCGATGCTGTTCAGTAAAACCGGGTTAGGCATGGTGGATGTCCCCTCGTTATTGTGGCAAGCCGTGATGCTTGATGTGGTGAATGAGCGTGCGGTTGTCCGGCAGCCCGCCCAGCATCTTCTGGGTCAGGCTGGCGGCCTCGCGGAAATAGGCGTCGGCGGCGCCGGCCTCGTGCGGCCGGGGCGCGCGGCTGAAATCGCTGCGGAAGCCCATGCCGTACAGGATGTACTGATAGCTGGCCCACGGGAACACTTCCTCGATGCGATAAAAATCGCTGCGCGACGGCGCCCGGTGCTGCCACAAGGTCAGCAGCTCGGCCAGCCGCGCCGGCACCTCGGCGGTGTTGTCGCGCCAGTAGGGCGTGTCGCGCCGCCGGCTCAGCACGTAGTGCAGCTTGAGGAAATCGATCACCCGTTCCCAGCGGTAGGTGAAGGCTTCGTTGAAGCGCTTGGCGACGATGTCCATCGCCGCGCGCGTGGCCGGCATGTCCTCGCTCAGCATCGCGGCCGACATCTCGACAATGGCCAGCGCCGACGCCTCCAGCGGCTCGATGAAGCCGGCCGACAGCCCGATCGCCACGCAGTTGCGGTGCCAGAATTTTTCCCGATAGCCGGGCTGGAAGCTCAGCTTGCGCGGCGTTGGAATCTCGGCCGCTGCCGGTCCGCCGGTCTGCGCGATGTAGGCGCGCAGTTCGGCCTCGGCCTGGTCGTCGCTGATGTAGCGGCTGGCATAGACATGGCCAACGCCGCGCCGCGTCGGCAGCCCGATGTCCCAGATCCAGCCGGCGCTCTGCGCGGTGGACGAGGTTTGCGAGGCGATCGGATAATCGTCGGCGGGGTAGGGCAGTTGCACCGCCAGTGCGCTATCGTTGTACAGCACATGCTGTTGCTCGATCAGCGGCACGCCATAGTGCTTGCCCAGCAACAGCGACTGCAGGCCGGTGCAATCGATGAACAGATCGCCTTCCAGCGCGCCATGCTTTTGCGTCTGCAGGGAAGCGATATCGCCATCCGGTGCCGGGTTGATCGCCACCACATGGTCCGGCACATATTGCACGCCCAGTTTTTCCAGGCAATGCTGGCGCAGGAAAGCGCCGAATTTGCCGGCGTCGAGGTGATAGCCATAATTGGCCACGGCCGCGAACTCCGGCGTCTGCGCCTGCTTGGGCGCGCGGCCCTGCACGCACAGATGCGGCTGATGGCTGACCAGGTCGGCAAACGGAATGCCGCCACCCAGCGCCTGCCACTGCTCCGGCAGATTGATCTCGCCAAAGCCCTGCGGCAGCGAAAACGGATGGAAGTAATAATCCTCATCGCCGCCATCGACCCAGCGGTTGAAGCGCGAGCCCTGCTTGAACGACGCGTCGCACTGACGGAAGAAATCCGCCTCCGACACGCCGATGCGGCGCAGCGTATCGCGCATGCTGGGCCAAGTGCCTTCGCCGACGCCGATGGCCGGCACGTCGGGCGATTCGATCAGCGTGACTTGCAAGCCGTCCGCCGCGCGCGCGCGGTGCTCGGCCGCGATCAGCCCTGCTGTCAGCCAGCCGGCCGAACCGCCGCCGACGATCACAATCCGTCGCAGCATGGTCTCCCTTTTTGTTATGTAATGAGTTGCAGAAAGTGTAACCTAAAAATGCGCGAAAAGCCGCTGTAAAACAGCGGCTTTTCGTGGTGTGGCTACAACGTTGCTTAGAATTTGTAGCGCGCGCCTATCATGTAACGCGGCCCGGCCTGGGTCACCGATTCCAGCTGCTGCTGAGTGCGGCTATGCACACGCTGGATCTGGTTGGTGACGTTGATGCCTTCCAGCTGGAAGCTCAGCTTCTCGTTGTAATTCCAGCCGATGCTGACGTCGACCTGGCCATACGGTTCGACGTACTGCGGATTCGGCCCCGAACCGTCAAACGTCGACGACAGGAACTCGCCGCGCCAGTTGTAGGCCACGCGCGCGGTCCACTTCTTGTCCTCGTAGATACCGACCACGTTGTACGAGTTGGACAGCCCGACCAGCGCGAACTGCTCGCCGATCGCGTTGTTGTCGTAACGCAGGCCCGAGTGCACATAGGTGTAGTTGGACGACACCCCGAAGCCGCTGTTGCCGAACATATGCTGCCAGTTCAGCTCCAGCCCGTTCAGGCTGGCCTTCTTCTGGTTGGAGAAGGAGGTGATGCGGAAGTGCGCGATCGGATCGCTCGGCTGGCCGACGATGGTGCCGTTGACGTTGCCGTTGACACCAGGCGGCGTCACCCCAGGCGCCGTCGGGTGGTTGGCGAAGATGTAGCTGCGGATGCAGGTGGTGTCCGAAGTCAGGCAACCACCGGTGCTGATCGCCTCGTTCCACAGCGCGCCGCCGACCGGCGTGTGCAGATTGAACGGGGTGGCGTCGATCTGCGACTGGCCCGCATAGTTTTCCAGATTCTTGCGGAAGTAGCCGGCCGAGAAGAAATTCTGCTTGCCGTAGTACCACTCGTAGGACAGGTCCAGATTCTTCGACTTGACCGGTTTCAGCGCCGGATTGCCCTGCGAGCCGGTGCCGCCGTCGGTGCGCACCAGCGAGTTCAGCGTCTGACCGCCCTGGATCTGGTCATAGCGCGGCCGGCCGATGGTTTCGCCCAGGCTGAAGCGCAGCTTCTGGTCCGGCGTCAGATCGATGTCGGAGTCAAAGCTTGGCAGCAGGTGGTGGTAGGCGCCGGTCAGCGTGGTGAAGGTCGGCGAACCAAAGGTGATCGGGAACTCGTTCTGCGAAACCCAGCTGATACCGGTCGCGGCCGGCACCAGCGCGGTCGACACCACATCGGTCTTCTCGTAGCGCAGGCCGACCGAGGTGTGAATCGGCAGCTTGGTATCCCAGTCGGTATTGAACTGCACGTAGGCGGCGTTGGATTTTTCGCCGGTGCGCGCATCGTTGTCGAAGGTGCTCTTCGGCAGGTACAGCGCCGGCTGGCCGGACACGTCCGACGCCAGTTGCCGCACCTGGGCGAAGTTGAAGGTGTAGAACTGGTTGAACAGCGCCGCGTTGTTGCTGCCGCTGATTTTGTTGAAGTACTGGCCGATCGAATCCTGGTGCCACACGCTGCTCGGATAGTCGGACGGCTTGGTGGCGCCGCCCCAGGTGTCGCGCTGCTGGTTGGAGAAGGCGGAACGGTTTTCGACCTTGCTGTAGGTGGCGCCGAAGCGCAGTTCGGATGCTTCCAGCACCTTCCACGCGCCCTTGACCTGGGTCTGGTCGACCTGGCCCTTCATATAGGAATTGGTGAACACCGAACCGGTCACCTGCTGGCCGGCCTTGACGAAGTCGGCGCCCTGGATGCTCAGCACGGGGAAGTCCTTGCTGAAGTCGACCGTGGTGGTGCCGCGGCTGAAACTGGCCGTGCCCAGCGTGTTGCTGGAGCCGAACGGGCTGTCGGCGCCGGATTCGGCGGTGGAGTGATGGGTATCCAGCTCGAAGCGCAGCGTGTTGGTCGGTTTCCACACCGCGTTGAAGCCGAGCGATTTGTTCTGCGTCTTGGTGGCGAAGTCGGCCGCGCCCATGGCGATGTCGGAACCGGTCACGAACTCGGTCCAGCTGAGCGGGCTGGATGGCGAGCCGCCGGTCCAGTTGCTGGCCGAAGGGCCGAAGTTGAACCAGGCCGAGATATCGTTGCGCTTGGTCTGGATTTTGTTTTCCGAATAGGTGTAGTCCAGCGTGGTCACCAGCGTATCGACCGGCTTGTACTGCAAGGTCAGCTGCGCGTTGGTGCGCTGGCGCTTGACGCCGTTGAAGTTGTAATTCAGGTTTTGCGGCAGCGAGTACAGCGCGTTGGCGGCTGGCGCGTTGGTGATCTGGTTTTGCTGCGCGTACAGCGGGCCGGCGTTGCCCTGGTACGGGCCTTTCCAGCCGTTCGACACGGCGGCGGTGTTGTAGCCCAGGTTGCGTTCCTGATAGCTGCCGGTCAGCGCTACGCCAAAGGTGTTGTTGGCGAAGGTGTTCGAGTAAATGCCCGACACTTCCGGCGTCAGCGAGTTGCTGGCCTGGATGTCGCGCGGCAGATTGTCGTTCGAGGTGTCGTACACGCCCTTGGCGCCGATGCTGGCGTGCAGGCCGGGACGGTCGAACGGCTTGGCGGTCATCACATTGACGGTGGCGCCGATGCCGCCGGTCGGGGTTTCGGCGCGGCCGGTTTTGTACACCTGGATCTGCGAGATCGCTTCCGACGCCAGGTTGGCGAAGTCGAAGGCGCGGCCGTTCAGGTCGCCCAGATTGGAGGTTGGCATCTGGCGGCCGTTCAGCAGCACCAGGTTGAAGTCGGGGCCGACGCCGCGCACCGTGATCTTCGAACCCTCGCCGATCGAACGGTCGATCGAGACGCCGGAAATGCGTTGCAGCGATTCGGCCAGATTGGTGTCGGGGAACTTGCCGATGTCTTCGGCCACGATGCCGTCGACGATACCGTCGGAATTACGCTTCAGATTCATCGACGAGGCCAGCGACTGGCGCAGGCCGGTCACCACCACGCTCTGGACTTCCGGCTGCGTCGCAGCCGCTGCGGCCGCCGTGGCCTCTTGCGCATAGACCGGCGCGGCTGCGGCCGCGCAGGCGCTGGCGACTGCCAGACTCATCAGTGTTTGTCGTGCTCTTGGATAATGCATGTTATCTCCTGTGTTTTTATAAACAACGCCACCTGCCGCTACCGCTTGGAAAGCTTTCCAATAAGTGGCGAATATAGCATCCCTGAAAAATCCAAGTCAATTCGCAGCGTTCAAAGTGAGGCAAATTGGCAACGTTTCCAATTGATCGCCGCCACGAGCGCAAGGCGGCCACCGCCCGCCACCGCAGCGATTGCGTGGCTTGGCGGCGATTGACAGCCCGGCGCCGCGATGCCATGATCTGGTAACGTTTCCATGAAAAGGCCCGGCATGACCCTCCGCATCTGCTCGATCCTGGCAGCCTTGCTGCTGGCGCATGCCGCCGCGCCTGCCCTTGCAGTGGCACCGGCTGCCGCACCGGCCGAGCCGGCCTTCGCCTGGCCCAACGGCGCCCGCGCCGCCGTCAGCCTGGCCTACGACGACGCGCTGGACTCCCAGCTCGACCACGCCATCCCGACGCTGGACAAATACGGCCTGAAGGGCAGTTTCTACTTGCAACTGTCCAACCCCTCGGTTGAGCGCCGGATGGCCGACTGGCGCGCCGCCGCCGCGCGCGGCCACGAACTGGGCAACCACAGCCTGTTCCACCAATGCTCGCGCCGCACGCACGACTGGGTCCAGCCGGCGCGCGACCTCGACACCATCAGCATGGCCCAGATGCAGCAGCAAGTCCTGCTGGCCAACACCATGCTGACCGCCATCGACGGCCAACAGCAGCATACCTACACCGTGCCCTGCGGCGACACTCAGGCCCAGGACGGCAACTACCTGCCGGCGCTGCACAACGCCTTCGTCGCCATCAAAGTCGGCGGCGAGGCCGTCACGCCCTCAATGCAGACGCTGAACCCGTACGCGGTCGGCGTCTACGCCCCCGAAGGACTGAGCGGCCAACAGCTGATCGCGCTGGTCGAACAAGCCGGCGCGCGCGGCACCATGGTCAACTTCACTTTCCACGGCGTGGGCGGCGACTACATCGTCACCAGCGCGGCCGCGCACGAAGAACTGGTGCGCTACCTGGCCGCGCACCGCGACCAGTACTGGACCGACAGCTTCGTCCACATCATGACTTACGTGAGCCAGCATCGTGGCCACCATTAAAGACGTCGCCCGGTTGGCGGGAGTAGGGCTGGGCACCGCCTCGCGCGTGGTCAGCGGCAAAGGCTCGGTCGCGCCGGCCACGCTGGCCAAGGTACGCGCCGCCATTGACGAACTGGGCTTCCGGCCCTCGCACGCCGCGCGCACCCTGCTGTCCGGCCACAGCAAAATGATCGGCGTCTATATCCCGGTGCTGAGCGGCACCTTCTACACGCCCATCCTGCAACTGATCGACACCGAACTGCGCGCCGCCGGCCTGCACATGGTGGTCGCCTTCGGCGCCGGCCTGGGTGGCGCGCGCCAGCAGGCGATCGAAGGGCTGGCCTTCTTGGTCGAACGCGGCTGCGACGGACTGATCCTGATGACCAATGTGCTGCAGGAAGAAGACATTGCCGCGCTGGGACCGCGTCCCAAACCGATGGTGGTGCTGAATCACCGCTTCGACAGCATCGCCGGCCACTGCTTCACGGTCGACCATGCCGAGGGCGGGCGGCTGGCGGCGCGCACGCTGCTCGACCACGGCCACCGCGACATCGCGCTGGTGTCTGGCCCGGCCAGCTTGCCCGACAACGTGCTGCGGGTACAAGCCTTCCAGCGCGAACTGGCTGCGGCCGGCATCGCGCCGGCGCAGCTGTGGATGGTGGAAAAGGACTTCTCGCCGGCCGGCGGTTGGTCGGCGGCCAAGGAACTGGTGGAATCGGGGCGGCGCTGCACCGCCATGTTCTGCGCCAACGATGAAATGGCGGCCGGCGCTTTGTCGTACTTTCAGGAAGCTGGCATCCGCGTGCCGCATGAAATCTCGGTGATCGGCTACGATGACACGCCCAGCGCCGAATTCTCCGCGCCGCGCCTGACCACCGTCCACATGCCGTGGCGCGAGATGACGCAAAACGGCATCAGCGACCTGCTGAACCGCTGCTACGACCTGCAGCGTCCAGTCACCCGCAACTACCCGGTCACCATGACCCTGCGTGCCTCACTGGCCCGCGCCAACTAACCCGGCGCCGGCCACGACTCACCCGGCGCCAGCAACGCCATCTTGTCGTCATAGCTCTGCTGAAGACGCAGCCAGAAATCAACATCGCCACCAAAGCGCCGCTTGATCCGCTCCGCCACCTCGGCCGACACGCTGCGTTTTTCATTAATGATTTCCGTCATCACCTCAGGCGGCAGATCGAGCAGACGGGCGAACGCCGTGACCGACATCTCCAACGGCACCAAAATATCCTCGCGCAGGATTTCCCCGGGATGAATTGGGCGCATTTTATTGACAGGCATGATGGTCTCCCCTGCTAACTGTGATAGTCAACGACTTCAACTTCTTCAGGACCGGCGGCGCCCCATATAAAGCAAACTCTGTAGCGCTTGTTGACCCGAATGCTATGTTGCCCTTGTCGGTTACCGGCTAACGCTTTCAGATGATTGCCCGCTGGCGTGCGCAAGGAATCCAGCGTGACAGCATTGTCCAGCTGCTGCAATTTACGCTCGATGGCAGTACGAAACTGCGCGAACTTTGGCACGGGAAGATTGCAAAACACTTTCTCGGTGTCTTTGCATTTAAAGGACTGTATCGGCATTATCGTACACCGCTGGCGACAGGGGATGTCGCCAGCGTAGCGTGCGTCCCTCAGCCGGTTGCTGAGGCGGCGCAAGCTGTGATGTACTTACTGCAGCGCTTCGGCCAGGCCGGGCGCGAACTCGGCGCCGTGTTTGACTTGGGCGGTCGATGCCTTCAGCGCGCCGCCGATCGGCTCGGCGCGGCCGTTGAGGCATTTGGCCAGGAAGTTCTCGGTCACCGCCGCAAACGCGATGTTGTTGACCGGCCGCGCGAAGCCGTGGCCTTCATCCGGGAACTCGACATACGTCACCGGAATATTCTTGGCCGCCATCGCCTGCACAATCTGCTCCGACTCACGCACATTCACACGCGGATCGTTGGCGCCCTGGCCGATCAACAGCGGCCGCTGGATGTTGGCCGCATAGTTCAGCGGCGAACGCTCCTTCAACAGCTCGCGTCCCGCCTCGGTGTTCGGATCGCCCATGCGCTTGTAGAACTGCTGTTTGCCAGCCTCCCAATACGGCGGAATCGTCTGCAGCAGCGTGAACAGATTGGACGGTCCGACAATGTCCACCCCGCACGCGAACGTGGTCGGCGTAAACGTCACCCCGGCCAAGGTCGCATAGCCGCCATACGACCCGCCCATGATGGCCACCTTGTCCGGCGTGGTGATGCCGCTGCTGACCGCCCACTGCACCGCGTCGATCAAATCGTCATGCATCTTGCGGCCCCACTGCAAATCGCCGGCCGAAATGAAATTCTTGCCGAAGCCAGTCGAGCCGCGATAGTTCACCGACAGCACCGCATAGCCGCGATTCGCCAGCCACTGGTGATAGCTGTGGTAGCCGTAAGTGTCGCGCGCCCACGGCCCGCCATGCACGAACAACACCAACGGCACCGGCTTGGCCGGCTTGCCGCTGCCGCTCGGATCGGCCGCCTTCGGCAAGGTCAGATACGACACCAGCGTCAACCCATCGCGTGCCTTCAGCTCCAGCGGATGCATGGCCGCCAGCGGCGCGCCCTCCAGCTCCGGCCGGCTGACAAAGAGCTGGGTCAGTTTCTTGGCCTTGCGGTCATACAGCCAGGTCGAAGCCGGCGCGGTGACCGGGTCCACCGCCACCAGCCACTTGTCGTCCGCCTCGGTGCGCGAGGTCACGTTGAACTGGCCCTTGGTGTTCTGCTTGAGGAAGGCCAGATCGGCCTTCAGGTCATTCGTCAGCGCCACATACTCCTGCGTCAGATAATTGACGCTGTAGGCCTGAATGCGGCCGCTGCGCTTATCGGCCAGCGCGGCGCCGATGTCGGCACGGGCATCTTCCGCCACCACCGTGGTCTTGCCGCTGGCCACATCCTGCGCCAGCAGCGCGGCGGTGTTGCGGTTGCGCGCGTCGGTCCAGTACAGCGTGCGGCCATCGGTGGTGAAGGCCAGCGGATTGGTGGTCTGCGAATCATCCAGTCCTACCTCGGTCAGCGGCGTGCTCTCGATCTTGCCATCGGTGATGCGGAAATAGGTGGTGCCGCCATCGGCGCGCGGCTTCTCGGCGAGGCGCAGCTTCAGCTGATCGTCGGCCAGGAAGCCGCCATAGCCATCGTTCTGCTGCACCAGCGTCAGCTTGCAGCTGGCCAGTTCCAGGCTATAGACGTCATGCCACTTCGGATCGCGGTTGTTGACCGCCACCAGAATGCGGTCCTTGACCTTGCTGCTGATGTGCACCACCTCGGCCCGCGTCTTCTCGAACGGCGTGTAATTGGTCTGCTTGCCGCTGCTGACATTCACGCCGTACAGCAGGAAATTCTCATCGCCGCCCTTGTCCTGAATGAACAGCACCACGCGCGAATCGGGCGACCAGAAACTGTTGCGTATCGGCCGCTTCTTCTCGTCGGTCAGCGGCTTGGCCTTGGCCAGATCGCTGGCCGGCGCCACCCACACATTCAGCACGCCGTCGCGCGGCGCGATCCACGACAGCCACTTGCCGTCCGGACTGAGCTTGGCGCCGGTCTTGCTGGGATTACCGAAGATCTTGGCGCGTTCGATCAGCGGCACGTCTGAGGCGGGCGCCTGGGCATAGGCGGGCAGGGCGCTGACGAGCAGCAGCGCAGGCAAGGCATAACGGATCATCGGTATTTCCCCTTGTGAGTAGTGGAACGACAAGCATAGCAACTTTATATCACCCGCTCCGCCGCCGCCGACAGATTGCGCCTGGCGCCGACCAACTGTGGATTCGGCGTCACAGACGGCGATGCGATCGCGTATCATGCCGGCCATGATGATCGATTGGTTCTCGCCGGCGCAGTGCGTCGGCTACGTGGCGTTCGTGCTTGGCGTCGGCTCCTTCCTGCAAACGGACGACCGCCGCTTCAAACTATTCATGGCCGGCGAATGCCTGAGCTACATCGTCCACTTCGCGCTGCTGGGCAATCCCACCGCCGTGGCCAGCTCCAGCATGTCGCTGCTGCGCTCGCTGCTGGCGCTGCGCACCCGCGCGCTGTGGGTGGCGGCGCTGGTGGTGGCCGCCAATCTGGCGCTGGGCCTGGCGCTGGCGCAACAGCCGCGCGACTGGCTGCCGCTGGCGGCGTCCTGCCTCGGCACGCTGGCGCTATTCCTGCTGCAAGGCATCCCGATGCGCTTGGTGATGTTGTGTGGCACCGCGCTGTGGATCGCCAACAACCTGCTGGCCGGCTCGGTCGGCGGCACCGCGCTGGAAGTGGTGGTGGCTGGCGTCAACTTGCTGACCATCGCCCGCATGGCGCGTCGGCGCAACGCCAATAACCTTGCCTGACGGCAAGCTCGTGCGGTATCGTGTGGGCTCCGCATAACTGGAGCCGTCATGACCGCCGCCAAACTGGAGATACCCGAAGCCATCGTCAGCGCCCTGGGCGACTGGGTGCAGCAACAGGCCGAGCAGGCCAGCGCCGGCCCGCGCGCCGAACTGGAGCGCAGCGAGCAGGCCTTGGCCGAGGTTCGCGGCGAGCTGGAGACCGCCAGCGCCGCGCGCGACCAGGCGCAAGCACTAGCCGCCGCCCGCGACGAGGAAATCGAACAGTTGCAGGCCGAATTGCGCAACGCCCGCAGCATCGCCACCGACGCCCTGGTCGGCAAGGCCAAGGACCAACTGGCCATCGAAGGCAAAGACGCCCAGCTGGCCGACCTGCGCGCCCAGATCGAACGCAATGTGGCGGCCGCCGCCGCGCTGTCCGACGCCCGGCTGACGGCGGAAATGGAGCTGGTCGGCGCCGTCACCGCGCGCGACAACTACGCCGCCGAAATCAAGGAATTACGCGCCCGCCTGGCCACCCGCCAAGCCGCCTGAGGCATCATCTATCAGCATGCATGTTAAGATCCTTGCATGATTGAACGCAGACAACTTCTGCTGGCCAGCCTGCTGACCGCTGTCGGGCTGCCGGCCGCGCGCGCCGCCACCCTGGTGCGTTATCCGCAATCCGAGGCGCAGGGCCACGCCAGCGGTGCCGAACACTATCCGGTGCGGCTGCTGCAGCTGGCGCTGGCCGGCGCCGGCCAGGAATACACGCTGCAATCGACGCCGCTGATGATGCGCCAGAACCGCGCGCTGCTGGAACTGGCCAGCGGCCGCGCCATCGACGTGCTGTGGACCATGGCTTCGCAGCAGCGCGAGCGCGACCTGCTGCCGGTGCGCATCCCGCTCGACATGGGCCTGATCGGCTGGCGCCTGCTGCTGATCCGGCGCCGCGACGCCGCCCGCTTCGCCGCCATCCGCACCCGCGCCCAGCTGCAATCGCTGCAGGCGCTGCAAGGCCACGACTGGCCCGACACCGACATCCTGCGCGCCAACGGCTTCCAGGTACAGACCGCGTCCGACTACGCCGGCATGTTCAAGATGCTGGAATCGGGCCGGGTCGACTATTTCCCGCGCGCGGCTTTTGAAATCTGGCACGAGGCCGAAGCCTTTGCCGAGCAAGACCTGATCGTCGCCCCCGGCCTGGCGCTGCACTACCCGAGCGCGTTCTACTACTTCGTCAACCGCGCCAACACCACGCTGGCGGGCGCGCTGCGGCGCGGGCTGGAAAGCATGCTGGCCGATGGCAGCTACGAACGGCTGTTCCAGGAATATTACGGCGATGCGATCCAGCGCTCGGCGCTGGGCACGCGCCGCGTGTTCGAGCTGCGCAACCCGCTGCTGCCGGCCGCCACCCCATTGACGCGGCACGGCCTGTGGTACCGGCCGCCGCGCTAAACCATTTCAAGGAGATTCGATGAAACGCCTGCTTCCGTTGTTGGCCTGTGGTGTCTGGCAAGTGGCCGCCGCGCAGGAAGTCGTCACGCTCGGCGTGGCCGGACCACTGTCGGGCGAAATCGCCCACTTGGGCAAAGCCATGGAAAACGGCGTCGCGCTGGCCATCGACGACCTCAACGCGCGCGGCGTCACGCTGGGCGGCCGCAAGGTGGTGTTCCGCATGCAGAGCGAGGACGATGCCGCCGATCCGCGCCAGGGCACGGCGGTGGCGCAAAAGCTGGTCGACGCCGGCGTGCGCGCCGTCATCGGCCACGCCAATTCCGGCACCACCGTGCCGGCCTCGCGCATCTACAACGCCGCCGGCATTCCGCAGATTTCGCCCTCGGCCACCACCCCGGCCTACACCCGCCAGCACTTCCCCGGCGCGCTGCGCGTGGTCGCCAACGACAATATGCTGGGCAGCTCATTAGGCCGCTACGCGGTCGGCCAGCTGGGCGCGCGTCGCATCGCCGTCATCGACGACCGCTCGGCCTATGGCCAGGGCGTGGCCGATGAATTCATCAAGAGCGCCCAGGCGGCGGTGCCGGGGCTGAAGATCGTCGGCCGCGAATTCACCACGCCCAAGGCCAGCGACTATGCCGCCATCCTGACCAGCCTGCGCGCCAAGCAGCCGGACCTGATTTTCTTTGGTGGCATGGACGCGGGTGCCGGTGGACTGCTGCGGCAAATGAAAGCGCTGGGCATGCAGGTGAGGGTGATGGGCGGCGATGGCATCTGCACCGAAGCGCTGCCGGCGCTGGCCGGTGGCGGTGTGCGCGATGGTGAAGTGTTCTGCGCCGAGGCCGGCGGCATCGATGCCGCGCATGAAAAGGCCGTCAACGATTTCGTGGCCCGCTTCCGCGCGCGCTTCCACAGCGACATTCAGACCTACGCGCCGTACGCCTACGACGCCGCGATGACGGTGGCGGCGGCGATGCAGCAGGCTGGTTCGTCCGATCCGGCGCGCTACCTGCCGGTGCTGCGCCAGATCCGCTATCCCGGCCTGACCGGCACCATCGGCTTCGACGCCAACGGCGACATTCGCGATGGCGCCATGACCGTCTCCACCTACCGCGCCGGCAAGAAGGCGCGGCTGGCGGTGCTGCGCTAGCTCAGGCGCGACAGCACGAACAGCGACAGCGTCACCACAATCGCGCCGCCGATGCGGGTGGCGATCTGCGCGAACGGCATCATCTGCATGCGGTTGGCGGCGGTCAGAATGGCGACATCGCCGGTGCCGCCCTGGCCGCTGTGGCAGGCGTTGATGATGGCGGTTTCGATCGGATACATCTTCAGCGCGCGGCCGACCACAAAGCCGGTCGCCATCAGCGTCGCCACGGTGGCGACGATGGTCGCCAGATTACTCAGCGTGAACGCCGCGATCAGCTTTTCCCACGGCGTCAGCGCGGCGCCGATGGCAAACAGCAGCGGGTAGGTGACCGCGGTCGAAAAGAACTTGTACACCACATGCGATGCCTGCTGCAGCTGCGGCGACACCACCCGGCACAGCTTCAGCAGCACCGCCACGAACAGCATCACCACCGGCGCCGGGAAATCGAACAGCTTGTGCGACATCAGGCCCACCATGTACAGCGCCACCGCCGTCAGGCCGGCTGACGCCACCTGGCCCACGTCCACCGACCCCGCCGGCAGCTCGACCACGCGCAGCTCATCCTGCGCACCCGGCTGCAAGCGGCCCTCGCCGGTCAGATGCGGATAACGCTTGCCGACAAAATTCAGCGCGCCCGCCATCAGAATTGCCGACAGGCTGCCCAGCATCACCGGCGGCAGCACCTCGGCAAAGATATCGCCCTGCGCGCGGCCGAGAATCGCCGCATAACCGATCGACAGCGGAATCGCGCCCTCGCCAACACCGCCGGCCATGATCGGAATCACGATGAAGAACAGCGTGTGCTGCCAGCCCAGACCGAGCGCGGTGCCGACTGCCGTGCCAACCAGCGCCGCCACCACCGTGCCGGCCGCCAGCGGCGCGAAAATCTTCAGGAAGCCCTGGACCAGTATCGTGCGGTCCATGCTGAAAATACTGCCGACCACAATCGAGGCGATGAACAGATAAAGGAAATTGCTGTTCTTGGTGAACTCCGCCACATGCTTGAGCAGCACCGGCGGCATCGCATGCACATACACCAGGAACGATGGCACGAAGGTGGCAAAGATCGCCGCCGCGCCGATGTGACGCAACAGCGGCAGACGCTTGCCGAATTCGGCGCAGGTGAAGCCGCCGACCGCCAGCACCGCGATCGACACCGAAATATCGGTCGGCACCTTGCCCTGCGCGACGAAGCCGCCGATCAGAGCCAGCAACAGCAGATAAATTGGCAGCGGCACCAGGCCGATACGCATCTCCATCAGCCGCCAGGCATGCATATGCCACGGCGTGCGCGCGCCCTGCTGGCGGGCGCTGTCTTCGAGAGGTGGGTGGGGATGAGGGGAATTCATGCGGGTCTCCTGCTATGTTATGCCCGCAGTCTACCGGCGCTCACCTTTCAGTTTGCTTTCAGTGTGCGCTGGCGCGGCGGTTGTGGGGAAACCACATATTTTTTGCTAGCAGCAACAATGTCAAATCCGCGTTGGCTTCAAGACGGATAGGCTGACAAGGAAATTCCCAAGGAAAACATAGATATCCATTAAAACAATAGTTTTTCTTTAGAACAAAAATCAGAGTGCTATCCTGAAATTCACTCATGTGAACCATATCTAAAACTATTCGGGGGAGACAATAATGAAAAATAGTCTGAGAGTTTCGGTCGTATCCGCTGCCTTTGCATTCTGTGTGTCACCTGCATTTGCGGCAGCAAAAATCACACCGTCGTGCACGGTCATTGGCCCTACGTCGGTGGTGGTCGAGGACTGCACGGGATTTTTCGATGGCAATCTGATCAACCATTCCCCAGCCGATGACGCCGCGCAAGCTGCTTCGGTACTCGCACTCGGCGGCGGCGTGTGGAACGAGGTGTGGGTTGAGAAAAAGAACTTCAGCAACACATCGACCATCACGTTCGACACAAAAATGGTCGGTGAAACCATTATTGGTTTCCACATGGGCGGCGGCAAAGACTACAACCAGAGCACCGCTTTCTACCGTTTTGATGCCGGTGCCGGCCTGTACTCGATTACCACCAACGCCGTCGGCCTGTCTGATGCGGCAATCTACATGACCACGCCGGTCCCGGAGCCGGAAACGTATGCGATGCTGGTCATGGGGCTCGGCCTGCTGGCGATCACGCGGCGTCGTAAGACCTGACAAACGCCCACCGCAAAAACAAAAACGCCGGTCCGCAAAGATCGGCGTTTTTATTTGGCTATGCTTGGGTCAGCTTGCCTGTAGGGGCATTGCGGAGGCCACTTCGCCCATCACCCGGCGTATCCAGGCATGGCAGGGATCGTGCTCGCGGAAGCGCGGCCATTGCAGGCAGATTTGCATCACCGGCAGCGGCACCGGCAGCTCAAGCAGCCGCAACGGCAGGTGCTGGCTATACTCCTGTGCCAGTCGCCGGTGCATGGTGGCGACCAGCTCGGTGCCGACCACGAAGCGCGCCGCGCTGGGGAAATCCGTCGCGCGGATCGCCACCTTGTCGCCGATGTCAAACGCGTCAATGACATTGTGGGGGGAGGTGTGCAGCCGCAAATTTCCCATCAGAGTGACGATGTGGCGCGAGGCCCGGTAGCTCGCCAGGTCGAACACCGCCGGTGCTGTCAAATTGCCGCTCCACACCACGGCGCAGAAGACATCTTCGAACAATTCGGCCATCGGCAAGTCCGGCGCAACAAAGGGCTTGGGCAGTAGCACGAAGTCGCATTTCCCCTGGCTGATGGCGTCGATCGGATGATCCGACATCGGCATCAGCTCGATGGTGACTTCCGGCAGCTCGTGGCGCAATCTGCGCAGCACCGGCCCCAGCAACACGTCCAGCGCGTAACCCGAGCACATGATGCGGATGGTGCGCTGTTCGCTGAGCGGCAGGAACGGCGCGCGCGTATCCAGCGTGGTGTCGATGGCGCACAACAATTGCTGGACCGGCACAACCAGCTTGCTTCCCAGTTCGGTCAACTCCATGCGCCGGCCGGCCGGCACCAGCAGACGGTCGTCAAAATAGGTCCGCAGGCGGTCCAGCACCCCGGCCATGGTCGCGCGATTGATGTTGAGCCGGCTGGCCGCCCGGGTGACGTTTTTTTCCTCCAGCAGCGCGCCCAGCGAAAACAGCAGATTCAAGTCCAAGCGGTCCAGTCGCATTTCATCCCTTTGATCGTCATGCCGGTGGCGAGTATGCCAGATGCGGCGCAACTGTTGTCTGCGCGGATATCAGCTATCGCCAATCAGGCGTTCTCGCCGGCGCAGGGAGGGCTCTACACTTAGCGGCGCCATGTTTCCTTTTAAATCATAACTATGAAGACAACCAAGACCCTTTGCTGCATCGCCGTAGCCACCCTGTTCAGCTCGCTGACCGCGCATGCCGCCGACGACGCGGCGGCCGAGGCCGCGCGCCTGACCGCCCAGATGACGCTGCAGGAAAAAGCCAGCCTGCTGCTCAACACCTCGGCGCCGATCGAACGTCTCGGCATTCCCGCCTACCAATGGTGGAACGAGGCGCTGCACGGCGTGGTGGGCGACAGCCACGCCACCAACTATCCCGAGCCGATCGGCCTGGCCGCCACCTTCAACGCGCCGCTGCTGGGGCAGGTCGCGGACGCCATTGGTACCGAGATCGTGTCGATACGGCAGCGCAAGCTGGCGCGTGGCGGTCGCCAGGACATGGGCGCCGGCCTGAATGCCTGGGCCCCCAACATCAACATCTTCCGTGATCCACGCTGGGGACGCGGCCAGGAAACCTACGGCGAAGATCCCTACCTGACCGGGACGCTGGCGGTGGCTTATGTGCGCGGCATCCAGGGCCCGGACCCGGATCACCCACGTGTGATCGCCACGCCCAAGCATTTCGCCGTGCACAGCGGGCCGGAGACCAGCCGTCACCGCGATAACGTCGACGTCAGCCTGCACGACCTGCGCGACACCTATCTGCCTGCGTTCCGCGCGGCGGTGGTCGACGGCCAAGCCGGCTCGGTCATGTGCGCCTACAACAGCATCAACGGCCAGCCGGCCTGCGCCAACTCCTTCCTGCTGGAGCAAACCTTGCGCAAGGACTGGGGCTTCAAAGGCGTGGTGGTGTCCGATTGCGACGCCGTCTCCGACATTTATCAGCATCACCGCTACACCGCCGATGCGGCCAGTGCCAGCGCCGCCGCTATCCGCGCCGGCATGGACAACGAATGCAGCGTCGACGGCTACTTCGACCGCAATTCCTTCGGCCGTCCGGACAATTATGTGCAGGCGGTGCAGCGCGGCGATCTGTCGGCCGAAGCGCTGGACCGCGCCGTGCGCCGCACGCTGGAAGCGCGTCTGCGGGTGGGCGATCTGCAAGCGCGCGCCCCGGCCGACGACACAGTGGGCTCGGCGGCACACCGGGCGCTGACGCTGCGCGCGGCGGAACAATCGATGGTGCTGCTGAAGAATGACGGCATCCTGCCGCTGTCATCCCGCAAACTGCGCATCGCGGTGATCGGCCCGCAGGCCAACGGCCATCGTCTGCTGCGCGGCAATTACTCCGAGCGCGAAACCTGGTCGCTGCCATCGGCCTATGAAGCGATCCGCCAGCAGTTCCCGCAGGCCGAGGTGGAACTGGTGGCGGCCGGCCCATCCATCACCGATGGCGACCCGATTCCGTCGCGGGTGCTGCGCAGCGAGGACGACCAGACCGGCCTGACCGCGCGCTACCTCCCCTTCCTGCTGGCCACCCTGCCGGCGCCGCATTCGATCGGCGAAAAGATGGGCCAGTTGAAGGACCGTCAACTGGCATCGGCGCCAACCACCACGCGGGTGGAGCCGGCCGTCAGCGAAGCGATGCTGGGGCCGCATCCGCTGCTGCCGGATGGCGGCCTGTGTGTATGGAGCGGCTTCCTGGTGCCGGAGGTGACGGGCGAGTACCGCATCGGCATGCGCGGCACCATGAGCAGCGTCGAGCTGGACGGCAAACCACTGGCCGACACCGGCCACGATCCGCTGCCGGCGCCGGTGCCCAACCTGAAGAGCGTGCATCTGCAAGCTGGTCAGCGCTATCCGATCAAAGTGACCTCGATGGTCAATGGCGTGCAGCTGAGCGAGCTGGTCTGGCAACGGGTCAGCGCCACGCCGGAAGCGGATGCGGTGGCCGCCGCGCAGCGCGCCGATGTGGTGGTGGCGGTGACCGGCATCTCATCCGATCTGGAGGGCGAGGAAAGCTCGCTGGACATCCCCGGCTTCAAGCACGGCGACCGCACCACGCTGGACCTGCCGACCGATCAGAGCGAGCTGCTGGCGGCGGTGCGGACCACCGGCAAGCCGCTGGTGGTGGTCAACATGAGCGGCAGCGCCGTCAATCTCGACTGGGCCAAGCAGCACGCCAACGCGATTGTGCAGGCCTGGTATCCGGGCGAGGCCGGCGGTACCGCCATCGCTCGCGTGCTGTCCGGCGCGGTCAATCCGGGCGGCCGGCTGCCTGTCACCTTCTATCGTGACGTCAGTCAGTTGCCGGCGCTCAGCGACTATCGCATGCAGGGCCGCACCTATCGCTACTTCAGCGGCACGCCGGTGTACCCGTTCGGCTATGGCTTGAGCTATACCCGCTTTGCCTACGGCGCGGTCAGCGTCAAAACCGCTGGCGACGGCGGCATCACCGTCAGCGCCGAGGTCAGCAACACCGGCCAGCGCGATGGCGACGAGGTGGCGCAGGTGTATCTGAAATTCCCGACGCTATCCGGCGCGCCACGCATCGCGTTGCGCGGCTACCAACGGGTCAGCTTGCAGCCGGGCGAACACCGCCGCCTGACGTTCAGCCTGTCGCCGCGTGATCTGAGTTCGGTGAGTGACAACGGTACGGTGCGGATTGCACAGGGTGATTACGAAGTGATCGTCGGCGGTGGCCAGCCGGGCAGCGGCCTGCCGACCCGCTCGGCGCACCACAAGATCGCCAAGGCGACGGTGCTGCCCAACTGAGCGGTGACCCGCAAGTCTGAGTGAGGTTCTTCCAAACAAAAACGCCAACCCGTGAAGGTTGGCGTTTTTGTTAAGAATTCTTGGTGGCCCGGGGCGGAATCGAACCACCGACACAAGGATTTTCAAGACCAGTGTCGCCCTTGTGCCAACGCTACGATTTTTGTTGATCAAGGACTTCCTAGACTTCCTTACCTTTATAGGTTTTGGGAGGCACAGCATTTTTCGTTCAGAAGTGGATCTGACATTGTCAGCTATTTGTTGGAAAATGTTTGACAATGTCATTTGTGGCGCGTAACCTGTCCTGACATTGTCAAAGGTGACCTATGCGTGTTCGTTTGCGCGCCGAATTGACCCACTCCGTTTGACCCTCCCTCCATTGCCTGGCGAATGCCGCCACGCGGTCGTAAGACCCCTTGAACCCCAATTCCGATAGGTCCTCGTGAAGCTGCTTCAGACTGCGTCGTTGCTTGCGTGATTTGGCTGCCTCGGTCTTGAGCCAGCCTGAGAGTTGGAAGGCGTATGGGTCGATGGCGCTGGCCGATTGGCGCTCCGCATAGGCAGGCTCGGTCTTTTCCGAGCGAAGGTAGCGCCGGACGGTGTTGCGCGAGATGCCGAGACGCTTGGCGATTTCCCTTAACGGGACTTGGTCGCGAAGGTGCCAGCGCCTAATAATTCCTAGTAATGCCACGTCAATCACTCCGATCCCCTACTCATTCAGATAAGTAGGATTGTGTGCTAAACGTGGGTCAATTTTCGATGCAAATTATGCGGCTAGGTGGGTCAGTTTTCGGTGCAAATCAACACTACCTGGACCTGATTGATGATGCGAGCCCTTCATCTCTGGGGGATGGGGAAAGCGCTGCAATTGCTGTAGCGGTAAATCTTGGACATAGCGTAGTGCTAGATGATCGGAAAGCAAGGAGAGTTTTTGGCGAACGATTTCCCAGTAATCGTTTGCTTAGCACAATACGGTTGTTCGTGGGGGCGGCTAAGAATTGTAGTGTGGTGAATGCCAAGTTCGAGAAAATTGTAGGACTGGCCTTAAGCAATTCGAGGATGGGGATTCCAAGTGACGATAAGCATTTCGTCGTAAGGGATTGAGCCGTTCGAATCGAAGCAACGCGGGACACCCGTCTTGTTCTGATCAGATTACTTCGTTCTGAGTCGGGACCTCCCTCCTCTTTATATTTCCCGAGTGAAACTATTCTTGAATCTGTAACCGATGCCCTTGACCATTTCCAGCAATGCGTAGAACTGGCAGCATAAGAGTTTGATAGTCTGGAATAGGGATTGCGGCTGTGCGTAAAATAATTTCCTTGGATTAAGCATAATACATCGTCCGAAAGAAAATCTAATCTTACCTGCGGATTGAATGGTAAAGACCCCTATGTCCTATGGCAATTGCCCGGACGCGATTCGAACGGTCTTGATACCGTTCGGATACTTCAGTCTTGCTGACGTAACTCATTGATTTGCAAAGGCGCAACAATATGGACTTATTTCCGGTTGAAGTGAGAGCAAACATCGCGTTAATTTTAGCGATACTTGCCGCAGCCTTGGGCGCTGCCAATGCTTGGAGGGACCGCGCGATCCTTGTCGCAACCTGCAAGCACGTCAAATCCATTAGTGGCGGACCTGGGTCAATCTATGTGCATATCGTCAACGTAGGGCGCCGTACTACCCGAGTGAGAATGCTGGCGGGGAGCGATAACCAGGGTGTCTGGTCGGGGGAGTATCTGGATGATGACGTGTCCGGACTGGAGCTGACTGAGCACAAGATGTACGAGACCTATCTACGAAGAGACGATCTCTATAAGTTTCTGCCAGATGGTGAAATCATTGTCAGCGCCGATCTCTGGTTTGAGGACACTCTGAAGCGTCGGCATAAGGTGAAGGGGGCAAGGGCAAGTATTGCAGCGCTACTGGCTGAGCCAGAAATCAAGCCGACCGTCGTATTTAGTAAAATGCCGATGAGGTTTGTTGACCGCCAGAGCGCCAAATTAAACGCAAATTTGACGGGGCGGGTTGATTTATAAGGTGCCTAAAGTACCGCAAACCGGCGACAAAACCAGCGCCGGTAAGAACAATCCGGGAATTGGGAGATCACGACCGGAAATAGACCAGACACGAGGATTGCGAATTCCGGAAACAAAAACGCCAACCTTAATGGGTTGGCGTTTGGTGAGGCATGTTCTTGGTGGCCCGGGGCGGAATCGAACCACCGACACAAGGATTTTCAATCCTCTGCTCTACCAACTGAGCTACCAGGCCAAGGGCCGCAATTATAGCGACCACCTGCCGGGTTTGGCAAGAGGCTGAATTCAGATTTATTGACAGCAATATGGTCGGGGTATAAATTTGGTTGTTTATACAATCTGATTCGAACGGGAGCGATATGAACAAGGCGGCGTGGCTGGTGGCGGGGTTGGCAATGGCGGGGGCGTCTCATGCGGCGGAGCTGACGCCGGTGCAAAAGCAGATGCGCTCGATTTATCAGGAGCTGGTGGAGACCAACACCACTAACTCGGTCGGGTCCTGCACCGTGGCCGCGCAAAAAATGGCCAAGCGCCTCAAGACGGCCGGTTTCAAGGACAGCGAGCTGCAGATCATCATCCCACCCGGCGGGCCGAAAAAAGGCAATCTGGTGGCGCGTCTGAAGGGCGACGGCAGTAAAAAGCCGCTGCTGCTGCTGGCCCATATCGATGTGGTCGAGGCCAAGCGCGAGGACTGGGAGCGCGATCCGTTCAAGTTGATCGAGGAAGACGGCGTTTTCTACGCGCGCGGTTCGTCCGACGACAAGGCCATGGCTGCGTCCTTCGTCAACAACATGATCCTGTACAAAAAGGAAAAGCTGGTGCTGAAGCGCGACATTATCCTGGCGCTGACCTGCGACGAGGAGCTGGTGCCGTCCGACTTTGACGGCGCCGAGTACCTGGTCAAGCACCACCGTCCGCTGATCGAAGCTGAAATCGCGCTCAACGAAGGCGGCGGCGGTCTGCTGGACAAGGAAGGCAAGCCGGTACGCCACGGCATCCAGGCCGGCGAGAAGATCTATCAAAGCTTCCAGTTGGAAGTGACCAATCCCGGCGGCCACAGCTCGGCGCCGTACAAGGACAACGCGATCTATCACCTGGCCGAAGGGCTGGCACGACTCGGTCAGTTCTCGTTCCCGTTTAAGTTGTCGCCGGTGACGCGGGCCTACTACGAGCGCATGTCGAAGATCGAAAAAGGGCAGGTGGCGGAAGACATGAAGGCCATCCTGCAGGATCCGCCCGACCAGGCCGCGCTGGACCGTCTGTACGCGGTCAGCCCGGTGCACAATTCCACCGTGCGTACCACCTGCGTCGCCACCAAGGTCGATGCCGGTCATGCCGACAATGCGCTGCCGCAGCGCGCCCGCGCCACCGTCAACTGCCGCATTCTGCCGGGCGAGCCGATCGCGGAGGTGCAGGCCACGCTGCAGCGCGTGGTGGCTGATGACAAGATCAAGATCAGCCGCATTGGCGATGGCGTCGATGGCCCGATGCCGCCTATGACGCCGGTGTTGATGAAGGCGGTGGAAGAGATCAGCAACGATATGTGGCCGGGCGTGCCGGTGATACCGACCATGTCCACCGGCGGCACCGATGGTCGTTTCCTCAACAACGCCGGCATCTGGACCTATGGCATCAGCGGCATGTTCCACGGCCCGGAGGGCAGTGGCGCGCACGGTTTGAATGAGCACATTCGCGTCAAGTCGCTGTACGACGGTCAGGAATACCTGTACCGCCTCGGCAAGCGCTTGGCGACGGAGTAACACCGCGTCGTTCCCGCGCAGGCGGGAACCTATGCTGAGCGAGCGTTCTATGGGTCCCCGCCTGCGCGGGGACGACGATTAATCCGGGACGATGATGCGCCAGCGCCAGGGTTTGATCACGGTCGGACCGGGATCGCCGGCCAGCTTGTACTTCTGCGGCTGGCCGCTCAGGTTGACGATCACCCGCACGTGGTTGGCGCCTTGCTGGCGCTTGAAGGCAAACACCTGTTCGTTGCCGACGTCCAGCAACTGCAGCGCGCCGCCGGCGGTGCCGTTCCACAGCGCCGGGTTCTGCTTCTTCAGCGCGTTCAGACCAGTGTAGAAGCCTTCCAGCGGATAGTTCTTCCAGTCGATGGCATCCTTCTCGAAGAATTCCAGCTTTTTGGCCAGCCCGGATTCCTGGCCGTTGTAGGCCAGCGGGATGCCGGGCAGGGTGTAGCTCAGCACCGTCATCGCGCCCCACGCCGGGCCATACAGCTCGGCGTCCGCACCCTGCCACGAGTTGATGTCGTGGTTATTGGTGAACTGCATGCGGTAAGCGTCGCGCGGGAACGCCTTCGGCGGATTGTTCAACAGCGCGCGCAGGTCGTTGGCGTTGGCCTGGCCTTTGGCGATCTTGATCATCAGCGCGTTCAGCGGCCAGTCGTAGCTGGCGTCGAACGCTTTCTCGTGCAGCTCGGGTGTGTTCCACTCGGCCAGCATGAACACTGGCTTGATCTTGTCCAGCTGCGCGCGCGCCTGGTCCCAGAACTCGGTCGGCACCAGGCCGGCGGCATCACAGCGGAAGCCGTCGATGCCGGCTTCCTTGACCCAGTAGGCCATGGCGTCGGTCATGCCCTTCCACAGCGCCTTGTTGCTGTAGTCAAGGCCGACCACGTCGGTCCATTCCTCCATCTCGCCGGCTTCGTTCTTGAAGGTGACGGAGTAGATTTCACCCTTGTCGTTCTTCTTGAACCAGTCCGGATGCTGCTCTAGCCACGGATTGTCCCAGGCGGTGTGGTTGCCCACCCAGTCCAGGATCACGTGCATGCCCAGCGCGTGCGCCTGTTTGACCAGCTTGCGCAGATCATCCAGCGTGCCGTAGTCCGGATTGACGGCGGTGTAGTCCTGCACCGCGTAGTAGCTGCCCAGCGTGCCCTTGTGGTTCTTCTTGCCGATCGGGTGGATCGGCATCAGCCAGACGATGTCGACGCCCATCGCCTTCAGGCGCGGCAACTGGGCGGTCACCGCGTTCAGCGTGCCCTCCTGGCTGAACTGGCGCAGGTTGACTTCATACACATTCGAACTGCGCGTCCACGCCGGATGTTTCGGTTCGGCGTGGGCGGCGGTGGTGAATAACGTCGCCAGGATCAGCGAGGCGGCAAGCTTTTTCATACGTCTCCTTATTTTTTCAGCGTGCGTTCAAACAGCTGGTCAATGCGGCGGTATTCGTCGTACCACGATTCCGGATGCACGAAGCCGTGGCGTTCCAGCGGATATGAGGCCAGTTCCCAGTTATCCTTTTTCAGTTCGATGAAGCGCTGGGTCATGCGCACCGAGTCCTGATAGAACACGTTGTCGTCCACCATGCCGTGGGCGATCAGCAGATGGCCTTTCAGCCGGTCCGCATATTCGATCGGCGACGATACCTTGTACGCTTCCGGGTCCAGCTCCGGCGAGTTCAGGATGTTGGCAGTGTACTCGTGATTGTAGGTGGTCCAGTCGGTGACAGGGCGCAGCGCGGCGCCGGCCTTGAACTGGTCCGGTGCGCGCAGCAGCGCCATGAAGGTCATGAAGCCGCCGTAGCTGCCGCCGTAGATGCCGACATTGGCGGCGTCACCCTGCTGATTGGCCACCATCCAGTTCAGGCCATCGACGTAGTCTTCCAGTTCCGGATGGCCCATCTGGCGGTAGATCGCGGTACGCCAGTTGCGGCCATAGCCCAGCGAGGCGCGGTAGTCCATGTCCAGCACGATGTAACCCTGCTGCACCAGCAGGTTGTGGAACATCTGCTCGCGGAAGTAAACCGGATAGCGCTTGGTCACGTTCTGCAGATAGCCGGCGCCGTGCACGAACATCACCACCGGATATTTTTTGCCCGCTTCCAGCGTGGCCGGGCGATACAGCTTGGCCCAGACTGGATCGACGCCATGCGTGGATGGCACGGCGACGATTTCAGGTTGCACCCATTCGCGCGCTTTGTAGTCGGCGCTGCGGGTGTCGGTCAGCTGGGTCAGCGCGCCGCCGCTGGCGGCCACGGTGCCGATCTGGGTTGGCATGTAGGCGGTCGAGTAGCGCACCAGCAGCTTGCGGCCATCCGGCGACAGCGTGTAGCCTTCGATGCCGCCTTGCGACGTCAGTTCCTTCAGCGCGCCGTCCTTGGTGCTGGTCGAGCAGACTTCATAAGTGCCCGGCAGTTTTGGGTTGCACATGAAGTAGGCGGTCTGGCCGTCCGACGACCAGGTCACGTTCGATTCTTCCCATTTGCCCGAGGTGAGGGCGCGCGTCTTGCCGTCGGCGGCGCGCAGGTACAGATGCGAGTAGCCGCTTTCTTCCGACTCGTACCACAGCGTGCTGTTGTCCGGCTGCCAGCCGAAGTCATTGCCACGGTTGTTGACCCAGGCCGCGTCGCTCAGGCGATGCAGCGGTTGCAGCTTGCCGGCCGCCAGATCGACGCCGGCGATCCAGCGGTCCTTGTTGTCGATGGCCTGCGCCATCACCGCCACGCGCGCGCCGTTGGTGCTCCAGCGGATCGATTCCTCGCGGCCTTCGAAACGCACGCCGCGATTGCCTTTCAGCGGATCGAGCTTCTGCGCCGCGCGCATCGCCGCCAGCGGATCTTCCTTGATGCCGGGCAGGTCGTCCAGCGACAGGTCGGTGACTTTGCGGGTCGCCACTTCCACCAGTTTCAGATCGTGCTTGAGCGGGCCGGCTTCGCTGACGCGCTTGCGTTCATCATCGGTCTCTTCGTAGCCCGACTCGGTGACATAGCGTGGCATCTTGCCGACGCGGCGCTTGTCGCCATCCTTGGCGGCGGTGACCACCAGCAGATAGCGGCCGTCCGGCGACAGCGAGCTGGTTTCGATGGTGACCTTGTCGCCCAGGTAGACCGGCAGCGGCGCGCGGGTGGCGTCGGCGCTGCGGTCGGCGTTGCGTTGTTCGCGGGTTTCATCCTTTTCGTGCTTGACGCGGGCCAGCGTCGACATCAGGCGCAACTGCATGTCGCGGCGGAAGTCGGCATCGGGCGCGGCGTCCGGATCTTTGGCGGTGCGCAGCAGCACCAGCGGCGATACCAGGCGCTCGGCGCGGCTCCAGCTGTACCAGTCGCTGCCGACGCGGAACTGCACGTGGTTGCCATCGGCCGCGTATTGCGCATCGGCGGCCGGCGTGGTGCCCTTGATGATTTGCGTCAGCGCGCCGGTTTTCAGATCGCGCTCGAACAGATCGCCGTTGCGCAGCAGGATGGCGCGCGTGCGTTCACGGTTGAAGACTGGATCGGCGCTATCCATGTTGGACAGCTGTTTTTCTTCCACCAGTTTGGCGGCGGCGCCGTTGATCTGATACGTGTCGCGCACGGCGGAACCGCTGCGTTTCTGCTTGTAGTAGATCTGGTGGCTATCCCAGCCCCACCAGGCGGTTTCCACCGGGTTGCCGATCCAGTCCGGATTGGCCATGGCTTGATCGAGGGTGATGGGTGTCGGTGTGGCGTTGACGCTGGCCGCAATCGCAGTCGCCAGCAAAGGCAGTACAAAACGCATCGGTAGTTTCGCTTGTAGGTTGGGTGAACAGGGGCGCCGGATCGCGGCGCGTTCCAGATTCTAGCCCAAGCTTTAACTCCGGGCCATCTTGTCGGTTTGGCCATGGCCGGCATCGGGGCCGCCACGGCGTGGCGCCAGCCGCAAGGCCCACAGCAGGATGGCGCCGGCCGCGAGGTACAGCACGATCAGCGCGGCCAGCATGGCGGCGCTGCCGCCCCAGTGTAGCAGGCGTTCGCACAGCGGCGGTCCGAAGGCGCCGCCCAGCAGGCCGACGCTGCCAACCAGTGCGATGCCGCTGGCGGCGCTGCGCCGGTTCAGCATCCCGGTGACGATGGACATCAGCAGCGGCGCGGCGGAAGCGATGCCCAGCGATGCCAGCGTCAGGCCGGCCAGCGACCAGGTGAGACCATTGTCGGCGGCGATGGCGAGACCGAGGCCGCCGGTCGCCAGCACCATGCAGGCGATGAAGTGGCCGCGCCGTTCACGGCGGCGGTCGGAGTCGTAGCCGATTGCGATCATGCCGATCACGCCGGCCAGGTTGGGGATCGCGGCCAGCAAGCCAATTTGCAGATGGTTGCCGGCACCCCAGCGCTGCATCAGCGCCGGCGACCAGAATATCAGCGCGTAGCTGGCTCCCATCAGAAGCAGGTTGGCCAGCGCGAGCAGACTAATGGTCGGCTGCCGCAGCAGCGTCCACAAGGTATCGACCGCCGAGGGTGCTTCCTCGTCTTCGCTGCGGGTGTCGTCATCGGTGGTGGAGCCGTTCAGCGCCAGTTCGTCGCGCTCCAGATCCTGTTCGATCATCTGCTGTTCGAACGACGACAACCAGCGCGCATCCTCCGGTTTATCGTCAAGGTAGAAGTAAGCCGCCACGCCGAGCAGCGTGGCCGGCAGTCCTTGCATCACCAGCAGCCATTGCCAGCCAGCCAGGCCGCCGTACTGGTTCATATACTGCAGCGTGGCGCCGCACAGCGGACCGGCCACCACGCCGGCCAGCAGCGCGGCCGAAGCGAAGATGGCGATCACGCGCGCGCGCCGCGCTGCCGGATACCAGTAGGTGAGATAGAGGATCACGCCGGGGAAGAAGCCGGCTTCGAACACGCCCAGCATGAAGCGGATCAGATAGAACTCGATCGGCTCTCGCACAAACGCGGCGGCGGCGGCGGTGACGCCCCAGCACAGCATAATGCGCAGCAGCGTCTTGCGGGCGCCGATTTTTTCCAGTAGCAGATTGCTGGGAATCTCGAACAGGCAGTAGCCGATGAAGAAAGCGCCGGCGCCCCAGGCATACACCTGGTCGCTGAAATCCAGACTGGCGCCCATCTGCAGCTTGGCGTAGCTGACGTTGACGCGGTCCAGATACGCCACCGCATAGCACAGCATCAGCAACGGCAGCAGGCGCCAACTGACCTTGCGGTAAATCGCATTCATGCCGGCCGCGCCGCGCAGATGGAGGATGCGGGCGCTGTGGCTCATGGGGAACTCCGTTCGACCCGCAGCTGGCGCAGGTAATTCAGTGGCGCGAGGTCGGTGGCGGAAGTGGTCTGCATATTGGCGATATTAGCCGCCAGATTTTGCGGAAGCAAGCTTTAGAGTCGTGCGCCGGAACTCAAAACAACAGTGGCCAGAATGGACCGCGCCGCAGGGCTGGATGCACCATCGTGGCGCGCTGTATCACTCTCAAGATTGGAAGTGTCGGCCTGACGCCGATAGCGGATCAGAAGGCCGAGGCGCGGTAGCCCATCGCACCGCGCTGCGGCCGCAGTTCCGGGCGCGAGGCGGCATCGTCATCGTCCTGCGCCAGGAACTTGCTGCCGATTTCGAACCACTCCTCGCTGGAGATGACTTTCTGCGCCAGTGGCAGCAGTTCCTGTTCCTCCTTGTCGAGGCGCTTGAGCAGATTCTGGCAATACAGATCGACCGTCTTGCACAGGAACTTGCCCTGCGACGCGCTACGGCGCATGGCGCGGCGCAGACAGCGGTAGACCGCGTTCAGCATCGCGCTACCGCGTTTGCTGAGCGATTCCAGATCGTTCATCAGCGCGGTGCAATTCTGGTCGGCCGCGCGCACCGCCGGCATCAGACAGGCTTCCACCTTGTGCTGATGACGCGCTTCGGCAAAGCGAGTCAGTTGCTGCAATTGGGATTCAATGAACACAGGATCGATTTCCTGCGGACGGCGCGCGATCGACTGCACGTACTGCAGCAGACGCGAAATGAAGTGGCGTTCTTTCTTTTGCTCGATAGACAGTGTCAACAAGACATAGGTGGCAGTAAGCATAGCGTTTCCCGTATTTCGTGTGACTTCGGCTGCGCGGTGGTCGTCGCAGAGGAGCCAACGTGCCCGAGGTTGAAGCTGCTACCTTAGCGCGCTCGAGAGGCTCATACAACGCCGATTTACAATTGTTCACAACTAGTTGTGAGGCAATACAAAGCGAAGCATTACCGGCGGGGAAAACGAATTGCGCACACGTCAAGCCGGCAGGAACGTGCACTTTTTCACCTGGCTGAGTTAACGATTATGCCCTGATTTTGTGCGTGAAAATACGCGATTTATTGCAGAGTCCAAAAATAATTTCTATCAATGTCCACTTCGGGGTCAGTTCTCAAAATCGGACATTGGGTAGCGCGCTACCCAATGTCCGGTTTTGAGAACTGACCCCGAAGTGGGGACACCGCAGTGGGGAGTTCAGGCGCGGGGTTCGCCCAGATAGAAGCTGCGCGGTGCGGCCAGGCCGGCTTTGACTTGGCGCGATGGTTCGTCGGTCAGCACTTCGTCGTCGCCGGCTTCCAGGGCGCGCACGATGGCGGCGGCGATCACGGCTGGCGAGGATTTCGGTGCGTCGATGCCGTTGGTCATGTCGGTGTCCATATAGCCCATGTGGGCGCCCAGCACTTGGGTGTTCTGGCCGCGCAGTTCGCCGCGCAGGCTGTTGGTGAAGCCCCAGGCGGCGGCTTTGGAGGCGCTGTAGGTGCCGGTGGTGGGGAAGCTGGCCCAGCTCAGCGCGGACAGGATGTTGACGATGGCGCCGCCGCCGTTGCGGCCCAGTACCGGCGCAAACGCGTGGCTCAGCGCCAGCGGGGCGAAGAAGTTGGTTTCCAGTTCGGCGCGCGCGGCCGCCAGCGCGTCGGGACCGGTGACGCCGCCCACCACGTGGATGCCGGCGTTATTGATCAGGATGGTGAGGTCGGGGATCGCTTGCACGGCGGCGGCGATGTCGGCGGCGTTGGTGACGTCCAGCTTGAGCGGGGTCACGCCGGCGATGTCGACCGTGGCGGGGTTGCGGGCCGCCGCATACACTTTGCGCGCGCCGGCCGCGACGGCCGCTTGCGCCAGTGCTTTGCCCAAGCCACGGTTGGCGCCGGTTACCAGGACGACGGAGTCTTTGATGTTCATGATGCTTCCTTTCGAGGTTAAGTTTAACAACAATATGACCGGTCGTCTTAAAAACGGCCGAAAAAAAATTCAAGTCAACAGGCGGTCCAGTACCACACGTACAAAACGTTCCAGCGGCGCCCGGCTGTGCTCGGCCTTGGCGCGCAGCACCGCGCCTTGCCAGGCGTCGTTGACGAAGCCGGCCAGTTCGGCGGCCGGCAGGGCGCTGGCGATGCTGCCATCCTGCTGGCCGGCGGCGATTACCGCCGTCAACTGGGCGCTGGAGCCGTCAAACGCGGCTTGCATGGCGCTGCGCATGGCCGGGATCTGATTGCTCAACTCGGTACTGAAATTGCCAAGCAGGCAGCCATGCTGGAAATCGTTGGCGGCGTTGCCGGCGATCATGCCGTCAAAATACTGTTGCAGACGCTGGCGCGGCGTCAGCGCGGCATCGTGCAGCACCGTCGCCAGTGTGCCCACCGCGTCGACATAACGTTGCAATACTTCCAGCCCCAGCGCTTCCTTGCTGGCGAAGTGGTTGTAGAACGAGCCTTTCGGTACCCCGGCCGCCTCGGTGATGTCCTGCACGCTGGTGGCGTTGAAGCCTTTGCTGTGCAGTAACTCCAGGCTGCTGGTGACGATTTGCTCTTTGACGTTAGGTTTAGCCATGTATCTAATATGACCGGTCGTCTTAAATAAGTCAAGCACTATTTTTCGCGTGCTCAGGCAAGTTGCGTAAAGTAACAAAGCCCGCCATTTTTCCGCCACGCATGTCGAGCTTGGTATCATGTCCGCTATCCGGCCACAAGCCGGTATTTTTCTTATAACTCGGAGAGACCGAATGAGATTCCCCCTGTTGCTGCTGGGTACCGCTATCGCGGCCAGCGCCACGGCCGCGCCGCGCGGCTTTACCGTAGAAGACCTGGTCAAGATGGAGCGCGTAGGCAGCCCGGTGCTGTCGCCGGACGCCAGCCGCGTGGTGTACACCGTGCGCTCGACCGATCTGGACAAGAACCGTGGCAATACCCAGCTGTGGCTGCTGGATCTGCGCACTCCGAAAGCGGCTCCGGTACGCCTGACCCAGGCCGCCGCCAGCAGCACGGACCCGGAATGGGCGCCGGATGGCCAATCGATTTATTTTCTGTCCGGCCGCTCCGGTTCGTCGCAGGTGTGGCGTCTGCCGCTGAGCGGCGGCGAAGCCAGCAAGGTCACCGATCTGCCGCTGGATGTCGACAACTTCCGCCTGTCGCCGCAAGGTGATCGCCTGCTGTTCAGCATGGCCGTGTTCCGCGATTGCGCCGATCTGGCTTGCAGCAAGACGCGTCTCGACGATCTGGCCAAGGTCAAGGCCAGCGGCAAGGTGTACGACAAGCTGTTCGTGCGCCACTGGGATACCTGGGCCGATGGCCGCAACAATGTGCTGTACTCGGCGCCGATCGATACCAGCGGCAAGGTCAGCGTGCAGCCGGTCAGCCTGAGCGGCAAGCTGGATGGCGATGTGCCGTCCAAGCCGTTTGGCGACCATGACGAATACCACTTCAGCCCGGACGGCAAGACCGTCGCCTTCTCGGCCCGCATCGCCGGCAAGACCGAAGCCTGGTCGACCAACTTCGACGTCTACACCGTGCCAGCCACCGGCGGCGAGCCAACCAATCTGACCGCCGACAACAAAGCCTGGGACACCAAGGCCATCTACTCGCCGGACGGTAAAACCCTGGCCTACGTGGCGATGGACAAACCAACCTTCGAGGCCGACCGCTTCCACCTGGTGCTGATCGACGTCGCCACCGGCAAGAAGCGCACTGTGGCCGATAACTGGGACCGCTCGATCGCCGACTTCCGTTGGGCACCGGACAGCAAGTCCGTGCTGGCGCTGGCGGACGACATCGGCCAGCATCGCCTGTTCTCGATCGACACCGCCAACGGCAAGGTGAGCGCTGTAACCGGCAAAGGCTATGTGGCCGGCTTCGATGTGGCCAAGGACACCATCGTGATGGCGCACGCCAGCCTGACCGCCGGCGCGCAGCTGTACAAATTCAAACTGGGCGGCAGCGCCGACAAGGCCGAGCAGCTGACCCACCTGAACGAAGCCGCGCTGGCCGACGTCAAGTTCGGCGAGTTCGAGCAGTTCTCCTTCACCGGTGCCAACGGCGAAACCGTGTACGGCCACGTGATGAAGCCATGGAACGCGCAGCCGGGCCAGAAGTATCCGATCGCCTTCCTGGTGCACGGCGGCCCGCAGGGCAGCTTTGGCAACTCGTGGAGCTATCGCTGGAATCCGCAGGTGTACGCCGGCGCTGGCTATGCGACCGTGTTCATCGACTTCCACGGTTCCACCGGTTACGGCCAGAAGTTCACCGACTCGATCAGCGGTGACTGGGGCGGCAAGCCGCTGGAAGACCTGCAAAAAGGTCTGGCGGCGGCAGTGGCCAAATATCCATGGCTGGACCGCGAGAATAGCTGCGCACTGGGCGCGTCCTACGGCGGCTACATGATGAACTGGATTCAGGGTAGCTGGAGCGATGGCTTCAAGTGCATCGTCAACCACGACGGCGTGTTTGATACCCGTGGCATGGGCTTCTCGACCGAAGAAATCTGGTTCACCGAATGGGAAAACGGCGGCGCGTATTTCGACGTGCCGCAGAACTACGAGAAGTTCAACCCGGCGCTGAAGGTGAAGAACTGGAAGACGCCAATGCTGGTGGTGCAGGGCGATATGGACTTCCGCATCCCGACCGCGCAGGGACTGGGCGCCTTCACCGCGCTGCAGCGCCAGGGCATTCCGAGCAAATTGCTGTTCTTCCCGGATGAGAATCACTGGGTACTGAAACCGGCCAACTCGGTGCTGTGGCATCACACCGTGATCGACTGGCTGAATACCTACATCAAGAAATAAGCGGGAGCGCACATGAAAAAATATCTGATTGCCAGCGCCATCGCGCTGGCTTTCGGTGGCGCTCACGCCGCCGATACCGCCGCACCCGCGCCACGCGCGGAAAATGCCTATCTGTCGCAAGTTGACGCCGCCGCCCGCGCGGCGCGCGTCAGCAATGTCGACTACACGCTGGAATTCGCGCTGACCGGCAAGGAAAGCTTCAGCGGCAAGACCACGCTGAGCTTCGACCTGTCCGACGCCGCGCAAGCGCTGACCATTGACCTCGACAAGGCCAACATCAGCAGCTTGACCGTCAACGGCAAGACCGTCGCACCGCAATACAACCAGTGGTTCATCACACTGGCGGCGGCCGACCTGGTGGCCGGTCGCAACACCGTCACCATCGAGTACACGCGCCTGCACAGCACCAATGGTGAAGGCTTGCACCGCATGGTCGACCCGGTCGATGGCCGCGTCTACACATACAGCCACTTCGAGCCGGCCGCCGCGCACCAGATGTTCCCGGTGTTCGACCAGCCGGATTTGAAAGGCACCTACCAGATCACCGTCACCACGCCGGCCGACTGGGTAGTGTCGTCCACCAAGCGCGAAACCAGCGTGCAGGACATCGACGGCGGCAAACGCTGGAGCTTCCCGCGCACCAAAAAACTGAGCCCGTATAACTTCTCCATGCACGCCGGCCCGTACAAGGTCTGGGAAGACAACAGCGGCAAATATCCGATGCGTTTATTCGCGCGCCAATCGGTGGCATCGCAGGTATCGCCGGCGGACTGGTTCAAGTACACCAAGGCCGGCCTGGCCTTCTTCGACCAGTACTTCGGCATCCCTTACCAGTTTGAGAAGTACGACCAGCTGCTGGTGCCAGACTTCCTTTACGGCGCGATGGAAAACGCCGCCGCCATCACCTTTGCCGAAGGCCGCTTCCTGCACAAGGAAGAAATGACCTCGGCGCAGAAGCAATCGCTGGCCGGCGTCATCATGCACGAAATGGCGCACCAGTGGTTTGGCGATCTGGTCACCATGAAGTGGTGGAACGGCCTGTGGTTGAACGAAAGCTTTGCCTCCTTCATGGGCACGCTGGCCACCTCCGAGGCGACCGAGTTCACCAACGCCTGGCAAAGCTTCTACTCCAGCGGCAAGCAGGAGGCATACGTGCAGGATGCGCGCGTGACCACGCACGCGGTCGAAACGCCGGTGCCATCGACCGCCAATGCCTTCGACAACATCGACGCCATCACCTACTCGAAAGGCGCGTCGACGCTGAAGCAGCTGCGCCATCTGCTGGGTGAAGAAGTGTTCCGTCAGGGCGTGCACAACTACCTGATCAAGTACCAGTACCGCAATGCCACGCTGGATGACTTCATCGGCAGCCTGGCGGCGGCCGCCAACCGTGACCTCAGCGGCTGGACCCAGGAGTGGTTGTACCAGCCGGGCGTCAACACCATCACCGCTGATTACAGCTGCGCTGGTGGCAAGGTAAGCTCGTTCACGCTGCGTCAAAGCGCGCCGAATCCCGAACTGCCGACGCTGCGCGAACAGCGCGTGCAAGTGGGTCTGTTCAAACTGGGTGCGGACGGCCTCGCGCTGAGCAAGAACGTCGCCATCACTTACAAGGGCGCCGCTACTGCGGTGCCGGAGCTGAACGGCGCGGCTTGCCCGGACCTGGTCTATCCGAACTACCAGGACTGGGGCTTCGCCAAAGTGCGGCTGGATAAAAAATCGTTCGCTACCGCCCAGCATAGCCTGAGCAAAGTGAACGATCCGCTGCTGCGCTCCATGCTGTGGCAAAGCCTGTGGGACGGCGTGCGCGATGCCCAGCTGCCGCTCAACGAGTACCTGAAAACCGTGTTGGCCAACGCGCCGGCCGAGAAGGACTACACGCTGCTGGGCGATATCCTCGAAAAGGTCAAAGCCTCGGTCGGCTACCTGAATCTGATGGGCGATAGCGCCTACAAGAAACAGGTGACACTGCAGCTGGAGCAGATGGCATTCAAGGCCACCAAATCGGCCAGCGACAAAAACTTCCAGCGTCGCTGGTTCTCGACCTATCTGCAAGTAGCAAGCAGTCCGGCCGCGCTGAAGCAGCTGGCGGCCATCCTCGACGGCAAGCTGGTGGTGCCGGGCCTGAACGTATCGCAGGATGTGCGCTGGGACATCATCAAGCGCCTGAACCGCTACGCCTATCCAGGCGCGGACGCCTTGCTGGCGGTCGAGCAGCAGAAGGACAAGTCCGATAGCGGCCAGCAGGCAGCGATCGCGGCGGCGGTAATCCGTCCAGAGCCAAAGGTGAAAGCCGAATGGCTGGCCACCATTAGCGACCTGAAGACCACACTGCCGTTCTCCAAAGTGCGTACCGCCATGGGCAGCATGTATCCGGAAGAGCAGAGGTCACTGGGTGAAGTGAGCGCGGCGCAACGTCTGGCCACGCTGGGCGACGTCGACAAAGCGGCCGGCCCGGTCTACATGCGTCCCTACGGCGCATCGATGATCCCGGCCACCTGCACCCCGGCCAGCCTGCAGCGTCTGGATGAAACCATCGCCAAACTGCCAAACCTGTCCACCGGCACCCACCGCTGGTTACTGGTAACGCGCCAGGAAGACCAGCGCTGCATCGCCATCAAACAAGCGATGACCGCGCACTGATCGCGCGCCGCGTCATGCAGAAAGCCAGCCTGCGGGCTGGCTTTTTTTTATCTCACATCGGCGGGGATGGCGAGGGTGCGGGTGTTGATGACGCACTGGCCGGCGCGGCAGCTGGCGCCGGGATCGCTGATGGCGGTGCAGGTCGACATCATGCCCTGGCGGGCGTCGTCGGCGCGGCGGGCGGTGGCGTGTTGTTGGACCAGCGCTTTGAGCTGGGCGCCGTCGCTGTTTTTGCTCGACCACGCCAGGTAGTTCTCCGGCCCGCCGCACGCTTTGGCGCCGACGCCGATGGTGTGGCATTGGCTGTCACTATCGCAACTGAGGTTGCTGTTGGCGGATTGGATTTGCTGCCACAGCGCGACCGCGCCGTTGGGCGTGTCGGCCGGCGGCTGGGCGCCGGCGCAGGCGGTGAGGATTAACAGGCTGGCCGCAGCCAGGCGCAGGGTATGGGAAAGGTTTTTCATGGCCGCTTCAATTCCTTGGTTGAATTACTAAGGCTCGCGCAATCGTGCTTTGCGCGCCATGCCGTCCGGTCCGAACAAGATCGTGAACTCGGCCGGCTGCTCGCTCTTGCGGATGGCCGGATAGGTGTATCGCCACATCTGGTAGCCGCTGTCGAAGCTTACCACTTGCGCAGGTCCAAGGCGGCTTAGCATTTGCGTGGTGCTGACGTAACCGGCGTTGATGCTGGTGTCGTCCGGGCCGGGCGGGCCGTCCATGTCGTCGAACGATAGCAAGGTGTCATCGGACCAGCTGCGGTCCCATAGCGGCGCGTAGTAGCTGCGGTCGAGCAGCACCTGGCAATCGCAATAGGGCAGGGTGGCTGGCGTCTGTGTGCCGCCGGCGTACAGCGCGTTGAACGGTAGCGTGGCGCGGCGTTCGCCATCTTGCAGGGTGACGGCAAAGACCGGGCGTTCGGCGAAGAACAGGTAGTTGCCATCTGGTGTGCCGCATACGCGCTCGGGGCTGGTGAACCATTGGGTGTTGTTGGATAGCAGACCGGCTTCGACGCCGACCAGGCATTCGAGTCGCAAATCGCCCAGGCGGCGCTTGTCGGCAGGGACGCCGGGACTGCGCACGTCGGCGCGCCAGGTCAGGGTGCTGGTCTTGCGGCTGGCGATCAGGGCGGCGTCTTCGCGCGCGGCGTCGGGGTTGCGCGGCAGGATGAAGCTGTGGTCGGGTGCGACCGGTACCGGCAGCGAGACGGTGTCGCCGGCGACGCGCAGGGTGATGCCGTCCAGCTGCGTGGTCGGTAGCCGTGGCAGCAGCAGGAAGCGCAGCGTGGCTTGCGGCGCCAGCGCGTGATGGCGTTCAAACAGGTCCATCCCGGCCAGCATGTTGCGGTAGGACTTGTCGACCGGGTCGCGCGTGGCGCTGACGGTGACGCTGGGCGCCTGCTGCGCCGTCGCGCCGGCCATCAGCAGCGACAGTGCCAGGCAGAGGGAGTATCGGTAACGCATGCCGCCATGGTACGAGCCTGCGATCCGGTACGGCGCACCGTACGGGCTGCGGGCGACGCGGCCCCGGCCGCCGCCGCAGCGGGGCCGCATTTCAGTGCCCGGCTTGCGCCTCGATCCAGCGCAGCAGTTCGCGGCCGAACACGCGGGTGCGGGCGGTGTCGACCTGGCGCTGTTTGTAGGCGGCGTGGCTCGCCGGTCCGGTCAGGCTGCGCTGGTAGCTGTCCTCGTCCATCAGCTGGATTTCGTATTCGAAGAAGAAGCCGACATCGTAATCCTGCTCCGGCAACGCATCCAGCTGCTGCACGTGGATCATCTTGCGCGCCGTGATCTGCATGCTGTTGAAGCCGACCCCGCTATGCGGATTGTCGCAACGCGTTTGCGGCTGGGCGATATCGGCAAGTTCGCGGTCCATGGCGCGCAGCAGTTCCAGCGGATAGCCCTTGCTGTGCTCCAGCTCGGCCCGATGGCGGCAGAACACTTCCTTGGCGGCGTCCATGTCCAGCAGCGTGTTGCGGGTACGCCCGGCATCGACATTGGTGACCGACAGCAGATGCGCGCGCTGCAGCGTGCGCAGCGCCAGCAGGCATTCGCAGCGGGTGGCAAACACCAGCCGCACGCCGAGATAATCGAAGATGTCTGCCGCCAGATAGGCCGCTTTTTGCAACAGCTTGAGCAGGATGCTGCCGCGTCCCTTGTTGTCCTTGCGGTCGTAGTGCAGCAGTGGCAGGCACAGGTCGCCGTCGGTCAGATAGTGGCGCTCGCCATCGTGCCGTATCACTTCGTCCAGCGCGCCAAACACCTGGGCGCGGATGGCGTGGAAATGGCGCAGCTTGAGGTTGTTGTCGATGTAGAAAATCCCGTGCATCACCTTCAGCACCGCGCACGCCCACAGCCGTCGCACGTCAACCTGCTGGCCGCGCAGCGAGGCATACACCAGCAGTTGCAAGGGATCGTCCGGCTCCGCCACCTCGGGCGGTATCAGCGCCGCCTGCGCCGGCGTCAGGAAGGTGGTGCGGATGAAGGCCACCGCTTCCTGCTGGGCGCGCCGGATCACGCCGACCGTGGCCGGCTGTTCGAAGTCGAAACCGTACTCGCGCGCGAACTGGTGCGCATCGTGCAGATTGCGCAATGCCAGCGCGCCCAGATCGATCGCCGACACGCCATTGGCGATCGCGTTCAGATAGCTCCAGTTGAGCGACAGCTTGTCGCCGCAGCCGAGCGTGGCCCGCAGTTCTGTCATGTCTCCTCCCAGCGTCGTGCTTTTATAATAATAAGTTGTCGCTTGGCACTATAATAACGCCCTTTGCCTGTTCCCTTCATTAATCATGATACTTAAGCTGGTCGATGTCCGCCTGACCGCACTGGCCGCCTGGTTTGCGCGCCGCACCGCCTTCCTCAACCATCCGCGCGCCGGCCTGTGGGCTGCCGTGCTGGTGCCTGTACTGCTGGGACTGCTGTCGCTCAGCAGCGGCCAGGACGATGGCTGGGACATGCGCAACTACCATCTGTACAACGTCCATGCGCTGCTCAATGACCGCATCGGCTGGGATCTGGCGCCGGCCGGTTTCCAGAGCTATTTCAATCCTACGCTGGATCTGCCTTATTACTATCTGCACCAATGGCTGCCGCCGCGCGCAGTGGGTTTTGTGCTGGGCGCGCTGCACGGACTGGGCTTTGTGCTGTTGCTCGGTATCGCTCGCCAATTGCTGGGTGCCAGCGCGCCGCGCCGACTGATCGTGCTGCTGGCGATCGCCGGCACCTGCGCACCCGGCTTCCTCAGCGAGTTGGGCAACAGCATGGGCGATAACCTGAGCGCATTGCCTGCACTGGCTGCGCTGTATATTTTGTTGCGACAATGGGAAACGTTACCGCAGTGGGGTGGGCGCGCGGCGCTGGCGCTGCTGGGCGCCGGTCTGGGGATGGGACTGAGCACGGGACTCAAGCTGACCAATGCGGTGTATGCGGTGGCGCTGTGTTTGGCTTTGCTGAGCGTGCCGCTGACCTGGTGGCAGCGGCTGCGGCTGGCCGTGGTGTGCGGCATCGGCGTGCTGGTCGGTATCGCCACCAGCGGCGGCTGGTGGATGCTCAAGATGTGGCACACCTTCGGCAACCCGCTGTTCCCGCAATTTAATAGCCTGTTCCACAGCCCGCTGGCGCCCGAGAACGGCGTCATCGATGTGTTCTACCGTCCGCACGGCTGGCTGGAATATCTGTTCTGGCCGTTCATCTTTGCCTTCAACCCGCGACGCGTGTCGGAGATTCCGCTCAAGCTGGCGCTGTGGCCGGTGTTGTACGCGGTATTGTTGACGCTGCTGGTGGTGTGGTGGCGCAAGCGCGCCGAGCGTCAACTGGCACCACGCAGCGTGTTCCTGCTGCTGTTCGTGGCGCTGGGCTATCTGGTGTGGATGCATATGTTCAGCATTTACCGCTATCTGGTGCCGCTGGAGTTGCTGGCGCCGCTCGCGATCTGGCTGGCGTGGCAGTACATTGCGCCGCAGGCGCAACGGGTGGCTGGCGCGGTGCTGACCTTGCTGGTGCTGGCCGTGTTCCCGATCGCTAACTGGGGCCATGCCGATTGGGCCGAACAGGCGTTCAGCGCCGAGTTGCCGGCGATGGCGCAACCGGCCGACAGCATTGTGTTTTTCGCGCAGCCGGACCCGCCGTCAGGCTGGATGGCCACCTTCCTGCCGCCGGAGGCGCGCGTGATTGCGCTCGACACCGGGATGCCGGATTCGCCAGCATGGCGCGCGCGGCAGCAGGCCGCCATCGCGGAACGTCCCGGGCCGCACTATCTGGTGCTCAGCGCCGCCCGCAACGATCGTGATGGCACCCGTCTGCGTAAGCTGGCCGCCGCGCAGTGGCTGGGCCTGACCGATGACGCGGCCGGCTGCAACCGGCTGGAAGGTCTGATGAAAAAGGTACGGCTGCAAGTCGAGCTGCGTCGCTTGCCAAGCGGCGGCTGCACCTTCGACCTGCTGCCTCAGCACCGCATCGACCTGGCCGCACAAGACCGCGCCACCATCGCTCAGGCAGGGCAGCGCTTGCAGGACTACGGCTTGCAGCTGGATAGCGATAACTGCACCACGCAGCGCGCGGCGGTCGGCGCTGAACCGCGTCCTTTCCTGTGGTGTGGCGTGCGCAAGGCGCACGATTAAGGATGTCATGGAGTGGTCATAAAGGCCGCGTATGCTGGGGCGCTTGCGCGCCAGCGTGCGCGCCTCTAACCTGAACGGATCCACCATGACCATCGCCTACACCGACGTCAACGACACCCTGCGCCGCGTCGCGTTGACCGGCCGCCTCGACATCGCCGGCACCGACGCCATCGCCCTGCAATTCACCGCCCTGACCGCCGCGGCCCACCAGCGCGCCGTGGTCGATCTGAGCGCGGTTGATTTCCTGGCCTCGATCGGCATCCGCGCCATCGTCGCCAACGCGCGCGCGATGCAAGCACGTGGTTCGCGCATGGTGCTGTTCGTTGGTGACAACGCGCCGGTGGCCAAGACCCTGAGCACCACCGGCATCGATGCCGTGATTCCGATGTTCAGCGATCTGGCCCAGGCCGACGAGGCGGCACTGGCTTGAACGTGGTTCGCAATCACGCCACGCTGGCGCTGCAGGCGCACGTCGACGAGCTGCGTCGCGCCGCCGGCTGGCTGCACGCCGAAGCCGGCGCGCGCGCGGTGCCGGACGAGGCGATCGGCCGGCTCGACCTGTGTCTGCACGAGGCGTTGGCCAATATTCTCGATCACAGCGGCCTGGCGGCCGACGCTACCTTGCAACTGGCGTTGCACCTGCAACCCGGCAGCGCCACGCTGACGCTGCTCGACAGCGGCCATCCGTATGATCCGACCATGGCGCCGGCACCGGCGCGGCCCACCACGCTGGCCGACACCCTGCCTGGCGGACTGGGCGTGGTGATGCTGCGCAGCCAGGCCGACCAGCTGGCCTATGAACATCGCGACGGCAGCAATCAGCTGCAAATCACGGTGCGCTGGGGCGAGGCTGCATGAGCGACGGTAACAGCGACGGCGCGGGCGGCCGACATGGCGCCTCGCGCCGGCCATTCCACCGGCGCGGTGAGCGCCGTCACGGTCTCGATCATCTGCTGCAACAGCCGCGCCACGACAATCACTGCGTGCACGGCGAGCGCCGGCGCGAGGGCATGGACTGGATCGGCCTGTTCCGCCAGGCCAGCGCCGATGCGGTGGAAGCCGCGCTGGCCGAAGCCGAAGTGCTGGAACTGCCGGCCGACGCGCCGCTGCTGCACTACGGCGAAGCCAACCACAATGTCTACATTCTGCTGTCCGGCGCGCTGAACGTGCACCTGGACGGCAAGGCCGGCAGCGCCGGTGCGATCGCCATCCTGCCCGGCGAGGTGATCGGCGAACTGTCCGCCATCGACGGCGCGCCGGTGTCGGCGCTGGTGGTGGCCAGCGCCGCCTCGCAGGTGCTGCAACTGTCGCGCGAGCTGTTCTGGCAAAAGCTGATGGCGCTGCCCGGCGTCGCCAGCAATCTGATGACCACGCTGAGCGGACGCATGCGCCGCGCCAACGATGCCGCGTTGCTGGCTCAACGCGCGGCGCTGGAATTGCAGCATCTGCGCAAGGAACTGGACATCGCGCGCCAGCTGCAAGTCAGCATGCTGCCATTGCAGCGTCCGTTGTTCCCCGAGCGCGTCGACCTGCATGCCTGCGGATTGATGGAGCCGGCCTCGCACGTCGGCGGCGATCTGTTCGATGCCTTTTTCATCGACGAGCACCTGCTGTTCATTTGCATCGGTGACGTCTCCGGCCACGGTGTCGCGGCCGCGCTGTTCATGGCGCGGGCGATTGGCCTGCTGCGCGTGCTGGCGATGAGCATCACCGAGCCGGATCTATTGCTGGCCACGCTGAACGAGCGTCTGTGCGCCGGCAACGATACCAATCTGTTCCTGACGCTGTTCTGCGGTTTTCTCGATGTCGATACCGGTTTGCTGCGCTATTCGAACGGCGGCCATTGCCCGCCGATGCTGTTGAGCGGCGGCGTCGCCAGCCTGCTGACGATACCGAAAGGCGTGCTGGTTGGCGCCTTCCCCGGCCTGAAGTTCGGCGCCATGGAAACCGTGCTGGCGCCGGGCGACACGCTGCTGTGCTACACCGACGGCGTGACCGAGGCAGCCAACGCCGCCGGCGAGGAATTTTCCGAGGAGCGCTGCCTGGCGCTGCTGTCCGCTTGGTCGCCGCAAGAGCCGTTGCCGGAGGCGCTGGACGCGCTGCGACATGCGGTCAGCACCTTCACCGGCCAGCCGCTGCTGGACGACGATTGCACCATGCTAGCGCTGCGCAGGCCGGGCTGATCTGCCTCATCTGGGTTAGATGCGCAGTCTTGCAATAAGTTCTACAATGTCCGCAAGATAATCACCTTCCGGAGTGCGCATGTCCTTCCTGATCGTTCTTGCAGCGCTGGTGTTTCTGATGCTGGCCGCGTATCGCGGCTACAGCGTGATTCTGTTTGCGCCGCTGGCGGCGTTGGGCGCGGTGCTGCTGACCGATCCGGGCGCGGTGGCGCCGGTGTTCAGCGGAATCTTCATGGACAAGCTGGTGGGCTTCGTCAAACTGTACTTCCCGGTGTTTTTGCTGGGGGCGGTGTTTGGCAAGTTGATTGAGCTGTCGGGATTTTCCGAGTCGATTGTGGTGGCGGCCATCAAGTACATCGGCCGCACCCGCGCCAACGCGGTGATCGTGCTGGTGTGCGCGCTGCTGACGTATGGCGGGGTGTCGCTGTTTGTGGTGGTGTTTGCCGTGTATCCGTTTGCGGCCGAGCTTTACCGGCAGAGCAATATACCCAAGCGACTGATGCCGGGCGCGATTGCGCTGGGCGCGTTCTCGTTCACCATGGATACCTTGCCGGGCACGCCGCAGATTCAGAATATTATTCCCACCACGTTCTTTAAGACCACCGGCTGGGCAGCGCCGTGGCTGGGCGTGATCGGCTCGATCGCCACGCTGGCCGCCGGCCTGGCGTTCCTCGAATGGCGCCGCCGCAGTGTGATGGCCAGCGGGGAGGGCTACGATAGCGCGGCTACCGCCGCCGCATCGCCCGCCGCCGCGACCGCGCACGGCGCCACCTCCGCCGCCACCGGCGCCGCCGCAGCC
>NZ_WKJK01000021.1 GCF_009674535.1 Duganella guangzhouensis
GCGAACGCACGCAACGCCCCAATCGCCGCCGCCACGCCGGCCGGACCGGCCGCAGCCACCGCGCCGCCTGGCGCGGCTGCCGCCCCATCCGCAGCACCGGCAAACTCATCCAAAGCCGCCAAGCCATGAATACCTCGCCTCCCTCCCAAGCTCCCTTCGATCCCACCTCCGGCAACCGGCTGGAACGCTTCGTGTTCGGCTACCGCCGCGCGCTGCTGGCGGTTTGCCTGCTGATCACCATCGTGCTCGGCTGGCAAGCCAGCCACATCGTGCCCAACGCCAGTTTCGACGGCATGCTGCCGATGAATCACCCCTACCTGCAAAACTACCTGGCCGAACGCAAGAAACTGGTCTCGCAAGCCAACAGCCTGCGCATCGTGGTCGAGCACAAGGGCAACGGCAGCATCCTCGACAAGGACTACCTGGACACCCTGCGTCACATCAACGACGACGTCTTCCTGCTGCCCGGCGTGGTACGCGGCCAGCTGAAATCGCTGTGGACGCCATCCACCCGCTGGACCGCCGTGACCGAGCGCGGCTTCGAAGGCGGCACCGTCATCCCCGACGACTACGACGGCACGCCCGCCGGCCTGGCCCGCGTGCGCCTCAACATCGAACGCTCCGGCGAAGTCGGCCAACTGGTCGCGCGCGACTTCCAGTCCAGCGCCCTGATCGTGCCGCTGGCCGAGCGCGACGAAGACGGCAAGGAACTCGACTACGCCACCCTGTCGCAACGACTGGAACAGCTGCGCGCCAAATACCACTCCGACAGCATCGAGATCCACATCACCGGCTTCGCCAAAGTCGCCGGCGACCTGCTGGAAGGCCTGGTGCAAGTGCTGCTGTTCTTCGCGCTGGCCGCCGCCATCGTCACCGCCATCGTCTACTGGTACACCCGCTGCATCCGCAGCACGCTGCTGGTGGTGACCTGCTCACTGGTGGCCGTGGTATGGCAACTCGGCCTGCTGCCGATGCTGGGCTACGCGCTCGACCCGTACGCGGTACTGGTGCCATTCCTGGTGTTCGCGATCGGCATGAGCCACGGCGCACAAAAAATGAACGGCATCATGCAGGACATCGGCCGTGGCATGGACCGCCTGGTAGCCGCGCGTTTCACCTTCCGCCGCCTGTTCATGGCCGGCTTCACCGCGCTGGCCTGCGACGCCGTCGGCTTCGCCGTGCTGATGATGCTGGACATCCAGTCGATCCGCCGCCTCGCCATCACCGCCAGCCTGGGCGTGGCGATCCTGGTCATCACCAACCTGATCCTGTTGCCGGTGCTGCTCAGCTATACCGGCGTCAGCGCCAAAGCGGCGCAGCGCGCCACCATGGCCGACAGCGACATGAGCGACGGCCCAACGCTGTGGACCTTCCTGTGCAAATTCACAGAATCGCGCTGGGCCATCGGCACCATCGCCGTGGCGGTGCTGCTGGGCTTCTACGGTCTGTACGCCAGCAAAGCGCTGCAAGTGGGCGACCTCGACGCCGGCGCGCCGGAACTGCGGCCACAATCGCGCTACAACGTCGACAACAGTTTCCTGACCCAGCACTACAGCACCAGCAGCGACGTGCTGGTGGTGATGGTGCGTACCCCGGTGCAAGGCGCCATGAAGCAAGCGGTGCTGGAACGGGTGGATGATCTGGAATGGCGTCTGCGCCAGGTGGAAGGCGTCGAGACCACGCAATCGGTGGCCTCGCTGGCGCGCCAGACCGCAGTCGGCATGAACGAAGGCAATCCGCGCTGGTACGAGCTGCAACCGAACCAGGCGGCGCTGAACACCGCCAGCTCGCGCGCGCCGCGCAGCATGGTCAACAGCGACTTCTCGCTGCTGCAATTGCAGGTCTACCTGACCGACCACAAAGCCGCCACACTGCGCCGCGTCAGCGAAGCGGTGGAAGCTTTCGCCAAAGAGAACGACAGCCCCGACGCGCAATTCCTGCTGGCCGCCGGCAACGCCGGTTTCGAAGCTGCCACCAACGCCGTGGTCGAGAAAGCCAACCATGAAATGCTGTTGCTGGTGTATGGCGCCGTGCTGGTGCTGGCCTATGTCACCTTCCGCGACTGGCGCGCGGTGGCCTGCGCCATCCTGCCGCTGATGCTGACTTCGGTACTGGCGGAAGCGCTGATGGTGTGGCTCAACATCGGCCTCAAGGTCGCCACCTTGCCGGTGGTGGCGCTGGGCGTGGGCATCGGCATCGACTACGCGCTGTATGTGCTCAGCATCATGCTGCAGCAGATGCGGCTCGGCCTGTCGCTGGCGCAAGCCTATCACCGCGCGCTGCTGTTCACCGGCCGTGTGGTGATGCTGACCGGTGTCACGCTGGCGCTTGGCGTGGCGACATGGGCGCTGTCGCCAATCAAGTTTCAGGCCGACATGGGCGTGCTGTTGGCGTTCATGTTCATCGTCAACATGATCGGCGCACTGGTACTGCTGCCGGCGCTGGCGCGCTTCCTGTTGAAGCCGCCCGCGCTGGCGCAGGCTGAGCAGTCCGTACCTCAGACCAAACTCAAACGTGCAGTATGACGCCAGGTATGACCCCGGTTCCAAGGTTGCGGCTGTATGTGGAGCATCAGCAGGATGAGGATTGGTTCGTCCACGTCGGCCATGTGGCCAATCGCGGCCGCTGGCGCATTGAGCCGCATATTCATCCCGAGTATGGCCAGCTGATCTTCGTGCGCGAGGGGCGCGGCGTGGTGGAACTGGAAGGCATGCGGGTGCCGTTCGCCGGCCCCTGCGCTCTGCTGCTGCCGACTGACTGTGTGCATGGCCTCGATTACGAGGTCGATCAGGACCGCTGGGTGGTGACGATTGAAGTCAGCTACCTGGCGCAGATTAGCGGTCGGCTGCCGGAGTTCAGCCAGTTGTGGACCGGGCCGCGCATCATTCCGCTGTCCTACAATCCGGAAGTGGAGCGTGAGTCTTACCAGTTGATTCGTCGGCTGGAGCAGGAGATGCTGGCCAACGCCAGTGGCCGCGCCGCCGCGCTGGAAGCGCTGCTAACCCTGCTGCAGATTACACTGATCCGCGCCATGCCGGACAATCAGTTGCAGGAACACGGCAGTCCGGCCAGCCAGCGCCAGGCCGAACGCTTTCGCGATCTGGTCAATCAGCATTACGGGAAGAATCTGCGCTTGCAGGAGTATGCGGAGATGATGTCGGTGTCGGTGACGCAACTGCGGTCCGCCTGCACGGCGGCGCTGGGACAGAGCCCGACCAAGGTGATACATTCGCGGATTGTGACCGAGGCCAAGCGCAGCCTGATCTTCAGTGATCTGCCGGTGGAGCAGATCGCGTTCCGGCTGGGCTTTGACGACGCGGCGTATTTCACCCGCTTCTTCCGCCGCGAAGTTGGGCAAACGCCCAGCCAGTTTCGGACTACTGCGAAGAATTAACGCAGCCGCCCCGCCATTTCGCCCGCCGGGCGAAATGGCGGGTACTTTTTAGGTCGCTGGCACGTACAGCGGCATCGAATCTTCCCACTTGCTATCGGTCAGGATGCGCTTGTTGCTGCCATCGGCATTCATGATGTAGATCTGGCCGTACTGCTGGAAAGTTTGCTCGTACAGCGCCGCCTCGTCGCGGAAGCCGTGCTGCGAACCGCTCCACATGATGCGCCCATCCGCTGCCCACACCGCGTGACCATCGCTGGACTCGTGGTCGGTGGCACGGAACAAATCGCTACCGTCCGGACGAATGGTGTAAACATCGTAATTGCCATCGTCACGACGACGAGTGAACACGATGCGCTTGCCATCCGGCGACCAACCCGGCAGATTGTCGAAGCCTTCGGTCAGCACGCGAATCTGGCGGGTTTCCAGATTCAGAATCCGCAAGCCCTTCTCCTTCTGGCTCCACACCCGATACACCAGTTCCTTGCCATCGCCCGAATAGCTCGGGAAGCCCGAGTGCAGCGTGCCATCGGTCAGCTGCTCGGCACCCGTGCCATCGCGACGCACGCGCCACAGCGCTGCGGTCATGGTGTTGCGCTCAGCGAACCAGTAACCCAGGCCGAAGGAGATCCACTCGCCATCCGGCGACCAGCACGGCTGGAACGCGCCGGCCAGGCCCATGCGCACCTTGGCTTCTTCCAGGCCACGGCCCGACGATTCGAATACCTTGCGCTTTTCGGAGCCGTCCGGACGCATCACCCAGATCGAGCTGTTGCCGGTCTGCTTGTCGGTGTAGACGATCCAGCCATCGCGCGACATCAGCGGATAGACGTCGATGTGCTTGTAGTCCCACTCCGGGTCCCAGCTGAACAGCGGCTTCAGCAGCGGACGCACCGGCTTGAACGCGACTTTCTCGTAGATGACCGACTTGCCATCCGGGGTCCAGCTCGGCGAGCGGATAAAGGTCTGCTTGACCGGTGCGCGGCCCGAGGTGTACGCCAGACCTTCGTTCGGACCGTACTTAATCAGGTAGCCGATTTCGCTGCTGCTGATGTATTGCGGTTGCAACTTCAAATCGGTGCCGGTGGTGTGCTCGACGCGGTCCTTGCCGGTCGCCACGTCCACCGAAACGATCTGCGAGTACGCCTTGCCGATGTAATTCGGACGACGCGCACCCCAAGTGGCTTCCACCGTCATTTCATAGAACACGATCCGCTTGCCATCCGGCGACCAGCTTGGCGAGCCCAGGCAATAACCCTTTTTGCTGATGACCTGGCGGAAGCCGCTGCCATCCGGACGGATGATGTAGATGCTCAGTTCCTGCGTATGCTCCCAGCCCTGGCCCTGATCGTGGCCGGTCCATTCGGTATTGCGGTCGCTGGAGAAGGCGATCCACTTGCCATCCGGCGACCAGGTCGGGCGGAAGTAGCAATCCGGCTTGCCTTCGGTGCCCTTGACCTTGCCAATGCCGGTGATTTGCTTGACCTTGCCACTGGCCATGTCGCGCACCCAAATGTTGGCGCGGTAGCCGTTGGCGGTGGAGACGAAGGCCATGGTTTTGCCGTCCGGCGACAGCACGCCAGCGTCTTCCATCGAATCGGTGTTGACCAGCGCTTCGATGCCACTGCCGTCGGCGCGAGCGCGGTAAATGTCCGACTGGCCGTCAGCGCGGCGCTCGGAGGTGAAGACCAGCCACTTGCCGTCGCGCGACAGCGTAGCGTTGTAATCGAAAGCGGAATCGGTCAGCAGCTTGCGTTCATTGCTGCCGTCCAGGTTGGCAATGTACAGTTCGGATACCGACGGGGCGATGCGGTTCATCAGCATCACGCCCTTTTTCTTCACTTCCGCCGCCTTGGCGATGGCCGCCAGGGGCAGTTGCGCCGCCACGGCGGTCGCCCCCATCAGGCGAAGGATATTTCTGCGATCCATGTGTGCTCCTAATCGTTGTTGTTTTGATCGGACAACCTTGCCGACCATAACAGACAGTATGGTCACAAGGCGGGCGCAAGTCCTTAAACAAAAGTGAAAATCGCTTGTACTTTTGTGCGATCGGGGCCGATAAAAAGTGCCGGTGAATGTCATTTTTGTGCAGAGACGGCTTGCCGACCATCCACTATTCTCGCGGCATGAGACAATTTTCATCTATGGGCATCGCGCGGCGTCTGCATCTGGTTTCAGGTTTGCTGTCACTGGCGTTTGCCGGCGTGGCGATCTACGCCTATTTCAATCTGAACCATGTTACCCAACTGGCACGGCAAACCGACAGCCTGCGCGTGCCGCAGCTGCAGCGGGTGTCCGCCACCGAGCTGGAAGTCACGCGGGTGCTGCTGCTGTTGCGGCAATCCATCCTGGCGCGCAGCGACAAGGAACTGAAACGTCAGCTGGACGGCATCGGCGACAAGCGCCAGCTGATCACCACCGCCATGCAATCCTATCAGGATGCGCTGCTGAGCGACGCCGAGCGCGAGCGCTTTGCCAAAGTCCCGCAATTGCTGGAGACCTTCTGGTCAGTCGCCGCCGAGGATACGCGCTTGATCCAAGCGGGCCAGAAAGACGAGGCGCTGGCCTATCTGATGGACAAGACCGTGCCAGCCCGCACCGAGCTGCTGGCCGCCCTGCGCGCCGCCGTCAAGCTGCAGGAAGGCGCGCTGCATGACGACCTGGGCCAGGTGGTGGCCGAGGCGCAGCATACGCTGACCGTGCTGGTGATACTGGCCGCCGTCTCGATCGCCGGACTGGCCCTGCTGTCCTGGTATGTGACGCGGGTGCTGGGACGGCGCGTGGCGGCATCGCGCGCCGTGGCCGAGCGTGTGCGCGACGGCGACCTGACGGTGGCGGTGCGCGACGATGCTCACGACGAATTCTCGCCGCTGCTGGCGGCGCTGGGCGACATGCAGCACGCGCTGACGCGGGTGGTCAGCAATGTGCGCAGCAATTCGGAAAGCGTGGCTACGGCCAGCGCCCATATCGCGCAGGGTAGCCAGGCGCTCAGCGCGCGCACCGAACAGCAGGCCAGCGCGCTGGAGCAGACCGCCGCCACCATGGAGCAGTTGGGCGCGACGGTACGCAACAACGCAGGCAGCGCCATGCAGGCGCGCGAGCTGGCGGTCGGCGCCTCGGCGGTGGCGGCGCGCGGCGGTGAAGTGGTCGGCCAGGTGGTGCAGACCATGAAGGACATACAGGACAGCGCGGCGCGCATTGCCGACATCATCAGCGTAATCGATGGCATCGCCTTCCAGACCAACATTCTGGCGCTGAACGCGGCGGTGGAAGCGGCGCGCGCCGGCGAACAGGGGCGTGGCTTTGCCGTGGTCGCCAGCGAAGTGCGCAACCTGGCACAGCGCAGCGCGGTGGCGGCGCACGAAATCAAGGAACTGATTACCACCAGCGTGGCGCAAGCCGGGCAAGGCAGTGCGCTGGTCGGTCAGGCCGGCGCCACCATGGAGGAAATCGAGGCGGCGATCAGCCGGGTGACGGCGATCGTGGCTGACATCAGCGTCGCCAGCAATGAGCAAAGCAGCAGCGTCGGCCAGATCGGCCAGGCGGTAGCGCAGATGGATCAGGTGACGCAGCAGAACGCGGTGCTGGTAGACGAAAGCGCCACCGCCGCCGCCCAGTTGCGCGGCCAGGCGGCGCAACTGGTGCAGGCGGTGGCGGTGTTCAAGCACACGGCGGAGGCACGATGAGCAATCCGCTGCCCGCCAGCATGCGGCGCTACCTGGCCGCGCGCTTTCTCGGCGTGATGGGCAATAACATCATCGCGGTGGCGCTGGGCTGGCAGATCTATGACCTCACGTCCAGCGGCTGGTATCTGGGGCTGGTCGGTCTGGTGCAATTTGTGCCCGGCCTGGTGCTGACGGTGCCGGCCGGCATGCTGGTGGATACGGCCGATCGCCGCGTGGTGTTTTCGATCAGCCTGGCGCTGCAGTTTGTGGCGTCGGCAGTGCTGGCCTGGGCCAGTTATGCCGGTTGGGCCGGGCCACACGCGATCCTGATCGTGTGCGTGCTGATCGGCATCGCCCGCGCCGGCCAACTACCGGCGCAGCAGGCGCTGATTCCGATGCTGGTGCCGACCGCCGATCTGCCCAAGGCGATGGCGGTGAATGCCTCGATCAACAAACTGGCCATGGTCAGCGGCCCGGCGCTGGGCGGCTTTCTGTACGCCGGTGGCGCCGCGCTGGTGTACGGCGTGTGCGCGCTGGCGTTTGCCATCGGCGCCGCGCTGGCGATGCTGATCGTGCTGCAGACGATAGCGCGCAAGCGCGAGGCGATCAGTTGGAGCGCGATGTTTGCCGGCATCGGCTTCATCCGCCACAACCCGGTGATTCTGGGCGCGATGACGCTGGACATGTTCGCCACCCTGCTGGGCGGCGGCACCGCGCTGCTGCCAATGTTCGCGCGCGACATCCTGCACACCGGGCCGTGGGGACTGGGCCTGCTACGCGCCGCGCCGGCGGTCGGCGGCCTGGCCATGACGGCGCTGATGACGCGCTGGCCGCTGGAACACAAAGTCGGCCACCGCATGTATAGCGCGGTGTTCGCCTACGGCCTGACCACGATTGCGTTTTCGTTCTGCACCAGCATGACGGCGGCGCTACTGGTACTGACCTTGATGGGCGCGGCCGACATCGTCAGCACCGTGCTGCGCCATTCGGTGGTGCAGATCGAAACCGACGACGCGCTGCGCGGCCGCGTGGGCGCGGTGCATGCGACAAGCATCGTCACCAGCAACCAGTTGGGCCAGTTCCGCGCCGGCGTCGCCGCCGAGTGGCTGGGGCCGGTGGGCGCGGTGCTGGTCGGCGGCGTGGCGACGGTGGGCATCACCTTGCTGTGGGCGCGGCTGTTCCCGTCGCTGCTCAATCGCGACCGCCTGTTCCGTCCTACAATCTCTATTCAACCTGGAGTCAAAGCACAATGAAGCATATCCTCGCCGCCGCCCTGATGACCTTGACCGCCGGTCTGGCGCACGCGGATTGGGTCTACGTCGGGACCCAGGGCAATCAACTGCGCGCGCTGCACTTCGATCCCGCCAGCGGCAAGCTGAGCGATGCTGGCGCAGCAGCCGAAGGCTTGCGGCCGACCTGGACCACCGCGCATCCGCAATTGCCGGTGCTGTACACCACCGACGACCAGCAGGGTAAGGAAGGCGCAGCTGTGGCCTTCGCGATCAACCGCGCCACCGGCGCGCTGAGCAAGTTGAACAGCACGCCCAGCGGTGGCGGTGGCGCGACCTATCTGTGGCTGGATGCGCCATCGAACACGCTGCTGGTGTCCAATTACGGCGGCGGCTCGGCATCCAGCATCGTGGTGAATGCTGATGGCAGCCTGGGTGGCGTGGTGTCGACCATCAAGGCCACCGGCTCCGGGCCGCACAAACGCCAGACCAGCCCGCATGCGCATGCCGTCGCGGTCGATCCATCGGGACGTTATGCGCTGGTGCCGGACCTGGGCGTCGACCGCGTGTTCGTCTATCCGCTGGAGCGCGCCACGCACACCCTGAGCGCCGACGACGCCGGCCGCTCGTGGGTAGCGCCGGCAGGCACCGGCCCGCGCCACCTGGTGATCAGCGCCGATGGCCGCTACGTCTACGTGGTGAGCGAACTGACGGCCGAAGTCATCACCCTGCGCTGGGACGCGCAAGCGGGCCGCCTGACGCACGTGCGTAGCCAGCCGATCAGCAGCGAGGGCTTCAGCGGCACGCGCAGCGCCGCCGAAATCACGCGCAGCCCGGATGGACGCTTCCTGTACATCGAAGATCGTGGCGAGGGCACGCTGGTGGTGTACCGCATTGACGCCACCACTGGCGAGCTCGGCTTCGTGCAACGTCTGGCCAGCGGCGGCGACAATCCGTGGGGCATGGAGGTGCATTCTTCGGGACGCTGGCTGCTGGTCACCCACCAGCGCAGCGGCAGCGTCAATGTCTTCCGCATCGATGCCGCCACCGGCCAGCTGAGCGCCACCAGTGAAAGCGTGGCTGTGGCGGCGCCGGTCAACCTTACCTTTGTTTCAGAGGGGCGCTGACACGATCCCGCTCAGTATCAAATCCACGCCGGCCAGGAAGTCGGCGCGGTCATCGTGGGCGCGTAGTTGCGCGCCCATATCGCGGGTGAAGGGGAACTGCCCGGCATCCAGTTGTTCCCAGGCGCCCGCCACTTCATCAAGGAGCGCGGCGCGGTCGCCACCCAGCGCGCGGCCGATTTGCGCATTGGCCGCATTCTGTACGCTGACGCCCAGGATGTAGCTCAACAGCGCGGACACCACCGCAAACTGCCGCTGCGGCGGCACGCCCATCGCCCTCACCTGCTGGCCCAGCTTTTCAAGGATGTGCACCGTCGGTGACTGTAGCGGCGCGCGGGTCAGTGCCGATCCCACCCACGGATGCGCGTCGATGGTATCGAACAGGCCCAGCGCCACGGCGCGGATGCTGTCCTGCGGCGACGCCTGCTGCGCGGTGGCCTGTAGCGCGCGCGTCACCATTTCGGCGCAGGCCGTGGCCAGCAAATCGTTTTTGTTGGCGATGTGCCAGTAGATTGCGCCGGCGCCGGTCGCCAGCCGTTCGGCCAATGCGCGGAAGGTCAGGCCGCTTTCACCGCTGCTGTCGAGCAGCGCAATCGACTCTTCAATAATGCGTTCCCGCGTCAGCGATTGCTCGCGGCGCGGACTGCTTGCTGTGTTTTTCGCCATGGCCGCTATCTTGACACAGCGCGGCGACTATCGCAAAATCACAATGGAACAACGTTCCATTATTAAATAGACCATGAAAACACATATTGCGATTATCGGTGCCGGACTGGGCGGGCTGGTGCTGGCCCGCGTGCTGCACCTGCACGGCACTGCCGCCACCGTCTACGAAGGCGAAGCATCGGCCACCGCCCGCGCTCAGGGCGGCTTGCTGGACATTCACGACTTCAATGGTCAACTGGCGCTGAAAGCGGCCGGCTTGTATCCACAGTTTGAAGCGCTGATCCAGCACGGCGGCCAAGCCTCGCGCGTGCTCGACCGCCATGGCCAGGTGCTGTTCGAAGATGCCGACGATGGCAGCGGCGGTCGGCCGGAAGTGCAGCGCGGCGAGCTGCGGCGCATGCTGCTGGAGTCGCTGCCGCCCGGCACCGTGCAGTGGGGCCGCAAGCTGACGCAAGCCACGCCGTTGGGCGACGGCCGCCATCGACTGGAATTTGCCAATGGCACCAGCGTGGTCTGCGACCTGCTGGTGGGCGCGGATGGCGCCTGGTCCAAGGTCCGACCGCTGCTGTCCGATGCCACGCCGGTCTATACCGGCACCGCGCTGATTGAAACCTGGCTGCACGACAGCGACCGCCAGCACGCCGCCAGCGCGGCAATTGCCGGCGGTGGTTCCATGTTCGCGCTGGGCGACGGCAAAGGCATCCTGACCCACCGCGAGCCCAACGGCGTGCTGCACGCCTACATCGCGCTGCAACGCTCAGAGGAGTGGCTGGCGCGGATCGATTTCAGCGACACCGCCGCGACAGCGCGCATCGCCGCCGAGTTCGCCAGCTGGGCACCGGCGCTGACGGCCTTCATCACCGAGGCCGACAGCGTGCCCGTGCTGCGCAAGCTCCACACGCTGCCGCCGGATCATCAATGGCGGCGCGTGCCCGGCGTGACGCTGGTAGGAGATGCCGCGCATCTGATGCCGCCGTCCGGCGAAGGCGCCAACCTAGCCATGTACGATGGCGCCGAACTGGCCCAGGCCATCGTTGCACATCCTGGCGACATTGAAGCGGCGCTAACGGCATATGAACAGACGCTATTTCCGCGCAGCGCCCAAGCCGCCGCTGAGGCGGCGGAACTGCATGGCATCCTCTACGGCGAGCGCGCGCCATACAGTCTGGTCGAAATGTTCAGCGCCTGAGATTGTGGATTTTGATCTACATCAAGGATCGTTCACTTAGCGGCCGGAATCGGCGAAAAGTACCAAGCAATCGCATTTTTTTACCAGGACGTTTCCTTTTTTAAGCGGCACAGTGGCGCACAACGCTTTCATAAAAAGGAGACTGCCTGATGCGTAACAAACCTTTCATCGCCAGCATTGGCGCCGCGCTCGGCCTGCTGGCCGCCGCCCCGGTCATGGCCAAGGACGTATTGCTGTTCAACCGTATCGGTCCCACCAAGTCCGAACTGTATGTGGCCAATGCCGATGGCACCGGCGAACACAAACTGATAGCCACGCCGGGCTACGACTACAACGCCAAGTTTTCCGACGACGGCCAGTGGATCGTGTTCACCTCGGAGCGCCAGGGCTTGGGCCAGTCCGACATCTACCGCGTCAAGGCCGATGGCAGCGCGCTGGAGCGTTTGACCGACGATCCTGCCGTGGACGACCAGGCGGCGCTGTCGCCGGATAACCGCTATATCGCCTTCATGTCGGATCGTGGTTCGCACCGCGCGAATATCTGGCTGCTCGATCTGCAAACCCGCAAGCTGACCAATCTGACCGGCAAAGCGCCTATCCAGGGCGATCCAAACAAGCCGGATGGTTTCTATCGCCCATCGTGGTCGCCGGACGGCAAGTGGATCGCCTTCACCTCGGACCGCAACACCGAATGGAAATCGCACGACAAGGGCGCGGCCTGGGAGCACTTGCAGGAATTGTCGGTCTACATCGTGCACCCGGATGGCAGCGGCCTCAAGCGTCTGTCGCCGGAAGGCGTGATGACCGGCTCGCCCAAGTGGTCGGCCGATGGCAAGCAGTTGATCGCCTACCAGGGCGATGTCGAAGTCAGCTGGCTGTCGCGCGTGGACCAGTTGTCGATGAAGGCCACCTCGCAGATCGTGGCGATCGACGTCGCCAGCGGCCAGTCGACCGAGCTGACCTCCGGCCCCGGCGTAAAGCTGAATCCGCAATTCCTGCCGGATGGCCGTTTCGGCTACAGCACCAAGTCGGCCCAGACCACTGGCATCATGTATTCGGATGGCCCCAAGCCCTTCCCCGCCAATCTGCGCGAACCGTCGTGGCGCAAGGATGGCAAGCAAGTGATCTACGAGCGTATCGACAACCTGCCGATGGCGCAGAACACGCAGCTGTACAGCTGGGACCAGCAGTATGAATACCGCTACACTGATGTATTCCCGATGTTCGCCAAGGACGGCACGCTGGCATTGTCCGCCAAGGATGTCGACACCTCGCTGGTGACCATGAACGCCGATGGCAGCAATCGCCAGCTAGTGTTCCAGTCGACCACCAAGTGCGCCGCCGGCAAGAACCCATCCGGCCAGTGCGGCGATATGATCGGCGTGGCGCTGACGCCGTCATGGATGCCGGACAGCCAGTCGATCGTGTTCAGCTTTGGCGGTTACTGGCGCACACGCGACCAGAACGTGGCCAACGTCAAGCTGATCCACCGCGACGGCAGCGGCGTCGAGGATCTGACCTCGCCCACCTCCAACACCGGCTTCGCCAGCGTGTCACCGGACGGCAAGCGGATGGTGTACCGCTCGTGGGCCAAGGGCGACGAGGGCTTGCGCATCATGGATCTGGCCACGCGCCAGGTACGGGTGCTGACCAATGATTGGGACAATGTGCCGGGCTGGTCGCCGTCGCAAGACCTGATCGTGTTCACCCGCAAGCAAACGGACGGCAACTTCGACATCTACACCATCAAGCCGGATGGCAGCGATCTGAAGCGCCTGACCACCTTCCCCGGCTCCGATGCGCATGCGGTGTGGAGCTGGGACGGCAAGAAGATCCTGTGGAACAGCAGCGAATATGGCTTCAAGGACGAAGCGGCGCTGTATGACAACTCATTCCAGCCGTATGGCCAGGTGTGGGCGATGAACCCGGACGGATCGGGCAAGCAAATGCTGACCGACAGCCGCTGGGAAGATTCCATGCCGGCCTTTGCGCCACCAGCCGCGCTCCGCACGGCGGCGGAGCAATAAAAAAAGGCAGCCCAGGCTGCCTTTCTTGTTGGAGCGATCCGAACTTATACCGAGAACGAGGAACCGCAGCCGCAGGTCGAGGTGGCTTGCGGGTTCTTGATGACGAACTGCGCGCCTTCCAGGTCGTCCTTGTAGTCGATCTCCGCGCCCACCAGGTACTGGTAGCTCATCGAGTCGATCAACAGCTGAACGCCGTTCTTGACCATGGTGGTGTCGTCTTCGTTGACGATTTCGTCGAAGGTGAAGCCATACTGGAAGCCGGAGCAGCCGCCGCCCTGCACGAAAACGCGCAGTTTCAGATCGGGATTGCCTTCTTCTTCAATCAGTTGGGCCACTTTTTCAGCAGCGCTATCGGTGAAGATGATAGGCGCTGGCATTTCAGCAACAGCATTCATTTCTTACTCCTACGAGAAAACAATTAGAAGCCATTATAGACCTTGGGCGATTTTCCTGCTCCGCCCTGCTTCAAATTTGATGATAATACGCACAAAATCAAGGCGCTAGATCAAGGCAGCAGTGCAATTTGGGTCAGGCCGGTGGTTTCTTCCAGGCCAAACATCAGGTTCATGCACTGTACCGCCTGGCCGGACGCGCCCTTGACCAGGTTGTCCTGCACCACCAGCAGGATGACGGTGTCGCCATTGTCCGGACGGTGCAGCGCTAGGCGCAGCATGTTGGAACCACGGGTGGAACGGGTTTCCGGATGCGAACCGAACGGCATGACGTCGACGAAGGCGCTGTCTTTGTATTGCTCTTCGAACAATTTTTGCAGTTCTTCGTTGCTGATGTCCTTGGTCAGGCGCGCGTACAGCGTCGAGTGCATGCCGCGAATCATCGGCACCAGGTGCGGCGTGAAGATCAGATTAACCTGGTCCGAGGTGAATTTCTGCAGCTGGGCCTTGGTTTCCGGGGTGTGACGGTGACCGGCCACGCCGTAGGCTTTGAAGTTATCCGAGGATTCCGAGAACAGGGTGGCGATTTCGGCTTTACGGCCGGCACCCGACACGCCCGACTTGCAGTCGGCGATCAGCCCGGCGGCATCGATCACGCCGGCTTTCAGCAGCGGGTAGTAGCCCAGCTGCATGGTGGTCGGATAGCAGCCCGGATTAGCGACCAGATTGGCTTTTTGGATTTCTTCGCGGTTCAGCTCGGCCAAACCATAGGCGGCCTGCTCCAGCAGGTCCGGGCAGGTGTGCTCGATCTTGTACCATTTTTCAAAGACGGCCTTGTCCTTGATGCGGAAGTCGGCCGCCAGGTCGATCACCTTGACGCCGGCTTTCAGCAGCTCGGGTGCCTGCGCCATGGCGACGCCATGCGGGGTGGCGAAGAACACCACGTCGCATTTGCTCAGGTCGGCGTTTTCCGGCGACGAGAATTTGATGTTAACGCGGCCACGCAGCGAAGGGAACATATCAGCGACTGGCAAGCCGTCCTCTTTGCGCGAGGTGATTGCCGTCAGTTCCACATTCGGGTGGACTGCCAACAAACGCAGCAGTTCTACCCCGGTGTATCCGGTGCCGCCGACGATGCCAACTTTGATCATTGTTCTTCCTTGAAAATAAGAGTGAGGTGCCATTTTATCAGGCAACGACTACCGCCGCATGACAGTAGCCAGATGGAAAAAAAGCCGCCCGACACAAGGCCGGCGGCTTTTTCGGTGGTGCGCCGCAAGCAGCGCACCAGAGCGTAAAAATTAACGCTTCGAGAATTGTTTTGCGCGACGTGCTTTGCGCAGACCAACTTTTTTACGTTCAACTTCACGTGCATCGCGGGTTACGAAGCCAGCGCGTGCCAGGTCACCTTTCAGGCCCGAATCGTAATCGATCAGAGCGCGGGTGATGCCGTGACGAACTGCACCTGCCTGGCCGGACTCGCCGCCGCCGTGAACGTTGACTTTGATGTCAAAACGTTCAACGTTGCCGGTCAGTTCCAGAGGCTGGCGAATCACCATCAGGCCGGTTTCGCGCGAGAAGTACTCAGCTGCTGGCTTGCCGTTAACGATGATTTGGCCAGTGCCAACTTTGATGAACACACGAGCTACTGCACTCTTGCGACGGCCGGTGCCGTAATTGTAGTTACCGATCATGTCAGTTCCTTAGATTTCGAGTGCTTTAGGTTGCTGAGCAGCGTGCGGGTGCGAACCTTCGGCGTACACTTTCAGCTTCTTGATCATTGCGTAGCCCAGTGGGCCTTTTGGCAGCATGCCCTTGACGGCTTTTTCCAGAGCGCGACCTGGGAAACGCTGTTGCATTTTCAGGAAGTTGGTCTCGTAGATGCCACCTGGGTAGCCCGAGTGACGGTAGTAGGTCTTCTCGGTTGCTTTGGTGCCGGTCACGCGCAGTTTGCCTGCGTTGATGATGACGATGAAATCGCCGGTATCGACGTGAGGGGTGAACTCAGGTTTGTGTTTGCCGCGCAGTCGGAGTGCCACTTCGCTGGCAACACGTCCGAGGACTTTGTCCGTCGCGTCAATCACGAACCAGTCGCGCTGGACTTCATGTCCTTTAGCGGAAAAAGTTTTCATGTGATGACTTTCAAATAAGAAATTACCGCTCAAATGGTGGTTCCGCTAATCACAACAGCGGACTCGGCCTTTTTATTTACTTTCCTGAGCGAATGGAAAGCCCTCGATTATAAGTCAGCGATGACTGACGCGTCAAGCCGCATTTCGCCCGGAAGCGGCCTGCGGCGCGGCTTACAGGGAATTGTTGCGCGCGATGGCGCTCAGCACGGCCACGCTGGGCTTGGGCGTGCGCTGGAAGGTCTTGCGGTCCAGCGCGTGCAAGCCGAACTGCGGCTTGTAGCCGAATACCCACTCGAAATTGTCGACCAGCGACCAGTGCATATAACCCAGCACCGGCACGCCATCATCGATCGCGCGTTTGAGTTCGGTCAGCGCGGCGGGGATCAGGCGCGCCCGCTTGCTGTCGTCGGCGGCGTTGATGCCGTGCTCGGTGACAATCACCGGCACGCCGCTGACGGCATGCGCATGCCGCACCGCGCCAGCCAGCGAGGCTGGATAAATCTCGGCGCCGGCGTCGTTGGTGGCTATGCCGGCCGGCACCGGCAGCCGCCCTTTCGCATCCCACTCCGCACGTTCGTAATTCTGCACACCGACAAACTCATCGCCGCGCGCCGCTTCCAGCCAGGCACCGTATAGCTTGCGGCGCATGGCGTCGCGCAGACTATGCTCGCCCACCGCCTGGTCGTCGATGATGGCCAGGCTAACGCCAACCGGCAACTCCGGCCGCACCGATTTGATCGCGGCGCGGCCCGCCTTGTGCGCGGCCAGCAGGTTGGCCTGCACCACCTGCGGATCGGCCACGTACAGCGGATTGCCCGGCAGGAAGCGCGGCACGCCGTGCGCACGCGCGGCCGCCTCCTGCATCAAGCGGTCGGCATCCAGCAGGCGCGGGCCGATATCGCCCGGCAGCACCAGATCCAGCACGCCGGACAGATTCGGCTCGTTGAGCGTGGTGGCGTAGGCGATGCCGGCCGCCAGATGGCGCGCCGCGCGCTCGCAATAGCGGGCGAACAGCGCCGGCGCTTCGGCGTTCGACCAGCCACCCTGCGCCGCGAACCAGACCGGTGTGGTGAAGTGGTTGAAGGTGACCATCGGCTTGAGTCCACGCGCGTGGCAACCTTCAATCATTTGCCGGTAATGCTCCAGCATGGCCAACGAGAACTCGCCCTTGGCCGGCTCGATGCGCGCCCACTCCAGGCTGAAGCGATAGGTGTTGAGGCCCATGCCCTTGACCAGATCAAGGTCGGTCGCCCACAGCGCATAGCTGTTGGCGGCGTCACCCGACGGTTCCGCATACACGGTCGGCTGCGCGTGCTCCATGGCCCACACATCGCTGTTGCTGTTGTTGCCTTCGACCTGATAGGCGGCGGTGGCCGCGCCCCATAGAAAGCCCGGCGGAAAGCGCGGGTTGAAGGCGGCGGCACGCGCCGCGCCAGGCAGCGTCATGACGCCGGCACCGGCCGCGATGGCACCGAGAAAATGACGACGATTCAGCATGTCCGCTCCCCTCTCAGAAACTGTAGCGCGCGCGCACGCCAAAGGTACGCGGCGGCTGGAATTGCAGCGTGTTGATCACGCTGGTGTAATTGCGCTGCGCGTTGGCCAGCACCACCTTGTCGGTCAGATTGTTGACGTAGCTCTGGAATTCCCAGCTGCTGCCATCGCGCCGATAGCTCAGCAGTGCGTTGACCGTGGTGTAGGCTGGCGAGCGGGTGTCCTGATCGTTAAACACCGTGTAGTAGAACGCGCCCGAGTATTTGGCTGACAGGCGCGCCATCAAGTCGCCGCCGGCAACGTCGAAGTTCTTTTGCACGCCGGCGGTCATCACGAATTTCGGCGCGTTCGGCAGCGCGTGGCCGCTGATGTCGCGACTCACCGCCGGGCTCGATCCTTCGGTGGCCGAGATGCCGCCGCCAAAGCGGGTGTTGAGCAAGGTGGTGTTGAGATCGAAGCGCGCCACTTCCGGCACGGTGGCCACCAGTTCGGTCTCCAGCCCTTTGATGGTGGCCTTGCCGATGTTGAACACACCGGTGCCGCTACTCAGCGCGTCCGAGAACTGGGACGCCTGATAGTTCTGGTAATTCTGATGGAACAGCGCCACGTTCAGCTTGATGCGGCGGTCCCACAAGCTGTTCTTGCTGCCGAATTCCAGTGCCTTCAGGGTCTCGGCGTCATACGGCACCGAGACGGCGCTGCCGTTGGAGTTGAAACCGCCCGATTTGTAGCCGGTGGCGTATTTCACGTACAGGAAATTCTGCGGCGTCAGCGTCCAGTCCAGGCCCAGCTGATAGGTCGGCTTGGATTCCTTCATCTGGCCATCACCGGCCGTGATGATGGCGGGCGCGCCGATGTACGGACTGACCAGTGCGCCCAGCAACAGGCGCGCCTGGCCGGTGCGCAGCTTTTCGTCACGCGAATAGCGGCCGCCAATGGTCAGCTTGAGGGCATCGGTCAGGCTCCAGCCCACTTGCGAGAACAAGCCCTGGGTCTTGGTCTTGATGACGTAGTCGAACTTGATGCCGTAGGTGTAGGCGTAATCGGTCGGCACGCCGGCGTCCATGGCCAGGTTGGCGACGCCGCTGTTGATCAGGTTGGTCTCGTGGAAGTAGAAATAGCCGGCCTGCCAGGTGACGCTGTTCTTCAACGGGGTCGAAATGCGGATTTCGTGGTTGCGCGTGTCTGGCGATTCGTTCTGGATGAACTGACGCGCGGCTGGGTAGCTCGGGCCGGTGGCGTCGGTTTCGTGGTGGTAGTCCTGACGGTCGATGCCGCCGGCGTAGGTCAGCGTCAAGTCCCATGGCAGGCGGTCGTAGCTGAATTCCCAGCGCAGGCGCTCGCCGTCCAGCTTGGTCGCGGTGGGCGCCCAGCCGGGGAAGGTCTTGGCGTCGCCGACCGGTGTCAGCACGCCCACCGGCGCCACCTTGGTGACGTCGCCGATGGCGTCGGTCTTGTCCTTCTGGTAGGACACCAGCCCCTGGAAACCGGCCACCGGCTGGAACGCGAACTGCAGACGGGCAGACTTGGTGCCCTCGTCATCGCCGCTGCCGTTAATGCCGCTCAGGTGGCGATACCCAGTGTGATGACGGTCGACGGCGGAGAAGCGCATCTGCACTTTGTCGCTGAGTGGCACGTTGACCGCGCCTTCCAGATTGACGGCGTTGTAATTGCCGACGTCGGTGCTCAGGTAGCCACCCAGCGTTTCGCCCGGCTTGGCGGTGATGATGTTAATCAGGCCGCCGGTAGAGTTACGTCCGAACAGCGTGCCCTGCGGGCCTTTCAGCACTTCCACCCGTTCGATGTCGTACATCGACGAGGCGATGCTGAACGAACGGTTGGTGAAGAAGCCGTCGCGCGCGATCGGCACCGCCGGGTCGCCGGTTTCGGTGGTGTCGGTCGAAGCCACGCCGCGCACCGCCACGTAGGCCGCGCCGGTCGAGCTGGTGACGTTGATGCTGGGGTCGATGGTTTGCAGCGCCTGCACATTGCTGACGCCGGCATCGGCCAGCGCCGTGCCCTTGTACACGTCCAGCGCCACGGCGGTGGTCTGGGCGTTGGAGCGGACGCGATTGGCGGTGACCACCACCACGTTCAGGTCGTTCTTGTCGGCGCTGTCGGCTTTCTGGGCGTCGGGCTGTGGCGCCAGCTGGGCAAAGGCGGATTGCGAGGACAGCAGCATGGCGCCGCTGGCCAACAGGCATTCCAGGATTCGTTTGTATTGCATGGTATCTCCAGTGTCGACCCGACTGAGCGGGCAATCTTTTTTTAGGTAGCGCCTTGAAACCGGCAGTCAGCGAAGACTAGAGCAGTTCACCTCCGTGCAGAAATCGTCCTTGCCGATGCTCACCTATTGGTTTTGCTGATGGGCCGCGTTTGCACAGCATGCCGCGCAGCCACTGGTGCGCCGGGTCGTGGTTGTTCGATGGATGCCACTGCATGGACTCGACGATGGGAGGAATCTCCACCGGCGGCGCCAGCACGCGGATCGGGTAATAGCGCGCCAGTTGCAGCGCCAGCTGGTGCTGCAGGGTGGCGATGCGACGGGTGCCGATGACAAACTGCGGCAGCAGGTTGAAGGCGGCGCACATCACCTCGATGCGGCGGTTCAGTCCTATGCTCTTGAAATACCATTCATCGAACGCAGATTGTTGATGCGAGCCGAACGAGGTGGCGACATGGCCTAGCCGCAGATAATCGACCTTGCTCAGCTGCGGCCCCACTTCGGTGTTGTCGTTGCAGACGATGCAGCTGAAGCGGTCGGTGAACAGCACTTCGGATGGATAACTGCGCGACAGGTAGCGCTCTGGCATCAGCAGCAGGTCGATCTCGCCGCGTTCCAGCTGCGCCAGCGAGCGCTCGTTGGGCGGCAGGATTTCCATGGTGATGAAGGGCGCTACCTGATTCAGCCGCAGCGCCAGATCGGTCAGCACCACCGAGCTGACGTAGTCCGAGGCCACCACGCGGAAATGACGGGTCGCGGACTCGGGACGGAACACCTCGGCCATGTCGACCGTCTGCTGGATCTTGAGCAGGATCTCGTGCACCGGCGCGCGCAACGATAGCGCCAGCGGGGTCGGCGCCATCTGACGGCCGGCTTGCACCAGCAGTTCGTCGTCGAAGTATTCGCGCAAGCGGGCCAGAATGCCGCTGGCGGCCGACTGACTCAGACACAATCGCCTGGCGGCGCGGGTGATGCTACATTCGGTCAATAGCACATCAAGCCCGATCAGCAGATTCAGATCGAGGCGGTTGAAGCGCATGCTCTGCACATTCATACAGGTCTCCCGGGTGCGGGAGCGCACCTCTTTGATTGGGAGACAGCATAGCGGCGCCGGGAATCGCCTCGCAGCTGATTCTGTGGATACGTCGGATTCAGAAAATCAATAGCGGCAACGTGGGAAATGCGCTAGGGCGCGAGGTCCATTACAATATGGGCACTAAATTTTTACGGAGAGAATGATGGAGTGCAAAGTCAGCTGGAACGGCCCATCGGGCATGAGCTTCCTGGCCCAAACGGGTTCCGGCCACCTGGTCAACATGGATGGCGCGCCCGAGGGCGGCGGTCACAACCTGGCGCCGCGTCCGATGGAAATGGTATTGCTCGGCACCGGCGGCTGCACCGCCTATGACGTCGTGCTGATCCTGAAAAAAGGCCGCGCCGACATTCGCGGCTGCGAATGCGTGCTGAAAGCCGATCGCGCCGACACCGAGCCGAAAGTATTTACCAAAATCAACTTCCACTTCGTGGTCACCGGCAAAGGTCTGAAGCCTGAGCAAGTGGAGCGCGCCATCACCCTGTCGCACGACAAATACTGCTCAGCATCGATCATGCTGGGCAAAACCGCCGAGATCACCCACTCGTTCGAGATCGTCGAAGTAGCTTAAGCCCTCAGACGTAGTAAGCCGTGCTGGTCATGACCTTGCCCATGGCGGACATGACTTTTTGTACTGGCAGCGGCATGGCGGCGGCGCCCAGGCGTTGGGCGGCGGCGCCGTGTTCGATTTCGTCGATGCGCATCTGGTCGACGATGGCGCGCGATTTGGCGTCCTGCGGCGGCAGCTTGTTCAGATGGCTTTCCAGGTGCGCTTCCACCTGACGCTCGGTTTCCACCACGAAGCCCAGGCTGCGCGGATCGCCCAGCAAGGCAGCCACCGTGCCCAGCGCGTACGAGCCGGCGTAAAACAGCGGATTCAGCACGCTGATGTGCGAGTTCAGCTCGCCCAGGCGCTGCGCGGTCCAAGCCAGATGGTCTTCTTCCTCACGGCTGGAATGCTCGAACTGTTCGCGGATCTGCTCGGTACGGGCGAAGCGCGCCTGCGAGTTGTACAGCGCTTGCGCGCACACCTCGCCCACATGGTTGACGCGCATCAGGCCGGCCGCGTGGCGGCGTTCCGCTTCACTCATTTCCGCATCGGCCGCGTGCACCGCCGGGTTGGCGCGCGAGGCCGTGGCCACGCCGGAAATGACGCGCAGCGCCTTGTCGGCGCCAGCGATGAATCGGTCCAATGGAGTGTGATGGTATGCAGCCATGAGGCAAACTCGCGTGTTCGGTGGAAAGTCCCATTATACGGGACCGGCTCCCGATTTTGCGTCAGCCTCCTCACGCAACTGCCGCTGCCGTTCGATGTAATCGGCCACCGGCCCGCGCACGTCGATCTTGGAAATATCCTTGGCCACGCCCAGGTTCAGCCCAAGCAGGAAGGGAATGTTTTCCACCGGAACCTCGGTACAGTATTGCTCGAAGGCTTGCAGGAAGCGTTTGGAATCGACCACCCGCACCACTTTCTCGCCACTCATGTATTGCAAGATGCTGGTAATGCTGTGGCCCTTGCCGATGCTCTGATAGATGAAGCGATTGAACTCGCGGTCCAGCTGCTTGAAGTCGATGGTTTCCTTGGTCATCAGGCCGGACAGGTAATACAGTCCCACCGTCACGCGGAAGAAACCGGTGGCCTCGTCGCGGCTGGTGCCGCTCTGCATCACTGCCAGTATTTTGTCCTTGAGTATGGGATTCATTTTTCGCTCAGCTCCTGTGCGCGACTATAGCAAGAGTTTTCTACACACAGTAGCTTGCGTGTCAGAATTTTTGCATGCTACTCTTGAAACTTTCAACCTTGGACAACCACGATGATCGAGGTAAGCGGCCTGGCCAAACGCTTTCGCCTGCCTAAGCGCGGCAGCAAAACCGCCATGGCGCGCGATCCCCGCGATCATGACGGCTGGTTCCACGCGGTGCGCGATGTCAGCTTCCGCTGCGCGCCCGGCGAGGTGCTGGGCCTGCTCGGCCCGAATGGCGCCGGCAAGACCACCACGCTGCGCCTGCTGTCGACCGCGCTGACGCCGGACGCCGGCAGCATCCACGCCAATGGCGTCGACTTGCTGGCCGATCCGCTGTTCGCGCGCCGCCACATCGGTTTTCTGTCCGGCTCCACCGGCCTGTACGGCCGCCTCACCGCGCGCGAAAACATCGAATACTTCGGCCGCCTGCACGGCATGACGCCGGCCCATCTGAAGCAGCGCTGCGACCATCTGTTCGAGCTGCTGCAAATGCACGAGTACGGTAACAAGCGGGCCGACCAGCTGTCCACCGGCATGAAGCAGAAATGCGCGATCGCCCGCACCGTGGTGCACGAGCCGCGCATTGTCATCCTCGACGAGCCGACCACCGGCCTCGACGTGATGTCGGCCAAGATCCTGCTGGATTTTATCGCCAGCTACAAGGCGCTGGGCGTGCCCTTGATTTTTTCCACCCACCATTTGCACGAGGTGGAAAAGCTGTGCGACCGCGTATGCGTCATCAACCACGGCAAGACCGCTTTCCACGGCAGCATGGACCAGCTGCGCCACCTCGGCGGCAGCGCCGATCTGTACGATGCCTTTGTCGGCCTCATCAACCAGGAAGGCTGAGCCATGTGGACCATCTACCTGAAGGAATTGCTGGAGCTGGTGCGCGACCGCCGCACCTTTTTCTTTACCGTGTTTATTCCGGTGTTTGCGATTCCGCTGATTTTCGCCGGCTTCGGCCTGCTGTCCTCCAGCATGTTCAAGCGCGCCAGCCAGGCCGACATGGCGTATGCCATCTTCGGCCAGCAATACGCGCCGCAGCTGGCCGCCCGCTTCGCGCAGGAGAAAGGCTTTCATGAAGTGAAGCTGGCCGGGCCGGAGCAGATCCGCGAGGCCATCGCCGACGACCGCATCAAGTTCGCGCTGGTGATTCCAGCCGGCCTGGATGAGCGGCTGGCGGCGCAGCAGCAAGGCGTGATCCAGCTGCACTACAACAGCGCCGCCACCGTCGACCTGACGCGCAAGCGGGTGCAGTCGGTGCTCGGCAGCGAAAACCGCGAGCTGCGCGAACATGTACTGTCCGCGCTCGGCCTCAGCAAGCATCAGCTGTCCTTCGCGCTGGATCCGATCACGCTGGAAGACCATTCCACCGCCGACAAGCGCCAGCAGATGGGCGCGCTGATCGGTGGCATGCTGCCCTATGTGCTGCTGATGGTGTGCCTGATGGCGGCCATGTACCCGGCCATCGACACCGGCGCCGGCGAAAAGGAACGTGGCACGCTGGAAACGCTGCTGCTGGCGCCGGTCTCGCGCACGGCGGTGGTATTGGCCAAGTTCCTGATGCTGTTCACCGTCGGCCTGACCTCGGCGCTGCTGATGGTCGCCAGCGTGGCCGCGCTGATCACCTTCGTCGGCCCGCTGATCGGCGGCGATCTGGTGCAGATGATGCGCGCCATCGGCCTGCTCGACCTGGCCATGGTGGCGCTGATGCTGGTGCCCATCGCCGCCATCTTCGCCGCCATCCTGCTGGCAATCTCGGTCTACGCCAAAAGTTACAAGGAAGCGGCTGGCCTGATCTCGCCGTTGATCGTCGTCACCATCCTGCCGACGCTGGTGGCGCTGCTGCCCGGCGTCGAGCTGAACTGGAAGTGGGCGCTGGTGCCGCTGACCAATGTGGCGCTGGCGATGAAGGAATTGGTGAAGGGAACCATGGACTACCGCATGTTTTCCGTGATATTAGTGTCAACAACGATCACTGCCGGCCTGTTGCTGGCCCTGTGCCGCTGGTGGTTCAGCCGCGAGCAGGTTTTGTTTAGGAATTGAATAAGTTGTCTATTCAACCAGCCATGCAGGCAACACCGCCTGTTCCGTCGATTCTGCACTCTGGCGCAGCATATTGCCGCCCATCGCAATGGCGCCCCCGCTATGGATCAAATTCAATACAATGCCATCATGTGAAAAGTGGTTTGTCGTGCAGAATCAGGAGTTAGCATGGAATTAAGCATCAGCAATTTGTCCAAGACCTACGCGAATGGCGTGGTGGCGCTGGACAATATCTCGCTCACCATCCCGACCGGGATGTTCGGCTTGCTCGGCCCCAACGGCGCCGGCAAGTCGACGCTGATGCGTACGCTGGCCACCTTGCAGGAATGCGACTCCGGCTCGGTCTTCTTTGGCGACATGGACGTGCTGGACGAAAAAGATGAAATCCGCCGCCTGCTGGGCTATTTGCCGCAGGACTTCGGCGTCTATCCGAAAGTGACCGCCTACGAAATGCTGGATCACTTCGCGGTGCTGAAAGGACTAAGCAACCGCCACCGCCGGCGCGAAGTGGTCGACGGCCTGTTGCAGCAAACCAATCTGTTCGAAGTGCGCCATCAGCGACTGGGCGGCTTCTCGGGCGGCATGCGGCAGCGTTTCGGCATCGCCCAGGCGCTGCTGGGCGACCCGAAACTGATCATCGTCGACGAGCCGACCGCCGGCCTCGACCCGCAGGAGCGGGTGCGCTTCCACAACCTGCTGTCCGACATTGGCGAAGACAAGACCGTGATCCTGTCGACCCACATCGTGTCCGACGTGGCCGACCTGTGCGCCAACATGGCCATCATCAACAAAGGCCATTTGCTGCTGTGCGGGCCGACGCAGGAACTGATCCACGAAGTCAGCGACAAGATCTGGGCCCGCTTCATCACCAAGAGCGACCTGCCCTCGTTCCAGCTGCGTCATCCAGTGATCTCGTCGCGCCTGCTGTCGGGCCGCACCCTGATCCACGTCTACAGCGACACCGATCCCGGCGATGGCTTCGAGGAAGCCATCGGCGATCTGGAGGATGTGTACTTCGCCACCATCGCCGGCCGCCATCGCGCCGCGAACAGCTGCGAGTAAGGCGGCATCATGTTAGCCATTGCCTCCTTTGAAGCGCGCCAGCGCCTCAAGCTGCTATCGACCTGGGTCTACTTTTTCGGTTTCCTGGCACTGACCATGCTGTGGATGGCCGCCGCCGGCGGCTTCTTCAAGGGCGCCTCGATCGTGTTCGGCAGCCAGCTGATCGACTCGCCGCGCTCGCTGATGTTCACCACCAGCTTCATCGGCTCGCTGGGCGTGATCGTGATCGCCGCCATGATGGGGCGCTCGGTGCAGCAGGACTTCGAGTACGACATGCAGCACTTCTTCTTCAGTGCGCCGATCAAGAAACACCAGTATATGTTCGGCCGCTTCCTCGGCGCCTACTTCACGCTGGCGGTGATCTTCACCAGCATCCTGCTCGGTGCCTGGCTGGGCAGCTTCATCCCCGGCATCGATCCCGAGCGGCTGGCGCATCCGCCGCTGCTGGCGTATGTGATGCCGTATCTGATCGTGATCCTGCCCAACATCTTCATCTTCGGCGCCGTGTTCTTCATCCTGGCCGCGCTGACGCGGCGCATGCTGCCGGTGTATATCTCCAGCGTGGTCATGCTGATCGGCTACCTGGTGGCGCCGGGCCTGGCGCGCGACCTCGACTTCAAAACCTTCGCCGCCCTGATCGACCCGTTCGGCACCACCGCCGTGATGCGCCTGACCGAGTACTGGCCCATCGTCGAACGCAACACCCGCATGCTGTGGCCGGAAGGCGTGTACCTGCTGAACCGCGTGATCTGGGCCTCGGCCGCGCTGGCCGGCCTGCTGGTCGGTTACTGGCGCTTCCACTTCATCGCCACCAGCGACAGCGGCCACAGCAAGCACGCCAGCACCGGCGAAGGCGAAGTGCCGCAACATCTGTCGCAAGCCTCCATCAACACCCAGGAAACGCCCGACTTCAAGGCGCGCAGCCTGGGCTGGCTGCTGGTGCGCATGAGCTGGCTGAACCTGCGCGAAACCACCAAGAATATCTACTTCCTGGTGATCGTGCTGGCCGGCGTGTTGATGATGTTCGCCTCCTGCCTGGACCTGGGCTCGCTGTACGGCACCAATACCTATCCGGTCACCTACCAGGTGCTGGAAGTGATCAGCGAAACCTTCGCCCTGTTCATGATGGTGATCACCACCTTCTACGCCGGCGAGCTGATCTGGCGCGAGCGCGAGGCCCACATGGGGCAGATGCTGGACGCGCTGCCGGTACCGAGCTGGCTGCCGCTGCTGTCCAAGCTGTTCGCGCTGATCGGCCTGCAAGCGCTGCTGATGGCCATCATCATGCTGACCGGCATGGCGGTACAGGTTTTCCAGGGTTACTTCATGCTGGAGCCGGGGCTGTATCTGCGCCATCTGTTCCTGGTGCTGCTGCCCGGCTATGCGCTGACGGCGGTGCTGGCGATCGCGCTGCAAGTGCTGCTGAACCAGCGCTACATCGCCTACTTCGCGATGATCGTCTACTACATCATCAGCGTCACGGCCAGTTCGGTGGGGCTGGAAAACCCCATGCTCATCTACGGCAATATGCCGACCATCATCTACTCGGCGATGAACGGCTATGGCCACTTCCTGCTGCGCGAGCGCTGGTTCGAAGCCTACTGGGGCGGCGCGGCGCTGCTGCTGGTGGTGCTGTCGCTGCTGTTCTGGGCGCGCGGCACCAACGATGGCTGGCGCCAGCGCCTGCAACTGGCGCGCCACGCGCTGACGGTGCCGGTGCTGAGCACCATCGCCATCGGCCTGCTGATCTTCCTCGGTGCCGGCGGCGTGCTGTTCTACAACCAGCACATCGCCAACTGCTACAAATCGAACTACCACAAGGAAACGGACAAGGCCGACTACGAACGCAAGTACAAGCAATACGCCGTAATCCCGCAGCCGCGCATCACCGATGTGCAACTGGGTGTCGACATGTGGCCGGAGCAGCGCACGCTGGTCATCAAGGGCCGCTACACGCTGCAGAACAAAACCGCGCAGCCGGTCAGCGACATCATCGTCTCGCAGGACAACAACGTGGCGCAATACCGCGTGCGCTTCGGCCAGGAAGTACGCAACGGCCTGCAGGACAGCGAGCTCGGCTTCTACAGCTACAAGCTGAGCAAGCCACTGGCGCCGGGCGCGCAGCTCAGCATGGACTTTGAAATCCGCTACGCGCCGCAGGGCATCCTCGGCATCGGCCAGGACACGCCGGTGATCGCCAACGGCACCTTCTTCAACAACGGCATCATGCCGCACATCGGTTACCAGCAGGACTGGGAGCTGAACGACGCCAGCGACCGCAAGAAACACCAACTGGCGGCGCGCGAGCGCATGCTGCCGCGTAACGATGCCGGCGGCCTGACCAACAACTTCGCCGCCAACGACGCCGACTGGATTTCGTTCGACACCACCATCAGTACCAGCGCCGACCAGACCGCGATCGCACCGGGCACGCTGGTCAAGGACTGGAGCAGCAAGGGCCGCCGCTACTTCCACTACAAGATGGAGCAGCCGATACTGAATATGTACGCCTTCCAGTCGGCGCGCTACCTGGTCAAGCGCGACTGGTGGCAAGACGTCGGCATCGAGCTGTACTACCATCCCGGCCATGAGTACAACCTGGATCGCATGGACAAGGGCATCAAGGAATCGCTGGATTACTACACCAGGAATTTCGGGCCGTACCAGCACAAACTGGTACGCATCGTCGAATTCCCGCGTTACGCGCAGTTTGCGCAATCGTATCCGAACACCATACCGTACTCGGAATCGGTGGGCTTCATCGCCAAGGTCAACGACAAGAATCCGAAGGACATCGACTACCCGTTCTACATCACCGCACATGAAGTGGCGCACCAGTGGTGGGGCCACCAGCTAGTGGGCGGCAACACGCGCGGCAGCTCGGTACTGAGCGAAACGCTGGCCGAATACTCGGCCTTGATGGTGATGAAGAAAAACTTCGGCGCCAGCAAAATGCGCCGCTTCCTGCACTACGACCTGGAGCAATATCTGATCGGCCGCGCGCTGGAGCGCAAAAAAGAACTGCCGCTGGCGGAGAATGAAAACCAGAACTACATCCAGTACCGCAAGGGCAGCCTGGCGATGTACCAGTTGCAGGATATTCTGGGCGAAGCCAAGGTCAACGGCGCGCTGAAGGAATTGCTGACGCAGTATGGCCGCAAGTCCGGCCCGTATCCGGGCGTGGATGTGCTGGTGGAAGCGCTGCGCAAGATCACGCCGGCGGACCAGGCGTATCTGATTGACGACCTGTTCAACTACATCGTGCTGTACGAAAACCATGCGACCTCAGCGACCGCGCGCAAGCTCAGTGATGGCAAATACGAAGTCAGCTTCGTAGTCAGCGCCGCCAAAGTGCGCGCCGGCGAACAGGGCGAAGAAAAAGACGTCGCGCTAAAGGACTGGATCGACATCGGCGTCGACGACAAGGACGGCAACCCACTGCTGCGCGAACGCAAACTGATCGAGCAAAAAGACAACCGCTACACCGTGATCGTCAATGGCCGTCCAGCCAAGGCCGGCATCGACCCCGACAACAAACTCATCGACCGCAAGCCCGACGACAACATGATCAACGTCGAATTGCAAACGCAGTAACCTCCGGGGTCAGGTCCATCATTTCTACACGAGCTCAACCGCTGTGCGGTTGAGCTCGTGTAGAAATGATGGACCTGACCCCGGATTTACGCGGCGAGGCGCAGGTGGTTGGATTGGGCTTCGTGCAGCTTGAATACGGCGACGGTGGCGGTCAGGGTGTCGGCCTGGTCGTGCAGCGCGGCGGCGGCTGCGGCGGCTTGTTCCACCAGCGCGGCGTTCTGCTGCGTTACCTGATCCATCTGGCCGATGGCTTGGTTGACTTGTTCGATGCCGCTGCTCTGCTCCTGCGTGGCGGAGCTGATTTCGCCCATGATGTCGGTCACGCGTTGAATGCTTTCCACTACTTCGCTCATGGTGCTGCCGGCCTGCGATACCAGCGCGCTGCCGGCATCCACCTTCAGCAGCGAATCGTCAATCAGCCCTTTGATTTCCTTGGCCGCTGCCGCGCTGCGTTGCGCCAGGTTGCGCACTTCCGACGCCACCACCGCGAAGCCGCGTCCTTGCTCGCCGGCGCGCGCCGCTTCCACTGCAGCATTCAGGGCCAGGATGTTGGTCTGGAAGGCGATGCCGTCGATCACGCTGATGATGTCGGCAATCTTGCGCGAGGAACCGGTGATCGCTTCCATCGTGCTGACCACGTCCGACACCACGCCGCCGCCGCGCTGCGCCACTTCCGACGCCCGCACCGCCAGTTGGTTGGCCTGGCGCGCATTGTCGGCGTTTTGCTTGACGGTGGCGGTCAGTTCTTCCATCGACGAGGCGGTCTCTTCGAGGCTGGATGCCTGCTGCTCGGTGCGGCTCGACAAGTCCAGATTGCCGGCGGCGATCTGGCTCGATGCGGTCGAGATGCTTTCCGTGCCGTTGCGCACCTGGGTCACGATGTCGATCAGGCCATCATTCATTTTTTGCAGCGATTGCAGCAGACGGCCGGTTTCGTCCGAGCTGCTGACTTCAATGTGCGAGGTCAAATCGCGGTGGGCCACCGCCTCGGCGATCTCCAGCGCCTGGCTCAGCGGCACGGTGATGCCGCGCGTCAGCCGCCACGCGCTGACCACGCCGAGCGCCAGCACCGCCAGCCCGAAGCCGATCATGAAGGCGCGGTTGCTTTCGTACAGCGATTCGATGTGCCCGGCCTGGTTATCCATGTTCTTGCGCTGATGCTCCAGCAGTCCGCCCAGCGCCGCCAGGTAAGCCTTGCCGTTGGGCGTGAAGCGCTGTTCCAGTTCTTCGGCCGCCTCGTCCAGCTTGCCGTCTTTTTTGAGCGCCACGATCTTGTCGCGCGAGGCCACGTATTGCTTGCGGGCCGCCATCATGTCGCTGAACATGGCTTTTTCCTCGTCGCCTTCCAGCAAGGCTTCGACCTTTTGCTGCAGGACGTTGATCTCGGCGGTGGACTGTTTGGTGTCGTCGGCAAAGAACGGTCCCAGCGACGGGTCCGAACTCTTGGAGATGGCCGAGGTGCGGCGCACGCTGGTGTGGATCAGCCGGTACCAGTCGCTGATCATGCGTTCCTTCGCCAGCGGCTGCTGCATCATGTCGCGGGTGGCGGTCGCTACCGAGTGCATGTGACGGATGCCAATCAGCGTCATCAAGATCATCAACGCCAACACCAAACCAAAGCCCGCCGCCAGGCGCGTGCCAATTGTGAAGTTTTTCATGAGTTGTGTGCCCCTGCAGGCAGTTGGAAAGAAAGAAGCGCTACGACGATTGAAACTACGATTCAGGCAGTAGAAGATTGATTGCCAAAAAGAACCAATAGTTTATCACAGCAAATTATTTGCTGCTGAAGGGATTCAGGCGGTGGTGGACAGGCTGCTGACCAGACCGAGGTTGTAGGAGCTGGAAATGACAGTGCTGGCGAGGCTGGGGTTGGCTTTCAGCAGATCCGCCCAGTTGGCGGATGCCTGCTCGGTCAGGCCGCTGACCGTGCCGGTGCCGGTGTAGATGCCGGAACTGGAGGTGCTGCTGGACAGCGACGAGACGATGGCCTGATCCTGCGTATCCTGCGCGGTGCTGGAGGTGTCGCTGCCGGATTCCGGAGTGGCGATGGTGTCGCTGGCCACACCGGCCTGTTGCAGAGTATTCAACAAACCGCTCGGCGTGTACACCGTGGCGCTGCTGGAACCGCCCAACGCGGCCACCACGGCCGATTGCGTCGACAACGACACTGCCTGCGACGTCAACGCTGCGGTTGAAGTCGTCTGGCCGACGGTCGGCACATAGGCCTGATACGTCGAGCTGGAGGTGGCGGAGGTCACGGAGGTGGTCATGGTGCCTTAAATATAGTCACTCATGCGGTTGAATGCAAGCAATAAAAAGCCGCACAGCCTGAAACTGTGCGGCTTTTGTCGGAGTGACAATCAGATTTTGCCGGCTTCGTGCTCGTGCTTGAGCTTGTCTTCCTCGCGGGCGATCTGGGCTTCGTGCTTGTCGACGCGGTGGCGGGCGATGACTTTTTTATCATGTTTAATCGCCTGCTTTTGCTGCTGCATCGCGTGCTGCTCGTCGTGGCGGGCCTGATCCAGCTGCTTGGCCTGAACCACGTCGCCTTTCTTCAGTGCCTGATGTTCGGCATGGGCCAGCGCTTTGGTTTCCTGGTGTTCGGCTTGCAGCTGTTGTTTGCCGGCGGCCACCTCACCCTTTTTGACCGCGATCACAGCATTGTCGTGCTTGATCTCGCGGCTGTCCTGGGCCACTGGATTCTGCGCGAAAGCTGCGGCGCTGATCATCGAAAACAGGGCGCTCATCATCAGGGTTTTGGTTTTCATGACAGTGTTCCTTTTCTTGGGTTGGCAGAGCGCTGTTCATCAGTGCTCTTGTGCATACAACGCGCCCGCCCCACGCGCCGACGACCACATTTCCGTAAGAAAAGTTACCAGTTGTATCCCATCAAATAACGCAGCGTGCGCGCGCAGCAGCTTTCCAAAGCGATCGTCGGCAATACGCACTTCGATCTGAGTCAGCGGTTCGTGTTTCAGATAGAGGTCACAGCATGCTGTCGCAGCAAGCCAAGCGGTCCCGCCAAGCCCACCTGCACAATCAGTTTGCGATGGCTACCCAGCGAATGTCCGAATAGTAGTACGGCCGCGGTCATCGCAAGAAACAGGTACAAAGCAGTCCAGCTGAAGGTCATGCTGCGCGCTGTTCGTCACCGCCATGCCTCACCTGTGAAGTAGCTGTTCGTACACCTGCAAATCGGCTGCGGAGAAGCAGCAGAAGATGACTTCGCCTTCGAACTGAGACGCCGCCACCGTGGCGATGGCTATCTCCGCCGCCAGTTGAATCGGATAGCCGTAGATGCCGGTGCTGATGCTGGGGAAGGCGATGCTGCGCACGCCGTTGGCCACCGCCAGCTCCAGCGCGCGCCGGTAGCAAGAGGCCAGTAATTCCGGCTCGCGCTCGGTACCGCCGCGCCACACTGGGCCGACGGTGTGGATCACGTAGCGCGCAGGCAGACGATAGCCCTTGGTGATCTTGGCGTCGCCGGTATGGCAACCGCCCAGCAGCCGGCACTCGTGCACCAGCTCCGGCCCGGCCGCGCGGTGGATCGCGCCATCAACGCCGCCACCGCCCAGCAAGGAAGAATTAGCCGCATTGACGATGGCATCCACCGCCAGCGTGGTGATATTGGATTGAACCGCTCGCATCATAAAAAACGGGACACTCGCGTGTCCCGTCCTCATCATTTACTCCGCAGTGGCGGCAGCTTTTTTAGGCGCTGCTTTCTTTGCGGCTGGTTTCTTGGCTGCCGGTTTCTTGACCGCCGCCGGCTTCTTCACCGCTGCGGCCTTTTTCACCGGTGCTTTCTTTTCCTCGTCCGCACCGTCGTCAGCCGCTGCCGCCTTGCCTTTGGCGGCGGCGCCCGGCTTGGCCTTGCGCTCTTCAAACTCGAAGCTGATCTTGCCGTCTTTGCCCTTCACCAGGAAAGCCTTGAACGGACGACGCGTGCGCTGCGAGATAAAGCCCGGCAGCAGATCGGTCTTGCCGTCGTTCAGCAGCTTGGCCATCTGCTCCGGCAGAATCTCCTGCTGCAGAATGATGCGGCCGCTGCGGAAATCGCAAGTCTTCGGTTTGGCGACGCTGTGTTCGCAAACATAGGCCAGGCCCATTTCGTACACGCCACCGTTGCACTTCGGGCACGGACCCAGCGGCGTTTGCTCGCTGAAGTCCACCGGTTCTGAATCCTCGGACTCGTCGTTCTGGCCAAAGTCGAACTCCAGCTTGAAGTTGCTGATGTCCTCATCGCGCACGATGCGCAGAATCGCGGCAAATGGACGGCCCATCTTGGAGCGGAAGCCTTGCAGCGGGCCGATGGTACGGTCGCGCAGCAGCTGTTCCACTTCCTCGATTTCAAACTGGCGGCCGCCCGGCGTTTTGCTCATCGAGAATTCGCACTTGGTGCAGGCGAAGCGACGGTAGTTTTCCTTGACCACGCTGCCGCAATTCGGGCATGGCGCCACCAGCGTGTGGTAGTCACCCGGAATCGTGTCGTTGCTGTATTCCTTGGCGCGCTTGACGATCACCTGCGTCATCTGGGCGATTTCGCGCATGAACTCGTCACGCGAGATCTTGCCCTTTTCCATCTGCGACAGCTTGTATTCCCACTCGCCGGTCAGCTCGGGCGCAGTCAGTTCGTTGACGCCCAGGCCGCGCAGCAGCGTCATCAGCTGGAACGCTTTGGCGGTCGGCATCAGCTCGCGGCCTTCGCGCAGCAGATACTTTTCGCTGATCAAACCTTCGATGGTGGCGGCGCGCGTGGCTGGCGTGCCCAGGCCTTTGCCGGCCATGGCGTCGCGCAGCTCGTCATCTTCCACCAGCTTGCCGGCGCCTTCCATGGCGGACAACAGCGTCGCCTCGGTGTAGCGTGCCGGCGGCTTGGTCACCAAGCCGTTGGCGTCAACGCGGTCGGTCAGCACCTTCTCGCCCTTGGCGACCGGCACCAGGTTCTTGTTGCTGCCACCTTCTTTTTCCTTGTCGTCGCCATCGGCTTCCTTGCCGTAGATCGCCAGCCAGCCCGGATTGGTCATGACCTTGCCTTCGGTTTTGAAGGTGTGGCCCGACACTTCGGTAAAGCGGGTGGTGACCTGGAACTCGGCGGCGGGGAAGAACACCGCCATGAAACGGCGCGTCACCAGGTCGTACAGCTTCTGCTCCGGCTCGGACAGGTTCTTCGGCGCGATCGGGGTCGGAATGATCGCGAAGTGATCCGAGATCTTGCTGTTGTCGAAGATGCGCTTGTTCGGCTTGACCCAGCCCTTGTCCAGAATCTGCTTGGCGAACTGGTGGTAGTTATTGTTTTCCTTGACCGAGTCCAGCGTCTGCTTGACGGTGTCCAGATAGTCTTCCGGCAGATGGCGCGAATCGGTACGCGGGTAGGTCAGCACCTTGTGCTTCTCGTACAGCGCTTGCGCCAGACCCAAGATGTTCTTGGCCGAGAAACCGAAGCGCGAGTTGGCCTCACGCTGCAGGCTGGTCAGGTCGAACAGGCCCGGCGCCATCGAGGTGGTCGGCTTGGATTCTTCGGTGACATTGCCCTGCTTGCCACGCACGGCCAGCGCGATGGAGTCGGCCGCAGCCTTGCTCCACAGGCGCTCGGCTCGCTTCTCCGGATCGTTCTCGTCCTTCTTGAACTTGGTGTCCAGCCAGCGGCCTTCGTAGACGCCGGCGGCGCAGACGAATTCGGCGCGCACTTCCCAGTAATCGCGCGGCACGAACTTTTTGATCTTTTCTTCGCGCTCGACCACGATCGACAGCGTTGGCGTCTGCACCCGGCCGACGGTGGTCAGGTAGAAGCCGCCCTCCTTCGAGTTGAAGGCGGTCATGGCGCGGGTACCGTTGATGCCGATCAGCCAGTCGGCTTCCGAGCGGCAGCGCGCGGCGTCGGCCAGCGGCATCATGTCGTCGTCGGTGCGCAGCTGCGTGAAGCCGTCGCGGATCGCGGCTGGCGTCATCGACTGCAGCCACAGCCGCTTGACCGGCTGCTTGGCCTTGGCGTTCTGCGCGATCAGGCGGAAGATCAGTTCTCCTTCGCGGCCCGCGTCACATGCGTTAATCAGGGTGGTAACGTCTTTTCGCTTGATGAGCTTGTTCAGCACCTTGAGGCGGGCTTCCGTCTTGGCGATCGGGTTCAGCGCGAAGTACGGCGGGATCATCGGCAGATGGGCGAAGCTCCATTTGCCGCGTTTGACGTCGTATTCTTCGGGAACCGCGATTTCCAGCAGGTGGCCGACGGCGGAGGACAACACGTACTCGTCGGATTCAAAGTACTCATCGTGCTTGGTAAAGCCGCCAAGCGTCTTCGCGATGTCATTCGCGACAGACGGCTTCTCGGCGATGATGAGGGTTTTACTCATATTTTAGTATCTCGTTTTTAACACTTCAGGGGGACAGCCTGCGCATGATACATGGATCGGCTGGCGATCTGCACATTTCTGTCACAGTATTGTCAAAGCGCAAATAATAAGCGGATTGCCGACAGCTCGGCAAGCGCACGCCACCGGGAGGCCGATTATGCCGTGTTTTGTTGCTTAAAGGGAATTTTTCTGGGACTTTAATGCAACAGGCGGGGAGCCTGGTCTTCGTCCGAGCCAAACAAATCATCGAACATCAGCGCGTCCGGCTCCTTGCCTTGGCTCCAGAGCAACATCAACACGATGATTTTCAACTTGCCCAGCGACACCGGCACTTCATCCAGCGCCAACGCGCGCTCAATCACGATCTCGCGTTGCAACGGCGACAACACCTTGGCCGATTCCAGGAACTGGATGAAACCGATGGCGGTGGGGCCCAGCACGTCGACTTCCTGGTCCACATAGAAACGGGTGCCGGTGGACGCGGCGGTCAGCGAGTGCTCGACCTCGGCCATGGCGGTCAGGTCGGTCAGCCATACCAGCGCCTCGGAGATCTCGACGTCGTCAAAACCGACAGCCGACAGCTTCTTGGCCAATGCCGCCGGTTCCGGGCAGGCATCGGGACGGTAATAAGTCTCGTAGAGATAAACAAGGACGTCGAACATGGCTCTACTCTATCAGTTAAAACGAATCCGCGACAAGTGTTGTTCAAGCCCGCAGCCGTTGAAACATGCCGCCCGGCAAGCGTTCCAGCAATCCGGCCAGCTCCAGCGCCAGCAATTGCCCCTGCAGTTCGCCGGCGGATTGGTTTAAATGCAAGGCCAGCACCTCGGCCTGGACCGGATCGTCGCCCATCGCCTGCAGCACGCGGTCGACGAAACTGTCGTCCAGCCCCGGCCGCGTCAGCGCGCCGCCGCCCGCCGCCAGTTGCAGATCGGCCAAGATATCCGCCGCGCTTTCCACCAGCCGGGCGCCCTCCCGTATCATCTGGTGGCAGCCTTTGGACAGTGTCGCATGAATCGAGCCGGGGACGGCGTACACCTCGCGCCCCTGCGCCAGCGCCAACCGGGCGGTGATCAGCGAACCGGACTGGGCGGCCGCCTCCACCACCAGCACGCCACGCGCCAGCCCGCTGATGATGCGATTACGGCGCGGAAAATTGTCGCGCGAGGGCGAGGTGCCGAGCAGGTATTCGCTCACCAGGCAGCCCTCTTCGGCGATGCGGCGCGCCAGCGCGCCATTGCGGGCGGGATAGATGCGGTCGATGCCGGTGCCCAGCACGGCGATGGTACTGCCCGGACCATTCAGGCCGCCGGTGTGGGCGGCCGCATCGATGCCCAGCGCCAGCCCGGAGACGATGGTGACGCCGGCCTCGGACAAGGCCTGCGCCAGCTGCTCGGCATTGATCACCCCCTGGCGGCTGGCGTTGCGCGAGCCCACCACCGCCACCGAGCGCTGCGGCAGCAACTCGGCGCGGCCTTTGACGTACAGCAGCAACGGCGGCGCCGCGATATTGCGTAAATATTCAGGGTAATCGGGCTGGCCCCAGAACAGCAGGCGATGTCCCTGCTGTTGCAGCCAGGCTTGCAGCGCGTCCAGCTGCGCCGTCAATTCGGGCGCCGGTGCGGCCAGCAGAGCGTCGGCCTGGCGCGGCCGGGTCAGCAACGGCAGCAGCTCGGCGTGGCTGGCGGCAAAGATGCGCGCCGGCGTGCCGAAATGGTCCAGCAGCCGATGCGCGGTCAGCAGGCCGACACCGTCGGTCAGCAACAACCGCAGCCAGTCCGCCAGCACTGGCTCGGAAACATCGATGGGGGGATCCGTGGCTTGCACGGCGCGGCCTACTCCGGCGACTTGGCGACATCGCCTATCTGCACCGGCGCTGTCACCTGCATGATCAAGCCGTAGGACACCTGCTTGAACGTGCGGAAGATAAACAAGCTACCCACTTCCTCGTCCGGCAGCTTGACCTGCTGCTCGCGCCCGAACCAGCTTTTCTTGGCCGTGGAATCGCTGACAGTCTGTCCGGTATGGTACAGCTGCAGCACGGTGCCGACATCGAGTCCGTCAAGCTTTCCGCGATTAATGCTGACGATCTGGTGCTGGCCGGCGTGGGTGACGCCGCCATAGATCCCGGCCACGCGCGCATCGACCGGCTGCGCCGGCGGATGTGGCACGTAATTCTGCATCGGCGTTGGCGGCACCGCGCGCAGCTGGTCGCCCTTGCCCATTTCCTGCGCTGCGGTGGAGACCGTAAAGGTATGCACATCACTGCCGGAGCCGGGCTTGGCCTCGGCCTGCAGTTTCAGCGTGCCGAGGAAGGCCGCTTCATAGCCGATCACTTTCTGCGTGACCGGGTCCTTCAGCGGCTGTCCTGGGCGGAACACCTGGAACGCCGTGTTGCCATGCAAATCACCACGCACATAGGCCTTGTCGCCCTGGCCGAGGAACACCCGGCTCTCCTGCGTGGCGATGATGCGCGGCGCCGTTTTCATTTCATCCTCGTCGACGATCAACGGCTGGGTCAGGAACGGTTCGATCACGCCGGGCGGTATCGACGGCACCGCATCGGCGCCGACGCCGTCGCTGCGCACGCGCGGGCCGAGGCGTTGGCTGGCGGGATCGTTGGCGCCGCTGTTGGCGGCAATCGGCGTGCCCAGCCGCAGACGGCCGGCGTTGCGGTCGAACCAGATGATCTGGCCCGGATAAATCCAGTGCGGGTTGGCGATTTCGTCGCGGTTCATGCCCCAGACAGTGGGCCAGCACCACGGTTTTTGCAGGAAAGTGCCGGAAATATCCCACAAGGTGTCGCCCTTGACCACCACGTGCTGGTCGGGAGCGTCAGGCCGGAACTCGCATTTGATGGGTTCTGCCGCAGTCGCCGAAGCGGCGACAAAAAGGGCAGCCCATGCTAAGCGGGGACCGACTGTGCTAAAATTTTTCATTAATAGGTCCAGTAAGTGCGCCGCAGGCACACGGCAGCAGAGCAGTAAAGCTTGCCAAATTGAATCAAATTCTGCCCATAAAACCCTGAACTAGCAAGCGAAACCGCGCTCCGCGCCAGCCGCATGGCGGTCGTCTGTTAGCAAGGCATCCACATAGTTTTCACTTAGTTATTAGTACCCATGGCTATCCTAAATATTCTGCGTTACCCTGACCCGCGCCTGCATAAAGTGGCGCAGCCGGTCGCCGTGTTCGACGAGCGTCTGGCCCAGCTGGTCGCCGACATGGCCGAGACCATGTACGACGCGCCCGGCATCGGCCTGGCGGCAACGCAGGTGGACGTGCACGAGCAAGTCATCGTGATCGACACCACCGAAGACAAGAGCGCGCTGGTCGCTTACATCAACCCGGAAATCCTGTGGTCCAGCGACGACAAACAGGTGTACGACGAAGGCTGCCTGTCGGTGCCGGGCGTCTACGACGGCGTCGAGCGTCCATCCAAAGTCAAGGTGCGCGCCTACGACGTCAAGGGCCAGCCGTTTGAAGTCGAGGCCGATGGCCTGCTGGCGGTCTGCATTCAGCACGAGATGGATCACCTGCTGGGCAAGGTATTCGTTGAATACCTGTCGCCGCTGAAGCGCAACCGCATCAAGACCAAGCTGCAGAAGGAAGAGCGCGGTGCGCAGCGCGAAGCCCAGTTGCGCGCCCAGGGCCGTCGTTACTAAGCATGAAAGTCATCTTCGCCGGTACGCCGGAATTTGCCGCCGTGGCCCTGCAAGCATTGCATGAGGCCGGTTTTGAGATCCCGCTGGTGCTGACTCAGCCGGATCGTCCCGCCGGTCGTGGCATGCACTTGCAGCCATCGGCCGTCAAGCAATACGCCGTCTCCAAGGGCATTGAAGTGCTGCAGCCGCTGTCGCTGCGCATGGACAGCAAGGACCCGCAACGCGCCGAGGAAGCCAAGGCCGCCCATCAGCGCCTGCTGTCGACGCCGTACGACGTGATGGTGGTGGCGGCCTACGGCCTGATCCTGCCGCGCGACACGCTGGACATCAAGCCCTGCCTCAACATCCACGGTTCGCTGCTGCCGCGCTGGCGCGGCGCCGCCCCGATCCATCGCGCGATTGAAGCAGGCGACGCCGAAACCGGCATCACCATCATGGAGATGGAAGAAGGTCTGGATACCGGCCCGATGCTGCTGATCGAAAAAGTGGCGATCGAAGACAGCGACACCACCGGCAGCCTGCACGACAAGCTGGCCGCGCTGGGCGGCAAGATGATCGTCGAGGCGCTCAACAAGATGCGGCATGGCCAGCTGGAAGCGGTGGTACAGCCTGAGGAAGGCGTCAATTACGCGTCCAAGATCAGCAAGGAAGAAGCGGCGCTCGATTTCACGCAATCGGCGCAGGAAATCAGCCGCAAGATCCGCGCCTTCAATCCCTTCCCTGGCGCGCATGGCAACGTCAACGGCACCATCGTCAAGCTGTGGGGCGCCGAAGTGCTGGCCGAAGACAGCAAAGCACCGGCCGGCACGGTGCTGGCGGCCGATGCGCAACACGGCATCGTGATCGCCTGCGGCAGCGGCACCTTGCGCCTGACCTCGCTGCAAAAACCGGGCGGCAAGCGCCTGCCCGCAGCCGAGTTCATCAAAGGCTTCCCTCTGGAAGGCCAGCGCTTCGGCTGAAAAAAGGCCGTCGTCAGCACGGTCTCAACATATTCGCTATGATATTCCGTCGCCGCGCCCGCCAGGGTCGCGGCCTTATTATCTTAGGGAGTATGCATATGACCGCAGTAATCGATAAGTTGAACTGGCGCTACGCCACCAAAAAATTCGACGACGCCAAAAAGCTGGACGACGCCACGCTGGAACGCATCCTGGAAGCGGTGCGCCTGGCGCCGACCTCCAGCGGCCTGCAGCCGTTTGAAATTCTGGTGGTGAAGAATCCGGAACTGCGCGCCAAAATCCGCGAAGTGGGCTGGAACCAGTCGCAAATCACCGAAGCCTCGCACCTGCTGGTGTTCGCCGCGTGGGACAACATCACGCCGGAACGCATCGACTTCATGTTCGACCTGACCAATGAAGTGCGCGGTTTCGTCAACGAAGGCTGGGAAGCCTATCGCAAGCAACTGCAAGGCATCGTGGCCGCGCGCGGTGACGCCGCCAACTTCGACGCCGCCGCCCGCCAAGCTTACATCGCGCTGGGCGTGGCGCTGGTCGCCGCCGCCTTCGAAGGCGTGGATGCAACGCCGATGGAAGGCTTCGATCCAGCCGCCGTCGACCAAATCCTGTCGCTGAAAGAGCGCAATCTGCGCAGCGTGGTGATCCTGCCGCTGGGCTACCGTCAGCCGGAAGGCGACTGGCTGGTCGATCTGAAAAAAGTGCGTCGCCCACGCGACAAGTTCATCAGCGAAATCTAATCGCTGAGTGACACTACCCGGTCGCCGTCGGCCGGTACACAGCCGTCGGCGACCGGGGTCCAGCCGCGATGGATGACGATTTGCTTGTCATCGTGGCAGACCTCGACGCGCTCGCTTTGCGGAAAGCGGGCGCGCACAAATTCCTCCAGCGTGCTTGGCAGGCTGATCTGCAGCCTGAGCGCGGCGCGGTCCGCGTCCGGATGATCGTCCAGATGCAGCAGCGGCACGAAGTGCGACGCCAGCATCAAGAAACGCGAGCCGACTTCGACCGGCTGCGGCGCATAGTCCGCCGTACGCAACCAGGCTTGCGCGCGCTCGCGCAAATCCGCGCCATCGGCCAGATCGCCCCAGCCGGCGGCCAGCATCTCCACCAGCCATTGATTGCAGTTCTGATAGCGCAGCCCGTAGGCATAGGCGTTGGCGCTGTATTGCGCGCCTAGCAGATGCAGCGCGCGCGAACTGTCCAGCAAGGCCGGCCGCAGCGCCAGCACCGCCTGCGGCGGCAGCTTCACGATGCTGAGGTAGCCCAGCGCCGGATCGTCGGTGCCCATGGCAAAGCCAGCCAGTCCCTGGTCGTAGATGCGCGGCCGGCGTTCGTCACAGGAATAATAGAGTTGGCGCGCCGCCCACACGCCCTGCTCCGAGCGCCAGGCCAGTGCCGCGTGCGAGTAACGGATGTGGAAGCGCGACAGGTCAAGGCCGGAGCGACTGACCAGCGTCACACTGTCCGCGCTGCCGCCGAGCTCCTCGCGCAGCACGGCGGCGAAGCGCAGCAGACGGTCTTGCTCGGCGGCGCTGAGATCGTGCGTGCGGTCGCAGAAACCGCCCGAGGATGCCTGCGCGGCGCCGGCCGCCGCGAATGCCAGCCAGCAGCCCAGCGCCAGCGCGCGCAGTCGCTTCAAAGGCTCAGCGGACGCGACGCCAGTTCGTCATGCCATTCATCGGCCAGCACCAGATAGACCGGCTGGCGATTATCGGCACGGCCGAACTCGATGCCGTAGACGCGGTTGTGCGCATACATCGCGTCACCCACGGCCAGGCGCTGCTTGTCGAACGTGGTCTGCGGCAGATCGAGCACGATGCGCTGTTCGGGCGTATCGCCCTGCATGGTGACGCGAGTACGGTCATCGTGGCCGGGCGTGGCGGCGATCTGGATGATGCGGTAATCGCCATCGGCCACGCGGTTGTTGCGATTCGAGCTATTGCTGGAGCCGGTCAGCGAATCCGACACGCTGCCGCTGGACGCCGAACCGGCGCTGGATGCCGACGAGGCAAAGCTCTCGGCCTGCGCGAACATGGCCAGGCTCATCAAGCCAGCCGTGGCCAGCAGACGCAAAGACAATGGCAATTTCATCTACACTACCTCAACTGCGTAAAAAGACGAGTATAAAGGAGATCGCCATGACCGCACCTGAAATCGCCTGCTGGTTCGACTTTGCCAGCAACTACAGCTATCTGAGCGTGCTGCGGCTGGCGCGGCAGAAGGACGTGATCGTGCGCTGGAAGCCGTTCCTGCTCGGTCCGATCTTCGCGGCGCAGGGCTGGAACAATTCGCCGTTCGTGCTGCAGAAGGACAAGGGCGATTATGTGTGGCAGGACATGCCGCGTGAATGCGTCAAATATGGACTGCCGTGGCGGCAGCCATCCGAATTTCCGCGCCGTTCGCTGCTGGCGGCGCGGGTGGCCTTGCTGGGCGAGCATCAGCCGTGGATGGCCGAATTTTGCGCCCGCGTCATGCTGGCCAATTTCGAGCATGACGAAGACATCGGCAATGCCGACGTGATCGCCGCCATCCTCACCAGCATCGGCCTGGACGCGCCGGCGCTGCTGGCCGCCGCCCAGTCCGACGACAACAAAGCCCGCCTGCGCGCCCGCAGCGAAGAAGCCGCCGCGCTCCACCTGTTCGGCGCCCCCACCTTCTTCGTCGGCGCCGAAATGTACTGGGGCAACGACCGCCTAAGCGACGCCCTGTCCCGCGCCACTCGGGGCTGACTTGGCCTGATGATCTGCGATGTATGCGCGCAATATCTGACTAATCAGCTCGGAAGAGGCCGGCACATGCTCTTTGAACCATTCGTAGACATCTCTGTCCACGATCACGGAGCTTTTCTGCACCAACGCCTCACGTTTTTTGGCATGTGCGAAAAAATCATCCCCTAACTCAGGAATGTCACTGAAATCAATACCCTCGTTCATATCGCCTCTCCTCAAGCAAAGATGCTTTTCTCGCCGAGATAATCCGCACAGTGTCATCTCGAAATTCATGGCCGCTCCATTTCAGTATAGAGCGCGACGGGACGCGCACTGTTGGATGGTGCGCGCTGCCGGGGCGGTAGCCGTTGAGGTAGATCAGTCGAGCAAAACAGCAGATTGTTGCGGCAATGCCGCTGTTGGCTGAAGCATATTCAGGGATGCCGTATAATCTCAGACCGCCCTCATCTTGTGGCGCGCCTCCCTCCGACCTCTGAGATAGCAAATGAATAACACCGTAACCCGCCCCGTCATGTCCAAGACCGATGCCCAGCTGCGCGAGATCCTCGCCCGCCGCATCATGATCCTCGACGGTGCGATGGGCACCATCATCCAGCAGTACAAGCTGGACGAAACCGCTTATCGCGGCGGCCCGAACGGCAAATTCATCGACTTCGCCGCCCCTGCCAACAGCGGCGCGCGCGAGCTGTTCGTCAAAGGGAATAACGAGCTGCTGACGCTGACCCAGCCGGGCGTGATCCAGGAGATCCACGAGCGCTACCTGGCCGGCGGCGCCGACATCATCGAAACCAACACCTTCGGCGCCACCTCGATCGCCCAGGACGATTACCACATGGGCCATCTGGCCTATGAAATGAACGTGGAAGCGGCCAAGCTGGCGCGCAACGCCACCGCCAAGTACAGCAGCGCCGACAAGCCACGCTTCGTCGCCGGCGCGCTTGGTCCAACCCCGAAAACCGCGTCGATCTCGCCCGACGTCAACGACCCCGGCGCCCGCAACGTCACCTTCGACCAGTTGGTGGACGCCTACTACGAACAGACCAAGGGCTTGATCGACGGCGGCGTCGACCTGCTGCTGGTGGAAACCATCTTCGACACGCTGAACTGCAAGGCCGCGCTGTTCGCGATTGAAAAATACTACGAAGAGCATCCAGCCCAGGAACGCCTGCCGCTGATGATCTCCGGCACCGTGACCGACGCCTCCGGCCGCATCCTGTCCGGCCAGACCGTGCCGGCGTTCTGGAACTCGGTGCGTCACGCCAAGCCGCTGACCATCGGCCTGAATTGCGCGCTGGGCGCGGCGCTGATGCGTCCTTACGCCGAAGAGTTGTCGCAGATCGCCGACACCTTCGTCTGCATCTACCCGAACGCCGGCCTGCCCAACCCGATGAGCGACACCGGCTTCGACGAACTGCCGGCCGACACCTCGGCGCTGCTGAAGGAATTCGCCACGGCGGGCTTCATCAACATCGCCGGCGGCTGCTGCGGCACCACGCCGGACCACATCCAGGCCATCGGTGACATCCTGTCGACCGTCAAGCCGCGCGAGCTGCCGCAAGTGCCGGTGGCGCAGCGCCTGTCCGGCCTGGAGCCGTTCACCATCGACGACAGCTCGCTGTTCGTCAACGTCGGCGAGCGGACCAACGTCACCGGTTCCAAAGCCTTCGCCCGCATGATTCTCAACGAGCAGTATGACGAGGCGTTGAGCGTGGCACGCCAGCAGGTGGAAAACGGCGCCCAGGTCATCGACATCAACATGGACGAGGCGATGCTGGACTCGCAGGCGGCGATGACCCGCTTCCTGAATCTGATCGCCTCCGAACCGGACATCTCGCGCGTGCCGATCATGATCGACTCGTCCAAATGGTCGGTGATCGAAGCGGGCCTGAAATGCGTGCAGGGCAAATCCATCGTCAACTCGATTTCGATGAAGGAAGGCGAGGAAGAATTCATCCGCCAGGCGAAATTGTGCCGCGCTTACGGCGCCGCCGTCATCGTCATGGCCTTCGACGAAAAAGGCCAGGCCGACACCTTCGAGCGCAAGATCGAAATCTGCGAGCGCGCCTACAAGGTGCTGACCGAGAAAGTCGGCTTCCCGCCGGAAGACATCATCTTCGACCCGAACATCTTCGCGGTCGCCACCGGTATCGAAGAACACAACAACTACGCGGTGGACTTCATCAACGCCACCCGCTGGATCAAGGACAATCTGCCGTACGCGAAAATCTCCGGCGGCGTCTCCAACGTCTCGTTCTCGTTCCGCGGCAACGACCCGGCGCGTGAAGCGATCCACACCGTGTTCCTGTACCACGCCATCAAGGCCGGCATGACCATGGGTATCGTCAACGCCGGCATGGTCGGTGTCTACGACGACCTGCCGGCCGAGCTGCGCGAGCGGGTGGAAGACGTGGTGCTGAACCGCCGCGACGACGCCACCGAACGCATGATCGAATTCGCCGGCTCGCTCAAAGCCGGCGCCGGCAAGCAGGAAGCGGCCACGCTGGAATGGCGCAACGGCCCGGTCGAGAAACGCCTGGCGCACGCGCTGGTGCACGGCATCACCCAGTTCATCACCGACGACACCGAAGAAATGCGCGCCGCCGTTGCCGCATCCGGCGGCCGTCCGATCCACGTGATCGAAGGCCCACTGATGGATGGCATGAACATCGTCGGTGACCTGTTCGGTCAAGGCAAAATGTTCCTGCCGCAGGTGGTGAAATCGGCGCGCGTGATGAAGCAGGCCGTGGCCCACCTGATTCCGTTCATCGAAGAGGAAAAGCTGGCGGAAGAAAAACGCACCGGCATCGTCGCCAAACCGAAGGGCAAGATCGTCATCGCCACCGTCAAGGGCGACGTGCACGACATCGGCAAGAACATCGTCTCGGTGGTCCTGCAATGTAATAACTTCGAAGTGGTGAACATGGGCGTGATGGTGCCGGCCTCCGAGATCCTGGCGCGCGCCAAGGTGGAGAATGCCGACATCATCGGCCTGTCCGGCCTGATCACCCCGTCGCTGGAAGAGATGGCCCACGTGGCCAAGGAAATGCAGCGCGACGATCACTTCCGCATGCTGAAGATCCCGCTGCTGATCGGCGGCGCCACCACCAGCCGCGCTCACACGGCGGTGAAGATCGCCCACAACTACGATGGCCCGGTGGTGTACGTGCCGGATGCATCGCGTTCGGTGTCGGTGGCGCAGTCGCTGCTGACGCCTGAATCGCGCGAGCAGTACATCGCTGAAATCGAGCAGGATTACGAACGTATCCGCGAGCAGCACGCCAACAAGAAGGCGCTGCCGATGCTGTCGATCGCCGACGCCCGCGCCAACAAGATGAAACTGGCATTCGCGCCGGTGAAGCCGAAGTTCATCGGCCGCCGCGAATTCAAGAACGTCGACCTGGCCACCATTGCGCGCTATATCGACTGGGGTCCGTTCTTCCAGACCTGGGATCTGGCCGGTCCCTTCCCCGCCATCCTGACCGATGACGTGGTGGGCGAGGCCGCGACCAAAGTGTTCGAGGAAGGCCAGGCCATGCTGAAGAAGCTGATCGACGGCCGCTGGCTGACCGCCAACGGCGTGATCTCGCTGCTGCCGGCGAACTCGGTCAACGATGACGATATCGAGATCTACACCGACGATACCCGTTCAACCGTAGACTTCACATACTACGGCCTGCGCCAGCAAGGCGTGAAGCCGGTGGTGGATGGCGTGCAGCGTCCGAACCAGTGTCTGGCCGATTTCATCGCGCCGAAGGACAGCGGCATCAAGGATTACATCGGCATGTTCGCCGTGACGGCGGGCCTGGGCATCGAGAAGCACGAGAAGCGCTTTGAAGACGCGCATGACGATTACTCGTCGATCATGCTGAAATCGCTGGCCGACCGTCTGGCCGAAGCCTTTGCCGAATACCTGCACGAGCGTGTGCGTACCGATTTGTGGGGCTATGTCACCGACGAAAAGCTCAGCAACGAAGAGCTGATCGGCGAGAAGTACCTCGGCATCCGTCCGGCGCCTGGCTATCCGGCTTGCCCTGAGCACACCGTGAAGCGCGAGATGTTCAACACCATGCAAGCCGAGGAAATCGACATGGAGCTGACCGATTCCTACGCCATGTATCCGGGGGCGGCGGTGTCGGGCTTCTACTTCGCGCACCCGGAGTCGAAGTACTTCGTGGTCGGCAAAATCGGTGATGACCAGGTCAACGACATGGCGGCCCGCCGTGGCGTCGACAAGGCCGAACTGGAACGCTGGCTGGCGCCTAACCTCTCCTGAGGAACTTCCACACCGCCAGCGCGCCGAACACCGCCGCAAAGCCCAGCTGCACGCCCATCGCGGGCAGCGCGCCTTGCAGGCCCAGGCCGCGCCAGGTGACGGCGTCCAGGCCGTCCACCGCCCAACGGGTCGGCACCACCAGCGTGGCTTGCTGCAGCCACTCGGGGAAGATGAAGGACGGCACCCACGCGCCGCCCAGCATCACCAGCACCAGCGTGGCGAAGATGGCGATGCCGCGCGCCGCTTCCGGCGTCTTGCCGAAGGCGGCGACCATCAGGCCGAAGGCGGCCGTCATCAGGCCAAAGCAGATCGCCATGCCGATGAAGCCGGACAGACTGGTCACCTCCACCTTGAAGATCAGCGTCGCGCAGATGAACATGGAGCACAGCAGGCCGGTGGCGATGATGGCGCCGGCGGCGGCGCGGCTGATGATGACGGTCGCCAGCGATACCGGCGCCGCCAGCAGCCGGCTCCAGATGCCCTGGCGCTGCTCCAGCAGAATGCCGATGCCCAGATTGATCCCCATGAACAGGATGAATTGCACGCCCAGCCCGGCGAACGAGTGCGCGTAGGCGTTGTATTTGGGACCGCTGCTCAGCGCCTGCTCCTGCGTGGTGTAGGGCAGCGTCATGCCGACCGCCGGCGCCTCGTCCGCCGCGCTGGCCGCGCCCGAGGCGGCGCTGGCGGCAGCGGCATCGGTGGCGGCGCGCTGGTCCTGGAACTTCTTCAGGCTGGCGAGGAAGTCGCCCAACTGCGCCTCTTCAGTGGTGCGCTTGCCGGCGGCGGGCAGCTCGGCCAGATACTTGTCCGTGGTGGCGCTACCCTTCACACTCATGACGGCGGCGCTGGTGGCCTGCATCACCTGCTGCGTCAACAGCCCCTTCACCATCGCCAGCATGGTCGACTGCGACGGATCGTAAAACAGCGGCAGCTCCGGCTTGTGACGGCCGCTGAACAACGCATCGGATGCCTGCTCGCCAAAGCCGGCCGGAATCACCACCGCCACCGGCAGCTTGCCGGCGCGGACCTTGTCCCGCGCCTCGGCCTCGCTCAATTCGGTGATGCGCAGCGAGCTCTCGGCCTTCAGGCCGGCGACGATCTTTTGTCCCACCGCCGACTGGTCCAGCGCCACCACACCCAGATCCAGCTTGCCGCCACTCTTGTCCGGACTGCCGCCAAACAGCATGCCGAAGAAAGCCGCCAGCACCACCGGCATCAGCAAATCCAGCATCAGCGCGCGCTTGTTGTTCACATACAGGATCAGATCCTTGCGGATCATGGCAATGAAAGCGGTCATATCAATCTCGCAGGCTGCGGCCGGTCAGGTTGAGGAAGATGTTTTCCAGCGAAGTGCGGGCGGTGGCGAAGTGCTGCAGCGACTGTCCCTGCGCCGCCAGCCACGCCAGTACGGGGGCCGCGTGCGGCCCGGCCGACAAGCCGATGTTCAGCGTGGCGCCGGCATGCTCGACCGCGGTCACGCCATCCAGCGCCTGCACCCCGGCCAGCAACGCGGCCGATGGCTCGTGCGCAAGTTGCACCTCCAGCGCCGCCTGTGCCGGCAAGCGTTGATACAGCGCGGCCGGCGTCTCGTTGGCCAGCACCTTGCCGTGATCGATGATGACGATGTGGTCGGCCAGCCGCTCCACCTCTTCCATGTAATGGCTGGTGTAGATCAGCGAGCGCCCCTGCGCCTGCAAGGCTTCCAGCGTATCGAAGATGGCGTTGCGGCTTTGCGGATCGACACCCACGGTCGGCTCGTCGAGTATCAGCAACTGCGGATCGTGCAGCAGCGCGGCGGCGATGTTGAGACGGCGCTTCATGCCGCCGGAAAAACTGGCCGCATGCTCGGTGGCGCGGTCGCTCAGGTTGACCAGCGCCAGCACCTGCTCGCAGCGCTGCTTCAGCGGCGCGCCCTTCAAGCCGTACAGCGCGCCGAACAGCTTGAGGTTTTCCAGCGCCGACAAATCCTCGTACAGCGCCAGATCCTGCGGCACGAAGCCGATCTTGCGCTTGGCGCCGCTGGCGCCCTGCGCCATGGTCTCGCCATCGAGCACGATGCTGCCGCCATCCGGCCGCAGCAGGCCGCAGATCATGCTCACCGTGGTCGACTTGCCGGCGCCGTTGGGGCCGATCAGGCCCACGGTCTGGCCGCGCTGCACCTGAAACGAGACGCCGTCCACCGCCTTGCGCGCGCCATAGGACTTGGAAATTTGCTCCACACTCAGTAACACCGTCGCCTCCGTGTTGTTTGAACCGTCAGGCAGCATAGCCCTGCAATAACAATTTAGCAAGTCACCTGAACTTTTGCGGGCGCCGCGCGGACTAAGTAGAACGCCGCCAGCCGGCGGCCCAACTATCCAGGGAGGCAATATGGCAAACAATCCATCCGTCAAGCGCTGGCAGGACCAGCTGATTTTGCTGCTGGGCCTGTGGTTCTTCATTACGCCGTGGGTGCTCGGTTATCCGATCCCCTCGATCCAGGCATGGACCGCTTTCATCTCGGGCGCGGTGGTGGCGATTCTGGCGGTGTTCGACCTGTACAAGACCTACTTCTGGGCCGTGGTGCTCAATCTGCTAGTGGGGATTTGGGTGGCGGTATCGCCGTGGGTGCTGCGCATCGCGGAGAATCGCGAGCTGATGTGGAACTCGGTGCTGGTCGGCATCGCGGTGGCCGTGCTGGCGCTGTGGGAAATGCGCACCGACCCGGAACTGGTCAAGCACTGGCCGGGCACAGGCCATGCGACCTGACCCGGCGTACGCGGTGGGCTACAACGCGTAGCGCACCACGTTGTCGCTCCATTCGAACGCGGCCATCTCCAGCTCCACCAGTTCATCGGTGGACATGGCCAGATCGCGCAGCGTGGGCACGATGTGGCCATCCATTTCCTCGATGCGTTCGATGCACTCGACCAGCTTCAGCAGGTCGCCATAGAAGCCGCCACGCTGCAGCAGCGCCTCGCGCACCTCGTCGCCGACCGGAATCTGTTCCAGGATCTCGCCCATCGAGATGCCAAACAGCGTATCCATCAGCGACATGATGCCGACCGTGAAGGCGATATCGGCGGCCTCGCGCTGTTTCGGCCGCAGTTTGCTGGCCAACAGTTCCAGCAAGCGGCCACGGGTGGTGGCCAGCATCAGCAACGGCGTCATGCTGTGGCCGCGCTTGCTCGGCTCGGCGTACAGCATGATCTGCAGCCAGCGCTGCAGCTGACGGCGTCCGAGAATGGTCACGGCCTGGCTCAGCGAATCGATGCGCTGGCGCGCGCCCACCGCCGGCGTGTTCACCAGCCGCAGCAGGTTCAGCGCCAGCGACACGTCGCGCTTGATGGCGCGCTCGATTTCGAGGTTTTCAGCATCCGAGGTGACCAGCGTCATCAGCTCCATCACCGCCAGCTGCGACGGCGACAGTTTCTTACCGCTCATGATGACCGGCTTGGAGAAGTAATAGCCCTGGAAGTAATCGAAGCCCAGATCCAGGCAGTTTTTGAATTCTTCGCGCGTTTCGACCTTTTCCGCCACCAGCTTCTTCTTGTCCTGGCGGAAGCGCGGCGCCAGCTTGGTCAAGGTCGACAGCGGGATGTTGCGCATGTCCATCTTGACGTACTCGACCAGCGGCAACAACGCCAGCACGTCCGGAGTTTCACCGGTGACATCGTCCAGCGCAAAGATGAAGCCGTGGCTGGCCAGTTCCTGCATGCGGGCCAGCACCTGCGGCGTCGCCTGCACCGTGTTCATCAGTTCCAGCACCACTTTCTCGCGTGGCAGGAAAGGGAAAATGTCGCTCATGATGACGTCGGCATCGACATTGACAAAGCCCAGCGCATCGCCAATGGTCTTTTCCATCCCCAACTGGGACGCATGGGCGATCACCGCCGCCGTCGCCGACAAATCGTTGGTGACGCGCGCCGGTCCGACCGGAGCGTTGCGGAACAGCAACTCGTAGCCGAACAAGGCCTGGTTGCGGTCCAAAATGGGCTGGCGGCCCAGATAGAATTCGCGCACGCGCAGACTCTGGGGACCACCGTCATGTAGAGTGAGATCGATCATTGCAAGTCCAAAATGAGGACCACAATGGCCCACACTGCTATTTTGACAGTAATGGACAGCGGTGTCGCTTAATTTTTATGGCGTTGCACAACCGTCGATAAACAGCTTCAGCTCGCCCGGCTGGAAGGCCGTCCATTGCTCATTGGTAGTCAGTGGCTGGGTGACGATGATGGCCACCCGGTCATTCGGCGTGGTCACCTGCGAGAAATCCACGCTGACATCCTCGTCGGACAGCTTGGCGGTGTCAAACGGGTGCTGGCGCACCAGCCAGAACAGATTGGTCGAGCAATGCGCGAACAGTTCGCCGCCGGACGACAGCAGCATGTTGAAGGTGCCATGGGTGGCGATTTCGTGCACCAGCGCGCTCAGCACCGAACGCAATTGGTCCAGCGGCGGCCGTTGCTCGCCAAAGCGCGCGCGCAGTTGCTGCAGGATGTAGCAGAAAGCACGCTCGCTGTCGGTGGTGCCGACCGGGCGGAAGGCGCCGTTCAGCAGCGGGTTGAATTCCTTCAGGTCGCCATTATGGGCAAACACCCAGTACTGGCCCCACAGCTCGCGCACAAACGGATGGCAATTCTCCAGCGCCACCTGGCCCTGGGTGGCCTTGCGGATGTGGGCGATGACGTTGGTGGACTTGATCGGGTAACGCTTGATCAGCTCGGCGATCGGGGACGCGATCGCGGCCTGGTGGTCGACGAAATGGCGCACGCCGGCACCCTCGAAGAAGGCGATGCCCCAGCCATCGTGGTGGGTATCAGTGTGGCCGCCACGCATGGCGAAGCCGGTAAAGCTGAACACAATGTCGGTCGGGACATTGCAGTTCATTCCTAGGAGTTGGCACATGGCGTGATTATAACCACGCCATGTGGGGCCGGTCTAACTTAATGCAGCAGCACCGGTTGACTCATCAACACATCGTAACTGCCGAGGAATTCGTCGATTTCCGCCATGGTCGGCTCCCCCGCGATCAGTTCGTTGACGTCGCGGCGGAAATTCTGCGCCAGGATGCCAGCGATGAAAATCTCGCGCTTGCCACCTTTATCGACAATTTCATAGCCGCCGAAGCGCAACGCATCCAGATTCCGGTCCGCGCCGAATTCGACAACACTGTATTGCTCGCTGTTGTAGATGAGGTTCATTTTGCTTCCTTTCACAAGGGGCGAAACACCTGCGTTTCCGCCTTCTAAACCCAATTGGGGCCGAAAACGGGCCATTTCAAGGCCAATCAGCGGGCTGGGGCTAGGCCGCGATGTCGTCTTGCAGTTTCAGCAAGTCTCCGTAGGGCGCCTCGGACAACCAGGAACGCAACTGTTCCAGGTGCTCGGCGGAGGCCAGGCTAAGGTAGAGCCGCGCGGGGGGACGGCGCAGCACACGGTTTAATGTTACTCGCAAAATCAGATTACCGCTGCAATGCAGGCAGCCTGGTGCGATACGTAACACATGCGGCGTCGTGTCATAAGGAAACGGGCCATCCGTGGGGTCAAAGGATAAGGCCGAACCGCCGTCCGACAAACCCTCCAGAATGATAACACTGGCCCCCTCTTTGGGCAGATGGGCGGCGATGGCGGCCTCGCGCGCGCCGGGGCGGGGGCCGGTGACCAGCCAGGTCGGCACCGGCGGCCGGTGATGGACGGCGCCGGTGTCGGAGGCGTTGGTCACAATCAGGCGTTTTTCTTGGCCAGTTTGCCTGGCTCCACGCCCAGTTGCTTGAGCTTGCGGTACAAATGGGTACGTTCCAGGCCGGTTTTCTCGGCCACACGCGTCATGCTGCCGCCTTCGCGCCCCAGATGGTGCTCGAAGTACATGCGTTCAAACGCGTCGCGCGCCTCGCGCAGCGGCAAATCAAACGACAGATTGAACATGTGGTTGTCGGCACCGGCCACGGTGGCGCCACCGCGCACGGTGATGCCGGCGGCCGGATTCGGCGCCGCAAAGCCGACGCCCGCCGCACTTGGCGTCTCTTCCGGCTGCGCCGCCACCACCGGACGTGGCGCCAGCGCCGGCGCGCGCACGGTTTCCTGCGCGCGGGTCAGGCCGGCCTGCACCGCTTTCAGCAGTTTTTGCAGCGCGATCGGCTTCTCCAGGAAATTCAGCGCGCCGATACGGGTCGCCTCCACCGCCGTATCGATGGTGGCGTGACCCGACATCATGATGACCGGCATGGTCAGCAAGCCGTCGCGCTGCCACTCCTTGAGCAGCGTGACGCCATCGGTATCCGGCATCCAGATATCGAGCAGCACCAGGTCCGGCGCCCCCTGGGCGCGCGCTTCGCGTGCCTGCTGGGCGTTTTCAGCCAGTTGTATTGCATGTCCCTCGTCGCTCAAGATTTCCGAGAGCAATTCGCGGATACCCATTTCATCGTCAACTACCAGAATGTTTGCCATCTTCCCTTGCCTTCCTCATTTCGCCATTCAACGGCAATGATTTTTGTAGTCGTAGCACTTTAACTATTTTGCGCTGTCGGGGCTAACTTTAACAGCAAAATCAACACTGACGCGCCACTTCTATCGACATGGTTCTGAATATCGATCCGTCCACCATGTTCTTCGATAATTTTTTTCACCATCGCCAGGCCCAGGCCGGTGCCGCGCGCCTTCGATGTCACATAGGGTTCAAACGCTCGCGCGAGGATTTTGGGCGCGAAGCCGGGGCCGTTATCGGTGATCGCCAGCCGCACCGCCGTGCGCGTGCTGCCGTCCGCGCCCTGATAATGAATGGCTTCGGTGATCACGTCAATGCGTGGCTGCGGTGCGCCCTCCGCCAATTCGGCCATCGCGTCCTGCGCGTTCTGCAGCAGATTGTGGATCACCTGGCGCAACTGGGTCGGATCGCCCATCACCAGCGGCAGGCCAGCGCCCAGTTGCGGGTGGATGATGTCGTGGTCCTCGCCGCTGATGTACAGGTGCAGAATCTCGTCCACCAGCGCGTTCAGGTCCAGCGGCTGCAGCACCGCCGGCGGCGTCTTGGCGTAGTCGCGGAAGTCGTCCACCATGCGTTTCATCGCCGCCACCTGGTTGACGATGGTCGAGGTGCTCTTGTTCACCAGCTCCATATCGGCCGGCATCAGCTTGTCTTCCAGCTTCATCTGCAGGCGTTCGGCCGACAGCTGGATCGGCGTCAGTGGATTCTTGATTTCGTGCGCCAGCCGGCGCGCCACCTCGCCCCAGGCGATCGAGCGCTGGGCCGAAATCACGTCGGAGATATCGTCGAACACCACCAGGAAGCCGCTGCCGCTTTCAATCGGCAAGCGGGAGCCGCGCGTGAGCAGCGTCAGGTCGTTGCCCTCGACCCCGGACGATGGCCGCGGCACTTCGATCTGGCGCTGCCAGTGCAGGCGCGCGATGTTGCGGCCGGCCGCCGATTGCGCGTTCTGCGCCGCGAACGCCGCCACAATGGCGCCGCCGAATTCCTGCAAGCCTTCGATCTGGTCCAGCTTCTGGCCGATCATGGTGACGCCGGCCTGCTGCAGAATGCGCTCCACCGAGTCATTGCAGCTGAGCAGATGGAACTCGTGGTCCAGCACCATCACCCCGGCCGACATATTGGCCAGCACCGATTCCAGGTGGGCCTTGGCGTTTTGCAGCGCGCTGCGGTTGCGCTCGACCAGGCTGCGGGCGTCCGACAGCTGGCGCGTCATGGTGTTGAATGATTGCGTCAGCGTGCCCAGCTCGTCCGAGGTGGCGACGATCGGCCGCGGCGACAAATCGCCCTCGGCCACCGCGCGCGTGCCCTCGGCCAGCAGCAGCAGCGGCTGTGCCAGGTCGCTGGCGATCAGGAAGGCGCTGGCGATGGCGCCAAACACCGCCAGCAGCAAGGTCAGTGTCAGCGTCACGATGTACATCTTGCGCAGGCCGACGCGGGCGTCGAAGCGCTCCTTGTAATCGGCGTAGGCGCGGCGGATCGATTCGCCATCGGCCGCCAGCTGGGCCGGCGCCAGCTGGATCAGCTGCAGGTAGCGCGGCGCCAGGTGGGTGCCGTTGGGCTGGACGTGATCGGGGATCGGCAGCAGCACCCGCAGCCGCAGCTGGTTGGCGGCCTCGGCCGGGCTGTTCTGCGGCCCTTGCGGCGCGTTGACCAGATCGCTGTGCAGCTCGTTGCCGCCCTCGGGACCGCCGTACAGCTCATCCTTCTTGACCTTGGCCATCATGTCGCGGGTCGGCAGGTCGGCGCTGAGGTTGCCGCTGCGGCTGGCGCGGGCGCTGACCACCAGCCCGCCCTCGGCGTCGACGATGATAGCGTTCTGCATCCCGGTTTCATTCTTCACCACCGCCGCCAGCGTGGCGCGCTCGGTGCCGAACGGACGGTCGGCCAGCTCCTGCACGGTGCGGTTGGCGGTGACGGTCAGCTCGCTGACGGCGCGGTCCAGGCCGGCGCGGCTGAGGTTGATGCCGGATTCCAGCGCCTCCTCGACCGGCACGTTGAACCAGGATTCAATCGAATGGGACACGAACTGCACCGAAACCAGGAAGATCACCAGTCCCGGCAACACGCCGATGGCGGCAAACAGCAGCACCAGCCGCGTCATCAGCTTGGAGCCGAACTTGCCAGCCTTGTAGCGGGCGTACAGGCGGAACAGCGACACCACCACCAGCAGCAGCAGCGACACCGCCACCGCCGCATTCAGGCCCAGCAGCCAGGCGTAGTAGCGGTCGAAGAAGCCGGAATTGTCGGAGGCCGAGGCCAGCAGGAACAGCAGGATACTGACGATGCCGCCGCCAACCACGGAAAGATACCGTAAGGCTGTTTTCACTTACTCGGCCCTGTACTGGAAGGACTTTTTGTCCGACGCCAGCCGCCATTCATTGTTGTTCAGGGCATTGACCTTGAGCGGCTTGGGCACGTAGTTCGGGTCCAGGCCCATGCTCAGCTTGACGTTATAGGTTTCGCCCACCTTGAGCGCGCCGCGCGGCGCCACCAGCCAGCGGTTGGGGCGGCGGATCAGGAACAGCGCCTCGTCCAGCGTCGGGAAATACTGATACACGCTGCCGCTGACGGCGACGTTGTACTGGCGGGTCAGCACGTTATAGGACAGGCTGACGGTCTGGCGCGCGGTGATGGCTTTTTCGTCAAACCAGTACCAGCGCGGCCGGGTGAATTCGATTTCGGTGTAAAAGTAGAGGGTGCGGCCGTATTGCAGCGCGTCTTCCATCTCATGACTGAGTTCGACCCCGTAAGCCGCCGACAGACGGTAGCCGTCGTCGGTGGTTTCAATCTGGTGACGACGGATTTCGACGCCCTCGGCGGCCTGCGACGGCTGCGGCAGCAGCGCCAGCATCAGCAGCAATGGTGCGATCAGGAGTCGAAAAAATCGTAAAGTCACGTCGGGGCCGGTACTCAAGAGGTTACGCATTTTTCTGGAACAGCGCGTAAAACAAACCATCGTGATCCTGCCCGGAGCCGCCGGCGGGGAGCAATTGACCGGGCGCATCCAGTCGGACAGCCTGATTGCGTACAGCAAAAGCGGCCGCCTGCGCCTCGGATTCCTGCGGCCACAAGGAACATGTCACGAATAGCAATTTACCACCCGGTGCCAGCATCTGCCAAAGGTTGTCGAGGATTTTGCCGGAAAGTGTTGCAAGTTGGAGCGTGTCGCCCTTGCGGCGCAACCAGCGGATATCCGGGTGGCGGCGCACGATGCCGGAGGCGGTGCACGGCACGTCGGCCAGGATGCGGTCGTACTGCTGGCCGTCCCACCAGTCCTTGTTTTGCGCCTCGGCCGGCTTCAGCGCGGCTTGCAGTTGCAAGCGGTCGAGGTTTTCGCCGACGCGGGCCAGGCGCTTGGGATCGGCATCCAGCGCGGTCACCTGGGCCTCGGCCAGTTCCAGGATGTGGCAGGTTTTGCCGCCCGGCGCGGCGCAGGCATCCAGCACGCGCATGCCGGGCTGCACGTCCAGCAGCGGCGCCGCCAGCTGGGCGCCGGCGTCCTGCACCGACACCACACCGTCGGCGAAGCCGGGAATCAGCTGCACGCCGACCGGTTTTTCCAGCCGCACCGCGTAGGGGCCGATCTGGGTCGCGTCCATGCCGGCCTCGGCCAGCGTAGCCAGGTATTGTTCGACCGTCGCCTTGCGGGCGTTGACGCGCAGGGTCAGCGGCGGCGCACTATTTCCGGAAGCAAGAATCTGCTGCCATTGTTGCGGCCAGGCTGTCTTGACCGCGTCGATCCACCATTGCGGATAATTCCATTTTGCGACCGGTTGCAACAGGACCGCGTCCAGCAGCGCCTTGCGCTCGCGCAGGAAGCGGCGCAGCACGGCGTTGACCATGCCCTTGGCGCGCGCGGTGTCCGGATGGGCTTCGGCGGCGCTGACGGTCTGGTCGACCACGGTGAATTCTTCGTACGGCGGGGTGTCGTCGGGCGCGGTCAGCAGCGCCAGCGCGCACGACAGCAGCGACAGCACCAGCGCTTCCGGCGCCTTGGGCGCCATCAGGCCGATCAGCGCCTCGCTCTGGCCCAGCTGGCGCATGGCGCGATAGGCGATGTCCTGCATGGCGCCGCGCGCCTGCGGGGTGATGTCGGGCTGTTTGGACCAGACCTGGGCCAGCGCCTGCGGCAGATTGGTGCCGGTTTTGACCTGTACCACCGCGCTGGCGGCACCGATCAGGCTGTAGGCCAGGGAATCGGGCTTCAGATTGGTCTGGAACTGGGTCTGCAACGCCGGTTTCAGGTCGCGGGAATGGCTGGCGCGCAGTTTGGGCGCAGCCGGCTTGGCGGGCGACTTCAGGGAGAGCGTTGGACGCTTGTTCATATGCTAATTCCAGTGGGTAACGGCCGTGATCGCGCAGTATACATTAGCGCCCCAGCCAAGGCGACCACGGGAGATATAAACGGTTGTATCAATCTATATCAAGCCGGATACACTTTCCGGGCGTACGATCGGGAGTTCTCATAGGAGAAATGCCATGGAAATCCAGACAGTTGAGACCGTTACCAGCCAAATTTCGCAACGTGTCATCACCATCGAAGGGGAGATCGTCCAGGTGAAAGAACGTCTGGGCACGGTCGAAATGGACGTCGCGGTCATCAAGTCGAACTACGCCAGGCGCGAAGATATTGCACAGCTGGAAGTTAAAATGGCGCAAATGGAAAACCGGCTGCTGCGCTGGTTCTTTGCCACCGCGATCACGCTGGCCGGGCTGAGCGGCACGCTGGCGTTTCTGGCGGCGCGGTTTGTTCCGCAGTTTGTTCATTAGGCAGGCCGCGCCCCGCTCCGTCCGATCCGCGCAGTATACACAGTATAATATTCGCTGTTTGGCCGGCGCCCGCGCGCCCGCCGTTTCCACTATCTGATGAAATTTTAAGCGCATGCTAGCCCAACAAAAACAAGACATTACCGCCCTGTTCCAGGCCGCCCTCGCCCCTATCCTGGCCGGTACCGAAGTCACCGCCAACGTGGTGCTGGAGCGCCCGCGCGACCCGTCCCACGGTGACGTCGCCTGCAACATCGCCATGCAACTGGCCAAGCAGCTCAAAATGAATCCGCGCGAACTGGCCACCAAGCTGGTCGACGCCCTGCTGGCCAACCCGGCCCGCGACGGCCTGATCGACAGCGCCGACATCGCCGGTCCAGGCTTCATCAACCTGCGCGTCAGCGCCGCCTCGAAACAGGCCGTGGTCAAGACCGTGCTGGCGCAAGGCGCCGCCTACGGCACCGCCGACGCTGGCGCCGGCAAAAAAGTCATCATCGAATTCGTCTCCGCCAACCCGACCGGCCCGCTGCACGTCGGCCACGGCCGCCAGGCCGCGCTGGGCGACGCGCTGTCGTCGCTGTTCGTCTCGCAAGGCTACGACGTCACCCGCGAGTTTTACTACAACGACGCCGGCGTACAGATCCAGACTCTGGCCAACTCGGTGCAGGCACGCCTGCGCGGCTACAAGCCGGGCGACGCTGCATGGCCGGAATCGGCCTACAACGGCGACTACATCGCCGACATCGCCGAAGACTTCAAACAGAAGAAAACCGTGTCCGCCTCCGACGGCTCGCCGGCCACCGCCTCCGGCGACATCGAAGACATCGAATCGATCCGCGCCTTCGCCGTGACCTACCTGCGTAACGAGCAGGACATCGACCTGCAAGCCTTTGGCGTCAAGTTCGACAACTACTACCTGGAATCGTCGCTGTACTCGGACGGCAAAGTGGAAGCCGCCGTCGACATGCTGAACAAATCCGGCAAAACCTACGAGGAAGACGGCGCGCTGTGGCTGCGCACCGAGGACTACGGCGACGACAAGAACCGCGTCATGCGCAAGAAGGACGGCACCTACACCTACTTCGTGCCGGACGTGGCCTACCACATCGTCAAATTCCAGCGCGGCTTCCAGCAGGCCATCAACGTGCAAGGCTCCGACCACCACGGCACCATCGCCCGCGTGCGCGCCGGTCTGCAAGCGGTCAACGTCGGCATCCCGCAAGGCTTCCCCGACTACGTGCTGCACAAAATGGTCACCGTGATGAAGGGCGGCGAAGAGGTCAAGATCTCCAAGCGCGCCGGCTCCTACGTCACCGTGCGCGACCTGATCGAATGGTCGGGCGGCGGCGACATCACCAAGGGCCGCGACGCCGTGCGCTTCTTCCTGATCTCGCGTAAAGCCGACACCGAATTCGTGTTCGACGTCGACGTCGCGTTGAAAACCTCGGACGAGAATCCAGTCTATTATGTGCAGTACGCCCACGCGCGTATCTGCCGCATGCTGGAACAATGGACCGGCAACGAAGCCGACCTGGCCAACGTCGACCTGTCGCCGCTGACCGCGCCAACCGAAGCGGCGCTGCTGGCGACGCTGGCCGCGTATCCGGAAGCACTGGCGCGCGCCCAGGCGGAACTGGGCCCGCACCAGATCGCGTTCTACCTGCGCGACCTGGCCGCCAACCTGCACAGCTTCTACTTCGCGGAACGCGTGCTGGTCGACGACGAGGCGCTGAAGGCGGCACGTATCGCGCTGATGGTCGCGACCCGCCAGGTGCTGCGCAACGGCCTGGCGCTGATCGGTGTTTCGGCTCCCAACAAAATGTAATTGCGAAGGACATCCCGCACAATGAATTTCCGCTCCAGCTTTACTCCGCGTAGCAAACAGCAGGGCAACACCTTCATCGGCATTATCATCGGCCTGGTTATCGGCCTGAGTATCGCCGTGGTGGTGGCGCTGATGATTACCAAAGGCTCGACTCCGTTCACCGACAAGGGCCATCCGAGTAAAACGACGGAACCGACTGCGGGACAGATCGCCGATCCTAACAAGCCTATGTACGGCAACAAGGACGCCGCGCGCGAAGCCGCCAAGGACCTCTCGCGCGACCAGCAGGCGCCTGCCGCACCGGCAGCACCGGCTCCGGCGGCTAGCGCGGCCGACCAGTTGCAGGCGGTGGTGGACAAGATCCAGGCTGCGCCAGCCAAGCCGGCACCGGCCGTGCCCAACGCCGCCAACGTCACGCCGCAACCGGCCGCCAAAGCCGCCGCGCCGGCAGCAGCAGCTGCCGATGCTGGCGACGAAAAATTCACCTACTATCTGCAAGCCGGCGCCTTCCGCGAAGTGGCCGACGCCGAAAACGCCCGCGCCAAGCTGGCCCTGCTCGGCTTTGAAGCCAACATCTCGGACCGCGCCACCGATACCGGCGTACTGCATCGCGTGCGTCTCGGCCCTTACAACCAGGTCGAGACCATGAACAAGGTCCGTAGCAAACTGTCCGAAAACGGCGTTGATGTCGCCGTTGTCCGCAACCAGAAATAAATCTAGGAGTAACGATGCGATTCCTGAAGTTCGTCCTGACCGCCCTGACCCTGAGCGCCGTGGCGCTGAGCGCCTCCGCCTCGCCCACCGATCCAAAACTGGGCACCGAATACAAAGCGCTGAACACGCCCCAGCCGGTGGACACCGGCAAAAAAGTCGAAGTGATCGAGTTCTTCGACTACGCCTGCCCGCACTGCGCCGGCTTTGACAGCACGCTCAACGCCTGGGTCAAAAAACAGGGCGACAACATCGTCTTCAAGCGCGTCCACATCGGCCGCCAGAACGGCGACCTGCCGCAAGCGAAAATGTTCTACACGCTGCAAGCCATGGGCGTTCTAACGCCTGAACTGCACAGCAAGGCGTTCGACGAAATCCACGTCAACCACAACCGCATGAACCGCGATGAGCTGGTGTTCGACTTCGTCGCCAAGCAGGGCGTGGACCGTCAGAAGTTCATCGACACCTATCGCGGCTTCGGCGTCGCCGGCCATATGCGCAAGGCGCTGGCCATGATGGACGCCTACCAGGTCGAATTCTGGCCACTGCTGGCGGTGGACGGCAAATGGATCACCGCACCATCAATGGCTGACGCCAACGCCAGCAGCGAAGCACAGCTGAACGACGCCGTGACGCGCGTGCTGGACGCGCTGGTGATCAAAGCCAAAGCAGAGAAGAAGTAAGCATGGCGCCTTTGCGCGTCTTCATCACCGGCGCATCCAGTGGACTGGGCGCCGCGTTGGCCCGCCAGTATGCGTCGCAAGGCGCTACCCTCGGCCTGCTGGCCCGGCGCGGCGACGCGCTGGACGCCCTGATCGCCGCCCTCCCCAACGCCGAACGCCACCGCGCCTATGCGGTGGACGTGCGCGACCACGCCGCCATCAACGACGCCGCGCAAGCCTTCCTGACGCATGCCGGCGGTGTTGACGTGGTGATCGCCAATGCCGGCATCTCGGTCGGCACGCTGACCGAGTACGCCGAAGATATCGACGTTTTCGCCGACGTCATCGCCACCAACGTGGTGGCCACCGCCGCCACCTTCGCGCCCTTCATCGCCGCCATGCGCACGCAGCGCACGCCGGGACGGCTGGTCGGCGTCGGCAGCGTGGCCGGCATTCGCGGCCTGCCCGGCGCCGAAGCGTACAGCGCCTCCAAGGCCGCCGTGATCAGCTACTGCGAATCGCTGCGGCTGGAAATGAAACCCTACGGCATCCGCGTGGTCACCCTCTGCCCCGGCTACATCGACACCCCGATGACGCAGGTGAATCCGTATCCGATGCCGTTCCTGATGGCGCCCGACAAATTCGCCGCGCGCGCCGCACAAGTGATCGCCGCCGGCAGTAGCTACGCGGTGATCCCGTGGCAGATGGGCGTGGTGGCCAAGGTGCTGCGCCTGCTGCCCAACAGCGTCTACGACTGGGCCTTCGGCAAGGCGCCGCACAAACCTCGTAAAAAAGCAGCATGACTCAACTGAACGCATCAGCCATCGCCGCGCACTGCGCCACCTCCGCCAGTCATGTGGCGATTGAGGTGGTGGCCGAAACCGGCTCCACCAACGCCGACCTGCTGGCCCGTATCGGCAGCATGCCAGGGCCGGTGCTGCGCATCGCGGAAAACCAGACCGCCGGCCGTGGCCGCGCCGGCCGTTCCTGGCTGTCGCATCCCGGCGCCGCGCTGATGTTTTCGCTGGCGTGGCGCTTCAAGGGGCCGCTGCACGCCATGTCCGGCCTGCCGATGGCGGTCGGCGTGGCGCTGGCCGAAACCATCGCCACGCTAGGCGTGCCGGTGCAGATCAAATGGCCCAACGATTTACTGCGCGACGGCGCCAAGCTGGCCGGCATCCTGGTTGAAACGCAGAGCACCGACGACGGCATCTGGGCCGTGATTGGCGCCGGCATCAATCTGCTGATGCCGGATGAACTGGAAGCGGCCATCGGCCGCGAAGTGGCGGCCGCGCCATGGCTGGCGCAGATGGACCGCAACCAGCTGATGGCCGCGCTATTAAGCCGCCTGGCCGCCGTGCTGGCGGAATTCGACGACACCGGCTTCGCGCCATTTGTCGAACGCTGGAACGCGCTGCACGCCTGGCAGGGCCAGGACGTGGTGCTGCTGGACCAGGGCGCCGTGGTGCAGCAAGGCCGCGCCGCTGGCGTCGACGCCATTGGCCGTCTGCTGCTGGACACCGATGCCGGTCGCGTCGAGATCCTGTCCGGCGACGTCTCGCTACGCCTGAACGCAGCACAACCCGGAGCACAACCATGATTTTGCTGATCGACGCCGGCAACACCCGCGTCAAATGGGCGCTGGCCGCGCCGGGCGCGCAGCTGGGCGACTGGATCGCCCACGGCGCCGCCACCCACGCCGACATGCCGCAACTGGAACTGGCCTGGTGCGAAGCCGCCGCCACCCACGGCATCCAGCGCATCCTGATCGCCAACGTCGCCGGCAACGCGCTGCGCGTGCAGCTGGAATACGTGCTGCAGCGCTGCATGGGGCAGCTGACGCCGGAATGGTTTGCCTCGCTGCCGGCGCTGGCCGGCGTCACCAACGGCTACCGCAATCCATCACAGCTGGGCTGCGACCGTTTTGCCGCCGCCATCGCCGGCCACGCGCTGGCGCCCGAGCAGCGCGTCATCGTGGTCAACTGCGGCACCGCCACCACCATCGACGCCGTCACACCCGACGGCGTGTTCCTGGGCGGGATGATCCTGCCTGGCCTGGGCCTGATGGCCAGCTCGCTGGCGCGCAATACCGCGCAGTTGCCGCAGATCGCCCAGGACGGCAATCTGCCGGACGGCTTCGCGGACAATACCGATGATGCTATTCTGAGCGGCATTCTGGCCGCGCAGAGTGGCGCCGTCGAACATGCGTGCGCCGCGCACCGCGCCGAGGCTTGCATCATCTCCGGCGGCGCCGCGCCCTACATTGCGCCGATGCTGAAAGTACCGTACCGTATCGTCGAAAACGTTGTGCTGATCGGCCTCCATGCCGCCGTCGCCAACGCCGAATAAGGATAGCCCTGTGCTGAAGTTTATTTTCTGGTCCCTGCTTGCCGTGAATGCCGCGCTGTTCGCGTATGGACGCGGCTATCTGGGCCACTTCAGCGGTAACGAACACGAGCCGCAACGCCTGCTCAACCAGCTGAATGCCGACAAGCTGGCGATCGTCCCGGCCGACAAGGCCAATGCCGCCGCCGTGGTGACGCCGGCCGCCGCCCCGGAAGCGGAAGCCAAGGCGGCACCGTTGGCCTGCGTGGAGATCACCAGCTTTGTGCTGGCCGATGCGCGCCGCTTCGAGCATCAGCTGGAGGCGCTCAACCTGGGCGACCGCCAGTCGCGCCACAATCTGCCGGGCAGCGAGGTATCGAGCTATATCGTTTATATTCCACCGCAAGGCAGCAAGGAAGGTGCCGACAAGAAGGCCGGCGAACTGCGCGCGCTTGGCGTCACCAACTACTTCATCATGTCCGATGCCTCGCCGCTGCGCTGGGGGATTTCGCTAGGCGTGTTCAAGACCGAGGGCGCGGCACAGAACCAACTGGCGGCGCTGATGAAGCAAGGCGTGCGCACCGCACGCGTGGCGCCGCGCTACAGCGGCAGCAAACTGCTGGCATTCCAGTTCCGCGAAGTTGATCCGGAGCTGAAGGCCAAGCTGGAAAAAATCCGCGCCGGCTTCCCCAACACCGAAACCCGCAGTTGCAAGTAATCAGCGCTGCACAACGATGGGCTTGAGGCCCAGCGACGACGGTAACCCTTGCGCTGCCTGCTGCGCTTCCTGGCGGCTGGCGTATGGCCCGCCGAACAGGCGGAACACTGCCCCGCCCTGCACCACTTCCAATCCATTCAGTTTGCCGGACAGCTTGGTGCGTACCGCTTCCGCATTCTCGGCGCGCGCGTAGGCGCCCAGTTGCAGATAGAAACCGCCGGCCGCCGCCGGTGCGTTCGGCGCGGCGTAAGCTGCCGGCGCGCGATCGGCCAGCATCAGCGATTCGATATCGCGTGGCGCGCTGACTGCGTCCTGCGTGGTCGCCGGCGCCGCGACAGGTGCGGATGGCGTCAGCACCAGCGGCGTGTCCACCATCTTTGCGGTCACGGTCGGCGTCGGTGCGCCGGGCTGCGTCGCGCGCAACTGGTCTTTCGGCTGCGGCGTCAGGCGCGGCTTGGTGCTGCCGGATACGCCTTCGCGCGTGGCCAGCATGCGGTCGACTTCTTCCGGCAGAATGCGCTCGATCTTCAGCTCATGGCTGCCCTTGCCCAGCAAGCCAAGCTTCAGCGCCGCCGTGTATGACACGTCGATCGCGCGATTCGAATGGAACGGCCCACGGTCGTTGATGCGCACGACAACCGAAGCGCCACTCACCATATTGGTCAGACGCGCATACGAAGGAATCGGCAGGATGGGATGCGCGGCCGTCATCTTGTACATATCGTACAGCTCACCGGACGAAGTGCGCTGGCCGTGGAACTTCTTGCCATACCAGCTGCCAACGCCAATCTGCGTGAACGGTTCATCGTCGGTAATCGGCGTATAGGTTTTGCCGAATACCGTGTACGGACGGTTGGAACGCGGCAGCAGCGGATCGTTGCGCACGTCGGCGTCCGGTGTGTCCATCAAATTAGGCGGCGGTGAATCACCGGGGCCATCGTCCTGATAATAACCACCGCGACCCGAATTCGCCGGCGGCAGCACCGGCAGCGAAGGATCGGGCTTGGCGCCCGATGGCGGCTTGATCGACGGCGTGCCGGTTTGCGCTGGACGTGGTGTGGGCTGTGTCGCCACCGGCGCCGTGCCGCACCCCACCAGCACCAGCGCGGAAGCGATGGCACTCAGCTTGAGGAGATGCTTAGTTCGCAGGCGCATCGGCGGTCTCCACGTCAGTTTTTTCCACTTTGCTCTTGTCCTTCTCCGCTGGGCGTTTGCCCAGCAGGTAATAATCCAGTGCCTTGCGCGCAATCGGCGCGGCCTGCTCACCGCCCTTGCCCGCGTTTTCCACCACCATCGCCAGTACGATGCGCGGCTTGTCCACCGGCGCGAAAGCAGTGAACAGCGCGTTGTCGCGCAGGCGCTCGGCCAGTTTGGCGGCGTTGTACTTCTCTCCCTTGCGGATCGTGATGACCTGCGCGGTGCCGGTCTTGCCGCCCACCGTGTAGCCGGCGCCACCAAAGACGCGGTAACCGGTGCCGCCTGGCTCGCTGGTCACGCCCACCATCGCGTTCTTCACAAAATCGATGTTCTCCTGCTTGAGCGGGATGCGGTAGCTTTCCTGCGCCACGGTCAGCGTGCGCGCTTTCGAGGCGCCGTCTTCAACGATCTTCACCAGGTGCGGCTTCATCACCACGCCGTTGTTTGCCAGATTGGCGACAGCGTGCGCAATCTGCAGCGGCGTGTAGGCGTTGTAGCCGGATCCGTTGGAAACCGAGATAGTATCACCACCCACCCAGCGACCCGCCGCACCTTTGAACCGCGCCCGCTTCCACGCCGGCGACGGCAGCACGCCGGTCTTCTCGTTATCGAGGTCGATGCCGGTCTTCTGGCCGAAGCCAAACGGCTGCATGAAGTCGTGAATGGCGTCGATGCCCAGGTCATGACCCAGCTCGTAGTAGTAGGTGTTACACGAAACGATGATGGAGCGGCGCATGTCGACCGAGCCATGCCCGCCCGGCACGTCGTCGTTGAAGCGGTGCCCGCCCAGCATGTAGTAACCGGGGTCGTAGGTCACCTGAGTCGGAGTGCGCTTGCCCAGTTCCAGCGCGGCCAGCGCCATGAACGGTTTGAAAGTGGAACCGGGCGCGTAGGTGCCGGACAGCGGACGGTTGATCATCGGCCGGTCCGGCGAATTGTTCAAGTCATCCCAGCTTTGCGCATCGATGCCATCGACGAACAGGTTCGGATCGTAGCCCGGCCGCGACACGTAGGCCAGGATGTCGCCGGTCGATGGCTCGATCGCCACCAGCGCGCCACGGCGGTCGCCAAACGCTTCCTCGACGATCTTCTGTAACTCGATATCAATCGACAGTATCAGGTTGCTGCCGGCCGTGGCGGGCGTGCGCGACAAGGTCCGCACCGCGCGGCCGCCGGCCGACACTTCCACTTCCTCATAGCCGGTGTGGCCATGCAGGATTTTCTCGTAGCTCTTCTCCAGACCTTCCTTGCCGATATGGTCGGTGCCCTTGTAGTTGGCGCTATCGTCGCTGTCTTCCAGCGCATCGGCCTCGGCGCGGCTGATGCGGCCGATGTAGCCAATCACGTGCGACGCGGTTTCGCCCAGCGGATACTGGCGGAACAAACGCGCCTGCACTTCCACCCCGGGGAAGCGGAAGTGCTGAGCACTGAAGCGCGCCACTTCCTCGTCGCTCAGGCGGGTGCGCAGCGGTACGCTCTCGAAGCCCTTGGATTCCTCCAGCAGCTTCTTGAAGCGCTTGCGGTCCTTGACGTCGATCGTCACCAGCTGCGACAACTCGTCGATGGTCTGGTCCAGCGTGGCGGTCAGCTTGGACGGCGTGATCTCCAGCGTGTAAGCCGAGTAGTTGCGCGCCAGGACCACGCCATTGCGGTCCAAAATCAGGCCGCGATTCGGCACGATCGGCACCAGCGAGATGCGATTCTCTTCCGCCTTGACGGCGAAGTCGGTGTGCTTGACGATCTGCAGCCACACAAAGCGTGCCAGCAGCAGGAAGAAACACAGGAACACCATCGCGCCCAGCACCGTCACACGCAGGCGGAACTCGCGCATCTCGACGTCGTTGTCCTTGAACTCCGTCATGCGCGTACTCCATCACGCACCTGCCTGGTGTGGCGCTGGATGCTCATCAAAATGCCACCGCCGAGACCCAGCGTCATCAGCGCAGTGCCGCCATAGCTCATGAACGGCAGCGGCACGCCCACCACCGGAATGATGCCGCTGACCATGCCCATGTTGACGAAGGCGTAGGTGAAGTAAATCATGCTGATGGCGCCGGCCAGCAAGCGCGAAAACAGCGTCGGCGCGTTCAGCGTGATGCTCAGGCCACGCCAGATCAGCAGCAGGTACAACACCATCAGCACCAGATTACCGACCAGGCCAAACTCCTCGGAGAACACGGCAAAGATAAAGTCGGTGGTGCGTTCGGGGATGAATTCCAGGTGGGCCTGGGTGCCGTGGGTCCAGCCCTTGCCGGTGACGCCGCCGGAACCAATGGCGATCATCGACTGGATGATGTGGAAGCCTTTCCCCAGCGGGTCATGATAAGGATCGATCAACGTCAGCACGCGGTCGCGCTGATAGTCGTGCATAAAGGTCCACAGCACCGGCAGCGCGGCGGCGGCGGCGGCCACCAGCGCGCCCAACGCCTTCCACGACAGGCCGCCGAGGAAGATCACGCTGGCGCCGGCCATGATGACCAGCATCGCGGTGCCGAGGTCCGGCTGGCGCGCGATCAGGCCGGCCGGGATGGCCAGCAGCAGCGCCGCGATCAGGAAGGAACGCCAGCCGATATGGCCTTGCTCGCGCTGGAAGTACCAGGCCAGCATCAGCGGCATGGCGATTTTCATCAGCTCCGACGGCTGGATCTGGGTACCGACATACAGCCAGCGGCGCGAGCCGCCCTTGATGATGCCGAACAGCGCCACCGCCACCAGCAGCGCCACGCCGACCACGTAGGCCGGCACCGCCAGCCGCATCAGCGTCTGCGGCGGCATGTTCGCGACCACCCACATCACCAGCACGGCTGCCGCGATATTGCGCAGCTGGTCCGCCACCTTGCCCGGAATCGCGATGCCGGCCGAGTACAGCGTGACCAGGCCGACCGACAGCAGCGCGGCGAGGATCAGCGCCAGCGGCGCATCGAACACCATCACATGGGGGCGCAGCCGCTGCCACCATGTGCGTCCATCGGCAAGGCCCATCAGGTCTGCACCAGTTTGCGGTGGCGCTGGATGCTCATCAGGATGCCGCCGCCGAGGCCCAGCGTCAGCAGCGCGGTGCCGCCGTAGCTCATGAACGGCAGCGGCACGCCGACCACCGGCAGGATGCCGCTCACCATGCCCATGTTGACGAAGGCGTAGGTGAAATAAATCATGGTGACGGCGCCGGCCAGCAGGCGGGTGAAGAAGTTGGGCGCGTTCCCGGCGATCATCAGGCCACGGCCGATCAGCATCAGGTACAGCACCATCAGGATCAGGTTACCGATCAGGCCAAACTCCTCCGAGTACACGGCGAAGATAAAGTCGGTGGTGCGTTCGGGGATGAATTCCAGGTGGGCCTGCGTGCCGTGGGTCCAGCCCTTGCCGGTGATGCCGCCCGAGCCCACCGCGATGGTGGACTGGATGATGTGAAAACCCTTGCCCAGCGGGTCGGTGGTGGGATCGATCAGCGTCATCACACGCTCGCGCTGGTAATCATGCAGCACTGACCAGATCACCGGCAGCGCGGCGGCGCCGGCCACCACCAGGCCGACCAGCGCCTTCCATGCCAGACCGGCCAGGAAGATCACGCAGAAGCCGGCCGCCACCACCAGCAGCGCCGTGCCCAAGTCGGGCTGACGCACGATCAGGCCCACCGGCACGCCAAGCAGCAGCGCCGCGATCGCATACGATTGCCAGCTCAGATGGCCGGAACGGCTCTGGAAGTACCACGCCAGCATCAGCGGCGTGACGATCTTCATGAATTCGGATGGCTGGATGTCGACCACGCCGATGTGCAGCCAGCGCCGCGCGCCCAGTTTGATGGTGCCGAACAGCGCCACGCATACCAGCAGGAACACGCCGAAGGCATAGGCCGGCACCGCGATCCGCATCATCATCTGCGGCGAGATATTCGCCACCACCCACATCACCACGAACGACAGGAAGATGTTGCGGACCTGGTCTTCCATCTTGCCGGGAATGCCGATGCTGGCCGAATACAGCGTGACCAAGCTGACCGTCAGCAGCATCATGATGATGACGGTCAGCGGGCCGTCGAAGACGGTGAAATAGGGTCGCATCCGACGCCACAACGAACGTCTCTCATGTATGCGCATGGTGTGTTGGTCCTTATTGTTTCTTCCGTGCCGGCGCCACCGGTTGCGGCGCGGCGGTGGCGGCGGGCGCGGTCGGCGTGATCGGCGCGGTTGGTGCCGGCGCCGGTGCCGGCGCCTGGGTTGGCACCGGCGGGCGCCGTGCTTCGGCAGCGGCGGCAGCGGCTTCGGCGGCTTCCGGATCTTCAATCGGCACGAATTCGGCCGCGTCTTCCTTCGGCACCTTGGTGGTTTCCTTGTCGGCCGGGCGTTTGCCCAGCAGGTAGAAGTCCAGCGCCTTGCGCGCGATCGGCGCCGCGATCTCGGCGCCCCAGCCGGCGTTTTCCACCACCATGGCGACCACGATCTTCGGCTTGTCGGCCGGCGCAAAGGCGGTGTACAGCGCGTTGTCGCGCAGGCGTTCGGCCAGCGCGGAGGCGTTGTACTTCTCATTGGCCTTGATGCCCACCACCTGCGCGGTACCGGTTTTGCCACCCGAGGTGTAGCCGGCGTTGGCGAAGGCGCGATAGGCGGTGCCGCCCGGTTCACTGTTCACGCCCACCATCGCGTTCTTGATGATGTCGATGTTTTCCTGCTTCAGCGCGATGCGGTAGCTTTCGGTCGGTACCGTGAGCTTGCGCGCGCGGGTGCCGCCATCTTCAATGATTTTCACCAGGTGCGGTTTCATCACCACGCCGTTGTTGGCCAGATTGGCCATGGCGTGCGCGATCTGCAGCGGCGTGTAGGAGTTGTAGCCCGAGCCGTTGGAAACCGAGATGGTGTCGCCACCGACCCACTTGCCGGCATTGCCCTTGAAGCGCTTGCGCTTCCACTCTTTCGACGGCAGCACGCCAGTCTTTTCGTTATCGAGGTCGATGCCGGTCTTTTCGCCAAAGCCGAACGGCTGCATGAACTGGGTGATGGCGTCGATCCCCATGTCGTTACCCAGCTGGTAGTAATAGGTATTGCAGGAGACGATGATGGAGCGGCGCAGATCCACATTGCCATGGCCACCCACTTTATCGTCGCGGAATTTGTGGCCGCCGAGGTAGAAGAAGCCAGGGTCGGGATAAGCGGTGGCCGGATTGCGCTTGCCCAGCTCCAGCGCGGCCAGCGCCATGAAGGGCTTGAAGGTGGAACCCGGCGCATAGGTGCCGGACAGCGGACGGTTGACCATCGGCCGGTCGAGCGAGGTATTCAGTTCGTTCCAGCTTTGCGCGTCGATGCCGTCGACGAACAGATTAGGGTCATAGCCAGGCCGCGACACGTAGGCCAGGATGTCGCCGGTCTCCGGCTCGATGGCGACGAAGGCGCCGCGCCATTCGCCAAACGCTTCCTCCACCACTTTCTGCAGTTCGATGTCGATCGACAGGATCAGGTTATTGCCCGGCGTGGCGGGGGTGCGCGACAGCGTGCGGATGGCGCGGCCGCCGGCCGACACTTCCACTTCCTCGTAACCGGTCTGGCCGTGCAGCTGCTTCTCGTAGCTTTTCTCCAGACCTTCCTTGCCGATATGGTCGGTGCCGCGGTAGTTCGGACCATCGTCGGTGCCTTCGATGGCCTTGATCTCGGACTGGTTGATGCGGCCGATGAAGCCGATCACGTGCGAGGCGGTTTCACCCAGCGGGTACTGGCGGAACAAGCGCGCCTGCACTTCCACGCCGGGGAAGCGGAAACGCTGCGCGGTGAAGCGCGCCACTTCCTCGTCGGTCAGGCGGGTGCGCAGCGGCACGCTTTCAAAGCCTTTGGATTCGTCCAGCAGCTTCTTGAAGCGCTTGCGGTCCTTGATGTCGACCGCGACCAGTTTGGACAGCTCGTCGATGGTTTCGTCCAGCGTGGCGCTCAACTTGGACGGCGTGATCTCCAGCGTGAAGGCCGAGTAGTTACGCGCCAGGACCACGCCGTTGCGGTCCAATATCAAGCCGCGATTGGGCACCACCGGCACGATGGCGATGCGGTTCTCTTCGGCCTTGACGGCGAAGTCGCTGTATTTGACGATCTGCAGCCAGATGAAGCGCATCAGCAGCAAGGCGAAGCAGACGAATACCATCCCGCCCAGCACCGTCAGGCGCAGGCGGAACTGCTGCAGTTCGCGCTGGTTGTCCTTAATCTCAGTCATGCCGGAACCGCAGCGTCAGATCGGACGGGTGTGATCGCGGTCGACCGCGCGCCGTTGGGGCGCCAGCAGCAACCAGGTGGTCAGCGGCCACAGGACGGCGGCCACCACGCTTTCGATGAAGTAGAACCAGCCAGGGAATTTGCCCGACACGAAGAAGCGCACCACCAGCTGCACCGATTGCGCCATCAGCAGCAGCGGGAACACGTGCATGGCCTGAGTCCAGATCGGGAACCACAGCATCCGGCGATGCAGCATGATGGCGAAGTAGGACAGCAGCGTGTAGGCCAGCGCGTTCTCGCCCAGCAGGGTGGCGTCATGGACGTCCATCAGCAGGCCGAGAACGAAGGCGGTGCCGATGCCGACCTTGCGCGGCTGATGCACACCCCAGAACACCAGCAACAGCGCGACGAAATCCGGCACGCCGATGAAGTGCCCCCAAGGCAGCAGGTTAAACAGGAAGGCGCAGAACAGGCTGAAAGCGATGAACAGCGGGCTGACCGGCAGCAGGATGTAGTGCGGACGATTCATCGTGCCGGCTCCTTGGGTTTGTTGGCGGCCGGCGCGGCCTGCTCGGCAGGCGTCGTCGCTGGCGCGGCGCCAGGCGTGGCGGCTGCGGCAGCTGCGGCCGGCTTGGGTGGCGGCGGCAACACCGGTATCAGGCCGGGCGCGCCATTGGCGGCGGGAGCGGCGGCCGGCGTCGCGGCGGCGGCTTGTCCCTCGGCGCCCTCCTTCGGCGGCTCCTTGATCGGCGCCATCTTGTTATTGCCCTTGCGCGGCTGGCGCGGTGTTTCATCCGGTGGACGCGGCGGCATTTCCGGCGTCGACATCAGAATCAGCAACTGGGTATTATTCTGGATGCCCGCCAACGGCTGGCAGATCACGCCGCCGAACGAACCGCCGGCGCTGTTCTCCACCTGCGTCACGCGCGCCACCGCCAGGCCGGCCGGATACACACCGTCCAGGCCCGAGGTAACCACAATATCGCCCACCTGAATATCCGCATTCGGCGCCGTGAAGCGCAGTTCCAGATTGCCGGACTTGCCACGGCCATACGCCACGCTGCGCAAGCCATTGCGCAGCAGCTGCACCGGAATCGCCTGCTCCTTATCCGACAGCAGCGTCACTTCGGAAGTAAACGGGAACACCCGCGTCACCTGCCCGACCACGCCCTGGTTGTCGATCACCGGCAAACCAAGCACCACATCGTTGCGGGTACCGCGATCGAGAATGATCTTGCGGCTGTTGACATCGCGCGCATCGTACAGCACCTCGGCCAGCTGCGACTTGACCGGCAACTGCTGGCGCGCGTCCATCAGCTTGCGCAGCTGAGCGTTTTCCGCCGCCTGCAACTGCGCCTGCTGCAATGCCTGCGAGCTGACGATCTGCTGCGTCTTCAGCTCACGCACCTGCTTTTCCAGCGATGACAAGGTAGAGAAATAATCACCGACGCCGTAGATAGCGTCGCGCGGCAGCAAGGCCGCCATTTGCAGCGGATACAGTACGGTGGCTGCCGCCGTGCGCACCATCGCCAGCACGCGCATATGCGAGTCGACCAACAGCAGTGCAATCGATATGCACGCGAACACCATCATCTTGACCCGGGCTGAGGCGCCCTGCTTGAAAAGTGGCGGAGGACTGTATTCCATGACTTCCAATAAAGCATTGGGGCCGCTGTTCGCGGCCCCGTTTAGTCAGCTCACTCGTAGGAGAAGATCGAGCCCAGTTGGTCCATCCGCTCCAGCGCCATGCCCGAACCGCGCACCACGCAGGTCAGCGGATCTTCCGCCACCAGCACCGGCAGGCCGGTTTCTTCCATCAGCAGACGATCCAGATCGCGCAGCAGCGCGCCACCACCGGTCAGCATCATGCCTTTTTCGGCGATGTCGGCGCCCAGTTCCGGCGGCGTCTGTTCCAGCGCGTTCTTCACTGCCGACACGATATTGTTCAGCGGGTCGGTCAGCGCTTCCAGAATCTCGTTCGACGAAATGGTGAACGAGCGCGGAATACCTTCCGACAGGTTGCGGCCCTTGACTTCCATTTCCTTGACTTCCGAGCCAGGGAAGGCGGAACCGATGGCCTTCTTGATCGCCTCGGCGGTCTGTTCGCCGATCAGCATGCCGTAGTTACGACGGATGTAGTTGACGATGGCTTCATCGAACTTGTCACCACCGACGCGCACCGAACCCTTGTACACCATGCCGCCCAGCGAGATGATGCCGACTTCGGTGGTACCGCCGCCGATGTCGACCACCATCGAGCCGGTGGCGTCCGACACCGGCAGGCCGGCGCCGATCGCCGCCGCCATGGGCTCTTCGATCAGATACACCTGCGAGGCGCCGGCGCCGAGCGCCGATTCGCGGATCGCGCGGCGTTCCACCTGGGTCGAGCCGCACGGTACGCAGATGATGATGCGTGGCGATGGACGGAAGAATTTGGAGTCGTGCACCATGCGGATGAACTGTTTCAGCATCTGCTCGGTGACAGTGAAGTCGGCGATCACGCCGTCCTTCATTGGACGAATTGCTTCGATATTGCCAGGTACTTTACCCAGCATCTGCTTTGCTTCTTTACCAACCGCTTGAATGGTCTTCTTGCCATTCGGGCCGCCTTCCTGGCGGATCGCGACTACCGAAGGCTCATCCAGAACGATGCCTTGGCCGCGAACGTAAATCAGAGTATTGGCCGTGCCCAAGTCGATGGCCAGATCGGAGGAAATGTAACGACGTAAAAAACCAAACATTAGAAAGTGTCCTGTGGCGCACCCGGTGTGCGCGTAAACCGTTAATTGAGAAATCCGTGTGTCCGTAAATGCGGCGGCAGCAATGATTCAGCGCCGACAACGCATCAACCCGCCATTCTACCTTATAATTTGGATGCGATTTATCCAAAATCCACCCAAAAGTGCAGTGCCTCAGCCCGCTGTTTAAGCGGCATTCGTCGGTGTTTGAAGGCGAATAGGCAGAATTTCAAGTTTTTTATCAATATTGCAATCAAACCGCCATGTCCCTGACCCTATCTGACGTAACCCGCATTGCCAAACTGGCCCAACTTGAGATGAGCGAGCAGCAGACCAATACGGCGCTGGAGCAGCTGAATGGCATTTTCGCGCTGGCCGAACAGATGCAGGCGGTGGACACCGACGGCGTCGCGCCGCTGAGCCATCCGCTGGCCGCGCACATGAACAACATCGCGCTGCGCCTGCGCGACGACGTGGCCAGCGAGCCCAACCGCCGCGATGCCTACCAGGCGGTCGCCCCCAAAACCCAGGACGGCCTGTACCTGGTGCCGAAAGTGATCGAGTAAAAATACCACCGTCATTCCGGCGCAGGCCGGAATCCATGCTGAGCATCCAGGCTCGCGTTCTATGGATTCCGGCTTGCGCCGGAATGACGCTGACGACGCAACGAATTCTACTGAAACGCCATGCATACCAAAACCATCAAAGAGCTGTCTGCCCTGCTGCAAAGCAAAGCGATTTCCGCCACCGAGCTGGCCAAGCACTTCCTCGACCGCATCGAGAAAAGCGACCTTAACGCCTTCCTGCACGTCGACCGCGAACTGACGCTGGCGCAAGCGGCCGATGCCGACGCCCGCATCGCCGCCGGCACCGCCACCCCGCTGACCGGCGTGCCGATCGCGCACAAAGACATCTTCGTCACCAAAGGCTGGCGCTCGACCGCCGGCTCGAAAATGCTGGCCGACTATGTCAGCCCATTCGACGCCACCGTGGTCGAGAAGTTCCAGCAAGCCGGCATGGTCACGCTGGGCAAACTGAATTGCGACGAATTCGCCATGGGCTCGGCCAACGAGAACTCGGCCTTCGGCGCGGTGAAAAATCCGTGGGATAAAACCGCCGTACCTGGCGGCTCGTCGGGCGGTTCCGCCGCCGCCGTGGCCGCGCGCCTGGCGCCGGGCGTCACCGGCACCGACACCGGCGGCTCGATCCGTCAGCCAGCCTCGTTCTGCGGCATCACCGGCATCAAGCCGACTTACGGCCGCGTGTCGCGCTTCGGCATGATCGCGTTTGCCTCGTCGCTCGACCAGGGTGGCCCGATGGCGCAAACCGCCGAAGACTGCGCGCTGCTGCTGAACGCCATGGCCGGCTTCGACGAACGCGATTCGACTTCGCTGACGCCGGAACTGGGCGGTGTGGAGGAAGACTTCACCCGTGAACTGGGCCAGCCGCTGAGCGGTCTGCGCATCGGCGTGCCGAAGGAGTACTTCGGCGAAGGCTTGTCGAAAGACGTGGAAGACGCGGTGCGTGCCGCGCTGGCCAAGTATGTGGAACTGGGCGCGACCCTGGTCGACATCTCGCTGCCGAACACCAAGCTGTCGATTCCGGCCTACTACATGATCGCGCCGGCCGAAGCTTCGTCCAACCTGTCGCGCTTTGACGGCGTGCGTTACGGCTTCCGCGCCGAGGGTTACAAAGACCTGCAGGACATGTACCGCAAAACCCGCGACCAGGGCTTCGGCGCCGAAGTCAAACGCCGCATCATGGTCGGCACCTATGTGCTGTGCCACGGCTACTACGACGCCTACTACCTGAAGGCGCAAAAGATCCGCCGCCTGATCGCGCAGGACTTCGAGAAAGTGCTGAACGGTCCGGACGCGGTGTGCGATGTCATCATGGGTCCGGTGGCGCCTACCGTGGCGTGGGATCTGGGCGATAAATCGGACGATCCGGTGGCTGCCTACCTGGCCGACATCTACACGCTGTCCACCAGCCTGGCCGGCTTGCCTGGCATGTCGATCCCTGTGGGCTTCGGCGCCAAGAATCGCCCGGTGGGCCTGCAGATCATCGGCAAGCACTTTGGCGAAGCCAAGCTGCTGAACGTGGCGCACGCTTACCAGCAGGCGACCGACTGGCACACCCGCGCCCCAGCAGGCGTTTAATCACGAATACAGCGAGAATCATATGGAATGGGAAGTCGTCATCGGTATTGAGAACCACGTGCAGCTCACTACCGCTTCTAAAATCTTCAGCGGCTCGCCGACCACCTTCGGCGCCGAAGCCAACACCCAAGCCAGCCCGGTTGACCTGGCGCTGCCTGGCGTGCTGCCGGTCATGAACAAACAGGCCGTTGATCGCGCCATCCGCTTCGGCCTGGCGGCCGGTTCGAAAATCGCGCCGGCCTCTATCTTCGCCCGCAAAAACTACTTCTACCCCGACCTGCCGAAGGGCTATCAAATCAGCCAGTTCGAAGACCCGGTGGTACAGGGCGGCGCCATCACCTTCGGCTACGAGAAGGATGGTGAGTTCGTCACCAAGACCGTCAACCTGACCCGCGCCCACCTGGAAGAAGACGCCGGCAAATCGCTGCACGAAGACTATGCCGGCATGTCCGGCATCGACCTGAATCGCGCCGGCACGCCGCTGCTGGAAATCGTGTCGGAGCCTGAGATTCGCAGCGCCACCGAAGCGGTGGCCTACTGCAAGGCACTGCACTCGCTGGTGATGTGGCTGGGCGTCTGCGATGGCAATATGCAGGAAGGCTCGTTCCGCTGCGATATCAACGTCTCGGTGCGTCCAAAAGGCCAGAAAGAATTCGGCACCCGCTGCGAAATCAAAAACCTGAACTCGTTCCGCTTCATCGAGGAAGCGGTGCACGTTGAAGTGCGTCGCCAGATCGAGCTGATTGAAGACGGTGGCAAGGTGGTGCAAGCGACCCGCCTGTACGATCCAGACAAGAAGGAAACCCGCGAAATGCGCAGCAAGGAAGACGCGCAGGATTACCGCTACTTCCCGGACCCTGACCTGCCGCCGCTGATCATCTCGAACGCCTGGATCGATCAGGTCAAGGCGCAGATGCCGGAACTGCCAGCCGCCATGCGCGAGCGCTTCGTCAGCGAATACGCGCTGCCGGAATATGACTCGCTGGTGCTGACCGCATCCAAAGCCATGGCCACCTACTTCGTCGCCGTGGTGGACACCGCCGGCAAGGAAAACGCCAAGGCCGCCGCCAACTGGCTGATGGGCGATGTGTCGTCGACCTTGAACCGCGAAGGCGTGGACATCGCCGACGCGCCGGTCAAACCGGCGCAGCTGGCGCTGATGCTGAAGCGTATCGCCGACGGCACCATCAACAACAAGACCGCCAAGGAACTGTTTGGCGATATGTGGGCCGCCAAGTCGGACGACGACAATCTGGTCGACGCGCTGATCGAATCGAAAGGTCTGAAACAGATCTCCGACACCGGCGCGCTGGAAGCCATCGTCAACGAGGTGATCGCCAACAATGCCAAGTCGGTGGAGCAGTACCGTGCCGGCAAGGAAGCGGCGATCAACGCGCTGATCGGCCAGGCCATGAAAGCCTCACGCGGCAAGGCCAATCCGGCCCAGCTGACCGAGCTGCTGAAAGCCAAGCTGGCCGGCTAAACACCCGCGCCACTCTGCAAAAAAGCCCCGCCCGGCACGGCTGCGTGGGGCTTTTTTGCGTGGATTTACACCGTCCGTGTGCTTGTTACAACAGGATTGCCGCATAATGATTTATGCGCACTCTACTGATACTCTTACTCGCCAGCAACGCCGCCCTGGCGGATCCCATCGACATCGACAAGGTCAAGAAAGACCTGGCGAAGATCGACCGCGAAACACGCGACACGCCAGCGGTGCCGGACTTCGGCAAAGAAGTGCCATACGGTCGCGAGATCACCGAGATTGCCGACGCCTACGTCGGCACCGGCGAAGATTCGCGCGGCTATTACGAGTCGCCGGACGGCACCATGTACTACGTCGAAACCGTGCGCGGCAAAACCAGCTGCTCGATGACCGGCGCGGTCAGCAACCCCGCCGGCAAAGGCGGCGGCGCCACCAAAATCCAGTGCCCCGCCAACACCACCTGGAAAAAATACTAGGCTAATCCCGGTCGACATCAACCGCCCCGTCAAGAAGTATACATTTTTGTCTAGATAGGTTAGTCTACTTCCACACGCTGATTGTGGAGGAGACATGAGCATCCCCAAACCGACCGCCGCCGAACTCGAACTGCTGCAAGCGCTATGGCCGCTCGGTCCGGCCACCGCCAAGCAGGTGCACGAAGCCATGCAGGCCGACAAACCGGACCTCGCCTACGGCACCGTGCTGCGCCTGATGCAGATCATGCACACCAAAGGCATCCTGCTGCGCGACGAAAGCCAGCGCTCCCACATCTACACCCCCGCGCAGGCGCAGGACGCCATGCAAAACAATCTGCTCAAGGACTTGATGCAGAAAGCCTTCGCCGGCTCGGCCAAGGCGCTGGTGCTGGCCGCGCTGCGCAGCGGCATTTCGAAAAAAGAACGCGCCGAAATCGAGAAACTGCTGAAAGAGGACGAGCAATGAGCGCCCTCACCTTCGCCCTCGGCATGACGCTGATGCACTTTCTGTGGCAAGGCCTGCTGCTCGGCTGCGCCACTTTCGTCGCCCTCACCGTGCTGCGCAACAGCCGCGCCGAATACCGCTACTTGGTGGCCTGCTGCGGCCTGTTGTGCTGCCTCGGCTGGCCGGCGCTGGAGTTGTGGCAGCGCCTGCACACGCCAGCCGCGCCCGCCAGCGCCAGCATGCCCGGCCTGGGCGCGGCCGGCGCCATTCTTAACACCGACAATATCGCCAGCCTGCGCGACGCGCTGCGCGCCATCGTCAGCCTGTGGGCGCTGTGCGCGGCAGCGCTGGCGCTGCGCATGGCCATCGGTCTGCTGTGGATAGACCGCGCCGCCCGCCAGCCAGGCGGCGGCCCGGAGCAGCAACGCTGGCAAGACGAATTGTCCCGGCTGGCGTCGCGCTTCGGCATCGCCCGCGCGGTGCGGCTGCGCGTGGTGAACACGCTCAACAGCCCAGTCACCGCCGGCTGGTGGCGGCCGGTGGTGCTGGTGCCGGCCTCGCTGCTGAGCGGCATGCCGCCCGAGCTGCTGCAAGCGCTGCTGGCGCATGAACTGGCGCACATCCAGCGCCACGATTATCTGATCAATCTGCTGCAGAACGTCATCGAAACGCTGCTGTTCTACCACCCGGCCGTCTGGTGGATCTCGAACCGCATCCGCGCCGAGCGCGAACTGATCGCAGACCATATCGCCGCAAGGCAGCTAGGCGAACCGCGGCGCCTGGCCCTTGCTCTATCGGAACTGGAGCGGCTCCGGTTCTCCAATCACCAACTGGCCCAAGCGGCCAATGGAGGAAATCTGATGGAACGTATTCAACACCTGCTGCGCCCCGCCCCGCAACGCCTGAACTGGAAAGCCGCGGTCGCCATGCTGGGCGTGGCGGTGGCCTGCGTCTCGGTCTACACCCAGGCCACGGCGGCCGACAAACAAGCCACCGCCAGCCCACCGTTAAAGCTCACCAAGGCCGCCCGTATCGATTTCAACACCTGCGCCAAGCCGCTATGGCCGGAGGGCGCGATTGCCGCCAACCGCACCGGCACCGTGCAACTGGCCTTCCAGCTCGATGTCGATGGCAACGTCAAAGACTCCCGTATTGACCACAGCAGCGGCCATCCGGACCTGGATGAAGCGGCACGCACCGGCATTGCGAAATGCCACTTCAGCCCCGCGCTGAAGAAAGGCAAGCCGGTCGCGACCTGGCAGAGCGTGATGTACGTGTGGACGCTGGAATAAGCCAACTGTTAATTTTCACAGCGCCGGCATGCGCCTCAAGCGGCATGCCGGCGCACTTCTGACCAGCGCACCATTGAAAATCGTGCCACTATAAAAATTCAACAACACGGAGTAAAAACAACGTTTTATTCTGATTTCACGACATTTTTTCAAATGTACACGCGATTTTTCGCGACATTTTCCGTATAGAGACAAACGGTGAGATTTTCCCGCCGGCGCCTGGGTTAGCATGAATTTAGCCTGATTCCATTGGGCAACGTGTTTCCCGACACCGCCGGCGGCGCCTTGCATTTAACAATCAAGACGCTGGCGGCACACCTCAACTACGGAGATGTGCATGAAAAATCCAGCTTTCAGCCGCCGTTACACCCTTGCCTGCGCCCTGGCGGCAATGGGCACCCTGCCACTGGGCGCCAGCGCCTGCTCCTCGGAACCCACGGTTGGCGACGTCTGCATTGTCGCCATGAACTGGTGCCCGCGCATGTACGTGCCCGCTGACGGCAGCCTGCTGCCGATCAGCCAATACCAGGGGCTGTTTTCGCTGATCGTCACCAGCTACGGCGGCGATGGCCGTACCACTTTCGCCGTGCCCGACCTGCGCGGCCGCGCCCCGGTCGGCACCGGCACCGGCGCCAACCCGGCGCTGCCGACCGTCACCTTCGCCCAGAAACTGGGCCAGCCGGCGGCCGCGCTGAGCCCGGCCCAATTGCCGCTGCACAGCCACGGCGCCACCTTCGTCCCCACGCTGGCCGACACCCCGCTGATCATTCCGGCCCAGCCCGGCAATCTGAGCGTCAAGGCCAACCTGCCGGTGGCGGCCTCGGCCACCGGCGCGCTGGGCGGCACCACAGTCGCTCTCGGCGGCGGCCAGAACGGCTATCTGAGCGCCATCAAGGGCGCCAGTGGCGTGGACGACGTCACGTTCACCGGCCCCTACACCACGCAAGACCCTGGCACCGGTAGCGCCCTGCTGCCGGCCAGGGTGGAGGTGTCCGGCAGCCCGGCGCTGGCCGCCACCACGGTACAGGTCAAGGCTGTCAACGGCGGCGCGGTGACGGTGCTGCCAGGCGGCGGCGTCACCACGCCTGCGCCGCTGCCGACCCAAGCGCCGTCGCTCGGCATGACCTATTGCATCGCAGCGCAAGGTCTCTATCCCGAGCGCCCCTGATTCCCTACCCGTTCACCGTTCGAAGAACTCATCATGTCCGTACACGCCCACTCCCCCCAGTCCAACCATCACGCCGGCCTGGTCCGGTTACCCCAGTTGCCGGCCAAACCGGCCGCCGCCCGCGAAGCGCTGCTGATCGACGCCGGTCTCAGCGACCGCCATCTGCTGGCGGCCGGCGCGCCGCACGGCATCACGGTGGACCAGTTCGGTGGTGATGGCGACGGCCTGGCACAGCTGCGCGACTGGGCCGTCGGCGCCGGCGCCAGCGATTACGCTGCGCTGCATCTGCTGTGCCACGGCGCGCCGGGCCGGCTGCTGCTGGGCACGCGCACGCTGGATCTGGCGGCGCTGGCGCAACCGGCGGTGCGGCACGCGCTGCGCGTTATCGGCGGCGCCGTGGGTCCGGGTGGCGGCGTTTTGCTGTACAGCTGCGAGGTGGCCAAGGGCGCGGCCGGCAGAGCCTTCGTGGCGGCGCTGTCGCGCGCGTTGGGCGTCCCGGTCGCGGCCGCCACAGGACTGATCGGCGCGGCGGCGTTGGGCGGCAGCTGGACATTGGCGCACGGCGCCGCTGGCATCGGCGTGCCCACGCTGCGCTGGCCGGATTATCCACACACGCTGACCATCGCCTCCAACGTCACCACCTTTTCCAACATCGGCGCCAACACCAACTACCAGCAGCTGGCCGTGAACTACAGCACCCCGGCGGTGCTGAGCCAGAGCGACATGGCCGGCAGCGGCTGGGATGTGACCGCGCAGTCCAGCCTCAACACCGCAGCCTTCGCGCTGCGCGGCATCAACGGCAGCGGCAATGGCGATGGCGACGTCACCTCGATCCGCATTCAAGCCAACGATATCGACTATGTCAGCTTCCGCTCCAACGGCAATGGCTTTTACTTCGACCTGACCTCGTTCGCGATCCGCAACATCGCCAACGCCAGCTTCACGGTGCAAGCGCTGGACATCAACGGCAACACCAGCGGCGCCGCAGTGGCGTTCAACATCAGCGCCAGCCCGAACGCCGGCGGCGCCTTCACCACCATTTCGCTGGCCGGCAACAGCGACTTCGTCGGCATCTTCGGTTTCAAGGTCACGCTCAGCACCGGCTCCGACGCGCCGTTCTTCGACAATCTGACGGTGGCCAACATCGGCATTCCGGCGCTGCCCACCACCACCGTCAGCAGTGCTGCGCTGTCGGCCGACACCAATATCGCCGGCGACTTCGTGACCGCTACCGCGGCCCAGACCATCAGCGGCAGCTTGAGCGCGGCGCTGGTGGCCGGCGAATCGGTGCAAGTGTCCTATGACAACGGCAACAGCTGGAGCAACGCCAGCAGTTTCAGCACCGGTTCCAGCAGTTGGTCGACCAGCACCACGCTGGCCGGCAGCAATACCTTGCAGGTGCGCGTGACCAACACCTATGGCAGCAGCACCGCCTACAGCCACAGCTACACGCTCGACCAGGTGGCGCCGGCCACGCCGGTGACGCCGGACCTGAAGCCGGCCAGCGACAGCGGCCCATCGTCGACCGACAACATCACCAACGTCACCACGCCGGAGTTCAGCGGCACGGCCGAAAGCGGCAGCACCGTCACCCTGTACGACAGCGATGGCAGCACCGTGCTGGGCAGCGCGGTCGCCACCGGCGGCAACTGGAGCATCACCGCCAGCACGCTGACGCAGGGCACGCACAACCTGAGCGTCAAGGCCAGCGACCTGGCCGGCAATGTCAGCGCCGCCTCCAGCACGCTGGCGGTCACCATCGACACCACCGCGCCCAGCGCGCTGGCCCTGAGCAGCGCCAGCGCCTCCACCAGCGCCGCCAGCGCCGGCGCCACCGTGGCCACGCTGTCGGCCACCGACAGCAGCGCGCTCACTTACGCGCTGGCCAGCGGCAATGGCAGCAACGACGCCGACAACGCCAGCTTCACCATCAGCGGCAACAGCCTGCATGTCGGCGCCAGCACGCTAAGCGCCGGCACCTACCACCTGTATCTGTCGGCCACCGACGCCGCCGGCAATGTCAGCTATCTGGCGCAGAACTTCACCGTCAACGCAGTGCCGAGCGTGAGCACAATCACGCGCGCCGGCGGCGCCACGGCGGCGCTGGCCGGCAGCGCCAGCACCGCCAGCTATCTGGTCACCTTCAGCGAAAGCGTGACCGGCGTCGACACCAGCGACTTCACGCTGACCGGCACCGGCACCGCCAGCGGCAGCATAGCCTCGATCAGCGGCAGCGGCAGCAGCTACACCGTCACCGTCAACAACCTGAGCGGCGACGGCAGTTTGCGACTCGACCTGAACAGCAGCGGCACCGGCATCCAGAGTGGCGCCAGCGTCGCCATCGGCGGCGGCTACACCGCCGGCGCCAGCTACACGCTGGACCACACGGCCCCCGCCACGCCGTCGGCGGCGGTGCTGAGCGCGGGCAGCGACAGCGGCGTCTCCGGCAGCGACAACCTGACCAACGTCACCACGCCACAGCTCAGCGGCACGGCCGAAAGCGGCAGCACCGTCACCCTGTACGACAGCGACGGCACCACCGTGCTGGGCAGCACCACCGCCAGCGGCGGCAACTGGTCCATCACCGCAAGCACGCTGTCGCAGGGCGCGCATCAGTTGACCGTCAAAGCCACCGATGCCGCCGGCAATGTCAGCGCGGCGTCACCGGCGCTGAGCATCACGGTCGATACCGCCGCGCCCAGCGCGCTGGCCTTGAGCGACACCAACGCCGCCGTGGTCAGCGCCACCGCCGGCGCCACGCTGGCCACGCTGTCGGCCAGCGACAGCAGCGCTATCACCTATGCGCTGGCCACCGGCAACGGCAGCAACGACGCCGACAACGCCAGCTTCTCGGTGAGCGGCAGCAGCCTGCAGGTCGGCGCGGCGCAGCTGAGCGCCGGCACCTATCACATCTATCTGTCGGCCACCGATGCCGCCGGCAATGTCAGTTATCTGGCGCAAAGCATCAGCGTGCAAAATGCGCCGGCGGTCAGCAGCATCGTCCGCGCCGCCGCCGCGCCGGCCGACCTGGCCGCCAGCGCCAACAGCGCCAGTTACACCATCACCTTCAGCGAAAGCGTGACCGGCGTCGACGCCAGCGACTTCTCGCTGACCAGCAGCGGCACCGCCAGCGGCAGCATCGCCTCGGTGTCCGGCAGCGGCAGCGTCTACACCGTCACCGTCAACAGCCTGAGCGGCGACGGCGCGCTGCGGCTGGACCTGAACAGCAGCGCCACCGGCATCCAGAACGCCGGCAGCGTCGCCATCGCCGCCGGCTACAGCAGCGGCGCCAGCTACACACTGGACCACAGCGCGCCGGCGGCGCCCACCGCTGTCAGCCTGAGCGCGGCCAGCGACAGCGGCGGCTCCAACAGCGACGCCATCACCAGCGTCAACACGCCGGAAATCACCGGCAGCGCCGAGGCCTACGCCACGGTGCGGCTGTACGACAGCGACGGCGTCACGCTGCTGGGCAGCACCAGCGCCGATAGCGCCGGTCACTGGAGCATCACCAGCAACATCTTGAGCGACGGCAGCCACACGCTGATACTGCGCCAGACCGACGCCGCCGGCAACCTGTCCAGCGCCAGCGGCGGCCTGGTGGTGGTGATCGACACCGCCGCCGCCGCGCCGGCCACGCCCGCGCTGGCCAGCGCCAGCGACAGCGGCACCACCGGCGACGGCATCACCAATGTCGCCGCCCCGACCATCACCGGCAGCGCCGAAGCCAACGCCGCCATCACGCTGTACGATACCGACGGCGTCACCGTGCTGGGCAGCGCCAACGCCAACAGCAACGGCGTGTGGAGCATCGTCTCCAGCACGCTGAGCGATGGCAGCCACACTTTAACCGCGGTGCAGACCGACCGCGCCGGCAACGTCTCGGCCGCCAGTGCCGGCCTGACGCTGCAGATCGACACCAGCGCACCGGCCGCGCCTGGCTTGCCGCAGCTCGCCAGCGCCAGCGACACCGGCACCGCCGGCGACAACATCACCACGATCAACAACCCGGTGTTGACCGGCAGCGCCGACGCCAACGCCAGGGTGACGCTGTACGACAGCAACGGCAGCACCGTGCTGGGCACCGCCACCGCCGACGGCAGCGGCAACTGGCAAATCACCAGCAACGCCCTGGCTACCGGCGTGCACACCCTGACCGTCAAGCAAAGCGACGCCGCCGGCAACCTGTCGCCAGCCGGCGCCGCGCTGACCCTGACCATCCAGGCGCAGCAACCGAGCGCGCCAACGCCGACCACGGTGGACGGCGTCGTCGTGACGCAGCAGTCGGTTACCCTGCCCGGCGGCGGCAACGGCAGCAAGACCGTGGTCCCCATCATCACCAGCGACCGCGCCGAAAGCAGCGGCAACAGCAGCGTGGCCGACATTCCGCTGGTGACCGGCAGCGGCGCCAATCTGCTGCTGGCGCAGCTGACGACCGGCTTCGGCCTGAGCGCCAGCGGCGGCGTCAGCGCCCCGGCCGGTGATCCCCTTCAGCAGCTGATCAAGGCCATCGTGGCAGCCACGCCCGATCACAGCAGCGGCGACCAGGGCCACCTGACCGGCAATGGCCTGACCTTCCTCAGCCAACTGGCGGCCAGCGTGCCGCTGCTGGTGGAGACCATCACGCCGGTCAGCATCAACAGCGGCACGCTGACGCTGACCGGCACCAGCAGCACCGGCCAGCATACCGCGCTGGTGATCGACAGCAGCGGCCTGGCGGCCGGCGCCACGCTGCAACTGAACGCGGTGGATTTCGCCGCCATCATCGGCGCCACCACCGTCAGCGGCGGCACCAGCGGCCAGATCCTCACCGGCGACCAGGCGGCGCAGCAGTTCATTGTGGGCGCGAGCAGCGGCGGCTCGGTGTTTGCGGGCGGCGGCAGCGACACGCTGGTGTTCAACTCATTCCCTGGGGCGCAGTCCGGCGCGGCACGCCTGGCCGTGGCCGCCGCCGATACTGCTGATACCGCCGCCAGCACCATCACCGTGCTGCACGGCGGTATCGGCGCGGATAGCGCCAGCTTCAATGGCAACGCCGACAGCTATACCATCGCCTACCACCAGAGTTACGTGACGGTGACCGCCAACGCCCAGCCGCTGCAAAGCGCGCTGCTGATCAACGTTGAAACGCTGCGCTTTGCCGATACCACCGTCAGCGTCGACAGCAGCGACAACCTGGCGCGCATCGCCGGCCTGTATCAGGACACGCTGGGGCGTCAGGCCGATTACGAGGGCATCAATTTCTGGGCCAGCGCGGCAGAATCCGGCGTGTCGCTGGGCCATATCGCGCTTGCCATCATCTCGTCCAGCGAGTCGCAGTCGAAACACGCGATGCTGTTCAACGGCGATGCCACGCACGATCTGGAATTGCTGTATCAGGGCATCTTCGGCCGCGCCAGCGACGCTACAGGCCTGGCGTTCTGGGTGGCGGCGCGGAACGAAGGCGTCACGCTGGAGCATATCGCGGACGAGTTCATGCACTCCGTGGAGGCCGAGGCGCACAAGATCGGCGTGTCGGCGCAAGACTTCCTGATCAGCTATGGCTGATCGCTTTTATCGCGCCATCCAGGCCAGGATATCGGCGTAGATTTGCTCGCGATTCAGTTCGTTGAAATTTTCGTGGAAATTGTGCGGATGGCGCTGATAGGTCAGCAGCGCCGTTGGCACCGCTTTCAGCATGGCTTCGGCCGCGTCGGCGTCGGCCAGCTTGTCGTCGCCGGCCACCACCGCGAACAGCGGATGACGCCAGCCGGGCAGGCGCGCCGCCAGTCCCTGTTGCGCCGCCGTCAGCGCATTGCCGAAGCGGACCGTGATTTCGGTGGCACGGATGCCATCGCGCTCATCCTCGTAATGGCGCGCGGTGATGGCGCTGTCGTGCGTCAGCTGATGCGTCAGCGACGCCAGCGGCACCTTCATGCGCGGCGCCAGCGCGCCCAGCACGCCGGACAGCGCCAGCAGCAGCGGCGACACCTTGATCGCATTCACGTAAAACGGCGAAGACAGAATAAAGCCCCGAATGGCGGCATCGCCGGCAAACGCGCCCAGCCCGAGGTGGGTGGCGATCAGCGCGCCCATCGAATGGCCCATCACATAAATCGGCAAGCCCGGATACTGTTGCTTGACCCATTGCAGGAATAGCGCGCCATCCTCAAGGAACACATGGAAACCGGGAATGTCGACCCGGCGCGCATCCTGATGGCCGCACAAGTCGCAGGCCACGGTGGCGATGCCGTGCTGGCGGAACCAGCGCGCCGGCGTGACGTAGTCGCCGCCATGCGCCATGCCGCCGTGGATGGCCAGAATCACCGCCCGTGGCGCGGCCGGCTCCCACACGTGGACACGCCGCTGCGTTCCCTGTCCCGCAGTGAACGTGGCGAGCCTGTCCTCGGCAAAACGCATCGAACCGGTCACGCCGTGATGCTGAGGTTGATGCCCATTTCGACCAGCATGGTCATGTCGGCCAGCGAGAAGTCGATCGGTGGCGTGTCGGCGTCCTGCTCGGTGGGGAAGGAAATGCGCAGCTCGGCATCAACGTCGGAACGTTCGAAGTGGATGCCGCGCGCCTTGCATTCATTCAAATAAAAACGGACCTGTTTGAGCAGCTCGGTGGGATTTTGTTCGGTGCCGATCGCTACGTAAAAACCCGAATCGATACGCACCCGCCCATCCGGCTTGACGTCACCCTTTTGCCAGTCCCCATGCGGCTCGGTCGGCAGACCGTCGCGGATGTCTGCCAAACCCTCTTCGTCGCCGTGTACCTTGAGTGTTGCGATGTTCATGGATCTACCTTTTTATGGTCTCCTACCTCAAGAAGGTTACACCATAGAAATATCAAAGTCTAGCAAGATAGCCAATTAGGCAATGCCATAACGCGTGCGATAGGCGGACACGGCGTCCTTGTATTGTGCCAGTTGCGGGTCAGCGGCGGCGCCGTTCAGATAACCGAACAGGTCGTCCAGGTTGCCGATCGAGATCACTGGAATGCCGTACTTCTGGGTCACTTCCTGTACCGCCGACAGCTCGGAGATCTGGCCATCCTTGCCGCCGCGTTCCATGCGGTCCAGCGCGATCAGCACCGCGCACGGTTCGGCGCCGGCGGCGCGTATCATTTCCACCGATTCGCGCACCGAAGTACCGGCCGAAATCACGTCGTCAACGATGACAACCTTGCCCTGCAGCTTGGCGCCGACAATGGTGCCGCCCTCGCCGTGGTCCTTGGCTTCCTTGCGGTTGAAGGCGAACGAGGTGTTGCGGCCCTTGCCGGCCAGCGCCACTGCGGTGGCCGAGGCCAGCGTGATGCCCTTGTAGGCCGGGCCGAACAGCATGTCGAACTGCACGCCGGAATCCAGCAGCGTCTGCGCGTAGAACTGCGCTACCTGCGCCAGCGTGGCGCCGTCATGGAACAGGCCGGCGTTGAAGAAGTAAGGGGACTGGCGTCCGGCCTTGGTGGTGAATTCGCCAAAACGCAGCACGCCGCTCTGGACCGAAAACGCAATAAATTCCTGACGTAAGTTGTTCATATGGCCTCATTTCTTTAAAGTAGGCGTTATTTTACAGCTACACTAATGCCTTCAGAAATTTCCACCACGATTCCGCCATGCCAAAAATCATCTCCGCCAACCTGAACGGCATCCGCTCCGCCGCCACCAAAGGCTTCTTCACCTGGCTGGCCAAACAGGACGCCGATTTCGTCTGCGTACAAGAACTCAAGGCCCAGGCGCCGGACATGACGCCAGAATTCCTTAACCCCGGCGGCTACCACGGCCACTTCCACTATGCCGAGAAAAAAGGCTATTCCGGCACCGGCGTCTACAGCAAGATCGAGCCGGACCGCGTGGTGATCGGCTTCGGCGCGCCGGAATTCGACGCCGAGGGCCGCTACGTGCGCTGCGACTTCGGCAATCTGACCGTGATTTCGGTGTATTGCCCGTCCGGCTCGTCCGGCCCGGAACGCCAGGAAGCCAAGTTCCGCTTCATGGACCTGTTCATGGTGCACCTGCAGCAGCTGCACGCCGAAGGCCGCGAAGTGGTCATCTGCGGCGACTGGAACATTGCCCACAAGGAAATCGACCTAAAGAACTGGAAGGGCAACAAGAAAAATTCCGGCTTCCTGCCGGAAGAACGTGAATGGCTGACCCGCGTGTTTGACGAGGTCGGCTTTGTCGACGTGCACCGCAGCATCGATCCGCGCGAGGAACAATACACCTGGTGGAGCAACCGCGGCCAGGCCTATGCCAAGAACGTGGGCTGGCGCATCGATTATCACGTAGCTACTCCTGGTATCGCTTCCAAGGCCAGCGCGGTTGCGGTCTACAAGGATGAAAAGTTCTCCGACCACGCCCCGCTGACCATCGAATACGGCCCGTTGTAAGCTGCTTTTCCCTATGGCCGCACCAGCCCGGTGCGGTCCAATGTTGCGTCGCAGCGTCGTTTGTGCAATCGCTAATTATTCATGCCCGTCTGTCATGCTTCGTTGTTATGATTGAAGCTTCGGCCACGATAACCATGAATTACGATGACTTCGCCAACACTTGTGTCGGTCACAGCGACCAGCGCCACCACCATCACCCTGCACTTCGACAGCGCCGTCAGCGCCGGTGACGGCAACATCGTCATTTCGGACGGCCACAGCCAGTCCTATGTCGGCCTCGGCGGGCTGACCACCCGCATCATCGGGGCCAACGATACCCGCACCATCGACGATGACAGCAGCGCGCTGACCTACAGCGGCCAGGACATCGTGATCCACCTCGACAGCGCCCTGGCCGACGGCGTCACCTACAGCATCACCATGGACGCCGGCACCGTACTGGCCAATGGCAGCAGCGACGCCAACGCCCGCATCGGCTCGACCACGCTGTACACCTTTACCGCCAGCGGCACCGCCAGCGAGGTGGCCACGCCTGGCGCTGCGGTGGATAGCACCATCCATTTCACCGACACCGGCGTCAGCGACACCGATTACATCACCAGCGCGCAGGAACAGACCGTCACCGGCACCTACACAGGCACCTTGAGCAGCGGCGATTTCATCCAGGTGTCGCTGGACAATGGCGCCAGCTGGTACAAGGCCACGGTCGACGGCAACACCTGGAGCTACAGCGGCGAAATCAATACCGGCAACCTGGTCAGCAACGCTAGCGGCGACCTTGATGGCACACTGCTGGCGCGCGTCAGCAACACCGCCGGCGGCAGCAGCAGCACCGTCAGCCAGGACTATGTGTACAGCGATGGCACACCGACCAGCAACGCCCCCAGTTTGTCCGGGCGCGCGCTGTCGCTGGCGTCCGGCAGCGACAGCGGTGCTTCCAGCAGCGACGGCATCACCAACAGCGCCAGCGCGGTGACACTGAACGTGGCCGGCCTGCACGGCCTGCACGCCGGCGATACCATCGAAATCGTCGACACCAGCAACAACTCGGTGGTGGTGGGCAGCTACGTGATCGAAACCGGCGACCTGTATTACGGCACCAGTGACTACCTGAGCGTCGACTACACCAATGCCGATGAGCGCAGCACCATCGACATCGCGCTCAGCACCACGCTGAGCGACGGCAACCACACGCTGGCCGCGCGCATCGTCGACGCCGCCGGCGAGGTCGGTGACGCCAGCAGCACCACGCTGGTGACGGCCGATACCACCGCGCCGGTGATCTCGACCACCTCGCCGGTGGAAGGCACGGTCGGGGTCAATTTCTTTCTGGACACGTTGACCTTTACTTTTAACGAAGACATTGTGATTGCGGACGGCACGCAGCTCACCATCGCCTCCACCACGTATCCCGACAACACGCAGGTAGTGACGCTGTCCAGCAGCGACATCAGCGGCAGAACGCTGACGGTCCACCTAGACACCCCGCTCAACCCTGAGAACAGCTACACGGTGCAGGGCGCGATCATCAGCGATGTCGCCGGCAATGTCGGCATCACCGGCGACACGCCGATGCTGCACTTCACCACCGGTGACGCAATGATCATCACCCCGACACCGGGTCCGCCCACGCTCTCCTTGGTCGACACCGCGCCCGCCTCGGATACCGACAGCGCTTCAGCACTGCATACCGACGGCATCACCAGCAACAACTTCATTTCGGTGAGTTACACGCCGGGAGCTGACTGGTACTATCGGCTGAGTTCCAGCGGCGACTGGATACTGGGCAGCGGCGACGGCTTCACGCTGCCCGACGGCGTGTATGGCATGGATGACATCCAGGTCAAGCAAGTCTTCGGCAACGTCGAAAGCGACGTGAGCACCATCAATCAAACGCTGACCATCGACACCAACGCGCCGACCGCCTACGCCACCGGCATTCGCAACGCCTTCAGCGCCGGTGCCGACAGCATCAACGGCTCGCTGCTCGGCAGCACCTCGCTCGACAACGAGGTGGTTGAAATCACCTTCGACCACGGCGCCACCTGGGTCAAGGCCACCACCACTTACGTCAACAGCAATGTGTCGTGGTGGAGCCTCAGCGGCATCGCCAGTCAGTTGGGTGACAACTACGGCGTGCGTCTGGTCGACCTGGCCGGCAACGTCTCGTCCTACGCCACGCTGGGCAACAGCAATCCGCAATACTTCCTGGCCAACGGCGGCGTCACCTTCAACTACGCCAGCGCGAATGACATCGTGGTGTTCGGCGGCACCGGCCACGACGTCATCACCGTCGGCAATCATAGCGTGGTGCACAGCGGCGATACCGGAGATACCGGCGATACCGTGGTCACCGGCGATGATGCTGAAATCACCGTTGGCAATGCCTCCACCGTCACCACCGGCGCCGGCTCCACCGTCACCACCGGCAACGGCGACAATACCGTCCACGCCGGCACCGATGCCAGTGTTACCACCGGCACTGGCAACGACAACATTACGCTGAGCACCCTCAGCGGCTCCAGCGTCCACGCCGGCACCGGCACCGATCTGCTGATCGTCAATGACACCAGTACGGTCTCGTTGTCCGAACTCAGCGCCTACAGCGGCATAGAGGTGTTGTACTTCGCCAGCGGCGGCAACAACGACATCACGATCGGCAGCAGCGACAGCGTGAAGGGATTCTCGGACAATGGTTATCTGGTAATCAATGCCGCCGGCAACAACAGCACCGTGCATCTGGACGGTTCGGTATGGGTGCTGACAGCAACTGCCAGCGACTACTACACTTATCGCGACGGCCTGGGTAGCGGCAGCAACACGCTGGTGATCGGCGTCGGCCTGACGGTGGACATCCCGACCGGGCCGACGCTGTCCTTCGTCGATACCGCGCCAGTATCCGCCGCCAGCAATTCGGCGCTGCACAGCGATGGCATCACCAGCGACAACTTCATCAACGTCGGTAACACGGACGGTAACACCTGGTACTACCGCATCGGCGGCGGCGACTGGCAGCTCGGCAGCGGCGACGGCTTCACGCTGGAAGACGGCGTGTATGACGCCGGCACCATCCAGGTCAAGCAAACCGTCGGCGACCTCAGCAGCAGCATCACCACGCTGCAACAAGAACTGACGGTGGATACCAACGCTCCGACCATCTACGCCACCGGCACAGCGAACGCCTTCAGCGCCGCCAGCAACAGCATTTCCGGGGCGGTGCAGGATGACGGCTCCGGCGCCAGTGTGGTCGAAGTGACCTTCGACCACGGCACCACCTGGGTTGCGGCAAGCAGCGACGACGGTCTGTGGCAATTAAGCGGCATCTCCAGCCAGCTGAAGGACAACTACGGCGTGCGCCTGGTCGATCTGGCGGGGAACATCTCGTCCCACGGTACCGACTACTACCTGGCCAATGGTGGCGCCACCTTCAACTACTATAGCGAAGACAACCTTGTGGTCTACGGCGGCGGTGGCCATAACGTCATCACGGTTGGCAACTTCGCCACCGTCTACGGCGGCAACGGCCAAAACGACATCATTACTGGCAACGTCGCCACCATCTACGGCGGCAGCGGTCACAACGACATCACTGCCGGCAACTACGCCACCGTCTACGGCGGCGATGGCGATACCGTGGTCGCAGGTCAGGAGTCCACGGTCAACGTGGGCGACTCTTCCAACGTCACCGTCGGGCTGTACTCATCAGTCACGACCGGTAATGGCGACAATAGCGTGACCGCCGGCTACGGCTCCACCGTCAAGACCGGTAGCGGTAACGACGTCATTTCCTTCATCGCCGGCGTGACCGTCGATGGCGGCGCCGGTGCCGACACCGTGAATCTGGACGTGGACGGCGGCGGACACTATTTCTATCTAAGTGCACTGAGTGTCACCAATGTCGAGACGCTGATACTCGGTTCCGGCAACAGCATGTACATCTCCAGCGCATCGACTGTGGCTAATTTCTCGGGTGGCAGCCAGCTAACCATTGACTCCGGCAGTGCCAACAATGTCACTCTTGACAGCAGCGTGTGGGGTTACGCAGGCGACAGTGGTGGCTATAGGATGTACTCCGATGATCAAGGCCACGGCAACGTGGTCCTGCTGATCGGTTCACAAATCAGCGTCTATCTGCAGTCATCGGCCTGAGCTTCAGAGCAAACGGGAACTGCTGGTGGGCAACTGCGGCCAAGCCTATGCCAGGAACGTGGGCCCGGTACGGCCGCATGTTGCGCCGCAGCGTCATTTGTAAAATCGCTAATTATTCATGTCCATTTGTCATGCTTCATTGTTATCATTGAAGCTTCGGCCACGATAAACATGAATTACCATGACTTCGCCAACACTAGTTTCTGTCACCGCGACCAGCGCCACCACCATCACGCTGCACTTCGACAGCGTCGTCAGCGCTGGTGACGGCAACATCGTCATTTCGGATGGCCACAGTCAGTCCTATGTCGGCGTCGGCGGGCTGACCACCCGCATCATTGGGGCCAACGATACCCGCACCATCGATGACGACAGCAGCGCGCTGACCTACAGCGGCCAGGACATCGTGATCCACCTCGACAGCGCCCTGGCCAGCGGCGTCACCTACAGCATCACTATGGACGCCGGCACCGTGCTAGCCAATGGTAGCGGTGATGCCAACGCCCGCATCGGCTCGACCACGCTGTACATTTTTACCGCCAGCGGCAACGCCAGCACGGTGGCCACGCCCGGCGCCGCTGTGGATAGCACCATCCATTTCACTGACACCGGCGTCAGCGACACCGATTACATCACCAGCGCGCAGGAGCAGACCGTCAGTGGCACCTACACCGGCACCTTGAGCAGCGGCGATTTCATCCAGGTGTCGCTGGACAACGGCGCCAGCTGGTACAAGGCCACCATCAGCGGTAACACCTGGAGCTACAGCGGCGAAATCAATCTCGACAACCTGGTCAGCAGCGATAGCGGCGGCCAGCAAGGCGCGCTGCTGGCGCGCGTCAGCAACACCGCTGGCGGCAGCAGCACCACCGTCAGCCAGGACTATGTGTACAGCTACGCCAAGCCGGCCCCCAGTTTGTCCGGGCGCGCGCTGTCGCTGGCGTCCGGCAGCGACAGTGGTAGCTCCGGCAGCGACGGCATCACCAACAACGCCAGCGCGGTGACGTTGAACGTGGCCGGCCTGCATGGCCTGCACGCCGGCGATACCATCCAGATCGTCGACACCAGCAACAGCTCGGTGGTGGTGGGCAGCTATGTGATCCAGACCGGCGACCTGTACTACGGCAGCGGCGACTATCTGAGCGTCGGCTATTACAACGGCAATGAACGCAGCACCATCGACATCGCGCTCAGCACCACGCTGAGCGACGGCAACCACACACTGGCCGCGCGCATCGTCGACACCGCCGGCGACGTCGGTGACGCCAGCAGCACCACGCTGGTGACGGCCGATACCACCGCGCCCGTGATCTCGACCAGCTCGCCGATGGAGGGCGCGATCGGGATCGAGTATTTTCTGTACTCGCTGATCTTTACCTTCAACGAAGATATTGTGATTGCGGACGGCACACAGCTCACCATCACCGACGCCCACAATCCCGACAATCAGCAGGTGCTGACGCTGTCCAGCAGCGACGTCAGCGGCAGAACCCTGACGGCGCACCTCGACACCGTGTTGACGACCGGCACCAGCTACACGGTGCACGGCGCGATCATCAGCGACGTCGCCGGGAATGTCGGCATTACCGGCGACACGCCGATGCTGCACTTCACCACCCAGGACATCTACAACCCATTCCCGATGCCGGATGCGCCGACGCTGTCCTTCGTCGACACCGCCCCCGCCTCCGACACCGACAGCAACTCGACGCTGCATAACGACGGCATTAGCAACAACAACGTGATTTCGGTGGGCGGCCTCACCAGCGACGTCTGGTACTACCGCACCAGCGCCAACGGCGACTGGATACAGGGCAGCGGCGACAGCTTTACGCTGCTTGACGGCGCATACGCAATGGACCAGATACAAGTCCAGCAAATCGGGCAATACGGCTTTACCAGCGAAATAGGCAGCATCAATCAACAGCTGACCATCGACACCAGCGCGCCGACCGCCTACGCCACCGGCATTCGCAACGCCTTTAGCGCCGGTGCCGGCAGCATCAGCGGCGCGCTGTACGACAGCACTTCGCTGGATAACGAAGTGGTTGAAATCACCTTCGACCATGGCGCCACCTGGGTCAAGGCCACTACCACCTACGTCAACAGCGATTACTCGACGTGGTCGCTCAGCGGCATCGCCAGCCAGTTGGGCGACAACTACGGCGTGCGCCTGGTCGACCTGGCCGGCAACGTGTCGTCCTACGCCACGCTGGGCAACAGCAACCCGCAATACTTCCTGGCCAACGACGGCGTCACCTTCAGCTACGCCAGCGCCAACGACATCGTGGTGTTCGGCGGCACCGGTCACGACGTCATCACCGTCGGCAATCACAGCGCGGTGCACAGCGGCGATACCGGAGATACCGGCGATACCGTGGTCACCGGCGACGATGCCGACATCACCGTCGGCGACGGTTCGACGGTCACCACCGGCAGCGGCTCCAGCGTCACCACGGGCAATGGCAGCAACAGCGTGGTCGCCATCGATAATGCCAATATCACCACCGGCAGCGGTGATGACATCATCATACTGAATACCTCCAAAGGTTCCAGCGTGCATGCCGGCAGCGGCTCAGATACGCTGATACTGGCCAACACCGATACCGTATCCCTATCGGAGCTTGGCAACTACAGCGGCATCGACCAGTTTTACTTTAACAGTGGTGGCGCCAATGAACTCACCATCGGCAGCAGCGATAGCGTGAAGGCATTCTCGGACACTGGCTACCTGAGAATTACCGCAAGGGACGCCGGCAGTACCGTGCACCTGGACGGTTCAGTATGGGCCTTGACGTTCATCGGCAGCGATTACTCGGTGTATCGCGACGCACTGGGGGCCGGCAATGCCATCCTGCTCATCAACGGCAATGTCACCGTCGATATCCCGGCAAGACCGACAATGTCCTTCGTCGACACCGCGCCGGCTTCGGCCGCCAGCAACTCGGCGCTGCACAGCGATCACATCACCAGCAACAACTTCATCAGCGTCGGCGACACGGACGGCCACACCTGGTACTACCGCATCGGCGGCAGCGGCGACTGGATACAGGGCAGCGGCGACGGCTTCACGCTGCAAGACGGCGTGTATGCCGCCGGCACCATCCAGGTCAAGCAAACCGTGGGAGACATCAGCAGCGACATCACCACGCTGCTGCAGGAACTGACGATAGACACCTCCGCCCCGACGGCCTACACGGCCGGCATCGCGGGCTACTTCAGCCCCCGCGCAAACAGCATCTCGGGCGTGGTGTATAACAGCGGCTCGCTGGCCAGCGAAGTCGTCGAAGTTTCATTCGACCACGGCAGCACTTGGGCGCAAGCCCCCACCTCCGCAATTACCGACAGCGTGGCGAAATGGACCATGAGCGGCCTGAGCTACGCGCAGACCACAAGCTATGAAGTACGCCTGGTCGACTTGGCAGGCAATATCTCAACTAGTTCAGGCGACACCACATCGCAGTATTACCTGGGAAGTGGTGGCGTCAACTTCTCAGCTGGCGACAACGCTACGGTATTTGGCGGCAATGGCTTCGACCAGATTGTAATGGGGCGCCACGCAACCGTATATGGGGGCAGCGCCGGCGACGCAGGCGACTACGTAACAGCTGACATCTTCGCCAACATCTACGTCGGTGACGGCTCCTATGTTTTAGCGAGCGCGTGGTCGAAAGTTGTCACTGGCAATGGCGGCAATACAGTAGTGACCTTTGATTATTCGTCCGTCATCACCGGCAGCGGTAACGACCTCATCGCGCTAACTTATTCTTATTCATATGGCACTACCAGCGTGGACGCGGGCAAAGGCAGTGACACGCTACGCCTGGACAGTGACTTCCATGGCACCCTCGCCGACATTGGTACCATCACCGGCGTAGAACAATTGGCTTTCGGTAGCGACACCCCGTCTAGCGTCTTCATAAACGATAGCGCCAGCGTTGTCGATTTTGCCGGTGGCAACACGCTCACCATCACCAGCGCCAGTAGTTATTCCTTCGTCGTTCTTGATCAAACAATCTGGCGCCTGACCAGCTCCGACAGTGACAAATACATCTACCATGATGGCCTGGGTAATGGCAGCGTGGAACTGATCATTGCTACCAACATCGAGGTCACCGGGCAGAGCACGCCAATATCGGGCTAAGTTCAAAGTGAACGGCGCGAGCGGAACTCGCGCCATTCGCCGCTGAGCGGGTCGATGAAGCTGACGGCGCGCGCCAGCAGTTGCAGGGGCTGCGACACGTCGTCCTGCTTGCACGGCAGCGCCACCGGGTAAAACGCATCGTTGACGATCGGGATGCCAAGCGACGACAGATGCACGCGCAACTGATGCTGGCGGCCGGTGTGCGGATACAGGCGATACAAGGTGAACTCGCCGCGATGCTCGATGACGTCGATCAGCGTTTCGGAATTCGGCTCGCCCGCCACCTCTTTCATAGTGAAGAATTTGTCGCCCTCCACCATGCGGCTACGGTGCGTGAACGGGAACTGTACATCGTGCAGGCGCGGTGCCAGCGCTTCGTATTCCTTGTCCACCACGCGCTTCTGGAACATCGACTGATAGGCGCCGCGGCTGGCCGCGTTGCGCGAGAAGATCACCACGCCGGCGGTCTCGCGGTCCAGCCGGTGGATCGGCGTCAGGTCTTCCTCGCCCAGCGTTTTACGCAAGCGCACCAGCAGCGTCTCGTGCAGGAAGCGGCCGGTCGGGATCACCGGCAGGAAGTGCGGCTTGTCGACCACCACCAGATGCTCATCCATGTGCAGAATCTCTTCCTGAAACGGAATCGGCGTCTCCGGCGCCTCCAGCTCGCGGTAGTAGAAGATGCGCATGCCGCGCTTGAAGCGGCTGTGCGGTGCCAGCGGATTGCCGTCGCCATCGACCACGTCACCGCGTGCCATGCGCTCGCGCCACGCCGCTTCCGACACGTCCGGAAAACGCTCGACCAGGAAGGTGATCATCTGTACCCAATCGCCTTCCGGCAGATACAGATAGCTGGGCGCGACGCCGTCGCGCATGGGCAGCGGATGACGTGACATATCAGGAACGCGGCAGCGCGATGGAGTGATAGGCCGGCAGCTTGTTCGGGTCCAGTCCCTTGGCGCGGGCATACACCGGCAGCACCAGGTGCATATGGTCCTGCATGTTCTGGATGCGGTCCTTGCTGGTCGGGTGGGTCGACAGGAAGCCGATCGGCTGGCGCTGATTGACCTGTCCCATTTTCTGCCACAGCGCGATGCCGGCGCGCGGATCGAAACCGGCGCGCGCCGCCAGGTCCATGCCGACCAGATCGGCCTCGCTCTCGTCGCCGCGCGAGTAGCTGAGCGCAGCGCCCTTGGCCACCACGCCGGCCGCCGCATCGCCCACGCGCGGATCGACGCCGAAATAGGCCGAACCCAGTGCGCCAAGAATGCGCGCGCCGACATTGGTAACGGCGTTCTTGCCGGCCTGCTCGCGCGCGTGCTCGCGCAGCGCGTGGGCGATTTCGTGGCCCATCACCATCGCCACTTCATCATCGGTCAGATTCAGCTTGACCAGGATGCCGTTGTAAAAGGCGATGCGCCCGCCCGGCATGCAGAAGGCGTTGACGGTGTCGGACTTCAGCAAATTGACTTGCCAGTCCCATTTGGCGGCATCCGGATTCCAGCGCGCGGCGTAGGGAATCAAGCGCTTGGCGATGGCGCGCAATCGGATCAGTTGCGGGTTGCGCTCGGTGGCGACGGCGTCTTTTTTGTGCGCCTCGTTCAGCATCTGGTCGTACTGCAGCTTGGACTGCTGGTTGAACTGGGCGGTGTCGCCAGCGACGTTACGCAGGCGCGACATGCTGGTGACCGGAATGCCGTCGTTCTGTGCATGCAACGACAGCGCGCTGGTACAGAGCACCAGCGCCAGCAAGGCGTACTTCAACTTAGGCTTTCTCATGTCCATCATGTCCACTATTCCACGGAGCGATCTTCGGCAGCATTATCATCGCAGGAAAGGCGAGGATAAAGCACACGATAAAGAACCAGAACCACCCGGTTTCGGCAACAATATACCCTACCGAGGAATTGATGAAGGTGCGCGGCACCGCCGCCAGGCTGGAAAACAGCGCGTACTGAGTGGCGGTGTAGCGCGGATCGGTGGCGCGCGACATGAAGGCCACCAGCGCCGCCGAGCCCAGTCCCAGGCTGGCAAACGCCTCAAAGCCAAACACGGCGCTCAGCAGCACCTGATCGGGGCCGGTGTGCGCCAGCCACGCGAAGCCGAGAATCGCCAGCGCCTGCAGCACGCCGAACACCCACAGCGCGCGATTGATGCCCAGCTTGACCATCCAGATACCGCCCACCGCGCCGCCGGCCAGGCTGGCCCACCAGCCGGTGGCGTTGGCGGCCAGGCCGATCTGCTTGGTGGTGAAGCCGATATCGAGGAAGAACTTGGTCGACAGCGCGGTCGACATGGTGTCACCGATTTTGTACAACAGCACGAAGGCGATGATGAACAGCGCCTGCTTCCAGCCGTCGCGCAGCACGAATTCGCGGAACGGCAGCACCACCGCCTCTTCCAGATTCTTGGGCGGCTCGCCATACACCACCGGCTCTTTCGCCAGCAGCGTGCAAACGAAGCCCGGCAGCATGAAGGCGGCCACGGTCCAGAACACCAGTTGCCACGGCTGACTGTCGGCCAACACCAGACCGAGCGCGCTCGGAATCAGGCTGGCGGCTTTGTAGGCGTTGACGATGATGGCCGCGCCCAAGCCCTGCTCCTCCTCGGCCAGGATTTCGCGCCGATAGGCGTCGATCACCACGTCCTGGCTGGCCGACATGAAGGCGATCAGGAACACCATGCCGGTAATCAGCGTCAGCTCCAGTTTCGGATTTAGCATGCCAAGGCCGCCGATCAGGACGAACAGCGCCAGCTGCGTGATCGCCATCCAGCCGCGCCGGCGGCCCAGCGGCAGCACGGTGTAGCGGTCCATGAACGGCGCCCACAAAAACTTGAAGGTGTAAGGGAACATGGCCAGGCCGAACAGGCCCAGCGCCTTCACATCCAGCCCGGCCTTGGCCAGCCACGCCTGCATCAGATAGATCAGCGTGTACAGCGGCAGGCCGGAGCTGAAGCCCAGGAACAGGATGGAGACGGTGCGGCCATTCAGATAGCTGTACCACGGACGCGCCACGGCATCAGCGCCGCCGCCCTGCTCCCGGCCGGCCATCAGCGCTTGTCCTTGCGGCGCAGGCGGAACACCGCCAGGTCGCCGCGCAGGTTGGGCAGGAAGGTCACGTGCTGGCCGTCGGCCAAGGCCACGCATTCGATCACTTCCAGCCCGCACTCTTCCGCCAGATCGCGGAAGTCGGTGATGGTGGCGCAGCGCACGTTGGGCGTGTCGTACCACTCGTACGGCAGCGATTCCGACACCGGCATGCGGCCCTTCAGCAGCGCCACCCGGTGCGGCCAGTAGGCGAAGTTGGGGAAGGATACAATCGCTTCCTTGCCGACGCGGACGATGTCGCGCAACAGCGCTTCGACGTGCTTCATCATCTGCAGCGAGGACAAACACAGCACCGTGTCGAAGCTGTTATCACCAAACAGCCCCAGGCCGTTCTCCATATCCTGCTGGATCACTTTGACGCCGCGCTGGGTCGAGGCCAGTACCTTGTCGTCGGCCAGCTCGATGCCATAGCCGCTGCACTGCTTGTCGCTCTGCAGATAATCCATCATCACGCCATCGCCGCAGCCGACGTCCAGCACGTGCGCCTTGTTGTCCACCCAGTGCGCGATGAAGGCCAGGTCCGGCCGCGCCACGCTCAATTCATTGAAGTTCATTGCTTGCCCCCGATCTCGTTCCACACCTGGCCGTAATAGGCACGCACCATATTCATGTAGCGCGAGTCTTCCAGCAGGAAGGCGTCATGGCCGTGCGGCGCATCGATTTCCGCATAGGTGACGTCGCGGCGGTTGCTGACCAGTGCCTGCACGATCTCGCGGCTGCGCTCCGGCGAGAAGCGCCAGTCGGTGGTGAAGGACGCGAGGAAGAACCTGGCCTTGGTGCCGCTCAGGGTTTTCGCCAGATCGCCGTCGAACTTGCGCGCCGGGTCGAAGTAATCCAGCGCCTTGGTGATCAGCAGATAGGTGTTGGCGTCGAAGTACTCGGAGAACTTGTCGCCCTGGTAGCGCAGATAGGACTCGATTTCGAAGTCGACGCCGAAGTCGAATTTGTAGTCGCCGGTTTCAGCGACGTCGCGCAGCTTGCGGCCGAACTTCTCGGCCATGTCATCATCCGACAGATAGGTGATGTGGCCGACCATGCGCGCCACCCGCAGGCCGTTCTTCGGCACCACGCCGTGTTCGTAGAAATCTCCGCCGTGGTAGTCCGGATCGGACAGGATGGCCTGACGCGCCACGTCGTTAAACGCGATATTCTGCGCCGACAGCTTGGGCGTCGACGCGATCACCACGCAGTGACGCAGGCGGTCCGGGTACATGATGGACCAGGCCAGCGCCTGCATGCCGCCCAGCGAACCACCCATCACGGCGGCGAATTGTTTGATGCCCAGTTCATCGGCCAGGCGCGCCTGCGCCGCTACCCAGTCTTCCACCGTCACCACCGGGAAGGCGGCGCCATAGGGTTTGCCGGTGGCCGGGTTGGTGTGCATCGGCCCGGTCGAGCCGAAGCAGGAGCCGAGGTTGTTCACACCGATGACGAAGAACTTGTCGGTGTCCAGCGGCTTGCCGGGACCGACCATATTGTCCCACCAGCCGGTGCTTTTCGGTTTGCCTTCATATTCGCCGGCCACATGGTGCGAGGCGTTGAGGGCGTGGCACACCAGCACGGCGTTGGACTTGTCCGCGTTCAGGGTGCCGTAGGTTTCGTACATCAGCATATAGTCGCGCAGCGACGCGCCGCTTTGCAGAACCAGCGGCTCGGCAAAATGCATGGTTTGCGGCTTAACGTATCCGAGGGATGACATTGGCGTTTTAGTTTTTTTGGGGGTGGCCCCACGGGCCATCTATCAAGGCGGAGCCTCGATGATGGGCTCCGCCGACTTACATCAATTGTAATTGTTCGACCGCGTCTGCAATCACATTGGGTTCCATCGAGCGCATGATCTTGCGGGTTTGCGGCATGATGCGCGCAAGGTCGCTGTTCAGGATTTCTTGTTTGACCGACAAAAGCTGCGCGGGATGCATCGAGAACTCGCGCAGTCCCATCCCCAGCAGCAGGCGTGTCAGTTTGACATCACCCGCCATCTCGCCGCACACAGCGACGTCGATCCCGGCTTTATGCCCGGCTTCAATCGTCATGGAGATCAATTTCAGCACAGCCGGATGCAGCGGATTGTAAAGGTGTGCGACCTCATAATCAACCCGGTCGATCGCCAGCGTGTACTGAATCAGGTCATTGGTGCCGATCGACAGGAAGTCCATGCGCTTGACGAACATCGGCAGCGCCAGCGCCGCCGCCGGAATTTCGATCATGGCGCCGACGTCGACCTCCTCGTCGAATTTGATGTGCTGCTCGCGCAGCTCGGCCTTGGCCTGCGCCACCATCGCCAGCGACTGGTCGATCTCGAACGCGTGCGCCAGCATCGGAATCAGGATGCGCACCTTGCCGAACGCCGACGCGCGCAGGATGGCGCGCAGCTGGCTGAGGAAAATCTGCGGTTCCGCCAGGCAGTAGCGGATCGCGCGCAAGCCCAGCGCCGGATTCAGCGCGGTTTGCTCGCTCTGGTCCAGCGGCTTGTCGGCGCCGATATCCAGCGTGCGGATAGTGACCGGGCGGCCCTTCATCGCCACCACCGCTTTTTTGTACTGCTCGAACTGCTCGTCCTCGGACGGGATCTTGCTGTTCCGGCCCATGAACAGGAACTCGGAACGGAACAGACCCACGCCATTGGCGCCGGCCTCCATCGCGGCCGGGCAGTCGTCCGGCAGCTCGATATTGGCCAGCAGCGTGATCTCAGTGCCATCCTTGGTGATGGCCGGGGTTTTCTTCAGCTTCTGCAGCTTCTTGCGGGCGCGCGCGGCGGCCCCCTGGCGTTCGCGGTACTGCTCCAGCACCAGCGTGCTCGGGTTGGCGATCACCACGCCGGCCTCGCCGTCGATAATCAGCCAGTCATCCTGCTCGATCAGCGTGGAGGCGCCGGACATGCCGACCGCCGCCGGAATATCCAGCGAACGGGCGACGATCGCGGTGTGCGAGTTCTGGCCGCCGACGTCGGTGACAAAGCCGATGAAGGAGCGGTCGCGGAACTGCAGCATGTCGGCCGGCGAGATATCGTGCGCGACGATGATCATCTGCGGCTGGTATTCGTCGTCGCTGGCGTTGGCGGCTTCCGGCAGCATGCGCTCGGTGCCCATCAACACCTTCAGCACGCGCTCGGCCACCTGTTGAATGTCGGCCTTGCGCTCGCGCAGATACGGGTCTTCGATTTCGTCGAACTGCGCCGACAACTCGTCGATCTGGGTCAGCAGCGCCCATTCGGCGTTGTAGTGGCGGGTGCGGATGATGTCCAGCGGCGCTTCCGAAATCATCGGATCGGACAGGATCAGCGCGTGGACGTCGATGAACGCGCCCAGTTCGGTGGGCGCATCCTTGGGCAGTTCATTCCACAGCGTTTGCAGTTCCTTGTGCACGGCGGCCAGCGCCTGCTGCAAACGCGTGACCTCGGCTTCGACCTGCTCTTCCGCCACCAGGTAATGCTGCACGTCCAGCGCGGCCGGCGCCAGCAGATGGGCGCGGCCGATCGCGATACCGCGCGACACCGGAATGCCATGCAGGGTGAACGAGGCCATGGGGGCCCCGGCGGGGAAACGGGGACGGCTGCGTTCGCCCGGCATTACTCGCCTTCGCCGAACTTGTCGTTGACCAGCGCGCTCAGGGCGGCGACGCAATCGCCTTCATCGTCGCCATCGGCTTCCAGCAGGACCTTGGCGCCCTTGCCGGCGGCCAGCATCATCACGCCCATGATGGACTTGGCGTTGATGCGGCGCGCATTGCGGGTCAGCCAGACGTCGCTTTTGTATTTTGCTGCCAGTTGGGTGAATTTTGCCGAAGCACGCGCATGCAAACCAAGCTTGTTAATAATTTCGAGTTCTTGCTGAATCATTTTTGTTTTATCTCAATCAGAGTGCGCATAAAAATCGTCAGGGTTCCCCGACGCGTATCCGGTTGTCGACCCGCACCGCTCCACTTTGCGCGCCGGCCAGAGCCATCTCGACCACCACGTCCAGCGTGTCGCGGCGGTAGGTGATGGCGCGCAGCAGCATCGGCAAGCTGATGCCCGCGATCACCTCCACCCGGCCCGCGTCGGCCAGCCGGTTGCAGCAGTTGGCGGGCGTGCCGCCCTTGACGTCGGTGATGACCAAGACGCCGTCGCCATCGTCGAGACGTTTGATCGCCGCCGCCGCCAGATCCTGGACTTCGCCCAGATCCTGATCGGCGATCACGTCGATCGCCTCCAGGTGCTCGGTCGGACCACGAAACACGTGAGCACAGGCGGCAAGAAAGGCCTGTCCCAGCGGTGCGTGTGTCATAAGCAGTATGCCTACCATATTGTTAATTCGCCAGTGAGGATTTAACTTTTCTTGTTGTTAACAGCTGCCTCAACCGCATCAATGAAAGTCGCCGCCACCGGGAAGCCGGTTTGCTGCGTGATCTCCTGGAAGCAGGTCGGGCTGGTGACGTTTACTTCCGTGAGGAAATCACCAATAACATCTAATCCTACCAGCAACAGGCCGCGCGCGGCCAGAATCGGTCCCAGCGCATGGGCAATTTCGAAGTCACGCTCGGTTAATGGCTGGGCCACGCCGACGCCGCCGGCCGCCAGGTTGCCGCGCACCTCGCCGTTCTGCGGAATGCGCGCCAGCGAAAACGGCACCGGCTTGCCGCCGATCACCAGGATGCGCTTGTCGCCCTTGACGATGTCCGGGATGTAGCGCTGGGCCATGATGGTGTTGCGGCCGTTGTTGGTCAGGGTTTCGATGATCGAGCCCAGGTTCATGCCATCGGCGGTGACGCGGAAGATGCCGGCGCCGCCCATGCCGTCCAGCGGCTTGAGGATGATGTCGCCATGCTGCTTCTGGAAGGCGCGGATGCGCGCCTCGTCCGAGGTCACCAGCGTCGGCGAGGTGTACTGGCTGAACTGGGTGATCGCCACTTTTTCATTGTGGTCGCGGATCGCGGACGGCTTGTTGAACACGTTGGCGCCCTGCTTTTCAGCCAGCTCCAGCAGATAGGTGCCGTACACGTATTCCATGTCGAACGGCGGGTCCTTGCGCTGCAGGATGGCGTCGAACTGGCCCAGATTGGTTTCGACCGGCTCGGCGGCGCGATACCAGTCGGTGCTGTCGCCGGTGAAGCTGATGCGCTGCACCTGGGCCGTGACCACGCCCTGCTGCACCGCCATGTCCTTTTGCTGGAAAGCGTAGACCTCGTGGCCACGCTTGTCGGCTTCCACCATCATGGCGTAGGTGGAGTCCTTGTAGGTCTTGAAGGTCGACAGCGGATCGGCGAGGAAGGCGATTTTCATGGGTACGTCCAATAGAGGTAATGGCTGATTTTAGCCGAGATCGGAAAAGCGCTCAGTAGACCTCTGGATTGGGGTCGGTGCGCTCCATCTCCAGCGACGCCGCCAGCAGCGCCAGCCGCGCCACCACGCCATACACATAGAAGCGGTTCGGCGCCGCCGTGCCCGGCTTGGCCTTGAGATCCGGCACCGCGTGCTGCTGCGCGAACGCCAGCGGCAGGTATTGCGAGCCGGGCGCGTTCAGGTTCTGGTCGATGCCCTTCTCGGCGTGGATGCGGTAGAAGCCGCCCACCACGTAGCGGTCGATCATGTACACCACCGGCTCGGCCACCGCGCCGTCGATGTTCTCAAAAGTCGGCACGCCTTCCTGGATGATGAAGTCGGTGACTTCCTTGCCATCCTTGATGACGGTCATCTTGTCGCGCTGGGCCTGGGTCAGCTCCTTGATTTCGCTGGAATCCTTAATGGTCAGGATGCTGGTGCCGTAGGTGCCGGCGTCCGGCTTGACGATCACGAACGGCTTTTGCTCCTTCATGCCGTATTCCTTGTACTTCTTCTTGATCTTGGCCAGCAGCGTGTCGATATTGGCGGCCAGACAGTCATAGCCCTCGCCGGTGCGGAAATTGACGGCGTCGCACTTGGCGTGCAGCGGGTTCAGCATCCACGGATCAACGCCGATCAGCTTGCCGAACTTCTTGCACACCTCATCGTAGGCGTTCAGGTGGTTGCTCTTGCGGCGCAGCGCCCAGCCGGCGTGCAGCGGCGGCAGCAGGCTTTGCTCGTGGATGTTCTGCAGGATTTCCGGGATGCCGGCCGACAGGTCGTTATTCAGCAAAATCGTGCACGGATCGAAGTCCTTCAAGCCCAGGCGACGGCCGTTGGGCGAGCGCACCAGCGGTTCCACCACCAGCATATTGCCGTCCGGCAGAGGCAGCGGGGTCGGCTGGGTGATCTCCGGCGACAGCGAACCGAGCCGCACGTGCAGGCCGGTCTGGCGGAAAATCTGCATCAGACGGGCCACGTTTTGCCAGTAGGTCGGGTGACGCTGGGTAATTTCCGGTATCAGCAGCAGGTTGCGCGCGTCCGGACAATACTTGTCGATCGCCGCCATGGCGGCTTGCACCGACAGCGGCAACATCTCGGTGGCCAGCATATTGAAGCCGCCCGGGAACAGATTGGTATCCACCGGCGCCAGCTTGTAGCCGGCATTGCGCATATCCACCGAGCAATAAAACGGTGGCGTATGTTCTTGCCATTCGAGGCGGAACCAGCGTTCGATGGCGGGGGTGGCGGCCAGGATTTTTTCTTCCAGGTCGAGCAGCGGTCCGCTCAGGGCCGTGGCGAGGTGGGGAACCATGTATACATCCTTATTACCTGCGGACTATCCCAAATATGGGCAAAAATCCTATTTTAAAGGCAGGCAATAAAAAAAGCGCCCCGCAGGGCGCTTTTTATTGAAACATTAGCAATTAAGCGTGGTAAGCCGACTCACCGTGGGTGGTGATGTCCAGACCTTCGCGTTCTTCCTCTTCAGGCACGCGCAGGCCAATCACGATGTCCACCAGCTTGAAGGCGATGATGGCGACGATGCCCGACCACAGAATCGTCACGCCGACGCCGGTCGCCTGCACGATCACTTGCGAGCCGATCGAGTAGTCAGCCGATGCCTTGTTGGCAACGTAGTCGAAGATGCCTTGGCCGCCCAGCGATGGTGCGGCGAACACACCGGTCAGGATCGCGCCCAGGATACCGCCGACGCCGTGCACGCCGAACACATCCAGCGAGTCGTCCGCGCCCAGCAGTTTTTTCAGGCCGTTCACACCCCACAGACAGATCACGCCAGCCAGCAGGCCCATGATCAACGCGCCCATTGGGCCGACGAAGCCGCAGGCTGGGGTAATGGCGACCAGACCAGCCACCGCACCCGACGCGCCACCCAGCATCGATGGTTTGCCTTTGAAGATCCACTCAGCGAACACCCACGATACGGTCGCGGCAGCGGTTGCCAGCAGGGTGTTGATGAAGGCCAGCGCGGCGATGTCGCCGGCTTCCAGTGCCGAACCGGCGTTGAAACCGAACCAGCCCACCCACAGCAGCGATGCACCAATCATGGTCATGGTGACCGAGTGCGGCGCCATCGATTCGCGGCCGTAGCCGACGCGTTTGCCGATCATGTAGGAACCGATCAGGCCGGCAACTGCGGCATTGATGTGCACCACGGTGCCGCCGGCGGTATCCAGCGCACCTTTTTGGAACAGGAAGCCAGCTTTGGCGGTTTCGGTGGCCAGGGTGGCGGCGTCCTTGATCGCGTCAGGGCCGGTCCAGAACCAGACCATGTGGGCGATCGGCAGGTAAGCGAAGGTGAACCAGATCACCACGAAGGCCAGCACGGCGGTGAACTTGGCGCGCTCGGCGAAGGCGCCGATGATCAGGCCGCAGGTGATGGCGGCGAAGGTGCCCTGGAAGGCCACGAACGCGAACTCAGGAATCACCACGCCTTTGCTGAAGGTGGCGGCGTAGGCGAAGGCGCCTTTGACCGGATCCCAGATGCCGTTCAGGAAGGTGCGGTCATGCAGGTTGCCGAAGAACGCATTGCCTTCGGTGAACGCCAGCGAGTAACCGTAAATCGCCCACAGCACAATGATCAGCGCGAAGATCATGAACACTTGCATCAGGATCGACAGCATGTTTTTCGAACGGACCAGACCGCCGTAGAACAGCGCCAGGCCTGGGATGGTCATCAAGATCACCAGCAGGGTCGAGGTCATCATCCAGGCGGTGTCGCCTTTTTGCGGGGTTGGGGCGGCGGCCGGCGCGGCTTCCGCTGCCGGCGCGGCGGCGGCGGCTGGGGCGGCGGCGGCGGGTGCCGACGCTTCCGGTGCTGCCGCGGCTGGCGCCGAGGCGGCCGGTGCGGTAGCGGCAGGAGCCTCAGCCGTCGGCTTGGCGTCTTGAGCGTACACAGGTGCAGCCAGCGCGAACAGGATGGAGACCCCGGCGAGCAGGCTTGTTATAGTTTTCTTCATTCATCTTCCCCTTAAAGAGCTTCGTTACCGGTCTCGCCGGTACGAATGCGGATCACTTGTTCCAGGTTGTACACGAAGATCTTGCCGTCGCCGATCTTGCCGGTGCGGGCAGCGCCTTCGATCGCTTCGATGGCCTGTTCGACGATGGCGTCATCCACCGCCGCTTCGATCTTGGTCTTCGGCAGGAAGTCCACCACGTATTCCGCACCGCGGTACAGCTCGGTGTGGCCTTTCTGGCGACCGAAGCCTTTCACTTCGGTCACGGTAATGCCCTGCACGTTAATCGCCGACAGGGCTTCACGCACCTCGTCAAGCTTGAACGGCTTGATAATGGCGGTAATCATTTTCATACTGGCCTCGCTTAGAAGGTTTTGGAAATGGTCAGGACGGCACCGGTTTTACCCAGGTTCTTCCCTTTTCCGACGTAGGCTTCCGTGTCGGCATAGACCGCCGCCAATGCCACACTCACTACGCCGAAATCTTTGGTCACGCCAGCCTTGTAGTCGGTGTAGCTGAGGGCGCCATTGTTCTTCACGTTCTGCCGGCCGATGTGCAGGTTCAGGATGTAGCCGTCGGCGATTTCCTGGTTCAGCTGGGCATCGACGTAGCCGGAATTTTTGGAATCGGCCACGCCGAACAGATTGGTGGTCGACTGCGAGTATTTCAGCGAGACCGGACCGGCGCTGATCTGGCCATACAGTTCGAAGGTGTTGGCGCTAGGATGCAGATCGTTGGACGGGTAGAAGTAGTACAGGCCGCCCACGTCGTAGCTGATGGTGTCGGTGATCGCGCCGCGTTTGCCGGCGTACAGATCCCATTCCACCTCACCGCTACCGCCGCCGTCCTTGACCCATTTGATGGTCGACAGCCAGGTGCCGGCGTAGAGGCCAGTCGGGTTGTTCACATAATCCGCGCCGCCCTGCAGGGCTGGCTTGAGGCGGGTTTGCGAGATACCGCGGTAACGGTAGTCGCTGACGACAGCCAGGTTATAGCTGACTTCATTATCTGGTTTGGCTTCAGGGGCGGGTGCCGCCTCTTCAGCGTGCGCCATCGAGGCGAATGCTAAGGTCAACGCAGCGATCAGGGTAAAGTTCTTGGCGATTGTCATAGTTGTTTTTTCCTAATAAGTGAACTTCGAGCAGTTGCGGTTTAAAATCCTTGTCAAGCGAAGCAATGAAAAGCATTCATTGGGATCTTTAGCAGAATGTGTGCCAGCTAATGTTGTCGGTGAGTTAGGTGCCGTATCATTGGTGATAACGCGCCGACTCAGCCCAAAGTGAGAATTCGCACCAGATTAACGCCGGATCGCACCACGATGGTGCATTGAAGGACTAACCAGAGCAAGGAATATTATGGATATGAACACTTTTTTTAATGACTTGCAAAACAAGATCAGCCAAGCCATCGAAAACTCACCAGCAAAGGACATTGAGAAGAACGTCAAGTCCATGATGACGCAAGGTTTTGCCAAGCTGGACCTGGTGACCCGCGAGGAATTCGATATCCAGACCCAGGTGCTGGCCAAGACCCGCGCCAAACTGGAAGCGCTGGAAACCCGGCTGGCTGAGCTGGAAAGCAAGATCAATCAGTAAGTTTCGACTGGCGTTCGCCGGTTTGGGCTAACGCAAAACAACGCGGCGGGCATCGGCTACGCTGGCGGCTGGATCTTTTCGCCTGTCCGCGCCGCCATGTCCATCCTCGCCGTACTCAAGAGCCGCGCCCTGGCCGGCATGGAAGCGCAGGAAGTCAGCGTGGAAGTGCATCTGGCCAACGGCCTGCCGGCCTTCACCATCGTCGGCCTGGCCGACACCGAGGTCAAGGAAGCCAAGGACCGGGTCCGCGCCGCCATCCAGAACGGCGGCTTTGAATTTCCCGCCCAGCGCATCACCGTCAATCTGGCGCCGGCCGACCTGCCCAAGGAATCCGGCTACGGGTTTGATGGGAGTATGGACATCGTAGGGTATAAGGTACTTATGTATGGACGCGAGCGTCATCAGAGTAACTTATCTCACGAACAATCGAGACGCTGTGCTATTTGAACTCAACAGGACGAAAGCCTCTTAACCCGCTGAATCTTGAATTGGTGCAGACTGATGTTGACGCAACGCCTCAACGACGACCGCTAAATGTTCGCGATGTTCTCTCTCGTGACGTTGCTCCAATGCCCGACTGAATTCTGCGGAGCGCGTAAGGTCCACATAGAAACGCACGTTTTCGATATATCGATTTAGTCCGCCTGTAGCCAGAAGGCTAACTTCATCAAACAGGCCTGCCACATTGCCGTCGTCCGCGTGGCGCAACTTACGCTGCCTCCCGAACGCCACAAGTCGAACTACGCTTTTCGGAAAATTGATAGCGAGCTGTTCGAAATTTGCTACGTCAAGATGGTGAGCAAATTTATTCCTTATTTCATGGAGCAACTTCGCGGCTGTTAAGTTGCACTGAAATCTGACCCACCTTTCCCACGAATTTGCAACGGAATCTGACCCACGTTAGTAGCACAATTCCCCCTGTCTTTTCGGCAGGAGATCGGAGTGATCGACGTGGCATTGCTA
>NZ_WKJK01000022.1 GCF_009674535.1 Duganella guangzhouensis
CGACGCTGGGCAGCGGCACCGACGCCACCGCCGGTCCGGGCGCCGGCGCCGCCATGGCGCGCGCCTGTGCGGCGGCCAGCGCCTCATTGACTGCTTCTGCCGCCGCCGCTGCAGCGGCCCCCAACAGCGAAGTGCGTGGTCGTGTATTGGTCATTTTACCGTCACAGTATGAGGAATTATGTCGTTAAGTGTACTGGCACTGTACTGGTTTTGTCACGTACGATAAACCCATGAATAAAACCACCATTACCCCAGCCCTGCCCACCCACAGCCGCCTGAGCGACGAAACCGCCGGCATGCTGCTTGGCCTGATCGGCGTCGCCATCTTCAGCCTGACGTTGCCCATGACCCGGCTGGCGGTCGGCGGTGCGCCATCCAGCGCCGGCGCCGGCCTGTCCCCGCTGTTCGTCGCCCTGGCCCGCGCCTTGGCCGCCGCTGTACTGGCCGCTGTCTGGCTGTACTGGAAACGCGCGCCGCTGCCGCCACGCCGCGCCCTGCCCGCGCTGGCCATGGTCGCCATCGGCTGCGTGATCGGCTTCCCTTGGCTGACCTCCGTCGCCATGCGCAGTCTGCCGGCCGCCCACGGCGCTGTACTGGTCGGCGTGCTGCCGCTGGCCACTGTGGTGTTTGCGGCGCTGCTGGGCGGTGAAAAACCATCCAAAGGCTTCTGGGTAATGGCCATCTTAGGCTCGGTATTGGTGGTCGGCTTTGCGCTGCGCCAGAGCGGCGGCAGCCTGCACGCCGCCGATGCCGCCATCTTTGCCGCCGTCCTGCTGGCCGGCATGGGTTACGCCGCCGGCGGCCGCCTGTCGCAAACGCTGGGCGGACAACAGACCATCTGCTGGGCGCTGGTACTGGCGGCACCACCGCTGCTGCCGGTGGTCGGCTGGATGGCGTGGCACGAGGCCGCGCAGATCGCCCATGCTTCACTAACCGCGTGGGCCGCTTTCGGCTATGTTTCGGTGTTTTCGATGTTTATCGGCTTCTTCTTCTGGTATCGCGGCATGGCGCTGGGCGGCGTGTCCCGGGTCGGACAAGTACAATTGGTACAGCCCTTTTTATCTGTACTGGGCGCCAGCGCGGTGCTGGGCGAGCCGCTGGAGTTGCAGACCGTGCTGTTCGCAATCGCCGTCATCGCCGTGGTGGGCACGGGACGCAAAATGCAGGTAAAACGCGCCTGATGCCATACAGTATCTTGATTTTGCCCCCACTGTGAGCATCCACGGCGGCAAGAGTACAATAACGGTCTTACCACGTGCAAAACACCTTAATATTTGGATAACCACATGTCTGTTTACGAAAAACTGAAAGCGCTTGATATCACCCTGGCAGCACCGGCCACCCCAGCCGCCGCCTACGTCATGTACGCCCAAACCGGCAATCTGGTATTCCTGTCGGGCCATATCGCCAAACGCGCCGACGGCAGCGTCTGGGTTGGCCAGTTGGGCAAGAACATCGACACCGCCGAAGGCAAGGCCGCCGCGCGCGCCATCGCCATCGACCTGATCGGCACGCTGCAAGCGGCCGTCGGCGGCGACCTGAATCGCGTCAAGCGCATCGTCAAAGTCATGAGCCTCGTAAACTCGACCCCGGATTACACTGAACAGCACCTGGTCACCAATGGCGCCTCCGAGCTGCTGGGCGAAGTCTTCGGCGACGCCGGCAAACACGCCCGCTCCGCCTTTGGTGTCGCTCAAATCCCGCTTGGCGCCTGCGTCGAAATCGAACTGATCGCGGAAGTCGCGTAAGCGGGCGACAGCTTACCCGCTGTCGTTCCTTTTATAAGAGCACGCCACAAGCGCGCTGATTGAATCCTCTTAGTGAGACCTGTATGAAAATCGAAAACTCCAACCCGATCGAGTGGCGCTTCGCTGAACGCGCCGAGCAGCTGCAAGCCTCGTTCATCCGCGAAATCCTGAAAATCACGCAGCAGCCCGAGATCATCTCGTTCGCCGGCGGCCTGCCATCGCCGCTGACCTTCCCGGTCGACGAAATGCAAGCGGCCTTCGACAAGGTGCTGCGCGAGAATGGCAAAGTGGCACTGCAATACGGCCCGACCGACGGCTACACCCCGCTGCGTCAATGGATCGCCGACCAGCTGTCGGTCAACGGCGCCAAGATCGTGCCGGAACAGATCCTGATGACCTCCGGCTCGCAACAGGCGCTGGACCTGCTGGGCAAAGTGCTGATCGACGAAGGCAGCCGCGTGCTGGTCGAAACCCCGTCCTACCTGGGCGCGCTGCAGGCGTTCTCGGTGTACCGTCCTGAATTCAAATCGGTGGAAACCGACGAACACGGCCTGGTGCCGTCGTCGATCGACGCCGTGGCGGAAGGCGCGCGCATGCTGTATTCGCTGCCTAACTTCCAGAACCCAACCGGCCGCTCGATGTCGCTGGAACGCCGCGAGCAGCTGGTGGAAACCTGCGCCCGTCTCGGCCTGCCGCTGATCGAGGATGATCCGTATGGCGCCTTGAGCTACAAGGGCGAGCCGCTGCCGAAGATGGTGGCGATGAACCCGGACGGCGTGATCTACATGGGTTCCTTCTCCAAGGTGCTGACCCCTGGCATCCGCCTCGGCTACGTGTGCGCCCCGCTGCCGCTGGCGCGCCGCCTGGAGCTGGCCAAACAAGCCGCCGACCTGCACACTTCGCAGCTGACCCAGATGGTGGTGCACGAAGTGGTCAAGGATGGCTTCCTGGAACGTCACATCCCGAAAATCCGCCAGCTGTACGGCGACCAGTGCCAGGTCATGCTGGACGCGATGGCGCAGTACTTCCCGGCCGGCGTCGAATGGACCAAGCCGGAAGGCGGCATGTTCATCTGGGTCACGCTGCCGAAGCATGTCGACGCGCTGAAACTGCTGGATGAAGCGATCGCGCAGAAGGTCGCCTTCGTGCCAGGTTCGCCGTTCTACGCCAACGACGCGGCCACCAATACGCTGCGTCTGTCCTTCGTCACCGTGCCGCCGGAACGCATCCGTCACGGCATCGAAGTACTGGGCAAACTGATCGCCGCCAAGATCTAAGTAACACGCCGTGGGCGGCGCTCGCCGCCCACAAAAATACAACAGCAACGCCGCAAACTTTATCACCAAAAGTCACTAAAAACGGTAAAAGCCATAACTTCCCGCCAACATTACTTACACCATTAGGCGCAAGGCTGGCTGCGGATCATGCATCCAAAGCAATTGTAAGAATTCTGCAGCACTTTTTTTCACCTGTAAGCGTTATGAAGCGGTATGATTTGAACGGATAGTCACTTTCAAGTCAGGCCAGCCTTTGTTGAAACACGCCCCTACCAGCCGTGCTTGCCCACTTCGTTGCCGACCCGCGCAACTGCCGTCCCACGCCAACACAACCCACCAGGTTAAAGGCGCATACCAATGAATTCTGGAAGTCTGAGTCATGCCACGCGGCGTGATGCCGCCATATTGATCGTCGACGACGCACCCGAAAATCTCGGCGCACTGCGCAAGATGATGGTCGAACAGGGTTACCAGACCTTTGTGGCCACCAGCGGCGAACGCGCGCTGCGCATCGCCAGCCGCGTGCACCCGGACCTGATCCTGCTCGACATCATGATGCCGGGGATGGACGGCTACGAAACCTGCCGCCAGCTGAAAAGTCAGGCATCGACCCAGCGCATTCCCGTCATCTTCATGAGCGCCCGCACCGACACCGACGACGTAGTGGCCGGCTTCGACCTGGGCGCGGTGGACTACATCAGCAAGCCGCTGCGCATGCCCGAAGTGTGCGCCCGCGTGCGCACCCAGCTGGCCATCCGCAGCCGCAGCGAAACGCACGAAGAACAGGCCGAGCGCCTGCGCACCATCGTCAACAACATGGCCGAGGGTCTGCTGATTATCGAAGCCGATGGCCGCATCCAGTTCACCAACCCGGCCTGCGACAAATACCTGGGCTATCAGGTCGATCAACTGGCCGGACGCAGCATCCACGACCTGTTGAATCCACTGGTGGCGCAGGAATACCTGGACTACTTCGCGCGCTACGCCGCCGCGCCGCAAAGCGCGCACAATCACGGTACGCGCGAAGTCATCATCCGCCATCGCAATGGCAGCTCGGTGTGCATGGACCTGACGCTGACGCCGATGTATCTGCGCCAGCCGCTGTTCATCGGCCTGCTGCATGACATCACCCATCACAAGCAGTCGGAAGACGCCTTGCAGCGCGCCGCCATGGTCGACCCGCTGACCAAGATCGCCAACCGCCGCCACTTCGACACCTTCCTCGAAAAGGAATGGCAGCGCGCCATGCGCAGCGGCCAGCCCTTGTCGCTGGTGGTGCTGGACGTCGACCACTTCAAGCTATACAACGACACCCTCGGCCACGCGGCCGGCGACGCCTGTCTGCAGCAGGTGGCGCAGGCGATCGCCTCGCACGCGCTGCGCCCGACCGATTTGGCGGCGCGCTACGGCGGCGAGGAGTTCGTGCTGCTGTTCGCGGAAACCGATGGCGACTCGTCCTACCTGCTGGCCGAATCGATACGCGCTCACATCGAATCGCTGCAGATCCCGCATCCGCGTTCGACCACTTCGCCGTGGCTGACGGTCAGCATCGGCGTGGCGACCATCCACCCGCATCAACTGGATAACACCGAATCGCTGTTCGTCGCCGCCGACCGCGCCATGTACGTGGCCAAGGAAGGCGGCCGCAATCAGGTACAAGCCACCAAAACCGGCGGCGCCTCGCTGGCCGCCGTCAAAGCGCTGGTGATGCGCTGACACCCGCCGGCGCGCGCAGCGCCTTGAGTCCGAGCGGTACACTACCCGCCAGCGCCAGCGCGGCAAACACGATGACGCCAACGCCGCCGGCATCCTGGAACAAAACGCCGGCGCCCACCGTGCCCAGCGCCACCGCGGCAAACGTCACCACCACGGAGCGCGACAGCAGCGTGCCATCGCGATCCTGCGCCGAGATGAAGCTGTTCAGCACCGCCATGATGCTGTAGAACGCCGCGTTCAGCATCAGCTGTCCGACGAAGAACAGCGCCGCGCTGTGGGCGGTGAAGAAGCACGCCACCGATGCCAGCATCACCGCCAGCGCGCCGATCACCGTCAGCCCGCGCCGCGCCGCCAGCGCCGGTATCGCCGGCACCACGGCGCCGAAGAATCCCAGCAGCGACGACACCGACAGCAGCACGCCAGTCTGCGGCAGCGTCAGGCCGATCCGCTCACCCTGCAGCGCCGATACCGCCCACACGCCAGCCTGCACGCTGTACACGCCGACAAACACGCCCCAGGCCAGCCAAATTCCCAGCATGTCGTGGCGCCGCTCCAGCGCCACGCTGACCGCGCGCGCCGGCATCAGCGACGGCGCGCGCATCGCCACCACGCCCAGCGCCGCCGTCATCAACGCCAATCCTTGCCACACCGCCGCGCCGCTGGCCGCGTCCGGAAATAAAGTCAGCACGGTGAATACGCCGGCTACCACCAGCCCAGATAGCAGCAGTACCAGCCCCCACAAGCGTTCCGCATCCGGATGGCAGGCCAGGCAGATGCCGACCATGACGATCATCTGCGCCTCACACACGCCAGCCGCCAGCCGCAGCGCGGCGAAGGTCGCCACCGGCAGCACCAGCGCGGACACCGCCTGGCATAGCGCCAGCAACAGCAGGGCGGCGCTGGTCAACGCCATCGGCGCGCGCCGCGCCAGCGCCGGCAGCACGATGCAGCCGGCCAGCATGCCGATCATCTCGGCGCCGGTCAGCATGGTGGCCTGTCCTTCGTCCACGTGCAGGCGCGCCATCGCATTGGTCACCAGCAGCGGCATCATGGTGGTGCCGCCGATACCCAGCGCCCAGGCGCAGGAGAGGATCAGCGTCGGGCCGGCCCGGCGGGCGGCACCAACTGGTGTGGTGGTCATGGTCAGTCCCCGGTGACAGACGGCGGCGCCGCCTTTTTTGCAAGCTTACGATGGCGCCGTCGCATAACGGGTCTAAAATGGCCAAAAATGGCACCCAAGCGGCCATTTCACCACAGCGTGATCCAGCCGCCACAAACCGTACTATGCTAACCGCAAAGTTCAGACAAGGAGAGTCCATGCCGGTCAAACCGCATCTTCCCGACGCCGAAGCCGATGTGCCGCCGCACGTCATCCGCCAGGTACTGCAACTGGTGGCGAGCCATGGCCACTCGCCGGAGCGCTTGTGCAAAGGGCTGGGCTTCACGCCGGAGAATCTGTGCGACGCCAATTTCCGCGTCTCCTATCGCCAAACCAGCCTGCTGGTGCGGCGTGCCATGCAGCGCTGGGGCGATCCAGCGATCGGCATCGCCACCGGCGCGCGCCAGACCGTGGTGTGTTTCGGCCTGCCGGGACTGGGCATGCTGACCTGCGCCACGCTGGGCGAAGCCTTTCAGTATCTGATCAAATACCAACGCGCCGCCGGCGCTTTGACCATTAATGAGATGAGCATCCTGGACGAGCACCACTTCGTCACCGAAGTCAGCACCCGCTTTCATGATCCGGAACTGGAACCATTCTTCATCGAGGAGATTTTCGTCAGCGGCGTGGAAGTCTCGCGCGCGCTGGTTGGTTCGCATTTCCGGCCGGCGCGGCTGGAACTACGCTATCCGCGTCCGGAATACGCTGCGGCCTACAGCGAGTACTTCCGCTGCCCGGTCATTTTCAACGCTCCGCTGAATCGCCTGATCTGCGACATGGCCTGGTACCACTGCCCACTGCCGACCCACGATCGCTACATGCGCGACAGCCTGCAAGCGCAGATCGACGAACTGCTGGAGCAGGATACGCCGCGCAACGATCTGGTGGAGTCCATCATGAACGAACTGCGCGGCTCAATCGACGAAGTACCGGCGCTGGCCATGATAGGCGAGGCGCTCAACCTGAGCGAACGCACGCTGCGGCGCCGGCTGGCGGCGCTGGATACCTCCTACCAGCGCCTGGTGGACCAGGTGCGCTATGAGTGCGCGCTGGATCTGCTGAAGCGCAGCGACATGCCGCTGGTGGATATCGCCATGGCCACCGGTTTTACTGATGCCCGCAACTTCCGCCGCGCCTTCAAACGCTGGTGCGGCATGCTGCCCAACCAGATCCGCCAGGGCGCGCCCGCACCGCGCATGCTGATGCCGGAGCGGGCGGCTGCAGCGACGGCCTAGGATAGTTCCCATTTACCGGCGCGGACCTGCACCAATCCACGCCGCCGCAGCGACTCCAGATAGCGCGCATGGCCGCGCAAGCCCTTCTTGCGGAACAGCGGTATCAGCCTTGGCAGCATATTCGGCACCAGCATCGCCAGCCGCACCGTCCATGACTCGCTGATGCGCGGATAACGTTCCAGACAGGGGCTATCCAGCATGCGCATCACCTGCCGGGCCACATCCTCCGGCTGCTGCGGCGGGTCCATGAATTGCAGCGTGTTGCCGCCCTCGATGGCCTCGCGCATCAGCATCGGCGTCTCGGTCGCGGACGGCATCACGCTGCCGATCTTGATCCCATGCCGTTCGGCGTCCATGCCCAGGCAAAGCATCGCGCCACGCAGGCCGAACTTGGTGGCCGAGTAGATGCCGGTTTCCGGCAGCGGAAAAATCCCGCCCAGCGACACGGTGTTGATCACGCGCCCATCGCCAACGCGCTGCAAGGCCGGAAACGCGAGCCGCGTCAACACAATCGGCGACAGCAGATTGATATTCAGCTCACCGAGGATATTCTCCACCGAGCGCTCTTCGAAATGACCGGTGCCGGTGATGGCCGCGTTATTGATCAGGATATCCAGCCTGCCGTAACGCTCCTGCACCAACGCCAGCAAATCCGGCAGCTTGTTGAAATCGGTCAGGTCGATCGCCACGCCGGTCGCGGACGGCCCCAGCTCCATGGTGGCGCGATCCAGCGCGGCTTGATCCCGGTCCGCCAGTACACACTGGATGCCACGCTCAATCAAGCCGCGACAGATTGCTCGTCCAATGCCGCCGGCACCGCCGGTAATCAGCGCCACGCGCGCCGTTGCGGATGTCGTCATGCAGCTCCCCTTCCCAACTGTATCCATACCGTCTTGGTTTCGGTGTACTGGTCATGCGCCTGCAGCGATTTTTCACGGCCGCCGAAGCCGGACTCCTTGTAGCCGCCGAATGGCACACCGGTGTCGCCCTCGGAGAAACAATTGACCGACACGGTACCCGCCCGGATCGCCTTCGCCACGCTGTGCGCCGCATCCAGGCTGCCGGTGTAGACCGATGAGGCCAGGCCGTAACTGGTGTCGTTGGCGATGGCCACACCCTCCGCCAACTCGTCGAACGTCAGCACCGACAGCACCGGGCCGAAAATCTCTTCGCGGGCAATCGTCATCGACGGCCGCACGTCGTCAAAGATGGTCGGCTCAACGAAGCTGCCGCCACTATCCTGCCGTACCTGGTGGCCACCGTAGACCAGCCGCGCGCCCTGCGCCTTGCCGCCATCGATATAGCCCAGCACGCGCCGCATGTGCTGCGGCTCGATCATCGCGCCCACCCGCGTGGAGGGATCGAGCGGATCGCCAACCCGCCATTCATCGAAGGCGCGCTTGACCTGCTCCAGCAATTCGTCCTTGCGCGAGCGATGCACGATCAGCCGCGATCCGGCGCTGCAGTTTTCACCCTGACAGAACAACGCGCCCAGCGCCACCTGCTGCGCTACTGCCGCCAGATCGTGCGCATCGGCCAGCACCAGCGCGGGGCTCTTGCCGCCGCATTCCAGCACCACGCGCTTCATGTTCGACTCGGCGGAATACTTGAGGAACAGCCGCCCCACTTCGCCGGAACCGGTGAAGCTGATGCAATCGATATCGCGATGCCGTCCCAGCGCCTGCCCCACCGTCTCGCCATAGCCCGGCACGATATTCAGCACACCTTCCGGCACGCCGGCTTCCAGCGCCAGCCGTCCCAGCACCAGCGCCGTCAGCGTGGTTTGTTCGGCGGGCTTGATGACGATGGAATTGCCGCTGGCGAGCGCCGGTCCGATCTTCCAGCCGGCCAGATAGATCGGGAAATTCCACGGCAAGACCGCGCCCACCACGCCGATCGGTTCGCGCACGATCATGGCCACGATGTCCGGCGCGGTGGGCGCCACCTGGTCGTACAGTTTGTCGGCCGCTTCCGCATGCCAGCGCAGGCTTTCTATCATGTCCGGCAGATCGGCCGACAGCGCGTCGCGTATTGGCTTGCCGGAGTCCAGGCTTTCCATCAGCGCCAGCGTCTCCAGGTTGGCCTCGACCAGATCGGCAAAACGCAGCAATACCTTCTTGCGATGCTTGGGCGAGGCGCGCGACCAGTCGCCACGCTCGAACACGCGCCGCGCGGCGCCGACCGCATCATCCACCTCCAGCGCGCCGCAGCGGGCGATGCCGGCCAGCCGCTTGCCGGTGGCTGGATTGATGGTGTCGAATTCTTCAGCGGAGATGGCGTTGACGAAGCGGCCATCAATCAGCGCGCGGGTTTCAAAGTCCAGCTGCGCGGCCTGCTGCTGGTAGTAAGCATAGTTTTTTTCCATGCCGCGCTCCTCAAGCCGCCGCGCGCAGGCCGACCGGCTGCGCGGCCGCGCTATCCACGCGCAGCTTGTCGTAGTAATTTTCGGTCAGCTCCGGCCAGCCCATCTTGCGACGCAGGCGCTTCAGGTAGGACTTCAGGGCATGCGCTTCCAGATACACCTCATGCCGTTGCGACTGCACGAACTTCAAACCGCCGGACAAATCGGGATTGTCGCGCTCAATCAGCGCATCGAAACGGCTTGCGCTGGCGGGATTGTCCAGCTGATCGCGCAAATAGGCCGCGATCATGAAGGCTTCCGTGTCGAACAGCTTGTAGGCGCTGGAATTGGTCTCCACGTAGCCGATGCCGAACAGATTGCGGTGATCGCGGCTGAACATCGACAGATACAACTGCGGCCTGCCGCCACGCCATTCGAAGTATTCGGCGGCATACTTGCAGCTCCATTTGTAGCCGGTGGCGTAGATCACCAGATCCAGTTTCTCCCGGCTGCCATCCTTGAACACGACATCATCACCGTCGTAGTGGGAGATGTCCGGCTTGACCGCGATATTGCCATGCTGGAGATTGTGCAGCAGTTGGGAATTCAGCAGTGGGTGACTCTCAAACAGCTTGTGGTCCGGCTTGGGCAGGCCAAAGCGTGTGAGATCGCCGGTGAACATCTTCAACAACAAACTCATGACCGGACGCGCCACCCAGATCGGCAGCGGCGGGCCGCTCTCGCCCACCTGATCGGCCGGAATACCAAACAAATGCTTGGGAATGAAATGATAGCCGCGCCGCATGCTGATGAAGGCGCGGTACGCGCGATTGGCGGCATCGCAGGCGATATCGGCACCCGAGTTGCCGGCGCCGACGATCATCACCCGCTTGCCGGCAAATTCGTCGCTGCTCTTGTAGGTGACCGAATGCCGTATCTCGCCGTTGAACTGTCCCTTCACCTGCGGCATATTCGGGTCCCAATTGCAGCCAGTGGCGCAGATCACCGCCAGGTAACGGCGACGCGTGCCGTCACCCAGCGTCACCAGCCACTTGCCGCTGTCCTCCTTGTGCACATGCTGCACCGGCGTATTGAAGCGGATCGCCTGGCGCAGGCCAAACGCTTCCGCATAGCTGCGCACGTAACCGAGTATCTGCTGGTTGGTCGGATAGTCGGGATAGGAGCTCGGCATCGGGAAGCCGATAAAGCCGGACAAATCGCGCGATGAAATGAAATGCGCCGATTCATAAATCGGGCTGCCCGGATTCTGCATATCCCAGATGCCGCCCACGTCAGAATGCCGCTCGAACTGTTCATAGCCCAGATTCATCGCCTTCAGCGCGCGCGCCGCCGACAAGCCGCCCGGCCCCGCCCCCACCACGCACACCGCGTTGCCGCAATCGACAATCTCGTTGCTCATTTTTTGATCTCCCCATAGTTGAATGTCCTGGCTTCATTGTGCAAACAAAGATCGTCACGCATGGGGGCTAAAAGGACAGCGGGGGAGCCGAAGCGGCCACGCAACAGCTGGGCGGTTTGGCCGCGTCAGCGTCCTTTAATGTCCGATCCGGCCCCCGGCGCGACAAGGCGCGCGTCTACATTGAAAAAAAATCACACAACCGAGGAGAGATCTTGAAGTCACCACACATGCGCATACTTGCGCACAGCATCGCCCTCGCCTTCGCCGGCTCGCTGGTTCCGCACGCAGCGCAGGCGGACGACGATATGCAGAAGGTGATCGTCACCGCGCAATCGCGCGCGCAGTCGGCGCAGGAAGTGCCGATCTCGATGGAAGTGGTCACCGCGCGCGACATTCAGAATCTGGGCGCGCGCAACCTCGGCGATCTGACCGGCTATCTGCCTGGCCTGCAGGTCGACGCCACCCAGGCCACGCAGCCGGTATTCGGCATTCGCGGCGTGCAGGCGGGCGATTTCGGCATCGGCACCGACACCCCGGTCGGCATTTATGTCGACGGTGTCTATACCGGCAAAACCGGCGGCGCGCTGATGAACTTCATCGACATACAGCGGGTGGAGGTACTCAAAGGGCCGCAAGGCACGCTGTTTGGCCGCAACAGCGCGGCCGGCGCCATCTCGGTGGTCACCAATGAGCCCGACGCCGAGTTCGACGCGGCCGGCCATATCAAGGTGGGCGACTACGGCCGCGCCAATCTGGATGCGATGCTCAACGTGCCGCTGGGAGACAGCACCGCCGCGCGCCTGGTGTTCGTGCGCGCCAGCAGCGATGGCTGGGTGCGCAATGCCAGCACCGGCAGCCGCACCGCCGGCGACAACTCATGGGCCACGCGGCTGGCCGTCAAACAAAAACTCGGCGACGCGGCGCTGGTGCTGTCGTGGGAACACGAGCAGTTGCGCCAGCATGGCTGGCCGGCGTTCGGCGTGGTCAAGGATACCTCGCTGCCGATGGCCGGCTACACCGGCGTCTATGATGCCGCCTATGTCGCCAACTTCAGCGATCCGCGCAAGGCGGCGCTGGAGAACGATATCGATGGCGGTGAGTCCCGCAACTTCGATGGCGTGACGCTGCGCGCCGACATACCGCTGGGTGGCGTGACGCTGCGCTCCATCACGGCCTACCGCACCTTCTCCTCGCGCAACCTGACCGACAACGACGGCACCGCGCGCGTCGACTTCATGCTGGCCACGCAGGACCAGAAGAAGGCGTACAACTGGCAGCAGGAATTCAAACTGTCCGGTTCCAACGACCGCCTGGACTGGGTTGCGGGCCTTAGCTTCTACGACAACCGCGAACGCCAGCGCAGCTCCGCCATCGTCAACACCGCCACCCTCGACAGCATCAGCCTGATGCAAGGCGGCGGCGCCGATTTCGCCAACCTGTTCGCGGGTCTCGGCATGGCCGGCGTGCCTGGCGTCGACGGCAATTCAGTATTCAGCTGGCAGGAGGACAACTACGCCACACTGCGCACGCGCGCCGCCTCGGTCTACGGCGACTTGATCTGGCGCCTGGCGCCCGAAACGCGCTTGACTACGGGCCTGCGCTGGAGCCGCGACCGCAAGCAGATGCAGTGGTATGTGCCAGGCCGGCAGTCCGCGGCGCTGGACGCGCTGCTCAACACCTACGGCCCGGCGGCCGGCATCGACGCTTCCGCGCTGCCGGCCAACGTGATCTTCGCCGCCGCAGGACCGCTGGCCGCCACGCCGGTCAACGCCTCGCACAGCTGGAGCGACTGGAGTCCGCGCCTGGTGCTGGACCATAAGCTGACGCCAGACCTGCTGCTGTTTGCCTCGCTGTCGCGCGGTTATCAGGCCGGCGGCTTCAATGTGTTCACGCCGCCGAATCCCGCGTCATCCGATCCGCGCGAACGCGATCCGAGTTTCAGTCCGGAGAAGATGACCAATCTGGAGCTGGGCTTCAAGCTGTACGCGCCATCGCTGCGCGCCACGCTGAATGGTTCCCTGTTTGCCTACCGCTTCAAGAACCTGCAGGACGTCAAACTGGGTGGCAGCAGCGCCATCCCGACTTACAACATCATCAACAGCGACCAAAAGGCCAAAGGGCTGGATCTGGATGGCCGCATCCGCATCACGCCGCGCCTGACGGCGTTCGCGGGACTGGAATTCATCGATCAGACCTACCAGCGCTTTGCCACCAGCGACACCAGCGGCGCCACGCTCAACCTGTCCGGCCAACCGGTCGGCACGCCGTTCTTCAACGGCATGGCCGGCATCAACACCAACTGGGAAGCACTCAACGGCCGCATGAGCGCCACGCTGCAGGGCAGCTATCACAGCAAATCGCGCTGTAACGACGACACGCGCGCCTTGCAATGCCTGAATTCTCCGGCCTTCAGCACCGGTACCGCCGGCAGCAAAGCCGATCTGCGGCTGGGCTGGGACACGGCCAATGGCAAGTTCGGCATCGGCCTGCTGGTCAACAATCTGTTCGACAAACGCTATGTCTACAACCTGGATGGCCAGACCAAAGCATTCGGCCTGCCCTATGCCAGTGTCACCGCGCCACGCACCATCGCCGTCGAATTGCGCGGCAGCTTATAACTGCTCGGGATAGCCGGTGATATCGGCGATTTGCCGGTACATCGGCTGCAGCTGCTTGTACATCTTGAGATAGACGCGCCGATAAAGCTGCTCGTAGATTTTGCGGTTGGCGGCGATCGGCTGGAACACCTGGCCCGGCCGCGTCATGGCGCGGATGGCGCGATCGAAATCCTGGTGCAGTCCGAGGCCGACCGCCACCGCGATCGCCGCGCCCAGGCCTGAGGTCTCATACACGTGCGCGCGCGCCGCCGGCAAGCCGAAGATGTCGGCGCTCAGCTGCATGGCGGCGTCGCTTTGCGAACCGCCGCCGGCGATGCGCAGTTCCGTCACCGCGACGCCGCTGCGATTTTCGATTCGCTCCTTGCCTTCCCTGAGCGCATAGGCTAGCCCCTCCAGGATCGCGCGGTACATATGGGCGCGCGTGTGCACGTCGCCGAATCCGATCATGGCGCCTTTGGCTTCCGGCCCTGGCGTGCGCACGCCGGGACTCCAGTAGGGCTGTAGCATCAAGCCCATGGAGCCTGGCGGCACGCTATTCACCAACTGGTCGAACAGCGCTTCCGCCGCCATGCCCTGCTCCGCCCCGGCCATCTGCTCCAGATGGCCGAACTGCTCCTTGAACCAGTTGACCATCCAGTAGCCACGGAAGATCTGTACTTCGGTGCTGTAGGCGCCTGGTATCGCCGCCGGATACGGTGGGATAAAGGGTGTGACTTCGATGTATTTGCGGCTGGTGGTGTTGATGGTGGCGGTGGTGCCGTAACTCAGGCAGGCGATGTGCGGCGCCAGTCCGCCGGCACCGATCACTTCGCAGGCTTTGTCGGCGGCGGCGGCCACCAGCGGCGTGCCTTCGGGGATGCCGGTCGCTGCGGCTGCGGCGGCGGTGATGGCGCCGATGACAGTGCCCGGCGCTACCAGTTCCGGCAGCATGTCCTTGCGGATCTTCAGCGCGTCCCATTTCCAATCACGCGCGCCGGCCCATTGGTGCCGCTTGTAGTCGAACGGCAGATAGGCCACCTGCGAGCCGGTCGAATCAACCATGCGTCCGCACAGCCGGTAATTGAGAAAGCCGGACAGCAGCAGATATTTGTGAGTGCGCGCCCAGATCTCCGGCTGGTGTTCGGCAATCCAGTTGATTTCGGCCTCGCGGCGGAAGTAGGCGATGGTGTTATCCACCCGCGCCGCCTTGAACGCGGCGCGCCACCACCAGCGCAATGGCGGTTGCTCGCCGGCGCGACGCTGGTCCAGCCAGGTGATGGCGGGCCGCAGTACCTTGCCGTCGCGGTCGAGGTTGAGCACCGTGCCACGCTGGGTGGTCACGGCCACGCCCCGGACCGCGCTGCGTGGGATGCTGGTGGTTTGCCACAGCTGCTGGCAGGCGGCGGCCACGGCGTCCCAGTAGCCGTCGGCGTCATGCTCGGCCCAGCCGGGATGCTCGGAAAAGTAGGCTTGCAGATGGATCTGCGATTTGGCGGCGAGGTTGCCGTTCAAGTCGAACAGCAGCGCGCGCACGCTCTGCGTGCCATTGTCGATGGAAAGCAGGTATTGGTCTGCCATGATGTGTCTCTTTTATTTTGTCGGCAGGCTGTAATGGGATTGCCATAGCGTCTGGTACGCGGCCTGTTCGTCGTCCCAGCGCTGGTCGCTCCAGCCGAGTTCCGGCTGGCAGATGTCGCGTATGCGCGGCAGGATGTCGGCGCCGCCGCCGCGCAACTGGATGCCGATGCGGGTGCGGCGCAGCAGCAGGTCTTCCAGCTTGCACACATCTTCGTGGCGCGCGGCCCAGCGCAGTTGTACCCACAGGGTTTCGGTGCCGGGGATGCAGGCCAGTTCGCCGGCTTGGGCTGTGCCGACCAGCGCCTGTGCCTGGGCGCCGTAGCGGCCCTGCAGTCGCTGCGCCTGACCGGGCGGCAGTTCCGGCGTGTAACGCAGCTTGGGCGTGCGCGCAAAGACGGCTTGTGGCGTTAGCCGTTCGCGCAGTTCCGGCAAACGCGTGGCGGCCAGCTTGAGGGTATCGAGGGCGATCACGCGGAAAGTGGTCAGCTTGCCGCCGGTGACGGTGAGCAGGCCGTCTTCCAGCCACAGTGCGTGGTCGCGGGTTTCCTTTGATGGATCGGCTTTGCCGCTGTCGATGACGGGACGTACGCCGGCGTAGGTGGCGATGATGTCGGCGTCGTTCAGGTGCAGTTGCGGGAATTGGGTGTGCAAGGCGGCCATCAGATAGTCGCATTCGGCGCGGGTGATCGCGGCTTCGCGCGACAGATCGGCGCCGTGGTCGACGTCGGTGGTGCCGACCAGTGTCACGCCTTCCCATGGATAGGCGAAGACGGGGCGGCCGTCGGCCGGATGCATCAGGCTAATGGCCTGCGCCAGCGGCAGCCGCCAGGCCGGCAGCAGCAGATGACTGCCGCGCAAAGGTCGCAGGCGTTGCGGCAACGATTGCCGCGATGCCTGCACGCCGCCAGGCGAGGTGGCCGCCGACGCAGATCGCGGCCCGGTCTGCGCCCGCAACTGGTCGGCCCAGGCGCCGGTGGCGTTGATGACCAGCCGCGCACGCACCTCATACTCCTCGTCGCTCAAACCATCGCGCAAACTCACGCCGCACACGCTGCCCTCGCCGCGCATGTCGCTGTCCGCCTCAACGCCGCCGGGCGATGTCGCGCCATCCCGCAGCAGCGCTTCGACGGCCATGTAGTTCAACGCCACAGCGCCATGCGCGCGGGCTTCCTGCAGCACGCGCAGCACCAGCCGCGCGTCGTCGGTCTTGGCGTCGGTGTAGACCATTCCGCCCTGCAGCCCCTCGGTCGCTACATTCGGCGCCAGCGCCGCAAACTCGTCGCGCGAAAAATAATGACGCCCGTGCTGCCCCGCCATGCGATCGTAAATCGCCAACCCGGCCAGGAAAGCGCGCCGGCCCGGCTTGCGTCCCACATAATCGCCAAACGCAAAGCTCTGCGGCTCCACCAGCCCCGCCGCCTGACGCAGCAAATGCTCGCGCTCATGCACCGACTCCCGCGTCAGCGCAAACTGTCCCTGCTTCAGATACCGCAAACCGCCATGCACCAACTTTGAAGACCTGCTCGACGTACCCCACGCGAAATCGCGTTGCTCCACCAGCAGCACCCGCAACCCGCGCCGCGCCGCCTCCAGCAAAATACCGGCCCCGGTGATGCCACCGCCGATCACCACCAGATCCCAAGCCCCTGCCAGCATGCCGGCGCGCGCGTTCATGACAGCAGCTTCCCCGGATTCATGATCTGCTGCGGGTCCACATGCTCGAACAGCGAGCGCATCACCGACATCCCCAGCCGCCCCTTCTCCGCCGCCAGATACGGCGCATGATCCAGCCCTACGCCATGCTGATGGCTGATGGTGCCGCCGTTCCCCACAATCGACATCGACACCGCCTTCTTCAAGGACTTCCAGCGCGCCAGATCGGTTTCGTAGTCACCCGCCAGCCGATACACAAAAGTGCTGTACACACTGGCCCCCTGCGCGTACAAATGCGACAGATGCGTGTAAGCGTGCACCTGCTCCCCATGCGACTTGAGCGCCGCCGCAGCCGCCGCCTCCACCGACCGCATCATGATTTCCACGCGCGGCCAGTCCACCGCCGTCTCCACCGTATCGATGGCATAACCGTGCGACCATGCCGCATTGCGCAGATAGACATTGCGGAAGCGGTTCTGCTTCCACTTCTCGCCCATGAAGCGGCCGACGTGCACGCCGCCATGCGGCTGCGCCAGCACCAGCGCCTCGCGCAGCGCCGCCCGCGCCAAAGCGCGCCGACCGCTCACGCCCACCATCAGCATGCACTTGCCGTCGCCGCAGCCGCGCAGCGACAGGTAACGCTCCAGCAGACCAATCAGCTTGCGGTGGCCGGCCAGCGCCAGCATGGTCACCGTCTCCAGTGAATTCGACAAGCGCAGCATGGACAGCGACAGGCCGGCCTGCACAATCTGCCGCACCGCCGTCTCCGCCGCCGCCCAATTCGGGAAGAACACCGCATGGAATGCCTCGTACTCCGGCATCGGCGTCACCCGCACCGTGGCCTCGGTCAGGATACCCAGCCGCCCCTCCGATCCCAGCACCAGCTCGCGCAGATCGGTGCCGGCCGCCGATGCCGGAAAAGTCGGCAGATGCAGCGTGCCGGACGGCGTCTCCACCGAGCCGCCACGGAACATCTGCTCGATCCGCCCATAGCGCAAGGACTGCTGGCCGGACGAACGGGTGGCGACCCAGCCGCCCAGCGTCGAATACTCGAACGATTGCGGGAAATGGCCCAGCGTATAGCCGCGCGCCCGCAGTTGCGCCTCCAGGTCCGGCCCCAGCACGCCGGCGCCAAAGGTCGCCAGCTGCGACTCGGTGTCCAGATACTGCAACTGCCGCATGCGCGTCATGTTCACCGCCAGCACCGGCTGGCTGCCGCCCGGTGCCGTCAGATGGCCGGCCACGCTGGTGCCGCCGCCCTGCGGGATCACCGCCACGCGGTACTGCTGCGCATAATCCAGCAGATCGCGCACATCCTGCGCACTCTCCGGATACGCCACGCCATCCGGCGCGGTGCCGATCACGCCATAGCGCAGCCGCAGCCAGTCCGGCAGGCTCTGGCCCAGCGCATTGCGCAGCCGGACCTCGGGCGATACCTCGATCAGCCGGTGCGGCGGCAGCCGCGACACGCCCAGCTGCGCGCAGGCTTGCGCAAAGCCGGCGTCCGCCACCGGCGTACCGGCGCCGACACGCTGCGCGAGAAACGCCAGCGCGTCGCCGTTCAGCGCAAACTCCACCGACTCATCACCCCATCCGTTCCAGCGCTTCATTGTATACTCCGAATATTGACGACTTTAGAGTAAAACAATGCCGCCCGCCGGTATTGCGCATTCATGCCATCCGCCTTGTTAGATCATGCCAGGCGCGTCGCCGGCTCTTACCTGCAACCGCTATTGGAAGCCGCCGCTCAGCGCGGCGTTACACCGCAAGCGCTGGAGCAGGCCGCCGGCCTCGCCGCCGGCTCGCTGGACCCGCTGCCGGAATCCCTGCCCGCCGACGACTACGTGCGCCTGCTCGACATCGGCGCCACGCTGGCCGACGATCCCCACTTCGGCCTGCACGTCGGCCAGTGCGTCAAGCTGGGCACCTATACCGTGTATGGCCTGATCCTGCTCAGTTGCCGCGACTTCGGCCACGTGTTCGAGCAAACTATGCGCTACGAGCAGCTGGCGCACGATCTGGGCCGCTCCGCGATCGACATCGATGACGACACCGCCTACTACACCTGGCACAGCAACTACGGCAGCCAGCACCGTCATCTGGCCGACAGCGTGTTTGCCGGCATCCGCGTATTCAGCAACTGGCTGGCCGGGATCACGCTGCCGGCCCACCAGCTGACGCTGACGCACGACGGCGGTCCGCCCGAACTGCGCGACGAATACGTGCGCGTGCTGGGCGACATGCCGGTATTCGGCGCCGAAGCCAACGTCGCCAGCTTCAACGCCATGATGTTGTCCTGGCCCGTGCCCAACGCCGACGTCAGTCTGTATCCGGTCCTGCAGCAGCACGCCGAACAGCTGCTGCTACAGCGCGCAGCCAGTCAGCCGTCGATCACGCATCAGGTGCAGGCGGCAATCGCGGCCAGCCTGTCGCGCGGACAGGTGCGGTTGGCCAGCGTGGCCGAGGAATTGAAACTGACGCCGCGCACGCTGCAGCGCAAGCTGAGCGAGTCCGGCGCCACCTTCCAGCAGTTGCTGGATCAGGTGCGCTTTGAACTGGCCAAGGATTATCTGCGCCGCCCCGAACTGGGACTGGTGGATATCGCCTTCCTGCTCGGCTACCAGGAGCAGAGCGCCTTCAACCACGCCTTCAAGGAATGGGCCGGCGTCAATCCGGGCGCCTGGCGCAACGGCTAGATCGCTTTGCCGCGCACCCGCATGAAGGGACCGAGGCAGCGTTGCGTGTTACGCTCGGCGCACATCAGGAACATGTCGCCGCCGGGATGGAATTTCAGATAGCTGGTGACCGGCTTGCCCGGCTTGGTGATCTCGCCGCTGCAATCCCGCTTGCCGTTGTCCTTGACGATGGTGTCGACTTCTTTGTAGAAGCCGTTCTTGTCCGGCTGGTCTTCAATGGTGAAGCTGGACTCGGCCACCTCCTCGTTGCTGAACACCAGCGTGGTGCCGTCGGCGCGGATGCGGTAAGTCTCGCTGCACGAGCCGTCCGGCAGCGTGATGCGCCAGATGCCGATGACGGGATGGTCGTGCCGCAGCGACGCGGGCGCAGCCGCAGTGGCCATTGTGGCCATTGCGGCCGTCATCGCCATCATCAAAGCCAGCATCCGCATCGCACACCTCCGCTTATTTTTCCGCCGCCGCCTTCATCTTGGCGAGACCGCTTTCAAACGACGGTCCGATCATGCTGTCCAGGCTAACGAACACCGTCATCAGCTTGGTCATGAAGTCGCTATCGCCGGACATGGTCCAGTTCACCGTGGTGGTGTCGCCCTGTGGCGCCAGAATGAACTCCGTGACCGATGACGACGCGCGCGGCGCCAGGAAGTCCAGCTTGATGCCGACCTTGGCCGGCGTCAGGCTCACCACTTCCATGCGGCCGGAACCCACCTCCTTGTTACCCTCCCAAGCATAGACCGCGCCGAGATCCTTGGGCGCACCGCTGAAGGTGCGCTTCATATTCGGGTCCAGGTTTTCCCAAGGCGACCACTGCGCCCAGTTGTGGAAGTCGCTAATCAGCGGAATGATCTTTTCCGGCGGTGCCTTGATGCTGACCGAGCGCTGCACGCTGTAAGTGGCCGGCTGCATGGCCGCTACGCCCAGCAGAATCACAATCAGCGCCGCCAGCACAATAACAATTTTTTTGAACATGGCCTTCCCCCTGTTGTTGGATTTATGACTGCACCAGCCGCACCGGCAGCACATCCGGTGTCATGGTGAAGGTGAAGCACTCGCGCGCCGGTGCAGCACCGGGCACACGCTCCAGCCGGAACTGCCGCGCCAACATCGCCATCACCATCTTGATCTCGGCCATCGCCAGGTAACGCCCCGGACAGAAGCGTGGCCCGGCGCCAAACGGGAACACCTTGCGGCCCGGATCATCGCCCGGCCCATGGGCGCCGTCCAGCCAGCGCTCCGGCAGAAACTGGTCCGGTTGCGACCACTCGGCGTCGCGCTCGGACGCGTGGCGCAGCAGCAGGAAGATCACCGTCCCCTCCGGCACCGCCAGGTCGCCCAACGTCACATCCTGCGTGGTTTCGGCCGCCATGAACGGCGCCACCGGTTTCAATCGCATCGCTTCGCGGGTGGCGGCATCCACATATTTAAGCTGGTCCAGCTGATGATAGTCGTCCAGCACCGCGCGCGCGCCCAGCACCTGTTGTGCCTCTTCGCTCATGCGCGCCGCCGCCTGCGGATAATCGGCCAGGAAGTCGATCAGCCAGGCCATGGTGTTGGAGGTGGTGTCCTCGCCGGCAAACACCATGGTGATGGCATTGCCCACCACCTCGGCATCGCTGAAGCCCGAATCCGGCTCGTCGCGGGCGACGATCAGCGCCTCCAGCATATTGGAAGGCTTGGCGCGCAGCGCCGGATTCTGCGCGATGCGTTTGCGCGCCTCGGCGATAAACCCGAAGATGGCCTGCTGGATGCGCGCCGAGGCGGCAATGGCCTCGTGATCCTGCGCCCGCCGCAGCACCGGCACCCGCCAGTAGGCGAACGGCGAAGTCAAACGCTTCGCCACCAGTTTGAACAGGAATTCGATATCGCGCTGCAGCGGATGCTCCTCCAGCTCCAGCGTGTTGATGTCCTGCCCCATCGCCAGGCCGATGGTCACGTCCAGCGTGTACGCCTTCAGATCGCGCAGCAGGTCGACCGGCTGGCCGGCGGCCAGCGCGCGCTCCCAGCGCAGCCGCAAGCGTTCGGTCATGGCGGTCAGCGTGGGGAAGAAGTTATGGATCACTTCCGGCGTCAGCGCCCGCATCACCAGCTTGCGCTGGCGGCGCCATTCCTCGCCCTCGGCGGTGAACAGGCCGCGCGTGCCGACTTCATTCAGCATGTCCGCGCTGCGGGTGGAACGGCGTATCAGGTCCGGCCGGTCGCGCAACATGGTGGCGATCAGATCGCGGTCGGCGGTGGCCAGCATGGTCCGGCGCATGATGCGGAAGCGGTACAGCGGCCCGTACTCGCGCCCCCAGCGTTCCATCACCTGGTGAAAAGGCTGGGCGCGAATATCGCGGATGTTACCGAACAGCGGCCGCCCCTGCGGCCCGGGCAGCTCGGCGATGCTGCGTAGCGGCGCCATCCCCGGCGTCAGTTCTATCGTGTTTTTTTCCATAGTTGTCCGTCTCCGCGTACACTAATGTCTCCATAATGTTGACGATATACTCACTTGCCGGGGGATGCAATGCTGTCGCATGTTTATGTGGGAATTAACAACTTCGAACCATCGCTGGCGTTTTACAAGGCAGTGATGGTGACGCTGGGCACGCGCCTGCGCTTTGTCGACGCCAGCCGTCCCTGGGCCGCGTGGCAGCCGGCGGAAGGCGCGCGGCCGCTGTTCATCATCGGCGCGCCCTATGACGGCCAGGCCGCCGACAGCGGCAATGGTCAGATGGTGGCGTTAATGGCCAGCTCGCGCGCCATGGTGGACCGCGCCTACGACGCCGCCCGCGCCCACGGCGGCATCTGCGAAGGTGCGCCGGGACTACGGCCGCAATACCACGCCAACTACTACGGCGCCTACTTCCGCGACCCGGACGGCAACAAGCTGGCAGTGGTCTGCCACGAGCCCCAGTCGGAATAAGGCTTACTGCTCGGGGTAGAGCACCACCTGCAGATAATTGTTGGTGTCCAGGTAGCGCTGCGCGGCTTGCTGGATGTCGGCCGTGGTCAGCGCGTTGACACGGTCTTCGTAGGTCAGGATTTCGTCCGGATTGTTATTGTTGAAGAAGGCGTTCTGCAGCGACGCCATCCAGTAGCCGTTTTCGCGCAGCCCCTTGCGGTAGCCCTTGATCCACGATGCCTTGACCTTGTTCAGGTCCGCCTCGTCGATACCATCGCGCTGCACCTTCTGGATCTCGGCAAAGGTCGCGGCCAGCACCTTGTCCACATTCTCCGGCGCACACGGCAGCGTGGCGTTGATGTTGAAGTTACCGTAAGGGATGCGGCTCATGCTGCCGCTCATGCCGCCGCTGTACATCGCGCCCATCTTCTCGCGCAGGGTTTCAATCAGCTTGATGTTCATGACTTCGATCAGCGCCTGCATACGCATGCGCGACGGACGCGAATACTCGACGTCACCGGTGAAGGACAGCGAAATGGTGCTCTTCGGCTCCGCGCCTGCATGCACCTCTTTCTTCACCACGCCCTTGATCGGCCGCACGCCTTCATCCTTGAAGGCGACCGGAATCTCGCCCACCGGCAGGCTGGCCAGATAGGTTGCCAGCAGCGGCTTGAGCTTCTCCACATCGAAACTGCCGACAATGAAGAAGGTGAAATCGCGCGCGCTCGACATACGGCTGTTGTAGATGTCCAGCACGCGGTCCAGCGCCAGTTGATCGAAATCGGCCGGCTTGGCGGCACGCAGCACGCGCGGGCTGTTGTTATACAGCGTGGCGGTCACGGTGTCGTAGAACTTCGACTCCGGCCGCGCCAGATTGTTCTGTGCCAGCTCGCGCTGACGGTCGACATAAGCGGTGTAGATCGCGTTATCCTTGCGCGGCTGCGTCATCTGCAGATAGACCAGCTGCAGCATGGATTCCACGTCATCGCGCCCGGAGCTGCCGCCCACCGATTCATTGAGCGAGCTGACATTGGCGCTGGAACTGACGCTCTTGCCAGCCAGGACTTTGCCCAGATCGTTGGGCGAATAATTCAGCACGCCCATCTGACCGACGATGCTGCTGGCATAGTGCGCGGCGAAGACATCGCTGTCCGGCAGCAGCGACCAGCCGCCGTAGCGCAAGCCGCCCAGGATCACCTGATCGTTATTGAAGTCGGTCGGCTTCAGCACCACCTTGACGCCGTTGCTCAGCGTGAGCTGGGTGGTGCCGATTTTTTCGTTGTAGGTTTCAGCGACGATGCTGCCGGACTTGGGCGGCACCGGCATCAGCTGGTTGGCGTAGACCTTCTCCTGCAGCGGCTTGACGGCGATGCGCTCGGCGGCGGTGGCGGTGGTCACCAGCTCCTGCGGCTTGGGCTGCACGATGCCCGGCTTGTCGACGCCACTGTAGATCACCAGCTTGCTCTGATTGTCCGGAATCGCCGCGCGCACCGCCGCATTCACTTCAGCCACCGTAATCCCCGGTATCAGCTCGTTGGCGTAACGGTATTCGGCGGCGATGCCCGGAATGGTTTCCTGTTCAAGGAAATTGCGGATGTATTCGGACGCATAGCCGGACGAATCGGATTTATCGCGCTCGTTATACAGGCGTTCGTAATTGCGCAGCATGCCCTTTTTGGCGCGCTCCACTTCGGCCTCGGTAAAGCCGTACTGGCGCGCGCGCTGATCTTCCTCCACCAACGCGTTGATGGCCGGCGTCACGCCGTCCTTGCCCAGCACCGCGCCGGCGCCAAAGGAGCGGTAGCCGCGCACGATCTTGTTCATGCCGCTGCCGCCTTGCAGGAATGGCGGATTGGCCTGCTGCGTCAACTCGTACATGCGCTGGCTGAGAATAAAGCTGTACATGCCCTCGATCAGCTTCTGGCGATAGTCCGCGATATTGTCGCCGGCCGGCCAGGACTGGATCGGATAACGGATGTAGACGGTGTTGGCGCTGACTTCCTTGTCGGTGAAGACGATGCCCTCGGAATCCTGGCGCTCCGGGATTTTGGCGTATTCACGCGGACGCGGATGGGCCGGATTTTTCAGCTTGCCGAAATGCTGCTCGATCAGGCGCTGGGCTTCGGCCGGGTCGATATCGCCCACCGCCACCACCGCCATCAGCTCCGGACGATACCAGTCCCGGTAAAAGCGCTTGATGGCGTCGTACTTGAAGTGCTTGATGATCTCTTCCTGCCCGATCGGCATGCGCTGTGCGTAGCGCGAGCCGTTCAACACCTTGGGCAGCACCACCTTGTTCATGCGGTCGTCCACGCCTTTGCCGAGGCGCAGTTCTTCCAGCACGATGGCGCGCTCGCTGTCGATGTCTTCGTTATTGAAGGATACGCCGTGCGCCCAGTCTTCCAGCACCTGGAAGCCCTGCTCCACCACTTCCTTTTTATCGGTGGGGATGGGCAGGATGTACACGGTTTCGTCGAAGCTGGTGTAGGCATTGAGGTCTGCACCGAACTTCACGCCGATCGACTGCAGGTAAGACACCATCTCGTTGCGCTTGAAATGGGTCGAGCCGTTGAAGGCCATGTGCTCGGTGAAGTGGGCCAGCCCTTGCTGATCCTCGTCTTCAAGGATGGAGCCGGCCTTGACCACCAGCCGCAGCTCCAGCTTTTTCTCGGGGCGGCTATTCTGCTGGATGTAGTAAGTCAGCCCATTGGCCAATTTGCCAACCTTAACCTGGGGACCAACCGGTATCTTGTCGCTAAGCTTCAGCGCTGGCAGATTGTCGGCTTGCGCCAGAAAAGAACACGCCAACAAGACAGCGCCAGACAGGGTACGCAGGTTAAGCAGCTTCATTCCGAATGCACAAAATGTAAGAGAACAGCTACCTTACACCGAAACCCGCGATTTAGGCTAAAATCCTTGGGCCTGCCGCCCGGCAGGCAACAACAACGTCTTCGGGGCGGGGCGTAATTCCCCACCGGCGGTAAGGTTAACAGCCAAGCCCGCGAGCGCAGAAATGCGCAGATCTGGTGTAATTCCAGGGCCGACGGTTACAGTCCGGATGAAAGAAGATGTGCGCTGTACGCATCCTGCCTGCCTTTTAAGGCGCGGCTGGCTGCGCGTATTCGCTTGCCCTGTCGCGTTCCTGACTTTATCAAGGAGCGTTTCACCTATGCTGGACCAAACCGCAGTATCCCCTTATACCCTGGTATCCGATGATCTCGAAGGCCGCATCCACGCCGCGCTGGAAGCCATGCGCGCCGGTGTGCCGGTCATCCTGCTGGACGATTTCGACCGCGAGAACGAAGCGGACCTGATCGTCGCCGCCGAGAAGATGACTGTGCAGACCATGGCCATGATGATCCGCGAATGCAGCGGCATCGTTTGCCTGTGCCTGAGCGCCGACAAGGTGCGCGAACTGGAACTGCCGATGATGGCGGCCAATAACGGCAGCCGTTACGGCACGCCGTTCACGGTCTCGATCGAAGCGCGCGAAGGCGTGACCACCGGCGTTTCCGCCGCCGACCGCGTCACCACCATCCGCACCGCGATTGCGGCCGATGCCAAGCCGGCCGACCTGGTACATCCGGGCCACGTGTTCCCGCTACGCGCCACGCCAGGCGGCGTGCTGGCCCGCAAAGGCCACACCGAGGGCTCGGTCGACCTGTCTATCATGGCCGGCCTGCAGCCATCCGCCGTGTTGTGCGAGTTGATGAACCCGGACGGCACCATGATGCGCGGCGCCGACATCGAACGCTTCGCGGAACAGCACCAGATGCCAATTCTGACCATCGCCGAGATGATCGAATGGCGCACCACGCGCGGTATCTAAACCGGCTTGCCCAGCCTGATGTAGCGATACACCAGGCATAGCGCGCCAGCGTAGGCTGCGGCGATCAAGGTAAACGCCAGCGGCAAACGCAGCGCCCAATCAGGCACCGTGTGCAACACGGTGCCCATCAGCGCCACGCCGACCAGCGCGCCGACCTGCCGGTTGGCGTTGAGGGCGGCGGCGGCGCTGTTGGCGTGGTCCTTCCCCGCCACCAGCATCACGGTCGCCGTCATGCCCGGAATCGCAATCCCGATCGCCACATTCATCACCACCGCTGCCGTCACCAGCAGCCAGTAAGGCGTTTCCGGACGCAGGCCGGCCAGCATCAGCAAGGCCATCGCCAGCCCCGCCAGCAAGCCATACAGCATCGGCGGCCGCGTGCCGACGCGCGCCGTAATCCGGCCCGAGGTCAGATTGCCGATGGCGAAAGCCGCCATCATCGGAATCAGCCGCAAGCCGGTTTGCAGCGCATCCGAGCCCTCCTGCTGAATGAATAAACTCAGCAAGAACAACTGGCCAAACACGGCAAAGTTAATTAAGAATCCAACCCCATTGGCCGCCGCAAAGGCCGGCGTCTCGAACAGCGCTTTAGGCAGCAAGGGATGCGCACCGGTGCGTTCGCGCCGCACCAGCAGCGTGGTCGCCAGCAGCGTCGCCAAGGCGGCCGCCAGCACGCCGGCCGAGGTCCATCCTAACACCGGCCCTTCGATCAGTACAAAACTCAGCGCCGCCAACGCCGCCACGCCCAGCGCATGGCTCAGCATCGACAGATCACGCGCATGGCGCGGCGTAGCTGGCGCCAGCACCTGCGTCAGCACAATGCCCAACAGACCAATCGGCACGTTCACCCAGAACACGCTGCGCCAGCCAAAAGCGTGCACCAGCGCACCGCCTACCAGCGGCCCGGCCGCCGACGAACAGCCGACGATGGCCGACCAGGTGCCCAGCATGCGCGCCCGCGTCGCCTTGTCTTCGTAGGCATGCGTCATCAAACTCAATGAACTGGGCATGAACAGCGCCGCGCCCACGCCCTGCAGCAGCCGCGAAGCGATCAGAGTATGACCGCTGGGCGCCACCGCGCACAGCACCGAGCCGAGGATGAACACACTCAAGCCGCCCTGGTACACGGTCTTGGGGCCGAAACGGTCGGCCAGCGCGCCGCCGGCCATCAGCAGCGCGGCAAAGGTCAGCGTGTAACCGTCCACCACCCACACCAGACCGGTGAGCGGCACATTCAGGCTGAGCGAAATGTCGGACAGCGCGGTATTGACGGCGGTGACATCGATCATCGCCATCACAAAGCCGATGGCCAGCGTCATCAGCATCAGCAAAGGGGGAACCTGGCGCGCTGGCGCCACTATGGTGGAAGTAGTCATTTACCCATGTTAGGCCGCTTGCGTGATGCAGTAAATACGCATAACATCGGCACTCTGATGCAAAAATGCATCATGGAGCACACCATGGACTGGGACAACGCCCGCATCTTCCTCGCCATCTACCGCAAAGGCACGCTGCGTGCAGCCGCCGCGCTGCTGGATATCGACCAGGCCACCGTCGGCCGCCGCCTCAACGCGCTGGAAAAATCGCTCGGCGCGCGGCTGTTCCTGCGCACCCCGTCCGGCTATATGGCGACGCCCGCCGGCGAAACGGCGCTCAGCGCGGCCGAGAAGATGGAACAGGCGGCGCTGCAGTTCCAGCGCGAGATGCAGGGCATCGACAACCGCCTGTCCGGCAGCGTGTGCGTCACCACCTCGGACACCATGGCCGCCCACTTCGTCATCGCCGCCATGCGGCGGCTGCATGTGATGCATCCCGAAATCCGCATTGTGCTCAGCACCAGCACCGATATCACCAACCTGACCCGGCGCGAGGCTGATCTGGCGGTGCGCACGCTGAAGCCGACCAGCCCAGACCTGATCACACGCCATCTGGTCAAGCGCAGCATGGGCCTGTACGCCACGCCAGAGTATCTGAAAGAGCGCGGCATGCCGGTGCCGGGCAACGGCTTGGCCGGGCATGACATCGTCATCTACCAGCCCTCGGTGGCGCAGCGCCATCAGGAAAAGATCTGCCTGGAGCCGGTGCACAACGCGCGCGTGGCGATGGAGGTCAACAGCGGCATGGCGCTGATCGAAGCCGCGCGCCAGGGCATGGGCATCACCGAACTGCCCTGCCACATGGCCGACCACGATCCGCGTCTGGTACGGGTGTGGCCGGAGCGCGTCGACCAGTACGACGTGTGGCTGGTGATGCACAGCGACTTAAGCCGCAGCGCGCGGGTGCGGGCAGCTGCGGACGCCGTCATCGCCACCATACAGGACGAGTAGCGGACGCCGCTCCTGTACGTTACGGTGCTAAGATGCCAACATGAGCACCCAAGCATCGACACTTCACCTCCTGCAACGGCTGCACCTGGGCACAGTCGCCTGGCTGCACAGCTGGTGGCGGCTGCTGCACTTTGCGGTGCTGATGTTTTCCCTGGCGCTGTCGCCATCCAGCTATGGACGCGAGCGACGGCCGGTGCTGGCGCACCATCTGGTGGCGGACACCGCGCCCAATCTGGCGTGGTACGGCGTGCTGTCGGCGCTAGTCAGCCTGGTGCTGATCAGGATCGTGGTGGTCACCTCACAAAGCTACGGCCTGTCGCGCTTTGCGCTGGAGATGGTGGTACGAGTGCTGGTGCTGGAGCTGATCCCCCTGACCGCCGCTGCCTTCGTCGCGCTGCGCACCACCCTGCCCGCCGGGCTGGAATTCTCCCAATCCCGCGTCGCCACCGCGAGCATCACCGAAGCGGAACTGCGCGATGAATTCTTCCCGCGCGTGGCGTCCGGCATCTTCGCCGTCTGGATGCTGGCCGCCGTCAGCTGCGTGCTGACGCTGATGCTGGCCTACTTGTCGCTGTACGGCTTCACGCCGTGGGCGCTGCCCGGCTACACGCGCGTGGTGGGACAAGTGTTCAATCCCGCCGTCACCCTGATCCTGGTACTGAAGATCGTATTCTTCAGCTTTGCCGTCGGCCTGATACCGATGGCGTCCTCGTTCTACTTCGGCGCCAGCTACCGCAACAAAGTCACGCACGGCCTGTCGGACATGGTGCGCCTGTTCGCCGTCATGCTGCTGATCGAAGTCGCCTCGCTCATGGGTAACTACTACTGATATGACAGAACCTGCCAACCAAGCCGCGCCCGTGCGCAACGCCGAATTCAAAGCCGCCCTGCTACTGGTACTGATGGTAGTGCTGGTACTCGGCTCCGCCGTCTACCTGCTGTACGCGCGCGGCGCCTTCGAATCCACGCAAACCCTGATCCTGCAGGCCGAAGACTCCGAAGGCGTGGTGGTCGGCATGGACGTCACCTTCGCCGGCTTCCCCATAGGCCGCGTGCGGCGCATCGAATTGAGCCCAGAAGGCAAAGCCCGCGTGGTAGTCGACGTGCCACGCAAAGACGCGCACTGGCTGCGCAGTTCCAGCATCTTCACGTTGGAGCGCGCATTGGTGGGCGGCGCCAAGCTGCGCGCCTTCAGCGGCATCCCCACCGATCCACCGTTGGAAGACGGCGCCTCGCGTGCGCTGCTGGTGGGCGACCCTACCGCCGAAATTCCACGTCTGCTGTCGGCCGCGCGCGACCTGCTGCAAAACCTGAACGACCTCACCGCCGAGAACTCCGCGCTGGCCGCCAGCCTGGCCAACGTGGCCGGCGTCACCGGCAAGCTGAATGGCCCGCACGGCGCCATGGGCCTGATCGCCGGCGACGACAAAAACGCCGCACAACTGACCGAACGCGCCAACAAACTGCTGGTGACAGTGAACGCGCTAGCGGTCAAAGCGGATAGCCTGATTGGCCATGCCGACGATCGCGTCTTCGGCCAGCAAGGCGTAATGACCGACGCCCAAGCCACCATCCAGCAGCTAAACGGCTTGCTGGCCGACGCCCGTAATAGCCTGAAGAAGATGGACGCCGTGCTGGTAGAAGCACAAGCCGTCGCCTCCAACACCAAAGAAGCCACCGCCGACCTGGGCGCGTTGCGAGGCGAAGTCGAAAGCAGCTTGCGGCGGGTGGAACAACTGGTCAATGAAATCAACCGCAAATGGCCATTCAAACGCGACACGGAGATCAAGCTGCCATGAACAAGCCCCTGATCCTCACCGCCCTGCTGCTGGCCGGCTGCGGCAACAACCCACCGGTGCCGGACTGGCAAATGACAGCGCACAGCAGCATCGACCGCGCCAACGCCGCCTACATGGAAGGCAACGCCCGCGTCGAAGCCGCCGAATACCAGCGCGCCCGCAGCGCGCTGGCCAGCACCGGCAAAGTAGACCTCATCATCCGCGCAGAGTTGATACGCTGCGCCGCCCGCGTCGCCTCGCTAGTCTTCGAAGACTGCGCCGGCTACGACAAACTAGCGCAAGACGCCAGCCCCGCCGATCGCGCCTACGCCGCCTACCTCGCCGGCCGCCCATCCAGCGCCGCAGACGTGGCACTACTACCAACCCAACATCAAGCCGTGGCATCAGCAAGCAGCGACGCGGCCGCAGCCAGCGCGGCACAAGCCATCACCGACCCGCTATCGAAACTGGTAGCCAGCGGCGTACTACTGCGCACCGGCCGCGCCAGCCCGTCCGTGCTGGCCGACGCCGTCGACACCGCCTCCGCCCAAGGCTGGCGACGCCCCCTGCTAGCCTGGCTAGGCGTGCAAGCCATGCGCGCCGACCAAGCCGGCGACAGCACCGAAGCCCAGCGCATCCGCCGCCGCATCGCCCTCATCACCAACTAATGTCCACCTCCGGGGTCAGGTCCCGAATTCCAACACGAGCTCATCCCCAAACTCCGGGGTCAGGTCCATCATTTCAACACGAGCTCGTCTGTACATCCGGTAAAATTCCTCCTTCACCGCATTGAGGATCACATGGCTTACTCTCTCGCCCGCCCGTTGCGCGGGCTGTTCACCGCATTCGCCCTGTCTTGCGCCGTGCTGGCGCAGGCGGCGCCGCAAAAAGTCATCGTCGACATGGACATTGGCGACGACATCGACGACGCCTTCGCCCTCGGCCTGCTGCTGCAAAGCCCCGACATCGAAATCGTCGGCATCACCACCGCCTGGGGCGACACCGCGCTGCGCGCCCAGTTGCTGGAGCGCCTGCTGCGCGAAACGGGCCATAGCCAGATCCCGGTCGCGCAAGGTATCCTCACCAAGGACAATCCGCAGCCCTTCACGCAAGCGCGCTACGCCCAGCGCGGCAAGCTGCCGCCCAAGATCGACGCCGTCAACTTCATGCTGGAGCAGATCAAACGCCAGCCCGGCCAGATCACGCTACTGGCCCTCGGCCCTCTGACCAACGTCGGCGCCGCCATCGAACGCGATGCCGCCACCTTCGGCAAACTCAAACAAGTGGCCATGATGGGCGGCTCGGTGCGCAGCGGCTATCGCAAATCGCAGTACGTGCCATCGCGCCCGGCCGACAAGGAATACAACATCGCCTCCGACATCGCCGGCGCACAAAAGCTGTTCACTTCCGGCGTGCCTATCGTGATGATGCCAGTCGACTCGACCCAGATCCGCCTCGACGAAGTGGAACGCAACGCCCTGCTCGGCCACGGCTCGCCGGTCACCGATCAACTGGCGCTGCTCTATCACCAGTGGATAGACGCCTACCAGCCCTGGTCCAGCAACATGCCATCGCTGTTCGACGTGGTGCCAGTGGCGTGGATGATCGACCCGACGGTCTGCCCGACCACGCCGCTGCATATCGTGGTCGACAAGGACGGCTACACCCGCGAACAAGCCGGCAAGCCGAACGCGCAAGTGTGCCTGGCCTCGGACCAGAAGCGCTTCTTCGAAATCCTGATGCCACGCCTGCTGAAGGACTGATGCCATGGCCCTGGTCTACTCCACCGAAACCGGCCGCATGTGCCCGGACTGCCGCAAGCCGCTGACCGACTGCGCGTGCAAAGCCGCCGCCAAAACCAAACCGGCCGGCGACGGCAATGTGCGCGTGTCACGCGAGTCCAAAGGACGCGGCGGCAAAACCGTCACACTGGTACGCGGCCTGCCGCTCGACGCCGACGCGCTGGCCGCCCTGGGCAAACAACTGCGCAGCGCCTGCGGCTCCGGCGGCACCGTCAAGGACGGCGTGCTTGAAATTCAGGGCGACCATTGCGAACGCGTGATGGCCGAACTGCTCAAACACGGCTACAAGCCGAAGCGCGTCGGCGGCTAGCCCGCGTTACGCGCGCGCTGGGCGGATAAGTAGATATTATCCCGCTCTAGCGCCTTCCCTTCACGCACGGCGGCAATCCAAGCCTCGGTGCTGGCCACCGCCGCAAAGCTCGAATGAAATACCGTGCTGAATACGCGGTGTATCTCCTCCGCGCTGGCCTTGCCGGCCGCATTCGCATACGACGGCGAGCCAGCGGCATCGGCCAGAAATTCCACCGTCAGCCCATTGTGCGACGCTTCGAAAATGGTCGAGGCATTGCAGTTATGCGTCATATAGCCCACCACCGTCAGCGTGTCGACGCCGCGCGCAGCCAGCCATTGCGCCAGATCGGTGCCGGCAAAGGCACTAGCCTGCTTCTTGTTGATATGGTGACTGGCCTTGCGCTCCGCCACCGACGCGTGCAGCTGCCAGCCATCCGAACCGATGGCGAAGATCGGCGACTGTTCCGGCGCATCGTGCTGCACCACCACCACCGGAATTTCAGCCGCAATCGCGGCATCGATCGCCAGCGCGATATTGCGCAGCGAATCCTGCACTGGTGGATATTCAATCGGCAGTTGCCCGCTGACATATTCATTTTGCACATCAATCACGATCAAGGCACGGCGCATGGTGTTCTCCTGTTAGATGGAGCAGCCATTGTGCGCCCCCCAGCCCACGCGCAAAAGCGGCCCGAAGGCATACATTCGATATAATCGGGCCATGAACACGCCAACCGCCCGTCGCCACCGGATCGCCGTCATCGCCTTCGACGGCATCACGCCCTTCCACCTGTCCGTGCCTGGCATGGTGTTTCGCGACGCGCAAATCTTCGATCTGCGGATCTGCGCGGCCGATCCCTCGCCACTGCGCACCACCGCCGGCTTCGACATCACGGTCCGCCACACCCTGCGCGCGCTGACCGACGCCGATATCGTCATCGTCCCGACCTGGCACGACGACTGCCGCCCAGCGCCAGCCAAACTGCTGGAAGCCCTGCGCCGCTCACACAAACGCGGTGCGCGCCTGGTCGGTCTGTGCCTCGGTGCCTTCACCCTGGCCGAAGCCGGCCTGCTGGACCAGCGCCGCGCCACCACCCACTGGGCCTATGCGGATACGTTGGCCGAGCGCTATCCCGCCATCGCGGTGGATAGCGAGGTGCTGTACGTGGATGACGAGATACTGACTTCCGCCGGCGTGGCGGCGGGCCTGGACTGCTGCCTGCATCTGCTGCGCCAGCTGTGCGGCGCCGATGCGGCCAACCACGTGGCGCGACAACTGGTGGTGGCGCCGCATCGCCAGGGCGGTCAGGCACAATTCATCGAGCGCCCGGTGCCGGCCAGCGGCAGCGACGACCGCTTCACGCAAGTTCTGGATTGGGTCAACCGCCATCTGGCCGAGCACCACAGCATCGACACGCTGGCCACGCGCGCCGCCATGAGCCGCCGCAATTTCACGCGCCACTTCCGCGACGCCACCGGCACCTCGTTCAAGCAATGGCTGTTGAACCAGCGCGTGACCCACGCGCAGCGGCTGCTGGAGACCAGCGAGCTGTCGATGGAAATGGTGGCGCAGGAAGCGGGCTTCGGCTCGGCACTGTCACTGCGACAGCATTTCCGTGCCCACTTGCGCACCTCGCCATCGGACTACCGCCGCCAGTTCCGTGCCGGCGGCTGAAACCCTTACTGCTCTCCAGCGAGGGCGGCGGCTTCGCGCAGCTTGTCCTTCTTGCTCTTGCGCTTACCCTTGATGCCGCCGTTGACGGTATCGGTCACGGCGTTGACCGGCGCTGCTACTTCGGTCGGTTCAAAGCCCGCAATCACTTCACGCGGCACGCGCTCGTCCTGGCGCTTTTCTATCAGACGGAAATGCTGCTCCGCCTCGGCAGTGACGAAGCTGATCGCCACGCCGCTCTCGCCGGCACGGCCGGTGCGGCCGATGCGGTGCGTGTAGTCGACGGCGGAACGCGGCAGATCGTAATTGACCACAGCCGGCAAACGCGCGATGTCGATGCCGCGTGCCGCCACGTCGGTCGCTACCAGCACCTGCACATGGCCGGAACGGAAGTCAGTCAACGTCTGGGTGCGTGCGCCCTGGCTCAACTCACCGTGAAAAGGCGCGGCGCTGATGCCATTGCGGTTCAATTTATCGGCCACGTGCTCGGTGGCGTACTGGGTGGCGACAAACACCATCACGCCACGCCATTTGTTTTCGAGGATCAGATGCTTGAGCAGCATGGTACGACGCGGCACGTCCACCGAGATGGCGCGCTGGGTGATAGCAGGCTTGCTCACCGCCTCGGACTGCACCTCAATGCGCGTCGGCTGGCGCAGCATGCTGTCCGCCAGCTTCTGCACCGCAGGCGGGAAGGTCGCGGAGAAGAACAGATTCTGACGCTGCTCAGGAAGCAGTTCCAGTATGCGCCCCAGCTCCTCGCTGAAGCCCAGATCCAGCAGGCGGTCCGCCTCGTCCAGCACCAGCGTGGCGGTGCTGGACAGATTCAGCGCATTGTGATCGACCAGATCGAGCAAACGTCCCGGCGTGGCCACCACGATATCCGCGCCGCCGCGCAGCGCCATCATCTGCGGGTTGATCGACACGCCACCAAACACAATCGCCACCTTGTACGGCGAGGGCAGATGCGACACCAGCTTGCGCACCACCTCCCCCACCTGCACCGCCAGCTCGCGCGTCGGCACCAGGATCAGGCCATGCAGCTGGCGCGGGCCGCCACGCTTTTCCAGCAGCGACTGCAGCAGCGGCAGCGCAAAAGCGGCGGTCTTGCCGGAACCCGTCTGGGCGGCGCCCAGCACATCCTCGCCGCGCAGAATGGCGGGAATGGCGGCGCTTTGAATCGGCGTCGGCTCGTGATAGCCGATTTCGGCGATGGCGTTAAGCAGTGAGGGTGCAAGGCCCAGCGTGGAGAAAGACATGTCGGCCTTTAGCGTGTGAACAGAAAGCCGCCAGTATAAAGCATGCGCCGGATTTGCCCTGCGCCGGCTTTCGTGGGAATATAGGCTTTTCACCAACGTTGACGATCATGATTAACTGGGACGCCCACGCCTGCCTGCCACAGCACCCGCTTGCCGATTTCACGCCCGTACGCCGGCTGCACGCGGCCGGGGTCAATTATGTGTCGCTCAACGTCGGCGCCGACATGAATCCGGTTTCGCAGGTGATGTCGGTGATTGCCGGCTACCGCGCCACCATCGCCGCCGATCCGCAGCGCTATGTGCTGGTGAACAGCGTGGACGACATCATCCAGGCCGCCGCCGATGGCCGCATGGCCATCACCTTCGATCTCGAAGGGTCGATGCCGCTGCTGGACCAGCCGGACATGGTGGCGCTGTATGCGCAGTTGGGCGTGCGCCAGATCCACTTCGCCTACAACCGTAACAACAGCGTGGCCGGCGGCTGCCACGACGAACCACGCGGCCTGACCGCACTGGGGCAGCGCATGGTGGAAGCCGTCAACGCCAACGGCATCCTGATGGACTGCTCGCATACTGGCCGCCTGTGCAGCCTGGAGATCATGAACGCGTCGTCGCAGCCGGTGATCTTCAGTCACGCCAATCCGTACACGCTGGTGCAGCATGGCCGCAACGTCACCGATGAGCAGATCCGCGCTTGTGCCGCGACCGGCGGCGTGGTGTGCGTGTCCGGCCTGTCGTTCTTCCTCGGCAGCGCGCAACCGGGCGCGGACGACGTGGCGCGCCATGCCGCCTACATCGCCGATCTGGTGGGCGTGAAGCATGTCGGCATCGGCCTCGATATCTGCTTCCAGCAGCCTGGCCTGGACGACACACCGCCTGGCGACTTCGATCCAAGCCACTGGTGGCCGGCATCGGCCGGCTACAGCATGGACCAGCCGCCCAGCTTCACGCCGCCGGAAGTCTGGCGCGAACTGCCGGGCGCACTGCGCAGGGCCGGCATGAGTGACATCGAGATCGAACTGGTCCTCGGCCGCAACATGATGCGTGTCGCGCAGCAGGTGTGGAGCGTGCCTGAGCAACTGGCCAAGGCTGCATGAAGCGCTGCTTGCTGCCAGCACTGCTGTGCGCAATCGCACTGGCCGTGATGGCGTACGCGGCACCGGCACTGTCACCACGCCGCTGGAGCAAACTCAGGGCTGCTCATCGAACAGCGCCGGCGTTGACGTGGATACCGGCTCCACCAGCCCAGGCCTGCTGACCACCTTTGCCTTGCCAGCGGATCCGGGGCATCGCATTCTCAGCCCCTCGCCAGTTCAGGCCGAGGTTCTGCGGCACATCGCACGCGAGGTACTGCTGCGGCACGGCGTTCCGCCAGAAGTGGCACGCCAGATGACCGCACGCCCACGCGAAGGAAGCTATGCCATCCCGGCGCACGGCGGCACGCCCAGGTTTGGTTCAATCACGCCGAAGGTGAAGCCGACATGAGCTACTACGATTTCCTGACGGCCGCCGATCTCGATGGAGACGGCGGCGATGAAATCGTCATGACCGGCAGCGGCTACGAATGGTGGTGGTTTGAAGTCTTCGGCCAGCGGCATAAGCAGTGGAAATCACTCGCGAGTGGGGCCGGCGGCGGTTGCTAAGCGCCGTAGCGCATCTGCTGGCGTAGCCAGTGCAGGAAGGCGGCGCGGCGTGGGTCGGCCTCGAAAGGCTGTAGCGACAGCAGGCAGTATTCCGAGCCGTCGCGCACAAAGCCTAACGGTGCGGCCAGACGACCATTGGCCAGTTCTTCCTCCACCATGAACACCGAACCGATGGCGACGCCGAGGCCCGCGCCGGCGGCTTGCAAGGTCAGATAGAAATGTTCATAGGTCTGCGCGCCATTGTGGGCGGCAGGCATCCCAGTGGCGCCGCGCCATGCCGCCCAAGCGTTTTTGCGCGACGATGTGTGCAGCAGCTTTTGCGTCGACAGGTCCAGTTGACGGCGCTTCAATAGCGATGGCGCACACACCGGCCCTATCCACTCGTCGCAGACCTTTTCGGCGTGCACGCCGGCCTGCCACTGGAAGTCATTGCGCCGCAAGGCTACGTCCACGCCGTCCCGCTGGAAGGCGACCGGGCCGCCGGAGGCAAAGATGTGCAACTGGACGTCCGGGTGCCGGCGGTGAAAATCCGGCAGACGGGGGATCAGCCACTTCATCGAAATCGTCGGCTCGCAGGACACCACCAGCGGCTGGTGATGCGCCGGCTTGCGCAGCGCCTCCACCGCCGTATTCAGATGCCCGAAGGCGTACTGCACGGCGGCCAGCAATTGATCGCCCTGCGGCGTCAGGAACACGCCGCGATTGCGCCGTTCGAACAACGCCACGCCTAACGACTCTTCCAGCATGCGAATCTGTCGACTGACCGCACCATGGGTCAGATGCAGCTCTTCGCCAGCCTTGACGAAGCTGCCCAGCCGCGCGGCGGCTTCAAAAAATCGCAAGGAATTCAGCGGTGGCTGGCGGCTCATATCTGTCAGTTTTTCTCACACATTAGCGCAAGCATAAATCGCTTTTCGCGCGCCGGCAACGAAAACATAATGCCCGCACAACCAAGGAGAAAACCCATGAATGAACTGATTGCCGTCGCCCTCATCACCATCCTCGCCACCATCAGCCCCGGCCCGGACTTCGCCATGGTCACGCGCAACAGCTATCTGCATGGCCGCAATGCCGGGCTGCTGGCCGCGCTGGGCATAGGGTTGGGCGTGCAGGTGCACGTGTTCTACACCATGTTCGGCGTGGCGCTGCTGATCGCGCACGCGCCCTTGCTGTTCAATGTAATCCGCATCGCCGGCGCGGCCTACCTGATCTACATCGGCTGGAAGACCTTCGCCAACCGCGCCAAGCTTAGCATCGACCTGTCCGACGCACCGCCGGTGCCGCCGTTGCGCATGCTGGCCAGCGGCTTTCTCACCAATGCGCTCAATCCCAAGACCACCATGTTCGTCGTCAGCACCTACACGCAGGTGGTTCATCCCGGCACCAGCCTGCCGACGCAGTTCGGCTACGGCCTGTTCATGTCACTGACGCATCTGGCCTGGTTTGCGCTAGTGGCGCTGTTTTTCTCACAGCAGGCGCTGCGCGCGCGAGTGTTACGACATCAGGGAGCGGTCGACCGCTCCATCGGTTCCATCCTGATGGCGCTGGGGGCGGTGCTGGCCGTCAGCGGCAGCCATTGAAGCACGCCCCAGGCCAGTTCCGGCACGATGAAAAGCCACAGCAGCGGCGCGCCTGTGGCGACCAGCGCCCAGATCATCCAGGTGGTAAACAGCAGCCGGGCAACGCCGTCAAAGCGGCCATAACGCGGTTGCGGATCGCTGATGCGCAGCGCGGCCCACACCAGCACCACGCTGCCCAGCAGGCAAGCGAACAGCACGTGGAATGGCGTGAACGCCGGCAGCGCCGTGCCGCCCAGTGCCTGGTTGATGGCATCCAGCTGCGCGTGCGCGTAGGCGAAGCTCCACGGCGTCGCGAAGGGCGCGGTCACGACCAGGTCGTAGATGGCGCTGCCGAGGACAATTTTGCGGAAGGTGGTGGATGTGAGCATGCGGGTCTCCTGTTTCAAAGTTGGAGCCATGCTAAAGGCTGGAGTACACTCCAGGGTCAAGCACAATCTGGAGTCCCTGCATGCAAATTGGAGAAGTGGCCGAGGCCACCGGCCTGAGTCGCGATACCTTGCGCTTCTATGAGAAGCGCGGCCTGCTGCGCGCGCGCCGCAACGCCAATGGCTATCGCGACTATCCGCCACAGGCGGTGGACTGGCTGCGTTACATCCGGCTGGCGCAGACGCTGGGCTTCACGCTGGCCGAAATCGAGGCCGACCTGCCGCTGCTGGCCGATCCCGACGCCGCCGCGCCGCAGCTGCGAGCGGCGCTGGAGCGCAAGCTGGCCGACATCGACCAGCGCATCCACGGCCTGCACCTGCTGCGCGGCGAGCTGGAACGCCGCCTCGGCGAGGACATGCAAGCCTGCCCGCTGCAAGCTACTTGAATTTATCGCAGAGGTTCCCTTCCACGAACTCCGGCTCGAGCTCCACGCGCTGGCCGCCGACGTTCAGATCCTTGAAGCTCGGCTCGACCACGCTGTAAGCGCCTTGGCGCAGCTTTTCCAGCAAGGGCTGGCACACCGACAGCCGATAGCTCAGATGGGCAATCGCCTTCCAGCTGCCATCCTCCCCTTCGCCATACACCACGCTGTGGGCGCCACGCGGCGCTTCCACCAGCAGGATCTCCGGCTTGCCATCGCCGGTCAGATCCAGCACAAAAGCATCGCACTTGCCCTCCGCGCTCGTCAGGCAGGATGGCTTGACGTTATCGAGGATGGCGTCCCATTTCTGAGCGAGGAAGCTGGCCGGCAGTTGCACGCCGGCCGGCCACACGGTGAGATTAGTCGCCACCGAGACCGGCGCGCTGGCGCGCGGCGACGCCCGCCAACGATCCTTGTCTGGCAGCGCCAGCGCCGCCGTGGCCTCGCGCTGTAATAGCGCGGCATTGGGGCCGGTGGCCTGCTTCAGCCGCTCCAGCGCCGCCTTGCCATAACGGCCGCCCTCATAGCGCAGATAGCGGAAATCGAAACGCTCGGCGGCGGTCTTGCCCCGCTCCAGCCGCGCCACCTGGCTATTGACGCCGATGCGCGCCGGATCGGCAATCGGCGTGAACAGGGACAGTAGCACGGCCAGAATCAGAAACGCCGCGCCGATGTTAACCGTGGTGAGTGGCGCCAGCCAAGTATCGTACTGGTAGGCCGCCCACAGATAGCCAATCGCGTAGCACGACGCCACCAGCAAACAGGCGGCGGCGATCACGCGGTCCGTAGTCCAGCCATACTGCGCCACCCGCAACCCGAGCGCGTAAATGCCGACCATGGTCACCGGCAGAATCACGATCGCCGCAGTGCGCGCGGCCACGCGCAGCGGCAGAGCCACTTTGGCGTCGCCATTCTGGAACGCGGCGTTGGTCAGCACCAGCAGCACGGCGGCGGCGCTCAACAGCACGGCGGTGGCGTGCCGCGTCTCCCACAGCGCGGTCAGGCCGGTGAACGGCAACGTGCACAGGAAGCCGGTGACCAGTACCACCGCCACCGGCAAAATCCACGACATCAGCACCAGCAGCAAAGTGCGGATGCCGCGCACGATGGCGGGCCGCACGTCCGTCACATGCATGGCGCAGGAAAAGGCGGTGCAGATCACTGGCACGTTGAACCACGATTTCTGCAGCAGCTCGCGCAGGAAGCGCAGCTTGACCAGCATGAACAGCTCCGCCCCCAACATCAACACCAGGAACAGCGCGCCGACAAAGAATGCGGAAAACAACAGTTGTATAGCCAGCTTCCACGCGGTTTCGAAGTAGGCGTTGTAGCTGGCGATGCGCCGGCCCTCCTGCGCGCCGGCCGTCACCATGCTGTGGGCGATGAAGAAGAACACGCCGCTGAAACTCACCACCAGCGTGGATGGCGAGAACACCGGCTTTTGGTCCCAGTTGCTGAGCAGCGGCCAGGCATTCAGTCCGCGCCAGCTGTCGTGCAGCGACAGCACCAGCAGCACCGCCAGCGCCACCAGCAGCCAGATGGCGGCCTTGCGCGGCGCCAGATGCCCCAGGCTGGAGATGGACAGCACCGGCAATATCAGCAGCACGGTGGTCAAAGGCCCCATCAGATACGGCTCGGTGGCCGGCCAGGCGAGGTCGCGGTGCGCCGCGTACAGCCAGTACAGCAGCACGCCCTGTAATAGCCCGATGGCCAGCCGCGCCGCCATTACGCGCCGGCTGACCTCCTGATCCAGCGTGATTTCGTGTTGTTCCATACCCCGCCCACATTATCAATTCAGTTATTTTAATAATTTAGCATGGATGACCGGTCCGACGATGACACGTTATAATCAAAGACTATGAATCCACTTCTCGACAAACTCCATTCCTACCCGTTCGAAAAACTGCGCCTGCTGTTTGAGCAAGTAACGCCCAACCCGCAGTACAAGGCCATCAGCCTGGGCATGGGTGAACCTAAACACCCAACGCCGGCCTTCATCAAGCAAGCGCTGATCGACAACCTGGATGGCCTGGCCGTCTACCCGACCACCCTCGGCACGCCGGAAATGCGCGCCGCGATCGCCGGCTGGCTGGAACGCCGTTACGACATTCCCAAGCTGAATCCCGCTACTCAGGTGCTGCCGGTGAACGGCTCGCGCGAGGCGCTGTTCGCGCTGGCGCAGGCGGTGATCGACAAGGACGCCAACTCGCTGGTGATTTCACCGAATCCGTTTTACCAGATTTATGAAGGTGCCGCCTACCTGGCCGGCGCCGAGCCTTATTTCGTCAACTCCGACCCGGCCCGCAATTTCGGCTGCGACTACGACAGCATTCCGGAAGAAGTGTGGAAGCGCGTGGCGCTGCTGTTCGTCTGCTCGCCGGGTAATCCGACCGGCGCCGTGCTGTCGCTGACCGATTGGGAAAACCTGTTCGCGCTGTCCGAGCGCTATGGCTTCATCATCGCCTCCGACGAGTGCTACTCCGAGATCTACTTCGGCGACGAGCCGCCGCTGGGCGCGATGGAAGCCGCCCACAAACTGGGCCTGACCAGCATCGGCGAGCCATATAAACGGCTGGTGGTGTTCAGCAGCCTGTCCAAGCGCTCCAACGTGCCGGGCCTGCGTTCCGGCTTTGTGGCCGGCGATGCCGACGTACTGAAAAAATTCCTGTTGTACCGCACCTATCACGGCGGCGCCATGAGCACCTCCGTGCAAGCTGCGTCGATCGCGGCCTGGAACGACGAAACCCACGTCGAACAGAACCGCGAAATGTATTGCGCCAAGTTCAACGCCATCACGCCCCTGCTGCAGGAAGTGCTGGACGTGGAACTGCCGGACGCCAGCTTCTACCTGTGGGCGGACGTCACCCGTACCGGCTTGTCCGATACCGAATTCGCCCAACGCCTGTACGCCGAATATAATGTCACTGTACTGCCAGGCAGCTACCTGGCGCGCGAAGCGCACGGCATCAATCCCGGCGCCAACCGCATCCGCATGGCGCTGGTCGCCGAAACGGCGGAAGGCCTGGAAGCCGCGCAGCGCATCGTCAAATTCTGCAAGTCCCTTTAATTATCGAGTCCTATCATGAGCCAACAACTCCAGAACATCATCGAAACCGCCTGGGAAGACCGCGCGAACATCAACCCAGCCAACGGCTCCGCCGAACTGCGCGACGCCGTCAACCACGTGCTGGCCGGCCTGGACGCGGGCACCATCCGCGTGGCCGACAAAGCCACCGGCACCTGGGTAGTGAACCAGTGGGTCAAAAAGGCCGTGCTGCTGTCGTTCCGCCTGGAGAACAACGTAGTTCTGCCTTCGGACGGCACCATGCAGTTCTACGACAAAGTGCCAACCAAGTTCGCCAACTACACCGCTGACGATTTCGCCAAGGGCGGCTTCCGCGTGGTGCCGCCAGCTGTGGCGCGCCGCGGTTCCTTCATCGCCAAGAACGTGGTGCTGATGCCTTCCTACGTCAACATCGGCGCCTACGTCGATGAAGGTGCGATGGTTGACACCTGGGCCACCGTCGGTTCGTGCGCACAGATCGGCAAAAACGTCCACCTGTCGGGCGGCGTTGGCATCGGCGGCGTGCTGGAACCTATGCAAGCCAATCCGACCATCATCGAAGACAACTGCTTCATCGGCGCCCGTTCGGAAATCGTCGAAGGCGTGATCGTTGAAGAGAACTCGGTGATCTCGATGGGCGTGTACATCGGCCAATCGACCAAGATCTACGACCGCGCCACCGGCGAAGTGACCTACGGCCGCGTACCTTCGGGTTCGGTGGTGGTATCGGGTTCGCTGCCATCGGATGACGGCAAGTACTCGCTGTACTGCGCCGTGATCGTCAAGCGTGTGGACGCGCAGACCCGTTCCAAAACCAGCATCAACGAACTGCTGCGCGGCGTTTAATTCGCCACTAAAATCGGAGAGTCATCATGGCCATGGATCGTCTGTTCCAACTGATGAAGGAAAAGAACGCGTCGGACATGTTTTTCGCGGTGAACTCTCCGGTTCACATCAAGATCAACGGGAATCTCATCCCGATCAACCAGCAGAAGCTGGAACCCGATAACATCCATGCCCTGCTGGCCGAAATCGCCACGCCGGAGCAGATGGACGAACTGGCCGCCACCAATGAATTGAACATGGGCGTGTCGGTGCCGAATCTGGGCCGCTTCCGTTTGTCCGCGTTCAAGCAGCGCGGCAGCATTTCCGCCGTGTTCCGCTTTGTGCCCGCCGTGATTCCGGTGCTGGCCGACCTGCAGTTGCCGCCAGTGCTGGCGGACCTGATCATGGAAAAGCGCGGCTTGCTGCTGCTGGTGGGCTCCACCGGTTCCGGCAAATCGACCACCATCGCTTCGATGCTGGATCATCGCAACGAACTGCGCTCCGGCCATATTCTGACGCTGGAAGATCCGATCGAGTATCTGTTCAAGAATAAAAAATCCATCGTCAACCAACGCGAGATCGGCAGCGACGCCAAGGACTTTGCGACCGCGCTGCGCAACTCCATGCGCCAGGCACCGGACTGCATCCTGATCGGCGAGATCCGCGACAAGGAAACCATGGCGGCGGCGCTGGCCTATGCGCAGTCGGGCCACCTGGTGCTGGCCACGCTGCACGCCAATAACAGCTACAACGCCTTAAACCGCATCATCAGCTTCTACCCGATTGAAAACCGCGCGGCGCTGCTGCAGGATCTGTCGACCACCATCAAGGCGATAGTGTCGCAGCGGCTGGTGCGCTCCGCGAATGGCGGCACGCGCTCGGCGGCGGTGGAAGTGATGGTCAACACCCGCTACATCTCGGACCTGATCGAAAAAGGCGAAATCGGCCAGATCAAGGAAGCGATGGAAAAGAGCATGTCACCCGGCTCGCAATCGTTCGAGCAGTCTTTGCTCAAGCTGGTGCAGGATGGAGTGGTCAGCCAGGACGAAGCGCTGGCCAACGCCGATTCCGCCACCAACCTGCTATGGCTGTTGAACAATGGCCCCGACAGCAAAATCGCCCAGGCGCCCGCGCCAGAAGCCAAGCCGCCAACCGCCAGCGAAGCCTCCTTCACCGAGTTCACCCTGAATACCTGAGGATCATATGAGCCAACCTGTCTACGACATTCCAGTACGCCGCATCGACGGCGAAGAGACCAGCATCGGCGCCTATCGCGGCAAAGTGGTGCTGGTGGTGAACGTGGCCTCCGCCTGTGGCCTGACGCCGCAGTATGAAGGTCTGGAAAAGCTGTACGAAGAAAAGCAGGCCGATGGCCTGGTGGTGGCGGGATTCCCGGCCAATGAATTCGGCGCCCAGGAACCGGGCACCAACGAGGAAATCGCTGCTTTCTGCACCAGCAAATTCAGCGTGAAGTTTCCGATGTTTGAAAAGATCGTGGTCAAAGGTCCGAGCCAGCATCCGCTGTACCAGCGCCTGATCGAAGAACAGCCGCAGGCGCAGGAAAAACCGGGCAGCGATTTCCGCGCCAAGCTGGCCGGCTACGGCATCAAGCAGGACAACCCAACCGACGTGCTGTGGAATTTCGAGAAATTCCTGATCAGTAAAGACGGCAAGGTGGTCGGCCGCTTCGCGCCCGACACGACCACCGATGACGCCCTGCTGAAGGACGCCATCGAGCGCGAACTACGCGCCCCCGGCTAAAAACCTGTCAGGGCCGACGTCGAATATCTGCTTGTGAGAGCTCATGCAGAAATAGTACGTCTGCCCGCGATACACCGATGACGGCGCGCTCGCCTTGGCCACGTCCATCTCGCAGACGACGCACAACGGGTGCTGCTCGGTGGACTTGCGGCGCTTTGCGTACACCATGTTGGACTCCGGGTTCAACCACCCCTGCCCTTGATATTCCAACTGGTCCGCCGTATTAAGCGCAACGCTGCGGCCGAAATACCGCTCCACCACCCGCAGCGCGAGATCGATGCCAGACGACAGTCCACCCGCGCTGGCCACCTTGCCCTCTTCTACATAGCGCGCTCCGCGCTTGAGCAAAACGTCCGGATGCGCCATCTGGAATTCCATGTAGGCGCTATGATGCGTGGTTGCGGCTTTGCCGGACAAGAGTCCAGTCCTGGCTAGCAAAAACGCGCCGGTGCAGACCGACATCGTCAGATCCGCAGTCTTTGCCGCCTGCCGGATCCAGGCCAGCATGGCCTCACTCGGTTCGCCCTGCGCGGGAATAACGATCACCTGGGGCTGCGGCGCCGTAGCGAAGGTGCATTCAGGGATGATGGTCAACGCGCCGCCGGCCTTGATCGGCGCCGTGGTCTCGGCCACCGTATAGGAACGGAACACCGGCCCTCCCTGACGTCCTGAAACGCTGACGTTTTCAAACACCTCCCACGGTCCGGCGAAATCAATAACATCCGCGCCATCCGACAGCAAAAAAGCCACAAGGATGCTGCCACCAGCCGGCGCAACAAGCGGTGCTCCCCCTGCCCCGTCTCCACCACTGGCGTGGGCCAGCCCGGGCAGCGCCGCCGTCACCCCCATCGCGCTCGATAAGACAAAAAAATCACGTCGTTTCATTACAAGCTCCAGGATATTTTCAAGGCATCCAGTTTCTCAGCGCGCCGACAACAGCACGAGTCCCCTGGCTGCATGCCGCCGTGAGTTGGCTGCAAAGCGTCGCCGGGCGAGCTGTTTTCCCCTATGATGGCGCCATGACGACACGCACCTATTACCCCACCGGCTCATGGCGATATATGGCGGGCGGCTGGCTGGCCTTCGGCCTGTTCGACGCAATCCAGACCGTGGTCTCCATGCACGCCATGGGCATGCATCACGCCTGGCTCACGCTATTCGTCGTAACCGCCGCCTCATGGGCACCATGGGCTGTGCTTACTCCGCTCATACTCGGCTTGCTGCAACGCTTCCCGCTGCCGACGCGGAATGCCTTGCCGTGGACCGTACATATCGCAGCCTGCCTGGCTGTCGGCGCAGCGTGGGCGACGTGGGCCGCGCTGCTGGAACATGCGACCAATCCGTTTGCCTACGCTGCCGGCAGCGCGCCGTTTGCGCTGCTGTGGAAGGAAAAATTCCTCGGCAATCTGATCACCGACGCCCTGCTGTATGGCGCCATCGCCGCGCTATGCATCACGCTGGACGCCCAACACCGGCTGTGGCATCAACGCGCCGCCAGCGCGCAGTTGGCCGAACTGCTGGCGCAAGCGCAGTTATCCGCACTCAAACTGCAAATCGAACCGCACTTCATCTTCAACTCCCTTAACGCCGTCACCGCTTTGATCCGCGAGAAAAAGGACAACGATGCGATCGCACTGATCGCCGCACTGGGCGACTTGCTACGCCGGGTGACCGACAGCTCCCAGCGCCAGTTCGTCAGCATGGAAGAGGAGATCGATTTTCTGCGCAAATACCTGGAGATCCAGCAGCTGCGCTTCGCTGAAAGGCTGCGCTACCGGATCGACATTCCACCTGCACTGATGCGCGCGCAGGTACCTGACTTCATTGTGCAGGCGCTGGTGGAAAACGCCATCAAACACGGCATCGCTCGCCGCGCCAAAGGAGGTGAGCTGACAGTGACCGCCAGCCGCGATGGTGAAGTACTTACCCTGAGCGTCGCCAATGACGGACCGCCGCTGGCGGCACCTGCACAAGAGCAGGTCGGACTGTCCAATACCCGCCAGCGCCTGCAAGCCTTGTACGGCGACGCCTCGGCACTGCTGCTGCGGAACCACGCCGATAGCGGCGTGCTGGCGACCATCACCCTGCCCTATCGGGAACATTGATGGACAAGTCCAGAACCCCCTTGCGCGCGCTGATCGTCGACGACGAGCCGCTCGCACGCAGCAATGTCGCCGCGCTGCTGGCGCGCGATACCGGCATCACCGTGGTGGGACAATGCGGCTCGGCCGAGGAAGCCATGGCGGCAATCGACGACACCATGCCCGATCTGGTGTTCCTCGATATAGAAATGCCTGAATGCGATGGATTCGAGCTACTGGAACGCATCGGTCCCGCGCCGACATTTGCGATCGTGTTCGTCACCGCACATCATCAATTTGCGCTGCGCGCATTTGAAGTCGGCGCGCTGGACTACCTGCTGAAGCCCTTCGACGACCAGCGCTTCGCCCAGGTTCTGGAACGCGCAAAAGAGCGCCTGCGCAGCGCCGGCGAACAGCGGCGTTTCCTCATCAAGAACGGCAGCGCACTGGAAGTGGTCAAATTCGCGGAAATCGACTGGGTGGAGGCCAGCGACTATTACTCCACCCTGCACGTCGGAGGCCGCACGCATATGCTGCGCCGCAGTCTGACGGACCTGGAGACACTGCTGGCGGCGCACGGCTTCTCGCGCATCCACCGCTCCGCAATCGTCAACCTGGATCGGGTGCGCGCACTGGAAATACGCGCGGACGGCGAATACGAAGTGGTGCTGCACGACGCGCAGCACCTGCGCATGAGCCGCCGCTACCGCAAACCGATTATGGCGTCGCTGAACTGCGAAGCATAGGCCACAGCTTCATGCCCGCCGACGACGCGCCAACGCACCCAACGCCGCCAGGCCGACCACTAGCATGGCGTAGCTTTCCGGCTCAGGCACCGGTGCCATGTTGTAGGTGATGTTGTCGACACCGACGTTGTAGGCGCTATCCTCCCATTCGATGCGGATGCCGCTGGCCGAACTCCAGCTGCCGTTGAACGCAGTCGGCATGCTGGTGCTGCCGTCGCCCACCGGGCCTTTATAGCTGTACAGCAGATTGCCATTCAGGTCCGAAATCGTCAGCGTGGTATTGCGCGTGGTGTTGACCCATGCGCCGAGGTCCAGATGCGTCAGCGTGACCGACTGCCCCGATCCTGGCGTCAGGTCGATACGCGCCAGCGAATTGGCGTCGCTGCCATCCGCCCATAACACGCCGTGCAGATTGTTGTAATCGTCGGCCCACCAGCGCAGCGAGCGGCCGTCGTTGTAGCGCGGCGCGGCGTAGCTGACATCCACCACACCCGCCACATCGCCATAGGATTGCAGGATGTAGGCGCTGTTATTGCAATTGCTGGCCGCGCCCATGCCGCTGGCGTCGCTGGTGCAAATACCGGCGCCGTCAAAATCCAGCACCGCCGCCTGCACCGCCGGCAGCCCGATCGCCATGCTGGCCAGGCCAGCGAAGATTGTTGATTTTATTTTCATTTTTTCTCTCCCGTGAGGTCCAGACAGCCAGCTTAGTATCGGTAACTAGCGAGAGAATAGCCATTTGATAATTCCTGCCGCCGCAGGATTGATAGATAGATTGCAACTATCAGTGCACCCACCCGGCGTGGTATCCTACCGGGTCTAACTTCCCCGACTTATCATGACCATTACCGTCTACGGCATCCCTAACTGCGATACCGTCAAAAAAGCACGCACCTGGCTGGCCGACCAGCAGCAGGATTTTGTTTTTCACGATTTTAAAAAGCAGGGTCTGAGCCGCGACATCGTCGCCGGTTGGCTCAAGCACCTGTCGCGCGATGTGCTGGTGAACCGTAAAGGCACCACCTGGCGCGCCCTGTCCGATGAGCGCAAGGCGTCCATCGTCGACGACGAAGCGGCCATCGCGCTGATGCTGGAGAACCCTTCGGTCATCAAACGCCCGGTGCTGGACAAGAACGGCACCTACGCCGTCGGCTTCTCCGACGCCCAGTACCAACAAATCTTCAACAGCTGATATGACTCCATCCAAAACCCTGGCGCTGACCGAAAAGCTGATCTCCCTGTCATCCGTTACGCCGGACGACAAAGGCTGCCAGCGCCACCTGATCGACCTGCTGGAGCCGTTGGGCTTCAAGTGCGAGACCATCGAATCGAATGGCGTGACCAATCTGTGGGCGCGTCGCGGCACCGAATCGCCGGTGATGGTATTCGCCGGCCATACCGACGTGGTGCCGACCGGCCCGGTCGAACAATGGCGCTCGCAGCCCTTCACCCCGACCCATCGCGACGGCAAGCTGTATGGCCGTGGCGCGGCCGACATGAAAACCTCGATCGCCGCCTTCGTGGTGGCCTGCGAGGAGTTCATCGCCAAGCACGCCGACCACAAAGGTTCGATCGCCTTCCTGATCACCAGCGATGAAGAAGGCCCGGCCACCGACGGCACCGTCATCGTCTGCAATCTGCTGAAAGAGCGTGGCGAAACGCTGGACTACTGCATCGTCGGCGAGCCAACCTCGGACGAAACCCTGGGCGACATGATCAAGAACGGCCGCCGTGGTTCGCTGTCCGGCAAGCTGACCATCAAGGGCGTGCAAGGCCACATCGCCTATCCGCAACTGGCCAAGAACCCGATCCACCTGGGCGCGCCGGCACTGGCCGAACTGGCGGCCGAGGTCTGGGACCACGGTAACGAGTACTACCTGCCGACGTCGTGGCAGATGTCGAATATCCACGCCGGCACCGGCGCCAACAACGTGATTCCGGGCGAGATGGTAGTCGACTTCAACTTCCGCTTCTCCACCGCCAGCACGCACGAGGATCTGAAACGCCGCGTGCACGCCATCCTGGACAAGCACAATCTGCACTACGACATCAAGTGGGCGCTGAGCGGCCTGCCGTTCCTGACCCCGCGCGGCACCTTGAGCGATGCGCTGTCTTCGGCCATCAAGACGGAAACCGGCGTCGAGACCGAACTGTCGACCACCGGCGGCACCTCGGACGGCCGCTTTATCGCGCAGATCTGCCCGCAGGTGATAGAATTCGGCCCCCCGAACGCCAGCATTCACAAGATCGACGAGCATATCGAACTGCGTTTCGTCGATCCGTTGAAGAACATCTATCGCCGTACGCTGGAAAACCTGTTGACCTGAAAAGCCATGACCACGACTCCATTCACCACGCCGCGCGACCTGTTGCGCTACGCCGTCACCCGCTTCAACACCGCCCAGCTGTTCTTCGGCCACGGCAGCGCGGAAGCGTTTGACGAAGCAGCCTATCTGATCCTGCACACGCTCAAGCTGCCGCTGGACCGGCTGGACCCGTTCCTGGACGCCAAGCTGCTGCCGGAAGAAGTGGCGTCGGTGATGGCGGTGCTGGATCGCCGCGTCAACGAACGCGTGCCGGCGGCCTACATCACCAACGAGGCGTGGCTGGGTACCTACAAGTTCTACGTCGACGAACGCACCATCGTGCCGCGCTCCTTCATCGCCGAGCTGATTCCCGAGTACTTCGCGCCGTGGGTCAACGAGCCTGAAAATGTGTCCAACATTCTGGAACTGTGCACCGGGTCCGGCTGCCTGGCCATCATGATGGCGGATGCCTTCCCGGATGCCGCCGTCGATGCGGTCGACATCTCGGCCGACGCGCTGGAAGTCGCCAAGCGCAACGTCGCCACCTACGAGCTGGAAGACCGTCTGACGCTGATCCAGTCCGACCTGTACGCCAATGTGCCGGCCAAGAAGTATGACCTGATCATCACCAATCCACCGTACGTCAACAGCGGCTCGATGAGCAAGCTGCCGATGGAATACCGCGCCGAACCTGAACTGGCGCTGGATGGCGGCAAGGATGGCATGGACATCGTGCGCCGCATCGTCGCCGGTGCCGCCGAGCGCCTGACCGACGACGGCATCCTGATCGTCGAAATCGGTAACGAAAAAGAGTTTGCTGAAGCCGCGTTTGGTGAACTGGGCCTGACCTGGCTCACCACCAGCAATGGCGATGACATGGTCTTCCTGCTGACGGCCGACCAACTGAAAATCTAAAATGATCCGCTTCAATCAAGTTAGTTTAATGCGCGGCGTGAAGCCGCTGCTGGAACAAGTCGACGTTACCCTCAACCCCGGCGACAAAATCGGTCTGATCGGCGCCAATGGCGCCGGCAAATCCAGCCTGTTCGCGATGATGCGCGGCGAGCTGCATCCGGACCAGGGCGATATCGACTTCCCCGCCAAATGGCGCGTCGCTTACGTGGCGCAGGAAACCCCGCCACTGGATCGCGCGGCGCTCGATTACGCCATCGACGGCGACGTCAACCTGCGCAAGCTGGAAACCGAACTGGCGCGCCTGGAGTCCGAGCCGGAATCGACCGAGAACGGCATCGCCATCGGTGAAGTCTACAGCGCACTGGCCGACGCCGACGCTTACACCGTGCAGTCGCGCGGCGAACAGCTGCTGCTGGGCCTCGGCTTCTCGCTGGACCAGATGCAGCAGCCGGTGGCCAGCTTCTCCGGCGGCTGGCGCATGCGCCTGAATCTGGCGCAGGCGCTGATGTGCCCTTCCGATCTGCTGCTGCTTGACGAACCAACCAATCACCTGGACCTGGACGCCATCATCTGGCTGGAAGACTGGCTCAAACGCTACGCCGGCACGCTGCTGATCATCTCCCACGACCGCGACTTCCTCGACGAAATCGTCAACGTCGTGGTGCACATCGACGAGCGCAAGCTGAAACGCTACTCGGGCAACTACTCGGCCTTCGAACGTCAACGCGCGGCGCAGATGATCCTGGCCGCCGGCGCGCTGGAAAAGCAGCAGCGCAAGCGCGCCCACCTGGAGTCGTTCGTCAACCGCTTCAAAGCGCAAGCCTCCAAGGCCCGCCAGGCGCAGAGCCGCATGAAGGCGCTGGCCAAGATGGAAGAACTGGCGCCGTTGCGCGCCGCCGCCGAATTCTCGTTCGAGTTCCGCGAGCCGCTGAGCGCACCGAACCCGCTGCTGGTGATGGAAGATGTCGACGCCGGCTACAAGATCGAAAACCAGAACACCGGCGAGATCACGCACAAGACCATCGTCAACAACATCAACTTCTCGCTGCAGATCGGCCAGCGTATCGGCCTGCTGGGCGTGAACGGCGCCGGCAAATCGACGCTGATCAAGACCATCGCCGGCGACATTGCGCCGCTGACCGGCGAATCGACCACCGGCAAGGGCCTGAACATCGGCTACTTCGCCCAGCACCAGGTGGAGATGCTGCGCCACGACGAATCGCCGCTGTGGCACCTGGCGAAGATCGCACCGACCGTGCGCGAGCAAGAGCTGCGCAACTTCCTGGGCGGCTTCAACTTCCCCGGTACCATGGTCACCAGCTCGATCGCGCCGTTCTCCGGCGGCGAGAAAGCGCGCCTGGCATTGGCCCTGATCGTGTGGCAGCGCCCCAACCTGCTGCTGCTCGATGAGCCGACCAATCACCTGGATCTGGAAACCCGCGAGGCGCTGACCGAGGCGCTGGCGCAGTTTGAGGGCACGCTGGTGGTGGTCTCTCACGATCGTCACCTGCTGCGCGCCACCACCGACCAGTTCATCATCGTCGCTGACGGCAAGCTGCAGCCGTTCGACGGCGACCTGGATGACTACAAGGACTGGCTGTTCCAGACCAAGCTGGGTAAAGGCACCGACGTGCTGCCGGCGGCGGGCAAGGACAACAAGACCGATTTCCCGGTGCAGTCGCCGGTGGCGCCAGCCAAGGCCGATCCGGCCGCCGTGGCGGTCAACAGCAAGGAACAGAAGCGCAAGGACGCGGAAGAACGCCAGCGCCTGTCCGCGCTGCGCAAGCCGATCGAGCAGAAGATCAAGCGTCTGGATGAGCAGATCGCCAAGCGCACCGCGCAGAAGGCGGATGTGGATGCCAAGCTGGGTGAGGAATCCATCTACGACGCCGCCAACAAGGCCAAGTTGAAGCAGCTGCTGGCGGATCAGACCTTCTTCACCAAGGACTTGGGTGAACTGGAAGAGCAGTGGCTGGCGTTGAATGAGCAGTTGGAGGCGTTAGCCTAAGCAGCCTGGCGGGCGCCGAATTGCACTTTGCGGATGGACATCAGCTTATCGATGTCCACCACGATTAAACGGCGCCCGTCCACTTCCACCAGGCCGGTGAGGTAATCCACCGCCGCCGCGCCGGCAATCGGCTGGATCTGTTCCGGCTTCAGCGCGACGATATCCGTCACGCCATCCACCACCATTCCCATCACGCAGCTGGACAGCTTGAGGATGATCACGTCCGTCAGCGGATCGTGCTGCGGCGGCCGTGGGCCGAAGGCGATGCGCATGTCGACGATCGGCATGATGACACCGCGCGACACCACCACGCCGCTGATGATCTCCCCGTCCGACGAAAAGCGCTCCAGCGCCTGCAAGGGCCGCAGCTCCTGCACCTTGTTGAATTCCAGCGCGTAATCGAGTCCGCCCAGCCGGAAGACCAGATACTGGCGCGCCTCTGCATCCTGCGTGTTCGGGGTAGACATGATGATCCTTTCGTTCGGAGAACAGCAAGTGCCATCCTAACCGCGTGCCTTGCGGCAAGCGTTGAGCAACATCAATGTCTTCGGAAGCGTGGGCGTGTTTGCTACAATCGGCGCATGAACATCGATCCCGACCAGGTAGCTTTCATCGCCATCCGCGCCCAGGGCCCGGGAGGTCAGAACGTCAACAAGGTATCCAACGCGGTGCACGCACGCTTCGACATCGGCGCCTCGTCGCTGCCAGAGCATATCAAGGAGCGCCTGCTGGCACTGCACGACAACCGCATCACGCGCGAAGGCGTGGTGGTGCTGAAGGCGCAGCAGTCGCGCAGCCTGGAAGCCAACAAGGAAGACGCGTTGCGCCGCCTGCAGGAACTGGTGGACAGCGTGGCCGTGCTGCCGCCGACCCGCCGCCCGACCAAGCCGACGCGCAGTTCGCAGCGTCGCCGGCTTGACGGCAAGGCCAAGGACAGCGCCCGCAAACAGCTGCGCGGCAAAGTCACCATCTAGTGGCGTGCTTGCACCCTGACCAGCATGAACAACAAAACGCAGGCCAGCGAGGCCGCGCCGAGGTTGTAGCCCATCCCCGCCACAAAGGCCGAAACATAGCGCGCGGCTGGCGCGGCCCATCCATCGACAGCGGCCAGCTGCGCGCCAAACAGCATGCCAACCACCGCCACACCGAGTGCCGCACCGACCTGCTGCACGGTCGAGATCAGGCCCGACGCCATGCCGGCCTGCGCTTCGTCCACCACGCCCAGCACCAGATTCAATAGAGGTGTCATGACGCTCCCTTGGCCGGCGCCGACCACGATCAGCAGCGGTATCAGCGCCGCCGGCGCCAGCGTCGCCCCCGCCGCCCGCACCTGGGCGATCAGCAGTCCGATCGCGATGGCGTAAATCAGCGCGCCGCCAAGTATCGCGCGAACGCCCCAGCGCGCGACCATGCGCGGCGCCAGCAGCGAGGCCGCGATAAACCCGCCGCTACAGGGCGCGAAAATACTGCCCGCCACAAATGGATCAAGCCCCAGGCCGGATTGCACCAGCAGCGCGAAACACAGGAAGAAGGAACTGGAGGTGGAATAGACCAGCAGCACCAGCAGCGCCCCCAGCGCGAAGCGGCGCTGCGCCAGCAGGCGCATATCCACCAGCGGCAGCAAACCTGCGGCGCGCCGCCGTTCCTGCTGGTGATAAAAAGCCGCCAGCAGCACGATGGCCACGGCCAGCATCCACAGGCTCCAGCCTGGCCAGCCTTGTGCCGGCCCTTCGATCAGCGGCACCAACAGCAGCGCCAGTCCGGTGCTGACCAGTGCCACACCAGGCCAATCCAATGTCGGCCGCTGGCGCGCGCGCGTTTCAGGAATCGCGCGCGCCGTCGCGATCGCGATCAGGCTGATGGGCACGTTGATCAGGAAAATGCTGCGCCAGCCCAGCCCAAACAGATCGGCATGCACCAGCCACCCGCCCAGTACCTGGCCTGCGATGGCGGCCAGACCCAGCGTCATCCCCAACCAGCCGAAGGCACGGCGACTGTCGTCGCCGTTGAAATTGACGCGAATCGACGCGTACACCTGCGGGAACAGCAGCGCCGCCGCCAGCCCTTGCAACACCCTGGCGACGATCAGGAACACGGTATCGGGAGCCAACCCGCACAAGGCCGAGGCGACCAGGAAGCCTGCCATGCCCACGACGAACAGTCGGCGGCGGCCGAAGCGATCGCCCAGGCGGCCGCCGGTAATCAGCAGCGCGCCAAAGGCCAGTTCGTAAGCCGCCACGATAAAGCCGATCTGCGCCAGATCAGCCCCCAGGCCTGCCTGCATGCTGGGGATGGCCACATTGACCACAAACAGATCGAATATCGTAACAAAGCCGGCCAGCAGCAGCACGGCCAGTCCGCGCCAGGGCGGAGGCGATGCGAGCGCAAAAGGAGGTAGGGTCATCGGGCGGGTCCGGGATAAAACGCATGATTATCAAGCCGCTTTTAAACCGTTACAATTTAACTGTTTATACTATTACTGAAAGCAATCGCCAATGATGCGAACCCTGGAACGAAACCGCCACGATCTGGCCGCGTTTTTGCGCGCGCGCCGTGAACGCCTGTCGCCGAGCGAAGTTGGACTGCCCAGCGGCGCGCGGCGGCGCACGCCCGGACTGCGCAGGGAAGAAGTGGCGGCGCTGGCGGGCGTCGGGCTAACCTGGTACACCTGGCTTGAACAGGGCCGCGAGATCGGCGTGTCGGCGGCGTTCCTGGACAACCTGGCCCGCGTGCTGAAACTCGATGCCGCCGAGCGCCGTCACCTGTTCCTGCTGGCGCATCAGCGGCCACCGGTGGAACCCGGCAAAACCTGGTGCGTGCTGCCGCCGCTGGTGCGTCGCCTGATGCACGATCTGGCGCCGCACGCGGCCTATGTGCTGAACCTGCGCTGGGACGTATTGGGCTTCAACGCCACCGCCGACCAACTGTTCGGCTTCGGCGGCCATGCGCCCGGTCAGCGCAATTTGTTGTGGCTCTTGTTCACCGACCCACTGCTGCGGGAGCGGCTGGTTGGCTGGGAGCGACAAGCGCAGCAGATGCTGTCCAGCTTCCGCCGCGACTACGTGCGAGCCGCCCAGGAAGCCGATATCCACCAACTGGTGGAGCAACTGACGCGCGCCTCCCCCGAGTTCAAAGCCTGGTGGCGCCAACATGAAATGAGCGCGCCCTGCGCCGGCCATCGACCATTGCTGATTGACGGCAGCGTCGAGGAATATGAGCACACTACCCTGACCGTTGACGAGGACCGCCACCTGCGGCTGGCGATCTATGCGAAGGCGGAGATCAACTGATGCGCGCCCAGCGCCACCAGCGCGCTGAAGAAGCAGCGACGGAACACTTCCGGGCGCATGCGGTCACGCAGCCACTGCCCCAGCCGCATGCCGGCGATGGCCGGGATCAGCGCCAGCAAGGAAGCCCCGGCCGCCGTGGCGTGCCATTCGCCGCGCACCGCCAGCATGGTGGCCAGCGCCAGCGTGCCGACCGTGAAAGCCATGCCCAGCGCCTGGATCAGCTCATCCTTGCTCAGGTTGAGCGCTTGCAGATACGGCGCGACCGGCATCACAAACACGCCGGTCATGCCGGCCACCAGGCCGGTGGTGGCGCCGGCCAACGGTCCAGCCCATGCCTGGTGGCGCGGCGCGACCCGCATACGCCAGCCAGTGAGCCCCAGCACGCCGTAGCCCAGCAGCGCCAGCCCGAGCACCGCGCCGGCCCACCAGGCGGCGCCCAGCAAGGCGGCAAACGCGGTACCGGCGCACACCGCCAGCAACAGCCACTTGAAGCGCTGCCACAGCGGATACAGCGCGCTGCCGGACGCCAGCTGCCATACATTCGTGACAGACGAAGGCACAATCAGTAGCGCGGCGGCTTCCAGCGGCGGCATGCGCAGCGTCAGCAGAGCCACCGCGACGGTCGGCAGGCCCATGCCGGTAACGCCCTTCACCAGGCCGGCCAGTATAAAAACAACGGCAATAAACAAGATATCCATGGGAGCCATTGTGACGTGCGGCGCGCGGCCTGAAAATCTGGAATATACTGAGTCAGACTTCGGATTATCCATAGGCTATGCGCTTCGACCTGACCGACCTGAAACTGTTCATCCACATCGCGGAAAGCGGCAGCATCACCGCCGGCGCCGAACGCGCGCACCTGGCGCTGCCCTCGGCCAGCGCCCGCATCCGTGGCATGGAGGAAGCCCTGAACGTGCCGCTATTGCAGCGCGGCCGGCGTGGCGCCGAGCCCACCGAAGCCGGCCGCACGCTGCTGCAGCACGCCCGCAGCATCACCCGGCAGGTTGAAACCATGCACGCCGAGCTGGCGCAATTCGCCAGTGGCCTCAAAGGCCAGGTGCGGCTGCTGTGCAACACCTCCGCCATCACCGAATTCCTGCCCGATGCGCTGGCCGCCTTCCTCACCAGCCATCCGCAGCTGAACATCAATCTGGAAGAAGGCATGAGCCGCGAAATCGTGCAGGTGATCGCCGACGGCGCCGCCGACATTGGCATCATCTCGGACGCGGTCGACCACACGGCATTGCAAACCTTCCCCTTCCGCGACGACCCGCTGGTGCTGGTGATGGCGCGCAGCCATCCGCTGGCGCATCAGTTGAAGCAGCGCCGCCATATCGCCTTCGCGGAAGCACTGGATCCCGACTTCATTGGCCTGAATGGCGACAGCGCCTTCCAGCAAAACGCCAACGAACAGGCGGCGCGGCTGGGGCGGCGCATTCATACCAAGATCCGTCTACTGAGCTTTGAAGCGATCTGCCGCATGACCGCCAGCGGCGCCGGCGTGGCACTGCTGCCGGAAGCGGCGGCGCGCCGCAGCGCCGAGCAACTGCGCATCGTCAAACTCAGCGACGAATGGGCCGACCGCAAGCTGCTGATCTGTGTACGCGACGCCGATGCGCTGCCGGTCTATGCGAGGGAATTGGTGGCGGCGCTGCGCCGCGATCACTCTTCTTCGTAAGGCGTCCAGCCGATTGGCCCCACCGGGCCGGAATGCAGCACCTTCATGCCCGGCACGGCGGTGCGCACCTTGGCCTTGACGTCCTTCGGCGCACGGTCATACGGCGGTGGCTCGCCCGGCGTGAAAGTCATGGTCCGCAGCAGCACGTCGCCGGTCAGCAGTTCCACCACACAGCGTGAACCGCGTACCAGCGCCTGCTTCTGCCGCTGCACCTGATTGACCTCTTCCTGCGCCTGTTGCTGCTGCACCTGCGCCGCCTTCACCGCCAGCGAAATCTTGGCCACCCGCCGCAGCGACGGTCCCACCGCTTCCGCCATCTTCTCGAACAGCGGCAATTGCTCCGGTGTCAGCACCACCTCGCGCTTGCGCACGCGGTTGGCCAGCGTCAGGTAGTTGCGCACCTCGGTCTGACCGGTGATGGCGTCCATCTCGGCTCTGCGCACATCGGCCTCGCGCGCCGCCGAGGCCACGCGCGGCTGCAGATCCGCGATTTTCTTGTCGAACTTGGAGGTATCCGGCACCAGCGCGTACAACAGCATCTCGGTTTGCTTGCGCGGCCCGGCATGCACAATCTCGATCTTGCGGGCGGCAATCGCGCAGCCCTCGGCCACTTTAATCACCACCTCGTCGGCCATGATCTCGCAGTTGGAGGCTTCACCGATCACCACCCGCGAACCGGAGATGATGCAGCTCTCAGCCCGCGTCAGCATGATCTCGCCGCGCTTGGTCTGCAGCACCGCACCCGATGCCACGCCCTTCACGCGGATGCCGCCGTCGGCGTTGGTGGCCGTACCGCCCATCAGGTTCTTGCTCAATACGATGTCGCCACCACGCGAAACAATATTCCCGAACACGTTGCCATGGATGGTGATATTGCCGCCTTCGACCGAACGCTGTTCCTGCACATCGCCAAACTCTTCGTACTCGCCGGTCAGCTGCAGATTGCCGGTGGTGCGCGCGCTCACGCCTTCGCGGCTGATGATCTTGGGCCCGATCGACAGGCGCCGCGAGCCGGGATCGACGCTCAAAAAACCCTCCACCGCCGACAACAGGAACTCGCCACCGCGCAGATGTTCGATCACCGTGCCCTCGCCGGCCACGCTGCTCAACTCCAGATCCTTGGGCACCGGCGGCTCCAGCACCAGGCCCGATAACTCAAAGCCGCGCACACCCGGCGCGCTCGGCACCTTGCGCAGTAGTTTGACGTGCGGCTTCACTTGCGGGAAGCGGTTCTGGAAAGTCTGCAGATCCAGCCGGCCGTCGCCCATCTCCTTGGGCGCATTGCTGCGGTGGATATCCTGCGACACTTCGACGATAGAAGCATCCTTGCCCGGCGTCGCATTGAGCCGGCGCGCCACCGTGATGCGTGCCAGCCGGCCGGTGGCTATCACATCGCGCACCGCCGGCGCATCGATACCGAAGCGTATCCCCTTGACCCACATGTCGGACACGAATTCATCGAAATTCAGCCGCGCCGGTTGCGGCGGCAGGTCCGGCACCTCAAAGAACACCGGCTCGAAATAGTATTCGGCCTCGCCGTTGATGATCTTCACGGTCTTGTACAAGGCCCGCCGCGCCGCATGAAACGGCTGGATGCTGTCGGCGAAGCGCAGCAGCGGTTGATCGCGCAAGCGCTCCGGCAAGTCCGGGCCGACGTTGTACAGCATCTTGCTATAGACCGCGTAATCGAGGCCGGCGAAATAGGCGCTACTGAGGAAGATCTGGCTCACCGCCGTCAGACAAGTCACCGCGGTCGCATCGGCCAGGAAGTAGATGCCGTCCGGCCGCCTGACCAGCCCTGCCGGCAACTCGCCTTCCGCAGTTTGTTCCAGCGCCTTGGCGTCGTCTGACACAGTGTGATCCCCAGGAAGATGTACGTCGGGCGGACGACGCCCTTCACTTTTTGATGTTAGCCCAAGATTAGCATGTTACACAGGGCTTGCGCCAGCCGGTCAAGGGGATGCCGGCCGTTGCAACGGATTCAGATGCCAGTCCAGCGAGCCCGCGCTGTCGGCAAACAGCAACTCGCCACCGCTCGGCGTGCCGCGCAGCCGCTGCTTCAGGTCCTTGGGCGGCAGTTGGCGCAGCGCCGCGGTATCGGCCGCAAACGGCATGGTGCGCACCACCGTCTCGCCGCTGGTCATGTGCAGGCCGCAGCGGGCCACGCCGGCCGCTTCCAGCTTCTGCTGAATCACGCGTCCCAGCCTGTCGCTCAGTAGATTGTGCTGGGTCTGACCGACTTGCAGATCGGTCTTGTGCTTCTGGATCGCTTTCACCTCCTCCGCCACCGCGCCGGCGATCTTGCGCAGATGCGTGCCCTGCTCCGGCGTCAGCATCAATTCCTGGGTGCGCAGCTTGGCCGCCAGCGCCAGATAGCGACGCACGTCCGGCAGCGCCGAGATGCGGTCGATCTCCTGCTGGCTGGCCAGATTGGACTGGGCGAAGGCCGCAATCCGCATTTCCAGATCCGCGATCTCCTGATCGAAGCGGGTCACATCCTTGACCAGCACATGGATAATCATCTCGGTGCGGCGGCGCGGGCCGGCGCTTTCCACTTCCACGTTGCGGCCGGCGATGGCGCAACCCTCGGCCAGTTCGATAAACACCTCGTCCGCGATGATCTCGCAGTTGGAGGCTTCCTCGATCTTCACGCTGGTGCCGGAGATGATGCAGTTCTCGGCGCGCTTCATGGTCACCGCGCCATTGGCCGCATAAATCACCGAATTGGAGGCCACGCCGGCGATGGCGATGCTGCCGCTGGCGTTATGCACGCTGCCGCTGACCAGGTTCTTGTCCAGCACCACCGTGCCGCCGCGCGAGTTGATATTGCCGTACACATGGCCGTGTACCGTGATGTCGCTGCCGGTGACATCGCGCTGTTCCTGCACGTCGCCGTATTCCTCGTAGGCGCCGGCCAGCTGCAGGTTGCCGGTGGTGCGGCCGCTCACGCCCTCCAGGCTGATGATCTTGTCGGTGATGGAGATGCGCCTGGATTTCGAATCCACACTGAGAAAGCCCTCGCGCGTCGACACCAGATATTCGCCGTCGGCCTGCGTCTGCGCCTCGGTGCCCTCGCCGGCGTAGAAGCGCAGCGTCAGATCCTTGGGCGGTTCCGGCTCGGTCTTGCGGCCCGCCATATCGAAGCCCGGCAGGCCAGGCACCGACGGGATCTTCTTCAGCAGCCGCATATTGGCCTGAATCTGCGGGAAGCGGTTCTGGAAGCTTTGCAGGTCGATGCGGCCATCGGCGCGCGCCTTGGGCGCATTGCTGCGATGCAGATCCTGCGACACCTCGACCACGGTGGCGTCCTGCCCCGGCGCCGGCTCCAGGTCGGAGGCGAAGGTGATGCGATCGGCCTTGATGGCGACCATCGCGGTTTTCACCGCCGCCACGTCGATGCCGAAGCGTATGCCCTTGTTCCACATGTCGGCGATGAATTCGTCGATATCCAGCTGCACCGGGCGTTCCGGAATCACGGTACCGTCGGGCAGCGTCATCTCTTCCGTGTACAGCTGCTGGAAGTAATACTCGGCGTACGACAGACTCATTTTGGGATTTTTATACAGCGCCAGCCGGCTGCCCTCGAACAGCCGCAGTTCGTCGGCCAGGCGCAACGCCTGTAGCGCGCCGGTGTCGGGACCGACGCCGTACAATGCCTTGATGAGCGCGGGATAATCCAGGCCGGCCAGGTACCAGCCGGATTGATAGACATGCGTGACCGCCGCCACCAGCGCCGGTTTATTCATGCCCAGATCGATATAAATTCCGTCCGCTCGCTTTACCAAACCAAGAGGCAAGCCGGGGCCGGGAGCTTCTGACTCCGAGCCGGCGGCTAGCGCTGCGGATGCAACGTCTTGAACCACGGTCTTCCTCCAAACGGCACGCGTGGGCCGGAAGGCATTGCGTGTAATTAATTAATCTTACACGCTGACCATGCAAAAGATAGGAGGACTGCCACTAAAAGCACAAAGACTGTGAGGATATTGATACAGATCAATAATAATTAAACATCAACAGTGCAGTTTAATTATCTTTTATTGATGTGGAATTAACGGCGCGGCGGCAGCGCGTACAGGTCTTGCCCCACCTCGTTGATCTGGCGGCGCAGATCACGGCGCTCGTCCGGCGTCATGCGGTTCATGCGACGGTTGATTTCGGCGTTGTGGTTGGCTTCCTGCAGTTGGCGACGCTGTTCTTCGGTGCGCGCTTCGTAGCGCTCCAGCGAACGCGCATCGCTGCTGCGCTGGTCGGACGAACTGCTGCGCGAGGCACTGCCCTGTTGCTGTTGCGGCGGTGGATCGCGGCGTTGCGGGCCGCCGCCATCCGGACCTTCGGCACGCACAATACCGGCACCCAGCGAACCCAAAATCAGCGCGAAGACCACCGCCGATCGAACGCAAAAAGATGCGCTAGCTGCCGCGAATTTTTTTTTGTGATCGATGAACATGGTGTTCCTAAAGAGCTGAATCTATGCCCGCAGTGTATGATGCTTTGACTGAGGGGGTAAGGCTAATTGGGTAAAGTTTGTAACACTTTGTAATGGGTTATCTGTCCTCGTTTTCGCAGGACGAATATGACGTTACCATAGCAACATGAATAAGACAAATCTGGCAGCCAAATGACTAGCACAACGACTGAATCCGGCAACAACAACGCCAACTCGCAAGGCCACGCAGCGAAGATCATGGTGGTGGACGACGACGTGCGTCTGCGCGATCTGCTGCGCCGCTATCTGACCGAGCAAGGCTTCAACGTCTTCACCGCCGAAAGCGCGACCGCCATGAACAAGCTATGGCTGCGCGAACGCTACGACCTGCTGGTGCTGGACCTGATGCTGCCTGGCGAAGATGGCCTGTCGATCTGCCGCCGCCTGCGCGGCGCCGGCGACCAGACCCCGATCATCATGCTGACCGCCAAAGGTGAAGACGTGGACCGCATCGTCGGCCTGGAAATGGGCGCTGACGACTACCTGCCGAAACCCTTCAACCCGCGCGAACTGGTGGCCCGCATCGGCGCCGTGCTGCGTCGCCGCGGCCCGGACGAAATCCCCGGCGCGCCGTCGGAAACCCCGCAGACCTTCGAGTTCGGCCAGTTCGTGCTGGACCTGGGCACCCGCACGCTGAAGAAAAACGGCGAGACCGTGCCGCTGACCACCGGCGAATTCTCGGTGCTGAAAGTGTTTGCCCGCCACGCGCGCCAACCGCTGTCGCGCGAGAAGCTGATGGAACTGGCGCGCGGCCGCGAGTACGAAGTATTCGACCGCAGCCTGGACGTGCAGATCTCGCGCCTGCGCAAGCTGATCGAGCCCGATCCATCCAGCCCGCTGTACATCCAGACCGTGTGGGGTCTGGGCTATGTGTTCATTCCGGAGGGCCAGCCGCGATAACCCGCGCATGCCTATGAAGTCGCTGTTCTCCCTGCGTTTGGCCAGCCTGAAAAGCGGCTTATTCTGGCGCACCTTCTTCCTGCTTGGCGCGCTCACCACCACCAGCATGACGGCCTGGGTCGGCATGATCAGCGTGGTGCAGCACGAGCCGATGGTGCAGCAGATCTCGGCCCAGGTGATCTCGGTGGTCACCATCACCCACGCCGCCCTCACCCACTCCGCGCCCGAACTGCGGCGCGAGCTGCTGTTTGAGCTGGTGTCCAACGAAGGCATTCGCGTGTTTCCGCTGGAGGACGACGACAAAGTCGAGCCGCCGGCCGACAACGCGCTGATGCCGGACATCGAAAAGCTGGTCAAGGCCAAACTGGGCGCCGACACGCGTTTTTCGTCCAAGGTCAATGGCGTGGCCGGCTTCTGGGTCAGCTTCAACATCGACGATGACCAGTACTGGCTGATGCTGGAGCGCGAACGCATACGCGGCCTGACCGGCATACAGTGGCTGGGCTGGGCCAGCGTGGTGTCGGTGGTGTCCTTGCTGGGCGCGGCCTTCATCTCCAGCCTGATCAACCTGCCGCTGCGCCGCCTGACCCAGGCCACGCGCGACTTCGCCCAGGGCAAGCGCCCGGCGCCGCTGCCGGAAAAAGGCCCGCTCGAAATCATGGAGGCCAACCGCAGCTTCAACCAGATGGTCGACGATTTGCAGCAGGTTGAATCCGACCGCGCCGTGATCCTGGCCGGCATCTCGCACGACCTGCGCACGCCGCTGGCACGCATGCAGCTGGAGGTCGAGATGGCCCACCTGTCCGACGAAGCGCGCGACGGCATCCAGTCCGACATCAGCCAGATGGACGACATCATCGGCCAGTTCCTCGACTACGCCAAACCAACCGAGGCGTCCAGCTTCACCAACGTCCACCTCAGCGAACTACTGAGCGACACCGCGCACGAAGCGGCGCGGCTGCCGGACGTGCGCATCGCCACCGACATCGCGCCAGGCGTACATGCGATGGGCAATCCCACCGACATCAAGCGCGTCATCAACAACCTGATTGAAAACGCCCGCCGCTATGGCAAAACGCCGGGGCAGGACTACACCGAGATCGACATCAAATGCAGCGTCAAGAGCGCCCGCGTGACGATCGAAGTGCAGGACCATGGCGTCGGCGTGCCGGCGGAACAGATCGAGCAACTGCTCAAGCCCTTCACCCGGCTGGACGCGGCGCGCGGCCAGGCCAATGGCGCCGGGCTGGGACTGGCCATCGTCGAGCGCGTGATCCAGCGCCACAACGCCGAACTGCAGGTGCGCAACCGCGACGGCGGCGGGCTGCTGATCCAGATCGTGATGAAGGCATTGTGATGCGGCGCGCCCTGCTCCCGGCCGCGCTGGCGGCCATGGCGTGGAGTGCGTATGCCGCGCCATTGGCCAAGTCCAAGGCGCCGCAGCCGCCGCAGCCGCCGCAAACGCGCGAGCCGAGCGCGGAAGAACGCAGCTCGTTTGACGACTACTATCGCCAGCAGGTGCCGGCCAACGTCAGCGGCGGCGCCTCGCTGTTTGCGCCGGCGTTCGACATCCAGCGCCGGCGCGGCCAGCCGTGGCAAGTGATCGCCCGCGTCGACTCCTCGCCGCGCCACTTCACGCCCGACCTGTGCCGGCAAATCCGCACCAGCTACATCTACGACGCCAAAGCACCCAAGGGCCAGCGCTGGATCTCGTCCGCCGCCGCGCCAGAATGGTATGTGTGGCTGGCCACGCCCAACGTCATCTGCACCGCCGCCCAATACACCACCCGGATGGACCCGGCGGTGAATCCGGCCGACGTCACCGCCCTGCTGCGCCAGCACCGCGAACTGCTGGCGCGGGCGCGGCTACTGTTTGCCGGGAACTCATCCTGTGCGCGCCAGCGCGCGCTGACGTTCCGCTTCAGCGCCATCGAACCGGCGGCGCCGGCCAACGGCGCGCCGGCCATGGTTGGCATGGTATTCGAGAGCGACCGCGACACCCGCGTCAAAGTCGCGGTGCGCAAACACCGTGGCGAATACGTCGCGTGGAACGTCAACTGTGCGCAGGACTCTGCTGATTGATCGGATGCTCCGGCGCCTCCAGCAGCTTGGTCAACAATAGCTCGGTCGAACCGTAGCCATACAGCGAATCCGTCTCCAGTCCCTCGGTCTCGTAGGGTACGGACTCCTCGCGCTCGGAGCGGCTGGGATCCGCATCCGAATAAGTAACGCGCCAGGCACGCTTGAGCGCATCGGCGCGGCGCAGGAACTGCGGCACCGGCCACATCGCCGGCTGCCAGACCTCGATCTGACCCAGCACAGGCCAATGGCCGCTGGCCAGCGCCATATCGCCACAGCGCAACGCCTTGACCGCATCGTGCGGCTGCAAAGTATTCAACTCCTCCACCGACGGAAAGCGCGGCAATTTGGGGCCGAACAGATAGGCCAGCATAATCTTACTGCCCGGCGACAAGCGCGCCACCAAACCCCAACCGTAGCCGCCGTCCAGCAATGGCACGGCAAACCAGCTCCCCTCTTGATACGACTGCTTCATTCCAACCCTTTCAAAAGCGCCCGACGGCGCAAGTCGGAAGTGTAGCGACGCCACGCAAAACACGTCGCACAACTCCGGGGTCAGGTCCATCATTTCTACACGAGCCCAGCTGTAGCCGTACGGCTACAGCTGGGCTCGTGTAGAAATGATGGACCTGACCCCGGAGTTATCTGTGTTACACTGGCGGCTCGCTAGGGGTCCTGGAACGTTGTTTCCGGGTGAGAGATACCCTTCGTACCTGATCTGGATAATGCCAGCGAAGGAAAGCGCAAAAGTCGGTCTCCCCTCCTTTATGGCTCTCTTCGCCGGCATCCAGCCGAACACGTAGAGAGCAGATATGTCCACACCAAACTTTGCAGTGTCCGCCATCGCCCTGGCGGTTTTACAGTTGACCACCGTGACCGCGCGCGCGGAAGAAGCCGATCAATCGCTACCGGAAGTCGTTGTCAGCGGCGCCAAGGCGCGCGCCGCTAGCGCCAGCGTGGCCGGCTTCGGCAACGCGCCGCTGCTGGAGACGCCGGCGTCAGTCAGTGTGCTGACCGCCCAACAGATGCTGGACCTGCAAATCCGCTCCACCACCGACGCCGCCCGCTACGACGCTAGCCTCAGCGATTCGTACAACGCGGTCGGCTACGCCGAGCAGTTCTCGATTCGCGGCTTCAAGCTGGATAACGAATCGAGCTACCGCAAGGACGGCATGGCCATCACCGGCGATACCCAGATTCCGCTGGAGAACAAGGAGCGGCTGGAGGTGCTGAAAGGTTTGTCCGGTCTGCAGGCCGGCGTGTCGGCGCCGGGTGGCATCATCAATTACGTCACCAAGCGTCCGACCGATACGCCGCTGCGCACGGTGGTGCTGGAAACCCGTGAACGCGGCACGCTGTACGGCGCGGTCGATCTGGGTGGCCGCTTTGAGGATACCCGCTTCGGCTACCGCATCAACGCCGCCGCCGAACGCCTGCGTTCTTACATCAAGGGCGCGGACGGCAACCGCAAGTTCATCTCGGCCGCTTTCGACTGGCGCATCTCGCCTGACGCGCTGCTGCAAGTGGATGCCGATTACCAGCGCAAGTCCCAGGTCACGGCGCCTGGCTTCCAGCTGATTAACGGCACCACGCTGCCGGTGGTCGATGCCGACACCATGCTGAACGATCAGCCATGGAGCCGTCCGGTGGAAACCACCAGTACCAACGTCGGCGTGCGCTTCGAGTACAAATTTTCGCCACAGTGGAACGCGACGCTGAGCGCCAATCAGCACCAGTTCAAGCGCGACGATTACACCGCCTTCCCTTACGGCTGCAGCGATCAGGATCTGTATCCAGGCTACTGCGGCAATGGCGATTACGATGTCTACAACTACATCAGCCGTGGCGAGAAGAAGTCGCCGCTGACCGCGCAAGCGCTGCTGCAGGGCCGCTTCGCCACCGCCGGAATTCAGCACGACACTACCTTCGGCACCTCGTTCTTCAAGAACAGCGAGAAATGGGGCGACTATCTGTACGACTTGTCTGGCGTCAGCAACATCTACCATCCGGTTGCGGTAACGCCGGCGACTGGCGACAGCGGCCCGGTCTCGGAGCGCCGTCGCGACAACGAACGCGCTGTGTTCGCACAGGATATCGTTAGCCTGAACGAGCAACTGAAGCTGCACGCCGGCGCGCGCTACGTCAAAGTTAAGCGCGACGAGTACATCGGCGTCGACGATGATGACGTGGTACTGCCTTACGCCCACACCGACATGGGCTTCTGGCTGCCGAACGTGGCGCTGGTCTACAACGTGCGCCCGAATGTCGCGACCTATGCGTCCTACGCCCAGGGTCTGGAGCATGGCGGTACCGCGCCGCTTGGCGCCAAAAACTACGGCCGTGCGCTGGCGCCGGGCAAATCGAAGCAGGTGGAAGTGGGCATCAAGGCTGACATCCGTCAGGACATCAGCGCCAGCGTGGCGCTGTTCCAGATCCGCAAGGGACTGGAGTACCTCGACGCCGCCAGTAATTACTACGTGCGCAATGGCGAGGCGCAGAGCCGTGGCCTGGAACTGGCGCTGAACGGCCGCGCTTCGCGTGAGTTGACGGTGGGCGTCTCGGCCACCGCGCTGAACACGCAGCAAAGCGGCACCGGCTTGGCGGACACGGACGGCAAACGCGTGACCGATGTAGCGGCGTTCAAATCATCGGTGTATGCGGATTATCTGGTGCCGCAGGTAGCGGGCTTGAAGCTGGGCGCCAACTGGCAGTACTCGGGCAAGAAGGCGTTTGATGCAGCCAACACGGTGTTCGTGCCGGCCTATCATGTGGTGAATCTGAGCGCGTCGTACGCCACCCGCATCGGCAACGTCGGCACCACCTTCCGCGCCGGTATCGACAATGCATTTGACCGCTTCTACTGGCGCGACGTCACGCCGGATCTGGGCGGTTACCTGATGCCGGGCGCCTCCCGCACCTACCGCGCCTCGGTGCAGTTCGACCTTTAAAGCGCGGCCAGCGCGTCGGCCACCTGGGCGACGCGCTGTTCCAGCTCACCGCTGACCAGCACATACGGCGTGCCGCGCGCGCTCAACTCAGCCAGCAGCAGGCGATGCACCTGCTGGCGGACTTCATCGGAGTCGCGCTGCAGGCCATCCGCCACCCACGGGCTGTCCGGCGCGGTGACGATGGTCAGGTCATAGCGGCGCGTGGCCACCAGCACGACCAGCGGCACATCGGCGCCGCCGAAGTAGTGCTGGCTGTAGACCGCCGTCATCAACGGCGTGGTGTCGCAGAACAGCCAGCGCTGCGCATCCTGCGCCGCTGCATCCTCACGCTGCGCCTGCATGCTGGCGATGAAATACTGATCGGAAGACATTGGCACGCGCTCGCGCGTCAGCACGAATTCGCGCAGATATTCCGGCACCCAGCCGGTGACGTAACGCTCCGCCAGCGCGCGCGCCAGCGTCGACTTGCCGGACGACTCAGCGCCAAGTATGGCGATGCGCCGCAGCGTCATTTAAGCACCATGGTGTCCGGCGCATCCGGCGCCGCCTTTTTCCAGGCCAGCAGGCCGGCCACCGCCATCGCCACGAACACCGCGTACAGAATCGCGGTCAGATGCAGATCCTTGTGGATGTACAGCGCGACGTACAGCACGTCGACGATGATCCACGCGTGCCAGTTTTCCAGCTTTTTACGCGACAGCAGCACCTGCCCCACCAGACTGCCGGCGGTGAGGAAGGCATCGGCGCGCGGCACGTCAGTATCGGTGTAGCTGGCCAGGAACCACCACAGCGCGCCAAAGCCGGCAACCCAGCCGGCCAAGGCCCACAGCCAGCCGCGCGCCGACAGCCGCGTCACCGGCAACGCCGGCGTGTGCTGCAAGCCAGGCCGCAGCCATTGATACCAGCCCCAGAACGACACCGAGATGAATACCAGCTGCAAGCCCATGTCGCCATACAGGCGCGAGGCGTAGAACACTAGGCCATACACCGCCGACGAGACGATGGCGAACAGCCACGCCCAGTGCAGTTGGTAGATGTTCAGCAGGACGGTGATCACCGCCAGCACAAAGCCCGCCACTTCGAGCGGCGTGGTGGGCAGGCCAAACAGCGTGATGCCGCTGTTGACCATGGCGAGCAGGGAATCGTTCATGGAAGCCGTTTATTTATGTGGATATTTGATGGTCAGCTCTTTGAGCACGTTGTCGGCGTGGTCCACCTCCGACATCACCCACAACATATAGCGAATATCCAGATGGATGGCGCGCGTGATGTCGCGGTCGAAGTACCAGTCTTTGGTAATCGACTCGTAGGTCGAATCGAAGTTCAGGCCTATCAGCTCGCCGTTCTTGTTCATCACCGCCGAACCGGAATTGCCGCCGGTGGTATCGGCGCTGGTCAGGAAGTCGACCGGCACCGTGCCCAATACCGGATCCTTGAACTGGCCATAGCGCTTGGCCTTGATCGCATCCAGCAGATTCTGCGGCGCGTCGAACGGCGCCTTGCCAGTGTTCTTCTCGACGATGCCTTCGATAGTGGTGAACGGTCCCTTGGTGATGCCATCCTTCGGCGAATACGGCGCCACGGTGCCGTAAGTAACGCGCAAGGTCGAATTCGCATCCGGATACACCGGCTTGCCCTGCGATTTCTTCCACGCGATCACGGCCGCCATGTATTGCGGGATCACGCGTTCCAGATTGCCGTCCAGTTCACGGCGACGCTCCTTCAACGCCTGCGACACGCCGTCCAGCTTCACCGCCAGCTTGAGGAAGGCGTCATCCGATGCGGCGATGGCGGCGGCATCCTTGCCCAGCCACGACAGGCGAATCGCGGTATCGCCCAGTTGCGACTGCGCGTACAGCGCCGGCACCGCGTCCGCCGTTGGCAACAACTCGTCCAGACCATTCATGTGCATCGATTTCGGCAGCTTGGCGTAGCGTTGCAGCGCGGCGCTGAAGCGCGCCTGGTCGACGCTGCCGACGTAGGACTGTTCCAGACGGTTCAGGCGCGCCTTGATGAAGGCCAGGTCGCGCTGCTGGTAGCCGCTCTCACGCTCTGCGTCCGGCTTGGCGCTTTCCAGCGCCAGGCGATACAGTGTGGCGCCAGACTTCAGCAGATCGCTGGTGGTGGCGACGCTGTGGCCGAATTCCTCGTCGCTGAGGGCGATGTCGGCGGCGATCAGCGCATCCAGTTCGGTCAGCAGCTTCTTGTCGGCGTTGGCCTGCTTGCCGTACCAGGCGCGGAACTCGGCATCCTGCACGTCCTTGATGGCAGCGATGTCCTTGCGTGCGAAGCCGTCCATCAGGCCACGGGTTTTCTTCAGCACGTTGTTCAAGCTCTTGACCACGCTGGCATAGCGCACCACGCCAGCTTCGCTGTCTTTAGTGGCGGCGGCGATCACGTCCAGGTCGGCCTGGATTTCGCCGGCCTTGGCCGGATAAGCGGCATCGCGCGCATAGCGGATTTCGGACGGCAGCTTGTAGCGGCTGGTGCGGCCAGGATAACCGGCCAGCAGCACGGGATCGCCGTTCTTCAGCCCCTCGGCCGACACCACCAGGAAGTCCTTCGAATGGTAAGGCACATTGTCCGGCGACGGTTCAGCCGGACGGCCGTCCTTGCCGACGTAGGCGCGCAGGAAGGAATAGTCGCCCACATGGCGCGGCCATTCGTAGTTGTCGATGTCGCCGCCAAAGTCGCCCAGCGAGTTGGCAGGCGCGTACACCAGGCGCACGTCGCGTATCATCATCTGGCGGATGCGGTAGTACTCCAGGCCACGATGGAAGGCCGGCACCGAGCAGCGGTAGAATTTGTCGCTCTCGCATTCCGCGATCAGCGCTTTGATATTGCGTTCAACCGCTTCGCTGCGCTGCCTGCCGCTCATCGCGGGCGTGATATTTTTCAGCACGCGGCTGGTGACGTTTTCCACTTTGTCGGTCACGTACACCAGCGTGTTGGGGCCACCCGGCAGCTCGTCGGCGCGGGTCTTGGCCAGGAAGCCGTTGGCGATGTAGTTATGTTCAGGCGTGGAATTGCGCTGGATGGCGCCATACGCGCAATGGTGGTTGGTGACCACCAGGCCGGCGTCCGACACGAAGGATGCGGAGCAGCCGGGCAGCGCCACCATGGCGCTCATCGGATGTTTCGACAGGTCGGCCAGCTTCTCGGCTGGAATCGTGATGCCGATGCGTTTCAATTCGGATTTCAGTTGCGGCAGCTGGTATGGCTGCCATTGCCCTTCGTCGGCATATGCGCTCGTGGCGCACAGCAGCGCGGCGGGAATGACTAGATTTTTTAACAAGGTATGGCCCCTGAATGATTTTCGGCGCCAGTATTATAGATCGAAGCCCAACGTCAGCCTACAGCCCTTGCCCCCCTGCGCCTGCCGCGCATAGTCGATATCCAGCGTGCCGCCCAGCGCCGCCACCCGTTGCGCCATGCCGATCAGGCCAAATGAATGGATGCCGGCACGGCTGGCCGCTTCCGGCGCCATGCCCACGCCATCGTCCGCGATGCTCAGCGTCAGCCGTCCGTCCGCCACCGCCAGCACGATGTCGACCCGGCTGGCCAGCGCGTGCCGGCGCACATTGCTGAGCGCCTCCTGAACGGCGCGGAACAGCGTGGTGGCCACGTTCGAGTGCAGCGTCGCGCATGCCGCTTCGTCGGGCAGCGTCAGCCCGCATGCCAGGCCGCTGCGCTTGCGGAATTCCGCCGCCTGCCACTCCAGCGCCGCCGCCAGCCCCAGGTCCAGCACCGGTGGCCGCAGCTCGTTCATGATGCCGCGCACGCTGCGGATGGTGGCGTCCACGTTCTCCAGCGCGGCGTTGACGCGCTGGTGCAGCAGGCCCTGGCGGCCGGCGGTGCGGGCGCTCAGCATCGACATGTCGATACGCAGCGCCAGCAGGTTCTGTCCCAGCTCATCGTGGATGTCGCGCGCGATGCGCTTGCGCTCCTCCTCCTTGATTTGCTCCTGATGCGCGGCCAGCTTGCGCAACTGCTCGCGCGATTCGCTCAGCTCCACCGTGCGCGCCGCCACCCGCGCGTCCAGCTCTTGCGACCAGCGCAGTTGCGCCGCCTCGACCTCGCGCTGTGCCGTCACGTCCGAAAACACGCCGATGAAATAGCTGATCGCGCCGTTGTCGTCACGGATCACCGTCAGCGACATGTGCGCCGTGTAGGGCGTGCCATCTTGGCGGCTGTTGAATACGTCGCCAGCCCAACGGCCGGCCGTGCGCAATTGCCGCATCGCGTCGGCAAAGTAGCCGGGCGGATGGTTCTCCCGCCGCCCGAGGAAGCGCGGATTGCGGCCCAGCGCTTCCTCCACCGGATAGCCGGTCAGCGTGGTGAATGCGTGATTGACGGAGACGATGTTGTGATCGACATCGCATACCAGCACCCCCTCGTTGATGCTGTCCAGCACCCGCATGGCGCGCAGCCGGACCGCGTCGCGCAGGTCGGCGCTGCCTATGTCGGTCAAGATCATGCGACAGGTGGCGCTGGCCTCATCCAGGTTGGCTTCGATGTGCACACGGCGCAGTGTGGAGGCACCATCCGCTGTCTGGCCATCGAACAGTGGCGCCTCCATCACCGCGCGGGCACCGCTCTCGCCCACGTAAGACAGGAAGCGCCGCAGGCCGGCCTGCGCCTGTGGCGCCACGAATTGTTCGAAGCGCTTGCCGATCAGCGCATCACGATCGCATTGCACCAGCTCACAGGCCGCCAGATTGGCGCGCACGATAACGCCGTCATGATTCAGCGACAGATAGCCGGCCGGCGCCTGGTCGTACAGCGCCGCGTAGCGCTGATGCATGGTGTCGGCTTCATCGCGCTCGCTGCGCAACTCGGCCAGCGCTTCCTGCTGCAGATCCAGTTCGATCTGGTTGACCTGCATTTCGTGCCAGTAGCGCAGCTGATCGCTGTCGGCGCCCTCTGGCGGCAATGCGCTGACCGCACGCTCCGCCATCTCCCGCAGTTGTCCGGGGTTCAGTTCGGGGCGCGAGCGCTTGGTCATACGCGCCCGGCGTCCTTGTGCATGGTCAGCAGCCGCGCCTCCAACTGCTTCAACTCGGTGATGTTGATGAAGGTGACCACCACGCCGTCGATCACGTTATCCACCGTGCGGTAGGGCCGGATGCGCATGGTGTACCAGCCGCCGCTGCGGGTCTCGATCTGCTTTTCGCAAAATACCAGCGTGCGCAGCACGTGCTGAGCGTCTTCCTCCAGATCCGTATACAGCAGGTCGTTGACGATGTCGCTCAGCGGCCGATTGACGTCGCTCGGTATCAGCTTGTAGATCTGCGTGGTCTGGTCGGTGAAACGACGGATGCGCAGTTCGCTGTCGAGGAAGATGGTGGCGACGTCGGTGCTGTTGAGCAGATTCTTCATATCGCCATTAACCAGCGACAGGTCATCCACCTTGGATTGCAGCTCGGCGTTGACGGTGTACAGCTCCTCGTTCAGCGACTGCATCTCTTCCTTGGAGGTGGTCAGCTCCTCATTGGTGGACTGCAGTTCCTCATTGGTAGATTGCAGTTCCTCGTTGGAGGACTTGAGTTCCTCGCGCGACGCCTGCATCTCATCCCGCACCGCCTGAATCTCCAGCCGCGACTGCGCCAGCTGCTGCTCCAGCTCCAGCACATAGGGATTGGTGGAGCGGGTGCGGCGCTTCTTCGGCGGCAGCGGCACGCTGGAAAAGGTCAGCAACACGGTGCCGGGCAACGGACCGTTTTCCGGCATCGCTTCCGCTGTCAGGTCCAAGGCCTGCGAGGGCTTGCCGGTTTCGTCGCGCTGTATCAGCCCGCGCACCGCGATCACGCCCGGCTCCTGGGTGGCGCGCTTGAGCAGTTCCGCCATCTCGTGGCGCAAGCCATCTCGCGCCATGGCGTGGATATTCCAATTGGCCTTGCCCGCCGCCGGTTCCAGATAGGCGCCGGTGCGGCCGTGGATGTAGAGGATGTCACCATGGGTGTTCAACAGCACAGCCGCAGGCGCATGCTTTTTGAGCAGTTGCTGCTCAACCTGGATTTGAAGATTGCCGTTCATGGATGGATTGACAGGTTCATTGACAGTGGGGGCCGACAAGCTGCTCACGCGCGTCGGGAAATAGTTGGCCACGCGGTGAATGGACGCATCCAGGCGGCGGTAGATGCGGCCGGCGCCAGCCATCGGAATGAATAGCTCATTGAAATGGCCGGGCGTATCGGCACTGCCCAGCATCAGCAGGCCGCCGGTGCGCAGCGCGTAGTGGAACAACGGAATCAACTGTTCCTGCAGCTTGGACGTGAAATAGATCAGCAGATTGCGGCAGCACAGAATATCCAGCTTGGTGAACGGCGGATCGGAAATCACGTTCTGACGCGCGAAAATGATGGAGTTGCGCACGTCCTTGCGGATCCGGTAACCACCTCGCTCGGCCGGCATGAAATAACGCTGCAGCAGGTCGGGCGACACATCGGCCTCGATATCGGTATCGAACACGCCCTGGCGCGCCCTGTCCACCGCATCCTCATCGAGATCGGTGGCGAAGATCTGCAGCGTGTAGCGCGCCGTCGGCCGCAACCGCTCCAGCACCTCGTTGAAGGCGATCGCCAGCGAGTAGGCTTCCTCGCCGGTCGAACAGGCCGAGACCCAGGCCTTGAAAGACGCGCCTTCCGGATGCTCGCCGATCAGCTGCGGCAGCGCGGTGCTCATCAGGTAATCCCACACCTTGGGATCGCGGAAAAAATTGGTCACGCCGATCAGCAGCTCCTTGAACAGCAGCTCCACCTCGGCCGGATTGACGCGCAAGAATTTGACGTAATCGGTCAGCGTGGCGCACTGGCGCAGCTTCATGCGGCGGTCGATGCGGCGCAGCACGGTGCTCAGTTTGTAGTCGGAGAAGTTGGCGCCGGTCTGCTTGAGCAGCAACTGGAACAGCTGCTGCAAACCGTCGCGCTGTATCATCGCCTGCTCTGGCAAGCCGCATTCCTGGGTGCTCCACCATTCCGCGATGTGGCTCGCCATCTGGCCCGGCAGTTCAATGATGTCTACCGCGCGCGCGCTGATGGCGCTGGCCGGCATCGGGTCGAACCGCGCCGACGACGGCAACTGCGCCATGGTCAGGCCACCGCTCTCGCGGATCAGCTTCAAGCCCAGCGTGCCGTCCGCGCCCATGCCGGAAAACAGAATCCCGACCGCCACATCGCAACTATGCTCGGCCAGCGAGCGGAAAAAAATATCGATCGGCAGATGATGGCCGCGCCGCGCCGCCGCAGGACGCAGCACGAAGTGATAATGCTCGACAGTGAGATCGGAATTGGGCGGGATGACGTAGACGTGATTGGCCAGCACCGGCATGCCATCCTCGATCTCGCACACCTTCATGCTGGTCATGCGCTGCAGCAGTTCGGGCAGCATGCATTTGTGCAGCGGGTCCAGATGCTGCACCACCACGTAAGCGAAACCGCTGTGCGGCGAAACGCTGACGAGGAATTCACAGATCGGATCAAGCCCGCCCGCAGAAGCGCCGATGCCCACGATGGGCATCAGCGTTGCAGCAGCGGGAGTGGCAAGAGCACTTTTCTTGGTCATCGAGGCGTGTCGTTATGTACATTATGTACATAATGCCAGATGATTATACAGCATGGCTCGCGCCGTAAAATACTACTCCTGCGGCGCGTGCCAGCCGCCGCCCAGCGCCTGGATCAGGGCGATGGCGGTGGTCTGGCGGTCGGCCTGGGCCTGCACCAGCGAGCGGCGCGCGGTCAGCGCGGTCTGCTGCGCCGTCACCACGTCGCTGTAGCTCACCTGGCCGGCGCGGTAACGGTTCAGCAGCTGCACCTCGACCTGGTCGGCGGCTTCCGACGCGGCCTTGCGCAAGTCCTGCTGCTGCGCCAGCGCGCGGGTCGCGGTCAGTTGGTCCTCAACCGCGGCAAACGCGGTCAGCACGGTCTGGCGATAGGTGGCGATGGCCTGATCGCGCGCCGCCTCGGCACCCTGCACCTTGGCCTTGGTGGCGCCGGCGTCGAACAGCGTCTGCGCCGCCGTCAGGCCCAGCGACCACAGATTGTTGGAGGCGTTGAACAAGCCGCCGGTGGCGGCCGCGCCATAGCCATAGGAGCCGGTCAGGCTCAGGCTCGGGAAGTAGGCGCTGCGGGCGATGCCGATACTTTCGTTGGCGGCGGCCACGCGGCGCTCGGCGGCGGCGATGTCGGGACGGCGCTGCAGCAGCGTCGATGGCACGCCGGTCGGAATGTCCGGCACGGTGATCTTCCACTCGGCCGCCGGCAGCGTGAAGTCGCCGGCCGGCTTGCCCAGCAGGACCGCGATCGCATGCTCATAGGTGGCGCGGGTGCGCACCAGCGTGATCTGGTCGATGCGGGCGCTGGCCAGCTGGGTCTGCGCCTGCAGCAGGTCGGACTTGGCGGCGATGCCGGCGTCAAAGCGGTTCTGGGTGATCTGCAGCACCCGCGCATAGCCGTCGACGGTGGCGTCGAGGATGGCTTTTTCGGCGTCGGCCTGGCGCAGCGAGAAGTAGTTGGTGGCCAGTTCGCCCTGCGCCGACAGGCGCGCGGCGGCCAGGTCGGCGGCGCTGGCCTGCAGCGCCGCGTTGGCGTTGCCGACGCCGGCGCGCAGCTTGCCCCACAGGTCCGGCTCCCAACTGGCGCCGATGTTGGCGCGATAGGCGTTGGTGGTGGCGGTATTGCCGCCACCGCCGGAGCGGGTGCCGCTGCCGTTCAGGTCCACGGTCGGGAACAGCGTGGCGCGCTGCTCGGCCACGGTGGCGCGTGCTTCGGCATAGGCGGCGGCGTAGGCCGCCACGTTCTGGTTATTCACCTCGATGCTGTCGGCCATCTGGTTCAGGATCGGATCACCGAACAGCTGCCACCACGGGCCGCGTTCCAGCGTATCGGCCGGCGTCGCCGCGGTCCAGCCGGCGGCGGTTTTGTCGGCGTCGTTCAGCGCTTCCTTGTAGGCCGATGGCGCCGGCGCGTCCGGCACCTTATAAGTCGGCGTGACCGAGCAGCCGGCCAGCAACGCGGCAGCTACGGCCAGCGCGATCGGTTGATGACGTAAAGAGAATGCGTATTTGCTCATGGTGTAATCGGCGACTCGTCGCTATGAATGCGGCTCAGTTGTTGTTCGGACGGGCTGCGGCGACGCAGCTTGTCCATCAGGATGTAGACCACGGGCGTCGTCAGCAGCGTCAGCATCTGGCTGGCGATCAGGCCACCGATGATGGCCACGCCCAGCGGCTGACGCAGCTCCGAGCCTTCGCCGAAACCGATCGCCAGCGGCAGCGCGCCCAAGGCGGCGGCCACGGTGGTCATCAGGATCGGACGGAAACGCAGCAGACAGGCTTCGCGCACCGCTTCCATCGGCGTCAGCCCGCGCGCGCGCTCGGCTTCCAGCGCGAAGTCGATGATCAGGATGGCGTTCTTCTTGACGATACCGATCAGCAGGAAGATGCCGATCAGCGCAATCGTCGAGAACTCCATCTTGAACACCAGCAGCGCCAATACCGCGCCGACGCCGGCCGACGGCAGCGTGGTCAGCACCGTCACCGGGTGCACCAGGCTTTCGTACAGGATGCCCAGCACGATGTAGATCACCACGATGGCGGCCAGGATCAGCAGCGGCAGCGACTTGTTGCTGTCCTGCGCCGCCTTGGCGGAACCGGCAAAGCTGCCGCGCACATTGTTCGGCATGGCGATTTCCGCTTCCGCCTCGGCGATTTCGGCCGCCGCAGAGGACAGGCTGTAGCCATCGGCCAGGTTGAAGGCGATGGTGGTGGCCAGTTCGCCATCCTGGTGGTTGATCGAAGTGGCGGCCGACGATTCGGCAAAGCTGGCCATCGCCGACAACGGCACCATGGTGGTGGCCGAGGTGCTCAGCGAGGAACCGGACGAGGCATCCCTCACCGCCGGTGCGGCCACATTGGCGGCGGTGGCAGTGCTGGTGCTCGAACTGGAGCTGGTGCTGCTGGTCGTGCTGCTGGTGCTCGCGGTCTGCGCCCCGGTCGGGTTGGCGGCGGTTGGCGACGGCAGCCCGGTCGACGGCACATAAACATCGCCCAGCGCATTCGGGCTCTTGGCGAATTCGCGCGGCACTTCCATGATGACGTGGTACTGATTCAGCTCATCGTAGATGGTCGCCACCTGACGCTGGCCGAAGCTGTTGTACAGCGCATTGTCGATATCCTTGGTCGACACGCCCAAGCGCGAAGCGCTGTCCTTGTCGATGGTGACGAAGGTCTCGACGCCATTGTCGGCCTGGTCGGAATCGACGTCGGTCATCGATTTCTTGGTCTTCATCTGCTCCGCCAGACGCGACGCCCACTTCTTCAAGTCGGCCACGTTATCGGACTTCAGCGTGTACTGATTGTTGGCGTTGGCCGAACGGCCGCCGGCACGCAAATCCTGCACGGGACTGAGGAACAGGCTGACGCCGGTCACCTTGGCCAGTTTTGGACGCAGCCGGTTGATCACCGCCTGCCCCGCTACCGTGCGCTGGTTGGCCGGCTTCAGGTTGACGAACATGAAGCCACCGCCGGCACGACGGCCGCCGGTAAAGCCGACCACCGTGTCCACCGCCGGATCATCCTTGATGATGTTGACCAGCTGGCGCAATTTGTCCTGCATGGCCTGGAAGGAAATCGACTGGTCGGCGCGGATGCCGCCATTGATCTGGCCCGTGTCCTGCTGCGGGAAGCCGCCTTTCGGGATCGCCGCGAACAGGTAGAAGTTCAGGCCCACCACGAATATCAGGCTAAGCATCACCAGCCACACGCTGTGCAGCGCCCAGTCCAGCGCGTGCTCATAGCCTTTGAGGATGACGTCGAATCCGCGCTCGAAGAAGCGCGCGATGCGGCCCTGCGGCTTGGTCTCGTGACCGTCCGGCGACAGCAGCCAGGCGCACATCATCGGCGTGGTGGTCAGCGAAATCACCAGCGAAATCATCACCGCCGCCGACAGCGTGACGGCGAATTCCTTGAACAGCGCGCCAAACTGGCCGCCCATGAACAGCAATGGAATGAACACCGCGATCAGCGACAGCGAAATCGACAGCACCGTGAAGCCCACCTCGCGCGCGCCCAGCAGCGCCGCCTTGAAGCGGTCCATGCCGGCCTCGATGTGGCGGGTGGTATTTTCCAGCACCACGATGGCGTCGTCGACCACGAAGCCGGTGGCCACGGTCAGTGCCATCAGCGACAGGTTGTTCAAGCTGAAGCCCAGCAGATACATCACGCCGAAGGTGCCCAGCAGCGAAACGATGGTGGCCACGGTCGGCACAATGGTGGCGCGCACATTACGCAGGAACACGCTCACCACCAGCACCACCAGCAGGATCGAGATAATCAGCGTGATCTCGATTTCATGCAGCGACGAGCGGATCGAGTTGGTGCTATCGCTGGCCACCTGGATCTTGACGTCCGGCGGCAACTGCGCCTGCAGCATCGGCAGCTGGGCGCGTACGCTGTCCACCGTCTCGATGACGTTGGCGCCGGCCTGCGCGCGCAGAATCACGATGATGGCCGGCTTGCCGTTGAACAGACCGAGGTTGTTCTGGTCTTCGACGCCATCCACCACCTGCGCCACGTCCTGCAAGCGGATCGGCACACTGTTGCGGAAGCCGACGATCAGCTGGCGGTAGTCGGCGGCGCTGCGGCCGCCGATGGCGTTGGCCGACTCGGTATAGATTTGCAGCCGCTGGCCATGGCCCTGCAGCGCGCCGCGCGGCCGATTGGCATTGGTGGCCTGGATGGCGGCGCGCACGTCCTCCATCGACAAGCCCTGCTGGTTCAACGCGTACGGATTCAGCTCCACCCGCACCGCCGGCAGAGAGCTGCCGCCCAGTTCCACGTCACCGACACCGGTCACCTGCGACAGGCGTTGCAGCACGATGTTGGAGACTTCGTCGTAAATCTGGCCCGGGGTGCGGGTTGGTGATGTCAGCGCCAGGATGATGGCCGGCGCACCCGAGGTATTAGCCTTGCGGTAGGTCGGATTGCTCTTCAACGTGGCCGGCAGGTCGACGCGGCTGGCGTTGATCGCCGCCTGCACCTCGCGCGCCACCGAATCCACATTGCGGTTCAAATCGAACTGCAGGATCACGTTGGCCGAGCCATTGCTGGACTGCGAGGTCATCTCGTTGACGCCGGCGATGGTGCCGAGGTGGCGCTCCAGCGGCGTGGCGACACTGGTGGCCATGGTCTCCGGACTGGCGCCCGGCAGCGAGGCGCTCACCGAGATGATCGGGAAGTCCACCTGCGGCAGCGGCGCCACCGGCAGCGCGAAGAAGGCGCCGATGCCGGCCAGCGCCACGCCCACCGTCAGCAGCACGGTGGCGATGGGACGCTTGACGAATGGCGAGGACAGGTTCACAGCGCACCACCCTCAGGTTGCGGCGCCGGCTTGCGATCCGGCTTGCCGCGGAAGCGGCGCGCCAGGTTATCGAAGCCGAGGTAGATCACCGGCGTGGTGAACAGCGTCAGCAACTGGCTCAGGATCAGGCCACCGAAGATGGCCAGGCCCAGTGGACGGCGCAACTCGGCGCCCTCACCCCAGCCGAACATCAGCGGCACGGCGGCAAACAGCGCGGCCAGCGTCGTCATCAGAATCGGACGGAAGCGCAGCAGCGCGGCCTGGTGGATGGCGTCACGCGGCGACTTGCCTTCGTCACGTTCGGCCTCGATCGCGAAGTCGATCATCATGATGGCGTTCTTCTTGACGATACCGATCAGCAGAATAATGCCGATGATGCCGATCACGCCCAGATCCTGCCCCGAGACCAGCAGTGCCAGCAAGGCGCCGACGCCGGCCGACGGCAGCGTCGACAGAATGGTCAGCGGATGGATATAGCTCTCATACAGCACGCCCAGCACGATGTAAACGCAGATCACGGCGGCCAGGATCAGCCACAGTTGATTCGACAGCGAGTTCTGATACGCGCCGGACGCGCCCAGGAAGGTCATGGTCGCCGAGGCCGGGAAGTGAATCTCGGCGGCGGCTTCCTTGATGCTGTCCACCGCCGTGCCCAGCGAAACGCCAGGCGCGGTGTCGAAGCCCAGCGTGGTGGCCGGATACTGCGCCACGTGGGTCACCTGCAGCGGCGCCGGACGCTCGCTGATGGTGGCCACCGCCGACAGCGGCGTGGCTTTGCCGGAGCCGGTCTTCAGCTGCAGGTTGCCCAGTTCGGACGGCGTGGTGACGTCGTCGCGGCGCGCCTCCAGAATCACGCGATACTGATTGGTCTCGGTGAAGATGGTGGAGACGATACGCTGGCCGAAGGCGCTGTACAGCGCGTCGTCGATGGCGGCGGCGGTCACCGACAGCCGCGACGCGGTGTCGCGGTCGACGCTGATGTAGGCGGCGTTGGCGCTGGCGCCCACGTCCGACACCACATTGCGCACTTCCTTCTTGGTGCGCATCTGGTTGGCCAGCTTGGTGGCCCACTCGTTGACGGTGGCGTTGTCGGCACCCTCGATCGATACGCGGAACTGGGTCGGGCCGGTTTCGGCGTCGATGGTCAAGTCCTGGGTCGGCTGCAGGTACAGCGTCAGGCCAGGAATCTGCGCCACACGCGCGCGCAGCCGGTCCATGGTCTCTTGCTGGCTGGTGGTGCGCTTGTGTTTCAGATTGATCAGCATGCTGCCGGTGTGCAGCATGGTGTTGTTGGCCGCGTCCACGCCCACCACGGAGCTGAGGTTTTCCACGTCCGGATCTTCCAGCACCGCCTTGGCGGCCTGCTGCTGCAGCGCCGCCATCTTGTCGTACGAAACCGCCTTGCTGGTTTCAACCCGTGCTTGCAGCTGGCCGGTGTCCTGGGTCGGGAACAGCCCTTTTGGAATCACCACGTACAGCAGTACGGTCAGCAGCAGCGTGCCCAGTGCCACCAGCAGCGTCAGGCCGCTGTGGCGGATCACCCAGGTCAGCGCCTTGTCGTAATGACCGATCACCCAGTCGAAGAACTGCTGGAAGCGGCGCGCAAAGCGCGACTGATGCTCCTCGGCGTGGCTCTTCAGCCAACGCGCCGACATCATCGGCACCAGCGTCAGCGAAACCACGGCGGAAATCAGAATCGTGATCGCCAGCGAAATCGCGAACTCGCGGAACAGCCGGCCCACCACGTCGCCCATGAACAGCAGCGGAATCAGCACCGCGATCAGCGACACCGTCAGCGAGATGATGGTGAAGCCGATCTGCTTGGCGCCCTTGAGCGCGGCGGCCATCGGCGTTTCGCCCTCTTCGATATAACGGGCGATGTTCTCGATCATGACGATGGCGTCATCGACCACGAAGCCGGTGGCGATGGTCAGCGCCATCAGCGACAGGTTGTTCAGGCTATAGCCCAGCAAATACATCACGCCGCAGGTACCGATCAGCGAGATCGGTACCGACAGGCTGGCGATGATGGTGGCGCGCAGGCTATGCAGGAAGGCGAAGATCACCAGCACCACCAGCACCACGGCCAGTACCAGCTCCATCTCCACGTGTTCCACCGAGGCGCGGATGCCGGTGGTGCGATCGCTCAGCACTTCCAGGTGCATCGCGGCCGGCAGGCTGGCCTGCAGCTCGGGCAGGCGCTGCTTGATGGCGTCGACGGTGGCGATCACGTTGGCGCCAGGCTGGCGCTGCACGTTGAGAATGATGGCCGGCTTGGTGCCGGACCAGGCGCCCAGCTCCACGTTTTCGGCGCTATCCACCACGCTGGCGACGTCGGTCAGGCGCACCGGGGCGCCGTTTTTGTAGGCCAGGATCAGCTGCTTGTAATCCTTGGCGGTCACCAGCTGGTCGTTGGCGTTGATGGTGTAGGCGCGTGTCGGGCCGTCGAAGCTGCCCTTGGCGGCGTTGGCGTTGGCGGCGGTGATCGCGGTACGCAGCGTATCCAGCCCCAGGCCATACGACGCCAGCGCGTTGATATTGGCCTGGATGCGCACCGCCGGCCGCTGGCCGCCGCTGAGCGTGACCAGGCCGACGCCGGACACCTGGCTCATTTTCAGTGCCAGCCGGGTGTTGGCGATGTTCTGCACTTCGGTCAGCGGCATCGAGTCCGAGGTGATCGCCAGCGTCAGCACCGGCGCGTCGGCCGGGTTGACCTTGGCGTACACCGGCGGCGCCGGCAAGTCGGTCGGCAGCAGCGAGGAGCCGGCGTTGATCGCGGCTTGCACTTCCTGCTCGGCCACGTCCAGCGACTGGCCCAGCGCGAACTGCAGCGTGATGATGGAGACCCCGGAAGCGCTGGTGGAACTCATGCGCGACAGGCCGGCCATGGCGCCGAACTGGCGCTCCAGCGGCGCGGTCACGGTCTGCGCCATCACTTCCGGGCTACCGCCCGGATACAGGGTCTGGACCTGAATGGTGGGGAAGTCGACCTGCGGCAGCGCCGACAGCGGCAGGAACTTGAAGCCGACTATGCCCGCCAGGACGATCGCCAGCATCAGCAGCGAAGTCGCTACCGGACGCTGAATGAATGGTGCGGATGGACTCATTGCTGTGCAGCGCCTTCCTTGTTGCGACGGTGGTGCTGACCGGAAGCCGCTGCGCCGGCGGCGGCGCCCTCGCCTGCGGGCTTGGCGCCAGGCAGCGTGACTTTGGCGCCTTCCTTCAGGCGGTCCGCGCCTTCGGTAATGACTTGCTCGCCCAGCTTCACGCCTTCGGTGAGCTGCACCTTGTCGGTGGTCGAAGCGCCGCGTTTGACCTGGCGCACGGTGACGGTCTTGTCTTCCTTCAGCACATAAACGAAATCGCCGTTGGTGCCATGACGCAGCGCGGTCACCGGCACCATCACCGCATCCTTGATGGTATCCAGCTGCAAGCGCACGTTGACGAACTGGCTCGGGAACAGCGTCGATTTGGTGTTGGTGAAGCGCGCCTTGGCCTTGACCGTGCCGGTGGTCGTATCGATCTGGTTATCCAGCGCGTAGAAGCCGCCGTTGTCCAGCGTATTGGTGCGGGTGCGGTCCAGCGCCAGCGCCGGCAGCGCCGCGCCCTGGTTCACGCGCTGCACCACCGACGGCACGTTATCCTGCGGGATGGCGAATTCAACGTCGATCGGCGACAGCTGGGTGATGGTGGCGATGCCGGTGGTGTCGCTGGAGCTGACCAGGTTACCGATGTCCACACCGCGCAAGCCCACCCGGCCGGAGATCGGCGCCACCACTTTGGTGTAGCCCAGATTCAGTTTGGCCGTGCCTTCGGCCGCCTTGTCGGTCAAGACCGTGCCTTCCAGCTGCTTAACGGTGGCGGCCTGGGTATCCACGTCCTGGCGCGCGATCGAGTCCTGGCTCAACAGAGTGCGGTAGCGATTCAGCAGCAGCTTGGCGTTTTCCAGCTGCGCTTCATCTTTCTGACGGGTGCCGGTGGCCTGCATCAGTGCCATTTCAAACTGGCGCGGATCGATCTGCGCCAGCACCTGGCCGGCCTTGACCATCTGGCCTTCCTTGAACAACACGCTTTGCAGGATGCCGGTCACCTGCGGCCGCACCGTGCTGGTGGCCGCCGCCGTCACCGTGCCCAGCGCCTCCAGCGTAACCGGAATATCCGCCTTCTCCGCCGTCGCCACGCCGACCGTGGTGGCCGGCATGCGGCGCCCGCCGCCACCGCCAGGGCCGCCCGGACCACCAGGACCGCCGGGGCCAGGACCACCCGCACCCTGCGCGCCGGCGTTAGCGCTCGACGGCTGGTGCGTCAGGTACCACGCCAGGCCGCCAAGACCGGCCATGGCGGCGACAGCGATCACGCTGCCGAGTAGCTTGCGGCTGCGCTTAGGTGGGTTGGCATTCAAAGTCGGCTTGGCTTGCGAATCCATCGTTATCCTTTTTGTTCAGGCGTGCGTGCCCACGGCAAACGCGCCTAGGGTCAATAGCGTGGGACTCTAGCACAAGGTTCATACGCTGTCTCCCAGTCGAGTACCGACGATACAATCTCGCTACAAATCAAGGACTTTGGAGCGATATCGTTCATCTACCTTTACATATCTTTACCGGGCCGAAATCGCCCCTACACGTGCCTCGCGCATACTGGCTTCACTGTCAACTTGCCAAGGAAGACGACATGAGCATTGTTAACCGCCAGACCATCGCCGCGTTCCTGCTAGGCGGTGCGCTGGCTGCTGGCGCCGGCGCTTGGGCGGTGGACCGCCACCACCGTCACGGCGAGCACGCACCGCTGGCGCGCCTGTACGCCGAGGTGCAAGCCAGCGACGCCCAGAAAGCCAAAATCGACCCGCTGGTGCAGGCCGCGCTGAAAGATCTGAAGCCGCTGCACGAGCAGTTAAACCAGCTGCATAAACAGCTGCTGCAACAGGCCAGCGCGCCCAGCATCGACCGCGCCGCGCTGGAAACCACGCGCCAGCAAGGACTGGCGCTGGCCGACCAGGCATCCAAACGTATCATCCAGGTAGTGGCCGACGTAGGGGATGCCCTTACGCCGGACCAGCGCAAGAAGCTGGCCGACCGGCTGGAACACATGCGCGGCTTCGGCCCGCACCGGGAAATGTAAAGCCGCTGTAGCGTAAAATGAACTGCATGAACCCTGTAGACCGCATACTTTTAGTAGAAGACGACCCGCGCCTGGCCGAGATGCTCACCGAGTACCTGGGCCAGTCCGGCTTCCGCGTAACCCACGCCGCCACCGGCCGCGCAGCGCTCGATCACATCGCCGGTGGCGACATCGACGCCGTGATCCTGGACCTGATGCTGCCCGATATGGATGGCCTGGACGTCTGCCGCCATCTGCGCGCCGGCTCCGACATTCCGGTGCTGATGCTGACCGCGCGTGGCGACGCCATCGACCGCATCGTCGGCCTGGAAATCGGCGCCGACGACTACCTGCCCAAGCCATTCGAGCCGCGCGAGCTGCTGGCGCGCCTGCGCGCCATCCTGCGCCGCCGGGTCGATCCGCGCCATCTCGACGCGCCGTCGGCCAAAGGAAGCGACGACTACCTGCGTTTCGGCCGGCTGGAGATCGATCCGGCCGCCCACGCCGCCCGCCTGGACGGCGTGCCGTGCGAGCTGACCGCCTACCAGTTCGACCTGCTGCTGGTGCTGGCGCGCCACGCCGGCCGCGTGCTGTCGCGCGACGCGCTGATGGACCTGCTGAAAGGCGAGCCGCTGGAAGCCTTCGACCGTTCGATCGACGTCCACATGTCGCGCATCCGCGCCACCGTTGAGGATGACCCGAAAAAGCCACGCCGCATCATCACCGTGCGCGGCGCCGGCTATCTGTTCGCCAAGGTGCAGGATTGATGCGCAGATTTAGCATGGGGCTACCACGCCTTTATTTCCGTTTTTATGTCACGCTGCTGCTGATCCTGGCGCTGTTCTCGATGGCGGTGATGATGATCTGGAACCGTACCGGCAGCCCGCTGGAGCGCTCCAACGTGATTCTGTCGCAAGTGATGCAGAACGCGCTGGCGCCGCTGGACGCGCCGCCCGAAGTACAGCAGGCCGCGCTGGAACGCGTGGCCCAGGGTCTGAACGCCAACATGACGCTATACACCCGCGACTGGCGGACGCTGGCCGTGGTCGGGGTGCAGATCCCGGCCCGTCACTGGCGCCGCCAGGGCGTGACCGGGCCGCCGCCGGAATCCTTCGTGCGTCTGCCCGATGGCCGCAAACTGCTGTCCAGCGAACCGCTGGGCTTTGTGCGGCCCAAGGCCATGCTGCACAACGCGCTGATACTGCTGGCGATCGGCCTGGGCGTGGCGGCGTTCCCGCTGGTGCGGCATCTGACCAAGCGGCTGGAGCGCTTGCAGCAAGGCGTGGAATCGCTGGGCGCCGGCGACCTGACCGCGCGCGTGCCGGTGGAAGGCAAGGATGAAGTGGCGCGCCTGGCGCAAAGCTTCAATCGCGCGGTCGATCAGATCGAGCAACTGGTCGGTGCCCACAAAACGCTGCTGGCCAACGCCTCGCATGAATTGCGCACGCCGCTGGCGCGCATCCGGCTGGCGCTGGAGCTGATCAAGGACGGTATCGACGCCAAGCGCCGCGCCGGCCTGGAACAGGACATCGCCGAGCTGAATCACCTGCTGGACGAAATTCTGCTGGCCAGCCGCCTTGGCGCCATCCCCGAAAACACCGACGTCGAGGAGCTGGACCTGCTGGCCCTGGCCGCCGAGGAATGCGCGCATTACGATGAGGTGGAACTGGACGGTGAATCGGCACTCATGATGGGCGACCCGCGCCTGCTGCGCCGGCTGCTGCGCAATCTGCTGGAGAACGCGCACCGCCACGGCGTGCCGCCGGCCAGCGTGGAAATCCGCTGTGCCCAAGGCATCGCGACTTTGCGCGTGTGGGATAAGGGGCCGGGCGTGCCGGACCCGGAATTCGAGCGCGTGTTCGAGCCCTTCTTCCGTCCACGCGGCACGCTGGATAACAATGGCGCCGGACTGGGGCTGGCACTGGTGCGCCAGATCGCCCGCCGCCACGGCGGCGAAGCGCGCTGCGCCCTGATGAGGAATGGACGCAGCTGCTTCGAAGTGACGCTGCCGCTAAAATCCTGACGTCACTCCGGCCCTGACGTCACTCCGGCGAAAGCCGGAGTCCATGCAACGCTTGCTCAGCATGGGTCCCGGCTTTCGCCGGGACGACGGTCATGGCGATTCGCACAGACAGTGGGTGATCGCCGTGAACGGCTTGTGCGCGCTGGTGATATCGGCCAGCCAGCCAAAGTCGTTGGCAATGCCGGTGGCCGCGCTTGGCGGCAGGCCGGTGCTGGCCGCAGCGCTCAGTTTCAGCTGCGCCGCCACCTGCTTCACCAGCGCCTGCGCGGCACCACCACCCAGCATCTCGACAAAGCGATCGAACTTGCTGACATCACGCTCCACATACACCACCCGATAATCGGCCGGCAGCTTGGCGCGTACCGCCGCCGATTTCAGCGCATCGCCATAGCTGCCCAGACGATCGACCAAGCCACGGTCCTTGGCTTGCGCGCCAGTCCACACCCGGCCCTGCGCCACCGCGTCGATTTTCTCCGGCGTGGTCTTGCGCGCCTGCGCCGCCTTGCCGGTGAACTCGGCGTAGATATGATTGATGCTGCCCTGGATTACCTGGCCAAAGCGCGGGTCCAGTGGGCGCAGCGGATTGCCGGCGTCGCCCAGCCAGGTGGTCGGCTGGCCGGCGGTGTGGATACCCAGCTTGTCGATCACCTTGTCGGCGGTCGGCAGAATCGCAAACACGCCGATCGAACCGGTGATGGTGTTCGGCTCCGCGATCACCTCATCCGACGACATCGAAATCCAGTAGCCGCCGGAAGCCGCCACATTCCCCATCGAGACCACCACCGGCTTGCCGGCCGCGCGCGTCAGCTCCAGCTCACGACGGATCAGTTCCGACGCAAACGCGCTGCCGCCAGGCGAATCGATGCGCAGCACCACCGCCTTGATGCTATCGTCCTCGCGCGCCATGCGGATCAGCTTCGAGGTCGAATCGCCACCGATCGAACCCGGACCGGCGGTGCCGTCGCTGATTTCGCCCTGCGCCACGATCACGCCAACCGCGTCGCCGGTCAGCTTGTGCGGCACGCGCGGCAGATAATCATCGTACGCGATCTGGCGGAAGCTCTTGCCTTCGCTATCCAGCGTACCGCGCTTGATCAGCATCGCGCGCAGTTCATCCTTGGTTTTCAGGCCGTCCACCAGCTTGGTCGACAGCGACAGTTTGGCCAGATCGCCATTCACCGCCGCCACCTGGGTCGGCAGATCATTGATGTTCTTCATGATCTGACCTTCCGGCAGCTTGCGGGCTTTTTCCACGTTGCTGGTGTACGAAGCCCACAGCGCGTTATACAGATACGACTCGGCCTCCTGCGCCGCCGGCGACGGACCGTTGGCGATGTAAGGCTCGGCGAAGCTCTTGTAGGTGCCGACCCGCAGCAGGTTGACCGTCACGCCCAGCTTGTCCAGCGCGTCGCGGTAGTAATTGCGGTAGCGGCCAAAGCCCTCCAGCATCACCATGCCCATCGGATGCAGATACACCTCGTTGGCGTGCGCCGCCAGCAGATACTGACGCTGGTCGTAGCTGGAACCCCAGGCCACCACCGGCTTGCCGGCGGCCTTGAAGCGATCGATGGCGCTGGCCACTTCACGCAGCGACGCCTGGCCGGCGCCTTGCAATTCGTCGGTCAGCAGCACTGCGCCGCCAATGTCCGGGTCTTTGGCGGCGTGGTCCAGCACCGCCAGCACGTCGCGCAGCTGGATCATCTTGTGCACTTCGGCGCCGCGCGCGTTGGCCAGCAACGCGTCGGTGGCGTTGACGCTGGACTGCTCGACCAACTGCCCTTTCAGCTCCAGCACCAGCGTGGTCTTGGGCTGCAGCGGCTTGGCGCCACCGCCGAAGATCGCATACAGCAGGATCAGCACCAGCGCCAGAAAGATCAGATTCAGAACCGTCCGGCGGCTGGCGTCCAGCGCTCGCCAGAAAAACACGAAACCGTGACGGATATAACTCAAGGGTGATTGGCTCATCAACACTCCGTTCATTAAGGATTTTGCAATGATGATACTGCTAACACTGTTTTTTTGAAATCAGTAACAGGCCGGCAAACACCAGCGCGCCGTTCAGGATCAGCAGCTCCAGGCCGATACGGTAGCTACCAAATAGCGATTGCTGATTAAAATCAACAACATAGCACAGCACCGGGCCGGCCAGCGCCACCCACGGCACCCAGCGGTCGCGCAGTGAACGGCGGGTCAGGATACCGAAGGCGAACAAGCCCAGCAATGGCCCATAGGTATAACCCGTCAACTTCAGCACCAGCCCGACCATGCTGGGGTTGTCCAGCCATTTGAACATCAGCACCAGCGCCAGGAAGATCGCGCAGAAGCCGAGGTGCACCCGATGGCGCAACCGCTTTTGCGTCGCCTCGTCCATGCCGCGCCGCTGCACGCCGAGGATGTCGATGCTGAAGCTGGCGGTCAGCGCGGTCATGGCGCCATCGGCGCTGGGGAACAAGGCCGACACCAGGCCAATGAAGAAAATCAGCTGCAGCGCGGCCGGCATGTGCTGCATCACCACCGCCGGGAAGATCTTGTCGCCGGTCGCCGTAATGCCGACCGTGGGGGCGTACAGGTACAGCAGCCCGCCAAGGTACATGAACAGCACCAGTACAGCGGTCAGTACAGCGGTGGTCAGCAGCATATTCTTTTGAGCGTCGCGCAGCGTACGCACCGAGATATTCTTCTGCATGGTCTCCTGGTCCATGCCGGTCATGGCCAGCACGATGAAGAAGCCGGCGGCCAGTTGCTTCCAGAAGTTGGCCGGACTGTCGATGGAGGTCGTCACTACCCGCGTCAGGCCGTGTGTCTGCAGTTGGGCGATGCTGTCCAGCGGGCTGACATTCAAGGCGTGCAGCAGCCAGCCGGCGCAGATCACCAGACCGAGCACCATGCCGGTGGTTTGCAGCGTGTCGGTCCAGACGATGGTTTTGACGCCGCCCTCGTAGGTGTATAGCAGGATCATGGCGAGAATCACGCTGGTGGTCAGCCAGAACGGCACGCCCATGCTATCGAGGATGGTGATCTGCAGGATATTCACCACCAGGTACAGCCGCCCCGAGGCGCTCATCAGGCGCGAGATGATGAAAAAGGCGGCCCCGCTCTGATAGGAGCGCGGGCCGAGGCGCTGTTCCAGATAGGTGTAGATGGAGGTCAGCTTGAGGCGGTAGTACAGCGGCAGCAGGATGAAGGTGACGGCGATATAGCCCAGCACATAGCCGAAGATCACCTGCAGATAGCCGAAGCCGTCGCGCCCCACCGCGCCGGGCACGCTGACGAAGGTGACGCCACTCAGCGTGGTGCCGACCATGCCGAAGGCGACCAGCATCCAGTTGCTGCTCTTGTTACCGATGTAGAAGCTGTCGTTGTTGGCGTTGCGCGAGGTGCGCCAGGCCACCAGCAGCAACAGCGCGAAATAAGCGAAGATCAGGCTAAAAAGGGAGACTGCGGACATAAGGCTTATTCTGTGATGATCGGGATGGTCTGAATGGCCCAGGCACCGCCATCGCGGCGCTGCGGGCTGGGCACCACGCAGGCGGTGCGGCCGGTGAATTCGCTGGCGACGCGGGCTTCGTCGATGCGCCAGCCACGCTGTTCCAGCTCGCGAATCTTCTGGCGGAACGCGATCTGCAACGCGTCCGACTTGACCGAGACTTCCTCCTGCCACGAATCCGGCACCCGCTCGGGGCGCACCTTGCTGAGGATGACGTGATCCTGCTTGAAGATTTTGAGGTTGCTGGCCGCCACCCGCTTGTCGAACAATGCGGAACGCAGAAAGGTGCGGCCCATCATCCACCAGGTGCGGGTGCGTTGGCCATCGACCGGCGTGTGGGCCGAGACGATGTGGATTTTCCAGCCGTTGGCCGGCGCCACTTCCAGAATCGCGCACGGGCCGGACAGATGAAAGCCCGGCCGCGTGGCCACCGCCACATGCTCGCCGGTCGGGCGCCGCAACAGCCCTTTACGCACCGGGCGCCGCATGGTCATCAGCGCGCTGCCGCCCCATTCCGAACGTTCGACCTCGAAGCTCGCCATTTCCGGATGATCGGGATCGCCAAAGGTGTCGCCGTGGACGAACGGCGCATGAGCGAAATCGAGACCGTTTTCCATCACGCGGTCCCAGCTCGCATCCCAGTCGAAGTGGCCGGCGACCACGCGCACGTTCGGATCATCAACCCAGTCCAGTTGCGGCAATGGCGGCCGCTCGGCTTCCGGCAGATCGCCCAGGAAGGCCCAGATCCAGCCATAGCGCTCGATGGTCGGATAAGCATCCACCCGCGCCTTGGCCGGGATCCGCAAATCCGGCTGCGCCGGAATGTGATTGCAGACGCCATCCGCGCCGAAGCGCCAGCCATGATACGGGCACTGCACACTGCCACCGACCTTGGCGCCGGCCGACAACGCGCCGCCGCGATGCACGCAAATATCCGACAACAGCCGCGCCACCCCACCCTCATCGCGAAACGCCACGAAGTGCTGTCCCAACAACTGCACCGGCTGCAAGCCATCCCTCAACTGCGCCGACGGCAGCACCACATACCAAAGATTAGTCAGCATGACACGAGCCCGGTCTCCAAAACGAGCCAGATTCTAACGTAGAATGGCTCGGATCGAGCTATCGGGAAATAAACTGATCCGTCCAATCAGACTCCTGGCTCGCATACCAGAAAATCCTCACGTGGCATGAACTGACATCAAATGGACACTGATTGACCGTGGCCACTGGTAAGGCTAGTATCAAGTCGTACTTACCTTGGTGTCAAAACACACCCGGCTACCATCGGTACTTCAACAGTACCTTTACTAAAAGGGCGCATTTTCAAATGCGCCCTTTTTCCATCCGGCGGAGGCAAACGATGAAAAGCGTCGCGGTTTTTCTTGATGCAGGCTATTTCTGGGTGCAACTCTGCAAGGTCGTTCTGGGTACGTACAATTTTCGAACTGAAGTCAGCATCGATCATGAAGCACTGCGCAAAATCATGTTGGCAGAGGTGGAAAAGCAATTCGGCGTAGGCTGTCATTTTCTACGAGTTTATTGGTATGACGGGCCTGGGCCTAGCGGAAAAACCTCAGAGCACCGCGCAATTGAGTTGTTAGATGACTTCAAACTTCGGCTCGGCACACGCAACAGCATAGGCGCTCAGAAAGGCGTGGATGGGTTGATCGTTGCAGATCTGATTGGCCTAACACAGTTGCGCGCTATCACACACGCCTTGTTGATGACAGGCGACTCCGACATCACTCCAGGCGTGGTAGCGGCACAGAACATGGGACTGCGCGTGCATTTGCTATCGTTGGGCTCGCCTGCTGCAACATCCCCATATCTCGCAGCGGAAGCTGACTCCAAGCATTCTTGGTGTCAAAAAGAAACCTCGCAGTTTGCGAAAGCGGCAAGACAGGTAAGCCCATCTTTAGGCGATGCATCAACCGCTCTTGGTACACAGGTGATTACAAAAGAGATGTTCGAGGCCCTCGCAACCGCAGGAAAAAGACAGATTATGGCCGGACTGGAAAGAGACCAGCTAAGCTTGCCGTCAATATCAAATCTCCGACTGCTACCTAAAGAAGTTGATTCGATTTTACTTACGGCCGCTCGAAAATCACTCGGCCGCTCACTGACAGATCCCGAGAAACGTGCGCTGCGCGAGGCGTTCAAGCGGCTGCTATAGTGGCGACATGAATTCCGAAAAACTCGCCCTGCTCACTATCCGCGAAATGCCCTATGGGAAGTACAAGGGCCGCAAAATTGCCGATTTGCCGGGCCACTATCTGGGCTGGTTCGCGCGCGAAGGCTTTCCTTCCGGCGAACTCGGCGCGCTGATCGCGCTGATGTACGAGATCGATCACAACAATCTGCGCGCCCTGCTCGCCCCGTTGAGGCCAGCCCATCGGCAACAGTGACATCCTGACACCGAAATCCGTGTATAAATACGGTATTGCATTGTTTAGGAGAATGTCATGGCCGCGCACCCGCATGCCTGCACCTGCTTCATCATCCCGCCCAAGATGCTGCGCAAGCTGGCTGAAGAGACAGCAGACCGAAGCGAACGCCACTGCCTGCTAGATCAGGCCGAGACATCCGCGCATTTGCGGGGCCAGCGTTCGGTCGCGCCCATCGCCTTGGGCATCACCGCCGGCGCTACGGGCGAGAAGAACCGAACCATCTACGATGCCCAGAGCAAGTCCACCTTGCCCGGCAAGCTGGTGCGCAACGAAGGCAGCCAGCCGGTCACCGACGTCGCAGTCAATCAGGCCTACGACGGCGCCGGTGCCACCTACGATTTCTATCGCGAAGTGCTGAAGCGCAATTCCATCGACGGCAAGGGCTTGCGACTGGACTCGACCGTGCACTATCAGAACAAGTTCAACAACGCGTTCTGGAACGGCCAGCAGATGGTCTACGGCGATGGCGACGGCAAGCTGTTCCTCGGCTTCACCGGCGCGCTGGACGTGATCGCCCATGAACTGACCCACGGCGTCACCCAATACGCGGTGCCGGGCGGCCTGGTGTATCAGGACCAGAGCGGCGCGCTCAACGAATCGATCTCGGACGTGTTCGGCAGCGTGGTCAAGCAGTGGACGCTGAAACAAAGCGTCGAGCAGGCCGATTGGCTGATCGGCGCCGGCATCATGGCGCCCACGGTCGGCAAGGCGCTGCGCTCGATGGCTGATCCGGGCAATCAGGCGCTCACCTGGTCGGGCGACGATCAACCGAAAACTATGGCAGGATATGTCGAAGGCGGCGATGTGCACACCAATTCCGGCATCCCCAACCATGCTTTTTACGCGGCCGCGATCGCGCTCAAGGGCAATTCCTGGGACAAGGCCGCGCCGATCTGGTACAAGGCGCTGTCGCTGCTGACGCCGAACGCCACTTTTGCCGACATGGCCAAGGCAACTGCGCAAGCGGCCTCGCTGCTGTATGGCGCCGACTCGGACGAGCAGCATGCCGTGCAGGCGGCTTGGAAAGTGGTCGGCGTTGTTTAGGAAAGCATTATGCGCCTGACTCTGACATGCACCGGCGGCTTCGCCGGACCGGCCGGCGCGCAAACGCGCACGGTCGATCTGGCTCAACTGCCGCAGGAACAAGCCAGCCAGCTGGAACAGCTGCTGCACGCCAGCGATTTCTTTGCGCTGCCACCCAAGCTCATCAAGGAAGCCCCCAAGTCCTGGGATTTTCAGTACGACTTGAAGGTGGATGGCGACGGCCAGGCGCACTGCGTGCGCTATCACCTGGATGAAGCCTCGCCGTCGCTGAAACAGCTGACGGAAAAGCTTAACGAGGAAGTGGATCCGGACTGATCTTCAGCTCCGGATAGCCGGTGCGCGCATCATGCTCGCGCGTGAAGCGATGCGCCGGCAATAGCGCCAGCAGCAGTTCCGCTGTAGTGCGCACGATGCAGCCGGCCGCCACATGTCCGCCCAGCACCCGCCCCTGCGCATCCGACACTGACATGTGCAGATGCGCGCCATCGGCCGACACCGAGCCGGCCAGCGTCAATATCTCCAGATCGCCCTGCAGCACGGTCGGCTGCGGCAACCCGGCATAACGCAGCTGCGCCACACTCAGGCTGCCGATGCCCTGCAACACAAAGCCAGCCTGCTGACCGCTATCCAGCAAGGCCGCCACCACCGCCACGCGCAGATCGTCGCCCGGACTCAGCCGCAGCGGCAGCGTGATCATCAGCCCACCAGACGCGCGAACTCGCCGCTGTCGATCAGCTTTTGCAGATCGGTGGCGCCGCCGATCAGCGTGCCGTTGACGAACACCAGCGGGAAAGTCGACCAGCCGCTCCACAACTTCAGCGCCAGGCGCGGGCGCCATTGCGAGAAGTAGTTGCCGTAGCCGAGATACTTGTACGGCGTACCCTGCGCATCGAGAATCTTGCGCGCCTTGGCCGGGAATGGATTCAGTCCCATGCCGACCACCACCACCTTGTTGGCGGCAATGGCGGCTTCCACCTCGGCCACCAGATCGGTGTGATAGTTGCTGATCTGCGCCAGGGCGGCGGGATGGATGCGGGCGGGGTCGAGCAGCTTGCGGGTCATGTATGCCTTATAGGTTGAGTTTGGAAATCTTGGTGCCTTCCAGGTTCAGGTTGGCCATCAAGCCGGCGTTGGTCAGCACGAATGCCTGAACTGGATTGTTCGCGGTGGAAGTATCGATTTCGCCGTTGGCGCCGACCTTGATCAGCGCCACCGAGCCATCGACGCCGGCAGTCCAGCCTTTGCCGCTGCGGAATTTATCCAGCGCTTCGCGGCTCATGAACAGCAACACCACCGCCTTCGACTGGGCGCCAGCCTGGAAGCCGACCGACAGCGACGCCACGCTATAGTAATCGACAGTCTGGCCGCCGGTGCGCAGCACGCCCTTGCCATATTCGCCGCCCACCACCAGGCCGGCCGCCACCACGTTCGGGAACACCAGCACGCCATTGGCCTTGTGCACCAGTTCGCGCGAACCCGGAACTTCCTTGTACAGCCGCTCCAGCGTGGTGTAGGCGCCCTGCTCGATCTCGGTCTTGACGGCGGCGGCACTCGGTTTGGCGGCGTTGGTGGTGGTGGTGCAACCGCTCAGCGCGAGGCCGGCACAGGCCAGCGTCATGGCGGCAAAGGTACGTTTTAGCATGGAATTCTCCCGTGAGTGGATCAAACAGACCATTCTGTCACCACGTAACATAGCACGCCATCTCTCTTCCGTATCACACTGCTCACCGGCCGTTCGGGAAGGACAGACGCTTGCCTTCGCGCAGCATGGCAGCGAACTCGGCGGCCGGCACCGGCTGGCTGAACAGATAGCCCTGCAGCTGATCGCAACCCAGCTCGCGCAGGAACGCCATCTGCTCTGCCGTCTCCACACCCTCCGCCACGATTTCCTGGCGCAACTGCTGGGCCATGGTGACGATGGCGCGCGCGATCGCGCAATCGTTCTCTTCATACGGCAGGCCGATCACGAACGAACGGTCGATCTTCAGCGTGCTGATCGGGAATTTCTTCAGGTAGGCCAGGCTGGAATAGCCGGTGCCAAAGTCATCCAGCGCCAGCGCCATGCCCATCGCCACCAGCTGATTCATGATGGCGATCACCTTGTCGGTGCCGCGCACCAGCAGGCTTTCGGTGATTTCCAGGTTAATCTGGTCCGGCTGCACGTGGTGCCGCTCCAGCACCTCGGCCACGCGCTGCGGCAAGCCGCTGTCGAACTGGCGCGCCGACAAATTGACCGCGATCGGCGGCATGATCAGATTGGCATCGCGCCATTCGCTGACCTGGCGGCAAGCTTCCTCCAGCACCCAGGCGCCGAGATCGAGGATCAACCCAGTCTCCTCCGCCACCGGAATGAACACGCCCGGCGACACCAGCCCGCGCACCGGATGTTTCCAGCGCAGCAGCGCCTCGGCGCCGACAATGCGGCCGCTGCGCAGGCTGACTTTAGGTTGGTAATACAGCTGCAACTGGTTGTTCACCAGCGCGTGGCGCAACTCGCTTTCCATGCGCAGATGCTCCTTGGCGCGCTGATTCATCTCCTCGCTGTAGAACAGGAAATTGGATTCGATGCTTTGCGCCGCCTTGGCCAGCGCCACGTCGGCAAAGCGGATCAGCGTCGACACATCGGCGCCGTCGTCGTTGTACAGCGTGATGCCAATGTGCGCCCCCACCTGCAGACTGTGCGCGGCAATCGCGATCGGCGCCGCCAGCGTGGCCAGCAGTTTCTTGGCGACGATGCCGGCATGTTCGCGCTTTTCCACCTGCAGCAGCGCGATTGCGAAACGATGACCGTCCAACCGCGCCAGCACATCGCCCTCGCGCAGCGCGCCACGGAACATGCGGCCGATTTCGCAGAACAGCTGGTTGCCAATCTCATGCCCCAGCGTGTCGCTGATGGCGCCGATGCGGGTAATCTCCACCACCAGCACCGCGCCATGCTCGCCGGAGCGCTTGGTTTCGGTGATGGCCTGGCCGACCAGCTGGCTCAGCTGGAACAGATTCGGCAGCCCGGTCAGCGGATCGTAATTGGCCAGACGCTGCATGCGCGCCTCGGCATCCTTGTGCACGCTGATGTCGGAGAACAGCGAAAAAGTATGGCTGATTTTGCCGCTTGGGTCGCGCACCGCGCTGATGGTCACCGATTGCGGGAACAGTTCGCCGTTCTTGCGGCGGCCGATGATCTCGCCGCGCCAGGCACCGCCGCCCAGCATGGCCGCGCGCACCTTGGCGCGGAAATCGGCGTCGTGGGCGCCGGAGCGCAGCAGATCGGGCGTCTGGCCGATCGACTCGGCCGGCGTGTAGCCGGTGATGCGGGTGAACGAGGAATTGATGGAGACGATGCGTTCATGCGCATCGGTAATCAGCACGCCCTGCTCGCTATCCTCGATGATGCGGGCGTGCAGATTGACCTTGTCCAGATCCGACAACGCCTGGTTGGCCGCCGACACCCGCACCAGCATGCCGACTGGATCGCCGCCATCGTCGTGGCGCAGTTCGATGTCCAGATGGACCCAGATGATGTCGCCATTCTTGCGGCGCCGGCGCACCTCGGTGCGGGCCGCCTGCTCGCCGGGCTGGTGCTCGAAGAACAGCTCGGCGATATTGCCGTCATCATCATCCTCGGCGTACAGGAACAGCACATGCTGCCCCGCCACTTCCTGCGCGCTGTAGCCGAACATGCTCTCCGCGCCAGCGCTCCAGGCGGTCACGTAGCCGGCCAGGTCCAGTTCCAGCGTGGCGTCCGACGACACCGAAGGCAGCGGCGGCATATCGGCCGGCTTGATGGCGGCGCGTGCCTCAAGCAACGCCTCATCCAGCGCGGCCAGCGTCTGCGCCAGCGCCTCGCCCTGCTCGGTGCGGGCTTGCCGGCTCAGCGCAAGGCAGCGCTCGATTACGTCAAGCATGGGGATTGCCTGCTTTGCCGGCCACCACGTCCTGCATCCACAGCCAGGCGTCGATGGCGATACGGTTGAAGATAGCGCTGTCCAGTTGCGCCGCCTGCAGACAGCCGGCCAGGCACTCATAATCCTCCTGCTCGGCGGATTCCACCACGCACAGCAACTGGCCCATCTCGCCGGCGTGCGACAGCAACGCCTGCTGCACCGACTCGCTGACCGCCAGCGGCTTCAGCACATCTTCCAGCGGCATACCGAACAGCACGCCCAGCAACGAGAACATGCCGACCATGAAGGCTTGCTCCTGATGATGCTTGTCCTCGCCCACCGCCTTGGACAGCAACTCCATCGAACGCGCCCGCACCGCCACCCGCGCCAGCAGCATGGCCGAGCGCTGGTCGTTTTCGCGCGACGAGAACAGCATCAGGTTGAGCCAGCGTCGCAGCTGCGAACGGCCGAGAATCAAGATGGCTTGGGAAAAACTGGTGACACGGCGGCCGGTGCCCATGCCAAGCGAATTCACCAGCCGCAGCAGGTGATACGACAGCGTCGGGTCCTGGCGCAGCAGCGCTTCGATTTCGTGGGTGTCGGCATCGGCCGCGACCAGCTGCACCAGTTGCAGCGCCAGTGCGCGCGAGGCGGCCTGGTTGCCGACCGGTTTGGAGGGCGGCGCCATGAACCAGCCGCCTTCAATCCAGTTGACGCCGGGCGGTAAATCCTTGGGCAATTGCAGGTCGGCGCGCTGCACCTTGTCTTCCGGCAGCGCCTTCCAGCCAGCCTGTTGCAACGCATCGTTGATGACCGCGCTGGCGCCGGCGCGGTAGTAGCAAGGCATGCCGCCGCCGGCCAATTCTTCAAGCAGATTCATCGGCAATGCCGGCGCCGTGGCCGGCAAGCGCGCGGCGTCGAACAACAAAGCTGCCGGGCTGCCGTTGCGGTCAGCCAGGGCATGTACAAACACGGGTGGCGTAACAGTCGATGCAGTCATTGGAGTTCCAGCGAGACACTAACAGTATCCCGCTATGGTACTCCGAAACTATTGGCCTTGGTCAACATTATGATGCGGCAGATGGCTCAGCAAACGCTCGAACAAGCCGGGCTGGCGCATGCGGTCGATCCACCAGTTAAGCGCGGCGCCATTCTCGCCGCTGCGCCAGGCCAGATAGAAGGTCTCGGCCGGCTTGGGCTCCTCCACCTGCTTCTCCACCAGCAAGCCAGCGGCGATGGCGGCGCGCGCGCACGGCTCGGGCAGGAAGCCAAAGCCCATGCCGGCCAGCTGGTACTGGTACTTGGTCTTCATGTCGGGCACGGTCAGCGTGTCCTGACCCAGCAACAGGCCGACCGTGCGCGGCGCCATCTGGCGCGCGGAATCAGCCACGCTGATGGCGCGATGATGTTGCAGATGGGTGCGGCTCAGCTTGTCCTGAACAGCGGCCAGCGGATGCGAGGGCGCCACAGCGAATACAAACTTGATCTTGCCGATCGCTTCGGAAACATAGCCACCGCCGGCCGGGCCATCGCCGGCCGCGCCCACCAGCAGATCGACGCGGCGGTCCAGCAAGGCTTCCCAGGTGCCGGACAGCGCTTCCTGCACGATGCGCAGCCGGGTCTGCTTGGCGACGTCGTAGAAGGCCGGCACGTCATCATGGAACAGGCAGGCCGAAAACATCGAATCCATGCCGACCGCCAGTTCGGTCTCCCAGCCGGAGGCGACGCGGCGCACCCGGTGTTCCAGATCCAGCGCCGCTTTCAGCAGGTAACGGCCCTCTTTCAGCAGCTCGGCGCCGGCGGCGGTCAGTTCGACGCGCGGGCCATTGCGTTCGAACACTTGCACCCCCAAATCATCCTCCAGCTTGCTGACGGTATAGGAAATGGTTGAAGGCACGCGGTGCAATTCCTTGCCGGCGGCGGAGAAGGAACCGCGCCGGTCAATGGCGTCCACGATTTGCAGGGCTTCCAGGCTAAGTCTGAGCATTCGAATTTTTCGATAATAGAGGGGTAATTTTTCCGTTTTTTTATTTGGAATCAGGGGTCTACAATGTGATTCATGGATGCGGCGATAGCGAAGCAAACCTTCAAAATTATCGCACATTAACTAACAAGAAATGGAGCTCATCATGTTGCAAGTACGTCATTCCGATTCCCGCGGCAAAGCCAACCACGGCTGGCTGGATTCCAAACACAGCTTCTCGTTTGGCCACTACCACGATCCCGAACACGTCGGCTTCGGTCCCCTGCTGGTGATCAATGAAGACCAGGTACAAGGCGGCCAGGGCTTCGGCACCCACGGTCACCGCGACATGGAAATCATCTCCTATGTGCTGAGCGGCGCGCTGGAGCACAAAGACAGCATGGGTACCGGCTCGGTGCTGCACTACGGCGACGTCCAGCGCATGAGCGCCGGCACCGGCGTGCGTCACAGCGAGTTCAACGGCGACCGCAATGAAAAGGTGCATTTCCTGCAAATCTGGATTCAGCCTAACCAGGTTGGCATTCCACCTAGCTACGAGGAGAAAAACTTCTCGCCGGAAAGCAAAAAAGGCAAACTGGCGCTGATCGCCTCGAATGACGGCCGCAACGGTTCGGTGCTGATCCACCAGAATGCGGCACTGTACGCCTCCATCATGACCGAAGGCGACAGCCTGAAGCATGAGCTGCAACCTGGCCGTTTGGGCTATGTCCATCTGATCCGGGGTGCGGTAACCGCCAACGGCGTACACCTGAAAGCCGGCGATGCACTGAAAATCAGCGATGAAACGCTGATTACGCTGGAACAGGCGGAAGATGCCGAACTGCTGGTGTTCGACCTGCCACAGCACTAAGCGCAGTGGAGCGGAAAGGGCTAGAGTCTGGCCCAAAATAAATTTCCGCCAGTTTTGGTATCATGAAGGGCGCGCCGGGTCTGTTGGAACAGCCCGGCGCGCCTTTTTTACCTTGATATGAATAGAATAAAGAGCAAAACCATGTCGCAGAGCGCAGAAATCCCGTCCCCCGACGAATTGAACTACGTCACCTCCTGCGCCCTGCCAACGCCCTGGGCCCAGTTCACTTTGCACGCTTTTGTCGAGAAAGCAACCGGCAAGGAGCATCTGGCCATGGTGCTGGGTGATATCGGCAACGGCGAGCCGGTGCTGGCGCGCGTGCACTCGGAGTGCCTGACCGGCGACGTGCTGTATTCGCAGCGCTGCGACTGCGGCGCCCAGCTGGAAGGCGCGCTGAAGAAGGTGGCCGACGAAGGCCGTGGCGTGGTGCTGTATCTGCGCCAGGAAGGCCGCGGCATCGGCCTGATCAACAAGATCCGTGCCTACCGCCTGCAGGAAGCCGGCGCCGACACGGTGCAGGCCAACGAACAACTGGGCTTCAAGGCCGACCAGCGCAGCTACGGGCTGGTGAAACCGATGCTGGCGCAATTCGGCGTGACAAGCTTACGCCTGATGACCAATAATCCGCGTAAGATCGATGCCATGACCAAACTGGGGATTGAGGTGGCCGAGCGGGTTCCGCTGCTGGTCAACCGCAATGCCTTCAATCAGCATTATCTGGATACCAAGGCCGCCAAGCTGGGCCACATGATGACGCCGCTGACCCCGGCGCCGGTGGAGGATGGCGCGCTGTAACAACTTAAGGACTGCATGAACGTCGCCAAGCTCGCAAGCACGCTATTGATTACCTGGGCCGCCGCCAGCAGCGCGGCACAGGCCGCATCCACCACCCCCACTGCCGCCGCCAGCAAGGCTGCCGCGACGGCGCCTGCCACCCCGGCCGCCGCCGCGCCCGCAGGCGCCCAATCCACCCAACC
>NZ_WKJK01000023.1 GCF_009674535.1 Duganella guangzhouensis
CGCACCGCGCCCGCCGCCATCGCCGCGCGCCGCGCCACCCGCCGCGCCACCCGCCGCGCGTCCCCCGCCGGAGGACTTGGCCGGCTTCTCTGGCGGGATGTAGGTGCCCAGCGATTCATTGCCGCCGGCAGGGCGGGCTTCCACTTTTGCTGGCTGCTTGGCGCTGACTGGCGTGGCGGCCGGGCGTTTGGCTTTGCCGGCTGCCTTGCCTGCGCCACCGGGAGCCGCAATCTTCTGCGCAGGTTGCGCGCTGCCCTTGGGCGCAGTCTCCGGCACGCGATGATCGGCCTCGAAACCGGCTTCCTCAAAGCGCGGCACAACCTGGCGTATCAGCGTTTCGATCTCACGCAGGATGTCAACCTCGTCGGCGCATACCAGCGACACCGCTTCACCGCTCATGCCAGCGCGGCCAGTACGGCCGATGCGGTGAATATAATCCTCCGCCACCGTCGGCAAATCGAAGTTCACCACCAGCGGCAGCGCTTCAATATCCAGCCCGCGCGCCGCCACGTCGGTGGCGATCAGCAGCTGCACTTCCTTGCGCTTGAAACGATCCAGCGCGCGCAGGCGTGCCGGCTGCGTCTTGTCGCCATGGATGGCGTCCGCCGTCAGCCCATGCTGCTGCAGTTCCTTGACCAGCGCCTCCGCACCCTTGCGCGTCTTGACGAACACCAGCGCCTGCGACCAACCCAGCTTGTTCAGTAGATGCAGGAACAGCTCCGGCTTGCGCCGTTTGTCAGTCGTCACCAGCCACTGCTTGACGGTCTTGGTGGCGGTATTGGCCGCCGCCACCTGAATCGACACCGGATCCTTTAGCATGCCCTTGGCCAGCTTGCGGATCTCGTCCGAGAACGTGGCCGAGAACATCAGCGTTTGACGCTGCTTCGGCAGCGCCTCCAGCAGAATATCCAGATCGCGCTCAAAGCCAAGATCCAGCATGCGGTCCGCCTCGTCCAGCACCAGCGTTTGCAGCAGTTCGAAACTGATCACACCCTGATCGTGCAGATCGATCAGACGGCCCGGCGTCGCCACCAGTACGTCGAGACCCTTGCGCAGCTTGGCGATCTGCGGCGCGATATCCACGCCGCCGTAAGCCACAGCGCTACGCAGCGGTAGATTGCCACCATAGCTGCGGAAGCTCTCGAATACCTGCTCCGCCAGTTCGCGCGTCGGCACCAGCACCAGCGCGCGTACCGCCAGCGGTCCGGTCACGCCGTCCAGCGTCAAACGCTGCAGAATCGGCAATGCAAAGCCGGCGGTCTTGCCGGTGCCGGTCTGCGCTGCCGCCATCACGTCACGGCCCGCCAGCACGGCGGGAATGGCTTGCTTCTGGACTGGCGTGGGCTGCTTGTAGCCCAGCGCGTCCAGCGTGCGCAATAAAGGATCGATCAAGCCGAGAGCGTGGAAGGTCATGGTGTATTCAGTCAAACAAAAGAGGGCGCAGTGTAGCCGGTTTGCCCGGCTTGCGCGGAATTAGTTGGCCAGCGCGTCCGACCACAGGGTCAGAATCTCGCGCACGCGCTGGTCAGGCAGATGTAGCAGATGGTCGCCGATATACAGCTCAACGAAGCTGCGTCCCGGCAGCGCCGCATGATTGGCGCCATTGAACAGCCACACGCTATGCTGCTCGGCGATGCGGTTGCGGATCTGCAGCGCGCGCTCGCGGCTCACCGGCAAATGCAGATGCAGCATATTGGCCTGCGGCTGCGCCGGATTCGGCACCAGCAGCGGATACTCGCGCAGCACCTGGTACAGCCACTGCGTGCGCTTGAAGTAGTCCGGCATCGCCGCCAGTCGGGCGTCGAACTGCATCGCCGCAGCGACGACATACGGCGTGCGCTGATAGACATTGCCGCCCTGGCGGCGATACCACTCCTGCGCCTTGGCGACAAACGCCGCGCTGCCGGCCAGCATCGCGCCACCCATGCCGCCTATGCCTTTGTACAGCGAGACGTAGACGCTGTCGAAACCGGCCGCAATCTCGACGGCGGGACGGCCGTACGCCGCAGCGGTTTCCCACAGCCGCGCGCCATCCATGTGCAGGTGAATGCCTTGTTTGCGGCAGTAGTCCTTGATGGCGCTCAGCTCATCCCAGCTTGGGCACTGGCCGCCGATCTCGCGCGCCGGCAGTTCCAGCGCGACGGCGCCCAACTGGTCGGGAATTCCCTTCAGCTCATCCAGCGTCCAGGGACGATGCGGATCACCGATCTGCAGCGCCTGAAAATGATCGAACAGCTGATGATTGCCGCGTTCATGCTTCAGAATGTGCGAGGTGGGATGCAGCGCCACCAGCTTGCTGCCGCGCTCCGCGCACGCGATGCGCAGCGCGGTGGCCTGCGTCATGGTGCCGGTGATGCAGAACAGCGCCGCCTCGAAACCCAGCAGGCGCGCTACTTTCTGCTCAAATTCCTGGATCAGCGCGCCGTTGCCGTAGACGTCGTGCAGCACGTCGCGCGCCGCGCACCAGTCGCCCATGGCCGAAAACAGCTCGGCCGGCGACGGCTGACGGTGGCCGGGCAGGTGATGGCGGCAGCTTTGTTTCAGTTCAGCGTCTGTCATGGCGTCCTCTCGAAGATACGCTCAATGCTCCACGTGCACGTGATGGAACTGCAGCGCCGCCAGATTGGCGTAAATGCCGCCCAGCGCCACTAGCGAAGCATGGGTGCCGGTTTCGACGATTTTACCGTCTTCCATCACAATGATGCGGTCCGCGCGCTGTACCGTCGCCAGGCGGTGCGCGATGATGACGGTGGTACGGCCGACCATGGCCGCTTCCAATGCCTTTTGTACCAGGCGTTCCGATTCTGCGTCCAGCGCGCTGGTGGCTTCGTCCAGCAGCAGCAGTGGCGGGTTTTTCAGCAGCGCGCGCGCGATGGCGATGCGTTGGCGCTGACCGCCGGACAGGCGCACACCACGCTCGCCCAGGAAGGATTGATAGCCCTGTGGCAGGCGCTCGATGAATTCGTGGGCGGCGGCCAGTCTGGCGGCGGCGATCACTTCCTCATCGGTGGCGTCGGCACGGCCGTAGCGGATGTTTTCCATCGCGTTGGCCGAGAAGATCACGGTATCTTGCGGCACGATGCCGATGGCGTCGCGCAGCGTGTGCAGGTCCAGCTGAGTGATGTCGACGCCATCCAGCTTGATGCTGCCGCTTTGCGGATCGTAGAAGCGCAGGAACAGCTGGAACAGCGTGGTCTTGCCGGCACCCGAAGGGCCAACCACGGCGACGGTTTCACCCGGCTTGATGTCCAGCGCCACGTGGTCCAGCGAGTTGGTTTCTGGCCGCGACGGATACGAGAACACCACGTCGTTGAGGCTCAGCGCCGCGCCGTTGGCGGCGCGCGGCGGCAGTGGAAGTGGTTGCGCCGGCGATTGGATCTTCGATTTCACCGACATCAGCTCCAGCAGGCGCTCGGTGGCGCCGGCGGCGCGCTGTGCCTCGCCCATCACCTCCGACAACGCGCCAATGGCGCCGGCCACGATGGACGCATACAGAATGAACTGGCCGAGATCACCACCGGTCATCTGGCCCGACAGCACGGCGTGCGCGCCCAGCCACAGCACGAACACGATGGCGCCGAACACCAGCAAAATCGCCAGCATGGTCAACACGGCGCGGGCGCGGATGCGGCGCATCGCGGTCTGGAACGCGCCTTCCACCGAGCCGCCGAAGCGTTGCGCTTCCAGCTTTTCGTGGGTGAAGGCTTGCACGGTTGGCATGGCGTTGAGGATTTCGCCGGCCATGGCCGAAGCGTCGGCCACACGATCCTGCGAATCGCGCGACAGCTTGCGCACGCGGCGACCGTACATCACGATCGGCAGCACGGTCAGGATCAGTAGTCCGATGATGATGGAGGACAGCTTGGCGCTGGTCACGAACAGCATCGCCAGGCCGCCGATAAACAGCAGCACGTTACGCAGCGCCATAGAGATGCTGGTGCCGACCACGGATTGAATCAGCGTGGTGTCGGTGGTGATGCGCGACAGGACTTCGCCGGTCTGCGTGGTTTCGAAGAATTCCGGCGACTGCGTCACCACGTGGTTGTAAACCGCGCTGCGGATGTCGGCCACCACGCGCTCGCCCAGCCAGGACACGGTGTAGAAGCGCGCCGCCGTGGCGAGCGCCAGAATGGTGGCCAGGCCGAACAGCGCCAGGAACACCACGTCCACGTGCTGGATGCTTTTGGTGCCGGCGCCGCCGAAACCAAGGTCGATCATCTGCTTGAAGGCGGCCGGAATCGCCAGCGTGGCGGCGGCGGCTACCACCAGCGCCACCCCGGCCATGGCGAACTGGCGCTTGTACGGCGCCAGGAACGGCGTCAGGCCGCGCAGCGTGGCGAGGCTGCCTTTTTTGAGTTCCCGTGCGGTGCTGGGGGCGACGGCGGATGGCGTGCTGGCGGTGGTGCTGTTGGTCATTGTGTAGCTGGCTACCTAACTAAATATCTTGTTTGACGTTGTTGTTACAGTTTTATTGCATCGACATAGCCGGTCAGTTCCAGATAGGCGTGGCCGGCCGGCTTGCCGTCGCGTGTCAGCGTGACGGCGCCTTCCCAGTACACGGCTCCGGTCGAGCGCCGCGAATCCAGCTCCTGATCGTCTTGTAACGGCACGATGTCCCACACGGCGTTGCCGGTGGTGAGCTGGGTCGCAACGGGGTACTCGGCGTTGGTGCGGGGCGATCGCCACCGCCTTTGCGGGGTAAATCGAACCTGATCCGGCGAAAACTGTGTGATCTTACCGGATGCGTCGCGCCATGTCGCGTGGGCCCATAGTTTAGCACCTGTCTTGCTGCGGATCTGGAAAGCCATCAGGGCGCCGCCGTCGGCCAGGTTGGCGCCGACCCAATCCCAGCCGCTGGCGTCGGGATCGACGTATTCGCTGAACCATTCGTGATCCAGCCATGCGGTGCCGCTGACCGCGACCGGGCGGCCGTTGCGTGTGATATTTCCGCTAACTTGCAGCTGCGGTTCGCTGTAGTAGTAGCTGGCCTGGCCGGGGCGCGGTCCCTTGCGCGAGTAGCCACGATCATCCTCCGGCAGCACGGCTTGTGAAGGTGCCAACTTGATGTCGAATTTGAACTGGGCGCCGTCGACGTGCACGCGGTAGCTGCCGTCGGCGGCGCGCACCATATGCCAGTCTTCCAGTTTGACGTCGGTGTCGCCGATTTTGGCGTAGGACAGGCCGAAGCCTTCGCGCGCGCTGCGCTGGTCGTGCAGCAGCTTGCCGTTGGCCGGATCGGATACTGCGGCGTGGCCGACGATCAGCTGTTTTGGCGCGAACTGGCTGGGATTGGCGCGGTCGTGGGTGGTGGCGCTGCGGAAGAAGGTCACCTGGAAGCCGAGCGGTTTGCCGTCCGGCGTATTGAGCCAGCCAGTGACGTACCACCATTCGGTTTTAAAGTCCGGATGCGCGCCATAGTCTTTAGGGACGGACAGCGCGGCGCCAGGCGGTAGCGGGACGACTGGCGCGAACGTGGGTGCGACGGCGATCGCCGGCATGGCCAGCAGCATCGCGGCCAGTGTCAGGAGGGCGCACAGGCGGCGTAACATCACCAATCCTCCCGGACGGCGCGTATTGGTCCGCCGGATAGCGCCTGACGGCCGGACAGCAACGCGGTCAGCGCGGCGGCGGCCAGCAGCAATCCGGCCACGCTGGCCAACAGCGGCCATGGCAGGTGCAGTTGCATGGTCCAGTGGAACGACTGCGGGTTGACGACGAAGACCAGTATCAGGCTGATGACCCATCCCAGCACAAAGCCGGTGGCGATGCCGAGCGCGGTGAGCGAGCCGCCTTCGATGGCGAGAATGCTCAGCACCTGGCGGCGGGTGACGCCGACATGGCGCAGCATGCCGAATTCGCGTGCCCGCGCCAGCGTTTGCGCCGAGAAGGTGGCGGCCACGCCGAACAGGCCGATGACGATGGCGATCGCTTCCAGCAGGTAGGTGATGGCGAAGCTGCGGTCGAATATTTTCATGCTCATGGCGCGGATTTGCGATGGTTCGCTGGCCTCCAGTGCGGCGGCGAAGGGCAGGCGGCGGAACGCAGCCAGCGTGTCTTCGGCTTTTGCGCCCGGCTTGAGCGTGAGTGCGACGCCGCTGACATTCTGCTGGCCGGTGATGGCACGGTAGTCGCTGAGGCGCATCTGGATGGTGCCGGTGGAACGTGCGTAATCGCGCCACACGCCGGCCACTTCGAATGCATGCTGCTGGCCGTTCAGCGGTAGCGTGATGCGCTGGCCGAGCCGCATGCCGTACAAATCCACCATCGCTTCGGATATCCAGACGGGTGGTGGCGCACCGGCGGCCGGTGTGTGTGCGGCGCCGACGATGGCGAGCGTGCGCTCAGGCGCGGCGGCATCGACGCTGCGTGCCATCAGCGCGACGGCGGGGCGGTCCGGCGCCAGCGACAGCGCGTGGGTGCTGAGGAAGTCGGCGTGATCGACGCCGGGTAGCGCGGCCAGTATGGCTTGTTCCTGCGGCCGCAGGCTGGCGGTGGCACCGGCGCTGGCGCTGCTGATGTAGATATCGGCTGGCAGCACGTGCTGCAGCCAGTCGTCAAGTGATACGCGGAAGCTGGCGACCATGATTGCCATCGCCACCATCAGGCTGAAACTGGACAGCACGCCGCCCAGCGCGATGCCGGCCTGGCTGGAGGCGTTGGCTAGGCGTGCCAGCGTCAGGGTGACTACGGCGGAGGCGTCGGGCCTGTCGGCGGTGGCGGCGCTCCAGCGCTGGTGGGCGAGGCGGAACACTGTGCCGGCTAGGCGTGGCATCAGGCCGATGGCGCCGATCAGCAGCAGCGCGATCGACAGGTAGCCGAACAGCGGCAGCTCAAACACCGGCGGTGCCTGCGACAGCAGCGCGGCCAGCGCCATGCAGGCCAGCGACGGCCACGCGCGCGACAGGCGTGACATGGCCGCTTCCTCGGTGCCGGATTTGAGGGCGATGGCTGGCTTGGCGCGGGCCGCGTCCAGTGCTGGTGCGGCGCAGCCCAGCAGCGCGACGGCGACGCCCAGCGCGAAGTAGATGGCGGCGGCCAGTGGCGTGAACTGGACTTGCGGGCGCACGCCGGAGAAGAAGCCTGCGCCGAGGTCGGCGCCCATGAAGTGCAGCGCGGTGGCGGCCAGGCCGTAGCCGGCGGCGATGCCGATGCCCGAGCCGATGATGCCGAGGCAGAGTCCTTCGAGCAGGATCTGGCGCATTAGCTGGCGGCGGTCAAGACCCAGCACGCGCAGCAGGGCGAACTGGCTGCGGCGGCGGATTACGGACAGCGCCTGTGTGGAGAACACCAGGAAGGCGCCGGTGAACAACGCCACCAGTGCCAGCACGGTGAGGTTGACGCGGTAGGCGCGGCTCATGCCTTCGTTGCGGCTGGTCTGGTCTTCGTCGTTGGGTTGATTGACGCGGAAGCGGCCGGGGTAGTCGCGTTGCAGTTCCTGTTCCAGCTGGGTCTTGAAGGCTTCACGGTTGACGCCATCGCGTAGTTTGAAGTCGATGCGGGATAGTTGGCCGAGTTTTTCGAAGCGCCACTGGGCGGCGCCGATGTCCATGATGGCGAGGCGCTGGCCGGCGCGGGCGGCGGGCACGGCGCCGGCCACGCGCAATTGCAGCTGTTTGACGCCGACCTGCACGGTGATGCGGTTGGCTGCAGGCTGCAGCCATTGCGTGGCGGCGGGTGACAGGAATACGGCGTCGTCGGCGACGATGTCGCCCAGATTACCGGCTTCCGGCTGTCCGACCAGCTCCTGTGAGATGAAGACGGCGCGCAGGGCGTCGGTGCCGATGACTTTGAGGGCGCTGCGCTGACCGGGGATGGAGGCGTCGAACTCCAGCACCGGCGAAGCCACCGCCACGCCGTCGCGCTGAGCCAGGCGGGGATAAATGGCTTCGTCGAAGAAGGCTTCGGTGCCGCGCACCTGGATGTCGGCCACGCCGGACAGTCCCTTGACGGCAGCCGAGAATTCATTGAACGCGGCGGCGTTAATCAGATGGATGGCAAAGCCGAGTGAGATGCCAACCGCGATGGCGGCCACCGCCACCAACGTCCGCACCGGATGCGCGCGCCACTCGCCCAGCAACAGCCAACGCGACAAGCGCGCCATCGACGCCGGCTCGGGCGCGCCCGCCGGTGCTGGCCCGCTTGCGCGCGCTGCGGCGGACGCCGGCGAGCCCAGGGACGGCTGCGGCGTGGCTGGCGGCGCGGGCGTGCGGTCGGACATCAGCGGGGACACTCCAGCGCCATGGCTTCGCCGGCGCGATGGGCGCGCAGGCGGGCGGCTTCGGTGGCCTGACCGGTGGCGCGGCGGGCATCTTCATCTGCCCAGCGCTTTTGCAGTTTGAGTTTGTCGCACTTTTTGCGCTGAACGGCGGCCGCCTGCGACACCCGCGCCGCTTCACGTTCCTCCCGCTCTTCGCGCTTGAGTCGCGCTTTGCTCAGTGTATCGGCCTGTTTCTGTTGACGGCGCAGCGTGGCGCCGGTGGCGGGATCGGGTGCTGGCGCGGTGGGTGCGTCCAGCGTTGCGGCTGCGGCGCCGTTGGGGCAGGGCACATCGCCGTAACTGACTTTGCCATCCACCGTGCATTTGTAGACGGCTTGCGCATACGCCACCGCTGCGGCGGACCACAGCAGCACAACTAGCAGGGTTTTCATCTCGGCCTCGTTCAAAGGATTTTACCGGGATTCATAATACCCAGCGGGTCCAATGCCGCTTTGATGGCTCGCATCATGTTGAGTTCCACCGCCGACTTGTAGTGCACCAGCTCATCGCGCTTCAGCGCGCCGATGCCGTGTTCCGCCGAAATCGAACCGTTGAAACTTTCCACGCTGTCGTACACCACGCGGCTGACCCGGTCCTGATTCGCCAGGAATTCCTCATTCGAGATGCCAGGCGGCGGCGCGACGTTGTAATGCAGGTTGCCGTCGCCCAGATGGCCGAAGCACACCAATTGGCAGCCGGGGAAAGCCGCATCCAGCTTCGGTCCGGTCACTTCGATGAAGTCCGCGATGCAGGACACCGGCAGCGAAATATCGTGCTTGAGATTCTTGCCGGCCTTGGCCTGCGCCGGCGAGATATGCTCGCGCAGCTGCCACAGCCCAGCCGATTGCGCCACCGACGACGCCACCACCGCATCCTGAATCACGCCGCGCTCCAGCGCCGCGCCGATCGCCTGCTCCAGCAAGCCCACCGCATGCTGCTCCGATTCGCTGCTCGACAATTCCAGCAGCACGTACTGCGGGTGCGGCTGCGCAAAGGGCTTGGGCAGGGCAGGGAACTGCTGCGCCACCAGCTCCAGACAATAGCGCGACATCAGCTCAAAGCCAGTCAGGCTGGCGCCGCAATGATCCTGCATCAGCACCAGCAACTGCAGCGCATCTGAAGGCGACTCCAGCGCCGCCAGCGCCGTGATGCTGGCTTTCGGCTGCGGATACAACTTCAGCACCGCGCCGGTGATTACGCCCAACGTGCCCTCGGCGCCGATGAACAGATCACGCAAATCGTAGCCAGTATTATCCTTGCGCAGACCGCGCAAGCCGCTCCAGATCTCGCCCTGCGGCGTCACCACCTCCAGCCCGAGACACAGCTCGCGCGTATTCCCGTAGCGCAGAACGCCGGTGCCGCCGGCATTGGTGGACAGATTGCCGCCGATGGTGCAACTGCCCTCGGCCGCCAGCGATAGCGGAAACAGGCAGCCCTCGGCCGCCGCCGCTTCCTGAATATGCTGCAGGATGCAGCCGGCATCCACCGTCATGGTGCGGTTGATGGGGTCAATTTTGCGGACGCGGTTGAGGCGCGCCAGCGACAGCAGCACCTGCCGGCCGCTGGTATCCGGCACGCTGCCCAGCACCAGGCCAGTGTTGCCGCCCTGTGGCACCAGCGCCACCCGATGCTCGGCGCAGGCGCGCACCAGCGCCGCTACCTCGTCCACCGAACCGGGACGCAGCACCGCCACCGCCTTGCCGGTATAACGTCCGCGCTGATCGGTGAGGAAGGACGCCATCTCGGCCGGCGTGTCCAGAACATGCGCCGCGCCGACAATCGCGCGGCACTGCGAAAGAAAATCCGTCATTTGACTGTGTTGACCTTTACCTTGTCCAGCAGCTCGCGCGCCATCTTCTTGGCGGCGCGCTTGTAGGGACGCAGATACAGCACCGCGCACACAAAGTAGACGCACACCACCGCCGCCTCGCCCCAGCCCAGCCACGAAGACAGGCTGCCGATATCGCTCCAGCCGCGCACCACGCCTTCGGTGAAGTACAGCAGTATCATCATCGAAGTCCATTGCAGCGTGTAGATGTCACGCTTCCAGACCCCGTACAGCGGCAGCAGTAGCGGCGCCGCCTTCAGCACCAGCCAGGAACCGCCTGGTTTCAAGGGCGCCAGCACCATCTCCCACAACACACACCAAACGATCAGCGTCACCAGGCTGCCGATCGCGCCCCAGTGAAAATACTTTTGCATTGTGGTTTCCATGGCGCTTATTCCTTTAGTTTGACCGCCGTCTCCGCCAATCGCTTGCCGAGCGCGATGGCCAGCCGTTTCTCATCTTCCGTGATGCTCTTCTTGCCGTCCAGTCCCGCCCAGTGACTGGCACCGTAAGGCGTGCCGCCGCTGGAAGTGGTCATCAGTTCAGGATGGGTGTAGGGCAGGCCAAGCACCATCAGGCCGTGGTGGAACAGCGGGATCATCATCGACAGCAGTGTCGATTCCTGGCCGCCGTGCAGGCTGCCGGTGGAGGTGAACACGCAGGCCGGCTTGCCCGCCAGCGCGCCGGACAGCCACTGACTGGCGGTACCGTCCCAAAAATACTTCATGGCCGAAGCCATATTGCCAAAGCGGGTAGGCGAGCCGACCGCGATGCCGGCGCATTCGGCCAGATCCTCGGGTTCGACATAGGGGGCGCCGTCGGCCGGCACCTCTGGCTCGGTGGCCTCGGCCACGCTGGACACCGCCGGCACCGTGCGCAGGCGCGCATCGCAGCCCGGCACACTCTCGATACCCTGGGCGATCAACTCCGCCAGCTTGCGGGTGGCGCCATGGCGCGAATAAAACAGAACAAGAATAGTCAGATTGGAAGGATTCATCACCGGTATTATAGGGCGCTTTGGCGGATGGTATGATTGCGACCATGTCACGATTGTCAGATATGTACGAAAAATACCTAAGACCGCTGTACCTTTACCTGTTCCGCAGCTGCCGCGGCGCCGTCCAGACTGTGCGTTCGCTGTCCTGGCTCGAAGTGCGCGACCTGTTTCTGTTTGCGCGCCGCCGCCTGCGCGAAGAAAGCCTGCCGCAAGTGGCCGGCAGCCTGACCTTCACCACCGTGTTTGCGCTGGTGCCGCTGCTGACCATCGCGCTGGCGATCTTCACCACCTTCCCGATGTTCACCACCTTCCGTCAGTCGCTCGAAGCGTATTTCGTGCAGAGCGTGATGCCGAAGTCGATTTCCAGCACCATCCTCAACTACCTGACCATGTTCGCCTCCAAGGCCACGCGGCTGTCGGCGGTGGGCGCGGTGGCGCTGATTGTGACCTCGATTGCGATGATGAATCTGATCGAGCGCGTGTTCAACCGCATCTGGCGGGTGCGCGGCGCGCGCTCCTGGAGCCGGCGCATCCTGGTCTACTGGGCGCTGATTACCGTCGGTCCGTTGTTTATCGGCGTCTCGCTGACGATGTCGTCGCAGGTGTTCATGGCCACCAGCGACCTGGTTGGCCATGTGCCGGTGCTGGGCGCGCTGATTTACACGCTGGTGTCGCTGGCGCTGACCACGGCCAGCTTCACACTGCTGTACATCGCGGTGCCGAACCGTGATGTCGACTGGCATGACGCGGCCTGGGGCGGGCTGGTGGCCGGCCTGGCGTTCGAGCTGGCCAAGCGCGGTTTCGCCATCTTCATCACCCAGTTTCCGACCTATTCCAAGATTTACGGCGCGTTGGCGGCGGTGCCGCTATTCCTGCTGTGGGTTTATTTGTCCTGGCTGATTACCTTGTTTGGCGCCTTGCTGGTGGCCGCGCTGCCAGTGGTGAAATATGAACGCTGGTGGCACGAGGCGCAGCCGGGTGGCGAGTTTGTCGACGCCATGGCCATCCTCAAGGTGCTGCACGTGGCCTGCAAATGCGGCGACACGGCCCTGGTCAGCGCTGGCCAGATCCGCAGCCGCACCCGCCTCGGATTCGATGAAATGGATAATCTGCTGGAGCGCATGATGGCCGAAGGCTGGGTCGGCCGGGTGCCGGTGCCGGCGCCGAAGCGGGTTCAGTGGGGCAAACGCGTCAGCGACGGCGCCGACCATTGGGTCATCCTGGCCAATATGGACAAGCTGACGCTGGCCGATGTCTACCGGCTGTTCGTGTTTGCCGGCATGCCGGTCAACGCCGGCGTGGTGGCAGATGGCGACGACGAGCGCGACCAGCAGGCCGCGCGTGATGCCGCGCTGCTGGCGCGCTCGGTGGAAACTGCGGTCGAAGCCGGCCTCGGCAAGACCCTGGCCGAACACTTCGGCCCTATCGATTGCCGATAAAGTTCGCCAATGCGGCGATAATCGGCCCCGATTGCTCGGCCATCAGCGCGTGGCCGCCTTCCAGCGTCAGCGTGTGAGCGTGGACGATATCGTCGATCAGCGAGCGGGCCGCGTTGGGCGGCGTCATCACATCGCCGGCGCCGAAGATGATCAGGGCAGGGCAGCGCAGGGCTTTGGCCGCCACGCCGCCGTGGTCATAGCTGTTGCAGGCCACCAGATCGGTATGCAGCAGATGTTCTGGATTCTGCTGTGCCAGCCGCAACATCAGTTCCCTCAACTCATCCAGCGAGGCGTGGCCTGGCGTATGCGACCACTTGGCCACCATGCCGATCGCGCGCGGCTCGTCGTTGCGGGCCATTTCCAGCAGCGTGTCGGCCACCCGCATCGGGAACGCGGTGCCGATCATGGCCAGATGGCTGACCCGGCGCGGCGCCGTCCCGGCCGTTTCCAGCGCGATCAACGAGCCCATGCTGTGGCCGACCAGCGCGGCCTGTTGCACGCCGGCCGCATCGAGCAGCGCCAACAGCCATTCGGCCATGGCCGGCACGCTGGTTTTGGCCGGGCCGGCACTTTGGCCGTGACCGGGCAGGTCCAACGCCAGCACGCCATAGCCTTGGGCGGCGAAGTGGCGGCTTTGCGCCGTCCACACGGAATGATCGTTCAGCGCGCCATGGATGAACACCACGGTGGGGCGGGTCGGATCGAAGTCCTGGTCGCCGGTGTCGCACCAGACTTCCGCTCCCTGTACGGTGAGTAGCATATGAGACTCCTTTCTGCGAGAATGCTACCCCTAATCGCGGCGTGGCAACAGTGCGACACAGAATGTTGTGTTTTGCTTATTCGTAGCGCTGGCTTTTTTGCCGGGCATACGCTACATTCGCTACAAGGCTAGAACAATTAGAACTCCCATTCACCGAGCTTATATCAGCGGACAGGACGGCCAACATGAAAGTCTCCGAAATTCTCCAGGTTAAAGGCTCCATCCTTTACACCATCTCCCCCGATCAACCTCTGGCGGACGCCGCCAATACCATGGCCGAGAAGGACATCGGCTCGCTGGTCGTCATGGAATTTGGCGATCTGGTGGGCATGCTGACCTTCCGTGAAGTGCTGCGCGCGCTGCACGAGAACAACGGTAATGTTGGCGCCGGCACGGTGCGCAAGCACATGGAAGATCACCCGATCACGGTGACGCCGGATACCGACGTCAACGAAGTGCGCCGCATCATGCTGGAGAAACATGCCCGCTACCTGCCGGTAATGAACGCCAAGACCATCCTCGGCGTGATCTCGTTCTACGACGTGGCGCGCGCGGTGCTGGAAGCGCAAAGCTTCGAGAACCGCATGCTGAAAGCCTATATCCGCGACTGGCCGGCCGAGGCCGAGCAAGCGGCAGACTAACGAAAACGCCACCTTCAAGGTGGCGTTTTCGTTAGATCAGCTGGTAATCCGCCGCCGTTGTGGCGGGTGTGCCGGTCAGCGTGACCAGCTGGGTTAGCTCGCCGGCACTGACCACCGCATCATCGGCGGCGGCGGTGAACAAGTACAGCGTGGTGTTGTTGCCGCTGTGGAGCGCGAACAGTACCTTGTCGCCGGCCGTGTAGGCGCCGCTGGCCGAGCCGATCGCGGCGGCGGCCGTGTTGGCGTTCAGCGTGGCCACGTTCTGGGTCAGGATCACCAGTTCCGCGTCGTTGCCGAAACCGCCGGCGCCGGCTTTCACTACCGCGTTGTCCAGCAGCAGGTCGTGGTTGCCGATATCGAACAGCGTCTGGTTCAGCGCCAGCTTGTCGATACCGCTGACGAAGTCGGTGACGGTATCGATGCCGGTTTTGGAGGCTAGCACGAACGTATCGCTGCCGGCACCGCCGGTGAGCGTGTCGGCGCCATCGCCACCGATGAGCAGGTCGTTACCGTCGCCACCCAGCAGTTTGTCGTTGCCGGCGTTGCCCACCAAGGTATCGTTGCCGGCCAGACCGCTCAGCACGTCATTACCGCTACCGCCGCTGATGACGTTGGCCAGCGCGTTGCCGCTGCCGGTGAAGGCGCTGCTGCCGTTGAAGCTCAGATCATCCACTTCCGCCGCCAGCGTGTAGCTGGCGATGCCCTTGACGATGACGCTGTCATGGCCGCCGCCGGCCAGTTCGGTGATGGCATCGCCGGTATTGTCGACATAATAGGTGTCGTCGCCGCTACCGCCGATCAGTTTGTCGGCCCCGGTTCCGCCGTCCAGCGTGTCGTTGCCGGCGCTGCCGTTGAGCGTGTTGGCGGCGGCGTTGCCGGTCAGGATGTTGTCCAGCGCGTTGCCGATCAGGTTGACTACGACACTGCTGCTGGCCGTGACCACGCCGTTTTCGACGTTGTCGGCCAGCGTGTAGGTCAGGGCTTTGGTGGCGGCGACATTGACCGTGTCCGTGCCTTCGTTGCTGTTTTCGATCACCAGGTCGCCGGCCTGGTCGACTACGTAAGTGTCGTCGCCATCGCCACCGGCCATGGTGTCGGCGCCGGCGCCGCCATCGATGGTGTCATTGGTATCGCCGCCGTTCAGGTTATCGTTGCCGATGCTGGCGGTGTTGAGCACCACATCGTTCAGTCCCAGCGCGCCATCGGCAAACTGGAATTGCTCGACGTTGCGCGCGGTGATGCTTTCGTGGGTGATGGTGTTGACCAGCACCACGTCGGTGGCGTTCGGACGGCTGCGCGCATAGTCGGCGAAGTTGCCGGCCAGTTTGAGCGTATCGTTGCCGTTGCCGCCGTCCACCACATCGATGCCGCTGCCGGCGTTCAGCACGTCGGCGCCGTCGCCGCCCAGCAGCGAATCGTTACCGGTGCCGCCGTTGAGCGTGTCGTCGCCGGCCAGGCCGCTCAGCGTGTCGTTACCGTTGCCGCCGGTGATGGCGTTGGCCAGGGCGTTGCCGGTGCCGGCAAAGGCGACGCCGCCGGTGTAGACCAGGTTTTCAACGAAGGCGCTCAGCGTGTATTTGGTGAGTGAGGTGTCGACGCGGTCGTTGCCCTGTCCGTCCAGTTCGGTGACGGTGTCACCGGCGTTGTCGACCTTGTAGACATCGTCGCCCAGGCCGCCGCTGAGCTTGTCGGCGCCGGTGCCGCCGTCCAGCGTATCGTTGCCGGCGTTGCCGATTAGTGTGTTGGCGGCAGCGTTGCCGGTCAGCAGATTGTCCAGCGCGTTGCCGGTGAGGTTGACTGCCACCGAGGCGGCAGCCGTCACGCTCGCGTTCTCTACGTTGGCCGCCAGCGTGTAGGTGAGGGCTTTGGTGTAGGCCAGCTGCACCGTGTCCGTGCCTTCGCCGGCGGCTTCGATGACGACGTCGCCGGCGTCGTCCACCACATAGGTGTCGTTGCCCTGGCCGCCGGTCAGAGTGTCGGCACCAGTGCCGCCGTCCAGCGTATCGGCGCCGCTGGTGCCGCTCAGATTGTCATTACCGACGCTGCGGATGTTCAGCTGCACATCGGCGATGGCCTTCAGGTCGCCGTTGAAGCCGACGTATTCGACATTGCGCAGGGTCAGGCTCTCGCCGGTGATGGTGTTGACCAGCACGGTGTCGGTGGCGTTCGGGCGGGTGATCTTGTAGTCGGCAAAGTCACCCAGCGCGGTCACGGTATCATTACCTGCGCCGCCGTCGAGGATGTTGGCGCCGATGCCGCCATCGAGCAGATCGTCGCCATCGCCACCCAGCAGCGAGTCGTTGCCGGCGCCGCCGCGCAGCGTGTCGTTGCCGGCCAGGCCGGACAGCGTGTCGTTGCCAGCGCCGCCTTCGATCAGGTTGGCCAGCGCGTTGCCGGTGCCGCTGAAATTGCCGGTGGCCGGCCCTTTGAGGTTTTCCACGTTGGCGGTCAGCGTGTAGCTGGACAGCGTGGTGCGCACGCTGTCCGTGCCTTCGCCGGCCGCTTCGGTGACGCTGTCGCCGCTGTTGTCGACGTAATATAGGTCATCACCAGTGCCGCCAACGAGCTTGTCCGCGCCCGCACCACCGTCCAGTGTGTCATTCCCAGCGCCACCAGTCAGACTGTTGGCCGCGCCGTTGCCGGTCAGGATGTTGTCAAGGGCATTGCCGGTGATATTGACTGCCACAGTGGTGGCTGCCGTCACGACGGCGTTTTCAACGTTGTCATCCAGCGTGTAGTTACCAGCAACCTTGAATGCCAGTTCGGCGGTGTCCGTGCCTTCGTTGTTGTTTTCCTTGATGACGTCCTTGCCGTTGTCGAGGATGTAGCGGTCATCACCCCGGCCGCCGAGCATGGTGTCATTGCCGGCGAGGCCGTTCAGTATGTCGTTGCCGTCAGTGCCGGTCAGGTAGTCATCACTGTCACTGACTTGATTGAGGATGAGCTCGGCCACGGTTTTGCTGCCGTCTGTGAAGACCAGATTTTCGATATTGGTCAAGGTCAGACGCTCGTCGTTATAGATGTGGGACAGATAGAGTTTACCGCCGCTGCGGCTCAGATCGTAGGAGTCCTGATAGCCCAGCAGGACCAGCGTATCAGTGCCGTCGCCACCGTCTATTGTGTCAGCGCCGCCCATGCCGTATAGGGTGTCATCGCCGCTGCCACCGCTAAGGGAGTCGTTGCCATAGGCACCGCTGATCTCGTTGGCCAGTTCGTTGCCGTTGCCGGTAAAGTTTGCTTTACCGGTATAGACAAGATTTTCGACGTTAGCACTCAGCGTATACTTGGCCAGCGCTGTGAGCACCGTGTCGTGGCCCTCGCCGCTCAATTCCGTGACCACATCGCCGGCATTGTCGACCAGATAGGTGTCGTCGCCGCTGTTGCCGCTCATTTTATCCGCGCCGGCGCCGCCGTCCAGCGTATCGTTGCCTGCGCCACCAAGCAGAATGTTGGCGGCGGCATTACCGGTCAGATTGTTGTCGAGGGCGTTGCCGGTCAGGTTGACGGCAGTGCCGGCAGCGGACATCACTATGGCTGCTTCGACGTTGTCGTTCAATAGGTAGGTACCGGCGGCCGTGTAGGCTACCCGGACCAGATCCATCCCTTGGTCAGCAGCCTCGACGACACGGTCGGCACTGCTGCGCAAAATGTAGGTGTCGTTACCGTCCCCGCCACTCAGAGTGTCGCCGCCACCGCCGCCGTCCAGCGTGTCGTCCCCGCGATTGCCGCTGATCAGATTGGCGGCGCTGTTTCCGGTGCCGCGGAAGGCGTCGGAGCCCGTGTATTGCAGCGCCTCGACATTGACGCCCAGCGTGTAACTAGCCAGCGCGGTCTGCACGGTGTCGGTGCCGCCTTTTGCCTGCTCGACGATGATGGCGCGTTGATCAGTGATCACGTAGACGTCGTCGCCGGTGCCGCCGATCAGCGTGTCGGCGCCGCCGCCGCCGACCAGGGTGTCGTCGCCAGCGCCGGCTTCAAAGCGCTCGTCGATATCAAACCCATATAGCTGATCTGCGCCAAGGCTGCCGTAGTATTCACCCGGGGCGGTCGTGATGCCTGCGAGATTAGCGTTGGTGATGGCGCTGAGTTTCACATTATCCAGCGTGACCAGCGTGTATGCCTGCTCTCGGCCGTTGCCATCCGGGTCGAACTGAACCAGCACGGCACTGCCTTGCTGCACCAGCCGCAAGTAGCCGCTGGCGATGGCGTCCAGTGTTTGCTGGCCGCTCAGGCCGCGGCTCTGGTATAGCTGGTGCAAGTCCAACAGATCGCCACCGGCGCCGGCACTAAAGTCGGTAACGTGGTAGTTGGCGTTGACCAGTCCATCCGCAAAGGCATAGGTGTCGCGGCCAGCGCCGCCGCTGGCCAACAGTTGGCCGCCACCGAATGTGTCGATGGTCACCAGGATACTGTCGTTGCCGGCGCCTCCTTCGATGCGGACCGTGCCTCCCTGTGACGCAATGGGCTGGTCGATGACGAAGGTATCGTCGCCGTCGTCGCCGAGCATGGTGACGTTATCGCCATGGAAGGCCGCATACAAGGTGTCGTTGCCGGCACCGCCCTGCATCAGACCGCTTCCAGCCACGTCACCGAGAATGTCGTTACCGTTGCCACCCGATAGCGTGTCGTCGCCGACCCCACCTTCCATTGTGTCGTCACCATCGCCGCCGCTGATCGTGTCATTGAAGTAGCCGCCGATCAGCTTATCGTTGCCATTGGTGCCCTCGATTAGCAGCCCGGGCACCGTGCCGCCTTTGGGATTGGCACCTGGCATGTTCTGCGCGGTCAGGTCGCCTACCTGCACATTGCGCAAGATGGCGACTGTGTTCACGAAGCTGTCGTACACATGGAGGTTATTGAACTGCAGCAGCACGTCGGTGCCCTGTTGTACTAAACGCAAGATACCAAGATCAATTGGGTTGCCACCGTCGTAATAACCCCACCAGATTGCCCAGTCCATCAGATGGCTGATGTCGATGATGTCACCGCCGTCGCCGGCCTGGAAATCACGGATGTCCACATACCCGGTGACCCCGTAGAAGGAGCTGAGTTCGTAGGTGTCGCGACCATCGCCACCGGTGAGTACGGCATTGCAGCCGGTGCCGCTCAGGTAGACCAGGAAGTGATCGTCGCCGCTGCCGCCATCGGCCACGCTGGCGTGGCCGACTTGGCCGGCGCGCAGGTCGAACTGATCATTGCCGGCGCCACCTTCAAAGGTGTCATTCAGGCCCTCGGCGTTGCCGAACAGGGTGTCGTTGCCGGCGCCACCTTGCAGCAAGTTGCTGCCGCTATCACCGTTCAGCCTGTCGTTGCCGGCGCCGCCGATCAGGGTATCGTTGCCATTGCCGCCGTAGAGGGCATCGCCGTGGCCGGTATCGTCGCCACTACCCGCCTGTAACAAGTCGTCGCCCCCGCCGCCAACCAGTGTATTGACGCCACTGCTGCCCGTCAGCGTATCGTTATACCGGCTGCCTTGCAGCGCTTGATCAGGGCCGCTGGCATGCAGATCAAGTCCGCTGAGCGGCGAGCCGTCTGGTTTCAAGCCATCGACAAAGTTCGCGCTGGTCAGACTGTTGGCCTGGACATTGTCCAGCGTGAGCACGGTCATGTAGCCGGACTTGCCATCGCTGCTGAGCTGTAGCAGGGTGTCGGCACCGTTTTGCACCAGGCGCACGTAGGCGGCGCCGGAGGCGAACGGATTGCCGCCGGTCCACGCCGTCCTGCCGACCAGTGCGCTGCCCAAGTCAATCTTGTCGCCGTCACCAATGGAGAAATCGCGCACGTGGATGCCGCCACTGGACGCAGCGCTGGAGCTGTCGGGATAATCGGCCAACGGACGGTAAACATCGCTGCCGGCGCCTCCGGTGAGAAGCTTCGGGGCGGTGCCGCCGCGATAGAGGATGAAGATATCGTTGCCGTCGCCGCCGTCTAGCGTGTCGCTGTCTGCCGCCTCCTCGTCGGTCAGGTAGAAGGTATCGTCGCCAGCCTCGCCTTGCAGCAGGTCGTTGCCGCTGCCGCCGCTCAGGGTGTCGTTACCGGCGCCACCTTGCAGCAAATCATTGCCTGTGCCGCCATACAGTGAATCCTTGCCAGCGCCGCCGATCAGCGTGTCGCGGCCGCTACCTCCGTTCAGGCTGTCGCCGCTCCCGTCGCCAGCGCGTAGCAGATCCGCGCCGCCATTGCCGTACAGCGCATCGCCACCGTTGACGCCGCTGAGAGTATCGTCGTAACCAGTGCCATTCAAGACGTGGAACGTCACGGTGGCGGTGGTGGCGTTGATTCCGGGTACGCCGGTGCCGTCGGGCCTGATGTTGCCGACAAAGTTGTCGCTAGTCAGACTGTTCTTGTCGACGTTTTGCAGCCGTAGCACGGTGTAGTAGGGAGTGTCGGACCATGTGGGGTTGTTGATGCAGAGTTGGAGCAGCGTGTCGGCACCTGCTTGCACCAGGCGAGCGTAGGGGAGTTCTTCCTGGAAGGGATTCCCTTTAGTGAACCCGGTGGTCAGTAAGATTTTGCTCAAATCGATTTGATCGCCGCCTGCGCCAACCGCAAAGTCGGTGACGGTGACGTCCGCCGAACTTAGCGCGCCGGGATAATAGCTGCGGGCAACTGGCTGGTAGACGTCGCGGCCGGCGCCGCCGGTGAGCACGGACGTTGCGTTGGCAGCAGTCGGCCCGTAGCTGAACCAGTCGTCGCCATCACCACCGAACGCGATTTTGTTGCCATTGCCGTAGGTGTTGGCGATGTGGAGGGTATCGTTGCCGGCGCCGCCCAGGAGCAGATCGTTGCCGTCGCCGCCATCGAGGTCATCATCACCGTCGCCACCGCTGAGCGTGTCGTCGCCACTATCGCCGCGCAGCGTGTCATTACCTGCAGCTCCGTTCAAGGTGTCGTTGCCATCGCCGCCGCTGAGATTGTCACCTCGGCTGCCGGAGGAGGAGGAGCCCGCCTGCAACAGGTCGGCGCCACCGTCGCCGAACAGCTCGCTGCCCCCGCCAGCGGCACCTGTCAATTCATCGTCAAAGCTGGTGCCATGCAACGGACCGCCATTGGCAACCGCTACCAGCCCACGCATTGCGGAGCCGTCGGGCGCCAAGTGGTCGACAAAATTGTCGCTGGTCAGTTTGTTGGCTTCGACGTTTTGCAGGGTCAGCACGGTGACGAAGCCTATATTGCGACCGCTCGGGCCATCGATGTCGACCTGTACCAAAGTGTCTGCACCGGACTGGATCAGCCGAACAAATCCATTGGCGGGGCTGAACGGATTGCCGCCCTGATAGTGGACGTATAGGCTATTCAATAGCGGCATGAGATCGACCTGATCACCGCCTTCGCCTGCGGTAAAGTCGGTAACGGTCAGCTTGGCCGACAGCACGTCGTCGTAGTTGTTGCCAGGCATGGGCCGATACACGTCTTGGCCGCCGCCGCCGCTGGCTTGCGCCGTGCCGTAGGCGATGAACAGATCGTCACCTTCGCCACCGAGCATGGTATCGTGGCTGCCGCTGGTCATTGTGGTGTAGAACACATCATTGCCATCCCCGCCGTCGAACAGATTGTTGCCCTGGTCGCCGTAAAGGGTGTCGTTGCCGGCGCCGCCATGCAAGCTGTCGTTGCCATAGCCGCCATGTAACTCTTCATTGCCGTCGCCGCCAGCGATCAGGTCGTCACCACCATCGCCGTAAAAGCGATTATCAGCGCCGTTGCCACTTAGCGTGTCATTGAAGGATGTCCCGTAATAGGACTGCGGCGTGGCGGCGGTGGCGCTCTGGTTGACGCCTGTGATGGCGCTGCCGTCGGGTGCCCAACCACCGACGAAGTTGGCGCTGGTCAGGCTAGCGGCCTTCACGTTTTTCAACAACAGGATGGTGGACACGGTGTTGTCTGAATACGGCAGCCCCTGTACCGCAGTGTCTGCCCCGATCTGAACCAGCTTCAACTCGCCGCTAGCGAACGGATTGCCGCCGTTGTAGCCGTTGTAGTTGGTGCCGTAGATATTGGCGTGTTCTAGGTAAATGCTGTGCAAATCGATACGATCACCGCCGGCACCGGCGGCGAAATCGGTGATCGTCATCGCGATGTAACTGACGCCGTTGGAGCGGACGGCATAGGTATCAACCCCGGCGCCTCCGGTGACGGTCGGCGGCGTTGCTGTCTTCGATGAGCCAAAGGTCAGATTGAACGTGTCATCGCCCGCACCCGCATCGATTTTGACCACGGTGTCGAGCAAGGGACCATAGTTGAATTCCAGGTTGAAGGTGTCGTTACCGGCACCGCCGAGCATGGTGTCGGCGCCAGTTTGTTCGTTGGCAGAGAATAGATCGTCGCCCTCGCCGCCATCGAGGAGGTCAGCACCGGCACCGCCGATGAGCGTGTCATTGCCACTGAGGCCCTGCAACGTATCGTTGCCGTTGCTGCCCACCAAAATGTCGTCGCCCGAAGTTCCTTTATATCCCGCCATGTTTCTTTACTTAAATTTACAGATGTAAAGAATGATAACATGCAACTAAGTTAATCAATCTATCAATTTCTCACGGCTAATAGAAAAAGCCGCGACCAGCGCGGCTTGTTTCATAGGGAGCAGGGGAGTTTAGGCGGCGCCCTCTAATGCGTCGTTGCTGAGCCAGCCGTTGAGGGCGGTGGCGGTCATCGGGCGGGCGAACAGGAAGCCTTGGGCCAGCGGGCAACCCAGCGATTGCAGGATTTGCGCCTGGCGTTCGTCCTCGACGCCTTCGGCGATCACCGCCAGGCCGAGGTTGCGGCCGAGCTGAATCACCATTTCGGCGATGCTGCTGCCGCGCGCCGAGCCAGTGATTTCGGTGACGAAGGCGCGGTCGATCTTGAGGCGGTCAATCTGCAGCCGCTGCAGGTACGACAGCGACGAGAAGCCGGTGCCGAAGTCGTCAATGGCGATGCTGACCCCGGTCTGTTTGATCTGGCCCAGCATCTTGATCAGTAGATCCGGCTCTTCCATGGCCATCGATTCGGTGATTTCCAGTTCGATGTGTTCGGGCGGGGCGCCGGTGTCGTCCAGCGCGCGCTTCAGCATCTCGAGGAATAGCGGGTGGCGGAATTGCACCTGCGAGACGTTGATCGACATCATGAAGTTGTGGTGGCCTGCCGCGCGCAGGTCGACCAGCTCGCGGCAGGCGGTGCGCATCACCCATTCGCCGAGGTCGATAATCAGGCCGGAATACTCGGCGATCGGGATGAAACGGTCGGGCGAGATGAATTTGCCGTCCGGCGTCTGCCAGCGCAGCAGCGCCTCGGCGCCGACCGGGCGTCGCGTCACCAGGTCGATCTGCGGCTGGTAGACCACGAACAGCTGGTTCTGGCCAAACGCGGTGCGCAGCGCGTGCATCATGCGCACCCGCTCGCGGATCTCGACGCCCATTGAACGCGAGAAGTAGAAGTGGCCGGCGCGCTGCTGCGATTTGGCGCGTTTCAGCGCGATGTCGGCGTCCTTCAGCGCATCGGCGCCGCTGCCTTCGTGTTCGCCCAGCCGCACCAGGCCCAGCGTGGCCGACAGTTGTACTTCCTGGCCGTCAATGCTGAAGCCGCGCTGGAACAGGCCGAGGATGTTGCCGGGATTGACTTGCTCCGAACCACCCAGTACGGCGAAAATGTCGCCGCCGATGCGCGCCACGGTGATGTGCTCGCCCAGTTCGGTCTGCAGGCGGGCGGCGACCGCCACCAGCAGCAGATCGCCGAACTGGTGGCCGAGCGCGTCGTTGGTTTCGGCGAAGTGATCGAGGTCGACCAGCGACAGCGTGGCCTCGTCGCGCGCCGGGCCGTCCAGCGCGTCGTCGAGGATTTCGATCAGGCGGGTTCGGTTGGGCAGCTTGGACAGCTGGTCGTAAAACGCGGCGTTGTGCAGATGCGTGACCAGCTCAACGTTGTCGAGGCCGACCGCGACGTTGCTGCAAAACACTTCCAGCAGGCGCTGGTCGATGTCGCTGACGGTGCGCGGCACGTCGAGGAAGGCGACGAAGTCGCGGCTGGCCTTGCCGGCGAAGTACAGCACCACGTAATCTGGGCCGTACAGATTGTTGCGCTGGGCCAGCGCCTGTTCCAGCGCGGCGTGGATACGCGGGTCTTCGCGCACGGTCAGGGTGATGTTGTCGAGGTGGCGGAAGGTGCCGGCGGTGGCCATCACCATCAGTTCGTGGCAACCGTCGTCCGGACATTCCTGCACGCACAAGGCTCCGTTGGCGTCCAGCCCCAGCAGGTCGCCGATCTGGGTCAGCACGCCGGCCGCGAAGTTTTGCACGCCGTGCAGCGTCATCAACTGGGTGCTGGCGTGGACGATCTGGTTCAGGCCGCGCCGGCTATCCTCGATCTTGCGGATTTGTTCGTAGGAGCGGATCGCCGCCGTCACCGTGGTGAACAGCTTGATGCGGGTCAGCTCGGACTTGGTTTTGTAATCGTTGATGTCGAAATCGCGGATGGCGTCGATTTCCGGCGCGTAGCCGGGCTGGCCGGTGCGCAGGATGATGCGCACGTCGTGCAGCTTCAGCGTTTCGCGGATGTAGCGCACCAGGTGCAGGCCGGCGTCATCCTGTTCCATCACCACGTCGAGCAGGATGACAGCGATTTCAGATTCGTGTTTGAGTAGTTCGCGCGCCTGGCCGGCCGAGTAGGCGTGCACGAATTCGAGCGGGCGATGTTGCATGTCGAGATTGCCGAGCGCGAAGGTGGTGGTCGAGTGCACATCTTCGTCGTCATCGATGATCATCACGCGCCAGACGTTGCGCGTCCCTGCCGGACCAGGCGCTGCCGGATGCTCGTCCAAGAAAACCAAATCGTCTTGATCATCCGTGGATTGCTCAAGAGGTGTTACCGGTGGGGCCATGTGTAGCTTCTCCAGGATTTCTCGGTGTTCTTGCGGTTAAGTATATAGCGAATTGTCAAAAAGAACGCACTTTTCCCGCGCTGAAGACCGCGCGCGGCGGGCCGATGTGCAAGTTGCACCATACTTGTATCAAAAGAATGATATTTTACCAAGCGAAACTTGCCTTGTGGAAATTATTATGCAGCCATCCCGCCACAGGGCGCTGACTGGTAAAATGGGGAACTTTCCACCTTTTTCCGAAGATTCTTCCTATGTCTGGCAATACTTTTGGCAAATTGTTTTCTGTAACCACCTTTGGTGAGTCGCACGGTCCCGCGATCGGTTGCGTGATCGATGGTTGCCCACCGGGATTGCCGTTGTCGGAAGCCGACATTCAGCCGGAACTGGATCGCCGCAAACCGGGCACCTCGCGCCACGTGACGCAGCGGCAGGAATCGGACACGGTGGAAATCCTGTCTGGCGTGTATCAAGGCGTGACCACCGGCACCCCGATCGCGCTGCTGATCCGCAACGAAGACCAGCGCAGCAAGGATTACGGCAATATCGCTGAAACTTTCCGTCCTGGTCATGCAGACTACACCTATTGGCATAAATATGGCGTGCGCGATCCGCGCGGCGGCGGCCGCTCGTCGGCGCGCCTGACCGCGCCGGTGGTGGGCGCGGCGGCGATCGCCAAGAAATGGCTGCATCAGCAGTACGGCACCGTGTTCAAGGGCTGCATGAGCCAGTTGGGCGAGATTGCCGTGCCGTTCCAGGACTGGTCGCACGTGCCGGATAATCCGTTCTTTGCCGCCACCGGCGACGCCGCCGTGATCGCGCGCATGGAAAGCTATATGGATGAGCTGCGCAAGGCCGGCGATTCGATCGGCGCCCGCATCGACGTGGTGGCGCAAAATATTCCGGTCGGCCTCGGCCAGCCGATTTACGACAAGCTGGACGCCGACATCGCGTACGCCATGATGGGGATTAACGCCGTCAAGGGCGTCGAGATCGGCGCCGGTTTCAAATCGATCGAGCAGAAGGGTACCGAGCATGGCGATCCGCTGACGCCGCAAGGCTTCGTCGGCAACAACGCCGGCGGCGTGCTGGGCGGTTTGTCGACCGGTCAGGACATCACGGTGTCGATCGCCATCAAGCCGACCTCGTCAATCCGCACCCCGCGTCCGTCGATCGACAAGGCCGGCAATCCGGTGATGGTGGAAACCTTCGGCCGTCACGATCCATGCGTGGGCATCCGCGCCACCCCGATCGCCGAGGCGATGCTGGCGCTGGTGCTGATCGACCACGCGCTGATGCACCGCGCGCAGTGCGGCGACGTCAAGGTCTCGACGCCGAATATCGCACTGTAAGTGGTGCCCGCGCAAGCGCTCAGCTTCGCCTTATTCCTGTTTTGCTACTACGCCCACGCGGGCACCTGGTCGACCTACGCCACGCTGTTCTTTGCCGACAAGGGCATGACGGTGGCGCAGATCGGCGTGCTGATGTCGATGATCCAGGTGTTGCGCATCGTCGGCCCCAATGTCTGGGGCTACGTGGCCGACCATTACGATCGCCGCGTGCTGGTGTTGCGCATGGCCGGCTTTGCCGCGCTGGCGGGGTTTTCGGGCTTTTTCTGGGGCGATAGCTTCGGCCAGTTCATGCTCGCCATGATCGTGCTGAATCTGTTCACCAGCGGCCAGGCGCCAATCTGCGAAGCGCTGATGTTGTCCGAGATGAAGGGCGATCTGACCTACTATGGCCGGATCCGCATGTGGGGCTCGATCGGCTTCATCGTGTCGGTGACGCTGGTGTCGATCGCGCTGGAGCGCCATGGTATCGTCGCGCTGCCATGGCTGGCGGCGGCGTTGCTGATCGCCACCATCGGCGCCGCTTTCCATTTGCGCGATGTGCCGCGCCGCACCCACAAGACGGCGCCGCCGCCATTGCTGTCGCTGCTGCGCCGGCGCGAGGTGATTGCCTTCTTTACCTCCACCGCGTTGATGGTGTCGGCGCACACCTCGCTGTACACCTTTTATTCGCTGTATCTGGAACGTAACGGCTACAGCAAGACCGTGATCGGCGCCATGTGGTCGCTGGGCGTGCTGGCCGAGGTGATTTTGTTTTATTTCCAGTCGCATCTGTTCCGGCGCTGGGGCGCGATGCGCATGATGTATCTGGCGCTGGGTATCGGCGTGCTGCGCTTCCTGATGATCGGCCTCGGTTCGAACATGCTGTGGCTGCTGGTGGTGGCGCAGCTGATGCATGCCGCCACCTTCGCGCTGCATCACTCGTCGTCGGTGATGACGTTGCAACGCTGGTTCTCGGGGCCGCTGCAGGCGCGCGGCCAGGCGCTGTACATGAGCATTTCGTATGGCATCGGCGGCTCGCTGGGCGGGCTGTTCCTGGCGCAGTGGTGGCAGCGGGCAGGGGCCGAATCGGTGTATTTCGTGGCGGCGGCGCTGGCGGGCCTGTCGACGTTGGCGGCGCTGCTGACGTTCCGCTGGCAGCGCAGCGACGTCAGCGCGTAACGGTTTCCGGCGCGACGCCGTGACGGCGCTCGACCGCTTTGACCACCATCGCGCGCATATCGTTCAGCAGCGAGAATTCGGTCTGGCTCAGCTGGATCGGCGGGAAGGAATCGTCCCAGTCGCCATACAGGAAGCCGGCCGGCTGGCCGTTGGCCGACAGCGGCAGCACCACGAAGCTGCGCGCCTCCGACAAGGAACCCTTCCACCACAGCGGCAGCTTGGCGGCGAACTTGGCGTCGTGGGCGTTTTCGATGAAGATCACGCGGTCGCTGTTGAGCGCGGCGTGGAACACGTTCGGTTCGTAGGCATCATCAAAGGTCATGCCGGCCAGCAGCTCGCGCGTGCCTTCGCCAAAGCTGATGCGGGCCGCGTAATGACCTTCGCGACGGTTGCGTACAAACGCCACGGCGCGCGACAGGTCCAGCCCTTTGTACACGGTTTCCAGCGCGATCTGCACCATCTGGCCCGGACTGGCGCTGTCCAGCACGTCGCGCATGTCGGCCAGGCCGCTGAGCAGGATTTTGTTGCCGGCGGCGCGTTGGCGCGTCTTGGCCAGTGCCTTGGCGCGCCGTTCGGCCGGGCGCGACAGCGGGGCGATGGTCAGGTCGTTGGCTGCGATCACCTTGGCCTGGTCGATCGCGTGCAGCAGGTCGGGCGCGTTCACGCCCAGCATGCCGGCATAGCTTTCGGTCAGCTGTTTGACTTGTTCGACACCGGCCGGGTCGTCATGCCACAGCGATTCGGCGCAGCGCGCGGCCATGGTGGACAGGGCGGCGATCCAGTCGGACGGCGAGACTTCGGTGCCCGGCTCGGCCGGGGCTAGCGTGCGCATGCCGTTCAGCAGCGAGTTCGGCAAGCCCCAGTGCAGGGCGGCGGCATGGCCGATTTCTTCCAGGCTCAGGCCCAGCACTTCCGGCGCCGCTTGCTCCACCGTGCGCGCCGACTGGTCGGCCTGGCGCTGCAAGTCGTGCCAGCGCTCGGGCATGTAAAAAGTCAGCATCATGCGGCCCAGCGTGTGCAGCATCGAGCACACCACGGCTTCCTCGCCATGACGGCTTTCGGCGGTGTAGGCGATCTGCTGCGCGACGATGCCGGCTAGCACCGCCTTTTCCATTTCAATGTGGGCGACGGTGGTGTCGTTGGAGGTGGACGCCAGTTCCTCGATCAGCTTGAGTCCCAGCGCCAGATGGCCGATGGCTTCGGTGCCCAGCACCAGCACCGCTTTCGATACCGTGTTGACGTGCTGGCCAAAGGCTGAGTACATGCCGCTGTTGGCCAGGCGCAGCACTTTTTGCGTCAGCACCGGATCGGACAGCACGGTGCGCGTCATATTGAATTCCTGCTCGTCCTCGCCGCGCATGGCGCCCAGAATGGCGGTGATGGCCTTGGCAAAGCCCGGCATGTCGCCGCGGCGGCGGGTGCAGTCGCCCAGCTCGCCCAGCGTTTTGGCGCCCAGCGCTGTTGTCGCCTTGTAGCTGCTGTTCATGGATGCACCTGGCGCAATTCGGGCGCCGCCACCTTGGCGTGGATGCTTTCTTTCAGCGCCGCCAGCGCGACGTTGGCGGCCATGGGCTTGCCGGTCAGGTAGCCCTGGATGTACTGGCAGCCGCGTTGTTCCAGATACTGCAGTTGCTCTTCGGTTTCCACGCCTTCCGCCACCACCGACAGATCGAGGTGTTTTGCCAGGTCGAGCACGGCGTTGCAAATGGCGCCGTCCTTGGTCGAGCCGGGCAGGTCGCGGATGAAGGTGCGGTCGATTTTCAGCACCGAGATCGGGAAGCGCTTCAGATAGGCCAGCGACGAGTAGCCGGTGCCGAAATCGTCAATAGCGATACGGGCCTTGCGCTCGGCCATTTTGGACAGGATGGATTCGGCATGCACTGGATCGATCATCAGTGTGCCCTCTGTGATTTCTAATACCAATTGCTCACCAAGCAGGCCGGAGAAAGCAATTGCATCGTCCAGCACATCCAAGAATTTATCGTTGCGGAATTGTCGTGGACTGATATTAACAGAGATATATAGATTCCGCTTGGCAACTTCTTCAAATTGTTTCAGTTGCACACAAGCCGCTTTCAGCGCCCAGGCGCCGAGCAGGTTGATCAAGCCGTTGGTCTCCGCGATCGGGATGAAGCGGGCCGGTGGCACCATGCCCAGCGTCGGGTGTTTCCAGCGCATCAGCGTCTCGAAGCCCTGGATTTCGCGCGTGCGGGCGTCGACAATCGGCTGGTAGTACAGCAGGAACTCGCCTTCGCGCACCGCCTGGAACATCGCCGCTTCCAGCGAGATGTCGTGCTGCGGCGGGCCGGCGTGGGCCGGGCTGTAGACCAGGGCGCGGCCCTTGCCGGTTTCCTTGGCGCGCGACATGGCGGCATCGGCCATGGCCAGCAGCCGGATTTCATCCTCGGCGTGTTGCGGGTAGACCGAGACGCCGACCGAGGCGCCGATATAAATGGTGTGGTTGTCGATTTCAAACGGCGCTTGCAGCACGGCGATCAGGCGGCCGGTGACCAGCTTGATCTGTGCTTCGCTGGCGGTACCGGGCAGCAGCGCGACAAACTCGTCGCCGCCGACCCGGGCCAGGGTGTCGGAATCGCGCAGCGTCTTGCGCAGGCGCTGGGCGGCCATGCGCAGCATGGCGTCGCCGATCGGGTGGCCGAGGCCATCGTTGACTTTCTTGAAGCCGTCCAGGCCGATGTTGGCCACCGAGAAGCCCTGGCCGGAGCGGCGCGCGTTGGCGATCACCATGCGGATGCGGTCGGACAGCAGCAAGCGGTTGGGCAGTTCGGTCAGCGCATCGTGAGTCGCCATGTGACGCAGGCGTTCCTCGGTGGCGTGCTGCACCGTCATGTCGCGGCCGACCACCAGCAGTTCGGTGTCGCCATCGGCGGTGCTGTAGGTGGAGATGCGCAGCTCGTGCCAGATTTCAATATCGGCAGTCTTGAGGCGCACCTCTTGCAGCTTTGGGGCACGGGCCTCCAGCACGGCGGCCAGCGCCGCGGCCAGCGGCGCCTGATCGGCATCGGCCACCAGTTTGGCCAGCGCGCTGCCGACCAGCGGCGTGGCGCAGGCGATACGGGCCGTGGCGCGCTGGCTGGCATACAGCAGCTGGCCTAGCTTGTTAAGACGAAATACAACGTCGCCAGCCTCTTCCATGAGGTGATGCATTTCATGATGCGGCTGGAGCAGAACACTGGTCGGCATCGCGAAGACTATTCTTTCAAATTATGCATGTAACAATTAGATGGCTCGAATCTTGCAAAACCAGAACGAAATGTATCACTGATGAACATGAAATTACATGGCAAAACACAACTTTATAGCGAGATTTACAGAAATCTCTTGAGATCGGTCGAAAAACTGGCACGCAAGGCGGTTTGACAAAAATATCGACTCTCGATCAGTAATGCATTTTTGAAATCGACTTGTAAACCCTCGACCATGGCGCACAGGATGGCCTCGGCGGCCGGCGCCGCATTGCCATGGCGCTCGCGCAGCAGTGCTGGTGCGGTTTGCAGCAGCGTGCGCAGCGCCGCCGCCTGCGATCCGTCGCCGGGCGGCCGGTAATCGGCGCTTTCCCAGGGCTGGTTCCAAACCGGTTTGTTCAGGACGGCGCTGATCAGGCGCGCCATTCTTGTCTCATCGCTGGCGACCGCGTGCAGCAGACCCATCTGTTGCGCCTGCCCCACGGTCAGTACCGCGCCCTCCAGCAGCAGCGGCAGCGCCGCCGGCAAACCGAGCAAGCGCACGCTGCGGGCGATGGCGCCGCATACCGGCGTCAGGCCCAGCCGTACCTGCGGCATGCTGAGGCGGGTGCCGCGCAGTGCCAGGCGGTGATGGCAGGCCAGCGCCAGGCCCAGCGCATGACCGCTGACGTCGCCGCTGAGCGCGGCGATCACGGGCAGGCCCAGCGTCTCCAGCCGGCGCAGCAGTGCGTTGTAGGCGCCCAGCATGTGCATGCAGTCGGCGGCCTGGGCTGGTGTTAGCGCCATCAAGTGTTCCAGCTCGTGGTTAAGGGCGTTGTTGTCGGTGTTGAAGCCGATGACAACGGCGGCCAGGCGCGCGCGGCGCGCCTCCAGCTGTTCGAGCAGGGCCGCCAGTTCGCGCTGGAACAAGCGGCTGAGTGGATTGATGGCGCGCGCCGTCAGCAGCACGGTCAGGGTGTCGCCGTTCTGATGGGTGCTGATCATGCCTACACCCGCTCGATGATGGTGGCGATGCCCATGCCGCCTATCGTGCCAATCGCAACCAGGCCGAGCCGCAGTCGGCGCGCTTCCAGTTCGTCGATCAGGGTGCCGACCAATATGCAGCCGGTGGCGCCCGCCGGATGTCCCAGCGCGATGGCGCCGCCGTTGACGTTGATGGTTTCTTCGGCCAGTGCCATTTCCCGCATGAAGCGCAGCACCGCCGCAGCACAGCCTTCGTGCACTTCAAACAGATCGATGTCGTTGATCGACAGGCCGGCTTTCTGCAGCGCCTTGCGCGTGGCGGTGGCGGCGCCGCCCAGCATGGTTACCGGCTCGCTGCCGCAGACCGCGCCAGAGACGATGCGCGCGCGTGGATCAAGGCCGAGGCGGGCGCCGGCGGCCTTGCTGCCCACCAGCACCAACGCCGCGCCGTCGGCATCGCCCGCGATATTGCCCGCCGTGTGCAGATGGCGGATGCGTTCCAGTTGCGGATATTTGCGCAAGGCGATGCTGTCGTAGCCGTTGCGGCCCAGCGCTTCAAACGCCGGCAGCAGATTTTCCAACGCGTCCATGCTGGTGGCGGGCTTGAGGCATTCATCCTGATCGAGGACGGACACGCCGTTTTGGTCGCATACCGCCACCAGCGAACGGAAGCGGCCGGCGGCGCGCGCGGCGGCGGCTTTTTGCTGCGAACGCAGCGCATAGGCGTCCAGCTGTTCGCGGCGCAGGCCGTCCAGCGTGGCGATCAGATCGGCGCTGATGCCTGGCGGCAGGTAATCGGTGCGCAAGCTGGTGTCCGGGTCCAGGCTCCAGGCGCCGCCGTCCGCGCCGATGGGCACGCGTGAGGGCGATTCGACGCCGCCGGCCAGCACCAGATCGTCCCAGCCGGAACGCACTTTCTGCGCCGCCAGGTTGACGGCTTCCAAGCCCGAAGCGCAAAAGCGGTTGAGCTGAACACCGGCCACTTTCCAGTCCCAGCCGGTGGCCAGCGCGGCGATGCGGGCCAGGTCGGCGCCCTGATCGCCCACCGGCGTGGCGCAGCCGAGCACCACATCGTCGATCAGGCCGGTGTCGAGCTGATGGCGCTGCTGCAGCTCGCGCATCAATCCGGTCAGCAGCGAGATGGGCTTGACGCTGTACAGGCTGCCATCTTCGCTGCCCTGGCCGCGCGGGGTACGGATGGCCTCGTAAAGATAAGCCTCGGTCATGGCATCTCCTTGTGTGTCTGCGTTGTTTGGGCTAGTCTCGGCATTGTTCAAGAAAACACACAACAGCAGTTTGAACGGAGACAAAATGCAGCCTTTCGATACCCACGAAGTGCGCAATACTGTTGCGCCGTTTGAGAACATCAACCTGTACACCGCCGATCCGGCGCTGCAAGAGGCGTTGTTGCGCGAGGGCGGCGGCGAGGCGGCCGCTTCGCTGGAGTCGCTGGGCGCCGAGCTCGGCAAGGCCGAAACGCTGGACCTGGCGCGGCTGGCCAATTTGTACTCGCCCACGCTGCACAATTACGACCGCGAAGGTCATCGCATTGATGAAGTCGAATTCCATCCGGCCTGGCACCGCTTGATGGCGCTGCTGATCGGCCATGGCACGCATGCGTCGCCGTGGCAGGGCGGTGCCGGTGCGCAGGTGGCGCGCGCGGCCCGCTATCTGTTGTTCGGCCAGGTCGAGAATGGTTCGCAGTGCCCGGTGACCATGACCTACGCGTCGGTGCCGGCGCTGAAGCAGGCGCCGCGCATCGCGCTGAAATGGCTGCCCAAGATCCTGTCCAATCAATACGATCCGCGCTCGCTGCCGGTCGAACAAAAACATGGCGCCATCATCGGCATGGGCATGACCGAGAAGCAGGGCGGTTCCGACGTGCGCGCCAACACCACGCGCGCCGAGCCGCTGTTGTCGGCCGAAGGGCGCGCGCTGTTTGGCGACGAGGGCGAGGAAGTGTTCCGCATCGTCGGCCATAAGTGGTTTTTCTCCGCGCCGCAAAGCGATGCGCACTTGATCCTGGCGCAGACCGATGGCGAAGGCAGCGCCGGTCTGTCCTGTTTCTTCCTGCCGCGCTATTTGCCGAACGGTGAACGCAATGCGATCCGCGTGCAGCGTTTGAAGGACAAGCTAGGCAATCGTTCCAACGCCTCCTCCGAGGTGGAGTTCACCGGCGCGTATGGCTGGCTGATTGGCAAGCAGGGCAGGGGCATACCAACCATTCTGGAAATGGGCAGCCATACGCGGCTCGATTGCGTGCTGGGCAGCGCCGGCACCATGCGCGCCGCGCTGACGCATGCGCTGCATCACGCGCGCCGCCGCGTGGCGTTCGGCCGGCCGCTGGTCGAGCAGCCGCTGATGCAGAATGTGTTGGCCGACCTGGCGCTGGAATCGGAAGCCGCCACCGCGTTCGCGATGCGGCTGGCGCGCTGCTTCGACCAGTCGTCCGATCCGGCCCAGGCGATGCTGGCGCGGCTGCTGACGCCGGCCGGCAAGTACTGGATCTGCAAGCGCGGGCCGGGCTTTGGCGCCGAGGCGATGGAGGTGATCGGCGGCAGCGGCTATGTCGAGGACAGTCCGCTGGCGCGGCTGTACCGCGAACTGCCGGTCAACTCGATCTGGGAAGGCTCGGGCAATGTGATGTGCCTGGATCTGCTGCGCGCGCTGTCGAAGTCGCCGGAAGCGCGCGAGGCGCTGGCGGCCGAACTGGCCGAGGCCGGCAACAGCGACACCTTCTTCGTCGCCTACCGCAGCACCTTGCTGGCCGACCTAGCGCAACAGCAGACGCCGGATGAATTCGGCGCCCGCGTGCGCGCCGAGCGGGTGGTGCTGGCGGTGCAAGCGGCGCTGTTGTTGCGGCATGCGCCAGAGTATGTGTCATCGGCCTTCGTGGCCTCGCGCCTGAAGCGTGAGCCGGGCGGGGCGTATGGGCGACTGCCGTCCGGCGTCGATTGTGAGGCCATCCTGGCGCGGGCGTTGGTGGAATAGACCGCGTCTTGCCTTGTATAATGTGATGTATAACCGTCCACAAGAGCCAAACTAATGAAACAAGACCCGCGTTTTCCTAACCTGTTCATCACTGACCACCCGCTGATCCAGCACAAACTGAGCCACATGCGCGCCAAGGACACGTCGACCCGTACCTTCCGCGACCTGCTCAAGGAAATCACGCTGCTGATGGGCTACGAAATCACCCGCGACCTGCCGCTGACGACCCGTACCATCGAAACCCCGCTGATGACCATCGACGCGCCGGTAATCGCCGGCCGCAAGCTGGCCATCGTGCCGATTCTGCGCGCCGGCATCGGCATGAGCGATGGCCTGCTGGACCTGGTGCCGTCGGCGCGCGTCGGCCATATCGGCGTGTTCCGCGACCCGGAAACCCACCAGCCGGTGGAATATCTGGTGCGGTTGCCGGATGTGACCGAGCGGACCTTCATCCTGTGCGACCCGATGGTGGCGACAGGTAATTCGGCGGTGCACGCGATCGACGTGCTGAAAAAGCGCGGCGTGACCGACGACCAGATCATCTTCCTGGCGCTGGTGGCGGCGCCGGAAGGCATCGAAGTATTCCAAAAGGCCCATCCTGGCGTGAAGATCTACTGCGCCTCGCTGGATTCGCACCTGAACGACCACGCCTACATCGTGCCCGGTCTGGGCGACGCCGGCGACCGCATCTTCGGCACCAAATAAATCTATGTCCACGCCTGTCGATCCCGATTTCCGCGCCCGCCTGGCCGCGTTGAACGAAAAATTCGCCGCCACCGTGCCTGGCACGCTGGACAAGATCCGCACCGCGCTGGTGGCCTGTCAGGCTGGCGGCGCGCAGCCGCCACAAGATGCGCTACACGAACTGCATGAGGTATTGCATGGCGTGGCCGGCTCGGCCGGCACTTTCGGCTTTGCGGTGTTCGGTCAGGAATCGCGCCGTGTCGAGCAGATGGTGCGCGCGGTGCTGGCCACGCAGACGGGCTGGGAAGCGGTGGTGCCGGAGGTGGAAAAATTGCTGGTCTGGGCCGCGCGCGACCCCAAAGCAAATCAATACGACTAAGCGTGCGCTTGATCTAGGTCAAACCCTATACGATTTAGTTGTCTATAGTGACAGATACGGGCCCACGCGAGCGTTTTCTACCAAAAAATGTGGTGTTCTGCATTTATTTTCGCGAAAACGTGCTTTTCTCTCGTAAATGGGTATAATGCGGCATCGTTTAGATTCAAGAGTAGTACAGTTTGTCTTTCTTGCCTCAAAAACGATATCACGGGCGCAAGCCCAAATTAACTGAAATAGGAATTGTAATGGCAACTGGTATCGTAAAATGGTTCAATGACTCGAAGGGTTTCGGCTTTATCACCCCTGACGAAGGCGGCGAAGATCTGTTCGCTCACTTCTCGGCGATTCAGTCGGCAGGCTTCAAGTCGCTGCAAGAGAACCAACGCGTTTCTTTCGAAGTAACTGCCGGCCCTAAAGGCAAGCAAGCTTCGAACATTCAGCCTCTGTAATACGCTGGATCTAACGATCAAGAAATCCTCGGTACCCGAGGATTTTTTTTTTGCCTGAACGGTTTACTTGGCGCGGCGCCAGTAGTCCTGCTGGGCATAGGAATGGCGCAGGAAGTCGACAAAGGCGCGTATCCGCAGCGGCAGGTGGCGACGCTGGGCAAACACCGCGTAGATGTCGTTGCCGGGCGCTGAATAGCCGTCCAGCACGGTCTGCAGCTTGCCAGCCTCAATCGCACTGCCCACTTCCCACATCGAGCGCCAGGCCAGTCCCTTGCCCGCCAGCGCCCATTCATGCAACACCTGGCCATCGTTGCAGGCCATGTTGCCGTTCACCTTCAACACCACGTTCTTGCTTTCCTCGCGGAAGGTCCAGCCGCGCTGGCTGCCTTCGCTGCTGATGGCCAGGCAATTGTGCTTGCTCAAATCGGCCAGTGTCTTCGGTTCGCCGTGACGCTTGAGGTAGGACGGCGCGGCCACCACCACGCGCTGGTTGTCGGCCAGCTTGACGCTAACCAAATTCGAATCCGACAGGCTGGCAATGCGGATCGCCACATCAATGCCTTCGCCAACGATGTCAACCACGCGGTCGCTCATGTTCAGCGTGGCGCTGACGTCGCGGTGCTCGGCCAGGAAAGAGGGCAGTAGCGGCGCCACGTGCTGGCGGCCAAAGCCGGCCGGCGCGGATATCATCAAGTGACCTGTGGCGTGGGCGCTACGCTCGGCTACCGCCGATTCGGCTTCTTCCAGTTCGGCCAGGATGCGCTGGCAATCTTCCAGAAAAGCGGCACCCTCGTCGGTCAGCGCCAGCTTGCGCGTGGTGCGCTGCAACAGCTTGACGCCCAACCGCGTCTCCAGCGCATCCAGCCTGCGCCCTATCATGGCGGGCGCGATGCCCTCGGCGCGCGCGGCGGCCGACAGGCTGCCCCTCGCCACCACCTCAACAAAAGTAGAAATCTGTCTGAACTGCCCCATAACACCGTGTCCCCGTCACTTTTTACAAAAACGCATAGATGAAGTGATTTTTAGTCTCGTTTGTATAACTAAAGAGTGAATATACTGTAAAACAATGCGAGGCGTAACTGAGCCGCCACACTAAAAACATCGCACTGCAACAAGCTTATAATTAGACGATTCGTTGATATTTTTTTACGGAGACCCACCTCATGACGACCATCACTCTGCCAGCCGGCATGGAAATTACCGGTGAAATCAAACCGGGCTACGAAAACATCCTCACTTCCGAAGCACTGGCACTGGTGGCCAAGCTGAGCCGTGAATTCGAATCGCGTCGCCAGCAGTTGCTGGCCGTGCGCGTCGAGCGCGCCAAGCGTCTGGACGCCGGCGAGCGCCCGGACTTCCTGGCCGACACCGCCCACATCCGCAATGGCGACTGGAAGATCGCGCCGATTCCAAAAGCGCTGGAATGCCGCCGCGTGGAAATCACCGGCCCGGTCGAGCGCAAGATGGTCATCAACGCCTTGAACTCGGGCGCCGACAGCTATATGACCGACTTCGAAGATTCGAACTCGCCTAACTGGGACAACCAGATCAGTGGCCAGATCAATATGAAGGACGCGGTGCGCCGCACCATCGCGCTGGAGCAAAACGGCAAGTCCTACAAACTGAACGACAAGATCGCCACGCTGGTGGTGCGTCCGCGCGGCTGGCACCTGGATGAGAAGCACGTGCTGGTCGACGGCAAGCGCATCTCGGGCGGCATCTTCGACTTCGCGCTGTTCATGGTCCACAACGCCAAGGAGCAGCTGGCACGCGGCGCCGGCCCGTACTTCTACCTGCCGAAAATGGAATCGCATCTGGAAGCGCGCCTGTGGAACGACATCTTCGTGCTGACCCAGAACGAACTGGGCCTGCCACAAGGCACCATCAAAGCCACCGTGCTGATCGAAACCATTCTGGCCGCCTTCGAGATGGATGAAATCTTGTACGAACTGCGCGAGCACAGCTCCGGCCTGAACGCCGGCCGCTGGGATTACATCTTCTCCTGCATTAAGAAATTCAAACTGGACAAGGACTTCTGCCTGGCCGACCGCGCCAAAGTGACGATGACCTCGCCATTCATGCGTGCCTACGCACTGCTGTTGCTGAAAACCTGCCACAAGCGCAACGCACCAGCCATCGGCGGCATGGCGGCACTGATCCCGATCAAGAACGATCCAGAGAAAAACGACATCGCCATGGGCGGCGTGCGCAACGACAAGGCGCGCGATGCCACCGACGGCTACGACGGCGGCTGGGTGGCTCACCCTGGCCTGGTGGATCTGGCCATGGCCGAGTTCACGAAAGTGCTGGGCGATAAGCCGAACCAGATCGACAAGCAACGTCTGGACGTGGAAGTCAACGCCGAGCAGCTGCTGGACTTCAAACCGGAAACCCCGATCACCGAAGCCGGCCTGCGTTACAACATCAACGTCGGCATCCACTACCTGGGCAGCTGGCTGAACGGCAACGGTTGCGTGCCGATTCACAACCTGATGGAAGATGCGGCCACGGCCGAGATCAGCCGTTCGCAAGTGTGGCAATGGATCCGCTCGACCAAGGGCGTGCTGGAAGACGGCCGCAAAGTCACCGCCGACATGGTGCGCGCGATGATTCCGGAAGAGCTGGCGAAAGTGCAGGTCACCGCGCCGGACGGCAACACCCCGGCCTATCCACGGGCCGCACAAATCTTCGAGGAGATGTCGACTTCGGAAGCGTTTGAGGAATTCCTGACGCTGCCGCTGTACGAAGAGATCTAAAACCGAAACGGCCCGCAAGGGCCGTTTTTGATTAGAAGTCGTTTTTCCACAAACGCAGCGCGGTGAAGGTGGCCAGTGGCGTATCGATGCGGTCGAGGCGCCCGGCCTTCACCAGTTGCTCGGCAATCGCCGCCTCGCGATAGCGCAGGAAGGGATTGGTCGCCTTCTCCAGTCCGATGGTGCTGGGCACGGTGGGAATATCATGCTCGCGCTTGTCTGTTTCCACTTTCACCCGTTCTTGCAGCGCCACATTGTCCGGCTCCACCACGCGCGCGAAGCGCAGATTGGACAGCGTGTACTCGTGGGCGCAATACACCAGCGTGTCCTCCGGCAGCGACGCCAGCTTGCCGAGTGAGCTGATCATCTGCGCCGGCGTGCCTTCGAACAGGCGTCCACAGCCGCCGGCAAACAGCGTGTCGCCGCAGAACAGCCAGGTCGGCGCGCCGTCGGCCGGCTCGCGCACATAGGCGATGTGGCCCATGGTGTGGCCGGGCACGTCTAGCACCGACAACTTCAGCGCCAGCCCCGGCACATCGATAATCTTGCCTTCGCCCACCGGCAAAGTGACCGCGGCGATGGTCTCGTTGCGCGGACCGAAGACCGGAACCTGATAATGCTGTAATAATTCAGGAACGCCGCCGATATGGTCAGCATGGTGATGGGTGAGTAAAATGGCGGTGAGCTTGAGTCCGTTTGCTTTCAGCGCCGCCAGGATCGGCTTGGCGTCGCCCGGGTCGACCACCGCAGCATGTGTGCCATCATGTATCAACCACAGATAATTGTCGCGGAATGCGGGAACCGTTAAAACACTGAGAGCTTGAGTAGAAGATATGGTCATTGGATTGCACAAGGCTAAGCATGGATAAGGCGGGATCCGAGAAGTCCATTATAGCGCTGGAAGGCTGGCTGCAAACGCCCGCAGGTGTCTACTTGCGTGCGTGGGAACAAAGCTGTCTCGATAATTTAACAGCCGACATCTTCGGCTACAACGCGGTGCAGATCGGCATGCCTCAAATTGATGCCCTGGCCGCCAGCCGCATGCCCTACAAACTGCTGGCCGACCGCAAAATCCGCGCCGCGCACGAGCCATCGCGCCCGGTCAACGTCACGCTCGATTACACCGAACTGCCGTTCGCTTCGCAAAGCGTCGACCTGATGGTGTTGCCGCACGTGCTGGAATTTTCCACCGACCCGCATCAGGTGCTGCGCGAAGTCGAGCGCGTGCTGATTCCGGAAGGGCAGGTCATCATCTGCGGTTTCAATCCGGCCAGCTTGTGGGGCGCGCGCCATGTGCTGCGGCGGGTCGGCGGCACTTCCTTCCTGCCCAGGACAGAAGAGCTGATCTCTATGCCCCGCATGAAAGACTGGTTAAAATTATTGAATATGAGCGCCAGCCAAAGCCACTTTGGTTGCTACGCGCCAGCCTGCCGCACAGAAAAATGGCTGCAACGCTACGCCTTCATGGATAATGCCGGCTCGCGCTGGTGGCCATACTTTGGCGGCGTGTACGTCGTTCAGGCGATCAAGCGGGTCAAAGGCATGCGCATGATAGGCCCGGCCTGGACGCGCAAAACGGCAACGGCCCCTGCGGTCGTGCCGGTAACGAACAAACGAAGAGAGCAGCAAGATGGATAAGGTAGATATTTACACAGACGGCGCCTGCAAGGGTAATCCCGGCCTCGGCGGCTGGGGCGCTTTGCTGGTGGCGGGCGAGGCCGAGAAGGAAATCTTCGGCGGCACCCGCGACACCACCAACAATCGGATGGAACTGCAGGCGGTGATCGAAGCGCTGACCGCGTTGAAGCGGCCGTGCACAGTGGTGCTGCACACCGACAGCCAGTATGTGCAAAAAGGCATCAGCGAATGGATCCACGGCTGGAAGGCGCGCGGCTGGAAAACCTCGACCAAGGAACCGGTCAAGAATGAAGACCTGTGGAAAGCGCTGGACGCGGCCCAGACCATGCACACCATCGAATGGCGCTGGGTGCGCGGCCACAACGGCCACCCGGGCAACGAACGCGCCGACATGCTGGCCAACCGCGGCGTCGAAGTCGCGCGCGTACGCTGATATACTGCAGCGCTGAATCAATCACGGAACACTATGCGCCAAATCGTACTGGATACCGAAACCACCGGTATCAACCCCAAGCTGGGTAACCGTATCCTGGAAATCGGCTGCGTCGAGCTGCTTGACCGCAAGCTGACCGGCAATAATCTGCACTTCTACATCAATCCGGAGCGCGAGTCGGAAGAGGGCGCGCTGAACGTCCACGGCCTGACCACCGAATTCCTGAGAGATAAGCCGAAATTCCGCGAGATTGTCGAACAGCTGCGCCACTACATCCAGGGCGCCGAAGTCATCATCCACAACGCGCCGTTTGACCTGGGCTTCCTGAACCACGAATTCAAGCTGCTCAACCTGCCGGATTTCTCCGACCACATCGGCGGTGTGATCGACACGCTGGTGCAGGCCAAGGAGCTGCATCCCGGCAAGCGCAACTCGCTGGATGCGCTGTGCGACCGTTACGGCATCTCCAACGCCCACCGCAAACTGCACGGCGCGCTGCTGGATGCCGAGCTGCTGGCCGACGTCTACCTGGCCATGACGCGCGGCCAGAACAGCCTAGGCATGGATGTGGAAGAGGAGATCGTTGATCTGAGCGCAGCGCTGGAGCCGGTCGCCATGGCCGACATCATCTTCGCGCCCGCCTCGCCAGACGAACTGGCGGCCCACGCCGAATCGCTGGCCGGGCTGGACAAGGCGATGAAAGGCCAATGCATCTGGAGCGCGCTGGAGAACCCGCCGGCCCCCGCCCCGGCGGCCTAAATTAGGACTTGTGCTTCTCGGGAGCAAGCTCTATAATGCTCGCACTCGACGGGAGGTTAGCTCAGGGGTAGAGCACTGCATTCACACTGCAGGGGTCGCAAGTTCGAAACTTGCACTTCCCACCAAGAATTTCAAGTGAAATCAATCACTTACACTAGAAGCCGATCTTTAAACAGATCGGCTTTTTTGTTGAGTGTAATTTTTCAGTGTAATTTACTGCGTCGCCACCAGCTCCGATAACTTGTCCAGCGCGGCGCGCTGTGCCTCAACCTGCAGGTGTGCGTATCGTTGATTGGTCTGCACATTGGCGTGGCCGAGAATCTTGCTGATAGTGTACAGGTCCACACCCAAGCCCAGCATGATGTTGGTGCACGAGTGTCGCAGATCGTGCAATAGGGATAACGCGCATCCGGAGCGTTTTGGTGTTGCTGGTCGGGAACGTGATCGCGTCCCGTCCGATGTGTGCGCGTTCGATCTGGAATAGCTCTCCGCGATGAGCGCCGGTGAGCAGGGCCGCCCATATCGCGGCCTGTGCGATAGGCGAGCAGAGCGAGGTGATCTTCCTCACCTGTTCCACAGTCAGGAAGACTTCGCGTTTATTGTTGACGGCGACTGACTCAATCCGTAGACCATAGTTCGCCGGAATCAGGCGCTGGCGCCAAGCCAGATGCAGGCCTTTTTTGCGAAGGCGAGCGACCGGTCGATCGTCGCTGCAGCGTACGCCGGCTTCATTTTGCCCGTCTTCCTGCCTGGTATTAATTTGCTCATGTCCCGAATCACGTGGCGTGCAAATTCCTGCGCTTGGCTCGCCTTGTAGCGCTCCGCCTAAGGGCCGAGCCGCTTCGCTTGGTGCTTGGCCGTTTCGGCGCTGCGCAGCGCCTGCGCGTGCTTAACAAAGAGCGCGAGGACTGCGGTCATCGGCAGGGCGCCCGATGCGCGCAGCTCCATTTCTACTAGCTTGGCATCTCCCGAAGTTGCACCTTCTGGCAGCTCTCGGTGAATTCTTTTGCCATCGACCATGATGCCGGCATGGAGTTTGCCCATTTTTGTCTTTCCAGATTGACATACCTGATTTTCCTTCAACCATTCTTTACATTCGGCTAAGTTGTAGCGCTTGGCCCCTTTTCCTACCGGCTTGCAGGTAGGAAAAGGGGCGTGGCAAAAATCTGCGACACGATGCGACAGTACTATGGGATCAGGGTTAGAGTAAAAAAAGTTATAAATTGACAATTATTCTCGTTGTCAGGTTATCATTTGGAATAATTGATAATTTCGAAGGAGTCGAAAATGAGACGTCTTTGGGGGTATGCGCGATTCGCTGTGGGGTTGGCATTCTTGGCGCCCGTGGCCCAGTGCTTAGCTCAACCTGCGGAATCCGATTATCTAGCGCTGTCTCGGCAGACCTTTGCAGACGTTGAGAGATTGCTGATTTCCAACGATCTGGAGCGCGCATCGACGGTGTTCGAGCAGGGAATTATGCAGGTTCAACCATCTTCGCGTGCTTACGCAGAATTGGTACTTTGGCACGCTGCATTGTTGACCCTTCGCGGCAAATCCTACCCGGCTATCAAACTACTTGGCGATTGCAACAGGATGGCTGCTGCGTACGTGAATGAGTGCCGACGAGCGATCCAGTTTTACGACCAGGGTAACGGAATTCCTCTGGCTGCGATAGTTGCTGGTGTTCGGCAAGAGCAAAGCGTTTCAAATAAGCTTGTATATGTAACGCCCCCGTTGCCAGGCCTGCTTGGAACCCCACTCGCGGAAGACGATGACGAGCCGCCTCCGAGGAGCTCAATGTCGCCTAGCACGGCCATTGTAGCGGGGATGCTGGCCGGATTGAGTAGCGTCAACGGGAAAGCCGTTGCTGCTCCCTATGCCAGTAACCTCACGCAACAACAAGCGACAGCTATGAGGGAGCCGCCTCAGCGGGCAGATCATTGTGTTGCTATCCATCCGGATCCTGGCTCTCCGGCGCCCCAATTTCACAACACTTGCAATTATGCAATTTCGATATCGTGGTGCGATGAAGATCCCAAGAGCAGCTCAGCCTGCCGTGGGGGCGTAAATGGCGCTGCAGGAACAGATCTGAACCCAGGAAAATCTTGGCCAGCAGGATATGCGAAGGTCCATTTCGCCGCGTGCAAAGGTTTTGCAAATGTCCTTGTCATCTTGAAGGATGGGGTGGGGCAGTGCAGATGATTGAGTGCCAGAGCGCTACATGGAAATTCGGTAAGGTGCGGCTGGCGGACTGCCAACAGTCTGCATGTTAAAAAGCCCCGACTGGCGGGGCTTTAACAACAAGGGGGGGATGCATATCGCGCGTCAATACTGGCTGCTGCTCCATTTTTGCCGATAGATATTTTCAAATGACGTGATTCTCTCCGACAAAGCCTTGCGTCAGTAGTACAACGATGAACAGCCAAAAACTGCTCGCGCTTATTCCCTCCAGCTCCCCCGTAGTCTACCTGCTGATCTTGAAAAACCTAGCTGCGTCGTTGCAGCAAATGCCCGCTGGCGCGCCGGATCATGTCGCAAAAATAGTCGGCGGCGGGCGTCAGGGGCAGGTCGGCGCGTCGGACGATGCAAATCGGCGCAGCTGGCAGCGGCTCTTTTACTTTAATAATGTCCAGCGCGTTTCGGGTGATTTCGAAGTCGGCCCACTGCACCGGCAGCATCAGCAGCAGATCCGAATAGGCGATGGCCGTCACGTAGGTCAGGGTCGAATGGGCGCGCAAGACCAAGCGAGGTGCCGGCAGAGCATGTTGTGCGAATAGCGGCCCCAGTTCTTCGTAAGCCTTATGGGTGACCGACGTCGTCGCCCATTCCGCATCCTTGAGTTCCTGCAGCGATGTGGCGCCGATCAGTGGGTGACCGCGCCGGCACATGATCACCCGCGTATTGTCAAATAACTTCTCAACGATCAGGTCGGAATTGGTCGGCAGATCGGGCGCCGGGCCGATGTAGCAATCCAGCGTGCCGTTTTTCAGCATCGGCTCGGCATTCGGAAACACGCCGTCGCGCAAGTCCATCAGCACATCGGGATAACGCGCTCTGAATTCCTTCAGCGCATACGGAAACAGCGCGATGTGCGGCACCGTCGACATGCACACATGCAGCGTACCGGCGGTATCGCCCTGCAGTTGCGCGATCTCGTCGTGCGCGCGCCGCACTTCGCTGCTGATGGTGCGCGCGCGGATGAGAAAGCGTTCGCCCGCCTGGGTCAGCACCACGCCACGCGCACTCCGTTCAAACAGCGTCACCCCCAAATCATGCTCCAGTTCCTGCATGCTCCTGGTTAATTGGGGTTGGCTGACATCCAGATAACGGGCCGCTGCCCGCAAACTGCCTTTATCGGCAATGGCGAGCAAATGGCTGATTTGGGTGAGTTTCATGGTGATGCGATTGTAGTATCACCTGCGAGTTTTTGTCATCTTTTTTAATCAGTTGACGCTGATTAGAATCGCTTCACAAGAGCTAGCAAGGAGACCACATGAATCAGGCAACCGCCTCCACCACCGAAGTGCTCATCATTGGCGCCGGCCCCTCCGGCCTGGCGCTGGCGATTGAACTCGGTTCACGCGCGATCTCGTGCATCGTCGTTGAGCGCAACGCGCGCGTCGGCGTCGCGCCACGCGCCAAAACCACCAATGTGCGTACCCGTGAACATCTGCGTCGCTGGGGTATCGCCGACAAGCTGGCGGAAGCCTCCCCGCTCGGCCTCGACTATCCATCGGACGTCATGTTCGTCACCCGGCTGGGCGGCTATCCGCTGGCGCGCTTCGAGAATGCGTTTAACTGCGCGCCGCACCGCCATTCCCTGTACTCGGAGCACGCGCAGTGGATTCCGCAGTACACCCTGGAAAAAATTCTCAAGGAGCACGCCCAAACGCTGCCCAGCGTGCAGTTTCGTTTTCTGACCGAACTTGAATCGTTCGAGCAGGATGCCAGCGTGGTGCGGGCCATCACGCGCCACGTCGATAGCGGTGTGACCGAAGTGATTTCCAGCCAGTACATTGTCGGCGCCGATGGTGCGCGCAGCATGGTGAGGGGCGCCATCGGTGCCAAAATGGAAGGTAGTTACGGCCTGTCGCGTAATTACAATATCGTGTTCCGCGCGCCGGGCCTGGCGGCTGCCCACCCGCATGGCAAGGCCATTATGTACTGGCAGATCAATGCCGACACGCCGAGCCTGATCGGTCCGATGGACGTGGACGACACCTGGTTCTTCATGCCGACCGGGGTGCCGCAGGATTTCAAGGTGACCGATGCCGAAGCGGCAGCACTGATCCGCAAGGCGACCGGCATCGACCTGCCGTATGAAATCAAGAGTACCGATGAATGGGTCGCCAGCCGCCTGATTGCCGACAAGTATCAGGACGGCCGGGCCATTCTGGTGGGCGATGCCTGCCACTTGCATCCGCCGTTCGGCGGCTACGGCATGAACATGGGCGTCGCCGACGGCGTCGACCTGGGGTGGAAGCTGGCCGCCGTGCTGCGCGGCTGGGGCGGTCCGGCGCTGATCGACAGCTACCAGGCCGAACGCCGTCCGGTGCATCAGCGTGTCATGGACGAAGCCGTGGCCAACCACGCGGTGCTGGGCAAGCAACTGACCCAGGACGGCAGCGAGGACGACGGCCCGCTCGGCGTCACGCTGCGGGCGCAGATCGGCGCCGCCATCCGCGAAGTCAAGGGGCGTGAATTCAACACGCTGGGCGTGGTGTTGGGCAGTCACTACCACGGCTCAGCCATCGTCGCCAGCGAGGATAGCCCGCCGCCGCCGGCGCAGGTGGCGCACGCCACGCCGTCGGCCTATCCCGGCTCACTGGCGCCGCACGCCTGGCTGGTCGATGGCAGCTCGCTGTACGACGGCTTTGGACCTGGTTACACGCTGCTGGCCACTGGCGGCTGGAACGCGGCCGATCTGCTGCAAGCACGGCGCGACGCCGACGCCACCGGCGTGCCGTTGACCGTCTATCAGCCGGAAGCGGATGGCGCCACGCTGCCCGAACTTTATCAATCCCGCCTGGCGCTGATCCGTCCGGACCAGCACGTGGCCTGGCGCGGCGACATCTGGCCGCACGACGGCAAGGCATTGCTGCGCACTGTATGCGGCTGGTAAGCCGCTCCTCAACCCTCACCTGGAATAAAAGCGATGAAACTGTTACGTGTGGGCGCACCTGGCGCCGAAAAACCTGCCGCCCTGGACGCGCAAGGCGGCATCCGCGACCTGTCGGCGCTGGTGCCCGACCTGACGCCGGACTGGCTGTCGCCCGGGCGCCTGCGGGCATTGGCCGCCATTGATCTGACCCAGCTGCCGCTGGTGGACGCCGGCGTGCGCATCGGTGTACCGGTGGCCGGCATCCGCCAGTTCGTCGCCATCGGCCTGAACTATCGCAAGCACGCGGAAGAATCGGGCTTGCCGTTACCGGCCGAACCCATTGTGTTCACCAAAGCCATCACCTCGCTCAGCGGCGCCAATGACGATATCGCGCTGCCGCCGGGCTCCGAGCAGACCGACTGGGAAATTGAACTGGGCATCATCATCGGCAGCACCGCGCGCCGCGTCAGCGAAGCCGATGCGCTGGGCCACGTGGCCGGCTACTGCGCCGCCAACGATGTCTCGGAACGCCACTGGCAAATCCACCGCAACGGCCAGTGGGGCAAAGGCAAAAGCTTCGACAGCTTTGGTCCGATCGGCCCATGGCTGGTGACCGCCGACGAGATCCCCGATCCGCAGACGCTGGACATGGAACTGCGCGTCAACGGTGACGTCAAGCAGGCCAGCAACACCTCCGACATGATTTTCTCGGTGGCGCAGATCGTCTCCTACCTGAGCCAGTTCATGACGCTGCTGCCGGGTGACGTGATCGTCACCGGCACCCCGGCCGGCGTTGGCCTGGGCATGAAACCGCAGCAGTTCCTGCGCAAGGGCGATGTGGTGACGCTCAGCATCGCCCAGCTTGGCGCGCAAACCCAACGCGTCGTTTGATCTGGACATTAGCGGCCGCAGAGCCGCGTCCTTGCCGCACCTTAGTGGAGACCTAGATGAAGAGCGAACACCCGCGTATTGAACCCGTTGTCACGGCCGTTCATTCGGTCGATGAATTTACCTTTAGCGTGCCGGACTTGCAGGCGGCGCTACATTTCTATTCCAGCTTCGGCCTTGAGGTGCGACGCGAGGACGGTGGGCTGGGACTGTACACCGACGGCCACCCGCATCGCTGGGGGCGGGTGCTGGAGGGCGGCAGCAAAAAACTGCTGTGGATCACGCTGGGCATCTATGCCGCCGACGCTGACGCCTTGATACGGCGCTGCGCCGCCAACGCGGTCGTTTTGATCGAGCGTCCGCATGCGCTGGCGCCGGACGGCATCTGGCTGGCGGCGCCGGATGGTGTGGCGGTGTGTCTGCGGGTTGCGGACAAGACCTCGCCCAGTGTCAAGGCACCGCGCGAGTTCGCGCCCGAACGCAGCGACGCCGGACGCGCGCCGTGCCGTAGCGCGATCCAGCAGGTCAGGCCGACGCATCTGTCACACATCCTGCTGTTCACGCCGGACATCGGCGCCGCAATGTCTTTCTACTGCGATGTGCTGGGCCTGCGGCTGTCGGACCGCTCTGGTGACAACATCGCTTTTGTACATAGCCCGCATGGCAGCGATCATCACCTGATCGCCTTCGCCAAGTCGCTGGGACCCGGCTTGCACCACACCAGCTGGAATGTCAGCTCCTTCGACGCTGTCGGTCTCGGCGCGCAACAGATGGTGCAGGCGGGCTATCCGGATGGCTGGGGCCTGGGGCGCCATGTGCTGGGCTCCAATTACTTCCGCTACGTGCGCGATCCATGGGGCAGTTACGCCGAATACTCGTTTGACATCGACTTTATCCCGGCCGGCGCGGTGTGGCCAGCCGCAGACTATCCACCGGAGGACGCGCTCTACGTCTGGGGCCCGAGCTTGCCGGAGGATTTCATCACCAATCATGAGGTTCCCATCATGTAATTGCAGTACTTTAAAAACTAAAAATACGGAGACAAAAAAATGAACCACAAGTTCAAAGCAGCGCTGATGCTGTCGGCGCTGGCGCCGGCCTACGCGCTGGCGCAAGGCAGCAACATCACGTTTTATGGCAAGCTCGATGTGGCGATCGAGAACGTCCGCTTCTCGGCGGCGTCGGGCAAGGCCGCGTCAACGGCGAGCTACCTGTCCAACGACATTTCCTACTGGGGCCTGCGCGGCAACGAAGATCTGGGCGACGGTACACGCGCCTACTTCAAGCTGGAGTCGGGCTTCAGCGCCGACACGGGCACCAGCTCCGGCGGCAACCAGCTGTTCGACCGCGAGGCGCTGGTCGGCTATGGCGCCACATGGGGAGCCTTGCAGTTGGGCAGCCAATACGCGCCGAGCCTGTTCGTGCAGGCGCGCAGCGATCCGTTCGGCCGTAACAACAACGGCAACGGCATCACGCTGACGCAGCAAATCCCCGGCAACCTGCGTGGCTTCGTTGGCCAGCTGCCGCTGAATAACGCGGTGCAGTACATCTCGCCGTCGCTGGATGGCGTGGTGGTGCGCGTGCTGCACAGTTTCAGCGAACGCGCCGCGGCGCCCAAGGACTTGGGCGAGTTCAGCGGCGGCAGCATCGATTACTTCAAGGGCGGGCCGCTGTATGTCGGCTTAAGTTACGAGGTGCAGAAATTGGCCGGCGCCACGCCGACCACGGTGCTGTCGAACAAAACCGCCGCCCTGGGCGCCAGCTATGTGTTTTCGCAGGCCAAACTGTTTGGCTACCTGATGCATAACACGCTGACCAACGCCGCCGCCGTCAATGCGCAGCTGGTCGGCGTCAGCGTGCCGCTCGGCCTGTCCGACGTCAAGGCCAGCTACTCGCAGCGCAAGCTGAATGGCGATGACGCCGGCAAGGCCAATATCATCGCGATCGGTTATTTTTACCATCTTTCCAAACGCACCGAGGTGTACACCTCGTGGGCCCACCTGCATAACGGCGCCGGGACCAATTTCGGCATCTGGCCCAGCGATAAAACCTATGCGCCACCGGTGGTCGCCGGCGGCGCGGGCCTGCCGGTGCTCGGACAGAGCATCAACAGTTTGGAACTAGGCTTGCGCCACTTCTTCTAAGGAGACTTGAATATGGTTGCTCAAACAATGACGCCGGCGGCGGTGATGAACGGCGCGAAGATCTCGGGCCTGCAAATCCTGACGCTGGTGCTGTGCTTTCTGGTGGTGGCGGCGGACGGCTTCGACGTCGCCGCCGCCGGCTACGTGGCGCCGCTGCTGAAGCGCGAGTGGTCGCTGGCGGCGCCGCAGATGGGGCCGATCTTCGGCGCCGGTCTGTTCGGCCTGGCCATCGGCAGTTTTATTTTCGGGCCGCTGGCCGACCGCATCGGCCGCCGCCGCGTGATCGTGCTGTCGATGCTGCTGTTCGCCGTCGGCAGCATCGCCTGCGGCTATGCGGATTCGGTCTCGTCGCTGGTGACGCTGCGCTTTCTGACCGGGCTGGGACTGGGCGGCGCCATGCCGGCCGCGCTGACGCTGTCGTCGGAATTCGCGCCGGAGCGCAACCGCGCGCTGCTGGTGACGCTGATGTTCTGCGGCTTTACGCTCGGGCTGGCGTTTGGCGGCGGCATCGCCGCGCTGCTGATTCCGCGCTTCGGCTGGCAAGGCGTGTTCTTCTTCGGCGGCGCGGTGCCGCTGGTGCTGGCGCCGCTGGTCTGGCTGCTGCTGCCGGAATCGCTGCGCTTCATGGCCGGCAAGCCGAAATATGAGGCCGAGGCGCGCGCCGTGGTGCGCCGCCTGACCGGCCGCGATGACGTGCGGCTGGAAGTGGTCGTGCCCGGCGAGCCGGCCGCCAGCAAGACCGGCGTGGCCGCCACGCTGTTCAATGCGCATTACCGCAGCGGCACGCTGCTGCTGTGGCTGGCGTTCTTTTGCACCTTGTGGGTGTACTACCAGGTCAGCAGCTGGCTGCCGACGGTGATCACCGACAGCGGCATTCCGGTCACCGAGGCCGCCACCATCGGCGCCATGATGCCGGTCGGCGGCACCATCGGCTCGCTGATCAATGCGCGCCTGATGGACCGCTACAACCCGTTCTTCGTGTTGACCGCGTCATACGTGGTGGCGGCGCTGTCGATCGCGCTGATTGGCGTGGCGATCGTCCATCCGGGCTGGCTGTACCTGGCGGTGTTCTGCACCGGACTGGGATTGTCCGGTGCGCAGACCGGCGCCAATGTGCTGGTCTCCGGCTTCTACGCCACGGCGGCGCGCGCCACCGGCGTCAGCTGGGCGCTGGCGGTGGGCCGGGTCGGTTCGATTGTCGGCTCGGTCAGTGGCGGTTTCCTGCTGGCGGCGCTGGCGACCAGGCAGACCGCTTTCCTGGTGTTCGCCATCCCGGCGGTGATTGCCGGCGGCGCCATGCTGGTCACCGGCCGGCTCTACAAGGAAGGAAAATAAACCATGCGTCAAGTGATCAACTATCTGTTGCTGGCGCTGCTGTTGGCGCTGGTGGGGCCACTGCGTGCCGCCGAGCTGGGCTCCCGCGAGGAGGCGGTGGCGATGGTGCACAAGGCGGTGGCCATGCTGGCCGACAGCGGCAGGGAAAAGACCATCGCCGAAGTCAATAATCCCAAGGGCCGTTTTGTCGACCGCGACCTGTACGTGGTGATTCACGATATGCAAGGCAAGGTGCTGGCCAACCCGGTGCTGCCGCGCATGGTGGGCGTCGATCTGTCCGGCGTCAAGGACGTCGACGGCAAGATGTTCATCAAGGAGCGACTGGAGATGCTCAAGTCCGCCAGCAACGGCTGGATCGATTTCAAGTGGCCCAGTTCGGTCACCAGGCAGATCGAGATGCGCTCGGTCTATTTTGAACGCGCGGGCGATCTGGTGATCACCTGCGGAATTCTGAAACACTGAAGGAATGGTTATGGATATCAGCAAGTACAGCGGTCCTGGCGGCATGCAGGTGGAGGAGTTGGGCGCGGGGAAGCGCATCGTGTTCGTGCACGGCGGCGGCGCCGGCGGCGCGCTGGCGTGGAAGGCGCAGGCGCCGTTGGCGGCCGATTGGCTGCTGGTCATGCCTTCGCGGCCCGGCTACAACGGCAGTACGCCCAATCCGCTGGGCGGCGAGGACTTTGATTACGACGCCGCCTTGATCGCCCAACTGATCCAGCCGGGCGATCACGTGGTCGCGCATTCCTATGGCGCGGCGGTGGCCATGCTGGCGGTGGCGCAGGTGACGGACAAGGTGGCGTCGCTGACCATCATCGAATCGGGCACCAGCGACATCGCCAAGGACGATCCGGCGGTGACGGCGTTTCACTACGCGACGCTGGGCCTGGCGGCGCAACCACCGAAGAATGACGAGGAGTTCTTGCGTACGCTATTCCGCATCATCGAGCCGAGCCGGCCATTGCCGCCGACGCTGCCGCCGCCACTGCAGGCGTTTGCAAGGCATCTGCCGAAATTCCGTTTCCCTGCCGCCGCAAGGGTGCCGGAGCAGGCACTGCGCAATGCCGGCGTGCGTTATCTGCATGTATCAGGTGGACACAGCCCGGCGTACGAGGGCATCACCAACCGGCTGGCCGAACGACTTGGCGGGCAGCGCATCGTGATCGAGGGCGCCGGCCACATGCCGCAGCAAACCGGCGAGCCGTTTAACACCGCGCTGGCTGCCTTCCTGCGAGGTGACGCATGATCCATCATGGCGTAACAGTGCCCAGGAAATTGTTGGCCGCCTTGCTGGGCGCGTGCCTGTTGGCGGCGTGTGCCGCGCCGAAGGAGCCGATGGCGGTGGCCAACAGCGGCACCGTGATTCGCAACGTCACCGTGGTCGACACGCGCGATGGCGCACTGCGTCCGGGCCAGACGCTGCTGCTTGACGGCGGAAAAATCGTGCGCATCGTCAGCGGCGCGGTGCGTGTCGAAGGCACGGCGCGTGAGATCGATGCCAGCGGCGCATTCATGGTGCCTGGTTATCTGGACATGCACACCCATGCGCTGCTGACCGCGACCAAGCCAGCCGCCATGGCCTGGCCGATGCTGGTGGCGAACTGCATCACCGGCGTCCGCGAAATGGCGGGCTCGGCACAGCTGATCCAGTTGGCCCACGCCATCAATGCGGACAGCGCAGCCGGCAAGCTGACGGCACCTGAAATTCTGGCGGTGCCTGGCGATATTCTGGCGGCACCGCTGACGCCGGAGCAGGCGGTGCAACGGGTGCGCCAGCAAAAGCAGATGGGCGCGGATTTCATCAAGGTCGCCGGTGGCAACCATGACGGCACACTGGCCGTACTCGATGAAGCGCGCGCGCAGGGACTCACCGTCTCTGGCCACATGCCGTTGGCGCTGCAGGCCGCCAGCGCCGCCGACGCCGGCTGGCGCGCGATCGAACATCTGGGTTCCGGCTTGGGCATGGTGCTGGATTGCTCCACAGCGGAAGATGCCGTGCGTAGTGCTTTGTTGCACGGGGAGGGCGCGCCGCCGCCACCGCCTGCCGCGCTGCCATTGGCCATTGTCAGTCCGATGCTGTTCCGCGCGGCGGACGCGCCGTTCTATCAAAAAGCGATGGACGGCTATAGCGAAGCGAAATGCACGGCACTGGCGCGGCGCTTTGCGCAGCGCGGCACGTGGCAGGTGCCTACCTTGATCCGTTTGCGTACCGCTGCCTTCAGCACGGCGCCGCAATACCGCGAAGATCCGGCGCTGGTCCATGTCGACCAGGACACCCGCGCATTATGGGAGCGGTTGGCGCGGCAGTACGAGGCCACGGTGCCGGCATCGGCGTCCGCCACATTTCAGCGGTATTACAGCCTGCAGCGGCAACTGGTCGGGCTGCTGGCGCGTAACGGTGTCAAGATGATGGCGGGATCCGATCTTGGTGGTATTTGGGTCATTCCGGGGATCAGCTTGCACCAGGAGTTCGGCGAACTGGCCGCAGCCGGGCTGACGCCGTTTCAGATATTGCAGATGACCACCTTGAATGGCGCCGAATTTCTGCATCGCGAAGCCGAGATGGGAACGGTGGAAGCGGGGAAAAATGCCGACCTGGTCCTGCTATCGGCAAACCCGCTGGTCGATGTCAGCAACTTATCGCGCATATCCGCCGTGGTGTTGAAAGGCCGCTACCTCGATCGGAAGGCATTGGACGCCTTGAAGCAATCTTCAGGCTAGCGTTGGGCACAAGGTTTCGGTGCTCCGTCCCGATCCCGGTCAATTGTTGCCTAGGCGAAAATTGCCATATACAATAGTGTTTATTGCAATTATTTTAGTGCAATATATTTTTGCAACAATTATTCTCGGGAGAAATATGATTAAGCGCTTGGTTCGCCTACTGGTTTGCATAACTGCGTTGCTTTCGAGCACCACAGTCCTGGCTGATGTGCAGTACAAGTTCAGTGGTTTCTTCGGAAACAATATGGTTGACCAGACGGACTTCACGGGGACTTTTACAATCACGTTACCGACCTACGTAACGTCTGATATGGATATCCCCGCCAGTGCGATTTCTAATTGCCAGGCGGGTATGTTTCAGTGTGGAGGGATTCGTTTTGTTGAGAGTGCGTATGAAGCAGGCTACACCAGCACTGATCACCACGTGCATGCGATTTTGTTCTCAGACAATATTGATATGACAGATTTTTACTATTTTGACATCGGGGCATTTACGACTCCCGGCGTCTACAACGAATCGATATTCGGCGGGGCTACTTTGACTGTTAGCGAGGTGCCGGAACCTTCGATTTTGCTGTCGTTGAGCAGCGGACTGGGGTTACTGGGCCTAGTAGCGCGACGTCGACAACGAGCGTAACGGGGCGGGAGGGGTAATCCTGCCAGCAAACGAACATAGTGATTTGAAGCACTTGTATAAAAAGCCGATCTTTGAACAGATCGGCTTTTTTGTTTCCTCGGCGTGTAGCCGTGTCAAAAAGTTTAACTGTGACAATTAACGTGTTTTTCTGCTAAAAATATTTGTTCTAATAGCGAATCACAAGATTGTCCATTTGTGAATAGGAGATGCCGTTAGTTAACTCTAATTTACATCTTTTAACATGTGTAGCGTTATGTTACACTGCAACCTTTTTTGTAAAAGAAGCAACTCGTCGGGTGAATATAGATGGATTTGACAGCAATCGCAGCGAGCGGGATGCAGCAAGATTTATTGCGCATGGACAGCATCAGCCAAAACATCGCCAATGCGCTCACGCCTGGCTACAAACGTCAGACCGTCACAGGAATAGGTTTTGCCCAGCAGGTAACGGCAGGGCTGGCGGCGGAGAGCGTGGCCGTGACCAGCATCAATCCGCAGCCCGGTACGCTGCGTCCGACAGCTAATCCGCTGGATCTGGCAATCGACGGTGCGGCTTACTTCGAGGTCGCGACAGAGCAGGGGTCTGCCTACACGCGGCAGGGCGCGTTTCACACCGATGTGCGCGGACGATTGGTGACGGCGAGTGGCGCCGCAGTGATGGGCAGCGGCGGCGAAATTCTGCTCAATGGGGCGTTTGCGGTGGACGCCAATGGCGATGTGCGCCAGGGCGATCAGGTGGTCGCACGCCTCAAGCTGGTCAATTTCAGTAATCCCGAGGCGCTGCAGCCAATCGGCGGCGGCGTCTATGTGCAAGGCGGGGCGCGCGTCGCGGAGGAGCCGCTGACATCGTCGGTACGCAGCAGTTTTCTGGAAAATTCCAATGTCAACACCGCGCAGGAAATGGTGCAGTTGACCGCAACGGTGCGTCATTTCGAAGCGATGCAGAAAATTCTGCAAGGCTATGACGACAGCCTTGAAAAAACCATACGCAAGCTGGGAGAGTTTTAAACCATGAATGACGCGTTGTACATCGCCGCCACCGGCATGCAAATGCAGCAAAAGAGTGTGGACACCATTGCCAATAATTTGGCTAACGTCAACACGCCCGGCTTCAAAAAAGGCCGGGTGACGTTTGAGGATATGGTGTATCGCGAGATTAGCCGGCTGGGTACCGGCACCGAGGCACCGGCCAGTTTGTGGCACGGCGGTGGCGTCAACGTCGCCGCGATGGCCAAGGTGTTCACTGCGGGAGAACTGCGCAAGACCGATGCCCAGCTGGATCTGGCGATACAGGGCGACGGCTTCCTGGAAGTCGTGATGGCCGACGGCAGTTCGGCCTATAGCCGGGGCGGCACGCTGAGCGTGGACCGCGATGGCTTTCTCGCCACCGCCGATGGCCACGCGCTGAAGCCGGCGATCCACGTCGGCACCGACGCCAAGCTGATCAGCATCAAGGCCGATGGCCAGGTGCTGGTTCAGGGCGAGAACGAAAGCGAATTGCGCGATGTGGGCCGGATCGAGATGAGCCATTTTTCGGACAACAGCGGACTGGTGTCGCTGGGCGCCAATTTGTACTTGCCGTCGGCCAAGTCCGGCGACGCGATTTATGGCAAGCCTGGCGACAATAGCGCCGGCACCCTGGCCCAAGGTTATGTGGAAGCATCCAACGTCAATCTGGTCAACGAGATGGTGGACCTGATGGCGGCACAACGCGCCTATGAGAGCAGCGTCAAGGTGATCCAGGCGTCCGACGAGATGCTGGCGCTGAGTAACAATCTGCGCAAATAAGCCCGTATGCGTATCTGGGGTCTGCTGATGCTGCTGGTCAGTTCGCAGGTATGCGCTGACCAGATCGTACTGGATCTGCGAGCCGAGGTCTTGCTACACCAGCCGCGCGCGACCCTGGCGGATGTGGCCGTCGTGACCGCAGCGGATCCGGACTTGCAGCAGGCGTTTGCCAGCGTGGTGGTCAGCAGCGCGCCCTTGGCCGGCTATGTCGAGCAGCGCAGCCGCGCCGAGCTCGAACTGGCGTTGCGTGGTCAGGCCCTGGCGCTGGGGCATAGCATCGTCTGGCGCGGTGCAACTGCGGTCCGCCTGCGCACCGAGGTGCAGCAACTGGACAACGCGGTCTTGCTGGAAGTGGCGCGCGATGCGCTGTTGCAAGCCCTGGGTAACGAAGGTCGCGTGGAAGTGGTACTGGCAACGCCACTGCCGGCAATGGCGGCGCCGACCGGCGCCTTGTCTTACCAGGCACGGCTGCTGGATGCCAGCCGTTTGCGCGCCCGCATGGCGGTGCGGGTGGAGGTGATGGTGCAGGGCACGCTCTACCGTTCGGTGATCGTGCCGCTTGCGGTGCGCGCTTATCGGCGGGTGTATGTGGCGCAGCGGATGCTGGCGGCCGGCAACCAGGTCGTGGCCGGCGATGTGATCGAGCGCGAACAGGATATTGCGCCGCTCGGCCAGTCACCGGTGCCGGTGGGGGCGCTGCATGACGGCGCGCGGTTGCGCCAATCGGTGGAGGCGGGGCAGGTGCTGGGCGCGCAACACCTGGTCGCGGACGGGGCACTGCTGCGCGGCGACCGGGTCCATTTACGCATGATGGCGGCCGGCATCGCGGTGGAAACCATGGCGGTGGCGCAGGCCGATGCCGCCGCCGGTCAATTGGTACGGGTCAAGCCTGAACGCAGTAACGAAACAGTGCTGGCACGGGTGATCACGCCCGCGCTGGTTCGAATTGAAGAGTGACGGGAGAATTATGAAACGCTGCAGATGGTGCTTATCGGCGCTTGCCCTGTTGGGCATGCTGTCGGCGCACGCAACCAGTTTGTATCAGCAATCGAGCTATCAGGCGATGACCTCTGATTTGCGGCCACGCCGGGTGGGCGACCTGATTACCGTCATGGTGTATGAAAGCGCCAGCGCCAGCACCACCGCCAATACCAGCGCGGGACGCGACGCCGGTGTCGGCATCGATGTGCGTGGCGGTGGCACCAGCCATGGCGCCGCCGCAAAAACCAATAATCAGCTGGACGGGCGTGGCCGCACCGAGCGCGAGGGCCGTGTGTTGGCGCAGATCACGGTGGCGATCAAGGAAATCACCGAGCAGGGCGATCTGCTGATCGCCGGCGAGCAACTGCTGGAAGTGAACAACGAAAAGCAGCAAATCCGGGTTGAAGGCCGGATCCGGCCGCAGGACGTGTCCGATGCCAATGTGGTGCTGTCGACCCGCATCGCCGCCGCACGCATCAGTTATGCCGGCCAGGGTGATCTGGCCGACCTGCAGCGGCCGGCCTGGTGGCAACGCTTTCTTACTTTGTTTGGTTTGTAATGATGAAACGCATATTGATGGCGCTGCTACTGACGGCGCTCGCCGTCAGCGCTGGCGCCGCCGACACCATCCGCATCAAGGATATCGGCAAAATCGAGGGCTGGCGCGACAACGCGTTGACCGGCTATGGCCTGGTGACCGGCTTGGCCGGTACCGGCGACTCCAGCCGCAACAAGGCAACCCGGCAGTCGATCGCCAACATGCTGTCGCGCTTTGACATGACGGTGGTGGCCGATGACGTGCAGAGCCGCAATGCGGCGGCGGTCATGGTCACCGCCAGCCTGTCGCCGTTTGCGCGCGCCGGCGATGTGATTGATGTGACCGTCACCTCGATGGGGGATGCCCGCAGCCTGGTCGGCGGCACGCTGATCCTGGCGCCGCTGAAGGCCGCCGACGGCCGGGTGTATGCACTGGCCCAAGGGCCGTTGTCGGTGGGCGGCTACAAATACGATTTGAATGGCAACGTGGTGCAGAAAAATCACCCGACCGTGGCCTCGATCCCCGCTGGCGCCACGGTCGAAGTTGGCGTCCCCAATGATGTTACGCACAATGGCCTGGTGACCTTTGTGCTGGCCGATCCCGACTACACGACGGCAAGCCGGGTGGCGGCCGCGATCAATGCCGCGCTGGGCGCCAGCCTGGCCCTGGCCACCGATGCCTCGGGCATCGACATCCGCATACCGGAGGAGCGGCGCGCGCGCCTGGCCGACTTTTTGACCCAGGTGGAAAACGTCAACGTTGAGCCTGACCGGCGCGCGCGCGTGGTCATCAATGAACGCACCGGCACCATCGTGGCTGGTGGCGACGTCCGCATCGCCAAGGTGGCGGTGTCGCAAGGCGATCTGAAAGTCAGCATTGTGACCGACAACACGGTATCGCAGCCTTTGCTGGTCAGCCAGGGCGGCGCCGGTGTGCAAACCGCGCGCATCGCCAATAGCCGGGTCGACGTGGCAGAGCAGGGCGAGACTGGCTTTGTCGCCGCTAGCAACAATACGGTGGCCGACCTGGTGCAGTCGCTGACCCGCATCAAGACCAACACCCGCGACATTATTTCCATTCTGCGTGCCGTGAAGGCCGCTGGTGCACTGCACGCGGAATTGATCGTGCAGTAATTGAGTATAGAGAACAGCATGACCATAGTTACCGACAGCACGACCGTCAGCCTGCTCAGCCTGGCGCTGGATGCCACCGCCATGCGGCAGCAGGCGATCGCGCAAAACATTGCCAACGTCAATACCCCCGGCTACCAGCGCGTGGGTGTCAGTTTCGAGAGCCGGGTCGAGGCGCTGCGCCAGCGACTGGGCGATGGCGCCGCGCCGGCGCTGGCCAATCTGGCACCTTATCGGCCGCAGCTGGAAAGCAGCGACAGCCCCGTCAGTCTGGACATGGAGATGGCCTCGCTGTCGGAAAACACACTGCACCACCAAGTTTTGCTCAAGCTGCTGAACAAACACTATGCACTGCTGGGCAGTGCCATTAACGAAGGTAAAAAATAATGGATTACAACGCAGCGTTTCAGATCAGCGCAAGCGGGATGGCGGTCGAGAAGCTCAGGCTGGACGTGACCGCAGCCAATCTGGCCAATATGAACAATGCCGCCGCCAGCGGCGCCCAGGCTTACCGGCCGCAACACGTGATCAGCCAGAGCATGCCGCTCAGCTTCGGTCAGCAGTTCGGCCAGCTGTATGCGCTGGGCGGCGGGGTCCAGGTGGCGGCGCTGGAAGAAAGTGCGTCGGCGCCGCGCATGGTGTATGAGCCCGGCCATCCATATGCGGACGGCAAGGGGATGGTGGCTTACCCGGCGGTCAATCACACGGCGGAAATGGTCAACCTGAACGTGGCATTGCGGGCCTATGAAGCCAATGTGGCGGCCATGAACGCCGCCAAGACCATGGCCGCGCGCACACTGGATATCGGAGGTCAGCAATGACGGTGGAAGCGATTAGCGCTGGTGCCGCCATGGCCGAAGCGCTCAAACCGGTCGAGGTGCAACAGCCCGCAGCCGGCTTCGGTAACTGGTTCACGGCCGAGCTGGAGAAGGTGAATACCGGCCTGGTGCAATCCGATCAGGAGGCGCAGCGGCTGGCGCTGGGGGAGCCGTTGAATCTGCACGAGGTGATGATCCATATGGAAGAAGCCAAGTTGTCATTCCAATTGTTGGCTGCGGTCCGCAATCGGATGCTTGAGGCATATCAGGAAGTAATGCGTACGCAAGTCTAGGGGTAGAACGTGGCAGTGATGACAGAAACATGGCAACGGATGTCGCTCGCCGCGCGCGCCGGTCTGGTGATCGGCGTGCTGCTGATCGTGGCGCTGACGGCGGGACTCGGTATCTGGGCTTACCGCGCGGATTACCAAATCCTGTTCTCGGACGTGGCGCCGGCCGACGCGGCGTCGATGACCGCCGAGCTGGACAAGATGAAAACGCCGTATCAGCTGAGCGATGGTGGCGCCACCATCCTGGTGCCGAAAGAGCTGGTGTACAAGACCCGTTTGAAATTAATGGGCAAAGAATTGCCGCTGCATGGCGCGGTCGGCTTCGAGGTATTCAACAACGCGGATTTTGGCATGACCGAATTTGTGCAAAAGGTGAATTTCCTGCGCGCCATCCAGGGCGAACTGACCCGCACCATCTTGGCCATCGACGAGGTGCAGGCGGCGCGCGTGCACCTGGCTTTGCCGGAGCAGGGCTTGTTCAAAAAGGCCCAGACCAAGCCGAAGGCGTCGGTGACGCTGACCATGAAGAATGGCAAGGAACTGGCGCCCGAACAGATCGCCGGCATCCAGCGCCTGGTGGCCGCATCGGTGCCCGATATCGTCAGCAGCGATGTGACGGTGCTGAATCAGCATGGCGTTGCGCTGACCCGGGTTGCGCAGGGTGAGGCGGCGGAAGCGGCGCTGAATCAGCTGGATAGCAAACGTAGTACCGAAGAATACCTGCTGAAGAAAGTCAATCAGGTATTGGACCGCACGTACGGGCCGGGACAAGCGGTGGCGACAGTCGATGTGGCGCTGGATCTGGATCAAAGCAAGGTGACGACGGAGGAAGTCCTGCCCGCCAAAAATCCCGACCCTGCGGCGGCGGCCACCGGCGTGGTGGTGCGCGAACGTAGCAGCTCCAGCGAGGCCAGCGGCGCGGCAGCGGCGACCGGCAGCGCCAGGGTCAATGGCGCACCGAACAGTAATACCAGCGAGTTCGACTACCAGGTCGGGCGGCGCGTCGAGCAGGTGGTGTCCGGCGGCGGCACGGTCAAGCGGATGTCGATCGCGGTGCTGGTCAAGCCATCGATGGACGAGGAGCAATTGGCGCGCCTGAAAGAAGTGGTCGCGCTGGCTGCCGGCTTCAACAGCCAGCGCGGCGACGCGGTGGTGGTGTACTCGATGCATGCCGTGGCCAATCAGGTGACGGCAGCGGCACCGCTCCACGCTGATCTGGTCGCGTCCGGCGACGGCCCTGCGGACAGCGCCGCAGTCCCGCGCGAGGCCAGCGGAACGCGCCCGGCCGCTGCCGCATATCAGGTGGGCTGGATCCTGGCTGCGCTGGCGACGGCGGTGGTGCTGGCGGCCACCATCTTCGGCTTGGTGGCGCGCCGCCGCAAGCCTGCGGTCAAGCGCTTGTCGGCGGCGGAGCGCGCGCAGATGCTGGACGATGTCCGGCAATGGATCGCCAACGGCCAGCAGGAAGCCGGCGGCGGGAGGCGCTCATGAGCGGACATCGCCAAGCCGCCGCCGCGTTGCATGGACTGGCGTCGGACGATCGCCAGCTGATCCTCGATCAGTTGCCACCGGCTGACCAGCAAACGCTGCGCGATTATCTGGCGGAGCTGGATGCCTTGGGCTTCGAAGGCATGGAGCCGGATCTGCTGAAGCCGACCACCGGCGCGCCCGATGTGGCCAGTGCCAAGTCCGAGCTGATCTATGCCATCCTGGCGCACGAACCAGCCGCACTGGTGGCACAGATACTGGCCATCCGCGCCTGGCGCTGGGCCGACGGCTTGCTGGCGCTGTACCCGCCGGCAAAGCGCGACGCCATCTGTGGTGTGTCGGTTCGCGCGGCCCCGGCGCGTGATCGTCTGTTGCTGGAAATGCTGACGGCACGGCTGCACGCCGGCGCCGCCAGCGTGCCGTTGCCACGCCGGCATTCGGCACTGGCTCCCTTGCTACGATTGGTGCGCCCATGGCGACGATAATCCAGGCGCCGGCGATGGCCGCCAACAGCCGCCAGTTGCGTCGACCTGGCGCCGCCGCAGCTGCGGCCCAGGCTGACGTGGCGTTGGCGCCGGTGGCGCCAGTCGCATCGGCTGTCACGGTCTCGCCCGAGGTGCGGCAGGATGCGCTGGCGCGCCAGGAGCGGCAACTGCGGGATCAGGCCGAGCTTCTGCGGGAGCGCGAACAGGCACTGGACGCGGCCACGTCGCGAGTAGCGCAACGGGAGACTGAGCTGCGGCAGCTGGAGCAACAACTGGCGGCGCGGCAGCAGCAACTGGACGACGGCAGTGCGGCAGCTTACACCGAAGCAGAGCGGCGGGGCGAGCAACAGGGACGGCAGCGCGGCGAACAGGAAGCGCGCGATGCGGTGGCGGCGCAGGTGGGGCGCCTGAACGCGCTGGTGCAGACGCTGCAGCAGGCCCGGCGCAAGCTGCTGGACGAGAATGAGGACATGCTGGTCGAGATTGCCTTTACGGCGATCTGCCGCATGCTCGGCAGCCAGGCCGTTCGGCGCGAAGCAATGCTGTCCATGATCAGTTCCCTGCTGGAAGGCGCGCATGCTCAGGACAAGCTCACCGTACGCCTGCATGCGCAGGATGCGGCGCTGCTGGCACAAGATAGTGATGGCCTGGACGCACGCCTGTCGCTGCAGGCCGACACCGGCATCGAGCTGGGTGGCTGCCTGTTGGACAGCGTGCACGGCACGCTGGATGCCCGTCTTGAAATACAGCTACAGCATTTGCGCGAGACGCTGCTGCTGGCCCGGCGCCAGCGCGATGAGCTGGAGGCGCCGATCTGATGCAAGCTTATCTTGACGCCGTACGCCAGGTCGAACTGAACCGCCGCACCGGCCGGGTGTTGGGCATCGCCGGCCAAAGCATTGAAGCGCATGGGCCGGACGCCGCCATTGGCGAGGTGTGTGAGATCCGCATGGGCGATGGCAATGCCAGCGTGCTGGCGGAGGTGGTCGGCGTCCGCCCGGGACGGGTCACGCTGATGCCCTACGGCGATACCCGTGGTATCAGCGCCGGACTGCGGATCGTCGCCGGCGGCCAACCGCCCGGCATGCGGGTCGGCGATGCCTTGCTGGGACGGGTGATCGATGCCTTCGGCGATCCGCTGGACGATGGGCCGCCACCGGTGACGGCCGGCGTGCGCAGCTTGTTTGCGCCGCCCATCAATCCATTATCGCGGCCGCGCATCAGCCGCGTGTTGGAGACGGGCGTGCGCGCCATCGACACGCTGTTGCCGCTGGGGTGCGGCCAGCGCATCGGCATTTTCGCCGGCAGCGGTGTCGGCAAGAGCACGCTGCTGGGCATGCTGGCGCGCGACGTCCAGAGCGACGTCAATGTGATCGCGCTGATTGGTGAGCGGGGACGCGAAGTGCGCGAATTCGTCGAGAAAAACCTGGGGGCGGAAGGCTTGAAACGCAGTGTGGTGATCGTTGCGACCTCCGACCAGCCGGCGCCAGTGCGGGTGCGGGCGGCCTGGGCGGCAACCACCATCGCCGAGTATTTTCGCGACCAGGGCCGGCAAGTGCTGCTGATGATGGATTCGATTACGCGCTTCGCGATGGCGCGGCGTGAAATCGGGCTGGCGGCGGGCGAGCCGCCAACCGCGCGCGGCTACACGCCGTCGGTTTTTTCGGAAATTCCCGCGCTGTGCGAGCGTTGCGGCGCGACCGCTTCAGGCGGCGCGATCACCGCGCTGTACACGGTGCTGGTCGAAGGTGACGATTTCAACGAGCCGATCTCGGACATTGTGCGGGCCACGCTGGATGGCCACGTCATGTTGTCGCGAACGCTTGCGCACGAAGGGCATTTCCCGGCCATCGACGTGCTGCAGAGCGCCAGCCGGCTGGCCTCGGAATTGGCCGACAGCGAGCAGTTGAGCCTGATGTCGGCCGCGGTGGATGTATTGGCCACCTATGAGCGCAACCGCCAGATGGTGGAAATGGGCGCCTATCGCGCCGGCAGCAATGCCGCGATCGATCGCGCCATCGCGCTGGCGCCCGCCTTGCGTGAAGTGTTGCGGCAGACCGTGCTGGAGTCGACGCCCAGGGCGCAGGCGCTGCTGCGGCTGCGCGCGGCGATGAACGGGGGCGTGTGATGGGGGCGCGACAGTTTCAATACCCGCTGCAGCCGATCGCCGCGCAACGTCAGTGGGCGCTGGACGCTTTGCTGCTGGAGCTCAACGAATGCAATCAGGCGCTGGCGCAGCGCCACAGCGAATGCCAGGCGGCGCGCGAGCAGGTGGCACAGTTGACTGCGGCGTGGCGTGAGCAGGCGCTGCGGGGTACGGCTTTGCGCGCGGATCAGCACGCGCTGTGGTCGGGCTATCTGCTTGATTGCCGTCAGCGCCAGGCGAATCTGGAGCAGGCGTTGGCCAGCCTGCAGGAAGCCAGGGATGGATTGGTGGAACAGGTTAGCGTTGCGCAGCGCGCACTGGATGCGATGGATAAACATCGTGTCGGGTTGCAGCGGGAGTTCGTCAAGGCCGGCCTCAGTGCCGAATTCAAGAGCGCCGACGATCAATGGGGTGTTTTGCAGACGATAAGGAGTAGGGATGGCGATTAATGTGGAAGACTATGCCGCTCAGGGTTGGGCCTCCGGGCATCGCCAGAAGATGCAGACCGAGGCGCGCCAGGAGCGCTGGATGGCGGAGTTGGAGCATGCGCTGCTAATGGGCGCGAAACGGCCGGCGCAAGAGCGTGTCAAGGACTCGACAGATCCGACAGCGGCCGCCCAGGCGGCGTTGCCGGGAAGTCTGCCATTGGTCGCGGCCACGGCTACAGAGTCGGTTGCCGGCGATGCCGCCCCGTTGCGCGCCAGTGCGGCGACGCCTAAGGCCGGGTTGACGTCGGCGTCATCGCAAACGGCATCAGCGCCGGCTCAGTCGCCACAAGCGACGCTGGACGCGTCGACCGAAGTGGCAATACCGGCGGCACAATTGACGACCGGTGCTGCGATCGCCAATCCGGCCGCGGTGATGACGCCGCCGCCGGCTGCGGTGTCCGCAGCATATGCTGCGGCAGGCGCCATCGGCGCGCTGGGCCTGGCTGAAAGTGAAACCGCCGGCCCGATCGGCGGTATCGGCCCGGTGAGCGGCGGCTCCGCTGTCGGCGCCGCGACCTGGGGCGCCACGCTGTTTGCGCAAACCGGCGGTCAGCTGGATGCCACCAGCGCGGCCGGCACGGTCAAGGCGGCGGCCGCGCAGCCGCTTGCATCCGCATTGGGCCGGCCCGGCGTATTGGCCTCGTCACCGGCGCCAGAGTTTGCAGCGCTGCCCGCCGCCGCACAGGACGACACCGAACAGGCCGAGAGCATGGAATCGGCGCCATCCAGCGAGCCGGCAGCGACGCCGGACGGCGAGGAGTATGCCAAGCGCTTGCTACATCTATACCGCAGCGGCGACCAGGTACAAGCATGGGTGCGCGATGCCGCGCTGGGCCAACAACAGGCACTGGGATTGGCGCAGGCGATGGCGGGGGCAGTCAGCAGCAGCGGAGCACAGCTGGCTGCGCTGACCGTCAATGGCAAGCGTGTGCCCCTGGCAGGCCGGGGGGAGCCGTGCGTGGGCGGCGATGCCGACCGCGAGCAGGCCGAAGCGCCGGCGCCGGGGCGGCAAGATTCGATAGTACAACTTAACGGAAATGGAGCGCTGTAATGGCCATCAGTTTTAGTCCAGCAGTGGGCAGCGATACGCTGTCGCAGTCAAGCAATATCGGGATCCAGGATTTCCTGAAAATTCTGACCGCCCAGTTGAATAACCAGGATCCGCTGAAGCCGGTGGACAACCAGGAGTTTGTGGCCCAGATCGCGCAGTTCGCGAACCTGGAGCAGAGCCGCCAACTGAATGTCAAGATCGATGAACTGGTGGGCGTGCAATCGGCGGTGCAGTCGGTCGGCCTGATGGGGCGCACGGTCGACGTCAACCAGAACGGCTTTCTGGTGTCGGGCAAGATCACGGCGATCGATATGTCCAGCGGCACGCCGGCACTCACCATTACGACATCCAGCGGTTTTCTCAATAACATCACCCTGTCACAAATCGTGACGGTGCGCTCATAAGGTATATACCATGTTCGATACGCTTTATATCGGCACCTCCGGACTGCTCAGCAATGCCAAGGGCCTCAAAGTGGTCAGTAATAATCTGGCCAACGTCAATACGCCGGGATTCAAAGGTTCGCAGTTGCAGTTCTCCGAGCTGTTTGAGCAGGGCGGTGGCGTTGCCAACAACAATGAACAGCAGCATGCCGCCGGCGGCATTGGCGTGACCTCGCTGGGCGCTGCGGTCAATTTCCGCGCGGGCAATGACCAGAGCACGGGCAACCCGCTGGACCTGAGCATCAGCGGCAATGGCATGTTCGTGGTCCGGCGCGACGACGGCGAACTGCTGTACACCCGCGCCGGTGACTTCCAGTTCGACGCCGACAATGTGCTGACCAATGGCAGCGGTCAGCACGTGCAAGGCATGGACAAGGACGGCAAGCTGATCGACATTACGCTCAACAGCCTGGAACATAGCGCCGCCAAAGCCACCACCACGGTCAACTTCAGCGGCAACCTGACCAGCACGGTTGCGACCCCGGCTGTGGACACTACCATCAATGGCGTTACCATCATCGACCCGTCGGGTGGCAGCCACACGCTGAACCTGTCGTTTACCGACGCCGGCAATGGCTCCTACACCGTGAAGGTGACCGATGCCGCCGCCGCTTCCGGCGCGGCGGCGCTCGGCACTGGCACCATCAAATATGCCGCCGGCGTGCCGGTGGCTGGTTCCAGCTCGGTGACGATCCAGTATTCGACCACCGGTGTGGCGGCGTTTCCGGTGACGCTGGATTTCAGCGAGTCCAGCAGCTCTTCGCTGGCATCCGATCTGCGCTTCAGCAAGCAGGATGGCTACGCGGCGGGCGTGCGCACCGATCAGGCCATCGATGCCGACGGCACCATCAGCGTCACTTATTCGAACGGCCAGAAAGGCAAGGGCACGCGTCTGGCGCTGGCACAGTTTGTGACCCAGAATGACCTGCAGCAGGTGGGCGGCGGCGCGTTCACCAAGACCGCCAACGGCGAAGTCCACTATGGTTATGCCGCCAGCGGTAGCTATGGCTCGCTGGTTGCCGGCCATCGTGAAGGCTCCAATGTCGACCTGGCCGAGGAGTTCAGCAATCTGATCGTCATGCAGCGCGGCTATCAGGCGGCTTCCCACGTGATCAGCACCACCAACGACATGATCCAGGAGCTGTTTGACATGAAAGGCCACCGTTAATGTCGCAGCCCTATGCGCTGATCAGCGATACGCTGCTGGCGCGGGTGCGCGCCGCGGCCGATGGCGCGCTGTCCGCCTGGTGTCGCGACTGGGGTATCGCCGCCGATGCGCCGGTGCTCGAATGCGCGCGGGCCTGGGACGCCAGCGCGCAACTGCCGGCCGCGCCAGGCTGGCAAGCGCCCTTGATCGATGGCGCGGCGGTACTCGCGCGCGCCTGGAGTAGTGAGATGCCGGCCCACGTGCAACGACTGTTGTTCGGTTCCGAGCGTCAGTATCAAATGGCGGACGGTAGCGCGCCGCTGGCCGCCGCCGCCGGTGTCGCCGCATGGCAGGCGCTGAGCGAACAACTGGCACGCACGCTTCTGCCCAGTGTGGCTGAAGCTGCTGACGCCGCACCTGCTGCGGCGGACAACTGGCGGCGCGCTTCCGGTGCGGTGCTGCTGGTGCTACGGCTGGGCAAGCAAGCCTGCCATCTGGTACTGAACCATGCCGCAGTCGAGCGCTTTAACGTTGGCCCGCATGACTTGCCACCCTTGGCGCCGGCGTCGTATCGGCAGTTGCTGGACAGTCAGTCGGTGCTGCTGGCGGTGGGACTGGGCGCGGCCGAGGTGGATCTGGGCAGCCTGGTGCGGCTGGCGGTGGGCGATGTGGTCCGGCTGGACGCGCTGGCCGACCGGCCGCTGACGCTGCGCGGCCCGGACGGCACGGCGCTGTGCGGCGGCTATCTGGGCCGGGCTGGCCCCTCTCTGGCACTGGAACTGGTGCCGCATGATTTAATTGATGGAGTAACGCATGAGTAGCAACATGAGCAGCAACAAGGCCTTCGGCTTAACCGCCCCTGAACTGGTCGACCTGACCGAACTGCTGCCGCAGCAACCCAGCGGCGCCGCGCTGTTGGGTGGCAATCTGCGTTTGCTGGACAGCGTGCAGGTCAAACTGCAGGTGATGGTGGGCGAGGCGCACACCACCGTGGGTGAACTGATGTCGCTGCAAGCGGCGTCGGTATTGAAGATCGACCGGCAGGCCGACTACCCGATCGACGTGGTGCTGAACGGCAGTACCATCGCGCGCGGCCAGTTGGTGGTGGTGGATGATCATTTTGGCGTGCGCATCACTGAGATCGCCGCGGCAGCCCAGGCATGAAGCGCTGGCTGACACTTGGGGCGCTGGCGATGGCCATGGCGTCGTCCCATGCCGAACCAGCGGCTGCTGCGATACCGTACAAGCAGGACGCGGCGGTGACGGCGGCGGCGCTGCCGGGCGGCGCGCTGGGCGTGCTGCTGGTGTCGGCGCTGGCTATTGTGGTGGTGCTGGTGCTGCGCAAGCGGCTGAATCTGCAGCCGCGCCGGGATGGCGCGCGTCATCTGCGGGTGCTGGAAACCCAGCGGCTGGGACCGCGTACCTTGCTGGCGGTGGTGGAATTCGCCGGCGGCCAGTATCTGATCGCGCAAAGCGAACATGGCGTCAGCTGCCTGGCGGCCGCGCCCGGCACGGTGGCGCCGTTGCCGGCCGCACCGGTGGCCGGAGGCCAGCCATGAGCGCGCTGCGACAGCGCCGCTGGCTGGCGGCCGGCATCCTGTTGGCCGGCGGCCTGGCGGCGATGACCGCCGCCTGCGCGGCCACCGATCCGGCCAGCTTGGCCTTGCCGGGCATGCGCCTGCAACTGTCGGCCGGTGGTGGCCCGGCCGAAGTGTCGTCGGCCATCAAGATTTTGATGGGCTTGACGGTGCTGAGTCTGGCGCCCGCCATACTCATGTCGATGACCTCGTTCATCCGCATCGTGATTGTACTGTCCATGCTGCGCCACGCGCTGGGCATGCAGGAAACCCCGCCCAACACTGTGATCGTCAGCCTGGCGCTGTTCCTGACGCTGTTCACCATGTCGCCTGCGCTGCAGGACATGAACAAGCAGGCGTTGCAGCCCTATATGGATGGAAAAATCGGTACCGAGCTGGCGTTGCAGCGGGCTGCCGCGCCGCTGCGTGACTTCATGGTGCGGCAAACCCGCGAGCCGGACTTGGCGTTGATGGTTGAGCTGGCGAAAGCCGAGCAACCGAAGACCATGGACGACATCAGCATGGTGCAGCTGATTCCGGCGTTCATGCTGTCCGAGCTGCGTTCGGCGTTTCAGATCGGCTTCGTGATTTTCCTGCCGTTCCTGCTGGTGGACTTGATCGTGTCGAGCGCGCTGATGGCGCTCGGCATGATGATGGTGCCGCCGGCCTCGATTTCGCTGCCGCTGAAGATCCTGATGTTTGTGCTGATCGACGGCTGGAACCTGGTGGTGCGCGCACTGCTTGGTACTTTCGCATAGGGGCGGAGCGTGGGCGCGAGCATGCATGTCGATACCGGAGAGACCGCGGCGTTATGGGAAGAGTTCGCCCGTAGCCGCGCGGCCGCGCTGCGGGAGCGGCTGGCGTCCCATTATCTGCCGTTCGCCCGCATGCTGGCGGCCAAGATGTATGCAAACCGCACCCATCTGCAGGTGGAGTTTGATGAATATCTGCAGTACGCGCGGGTCGGCTTGCTGGAGGCGGTCGACCGCTTTGACAGCACGCGTGGCTTCAAGTTCGAGACCTATGCCGCCAGCCGCATCAATGGCGCTATACTCAACGGCATGGCCAGCTACAGCGAAGTGCACGAACAGATCGCCGCGCGCAAGCGGCTGATCGAAGAGCGCATGGCCTCGCTGAAAGAACCGGAGCGCACCACTCAGCGGCCCGACGATTTGTTCGGCTATCTGGCGGAATTGGCGATCGGACTGGCGGTGGGGTTTGCGCTGGATGACACCGGCATGTATCAGGAGCCGGAGCAGAGCGTATCCTACCGCGACTACACCTATGCCAGCGTGGAGCTGGCCCAGTTACGCGCACGGCTGAAAGCACTGTTGGACACGTTGCCGGCGCGCCATGCCCAGGTGATCAGGGGGCACTATCTGCAGCAACTGCCGTTCGAGCAGTTGGCGGAGATGCTGGCGCTTAGCCGGGGGCGCATCTCGCAGATTCACAAGGAGGCCTTGCTGAAACTGCGCGAGGGCCTGCGCGCGACGCCGGAATTGAATTGGAGTGGATAGCCGTACATCACCCGTATGACGTATGCTTAATCGAAATGAATGGAGTGAACCATGACTAACAGCACACTGGCCATGCTGGACCAGGCGGAACTGCAGCAACTGGCGCTGAACGCCAGTACTTCTGGCGATTCGGCCAGCGCGATAGCCTATTTGAAGGAAGCCGTATCGCGCGCCGATGCGACCGCGATTGCCCACTACCTGCTGGGCGCCGAATATGCGCAGATCAAGATGTACCAGCGCGGCATCGACGAGATGGAGGCGGCGATCGCGCTGGATCCGGCCCTGTCCATCGCCCGACTGCAACTGGCCTTGTTGTGGCTGGGGCAGGACCGGGGCGCGCGCGCCGGCGAAGTGTTGCAGCCGCTGACCGAACTGGCGGACAGCAATCCACTGCACCATTTTGGCCATGGCCTGCTGCATTTGATCCGCGACGAGCGCTCCGAGGCGCTGCGCGCGCTGGGGCAAGGGGTGGCGCTGAACAGCGTCAATCCGGCGCTGAACGGCGATATGCAAAACATCATGCGCCATCTGGAGCAGGTTCCGGCTGACGCCGCCGCCGCGCCGGAAAGCGCCGCCGTGGAAGAGGGGCAGCACCTGTTTTTATCGGCCTACACCGGCCAGCGGCACTGATAAGCGGCGATCATGGCAACGTCTATCGATTCGGTCAGTCAGCTGGTCAAGGTGATTCAGAGCCAGTTGACGCAGCGCGCGGCCACGCCGACGGGCCAGCGCAAGGCGCCGCCGTCGACGCCAGCGGGGGCGCCGGCGCGTTACGCTCAGGAGCAATTGGGCGCCCTGATCGGTCAGCGCGTGCGTCAGATCGGGCGTGATGATCCACAGCGCGGCCGCAAGGCATTCCGGGTCTTTCTGGAAGCCGTATTGCTGTCGCATTTCGGCGAACGACTGATCAACGATCCGCGCTTTTTTCAAATGGTCGACGACATCCAGCTGGCCATGGAACGCGACGTGGCCTGCAATGAACTGGTGAACCGCGCCATACAGCAATTGCTGGGCGAGCCTTAAGGAAGAGTAATGAATGAAGTGACACAACAACTGCAGCGCAGCGAGGGCTATCTCGCGATTGATCCGGATAATCAGGAATTGCTGGCGCGGGTGATCGATCTGAGTTTGGCGGCGGCGGATCTGCCGCGCGCCAATGGGCACGCGCAGGCGGCATTGCGGCGTTATCCGGACGATCCCTGGTTTCAGGCGCGGTTGGGGCAGATCCATCTGGCGCAGCAGGACTGGACCGGCGCCGAGGCGGTGTTCGCGTCCTTGTTCAGCCGTCATCAAGACATCAACCTGGCCTACAACCTGGCTTACGCGCTGCAGCGGCAGGGGCGGCATGCGGAAGCGGTCGGCGTCATGGCGCCCTACGAACAAGCCAGTGAACTGTCGTCCGCGATGCTGACGCTGATCGTGCGCAGCCTGCATCACATGGGGGAGGGCGACCGCGCTCTGGCGCTGGCCGAGCCGCAACTGGCACGCTGCGGCAACGATGCCGAGTTGCTGTCGGCGCTGAGCCTGATCTGCTTCGACGCCGATCGCCTTGAACAAGCCGAGCAGTTGAGCGCCGCCGCCATGGCGCTGTTGCCAACGGCGGACGCCGCCCCGCTGGAAGCGCTGGTCACGTCCGGTTCGCTGGCGCTGGCGCGGGTTGACAGCGATGCCGCGATCGCACGCTTCCAGCAAGTGTTGCAGCGTAATCCGGCCGAAGGGCGCAGCTGGTCCGGCCTGGGCACGGCGAGCCTGCTCAAGCGCGACCTGGCGGCCGCTCAACAGCAGCTGGAGCAGGCGCTCAAGTTCATGCCTGGTCACATCGGTACCTGGCATCTGCTGGGCTGGGCACGGATTTTCGCGCGTCAGCTGGATGGTGCCCGTGCCGCCTTCGCGCAGGCGCTGTCGCTGGACCGCAATTTCGGCGAAAGCCATGGCGGGTTGGCCGTGGTCGCGGCGCTGCAGGGACAGCGCGACGAGGCGCAAGCCGAGATCGATCGCGCGCTGGGTCTGGACCGCGACAGTCTGGCGGCGCGTTATGCACAGATGATACTCGGCGGGCAGACCGAAGATCCGGTGCGCTTCCGCGCATTGGCGCAACGTCTGCTGTCGTCGCGCGCGGCGCCGTTCGGCCGCACTGCGGGCGAACTGTTGGAACGCTATGAAGCCAGTTAAGAACCGCGTTGCCGGCATGGAGTTGGGCGTATGAGGCCGGATCTGGCGCTGCAGCTGCTGGCCGATCTGCTGTGGAACGCGCTGCTGATTTCAGCGCCGTTGCTGGCCGTGACCCTGCTGGTTGGCTTATTGATCAGCGTGATCCAGGTGGTGACCCAGGTACAGGAAGCGTCGCTGACCTTTATCCCGAAAGTCATCGCCGCTGTGGTGGTGCTGGTGGTGTGCGGGCCGTGGATGCTGAAGCGCCTGGTCGGCTTCTCCACTACCCTGATCGCCAACATCCCGACCTATTTCTGAGCGATGACCATCAGTGTCGACCTGGCCTGGATGTTGGCCGTGTTTTGTACTTCCGTGCGGCTGGGCGTGGTGTTGCTGCTGTCGCCGTTATTGTCCGGGCTGAGCGGGCTGGCGTCGGTACGGGTGCTGCTGACCCTGACACTGAGCGCGCTGCTGGTGTCCGGCCTGGGCACGGCATTGCCGGCACCGCCGACCACGATCGGACCGCTGCTGTTGGCGGCACTGGCCGAGCTGGTAACCGGCCTGACGCTGGCGTTCGGGGTGTTTGCCGCATTCGGCGCTTTCGCCTTGGCGGGCAAAATACTGGATGTGCAAACCGGCTTTGGCCTGGGCAGCGTGTATGACCCGGTAACGCGTGGCGGCGCGCCACTGTTTGCCACCATGCTCAACATGGTGGCGGTGGTGTCGTTCTTTGGTATGGATGCACATCATGCGCTGTTGCGTGGCTTTGCTTTTTCGCTGCAGCAGATCCCGCCGGGTTCCGGCTTCCATGGGCTCGATGCGGAGCCGGTGCTGCGCCAGTTCGGGTTGATGTTTTCGCTGGGCGTGGCGCTCATCATTCCGGTGATGCTGTGTTTGTTATTGACTGAAACCGGGCTGGCGGTGGTATCGCGCGTGCTGCCGCAGATGAATGTGTTCGTAGTAGGCGTGCCCGTCAAAATCGTGGTGGGACTGGTGGTGCTGATGTTGTCGCTTGGCGGTCTGCAGCCCTTGATGGCGCGTGTTTATGGTTCGATTTTTATTTATTGGGAACAGGTGTTGAGCTAAATGGCTGAGCAGGATAGCGACAGGTCAGAACAGGCCACACCGCACAAGCTGCAGGAAGCGCGCAAGCAGGGTTCGGTCGCGCGCAGCAATGACTTCAACGCGATGGCCATGATGGCCGCGCTGATGGTCACGGTGTATGCCGTCGGCTGGGATGCCTTGCGGCAGATGCTGGTGCTGCAGCAAAAAATCCTGGCATCGGCGCGGCATCGGCAGTGGAGCGTGGAAGCGGTGGCGGCCTGGCTGGGGCAGCTCCTTAGCGCGGGCCTGCAGGTGCTGGCGCCGCTGTTTCTGACCTTGGTGGTGACCGCCGTACTGACTAATCTGATCCAGACCGGACCGATTTTCAGCCTGCATCCCTTGAAACCGGATCTGCAACGGCTGAATCCGGTTTCGGGTTTCAAGCGGATCTTCGCGATGCGCACCTTGTTTGAATCCGCCAAAAGCATCATCAAGCTGGTGATACTGAGCCTGGTGGTCTATATGCTGGTGCGTGGCGCCATCCCCGGCCTGATGGGTTTACCGCTGGTCGAGCCCAAGGGATATTTGCGCTTGCTGCTGGCCCTGGCCGGTTCGCTGCTGGTCAAGCTGGTGTTGACGTTATTGTGCATCGCCTTGATTGATGTCGGCTTCACGCGCTGGGAATTTGCCAAGCGCATGCGGATGAGCAAGCGCGACATCAAGGACGAATTCAAGAACCGCGAAGGCGATCCGCGCATCCGCGCCCGCATCCGCGATCTGCGCAAGGAGGTGCTGAAGCGCAGCAAAGCCACCGCCAAGGTGGCGCAGGCGGACGTGCTGATCACCAATCCGACCCGGCTGGCGGTGGCGCTCAGCTACAGCCACGGCAATTCGGCCGCGCCGCAAGTGGTGGCCAAGGGCGCGGGCGAGCTGGCGCGCAAGATGCGCGAATTGGCCGGACGCCATCAAGTGCCGGTGGTGCAGAACCGCGCACTGGCGCGCGCGCTGTTCCGGGAGGTGGATTTCGACGGATATGTGCCGGAAAAACTGTATCCGCAAGTGGCCAAGATCATGGTCTGGGTGTATGCGATGCGCGACGCTAAGCGCGCAATGAAAAAGGTGGTTTGATGTTGTCTCTACGTCGTATTTTTAACAGCAATACCGATCTGGTGATGGCTTTGCTGGTGGTAGGTATCCTGACCGTGCTGTTCGTGCCGATTCCTTCGGCCACGCTGGATTTCCTGATCCTGACCAACATCAGCTTCGCGCTGCTGATCCTGCTGCTGACGTTTTACATCGGCCGTCCGGTGGAGTTCTCCACCTTTCCATCGCTGCTGCTGATTGCCACGCTATTCCGGCTGTCGCTGAACGTCGCCGCGACCCGGCTGATCCTGACCGACGCCGATGCCGGCCGCGTGATTTCGGCGATCGGCGCCTATGTGGTTGGCGGCAATTACGTGATCGGCGTGATCGTGTTCCTGATTCTGGTGGTGGTGCAGTACGTGGTGGTGACCAGCGGCGCGCAGCGGGTGTCCGAAGTGGCGGCACGGTTCACGTTGGACAGCATGCCAGGCCAGCAGATGAGCATTGACGCCGACCTGAACATGGGTTTTATCGACCAGGACGAGGCCAAGCGGCGGCGCAAGATGCTGGAGAAGGAAAGCGGCTTCTACGGCGCGATGGACGGCGCCAGCAAATTCGTCAAGGGCGACGCCATTGCCGGCATCATTATCATGCTGATCAACATTATCGGCGGTCTGGTGATCGGCGTGATGCAGATGGGTATGCGCTGGGACCAGGCGCTGCAAACCTTCACCCTGCTGACGGTGGGCGATGGCATCGTAACCCAGGTGCCGGCGCTGGTGATTTCGGTGGGCACCGGCATTATCGTCACCCGTTCGGCTTCCGACGGCAACCTGAGCGGCGAAGTGCTCAAGCAGATTACCGCGTTTCCCAAGACCTTGTTTATCGTGGCCGCCGCGCTGCTGCTCATCATGGTGTTGCCCGGCATACCGGCGATCCCCGTGCTGGTGCTGGCGGCGGGGCTGCTGGGCACTGGCCTGATCGTACGCCGCAAGGCGCAGGAAGAGGGCGATGCGGCGGCCGCTGCCGCCGACAAGGACGAGTCGGCCGAAGCCGACAAGGACGCCTACGAAATGCTGAAGGTCGAACCGGTCGAGGTCCAGGTCGGCAGCAATCTGGTGCCGCTGGTGAGTGGCGAAAAGACCGTCTTCATGGAGCGCATCGCCGCCATCCGCAAACAGTACGCGCTCGATTCCGGCATGGTACTGCCGCCGGTGCGCTTCCGCGATGCGCCTCAGCTTGGCCCCAATGCCTACGAGCTGCAGATTTTTGGTGTACCAGCGGGCAAGGGCGAAATCATGACCGACCGCACGTTGGCGATCCATGCCGGCGGCGATCAGCGCACTGTCAAAGGCATCGCCACCCGCGAGCCGACCTATGGCTTGCCGGCGATCTGGATCGAAGAGAGCGAACGCGAGCTGGCGCGCGCGGCGCGCTACACGCTGGTGGACGCGCCAACCGTGTTCATCACCCATCTGAGCGAAGTGCTGAAGCAGCAATCGGCCCAACTGCTAACGCGTACCGAGACCGACAAGCTGCTGCAGCGCGTGCGGCAGCAGCAGCCAGGCCTGGTGGAAGAACTGATCCCGACCGTGCTGTCGGTCAGCGACGTGCAAAAGGTGCTGCAGAATCTGCTGAAGGAAAAGGTCTCGATCCGCAATCTTGAGGTGATCCTGGAAGCGCTGGTCGACATGGGGCGCAACAGCAAGGATCTCGGCTATCTGACCGAAGTGGTGCGGCAGAAGCTGGGCGCGGCGATCTGCCAATCCCTGCTGGGTGAGATGACCGCGCTGAGCGTACTGACGCTGGACCCGGGTGTTGAGCAGGTATTGTTGCAGAGCCTGCGCAATGTCGAGCAGGGCAGCAGCATGGCGGTCGATCCGCGCTATGCCGAACAGCTGCAGTCGCGGCTGTCCGCTGAATCGGACCGGATGATGAAGGCCAATATGCTGCCGGTGCTATTGTGCGCGCCCGACTTGCGGCGCCACGTACGCGCACTGTCGGAACGCATGATTCCCCATATGCGCGTGCTGTCGATGGCCGAGGTGCCGAATAACGTCAGCTTGAAGTCGTATGGTGTCGTGGCGCTATAAAAAAAGCCCAACCGGGTAAGTTGGGCCTTCTATGCCATCAGCGCTTATTGGTGCTGCATGTACCAGCTGCCGCCACCACCGGTGGATAGCAACCAGGTGCCGGCCATATAGCCTGGTGAATCGAGCGTGCCCTGGAAGGTCGGCGTCGTCACGCCGTTTGCGCTCAGGATGAAACTGAGATTGCCGCTGGCGTCGATTGCGCCGCTCAAGGCGAAGGTACCGCCCAGGCCATTGCTCTGACAAGAACCGTGCAATTGTCCGCTCAACTCAACCGTGAAGGTGCAGTAGCCGTGATCGGCCCCTGAGTAAACGCCCGCCCAGTCGCCAGCGAAGCGCTCGGTGCCGAGTTTCTTGCGTTGCGTGGCGGCGTGCGCATAGTAGAGCAGTTCGTCAGTCGTGGTGCGCGTGTTGTTACTCTGCGGTGCTGCCGTGGAGGTAAAGGTCCGCACCGCATCGCATTTGACGTCGACGCCGGAATCGGGATCAGCCCAGCAGGTATTTTCCGTGACCGTGGTGGACGTGGTCTGGACTGTGGTACTGGTGACGCTGTATTTGATGGTTGAAAAGGTGCCTGCGGCCACGGTAATCGTTTCTTGCCCTAGCACTTTGCCTTTGGTCGAAAATTGATAGCTTCCCTTGGCGCCGGTGCTAAAACAGCTGTAGCTCGCGGTAATGCTGTTGTCCCATACGGTATCGATTCGTACCGTGGCCGGCAGGCCGTCCGGGAACGATGGCAAGTATTCGGTGGTGCAGCTCCCAGGCTTAACGTTCTTGGTTTTTTTGCCGTCCTGGTCATAGGTGTCAGTGCTTGCCGTGATATCAGCACCGCTGAATTGCGTCATTTCATTATGAAGATTTCCATTCTGTTCGCTCACGTATTTGGTGTAGTACGCTGAGACCGTACCAGGTTTGGTATCGCCGTACTGAATGGTTTGCACCGATTTGTAGGTAGTAAAGTCGCCCACCGTGGCGGCTTTACGACTAAACACGCCCGGCGTTGGCGCCGGAGACGCTGGTGCTGCACCAGTGCCGCCACCGCCGCCACCGCAGGCGGTTAAGATGAGGCCGGCCATACTGCAGGCGATAATTTTGGACCACGACATTTGTATTTCCATTGTATTTTTTAGAGGGCGAAGTGATGATGTGCAGAAAATGCACATGAGACGCCAAAAGGTGCGTTCACAGAATGTATCCCCGGATTTTGGAAATGGTTTAGAGGTTTGCTGAAACGGCTCAGCTGCATATAACGAGGGAGTGCTAGTTTTGCGAAAACGGGTGTCTCCGTAGGCTGCACTTGGGTACGCGAACTACTTATCCGCGAAGCACATATCGCCTTGCATCGTCAGTGCGAACTGAAGCACAGAGTGCCGGCAAGGCAGCCCAACGATTGTATGTGGGGAATCGATACCACATGCGTCACGGACGGCGAGGGGATACAGCACATCGTGTTAGGCGCGATCGATCATGGCAGCCGCCTCAACCTGATGCTGCGCCACCTGAAACGGTTTAGCCAGTGAGCACCGCTTGGCAGCCTGTTCCTGGCCATCGGCCAGTATGGTCGGCCGAGCTTTATGAAGACAGACAATCATCCGGTATTTCGCGGCAAGCTAGTCAAGCGTGTCTTGCACTGGAGTGGTGTCGGGCTGCGGCACTCGCGCCCGGCACGGCCGTGGGAAAACGGCTATATCGAAAGACTGTTCGGGACGTTCAAGCACAGCCTCTGCGACTACCTGATCGCGGATGCCGCTCAGTTGCGGGGCGCGCTGCCCGCATTCCAGTTTTGGTACAACGTCACCCGGCCGCACCAGCACTTGGGTGGCCAGACACCGCAACAAGCGTGGCTGGGTATTGATCCTTGGACCACGGCGCCGCGCGCATCACATAAATTCAGCGCATGGGGAGGGCGCTTGCGCGGAATGGTGTTGCGCCATTAGCCGTACGCTCGAATTGGTAAAGAACGAGGCTGATGTGCTGGCCGGGGTCAGCTCGTTCATTCACGTCAGTTCTGCCTGTTTTTGTGGCAGGTAGATGCCAGAGCGTGCTATTTATGCTTGCAAGATCAACCAATAGCCCAAGATTTTATTAAGAAAGTGGGCCTTTGGACGTTCTCGCGGCGACTGTCCGTGGTGCGGACGGGACAGCTTATTGCTTTAAGGGATGCATGCGATTTTTAAACATATCCCAATCGCCATACCTAAAGGCATGTATAGCCTTTTGAGATTCATCATTATCATGAAATCCAGACAGGGCGATTCCGAGCTTCAAAGACAGTACAAATCCGAGTACCTCCTTAAGATCACCGTCTTGAGTTTTTAGCCAATCAAAGAAGCCCTCATCCCATGAAACTGGCTTCCCATTTACGGCGCCGCTACATTGTGGCAGCAGGGAAACTTCTCTGAGCTCACCCGATTTGGCATCAAAGCGCAGTGTATGATCAGAAAAGCAAAGTTCTTTTTCTTGCTCGCGATTTATTGCTTGTCGAATTGGTAATCCAAAAATGGAAATGGCTTCGGCTTCGCTGCTTCCAAAAGCCAAACCGTTAACGTTTTTATACGAGTTGATCTGAATCATTTTCCAGTCCTTGGATTTATAGGAAGTTGGCCACTCGAGCGCGCATATTTCATCATTTCACTGATGGCTTCATTGTACTTCGTCCTATCCCCTGATCGCTCTGCTGCGGCACGTCGAACATCCAGAATTTCTCTAGCCATCGCATCTCGGTAACGTCCTTGACTGATCATATCTGCGGTTTCAGCTCGATAAATTGCGCTTGCCCGACCGTTTTGACCATTGCTTGAGGTGCCACCATGATCTCTTGGAGTCATCTGGATAGCAGGACCTTGACTTGGCAGAACAAGCGGATTGGCATTTCGATCAGGAATATGGTGAGAATCTAGTCCATCGTTTCTCGGCAAGCTTGTTGCACTATGTGGCCCTCCACGATAAGGCCCACGTACAGTTTGAATAATTGCATCACCTCTGCTGGCGAATGCATCTACTCCTCTCCCTAGGATAGACTCAACTATGCCACCGGCCATCCTACCAGCCGCTTGTCCAAACTGCTCAGGGCCGACAGTGACATTCTGGCCAAGAACTGATAATTCAAATTCCCATCCTTTACGCTGTGCGTAATCCGTGACGTATTCACGGGTTTGGTTATCTGCGACATTTGCAATGGTGCCAGTTGCGTCCCTGAGGATTGATTCCATCCCCATTTTGGCGACTTCAAGCACGACTGTTTTAACCGGGCCACCACTAAGAACCGCTTGCACGCCTTTGTAGGTAGCCGTTGCTGCAAACTCGTGCTCAGCATAAAAGTCCGCAAACTCCGTCATGAGCGTAATGCCGCCTGCGAACGTGTTGCCGATGATACTGGCGCCGTTCGGGCCGGTAACCGAGCCGCTGACATTTTCGAGATAGCTAAAGGAGGTATTGCCTGCTGCTAAATCGGATGACAATAAACTGAGGCTACGTCCTTCGATCACGCCAACTTGGGCGGCTAGCGCGTTCGCCGTGCGATTGCGAAGCACATCTTCGGACAAATCTCCGGGCGCACTGTCGAGTCGGTTCAACCCGCTTGCGAGTGCAGACTTAGCCTGCAAGATTTCGTCCAGGCTTGCACCGCCTTGGGCAGAACCTTGAACAAAGTTGAAGGATGCACGGTAATTTAGATCAGCAACCGGCCGTCCATTGTCGTCCAACGTATAAGGCGTACCGGTTTTATCCAAAGCCTTGATGAATTGGCGATTTGCTGCGGACTCCTTCATGCTTTCAGCCAGGCTGCTCCCCAGCGCATTGCCGAACGCGTCCGTAGCAATCTGCGCGATTTGGATTTTGCCGCCGGCGACGATGGACTTGGTCAAGCCGGACGCCACTCCGGAGATGGTGTTGATGGCCATGGAGGTGGTGGATTGTTGCAGTCCGCTGAACCAATTGGATTGCTGCAAGCCGGACGTGACCGAGGAACCGACGAACGAGCCGGCGACGCTGGCCCAGCTGAAGCCGTGCTGCAAGCCCGTGATATTGCCGATGCTTTGCGACACGGCGTTTTGCACGGCGGCGTTGGTGGCGACGCTGCTCCAGCTTTGTGTACCAAGTTTTCCGCTGAGGTCGGCATAGTCGGCCAACTGACCGACGCCGCTGGTGATGCCGGCCTGCAGACCAGCTTTCGCCACGGCGTTCCAGCTGAAACCATCCTGCGCGCCAATCGCGATGCCGACGCCCTGGCTGGCGACCGAGCCCGCCGCCGCTCCCACCATGCTGCCGGCGATGCTGCCAAACGTACTGCCGAGAGTGGATCCCAGGTAAGCGGTCGCGGCGCCTGCCGTGATGTAGGTCACCGCCACCGCCACCACCACCATGATCAACTTGCCGATTACGCCGCAGCCGCCGCCGCCGCTGCTCTGGGCGGTCGGCATGGCCAGTGCCAGTTCGGGCTTGGTGTCCCCAATCGCGCTGATCTTGTTGTACGGCTTGAAGGTTTCATAGCCGTTGAGCATGACGTTCACGCGCGTCGGGATGTTCACCTGCTGGCCGGCCTGCAGCTTGCCGTCGATGCCGCCATTGGCTTCATCGATCAAATACCACAACCGTTCATCGCCCCAGACTGCTTTGGCGATGCTCTGCAGCGTTTCGTTGGCGCTCTGGACCACATAGACGGTGGGCTGGTTGTTCGCTTCGGACGAGTTGGCCGCGTCGTAGACGCTGCTGAAGGTTTCGTAGCTGTTGCTGCTGCTGCCGATCAGCTGGTCGTTGGCGTACAGGCTGTGGGTCAGATCATTGCCGGCGCCTTTTTCCAGCAGATGGCCGCTGTAGTCGGCGATGTAGCCCGTGGTGCTGGTCACATTGCCATTGCCGTCCCGCTGCTCTACCGATTTGACGTTGTTGTTGGCATCGTAGAACTGGACGCTGGACTTGCTTTCGCCGGTGCTGTTGCGCACGGTGGTGGTGCGCAGCAGGTAACCGTCGCCTTTGTCGTAGGCGTAGTCGGTGGTCTGCTTGGTGCTGTTGTCCGATGCCGTGACGATAGTCTGGCTGGCGTTGCCCAGATCGTCGTAACGGGATTCGATGGTGTTTTTCAGCGCGCCGCTGGCGCTGGTGACGCGCTGCCGGGTGAGGTGGCCGGCCATGTCGTACTGGTTGTAGCGGATTTCGTCCTTGCCACTGTCCTTGATGTAGATGATGCGGCCGTTGCTGTCGTAATGCTGGGTGATGTTCCCTTTGCTGCTAGCGATTTGCGTCAGACGGCCGGCCAGATCGTAGGTATAGGTCTCGCCGACGCCGGCCGCGGTATCGGTGGCGCGATTGCCCATCCAGTTGTACGTGATGGTATGGGCCTGGATGGCGACGCCGTTGTCGGTACCGGTGATGCTGTTGACCCGGTTCATCTTGTCGTAGCCGTAGCGCACATCGATGGTGTTCTTGATGCCGGCATCGTCGGTGTAGGTGGTCAACTGGCGCGTGCGGTCGCCGGCATTGTCATACTCGTAGCTGACGTTGTAGTTGGCGCCCTTGATGGTCGAGATGATGCTGGTCAAACGGTTGAACGCGTCATAGCGCAGCGTGTTGTCCTGCAGCGCGCGTTTTTCCAGTGTGGACGAGGACCAGATTTTCTCGGTGACGCGGTTGCCGGCGGCATCGTAGGTGTAGGTGGTGAGTAAGCCGGTAGCTTTATCGTTAATGCTGATGACCTGGCCGGTAGCGGCGTCGTAGCTGTAGTTGATATCCTGTTTTGCACCGTACTGCCGCAGCAGCTGGCCGCTGGCGTTATAGGTGTATCGGGTGGTATTGGTGCCCAGATCGGTTGAGCTGGTGGCACGGCCAAAGGCATCCACGCTCCAGGTCCGGGTTTCATTGGTGGTGGTCTTTTCCGCCGTCTTGTGATTAAAGGCGTCGTAGCTGCTCAGCGTGCTCTTGCCCAGTTCGTTGGTGGTGCTGATGATGTTGCCGCTGAAGTCGTAGCGCGTGTAGGTGGTGGTGGTCTGGTTGGGATCGCCCAGCGTGCCGCTGGTTATCCTGGTGGTGCTGGTGCTGCTGGTACGGCGGCCCAATTCGTCATAAGCATATTTCTCGATCATCACGCCGGTGGCCGAGGTTTCGGTATTGGTCGCTGCGTTCCACCAGTACAGCGTTACCGCCGCGCTTTCCCGCGTCAGTTGGTGGCCCAGATTGTCGTAGGTGTAGGTGGTGAGCACCGAGTTGGTGCCACCGCTGGCGACGTGCTGCTGGGTCTTGGTGTGCTGGCCGAAAGCGTCGTTGGTGTAGATGATGGTTGCCAGCGCGGTGCCGGTGGTGAAGTCGGCATGGGTCTCGCTGAGCAGCGCGCCGTTGGCGTCGTATTTGTACTGGTTGACATTGCCGCGGCCGTCGGTGGTCTGCACCAGCTTGCCATTCAGATCATAGGCGTTGGCGGTGGTGATGGTCAGGCCGCCGCCATTGCGGACCGTCTTCACTACCTGGCCGGCGTCATTGTAGGTATAGGCGACGGTCCAGTTGGCGTCGCGGACATCGCGTTGTACCAGCACATTGCCCCAGCGGTCCAGCACCAGCTGATCGGGGCCGCTGTTGAGGCGCATGCCATTTTGCGCTTTGGCGGTGATCGCGACCACCAGATCGTCCGGGTGGCGATCAACGGGATTGGCCAGCTTGACCGCTTCCAGCGCGCTTTTCGCCGTCCTGGCGTTGTCGATCACCTTGACGATGTCGGTCAGCAGATAGTTCAGTCCATCTTGCACTTTGCCGTTGAACACCGCGCGGGTGACATCCTGCTGCATGGTGGTGGGGCTGCCATCAGCAATGTCGTTGAGCAGGGCGACCACGGCGTCGGCGCGCGAACTGTTGGCGGCGCGCGCGACATAAGGCGCAATTTCAGCTTCGCTCGGCACGCGGCCCATGGCGGTGGCGTAGACCTGGACCAGGAAGTCGTGATCGCTCTGACCGGCTGGGTACAGTGTAATCGCCTCACCGGAATAGATCAGGTCATGCGCGACCTTTGCCAGGGTCGCCCCTTGTTGCAATTGCTGGAACCAGAATGCCAGGCCGGCCGCGTCCGGCAGACGGTTCAGCAGGCCGATATACAGCCGTGCCAGCGTGGTCACTTTCCGGCCCGCGCTATTGGCGGCTAGGGCGGTGGCGGCGTCCGCGGCAACCGCCGCGGCGCGCAGATTTTGTTCGATCAGCTGAATCGCCGGTTGCAGGTTTGGTGAGCCGGCCTTGGCTTCGTTGGCCAGGGTGCGCATGGTGGCGGCGGCGCGATTCTGCAGCCGCATCGCATCGCTATTGCCGGAATTGACGGTGTCCTTGACCCAGGCGGCGGCCAGATCGGCGCGGCTGAGCGGATTCGCGCCACTGAGCTTGTCGCTCCAATAACGCAGGCCGGCGACGTCCTGGCTCAGGTCGCGGTCCAGCCCATAACGGTAGAGCTGGATGATGAAGGCATCATTGCTCATCGTCGCTGGATAGAGCGTCGCGCCTTCGGGGCTGGCCATCAGCGCTTGCACAATGGCCGGGCCAAGCTCCTGCGGATTGGCAGCCGCCATCTTGTCGGTCCAGTACAGGGTTTCGGCCAGCGTTGGCGCCCGGTTCAGCAGAGCGAGGTACAACTCGACCACGCGGGTGGTGCGTTGCTGCAGCAACGGCGCGGCCTGATCGCTGATATAGGCGGCACCGATCGCCACGTGCGACGAGGCCACCGCCGCGTTGGCATTCGCCAGCGCCAGCGCCAGATGGTCGGCGGCCGCCGCCGGCTGGGCACTGGCGTTGGTGGCGATTTGGGTGGCGTAGGTGACATGCAGCTGATCGTTGGCGAGTTTCGCCGTGGCGTACGCCTCGCTGGCCTTGGCGGAGATGGAATAACTCTGGTCCGCCGTCACGACCGCAGGTTGAGCGTTCTTGAGCGCGTCGGTGGCGCGCGCGACCTTGGCGGCGGCGCTGGATGCGGCAGACGCGCTTTGCTCGGCACTGTAGGCGTTGGTGTACGCCGTGTTGGCATCGTTGTACGCGCTCAGGGCGGCGGTGTAGGCGCTGGCGGTGCTGGTGCGCGCCGCCACCCGGTCTTTCGAGGTCTGGATATCCGCCGCCACCTGGTTGTTGATCGTGGTCTGCAAGCGGGTGTTGGCCTCCGCCGAGTTCAGGAACTGGCTGGCGACGTCGGCGCGGGTGGTGTTGGCCAACGCGCTGGTCCACCAGGCGATTTCATCCGCGCTGGCCGTGCGGCCATGCACATGCGAGTACAGCGCTTGCAGGAAACCGGTGGCGTCGCTCGGATAGCCGAGCGTATTCATCAGATCGTCAATGAAGGTGGCGCCGGGCACCGCGCCGGTCGACAGGTTACGCGACCAGTAGGCCACGCCGGCGTAGTCCGAATAACCGCGCAAGCCGATGTAGATGCGGGTGGCGATCTTTTGATTGGCGGCGTTGGCCAGGATGGTGTCGGCATCCACGGCGGCGGCGGCGGCATTGTCGGCGGCGGTCTTGGTGCTGTTGCGCTTGGTCGTGGCGTCGCTCAGCGTTTTATTGGCCGCGACGGTGGTGGCGTGAGCGTTGTTGTACGCGTTCAGCGCGCTGTCGGCGGCCGCCTGCGCCTCGGTCTGTTCGGCGGCCAGGAAGCTGCTGATCTTCTGGTCGAACTGGGTCTTGTAGCTGATCTGGGTGGAGGTATTGTCCGTATAGTTGAGGAAGTTGGTCAGCATGGTCATCGCCAGCGCCCCCCGGGCGTAGGGCGCGCCGACATTGTTCACCAGGCTGGGGCGCCAGTAGGCGACCTCGGCGTCGCTGGCGCTGCGGCCCAGGATGTTTTGGTACAGGGCTTTGATGAACAGGTCGTTATCGGCGGGATACCAGCCGCCCTTTTTGGCCTCGGCGCTCTCGATAAACTCTTGGGCGATGGCTGGCAGCCCGTTCTTGGCGACGGCTGGGGTGTAATAGTTGAGCTCAGTCAGCGAGGGCGCCTGGCTGCGCTTCAGCAGCGTGGCGTACAACAGCGTGAGCTGGTAGCGCGCCGCCGCGCTGCCATCGCCCGCGCTGTTGGCGCCACTGAGCGCACTGTTGGCGGCGTTGACGGCGCTGGTGGTGGTGGCGCCGGTGCTGGTTTTGCTGTCCAGCAGCACCGCCAGCTGCGCGTCCGATGATGTCACCGGCGCCACCGCGGCTGCGGCGTCATTGGCGGCTTTTTGTTGCGCGCTGTCGAGCGCGGTGAAGGCGGCGGCCACGTTTTGGTAAAACTGCTTTTTGCCGATCAGGTAATTCTGCGCAGCGGCGGTGGGCTTGGCGGTGTCGTAATTCTGGATGAAGTTCAAAATGCCGACCGCCACCTGGCCGCGCGACAGCGAGGCCGGCGCACTCATCTGGGCGGTCCAGTAGGCCAGGTCTTCCGGCGCGGCCAGGTTACCACCCAGCATGGTGTTGAAGACTTTTGCGACGAACTCGCTATTCAGCATTTTTTCCGGATAGCGCAGCACACCTTCGCTATCGACGATGATGCTTTGCACGATCTGCGCCAGGGTGGCGCCGCCGGCCGCGTTGACCTGGAAATTGAAGCCGGCCAGGTCAGGATTGCTGCTGTAGCTGGCGACGCTGCGACCGAGGATGCCGATATAAATTTGCATGATCTGCAGCCGCAGCGTGGCGTCGGGCTGGCTGGCCGCCGCCGTTGCCGCGCTCTGCTGAGCGACACCCGCGTTGTAGGCGTCCAGGCTGGCCGCCGCCGCGTTCGACAGGGCGGTTGCGGCGGCGCTGGCGGCGCTGGTGGTGTTGGCGGCGAGGCGCAGCAGCGAGGCTTGAGCGATCTTGTAGGCCGCATTCAGCGCGGTCTGGGTGTCGCTGGCGGTGACCTGTGCCAGGATGCCCTTGGCGACCGTGGTGTCGGCCGTGTCCGGCCAGTTGAATTGCGCCAGGTCGGTGGCGCATACCAGGCCGACGGCGGCCTTGTTGTTAAAGGTCGCCTTGAGCGCCGCTTCCTCCGCCGTCAGGCCCTGGAAGCCCAGCATACCGGTGATGATGTTGAGCGCGACCTGGCCGCGGCTCAACCCAGGCAATTGGGCGACAAAGCGCTGGCGCTCGGCGATGGCGCCGGCGCTGGTCGGTACTTTGCCGAGCGCCAGCTTGTACACCTGATCGACGAACTGGGCGTTGGTGAGCGGCGTCAGCACGCCATTGACCGTGGTGACCGCGGTCAGGCTGGCGTCGCCGCGCGCCTCGGCACTGTCGATAAGGTGCTGCGCTACCTCGGCCAGCGCGGCCGGGGTATTGCCCATCGATTGCAGCCAGGCCACCTGATAGGCGAAGCCGGCGGCGTCCGGCGCGCGGTTCAGCAGCGCGGCATACAGCCGCGCAATCTGCATCTGCATGCTTTCCAGCGGCGTCGCCGCCGCCGCAGCCGTGGCGGCATCGCTGACCGACTGGGCCAGAGCGGAGCTCAGGTCGGCGTTGCTCAGCGCATCGCTGATCGCGGCGGCGGCAGTGCCGGTGCCACTGACGTTGCTGATGACGGCCTTGCCGACCAGCTTGGCGGTTTCATCGGTTTTTGCCGCCAGCGGCATATAGGCCAGCGCCACCGCCAACCGGTTGTTGAACAACTGCTTTTGTGCCAGCCGCGCGGCGTCGGTGCCGGCGTAAGCGGCGGTGTCGTGGATGATCTTCAGCGCGAACTGACTGAGTTTCAGGCCGCTGTCCGTGACCTGGGCCATGCTGGCCAGCGCCGCAGTGTATTCGGCGGTGTCGGGCAGATGACCCAGCACGTTCCAGTAAATGCCGTAAATGACGCGCTGGATGTAATCCTGATCGCTCTGGCCGCTGAATTTCGGATATAGCAGCGGACTTTGCGCATCGCTGGTGCCCAGCAATTGCGTGATGATCTGGTCCAGCGTACTGCTGCCGGCCATGGCGGCGTCCATTTCGCTCTGCAGCGGTGGCCGCGCCAACAAGGCCAGATAGATTTGCGCGATCTGGCTGCTACGCGTTTCCTTCTTGCCGCTGGCGGCGGCGTCCAGCAACACGGCGGATGGATTGCTCAGCGCTTCCTGGTACAGCTTGAGGGCGGTATCGCTGTTGTTGCCGCCGGCTTTCAGGTATTCCAGCGCGGTCTGGACCCGCAGCTCGACCAGGGCTTTGCCGCGCGCCTGGGCGGCGCTGGAGTTGGTCGGGGTGAGCATGGTCTGAATGAAGTCGACCATCACCTGGCCATGCGCGGCATCGTCGCCGCCGCTGTAGCGGTTGACCCAGTAGGCGAGGTCGCTGGCATAGGTCGGGTCATCGGCATCGGTGCCATTGCGGCCGAGCGCCTGCAGCAGGATCTGCTTGAAGAGGGCGGTGCTGTCCTTGGGCAGCAACTGGCTGGCTTCGGCGCTGATCAGGAACTGGGTGGCCATCTGAGCCAGACTGCCACCGTTGTTGTACCAGTTAAGGTACACATTCAAGCCCGCCATATCCGGCAGACGGTTGAACAGCATCACATACAGCTGAATCAACGGTTTGTCCTGATCGACAGCTGCAACCGCATTGATGGTGAAACTGCCGCTTTCCCGTTGATAGCTGGTTTCGCCCTGTGGCTGAACGAAGACCCGGTATTCATAATCGCCGCCGGCCAGACCGGCGCTATTGAAGACCGGCACGCCATTGATCCACTGGAGGCGGGTGGTCGACTGGTCGATCCACTGCGGGCTGCCTTTGATGCGGTATTGCACGGTGATGGTCTGGCCGGCGTCATTGACGTTGCCGATCACCAGCAAGGCGTCGCCGTACAGGTTGGCGCCGCTGGTGACCTGGGTGTTCCAGCCGCCGCTGTAGGCGTCGTGCACCATGACGGCCAGCTGCGGACCGGTGGACTGGCGAACGTCGACCGCGCGCCCCATCAAGTCATAGCGGGTATCGGTGCGCTGGATGTCGGCCAGCGTCAGCGCCTGCGCGGCGCTGGCCACGGACTTCAGTTCGTGCAGCTTGCCCTGATCGGCGCTGATGCTGCGAATCTGCACGGTGGCGTTGCCCTGGGCGTCGAACAGAGTGACCTTGTCGATGCCGTCATCGCGGTTGGTACGCCAGATGCGGCCGGCGTTGTCGTAGTCGCTGTATTCGACTTTCACCAGCGAGCCACTGGTGGTGGTCAGCTTGGTGGCCTCGCCAAAGGCGTTGTACTCGTAGTGCTGGTTGATCTCCGACACCGTGCTGGCGTTGACCAGATCCACATTGCCCGGCGTGGTGACATTCACCAGGTGGCCCAGTTGATCATATTCATTGATCTGATACCAGGTTTCAGCGGCGCTGGTTTGGCTGTTGGTGACGGTGCGCCATTGTTTGGCGGCGCGTCCGTAGACATCGTAGGACACGAACGAGGCGTTGCCGTTGGCGTCCACCACTTTGAGCGCATGGCCAGCCAGATCGTAACTGGTGATGGTGGTGCGGTTTTTGACGTTGGCGCTGTCGACGGCCGGCAGCGCCGGGTTGGGCTTGCCGTTGCTGTCCAGCAGCGTACTGGTGGTGCCGCCAATGTAGTCGGTGCGTACCAGCACGTTACCGTAGGCGTCCAGCTTGAACAGCGAGACCGGCATGGTAGTGGTGGTGCCGCTAGGCGCGAGCTGGGCCACGCCGATGCTGCGGCCCAACGCGTCGTAGTAGGTGATGGTGCTGACGCCGCCGACGATGGCGGACAGGATCTGGTTGCCGGCCGCATCGTATTTATAGTTGGTGACGATGTCGCTGGCACTGCCGGTGTCGCTGGCCGACAGCAACGCGGCGACTTTAGTTTCCTGGATCTTGCGCTGGTTGCCGTCGTAACGGTAGCTGGTTTCGCGGTCTGCGGCGGTCGCGGCGGGTTTGGTGTAAGTGTTGTTGTCCCAGCTTTGAATCGCGGTGGCGAATTCCTTCACATTGGTCTGATTGCCCTCGGCGTCGTAGTCGTAGGTGGTCAGATAGCCCAGCAGGTTATCGGGATCGCTCGACAGCGCGATGATCTGGGCGGTGCGGTTGCCGCGCACATCGTAGTAATAGCGGGTGACCGCCGCCGGGGTCGGGTTGTTGCCTTTGGTGTCAGTGCCATACACGGCGACGCTGGCGACGTTGCCGTACGCATCGTATTCGGTCTTGGTGGTGCGTTGCCGGATCTGGCTGCTCTGGGTCTGCTGGTCATACACGGTGACCGCCGGCTCGGTGACGGTGAGTACCCGGCCGGCGGCGTCGTAGCTGGTGGTGATGCTGCGGTCGTCGGGCGAGCTGCGCACGCCATTGACCAGATGGTAATAGTCGATCAACTGACCTTGCTCGCCATAGGTCAGCTGGTTGGCATAGCGGGTCAGTTTGATGACCTCGCCAAAACCATTGCGCTCATAGCCGGTGATGTGGCCGGTGGCGTCGATGTCATAGATCACCCGGCCCAACTTGTCGTAGATTTTATAGCTATTCTGGCCGCCGACGTCCTGGTTGGTGATGGCGTTGCCCAGCCCGTCATAGGTCACCTCGATGGTGTGCGTACTCTTGGCCGATTCGGTGCGGCCGTCGGTACCGGCGACGGCTTGACTGTTGTAGACCGCCAGCGCTGGCAAGATGGTCGTGATCTGATGACCCTGCAGGTCGTAACCGTAGCCGGTGATGCGCGCGTTGGCGGTGTTCTTGGCCTCGGTGCGGGCGATCAGGTTGCCGAACGCGTCATACTGCAGCAGGGTTAGCAGACTGATGCTGGTGCCGCTGCTGGTGGCGGTGGCGCCGTCGGCGTAGATGGTGGTGGCGGGATCGACCTGCGCCAACAGTTGACCGGCGGCGTTATAGGTATAGTTCCACTTGGCGCCCATCTGGTTGGTATACGTCAGCTTGTTGCCTAGTGCGTCATAGGTGTAGCTTTCGCTGCCACCCTCGGCATCGGTCACCGAGCTGACGTTGCCCATTGCGTCATAGGCCTTGCTGGTGGTGTGGGCGGTGCCGGCGACGCTGACAGCGGCATTGGCGTTGGTCAGCGTGTAATCCGCAGCGGTGGCGAATTTGCTGCCGACCTTGGTGGCATAGGTGGTGCTGGCCAGCGGCCGGCCGATGGCATCGTAGGTTTGCTGGGTCAGGTAACCGTCGGCATCCACCGTGTAGCGGAGCTGTCCGGCCTGATCGTAAATATAGTGCACGCTGCGATAGCTGACGTCCGGCTTGCTGAGCAGCTTGTCGATGGCGGCCTTATCCAGATCGCCCGCAATCACCGGTTTGGCATATTCGGTGACCGCCACCAGTTTACCCAGCGCATCATAGGTGTTTTGCGTCAAATGACCGGTCGCATCCACCTGGTACAGCGGGCGATTGTTGAGGTCGTAGTAGATGCGTGTGATGCGATCTTCCGCCTTGGGCAAATCGCTGTGCTGGGTGCGTTTGACGAGGTTGCCGCGCGCGTCGTACGCCAGCAGCACATATCCGTTCAACGCATCGGTGGTTTTGACCAGGCGGTTGTTCAGATCGTATTCGTAGGCGGTGGTGCGATCGAGCAGCGGCTCGGCCTTGGGCATGTTGTCCTCGGCGTCGAGCGGCGACGTTCCCACTTTCAGCACAATGGTGTGACCGTATTCGGTCTTGCCGCTTAACTGGCCGGTGCCATTGTATTGGTAACTGACCACGTTCCAGCGCACATCGCTGGTGGAGACGCTCTGTGCGCTGGCGCTGAGGGTGATCCGGTTGGCCGCATCGTAGCGATAGACGGTGACCGCATTTTCCTTGACCGCCGTTTTCTTCAGATTGTCGATGCTGGTCGGTGAGGGCGCATCGGTATCCAGCGTCGCGGCCGAATTGGTGGCGACACTAAGCGGAGTGGCAAACGCGGTGCGTTGCAAGACGTTGCCGAAGGCGTCGTACTGGTAGCTGACCAGCGACCAGTTGGTGCTGCTGCCCGCGGCCAAGGTGATCGCCTTGCCGGTGGCGTCAACCGTGCTGCCGTCGGCGGTGACCGTGTTCAGGGCGGTCAACGTATCGGTCAAGCGTCCCGCCGCATCGTAGATCATGCGCTCGCGGTGATCGCTGACCGAGGCGGCCGGCTTGGGCAAGGTGCTGGCGGCGATCGGACTGGCGCTGCTCACCCGCTGGGCATAGGCAATGCGGGAAACGACGTTGCCGTTGTTGTCATAGGACAGTGTGGTCAGTGCCCACTGGCCGGCGAGTTGGGCGGTGTAGGTGCTGCTGAGCCGGCCCAGACTGTCGTAGACGAATTGCTGGCGCGCGACCTGCGGCGCTTCCGTTGCGCTGGTTTTGAAGTAGGCACGCACGATTTCCAGCAACGGCGTCGAGGTATTCGTGCCGCTGGCCAGCTGGGTGTCGATGCTGCTCAGCTGTGTTGCGGAAAGTGCGGCGCCACTGGTGGTGACGGCGTAGCTGATCTTGTCGATCAGATTGCCGTCGCCATTGTACTGATAGAAGGTGGCGACGCCGAGCGGGTCGATGCTGGCGCCAATGCGCCCGTTTTCGTCATAGATGGTGCGGGTGACCGGGTCTTGCCCGATATTGGCGGCGGTGCTGCCGGCCGTGGAGCGCTGCGCCTGCGTGACCGCCTGGCCAAAGCCGTTATAGGTGGTGATGCTGTGGTTGCCCAGCGCATCGGTATAGTCGGTCACCAGACCGCGCTCGTTGTAGGCATAAGATTGCACCCGGTCCTTGCCTTGGGGATCGTACTGGGTGATGGTCAGCGCATGGCCCAGGGCATCGTAGCTGGTTTCCTGCGCATTGCCTTCCGCATCCACGCTGTAAGTCAGGCGGCCATCGGCATCGTAGCGGAAAGTGGAGACCTGGTTTTTCAGCTTTGTGTTAGCGATGATGTCGCTGATCGCCTTGTCCATGTTGCCGGTGTCGGCGTCCAGCACCACGTCGCTGCTGACGCTCGCCGCATAATGCACGGTCGACTTCAGCTCGCCGAAGTTGGTATAGCTGCGGCCATCAATCTCGCCGTCCGGGGCGACCGTGTAGTTCAGGCGGCCGGCCGCGTCGTAATAAAACAGCGTGCGCTGGTCGTTGGTCGCTTGTTTGAACAACGCGGCGATGGTGGCGGTGACACGGCCGCCGCCCAGGCCGGCGACGGTGACGGCGCTCAACGTGGTGGCGTAGCTGCGCGTGCTGACTACCTGGCCAAAGTTGTTGTAGCTCTGTTGTACCGCACGACCCAGTGCGTCGACCGTGTAGGAGAGCCGCCCGGCGGCGTCATAGTAATACACGGTGGCGGCGCCGTTGGGATCGGTTTTCCTGACCAACAGGCCGTCTTCATTGTAGGCATAGGTGGTGGCCACGGCGCCCGTGCCGGCGCTTTCGGTCAGCAAGCGGCCTTGACCGTCGTAGGTTTTGCTGCTGGTGGTGCCGCCGGTGCTATGGGCGATCGAACTCAGTTTGCCGTTCGGATCATAGCTGTAGGTATTAACCCAGTTGACGGTGGCGGTGCCGACGTAGGCGAAGGAATTGGTTTCCGTCAGTACCCGGCCCAGCGCGTCATAGCTGTAGCTGATGGTGCGGTTATCGGCGCTGGTGCTGGTGGTGATCCCGGTCTTGATGTCGCTCAGCTTGGCACCGTTCGGCGTGCCGCTCTTGTTGGCGTAGCTGATGCGCTTGCTGATATTGCCGGCCGCATCGTAGACCAGCTCGGTCAGATAACCGTCGCCATCCACGCTGCCGGACAGGCGGCCCAGCGTGTCATACACGCGGTATTCGTGGATATCCTCGGGCTTGGTGTTCGGCCGCAGTTGGTCCAGCGTGTAATCGCTGGTGGCTTTGACGATGCCGCTATAGGTGATGGTTTCAACCAGCGAACCCGCCGCGTTGTAGCGGTATTCGGTCAAGTAGCCGTAGGCGTCCACCTGACCGCGCAGCAAGCCATCCTTGTCGTACAGCTTGCGGCTGCTGCGATCGGTGGCCGCCGCCAATTGCTTGATGCCGCTCTCTTGGTCCGAGGTCGCCAGTGCAATGCCGCTCATCTGGCGCAGCGCGGCGGCATCCTTCAGCTGCAAGGTGCTGAACGCGTCGTCCGATAAGCGGGTGGCGCGCAGGGTGGTCAGCGTCAGTCGCGACGCGCCGTCGTAGTCGTAGTGCGTGACGTAGCCGCTGCCATCGACGCTGTCGGCCAGGCGGCCTGCGTTGTCGTAGAAGTTCCAGCTGCTGCGGTCCAGCGGGCTCGCGCCGGGACGCACGCTGTCCAGTTGGAGATCGACGATGTTGCCATTGCCATCCGGCGCCTGCAGCGAGGTCAGGGTGGTGGCGTCCAGCAGCGTGTTGTAGATAATGGTCTTGATCAGCTGGCTGTCTTCGTTGTATACCAGTTCGGTCAACCTGCCTGCAGCATTGATTTCGGCGACCTTGCGGCCGGCGCCATCGTACAGCCAATAGGTGTTTTGACCGCCCGGCGAGGTGCTGACGCGCAGCTGACCGTCGGCGTCGTAACGGTTGCGGGTGGCGCCGCTCACCCCCGACTGTTGGACGCTGACCAATTCGCCGGCGCTGTCATAGGTATAGGTGTTGGTGGCAAACGTGGTGGCGGGGGAGGTGCGGGTATCGTTCAGCGTTTCAGTCACTACCGTGGCGTTGGCGGCGTAGCTGGAAGCGGCGCTGGAGATGGCCGTGCCGCCGGCGTTGGTGACGATCTTGGTCAGCTGACGCCCCAGGCCATCGTAGGTATAGGTGGTCTTGTTGCTCAGGCCATCGATAACGGTCAGCAACTGGCCGGTGGCGTTATAGGTATAGCTCACCGTTGATGTGGTCGCGGTGTCGTTGTTGGCGGTCACGGTCTGCGACACCAGGCCGCGGGTATTGTAGCTATAGTTGGTCTGGGTGTAATTGCTGACGGTTTTAATCTGGGCGGTGGCCCATGCTTCCAGATCCTTCAGCGCAATAGTGGCTTGGCCGTCATTGGACGGGTAGCCGTTGGCGGTGTAGTTGCGGACCGCGCTGTATTGCACCTGCGCCGCGGCGGTGGCCGTGGCGGCCTCTGGATAGACGTATTCAGTGACCCGTCCTTCCGCCGACACGGTATAGCGCAGGCGGTTGAAGCGGTCATACACGTAGCGCTCGGTCTGCGGCACGGCCAGGCTGGCATCGGCGCCGGCTTTTTGATACGTGGTTTCGCTCAGCAGCAGATTGCTGCCGGCCGCATAGCTGCGGGTGATGATGTTGCCGGCGGCATCGGTCTGCTTGGTGCGGTTGCCGTTGGCGTCATATTCATAGGTGGTGGTCAGCCGGCGCGCATCGGTCACGGTCAGCACATTGCCGTTGTCGTCATAACTGTAGCTCACCGTGCCACTGGCGGGCGTGGTCACCGAGGTCAGTTGTCCTTTGGCGTCGTAGCCGTAAGTGACGGTGTTCATCAGCGGATCGGTGACGGTGGTGGTGTTGCCGTTGGCGGCGTAGCTGAACGCGGTGGTGTGCCCGATGAGATCGGTGCTGTTTGCGTAAAGCGTGTACGACTTGACCTTGCCATTTGCATAGGCAAAGCTCATGCGCGTGCCATCGGACTGGCTGATGCCGGTAATCAGCTGACTGGGCACGCCGTTGACGTCGGCGGCGTAACTGTAGTTGGTGCTATAGGTCAGGCTGTCGCGGGTCAAGGTGACGGTCTTGAGCCGGTTTTGCGCATCATAGGCGTAGCTGACGGTATAGGCGTTGCCGCTACCGGACACCGGGGTCAGCGTCACCTTGGTCAGGTTGGCGCCGGTATAGGTGAAGGTCAGGGCGTCGCCGGCGGCGTCGGTGACCTTGTTCAACTGGTAAGTGGCCGGCGTGGTGGCCAGCTTGGTATAGGTGTAGGTCTGACGCACCGCGACCTGATCGCCGGCCTTGACGATGTAGCCGGCCTGGTTCATGTCGTACACCTCGTACGGGCCGAGCAGGTCGGTGCGATCGCTGGTCCAGGTCCACTGGCCCAGGTTGGTGCCGGTACCGGGCGTGAACGTCAGCGTCTGATAGCCGCCATCGCCATCGGTGGAGTAGTAGACATTGTCGCTGCGGTACGTGAAGACCGAGACCGAGCCATCCGCGTTCAAGCGCTGCACGGTACTGGCGGCATCATTCAGCGTACCGATCAGCTTGACCTGCTTGAGCAGCACGTCCTGCCAGCCATTGTTGGTGGCGTCGCTGAGCGTGGCCTGCGAATTATAGGTACGGGTGAGGCTGAGGTTGAGACCGTTCGAAGCCAGGAAGCTGTCGCCGTCCTGCAGCGCCAGATTGCCGTTGAATACGTTGACATAGGCGGCTTCCTTGGAGCTGCCATGGACCGCGCTGCCGCCCAGACCCAATTGGCCCAACACGCCTGCCGAGGTGTTCAACAATCCGGTGTTGTTGCCGCTAACAATCGCAACCATAGACTTCTCCCGTAATCCGGCCAGGTGCCGGAAACCATGCATATGCGCCGCCGACGGGCGCGTTCAGGGAATGTATCCATGGTTTTGGCGGAAGGTTTAATGGGCAGCCTGATGAATCGAGCGCGTCCTGGAAAGTCGGCGTCGTAATGCCGTTTTTGTGTTCAGGATGAAACTGAGATTGGCGCCGGCGCCGGCCGGCGGGCCGTCCGGGACCGATGGCAGGAGCAGGGTGTTTGATCTGGATGGCAGAGCTAAACAGGTGACGCGATCGCTGGATGAATTGCTATCAACGTCCATACCTCATCATCATGATTTTTAATCTCGTGTGTATGGCCGCGCTATTTTTGTTCGGGCTTTACTGCACCGTCTGTGCAGCAAGGCGCAAGCCTCGGGGCCGGCGGCGTAAGCCGGGACCAACTTTGGCCACGGCGCTGCGGCCTCGGAAGGCTGCATGGGTGCGGCATCGCGTACTCGCACTGAAGGAACAACACAGCCTGTCGCATCGCAAACTGGCAGATCTGTTCAACCAACTGTATTTTGCGAAAACGGGTGTCTCCGTTGGTCGCACCTGGGTACGCGAACTACTTATCCGCGAAGCACATATCGCCTTGCATCGTCAGCGTGAACTGAAGCACAGCGTGCCGGTAAGACAGCCTAACAATCGTATGTGGGGAGTCGACACCACATGCGTCACGGACGGCGATGGGATACAGCACATCGTGTTAGGCGCGATCGATCATGGCAGCCGCCTCAACCTGATGCTGCGCCACCTGAAACGGTTCAACCAGTGGACACTGCTTGGCAGCCTGTTTCTGGCCATCGGCCAGTATGGTCGGCCGAGCTTTATGAAGACAGACAACCATCCGGTATTTCGTGGCAGACTGGTCAAGCGTGTCTTGCGCTGGAGTGGTGTCGGGCTGCGGCACTCGCGGCCGGCACGGCCGTGGGAAAACGGCTATATCGAAAGGCTGTTCGGGACGTTCAAACAGCACCTCTGCGGCTACTTGGTCGCGGATGCCGCTCATCTGCAGGCCGCGTTGCCTGCATTCCAGTTCTGGTACAACGTCACCCGGCCGCACCAAAACTTGGGCGGCCAGACGCCGCAACAGGCGTGGCTGGGTATTGACCCGTGGACCACGGCGCCGCGCGCATCGCACAAATTCAGCGCGTGGGGCGGCCGCTTGCGCGGCATGGTGTTGCGCCATTAGCCGTACGCTCGAATTGGTAAAGAACGAGGCTGATGTGCTGGCCGGGGTCAGCTCGTTCATTCACGTCAGTTCTGCCTGTTTTTGTGGCAGGTAGATGCCAGAGCGCGCTATTTATGCTTGCAAGATCAACCAATAGCCCAAGATTTTATTAAGAAAGTGGGCCTTTGGACGTTCTCGCGGCGACTGTCCGTGGTGCGGACGGGACAGCGATTTGCTGCGGACTCCTTCATGCTTTCAGCTAGGCTGCTCCCCAACGCATTGCCGAACGCGTCTGTAGCAACACGTGTCGGATTATATCGCCAATGAGAATTTTAGATCAAACACCAAGTCACGCTCCCTCTATCTCCGGTTTATAGGAGTTGAAAATTCCGCTGCCTGATTTTTCTTCCACATGTAATCGCCTGCATACCGGACATTCATAGACAGTCCTTTTGGATTGGTCAATCAAATTGAAAAAATTTTCGTCCGTGAGTTCTGCTTTTTCAGCTAAAAGTTCGGCAATTTGCACAATGTTAAATTCTGATACCAAGCTAAGCTCCGCCTCAGATGTGCCCGTTGAGAGATTTATTGTATTCCCACATACACATTTAAACTTTGGCATTTTTATTTACTTCCTTTCGGACGATCAAAGCGGATAATTTTATTTTCAGAATTTTGGAAGTAAAGGGTTTGGAATGGTAAATTTGGCTTACCCCAAGCACGTAACACAATTGAATTGATTTCGGAATTCGCTAGATTGGTCTGCACGACTACACTCGATGCTTGAGTTTTCTTGTCATTGATAGTTCGTAGGATTGCACTTGGGTTCGTAGTTTGAGGTGTGTAGACGTCAATTGTACCTAAAGGGCCAACTAGTAAATCCGGAGTCTGGACATCTTTAACACCTTTGTTTGCCGCTTCCTCAAGATGCATTACATCATAACCCATGTCGGCAAAGGCTTGGCCAGCACGAAGTTCGTTGCTATTTGGACGAGCATTATCCAGAATTCGGATCGTTCCCACTCGATTCCCGCTTACGGGTACAAACATATCAGGGATTTTGGTGGTCGCCCATCCACCTAAAATGCTACCGATTGCCTCGGGATCTCCGTTAAGTGCGTCACCAAATCCTTGCAGCGTCCCTAAAGTTAGCGTCTTAACCTTATAGCTCAATGAGGTCTGGTCATCTGAGAGGAACTGACCAAGTCTTGAATCTGGCACCACCGACGGAGTTCTTCCCATACGGTCGATATTGTTAAACGACGCGGCCCCTTCAGCGAGGAATTCTATTGTTTTTGGTATCCCATCAACGATATTGTCATATGCGCTCTTCAGCGTACCGCCTATCCAACCCCCAACTGTTGTCTTATCAGGGTTAAGCAGACTCATACGATTATTGACCGCATATTTCTTTTGTTGTTCCCACCAGCCCGCCATACTGGTGTCCTGCGGCTTATTGCCAGCGCCCGGAGCAAACGCCAACTCTGGATGATTTGGGTCACCTATCAAGTACTTGTTGTCGTCTAAATCTGGATTCACGAGCTCACTGCCTGAGGCAATGGATCCGCTGCCAGCATTTTCACTGTTGAATGTCGAAGCCGTATCAGGATTTGATGCCTTCCAGTTCTGTAACCAAGCTGGATCTTTCCCGATGGAGTCAGCAAATGTTCCTTGTGCTGTCGTAGTCATACTCGATGGGTTCATGTTGTCAGCCAGGCTGCTGCCCAGCGCATTGCCGAACGCATCTGTAGCAATTTGCACGACGTTGATCTTGCCACCACGCAGTATCGAAGCGGTTGCACCGGCGGCGAAGCCGTTGGCTGTGCGTACGGCCAGCTGCTGGTTGGAGCCGACTATGTTGGCCAGGATGCTGTTACTGTCCTGCAGGGCGCGTTGCATCGCCTCGCCGGCGAGACCGCCGGCATAGGCACTGGCGTAGGAGCCGGCGACATTCGCCCATGAGAAACTGCTTTGCATACCGGTCAGCATGCCGACGCCTTGCGTCAGCGTACTGCTGATCGCGGCGCGCGCGGCCATTTGGGACGGTGTCAGTGTTGTCGCGGCATTGTTGCTTACTCCCAGCAGGGAGGTGTCGGATAGGCTGTTGGCAAATTCGCTGACGCCAGCCGAGATGGCGCCGCCAATGGCGGACTGGGCAACGGCTTTCCAACTGAAGCCGTCTTGAGCGCCGATCGCCTGGCCCACCACTTGGCTGGCAACCGAGCCTGCCGCTGCCGCTGCCGCTGTGCCCAATACTTCGCCCATCAGACCGACCGCCGCGCCCTGGGTTAACACGGTGACCGCGACCGCGACAACGACCATGACGAGCTTACCCATCGCACCACAGCCGCCACCGCCACCGCTTTGCGGCGCCGGCATGGCCAGTTCAGGCGTGGTGGAGCCGACTGCGGCAGCCTTGTTGTAGGGCTTGAATGTCTCGTAGGTGTTGGTGACCGTGTTGACCTTGGCGGGGACGATCAGCTCCTGGCCCGCCTTGAGCGGGTTCGTCAGGCCACCATTGGCTTCGGCCAGCAAATACCACAGATTCTGGTCGCCCCACAGCGCCTTGGCGATCTCTTGCAAGGTCTGGCTGTCGGTCTGCACCATGTAGACGCCAGGCGAGTTGCTGGCGGCTACTGCGGTGACGGTGTCGTAGACGGTGCTGAAACTCTCGTAGCTGTCGCTGCTGCTGCCGATCAGCTGGCCGTTGACGATCAGGCTGTGCGTGGTGGTGTTGTCATAGCGCTTTTCCAGGATGTGGCCGTCGGCGTCGCTGAGGTAGGCCGCCGAATTGTAAGGCGTTACGGTTTGGTTTGCGTACTGCAGCAATTGTTTGATGTTGCCGTTGGCAT
>NZ_WKJK01000024.1 GCF_009674535.1 Duganella guangzhouensis
CAAAACGCTAGAAGAAACCAACGGCCACTTCGCCTAATGTACCCGGGGTCAATCCTCCCAAAGCTACACGGGCTCTACCGTAGCGTTCCGCTACGGTAGAGCCCGTGTAGCTTTGGGAGGATTGACCCCGGTTACAAATAGCGTTTGAGCAGGCTGCGCCAGAGCAGGACGGCGCAGCCTGCGCTTAGCGCGCCGGCCAGATACAGCAGCCGGTAGTCACGCCCGGTCGCATCCAGCAGGGCGCCCAGTCCCACCGTCGATATCACCACCAGCAGCGCTGTCAGTGATGCGGAAATCGCCGCCAGTTGCGAGAAGCGTGCGCGCGGCAACAGCGCCGGTAGCAGTGATACGGTACCAGTCAGGAAGCAGCCGGACAGCACGCCATGCACGATCAGCGCCAGCAGAAAACCGGTGCGGCCTTCCACTAGTCGCCACGCGCCCAGCATGCACAGTGCGTATAACGTCAACACCACCGCGCCTACCCGTAGCGGATGATAGCGGTCGGCCAGCCAGCCCAATGGCCACGCCAGCAGGATCGAGATCGCATAGGTCAACGCGATGGCGCCACCGAAGTCGCCGGCGTCGGCACCGAATTGCGCGCAGGCGTTCAAGGCGTTGATGTTGATCGGCAGGACCGCCACCGCCGCCATCGCAATCGCGGCGAACAGGCGCCCCCACTGCGCGTCGCCAGGCTGCGAAAAACGCCACGGCGCGCGCGCCACCGGCGCATCGTAGGTCGGCTCGCGCACGCGCCAGCACACCAGTAGCATGCAGACCAGGTAGACGCCGGTGATGGCACCCAGCAGCGGCTGAAATACGGTCACCAGATCGTTACGGAAGAACAGTGCGAAGAAGCCAGCGCCCGTCGCCAGGCTGACGATGCGGAACAGGCCAAAGAAGCGCCCCAGTATGTGACGCGGTACGGTGTCGTTAATCAGTGCGATGAACAGCGGGTTGCCGACGATGGTGGCCATCTCGAACACGGTCCAGCTGATGGCCAGCGCAACCAGGCTGCTGCTGAAGGCCATGCCCAGCATGCCGCCGGCAGTCACGAGCGCGGTACCGAACAGGAAGGGAATGCGGCGGCCATAACGCGTGCGGGTGCGGTCGCTCCAGGCGCCGATCAATGGTCCAAGGCTCAGCGCAATCAAGGCCGGCATGGCGCCGATCAGGATGTTGAGCAGGGTCGCATCCTGGCTGAAACTCAGCAGATGCATTTTGAATAACTCCTGCACCGAGCGCTCGCGCAGCGACCATCCCAGATCACCAATCAGCAACAGGGCGCACAGGACCAGCAGTCCTGTGCGCCCTGTCCGGACGCTTGCGCTTTCATCCCGCACCCTCGGTCTCCCCTGTCTTTTACACCTCAACTATATAGGAATACCGAGGGCTGGTGTTGCGATTAGAAGCTGAAGTCAGCACGCATCGCGAAGTAGCGTTGGTAGTCACGCGCCGGCATCCAGTTGGTGGTGTTGACCACTGCCACCGTGTTCGGCGATTTCGCGCTCCAGGTGCTGTTGGCGAAGGCGCTGGACAGGTTGGTGGCGTAGGACTTGTCGAACAGATTGTTGATCTGGAAGGTGAACTTGTACTTGTCCTTCTTGTCCTTGATGCCCAAGCCCAGATTGAAGATGCCGTAAGCGCCCTGGATGGTGTTCGGATCCTGGCTCAGATTGAACTGGGTGGCGCTCTGGAAGCGGTACGCGCCGGTGATGAAGCCATCGTACGAGTACGACGTCGGGATGTCGTACTGGCCGCCCAGATTCAGCTTGATCTTCGGCGCGTTCGGCAGCGTTGCACCTTTCAGATTGGCGACACTGGTGTTGTTGTATTTCGCGCTGACCGCGCAATTACCACCAACCACGGTGCCGGTACCGGCCGCATTCAGCACGCTATAGCACGGACCATTTTCAAAGTCGGTGATGATAGCGCGGGTGAACGCAAAGGCGCCGTTCAGCTGCAGGCGGTTGTTGACGCGCCAGCCCAGATCCGCTTCCACGCCACTGGTGCGCAGGCCGCCGATCGAGTGCAGCGTGGTGCGGAATACGCCATCGCTGTCATAGAAGCCGGCCGACTGCTGGAAGCCGGTGTAGTTGGTGCGGAACGCCGCCAGATCCAGCGTCATGCGGCCATTCAGCAGGCCCATTTTCAAACCAGCTTCAATGCTGTGCGAGGACTCGCCCGGCACCGGCTGGCTCTTGGCGATGGCACCGGTGAAGCTGGAAGTCAGGTCATACGCTACGCCCTTGTGACCCGTCGAGTAGGTGGTGTAAGCCATCATGTCGCGGTTGAAGCGGTGCTCCAGACCGAGGCGGCCGGTGACGTCGTTGTTGCTGTTGTCGCCCTTCAGATACTCGGTCACCGTGCGCGAGGTGGCTGGCGGTGGCGTGTAGCGGGTGAAGGTGTAGCCGGTGTCTTCGCGGTTGAAGCGCAGACCGGCGACGATGCTGGTGGTGTCGATCAGGTCATAGGTGGCCTGGCCGAAGGCGGCGTAGCTGGTGTTGTAAGCGGTGGCCGCGTAGTCGGTCACATAGGTCGATACCGGAGCGCGGGTCAGTTCGCGCGCCAGGTCGTTATCGCCGTACCACAGACCTGCCACGTATTTCAGGCGGCCCTTGTCCGGCGAGGTCAGACGCAGTTCGGCGGTGCGCGAGGTCACGTCGAACAAGCCATACTGATACAGGCCGCCGTGCAGACCGGTCACCGCGCCGTTCACCGGCAGGTAAGCCAGGATGTCGCTGTCGGTGGCGTCGCCGTCCTGGTAGTCGTTCATGTGGTAGTTGGACCACGAAGTGATGGCGGACAGGTTGTAGCCGGCCAGTGGACCGTTTTCATCGAAGGCGTAATTGACCTTCAGGCCCAGGCCCTTGTCGCGCGCCTTGCCGCCGGCCGGATAATCGTTACGCACGCTGACGTTTTCCGCATTCGGCGTGATCCCGGACAGCAGCGTCGATGCAGGCAGCTGCGCCACATTCTGGTACAAGCCACCTTTCGACATATTGGAGAACGGCGTCACGCAGCAGTTGACGTTGGATTTGCTGGCGCGCGGGCTGACGGTCACACTCCACTGGTCGTCGGGACGCCATTCCAGTTTGCCGACGAAGTTGGTGCTGGTGGAGCCGTTCAGGTTATCGCCGGTGGTCAGGTTCTTGACCACGCCGCCGAACGAGGATTTGTTGACCGCCACGCGCATGCGCACGGTGTCGCTCAATGCACCGGAGACCGAACCCATGGCGCGCCATTCGCCGTCGCTGCTCATGTAAGTGGATGCCTTCTCTTTCCACTCGCTGTCGATCGGCTTGGTGGTGATGTTGATCGCACCGGCAATCGAGGATTTGCCCAGCAGCGTGCTTTGCGGGCCTTTCAGCACTTCGACGCGGAACACGTCGGCCAGATCCTTGAAGGCATTGGCCTGCATGGCGAACGGAATATCGTCGATGATGACCGCGACGTCCGCTTCCACGCCGATGCCCAGCGAGTAGGTGCCCACGCCGCGCATATTGATGCTGAAGTTACCCGGCTGCGTCGAATAGCTGACCGTCAGCGCAGGCGACAGCGCCGGCAGGTCGTTGATGTCGCGGACGTTATTCCGCTGCAGTGTGGCGTCGCTCAGCACCGTGATGGCGGCTGGTACGTCCTGCAGGTTTTGGGCGCGCTTGTTGGCGGTCACCACCACCTGCTCGATCTTGCCGTCATCGGCCTTTGCGTCCTGCGCCATCGCGCCGTGGGACAGGCTGGCCAGCGCCAGGGCGACGGATGCGGCCAGGGGGCGAACGGCCAGGCTGGCTTGCTGCTGCTTGATGCTCTTGCTCACTGCTAATCCTCCTCGATGGAATGTACACCTTGTATGCCTGTGTTACCAATCGGGCCTGCGGTGAATGTGAACGTTATCACATCCGCTTAAAAAAATTTTCCCGCAAACCGCGCCTGCCGCCAGAACCGCTGATTTAGCGGGCCTGGCGTCTCTTTCGTGCAGATGAGTTAACGTTATCAGTCGGACTTTTTCTTTACAAGCCTTTTTACAGGGTTTTCAACAAGCGGGGCGAAAATGCAACAGTTTGCGACTAAGCTTATGCCTTGCGCGCGCGACGTTTGGTTGTTGTGGCGGCGCCGCCAGCCGGCGCGGTCGATTCGCGCACCACCATCTCGGCCGGGAACTCGACACGCTGACGCTTGCCCGGTTGACCAAGGATGCGCCGCATCAGTTCCTGCACCGCCGCCTGCGCCATCAGATTCAGCGGGTGTCGCAGCGTGGTGAGTTGCGGACGCACGATGCTGGACGCCGGCACATCGTCAAAGCCGATCAATGACAGATCCTCCGGCACCGATAAACCCAGCGCACGCGCCGCGTTCATACAGCCCAGCGCCATTTCATCGTTGGCGGAAAACACGGCGGTGGGACGCGGCGACAAGGCCAGCAAACGCTCGCCCGCTTCCTGGCCGGACTGCTCGCCGTAAGTGCCCTGCTCCACCCATTGCTCATCGACGGCGAGGCCGGCATCGGCCATGGCCTGGCGATAGCCACGCTCACGCTCGGCGCTCTGGCCGGTCCAGTGGGTACCCTTGATGAAGGCGATGCGTTGATGGCCTTGTGCGATCAGGCCCGCCACCGCATCGCGCGCGGCGTTGAAGTTATCGCCCTGGATCACCGGCAGCGTGGTCTCGCGGCGGCAGAAGTTCACCAGCAAGATCGGGCTGTCGCTCTTTTCCAGCGCGGTCAGATATTCGTCGGTCATGCGCGGCAGGACGTAGATCAGACCATCCCACAGGCCATGCAGCAGCTGGTTGTGACGACGCTGCGTGGCTTCGTCCAGCTGGCCGATCGAGTTGTAGATGAACAGGTCCATCTCGAATTTGCGCACCTCTTCGGTCAGCGCCGAGACGAAGGCATTCACCACCACCGAACTGAGATCGTTGACCACCACGCCGATAACGTTGGTGCGGCCGCCCTTCATCACGCGCGCCAGCGCGTTTGGCGCGTAACCCAGCTCGCGGGCGGCGGCGTGTACTTTTTCACGCGTCTCTTCCGATACATAGCCCTCGCCCGACATGGCGCGCGAGGCCGTCATCACCGATACGCCTGCCTTGGCCGCGACCTGCACCAGCGTTACCGACTGCTTCTTCATGCTGTTATCCCAAATGTACTCATAGGTGATAACGATACCGCCACTCGGGCATTCAGACAAGGGAAACCCGCCAGATGCCCCGCGCACCGCTACCTGCGGCGGCAGGCGATGCGGTGGCGCGGGGCGGCGAGACGGCGCGGACGGGAGGGAGTGCCCGCGCCGTTGTTACCGCTGCGGCGGCAGCGAGAACTCGGCTGTGTAGCCGCTGCCTGCGGCGCGCGCGGTGTCGATGCGCAGTCGCAGTTGCGGCGCGGTGGCCAGCACGGTAACGCCGGGCGCCGCGCTGACCACGCCGGCCACCGGCCGCGCCACAGTCAGCTCCAGCACCGGCTGGCCTTGGGTTGGATCGGCGACTGATACCCGCAGCGTGCTGCCCTGCTCCGCCAGCACCACGGCCGCCGGGCCGGATGCCGTCACATAGGGTTTGCCGCCACGCGGCGCGCTGCCGGCCTGCCACAGATTGGCGGCGTAGACTTGCGCGCGGGTGTCCTGCACGGCGGCGACGTTGGCATCATTGGCTTCGATGCGCAGGCTGGTGTCGCGCGCCGCCTGTTCGGTGGCCGCCTCGCTGGCGGCGGGCAGCAGCACATAGGCATAGCTGTTGACGGCTTTGTGAGGAATCGACAGCGTCTGGAATGTGGCATGCACTTCCTGTGCGCTTTCCTGATCGTTCAGCGCGCGCCAATTGCCGCTGCGTTCAGCGCGTTCGGCCACGATGTCGGCGCCGCGCGGGAACACATAGCCGATGCCGCTGCCGGCCTGCTCGTCGCGCAGATAGGCCCAGCGCGCGCCGGCCTTGCCGCCATTGCTCAGCGCAGCACCATCGACTACAAAGCGCGCCTGCGTATCGGTCAGCTTGCGGTTCTCGACGATGGTTTCCGCCTCCGCGCCGCCAATGTCCGCGCCCAGCGCGACAATGCGGTCGCCCAGCTGGAACCATGATTTTTTGCCGTGCAGCGCAGTGCCGGTCACCTCGCGCATGCTGAAGGCCATGCCCAGCGCGGCGTTGCGGCCTTGCGTGACACCGCCTACCCACGACTCGGTGTTCGGGTACTTTTTCCATTCCACGCCGCGCGCGCCGCCGCTGTGGTCCGTGGTGGTGCCGGGCAGGCGGCGGATGTCCACCGTGGGCCAGAAGTTCCCCGCAAACTGCGTCTGATCGGCGGTGTACAGCGACAGCATACCCATGCCGGTCCACCAGCCTTGCAGGTTTTCGCCATTACCGGCTTCAAATGAAGACATGCGCGGCGAGGTAATGCTGAGCACCGCCGCATAGCCTCCGCCACGCAGAATGGCGCGATCCATCGACGCATATAGGCGCGCGCCGGCCGGTTCGGGCGCGGCCGGAATCGCCGCATCGGCGGCAATCTTCTTCAACAGCCCAAGCTCGTACAGCGACAGGCCGGAAGTGCCGGCGCCGCCAGGCGTGGCCAGATAGCCCGCGCCGAAGGTGCGGTCGCGCGTCATCCAGCCCTTGATGTCGGCGCGCAGCGCGGCCGCATCGGCGGCTGGCGCCACTTCGGCCAGCATCGCCAGGTTGGCGATCATGCTGCGGCCGGTGGAATGCTCGGTATGCGCGGGCCAGGAGATTTTGCGGCCACGCAGCGCGTCCGGCATGCCGCCATCGACAAACCATGGCGCGTAGCTGTCGCGCGCCCACAGGAATACATGCGGCAGACGCTTGTCGGTAACAGGCCACACGGAATGCGACAACAGCAGCACTAGCCGCGCGTAATCGGTCAGCGCCACCGCGCCGTAGCTGCCGGTGTAGGGCACGTATTCGTGCTGCACAAAGGAGCCGTCACGATAAAAGCCGTCGCTGTGGTCGACGTATTCCAGCGTCGGGCCGATGGCGTCGCGGCCCAGCGCCACGCGCGCGTCATCGCGCACCAGCATGCCGGCCAGGATGGCGACCAGCGCCTTGTCCAGCAGGTTGGCGCCGGTTTCCACCGCCTTGGCGTTGATGCTGCCATCGGCGCGGGTGCGATAGTTCGGGTCCGGCACATACCAGTTGACCGCCGCCACGCCACGCGCGCGCAGCTCGGCCGGGGTTTGGTCGTACATCAGGCATAACGCATCCAGCAGGCGCTGTGGGGTGCCGATCTGCCAGTCCCACCAGTTGCCGATCTGCGCCTTGCCGGCGCGGTAGTGGTGACGCAGCAGCCAGTCCAGTCCCGCCACCGTGGCCTGGCCCAGTGCCGCGTCGTGATACAGCGGCGAGCCTGGCGTGGCATAGGCCAGCGCCATTCTTTGCAGGCGCAGTGCATTCGCGGTGACGGCGGCCGATGCCAGCAGTCCCTTGGGATTGTCGAAGTCCGCCATGTCGTCCCACAGGCGATCACCATCCGGCGCAGTGTGCATGCGCGGCAGCCATTCGCGCGCGGCGCGCGCGCGGGCCTGCAATTGCGCCTGCACCGCAGCGTCGCCGCGATCCAATGCGGCATCGCCCACCAGCTGCATCTGCCAGCGCGCGCGCAACGTGTCGAATGCGTCTTCGGCGTGGGCCTGACCGAGCACCAGCGCCACGGCCAGCGCCCCACAAGTCCTGCTTAACATGCGCATTGCGGTCTCCTGTCAGCGCACTGAGATTTGCACCTTGACCGGCGTTGCGACGCGCGCGGCGGTGCTGTTCACGTAAGCTTCCCAGGCTTGCGGCGTTGGGAAGTCGCCGCCCTTGCTCCACGCGGCACCGAGATAATAAACGAAGGGCTGCTCCGGCGTCGCGTTGGCCGTCGCCAGGTAATTGCCGCCATAGCTGGCATAGCCGCTGGCGCCGGGCAGGATGATGGCGCAGCCGTTGCTGCCATAACTGCCGTTCGGTCCTTGCGGCGGTTCCCAGTAGCTCATCCAGCCGTCCTTGCTGTCAACGTAGCGGCCCGGCCCTTCGCGCTGCGCGATGCCGACGCCCACGTTCAGCGGCGCATTCGACGGGCTGCTGAAGCGGCTCTCGACCCGGCTGAAGTTACTACCCGCGTCCAGCGTCACGCGGCGCGTCTCGGCCACCTTGCGGCCGGCCGCGTCCCAGGCGTCGAAGCGCAGTTCGAACTCGGTGCGGATCGGACCATCGGCCAGTATCTTCCAGCTGCTGTAGTTTTTCGACAAGTACAGTGTCTTGCCGTCGTAGATGCCGAGGCCACCGCAGCCGCGCGTCTGACCGACGTGATAGAAGTCGTGCCCCTCGCCCTTGTCGATGTGGTACTCGCCGCCCTTGTACCAGGCATCCTGCACCAGCTTGTGCGCCGACTTGGACCAGACGTCGATGCCGCTCGATACCAGCATCTCGCGCGGATCAGTCATGATGGCCGGACCGTAGGTACGGTGCGCGATGCGGTCATTCTCCCACCCGAAATCATCCATCCGCTCCGGCACGAAGCGCGCATGGGCGCGCGACACCACAGGCGGCGTCACCGGCAGCAGCTTGCGCGGGAACAGCAGGAAGCGGCGCGTTTCACCTGGCGCCAAATCAGTCTGGAACAGCACACCCTTGTCCACTGCCTGCGACGGCAGCACGCGCGAAGTCAGCGCATCCATCACCGCCACTTCGCTGGCCGGCGCTTCCACCGACTCTTCCAGACGATAGGCCGGCGTGCTGTTGGATACCGTGACCACACGCGGCGCGCCAGCCTCCTCCAGTCCCATGCGATACATCTCGCTGCCCGCCATCAAGAAAGCGCCCACCGCAAACACGTCGGTCGATTCAGGATCGAAGTGTTTCGGATCGGCGCCGATCGGCTGCACGTGGGTTAGCTTGCCGTCGGCCGTGATGCTGTCCGCCAGCGCATGCCAGCCGCGCTTGACCGCCGGCGCATAACGCTCGCGCGGCAGCAAGCCCTGATTGACGCCCCACGCCAGCGCATAGGTGTACAGGCCGGTGCCGCTGGTGTCCTTGGATGGATAGCTGGCCGGATCGAGCAGGCTGGCGCGCCACAGGCCATCGGCCTGCTGCAATGCCAGCAGCCGTTCCGCCATCTCACGGTACTGCTGCACGAAGCGCGGATACGACGGATGATTGGCCGGCACATACTGCAGCATGCGCGCCAGGCCCGCCAGTACCCAGCCGTTGCCGCGTCCCCAGAACACCTTCTTGCCATTGGCTTCGCGCTGCTGGAAGTAGCGGCTGTCGCGGTAGTACAGGTGCTCCTGCTTGTCATACAAATAGTCGGAGGTGCGCCACCAGCGCGTGATGGCGAATTCCAGATAGCGTGGGTCGCCGGTGACGGCGCTCAGGCGCGCCCACGCCGGTGGTCCCATGAACAGCGAATCGCACCACGACCAGCGCATTAGCACACCGGGCTTGAGGAAGTCCAGCGTGCCGTCGCGCGGCTCGTCGATGATGTTGTCGAACTGCGCGCGCATCGGCGCGATCATGGCCGGGTCGCGCAGCTGCTGATACAGCTCGGCGTAGGTCTGCCCCACCGCCTGGTCATCGGCGTGGTACAGGCTGGGGCCGAGGCGCCAGCGATTCTTCTGGCCCATGGCCAGCATGGCGTCGCGGTAGGCGGCCTTGCCAGACACGCCGGACAGCGCCATGAAGCCGGCATCGCCCACGGCTTCGGTCCAGTCGTCGGCCGGATAATCGGTGGGATGCGCCAGCTGCCAGTCGGCGGCCTTTTCCATCACCTTCAGCACCGAGGCCGGCGCCGGCGTGGTCGCTAGCGGCGCGGCGGCGGCAGCCGTCAGCATGAACAAACCGGCGCACAGGCCGGCCAGGGTCAATCCGGAATTCTTCAAACCATCCTCCCATCAAGAGTCGATAGGTTAACGATACCACACAATTTTTCAGATTGTGAAGCGATTTTTGCCGTTTTCGTCGACGCTGTTGGCGCTTAGTCCTTGAATTCCCCAAAACAACATGGTAACGTTAACTATCCTTAACAGATTTTGATGCAACCATGACCGCTCGCGCCCTGAACCTGGCCCTGCGCCAGCTGGACAGCACGCTGGCCGCACTCGGCCCCGTCACCTTCCCCGGCGATACCAGCGCCGGACAGCATTACCAGCCACGCCAACTGCACGGCGCCCCACCCGGCGCCAACGTTGGCTGGACCACCGGCTTCTGGACCGGCCAGTTGTGGCTGGCGCACGCGCTGAGCGGCCAGCCATCACTGCGCGCGGCGGCCGAACACCAGACCGACAGCTTCATCGCCCGCCAGGAGCAAGGCGAGGATCTGGAGCACCACGATCTGGGCTTTCTCTATATGTTGAGTTGCGGCGCCGCGCATCATCTGACCGGCCATCCTGGCGCGCAGGCCGCCACGCTGGGCGCGGCGCGGCGTTTGCTGGGGCGCTTCCTGCCTGGCGCGGGAGTGATCCAGTCATGGGGCACGCTGGACGATGTGGCGCAACGCGGCCGCGTCATCATCGACGGCATCATGAACCTGCCCTTGCTGCATTGGGCGGCGCGGCAGACTGGCGATGCGGCCTTTACGCAAGTGGCGCGCAGCCATCTGCAGCGCACGCGCGAGCATCTGGTGCGGCCGGGCGGCAGCACTTATCACACCTATCACTTTGATGCGGATACCGGGGCGCCGCTGCGCGCTTCCACTCACCAAGGTCTGGCCGACGATTCGTGCTGGGCGCGTGGGCAGGCTTGGGGCGTGTATGGTTTCGCCATCAATCACCGTCATGTGCCGGATATGGGCTTGCTGGACGAGGCCATGCGCCTGGCCGATTACTTCCTGGCGCAGTTGCCGCCGGACCGCATCGCGCTGTGGGATCTGAGTCTGGCGCATGACAGCGGCGAGCCGCGTGACAGTTCGGCGTGTTCGATTGCGGCTTGCGGTTTGCTGGAGATTGCGGCGCAGTTGCCGGAGGGTGCGCAGCGCCAGCGCTATCATGGTGCGGCGCTGGATCTGCTGGAGGCGCTGGTGCAGCACTGTGCTGGCGAGCAGCCGGCCAGCGGCGGCTTGCTGCTCCATGGCGTGTACCATCGCGCCGCCAATCTGGGCGTCGACGAAGCCACGCTGTGGGGCGACTACTATTATCTGGAAGCGCTGGCGCGCGTGGAAGGCCACTGGACGCCAGCGCAGCTTTAATCAGTTCGCGGTCAACACTAGCACTGGCCGCGAACCCACCGTGGTGTACTCGCGCGAGGCGTAATCCACCGAACCCGCGCTGCCGTAGTTGGCGGCCGATTCAATCTCCAGCGCCAGCACCTTGGTGCCGCTCATGACGCCCGCAGCGGCGCTGGTCAAATCCACCTCCACCACCGTGCCGGCCGCCGGCACCGTCCAGCTGCTCAACAGCGTGCCGTTGGCCGGCAAGGTACTCCACGTCACCGCCGTTTCAGTCCAGCTGCTGCTGGCCGACTGATACAGATTGTGGATGATGCCACTGGCCGTACCCACCGAGGTCGGCGTCAGGCGCAATTTGGCACTGCTGATGGTGCCACTCACCGACGACAGATCAAACTTCAACACGCTCTTGCGCCGATAGCTGGTGGCGTCTTCCTTCACCGTCAGCAGCGTGCTGGTGCCGTAGTTGGTGCTGGCGTAGGTGCCGTCGCGGGTGAAGGCATCCGCGCTCGGATACAGCGTCTGCGTACTATTCAGCGTAAACCGCGCCTTGTACGACGCGCCAAGCGATCCGTTGACACCCACCGTCATCTTGATGGTCGGGCTAAGCTGCGTCACCGTGATGGCCGCATCGTTGCTGACCACCGCATCGGCCGCGCGGTTCAGTTCCAGATTGATGCTGCCAGTGTTGACCTGGGTGGGATCGGCCACCGCCAGCTGCAAATCGGTGCCCTGCAATTGCGCGGTGACGACGGCGCGCTTGTCGCTGGTCAGATAAGGCTGGCCGCCAGCGTTGACGGTCTTGGACGCGTCGGCCCAGAACACCACGCCGGTCAAGCCCTGCGCAGTATCGCGCACCGCCATCGCCGTGGTCGAGCGCTCCAGCACCGTAATCGGATTGGCCGCCGCGAAATCGGCCGTCTCCTGCGCCGTGCGGTTCGGCAGCACGATGTAGGTGTAGGCGCCGGCCGTTGGATTGACGCCGTGGTCCAGCGCCAGGCTCAGATAATTGGCACTCACCGTGTCCGTGCTGCCGCCGGTGTAGGCCGTGCTCCAGCTGCCGCTACGGGCCTCGCGCAGCGCCGCCACCGCCGGCTGGTCCGGGAACACATAAGCGATATCGGCGCCGCCGGCACTCCCCACCAGATGCGCCCAACTGGTGGCGCTCATCGCCTCGCTCCAGCCCAGCGTAGTGGACTTGGCGCTGCCGTTCACCGTCAGCGCATTGTCGCCGGCCGCGTTCAGCGCGCGGTTGTCGACGATGGTTTCCACATCGGCGCCGCTGGCACTGCTGATGCCCGCACCCATGGCCACCACCCGGTCGCCAAACAGGAACCAGGCTTTTTTGCCCAGCAGGCTGCTGCCGGTGACATTCACCGTCGCGTAATCCATGCCAACCGTCGCATACAGCGCGTTCAGCTCCGCGCCACCGACGGTGTTCTTGGTATTGCCGTAAAACTTCCACGCCACCGGCTCGCCGCTGCCGCTATGGTCGGTGGTGGTGCCGGCCAGCCGCAGCATGTCGACCGTGGCCCAGTAATTGCCGCCGTATTGGGTCTGGTCGCCGTTGTACAGATAGGTCATGCCCATACCGGTCCACCAGCCCTTGTAGTTCTCGCCGTTGCCGTACTCGAAGGCCGACATGCGCTTGGACGAGAACAGCGACACCGCATATGCATAGCCGGGCCGGCGCTGCAGCGCGCGGTCGGTGGCCGGCAGGTAGCGCGTCTGTTCCTGCTCCGCCGTTGCAGTGATGCCGCTGTCGTTGACGATGGCCTTCAACAGCGCGATGTCATACACGCTCACGCCCTGCGTGGTGCCGCTGGCGGATGCGGCCACCGGCGTGTAGTAACTGCCGCCAAAGCTGGCGTCGCGTAGCACATAGCCTTTCAATACCGCCTTCAGTTCGGCGGCCTGCGTGGCCGGCAGCACTTGCGCCAGCTCCGCCATCGCCGCCACCGCGCCACGGCCGGCGATATGGTCGGTGGTGTACTGGCGCGCGATGGCGCGACCGCGATTATTGTCCATCATGGCGCCGTCGTACAGGAAGGGACGGAAGGCTTGCATGGCCCAGTTGTACGGCGCCAGATAATTCGCGTCGGTCACCGCCCAGCTGGAATCGTTGAGGATGTAGTACAGCCTGGCGATATCGGAAATCAGCACCGTGCCGTAGGCGCCGACGTAGGGTTCGTGGGTATGCTGGACGAAGGAGCCGTCGGTATAAAAGCCATCGCCCGAAGTCACATAGGCCAGCGTCTGCGTGATGGCGTCGCGGCCGGCGGCGATACGCGTCGAGGACTTGCCCAGGATGCCGCTGACCACCGCCACGAATGCCTTGTCCAGCCGATTGGCGCCGGTTTCCACCGTGGTGGACAGCGTGCCATCGAGGTTGGCGCGCAGCGTGGGATCAGGCATGTAGTGGCTGATCGCGGCCAGGTAATTGGTCAGCTGCGCCGCCGTCAGCGCGGCGGACAGGTTGACCATGGCCGCATTCAGCGCCGCCGGCGCACCAATCTGCCAATCCCACCAATTGTCGTAACCGGTGCCGCTGGCGGTATAGGCGTTGGCATTCATCCAGTCCAGCCCCGCGATCACGGCGGCCAGCACGTCGGCGTTCTGATAGTACGGTGAGCTGCTGGTGACATAGGCGGTGGCCAACGCGTTCAGGCGCGTGAAGCTGCTGGTCACATTGGCCGACACGCTGCCGATCGGCAGATCGGCCCACAAAGCGGTGCGGCTGGCGCTCAGGTCCATCGCGGTCCAGTACTGCTGGGCGTTGGCGTTGGCCGCATCGCCCTGCGCCGCCACGTCGGCGTCATCGGCCGCCAGTGCCGGCGCGCTGGCGGCGCGGTTCTTCCATTTGGCCAGCAAATCATCAAACTCATCGGCCCGCGCCTGACAACTGATCAGCGCCACAGCCAACAATAAGGCTCGCTTCATTGTGTTCTCCCGGTGTAGTAACGTTAACATACCAACTGCAAAAAAACTGCCCATAGGCAAGAAGCTGCCTTGGGCAGTCCGATTTTTATCTAATTATCGGATAACGTTATCACCAGGATGAACTTAGTACAAGCTTGCGATCAGGAAGCGAAGCGGCTCAGCAACGCTTCCGGCTCGCTTTCGACCATCATCAGCGCCGCGTGCTGCGGACGGATGAAGCCTTGGGTGCTGGCGTGATCGATGAAGCCGGCCAGGCCATCATAAAAACCGTCGACGTTCAGCAGGCCAATCGGCTTGGCGTGGATGCCCAGCTGCGACCAGGTCAGCATTTCAAACAATTCTTCCAGCGTGCCCATGCCGCCCGGCATGGCGATGAAGCCATCGGCCAGCTGCGCCATCATGGCTTTGCGCTCGTGCATGTCCTTGACGATGAACTGGCGCGTCAGGCCGGTGTGGCCCACTTCGCGCTCCACCAGCGCGGTCGGGATCACGCCGGTGACCTCGCCGCCCAGCCGCAGCACTTCATCGGCAATGATACCCATCAGGCCGACATTGCCGCCGCCGTACACCAGCGACAGATTGCGCTGCACCAGTTGCGCCGCCAGCGCGCGCGCCGCCTCCGCATACTTGGGCGACACACCGGCGTTGGCGCCGCAATACACACAAATACTTTTAACCACTTAACTTTTCCTCTTCCAATTCCTGTTGCGCCGCGTGCTGGTCCAGCCGCTCGGTTGCGTCGCGCACGTTGCAGCAGGCGGCCTGTTGATACAAATCCACGGCATGCGCCGCTTTCTTTTTCCCTTCCAGCATCAGCAACGCGCGCGCGTACTGGATGCGGGCGATCGCCGAATCCGGATTCAGCTGCATGCCCAGTTCAAACTGGCGATACGCCTCGTCCTTCTTGACGCCATAGGTCAGGCCGGCCAGCACGGCGCCCACATTGTCCAGGATCTCGGCGTGATAGACGCCCAGCGCGATATGCGCATCGGCGCGTTGCGGTGCCAGCTTGATCGCCATGTCCAGGCTGCGCTTGACGCGCGGCCCCAGTCCCTGCGCCAGCGCCTTCACCACCGAAATGCCCTGCGAATACTGGCCCAGCGCATACGCGTGCCAGTAATAGCCGGCCGGGTTGGATGGCTGCTCCAGCTGCTGCCGCTCGCAGCGCTCGGCCACGCATTCAAAGGTGGCCAGCCGCTTCTTGTGGTTCGGCTCCAGATAATTGGTGTACATGCAGATCGCCTTGTGCGCCACCGCGTAGCCGTTGACACCGACGTCCAGCCCGAGCCGCGCGGCGCGTTCGAATTCGCCGGCATGGAAGGCGATCCACGCTTGCACCAGCGCCGGATGGGTGGGAAAGGCTTCGCGGTCGCCGCCGTGCAGTAGCGGCCAGGCCGCCTGCAGCGTTTCCGGCGTGTAGCGGTAAGCCGGGTCGGGGTACGGGAAAGCGGTCCACACCATCTGGGATCTCCTCAGCTCATTTCAGTTTCTTCAGATATTCTTCGGACAATTTCTGGAACAGCAGCGCGGTCTCGTTGCGCAGATACGGACCGATCTGCGACAGCACCTGGTAGCAGCCGCGCGCCAGCGCATCGGCCATCGATTGCTGTTCGCTGTACTTGCGCGGATTGCGCACGTATTCGTACGACAGCCAATAGGTCGCCACCACCACCATATTGGTGGCCATGGCTTCGATCGCGGTGTCGGAGGCTTCCAGCGATTTCTCGCTGCGCAGGTCTTCGCACAACTGCTTGGCGACCTTGATCTTGTGCGCCAGAATCTGCTTGAAGTGCAGCTCCAGCTTGCGGTTGCGCGACAGCAGATCGTTCAGATCGCGGTAGAAGAAGCGGTAGCGCCAGATCAGTTCAAACATCAGGTGCAGATACAGCCACACGTCTTCGATGTTGGAGCGGCGGCCGTTGGGCACGGTCAGGATGCGCTCGATCTCGGCTTCGAACTGAACGAAGATCGAATTGACGATGTCGTCCTTGTTACGGAAATGGTAGTACAGATTCCCCGGCGAGATATTCATCTCTTCGGCGATCACCGTGGTGGTGATGTTGGGCTCACCGAATTCATTAAACAAGCGCAGCGACAGCTCAAGGATGCGTTCGCGGGTGCGTCGGGGTGCTTTTTGTAGCATAGCGGGGGGACCTCTGTTTATTCTGGTGCAAGCATAACACCGATGCATACCACAGAGGAACACCCGCGCACGCTTTTAGGCGCAATTAACGGCCAGATACCGCTATTTAGCTGACTTGGTCTTCTTGGCGGCCGGCTTTTTCGCCGGCGCTTTTTTGACCGCCGCCTTTTTGACGGCTGGCTTGGCAACTGCCTTTTTGGCCACTGCCTTTTTGACCACCGGCGCCGGTGTGCCGCCCAGCGCCAGCACTTGCTGGGTCAAGGCGTCGATACGCTGGTTGAGGGCATCGATTTCCTCGCGGTTCGGCACGCCGATCGAGCTCAGCGCGCGCAACACACGTTCCTCGAACACCTGCATCGAAAAGAACTTACCCTCCTCTTCCTGCGCCTTGGCAAATGCCGCCAGGCCAGCCTGCCAGATTTCCTGCGACGACATCCGGACCGCGTCCAGTTGTTGGTCCTCGTTCTTCTTCAACTTCTTAGCCATGTGCATCCTGTCAGTTCTGTTTGCCGGTATTTTATTCTAAGCCAGCCAAACTAGAGAACGGTTACTAATGCGACAACGTCAGATCGCCTATGTATTTATCGAGGAAAGCCAGCAAGGTGCGGTAATACAGCACGCGATTCTCCTCCCTGGCCAGGCCGTGCCCCTCTTCCTCAAAACTCAGCCACTGTACCTGCTTGCCATTGCGTTCCAGCGCCTGCCGCATCTTCTTTCCATGCGATAGCGGCACACGTTGATCGTCCTCGCCATGCATCAACAATACCGGCGCGCGGATACGCTCAGCGTGCTTCAGCGGCGACACCTGATCGAAAGAAACGGAGCGGGTGCGGGCGTCACCTATGCGGCTCAGCATCATTTCACGCGTCACCTTGTCATCGGTGCGATCGGAGTCGTCCTGGAACATGTATTCGATATCGGCCACGCCGGCGAAGCTGACACCGCACTGGTACAGCTCCGGCGTCTTCACCAGTCCCCACATCGCGGCATAACCGCCATAGCTGGCGCCGACGATGCAGATGCGTGCGGGATCGGCAATGCCTTCGCTGATCAGGTGGCGGACCCCGGCGGTAATATCGTCCTGCATCGCCAATCCCCATTGACCGTAGCCGGCCTGCTCGAAACGCTTGCCGAAACCGCTGGAGCCACGGAACTGCGGCTGAAACACCGCATAGCCACGCGCCGCCAGCAACTGCACTTCCTCATTCCAGCCCCAGTAATCGCGCTCGGTCGGGCCGCCATGGATCAGCACCACCAGCGGCGCCTTGGTGGCGCCGTCGGCGGGGCGGGTCAGAAAAGCCGGGATGCTCAGGCCATCCGCAGCCGCATACTGCATCATCTCCATGGGCCGCATGCTGGCCTTGGCGGCGGCGACACGATGCTGCAGCAACGGGCGCATCGCACTCTGTTTCATGTCCAGCAGATACCAGGTCCCCGGCTCAATATCGCTATACGAATACACCAGCACCTTGCCGCGCGGATTGCCACTGAGGCGGTTGATGCGCTTCGGCAGCGCGGCGTCGACCACCTGCTGCACACCGGCCCAAACCGGATCGAACCACACCGACTGCACCTGCAAGCCGCCGGTAGTGACCCGCTCGTAGCTCTGCTGCTCAATGCCACCGACGCTGAGAATATCCTGCGTGTCGCTGCCGGCCAGCATGTCACCGACGCGGCCAGCCTGGGTATCGTAGGCAAAGAAGGCATAGGCGTCACGCCCCATGCGCGAGGTGATCGCCAATGTATGCGGCTGATCCGGCACGTACGCCGGCATCCAGTAATCATCCACCACGCTGAACTGGGCCAGTTTCTGCCATTCGGCACCCGGCTCCGGCAGATACCAGTTGCTGACGGTCGACATATCACGCCACGTTTCGGAGTTCAGCAGCGTGGCTGCTCGCAGCACGCCATGGCGGTCGAAGGCCAGCTTGATTGCCTTGCCGCCGCCCGGGCGGTCCAATCGGCGCCGCTCACCGGTACGGGCATTCACCCGCGCATACACGCCGCGCCAGCTGTCGGCGCAAATCAGCACCCACGGCGAGTCAGGATCGTCCAGCTCGGCGCGCCGTACCACGTACTGGCCCAGGGAGGCGATCTCCTTGCCGTTCAAATCCATCGATACCGCGCCGAAGCTGTAATCGACCGCCAGCAAGTCGTTGCTGGCCCAGATGACATTCCACGGCGTCTGAATATAACGCCAGCCGTCGCTCTGCTTGACGTAGGCCGAACGCAGCACTTTGCTGGTGCCGGTTTCGGTGTCGTACACCTGCAGTTCATCACTGATGCCGTCAGAGAAAATAATCGCGATATGCTTGCCATCGGGGGAAAGTACCGCCTGACCGGCGCCCTCCCGATTGGCGGCCTGTTCGATGGTCAGAGGCGCCGCGCCGGCCAAGGCGCAGACAGCGGCAAGCACGCCGGCACAAAAGGCAAATCGCATATCGAGAAATGAGTGTTGAGATGCGGAAATTATAAATTAAGCATCTCTTTTCATCAATCCCGAAATTTTTATGCCGATTGCGGCGCCGTCTGGGCGGCCGTCAGCGCGGCCCGCGCGCTGCCGTGTGACTGGGCGTGCAAACGGAAACCTTCGCGGATGTTTTCACGCAGCACCGCGCCCTTCCACGGCTTGGTGTAGAAGCGGTCGATGGCGCCGTGGTTGATGGCGGCCATGATCGGCGTCAGGTCGGCATAAGCCGACAGCATGATGCGGAAGGTGTCCGGCGCCAGGTTCTTGACCCGCTCCATGAATTCGGTGCCACTCATCAGCGGCATGCACTGGTCGCACAGAATCACCTGCACGCGGTGCTTGGCCAGGATGTCGAAGCCCTCGGCGGCGGTCTGCGCGGTCAGGATGCGGTAGCCGTCCTGCGCCAGGAAATCGGTCAGCACGTCCAGCATGAAGGCGTCGTCGTCGACAATCAACAGGGTTTGCTGATCGGCGACTTCCTCATCGGCCGGCGCTTGCAGCTGACGGCCTTCGCGCAGCATGGCTTCGAAATCGTCGGCCGGCAGTGGACGGCTGAAATAATAGCCCTGCATTTCATCGCAGCCGTGCCGGCGCAGATAGGATAGCTGGGCATCCTTCTCCACCCCTTCGGCAATCACGTTCAGCTTCAGGCTGTGCGCCATGTTGATGATGGCCAGTACGATCGCGGCGTCATCCGGATTGCTGGTCACCTCGCGCACAAAGGCGATGTCGATTTTCAGTTTATCGATCGGGAAGCGCTTCAGGTAGGCCAGCGAGGAATAGCCGGTGCCAAAGTCGTCGATCGAAATCTGAATCCCCAGCGCCTTCAGGTTCTGCAGCACGCTGATGGTTTCCTCGGCATTCGACATCAGTGAGCTTTCGGTCAGCTCCAGCTCCAGCAGCTCGGGCGCGATGCCATGTTCGCGGATGGCTTTCAGCACCTCTTCCTCCAGCCCGCCGACAAAGAACTGGATGCCGGATACGTTGACCGACAGATGCACCGCGCCGACATTCTCTTTGTGCCACTGGGCGATCTTGCGGCACGCCTCATGGATCACCCAGGTGCCGACCCGCACGATCAGCCCAGTCTCTTCCAGCAGCGGAATGAACAGCGCCGGCGACACCATGCCATGCCCCGGCCGCTGCCAGCGGATCAGCACCTCGGCACCGCTGATGCGGCCGTTGAGGATGTTGACCTTGGGCTGGAAGTGCAGCACGAATTCCTCGTTCTCAATCGCGCGCCGCAGCGCGTTTTCCAGGTCCAGCCGCGCCAGCGATTGCGCGTTCATCTCGGCGGTGAAGAAGCGGAAGGCGTCGCGCCCGGCTTCCTTGGCGCGGTACATGGCGGTGTCGGCGTACTGGATCAGCGTGTCCGGCTCATTGCCATCGTCCGGATAAACCGCGATGCCGATGCTGGCGGTGACGGTGGCCTCGTGCCCTTTCAGGTCGAACGGCCGGCGCAACGCCTCGCGGATCTTGTCCACCACCGCCACCGCGTTCTGCGCGCCTTCCGGCAGCATCAGGATGGCGGCGAACTCGTCGCCGCCGAAGCGGCCGATGGTGTCGCGCACGCGCAGGCAGTCGACCAGCCGCGACGAGAACTGCCGCAACAGCTCGTCGCCGATGGTGTGGCCCAGCGTGTCGTTGACGTTCTTGAAGCGGTCGACATCCAGGAACAGCACCGCCAGCGACCATTTGTGTTCCGCCGCCTGGCGCAGTGAGTGGACCAGCGAATCGTAGAACTGGCTGCGGTTGGGCAGACCGGTCAACGTATCGAAATGGGCCAGCTTGAGCAGGCGCTGCTCGGCTTCCTTGCGCTCGGTGATGTCGCGCGCCACCGCCACCAGGATCCAGCTGGCACCCGACCGCAGCGTGCGGCGCTGCACTTCCACCGCCAGCGGCGAGCCATCCTTGCACTGCAACAGCAGCTCGGTCATGGCGCCGCTCTGGTCGCCGGACAGCAGCTTGTCGTACAGCTCTTCCAGCTTGCGCAGCTCGCCTTCCAGCGCATGATTCGGGCCGACCTTGAGGAATTCCTCGCGCTCAAAGCCCAGCATGCGGCAAGCAGTGGCGTTGACGTCGACAAAGCACATGCCGGCGCGGTCGACCAGGAAGATGGCGTCGGCGGTGGCGTCCATCGCCAATCGGAACCGGCGCAAGTCCTCGTCGAGACGGATCCGGGCATTCATGTCCAGCGTCAGCTGCGCGTGATGGCGCTTGATTTCCTCGTACAGCAGCAGGTTTTCAAACGCCACCGCCACCTGCGCCGCTACCGTGGCGGCCACGCGCTCGTCAACTTCCGAGAAGCCGTCGGCGCCCAGCTTGTCCACCAGGTAGAGCCAGCCATGGGTGCGCTCGCGCGCGGCGATCGGCACGCCCAGGAAGGAGTGCACCGGCGGGTGTGTCGGCGGCAGGCCGATGGTGGCCGGATCGCCGTTCAGGTCGTTGATGCGGCACGGCAGGCGCTGGTCCAGCAAGCCGCGCAGCACGCCGGCGCGCGGGGTTTGCGCAATTTGCCGCACCGGCATGCCGGCGCCGGCGCTGGAGAAATAGCTCAGTTCGGTCGCGCCCGGCTCCAGCACGCCGATGCACGCATATTTGGAGACGCAGATGTTCTGCGCCACGCGGCAGCCGATGTCCATCAGCGCGCTCGGATCGCGCTCGGCGCCGAGCTCGATGCCCAGCTCGATCAGCGCGGTCAGCCGCAAGCTCACCGCCTGCAGGCTGGACAGCGAATGCGACAGCCGCTGCGTCATGCGCGACAGATTTTCCGTGCCCGCATCGTCGCTGTCGCCGGCCAGCCGGGTAATCAGCTGGCTGCTCGATTCCAGCTCGTCCAGATATTCGGCCACCTTGTGGTCGATGTCATGCAAGCGGCCTTCCTGCGGCGGCTCGGGCGCAAACGCTGGCAACGGTTCCAGCACGGTGATGCTGTCGGCGCGGCCCAGCGCTTCCTTCACCGTCTGCAAAATTACTTCCGGATCGGACGGCTTGGGCAGGACCCAGCGCACGCCGCATGACTGCGCCACCGCCACCGCCTCGCGCTCGCGGTAGGTGGCGGTGTAGAAAATCACCGGCACATCGGCGGTTTCCGCATGCTCGTGCATGCGGGTGACGAATTCGTAGCCATCCATATTCGGCATCAGGATGTCCGAAATCACCAGGTCCGGCTTTTCCGCCAACACCACTTTCAAGCCCTCGGCGCCGTTGGACGCCTCCAGCAAGCGATGACCGCCATAACTTAATAGCGTCATCAGGAATTCACGATTGAGTACGTGATCGTCCACGATCAAAATCGTGGCTGCATCGTTTTTAGCCGGGGACGACACTGCCCCTTGTAAAAAAGACTCGATCTGGGTCACAAAGGTGTCCGGCTCGATCGGTTTGCCGATATAGCCGTCGAAACCAGCCTCCAGCAAGCGCTCGCGGTCGCCCACCATGGCCAGCGCGGTCACCGCCAGCGCCGGGATGTGGCGCACCTCGGGATCGGCCTTGAGCGCGCCCACCACGCCGTAGCCATCCAGCTTGGGCAAATGCACATCGCAGATAATCAGGTCCGGCTGTTCGCGCTTGGCGGCCGCCACACCGGCCTCGCCATCGCTGGCCGACAAGGGCTCGTAGCCAAAGGCACGCAGCAAATACACCATCAACTCCATGTTGGTGGCATTGTCTTCTATGATCAGGATACGTGCTGCCACGTGTAATCCCCTTTCTTTTATTCTTCCAGCGGCAGAGCCAGCGTGAACACGCTACCCCGGCCGTACTCGCTATCAAACAAAATCTCGCCTTGCAGCAGCGATGCCAGCTTGCGACTCAGATGCAAGCCCAGGCCGGTTCCTTCAAATTGCCGCAGCGCGTTGGCGTCCAACTGGGAAAACGCTTGAAACAAAGCCCCACGCTGTTCCTCGCCGATGCCGATGCCGGTGTCGCTGACGCTGATGGTGGCGCAGGACTTGTGCCCCACGATCGCCTTGGTCAGCCGCACCAGCACCGTGCCGTGGTTGGTGAACTTGATGGCGTTGTGCACCAGGTTCATCAAAATCTGCTGCATCGCGCGGCGATCGCTGGACACCGTCACATCGTCCGCCGCTCCTTCGAATTCCAGCGCCAGCCCCTTGTTGCGCGCCTGCGGCTTGAACGAGGCCAGCACTTCATCGATCAGCGGCCGGCAGCGCACCGGCGCCAGGTCCAGCGCCACCTTGCCGGATTCGATGCTGGTCAAATCGAGCAAATCGTTAATCAGCGACAGCAGATGGCGGGCGCTACTCTGCACCATCCGCAACTGTTTGCTCTGTTCATCATTGATGGGTCCAGGCAACTTCATCAGCATAGTACCCGTAAAACCGATGATCGCGTTTAAAGGCGTGCGCAATTCGTGAGACATGCCGGCCAGGAAGCGGTCTTTGGCAGCCACCGCCTTTGCCAGTTCGTCATTCTTTTCGCGCAGCAGCACCTCAAATTGCTTGCGCTCGCTGATGTCGCGGATGGCGCTCACCACCAGCGTGCCCTCCTCGGTCCTGATCGGGCTGAGGCTGATTTCAACCGGGAACTCGGCGCCATCGCTGCGCAGGCCGTACAGGTCGCGGCCAGTGCCCATGGCGCGCACCAGCGGCTCGGTCGCGTATCCGCCGCGATGGCCCATATGCGCGCCACGGAAGCGTTCCGGCATCAGGCTTTCAATCAGCATGCCGCGCATGGCGTTGTGCGCATACGCGAATAAGGCTTCGGCCTGGCGATTGGCCAGCACCACGCGGCCGGCGGCATTGGCCACGATAATGGCGTCCGGCATCGATTCCAGAATGCCGTCATAGCGCGCCTCAACCAGCTTGGCGTCACGCAGCACCTTGAGCGTGGTGACGTCCTTCTTGCTCCACAAGATATAGGCGGGCGCGCCCTGCTCGTCGCGCACCAGCTTGCAAGAACTGTCGATATACACCAGCGTGCCATCCCTGGCGCGCCGCATCGATTCATAGCTGGCGGTGCCGCGCTCCAGCGCCTGCCGCAGCGCGTCGGCGCCATCGTTGGGCAGCGCCAGCGGCACGATCAGCGCATCCAGTTGCTGGCCCAGCGCTTCCTCGCTGGTGTAGCCGAACACTGTCTGCGCGCCATTGGTCCAGCACACGACTTTTCCGTCCAGCGTGGTCACCACGACAGCGTCAGGGGTTTCGTTCAGGATCAGGGTGCCGAAATCGATCGCCATCGCCTCGCCTTGTTTGCTACTGGTACAGGACTCACCATACAGCAACGCGGCGCGCACATCTTCACACAAAATCACGCCGGCGTGGCCGATTCGATTTCCTGCAGCGCGCATTGCATGATTTCCGGATGCCGTCCCAGCGCCACATGGCCTATGGCGCCGAACACCAGATTGCGCGCGCCCGGCAGGTCGCTGGAGTCTTGCGGCGCGATGATGTTATCGTGGACGGAATAAATGGAACTGAACAACAGACGTTGCGTATTTGCCTCAGATGCGGCCAGCGCGCCCAGCCATGGGCTGTCGCGCCGCATCTGCTGCGCATTGCTTCCGGGACCGAAATGCGCCAGCGCCGTGCCGTGATGCGGCGTGCCGAGCGTGATCACGCGCGCGATATCGGCATCGCCATAACGCCGCAGATAGGCGCGCGCCACCAGCCCGCCCATGCTGTGCGCGAGGATGATGACTTGCGGGCTGCCAGTCTCGGCGCGCAGCCGCGCCACCGCCGCCTGCACCTGCGGCGCGTAATCGTCGATCGAGGCGCCGGGCGGTTCCAGGTCGATGCCGTAATGACTGATGCGCGCCTGCTTCAGCAGCTTGCTCATCGGTAGCCAGTAGCCGCTGTTGCAGGCATAGCCGTGGATCAGCAGCACCGGCAAGCCGCGCTGCCGGTCACGCGGCTGCACTTGCATGCCGATAGGCCGCAGCATGTAATAGGACGAGGTCAGCATCGATGAATGGAATTCATGCCAGAACAGATTGGCGGCGCTGAGTGGGTTCAGCGTGTGATCCGGCGGCGTCACGCTGCCGGCGCGCCAACTCAGATAGAAGTTGTTGGCCGAGATCATCAGCCGTATCAACAGCACCGCCAGCAGGCCGCAGGCCAGGTACACCGCCACGGTTGAAGGCGGACTCAGTTGCGCCTCCCAGGCCGGGCGCCACCAGTAATAAAGGCCGATGGCCAGCCCCGCGATCAGCAGGGCTTGTGCCGCCAGCAGCAGTATCAGCAGTCGTTTGATCATGACTGCATGATACCGCGTTTTATGCCGGCGTCGGCCGCGCCGCCGGCCGCCCGGTCAATTGCTGCGCCAGGCCGCTGGCCAGGCGCGCCACCATGCCATAAATCGACAGTTGCGGATTGGCGCCGATTGCGGTCGGGAACAGCGAGCCATCGTGCACCGACAGGTTGCTGACACCGCGATAGCGGCCATCGGCGCTGGTCACGCCCAGCCGTTCATCGTCGGCCATGCCGCAGCCGCCCATCACGTGGGCCGACACCACCCGCGCTTGCAGCAGCTTGTATGGCAAGGCGTTAATGCCGGCTTGGGCCTGCGTCCAGTTGGCGTAGGCCTGGCCCTGCTCGTGCACCGGCGTCACGCTCCGGGCGCCGGCGGCAAACTGGATTTCCGCCATGGTCAGCAAGGCGCGCCGCACGCCGTCCCAGAGGAACGGCGTGAGCGGATAATCCAGCAGCGGCGCGCCATGCCGCAGCGATACGCTGCCGCCAACGGCCTCGTCGTGGAAGCCGTCGCGCAGCAGCGCCAGCAGCGCGTGCACATGCGGGAATTGCTGCATCACCGCCGCATGCTGGGCGCCGAATCCCGGCATGGTGGTGGAGAACAGCAGCGGATGCAGCGGCGGCGCTTCCAGCTTGTAGCCGATCGGGCCGTCGATGCGCTCGGTGTGCAGGAAGTGGTCCGAGTACACGGTTTGCGGCGCGCCGGCATAGCCGTCGACGCGCTGCGCGAACAGCCCGGCTGAAATCACCGTCGGATGTAAAAAGGTGCGCTTGCCCAGCAAGCCATGCGGGTCCGGCGCCTGCGAGCGCAACAGCAAGGCCGGGGTGTTGATGGCGCCGCCGGACAGCACATAGTGCTTGGCGCGCAGCGTCAGGCGCTGGCCGGTGGTGCCGAGGCCGTCCGCGCTCATGGCCACGCACTCCAGGCTGCTGACGCGGCCGTTCTCGATCCGCAGCCGCTCCGCGCGCGCATGCGTGATCAGGCTGGCGCCATGGTTGAGTGCCGACGGAATGGTGGTGATCAGCATCGACTGCTTGGCGTTGGTCGGACAGCCCATGCCGCAATAGCCGAGGTTCCAGCAACCGTTGACGTTGCGCCGGATCGACGCGGTCGGAATGTTGAGCTTGGCGGCGCCGCGCCGCAGCAGGTCGTTGTTCTCGTTGGGCGGCGTCGGCCAGTCGGTGATGTTGAGGCGCGCTTCCATCAGCTCGAACCACGGCGCCAGCGCCTCCGGCGTGTAATCGTTGAGGCCGAAACGTTGGTTCCAGTGGCGCAGCGTGATGTCGGGCGTGCGGAAGCTGCTGGTCCAGTTGACGGTGGTGCTGCCGCCCACGGTGCGGCCCTGCAGAATGGTGATGCCCTGGTCTTTGGTCTTGCGCGCGGCCGACTCCTGGTACAGCGTTGGATAGGCTTCGGCCTCGCGCATCTTGAAGTCCCTGGATGACTTCAGCGCGCCCTCCTCGACAATGATGACCTTGAGGCCGGATAGCGCCAGGATCTCGGCCGTGACGCCGCCACCGGCGCCGCTGCCGACGATCACCACGTCGGCCTCCAGCACGCGGTCTTCGCGCAGTTGGGCGGCGTCGGTGACTTGCCAGCCGGCCGCCAGCCCAGCCTGAATCGGATCGGGAATGAGGCTCATGCCAGCAGCTCCGGCAACGGCCCCGGATAGCCGATCGCCGGCCACGCCGACGGATCGGCATACCAGGCGCCGATAATCAAATCGTGCAGCGCGTGATAGGCGGCCCGCAGCGTTTCCAGGCTATGCGTGCGCCAGCTGTTCAAAAACGCTTCGACCTGATGCGGATCGGCCTGCTCCCAGCCGCCAGCCACGCCGGCCAGCAAGCGCCGCGCCGGTCCCAGCGCCAGCAGCCCGAACAAATCCTGCACTTCCTTTTGCGTCGTCAGCGGCAGGCCCAGCACGGCGTCGCGGACGCGGCCGCAAGCGGCTTCCAGCGCCGCCGCGCGTGCGGCGGGCTCGGCCGGCAGCACCGGCCCCAGCATCACGGGGATCACCGCCCGCAGCACGGCCAGCGCGCCGCCTTCCAGCACGAAGCGGTGACCGGCGGCCGGTGGATAGGCGAGGCGATAGACGGCGCCGCCGGCAGCGAGCGTGCACGCGCCGGCCACGCCGATCTTCAGAAAAGATCTGCGGGAAGATAGCATTGTCTCCGTCCATTTTTATGGTTTTTTGTAGTGTAAGCGAAACTGCAACAGCACCAACTTGCAAAAATAGAGGGTGGCGTCTAACCGGTGTAAGATGCTCGCCATGCAAAAACGTCATCTGTCCACGCGCCGCGCCGTGCTGGCGCTGATGCTGGCCCTGAGCGCCGGCAGCGCGCCCGCCGCACCGCGGGAAATCGCGGCCTGGACCTATCTGGATTCGCCGCCCTACATCACCGATCCGGTCAGCAATGCCGGCCTGATGCGCGATCTGGTCGACTATCTGAACCAGGCGCTGGCGGGGCGCTATCACTATACGCTGGCGGTGATCCCGCGCGCACGCCTGAACCTGATGCTGGAACACGGCGAACGCGGCGTGGTGCTGCTGGCGCCGTCGGTGGTGTTTGACGGCCCGTATCTGCGCTCGGACGCGCTGCTGGACGACCGCCAGGAACTGTTATCGCGCAAGGACCAGCCAATTGAGTATCACGGCGCCGGCTCGCTGAATCAGATCAATCTGGGCGGCATGCGCGGCCACAGCTATCCCTTCATCCAGGCCGACATCGACGCCGGCCGCGTGCACGTGCACCGCGCCCAAAGCGAGGCCGCGCTGTTGAAGATGCTGATGGCGAAACGGCTGGACGCGGTCACCATGGCCGGCACCAGCGCGCATTATCTGGCCAAGATCTCGCCCGAGGCGCAGGCCGGGCTGCACTACTCGCAAACCAATCTCGGCCGCTTCTCGCGGCAGCTGATGTTCCAGGCGGGCATGCAGACCGAGCGCGACGCCGTCAACAGCGTGGTGCGCGCCATGGCCGACGATCCGGTCTGGCGCGCCACACTGGCCCGCTATGGCCTGCAGCCGGCGGCGCGCCTGCACCAGGCCGGCGGCGCGCCGGAACACCCGCTCAACCGGCAATAACCGCCGGCAGATAGACCTCACAGAATTCGGCCGGCATGCGGCGCGCGCGGCCGCTGCTGATCTCGATGCACACCAGTTCCCAGCGGCCGCGTAACACGGTGGCGCCATCGCTGGCGCGCAGCAGCTGGAAACGGCGCTCCATATTGAGCTTGCCGTCGGTGGCGTACAGCCAGGTGCCCAGCAGCAGCCGTTCGCCGGCCGTGGTCGGCAGCAGATAATCGTATTCGGACCGGCGGATCGCCATCGCGCGGTCAAGCCGGCGGTAATCGGCCAGGCCCAAGCCCAGTTGCTCCGAATGCGACCAGCCAGCCTTTTCGCACCATTGCACGTAGACCGCGTTGTTGGTGTGGTCCAGGCCGTCGATATCGGCGGCGGCCGGCGACAGTTCCAGAACGTGCGGTTGCGGATGATCCCAGTTCAAGCTCATGCGTTCCTATTTGGGCAGTTCGTATTGGTATTTCTTCAGCAGCCGGTCGTAGCTGCCGTCGCGCTTCATCGCGTCCAGCGCGGCGCGCCAGTCGGCCAGCAGGGCCGGATCCAGTCCGGGCGCGCTGGCCATATAGATGGTGGTGCGGCTGAGCACCGCGCCGCGCCGCAGCTTGGCCGGATCGAGGCCGGTGTTGCGCTGCGCCTGCAAAATGCCATTCCACGAGCTCAGCCAGGCATCGACGCGGCCGGCGCCCAGCTTGCGCGCATTGATATCGTCATGCGCCACCAGGCTGATGTGCTCGAAACCCAATTCCTGCGCCAGCCGCGCGCCGACACCATCGCGCACCACGCCCAGCGACAGCTTGCGCACCGCTTCCACGCTCGAGATGTCCACCGTCGAATCCTTGCTGGCGACCACCACGAAATCCTCGTCCAGCAGCGGCACCTGCCATTGGTACTGCTTTTCGCGCGCCGCAATCCGCGCCACCGGCGCCACCAGCACGCCTGGCGTGGTCCCGGCCACCATCAGCGCGCGCGCCAGCGGATACAGCTGGATGGCGCCGGTATGGCCGGTACGTTTGGCCATTTCCGCCATCAGCTCGCAAGCCAGGCCGGACGGCCGGTCGCTACTGCCCGGCGCGCTGGGGAAGCAGTAAAACGAGGTTTCGCCGCCGACCAGCCGCAGCTCGACGGCCGACGCTTGCAGGCCGGTGCTCAACGCGGCGGCGGCAAGCACGGTACGGCGGAGATAGGTAAGCGAGCTCATCTGCTTAGTATGACTCAATCCTTGCCATCCGGCCGGCCCATCATTTTGCGGGCGATGCCGCGCAGGATGTTGACCTCTTCTTTTTCCAGCTGAGCGCGGGCGAACATGCGCTTCAGGCGCGGCATCAGCTTGCGCGGATTGTCGGCGTCCAGGAAGCCGATCCGCACCAGTGCCTGCTCCAGATGGGCATACATGCCCTCGATCTGCGCCAGGCTGGCGGCCTCGCCGTGGAAACCGACCTCGCTGGCGTCGGCGGCCGGCAGGCGTGGCGTGTGGACCACGCCGGCGCCCTCCAGCACCGCCATCCGGCATTCATACGCCAGCACCTGGGCCGCCTGCGACAGATTCAGCGACGAATACTCCGGATTGGCGGGAATATTAATCAAAACATTACATTGCTCGACCAGCTCGTTCGGCAGGCCAAAGCGCTCATTGCCGAAGATCAGCGCCGCGCGCAGCTCTGGCTGCGTCACCAGTTGGCCGGCCAGTTGACGCGGCGACAGCACCGGCGGCGAAAATTCGCGCAGCCGGGCCGACACCGCGGCGGCGAAGTTGATGCCATCCAGCGCCTCGGCCATGCTGCCGACCACGCGCGCGCCGGCCAGGATATCCTGGGCGCCGCTGGCGAACGCCACCGCCTCCGGGTCTTGCACCGCATTGTCGAAACGCGGATTGACCAGCACCAGTTCGCTATAGCCCATGGTTTTCATGGCCCGCGCCACCGCCCCGATATTGCCCGCGCGGCTGGTTTCGACCAGAATAAATCGCAGCTGTTTGAAAAGATTCGTGTTGATTTGTGGCAGGTTCATTTAAAATAGCGGTATTGCGCGGTGTCAAATCGGGAATTCAAGCAGAATTCTACCTTGTTGGCACCGCCCCGCTCTTTGTCATTTTGTCTCCTGTCGTGCCGCCGGGCTGGAAAACTCCCGGTGGGCGTTAGCATTTTTATTACGGAATAGCCCATGCAATCTCCAATGATTAACACGGCCGTGAAAGCCGCGCGCCGCGCCGCCGCCGTCATCAACCGCGCTTCCTTCGACCTCGATCGCGTGATCGTCACCGAAAAGAACCACAAGGACTACGTCACCGACGTTGACCAGGCTGCCGAGCAAGCCATCATCGAAGTGCTGTCCAAAGCCTATCCTGACCACGCCTTCCTGGGCGAGGAAAGTGGCGCCTCCGCCAATGCGCACGACGAGGCAGAATACACCTGGATCATCGACCCGATCGATGGCACCACCAACTTCATGCACGGCTTCCCGCAGTACTGCATCTCGATCGCGCTGTCGCAGCGCGGCGTCATCACCCAGGGCGTGATCTACGACCCGGTGCGCAACGACCTGTTCACCGCCACCAAGGGCGCCGGCGCCTACCTGAACGAAAAACGCATCCGCGTGGGCAAGCTGGACCGCATCGCCAACGCCCTGCTGGCCACCGGCTACAAGACCGGCAGCCCAGCCGCGCTGAAGGAATACCTGGAAATGTACGGCATCATGGCCGAGCGCAGCCAAGGCATCCGCCGCGCCGGCAGCGCCGCGCTGGACCTGGCTTACGTCGCCTGCGGCCGCCTGGACGGCTTCTATGAAAAAGGCCTGAAGCCTTGGGACATCGCGGCCGGCGCGCTGCTGGTGACCGAGGCGGGCGGCATCGTCGCCGAGTTCAACGGCGAATCCGACTACCTGTACAAAGGCGACATCATCGCCGGCAGCCCGAAAGTGTTCGGTCAGATGGTCGGCCTGCTGGCACCATTCGCCTGACATCCTGTTACAAAAAACCCAGCTGAAAGGGAGCGTTTGCTCCCTTTTTTTATTTCCTTGATGAAACTAGCTGCTATACTGAAAGCTGCGGCCTACACCCAGTCGGGTCCCGCACGCCAAGAACAACAGATTGCCTGCGACTGGCGCCCAAGCGGCGACAGGCGGATCTTTACTTAAAGTTAATATGTCTTTTTCCTCCCTCGGTTTGTCCGACGCCCTGATGCGCGCTGTGGCCGACACCGGCTACACCACGCCCACCCCGATCCAGCAGCAGGCCATCCCTGCGGTACTGAACGGCGGTGACCTGCTGGCCGGCGCCCAGACCGGCACCGGCAAAACCGCCGGCTTCACCCTGCCGCTGCTGCATCGGCTGTCGACCGACGCGGTTGGCAGCAAGCTGACCAGCAACAATTCGCCGCGCGCGATCCGCGCCCTGATCCTGACCCCGACCCGCGAACTGGCGGCCCAGGTGGAAGAAAGCGTGCGCACCTATGGCAAGTACACCAAGCTGAACTCGACCGTGATCTTTGGCGGCGTCGGCATCAACCCGCAGATCAAGCAACTGAAGCACGGCGTCGACATCCTGGTCGCCACCCCGGGCCGGCTGCTGGACCACATGGAACAGGGCACGGTCGACCTGTCGAAGATTGAAATCCTGGTGCTGGACGAAGCCGACCGCATGCTCGACATGGGCTTCATCCGCGACATCCGCAAAGTGCTGGCCAAGCTGCCGCCGAAGCGCCAGAATCTGCTGTTCTCGGCCACCTTCTCGGACGAAATCAAGGCACTGGCCGATGGTCTGCTGAACAATCCGGCCACGATTGAAGTGGCGCGCCGCAACTCGACCTCGGAAGTGATCGCGCAAAAAATCCACCCGGTGGACCGCGACAAAAAGCACCCGCTGCTGGCGCACCTGATCAAATCCAACAACTGGTCGCAGGTACTGGTGTTCACCCGCACCAAGCACGGCGCCAACAAGCTGGTGGAACAGCTGGGCAAGGACGGCATCGGCGCGATGGCGATCCACGGCAACAAGAGCCAATCGGCGCGCACCAAGGCGCTGAGCGAGTTCAAGGACAACAAGCTGCAAGTGCTGGTGGCGACCGACATCGCCGCGCGCGGCATCGACATCGACCAGCTGCCACACGTGGTCAACTACGACCTGCCGAACGTGCCGGAAGACTATGTGCACCGGATCGGCCGCACCGGCCGCGCTGGCGCCACCGGCGAAGCGGTATCGCTGGTCTGCGTGGACGAGCACGACATGTTGAAAGACATCGAAAAGCTCATCAAGCAGACCCTGCCGCGTGACGTGATCCCGGGCTTCGAACCGGACCCAACCGCGCGTCCACAACCGATCCAGCTGCGCAGTGGTGGCCCAGGCCACCGCAATGGCGGCTCCGGCCGTCAAGGCGGCGCCCCGCGCAACAAGCCCGCCGCAAGCGGCAACGGCAACAGCAGCGGCAACAAGCCACGCTCCGCCGGCGGCGGCGGCAACGGCAACGGCCCACGTCCAGCCAACGGCGGCGGCAACGCCCCACGCGGCGCCCAGCAGCACCGCTCCGGCGGCCGAGGCCGCTAAATAACTCCGGGGTCAGGTCCATCATTTCTACACGGTCTCTACCGTAGCGGGACGCTACGGTAGAGACCGTGTAGAAATGATGGACCTGACCCCGGGTTACAATGGTGGTTCTGTCACTGAAGGCTTTCGCTATGCCCAAGTTCGCCGCCAATCTGTCGATGATGTATGTCGACGCGCCTTTCCTCGATCGCTTCGCGCTCGCCCACGATGCCGGTTTCTCGGCGGTGGAATTTCTCTTCCCCTATGCTTTCGACGCTGATCTGATTGCCGAGCGTCTGCGCCGCTATCAGTTGCAGCTGGTGCTGTTCAATCTGCCGCCCGGCGACTGGAATGCCGGTGACCGCGGCATGGCCTGCGATCCGCGCCGCGTCGATGAGTTCCGCGCCGGTGTCGCCAGCGCGCTTGATTACGCCTCCGAACTGGGCGTGCAGCAGTTGCACTGCATGGCCGGCAAGACCCCAGCCGGACTCGATCCGCTACGCGCCCGCGCCACGTATATCGATAATCTGCGCTATGCCGCCGGTCAGGCCCAGCCGCACGGCATCAATCTGTTGATCGAGCCGATCAATCACTACGATATGCCCGGCTATTTCCTCAACCACAGCCACCAGGCGGTGCAAATCATCGAGGAAGCCGCTTGCCCCAACCTGTTCCTGCAGTACGACATCTACCATATGCAGCGCATGGAGGGCGAGCTGTCCAATACCATTCAGGCGCTGCTGCCCTTCATCAAGCATATGCAGATTGCCGATACCCCCGGCCGCCACGAGCCCGGCAGCGGCGAGATCAATTACCGCCACCTGTTCGCCCACATCGACCGCATCGGCTACGATGGCTGGCTGGGCTGTGAATATATGCCGGCCGGCGACACTAACGCCGGTCTCGGCTGGCGGCAAACACTCACCGCCTGATCTGCGCTCGCGCAACACGGAGATATTCACTACAGGCAACAATCGTCCCACCTACTGTGGAGTGCTCATGAAACTGTCCCGTCTGTTCTTGATGCTGGGTTTGCTGGCCATCCTCACTGGCTGCGCCAGCAGCACGCCGCGCATGGCCGAGGTGCGCGCCTTTGCCGCCGAATCGCCCAAGCTGGGCGCTTATCATGAATTGACCGAGCGCTACCGCTACACCTATCAGCGCGAGCAGCCTTATCTGTCGCCCGAGGCCGATGCCCGCGAGCAGCCGCTGGACGCCCGCCGCCAACAAGCCTGCGACGATTTCGTCAAACTGCAATACGGCCTGCAAGCCTATATGCAAACGCTGGGCAAGCTGGCCGGCGACAATCGCTATGACTTCGAAGACCAGGTCAAGAATCTCAGCACCGGCATCAAAGCCTGGCCCGACTCCGGCCTGGAAGACCGCCACGTCAACGCTTTCGCCGGCCTGACCCGACTGATCAGCCGCGGCATCAGCGCGCCCTATCAGGAGCAAGCCGTCAACGACATCCTGCGCGACGGCCAGCAGCCGGTGCAAGATGTACTGGACGCGATGCGCACGCTGTTGCGCTTGTACGATAAGAGCAGCGACAACGAACAAAAAATCGTGATCGGCATGCTGGAATCGGAGATCCCCTTCCTCGATCCCAAACGCGAACGTCTGCTGCTGGCCCTGGCCCGTTCGCAGCAGCAGGACAAGCAGAACGAGTACCGCCTGATCGGCCTGCGCTACACGCTGGCGCGCAAGAACCTGGATGCGATCGAGCAGCAGCACCGCGCGCTGGTGGCGCAACTTCCCCCCAAATAAGGAGCAGCCATGGCAGACCCGCAATCGCAAGCCGCGATCGAAACATTGGCCGATCATCTGTCCGCCAGCGCCAATGCGCTGCACGCGCGCCTGATGCGCGCCATCCGCAATCCCGGCCCGGATGGCGCCCTGCCCGGCATTTCGCAGGGTGTGGCGCAGGCGCTGTTTGAAAACGAGGTGGCGCTGCGCCAGCGCGCCAACAGTCTGTATCTGGATGCGGCGGTACTGGCCGCCAGCGGCCTCGGCGCGCAACAACAGCAGTTGCTGGACCTGACCGCGCTGGCGCAGCAGAAAATCGATCACATCAACCGTCTCAAGGATCTGGTCGACCTCGCCGCCGAGCTGCTGACGCTGGGCGCGGCGGTGGCCACCGGCAAGCCGGAACGGCTGCTGTCACCACTGGAAAAACTCAAGCAGCACATCGAAGCGCTGTAGAACGATTCTTGCCAACGCCAGTCCAATGCTCTGAGGAGCACGCAACATGAATGGACTGGACGATCAACAATGGCAGGTACTGCAGACGCGGCTGGAACGCGTGCGCGTCGCGCTGCTGACCCGGCTGGCGGACGATCTCGACCGCAGCACCGATCTGCGCCTGCCACTGCCGCACCAGGCCGAAGCCTCGCCGGCCGACAACGCCAGCCAGCGCATCCTGCACGCGGCGGTGCACGAGGCCGCCACCCACACCGCGCGTCAGCTGGACGTGGTGCAGCACGCGCTGGCCAAGTTTGCCGAGCAGGCCTATGGATTGTGTGAAAGCTGCGGCGAGGCCATCGGCTATTCGCGCCTGAACGCGCGCCCGGAAGCGCGCTTCTGCATCAATTGCCAGACCCGGCTGGAACAGCGCCGCCGTTGAAGCTTAATCGTCCGACAGCCAGGGCTGGCTGCGGATCTTGGCCACCTGCCGCTGCGCCATCAAGCGCCACAGCAGCAGGGCATCGGCCTGCTGCTGGACCGTCATGGTGCGTGGCGACGCCAGCGCGATTTCACAATCGCGGTCCGACCATTCGGCAAAGCGCACCGCGCCGCCGCTCGAGACCTCCATCTCGTACATCAGGCCATCGTCGTAGCCGAAGCGCAGCACCGCGCTGCCGGGGCCGCCGTCGGGACTGGCGATCTTGCCGCTGTAGACATCGGCCAGCGCGGCCGCCATCTGGGCTTCCGAGGGCGCGGGGACATCGCGTCCGTCAGGACGTGTGAGCACTAGCCATGCCTGAGTCATTGCCGCCTCCCGCTGTTCGGTTGCGCGTTTCGGTTGTGGTTAGCGGCTATCATACCGAAAATTGCCTAGCGCGCAGGCATAGTCTCGGATAAGCAACAACCTTGCGCCAGATGGCAGATAACAAGCCGACACTATTGCCGGACTCAGGCCGGCAGCGGCAGCGAATTGGGGTCGAAATCGCGCCAGTCGCCGCCGCTGATCTGGCCCTCGGCGCGTTCGATGTCGCGCCCGCCCAGCCGGCGCAGAATGTCCAGCGCCCTGGCTTCCTGCGCGCCATCGTCGACCGCCACGGCGATCATCATGCCGGCCTTGCGCGGCGGCCGCCGGTTGCCGCCATCGTCCTCGGGCTCGCCGCGTTCCTTCATCTTGTGCAAGCTGTACAACGAGCCGACGTGGGCGCCCACCAGCGCGCCCACCACCGGTCCCAGCGGCCCGCTGATCGGGATGGTGGCCGCGCCCGCCAGCGCACCGGCCACGGCGCCGGTCGCGCCGCCCTGCACCACTCCCTCGTCGCTGTCCTTGGCGCCGGGTGATTTGTCGTGGTCACCGCCCAGCTCGTACAAATCGTGCTGGCCCGGCGGATTGACGTAAAACGAACTGATGCGTGTCGCGGCAAAGCCGGCGTCCAGCAACGCCAGCCGCGCATCGGCGATTTCATCCTGCAACTGGAAATGGCCCGCAATAATCGTGCTCATGGTCTTCTCCTAGTTTAAGGTTTTCCGCAGTGTCGCCGCACACGCCGCCGGCGTCGGTTCGCTTGCGCACACGTTAAAACAGTTGAACCGGCCGGGCTACACCGTATAATCAAACGATAGTATTTACGCGCAGCAAGCTTCCATTTCGATAGGAACGCCCGATGGAGTCTGACGCCCACTCGCCGCCGCGCTACCAGCCGCTGGTCGATCTGCGCAATGGCGCGGTGGCCAGCCTGGAAGCGCTGTCCGCCCACGCGGACAGCCTGGCCGTGCTGCGCCACAGCTGCGCCGACCGCCAGCTATGGCAAGGCGGCGCGCTGGATTGCTGCGATTTCCAGGTCGCGCTCAACGTCGCGCCACCGCAGCTGTTCGATCCGCGCTTCGGCCAGCAGGTGGCGGCGCTGCTGGACGCGCATGCGCTGCAGCCGGCCGCGCTGACGCTGGAGCTGGAGGAAAGCGTGCTGTTGCAAGACCCCGCCGCCAGCGCCACCGCGCTCGACTTCTTCAAGCAACTGGGCGTGTGCCTGACCCTGGACCGCTTTGGCGCCGGCCCGGCCTGCCTGGACCATCTGCGCCGCTATCCCTTCGATTTCGTCAAGCTGGACGCCGCCTGCGTACACGCCGTGCCCGAGGACGCCGCCGCCGCCGCCCACTGCCAGGCGCTGATCGCGATGGCGCAGCACCTTGGCCTGCGGGTGGCGGCCGACGGTGTCCACACCGAGGCGCAGTTAAGCTTCCTGCGCGACAATCTGTGCGACCTGATACAGGGCGACATCTACGCGCCGGCGCTGACGCCGCAGGAAATCGGCGCCCTGCTGCGCGCCGACCGCCGCCTGCCGCCCCATCTGCTGCGGCTGCAGGCACGACGGCGCCGCCTGCTGCTGGTCGATGACGAGGTCAACATCGTGGCCGCGCTGAAGCGTCTGCTGCGCCCGGACGGCTACGACATCCTCACCGCTCACTCCGGCGAACAGGGGCTGGAACTGCTGGCGCAGCAGCCGGTCGACGTCATCATTTCGGACCAGCGCATGCCCGGCCTGAACGGCGCCGACTTCCTGCGCCAGGCGCGCACGCTGCGGCCGGACACCATCCGCATCATGCTGTCCGGCTATACCGAACTGCAATCGGTGACCGAGGCCGTCAACGAAGGCGCGATCTACAAATTCCTCACCAAGCCGTGGGACGACGAACAGCTGCGCGCCCACTTGCGCGACGCGTTCCACCTGAAAGAGATCGCCGACGACAACGCCCGCCTGCACATGGAAGTGCGCAACGCCAACCACGAGCTGGCCAGCGCCAACCGCCGCATGGAACAGCTGTTGCACCAGATGCAGCGCCAGATCGCGCGCGATGAAATCAGCCTCAACATCGCGCGCGAAATCCTGCAACAGCTGCCGCTGCCGGTGATCGGCATGGACGACGATGGCATGATCGCCTTCGTCAACGCCGCCGCCGGCAGCCTGTTCGCGCGCGGTGGCGCGCTGCTCGGCAATGCCGCCAGCGCCGTGCTGCCGCAGCTGTTCCCGGCCGGCGCCGCGCTGCCGCCGTCCGGCCACCAGACCGATATCGGCGGCGCCCGTTACGCGGTCTCGGCCTGGCCGATGGGCACGCACTCGGCCTCACGCGGCAGCCTGATCACCCTCAGCCTGTGCGAGGCCGCGCCATGAGCCCGGCCAGCCAGCTCGCCTTGGACGAGGTGGTGCGCCACATCCACGACCTGCCGTCGCTGCCGGCGGTGGTGGCAGAGCTGCTGTCCAGCATGGAACAGGACGACGTCGACCTGCACTACCTGGCCAGCCGCATCGCGCGCGATCAGGCGCTGACCGCCAAAACGCTGCGGCTGGCCAATTCCTCGTTCTACGGCATGCCGTCCAAGGTCAACAGCATCCAGCAGGCGATGGCGGTGCTGGGCCTGCACAGTGTGCGCACCCTGGTCACCGCCTGCGGCGTGATCGGCGCGGTGCCGCCCAGCCCGGCGGTGCCGCTCGACTTCCACACCTTCTGGCGCGAGGCGGTGGCCACCGCGGTGTGGGCGCGCGCGCTGGCGCGGCATTTGCGCCAGAGTCCGGACACCGCCTTCACCGCCGGCCTGTTGCACAACCTCGGCACGCTGGTGCTGGCCACCCGCTTCCCCGCGCAGTACGCGGCGGTACCGGCCTGGCGCCACGAACATCAGGACGCCAGCGTGGCCGAGGCCGAACTGGCGGTGTTTGGCGTCGACCACGCCCAGGCCGGCAGCGCGCTGGCCGCGCACTGGAAATTCCCGCCCGCGATACAGGACGCTATCCGCCAACAGCACTGCGCCAACGCCGGCGGTCTGGCGCTGGTGGTCGGCCTGGCGCAACAGCTGGCCGAGCCGTCGGAGACCGGCGCGGAACAGCGTGAACTGGCCTGGGCCACGCTGGCGCTCGGCGACGAACAGCGCCAGCAACTCAGCCAGAGCTGCCCGCTGCAGGTCAGCGATATGTGCCAAATACTCGTCAACTAAGGACAGCCCATGAAACTCCCGACCCAGGCAGAAGTGGCACTGGATGAATTCTTCGACGGCCACCCGGTGCCCACCTTCGCCATCAACCGCCAGCACGTCATCACCCACTGGAACAAGGCGTGCGAGCAACTGCTGGGCTGGACCCGCGCCTGCATGGTCGGCACCCGCAACCAGTGGCAACCGTTCTACATCAAGGAGCGGCCGCTGCTGTGCGACCTGATCGTGGCCGGCGACGACAACATCGCCGCCCACTATCCGGGCCACAGCCATCCGTCGGCGCTGATCACCGGCGCCTACGAGGCCGAAGACTTCTTCCCCAACATCGGCGCCAGCGGCCACTGGCTGCACTTCACCGCCGCGCCGCTGCGCGACGCCACCGGCCAGGTGGTGGGCGCGATTGAAACCCTGCGCGACGTCACCGAACGCCGCGTGGCCGAAAACGCGCTGCGCAAGTCGCGCGACAATCTGGAACACATCGTCGAGAAACGCACCGCCCAGCTGGCCCATGCCAACGACAAGCTGGAGGACGACATCCGCCAGTTGACCGAACTGAACGACCTGCTGTCGACCGCCCAGCAGCAGCTGGTGCAGGCCGAGAAAATGGCCTCGATCGGCCAGCTGGCGGCCGGCGTGGCGCACGAGATCAACAACCCGATCGGCTACATCTTTTCCAACGTCGGCACGCTGCAAAACTATCTGGACCAGCTGTTCGGCATGCTGGACGCCTACCAGCAAGCCGAAGCCAGCATCGCCCAGCCGGCGGTGGCGGCGCAGCTGCGCGCCATGCGCGAGCAGATCGATCTCGACTTCCTGCGCCAGGACATCCCGGCGCTGATGCGCGAATCGCGCGAGGGCATCGTGCGGGTGCGCCATATCGTCGAAGACCTGAAGGATTTTTCGCGCGCCGACGCCAGCCAGGAATGGAGCCGCGCCGACCTGCACCAGGGCATAGACTCGACGCTGAACATCGTCGGCAACGAGGTCAAATACCGCGCCGACGTGGTCAAGGCCTATGGCGACATTCCGGAGATCGAATGCCTGCCGCTGCAAATCAACCAGGTGGTGCTGAACCTGGTGGTCAACGCCGCCCAGGCCATGGGCGAGGAACGTGGCAAGATCACGCTGCGCACCGGCATGGCCGACGCCGACACCGTCAAGCTGGAGGTGGAAGACACCGGCAACGGCATCGCGCCCGACACGCTGTCGCGCATCTTCGATCCCTTCTTCACCACCAAGGCGGTCGGCAAAGGTACCGGGCTGGGGCTGTCGCTGGCCTACGGCATCGTGCAAAAGCACAAGGGCCGGATCGAAGTCGATACCGAACTGGGCCGTGGCACCTGTTTCCGCGTGCTGCTGCCGGTCCGCCACACCGAGGAGCAAGCATGAGCCGCATACTGCTGGTCGACGATGAACCCAATATGCTGAGCGCGCTGCAGCGGGCGCTACGGCAAAGCAAGCCGCTGGCCGGCGCCCAGATCGAAACCTTCACCAATCCGTTCGATGCGCTGAACCGCATTTGCGTCTGCGAGTTCGATCTGGTGGTGTCCGATTTCATGATGCCGGAGATGAGCGGCGGCGAATTCCTGCAGGCGCTGAAGGACGTGGCGCCGACCACGGTGCGCATCATGCTCAGCGCCTCCACCGACTTCAAGACCGCGATGACGGCCATCAACGACGCCCACGTGTTCCGCTTCATCCCCAAGCCATGGCAGCAGGCCGAGCTGGAGCAAAACATCTTGCAGGGACTGGAGGAACGTCAGCGCCTGCTGGCCGAGGCCGGCAAAGCGCCATCGCCGCAGGAACTGGAAGCGCAACGGCTGGAGGAAGAGGAACCGGGCCTGCTGCAGGTCAAGCGCAGCGACGACGGCTCCATCATCCTGTGACTACCAGCCATAGGCGTAGCTTGGCGCTTCCGGCGCCGGCGGCGGCGGTGGCGGCGACATCCACTGGCGCGGATCGACCCGGTAGTACTTGAGGAATTCCTCGTACAGCTCGGCGTGATGCTCGGCCATCTGGTACGGCTTTTCAAAGAAAGTTTCGGTGGCCACCGCGAAGAACTCGGCCGGGTTGGTGGCGCCATACGGGTCCATCACCGTCTCCATCCGGTACATGGCGCGCATGCGCAGATTTTCATAGTGGCGCGACAGCACTTCCGACCACGCGCGGTAGCTGGCCGGATCACCCAGATACGGCGCGCCGTTGGCGCGGCCGGATTCGCTGTCCAGCTGGTGCGCGAATTCATGCAACACCACGTTGTGGCCATCGGTCCAGTCGGCCGCACCATGACGCACATTGTCCCACGACAGTACCACCCGGCCGTCGTCCCACGATTCGCCCAGCATGCTCTGCCGGCCCGGCGTGATCACGCCACCGGGGCCGACCTGGGCGCGCTGCGCCACGAATTCGGTCGGATACACCAGAATGGTATGCAGCGCCGGATACACCTTGCTGGGCCGGTTCAGCAGCAGCAAACAGGCCTGGCCGGCGATGGTGACCGCCATTTCATCGGTGACTTCCAGCCCTTCGCAACCGACAAACTTCTTTTGATGCAGGAACTGCTGCACCATGCGCCGCAATTGCTGTTGCAGCTCGGCCGGCATGCGGCGGTAGACTGGAATATTGCGTTGCAGAATGGCCTCCGCCTCGGGCGCCAACGGCCGGGCCAGCAGCCGGCGCAGACGCCAGCGCGGGTACAGAAAAGGCAGCGCGATCACTAGCGCCGTCAGGACGATCCAGATCAAAGCTTCCATGTGCCGCAGGGTCCGTAAGATGTCATGCCAGCCTAGGTGGGGCTGCATATCAACATTTCAATACGAAAACAGCTGGCGCGCGCCAGCTGTTTCATGATACCCCTGCTGAGGGTGATTATTCGGCTTTTTGCTGCGACGGCGGGCTGCCGAACAGCGCCGCCACCAGCGGATCGCGCATCACCGGGCCACGGTTGACGCGGATCGCGTAATGGGTGTCGTCGGCCAGAATGTGGAAGTGGCGGCCGCTGCCGGCCATCGCCTGTTCGCGCAGGCCTGGACGCTCTTTGCGCGGCGGCATGCCTTCGCGCTTCGGCTGGGCGATCGCGGCCAGGAAGGCGGCGATGCGCTCCGGGTCTGGCGTCAGCTGGTAGACCGCCTTGCCGAGGTAAGTCGCGGTGCCTTCGACATAACGCGCCAGCTCGATCACGCCGGCTTCGCGCAGGTCGCGGATGTATTTGCGGGCGCCGGACGGCGAAAATTTCAGGAACCAGGCGATTTCATCGGCCAGCATCTCGTGCATCGACAGTTCGGCGATCAGCTTTTGCATGTTTTCGATGCGGCGCAGGGTGGCCGAAGTCGAACGCACGCGCTCTATCGACGCCATCGACAGCGCTGGCTTGCGGTCCAGCGGGGCCGGTGTCGAGCGGTCCATCAAAGACAAGCGCGCCGTGGTGGCCTGCATCTCCGGCGAGGCTTTCATTTCGTTCTGGACCATGGTTTGTTGTTTGCTGGCGTGCATGAGTAGACTCCCTTTAGACATTGCCTGGATTGGTACGGCGCTTGACGCAAGAATGCCCGCTTGAGCCGCTATGGTCTGTGCGGCAACGAACATTATTGATGCATCTAATGCCTTAAGTTCGGACAAGCGGAAACCAGTTAAGTTGCAGGAAATGTGACGGATTTGATACAGCACAAAAGTTAAGTGCGGTAGCGAACGGAAGCCAGGCACCAACTTGCATAATCTTCGGTCCAACAGCGGTGCAACAACATTGCTGGCAACGAAACATTCCTAAACAAGAATCGGGAGTAGCCCTGTGAATAAATCCAAGAAAATCGCCCTTGCCGTCGCGGCGCTGTGCGCATCCTTTTCCGCCATGGCCCAGCAGGATCCGGTCATCAATCCCAACTGGTACATCCAGCCTAGCGCCAACACCGTCAAGCCGGATGGCGACTTCGGCATCGACAAGCGCGGCTACGGCGGCGGCCTGAAATTCGGCAAAGCCGTCAGCCCCGACTGGGATATCCAGATCGGCGCCACCAACGCCCGCTCCAAGGAAAACGGCAACCGCTACCGCCAGACCACGCTGGGTATCGACGGCCTGTACCTGTTCTCCCGTAAATCGTTCCGTCCCTTCATCCTGATCGGTGCCGGCGCCGAGCAAGACAAGACCCAGCTGTTTGGCAGCGAGCGCAAGAAAACCTCGCCTTACGTCAGCGCCGGCCTCGGCTTCCAGTCCGACCTCAGTGAGCGCGTCGCCTTCCAGGCCGACGTCCGCGATGTGCACGGCTTCCTGCGCGGCGACACCTTCCCTAGCGCCAAGAGCAACAATTACTACGTGACCGTCGGCCTGAACATCGCGCTGGGCGATGCGCCGCGTCCAGCGCCGCCACCACCACCGCCAGCACCAGCGCCTGTGGTCGAACCGCCGCCACCGCCACCAGCACCGCCAGCGCCGCCACCACCACCGCCGGCCCGCTTCGAGAAAGTGACGCTGTCGGCCACCGAACTGTTCGCGTTTGACAGCGCCAAGCTGAATTCGAGCCAGCCTAAACTGGACGATATCGCCAACCTGCTGAACACCAACGCCAGCGTCGACAACATCACCATCAGCGGTTATGCCGACCGCCTGGGCAGCGACAAGTACAACCTCAAGCTGTCCGAGCGCCGCGCCAACGCGGTCAAGGACTACCTGGTCGGCAAAGGCGTGGCCGCGAACCGCCTGAACGCCGTGGGCAAAGGCGAAGCCAATCCGGTGGTCGAGTGCCACGACAAGAAACGCGCCGACCTGATCAAGTGCCTGGAACCGAACCGCCGGGTCGAGGTGGAGCAAATCACCATCGAACGCCGCGTCCAGTAATCTCCCGTAACAGCAGCCCCGCAACGCAAGTTGCGGGGCTTTTTTTATGAACCGGAAAAATATCTTCTCGGTGCTGAAGTGCACCCTCTCGGAATGGTTCGAGCATCGCGGCGGCAGCATGGGCGCGGCGCTGGCCTTCTACACCCTGTTCTCGCTGGCGCCGGTGCTGGTGCTGGTATTGGCGATCGCCGGCTGGTTCTACGGCCCGCAGGCGGCGCAGGGCGAACTGTTCACCCAGTTGCGTGGGCTGGTCGGCAACCAGGGCGCCGAAGCGATCCAGGCGGTGCTGGCCGGCGCCCGCAACAAAGAAGAAGGCCGGCTGGCCACCATGGTGGCCGGGGTCCTGCTGGTGTTTGGCGCCACCACCGTATTTGCCGAGCTCAAGGCCAGCCTGGACGCCATCTGGCAAGTGCCGCCGCCCACCGACAACACCGTGTGGGACACCATCCGTACCCGGCTGCTATCGTTTGGCATGGTGCTGGTGCTGGCGTTTCTGCTGATGGTGTCGCTGGTGGTCAGCGCCGCGCTGACCCTGCTGGAAAAATTCTGGGGCAGTCTGTGGAGCGATGCCGGCATCCTGCTGACCGTGCTGAACATGGCGATCAGCTTCATCGTGATTGGCGCGCTGTTTGGCGTCATCTTCAAAATGCTACCGCGCGTCAAGCTGTCCTGGCACGACGTCACCATCGGCGCGCTCGGCACCGCAGCCCTGTTCACGATCGGCAAATATGCGATTGGCGCCTACATCGGCAACAGCGGCGTGGCCAGCAGCTATGGCGCCGCCGGCTCGCTGATCGCCTTGCTGCTGTGGGTCTACTACTCGGCGCAGATCTTCTTCCTCGGCGCCGAATTCGCGCGCCAATACGCGCTGCAACTAGGCTCACTCGCCAAGTAGTTCGGCCACCACTTCCATGCCTTCGACGCGCTCGGCGACGACTTTGATGATGACGATGATCGGCACGCCGAGCAGCAAGCCCCACACGCCCCACAGCCAGCCCCAGAACAGCAGGCTGACAAACACCGCCGCCGCGTTCATGCGGGCGAAGCGGCCGGTCATCCAGGTCGCGACCACGGTGCCAACCAGGGTGGCGATCGCCAGCGAGGCGCCCATCACCAGGAAACTCATTTGCAGCGATTCGAATTGCAGGAAGGCGACGATGCCGGTCGCCAGCATGATCAGCAACGGTCCGAAGTAAGGCATCAAATGCAGCAGCCCGGCCACGATGGCCCAGGCGCCGGCGTTTTCCAGGCCGATCCAGCGCAAGGCGGCCCACATCAGCAAGGCCAGCAAGGCGTTGGTGACCAGCAGCATCAGCATGTATTTCTGGATCGAGCTGTTGATGTCTTCCAGGATGTGCACGGTGATTTTCTTCTTGGTCAGCGACGGCCCGGTCAACTTGACCAGCTTGCGCTTGAAGGTGTCGCCCGACAGCAGCAGGAAGAACACCAGAAAGATCACCATGGTGGCCTGGCTGAGGAAGCCCATCACGCCCATCGAGCCGGCCCAGATCCAGTTCATCACCGGGAAGCTGCTATCGGCCACCGGCGCCGTGGCACGACGCGCGGCGCGCTTTTCCTGCGCGCCGGCGGTGGCTTGCTGCAGTTCCACCGCCACGTCCTGAATCCGTTGCAAGGCGCTCGGCCCGCCGCTGTGCAGACGCTCGGACAATAGCCGCGACAATTTATGCCCGGCGGTCGGCAGTTCGTCGACGATGGCTTGGAACTCCCCCTGCACTTTGTCGATCACCAGCACCGAGCCGCCCAGAATGGCGGCGGTCACCAGCGTGGCGCCGATCACGCGCGGGATGCGGATGCGCTCCAGCCAGCACACCAGTGGGCTCAAGGTATAAGTGATGAGGATGCCCAGCACCAGCGGCACCAGGAAGTCGCGCGACCATTGCAGCGCAAATAGAAAGGCCACGGTCGCGATCACGCCCAGCGCCAGGCCGCGCGCGTTGACATGCAGGGGAATACGGGGCGACTCAGCGTCGGTGATGACCGCCTGCGCATGAGTTCTAGGAAGATCGCCAGGCTGGTTCATGATGACTCGCTGAGTGAGCCGGCGCGTCTGAGCGCGCCGGCGCTTGCTGCATTACTTGACGTGGATGTCGTTCTTGACCGAGGTCACGCCTTTGACGCCACGCGCGATTTCGGCGGCTTTGGCGATGTCCTCAGGCTGGGCCACGAAGCCGCTCAGCTGTACCGTGCCTTTGAAGGTTTCGACGTTGATTTCGGTCGATTTCAGGCTAGGCTCATTGAAGATGCTGGCCTTGACTTTGGTGGTGATCACGGAATCGTCGACAAATTCGCCGGTGCCTTCTTTGGTCGAGGTCGATGCGCAGCCGGTGACGGCGCCCAGCAGCGATACGGTAAACAGCGCAGTAGCGATTTTATGTGCGATTTTCATGGCGACTCTCCTTGGAGTAATTAAAAACAATGAGTTTGTCAGCCAGCGGGACGTGGACCGTCTCTGCTACCGATAGCGCCATTAAACCCGCCTTCCCTCCGCACCTCTGTACGGTACCGTACAAAAATCGCCACGACCCGGCATGGTGCGTAATCGCACAGACCCTCGCTCGCCCGCTGTCTATGCTGGACTCACACTTTTCCAGGAGGACAATATGAAACGCTCAACTACGCTCGCGGCCGCGCTGTTGGCCGGCGTCGCCGCCCTGAGTGGCTGCGCCAGCAACCAGACGCAACCGCAACAGATCCGCTATATCAGCAACGACTCGTCTACCTACGGCACCATCGACCAGATCACCATCGTGCAAGCGCGCGGCAGCTCCGGCGTCGGCGCCGTCACTGGCGGCTTGATCGGCGGCCTGCTGGGGAATCAAGTCGGTTCCGGCGGCGGCCGTACCGCCGCCACGGTGGCTGGCGCGGTCGGTGGCGCGGTGGTCGGCAACAATGTCGAAAGCAATCGCAACGCCGGCAAGCAGGAATACCAGATCAGCGTACGCATGGATAACGGCGACACCCGCATCATCCAGCAGGACAGCGCTTATGACCTGCGCGTCGGCAACCGCGTGCGCCTGATCGACGGCCGCCTGTACCGCTACTAAGCTCTGGCCGGGACCAGCTTTAACTCACACCACACAAGGAGAACAACATGGGTACCATCATTCTGATTATTCTGGTCCTGGCCCTGATCGGCGCGCTGCCGACCTGGCCGCACAGCCGCGACTGGGGTTACGCGCCCAGCGGCATCACCGGCCTGATCGTCGTGATACTGCTGATTATGCTGCTGACCGGCAGGCTATAAATCCAGGAGGACATCATGCTTCATCGCATCGTCACCGGCGTGATGATGGCTTGCGCGGTGCTGGCCGCGCAAGCGCAGGAAGACACTACGCCGCCACAGAACGCCCAGTTGCAACGACAGGAAATCGCCAAAGGTGAACCGGCCCGCTGGTCGCGCGCCGACAGCACCAGCGCCGAGCAGGCGCGCACGCTGCGCAAGGAAATCGGCGCCGCGCTGGCCGAGGCCAGGCGCGCTTGCCAGCAAGGTCCGGCCAGCGAACGCCACGCCTGCCTGCAGGACGCGCAGCAAACCTACAAAGATGATATGGCCAAAGTGCCGCAACTGATGGCACAGAAGTGAAACCGGCGGGTGGCCTGTGCTCAGGCCGCCCGCGCGCTGCCCGGCGGCTTCAACGGCGGCAGTTCATGCACCACCAGCGGCGTGTCTTCCGACACGTAGCTCAGCCAGCCGGCGCCCTTGATGGCGCGCAGCGCATCCTGATAGCCCTGGTCCCAGCGCCAGTCGATCGACCCCGCCGAAAAATTGATGTCCTTGGCCGCCATATTCCAGTCGCGGCCGGCATACGGCAGGCGCACCACGTGCAGCGTGCTGTCGCAGCCCAACGCTTCCAGCTCGCGCGATTGCTGCGGCGTGCGCTTTTCCGGCGGCAGCGCGCGGTAGAGCTCGCGCAGCTTTTGCTGCATGCGATGGGTGGCGACGTAATCGGCCAGATGGCGCTGCGAGCGCGAGGCGAAGGTGACATCTTTCTGCCGCGTCTGCACCTCATCCAGCGTGGTCGGTTCGGGGCCGTCGGCGCTCCACAGGTCGACCATGAAGCACAGCGTGTCGACGCTGCCGCTGTCGTCCAGCACGGTCTCCAGCGGCGTGTTCGAATACAGGCCGCCGTCCCAGTACAGCTCGCCGTCGATGCGCACCGCAGGGAAGCCCGGCGGCAGCGCGCCGCTGGCGCAGATGTGGTCGGCGTGCAGCGGCAGATCGCGGTTGTCAAAGCAACGCAAGGTGCCGCTGGTGACTTTGAGCGCGTTCACCGTCAGCCGGGTGCCGCCGGGCGCGTTCAGATAGTCGAAATCGATTAATTGGTTCAGCGTGTCGCGCAGTTCGCCGGTGTCGTAAAAGCTGGCCTGCTCGGGATCGACGGCGGCGCCGGTGGCAAACGGATTGAACAGACGCGGGCTGAAGAAACCCGGCACGCCGCGCAGCAGCGTATCCCAGGTTTGCAGCACGATGTTGGAGCGGCGTTGCGCATCCGGCACGCGCTGCATGTCGAAGCTGTCGCGGTGGGCGATGCCGTGCCAGAACTGGCGCAGCCGAGGCAAGCGCTGCTCGGGGCTATTGCCGGCCAGGATGGCGGCATTGATGGCGCCGATCGACGTGCCGACGATCCAGTCCGGCGCCAGCCCATGTTCGTGCAACGCCTGGAAGACGCCGGCCTGATACGCGCCCAACGCGCCGCCGCCCTGCAGCACCAGCACGATGCGCATGCCGGCCGGGTTGAGCGAGTCAGGTGAATCCGGCGCGGCGCTCAAGAGACCTCTTGCTGCTGCGTGGGTTTATGCCGCAACAGCCAGGCCACGCCGACGCCGGCCGCCGTGGCCAGCAATAGCGCCGGCTTGATCAGCCGCTTGCGGGCGATAAAGGAACCCACCGTCAACGCATAGGGCATCAACGTTCGCAGCGATTTGATGCTGAAGCCGCTGCTGAGGCCGCCGGGCTGCAGCAAGCCGCCCAACCGTGCCTGCGCCAGCCCGACCGCATGGTCGATGGCGCCATGCATCAGCGCTTCTGGCTGCAGCGCCTGGGTCACCAGCGCCTTCGAGTGCACTACCTTGATACGCAACAGCTCGCCCTCGCGTATCAATTTCAGCTTTTCGGCCGCCAGCGCGGCCGCCTCTTCGTGTTTGCTCACAAGCTCTCCTTACACCAGCATGTCACGGTCGGACTTAAGTTCCGCCATGGTGGCCGGCAACGACAGCTTACCACTGCGTAGCATGCTGCGCGCATACAGGATCAGCACGATCGCCAGCAGCAGGAAAACGCCGGTGATGATGGGCAGGATGACCCAGCCGATGTGCAGCCAGCCCAGATAGGCGATGGTGATCGAGGCATAGATCAGCGCGAAGCCGCCCAGCAGCACGGCCAGCGTGAACACCACCACCAGTTGCAGCAGGTGGTTGCGCACCTCGGCCAGCTCCAGCGCGGCCAGCTCCAGCCGGTTGAGCAACAAGGCGATCGCGTTGCGGGTCACAAGACCCAGCGACGCGATCAAGCCCGGCGGACGTTGGTCATCGTCGTGCGCCACGATGGCTTACTTGCGGCCGATGATGACGCCGATCAGCAGGCCGATGCCGGCTGCCGCCGCGATCGAACGCCATGGGTTTTCCTTGACGTACTCGTCGGCGTGCTTGGCGGCTTCCTTGGTGGCGGCCAGCGCGCTGACCTGGGCTTCATGGGCCTTGGCCAGCGCGGTGTCCAGCGCGCGCATGCCGCGGCCGCGCAGTTCCTCGGCCTTTTCACCGGTCAGCGCGGTGGCGGCGGTGAACAATGCCTGGGCATCTTTAACCAGAGTTTTCACGTCGTTATTCACGGTACTGATGTTTTGTTCCAGCATGATGATGCTCCTGTTGTGGTTGTAGATGTGAAAACTGTACAGCAAATGACGCCGGTCTGCCTCATCCGTGTGCGTCAAGCAAATCACGCATATCGTCGGCGTGTTCTTCTTCCACTGCCATGATCTTGATCAAAAGTTGGCGCGTGGTCGGGTCGCTCTCGCCGATGCGGGCAATCATCTGCCGGTACGACTCGATGGCGACCCGCTCCGCGATCAGATTGGCCCGGACCATCGATTGTACGTCTTCTGACGCATCATACTCGGCATGGCTGCGTGCGAGCAACGTTGCCGGATTGAAATCAGGATCGCCGTTCAGCTGGACGATGCGCTCGGCCAGCCAGTCGGCGTGCTCCTGTTCCTGGCTGGCATGCTCCAGGAATTCGGCCTTGATGCCGGCGTTTTCACGCCCGGCCACCGTGTAGTAATGCCGCTTGTAGCGCATGATGCAGACCAGTTCGGTCGCCAGCGCGTCGTTCAGCATTTTGATGACCGCTTCGCGGTCGCCCTGATAACCAGCGGTAACCGGGCCGTCCTGCAGATTGCGGGCGGCGGCGCGGATGGCTTCGACATCGATGCCTGCCGGATGGGTGGGATTGGATTCAGCCATTTGGTAGTCCTTCCTGAAAATTAACGACGATTGGCGATGGGCGCGCCGTTTTGCGACAGCACGATTTCAACGCGGCGATTCAGCTGGCGGCTGCCAGCGTCGGTATTGCTGGCCACCGGATAGGCTTCGCCATAGCCACGGGTGGCGATCTTGTTGCTCGGTACGCCGAGACCGATCAGCGCATTGCGCACCGATTCGGCGCGGCGTTGCGACAGGTCGAGGTTGTGCGACGAAGTACCGGTGCTGTCGGTAAAGCCTTCGACCAGCACCACGCTTTGCGGTTCCTGCAGCAGCACGTCGGCCAGTTTCTGCGCGGTGCGCATGCCTTCGGCGCTCAGCTCGGCACGGTCGACATTGAACAGCACATCGTTGAGGGTGATGATGATGCCGCGATCGGTCTGCTTGGCTTGCAGGTCGGCCAGTTGCTGTTGCAGCGCGGCGTTCTTGGCCTGCTCGTCGCGCGCCGAATTGGCGGCGATGTCGGCCTGGGCGCGCGCGGCTTCGGCATCGGCCTTGGCTTGATCGGCCTGGCTGCGGGCGCGGTCGGCGGCGGCTTTGGCGTTGTTGGCCTCGGCGGTGCGCGCCTGCAGGCGCACTTCATCGCGCTGACGGGCGGCGTTGGCCACATCGGATTCAGCCTGCTTGGCCTTGGCCGCTTCCTGCGCGGTGGCGATCTTCTGCTTGGCGATATAGGCCAGCTTGTCGATCTCGTTCAGGCTCTCTTTCTTGGCGGCGGCCGTGTTGGCTTTGTCCAGCGCGTCGGACGCGGCCTTGAATTCCAGCGGCGCGTTGGCGGCCACAGTGGGATTGCTTTGCGCGGCCGAAAAGTCGGCGCGTGCCTGGTCCAGTTGGGTGGTGGTGGTTGGCGTCGAGCTGCAGGCGGCCATGGTCAGTGTCACGGCGAAGGCAACTGGCAACAGGGTGAGTTTTTTCATGATCGGGCTCCGTTGGTTTTATTGTTGAGTAGTCGCATTGGCGCGCGCCAGTTCCTCGCGCAGCAGGCGGATGTTCTGTTGCAGCTCGTCGGCGGCGGTGGTGGCCTTGGCAGAGTTGGCCTTGCTCTGCGCCAGCTGAGCGTCAGCCGACGCCTGCGTGGCCAGGTCTTGCGCCGTTTTGTAGTCCTTGGCCGCCAGCGCCTGGTTGGCGCGCATCAGCTTGTCGCGGGCGGATTGCATTTCGGCCGGGGCCAGGTCGGCGGCGCCGGCGCTGGTGGCAGCGGCCACCGCTTCGCGCGACACCGCGACATCCGCAGTGGCCGGGGTTTTCTGGCTGGCGCAGCCACCCAGCGTGAACAGCAGGGCCATGCCGCACATCATTTGCCATTGAGTATTCATGGGCATCATTGTTATTCTCCTCAAGTGATTGGGATGGCTACAGTTATAAGCGCTCGCCGGTCCGGCATCAGTACGGTGACGCACCAAACCCCGTGTGTGTAAAATGATGCAACTATCAAAATCCTCCAGAACCCTCAGGTCCGCCATGCCCCTGCCCCGCCGCACCCGTATCGCCCTTGCCGTCAGCAGCGCCGTGCTGGCCATGCCCGTGATTGCCGTCGTCGCCCTCAGCAACTACGACTGGAACCGCGCGCGGCCGTGGCTCAACCAACGGATCAGCAGCGCCATCGACCGGCCGTTTGAAATCCGGGGCGACGTGTCGCTGACCTGGCAGCGCCAAGGCAGCGGCGACCATGACCGCACCTGGCGCGACTACCTGCCGCTGCCCCATCTGCTGGCGCGCGATGTCCACGTCGGCAATCCGCGCGGCATGCAGGCACCCAGCGAGATGGTCAGCGTCAGCCAGTTCGCCTTTGCCATCGAACCATTGCCGCTGCTGCGCCAGCGGATTGAAATCCCGGTGCTGCGCTTCGACAATCCGGCGCTGCTGTTGCAGCGCGATGCCGATGGCAAAAACAACTGGACCTTTAAAAGCGACGACCAGCCCTCGGCCTGGAAACTGGATGTGCAGCAGGTGGTGTTCGCCAAAGGCACGGTGCGCTACATCGACGCCATGACGCATGTGGATGCCGCCGCCCAGGTCGACACCGTCAACGACGGCCCCTACGGCGTGGCCTGGCAATTGCGCGGCAAGTGGAATCAGCAGGACGTCAGCGGCAGCGGCAAGGCCGGCGCCGTGCTGTCGCTGCAATCGCAAACCGCGCCCTACCCGCTGGCAGCCAGCCTCAACGTCGGCGGCACCAATATCAGCGTTGAAGGCACGCTGACCAAGCCGGCCGCGCTGGCGGCACTGGACATGCGGCTCAAGCTGTCCGGTCCCAGCATGGCGCGGCTGTACGGCCTGACCGGCGTGCTGCTGCCGGAAACGCCGCCGTTCACCACCGAGGGCCATCTGAGCGGCAACCTGGGCGCCAATGCCAGCCACTGGATTTACGACCAGTTCACCGGCAAGGTCGGCCAGAGCGACATCGGCGGCAAGCTGGAATTCCGCACCGGCGCGCCGCGTCCGCTGCTGAGCGGCACGGTGCAATCGAAGCTGCTGCAAGTGTCCGACCTCGGCCCGCTGATCGGCGCCGACTCCAACGCCAGCAAGGAAGCACGCGGTGAGGACGAGCGCCAGCCGGGCAACAAGGTGCTGCCGGTGGAAACCTTCCGCACCGAGCGCTGGACCGCGATCGATGCCGACGTCAATTTCAAGGCCGCGCAAATCACCCGCAACAAGGACTTGCCGATCCAGAATCTGGAAACGCAAATCCACATGAAAGATGGCGTGCTGTCGCTGACGCCGATGAACTTCGACATCGCCGGCGGCCGCTTCACCTCCAACGTGATGCTGGATGGCAGCGGCAAGATCAATCCACACGCCATCCGCGCCGAACTGAAGGCTGGTGCGCGCCATCTGCAGCTGAAAAAACTATTCCCCACCATTGACGGCATGCAGGCCACGGTGGGCGAGGTGAATGCCGATGTGTCGCTGTCGGCCACCGGCAATTCGGTGGCCAGCCTGCTCGGCTCGTCCAACGGCGAGCTGAAAGGCGTCGTCAATGAAGGCAGCGTCAGCAAGCTGTTGCTGGAGGCGATGGGACTGAACATCGGCAGCGTGGTGCTAACCAAGGTGGTCGGCGACAAGCAGGTCAAGCTGAATTGCATGGTGACTGATTTTGCCGTCACCAACGGCCTGATGAAATCGCGCCTGTTCGTGGTCGACACCTCGGAAGCGCGCATCGACATCAACGGCACCGTCAATCTCGGCAACGAAAAGCTGGACCTGACGCTGAAACCGGACGCCAAGAGCATGCGCGTGATTTCGCTGCGCGCGCCGATCTATGTGCGCGGCACGTTCAAGGAACCGGACCTCAGCATCGACAAGGGCGCGCTGGCGTTGCGCGCTGGCGGTGCCCTGGCGCTGGCGGTGGTGGCACCGGTGGCGGCGATTGTGCCGCTGGTCAGCACCGGCCCCGGCGAGACCGCCGGCTGCCAGACCTTGATGGCGCAGGCCGGCGGCAAGCCGGTGGCGCCGCCGCCAGGCAAGCCCAGCCACTGATGCGGTGCGAATGTGGGATGCCGAACGGAAGTGCCCTGCCCCAGCGCGTACTCTGGTGCCATCGGTTGGCGCAATACCGCGCTGGCCTGCCAGAGGAGAAAATCATGAAGAACGTCAAGCAACTCGCAGCAACCGCCGCCGTGCTGGCGGCCACCCTGGGCCTGAGCGCTTGTGCCAACATGTCGCCGCAGGATCGCAATACCGCCGTTGGTGCCGGTGTCGGCGCGGTGGCGGGCTCGGTGCTGACTGGCGGTAGCGCGGTCGGCGCGGTCGGTGGCGCGGCCGTCGGCGGCGTGATCGGCAACCAGGTGCAGAAACCACCGCGTTAATCGGCGCCAGCCTTCAAGCACAACGGGCCTCGCGGCCCGTTTTTATTTGTCCTTGAACATTTCGTAGCAATGGCAGGAGACGCCTTCCAGCCCGGCCGAGTCGAGGATCTCGATATTGCCACGGCTGTAGCTGATCAGCTTTTGCTGTTGCAGCGCGCTGGCGGCCTTGGTGACGCCGACACGCCGCACGCCCAGCGCATGGGCCAGGAATTCGTGCGTCAGATGGAATTTTTCCGATTGCAGACGATCGCGCGTAATCAGCAGTGAACGCGCCAGCCGCGCCTCCAGCACGTGGAAGCGGCTGCACACGGCAATCTGGATCGCCTGCGCCAATTGCTGGTCGGTATAGCGGTGCAGCAGCCGCTGCAACGCATCCATGCGGTGGAACTCGGTCACCAAATCGCCCGCCGCCATGCGGTAGGCGCGGCCCGAGCGCTGCACCACGGCGCGCACCTGGGCCAGCTCCTGCCCCAGCACCACCGGCGCGCCCAGCATGCCCTCGCGGCCGATGGCGCCCACTTCCAGCGTCATGCGCCCTTCCGCCACGCCCAGCAGCGAGACCAGGCAATCAATCGGGAAATACACATAACGCACCTCCTGCCCCGGTTCCGACAACACCTGGCCGTTTTCAACCCGTACGGTCTCGCATTTGTCAGCAAGCTGGGCCTGGTCCTCGTCCGACAGGCTGGCCAGCAAGCGGTTGTTCGCCAGCCGGGGCAAGGCGCGCTCGTCGTCGATGGAATTGGAGAGATAGGTATGCATGGAATCAGCGTAAAGGCAATTATTTGCTCTGTATGTACGGTGACGCACGGAAGCAAGCGATGTCCTTGAGGAAAATATCGTCTGCAATGCAATACCTCAACCAATAAAAAGGAAACCCATCATGGACACCCCACACATCAAATCCAGCCCGCATCCGGTCATGGTGATCGCCGCCGTCGCGGTGGTCCTGTTCTGCGGCGTCGGCAGCGCCGCGATTCTGGGTTGGCTGCCAACCTCCAACGCCAGCGTGCCGGCCGCCGTCAGCGGCCTGCCACCGGCGCCGGAACACGCGTCGAACGCGTCCTATAACAATGCCGCACCGACCGCCAACAGCATGGCGCCGACCGGCAGCGCCGAACCGGCATTGGCGCAAGGCGCCGGCCAGAACGCCGAACCGGAAGCCCGCAACGCGCCATGCGCCAACTGCGGCGTGGTGGAATCGGTGCGCGCGGTTGAGCATCGTCCGCAAAGCAGCGGCGTCGGCGCGGTCGGCGGCGCGGTGCTGGGCGGCCTGCTGGGCAACCAGGTCGGCAGCGGCCATGGCCGCCAGCTGGCCACGGTGGCCGGCGCGGTGGGCGGCGCGGTAGCCGGCAACCAGATCGAAGGCAATATGAAAACCACCCACAGCTGGGACATCGTGGTGCGCATGGATAACGGCAACAAGCGCACGCTGCACGCGTCGAACCAGCCGCAATGGCGCGCCGGCGATCCGGTCCGCATCGTCAAGGGCCAACTGCGCTCGATCGACTAAAGGAGCTAGGTACGGCAGCGTACAGATACAGCGCCCACTCTTGCCGATAATGGACTCACACAACCCGAGGAGAGAATCATGCTATATACCATCGCTGTCGTTCTGCTTATCCTGTGGCTGCTGGGCCTGGTGACCTCGTACACCATCGGCGGCTTCATCCACATCCTGCTGGTCGTGGCCATCATCATGGTGCTGCTGCGCCTGATTAGCGGACGCGGCGTGTAGCCTCCTCCGCCCCAGGATGAAACGGCGCCATTGGCGCCGTTTTCGTTTATGCTGCTGTTTTTCGGGAGGAGTTATGAAACGTCTCGTGATCGCACTGGCCCTGATGACCTCGGCGGTGGCTCAGGCCCAGACCATCAAGCCGGGCCTGTGGGAATTGAATACCAAGGTCAGCACCGGCAACGCCCAGACCGACCAGGCGCTGACGGCGGCGCTGAATCAGCTGGCGGCAATGCCGGCGGAGCAGCGCGCGCAACTGGAAGCCAGCATGGCCAAAAACGGCGTCTCGCTGCCCAAGGCCGGCAGCAATGGCGGCCTGACCATGACCGCCTGCGTGACGCCGGAAATGGCGGCGCGCAAGGAACTGCCGCTGGGTCAGGATGGCAAGTGCACGTCGAAGCAACAGCAGGTCAGCGGCGGCCTGGACGTGTCGTTCACCTGCACCGATCCGGCCTCCAGCGGCAACGGCCAGATCCGCTTCCAGGGCGACAACGCCTACACCTCGACCATGCAGGTCATCAACAACAGCGGCGCCGGCCCACAGAGCGCCACCGTGCAATCGAGCGGACGCTGGCTGAGTGCCAGCTGCCCGCCCCGGCCGCAGTGAGTTACTGGCTGTCGGAATACGCCATGTAGCGCTCGCGCGCCAGCGTGGCGATCGGGCCGACCGGCAAGCTGCGCGCCTCATAACGGACGCAGGGCGTGACCTTGCCGTAGTTGCCGGTGTTGAAAATTTCCACCGCAGTGTCCAGCTCTTCCGGCCGGACGCTGCGCTCTTCCACCACCACGCCCGCCTGCGCCAGCAGATCGATCACGCGCGCGCGGGTGATGCCGGACAGGAAAGTCCCGTTCGGCACCGGCGTCACCACCTTGCCTTGCGGCGTCACGAAGAACAGATTGGCCGAGGCGAACTCGGCCACATTGCCGGCGCTGTCGCACACCACCGCGTTGTCATAGCCGCGCTCCTTGGCTTCGCGCAGCGCCTTGCTGGTATTGGCGTACAGCGACGATGCCTTGGCATCGGTCGGCGCCATCGACGGATCGGGGCGGCGCAGCACCGACAGACAGGCCGAGAAACCGGTGAACGGAGGCATCGCCGCATCGAACAGCGTCAGCGCGAACGCGCTCTTTTCCGGCACCGGAATCAGCAGGCCATCGGTACCGAACACCAGCGGACGAATGTACAGTTCGGCATCCGGCGGAAACTTGGCCACGCCTTCGCGCACCAGCTGTTCCATCTCATCCACGCTGAGCGGGCACATCAGGCCCAGCCGCTCGGCCGAGGTGATCACGCGTTGCAGATGCAGGCGCAAGTCCGCCATATGGCCGCGCAAGGAACGGGCGCCATCGAATACCGACGAACCCAGCCAGACGCTGTGGTCCATGGCGCCGAACAGCGGCGTATTCCCTTCGCTCCAGCTGCCATTGAAATAAGTGAGGTACATGCGCATTCCCGGTCAAAACCAGCAATGTAGCATGTTTAGAATGCGTGCTTGAGGCCGATGTTGATGGCGCGATCGCCGCTGCCGCGATTGCTGGCGTTGCCGACCGAGTAGGCGGCGCCATTGCGGTTCTGGATTTTGGCAAACGAGGTGTACATGCTGGTGCGTTTCGAGAACGCATAGCTGGCGCCGACCGCGATTTGATTAGCGTCGCGGTCGGCTAGCGTGCGGTCATCTTTATGGATGTAGGACGCCAGCAACGTGGTGGCGCCCATCGGCACCGCCACGCCGACCAGCACGTCATGGCTGTTGGTGCTGGGGTCGCGCTGCGCCACCGCGCCGTAGGGATTGGTTTCGTCCCACTGCATGCTGCCGTCGCCCTTGCTGTGACCATAAGCGGCGTAACCGACAAAGCGGCCGAAGTCGACATTGGCGGCCACCAGCGTATTGCGCGCCGACTGATCGACCGGCGGCGTGGTGCCGGTCGCGTCCAGCAGATTGTCCTTGCGCTGGTGCGAGATGCTGAGATTGATGCCGCCCTTTTCATAACCCAGCGTGGCGCCATACGCGCGGTTGACCTTGCTGTTATACGGCGACTCGCCAAAGCTGTAGATCACCGAGCCGATCAGCCCGCTGCGCGAGCGCGGCGACTGGTACTTGACGGTGTTGTCGTAACGCTTGGTGGTATAGCCGACCAGATTGGCGGCGCTGCCGGCCATGCCGCCATGGAAGGGATCGCCCACTTCGGTCAGCGCCTCGTACACCAGATTGTACTGGCGGCCCAGGGTCACCAGCCCAAGCGGACCATCCAGCCCGACAAACGCCTGCCGGCCGAACAGCTTGCCGTTCTGGTCCGACACGCCGGTGTCGTTGAGGACACCGGCCTCCACCGTGTACACCGCCGCCGTGCCGCCGCCCAGGTCTTCGCGGCCGCGCACGCCCAGCCGCGAGCCGCTGGCGATGCCGCTGTCGAGCCGGGTGCTGGCACAATCGCTCTGGCAACCGCGCTCCGCCACCACGCCGGCATCCAGCACGCCGTACACTTCCGTCGACGACGAGGTTTGCGCCACCGCGGTCAGCGGTGCCAGCAAGGCCAGCGTGTAGAGGGCGGGTTTCATAATGATGGGCCGGGAACATTGAGAACTTGTTATGCTCAGTGTAGGTCGCACCCCATGCATATTCTGTGCGGACGATCACGCTAGGCTTAAGTTTCACCAAGGAAATCTATGTGCGCCAGCGTACATACCTGTTGCGGCTCGGCGGTTATACTGCGTTTTTTGTTCAAGACAGGGCTCTCTGCATGCTAGAAATTTTAGAGCGCATCTCCGCAGACAGCAGCGACATCGGCCTGATGGTCGAGCTGTTCGACACCCTGCGTCCCGCGCGCGCCAGCGATGGCGCGCGTGCCACCGCCAACGTGCGCACCCTGTGCCAGCTGTTGAAGGGCAATCCGGCGCAAGCCGTGGCGCTACGCAACTACGGGCGCAACATCGTCGCCGCGCGCCGCCACTCCAGCCTGTACACCGAGATCGGCGTGCTGTCCAACGACGGCTTCTTCAGCGAACTGCGCACCCGCATCGCCTACCGCATCCTGCCGCCGGCGCTGGGCACCGACTATCTGAGCGAGGCGATCGACCAGATCGTCTACAAGCGCACCGATTACCTGTGGATGGCGGCGGTGCCGGTCGAGGACTGGCTGGCGCTGGCCGATGTGATCTGCCAGGCCGAACAGCGCGCCAGCGCGCCGCAAGTCGGCAACCTGATGTTGCCCGGGCTGCTGGAAGCGATCCGCACCCTGTCCTACCGCGTCTGCGCGATCGGGCTGGAACCGCGCCTGACCAACTTCCATACCGAGATGGAAACCTACGAATCGCCATTCATGGTGCAGAACTTCGAGGTCAACGCCTATCTCGATGCCTACCATCGCAAGCTGGCCGGCGAGGAAGTCGACCTCGAAGACGCGCGCCACCTGCTGGTGATGCTGGAGCAGTGCGACGCGGTGATCGGCAAGATCCGCAAGAAAGCGCTGAGCCAGGGCACCAGCATCGCCCTCACCTATCTGCTGGTGTCGCTGACACAAAGCCTGGACCGCATGCGCAAGCTGCTGTTCCTGGTCGACGTGCACGAGGCCGGCGCCGAACAGGACAGCGCACGCCGCGCCGCCGCCGTGGCGCTGGCGCTGGAACTGATCGAAGCCCACAACAACAAATACATGGTGACCGACCTGCTGCGCGATAATATCGACCTGCTGGCGCGCAACGTCACCGAAAACGCCAGTCACACCGGCGAACACTACGTGGCCGACAGCCGGCGCGAACTGGGCGGCATGTTCGTCTCGGCCGCCGGCGCCGGGCTGGTGATCGGTTTCATGGCGCTGTTCAAGATTCTGATGTCCTACTTGCGCGCCGCGCCCTTGGTGGAAGCCTTCCTGTTCAGCATGAACTACTCGCTGGGCTTCATGTTCATCCACCTGCTGCACTTCACCGTGGCCACCAAGCAGCCGGCCATGACCGCCTCGCGCATCGCCGCCGGGCTACACAGCAAGGACGGCCGCAACATCGACCTCGACAGCATGGCTGAGCTGTGCAACAAAGTGCTGCGCACGCAGGTGATGTCGGTGCTGGGCAATCTGGTGATCTGCATCCCCACCGCCTGGCTGATCGCTATGGCCTGGCCCCACATGACCGGCCACCATCTGGTGTCGCCCGACAAGGCCATGCACCTGCTGCAAGACATCGACCCGATCCACGCGCCGACGCTGATCTACGCCGCGATTGCCGGCGTCTGCCTGTTCGTTGCCGGCCTGATCTCCGGCTACTACGACAACAAGGCGCTGTACACGCGCTGGGCGCAGCGCATCGGCCAGCTGCGCGGGCTGGGCTGGCTGCTGGGCCAGGAACGGCTGAACCGTCTCGGCGTCTACCTGGAAAACAATCTGGGTGGCCTGATGGGGAATTTCTTCTTCGGCATCCTGCTCGGCGTGATGCCGTTGCTGGGCTTCCTGTTGGGGATACCGCTGGATATCCGCCACATCACCTTCTCGTCCGCCAACTTTGCGACAGCAATTGTTGGACTCGATCACAATGTCAGCTGGGAACTGGTTGTGACCTCGGTGGCAGGTTTTCTTTCCATAGGGATCGTCAATCTGCTGGTCAGTTTCGGTCTTGCCTTGTGGGTGGCGCTGCGTTCGCGCCAGGTCCGCTTCAAGCAAGGCTGGGCGCTGATCAAGGCGCTGGGGCGCCGGTTCCGCCAGGGACCGGTTGCTTTCCTGATCGGTTCCAAAGAGGATGACACCAACCTGACCGAAAAGGCTCACAGATGAACACTGCCCGCATGCGACTCTGGCTTCCCCTGATACTGATGTGCTGGGGCTTGCTGGGCGCATGCGCGTCGCTGCCGAATGTGACCGACCTGGGCGACAAGCTGGACCCGGCCGGCGCGCCCACGGTCAAAGGCAGCAAGGGTGAACTGTCGGATGCGCGCGCCAAGGCGCTGCTGCAGGCGCGCTGGAGCAAGGGCGGACTCGACTTGCCGCAGCAGGCCGCGCTGGAAGAAGCCGCCACCGGCGTGCCCCTGATCGCCGGCAACAAGACCACGCTGCTGTTCGACGGCCCGCAGACCATCGCCGAGATGCTGAAGGCGATCAATGGCGCGCGCAACAACATCAACTTCGAAACCTACATCTTCGACCAGGACGAGATGGGCAACAAGTTTGCCGACGCCCTGATTGAAAAGCAGCGGCAAGGGGTGACGGTCAATCTGATTTACGACAGCGTCGGCACCATCGGCGTGCCGGCAGAATTCTTCGCGCGCATGCGCAAGGCCGGCGTCCGGCTGGTGGAATTCAACCCGGTCAACCCGGCCAAAGTCAACGGCGACGGCTGGAAGGTCAACAACCGCGACCACCGCAAAGTGCTGATCGTCGACGGCAAGACCGCCTTCACTGGCGGCATCAACATCAGCGCCACCTATGCCAAGAGTTCGCTGTTCCGCTCCGCCTCCAGGCCGGCCAGCAAGGACGACGTCGGCTGGCGCGACACCCACATCAAAATCGAAGGGCCGGCGGTGCAAGCATTCCAGTGGCTATTCGTGCGCCAGTGGTCGCGCCAGGCCAAGGAAGAATTGCCGGACGCCGACTACTTCCCCAAGCCGGTGATCGCCGGCGACAAGGTGGTGCGGGTGCTGGGCAGCGATCCCGGCGGCCAGTTTGAAATCTACAAAGCCTATGCGCTGGCGATGCAGGAAGCCAAGCAATCGATCCACCTGACTTCGGCCTACTTCGTGCCGGACCGTCAAACCGTGGACGCACTGGTCAGCGCCGCCAAGCGCGGCGTCGACGTCAAAATCGTGGTGCCGGGCGTATCGGACGTCGGGCTGGTGGTGTATGCCGGCCATGCCTATTACGACGAATTGTTGGAAGCCGGCGTCAAGCTCTACCAGTTGAAACTGGCGGTACTGCACGCCAAGACCGCCGTCATCGACGGCAAATGGTCGACCGTCGGCTCCAGCAACATCGACACCCGCAGCTTCCTGCACAACAGCGAAATCAACGTCATCGTCATGGGTGACGCGTTTGGCGCCGAGATGGAAAAAGCCTTCCAGGAAGACCTTCGCGACTCCACCCTGGTCACACTGGAAGCCTGGCGTCACCGGCCATGGCTCAACCGCATGAAAGAATGGACCGCCCGCGTGATGGGCTACTGGCTATGATTCGGCGGCGAGCGACCAGACGTCGCCGCTGCGGCGGAAGCATTCGGTGTGGACCGGCTCAAAGCTGGCGGTGCCTTCAATCCAGCTGTAGCGCTCGACCTGGACGTCGTCCGGGGCTATCTGCAATACGTTGAAGGAGTTGGCTTCGCCGCGCCCGCGGGTGGAGGTGGCGGTGCCGGCCTGCACCACCAGCGCGGCATAGCCTTCGATCTGGTAACGCCGCGCGCTGTTGCCGGCATGGCTGGTGTGGACGTGGCCGGCCAGCAGCAGGTCAACGCCGCATTCGGCAAATGCCCGCATCGCCATCGGCGCGCGGTCGACCAGTTCGTCTTGGTCGTAATGCTCGGGCAGGTCGAATGGATGGTGGGTGACGATGATGCGCGTATGGTGCAGCCCGGCCGCCTGCATGCGCAGCTTCATCTGCGCCAGCTGTTCTTTGTTGACGCGGCCATCCTTGAAGGTCAGCGAGCGCGCGGTGTTGATGCCGAGGACGGCGATTTCGTCGTCGACGTATTCCGGCGCCAGGTCCAGCGTGACGTAGCGGGTGTATTTGCGCAGCGGCGTCAGGAAGCGGCTGGCGACGTTGTACAGCGGGATGTCGTGATTGCCCGGCACCACGATCTGCGGCCCCGGCAAGGTGTCCAGCCAGGCCCGTGCGGCCTTGAATTCCTCGGTCTTGGCGCGCTGGGTCAGGTCGCCCGACACCACCACCACGTCCGGTGCCAGCCGGGTCACCAGTTGCTGCAAGGGGTGCAGCAAATCGTGGTCGACACGGCCGAAGTGCAAGTCGGATAAATGGACGATGGTGCGCATGCTGGCCTCCTATGCCGCCGGCACGATGACGTTCAGCGCCGATGCTCTGGAACGATAGCACAACGGCGGCTTCATCAGCGTGACTTCGCCGTCGGTGGCCACGCGCAGGTGGCGGCGCCGGGTCTCGATCACCAGCGATGGCGCCGACAGCACGTCGAAATCGCGCGCTTCGCGCAGGCGGTTGAACAGCGCGTGCGCGGCGTAGCGCAGCAGGCCGAGACGGGTCGGCTTTTGCGCCACGTACAGGCACAGCTTGCCGGTGTCGAGCCGCTCGCGCGCGCCCATGGTCAGTCCTTGCAGGTATTCGTTGTTGCCGATGAAGACGAAGGGCGTGCGCCGCAGATGCTCTTCGCCGTTGATTTTCAGCCGCACGCTGAGGAAGGGAAATCGCCGCAGCGCGGCAAACAGCGCGCGGCCGAAGGCTGGCCATTTGCTGCGTCCCAGGTGGCGCTGCTGCTGTTCGCGATCGCGCACGATGTCGGGGTAAATGCCGAGGCTGGAGTTATTGAGGAAAATACGGCCGTTGACCTCGCCCACGTCGACCTTGCGGCTGATGCCGCTGACCACGTTGGCCACGGCCTCGTCCAGCTCCAGCGGAATCTTCAAGTCCTTGGCAAAATGGTTCAGCGTGCCCAACGGCAGCACGCCCAGCCTGGCTTCAGTGCCGGCCAACACCGAGGCCACCGCGTTGATGGTGCCGTCGCCGCCGCCCGCCACCACCACTGGTGCCCCCTCGGCCACCGCGCGCTCGGCGCGGGCGATCATCTCGTCGCCGCTCTGCGCCAGCGTGATGTCGGGCTCGGCGCCGTGGCTGCGGAATTTCTCCTGCAGCGCGGCGGCCCAGCCGCCGCAATAACCCAGCCCGGCGCTGGCGTTGACAATGACGACGATTTTATCCATATCGTTTATACCGTTCTGGCTTCGCGCCGGCGGCGCAGGGTGGAAATCGCGGTGATGCAGACGGCCAGCCAGGCGATGCTTTCGGCCATCGCCGCCAGCACGTCGCTGACGTAGTGCGCGCCCAGATAGACGCGGCTGAATGCCACCAACAATACCATCGCCAGACACAGGATCACCGTTCCCAAGCGCACACTCCACGCCGGCCGCGCGATCACCAGATAGCTGGCCAGCAGACCGTAGAAACAGGTCGCCGCCATCGTGTGGCCACTGGGGAAGCTGTAGGTGGCCAGCGTGACCAGTGGCTCATCGAACACCGGCCGCGCGCGCTGGAACACGAATTTGAGCCCCACATTCAGCAGCATTCCGCCCGGCACGGTGAAGGCCAGCGCCAGCAGCCAATAGCGCGCCTTCACCCGCCACAGATACCAGGCCAGTCCGGCAAACAGCAACACCATGCCAGCCACCGAGTGCAGCGCCGAGACGGCCAGCATCAGGCTGGTGAACGGTTCCGTGGCGTGGGCGTTGAACCAGTGCGCAACCTGCAGATCCAGCACGGTGATGGCCTGCTGCCCCATCACCGCTTCCGCGAGCTCATGAAATACCAGGCCGGCCGCGAACAGCAGCGCCATGCCGACGGTCAAATGTAAACCGAGTTCTTCATCCGGAGACAGTCTTGCCTCGACGAAACTGAGCAATTTACTAAAAATTTGGTGCCCCTTCCTGACCCACCGATGAATGTTGGCCTCAAAACCACGAAATGCTGAATTTACTGTTTATTTGCACAGTACCTGTTTATTCATACAGTACTTATGCTATTCTGAACTCCTCGTTAAACACAACTCCAACAAAGGAACTGTCATGAGCACTCTGAATAGCAGCTTTGGCTCCCGCTTCGGTCTGGAATACCTGCCTACCTCGTTTATGGTTCGTATGGGCCGGCGCGAAATGATGGTGTGCCGTGACTTCCGCAAACGTTTCTATGCTGTGAACCCGATCATCGAGTGCGATACCGGCGTGCAGGCCGGCCATCTGGAGGTACTGATGTTCCGCCGCTGGCTGCTGATCCTGTCCAAGTCGAAGGCGCACTAATGGTTGCCGGTGCCAGTTGCCCAACCCATGCACAAGATCGGCCGGCAAATGCCGCCGCCTCGCTTGCGCTCCTCACCTGGGTTTGGCAACTGGCGAGCCGACATCCTCTGGCTGAGGCTGAGCCTCCTGCCACAAGGTTACGAATAGCACCATCACCACCGGACCGATAAACAGTCCAACCAGGCCCAGCGTTTCGACGCCGCCGAGTATGCCGAACAGTACGGCCAGGAAGGGCAAGCGCGTGGCGTTGCCAATAATGCCCGGCCGTACAAAGTGATCCGCCACAAACAGCACGATACCGCCCCACACGGCCACGCCGATGGCGCCTGGCACTGCGCCGCCAAACGCCAGCACGCCGGCGGCGGCCAGGAAAGCCAGCGGTGCGCCAAACGGGATGATGGCCAGAATGCCGGTCGCCGCCGCCCACAGCGCGGGGGATGACAGCCCGGCCAGCCAGTAGGCGATGCCGATCAATACACCTTCCGCCAGACCGACCAGCACCAGGCCGTTGACGGTGGCGCGGATGGCGGTCGGGATTTTGTCGGCATAGTGCGCCCAGCGGACTGCGCCAAAGCAGCGGTTGCCGAGGTTGGTGATCTGGCGGTTTAGCGTTTCACCATCCTTGTAGAAGAAGAACAGGCACAGGAAGGCCAGGCCGAAGTCCACCAGCCGGTGCATGAAGCCGACGCCGGCCACCTTGATCATATCGCGCGCCGAGTGGAAGCCGTTGATTTCGCGGTCCGAGAACAAATGTGCCAGGCCGTGCGGCTGGCTCAGCGTGGCCTGCCACCAGTCGGAGATGGAATCGCCGATCACCGGCAGATGCAGCACGAAGTCCGGCACCGGGATGCCATCGGTATTGGCGTTGACCACGTAATTGGCCAGCTCCGGCGCCTGCCGCGCCGCCTGCGCCACGCCCAGCAACACCGGCACGATGAACACCGCCGCCATCAGCAAGGTCAACAAAGCCGCCGCCACGATGTGGTGCTGGCCCAGGCGCGCCCGCACGCGGGTGTACAACGGCCAGGTCGCCACGCACAGAATGCCGGCCCAGATGAGTGGCAGAAAGAAGCGCTGCATTACGAAGCAGGCCAGTGCGATCAGCGTCAGTGAGAATCCTGCGCTCAAGATGTCGCGCTGGGTGTCGGTCATTGCTCTCTCCCGTTTATGATTGTTAGCGCTATGGTAAGCGCATTTTGTCGCAACGCAACCACGCTGAAGGGGGATTTCAGGCGCCTTTAAGCTTTTTCACACTGCGCGCGCAGGAAGTCGCGCAGTTGCAGCACGGTGGGCGTGATCTGCGAACGGTGCATGAAGACCATGTGCAGCGCGGTCGGCTCGCCCAGCACGTCGGGCAACAGCACCTGCAGACGGCCGGCGCGGATGTCGGCGCCCAGATCCAGCCTCGATTTGTAGGCAATGCCCAGCCCTGCCACCGCCCAGCGCCGCACCACGTCGGCATCGTCGGCGCTGCGGTTGCCGTTGACGTGGATGATTTCCGACTCGGCCTGGCCATCGTGGTAAAAACTCCAGCGGTCGTGGATGACATCGTCCAGCATGAAGCGCAGACAGTTGTGACGCGCCAGGTCGGCCAGCGCATTCAGCTTGCCGTGCTGGCGGATGTAATCCGGCGACGCCACCAGCACGCGCCGGTTTTCCGGCGCCAGCGGCATGGCGATCAGGCTGGAATCTTCCTGGCGGCCATAGCGGATGGCGATGTCGACCGGTTGCCGGTACAGGTCGGACACGCGGTCGCTGAAGCTCAGTTGCAGCGACACCTTGGGATATTGCGCCTGAAACTGATCCAGCCAGCCGACCACCAGATTGCGTCCCAGGTCGGACGGCATCGAGATTTTCAGCGTGCCCCCCAGCGTTTCCTGGCCCTGAATCAGCGCGTCGTGGCCCTCCTTGAGCAGCCGCAACGCCTCGCGCGCGTGACGCAGATAGTGTTCGCCCTCCTCGGTCAGCCGCAGCGAGCGCGTGGTGCGGGCGAATAAACGCAGCTTCAACTCACCTTCCAGCCGCTTGACGGCGGCACTGGCCAGCGCCGGCGATATCTCCAATTCGCGCGCGGCGGCAGACAGGCTGCCACGGTCGGCCGTGCGGACAAAAACCGTCAAATCATCCAGTCGCAGCAATTTTCAGCATTCCTTTGAAAGTGTTTCGGCGTAGCGCCACTTTTTCATCATAACGAAATAAATGATGATACGTCCATCCCAACACGCTCGGAGCAATTCATGAAAGCCATTGCCTACTACCAGTCCCTGCCCGTCGACCATGCCGACGCCCTGATCGACATCGAACTGCCGGCGCCACAGCCGACCGGCCGCGACCTGTTGGTGGAGGTCCGCGCCATCTCGGTCAATCCGGTCGATACCAAAATCCGCCGCAACGTGGCGCCGGCCGAAGGCCAGGCCAAGGTGATCGGCTGGGATGCCGCCGGCGTAGTCAAAGCGGTTGGCCCCGACGTCAGCCTGTTCAAGGTGGGCGATGAAGTCTGGTACGCCGGCGACCTGACCCGTCCCGGTACCAATAGCGAGCTGCACCTGGTGGACGAGCGCATCGTCGGCCACAAGCCGCAGAATATCGATTTCGCCCAGGCTGCCGCGCTGCCGCTGACCACCATCACCGCCTGGGAGCTGCTGTTCGACCGTCTGGCGGTCAGCCGCGATGCCGGCGCCACGCAGGGCAAGTCGCTGCTGGTGATTGGTGCGGCTGGCGGCGTCGGCTCCATCCTGGTCCAACTGGCGCGCCAGTTGACCGGCCTGACCATCATCGGCACCGCCTCGCGTCCGGAAACCGGCGAGTGGATCAAGCAGTTGGGGGCGCATCATGTGATCGACCACAGCAAGCCACTGAATGAAGAAATTGCTCGCATCGGCCTGCCGCCGGTGACGTATGTGGCGGCCTTGAACCAGACCGACCATCACTGGGCCGAGATCAGCGAACTGGTGGCGCCGCAAGGCAAGGTCGCGTTGATCGATGATCCGGCCGCGCTGGACGTGCGCACGCTGAAACGCAAGAGCGTCTCGCTGCACTGGGAATTCATGTACACCCGTTCGATGTTCCAGACCGACGACATGCAGCAGCAACATCAACTGCTGAACGACGTCGCGCGCCTGGTCGAAAGCGGTGCGGTGAAGACCACGCTGGCCGAGCGCTATGGCAAGATCAACGCCGCCAACCTGAAGCGCGCGCACGCCCTGATCGAGAGCAACCGCGCAAAAGGCAAGATCGTACTGGAAGGCTTTTAAGCCCGCGCCGCCTGGGCGGCTGCGGCATCCGCCTGAGCTCGCAGCATCGCCAGCACAGCATCGTCGTGCCGGGTCAGCGCATCTTGCATGCGGCTGGCCGAGGCGCAGGACAGGTCCAGGATCTCCATGAACAGCTGCTGGCGCCGCTTCAGCGCGGCCGATTCGTAGCCCAGCTGCTCGAACATGCGGCCGATGTCGATGCAGTAGTCACGCAGCTCCAGCATGGTGCTCTTGGTGTATTCGATATCGGTGCGCATGCTGCGGTCCAGGTCCAGCATCTCCAGCTTTTCCTGCGCCGCCGGCGAAATTTCGCGGATGGTCGGCCCCCAGCGGTCGAATTTGCCGGCGATGCGCTTCATGCGCGCGATCTTTTGATCCAGCATGCGGCAGTAATACCAGCACAGCCAGCATACGGGGAGCCGCGCGACAAACAGCGGCAGACCGGCGGTGCGCAGGCTGCGCTCCAGTTTTTGGACTGATTCGACCACGCGCCGTGCGCTGGCTCCGCTGAGAAAGTGGGACATGATGGCAGCTCCGAAGAAGGGGTCCAGGGAGCTACAGTAGCCGCCACATCAAACAAGGTATTTGATGCGGCTTAAACTCGCAGCGAATTTCAGGCCGGCGTCTTGCGTAACATGGCTTTGATACCACGCAAGCCCTGGCGGATGCGCGCTTCATTCTCGATCAGCGCGAAACGCACATACTCGTCACCGTACTCCCCGAAGCCTATGCCGGGGGAAACACAAACCTTGGCCTCGGCCAACAGCAACTTGGAGAATTCCAGCGAGCCCAGATGCCGGTACGCTTCCGGAATACGCGCCCAGATGTACATCGACGCCTTCGGCTTGTCGACCGGCCAGCCGGCTTCGAGCAAGCCTTTGTGCAGCACGTCACGACGGCTCTGGTATTGCGCGCAGATCTCGCTGACGCAGTCCTGATCGCCTTCCAGCGCCGCGATCGCCGCCACCTGCACCGGCGTGAAGCTGCCGTAGTCATGGTAGCTCTTGATGCGCGCCAGCGCCGCCACCAGTTCCTTGTTGCCGACCATGAAGCCAACCCGCCAGCCGGCCATGTTGTAGCTCTTGGACAGCGTGAAAAATTCCACCGCCACCTCGCGCGCGCCCGGCACCTGCATGATGGACGGCGCTTTCCAGCCGTCGAACACGATGTCGGCATAGGCCAGATCGTGCACCACCAGGATGTTGTGCTGCTTGGCCAGCGCCACCACGCGCTCGAAGAATTCCAGCTCCACGCATTGCGCGGTTGGATTCGACGGGAAGCCGAGAATCATCATCTTCGGTTTCGGGTAGCTTTCGCGTACCGCGCGTTCCAGTTCGTCGAAGAAATCAACACCGGGCGTCATCCGCACCGAGCGGATGTTGGCGCCGGCGATTACCGCGCCCCAGATGTGGATCGGGTAGCTGGGATTGGGCACCAGCACGGTGTCGCCCTGGTCCAGCGTGGCCAGCATCAAGTGCGCCAGGCCCTCTTTCGAACCGATGGTGACGATGGCTTCCGAGTCCGGATCGAAGTCGACCTCGTAGCGCGTTTTGTACCAGCGCGAGATGGCGCGGCGCAGGCGCGGTATGCCTTTCGAGGCCGAATAACCGTGGGTGTCGGGACGCTGGACCGTGTCCACCAGCTTGCTGACGATGTGCGGCGGCGTGGCGCCATCCGGATTGCCCATCGACATATCGATGATGTCTTCGCCGCGACGGCGCGCCGCCAGCTTGAGCTCGGCGGTGACATTGAAAACGTATGGGGGTAAGCGATCGATGCGCGCAAAGCTGCGCGACGATGGAGTGTCGTTCATGGATTGTCTCACGTAAGCGCCCGGAACCGTCCGAGCGACGTCGATGCTGCTTGCATCGGGATCGATACTAGACGATCCCGTCCAGGCTTGGCAAGGGCTTTATGCGGCGGCCTGTTTTTCCTGGTCGCTGAACCATTCGAACATGATCAGGCCAATGATGGAGGCGAGTGGCATGCCTATCGCCGCGATGATGACCCAGACGCCAACCGAGCGCCCCAGGCGTTTGGCGGCGATGCCGATGAAAATCAGGTGCAGCACCCAGCACACGAATATGCCGATACCGGCGGCGATGATGTACAGCACTGAGCTGAGCGTGTAGTTCAGCAGCGGCGGCAGGAAGGCGGCCACGCCGCAGATCCACAACACCAGCGTGACGGCGGCGGCGGCAATCGCCTGTTGAGCGGGAGCGACTTGCATAACATCTCCTTGAACGAAGAGGTTATGCTGCCACGAACCGATTGCAAAAGCAACAATAGGCTATTTGTAGGCCGGCACCTGGATCACGATCGGCGTTGGCGGCTGCACCGGTGTCTTGGGCACGGCGTTGTTCAGCACGAAGGTCATGACGGTGATGGCCGCCACGCTGGCACCGAAGATCAATCCGACCATCCATTTAATCATGGTTGCTTCAAGCTTGGCCATGTCTTCCTTGGTGGCCATATTGCTCTCGATATGAGCCAGCCGCGTAAGCACATCGACAAACTTCTCGTCATGCTTGTCAAGGCGGGTTTCGATTTTGTCGAAGCGAGTGTCGATGTCCATAGTGGTTTCATACTAGGCCGGCACAAGCGGTTCAGGCAAGCTGAGGTGGTTTGATCTAACGCAAGGAGGTCAGCGCCGAGGCGGCGACGATGGCGGCGATGGCCAGCCACTGCGTCACGGTCAGCATCTCGCCCAGTACCACCATGCCAGCCAGCGCGCTCAGCGCCGGCGCGGCACTGCTGAACATGCTGAAGGTGCGCGACGACAGCGTGCGCATCGACAGCATCTCCAGCGTGTACGGCAACGCGCTGGACATCACCGCAATCGCCAGCCCGATCAGCAGGAACGACGGCGTCAGCAAGGCCGCGCCGGAATGCACGACGCCGATCGGCACGATGAACAGCGACGCCGCCAGCATGCCCCACGCCACCGACTGTCCGCCCGACATCGACGATACCCGCTTGCCAAAGACGATGTACAACGCCCAGCACACCGCCGCGCCGGCCGCGTAAGCGATGCCAACCGGATCGAGCTGATCGACATGGCCGTGAATCGGCAGCAGATAGTACAAGCCCGCCACCGCCAGGCACACGGCGATGAAGTCACGCGGCCGATGCGACGACCACACCGCCACCGTCAGCGGCCCCGCCACTTCAATCGCCACCGCGATGCCCATCGGGATGTGGTCGAAGGCGCGGTAAATCAGCAGGTTCATCAGGCCGATCACGCAGCCGTAGACCGCGACGTTGCGCGCCTGCTGCCACGTCAACGGCGTGCGCCAAGGGCGGAAGATCAGCAGCATCACCAACGCCGAGATGCCGACCCGGTACGCGGTCACGCCCTCGACGCCGATCGCAGGGAACAGGTGCTTGGCGATGGCGGCGCCGAGGTTCAGCGACAGCTGGCTGCAGAGCAGTGCCAGTCCGGCCAGCCAGGGATTGCCTGCCGCCGGCTTGTGCTCCTGCTTGCTCATTTGGCGGACAGTTCGAGTTTGAGCAGCACCGGCTTGCCGGCTGTGCTGTCGGTGGTCGCGACTGCGGCGACGCTGGCGCTGCTGGCGCCGGCCTCTTTCAGCACCGCCAGCACGGCGGCGGAACGGCGCGCACCCAGTTGCGGCAAGGCGTCTTTCGGCAGCGCCTGGTTCTGCACCAGACGTTGCTGCAGCTTGTCATAGAAGTCGGTGGCGTCGGCCACCTGCGGCTCACCCTGCACCAGCTTGCCAAGACGCTGCAACATCGGCAGCTTTTTCGGTGTTCCGGCGTTGGCGCTGGCCGCACCACCGTCGCTACCGCCGCCGTTGCCGCCGTTGCCGTTGCCGCCGCCGCCGCCGCCGCCGCCGCCGCCGCCAGCCGCAGCTTCGGCGGCCTTCTTCTGCTTGTCCAGCTCGGCGCTACCGAAACGCTCTGCATACAGATCGCGCAATGCGCTGCGAATCTTGCGCTGCCCAATGTCCAGCGGCCCTGGCTGCTCGCTCGCTGCCAGCTTGATGTCGGCCTTGGCCAGCACCACGCGGCGCAGCGCCTGCTCACGCAACGCGGCGCCGTCGTTCGCTTCGTTGTACAGGCCAGGCACGGCCAATTTCAGCTCCGGCTTCTTGACCAGAATCTTGGCCACCTGCTGCAACTTCTCGCGCTCCGGCGGCAACACGACATCGCTGCCGGCATCAAACTCCACCGCCTCCAGCTTGTCGCCGCTGATGCCGAACAAATTGCCCAGCGCGCGGAACGGCGCGGTCACCACCTTGCTCATGATGTTGCCGATCGCCTTCCACACCACCGCGCCATAGCTGAAGCTCGGATCGTTCATATTGCCCGACACTGGAATCCCCAGATCGATGCGACCATCGCTATCTTTCAGGATCGCCAGCGCCAACTCCAATGGCAGCTTGAGCGCATCCGGACTATCGATGCGCTCACCCAGCGTCAGCTTGTCCAGCACGATCTGGTTATTGCCTTCCAGCTGGTTGTTGCGGACTTTGTATTGCAGGTCCAGCGAGATCTTGCCCTCGGCGATTTTGTAGCCAGCAAATTTCATGCTGTACGGCGAAGCCGACACCATGTCGACGTTCTTGAAGACGACGTTCAGATCGGTGTTATCAGTCGGCACAAACGGATTCAGCTGACCGCGCACGCGGGCCAGACCGTAGTCATCAACGCGGCCATCCAGCTCGATCTGACTACGCGCATCGCGCTTCGACGAAAGACCGGTGATGACGCCATTCAGCTCATAAATCTTGGCGGCGAATTGTGGGCGCAGGCTCAAATCAGTGAAGTCCAGCTTGGCATTCTGGAAGCGCACACGCCGCACGCGTACCGGGAACGGCTCGCTGGCGGCTGGCGCGGCCTGCACCGCAGGCGTCGCGGTGGCGGCAGGTGTTGGCTGTTCAACCAGCAAACGCTGCGCGTTAAAGCTGCGGTCATTCTCAATAATCAGAATCGCATTCGGCTCGACCACGCGCAGTTCGGACACATCCAGCAGATTTGGCGACAGGCTCAACGCCAGCGTATCCGCGCGCACGCTCTTCCAGTGAGCGAAGTGATCGTTGTCTTGCTCATTGAGCGACAACTCGGCCACCTCGAACGAACCGTCATAGCGCAACGCCGGATTGGCCTTGCTGCCGCCGGCACCGGTGCGCAAGCGGCCGGCCGCGTTGATCGCGCCACCGGCAAGCTTCAGCTTGACATATTTGGCCAGCATCGGCTGCACCGGCGCCAGCGCCAGCTTGCTCAACTTCAGCTCGGTGTCGACCGCGCCGGTAGCTGGCACCACCTTGCCCTTGGCCACCAACTGACCGCCCTCGCGCAGCGCCACACCACCTTCAAACGCCAGCGGCTTTTTCAGATCCGTGCCGGCATCGCGCACCTTCAGATTGAAGTCTTGCAGATTGACCTTGATGCCAGTGCCCGCATCATCAAAGCGCGCGCCGAACTTGCTCAGCTCGACAGTATCCACCGCCACAGCCCACGGCACGGCGGCGGGCGCGGCCGGCGTCGGCGCTTGCTGCGGCGCGCTGGCCGTGCCTGACTTCGGCAATGCCGCCAGGAACAGGAACTGCCCTTTCGCATCGCGCGACAAATCGAGCAGCCCGCCATCGGCGTACAAGCGTCCCACGCTGGCCTTGCGTCCATCCAGATCCAGCGAAGCATTGTCAAAGCCAATGTGCGATAGCTTCAATGGCGCCAGCGCGCCGCTGCTCATCGCCACGTTCTCCATCGAGAACGCCGCGCCATCGATGTTCAGCTTGCCGCCATCCAGCTGCAACGCCAGCTTCAGCTGCGCGCTATCACTGCTGACCTTAAGCGCCGGCCGCACCGTCTCATCCACATAGCTGAGCGCCACCGACTCCAGACCAATCTGCTTGAGCGCGACTTTCCAACCAGCCTCCTTGGCCGGCGTAGGCTTGGGCGCAGGCGCTGGCACCGGCGTCGCGGCCGCAGCCGGCGACGGCAACATCAACCCCGCCACATCGACCTCGCCACGCGCATTACGCCGCACCGCCAGCGCCCCGCCGTTCAACTGCAAGCCACCAATCTGCACCGAACGCTTCAACAAATCCACGCCCACATCGCTGACCGCCAACTGCTTCAACTGCACAAACGACGCCTCCGCGTCGCCGCGCTTCAGCGCCAACTGATTCAGCGTCAGACCAGCACTAGCCAGCGTCGCATCCAGCTTGCCATCCTTGTAGCCGAATTTGTAAGGCAACTGCGCCGACAACTTCCCGTCAGTCACAACAATCCGCGAGAACGACTTCAGATAGGCCGCCATGCCCGGCAAGGCCACATTCTCCAGCGTCAGCACGCCCGACCCGCTGATCGGATTGACTGCTGCCACGCCCTTCCAGCGCAGCTTGCCGCCCAGGCCCGCATCCGCGCTCAGCGCGTAATCGCCGTTCTCATCCGGCAGCGTGCTCAGATTGTTCAGCGCAAACGTGATCGGCGTAAACGTATCGTCATAGCCCGCATGCTGGTCATGCATGGCCACCTTGCCGCCGTCCAGCGCGAAATGCTCGATCACCAGACGCGGCATGCCCGAGTCCGGCTCATCCTTCTTCTTGTGCTTGTCGATGGTCGCCATCAGCTCGGCGATATTGAACTTGCCATCCTTGGCAATCGCCAGCTGCAGCGACGGCTCGGTGATGCGGATCTCGGCAAAACTGAAAGCGCGGCGAAACAGCGAGCGCCACTGCATCTCCACCGCCAGCCCGTTCACCGCAAACAGCGGCGCGCCATCCGCCTCGGTAAAGCGCACATCCTGCGCCTCCAGCCGCAACGTGAAAGGATTGAAACGTAGCTGACCGATGCTGGCCTTGCGCTCCAGCTCAGTCTCGGCATACTTGGGCAGCTGGCTCTTGATAACCGCCGGCAGCAGCCAGAATCCCGCTGCCGCATACACACCCACAGCGCCCGCCGCGCCTATCGCCCACCGCTTCCAACGTATCGTCATACCCGCCAACCTTTGCTTTTTTTATGTTACAGGCAACAGTATAATCGATGCATGAAAGCGCAACTTGAACCCTTCCACGCCATCGCCATCAGCAAACAGGCTCACGCCCTCAAAGCTGAAGGCCGTTCGATCATCCACATGGAATTTGGTCAGCCGTCCACCGGCGCGCCCAAGACCGCCATCGCCAAAGCCCACGCCGTGCTCGACGCCGAAGCCATGGGCTATTGGGAAAGCGCGCCGCTGAAGGAGCGGCTGGCGCAGTTTTACCAGGAGCGTTACGGCGTGCGCGTCGACGCCAGCCAGTTCATCCTGACCTGCGGCGCCTCGCCAGCGTTGGTGCTGGCATTGAGCTCGACCTTCTCGCCCGGCGACCGCATCGCCATGGCGCGTCCCGGCTATGTCGCCTATCGCAACACGCTGAAAGCGCTGCACATGGAACCGGTGGAAATCGCCTGCGGCGCCGAGGTCGGCTTCCAGCTGACCGCCGCCGCGCTGGCCGCCGTCGAGCCGGCACCGCAAGGCGTCATCATCGCCAGCCCGGCCAATCCGACCGGCACGCTGATCAAGGCCGACGAACTGCAAGCGATCGTGACCGTGTGCCGCCAGCGCGGCATCCGCATCATCTCGGACGAGATTTATCACGGCCTCAGCTACGTGGAGCCGGCGCAAACCATCCTCGCCTACGAACCGCAGGCACAGGTGGTCAGCAGCTTCTCCAAATACTTCAGCATGGCCGGCTGGCGCCTCGGTTGGCTGCTGGCCCCGCCCGAACATGTGGAGCGCGCGCAAGCGTATTGCGGCAATCTGTTCCTGACCGCGCCGTCGCTGAGCCAGCACGCCGGCCTGGCCGCCTTCGATGCGCTGGATGAACTGGACGGCCATCTGCAGGTCTACCGCGAAAACCGCCGCCTGCTGCTGGCCGCCCTGCCCGAGCTCGGCCTGACCACGGTGGCACCGCCGGATGGCGCGTTCTACATCTACGCCAGCATCGCCCACCTGACCGACGACAGCCTGGCCTTCTGCCAGCGTCTGCTGCAGGACACCGGCATCGCCAGCGCGCCCGGCATCGACTTCGATCCGGTCGATGGCAAATACTTCATCCGCTTCAGCTTTGCCGTCTCCACGGCAGAGATCGAAGAAGCGATACGCCGCATGAAACCCTGGTTCGCGGCACAACCCAGAAAGGTCTGAGCCATGCCCACCTCCCCGCTTCGCAACGCCGTACTGTTCGCCGCTGTGATGCTGGGAGGATGTGCCAACCAGCCCGCGCCCCCGCCGCCGCCGAGCCGCCCCGCACTCGACGCCGAAATCCAACGTTTGATGGCCGCCGCCCATGTGCCGGGCCTGGCGCTGGCGCTGATCGAAAATGGCCAGCTCACCTACAGCCGCGCCTACGGCTACGCCAACGTCGACAAACAGCAACCGCTGCGCACCGACTCCATCATGTACGCCGCCTCGCTCACCAAAGCCGTGTTTGCCTACACGGTGATGCAACTAGTCGACGAAGGCGTGTTGTCGCTGGACGCGCCGCTGCCCACACTGCTCAAGCAGCCACTGCCCGACTATCCGAATTACGCCGACCTGAAGGATGATCCGCGCTGGCGCCAGCTAACGCCGCGCATGCTGCTGTCGCACACCAGCGGTCTGCTCAACTGGCGCTACATCAACGACAACAACAAGCTGGATTTCAAATATCCGCCTGGCAGCCGCTATGTGTATTCGGGCGAAGGACTGAACATTTTGCAGGTGGTGGTGGAAGAACGCACCGGCACGCCGCTGCAAACGCTGATGCAACAGCGGGTGTTCGACCGCTTCGGCATGCGCGACACCAGCATGGTCTGGCGCCAGGAATGGGAAGGCCGTGAAGTAACGCACTACGCAAAAGACGGCAGCACATTGCCACACAAACGGCGCGGCAACGCCCGCGCCGCCGGTTCCATGGACACCACCATCGAAGATTACGGCCGCTTCATGGCCGGCGTGCTGCGCGGCGAAGGTTTATCGGCGGCGGCCTACCAGGAAATGCTGTCGCCGCAAATGGCCATCGTTTCGGTACAGCAATTCCCCTCGCACTGGCCGGGCGATACGACGTTGTGGCGCGGCATCGGGTTATCGATCGGCCTCGGCTGGCCGCTGTACAACTCGCCGCTGGGACCGGCGTTCTTCAAGGAAGGGAATGACGATGGCACGCAAAACTTCGCTCTAGGCTTCCGCCAGACACGCAACGGCATAGTCCTGCTGAGCAATACATCGACCGCGCAAGGCATGTATTTGCCCGCCGTAGAATACGTCTACGGAAAAACCTGCCTGCCGTGGTTCTGGATGAACTACATTCCTTACGACAGGCCGGAGCTGATGGGACTCAATATGCGCGAGCATCCGGTGATGAGCGCCGGATGCCCCGCTGGCTAAGCTACTGCTCGGTCATACCGCGCAGGTTTTCGATATCGGCCACCGCGTGGCGCCAGCTCACTTCCTGGTCCAGCACCGGCGCCGATTGCAGACCCAGTTCAATATCCTTCAGCACTTTGTTGCCAAGCGAGATCTTGTAACGCAGCGCCGTGTATTCCACATCGTAAGTTTTTTGCAAACCTTGTTTGCGGGTGTAGGTGTCATGAGTCGCAGGCATATATCCTCCTTAAGCAAGACGTTCTGCAAGGATAGCACCATCTCAGACCGGAGGCATTTTCGCGATGAGTTTATCCAGCGTGATCGGATAGTCGCGCACCCGCACGCCAGTGGCGTTATAGATGGCATTGGCCACCGCCGCCCCCACGCCGCAGATGCCCAGCTCGCCCACGCCCTTGGCTTTCATCGGTGAAGACACCGGATCGGTTTCATCCAGGAAGATCACCTCCTGATGCGGAATATCGGCATGCACCGGCACCTCATAGCCAGCCAGATCATGGTTGACGAAGAAGCCGTGGCGATGGTCGATCACCAGATCTTCCATCAACGCCGCCCCCACGCCCATCGTCATGGCGCCGATCACCTGGCTGCGCGCTGACTTGGGATTGAGGATGCGACCGGCCGCGCACACCGCCAGCATGCGACGCACCCTGGTTTCGCCGGTGTAGGCATCCACGCCCACTTCGACAAAATGAGCGCCGAAGGTCGATTGCTGGAATTTCTTGTCGAGGTCGCCGTATTCCATCGTATCCTCGCACACCAGCTCGCCGTTGGCGGCGGCTTGCACCAGCGGGAACGAACGGCCGTCGGCGCGCACCGTGCCGCTGGAGAACTCGGCCAGCGTTGGGTCCAGCCCCAGCTTCTGCGCCGCCAGCTCGCGCAGCTTGACGCAGGCCGCGTACACGCCCGCCGTCGAACTGTTGCCACCCCACTGCCCGCCCGAACCGGCCGACACCGGGAAGTCCGAATCGCCCAGCCGCACCACCACCTGCGACAACGGCACGCCCAGCATCTCGGCGGCGGTCTGGGCGATGATGGTGTAGCTGCCGGTACCGATGTCGGTCATGTCGGTTTCCACCGTGACGATGCCCTTGCCGTCCAGCCGCACGCGGGCGCCGGACTTCTGCACCAGATTGTTGCGGAACGCCGAGGCCACGCCAATGCCGACCAGCCAGCGGCCGTCGCGCATTTTGCCTGGTTGCGGATTGCGTTTATCCCAGCCGAAGCGCTGCGCGCCTAGCCGCAGGCAATCGACAAAGCGGCGCGCCGAAAACTTGCGCTCGCGCTTGGCCGGATCGACCGTGGTGTCGTTGACGATGCGGAAGGTGATCGGGTCCATCTTCAGCTTCTCGGCCATTTCATCGATAGCGATTTCCAGCGCCATCAGACCGGGCGCCTCGCCGGGCGCGCGCATGGCGTTGCCCTCGGGCAGATCCAGCACGGCCAGCCGCATCCGCGTCAGCCGGTTGGGGCCGGCGTACAACAGCTGGGTTTGCTGCACGGCGGTTTCCGGCTTGCCGTCCGGCAGATCGCCGGACCAGCTTTCGTGCGCGATGGCGCTGAGCTTGCCCTCGCGCGTGGCGCCGAGGCGAATGCGCTGGATCGTCGCCGGCCGGTGCGTGGTGTTGTTGATCATCAGCGGACGCTGCAACGCGACCTTGACCGGCCGCCCCGCCGCCTTGGCGCCCAACACAGCCAGCAACGCCTCCGCACGCAGGAATAGCTTGCCGCCGAAACCGCCGCCGATGTAGGGCGAGATCAGGCGCACGTTGTCCTTGGGGATGCCCAGCGTCGTGGCCAGATCGCCCTTGCTCCAGTTAATCATCTGGTTCGAGGTCCACAGCGTCAGCTTGTCGCCGCTCCAGCTGGCGATGGAGGCGTGCGGCTCCATCATGCAATGTGACTGGTCGGGCGTGGTGTAGGTCGCGTCCAGCCGCACCGGCGCGCCGGCATAAGCGCCGGTGAAATCGCCGACCTTTTTGTCTGCGGCATCTTTGTCCTTCGGCGGTTTGGCCGTCTCCCTGGCCTTGGCCAGATCGTAAGAGCCGCTCTGCTTGCTGTAGCTCGGCTTCACCAGCTGCGCGGCGGCACGCGCCTGTTCGAAAGTCTCGGCCACCACCAGCGCGATCGCCTGATGATAGTGCTGGATCTCCGGACCGCCAAGCAAGTTGGCGGTGTTGAATTTTCCCTTGCCCAGCTTGCCGGCGGTGTCTGCGGTGACGACCACCAGCACACCCGGCGCGCGTTGCGCCGCGCTGACGTCCAGCGCGGTGAGGCGGCCCTTGGCAATGCCGGCGCCGACCACGTAGCCATAAGCGGCGTTGGGCGCCTCGGCGTGGTGCTCATACGCGTACGGCGCGGTGCCGGTGGTTTTAAACGGACCATCGATGCGGTCGGTGGCGTGGCCTATGACCTTCAGTTGATCGATGGGATTGGTGGTGGCGGGCGTGGTGAATTTCATCTCATGCCCCTTTCCGCGCATCGGCCAGCACCGAGGCCAGTGTGCGCTGCACCAGTGGAATCTTGAACGCGCTCTCGGCGCTCGGCTTGGCACCGGACAGCAATTGCTCAGCCACCGCCTTGGCGCCTTGCGACATGCTGGCATCGGCCGCCGGCACGCGCCACGGCTTGTGCGCGACGCCGCCTAACGCCACGCGGCCATTACCATCGGGCAGCACGATGGCCGCCACTGAAATCAGCGCGAACGCGTACGAGGCGCGGTCACGCACCTTGCGGTAGATATGCACGCCACCGGCCGGCTTGGGCAGAGTGACACTGGTAATCAGCTCGCCCGGCATCAGCGCATGCTCGACCTGGGGCGTGCTGCCGGGCAGCCGATGGAAGTCCGCAATCGGAATCACGCGCGTGCTACCGTCCGGCTTGATGGTATCCACCGTTGCGTCCAGCAACTGCATGGCGACCGCCATATCGCTCGGATGAGTGGCGATGCAAGCATCGCTGGCGCCGAGGATAGCGTGGTTGCGGCTGTAACCGCCGATGGCCGAACAACCGCTGCCGGGCTGGCGTTTGTTGCACGCCTGATTGGTGTCGTAGAAGTACGGGCAGCGCGTGCGCTGCAGCAGATTGCCGGCGGTGGTGGCTTTGTTGCGCAACTGCGCGGAAGCGCCAGCCAGCAGCGCGCGCGACAGCACAGCGTAGTCGCGCCGCACCCGCGCATCGGCGGCCAGGTCGGTGTTGCGCACCAGTGCGCCTATGCGCAGGCCGCCGCCGGGCGTGGGCTCGATCTTGTCGAGATTGAGACCGTTCACATCGATCAGATGCTGCGGCGTTTCGATTTCCAGTTTCATCAGATCGAGCAGATTGGTGCCGCCGGCAATGAAGCGCGCGCCGGGCGTGCGTGCCGCCAACGCAGCCGCCTCGGCCGGTGTTGAGGCGCGCTGATAGGTGAATGCCTTCATGCCGCCCTCCCCGCCACTTCGGTGATGGCATCGATGATGTTGGAATAGGCACCACAGCGGCAGATATTGCCACTCATGCGCTCGCGCAGCTCGGCCTCGTTCAGCAGCGGCTTGGCGTTGATGTCGGCGCTGACGTGGCTAGGGATGCCCTGTTTAAGCTCCTCCAGCACCGCCACCGCCGAACAGATCTGTCCCGGCGTACAGTAGCCGCACTGGTAGCCATCGTGTTTGACGAAAGCGGCCTGCATCGGATGCAGCTTCTGCGGCGTGCCCAGTCCCTCGATGGTGGTGATCTTGTCGCCCTCATGCATGACGGCCAGCGACAGGCAGGAATTGATGCGGCGGCCATTCACCAGCACCGTGCAAGCGCCGCACTGGCCGTGATCGCAGCCTTTCTTGGTGCCGGTGAGATGCAGATGTTCTCGCAAGGCATCCAGCAAAGTGGTGCGGGTGTCGACTTCCAATGGATGCGGCTGGCCGTTGACCTGCAAGGTGAACTTGGCGGCGGGCGGCGGCATCGGCGCCGGCTCCTCCGCATCGGCCGTCAGCGGCACGGCGCTGGCCGTGGCCGACAGCGCGCTGGCAATCAACAAGTTACGCCGGGAAAGATTGATATCGCAGAGATCATTCATGTCGTCGCATCCTTCTGCCTGTAGGGTTCAGGTATGGTAAATGCATTACGACTTCGGGTTAAACACCATTGATCAACCTCATTGACACACCAGGGAACACGCGCACAATGGCCGGATGAACTCCCCCTCCGAAAAAGACTATCTTGACGCCAAGCTGCAAGCCTTCGTTGAACAGGTGAACGGCGAAGCACGAGCGCGTCAAGTTACAGTCGACGCACGCTTCGACCGGCTGGAACAGGCCATCGATTTTGGCTTTCGCTCATTGCGCGACGAATTTGACCTCAAGCTTGCCAACCTGGAGAACAAGTTTCTTCTCGCGCAAAAGGAACTGATCAAATGGATCGTCGGCGCGATGATCACCAGCACCACCATATCGATTACCACCACCGCAGTCATGATCAATTACGCCATTCCCAGACCGGTGGTCACGCCCTCAGTGCTCCCAGTACCCGCGACGCAGGGCGATCGTCACGGCATGGGTGCGGTCCCGCGCGTTGAGCTTTTGCAAGATGGTTTTCATGTGCGCCTTGATGGTGTCCTCGCTTAGACCCAGGTGTTCACCCACACGCTGGTTGGAATTGCCGTCGGCGACAAAGCGCAATACCTCGATCTCGCGCTTGCTCAGCGCATCGTGCTGAAAATTGTTGATCAGGCTGCTGGCCACCTGCGGTGGCAAGGCCCGCTGTCCCGTGTACACGGCATGGATGTAATCGCTCAACTCGGTGCGCGCCATATTCTTGAGCATGTAGCCGCACGCCCCCGCGCGCAGCCCGCGCGCCACCTGAACGTCACCGCCGAAGGTGGTGAGGATAATGATGCGGGCGTCCGGATTGACGGCGCGGATGGCGGTGGTGGCGTCGACGCCGTTCAGGCCCGGCATCTGCAAATCCATCAGCGTGACGTCGGGCCGGAAGCGTTGGTATTGCTCGATGGCGGTGGCACCATCATTCGCCTCGGCCACGATCATGAAACGTGCATCGGCCGACAGCACGGCGGCGATGCCACTGCGCAGCAAGGGGTGGTCATCGGCAATCATCACGCTGATCATCTACTTCTCCTTATTTTTACGCGCGAGAGTAGCACTGTTGCCGGCGACCGCCATCACCCTATCGGGTATAAGCCAGCCGGGCGGGCAGCTCCAGCTGCCATGCGGTGCCGCTGCCGGCGGCACTGTGCAAGCTCAGGCAGGCGTCGATTCTGCTGGCCCGCTCCGCCATGCCGCGCATGCCCCAGTGATGCTCGCGGCCGCCGGCGCTGACGATGTCGGCCGCAATGCCAACGCCATTATCGTGGACCCTGCAACGGAATTTGCGCATCCCATAATGTAACTCGACTTCGATGGTGCTCGCCTGGGCATGGCAATAGGCATTGGCCAGCGCCTCGATCACGATGGCCATCGCTTCCTGGTAAATCACCGGATCGAGCTGACGGACCGTGCCGGTGATGTGCAGCCGCACCGGTGGCGCGTCCGCCGGCTGCAGGCGCGCGGCGGCCGCCAATACCGCATCCGGGAAGCTGAGCTTGTCGACATCCTCGCCGCGCAAATCACTGATCCGCTCGCGTCCCTCGCCCACCACATCATCGGCCTGCTGCAGCGCGCTTTCCAGCTGGGCGCGGGTGGCGTCCTTGGCCGGCAGCTTGATGACGGCCGCGTGCACGTGCAGGATCAGACTTTGCACCGACTGCAGCAGCGTGTCGTGCAACTCGCGCGCAATCCGCTCGCGCTCGTTGACGCGCTCCTGCAAGCGTCCCGCCATCTGGCGCGCCACCCGATTGATCTGCCAGCGATAGCCCAGATACGCCACCAGCAGCAATAGCACGCCGCAGCCGGCGCGGAACCACAGCGTCTGCGTCAAGGTGGGGGCAATCGTGAAGCGCACCGTGGTGCTACGCTCCGGCCAGGCGCCGCGGTAATCCGACGCGCTGACGCTGAAATAGTACTCGCCCGGCTCCAGATTGCTGTAATGCGCGCTGCGGCGCGTGCCCACGTCCTGCCATTGCTGATCGACCCCGTCCAGACGATAGCGAAACCGCACCCGCTCCGGCATCGCCAGCGCCGGACTGGTGTAATCGATCTGCAGCGCCGAGGTGCCGGCGGAAAGCTGCGCATTCTGCCGCAGCGGCTGGTCCTGCCCCGGCGCCCCCAGCGTCTTGACGATGACCGGCGGCGCCGGCAGCGGTGCCAGGCGCGCAGCCGGATTCAGGCGGAACACGCCGATGGAACGCACCACCCACAACATGCCGTCGCTGGCCAGCACCAGCGATGGCGTCGGCGAGATGCGCGGCGCATTGCCTTCCAGCCCGTCCAGCTGATCGAGGCGTTCGTATTGCACGCGATAATCCGGCGTGCGCTGGAATTGCGCGACCTCCGCGCCAGGAATCCGGAACAGCGCCGCCGCGCCATTCAGCCACAGATCGCCATTTGCCAGCTCGACGATGCCTGACACGCCGTCAAACGTCTCGCCGTTGACGCCGCCGAGCTGGCGGAAGTGATCGCCCTCCAGCAGCGCCACGCCGTTGTCGCCGCCCAGCCAGACGTGCGCGCCGCGCAAATGCAGCGCCATCAGAATACCCAGCTTGAGTCCCTGCTCCGGACCGTAATGGCGCCACTGCTTGCCGTCCGCATGCAATGCCTGGCCGGCAAAACCGCCCAGCCACAAGCCGGCCGTGTCCGAACGCGCCATGGCATTGATCTCGCCGGTATCGCCAATCGCCTCCCAGTGGCCGTTGCGCTGGTGCCGATACAAACCGTAGTGCTCCGCCGCCACCAGCAGGCTGCCATCCGGCTCGGCCAACAGCGCCTGCGGCGCGATATCTGCGATGGCGTCGGGCAGCGCGATTTTCCGGCTGTCCGTTCCCTTGACCTGCCACAGCGCGCCGTACAACGCGCCCCAGCGCGTGCCATCCTCGCCGCGCGCGAAACTGCCGATATATTTGGACCAGCCACCCTCGCGCGTGATCGAAAACGGGCTGGTCCTGATCTGGCCGGACTCGCTGAACGTGACGTGATAGCCACCGACCCATGCGCCACCGCTGTCATCCGCCAGGATGGCGTTGCCGACCGCCGCCTCGGGCAAATCCAGCCGCGCCAACCGCTTGCTGCGGTAACGGTCGATGCCGGCCGAGGTCGACGCCCAGACATTCCCCTCCTTGTCCTCGAACAGCGCGCCAACATGACGCCCGCTCAAACCCTGCGGCGGCACCGCGCCGGTGACGCTGTTGGAGGTGCGGTATTCCAGCCCATCCTGCAAGCCGATCCACAAATCGCCGCGATGGTCGAACAGCAGGCTGGTGGGGTCGCCCAGCGTGCCCCATTGCCGCGCCGGCGCATTGTGTGCCGGCTGGGTCAGCTGGTTGAGCCGGGCATGCACCGCGTCCCAACTGACGACACTGCCATCGGGCAGATCGAACAGCACGCCCAGGCCGCTATTCACCGCCGCCTTGGAGAAGCGCGTCTCGCCCGGATGCAAGAAGTAGACGCCATTGTCGCCTTGCGCCCACAGCACGCCACGGCGGTCGCGCATCAGCGTCTTGTAGCGGACCACCGGCAGGTTCCAGGCTGAGGCCGCGCTGATCCAGCGCTCGTGCTCAAGGTAGAACATGCCGAGTGTGGTGGCGGCCCAGATGCGGCCCTTGCCATCCCGCTCCACGCCCCACACCGCGCGATTCGGCAAGCCTTCGCGCTCACCGTAGTTGCGCAGTTGCCCGTGGCGCAGCACGCCCACGCCACCGGTGCGGTAGCCTATCCACAACTCGTCATCGGCAAAGGCGTTGACCACGCTGACGTTCTTGGTCAGCAGCGGCGTGGCGGCCGGCGCATACTGCTCGAACTGCATGCCGTCGAAACGATACAGGCCGGTCGGCCCGCCCAGCCACAGCCAGCCATCACTGGTCTGCGTGATCGACAAAATCATCGTCGGCGCACCATCGCGCGCAGTCCAGCTGGTGTGATGCAAATTGATCTCGGGCAGCGCCGTGCCCCAGCAGCGCAAGCAGCTTATGAGTAGTACCAGCCCCAGCAGTGGTTTGTTCATGTATGAGCAACCAACAATTAGTTGTAATTATGAAATATTTCAGATGCCAATATTGTATAGAAATAACTACCCGATCGTGTGTATGGTCGAACCATCGGGCTGGATATTCTGTCTCATCCAACATAGGAGGTGATTACCATGAAGTTTTCGTTTTCCCGGCTGCTCGGCATCGGCGTACTGATGTTCAGCGCCCTCGCCGCGCAGGCCCACGCCGAAGCGCCCAAGCACAACGTCGCCGAAGTCAATGGCGTGAAGATTCACTACCTGTCGGCCGGCAAGGGCGATCCGGTGATCCTGATCCACGGCTACACCGAATCCAGTCACATGTGGCTGCCGCTGATTGCCGCGCTGTCCAAAGACCATTTGGTGATCGCACCGGACTTGCGCGGCTTCGGCCAATCCGGCTTGCCGGCCGGTCCCTACACCAAATCGGTGATGGCGCAGGACGTGCACGCGCTGGCCACCAGCCTCGGCATCAAATCGGCCAAGGTGGTCGGGCATGACATCGGGCTGATGGTGGCCTATGCCTATGCCGCCCAGTATCCGAAGGAAGTCAGCAAAATCGCGCTGATGGACGCCTTCCTGCCCGGCGTCGGCAATTGGAAAGATGTGTGGCTGCTGCGTGATCTGTGGCACTTCCACTTCTACGGCGAAACGCCGCTGGCACTGGTGAAGGGTCGCGAGCGTACTTACTTCGAACACTTCTGGAACGACTTCGCGGCCGACAAAACCAAATCGCTGAGCGAAGCCGATCGCAAATTCTACACATCGGAGTATGCTCAACCTGGCCACATGAAGGCCGGCTTTGAAGTATTCCGCGCCTTCGAACAAGACGCCAAAGAGTTTGCCAACTACGCTAAAACCCCGCTGACCATACCAATGCTGGTACTCACCGGCGAAAAAGCGTCCGGCGAATTCCTGATCCAGCAAGCGCGTCTGGTCGATAGCAATGTGGAAGGCGTCGTGATCAAAAACAGCGGCCACTGGCTGATGGAAGAAGCCACTGCGGAAGTGGTGCCGAAGCTGGTGCAATTTCTTAAGTAATTAAGGAGATTCGACAATGGATTTGCAACTCAAAGGCAAGGTAGCGCTGGTCAGCGGCAGCACCGCCGGCATCGGCTACGCGATCGCCAACACGCTGGCGCAGGAAGGCGCCACCGTCATCGTCAACGGCCGGAAGCAGGCGGCGGTGGACGAGGCAGTGGAACGCATCCGCGCCGACACCAAGGGCACGGTGCTGGGTTTTGCCGGCGACCTCAGCCAGGCCGAGGTGGCGGAGGATGTGGTGCGGCGTCATCCGGACATCAACATCCTGGTCAACAACCTCGGCATCTTCGAACCGAAGGCGTTCGAGGATATTCCTGATGCGGACTGGCTGCGCTTCTTTGACGTCAACGTGCTGAGCGGCGTACGCCTGGCGCGTCTGGTACTGCCGGAGATGAAGCGCAGCAACTGGGGACGGATCGTCTTCATCTCCAGCGAAAGCGCGGTGCAGATCCCGACCGAGATGATCCACTACGGCATGACCAAGACCGCGCAGCTGGCGGTGTCGCGCGGGCTGGCCGAATCGGTGGCCGGGACCGGCATCACCGTCAACAGCGTGCTGCCCGGCCCGACCAAATCGCGCGGCGTGGGCGACTTCGTCGAAGACCTGGCGCGCTCGAACGCCAAGAGTTTCGAACAGGTGGAAGCGGAGTTCTTCGAACACGTGCGGCCGACGTCGCTGATCAAACGCTTCGGCACGCCGCAGGAAGTGGCGTCGCTGGTGGCTTACGTCGTCAGCCCCCTCGCCTCGGCAACCACCGGCGCCGCGCTGCGGGTTGATGGTGGTGTGGTGAAGAGCGCGTTCTGATGGACGATCGCGCTGGCCATCCGCGCCAGCGCGTTTTCGATAACCTCTTCCGGATCAGGCACGTCATGCCATGTTTTAGGTGACGTGAAAGTCGTACGGATCCCGCGAGAAGAAGGATTGCTTGCGCATCACCGTGATGACGTACATAGTCCGACCTGAATAATTCAAAAATCACCCGCAGCTCGGCGTAAGCCGCTGCTGATGCTGAGTACAAAAAAGCTGGCGCCATATAGCCCAAGCGGCGACCAAGACAAAAAGAAGCCGTAGCTTCCGCAGGATCATGCGCAGGTTGTGGCCGCAACCGCACAGTATCGCGTGGAAGGCATCGCCTTCCACGCCTTGGAAAGAGAGGAAATTCTATTGGATTGCGACCGTCTGTTACTGGCCGGTTACTGCCGACGAGATAAAAAATTTAGCTGCGAGCGTATTCGTGGAATAGATCATGTGCTTGTTCTTCGCTCTCAACTAGACATTGCGCGTAATCAGACCACCAAGGCTTTGACCACTGAGGCTCCGATACACGTTTGCATACGAATAGCCTTAAGGTATCTCCGGTCCGTTTAACCACGCCGATCTGCTCACTATGAACAAACAAATGAACAACTTTATCAAAGCGGTCCAAATCAATAATAGCGTCGTTTAAAAGAAATTGCATAAGGCTTAGCGAAGTTAAAGTTTTTCGAGTGGCGGCTTCTGGCCGGTTACGGTCTGCTTCTTATTGAATGATAAATCTATTTCTTGAAGACGAGCGCCTGGAGGTCCTGTAACAGATGTGCGCCCTTATGTCGCTCGCCCGCAGCGTAGGCCGCCTGTGATTCGTCCAGTAGGACGTAAAGCCGATCCTTTACTGGCTTACCTACAAAATCTCCTTCGACAAAATCAAGACCGGTTCGCAGTTCGTAGAAAGCCTTTTGTAAGGTCATTTGTTCTTCGGGGCGTAAGTAATCCTCTTTCGGGAAATGATCCGGCGCACGAAGGACGACATACCCTAAGAAGTCATACAAACTATCCAAATCGCGTATCCATTTCATATGTAATTGCCCGATGATCGTTCGCACTGTCCACTGCTGGCCGTTACTCGCCAAGATTTTCACTTTTTCATAACCGCATTTTCTTTCACTGAGTCTACGCAGAACAAGCAATTGAAAGAAAGTCCCGCGAGTTTAGGATAGCTATCGGTAAAAGCATTTTGAGCTTCTCGGCGCGTGATCGGCAAAGAGTTCATTCTGAAATTCATCGTCAACATGTTGTACGAGAATCCCTTACTTCCGCCTAGATCATAACGCCCGAGATGCGATACTGCTCCGGGGGAGACTTTGAATGGAGCGCTTATTGGGGAATCTTCAAGGGACCTTCTGGTTATCGTTTCCTTTGTTAAGGTAGCGTAAGTGACCCACTGCGAGATCTTATATGTACCAGGCGGTAGCTTCATAACGACAGTTTGTGATTCCACTGCTGATGGAAAACTGGTATCTTCTCCCATCGGTATAACGTATTCAGCACTACCATCGATCGCCTTAACAACAAGACCAAATCCGCTCAACTTTACCCTCGAAAACTGTCCTGAAAGATATCCTGAGTTTAGATCTGCTGGTGTATCTGCGCTGAGTATTGGCTGTACGCTAACGCAACCTGTAAGAATGTAGGCCCCAAGTACACAAGCCAGAAATCGAAAATACATCCTCATTCTAATTTTATGCATAAAAAAATATCTTTGAAGGTTAGCTATATTTGACCGTACTTGACCAATGCTGCTTAGCGTAACATATTGCCAAACTGAAATATTCACACTTTGTCACTATCCAGAATTGAGTATCGCCGTCCATGCCGAATCTAGTAAGCTTTGTTTATGACACGACGGATTGACACTGATATTGCGGGAAAAGTCTCGTTTGCTTTGCCCACTAAGGCAGCGTTAGGCCGCAACTGACTACTTATGGCCGAACTCGGCCGACGGCGTTCAGGATAGCAGCTTGCCAATCAGCAAAACTCACGAATTCTCACTTTAGGCTGAAGCCGCCCCGTAGCAGACCTTCGCAACTAGGTCCGTTTCACTTTGTACGGCTCTACCCGTCTCCTCATGCCTTTTTTTACTTCCCTTATCGCGGCTTCATACCGAGCAGCAGAACCGGAAACATCGCTTCCAAGAGTGGCGGTAGAGTTAGCGACGGCATTCCTAAAAGAATCACCTGTGAGTTCGCCCGACCAAGGTGCCGCCTTCGGTAACTTTTCAAGCTCCTCCAGTAGTCCTGCAGACAGACACGAAATTGTCGGCTCGTCCGTCAGCTTACCAAAAAATTTATCTGAAGAATGCTCCCATTCTAAAAGCGTGTCGGTAATCGAGTTAAACTTTTTTACCGCAGCAGGACTAGTCGGAATCCTAGAATTAGCCAAGTCAGCATGTATGTTATCCAACCGTCCAATTAAATCAGCCACGCGGCCAAAAATTCCCTTTCGACGCTCAGACGAGATTCGATCACAGGAGGCCGCACGGGTTCTGAATGTGACCTCCATGTTGGCACTCTGCGCTAGAGTCGCCGCATCATCAGCTATTTGAGATACCCCGCCACGGAAAGAGCCGTATTCCGCAATTGCCGAGGCGACAAGCACGGCAGCGCTGCCCACAACTTTGAGCTTCGTAATAAGGCTGCCTTCCTCGAATTCGATTCGAATCTTGACGTCATCACCTATGTAAAACTTCGCACGTTCAGTGAAGAACCCAATCAATTCTTTCTCAAGTTGAGCCAATCTCTTTTTATCATGGAAGATATCGATATTAAGCTTTGTATAAGCTTCGCAAAGTATCTCTTCATTAATATATGCAGTCATTACCTAATCCTAGTTTAGAACAATTATGATATGCAATAAATCATTATAGTGATAATACGCAATTCGTATTGGGTACCGCTCCAGTGTCCTTCCTAGCCGGTTGCGGTTGCAAGCGCTACTCAACCTAATTGAGTCGGGCCCGTTGAAGTTCCCAATATCAGAGCCCCAAAACCGCCGTTCGTAAGGTCGCATCGATATTCTGAACTACTAGCGTCCACGAACTCCTGCCCTTCGCGGCATCGAACAGCTGAGACGTAAAACACTGGTTCATCGAAACCGCCATCTGCGGCTTCAACAAGAATTATCTGGTTGTCATCATACTGCTCCAAAGCTTTGAGCAAATCGATTTCCTTCATAATGTTGCCTTTTGGCAAAAATAGAAAGCTCTTGGCTATAGAGCAAGGATAACATCTTGCTCATCTGAAAAATACGCAAAATATCACTCTTGAAGGCCGATCAAGTGACTAGGATGACTTTGTGACTTCACTCAGTTTTGGGTTGGGTTGCGGAAACCATTTCCGCAACCCATGGATCTGATCGCAGGCTAGAAGTAGCTAGGGGGGGAAATAAAAGCGGCGAAGAAAAACAAAAAAGCCCTTGATTATCAAGGGCTTAATTCGTTTTGGTGGCGGAAGCGGTGTCCGCATCGACAGAGTCCATCAGAATCCATAAAATTCCACAGATCCCTTTAAAAACAATCGGATACAAAACATCTTCGTCCATCGACGTCCTTTACTGTTTGCTGAAATCGGCGTAGTATTTGATAGTCATTTCGATAGTCAGGAAATAGAATGGGGCTCCAACAACAACGACTCTCCGCACTGCAAGTAAGTAAGCTTACCAAGCCCGGCCTATACGGCGACGGTGGCGGTTTGACGCTGCAAGTTACAAAGGGCGGCGTAAAGTCCTGGCTGTTCCGCTACATGATGGCAGGCAAAGCATACGGCATGGGGCTGGGACCAACTCACACAATCAGCCTTGCAGAGGCTCGCCTGAAGGCCCTTGCTGCTCGCAAACAAATCCTTGATGGCATCAATCCCTTAGCGGCCAAAAAGCAAGAGCAGATCGCAACAGCTTTGGCCGACGCAAGAATGATGACGTTCGATCAGTGCGCCGAAGCATACGTCTCAGCGCATAAGGCAGGCTGGAAAAATGCCAAACATGCAGATCAATGGACAAACACCTTGGCGACATACGTTAGCCCCGTATTTGGCAAGTTACCAGTGGCTGAAATCGATACTGGGCTAGTCGTAAAATGCCTATCCCCGATATGGGAAACAAAGACTGAAACCGCCAGCAGACTGCGCGGACGCATCGAGTCTATATTAGGCTGGGCCACAACCAGTGGATACAGAACTGGCGAAAACCCTGCGCGATGGAAGGGGCATTTAGATAACCTCCTAGCAACCATCAGCAAGGCGAGCAGAACAAAACACCACCCGTCCCTGCCTTGGCAACGCATGGGCGAATTTGTATTGGCGCTCAAATCTCGCGAAGGCGCTTCTGCCCGCGCCGTCGAATTCGCAATTTTGACTGCTTGTCGCTCCGGCGAAGTGCGCGGCGCTCGATGGTCAGAATTCGATCTCGAAAAGAAGGTCTGGACCATTCCAGCGGAACGCATGAAGGCCAAGCGGGAGCATGAAGTCCCTTTAAGTGATGCAGCGTTGACGCTACTAAAGTTGATGCCTGAGCGGGGCGATATTGTGTTTGCAGGAACCAAGGAGCAGCCGCTGTCGGATATGTCACTGACCGCCGTAATTCGACGTATGAACGACGGCGACACGCCAATCTGGGTAGATGCAAACGGTGAAGGTATCACCGTTCACGGTTTCCGTAGCAGCTTCCGCATGTGGGCAGCCGAGACAACCACCCACCCACGTGAAGTTGCTGAACACGCTCTTGCACATCAATTGCCGGACGCCGTAGAACGAGCCTATCAGCGTGGTTCACAATTTGCGAAGCGCGCAGCACTAATGACGGAATGGGCGATTTATTGCAATAAGTCGCCAGCCAAAGCCATCGTGGCCCCCATCAAGCGGCATAGTCAAACCTAAGAGCACCGGCTTAATCTAAAGATATTCTCTTCACCTTCTCTGGCAAATACAGTCCCTTCTCAAACTCACATTGAACTAACGCCTCAATAATTTGGGGGCGACTGGAGTTATATTTAAGTGCCAATTTATCAATAAAATCCGCAGTTTTATCCGAAAGCTCAAAATTGTACTGTTTCTTTCCTATTTTTTTATTTTTCTCTCGACGTCTTATTTGATTCCAATTATCTCGAATTGAATCCGCATCATATTTCTTTTCTTTATAGCTTACATCTAATTCGTCGAAAAACATCAATAGATCTTTGTAGTTCCTAAACGGCAACCTTCCCTTAGTTTCTCGATCTCTTCTATCTACCAACCAAGTCCAGGCAAAATTACAGCGAGCAATCTCGTCTTCACGTCTAAACCACTGGAAAAGCCGATCACTTTTTTGATGCTCGTTCCAATCCCATTGCATTCTCTCAACAGTTCTAGCTTTTTCTTGCAGTTCCTCATCAAGATAATCAATGCTTGCTATAACTAAGTTTCTACCAAATAGATTAGCGATTACTGGATAGCGACGTATATTAATTTTCCTCTTAATAAAAATCATCAACCAGTTAATTTGTCTTTCATCCTCCAAAATCCAATCCAATCGTTCCTTCGGTAAGAAACTGTCTTCCGATAATGCTTTTCGAAGAACACGCTCACTTGCCTTTTCAATAGATTTTAAACTATTTCTGAAATCAGCAGTTCCAAGCTCTCCGCTGGGAATATCAAGACCTGCCTGTGCTCTTTTAAAAGAAATCCAGGCATCAAACCGAACATCGGACAGATACTGCTCAAGTGGTTTTGTATGTCTTTGCATAAATATTGTCAATAATTTATCTTTGCGAGAATTTTTCCTCACCAACTTCTACGTATCTAGGAAAATTTTAGATCAATTATAGTCGAAATCAAGGCTGAATCTACGTCACTTCTAGAACGAATATAGCACTGTAAATTATACCCATTTAGTCGTATTCCCCCTCCACAATCTCCACCTCTCTCCCAGTAAGCACTCCCAGTCGAAGCCTCACCTTGTCCAGTTGAATACGCCGTTACAGACTCTTAGAACCTTCCCGGCCCGGCAATGTAGCGAGTTCAACCGTACTGCCGCCCCACCACTTCAGGAAAGCTGTCGTCCGCATATCGCAGAAAAATATTGGGACTCCGGATCGTTTGAGAAAACCACCGGAGCCAAACATGAAAGTACTTCGCCTTTCCCAAGTCATGCTATCAACAGGTCTTGGCCGCTCAACCATCTATAAGTACATCGCTATTGGAAATTTCCCAGCTCCTTTTAAGCTCAGCGAGCGCTGCGTCGGCTGGCTCGAAAGCGAGATCCAACAGTGGATTCAATCCCGCCTAGACATGCGCAAGCGTTAACGAACCTGAGTAGTTTTTTCAGATACTAATTTCCCAGAGTTACACTTTCACAATAAAGCATAAATATTTCTCGTCAAACTGCCGAGAATTTTTCAATACCGGGACCGTCAAGGTCTCGGTATTAGTAATATGTTTTATAGCAGAAGAGAAAGGTAGAAGGAGCATCTGAGACTAGATGCTCTGCTCAAAGAAGCTACTCGCATCAGAAAGACATGACTTGAGGTAACTAACCTCTCCAATATAAGGAAAGTGAGACAGCGCAGAGAGCTGTCGAGCAGAAACGTGAAATGGGGAAAAATATTCCTGATGGTAAAGGTATGAATCAACCACTGGAGTATCAAATGCCTCGTCACTCATCCAACCGCAATTTAACCATGCACTATGCATCCACCTACAAGGGATCGCCGATACAAGACCAGAAAGGTCCATTTATCAAAGAGCACCTAGATACCTTGCACAGCACAATAACTCATGCCACATCTCAATACCGCGAGGTATTCGCTTTTAGATTCGATCTTAGATTACCCATGAGGTCTAAAGAAAGATTGCTAAGTTACCAGAATGAGCTCATGGGGCTATTCATTAGTTCGTTTAAGGCCAAGATCAAGCACAATCGTCGAAAGGCACTTCAAGAAAATCCCAAAGCGCATGACAGCGTGGTTCGCTTCGTATGGGCTAGGGAGTTCGGCCACCGTGGCCGCCCACACTACCACTGCGCCATCCTCCTGAACAAGGACGCCTTCTGCGCACTAGGCCGCTACGCACGAGGAATCGACAATATGTACAATCGCTTGCATAGCGCATGGGCCAGCGCACTCGGCCTCCCACCCGATGACGTAATGGGCCTAGTTCATTTCCCCGACAATGCCACCTACGTCATTCACCGTGACGATCAGGACAGCTTCGATGAGTTCTTCTTTAGGGCCAGTTATATGTGTAAGTCAAGCACGAAAGTCTACGGTGATGGTGGACATGGTTTCGGCGCCAGCCGATCATAGAACGGTCGTGGATAGCCTACTTTTATACACATGAAAAAAATTGACCTACTCAAAGCATTGACCATGTATGCCGACGACCAAGAAATCCTGGTAGAAGCGTTGGATGGTGGCTTTAATGACCCGGTAATCTACATTTCTGCCGTGCACGTACGACCAGGCCATGCGTTCAAGAACGCGACTGATTCGGAGTACCTATCTGGCTCCGCTGGAAGTAGCTTAGGAGCAGTAATCTTAGGCACTGCTCCCGGTTTTGCGCAGCTAGAATAGGCTATTTTTTACATCCTGCTTCCCACTCCTGCATGACGTCGTTCATGATTGGGGCATCCTCTCCATTTGCCTTGCGGAATGCCGCTACTTTAGCGTCGAAGCAAGCATTCTCAGAATCAGGATTGGACGGGGCAGGTGCTGCTACCTGCTCCACTCCATTCTTATAGACTTTTTCCTTGCAGATCACGTCTGCTGGATCATCTACCATCGCGGCGTAGAAGTACGTACCGCCTAGCTGCTGAGCCATTGCAGGGTAAACCTGTGCTTTTGCAAAATACGCCCTGCGCTTTTCGCCGGTAACAGCATCACTCAAGTTGCAAGTTTTCCATGTGCCGTCGTAAATACCGGCGACGTAATGTTCCTCATACGCGCCGGAGCGTGATACGCCAGTCTTACGCCCGTTTTCCCAAACCAAATCGGTGAGTAAAGTCTCGCCGGTAATGTCCCAGAGCTTTTCTTCACCAACCTTCTGGCCTGCACTATAGTTGATGCGGCTGATGATTTTGCCAGTCTTAGGGTTATAGCGTTCCTCAACACCGTCCGGCATGCCGCCGTGAATTGTGGCGGCCATCATCAGGTTGCCGGTATCGGACGCCCACATTTTCAGAGCCCCATCGATCTGACCTTTGCTGTAGGTGAATTCACCGATCTTCTTGCCATTGGCATCCTTGCACACGGCGGTCCCATCAAATTGACCATCGCTCACTGGCACCATACAGCTGCCTGCCCATGCGCCGTACTGTGCGGCATATCGCTTGCCGACGTCGGTAACACCAACATTGGTCAGCGTGCCGTTAAACGGATCACTGGCGTCCTTCTTGTAAATCAGGCCTCGTTCAACGTGCGCTTGCCGTGCGTCGATCTCACGGTTACAGCCCTGTAGCAAGATGATGCTCAACGATGCAACCACCACAGTGGCTAATTTCAATGGTTTCTTAGTTTGATGCATGGCGTTCCTTATTTTCGGGCGATCCCGGTCTTGGTTTGTTTGTTTGTGCAAGAAATTGTTTATTGGCAACCAAATCCTACCAATTCGGTAGTATTTGTTCAAGCTGAAACGTGGACTATCTTTTCCTTTAGGTTCGGGAAATAGAAACATGTCTGTACTGGGTGATCGTCTAAAACAAGCACGTCTGAAATGTGGACTGTCACAAGAGCAGCTTGGGCTTCAAGCTGGCCTTGAGGTTGAAAGTGCCAGCGCAAGAATGAATCGTTATGAACGTGGGACGAGGGTTCCTGGCGTCGAGCTGATGGAGCGGATCGGAAGTGTCCTCAATCTCCCACTGGCGTATTTTTACGCCGTAAGCGAGGACGAAGCGCGGCTGCTAGCTTTATTCCATCGCATGCCTGAAGGGGACAAGCAGACGCTACTGCAAATGGCTGAGCAGTGTGCTATACCTCTTTGACTGTCGCTGTTGAATTGCATTGAACTCTGACCCGGAATTTGCATTGAATTCCGACCCGCTCTTTTGATGTGATTTTTCAGCCAGTATACTGTCGTGATCTCCTCCGTTTCATGGGCTCAGTTGAGCTGTTTTTA
>NZ_WKJK01000025.1 GCF_009674535.1 Duganella guangzhouensis
ATCCTCCCAAAGCTACACGGGCTCTGCCGTAGCGGAACGCTACGGCAGAGCCCGTGTAGCTTTGGGAGGATTGACCCCGGGTTTTTAGAAGCTGTAGCCCAGGCCCATCAGGAATAGGTCGGCGTCGCGGTGGTAGTCGGAGACGACGCGGTTCCAGGTCACTTCGCCCACGACGCGCCGGGTCAGGTGGTAGCGGGTGGCGATGCTGATCAGGCCGGCCTTGTGCGAGCGCTGGCCGTCCGCGTCCGGTACTTTGGCGTTGAAGTAGAAGCCGGCGCCGGCGCCTATCTCGACTTTGGGACTCACGGAACGAATCAGCCACAGTTGGCTGGCCACGCCGTTGCGCTTGCTCTGCGCGGTGCTGCCTTCGTTGATGGCGGTGACGGTCCAGTCGACGTAGCGGCCAATCGCGCGGCGGTATTCCAGCGCGGCGATGGTGGCACGCTCGGAATCCAGGCTGTTGGTGATGCCCTGGCCGGCCATCAGGGTGATGGCTTCGTCGGTGCTCGGTCCTTCCAGGTGCAGTTTGTCGCCCTTGACGCCGCTGAACTGGTAGCCGACGCCCAACACCAGCAAGGTGGTGGAGTCTTTGCCGCTGCTCGGCGAGATGTGGTTCAGCTGGACCTGGTTGTACCAGCGGCTGTTCTCATAATGGTAGGTCGCCTGCAGGCTGTAGATGGCGGCCCAGCCATGGTCGTTGGTGTATTTGGTGCTGCCTTTGCTGTGCAGCTCGGTGGTGTCGAAGTAGTAGTACTGGCCGGCGCCGGCGCCGAAGTTCCAGCCCGGCTCATTGTAGCCGCTGCGCACCCATACTTGGCCGGCGACGCCGTCGCGGTGATGGTCGGTCGGGTGGCCTTCGTTCCAGTAGCTGAGGCTGAAGCCCAGGTAGTCGCCCACCGGATGGGTGTAGGCGACCCCGCCGGTAAAGGTGTTTTCCTTGGTTTCTTTGACGCGCAGGCCGCCGGCATAACCGGTCAACTCCTGCGCCGTAACGGCGCCCATGGCGGTTAGCGCGATCGCGCCAAGCAAAATACGCTTCATTAATGAATTGATTTTCAGCAAAAGGCCGAGTGTACCGGAAATCAAAAAAACGCGTTTTACAATACCGCAAAATGCGGTCTTGCCTTTGTGTTAAGGCTGGACGGCGACCTTGGTGATGTAATACTCGGTTTCACCGAAGCATTGACTTGGCACGCCCTTGTGCTGGGCGTAGGTGAGGATGACGCGCTTGCCGGTGGCGTTGGTCAGGTCGCGCGCCACGCTTTCATCGCGCACGCTGAATTCGAATTTCTCGGGGATCGCGCCCGGCATCGAGGTCAGCAGGATTTCGCCTTCCCAGGTTTTGCAGACCCAGCCGCGGCTGGAAAATTTCTGCAGATAGCCGGCGCGTTCGCCGTCCGAGTACGACACGTGCAGCATGACCCAGGTGTAGGCGGCCAGCAGCAACAGGGCGGCGGCCAGCAGGCCGATAACGTACAGGATGATGCGTTTGGAAGTGATCATAAGCGTTCTGGGTTAGGCAACGTTTCTCATCTTATCATGCGGCGTCGCGGCGTTTGTGCCGTACCGACGACCACAGCGAAATGGCGATGAAGGCCACGCCCGACAAGCCGGTGAACCACTCTGGTATATGGTATTTGACGCTGGCCAGCATGATCAGCGCCAACACGCCGATGGCGTAATGCGCGCCGTGCTCCAGATAGACATATTCGTCCAGCGTGCCCTTGTGCACCAGGAACACGGTCAGCGAGCGCACGAACATGGCGCCGATCGCCAACCCCAGCATGATGACCACCACGTCGCTGGTGATGGCGAAGGCGCCGATCACGCCGTCAAAGCTGAACGAGGCGTCCAGCACTTCCAGGTACAGAAAGCCGCCGATGCTGCCCTTGGCGACGCTGGCCAGCACCGGTGCCACGCCGGCCTCGGTGGTGTCGTCGTCGTCCTGCGGTTCGTCTTCTTCCAGCAGGCTGGAAATCCAGCCTACCGCCAGATAGACGATGACGCCCACCACGCCGGCCGTCAGCACCTTGTATTGTTCGGCGTTGTCGACCAGCGCCACGCAGCCGAACACCGCCGCCAGCGCCAGCAGCACCGCCAGGCTTTCGGTGCCGTGCTGGTTCAGTTTTTTCTCCATCCAGCCCAGCCAGTGCAGTTGCTTATGGTCGTCGAACAGGAAGTTGAGGAATACCAGCAGCAGGAAGGCGCCGCCAAACGCCGCCACCTCGGCATGGGCGCCGGTCAGGTAGCGCGAATATTCTTCCGGAGTGTTGATCGCCATTTGCCACACCGCCACCAGCCCCTGGCCGGTGGCGACCGAGACGATCAGCAGCGGGAACAGCAGCCGCATGCCAAATACCGCCACCAGGATGCCGACCGTCAGGAACAGCTTGCGCCAGAATTCATTCCAGTGGCGCAGCACCGAGGCGTTGACCACCGCGTTATCGAACGACAGCGACACTTCCATGATGCCCAGCACGGCGGTGATCCACAGCGCCTGCGCCAGGCCGCTGACACCACCATGGTTGTAGCCCCACCAGCCGGCCACGGCCATGAGGATGAAGGTGACGGCAAAGGAGATGCGGAAGTGTTGCATTGATTGTCTTTATTGAAATAGTGGCAATGGCTTGAATTTTATATTACTTGCTTCCGCCGCTGGGGAGGCATCTGCCATAATGTCGCCACAAAAATGTTAAGGATATAACGATGGACATCGCCTACCTCGTCACGCCGCTGGTCACCTGGATCACGGTGGGGCCGATCAAGTTTCTGATTAATAGCATCAAGGCGCGCCGCTGGGCGTTCAACCTGGTCGGCAACGGCGGTTTCCCGAGCAACCATAGCGCGGTGGTGTCCAGCATGGCGACCCTGATCGCGCTGCGCGAGGGCATCGGCCATCCGGCCTTCGGGGTGGCGGTCACCTTGTGCTTTATCGTGATTATCGACGCCAACAGCCTGCGCCAGCACGTCGGCAAGCAGGCGGCGGCGATCAACCGTCTGGCCAAGGATGACGGTAACCATAAGTGGCTGCGCGAGCGCATGGGCCACACGCTGGTGGAAATCGCCGGCGGCCTGTGCACCGGCATCGCCATCGGCCATCTCGTCAACGCCATCTTCGGCCGCGGCTAAGTCTTCCTCCGGGGCCGGCGACTGTCCGGCCCTGTGTCCCTGTGTCCGCCAACGGACATATCTCCCGCGCGGTTTTTACCGTTCATCCCCGTATTTGGCGTTTCAGCCACAAATTCTGCGGTTTGTCGCACTGTGATTGACCTGATAACGACGGTCAAGGATACTCTGCGCCCTGTAGTCTGGCTAATATTACAAAGCACCTCACGTGCCACTTCCTGGAGAACTTTATGTTGCGCAAAACCCTGCTTGCTCTCGCCATTGCCTCTGCCCTGGTTGCATGCGGCAAATCAGCCAAAGAGCCTGAAAAAGCCGGAGCCAGCGCGTCGGCTACGGCGGACGCGGGTAAGGACGACAAAAAGGTGACCCTGCAGATGGCGCCGGAAGATACGCTGACCGTCGAGTCGGACGCGCTGGCGTCCGGCCCGGTCATCACCGGCTCGATCCAGCCGGAGCGCCGCGCCGACCTGCGCGCTGAAGTGGCCGCTATCGTGGTGCAGGTGATGAAGGAAAACGGCGAACCGGTCAAAAAGGGCGATCCGCTGCTGCGCCTGGATGAAACCTCGATCCGCGACAGCCTGACCTCGGCCGAGGAAGCCACCCGCGCCGCCGAGCAGTCGCTGGCCCAGACCCAGCGTATGTACGAGCGCCAGAAAACCCTGCTGTCGTCCGGCATGGTGTCGACCTCGGCCATGGAAGACGCTGAAATCCGCCGCAACAACGCCCAGAGCGATCTGGCGGCGGCTCGCTCGCGCTCGGTGGCGGCACGCCAGCAACTGACCCGCACCGTGGTGCGCGCGCCGTTTGATGGCATTGTCAGCGAGCGCAAGGTGTCGAACGGCGATACGGCCCAGGTCGGCAAGGAGTTGATCAAGGTGATCGATCCGAACAGCATGCGCTTCGAGGGCATGGTTTCGGCCGACAAGATTGGCGTGGTCAAAGTGGGGCAGCCGGTGCTGTTCCGCGTCAACGGTTATCCGGACAAGCAGTTTAACGGCAAGGTCAAGCGTGTCGATCCGGCCGCCAACGCGGTCACCCGCCAGGTCGAGGTGCTGGTTGATTTCGCCGACAGCGTGCGTCCCGGCGTGGCCGGCCTGTATGCCGAGGGCCGGGTCGAATCGCAGACCAGCAACACGCTGATGGTGCCGCCATCGGCGCTGGTGCAGGCCGGCGACAACAATTATGTGTGGCGCGTCAAGAATGGCACGCTGGCCAAGGTGCCGCTGACCATCGGCACCCGTGACGAGCGCAGCGGCCGCTGGCAGGTGCTGGCCGGCTTGCAGGCTGGCGACATGGTGGTGCGGGTGCCGGCCTCCGGCTTCAAGGATGGCCAGAAGGTCGAGCTGGCGGCGCCGAAGGCGGTGGCCTCGGCGTCGAGCGGCAAGGTCTCGGAAAAATAATAGGGGATATCAGCCATGTTCTTATCGGATTTTAGTGTAAAGCGGCCCATCGCCACGATCGTGCTGATCGTCGCCATGATGTGCCTGGGCTTGATGGCGCTGAACAAGCTGCGCGTCAACCAGAACCCGGACGTGGAAGTCCCGTTCATCGTGGTCAACATTCCGTATCCGGGCGCGTCGCCGGAAACGGTGGAGCGCGAAATCATCAACCGCCTGGAAAAATCGCTGAACTCGATTACCGGCGTGACCGAGATTAACTCGACCGCGCAGGAAAGCTCGGCCAGCATCTTCATCAAGTTCACCTTCACCAAGAACTTGATCGAGGCGTCGGACGAGATCCGCAACGCGATCGCGGCGGTGCGCTACAAGCTGCCGACCGAGATGCGCGAGCCTATCCTGCAACGCATCGATCCATCGGCGCAGCCGGTGATGCAGCTGGCGCTGTCGTCCAGCACGCAATCGCATGCCGAGATTTCGCGCCTGGCCGAGGACAAGCTGGCCGATCGCTTCCGCAGCATCGACGGCGTGGCCGCGGTCAACATCGACGGTTCGCTGAAGCGCGAGCTGAGCGTGCTGCTGAAGGCGGAAAAACTGCGCGAGTACAACGTCTCGGTCAACGACGTGGTCAACGCGCTGCGCAACCAGAACACCAACGCGCCGGTCGGCAAGGTGCGCGGCGATCTGGATGAGAAGAGCATCCGCCTGGTCGGCCGCATCGAGCGTCCGGAAGAGTTTCAGCAAGTGGTGGTCAAGCGCAATGGCGACGAGCTGGTGCGCCTGGCGCAAGTGGCCACGATTCAGGATGGCTTTGCCGAGGTGAACAGCCTGAGCGTGCGCTCCGGCAAACCCAACGTCGGTATTTCGGTGACCCGCTCGCGCGACGCCTCGACCGTGACCGTGGCCAAGAAAATCCGCGAGATGTCCAAGGAAATGCAGAAGGAAATGCCAGCCGGCACCAAGCTGGAAGTGACCGAGGACGATGGCGAAAACGCCGAGTCCAGCCTCAACAACGTGATCGAGGCGCTGGTGTTCGGCGCCGGCCTGACCATTTTTGTGGTGTACGCCTTCCTGAACTCGTGGCGTTCGACCCTGATCACCGCGCTGTCGCTGCCGACCTCGGTGCTGGCGGCCTTCATCGGCGTCTGGCTGTGCGGCTTCACGCTGAACTTCATGACGCTGCTCGGCCTGTCGCTGGCGATCGGCGTGCTGATTGACGATGCCATCGTGGTGCGGGAAAACATCGTGCGCCACATGCAGATGGGCGCTGACCGCCGCACCGCCGCGCTGCGTGGCACGGCCGAGATCGGCATGGCGGTGGCCGCCACCACTTTCTCGATCATGGCGGTGTTCATTCCGGTCGCCTTCATGCCGGGCATCACCGGCGAGTGGTTCCGTCCGTTCGCGCTGACCGTGACCTGTTCGGTGGCGGTGTCGCTGCTGATCTCGTTCACCCTGGACCCGATGCTGTCGGCGTTCTGGGGCGATCCGCCGAATCACCATCACGCGCCGCGCAAGGGGATTGAAAAGTATTTCGCCAAGTTCAACAACTGGTTCGACCACCAGGCCGACCGCTACGGCAATGTGATCGCCTGGGCGCTGCACCACCGCCGCGCGATGGCGGTGATCGCGGTCGCCACCTTCGTGGCCGCGCTGGTCCTGCAGGGCAAATACGGCGGCGCCAGCTTTGTGCCGGCGTCCGACTGGGGCACCATCGCCATCGATGTGCGCACGCCGTCGTCGTCGTCGCTGGAATACTCGCGCCTGAAGCTGGAAAAGGCGGCCGTGATCGCCCGTTCGATCAAGGAAACCAAGGAAACCAATAGCTACGTCAACCTCAGCGGTGGCCGCATCTATGTGGACATCGGCAAGAAGACCGAGCGCAAGCGCGGCGCCATCGAGGTCGCCAAGGAATTGCGCGAGAAGCTGGCCGGCCTGGTGGGCGCCGAGTACACCGTGCTGGACGACCTGAGCAATGGCGCCCGCAAACCGGTGCAGATTGAATTCACCGGCACCGATTCGCGCAAGCTGATGGAAATCACCAACGCCTTCATGGACCGGCTGCGCAAGGTGCCGGGCGCGGTCGACGTCGGCCTGTCGGAAATGGATCCGAAAGACGAGCTGCAGATCGTGCTGAACCGTGGCCTGGCCAATTCGATGGGCATCGCCGCTGGCGACGCCGCCAACGCGCTGCGGGTGGCGTTTGCCGGCATCGAAGTCGGCGACTGGGTCGACCCGACCGGCGAATCGCGCGACGTCGCGGTGCGGCTGGCGCCGGAAGACCGCACCAGCGCCGAGAATATTGAGCGTCTGCCGATCAGCGTGGCCGGTACCAACCAGATGGTGCCGCTGGATCAGATCGCCAGCGTTACGATGGGCAAAGGCCCGTCCACCATCAAGCACAAGGATGGCAAACGGGTGATTTCTGTCAGCGCCAACGTCGAGGGCCGCTCGCCGGGCGAGGTGACCAATGACGCCATGAAGCTGGTCAAGGACATCGATTTCCCGCCCGGCTACGGCCTGGCGCTGGGCGGCGCCGGCAAGGACATGCAGGAAGTGTTTGGCGCCATGGGGATCGCGCTGGTGGCCGGCGTCGGCCTGATGTACCTGATTCTGGTGATGCAGTTTGGTTCGTTCACGGCGCCGATCGCGGTGATGCTGTCGTTGCCGCTGTCGCTGATTGGTGTGGTGCTGGGCCTGCTGGCCACCAACAGCACCATCAACCTGATGAGTCTGATTGGCGTGATTATGCTGATGGGCCTGGTGGCGAAGAACGCCATCCTGCTGCTGGACGCGGCGCGCAAGCGTCAGGAGGAGGGCTTTGGCCGCGAGGATGCGCTGATGTATGCCGGTCGCATGCGTCTGCGCCCGATCCTGATGACCACCTTTGCGCTGATCGCCGGCATGATGCCGGTGGCGATCGGGCTGGGTGAGGGCGGCGAGTTCTACCGTCCTATGGCGATCGCCATCATCGGCGGCACGATTACCTCGACCCTGCTGACCTTGCTGATGGTGCCGACTTTCTACGACAGCATCGAGATCAGCAAGGACCGCATGCTGGCCAAGTTCGGCCGCCGCGCCGAGCGCTGGTCGGCCGCGCCAGCCCTGCTGGTGACGCTGATCGAAGCGCTGCTGACGCTGACGTTGCTGCGCTTCTGCTACCGCATGGTGATGAAGCTGGTGCACAAGCTGACCGGCCGTGGTGGTCCGCAGCCGCCAGCCGAGCTGCCGGAGGAACAACGAAAGATTGCATAAATTGATAGTTGGTTAAACAAGAAAGGAGCCCATGGGCTCCTTTTTTACGCCCTGAGTGCAGAGCATCTGCTCGGTTTCAAGATTTTAATTAGTATTCGCGCTCTAACGTCTTGCCTTCTGGATTCTTTTATTTGTGTAGTATGCTGCTGGCCTTCCCGTACCAAATTGGCTACCGGACCCAAAAAAACCATTTATAAAGCGAGACTTTCATGCAGCACAAATATCTCCCTCTGATCATTGCCGCCGCGCTGAGCGCGGTTACCGCCGGCGCCCAGGCATCCGGTTACCGCTTCGGCTCGCAGAGCGTGTCCGGCCAGGGCACGGCCGACGCCAACGGCGCCGAAGCCGCCGATGCATCGACCATCTTTTACAATCCGGCCGGTCTGACCCGTCTGGATGGTACCCAGATCAGCGTTGGCGCTACCGCTGTTGTGCCTCACTCGACCTTTACCGATTCGGGCTCGACCCACTTCACCGGCGCCTCGACCGGCAACGTCTCGGCCAGCGGTTACGTGCCGGATGTGGTGGCGGCGCCATCGATTTACGCCAGCAAGAAGCTGAACGACCGCTGGACCGCCGGCTTTGGCATGTTCGTGCCTTATGGCGCCCAACTGGACTACGGTAACAGCTGGAGCGGCCGTTACGCGCTGAGCAACATCAAGCTGGAAGCCATCACGCTGAACCCGTCGGTAGGGTTCAAGTTGAATGAACATCATGCGTTTGGCTTCGGCATTGACGCTGAGTTCATGAAGGCCAAGCTGGGCCAGGCGGTGGACGTGCCAGGCTCGGTGGCCGCGCTGTCGACCGCCGCCAATGCCGCCACCGCGGCCGCGCTGGTCAAGCAGATCGCCGCGCTGGGCGGCAATCCGGCATTGCTGTCGACCGCCGGCGATGGCCACGGTTCGATGGACGGCCAGGACTGGGGCTGGGGCTTCAATCTGGGCTATATGTACACGCTGGACCAAAACACCCGCTTCGGCCTGGCCTATCGCTCGTCGATCTCGCACCAGCTGAAGGGCAGCACCGTGTGGGACTTCTCCAGCGTGACCAGCGACCCTATCGTCAACAAGATCCTGGCCGCCGCTTCGCATAAAACCAATGGCGCCGCGCTGGTGACCCTGCGCACGCCGGAAACCGTGTCGGCCAATGTGTTCCATCAGTTCGATGCGAAATGGGCCGGCATGGCGGACGTGACCTTCACCCGCAACAACCGCATGGGTGATCTGCTGATCCAGTTCCCTGGCACCAGCGAAGGCGCGGAAGTGATCCGTCAGCAGTGGAAAAACACTGTGCGGGTCTCGCTCGGCACCAACTACGCCTACAGCCAACAGCTGACGCTGCGCGCCGGTATCGCTTACGACCAGTCGCCGGTGAAGAATGCCGAGCTGACTCACCCAGCGTTGCCGGACAGCGACCGCATGCAGTATTCGGTGGGCGCGAACTGGAAGCTGAGCCCACGTTCGTCGATCGATCTGGCGTACAGCTTCCTGGACTTCAAGGATGCGCCGATCAACTACACCAACCAGTGCAACCCACTGTCGACCAGCTGCACCGGCAACGGCGAAACCACGCGCGGTACCTACAAGACTTACATGTCGCTGATCGGTATCTCGTACAACTACAAGTTCTGATTCGTCAGCAACGGGTAAAAAAAAAGGGCCATCGGCCCTTTTTTTACGTCTGCTGCTTAGTTAGTCTTACGCCGCCTTGCGGTCGCTGTCGATCGCCGGTTCGGCGTCGCTGTTGAATACCGCCAGATCGGTCTCGCCCAGCACGCGGCTGGTGACGGCGCCGGCGGTGACCGAGCCGCTGACGTTGAGCGCGGTGCGGCCCATGTCGATCAGCGGTTCGATCGAGATCAGCAGGCCGGCCAGCGCCACCGGCAGATTCATCGACGACAGCACGATCAGCGCGGCAAAGGTGGCGCCGCCGCCGACGCCGGCCACGCCCACCGAACCAATGGTGATGATGGCCAGCAGCGGCGCGATGAAGCTGAGGGTGAACGGATCGATGCCCACAGTCGGTGCGATCATTACCGCCAGCATGGCCGGATAAATGCCGGCGCAGCCGTTCTGGCCGATGGTGGCGCCAAACGAGGCGGCAAAGTTGGCGATGCCTTCCGACGTGCCCAGGCGCTGGCTCTGGGTCTGCACGCTCATCGGGATCGCGCCGGCGCTGCTGCGCGAGGTGAAGGCAAAGGTCAGCAGCGGCAGGATTTTCTTGGTCCAGCGCAGCGGGTTCAGGCCGAGGCCGCTGACGATCAGCAGGTGCACGCCAAACATCAGCAACAGCGCGCTGTACGAGGCCAGCACAAAGTCGATCAGGTGCAGGATGTCGGTGTAGCTGGAGCTCGACACCACTTGCGCCATCAGCGCGAACACGCCGTACGGAGTCAGGCGCAGCACCAGCGTGACGATGCGCATCACGATCGCATGCGCGACCTGGATGAAGCGTTCGAACGAGGCAAAGATGTCCGGTTTCTTGTCATGGATGCCGGTGGCGGCGATGCCGATGAACACCGAGAAGATCACCACCGCGATGGTGGAGGTCTTGCGGCCGCCGGTCATGTCGAGGAAGGGATTGGACGGGATAAAGCTCAGCAGCATGCTCGGCAGCGAAATCGCCTGCGCGGTCTCGACCTTGCCCTGCAGGTAGACGCCGCGCGCGATGTCGGCGGCGGAGGCGGTCAGGCCGACCGCGCTCAGGTTGAACGCCTTGGCCATCAGAATGCCGAGGCCGGCCGCCACCAGGGTGGTCACCATCAGCGTGCCGACGGTCACGGCGCTGATCTTGCCCAGCGAGTTGATGCCCTTCAGCTTGAGGATGGCGCCGATGATGGACACCATAATCAGCGGCATCACAATCATCTGCAGCAGCTTGACGTAGCCGGAGCCGACGATGTCCAGATAATCGCCGGTGGTCTTGACCTCGGCCGAGCCGGCACCGTAGATGGCTTGCAGCGCCAAGCCCAGCAGAACTCCCAGCCCCATGCCCGTGAACACCCGCACCGAGAACGAGGCATGCTTGCGCTGCTGTGCGTACAGCAGGCCCAGCAAGGCCAATGCCGCCACCAGATTGAGAATTACGTTGATCGCCATTGCTATCCCTTTAACTACTAAGTTGTGACCGATCGTGCATTTTATCTGTGATATGGGGTTGTATATACGCGTTTTAGCGAATATTTAGTGATAAGACTATGCAAAATTCATATATAGACTGTTGTAAATTCTTTGCCATTTGGAAATTTTCTTAAACTATTTTACTTGTCGGCGTACAATTTACTTTCCGTTACTTATCTGGAGCGTCACATGGTCGGCACAAACATGAAAGTTGGTACCCGGCTGAGCCTGGGGTTCGGTCTGGTGCTGACCCTGCTATTGCTGGTTGCCCTGCTGGGCGTATACAACATGAGCATGATCCATGACAAGCTGGACAGCATCGTCAACCAGAATACGGTCAAGACTCAGCTAGTCAATGATATGTCGGAGTCGGTGCATGTTGTCGCCCGGGTGTCACGCAGCGTGGTGCTGCTGAATGACGTGGCGGCGATCCGCTCCGAACTGGAAAAAGTCACCAAGGCGCGCGCGGTCTATAACGCGGCGGTCGAGCAATTGGCGAAGATGCCGGCCACGCCCAAGGGCGTCGAGATCCGCGATCGCATCGCCGCCCAGGCCAAAACGGTGCGGCCGCTGAATGACAAGGTGTTCGAGCTATCGCTGCTGAACCAGGATGCCGAAGCCACCGAGCTGCTGATGAAGCAGGCCGGTCCCGCCACCCAAGTCTGGCAGGAGGCCATGGATGAATACGCGGCGCTGCAGAAAGCCACCAACGAGACCGACGCGGCGGAGGCGCGATCCGCCTACCAGTCGGCGCGCACGCTGATGCTGGTATTGAGCGGGCTGGCGATTGTGGCCGGCGCGGTGGCGGCGGTAACGATTGCGCGCGGCTTGCTGCGCCAGCTGGGCGGCGAGCCGGATTACGCCGCCGCGATTGCCGGCCGGATCGCCGCCGGCGACCTGACGGTGCAGGTGGATACCGCCAGCAATGATCAGCACAGCATGCTGCACGCGATGAAGCAGATGCGCGACGCGCTGGCCAGCATCGTGGCCGAGGTGCGCACCGGTACCGAAACCATCGCCTCGGCGTCGACCCAGATCGCCAGCGGCAACCAGGATTTGTCGGCGCGCACCGAGCAACAGGCCAGCTCGCTGGAGGAAACGGCGTCGTCGATGGAGGAGCTGACCAGCGCGGTGCGCGCCAATAACGACAACGCGCGCCAGGCCAACCAGTTGGCGCGCTCGGCCTCGGAAGTGGCGCAGCAGGGTGGGGCGACGGTGTCGCAGGTGGTGGATACCATGGGTGCGATCAACGAATCGTCGCGCAAGATCGTCGACATCATTTCGGTGATTGATGGCATCGCGTTCCAGACCAATATCCTGGCGCTGAACGCGGCGGTGGAAGCGGCGCGCGCTGGCGAGCAGGGCCGTGGCTTTGCTGTGGTGGCGTCCGAGGTGCGGACGCTGGCGCAGCGTTCTGCGTCGGCGGCCAAGGAAATCAAGGAGCTGATCGGCGATTCGGTGGAAAAGGTCGAGGCCGGCAGCAAGCTGGTGGCGCAGGCCGGGCAGACCATGGAGCAGGTGGTCGCCAGCGTGCAGCGCGTGACCGACATCATGGGTGATATTTCCACTGCCGGCGATGAGCAGAGCGCCGGTATCGAGCAGATCAATCAGGCCGTCAGCGAAATGGACACGGTGACGCAGCAGAACGCGGCGCTGGTGGAGGAGGCGGCTGCGGCGGCCGAGGCGATGCAGAACCAGGCGGCCAATCTGGAACGGGTGGTCAGCATCTTCCGGCTGGATGGTGCACAGCGCGTGGCGCCGGCCGCACCCCGGTTGAGCGCGGCCCAGCCCGCCCGGCCAGCCGCGCCGAAGCTGGCGCGCGCCGCAGCGCCCGCGCGTGCGCCGGCCAAGCCGCCAGCGCGGCTGAAGGCCAGCACTGCGGCCGGCGGCGATGGTGATTGGGAAGAGTTCTGATTCTGACTATAATCGTGGCAGGCCCGGCAATGTTGCCGGGCACTTTTATGGATACGCCGCGATGAAAGTTTTGTTTGCCCTGATGTTGGTTTCGACGGCCGCCCTGGCCGATGATGCTGCGCTGTTGAAGTGCCGCCAGCTTGAGGACGGCCCAGTGCGCCTGGCCTGCTATAACGCCATTCCGCTTGGCCAGCCGGCCAGCAACGCTCCCGCAGTCGTCATCACCGCACCGCCGGCCGCCAAACCCGATCTGGTGCAAAGCTTCGGCCGCGAAGCGCAGGCGGAACGACTGCAAACCATTGAATCTTCCATCGTCGGCGAATTTGACGGCTGGGTGTCGAATCAGCGCATTCGCCTGGCCAATGGCCAGGTGTGGCGGATTGTCGATGGCAGTGACGAGATGCTGTCGCTGACCAATCCCAAGGTCAAGCTGGAACGCGGCGCGATGGGCGCCATCTACATGGACATCGACGGCGCCAAGACCTCGCCGCGTGTCAAGCGGGAGAAGTAAGCCAGATATCGAAACTGGTCGCGCCGTCACCAGTGGCGGCCAGCCGGTAGGCGAAGCCGTGCCGGTTCAGCACTTCGCGCACGAACAGCAGGCCGATGCCCTGGCCGCCTTTCTTGGTAGTGAAGAAGGGCGTGAACAATTGATGCGCCGGCACCTCGCCCAGCAGGTTGCCGCTGTCGATCACTGACAGCCGCGCACCCTGCGCTTCGCGCGCCAGCACGAAGCTGACTTGGCGCGTCGCGCCGGCGCCCATTTCCACCGCTTCCATCGCATTCTTCACCACGTTTAGCAGCGCCTGTTCCATCAGGTGGCGGTCCATGGCGATGGCGGGTACCTCGTCGCAGCGCTGCCATGCCAGCGTGATGCCACGGCTGCGGCAGGGCTCTCGGTAAAGATAGAGGATGTCGTCCATCAGCTCGCGCACGATGACCGGACGCGGCTCCGGCGCCGGCATCTTCACCACCCGGGTGAAGCGTTCGATGAATTCGCCCAGGCTGGCGTTGCGGCGCTGCACGGCGACAATCGCGGTGCTGAAGTCTTCGCCGTCGCGCTCGGCCAGCTGGTTGCGGTAGTACAGCAGCGAGTCCAGTACCGAGCCGGTGGCGGCAACGGTGTTGTTGACCTCGTGCGCGAGTACGCGGATCAGTTTGTCGTAGGTGGCTTTTTCCGAGCTCTCCAGTTCCTCGGTCAGTTCTTCCACCAACAGGAAATGACGGGCGAAACCGCGATCGTAGAATTGTCCACGTTGGCCACGGTAGCGGCGACCATCGGCATCGGCCAGCAATTGGCTGTCGCCCAGCGGCAGCGCGTCCATTTGGGGCAGCAGGGTGCTGTCGTCGCCGGTCGTCGTGCAGTCGGCCAGCGTTTTGCCTTTTGCGTTGCGCAGGCCGGGCAGCGCCTGGGCGCTGGCGTTCAGCAGGCTGACGCGGCCGTCAAAGTCGAACACGATGACGGCGCTGGGCGTCGCTTCCAGCAGCTTGTCGAGGAAGCCTTGCTGCTCGCCGATCTGCAGACGCTCCTGGTACAGCGCGCCCAGCATGGTGTTGAACAGCTGGACCAATTCGTTGAGTTCGGCGTCGGCGCTGTGTTGCAGGCGGGCGGCGTAGTGCTGGTCTTGCAGCAGGTCGTGGAAGTGACGGGTGTAGCCCAGCGGTTCCAGCGCGCGCCGCAGCAGCCGGATGCCCAGCCACAGGCTGAGCGCGATCAGTGCTTCCAGGCCCAGCATCAGTACCGGCTGGGTGCTGAACAGCACCACGGTGATCGCCAGGAACAACAGATGGGCCGCGATCAGATAGGCGTACAGCCGCCGCCGCAAGCTCATGCGCGCTCGGTCTCGTCCGGCGCCGTGCCGAGGCCGTGGCGTTCAAGCCGGCGATACAGCGCGGTGCGGCTCAGCCCCAGCGTCTTGGCGACGCGCGAGATATTGCCCTGATGCTGCTCCAGCGCGTGCGCGATCATGTGCCGCTCCACCTGTTCCAGCGTCATGCCATCGACCCCTAGCCGCTGCGCGCCAGCGGCGCCGCCGTGCTCGACAAAATCCGCCTGCCGCAACTCGCTGCGGCCGACCAGCAGTAGCGTGCGTTCCAGCGTCTGCTTCAGCTGGCGGATATTGCCCGGCCATGGCTGCGCGCTCAGCCATTCCAGCGCCTGTGGCGTGATGGTGGCCGCCGGCAGCCCGTAGCTGCCCGCTACCTCGGCGAGGATGTGCCGTGCCAGCAGGGGAATATCGCTGCGGCGCTCGCGTAGTGGCGGCAGCCGGATCGTGATCAGGTTCAGGCGGTAGAACAAGTCCTCGCGGAACTCGCCGTTGGCCACCAGCTCCGCCAGCTCGCGGTTGGTGGCTGATACCACCCGCACATCGGCGCGCTCGGTGCGGCTGGCGCCGACCGGCTGGTAAGTCTGGTCTTGCAGCACGCGCAGCAGCTTGACCTGATCCGATCGGTTCAGTTCGCCTATCTCGTCGAGAAACAGCGTGCCCTCATGCGCGCTGGCGATATGGCCTTTGCGGTCGTGCTTGGCATCGGTGAAGGCGCCGCGCACGTGGCCGAACATCTCGCTCTCAAACAGCGACGAGGTAATCGCGCCCATATTGATCTTGACGATGGCCTGGCCGGCGCGCGCGCTGTTGCGGTGGATCGCATCCGCGATCAGCTCTTTGCCGCAGCCGCTTTCGCCCAGGATCAGCACCGGCGCGCGGGTGTTGGCGACCTGGCCGATGGTCGACAGCACCTTCAGCAGGCCCGGATGCTCGCCGATGATGGCGCTGAAATCAAACTGCGCATCCAGCGCCTGGCGCGAGGCGCGGCCGGTTGGCGCCGCTGTTTCCAGCGTGGTGCGGATCAGCTCCGCCAGCTGGGTGTTGTCCCACGGCTTGGTGAAGAAATTGGCGGCGCCGGCCTGCATGCCGCGCACCGCCAGCGCGATCGAGCCCCACGCGGTCATCAGCAACACCGGCAGCGCCGGCTGGGCGGCACGGATGTCGGCCAGCAGTTGCAAGCCTTCCTCGCCGCTGGTTTGCAGCGAGAAGTTCATGTCCTGCAGTACCAGGTCGACCGGTTGCCGCGCCAGCACGGCCAGCGCCTGCTTCGGATCGTCGGCGCACAGCGCCTGGTAGCCGGACTGCTTCAGCAGCAGGGCCAGCGAGACTTGCACCGCGCTGTCGTCGTCGATAATGAGTATGCGTTGAGGTTCCATGGTCTATTCGTAGTGCAGCGCCTGGGTCGGACTGAGGCGCGCCGCGCTCCAGCCGGGGTAGAGCGAACACAGCAAGGATAGCAGATAGATCACTGCCGCCGATAGCAGCACCGCGCCCACGAACACCGGCCAGTTCAGGGCGTCGCCCATCACCTGGGTCAGTGGCAGTTGCACCAGCAGCACCAGCGCGATCAGCATGGCGCCGCTGCTCAGCAGGATTTGCTCGGTGGCGATCTGGCGGTAGATGCTGCCGGTATCCGCGCCCAGCGCGCGGCGCAGGCCGATTTCCGGGATGCGCTGGGTGGTGTTTTGCCACAGCACGCCGAACAGGCCGAACGCCACCATCACCAGCAGGAAGGCGGCAATCACCGACAGGATCACCAGCGGCAGCGTCTGGGTGCGCATGATCGAGTCGCGCGCATCCGCCAGCGGCTCGGCCAGATAACTCCAGTCACTGCGGATCTGTTTCAGACGCGCGCTGAGCTTGGCTTCAAACACGCGCGGCGTGCCGGGTTTTATCTTCAGCATGATGTTGTTCGCAGCTTCCTTGCCGACCCCCGGCACCCAGCGTGGCAGCATGAAATAGACCGGGTCCATATACTCGCCTTGCGAGCGGAACTGCTCCACCACGCCGACCACGCGGTAGCGTACCGGCGCCTCTTTTTCGCGCGGCAGCAAGTAAAGCTGGCCGATCGGGTCTTTGCCGGGGAACCATTTATCCGCCAGCTTGCGGTTGATGACCACCGGGGCCGCGTCGGCGCCGTCATCGACTTTGGAGAAGAAGCGGCCGGCCACCAGCCGCATGTCCGTGGTGGCGAAGAAATCGTCGGAGACCGCCATGCCTTCGATGTTCAGCTTGGCACTACCATCCGGCAGCGTATATTCCTCGCTCCAGCGCGACATGACATAGGTGGAGAAGGAGCTGAACGCGACCGATTCCACTTCCGGCAGTTCCAGCAGGCTGCGCTTGATGTTGTCGAAGATGGCGGGATCGTTCGGCAGCTCGCCACCGCTCGACAGCATGGCGACCGCCCATTGCGTGCGCCAGTTGTGGCCGACCGGCAGCTGATACAACTGCCAGTGGCGCAGGCCGAAGGCGGCAATCGCGAACACCACCATGAAGGCCAGCAGAATTTCCAGGCTCAACATCATGTTGCGGCCCTTGCGTTTCCAGATCAGTTTAAGCAGATGGCGCAGCATTATGCAGTTCCTTTCAGTGCGTGGACCGGGGCCATGCGCGACATTTTCCAGGCCGGAATGACGCCCGACATGACGCCGAACACCAGCGCAATCAGCAGACCATAGCCGAAGATGGCCAGGTTCAGATGGATTTTCAGATAGGGCAGCACGCTCCAGCTTTCCATCCACCACAGCACGCCGGTGGCGCAGGCCAGGCCGATGGCGCCGCCGATCAAACACAGCAGCACGTTTTCCAGCACGAGCTGGACCACCAGCTGACGGCTGGTGGCGCCGAACGCCTTGCGCACGCCGATCTCGCTGCTGCGCTCCAGGATGCGGCCCATGTTCAGATTAATCAGATTCAGCGCCGGCAGCGTCATGAACAACAGCATCAGCACTACGATGATGGACAGCAGCTTCGGCGCGTCGCCATCGTCGGCCTGGCTGTCCAGCAGCGTGCGCGAGAACAGCGCCAGCTTGGAGTCGCCCCAGAACTGGGTCTTGTTGAACTGGTTGGGGTCGTCGTACTGCACGCGCTTGGCGGTTTCGATGATTTCGCGCTGCAGCGCCGGCAATTCCGCCGCCGAGGGCGCCATCATGATGGCGCTGAAGGAGCCGAACATCTGGCTCTTGTAGCCGGTGGAAGGCTGGCTGGTGAGCGGTACCCAGATGTCGGAAATGGCATTGACGTGCAGCTCATCCTGCACCACGCCGATCACGGTGAAATCCTGTCCCATGGCGTTGAATTTCTGGCCCAGATAGGCTTGGCCGGGGAACAGCTTGCGCGCGGTGGATTCGTTGATGACCGCCACCATGCGGCCCTGCGCGACGTCATCCTTGTTGTACAGCCGGCCTTGCAGCAGCTTGAAGTCGAGGATTTGCCAGTATTCGGCATCGGTCTGGCGCATTTGCAGGCTGCTGACGCGGTCGGGCTGATACACCGAGATGGTCAGCGCCAGGCCGGCGGCCGACACCACCTCCGCGTGTTTCAGCGGTTTCAGGTATTGGTCGACCACTTTGTAGCCCAGCGTGCCGCTGCGCCAGCCCGGCTTGTTGGTATGCGAGGAACGGTACAGCAGCATTTGCACGTAGCGATCGCTGCGGCCTTCGACGCCGGTCGGGTAGAAGGTGTTTTGCAGCAGCGCGGTGACCACCATCAGCACCACCAGCGTCAGCACGATGCACAGCAGGTTGATCGCGGTGAACAGTTTGCGGCGCATGAAGACCTTCCACGCCGTCATCAAATAATTTCTGAACATGCGGGCTCCTTATGCCACCAGCTGGCCGTCGAACACGCGCACGATGCGGCCGGCCTGTTTGGCTTCCTGCTCGTTGTGGGTGACCATGACGATGGTGGTGCCCTCGCTGTGCAGCTTGAGCAGGAGGTCCATGACTTCCTGGCCCATCTTGCTGTCGAGGTTGCCGGTGGGCTCGTCGGCCAGCAGCACTTGCGGTTGGCCGACGATGGCGCGGGCGATCGCCACTCGTTGCTGTTGGCCGCCGGACAGCTGGTTCGGGTAATGGTCCAGGCGCGCACCCAGGCCGACTTTTTCCAGCGCCTCGCGCGCCAGCCGCTGGCGCTTCTTGTTGGAGATATTGCGGTACAACAGCGGCAGTTCGACGTTGTCGATCACGCGCAGGTCGTTAATCAGGTGGAAGCTCTGGAAGATGAAGCCGAAGGTGTTGTTGCGCAGCTTGGCGACGTATTTGTCCTTGTATGAGGCGACCGGCGCGCCGGCCACGTCGATGCTGCCGCTGCCGGGTTCGTCCAGCAGGCCGATCAGGTTCAGCAGCGTGCTCTTGCCGCAGCCGCTGGGGCCCATGATGCTGACGAATTCGGATTTTTCGACGTGCAGGTCGATGTCTTTCAGCGCCAGGGTTTCGACTTTGTCGGTCTGGTAGGTTTTGCTGACTTTGTTCAGGCGTATCACAGGGTTCTCCTTTATTGGGCGACGCGGACGCTGTCGCGTTCCTTGTAGCGGCTGGTGTCTGAAATGATGAGTTGATCGCCGGCGCGGGCGCCGGACAGGATTTCCACGGCCTTGCCATCGCTGGCGCCGATATTCAGCGTGGTCTTGCGGGCGATGCCATCGCGCACCACGAAGATGTCCTGCGGGCCGCGGCCGTTGAAGGCGGGGCCATAGTCGGCCAGCAGGGTATGTTGTTTTTGCTCCGTGATGATGTTGACCTCGACCCGCAGCTTGTTGCGCAGTATGGCGTGATGCGGCTCGGCCAGCGTGACCAGCAGCTTGACGGTGCCGTTCTGGATTTCCGGCAGCACGGTCTGCACTTCGCCCTTGAGTTTGACATTGCCTTGTTCCACCAGCACTTGCTGGCCGGCGCTGAGCGCGCGGGCGTGGAAGTCGGACAGCGAGGCTTCGACCTTGTAGTTGTTCAGCTCGGAGACCTTGGCCACCAGCTGGCCGGTGGCGACACTGGCGCCTTCGTCGGCCAGAAGCCAGGTCAGCATGCCGCCGAACGGCGCGCGCACCTGGGTTTGCGCCAGTAGTTGCTGCTGTTCGGCCAGCTGCTTTTGCAGGATGCTTTTCTGCAGCCGCGCGCCTTCGATATTGCTGTTGGTGACGCGCTTGTTGTCGTCCAGTTGTTCGTGGTGTTGGCGCAGCTGGATTTCGTTGCGCTTGACATTGAGTTCGGAGGTCAGCAGGTCTTCGGCCGAGACGCCGCCGGCCTTGCGCAGGGTTTGGTTGCGGCTGAGGCGCACGCGGCTGGCTTCCAGGTCGAGTTGCAGCAGTTCGATGGCGCTGAGCAGTTGCTTGCGTTTCTGTTCCATTTCCAGCGTCAGCGCGAGGATGCGGTTTTCCTGTTGTGCCAGTTGTTCCTTGATGCTGTCGACCGCCAGCTGGATGGTGCGGCTGTCCAGTTCCAGCAGCAGTTCGCCGGCCTGCACTTGCTGGCCGAGCTTGGCATGGACCTTGGCGACGCGGGTCTGGATCGGGCTGGATACCAGTTCTTCATGCACCGGGATGACGATGCCGGAGGCGTTGATGGTGTTGGCGATGCTGCCGCTGTGGACGGTGGCGATGCTGACGTTGCTGGCATCCACGCTGGGGCTGACGGCGCGGTTGATGGCCCAGGCGGTGAGGCTGAGCGTGGCGAGCAGGGCCGCGACGACGATGACCGTCTTGCGCTTGCGGCGCGTAATGATATGAGGGCTGATAAGCGTATCCATACCACCCATAGTGCAAGCCGCGTGCCACACCATTGAGGCAGCTCTAAACCCATACAAATCAACGACCTAAGCTGAGCCAGCCTCCCCCGCCATTGCCCGCCTGCGCGCACCACCGTCCGGATACGGACACCCTCTTTGAAAGGATGAATCATGGAATCACTACAGTTTCTCGCTTGGATAATTGTACATATTGCGGTGCCAATCTTTGCTCCAATCGCTTTGCTGCCTTTATTGGCGATAGGCCAAAGGTTCCGCTCCTCTGCCAAGGAGGTCGTCTATAACGCGGTCAAGAATGGCCAACTCCTGTGGGCCGGGATCGCGATGAGTGCCGGTGCCTGCTACGAGATAGGCATATACTTGGAACACGCTTCTGCACTGGGCCGTCCGTTTGCCTGGATCGGTTTCACGCTGTGCATATTTTTCATCACATTTTCTGCGGTATTGGTCATGCTGGGGGCGATAGATGGCCTTGATGACGCTCCGCATGCGAAAGTGGCAGAGCCGACCAGAATAATGGTGGTCTCGATTTTTCTCACTACCGCGTCCGCAGTGCTATTTGGCTTTGCCCATTACCTGATTGAGCTCACCTGAGGGAGGCTGTCATGAATAAATTGCTTGATACCTTTTTTGAATACGTGGCGGTGCGCGAGCAACGAGAGCGAGTGATGACGTGGATAGGCGTGAGCTCGTTAGTGATGGCAATAGGCTACGCCGTCGCGGTAGTAGCCTACGTGAACCTGCGCTAGGCGATGCGCTTGCTCATGTTGGTGTAGCCGAAACTGAGGCCATCGATGCGGAACATGTCGGCAATCTCGCCGGTCTGCTGGAAGCCGCTGCGGCGGTACAGCGCGATGGCCGGCGAGTTCGTTGACAGCACTTGCATGTCGCCCCACGCAAGCCCCGCGCCACCCATACCCGCCGCCATCCAGCGGCGCCGACCGCGACCTGCGAAAGCCATCCCATCCGGCCGGTGTCAGTGCTTCGATGTGCATGTTTAACTGTGGGAAATTTCCAACGATTGATTTATACCAATGTGGTAGGGTGATGTCCATGGTCACGTGGAGGAGATATGCGTTCGATATGGATAGCTACCCTGTTGATTCCCCCCCTGCTGGCTCAGGCCGCCGATGAAAAAGACCAGATCATCACCGACCGTCCCGATTTCGTCGAATCCAGCAACGTGGTCGGTGCCGGCCGCTTTCAAATCGAAACCAGTGTCGCCATGGACCGCAACAAGGCCAACGGCATCAAGGAGCGCAGCTATTCCACGCCGACCCTGCTGCGCTTCGGCCTCAGCGACAACCTCGAAGCCCGCATCGAAACCGACGGCCGCATGCGCGTCATCACCGACGACCTGAACACCGGCACCCACAGCACCGAAAACGGCTACGCCGACGTCTCGCTCGGCGTCAAATGGCACGTTGCTGACGAGCAAGGTGCACGGCCTTCGATGGGCATCCTGGCCCACGTTGACCTCGACAGCGGTTCCGGCCCGTTCCGCGCCGCCGGCCGTGGCGGCTCGCTGCGCCTGGCCGCCGAATGGGAATTGCCGGACGAGATGGGACTGGGCATCATGCCCGGCATCGCCTGGCAGCACAACGACAATGGCGAGCGCTACACCAGCGGCATCTTCGGCATCGTGCTGGGCAAGAACTGGAGCGAGCGCTGCCGCACCTTCATCGAATACTCGGCGCCGCAAATCGCCCGCAGCGGCAACGGCGGCATGGTCACCACCTTTGACGTCGGCGCCTCCTACCTGCTGACCGACACGATGCAAGTCGATACCGCGCTGTCACGCGGCCTGAATAAAAACACCCCGGACTGGAGCTGGACCGTCGGCCTGTCCTTAAAATTCTAAGCTGGAGATCGGATGCGACTCACAATCAAGCAACGCTTGTTATTGATTAATCTGGCGACGCTAGTGTTCGTCAGCCTGGTCGGGGCGGTCGGCTACTACGCGGTGTACGTGCTGGACAACTCGATGGATGCGATCAGCAGCAACAGCTCGGCCATGAAGGACCAGTTGCAGGCCGACCAGGCCCACGATGCATTGCGCGCTGACGTGCTGGCCGCGCGTCTGGCCGCCGAGAAAAACGACCCGGCCGAAGTCAAGGAAGTGCGCACCGATACGGCGGAACACATCGCGCTATTCCGCAAGCTGATCAAGGAAATGGACGGCGCCAGCACCGACGCCGAAGTCAAGCAGGCCATGGATAAGGTGCGGCCGGATGTGGAGCGCTATCTGAAAAGCGCCGAGGAAATGGTCGAGCTGTCGTTGAGCAATCCGCCAGCGGCGCAAGCCAAATTCGGCGCCTTCATGGACAGCTTCCGCGTGCTGGAAAAAAGCATGGCCGCGCTCAGCGACCTGATCGAAAAAAATTCCGAACACACCAAGGAGGGCGGCGACGAGGCGGTGGTGAAATCGCGCATCCATATCATCGGCTTCGGCGTGCTGGCGGTGGTGGTGTCGCTGGTGGTGGGACAGATGCTGGCGCGCTCCATCCTGCAGCCGCTGGGCGAGGCGGTCGGCTTCGCGGCGCGCGTGGCCAAGGGCGATCTGTCGACGCAGATCACGGTGGCGGACGATGACAGCACCGAAACCGGCCAGCTTAAGCGCGCACTGCGCGACATGAACGTCAGCCTGCACGGCATCGTCAGCGAAGTACGCGGCGGCACCGATGCGATCGCGCTGGCCTCGCGCGAAATCGCCACCGGCAATCTGGATCTGTCATCGCGTACCGAGGAACAGGCCAGCTCGCTGGAGGAGACCGCGTCGTCGATGGAAGAGATGACCTCGGCTGTGCGTCAGAACGCCAGCAATGCTGGCGAGGCCAACAAGCTGGCCGCGTCGGCGGCCGATGTGGCCACGCGCGGCGGCGCGGTGATGGCGCAGGTCGTCGAGACCATGGGCGGCATCAGCAGCTCGTCGCAGAAAATCGTCGACATCATCGCCGTGATCGAGGGGATTGCGTTCCAGACCAATATTCTGGCTTTGAACGCGGCGGTGGAAGCCGCGCGTGCGGGCGAGCAGGGACGCGGCTTTGCCGTGGTGGCATCCGAAGTGCGCAGCCTGGCGCATCGCTCCGATGCCGCCGCCAAGGAGGTGCGTCAACTGATCGAGTCGTCAGCGGCCCAGGTGGGCGAGGGCAGCGCGCTGGTCGGCCAGGCCGGCGGCACGATGGAGGAAATCGTCACCAGCATTCAGCGCGTGACCAGCATCGTTGGCGATATTGCCAACGCCAGCCGCGAGCAGGAAATGGGCATCGATCAAGTCAACCAGGCGATCGGCACCATTGACAGCGCCACCCAGCAGAACGCCGCACTGGTCGAGCAGGCGGCCGCTGCCGCCGGCGCGCTGGAGGAGCAGGCCGCGCGGCTGGCTGAGGCGGTCAAAGTCTTCCGATTGGTTTAACCGTGCACCTTGGCGATGGCCTCGACCGCGTTTTGCGCGGTGCGGCGGCGCGCCAGTGCGGCCAGTGCCTGTTGCAGGTTCAGGCGGCGGGTGGTGACGGTACGTCGGATCAGTTGTTTAAGCTGCTGCGAGTGCATGACGGGCTCCTTGATTAGTCAGTGACAGTGGCGATGGTTTGCGTTGAGGGGAGCGCGCAGCCTGCGCGCTGAGGTGTGATGCGGGACGTTGGTCCGCCGCCAGCCTGAACACGCCGACCAGCTGTACCAGTTGATGTGCCTGATCCTGTTGCGCTTCTGCTGCTGCGGCGGCTTCTTCCACCAGCGCGGCGTTCTGCTGCGTGACGGTATCCATTTCAGTGATGGCGTGGTTGATCTGTTCGATGCCGGCTTCCTGTTCGGTGCTGGCGTTGCTGATTTCGCCCATGATGTCGGTCACCGATTTGACGGCGGCCACGATGCGGTCCATGGTGGTGCCGGCCTGGCTGACCAGCTGCGTGCCGGCGCCAACCTTGCCGACCGAGTCGTCGATCAAGCCCTTGATTTCCTTGGCCGCCGCAGCCGAGCGCTGAGCCAGCACGCGCACCTCGGAGGCGACCACGGCAAAGCCACGGCCCTGCTCGCCGGCGCGCGCGGCTTCCACCGCCGCGTTCAGGGCCAGGATATTGGTCTGGAAAGCGATGCCATCGATCACACTGATGATGTCGACTATTTTCTTGGACGATTCGTTGATCGCTTCCATGGTCTGCACCACGTTGGCGACCACGGCACCGCCTTCGACCGCAATGCTGGAGGCCGACTGCGCCAGCGTATTGGCCTGTCGGGCATTCTCGGTATTTTGCTTGACGGTGGCGGTCAGCTCTTCCATCGACGAAGCGGTCTCTTCCAGCGCGCCGGCTTGTTGCTCGGTACGGGTGGACAAGTCCATATTGCCGGAGGCGATTTCGGTGGCGGCGTTGACGATGGAATCGGCGCCACTGCGCACTTGGCCGACGATCTCGGCCAGGCTGTCGCGCATGCCCTGGATCGCAAACAGCAGACTGTGCTCATCGCCGGCGCGCAGCTGAATCTGCACGGCCAGGTCGCCGCTGGCGATTTGGCCGGCAATGGCGGTCACATCGGTCGGTTCGCCACCCAGCTGACGCAACAGCTGACGCGAAATCAGCCAGGCCAGCGCCGCGCCCAGCGCCAGTGCGACCAGGCCCAGCGCGATCGCCAGATTGCGCGACTGGATATAGGTTTCCTCGGCTTCAACGCGGGCTTTTTCCATATTGGCGCTCTGGTGCGCGATCAGGGCGTCGATGGCGTCCATATAGGCCAGCTGCAGGGCGCGCATCTTGCCCAGCATCTGGTCGACGGCGCCGTTGATGTCACCCTCGCGACGCAGGCGCAGCACTTCATCCAGCGATTCGTTGAACGGCTTGCGCGCTGCTTGCACGGCATTGAAGAAGTCGCGGCTCTCGCTGGTCTTGATCATGTCGCTCAGCTTGCGCATGGCGACGTCGTTTTCCTTGCGCTTTTCCATCACGGTGGCGATTTCCTTGGCCGCCTTGGCTTCATCGTGGATCAGCAGCGCATTGCGCAGCGAACGGGCGATTTTGTTGTTGTGATTCATGACCTGCTGCGCTTGCAGCACTTTGGGATAGGACTCGGTAACGATGTCGTCGGTGTTGTCGGCCAGTTTGCCCAGGCTGTAGATGCTGAGGCCGACCGTGATGGCCAGCATCAACAAGACCGCGCCAAAGCCCAGTCCCAGCCGGGTACTTACCTTCAGATGCTTGATGTTCATGTGATATTCCGTTTCGTCGAGAAAATTTCTCGCGTTCCGGGGGAACGTTGGCGGGAATAAGGCCGGAGAGGTGAGGCGACCGCTGGTGTTGGGCAGTCAGAGATGCGTTGGATTATCACCAATATACACACATTGTTCCCGTAAGGCAATTTGTTTGCCTAAAGATGCGGCAGTTCAACCACATGCTGGGGCATGGTAGCGATTCCAGTTAAACTTGGCATTCTGTTCACTATATTCAGGAATGGCGGAGACCAATGACTACAACGAGTTCCCGGCTGGCGGTGATTGATGCGCTGCGCGGCTTTGCAATCGTGTCGATCATGCTGTTGCACAACATCGAGCATTTCGACTTTTATTTTTCGCCGGCGGGCTTGCCGGCTTGGCTGAAGGCGATCGATCAGGTGATCTGGGACAGCCTGTTCTTTCTATTCGGCGGCAAGTCGTATGCGATTTTCGCGTTGCTGTTCGGCATGACTTTCTACATCCAGCACCACAACCGGGAACTGCGCGGTGAGGATTTCCGTCCCCGCTTCGCCTGGCGACTGGTGTTGTTGCTGGCGTTTGGGCTGTTCAATTCCATGTTTTATCACGGCGATATTCTGAGTATTTACGCGGTACTCGGATTGGCGCTGATTCCAGTGGCGCGCTTGAGTAGCTGCTGGGTATGGGCGATTGCGGTATTCCTGCTGTTGCAGCCATATGCATGGCTCGAAGTGTTGCAGGCATTACCGGACCCGAATGCGAAATTACCCGATCCCGCTTCCTGGGTTTATTTCGGACGCGCCAATGATTATTTCGCTCATGGTTCGGCATTTCAGGTTTGGACCGGTAATCTGACGAATGGAAAAATTGGCGTCATCCGCTGGAGCTGGGAAAATGGCCGGATATTCCAGATTCCTGCTCTATTCATGATCGGCATGTTGGCAGGACGGCATGGCGTATTTGTGGAAGGGAATCAGGCATTCTGGCGCCGGGTTTTATTGTTGGCGGTGCTGGCGTTTATTCCGTTTTATGCGCTGAAGACCTGGCCGGAGCTGTGGAAAGTAGGAGATGCATTACAGCGGCCACTGCTGGTGATTATTACTTCGTGGTCGAATGTGGCATTTATGGCGGTACTGGTTTCCAGCTTCTGCCTGCTGTTTTATTCGCAGCGCTGGCTGGCGGTATTTTCCCCACTGGGACGCATGAGTTTAACCAGTTATGTCGTGCAATCGATTATCGGCACGTCGATTTATTATGGCTTCGGTCTCGGCATGTATCAGTACACGGGCGCTAGTTTCGCCCTGGCGATCGGCGTCGTGCTGGCGCTGCTGCAGCGGCAGTTCAGCGTGTGGTGGCTGGCCCGTCACAGCCAGGGACCGCTTGAAACCGTCTGGCACAGACTGACGTGGCTCGGCAGCCATGCTAAAAATTAGCACGAATACACCAGAATTGAGCTTGTGAAGGGCGGCCGGCAGGGTTGCCGGTCGTTGCGTTTATTCATCGTCGGGAGTAATCCAGCTGATGCGGCCGTGGCCAGCTTCATTCAGCCGGACAATCAGCGCGTCGGCGGCTGTATCGGGCAGGCTGAATTCGAACTGCACATGATCCTGATGCTGTACATTATTCAGCACGGCGCCAGCCAATTCAATTTCGCGGCGAATCAGACCTTCCATCGCATAAGGAGCGCTGCAAATCAATAAGCGCTGTTTGATAATCGCGATTTTATCGGCCTTTAATAATGCCTGTGCCACACTGTCGGTATAAGCGCGCACCAGTCCGCCGGCGCCCAGTTTCATGCCGCCGAAATAACGCACCACGGTGGCTAATACGCCTTCCAGATCCTGGTGACGTAATACATCCAGCATGGGACGGCCGGCGGTTCCACTGGGTTCGCCATCATCGACGGCGGCGGATTGGCCGCCGGCTAATAATGCCCAGCATACGTGGGCGGCGCCTGGATGTTGTTCCCATAATTCGGCCACCACTTTTTGTGCGCTGGCGCGGTCTGGCATCGGCTGGACGCAGGCGATAAAGCGGCTTTTTTTAATCAACAGTTCGTGATGAACTGCCGAGTTTATGGTCTGGGGCATGGAGAGATTTCCGGCAATACGGCGGTGTAAAACCGCCGTATGGTGCCAGAAATCAGGTGCGAGCGCTATTGCGCTGTTTTCGGCGTGGGCCAATCCGCACCACAAGGACGGTATAATCCGAGCCGACTCCATCCTTCTGAAATGCCATGAATTCATCCTCTCCTGCACCCCACATCACTGACGGCGATCCGGGCGAAGATGACGAGTTATTGCGTCAATTGGGCCTGCCAGAGCGCGGCATTACTTTGGCGCGGGCCGAGGGCAGGGTGTTTCTGCGCGTGACTGGGGTTGTTGAATACGCCGGCCGCCGCGTCTCTTATGATCTGGTGCCGACTCAGGGCGTGCTGGCCAAGCCATCCAAATGGCGCAAGATGGACAGCGACACCCGCGCCGCCCTGCTGCGCGAGCGCACCAGTGAGGCGATGGCGGATGAACTGCACGCCTTTACCACCGCCTTCGTCCAGGAACTGGCCGACGCCTGCGACGATTGCGATATGGACGCCGCGCCCTTCCTGCAAGCCTTGTCGGACATGCAAATTTCCGAACCGGCCGGGCTGGTGTTCGACCGCATCCGTGCGCGCCTGACGCACGCGGTCGAGCGCGATATGGAAGAGCAGCACGCCGAGCGCACCCGCCAAAGCATCAACCTGGCCGAATATCCAGCCTCGTTTGACGTGGCGCGCCGCATCAAGCGCAAATTCATCGCCGTGCTGGGGCCGACCAATTCCGGCAAGACCCACATGGCGATGGAAGCGCTGGGCAAGGCGCCGAGCGGCGTCTATCTGGCGCCGCTGCGTCTGCTGGCGCTGGAAAACTACGAGCGTTTGCAGGAAATGCAACAACATGGCAAGCCGCTCAAGGTGAGTCTGGTGACGGGCGAGGAGCGTCGGCTGGTGCCGGGCGCCACCCACGTCGCTAGTACGGTGGAAATGCTGGACACGCAAACCCCGGTCGACGTCGCTGTCATCGACGAAATCCAGATGCTGGCAGACCGCGACCGTGGCGCCGCATGGACCGCCGCCGTCTGCGGCGCGCCTGCCAAGGTGGTGTACCTGGTTGGGGCGCCGGAAGCGCGGCGCGCGATCGAAGTGCTGGCGGCGCGGCTGGAGTGCGAGCTGGAAGTCCATCTGCTGAAGCGCAAGGGACCGTTGTCGGTCGAACCGACAGCAGTGCGCAAGCTGAGCAGTCTGCGCCGTGGCGACGCGGTGATCTGCTTCTCGCGCCGCGAAGTGCTGATGTGGCGCGACATGGTGACCGAGATGGGACTGTCGGTGGCCACGGTGTACGGCAATCTGTCGCCGGAAGTGCGGCGCGCGCAGGCCCAGCGCTTCCGCGAGGGCGCGGCTGATGTGGTGGTGGGCACCGACGCCATCGCCATGGGGCTGAACATGCCGATCGCGCGCGTGGTGATGACCACCAGCGTCAAATACAACGGCTATGAAGAGGAAGAGATTCCGGCCGCGTTGGCACGCCAGATCGCCGGCCGGGCAGGGCGCTACGGCGTGCACGAGGAAGGGTTGGTGGCCGGCTACGACAACGAGACCCACAACGTGATCCGCTCGCTGTTGCGCGAAAAGCCGGTGCCACTGAAAACCACCGGCTTCGCGGTGGCGCCGACGCTAGAGCATTTGCACCGGATTTCGTCGGTGACCAATGAGCATGGGCTGGCCAAGCTGCTGAAGCGCTTTGTGCACAATATCGACGTGCCGGATGGCTTCTTCTATCCACGCATCACCGAAGACCAGTTTGAGCGCGCGGCCTGGCTGGATACGCTGGAACTGACGGTGGCGGAGAAATTCGCACTGTCGCTGGTGCCGATTTCGTCCAAAGTGCCGTCGTTGCAGAACGCGTGGGAGAACTGGGCCAAGTCGCTGGCGCACAAGAAAATCACCCATCTCAAACCGGGCGACACGCCGCTGCATTACATGAACCTGCAGGAAGTGGAAGATGCGTGCCGGCTGTATTCGGCCTACGCTTGGCTGGCCTACCGCCAGTCGGAATACTTCCCCGACACCGAGCTGGCGCAACGCCTGTCGCGCGACGCGTCGGAGCGGGTGGATGCGATCCTGCAGGATCAGAACTCGGCGGCACGCAAACGCCAGCCGCGCAAGTTCCGCCGCTGATGTTGCGCTGATTATTCGAACTTGAAGCTGCAGTCGGCAGTGGAGCAGGTCAGCGACAGCAGGCCGGCCGGGAATAGTACCGGTTCCTCGCGGCCTTCGCCGTCGTCATCGCCCAGCCAGAAGTGGACTTGCTGATCGTCGACATAGATTTCGACGTCGATGCTTTCGCCCACCTTGAACTTACGCTCCAGCGGGTGCTCTGCACCGCGCGGCTGGCCATCGGCTGCGGCCAACTGGCTGTAAGCCGTTATTTGCTTGTCGCCACGCTGGACGAAGGTCAGGCAGGCCGCGTCACTCGGCGTTTCCGCCTGCACGCATAGCTTCATGAACGGTGCCCATTTGTCGTGCCGCTGCGGGTTATCCAGCTTGAGCTTCAGGCGGCGGATTTTATGCGGATCAAAACGGTAATAGCTGGTGTTGTAGTAGCCGCCCTCGAGGCTCAGTTGGAGTGTGTTGTCCTTGATGGCCGGCGGGTCTTCCAGCAGGTCGTCATCGATCTTGTCCGGGACTTTCATCTCGGCCTTGGCGCACCAGCGCTCGGCCGCTTCGGCGTCCTTGGATTGCACACTGCGGATGCAGAGTTCGCGTAGTGCCTTGTCCTGATTGTTGGCGGCGAATAGCTGCAGCTGCTCAAGACTGCGGTCACGCCACAGCACGGCTTGCGGTGGGCTGTGGTCTTCCTCGTCCGGCGCGGTGGGCTGGCTGGACTGTTCGCTCATCATTTCCTTCAGCTTTTCCAGCGGCAGCGGGGTTGGATTGTCGTGGATGTAGAGCATGCCCTGTTTGATCTCGATGGAGGACATCAGCTTGTCCTTTTCCAGCGTGGCATAGCCGTCGGACAGCAGCTTGCCCAGCGCGTAGGAATAAATATCCTGCGCTTCTTTCTCCACCGCCTGCTGATCCTTGTCCTTGCCATTCTTGCGCGCGAACAGCAGCGCGATGTGGCGCAGTGTGCTGGTCGACATTTCCGCCTTCAGCTTGACCTCCAGCTTCTTCAGCATGTCTGCCTCGGACAGCAGGTCGGCCGCCGTTGCGCCCGGCAGCGAGGCGGTGCCGCTGGCGCGCAGCTTGCCGCCGCCAAAGCTGGCACTGAGGTCAAGCAGTTCGACATTGGCGCCTGGCTGCGCCAGCATTTGCAGCAGCGATGAAATCCCCGGTTTATCCGCCTCGAAGTCGTCCAGCTTCATGCCGCGCTGGCGGAAAGCCAGGTGCACATCGTCCACCTGAATCTCGCTGGCGATGGTGGCGTGCTTGATGCTGATCTCATGCTGCTGTTCCGGCTTGTTCTTGGGCGGCGCGTAGGTCTCGCGGAAGCTGAAGTCTTTGAGGTTCAGGCTGCCGGCGGGCGTGAGGTTGTCGTATTTGACCTCGCCAAACTGGAACAGCCGATACCCCAGCGTGGAACCACGCTCCTGGCGCGCCGTCAGCGCAATATCGCGGAACACCAGGTTGTGATCCAGACCGTGGAATTCGACCTTCGGCCACTTGCCGGAGCTGATGGCGCCAGTGTCATCGACGCTGACTTGCACCGGCAGCGCGCTCCACGACGCCTGATCGTCATCCAGCTTGTAATCGGCGGCTGGCAGCGTGAAGGTGTACTTTGTCACCTTGCCAGCGGGGCCGGCGCGCTGGATCGTCAGCGGCTGCTCAGTGCCGAACACGGCGCGGAATGCCGCTTTCTCGGCGGCGGTAGGCGGGGTGGCGCTGGGGAGATCCAGCCGCACCGGCTTGCCTTTGCCCGGCTCCAGCCGCCGGTTCAATTCGGCCTGCAGCGCATCAAACGCAATCGTGACTTCCGGCGGCGCGCCATTCAGTGGAAAACTGGCGGCCAATGCGCCGCAACTGAAACAGGTGACCGCAATGGCGGCGAGAATAGATGTCTTCAACGGGAAGCCAGGGTAAAGATGAAATATTGCAATAATACAATGCAATATGCCCAGTAGGGATTTTGAATTGACAGGATGATATCTTTGTGGGATGTTTCGTTTCCAATTTGAGACTCAGTGCCCACGATGTCAAACGACTCTTCCGCTATGTCCCGGCGCCCTCGGGCAGCTTACATTATCGCCTTGGTATGTTTAGTCACGGCGTTATTGCAACTTGCCGCCGGGGTAGTGATACTTAAGACGCTGTCAGCTTCGGAAAGCGTCTCACCCGGGTTGAGCTTTTTGCCGTTGGCTATTTCCGTTGTGTTGAATCTGGGCACTGCTTGCGCCGTCTACCTGATGCGTGTCGAAGCGCTGGCTTGCTTTGCTTGCTTGCTGGCGAGGTTGTTGGCTCGTATGTTTAGCCACTCGATCCAGCTTGAAACTATGCTGGATCTGATACTTCTTGTTGCCTTGATATATTTCACGCTGCGGCTGTTCAAAGCGGGGATGGGCTGGCGACCTCTGCTTGTGATGCTCTTGCTCGGTGCGGCCGCCGGTCATCTGACCGTGTTGCTTGGCAATTTGCCTGCCTACTGGATGTTGGTGGGGACCGGTAGCGTATCGTTCTTTGCTGCGTTGCTGACATTGATCGGCTGCGTGGCGTTGTATGTCGCCGTGCTGATGTTGCACGCGCATCCGCAGCGGGCAAAGAAACTTTTTCTGATTGCTGCGCTTGGCTCTGGGATGTCGCTCTCGGCCTGGGATCTGCAATACGGATTTTCGGCGCCGCTCTGGTTGGGCGTCGCGCTGGCCCTCATCGGCTTTGGGCTGGCGCACCGTTCGAAAGCAAGCTGAGCATGTTGAATCTTGGTAGGCCCGTGCGGGAATCGAACCTGCGACCAACGCATTAAAAGTTCGCTGCTTGCAACTCCTCAGCCTGCCAGACCTTTTTGCAGCAGCGCGGCGACAACAGTGTTGAGATCGGCGCCTTGTTCGGTTGCCAGGGCGTTGATCTGAGCTACCAGGTCGCTATTGAGTTTGACGGCAAATGGCACCAGGCCCAGCGCCTGATCGAGACGTCGTTGTTCGCGGCGGTCAACGACGACAGCTGCCTTGCCAAATTCTGCACCACCAGGAACGACCATCTTGCCCATCAGTTTCTTGGCGTCGCTTTTTGCCATTCCGGTCTTTTTCATGAGGGTTCTTTCGTGGGGGCGTGTGAAGGGGGAGGAGAAAGTAAAAAAAGGTTATACGCCAAAGCGGATAACCTTTTTCTATACTTTTGAATTCTTGGTAGGCCGTGCGGGATTCGAACCTGCGACCAACGGATTAAAAGTCCGCTGCTCTACCAGCTGAGCTAACGACCCAAGGGCCGGAATTGTACTGCACCGCGCTCAGAAATTCAAGTCACCGCCCCATGAAGGTGGCCAGGATGGCCAGCGACAACAGGCAGCCCATAAGCAGCGAACCCAACACGTAGGTAAAAATGTCGTTTGCCTTGTCGTCGAGGATGATTTTCAAAAGAAATTTTCTCATGGAGAATCCTCCTTGTGGTGCGGTCGTTTAGTCTAGCACCGCCCTAGTCTGAAATGCACAAGTGGGTAGAAATAGAGCACCACCGCTATTGCCGCGACCGACAGCAAGATGACCTTTTTTTGACTTGGCTGTCCTTGCGCAGCGCGGTAGGTATTGATGCCAATAAAAATTGCGATGAAAAAGGCGCCCACCATGGAAAAGCCAATCGCCCAGGAGGCGAACTCTTGTTGGTCAGGGTTCGTGACGTATCCGGTGAACGCATCGTAACCAGTCGACGCCAACATCCCCAGCGTCACCCAGAACAGTTGTCCCGCCTCGACAGATTTCTTTAGCATTCTGATGAAAATAGCCCAACCGTCTGTTGCAGTCGCGACTGCGGCGATGACCAGGAAGGGCAGACAAGCCGGAACCAGCGCGTTGATGGCGTACCAGCCCGCGTGTTCTTGCAATTGCTGGAGGTAGAAAATGCTCATTGCCGCAAGCTAGCACGCCTCACTCAGAGGCCGCTCGTATTAGATCAAACATTCTTACATGTTCGACACGTGCGCCACCAATGCGGAAACCTCAGCTATGATATCGCCCTTGTCGTCAAAAGCCCCTAAAAATACGCGCTTTTGCCGCTTAAATTGTTGGCAAGGAATACGAATGAAAGTAGTTGCAGGAACTGCGGCGAGCGCCCAGCAACCGCTCGCTACGCAGTTTGGCTTGATTAATCTTCTGAAAGCGGGCGCTGCCCAGCTGATCGTGCTGCACCATTTGGCCTTCTACGGTCCGATGGCGGACTACGTGCGTCCGATTTTTCCGGCCCTGATCGACTGGCTCAGCGATAGCGCCCGCATCGCCGTGCAGGTATTTCTGGTGATCGGCGGCTTCCTCGGCGCCAAGTCGCTGGCGCCGTCGGGTTTTGCCGGCCATTCCCGCCCGATGTGGGCGATCTGGCGCCGCTACGCCAAGCTGGCGCCGCCGTTTCTGGCGGCGACGCTGGTGGCGGCGGTCGCCTCGGCCTGGGCCAGCGAGTGGATGTCCCACGATTCGATTTCGGCCCCGGCCACCCTCAGCCAGCTGAGCGCGCACGCGCTGCTGCTGCATGGCGTGCTGGGCTATCCGTCGCTGTCGGCCGGCGCCTGGTATGTGGCGATCGATTTCCAGCTGTATATATTGATGGTGGGCGTGCTATGGCTGGCCGGCATTGCCGAGGGCAAGCGTCCGCTGGCCTGGCTGATGCCGATGACGGTGGCGGCCGGCATCACGATGTCGTTGCTGCACTTCAATCTGGACGCCGATTGGGATAACTGGGCGCCATATTTCTTCGGCAGCTATGGTCTGGGCGTGATGGCCTGGTGGGCCAGCGATCCGCGCCGCAAGCCCGGCGTGGCGGTGATGTTGCTGCTGATGGCGCTGCTGCCGGCGGTGATCGGCCTGGTGCTGGAATTCCGCAGCCGCATCGCGCTGGCGGCGGTGACGGCCTGCGTGCTGTTCCTGTTCGGCCGCGAAAAGACCGCTTCCACCGGCCTTGGCTGGTCGCTGATCAACGGCATCGGCAAGATTTCGTATTCGGTCTTCCTGATCCATTTCCCGATTTGCCTGATGGTGAACGCTACCTTCACCCATTTTGTACCCGCCGAGCCACAGTGGCAGGCGCTGGGCATGTTGACCGCCTGGACCTCCAGCCTGGCCGCCGGCGCGCTGTTCCACCGCTGGGTGGAAGAGCCGCTGGGCCGCTGCATGCAGTACCTCTCAGAACAGCTCTCCACAGAGGGCGACAGCCGCGCTTTGCCAGCCCGTAGCAGCGGCGTTTCGCTGCGCTGATTTCCTCTTTCTTTGCCATTCCAGACTCCGCCGCGTCAGCCCTGACGCGGCGGAGTTATACGTTTTTTGCATGCCTTTTCACAAAGAAGTGATAACTTGGCATTGTTGCCCCAGGCGTAAGATAACTTCGTGTAGTCGCGGTAACGATTCCACGCGATTGCATTCAGCTGTTGTCATTTATAAAAAAACCAACTGGAGACTACAAATGGCATTGCATAGCACTCACCTGCGCCGGACCGTTATGGCCGCGCTGATCGCTGACCTGTTGCTGGCTACCGGCGCCCAGGCACAGACTACCGATAATCCCGTCGATTCCTCGTCCACCGTGGTGGTTAGCGGCATCCGCGCCTCGCTGTCGTCGTCGCTGAATACCAAGCGGCTGCAAGATGGCGTGGTGGATGCCGTGTCCGCCGAGGACGCGGGCAAGTTCCCCGACACCAACATCGCCGAATCGCTGCAACGCGTGACCGGCGTGCAAATCCAGCGCAACGGCGGGGAAGGGCGGTATATCTCCGTGCGCGGTCTCGGGCCGGAGTTCAACAACGTGCTGGTCAACGGCCGCACCATGACCAGCGACACCGGCGGCCGCGAGTTCTCGTTCGACCTGCTGTCGTCGGACCTGATTTCCAAGGCGCTGGTGTACAAGACGTCGCAGCCTTTCTTGCCCGAAGGCGGCATCGGTTCCACGGTGGATATCCAGACCGCGCGTCCGCTGTCCGGCAAGGCCGGGCACAGCTTTGTGGTCAACGGTTCCGGCTCCTACGATTCCAACTCGGAAAAGAAAACGCCCAACCTGAGCGGCATGTATTCGTTCGCCAATCCGGAGCGCACTTTTGGCGTCACGGCCTCGCTGTCCTACACCGACCGCGCCTCCAAGCAGAACAAGGCGATTACCGACGCGTGGAACTACCGCGACGTCTCGCTCATCAACGGCAACCTGAATTCCACCGGCCTGACCATGGCCGACGTCACCACCAAAAAGCTCTACATTCCGCAAAGCTTTGGCTTCCAGGCCGAGGATGAAAGCCGCAAGCGCCTGGTCGGCAACCTGACTGTGCAGTTCAACCCGTCGCCGGACTGGAAACTGACCGCCGACGCACTGTACTCCCACCTCGACCAGCGCAACAAGGTGATCGCCTTCAGCGACTGGATCAACCCGGTGGTGCTGGGCGCGACCGTCAACGGCAGCGACCAGATCACCAGCTTGCTGCGTCCGGGCGCGACCTTTTACGCCAACAATCCCGAGCTGGCCGGCAGCGGCAAGTTGCTGGGCGAGGTCAATTCCAACGACATGATCGTCAAGGGTGGCGACCGCCTGTCGATCACCAGCGCCTTCGGTCTGAATTCGAAGTGGACGCCGTCGCCGGACTGGAAGGTGGAGGGCGATGTGTCGACCTCGCGCACCACGTCCAGCTCGCCGGATATGTGGGTGGTGGCTGGCATGGTGCCGAAGAATGGCGACGTGATTACCTTTGGCAGCACGCCATCGATCGTGTTTGGCGACGGCATTGCCGATCCGACCGCAGTGCGCGCGCACGCGGTGTCGAACGGCGACGTGCGCAACAAGGACCAGCTGTACGAAGGCCGCCTCAACCTGTCGTGGAAGCATGAGGCGGGTTACTTCCAGGGCATCGATAGCGGCGTCGGCTATTCGCAGCGCAAGGTATCGCGCACCGAGTGGAACAGCGATTCGTGGAATACCTACAGCGGCTACCATCTGGCGCTGCCATCGTCGCTGTTCACGGTGACGCCGTTCGAGAACTTCCTCGGCAACGGCGCCCAGGTGCCGAACGCTTACCTGAGCTTTGATCCCTACGCCTACATGGCTTACCTGAACCAGCGCTCGACGCTGACCCAATCCAACGACCCGGCGTTATACCTGGACACCTCGGTCTATCCGAACGGCCCGATGGCGATTGATTACACCAAGCCGTCGACCTGGGCGGTGAAGGAAAAGGTCAGCAGCATCTTCTTCGACAGCAAATGGGAAGGCGATCGCTGGTCGGCCAATGCCGGCCTGCGTTTCGTGCACGTGCAGTCGTCGTCGTCCGGCACCAGCCGGGTGCTGCTGTCGGCCACCAAGAGCCCGAACGACACCACCTACATCCTGAACTACGGTCCGATGAGCACGCTCACGGTGGACAACAGCTATAACAGCGTGCTGCCATCGGCCAACGTCAAGTTCGACCTGACGCGCGAGATGCTGCTGCGCCTGGCCGCGTCGAAAACCGAAACCCGGCCGACGCTGAACCAGATGGGCGTGACCAACTCCTACGGCGGCCGCTACGGCGACGTGCAGACCGGTGGCGGCAATCCCTACCTGAAGCCGATGAAGTCGAACAACTACGACATCTCGTGGGAATGGTATCTGTCCAAGACCAACTATGTCAGCGCGGCGCTGTTCCAGAAATACGTGCGTGACTTCCTGGAGAGCCGGCTGGTTGACGTCACGCTGCCGCAGTATCCGGGCGAAGTGGTGCATGACACCCGCGTGCGCAACGGCCAGAAGGGCAAGATCAAGGGTGCCGAAATCGCCGGCCAATACGCCTTCGACAATGAAGTGTCCTGGCTGCGTGGCTTCGGCGTAACCGCCAACTACACCTATGTCGACGCCAGTGCCACTCGCGAGGCCGACAGCGGCTTGGCGGATTGCGGCTATCCGGGCTTGTCGCCACAGTCGTACAACGCCTCGCTGTTCTACGAGAACAGCAAGTTCCAGGCGCGCGTCAGCTACAACTGGCGTAACCACTTCTCTGTCGATTGCGGCGGCGGCAGCACCCAGCCGCGCAACCGCGCCGCCTATGGCCAGACCGATGCCAGCCTGCGCTACAACCTCACACCGACTCTGAGCCTGTACGCCGACTTCATCAATCTGAACAACGCGCGCACGCACGAATACGCGCTCAACGAAACCCAGTTCCTGACGCTGGAAGACGTCGGCCGCCGTGTGAACCTGGGTTTGAGGGCATCCTTTTAATCATCTTTACGATAAAAAACGCCAGCCCGCAGGCTGGCGTTTTTGTTTCCGTCGTGGCGGTTCAGGCTTTGCGGCGTTTGGCGGCGAAGCCGATGGCGCTCAGGCCAATCAACAGCATGGCATAGGTTTCTGGTTCCGGTACGGCGCCAACGGCCAGCAGTTCGTTGGCGGTCAGGCGGTAGTAGTCGCCGTTGTTCGGGTCCAGGTTAGGGAAGGTGTTGTTGGCGATGATATTGCCGCTGGCGTTGATGGCAATCATGTTGATCCCGTAGCCATCGTCGGCCAGCAGGGTGGCGCCGGCGTCCAGGGTTGGGTGGGAAAAATTGGAGTTATTGAAATAGGTCAGCGTCCCCAGGTTGACACCGGTGAAAATCGCGCTGGGGGCGGTCTGCACCAGCAGGCCGCTGACGTAGCCGTTGCTGCCGACGTTGACCAGTGGCGCGTAACCGCTGTTGGTGATGCCGCCAGTAATGCTCCAAGGGTCACTGAAGGCATAGGTGTTGATCACCAGACCGCCGCCGTTATCCACGTACTGCTTAAGGATGTCGCCCAGGCCGCTGGGATTGGCTGGTGGATAGTTGGTGAACGCCAGTACCGCGCTATATCCCGAGAGGTCGCCTATCATCGGCGTACTGGACGCGGTGTTGTAGTAGTTCACGCTGCTAAACAGACCGGTGCCCATCAGGCCCGAGGTGATGGTGTTATCGCCGTCCGCTCCTAGCACCAGCACGGATGGGCCACTGGCAAACGCCGTGGCACACAGCATGGTAGATACGAACCCCAGCAGAATCTGACGCAAGTTTCTCATTTTTGTCCCCTTTTATTCAGTGGTTTTTTGGGATTGGTTCAGATGAAAGATTAATAAATGAGTTATTAAAATTGCATCTATTATGATGATAGTGATGAAACTAGTTTTAGTAAAGTCACAGCTGAGCGCTGTGGCTTTAAAACAAAAAGTCACGTCAGGGCTTGGTTTTTGGGCGAACTATGCTTATCAGGCAGGCATTGCCTGATGCACATCGCAAATTGTTAACGTTTCCATTTACAAATTACAAAATAAGCAATAACATCGCCCCACCGTTATCCTTGGGGCATGTTATGAGAGAAAAATTTGTGAGCGCTCGGAAAGTAGCGCCGGGTTGGATGTTGGGCGCCATGCTGGCGCTGGCCGGTTGTGGCGGCGGCGGTGGCGGTAGCGCCACGCCTGCCCCGGCCCCCAACGCGGCACCCAAGGCTGTGCTGGCGCTGGCGGCCGACGCCGGCACACCGTCGATCGGCTACGAAGTGTCGCTCAACGGTGCTGGCAGTTCTGACCCCGAATCCGGCGCCCTGAGCTATAGCTGGACGCTGCAATCCAAACCGGTCGACAGCGCGGTCGCGTTGGCGTCGTCGAATGCGTCCACGGCCCGCTTCACCCCGGATCGCGGCGGCAACTACGTGGTGCGGCTGCGCGTGACCGACCCGGCCGGCGCGTATGCGGAGCAGGATCTGACGGTGGCCGTTACCAACCACGCGCCGGTGGCCGTGGTCGACAAGAGCGCGCTGACGGTGCTAAGCGGCGGCTCCACCACCCTGTCCGGCGCGCTGAGCTACGACGAAGATGGCGACGCGCTGACCTACAACTGGACGCTGGACAGCAAACCGGCCGGCTCGACGGCTGCGTTGTTACAGCCCGCCTCATCCGATATCAGCTTCACGCCGGATCTGCCGGGCAACTACACCTTGTTGCTGAAAGTCGGCGATGGCAAGCGCCCGGTCAGCGCCCGCGTCGACGTCAAAGTGCTGGCGCAGCTGAGCGGCACGGTGTCGCTGCCGTTCACGCCGCTGGTGGCACGCTACAGCAAATCGCTGGACAAAGTAGTGATGGTGTCGTCCGGACCGGACGCGCTGCGAATTGCTGATCCGTTCAGCGGCGTCATCAAATCGGTGGTGCTGCCGAGCGCCTACAAGGCGATGAGCGTCAGCCCCAACGGCAAGTTGGCCGCCGTGCTGCATGAAGGCGCGTTGACGCTGGTGGATCTGGACACCGCCAGCATCGTGCGCACCGCCGCCACCAATGGCTCGCAGACCGAAGTGATGCTGACCGACAGCGGTCTGGCCTACCTCAGCGGCCAGACCGGTGGCCAGTGGTATTCGCCCTCCGTGTCCGCGCTCAACGCCCGCACCGGCGAAGCCATCGTGGCCGGCGACAGCATCGGCTTCGGTTACTTCTACGGCACCGTGCACGGCATCTATTCGCCGCTGAGCCAAAAAGGCTTTGCCGTATCGACCGGTCTGTCGCCGGTGGACATCAACTACTTCACGACCGACGTCACCACCGGTGCCGTGGTCAAGTATGGCGACTCGCCGTACCACGGCGACTACCCGATCGGCTACGCGCTGTTCCTGTCGTCGAAAGAGGATCTGGTGTTCACCTCGGCTGGCAACTACTTCCGCACCGATACGCTGACCTATGCCGGCCAGCTGAATCTGACTGGCACCATGGTGTCGCTCAGCCAGTCGAAGGATGGGCTGGAGACGCTGGCGATTGCGGCAGCCAATGGCAGCTATCCGGATTATGCGTCGACCTATCCGGCGGCGTACAAGCGCTACACCGGCACGCTGATGCTGTACGCCAGCGACCTGAGCTTCCCATCGATTGACGGCCAGACCAGCTACGGCCGCGAAATCTTCCACAGCGCCGGCGGCAGCCACGTCGCGCTGGTGCAGACGGGCAGCGCGGTGCAGAATGGCAGCGGCTTGAAGTTCTACCTGATCTATCGCTGATCGTTCAACTACTAACGTCGAGTCACGCATCTTGCGGGGCTCGACATTTGTATATGACTACTGCGCCAGCTCTAGCCATTCACCGGAAATAGTTTGGAAATCGCTGTAACTCAACTTCGCCGAGTTAAATTTACCGTTTGCGCAAATGGTTGATAGCGAAGCGGAGAACTCCTCATCCAGGGCAATGAGTGCGTCTGCAGAAGAGAGGCGAGGTAGCTGTCCGCGCGAAGAATTCAGCCATTCTCTTAGCTTCTCGATTACCTCTGGGATGGAATTGTTGTGGGCCGCGATGTCTTGGCCGGCTCCAGTTCAGTACGCGATATGTCGTGAATGCCCAGCCTGCAGTTGGAGATAAGTTGTTTGATTTTTTCTAGTCTGACTTGCCCTGAGTCCCGGTCCTCCAGGGCAGATCTTGGTGTGAAGCCGCATGCTGCCACACTAAATACGATAGACCAAAGTAATGGACGATAGGCATCATCAAAGGGACAGTTCACAAAGACAGCAGTTTCAAAAGATGGATGGGGCATCATTTTTTCTGCAACATCGCAGCATAGACCGCTTCTCGGATAACGCTGATGGGGCGGCTGGTTTTCAGTTTCGCAGGGCGCAGGACTTGGCCTGCCGAGTTCTGGATGATCACCTTATCTGAGCGCCCTTGTGATCTGGCCGCCAGGACAGCTTGCATTTTCGATGCGTATAGTTGCGAGCCGTTTGCGCTGGAAACTTCCCATTGACCGCCGATTTTAGGTCTTACATGAATGACTTTCTTACTCATTATTTCCTCCGCGTGCAGAACGTCAGACACTCCAGTGTAGGCCGTGATCGTCGTTGTCTTGTGTGAGAAATCAAGGCATCACCAAAAATGCAGCGAGTGAAGTGGTGCTATTGGACTCTCCATTAATGTGCACGCTTCCGCCGGAAAAAATTCCAGGCAGCCTCGGCGACCTCCAGGTCGGCATTTTGCAAACCGGTGAGCCAGTTGATGAAGCGCGGATAGCGCTTCAGGCGACTCGGCTCCGCATGGCCGGCGCCATCGATGCGGTACAGGCTGACTTGTAGTCCGTCTGCGGCCTGGCCCCAGGTGTAGCGGGTGACGCTGGTTTTGCCCCGCACATCGCTTGCCGCGAGCTTTACCACTTCCGGTGAGTCTGGCAGACCGGCCAGTTCGCGCCAGACGTGTACGCTATCTTCAATGCTGCGCACCGGTTCTGCGAACCACAGCGCGTACCAAGGCTTGCCGCCGTGATAGCGAATCAGCGGATCGGCTGTGCAGCCAAAGATCAGCGCCGACAATGGCGTCTTTGGCATCTCGCTGCGGCCGGGGGGAGGCATCCCGGCCAGCACCACCGAGAATGCCGCCAGCTTCTGTGGAATCGCCGTGGCCACCGCGTACGCCATCCAGCCGCCGCGTGAGACACCCATCAGATAAACGCGGGCTGGGTCGACATCGTAAGTGGCGATCGCATGGTCTATCAGTGCGTTGATGAAGTCCACATCGTTCTTCTGGCGCTGGCGCGCATCGGATGCGAAGCAATCGCTCCAACCGCCTTGCCCGGCATCCGGTGCGATCACCACCAACTGCTCGCGCGCCGCAATCTCCAGCCACAAAGACAACGGGGAGGGTGGAAACGCCAGGCCCAACACTTGCTCTGCTGACGCACCGGCACCATGCAATACCACGACCAATGCTCGTCCGCCCGATGTTGGGGCGGGCGGCGCCGCCAGCAAATAGCGGCGACGTCCTTCGGGCCGGTTGAGTGTCATGGGTAACGGGGTGAGGCTGGGACCGGCGCTATTAGTGGCTCCCTGAAAAAATGCTTGGATACTCGCTTTCACACTGTCTCCGGTAGCGGGCGGCTCGAAATCTTAAACCTCCGATAAAATCTGAACGGCCGATGTACGCCGATGGGATCTGATATGACTGGCAGCATAAACCGCTTTTGGGGAAACAGTGTAAGCGTATAAGCCCCGCTGCCAAAGAAGCAGAAGCGAATACTATCGGATTGTGTTAAATCCAGGTCTGAGAAAACACCTGAGGCGTACATGTGGTACATGTGCGCCTCATCGACGACTTCCAGATTGGCGTCCAGCAGGTAGATATTGAGCCCTTCTTCGAACGGGACATCATCCGTCAAGAACAGCAGCACATGCTCGTGCCATTTCAACGCAGCTTCGAAGATCGCGCCCCCGACGAATTTTCCTGTCGCTAGGCCAGCAACCACGATCTCGCTGACCGGGGCGGTGTCCGATGTCGGCGGAGTGATGGTTTGAGTTCCGTATTCGGGCGCCTGAACTAATTTCATGAGGGCGGGACAGCATCATTTAGCCGTGACGTGATAGAGCCGCCAAAGTCACTGCGGTCATGCCTATCGACCAGCTAATGCCGAAGATCAGCGCAAGCAAGTCATGAAACCTGTCGCTGACAAGTAATCGATGTAGGGCTTTTCTCATGGGAGACCTCCCTATTTGATGCCCGGCTTGAGTTTCGCAGTCAGCAAACGTGGTGTGGAGCGCGGGATTGAACCGGCTCGGGAGCTTGAGCGTATCCTGGGTTTGCCCGAAACGTCACTCGCTTCTTCCCGCAGCGGTTTGTCTTCAAGACGAAAGTGCCTGAAAAACTTGAGGTCTCGACTTACGCCGCTTGGGTCGGACAAAAACGGTAGCGCAAACTCTTGTTCGCTTAGGAGTACCATGCACCACAAGATGCCCCCGAAAAAGCGAAACGTGAGCGTGTCTGGGGAATGTAATGCTAGTTCTGCAAAAGTGCCGGTGGAATACATCGCGCCGAGCACGGCTGCATCGATCTGCGCCATGTTGACGTCAAACATATAAATTCTTAGTGATTCTTCGAATGGAATGTCATTTGTGAAGAATGCGATGCGATAGCCTCGCCACTCTACGGCCGCTTCCAGTATCGCTCCAGTCACGATGAGGCCGGTTGCTGCTCCGTTCAGTAGCAGTTCTGAAGATGCCAATTCGGTATCCGTGTACGGGGACGAGAGCCGTGCCGCGAACTCTGAAGTCGAAAGTAATCTCACGAGTTTGCCCTACCAAATAAAGCCCGAGCCAAAAGCGGCTAGCACGCCTCCAGCAAAGGCACCTATTGTCACACATACCGGCGCGCAAGGGCCGCACGCCAAACCGGCAAGCGCGCCGGCCGCTATGCTGCCACCGATTCCTGCAGCGTTGGTAACGAGTTCTCGCTTTACCGCAGCAGACTTGTCGCGAGCGGTAAGAACGTTGTACGTGGATAGCGCCAGCGACAGCACAATCACACCACGTCCCGCATAGGATAGTCGTCGCACATTGCGCGTGACGCTCGGATCGGATCTGCCAGCGGAGGCCACAACTTCGGCGAACACACTATTTTGCTTTGACAGGCTGAACTTGGTGAAGTCAGCATTTTTCCCGTACAACTTCTGAGCTTTTTCGGCGATCAAGGCGTTAAGGCTGCGGCCTTCGGCTTTCCTGCGCTGCGCCCAAGCGCGCCCCGCCGGCGTGGTGCGCGAGCGGATGAGTTGCATAATGACGTTACGGGTAGTTTGGGCCTGCTCTGCTGCTTGCGCCCAAGATAGCTTGCCGTTGGCGACTTCGCTGCGAAGGCGATCTGACATGGCCTTGATCTCGCGCGCGTAAATACGGCGCGCGGTCGAGTCGATTTGCAGATGTACGCCCGCACTGGCGGCAGTTGCTTCCAGCGATTTGATCGCATTCTCGAATATTTCCTCTTCTTGCATTTTCATGTGGCCTCCTTAGGGACCTGCCAAGCGTACTGCGGAGCAGACTGGAGGTAGTTGAAGTGGCGCAAGTTTGAGGCGGTGATAAACGCGAGAATTTGAAGATAATAAAAAGCCACCCGAGGTGTTTTTTATGGTCTTGGTCGGCCGTGCGGGATTCGAACCTGTGACCAACGGATTAAAAGTCTTCGAAGCAGCCGACATTGGCTCACTGCGTCGCAAGGAGCCCCTTGGTCGCCTCAAACATACTTATGTCTTCAATCGGTCCTGCGTTGGGCTGCTAATATATCTGGTATCACTGATTTTAAAGGTTTTATATTCACATGTCTTATATGTGAAATTTCAGATTTTGCTTTTCTTACAGTGATAGGCTTTGGAGGTAATTCGTAACCTGTCATAATTTTAAGAGCAGCCTCTTTCGTGAAATATCGAAGAGTTTGTTTCTGAAGAACCACTTTAGTTGGGCTCAACGACCTCGCTAGTAATAATGTGTACGCTTCTTTTTTTTCGGTTACATTCAAACAGTTGATTTGATCAACTTTTAAAAAGGCTTTAGCGATATGCTCCCAAATTCTTATTTCTGGTTCTGGGTTTTCGTCGCGAGAGAAAGAGTCATAGCAACTTTCTTCGCATTCCGGAAACACCTCTCGAAGAATGGCATTGATCGTAGATATTCTTTCTTTTTGAAGTTTGCTTAGTGTGCTAGTTCCAATAGGAAGTTCGCTGAGCTCGTCAAGAGGGATTGTTAGGATTTCGCCATACTTTTCTTGGTACTGATCACTTGGAGGTAACTCCGGCTCTTCGACTGTGATCAAATCCACTGTAATGATCGGGCGCTCATGTTGGCGATCAATATTTATTTCTGAGCAAACGTCGAAAACTACTTGTCGAGCTGCAGTAGCAGAAATTCTAAAAAATTCTCTGGAGTCATTTACGCGATAGGCTGCAAGACGGCGATGGACTTGGCGTTCTGCAACGCGACAGTCTGCAACACTACACGCAAACAGCACGTCGAATGGTTCCGGTACCCCGGTAGCTCCGCTGTATATCTGCTTTGCTCGAGCACTTGCTTTTTTATTTGTCATCCCAATCTTTAAGACATTTTGCTGAAAAGATCGGTTTTTTAAAATGTATAGTTGGCTGGCTTCCATATTGTTTCCGGTGAGATTTGGGAGGAAATATACTCTCTAATATGTATTTTCTTGAAGATGAGCAATGTTAATCGTGAATCAAAACACTTTTGGCTAGGCCTCAAGGCAATATAGATAACTGTGTTTATGTACAGTGTAATCCAGGGTTGATTTACTGGCTAGCAAAGGTTGATTTTTGTGCCACTAGTAAGGAGGGGGACTCTCGTTTGGTTGCTGCAGTGAGGTGGCGCGGAGAGCTAGAAATGGATCAGAAACAAAAAAAGCCCACGAACCGAAATTCGTGGGCTTTTCTGAGATATCTTGGGAGGCCGTGCGGGGCCGAACATGCAGCCAACGGACTAGAAGACCGCTGGTCTATGATGCGCTAGTATTTTTTGACTGCAACCCGTCAGCTCGGTCATACAGATGAGCCAATTTGCCGCCGCGTGTTCTGGGCGGCTAGCGCGCCTTTTTCTTTTGTGTCTGGCGTTGTTGTTGCTTGCGCTGAGTTTCGTTTTTGTTTTGCTTGGCCTCGTAGAGTGCGACGGCGTCCAGTTTGGCTTGGGCGAAGGTGCGCAGTTCTTCTTTGTCGTCGTGGACGACAAAGTAATCGTTGGCCTGGGCGTCGACCACCAGCTTGATCGCGGCCTGGTCGTCGAGGTTGTACAGTTCGGTGAGGAGCGTGGTTACTTCGTCAAGGAATTCTTCGTAAGTCATGGCGCACTTTCTATTCGGGAAAACAAAAAAGCCAACCCACAGGTTGGCTTTTCTGATGAATCTTGGTAGGCCGTGCGGGATTCGAACCTGCGACCAACGGATTAAAAGTCCGCTGCTCTACCAGCTGAGCTAACGACCCTTAGGTATAAAACCTAGGCAACTTTCGGAATGGTAGGCCGTGCGGGATTCGAACCTGCGACCAACGGATTAAAAGTCCGCTGCTCTACCAGCTGAGCTAACGACCCCCGAAAGAAGCGAGATTATAGGGGGAAGCTGCTCAGCTGTCAAATACCCTGCGGTAATTATTTGCCGTTCAGGCGATCCTTGGCGGTGGCTGCGGCCGGCGAGTCCGGATACTGCTTGATCAGGTCTTGCAGCGTTTTCTTGGCGGCCTTGTCTTTCAGCTCGGTCTGGCAGCTGGCGATGTTCAGCATGGCGTCCGGCGCTTTCGGGCTGTCGGCGTAGTTCTTCAGCACCACCAGCTGGGCGGCGATCGCGGCCTTGCAGTCGCGCTGCGCGTAGTAGGAATTGCCCAGCCAGTACTGCGCGTTGGCGGCGTAGCTGGAGCCCGGATAGCGCTGGACGAATTCCTGCAGCGCGGTGCTGGCGGCTTTGTAGTCGCCGGTCTTGAACTGTTGCATCGCCGCGTCGTAGCCGCGCTGCTCGCCCGGATCGACCTGGGTCGACTTGCCGTCGATGGTGACTTCGCGCGGTTCCAGCTTGCGCAGACGGGCGTCGAGGTCGACGTAGAAGTCTTTCTGGCGCTTCTGGGCCTGCGCCAGGTCGTTGGCCAGCACTTCGATCTGGCCGCGCAGCTGGTTCAGTTGCTGCAGCGTGGCGTCGTTCTGGTTCAGCAGGTCCAGCGTGCTGGACTTGTCGGATTTGGTGTCGATGCGGGCTTGCAGGTCGGTGCGCATGGCTTCGACTTTGGCGCGCAGGTCGAGCAGGGCTTTGCGGGCTTCGTCGTCGTCGAACAGGCCGGCATGGGCTTGCAGCGGCAGCCAGATCGTCGCGGCCAGCAGGGCGGCGCTCAGGCCGGATTTGGAGAATTTCTTCATGTCGGACACTTTCACACAAATCTAAAAGGAAAACGGGGCAGGGCGCGGATTCGAATCCGCGCGCCGCCCCGTATTATGCCTGTGACCCGGCAAAAAGGTAGTGCTTTTGATTACTTGTAGACGATGTCAGCACGACGGTTTTGTGCCCATGCTTCTTCGTTCGAGCCGGTGGCTTTTGGTTTTTCCTTGCCCAGCGAAACGGCTTCGATCTGCGAATCCGACACGCCCAGCGTGGTCATGGCTTTGCGCACGGCTTCGGCGCGTTTCTGGCCCAGTGCCAGGTTGTACTCGGCGCCACCGCGTTCGTCGGTGTTACCTTGGATCAGGATCGAACGGTTTTTGGTCTTGACCAGGTAGGCCGAGTGGTTTTCCACCACTGGCTTGCCGTCGGCGCGCACGGCGTAGCTGTCGAAGTCGAAGTAGATGCTGCGGTTGGCCAGCACGCCTTTTGGATCGTCCAGCGGATCCAGCGATTTGGTTTCAACCGGGGCCACGGTGCGGGTGTCGGCTTGTGGTTGTACGGCTTTTTCAACCGGACGCTCCACCACTGGTGCTGGCTCCGATACTTTGACCGGGGTCGAGCAGGCGGACAGGATGGCGGCGGTGGTGACGGCAAAGGCTAAGCTGCTGAGTTTACGCATATTCATTCTCCTAGTAGTGAATCGTATTTACTGCATGAACGGACCCCAGGTGGGCTCCTTGATATTGCCCGCCTGAGCGGTCAGACGTTGCTTGACACGTCCGTCCACCGACACCACGGCCAGCGATTTGCGGCCGCCCACACGGGTGGCATACATGATGTATTTGCCGTTGGGGGCAAAACTTGGCGATTCGTCGTCGGTGGCGTCGGACAGGCGCAGTTCCTGGCTGGTGGTCAGGTCCAGCACGAACAGCTGGTAGTTGCCGTCACGGCGCGAGATGTAGGCCAGCGTCTTGCCGTCCGGCGAGATGCGCGGGCTGGTGTTGAAGCTGCCGGCGAAGGTGACGCGTTTGGCTTCGCCGCCATCCGGATTCATGCGGTAGATTTGCGGGCCGCCGCTGCGGTCGCTGGTGAAGTAGACGCTTTGGCCATCGGCCGACCATTGCGGTTCGGTGTCGATGCCGGCGCTGTTGGAGATGCGGCGCAGTCCGCTGCCGTCGACGTTGACGGTGTAGATCTGGGTGTGGCCGTCTTTCGACAGTGATACCGCCAGCTTGTTGCCGCTCGGTGCCCAGGCCGGCGCCGAGTTGTTGCCTTTTTCGTTGGCCACCACGGTGCGGGCGCGGGTGATCAGGTTTTGCACGTAGACCACCGGTTTTTTCTGTTCAAACGACACATAGGCCACCTTGGTGCCGTCCGGCGCCCACGATGGCGAGATGATTGGTTCGTTCGAGCGCAGCGCCAGTTGTTCGTTTTCGCCGTCGGCGTCGGCCACCATCAGCTGGTAGCTTTTGTTGCCTTCCTGCTTGACGTAGGAGATGCGGGTCGAGAACGCGCCGCGGATGCCGGTCAGCTTGAAGTAGACGTCGTCGGCGATCAGGTGGGCCGACAGGCGGGTGAACTGGGCGGTGACGGCCTTGTCCAGGTTGGAGACCTTGGCTTGCTTGAAGGTGTCCAGCAGCTTGTAGCGCACGTCGTAGCGGCCATCGGCCAGCGCGTCAACGGTGCCGACCACCAGCGCGTCGGCGCCCTTGGCTTTCCAGCCGCTGTAGTCGATGTTGTTGACGTCGTCGATGACGCCGGCGTCGATGATTTTGAAGGCGCCGCTGCGCTCCAGATCGGCCTTGATGATTTCGGAAATCTTCTGTGGCGACACGCCTTCATTGGCGAAGCCGGCAATGGCGACCGGGATCTGGTTGCTGCCAACGCCGGAAATCTCGATCCGCATCTGGGCGTGCGCGCTACCCATGGTGGCGGCGATCACCAGACCGGTGTACAGCATATTCAGTTTTTTCATATCAGTGCATTTCCTTCAGCTTGAAGTCGAGGGTAAGTTCGCGCTCTACCGTACCATCTTTTTTCTTGGGGAGTGGTGACGATTTGGCAATCGCGTTTTCAATCGCATTATCGTAGGCAGTCGAGCCGCTGCCCTTCACCTTGCGCACGCCGATGATTTCACCGGTCGGCAGCTGGGTGATCACGTAGCTGGCGGTCAGGCTGTCATCTTCGGAGCTGTACACCAGGTTGCTCTTGATCTTGGCCTTGATCGCTGCCGCGTAGCCGCCGTCCACCCGGCCGCCGGTCGACTGCGCGGCGGTGCCGGTGCTGCCCTTGGCGGCGCTGCCGGTGATGCGGCTCATTTCGGCGGCGAAGGCTTTTTCGCGCGCGACCTTCTCGGCTTTCTCTTTCGCTAGTTTCTCAGCTGCGGCTTTCTTTTGCGCCTTCTGTTCGGCCAGGTCTTTTTCGCGTTGTTCCTGCGCGGCGTCGTCCTTGGCCTTCTGCTCAGCCTTTTTCTTGGCTTCCAGCTTGGCCAGGCGGTCGTCTTCCTCTTTCTGCAGACGAGCTTGCTCCAGCTTTTCCTGTTTCAGCTTCTCGGCTTCTTCCTGCTTTTTCTTCTTGATGCGCTGCAGGGCGATTTCAGGATCTTCCTTCGGCACCGGCGGCGCTTCCACCGGCGGTGGTGGTGGCGCTTTCTCTACCGGCTGCGGTTGCGGCTCCGGCTCGGGTTCCGGCTGTGGCGGTGGCGTCGGCGCGGCTTCCTGCACCTTCATGTCCCAGATTTCGGCCTGGACTTCGACCGGGTCATTGTTTTGCCAGCTGACGCCGATCCACAGGAACAGCAACAACACGGCGTGCATCGCCACCGCCAGCGTGATCGAACGCCAGCTGTCATGTTGTCGCGGAACCTTGTAGGGGCCGCCTGCGGTTGCGGGTTTCATCGTTTGCATTTACTTGGTGGACAGGCCCACGCGGGTGATGCCCAGTTTCTTGGCTTCCGAGATCAGCTGGATCACGTCGTCGTACTTGCTATCCTTGTCGCCGGCGATCAGCACCGGATAGTCGGGATGGTCGTTGTGGATGGTGCGCAGCTTGCGCACCAGCGCGTCGCGGTTGGGCGCGGTTTCCGGCGCGTCTTCATCCTTGCCTTTGACGCCGATCGACAGCGCGCCGTTCGGCTTCAGCACGATCTGCACATAGTCGCTTGGCGGCTTGGTGGATTTTTCCGCGCGCGGCAGGTCGACCACGCTTGGATCGTTGGCCGACGGCATCACCATGAAAATAATCAGCAGCACCAGCATCACGTCGATGTATGGCACCACATTGATTTCGGACTTCAGCTTGCGGGTGCGGCCACCACGCATGCCGCTGGAAAAAGAGGAGCCCATAATGTTTAACGCGATTGACGTTGCAGAATGTTGGAGAACTCTTCGACAAAGCTCTCAAAACGGATCGCCAGGCGGTCCACGTCGTACGAGAAGCGGTTGTAGGCGACAAACGCCGGAATCGCCGCGAACAGGCCGATGGCGGTGGCGATCAGTGCTTCGGCAATGCCGGGCGCGACGGCGGCCAGCGTGGCTTGCTGCACATTGGCCAGGCCGCGGAAGGCGTTCATGATGCCCCAGACCGTACCCAGCAGACCGATGTACGGCGACACCGAACCGACCGAGGCCAGGAAGGCCAGGTGCGATTCCAGCGCATCCATTTCACGCTGGAAGGCGGCGCGCATGGCGCGGCGGGCGCTGTCCAGCACGGCGCCGAGGTCGAGCTGTTCGCGGCTGGCGGCGTAGGCCGCTTTCGATTTGATGAACTCACCCATGCCGGCTTCGAAGATGCGGGCCAGCGGGCCGCTGCTGGCGCGGTCCTTGCCGGCGTTCTGGTACAGCGCGTGCAGGTTGCCGCCGGCCCAGAAGGTCTTCTCGAACTCGATCGTCAGGCGGCGTGCCGATTTGATCGCAAACAGCTTGCCGAAGATATAGGTCCAGCTGGTCAGCGAAATGACGAACAGCAGCGCCATGATCAACTGCACGATCAGGTGCGCATTGGTGATGAGGGACAGGAAGGAAAGGTCTTGGGTGACGTTCATTGTTTATCAGTCGGTTTGGGTGGTGATACTGGTGGTGCGCATTTTGTCGGCCACGATGGCCGGAACGGCGCGCGGCCGCAGGGTGGAGTCGACGCAGCCCACTTTGACACGCGCCGTGTTCAGCAACTGTTCGCCGCGCCACGCTTCCTGCTGGAAAACGATGGATGCGCGGCCCAGCTTTTCGATCTTAACCGTTAATTTTAGTTCATCATCCAGCTTCGCGGGCGCATGATAGTCGGCGGCCACGCTTTTGACGACGAACAGGGTGTCATGTTGTTCCAGCAGGGTTTGCTGGTTGACGCCGAGCGCGCGCAGCCACTCGGTGCGGGCGCGCTCAAAGAATTTGAGATAGTTTGCGTAATAGACGATACCGCCGGCGTCGGTGTCTTCGTAATAGACCCGTACGTTCCAGATGAAATCTGCTGGCATGTTGTTTTGACTGCTAATGTGATTGAGCAACATTCTACGCGATATTGTTGTTTTGGTTGAATATTATCAACTGTGGCGCGCAACGGGCCCGAACGACAGTAAAGCGGTTTCCTTGCTGGCCGCCAAGCATTGTAACAATGCTTTACGAAATTGTTTCCGGGCTGTGAAGAAACTAAGCCTCGCTTAATTCAAGCGAGGCTGGCCCATGTTATTGCTCGCGCTTGATGTTGAGCGCGCCGTAGCCCTGGCAGGTTGGCATCATGTCGATCCGGTTGATGTTGACATGCGGAGGGAGGGTGGCGATCCAGTATGCGGTGTTGGCGATGTCTTCAGCGGTCAGCGGGGTGGTGCCTTCGTAGACCTTGGCGGCGGCCGCATCATCCTTCAGGCGCACGTTGGAGAACTCGGTGCCGCCGCACAGGCCAGGGGCCAGGTTGGTGCAGCGCACGCCGGTGCCGGCCAGGTCGGCGCGCAGGTTCTGGGTGAACTGGTTGACGAAGGCTTTGGTGGCGCCGTACACATTGCCGCCCGGGTAAGGGGTGGAACCGGCGATCGAGCCGATGTTGATCACGGTGCCGCTGTTGCGCTCGACCATGCCGGGCAGGATGGCGCGGGTCATGGCCACCAGGCCGCTGACGTTGGTGGCGATCATGGTGTCCCAGTCTTCCAGCGACGAGGTGTGGGCCGGCGTGACGCCCAGCGCCAGGCCGGCGTTATTGATCAGCACATCGATCTTGCGCCACTCGGCCGGCAGGCCGTCCAGCGCGGCCTGGATCGAGGCGCGGTCGGTCACGTCCAGCACAATCGGCCGCACCGATGCGCCCAGCTCGGCCGACAGCGCCTGCAGGCGGTCTTCGCGCCGGCCGCTGATCAGGACTTGATGGCCGTTGCTGGCGAAAATGCGGGCCATGGCGGCGCCGAAGCCGGCGCTGGCGCCGGTGATGAAGACGATCATGATCTGTCCTTTGAAGTGAGTGGAAAAGTTGGACAAAATTGTAGCCGCAAACGGCGCGCGAGGTTGTCTTGCCTTAACTGCAACTCATTTTCTTGCTCAAATCTGGCGCATCAAATACAATTTGGGTTCCATTACGTCTCACGTAACTGGCGAAAAGCTGGAGTGATTATTAAAAATGCACCATAATGGTGCATTTTGGTCGATCAGCGAAAGGTGGGCATCCACCGGGAAACGTGAGATTTCAACAGCCGTTCGCCTGGGCAGCCCTCGATGGAAAGCACGAAGAGGCTGCCGGTCCGCTATGGCTTCTCTCTTTCGATCCAACTGCCAGAAACAAGTTACTCATTCGATTGGAGTTTTTTCATGTTCGCAAAAGATCATACCCTCGCCAGCGTTGACCCGGAGCTGTTCGGCGCCATTCAAAACGAAAACACCCGTCAGCACGATCACATTGAGTTGATCGCATCGGAAAATTACACCTCGCCAGCCGTGATGGAAGCGCAAGGTTCGCAACTGACCAACAAGTACGCCGAAGGCTATCCGGGCAAACGCTACTACGGTGGCTGCGAGTACGTCGACGTCGTCGAGCAACTGGCGATCGATCGCGTGAAAAAACTGTTCGGCGCCGAAGCCGCCAACGTGCAGCCTAACTCGGGCTCGCAAGCCAACCAGGGCGTGTTCTTCGCCGTGCTGAAACCAGGCGACACCATCATGGGCATGTCGCTGGCCGAAGGCGGCCACCTGACCCACGGCATGCCACTGAATATGTCGGGCAAATGGTTCAACGTGGTGTCCTACGGCCTGACCGCTGAGGAAGATATCGACTACGTCGCCATGGAAGCGCTGGCCAAGGAACACAAGCCTAAGCTGATCATCGCTGGCGCCTCGGCGTTCTCGAAAAAGATCGACTTCGAGCGTTTCGCTGCCGTCGCCAAAGCGGTTGGCGCTTACTTCATGGTCGACATGGCGCACTACGCTGGTCTGATCGCCGCCGGCCTGTATCCTAACCCGGTGCCGCACGCTGACTTCGTCACCTCGACCACCCACAAATCGCTGCGCGGCCCACGTGGCGGCATCATCCTGATGAAGGCTGAGCACGAGAAAGCCATCAACTCGGCGATCTTCCCTGGCATCCAGGGCGGCCCGCTGATGCACGTGATCGCTGGTAAAGCCGTGGCCTTCCTGGAAGCGCTGCAGCCTGCGTTCAAAGAGTACCAGCAGCAAGTGGTGAAGAACGCCGACGTGCTGGCCAAGACCCTGATCAAGCGCGGCCTGCGCATTGTGTCGGGCGGCACCGAGTCGCACGTGATGCTGGTGGACCTGCGTCCGAAGAACCTGACCGGCAAGGAAGCGGAAGCGATTCTGGGTTCGGCCCACATGACCTGCAACAAGAACGGCATTCCTAACGACCCACAGAAGCCATTCGTGACATCGGGTATCCGTCTGGGCTCGCCTGCGTTCACCACCCGTGGCTTCAAGGAAGCGGAAGCGGAACAAGTCGGCAACCTGATCGCTGACGTGCTGGACAACCCGCACGACACGGCCACCATCGAGCGCGTGAAAGCGGCGGTGAAGGTTCTGGCTGACAAGTTCCCTGTCTACGCCAAGTAAGTAACACCCGTCGTCCCGGCGGTCGCCGGGACGACGTTAACTAAAGCGCTTCTATGAAATGTCCGTTTTGCCAGCACGAAGATACCCAAGTCCTCGATACCCGCGTATCGGAGGAGGGGGATGCTATTCGCCGGCGCCGGCGCTGCGGAAAATGTGATAAACGATTTACCACGTATGAGCGCATCGAGCTGGTGATGCCGTATGTGGTCAAGAAGAATGGCAGCCGTACCGAGTATGCCTCGGCCAAGCTGCGCGGCAGCCTGGAGCTGGCGCTGCGCAAGCGTCCGGTGGCGGCGCCCGCTGTCGATGCGGCCATCGCGTCGATCGAGGAAAAGCTGCTGACCAGCGGTCAGCGCGAAGTCGAAACCGGCTACATCGGCGAGCTGGTGATGCAGGAATTGAAGCGCCTCGACAACGTGGCCTACATCCGCTTCGCCTCCGTCTACAAGAACTTCGAGGATCTGGCCGAGTTCCAGAATGCGATTGCCGAAGTCGGCCAGGAGCGCAAGGCTCCGCGCAAAAGCTAGCGCGCTGCTGGCGCACTTTTGATACACCTCATACTCTCTGCTATAGCCGCTGCTAACTTCTAACGCAGTCTCCCCGACTTGCGGAGGTGTGCCATGCGCGCACGCGGCTTTACTTTGCTGGAAATTCTGATTGCGGTGGTGGTGCTCGCCTTGGGCATCATCGGCGGCGTGGCGTTGCAACTGGCAGCGCTGCGCACGCGGCATCAGGCTGCGCTGCTGTCGCAAGCCACTCAAACTGCTACCGCGCTGGCGGAACGCATGCGCGCCAATCCGAAACAGGCCGGCATTTATCTCACTTTGAATTACGACGCGTTGGCCGAGCCTGCGCCTGCCGCACCGGCAACGCTGTGTGCTGGCGCCATCTGCGGTGCCGATCAATTGGCATTGTCCGATCTGTACGACGCCAAGCTGCAGGTGCAGCGCCATCTGCCGGCGGGCCGCGTGCTGGTGTGCCGTGATGCCGACTTGTGGAGCGGCGGCAAGTTGCGTTGGTCGTGTTCGGGCGGCGCGGTGGCGCCGCTGGTGGTCAAGGTGGGATGGCGTGGCAAGCGTCCGGATGGCACGCCGCAGACGGATGAGGATGGCCAGTATCTTCCCGGGGTGGCGTTGGCGGTGGGAGCGATGCCATGAAAGCGGGCTGGAGTATCGTCGAATGCATGATAGCGATCTCGCTGGGCATGCTGGTTACCTTGCTGGCGGCCGGCTTGCTGCAGGCATCCTCCGGCAACTATCGCAATCACAACGACCAGCAATGGGTCAGCGACGGCGGCCGCGCCGCGCTGGGCTTGATGGCGCAGGCGATACGGCAGGGCGCTTACCTGAACTGGGATAGCGAGTTGGCGCCGGCCGAGCTCGATCCGGACACGACGTCTTCCATTGATGGGCGGGATGCCGCCAGCATCAGCCAGAGCAGCGATGGCATCAGCAAGCCGCTATCGCCAGTCGCGCATGGCAGCGATGTGCTGGCGCTGCGCTTTGTCGGCGCGGACGATGGCGCCACTGTCAATTGCGGCGGCTTCAAGGTGGCGAGCGGCACGCGTGGCTGGAGCATCTTCTATGTGGCGGCCGATGCCAACGGCGAGCCCGAGCTGCGCTGCAAGTATCGCGGCGCCGCTGGCTGGGGCGCGGATGCGTTGGTGCGCGGCGTCGATTCGTTCCAGGTGCTGTACGGCGTCGATACCGATACGCCGATGGATGGTGTGCCCAACACCTATCTCAACGCCAGCGCAGTGCGCGCGCTGGACGACCCCGGCGATCCCGATTTCAACCGCAAGACGTTCTGGAAGCGCGTGCGTAGCGTGAAGCTGGCGCTGCTGCTGCACGGCACCACCAACTCGCGCGCGGATACGGTGGACACGCAGTTCGATCTGTTTGGCGCGGCGTATGCGGATGCGCATCCGGAAGATGTTGGCGTGCGGGTGCAGGAGGGCAGTTTGCCGCCGGCGGAGCGGCTGCGCGCGCGGCGGCTGTTCAGCCTGACGGTGGCGGTGCGGAATCGGGATGGATAAATCATGCGCGCGCAGCGGGGGATTGCATTGCTGGTCAGCCTGTTGCTGCTGATTCTGGTGATGCTGTTGGGGATATCGGCGGCGCAGCTGTGTCTGCAAGGCGAAAAGGCCGCGCGCGCCGAGCGCGACCGCGATGTGGCGATGCTGACAGCGGAGGAAGCCGTGGCGGATGCGGAGCGGGACATATTGGATAGCAGCGACCCGACACGCCGCGCGGCCTTTGAGGCGGATGGCGCGGGCAGCGGTGCAGGTGGCAGCGGCGGGGGCGGAGGTGGCGATGATGGTGGCGGCGCAAGCGCAGGCGCGGCGTTCGCCGACAAGTGCGGCGCGGGTGGTGTCGGGCTGCGCGCGCGGGCTGCGGCTGGCGCGCTGCCGGTGTGGCAGACGGTCGACCTGTCCGGCGTGGAGGATGGAGGCGCCTGCACGGCGGTACATGGCGCGTACACCACCGCGACCATGTCCACCGGCGAGGGCTTCCTGCCATTCAAGAAACCACGCTATCTGATCGAACGCATGGAATGCCACCAACCCGGTGACGATGCATCGCCCAGCGCGGCGCCGCATTACTGCTATCGCGTCACCGCCATCGGTTTCGGTGCGCAGCCGGAAACCGAGACCGTGCTGCAAACCGTGTTCAGCAAGCCGGAGGACAAACCATGAAAATCATCTACACCCTGGCGGCATGGCTGCTGTGCTGCTGCGTCGCGCGGGCCGCGCCGCCAGCACTGGAGATCGACAGCCTGCCAGTGGTCGCGGCCTGTAAAGCGGGCACGGCCAGCGGCCCCTCGCTGCTGCGCTCCGCCGCCAGTGGTGGCAAGGGCGATCTGTACCAAACCAGCTTGACCACGGCCGACTGGGGCGGCCACTTCTCGCACTACATACTGCCAGCCGGCGCGGCGGCCAGTGGCGCCACCGGCAAGCTGGCCTGGGACGCGGGCGCTATTCTGACCGGCAGCGCCACGCAATCGCCCACACCTACGCCAGCGCTACGCAACATCTACACGGCCATCGTGCAGCCGGATGGCGCGCTGCAGATGGTGCCGTTCACATGGCCCGCGCTGTCTCTGGCGCAGCAGGCTATGCTGGATCTGGACGATCATGCCGGCGAGCAGCGCCTGGCCTATCTGCGCGGTGATCGCGGGCAGGAAGGCAAGCTGTTCCGCGTCCGCAGCAGCGTATTGGGCGACGCCGTGCACAGCACGCCGGTGTACGTCGGCCCCATCGTGCATCGCGCCGCCGTTTATCTGGGCGCCAACGACGGCATGCTGCATGCGTTTGACGCGCTGGACGGCACCGAGTTGTTCGCCTACGTGCCGGATGCGCTGATCGCGCAACTGCCGCAGCTAAGCAACCCAGCCTATCAGCACCACGCCTACGTCGACGGCCCGGCCAGCACGGCTGCGATCCGTTTGCAAGGCCAGGACAAGACCATTCTGCTCAGCGGCATGGGCGGCGGCGCGCGCGGTGTGTTTGCGCTGGATGTGACCGATCCCACCGCGTTTGCCGACGGTCTGGGCGTGCTGTGGGAATTCACCGGGCAGCACGATGCGCTGATGGGCAACGTCACCACCATTCCGCAGGTGGTCAGGGTGCGGGTGCACAAGAATGTGTACCGCTACTTCGCGGTGGTGGCCGGCGGCGTCAATCCGGAGGATGGCAAGGGCGCGCTGTTCCTGCTGGCGCTGGACAAGCCGCGCGAGCAGGGCTGGCAGCTTAATCTCAATTATTACCGCATCCTCACCCCAGTGGCCGATGCCACGCTGGCCAATGCGCTGAGCGCGCCGGTGCTGGTCAATGACGCCGAGGGCGCGCTGCGGTACGCCTATGCCGGCGACTTGCAAGGCAATCTGTGGCGGTTTGATTTCAGCGATGACGCGCCGTGGCAGAAGGCGATCGGCCAGCCGCTGTTTGTCGCCCGCGACGACCAAGGGCAGCGCCAGCCGATTGCGCAACAGCCTTTGCTGGCCTACGCGCAGCAGCGCGGCTACGTGGTGATGTTTGGCACCGGTCGCCTGATCGAAAAGGCCGATCGCAGTGCCGCTACCGCCATCACGCAGTCCTACTACGGCATCATCGACAGCCTGCAAACGCCGCAGGAAGTCATCACCGGCCGCACGCAGTTGACGCCGCGTTATCTGGACGGCAGCGGCAATTTGCTCAGCATCAGCGGCATACGGATGGAAGCTGGCAGCAAAGGCTGGTATGTGGATTTCATCCAGGTCGGCGAGCGCAGCGTGCAGGCCGGCATGCTGGCCGATGGCGCCGTGTTGTTCAACACAGTCTTGCCCGGCGAGACCATGTGCAACGCGACGCGCAGCCGCAGTTACGTGCTGAACGCGCTGACCGGCATGCCGGACGATGGCTCGTTCACCGCGAAATTGCCGGGCAACGAGGCGATCGTCGGGCTGCTGTTGCCGGATTACGCGCCGCAACCGTTGTTGATGCCGTTAGCCGCCACCTATGGCGAACGGGATGCGCAGGGACGCATCGCGCAGCAGAAGACGTATGCGCTGGTGCAGCAGGGCGCGTCGGGGCAGGTGCTGGCGACCGGCGGCATGCAATCGCTGCGCCGCTCGGGACGCTTGAGCTGGCGCGAGGTGGCCAACTGGCGTGAACTGCATGAGGCGGCCAAATGAAGCGCAGTGGATTCAGTCTGATCGAGTTGCTAGTGGTGCTGCTGATTCTGGCTGTGCTGGCGGCGCAGGCAATGCCGGCTTACCAGCAGCATGTGATCCGCACCCGGCGCAACGAGGCGCAGGCGGCGTTGCTGAAGTTGATGATGCAGCAGGAGCGGTTTTATTCTCAGCACAACACCTACATCGCCTTTTCGTCCGCCAGCAGCGAGCCGGAGGCCAAGCACTTTCAGTGGTGGAGCGCAGGCAGCCCCAAGTCCAGCGCGTATGAGCTGGAGGGCAAGGCTTGCGAGGGCGAGCCGCTGGCACAGTGCGTGCGGATTGTCGCCACGCCGGGCACCGCGCAGGTGGACAGCGGTTTTCACGACGATGCTTGCGATGTGCTGACCTTGACCAGCACCGGCCTGCGCCTTGCCAGCGGTCCCGCAGCAGGGTGCTGGCCATGAGGCGCCGCGACACAAGCGGCCGATGCCAGTCGGGCCGCAGCGGTGGCCACACGCTGATCGAGCTGCTGATCGTGCTGGTGCTGGCTGGCGTCCTGCTGGGCATTGCGGCGCCATCGTTTCAGCAGTCGCTGCAGCGCATGCGATTGCAGGCGGCGGTCAACGATCTGGTGGCGGCGATCGACCTGACCCGCGCACAAGCAATCGCCCGTGGCGGCAAGGTGACGATGGTGCCAACTGGCGAACTGTGGCATTCCGGCTGGCTGGTCTTCATCGACAGCAACGCCAACCGTCATCTGGACAGCGACGAAACACTGCTCTACCAGCACGCTCCACTACACGAGAGCATCAACATTGCCGACAAATTCACCTCGGGCGGAACGCCGACCTACATCGCCTACAACGCCGCTGGCCGCACCTGCTCGGCCACCAGCAGCCTGACGGCGCGTTGGGGCACGCTGTCGATCAAGCAGGGACAGCAAAGCCGCAACGTCAAAATCAATATGCTGGGCCGAGTGCGCGTCTGCGACCCGGCCGCCGGCAATGCCGACTGCAGCGGCGTCGCAGACTAGGCCGTATAATGACACGATCTGTATCGTATCCCCTGCAAGGACAATGGAAATCCGCACCGATCTCGAAGGCATGACGCTGGCGCTCGAATGGGCCGCCAAAGGCTTGTACACCACCGCCCCGAACCCGCACATCGGCTGTGTGATTGTGCGCGATGGCCAGGTGATCGGCGCTGGCGTCACCCAGAAAGCCGGCAGCGACCATGCCGAGATCCAGGCGCTGAAAGACGCGCAAGCGCGCGGCCACGACGTGTGCGGCGCCACCGCCTACGTCACGCTGGAACCGTGCAACCACCATGGCCGCACGCCGCCGTGCTCGGAAGCGCTGGTGCGCGCCGGTCTGGGCCGCGTAGTGGCCGCGATGGAAGATCCGAACCCGCTAGTGGCCGGGCAGGGCATGGCCAAACTGGCCGCCAATGGCATCGACACCAGCGTCGGCCTGCTGGCCGAGCAAGCCTACGAACTGAATATCGGCTTCTTCTCGCGCATGACGCGTGGCCTGCCGTGGGTACGCATGAAAACCGCCGCCAGCCTGGATGGCATGACCGCCCTGCACAACGGCGTCAGCCAATGGATCACCGGCCCCGAGGCGCGTGCCGACGGTCACCACTGGCGCGCCCGTGCCTGCGCCATCCTGACCGGCATCGGCACCGTCAAAGCCGACGATCCTCAGCTGAACGTGCGCGCGGTCGAGACGCCGCGCCAGCCGCGCCGCATCGTGGTCGACAGCAAGCTTGAAATTGACCTGTCCGCCAAGATATTGGAAGGTGGCGGCACCTGGATCGCGGCCGCCGAGCGTCATCCCGAGAAAGAGGCCGCGCTGCAAGCGGCTGGCCACGAAGTCATCCTGCTGCCCAACGCCTCCGGCAAAGTCGATCTGCCCGAGCTGATGCGCGAACTGGGCCGGCGCCAGATCAACGAACTGCACGTTGAGGCCGGCGGCAAGCTGAATGGCTCGCTGATCCGCGAAGGCTGCGTCGACGAATTGCTGGTCTACCTGGCGCCCGCGCTGATCGGTGACGCACAAGGCATGTTCGCGCTGCCGACGTTGACGGATCTGTCGCGCAAGCAGCAATTGAAATTCCACGAGGTGAAGCAGATCGGTGACGATTTGCGTATCCTCGCCCGATTTACTCATTAGGAAAAATTATGTTCACTGGTATCGTCGCCGCTGTCGGCAAAATTGAATCGATCAAGCCGCTGGAAGGCGGCTCCTTCGCAGGCGTGCGCCTGGATATCAACGCCGGCGGCCTGCCGCTGGCTGACGTCGGCCTGGGCGACTCGATTGCCATCAACGGCGCCTGCATGACCGTGGTGGATAAAGACGCCACCAACTTCCGCGTCGACGTCTCGCGCGAAAGCCTGAACAAAACCGTCGGCCTGGACAAGGCGGGCGAGGTCAACCTGGAAAAAGCGCTGACGCTGAACGAACGTCTGGGCGGTCACCTGGTGTCCGGCCACGTTGACGGTCTGGGCGTGGTGCGCAAGTTCGAGCCGGTGGGCGAATCGTGGGAGTTGGTGATTGAAGCGCCGCACGACCTGGCCAAGTTCCTGGCCTACAAGGGCTCGATCGTGGTCAACGGCGTGTCGCTGACGGTCAACCGCATCACCGACATCGGCGCCGGCCAGGATCTGGTGTGCCAGTTCTCGATCAATCTGATTCCTCACACCATCGCCGTCACCACCTTGAAGCACCTGACGGTGGGCGCGCAAGTCAATCTGGAGATCGACCTGATCGCGCGTTATGTCGAGCGTATGGTGTCGATCGGCGCGGCCGGCAAGTAATCTTGCTAGATAAGCCATGCGGCTTATCGAAAAAGCCGTCTAAAAGCGCGGTTTTACGGTAGGGAAGGCGTAAATCCTTTAAAATAGCGGGTTAATGAAATACTCTCGCTTAGCCTTGAAGGATTAAAAATGTCAATTTCCAGCACCGAAGAAATCGTCGCCGAATTGCGCGCTGGCCGCATGGTGATCCTGGTCGATGAGGAAGACCGGGAAAACGAAGGCGATCTGGTGCTCGCGGCGGACTTCGTCACGCCGGAAGCCATCAATTTCATGGTCAAATACGCGCGCGGCCTGGTGTGCCTGACGCTGACCGAAGAACGCTGCAACCAGCTCGAACTGTCGATGATGTCGACCAAGAACGGCACCGCCTTCGGCACCAACTTCACCGTCTCGATCGAAGCGGCCGAGGGCGTGACCACCGGCATTTCGGCGGCCGACCGCGCCAAGACCATCCAGGTCGCCGTGGCCAAGGACGCCAAGCCGGCCGACATCGTGCAGCCGGGCCACATCTTCCCGCTGAAAGCCCAGAAGGGCGGCGTGCTGATGCGTGCTGGCCATACCGAAGCCGGTTGCGACCTGACCTCCATGGCCGGCCTGACGCCAGCCTCGGTGATCTGCGAAATCATGAAGGACGACGGCACCATGGCGCGCCTGCCGGACCTGCTGGAGTTCGCCAAGGAACACAATCTGAAGATCGGCACCATCGCTGACCTGATCCACTATCGCAGCCGCAACGAGTCGCTGGTGGAAAAAGCCGGCGAGCGCACGCTGAAAACCGCGCATGGCGAGTTCCGCATGATCGCTTACCGCGACAAACCGAGCGGTTCGGCTCACCTGGCGCTGGTGCATGGCCAGATCCAGAAGGGCAAGGAAACCCTGGTGCGCGTGCACCAGCCGGTGTCGATCCTGGATGTGCTGGAATCGGAAGCCACCACCCACTCGTGGAATCTGTCGTCGTCGATGGCCGCCATTAAAGCCGCCGACAGCGGCGTGATCGTGCTGCTGAATTGCGAAGAGACTGCCGAGCAGTTCTTCAGCCAGTTCGACGCGCTGTGCAATCCGGTCGACGTCAAGCCGAAGGGCCGCGCCGCCAGCATGGATCTGCGCAGCTATGGTATCGGCGCGCAAATCCTGCGCGAAGTCGGCGTCTGCAAAATGCAGTTGCTGGCCAGCCCGCGCAAGATGCCGTCGATGACCGGCTTCGATCTGGAAGTGACCGGCTACGTTGCCAAACCTAACTAATTCAACCCACACACAGAGGCACATCATGACCGTAGGAAGCTACGAAACCAATTTGAACGGCGAAGATCTGCGCATTGGCGTGGTTCAAGCCCGTTTTAACGAAGACATCTGCCACGGCCTGCTGTCGTCTTGCCTGGCCGAGCTGAAGCGCCTGGGTGTGGCGGATGAAGACATTCTGCACGTGACCGTGCCGGGCGCGCTGGAAGTGCCGCTGGTGCTGCAGAAGATGGCTGAATCGCAGCAGTTCGACGCGCTGATCGCGCTGGGCGCCATCATCCGTGGCGAAACCTACCACTTCGAACTGGTGTCGAACGAATCCGGCGCCGGCATCACCCGCATCGGCCTGGACTACGGCATTCCAATCGCCAACGCCATCCTGACCACCGAGAACGACGAGCAGGCCGAAGTACGTATGGCAATCAAGGGCACTGATGCGGCCCAGGTTGCCGTCGAAATGGCCAACCTGACCATCGCTCTGGAAGAGCTGAGCCAGGATCAGGGCGACGACGAGTAATTAACAAGATAGGTAAAACCATGAACGAGAAGACTACGCACGCCAACCCCAGCAAGAACCGCACGCCGCGTCACCGCGCGCGCGAGTTCGCGCTGCAAGGCCTGTACCAGTGGCTGCTGAACAATGAATCCGCGTCCACCGTGGTCAACCACATCCGCGGCGCGCACGGCTTCGACAAGGCCGACGCTGAACACTTCACCGTGCTGCTGAATGGCGCGATCGGTTCGTCGGTCGAGCTGCGCGAAGCCTTCGGCCCGCTGGTGGATCGCGGCATTTCCGAACTGTCGCCAATCGAGCACGCGGTGCTGCTGATCGGCACGTACGAGCTGAAGAACAATCTGGAAATTCCTTACCGCGTCGTGATCAACGAAGCGGTGGAGCTGACCAAGTCGTTCGGCGGTATCGACGGCCACAAGTACGTCAACGGCGTGCTGGACAAGCTGGCTGCCCAGCTGCGTCCGGAAGAAGTTGCGGCCGACAAGAAGCGCTAAGCGGTTCCGGTATTGTTAAAAGCCACCCACGGTAGCGTGTGGTGGCTTTTTTTATTTGGGCGTTGACTCGCTGCCGACGCGCCGACCAGAATTGCTTTTTCCTTAATTCTGGAATGAAATGTTAGCAGCAGAAACAACAAGCTGGCGCCGTCGCGGCTGGCTGGCGCTGATCGTCGGTGCGCATTTGGCGGCGTTCTGGTGCTGGCAAGCGCCACAGCGGTCACAGGTGGCGCGTCTGGCGCGACATGCGGCCATCACCTACATCCTGGCGCCGGCGGTCCGGCCGTTGCCAGTGCCGCCACCGCCCGCCAGCCCAGTCACCGCGCGCCGCGCACGGCAGGAGGTGGCGACGGCTCCTGCTCCGGCCCGCGCCGCCGTGGAGCCGCAGGCCATCACCTTGCCGCCCGCTGCGCCTGCCGCGCCCGCGCCGCAGGCCGCTGTCGAGCCGACGCTGGAAGCCGATCCGTTTGCCGCGCCGACCAAGCCGTCACCCGATCTGAAGCAACGCGCCATTGCCGGCGCTCTGGCGGCCGACAAAGAGGCGCGCAAAGCCTCCTTCACCCAGCGCGACCGCAAGCTGGTCAACGATGAAAGCGCGCTGGCGGCGGCGATCGGTAAAGCGTATGTGGGCGGCGGCAGCGGCCCGATAGGGGAGATCAGCATGCCGGACGGCACGCGCGTGACCAAGTGGCGTTTGCCTGGTGGCGCCGTGGTCTGCTACTACAAGGAGTCCAACAACGGGCTGGACCCGTTCAACAACAGCGGCCGCCTCAGCGTGCGCTCTTGTCCCTAGCCTCCCACTCATCGCGCAGCAGGCCCATGATCGCGGTATCCCAGCGCTCCTCGCCCACGCGCACCGACGAGCGCCGCACGCCTTCCATGCGGAAGCCCAGCTTTTCATAGGTGCGGATCGCCGCCGCATTCCAGCTGAAGACATTCAGTTCGGCGCGCTCCATGCCCGGCAGCGCGAACAGCTCGGCCAGGGCTGCGCTCAGCATCGGCGCCGCCAGCCCCTGACCGCGCATCGAAGGCGCCACCGCCACCCGCGCCAGCCGGCCGACGCCATTGTCCCAATCCAGCACCACCTGCACGTGGCCGGCCAGTCGGCCGCCATCATCAAACGCCGTGCGGTTGATGCGGGCAGGCTGCTGCTGCCGCTCCTCCGCCAGCATGGCCTGCATTTGCGGCAGGTCCAGTGGGAAACGCATGCCCGGCCCGCCCCACTGCACGAGTTCGCGTTCGCTGGAAAACCAGCCGGCCAGGTGATCGAAGTGTTCGGCGGAAAAGGGAAGCAGAGTCAGCATCGGGCGCTATAAAAGAAAAAAGCCACGCGCATTGTAGCGCAGTGGCTTTTCTGGTGAAGCGGGGAGGGAATCAGAGACCGGCGATCTGGGTGCCGTTGGCTACTTTCTCCGCAGCGGCCAGTGGTGCCGCTGGCTTGGCTGGCGCGGCGGCCATCACTGGGGTGATGGTCGGCACTTTCTTGCCTGCCGAAACTTGCTTCAGACGGCTGTACTCGGCCAAGACCTTGCTGCCGTAACCGTCGTCGGTTTCAAACGCACCGGCGCCGACGTAGCTCTTCAGGCCGGCTTCAACCGAACCGCCCTTGGTCACGTAATCCTTCAGGATCAGCGCGCCGACACGGATGTTGGCCACTGGATTCAAGGCTGCCTGGGCGCCGCCCATGTCCTGGAATTTGTCGTGGTGCACTTTCGACATCACTTGCATCAGACCCTGCGCGCCCATCGGGCTTTCCGCGAACGGATTCAGGCCCGATTCAATCGCCATCACCGCCAGAATCAGCAGTGGGTCTAGCTTGATCTCACGCGCCGTCAGATAAGCGGTGGAGACCAGCATATTGGTGGCATCGCCCGCCACGCGGTAACGCTTGGACAGCCAGGTGGTGACCCATTGCTGCTGTTTCTGCGAACCCAGCAGGGCTTTTTCCTCGGCGCTCAGCGGCGCGGCCTGCGCAGCGTCCTTGGCGGGCGCTGGCGCGTCCATCAGGGCCGACAGCGGCGGGGCGGTGACGGTGGCGGCTTCAACCTCTGGTGCACGGTTCAGGCTGTCGCTGAGAGCCTTGGCCAGATCAGGACGGACAAACAGTACTGCCATTACTACTAAAGCGCTCACGCCAACGATGGTCAACGTGTGTTGGGCGGTGGTTACCACGCCCTTTGCCGAAATGCGCGTCGTGGAGAACCACGCGGCTGGCTGGCGAGCCATAAAACGGGCAAGCGTAGTTGCACCGGTGTTGCTATTAATCATAAAGTTCCCCTGAAATGTCCGTAAAAGCGATCCCCCGCCAGCGTCAAACGCAGCTAAACAGGTGCTAATGCCGTGCATCAGAAATTTCGTTCGTCGCCGCTGTAGGGAGCGCGCGAGAACGCCATCATTGCTTGCTTGTTGCTGATCTCTCCAACTGGAGTCAACCAGAATGCAATACAACTACTTTCGGGGAGGAAGGCAGACGCCTTTCGAAAACACTCCTTAAAATGTCATGTGGAGCCCCGACTCCGTGAATGTATGAGTGACAACAACAGCCAGTCCTCATCAAGTAGGGTGGATTGTAGAAGCCGTTTTATATCAAGTCAATACTAACGATCGCGTGTGTTATAACTTATAAATCTAGCTTTTTCCCTTGCACTCGCCGTAAAACCAATAAAATCAATCACTTGACCTGTATTTTTAAACAGTGCGCTTTAATGTAAGAAAATATTAAAAAACCGATGAAATATTCCGATCTACGAGATTTTATTTCTCAACTGCAACGGATGGGCGAACTTAAGCCCATTTTGACCCCAGTTTCGCCGCATTTAGAGATGACCGAGGTGTGCGACCGCACTTTGCGTGCCGCCGGCCCGGCTTTACTGTTCCAAAATCCGACCGGCCACAGCATGCCGGTGCTGGGTAATCTGTTCGGTACGCCGCGCCGGGTGGCGCTGGGCATGGGGGCGGATGACGTTGGCGAGTTGCGCAAGATCGGCCATGTGCTGTCGCGCCTCAAGGAGCCGGAACCGCCGAAGGACTTCAAGGATATCCTGGGCCTGGGCTCGCTGGTAAAGGCGGTGTGGGACATGGCGCCGAAAGAGCTGCGCGGCGCGCCGTGCCAGGAAATCGTGTGGGAAGGCGCTGATGTCGATTTAGGAAAACTGCCAATTCAGCACTGCTGGCCGGGCGACGTCGCGCCTTTGATTACCTGGGGCCTGGTGATTACCAAGGGTCCTAATAAGAAGCGCCAGAATCTGGGCATCTATCGCCAGCAGGTGCTGGGGCCGAACAAGGTCATCATGCGCTGGCTGGCGCATCGCGGTGGCGCGCTCGATTTCCGCGAGCACGCCATACAGAGCAAGGGCAAACCGTATCCGGTGTGCGTGGCGCTGGGTGCCGATCCCGCTACTATATTAGGTGCGGTGACGCCGGTGCCGGACTCGCTGTCCGAATACCAGTTTGCCGGCCTGCTGCGCGGCAGCCGTACCGAGCTGGTGAAAGCGATCGGCAGCGAGCTGCGTGTGCCGGCCTCGGCGGAGATTGTGCTGGAAGGGCATATCTATCCAGATGAAAATCATCCGTCCGGTTACGAGCATGCGCTGGAAGGCCCGTATGGCGATCACACCGGTTATTACAATGAGCAGGACTGGTTCCCGGTGTTCACCATCGACCGCATTACCATGCGGCGCGATCCGATTTATCACTCCACTTATACTGGCAAACCGCCGGACGAACCGGCCGTGCTGGGGCTGGCGCTGAACGAGGTCTTCATCCCGCTGCTGCAGAAGCAGTTCACCGAGATCACCGACTTCCATCTGCCGGCGGAGGGCTGCAGCTACCGCATGGCGGTGGTACAGATCCGCAAGCAGTACGCTGGTCACGCCAAGCGCGTGATGTTTGGCGTGTGGAGCTTCCTGCGCCAGTTCATGTACACCAAGTTTATTGTGGTGGTGGACGAGGACGTGAATATCCGCGACTGGAATGAGGTGATCTGGGCCATCACCACCCGCGTCGATCCGACCCGCGATACCACGCTGGTCGATAACACGCCGATCGATTACCTCGACTTCGCGTCGCCGGTGAGTGGCCTGGGCAGCAAGATGGGCATCGACGCCACCAACAAATGGCCGGGTGAAACCAGTCGCGAGTGGGGCACGGTGATCACCATGTCGCCCGAGGTGAAGACGCGCGTCGATCAAATTTGGCAGGAGTTGGGACTCTAAGCTATAATGGACGCTGGCGGGCCCCTGCGCATTGTGGCATGGTCAACCTGGTCAGGTCGGGAACGAAGCAGCCACAGCCGTTCACCATAAGTGCCGCAGATCAGGCTCGCCTCCTTATTCGTACAAAAGCCGCCCTCGGGCGGCTTTTGTTTTAATCGAGTTCGGCTTCGTAGGGATGTTCCGACGCTACGATCAGCGGATTCTCCTTCAGTAGCGCCGTGTCGGGTTTCAGGCGGATCTGGTTTTTGCCGTCAGTGTTATAGACGGTGCCGCCGACCTTCAGCTGCGCCGGGTGATTGAACTTGAATACCACCGCCTTGGCGCTTGGGGCGAACATGCTGAGCGCGCCGGCCATTTTCTTGATCACCTGGTTCATCTGCTGCACGCTGCCCATCACCGGCGCGTATTGCCATTGCAGGCCATCGGGCAGTGGCGTGGTGGCATCGTAGCCGACTTCGGACTTCTCGCCCTTCGGCAAGCTGGTCATGACTTTGCTGTCCTCGCTCATCCATTTGGCGTTGGGTACGAAGGCCATGCGGAAGTCTGGCGTCAACGCCGGCAGCGGCGCGCGCTCGCTGCCGTGGACCACGGTCAGCACCACGTCGGACGGTTTGTAGTTCTTGTTGTTGGGCTTGACGGTCAGGTAGAGGTTGACCTTGTCGCGCTCCGCGGCGGGGATGGCGTAGAACTTGTCGAAGCGCAGGTCTTCCACCAGCTTTTTATAAGGCACCCATTCGCGTTCGTCGGCGTGGGCGGCGAGGGACAGCAACAGCAGCGGAAGTACGGTGAGTTTTTTCATTTTTGGCATGTTAAAAGAAAAACAAATTGTAGGGCGTAATGGCCGACTTACCTAATCCAGTCTCGACTTGTTACAATTGCCGCTTTGGCACCCGCTATCTACGGTAAAATTCCAGCATGTCCTATCAAGTCCTCGCTCGTAAATACCGCCCCAAGAACTTCGAAACGCTCGTCGGTCAGGAGCACGTGGTTCGCGCGCTGACGCATGCTTTGCATAGCGGCCGGCTGCACCACGCCTATCTGTTCACCGGCACGCGCGGGGTCGGCAAGACCACCTTGTCGCGGATTCTGGCCAAGTCGCTCAACTGCATTGGGCCGGATGGCAATGGCGGCATCACGGCGACGCCGTGCGGCGTGTGCGAGGCGTGCCGGGCGATCGACGCCGGCCGCTTTGTCGATTACATCGAGATGGATGCGGCGTCCAATCGCGGCGTCGACGAGATGGCGCAGTTGCTGGAGCAAGCGGTGTACGCGCCAAGCAATGCACGCTTCAAGGTCTATATGATCGATGAGGTGCACATGCTGACCAACCACGCCTTCAATGCGATGTTGAAGACGCTGGAGGAGCCGCCGGAACACGTCAAATTTATTCTGGCGACCACTGATCCGCAGAAGATTCCGGTGACGGTGCTGTCGCGCTGTCTGCAGTTCAATCTGAAGCAGATGCCGCCGGGGCATATCATCGGCCACCTGGAAAATATTCTGGGCCAGGAGGGCATCACCTTCGAGCAGCCGGCCTTGCGTCTGCTGGCCACCGGCGCCCATGGTTCGATGCGCGATGCGTTGTCGCTGACCGACCAGGCGATCGCCTACGCCGCCGGCGCGGTGACGCTGGATGCGGTGCAGGGCATGCTGGGTGCGCTGGATCAGTCGTATCTGATTCGCTTGCTGGATGCGTTGGCGGCGCAGGATGGCGCGGATTTGCTGGCGGTGGCCGATGAGATGGCCGCGCGCAGTCTGTCGTACAACGGCGCTTTGCAGGATCTGGGCACCTTGCTGCACCGGATCGCGCTGGCGCAGACGGTGCCGGCCGCGCTGCCGGAGGATTTGCCGGAATATGCGGATATCGTGCGTCTCGCCGGCTTGTTCGATGCGGAAGAGGTGCAACTGTATTATCAGATCGCGGTGCATGGCCGTAATGAATTGGGGCTGGCGCCGGATGAGTATGCGGGCTTCTCGATGACCTTGCTGCGCATGCTGGCCTTTCGGCCCGGCGTAGGCGGGGCCGAGGGACAAGCTGCTGCTGCGCCGGCGGTGTCGCGCCAGGCGGCGATGGCTTCGGCTCGTGCGGCGGCTGCGGCCGGCGCTGGCACGCCGCCAGCGCGCGCGGCGGCCAATGTGCAAGCCAGCCACGCCAGCGTGGTGCCACCGTCGGTGATCGCCGGCGCGGCCGCGATGGCGCGCAATGACGCGGCAACTGCGGCATCGCCTGCCGCCGTCATGCCGCCAGCGGCAGTCGTGCCACCCGCGCCAGCGCCTCAGCAGGCCGCGCCCGCACCTGCGGCGCCCCCGGTCGCACCGGTTCCTGCAGCGGCCGTCGCAGCTCCGGTAGCAGCACCTGCGCCAGCAGCACCGATCAGCACTGCGCGCGCGGCGATCAACGCTGCGCTGGAGGCGGCACGCGCCGCGTCACG
>NZ_WKJK01000026.1 GCF_009674535.1 Duganella guangzhouensis
TTTGAAGCAGCTCCATCTGGAACTGAAAGAACTCGGCTATGAAGGGTCATACGACCGCGTGGCGGCGTTTGCCAGGCAGTGGAAGGCGGGTCAATTGGAATGGGTCAATTCTGCGAGCAAACGAACAGGTATTTCCCCTGATGCAATCTCTTCATACCACGCGGCGTTATACGCATGATGGGCATCGCCATAGAACCCGCCTAAGCCAGCGCCGATACCCGGAAAGAGTCGACCATAGAATCCGGGGGCGCTATTCATCAAAAACTGAGCGGCAGCATCGTCGTGCCAGACGAGAAGCCTCACCATTACGGGATTTTTTTTCCTGGTGGTGATTTGCTTCAGCAGGTCTCCATAACGTGTTCCAGACTCGGCAGTTCCTCCACGCACAAGTACCATGCCTGGGTCAAATCCCCAAGTAATGATATCCACCGTATGTTCCGCGGCCGTGAGGTCATCGGAAATACGGTGGAAGACGTTTTCCCCGCAAATGATCGGTTCAAGCAAGTTGCCGTGACGCGGATCATAAACGGGATGCGGAACCTTGATGAACCACGGTTGGGCAAGACATTGACAAGGCGTCCCATTGCTCCGGTAGGTCAACTTTTGCTGATACAGCCCCTGATTGCCGTTCATATCGCCCATGCCAGTTCTCCTTTAGACCTTGGTATCGTTATGTGCTGGGTTCATCGTCATCGCTTGCTACGGGATTGGAACGCTGTCTGCTTTGCTCAAGCGAGACATGTTCCTCGGTGAGCGAACCTCCCTCGTTGACATAACCGTGATAACCAATGCTGGCACTGACTTCGTGTTGTTCCTCATGCGGATTTGCGGCGATGTCAAACCGATTGCCGTTCGGGAGTTCAATCTGGTATTCGGACTCCGCTTCCAGATCATGCTGGAAAGTCATATTGCCGTCGTCATCGAAACGTCCCTGCTTTGCCAACGCGCCGTCCTTGTACAGCTTGTATGGCAATCCAGCATTGGAGCGGCCACCTGCAGCTGGATGGCTGTTCAAATGAAAAGTACCGGCGCCATCCAGTTCCTGTTCAGAGGGCTGTATCTCGGCCATATCCATCGTCTTGGGCCCGGTGAAATGATGTTTTGCCGCATGCGAAACGATGTTGCCACCCGTTCCGAACTCGATACCACCTTGCGTGAATTTGGCATAGCTCCCGCCACCATTGATGGTGATTTCTTCCTCCGCGCTGATGTTGATGCTATTGGCTGTCTGAGTAATCTTGAGTTTCGCCAGAATGCTCACACTTTCCGCAAGCGCGCGAACATCGATATCGCCTCCAGCTGCGACAAGACGCATGCCAGCCTTGTGTGCGAACATCCTCAGCCCTTGTCGAACGCTGGCGAAGACGCTTCCCCCACTGGCGATGGACAGATCCTGTCCGGTGGTCAGCGCAGTATGTTTGTCGCTTGCCACGTGCGTACTGCCGCTGGTTGATGTCTCGATACCGCTGGGGCTTGCCAGCACCAGATGCGGTTTGCCAAGCTGCTTAAAATCCCCTTTCGCGCCACTCTGGATCTCTTTGTTCTGGGCCTTGACAACATCAGCCACCATTCCCTGTTCGCCCGCATCTTGCGCTTTCGCGCCTTGCGCCAGTTTTGCTAGCGTTGCGTGTTGATTCTGAGCGGCGTTCAAGCGCTGCAAAGTCTCGCTCAAATCCTTGATGGGTTTCGTTCCTGGTGCACGGCTTTCCGTAGTAATCAACATGCCTTTGTTCGCGCGCGCCACGCCCCAGGCAGTGGTGGCCAATTCCCAACCTTCGCCACGAGACGGGCCGGCGCCATGGGATCTTGGGCCGGTGATGAAGCCAAGATTCAGCTGCGACTCGTCATGGTCACTGGCCAGCTGTGCGCTGATCTGCCCTTCCGTATCATCCAGCCGCAACTGATTGGCGCGGCCGCCATTTATTTCGCGACTTTTGATGCCAGAGAGGTAGCGGTTGCCGGGAAGATTCCCGGCCTTGCTGAGTGCCGCGGGCTGCGCCTGTTCGTTATAGAGCTGGGCCACGATCACTGGTTTGTCCGGGTCCCCGCCAAGGAACGCGACCAGCACCTCGCTTCCTATTCGCGGAAGGCCAAGCGTGCCGGATTGCGCCATGGCGCCAGGGCCGTTGCCCGCCCAGTTGGTTGCTACACGTATCCAAGCAGAGTCAGTTTCGGTATCGGAAGCACCCACACCTGCGGCTTCCTCGTGGTCTGCAATACGGGTACTGGGAAATCGGATTTTTACACGGCCTAGCTGGTCGCAGTGAACTTCTTCGCCTTTCGGCCCAACAACGATGGCGCTTTGCATTTGTGCTTGCGGCACATCCACGCGCGGATCGAAGGCGGGAACGATGGGGACGCCGCGTCGTACTGCGGTGAACTGGATGTGCATGCGCAATGGGCCGGTGGCCACCTTGTCTGCGGAGTGCTCCAGCATTTGCTGTTCGGCTGCGCTATGTATCCACCGGCTGTGCTTGAACAGGCGTTCGACGCGGGCGGCTAGGGCTTTAGGCAGATTGTTCTGCGCCGTGACTTGCAGGCACGTTACGACAAAATCCCGCTCTTCAAGCGGATGCTGGTCCACTTCCGGATGCTCGGCCAACGTGAAGTATTCTCCAGCGCACAAATCGCGTACGCTGCCTTCGCCGTGGAAGCATTTGGATTCATAGTCATGCCGCTTCATGCGCAGCTGGCCGAGGCGAAGCAGATCTTCGTTGTCGTCGCCGGCGTGGGGGGACAGCACTTGGTAATCATCCAGCGTGGCGGCCAGTTCGTTGCCGTTGATGCCTTGGTCTACACTGCTGGTGACCTCCATCATCATGAAGTCCCGGCCCTGCGGATTCATGTAGTCCCAGCTATGGCGCGTGACCATGCCTGGCTGCAGACTGCGTACCGCGCTCCAGGAGGTGATGGTATCGCGCTCTTCGGTGGCGTTGTCGCGGTGGTAGCGGATAGTGCCGGCGACGTTCTGGCGCAGGCTGTCGGCGTTGTTGAACAGGACCAGCGTGTGCCCATTCTCGTCGGCGCGGATGTACCAGCCGATGCCGCGTCGCTTGAGCAGACGGCGGATGAAGGCGGCATCCGATTCGTTGTACTGCATGGTGAATTCGCGCTTGGGGTAGGTGCGCTGGCTGAACGCCTCGTCGGTCTCGTGCTTGAAGCAGATGCCCAGCACCGGGCTTTTCTGCCGCCATTCGTTGAGAATGCGCTGGACGATTTCCACCTCGTCCATATTGCGGAACACGCGTGTGTTGGTGCGCTTTTCCAGTATCGCCAATGCGTCGCGCAGTACCAGTTGGTAGCTTGCCAGGCCACCGTCGCTGTCGCCGGAGCTGGCTTCGGTGACGATGCCGCTGACGTGACGCAGGTCGCCGCGGTCGGTGACGAATTCCAGCGTAGCCGACACGGCGATCATCTGCTTCAAGGGTAGCTGGACGTTGGCGGAGACGCACAGCACACGGTATTCAATGCCGCCGCAGATGGCCTCCGATCCGAATACGCGTTGCGGTAGCAGCATGTCGTCATTAAAGCCGCCGGGCAGGTCGAGACGCAGTCGTATCGGCCGGTTGTCGGTGATAAGTTCCTTGGCCATGGCCATGAAGCCGAAGAAGTCGCTTTCCACATTCGCTCCTTAACAACGAGGTAGTCGACGCAGTATCAAGCCGCGCAAGCTTCACATCATGTCATCGCGGATTTTTCGATTCTTGAGCTTGCGCAATCTTAGGTATGCAGCAGATACATCAACTCAGCGCAGTCCCGCATGGCTGGTTCGCTGAGCAGCCTGGCATCGACACCCAATCTGCTGGTGCCGTTCAGGCTCACGCCGCGCATGTCCTGCGCGCGCTGGACCAGATGGATTTCCCAGGTCATGCCCACGCCGCAGTGCAGTTCCAGCATCGCCTGCAGATGTAGCGCACTGGTGTGGCCGGGCAGGAAGCGTTGATAGCGATCCTTGTCCAACGGGCCGATACGCAGGCGCGCGCGCTGGTCGCAGTTGTAGGTGCGAGCGCCGAGCATGATGCCGCCATCCAGATCGACATTGGCCTTACCTAACTGCGCCTGATCCTCCGCAGGCATTTCGCTCCACTCGCCCACCAGCTGCTGCACTTCGACCGGAACGCCGAAGTATTCGGAATACATGCCGGCCAGCTGCGGTGCGGAGACGGTGCGGCTGCGGATCTGCATGGCGTAGAAGGCCAGTGTTTCGCGGTCTATCATTTCGTCGCTGACGTGGGTGCCGGCCAGCGCGTTCAGCATGTCGAGGAATTCGTCTTCAATGCATTCCGGACGATGCCGCTGCCACGCTTCGTAAAACATCTCCACAGCGCGGTGCGACAGCATGTCCATGAAGGCGCGCGGGCCGCCGTCGTTATGGTCTCGCTCATGCCGCGCGATGCGTTCTGAGTAGTGCAGCGGCAGCGCGCCCTGGCTGCCCAGCAGGCCGATGAAGGCCGGCGTGATGCGCACGCCACTTTCATCAGCGCTGAGGTTTTCAATCTGATTCGGCGGGAAGCTCATCGCCAGCCGATTGCGGAAGCGCGCGTCATCCGGACGCCATTGCCGCACCAGCCGCACCGCCTGAAAGAATTCAAAGCGTTGCGGGTGCTCCAGCAGTTGGCCGATCAGGCCAGCGTCAATGCGCCGTTGCGAGGTGGGCATCGCAGCAGTTCCTTTCCGCTCACGTGGGACAGCACCACCAGCCGCGTAAAGCTGTTCAGATGCACGTGCAGCGCTAGCAGGTGATCCAGTATCTGCGCGAACGCGTGGACGCCCACGCCGGCATACGCCTCTTCGTCCAGCGACACCCGCACCTCGATGCCGCGCAGGTAGGCGTTACCTTGCGCCTGTCGTATCCACGCCGTGGCCGGATGGTGCGACAGTGCGGTGATACCGTCGATCAGCCGTTGCGACACCATGCTGTCCTGCTGCGCGTACAGCCGCAGCATGGCGGTCAACGCCGGCAGTCCCTCCTGCGTCAGCGAGCGATGATTCAACGCCAGATGCGCGATCAAGCCCCATTGCCGCCGGCCTTCGTTGGCCAGGCGGTACGACAGCGTCGGCCGCTGCAGCATGCGGATGGGGAAGTTGCCAACCGGGCTTTCAGTACTCAGATCGCCGGCGGCACGGCCGTACTGCAGACCATGCGGCAGATTGCGATTGGTGCAGGTGAGTCGTACCGAGGCGGTGCCGCTGTCGCTGCGTAGCGGCGAAAAGTCGCGGTCCACCAGCGTGAGCGAATATTCGTGGCCGGCGGCCATCAGGTCTTCGCGCTCGGCCAGCCAGTATTGGCCTTTTCTGCTTTCCGCTTCGCCATGACGCAGCGAGTAGTAGGGAAAGAATTCCGTCACCGCGCTACCCTCGGCGGTTTTGCGCACCATCTGCACGCTGTCGATGCTGTAGATGTCGCTGGCGCCACCGGGCATTTCGTCGGCCATCAGCGGATAGCTGCTGCGGGTGTGGGTGACGCGGATCGGCGTGGCCGGTTGCGGGAACAGGTTGACGATGGGTGTGCAGCCCAGTAGCAGATTGTCAGCGCCAAGTGTTCGGAGGATGCGCGCGACCGGCATGTCGGGACGTACGTCACGCAGCAGCAGGCGTAAGGTCAACTGCGTACAGCCTTGCGGGCAGGCAGCGATCAAAGCGGCGAGGTCGATGTCGACGAAATCGAATTTCTCGGGGAAGGCGAAGTATTCGCTCAGCAGCCGATAGGCGCCGTGTTCGGATGGTGCGGCGGGCAGCAGCGCTTCGTCCGCAGACAGGCCGGCGGGCGACAGCGGAACGCGCTCCAGCATGCACCACTGGCCATCGGCTTCCACGCAGGCGCAAGCGGTTTGCATGAACATCGCGTCGCGCAGGGCGGCGCGCAGCGACGCTTCGCCGTCGATATAGACACGTAGCGTGGGCAAACCGATGGCGTCCAGGCCGCGCACGGCGGCGGTACTGGCGATGTTGATGCTGATGGCGGCGCCGGCATCCAGCGGCAGCGTCAATGTGGGCGGTGTTTGCGGATAGGGTTCGAAGCGCACCGCGCTGATAGTGAGCGGCGCCACCACCGTATCGTAGACCGTACGGAAGCGGCAGGTCACGGCGCCCTGCCCCAGGGCTTTCAGCGTCGCACCGCGCGGCAGCACGCTGGTGGTGCTGATTTCGTTGGCACGGGCATCACTGTAATCGAGGCGTGCGATCGAGCAGGAAGGAATCGGGCGCAGATAATGAGGATACAACATGCCCAACAGCGCTTCGGTGAAGTGGGCGTAACCATCATCAAGCAAGCGCGCGACGCGGGCGTTGAGGAAGGCGGAGGACTGAATCAGGCGTTCAACGTGGGGATCGGCGCAGGTTTCGCCGCGCATCTGCAGGCTACCGGCGAGCTTGGGATAGCGTCCCGCAAACTCGGCGCCGGCGCGCCGCAGCAGGCTCAACTCGCGCTCATAGTAGGGCAGCAGTTTTTCCATCGGTGGCATCCCTCGGGAAGCACGGCCCGGAACGGGCAGCGCGAGTTCCCGATGATGTCACGATGCGTTGCTCACTTCTTGAGCTTACGCAACTAGCCAGTGATGCGATCCCAGCCCTCTTTCACCGCCGCCTTGAACTTGTCCCAGGTCGATTGCGGGTACTGCTTTTCCCAGCTGCTGCGCAGTTCCGGCTCGACATCATTCCATTCCTTGTCGCGGTAGCCGGGATTGCCGGCCAGCGACTGGGCGTGGCGGTAGGCCGGATCAAACTCCTGGTAGGTGCCGCCGGTGTACGACAGCGTCTTTTCCCAGTGCGAGCGGAAGTAGTCGTCGTCGGCCTGGTCGTCATTGCCGCGCAGGATGCGCAGCGTGTCTTCGTTGGCCTCGCCCTTCGGGTAGATGCGCATGCCGCTGCGCTGCACGGTGTTCTGGATGTCGGCCACCGCCTCGGCCGCCGGCGGCACGGTGCCGCTGGTCACCGAACCGCGCTGCAGCGAGCCCGGTGCCTGCACCACCTGTTCGGAGCGCGCGAACACCACCGCGTCCTCGCGCGGGCGGATGCCGTGCTGTTCCGGCGCGCTGTGCTGGGCCGCGCCCACGCTGGTCTGCAGCAGGCCGGCACGCAGCACGTCGGCCGCGCCCCAGCCGCTGGCGCGCCACATGGTTTCGTGTTCGTCGATGTCGATCGGGTTGAAGTCTTCGATCAGGTCGGCGGCGCGCTCGGCCGCGTCCAGCGTGGCGGTTTCCAGCGCCAGCACGGTGTGGCCGCGGTTCAGCGCTTCGGCGTACACGTGCTGGTCGGCGTGGTCTCGCCCTATCATCTGGCTGAACATCTGCTTGATGGTGCCGAGGATGGATTCGTCGTCGTTGATGCGCGCAGTGCCCGCCACGCTGCCTGAATCGTGGACCTTGATGCTGTCGCTGTCATAGCCATGGTGGATCAGTTCGTCCTTGGCATGGTTGGCCTCGGCTCGGGTTTCAAATACGGCTGCCAGAGTGTGGGTCATGATGTGCTCCTGGAGAAAGACGTATGGGTCGGTGATCGGCTCAGTCTACGGTGTTGGCCACGAATCCAGCGCCCGCTTGCCCGGGGGAAAACTCGACAGGACGGTGGCGGCGGCTACACCGGTAGCATGCCACAAATTGCGGCCGATTCCCGTGCGTAGTGCCACATAGCCGCACGCTATAATGCAACTCATGCGATCTCTTCTTACCTATCTACCGCTGTTGATGTCCCTGTATGCCGCCGCCGCGCTGGCCGCGCAGGGGGAGCTGGTCATGCTGGCGCCGGTCGATCAGGCGATGCCGATCGCGCGCATCCAGAATGGCGCCATCGCCGGCGGCATCGTCAAGGATTTTGGCGACGCGCTGGCGCAGCGCCTGGGCCGCCGCGCGGTCTATCTGAGCGCCGACAGCCCGGAAGTGACGCCAGCGCTCAGCAGCGGCCGCGCCGATGCGATGTGCTATGTGATGCCGTTCTGGATCGACGGCGACTACAACTGGAGCCCGCCGCTGTTCCCGGACGCCGAGATGATCGCCGCGCGCCACGACATGCCGCACCTGCGCTCGCTGAAGGACTTGCGCGACAAGCAGGTCGGCACGGTCACGCAATACCGCTACCAGCGCGTGGAGCTGGTGCTGGGCACGCGCTTTCGCCGCGTCGACGCGCCCAATATGGAGGCCAACATCCAGCAGATGCTGGCCGGTAAAGTGCCCTACACCATGATCAGCGAAGCCACGCTGAACTATCTGCACCGCGTGACGCCGGAGCTCAAGGTGCGCGCCGACCTGGTGTTCTCGGCCTACAAGGCGCAGTGCGCGTTCTCGCAGAAATCGGCGATTCCGTTTGCCGACATCAGCCGCGCCATCGACACGCTGGTCAAGGATGGCAGCGTGGACCAGATCCTGGCGCGCTACCGCTAGCATTTCACATTCGGAAATTTTTGACCTGGATCAATGTTTCCGCTGCGCCGCATCAATAGACTTCCCTACGTTACTTAACGACGACAAAGAGGGAAGTAAAATGAGTAAGTCTGTAGCAGCAGTCCTGGCAGCCCTGACCCTGATGAGCGGCAGCGCGTTTGCCGAAGAAAGCCCGTGGCTGGTGCGCGTGCGCGCCGTGCACATCGACACCGCCGACAAATCCGACCCGGTGGGCGGCACCGGCGCCGCCGACCGCATCCACGTCAGCAACAAGACCATACCGGATGTCGACATCTCCTACTTCTTCACGCCCAACATCGCGACCGAGCTGGTGCTGACCTATCCGCAAAAGCACGACGTCACGCTGGACGGCACCAGCATCGGCAGCATCAAGCACCTGCCGCCAACGCTGACGGTGCAATACCATTTCATGCCGGAAGCCACGTTCCGTCCGTACGTCGGCGCCGGCATCAACTACACCACCTTCTCCAAGGTCAACCTGCTGGGCGGCGCGGCCAGCCTGGAGCATGACAGCTTCGGCCTGGCGCTGCAGGCTGGTGCCGACGTCGCGATCGACAAGCACTGGTCGCTCAACTTCGACATCAAAAAAGTGCAGATCCGCAGCGACGTGCTGGCTGGCGGCGCCAAGATCAGCCGGGTAAAAGTCGATCCAGTCTTGCTGGGCGTGGGTATCGGCTACCGCTTCTAGGGCGTGGCCGGGCGCGTGGGGCGCTATAATGTTTCCAGATCGATAGCAACGAATGGATAGCCCCATGCGCAAGATTGCGATACTCCTGATGCCCCTGCTGCTGGCCGCCTGCGTGGATGACTCCGCGTCCTACTATGCGGACGGGCCGGTTGGCAATCATGCGCTGACCATCCACCGGGCGCAAAAGCATTTCTGGAGCAGCGAAAGCAAGGTCGAGCTGATCATGCAGCGCCTGCCCGACTGCCTGCGCCGCATCGAGCTGACCGAGATGCCGGCCGATGAAGTGGAAATCGAACTGCTATCCGGCGGCAACAATGTCTGGACCCTGCGCGCCGGGCAAGAAACGTGGCAAGTCGAAACCCAAACCTGCACCCAATATGCCGACGTCAAAGGCGATGGTGGCGAGCTGATGGGCGTATTCCGTCCCGACGGCGACAAATTCGTCTACGAAGCCGCCGTCATCGAAACCGTCCCCGCCGACACCAAATAAATCAGCGGAAACGCGACACCAGTGCCGCCAGGCGGGCGGCTTGTTCTTGCATGCTGCCGGCTGCTGCGGCGGCTTGTTCCACCAGCGCGGCATTTTGCTGTGTCACTGAATCCATTTCGGTGATCGCCATGTTGACGTGGCCGATGCCAGTGCTCTGCTCGCTGGAGGCGGCGCTGATGGCGGACATGATCTGCGTTACATTGGCCACGCTGGCCACCACCTGGTCCATGGTGGTGCCGGCCTCGGCCACCAGCGCGCTGCCGGCGCCGATGCTGTCCACCGAGGCGTTGATCAGTTCCTTGATCTCGCGCGCCGCCGCCGCCGACCGTTGCGCCAGGTTGCGCACTTCGGACGCCACCACCGCGAAACCACGCCCCTGCTCGCCCGCGCGTGCCGCTTCCACCGCCGCGTTCAGGGCCAGGATGTTGGTCTGGAACGCAATCCCATCGATAACGCTGATGATGTCGACAATCCGCGTCGCCGAGGCGTTGATGGTGTCCATGGTCTGCACCACCTGCGACACCACCTTGCCGCCGCGCGCGGCCACTTCGGACGCCGATTGCACCAGCCGGTTGGCCTGCAGCGCGTTGTCGGCGTTCTGGTTGACGGTCGAGGTCAGCTGTTCCATCGAGGCCGCCGTTTCTTCCAGCGAACTGGCCTGCGACTCGGTGCGCGCCGACAAGTCCATATTGCCGGAGGCGATTTCGCTCGACGCGGTGGCGATGGTGTCGGCGCTCAGGCGGATTTCACCGATGGTTGCCGCCAGCCGCTGCTGCATGGTCTGCACCGCGCGCAGGATGCTGCCGGTGTCGGCATCGTGGATCTTGACGTCGACACCGAGGTCGCCATCGGCAATCGCCTGGGTGATGGTGCGCACGTATTCGGGGTCGGCGCCAATGGTATGGCGCAAGCTCTTGTTGACCGTGCCAACGATCAGCCACAGCAGCGCGCACACCAGCGCCAGCCAGCCGGCCGAACTCAGCAGCGAGGCGCGGAAGGCGGCGTCAATATCATCGGTGTAGACACCGGTCACCACGTCCCAGTCCCACGGCGCGTAGTGCACCACGCGGCTCAGCTTGGGCACCGCTTCCTGCGAGCCCGGCCGCGACCAGTAGTAATTGACGAAGCCGCCGCCCTCGGGCAGCGCGCCGGTGGCGGCAATCGCGCGGTAGACGTAGGTGCCCTTGGGGTCTTTGAGGTCGACCAGATCCTTGCCATTGTTTTCCGGCTTGATCGGATGCATGACGGTGCGGGTGCCGCTGCTGATGGTGAAGTAGCCATCCTTGCCGTAGCGCAGGCCACGGATCAGATCCAGCGCCTGCTTTTGCGCCTCCTCCTTGCTCAGCGCGCCGGCGGTGGCCTTGTCGCCGTATTGCTTGACGATGTTCAGCACCAACTCGTCCAGATTGCGCAGGTCGGCGCTGCGCTCTTCAATGCGCACGGCGCGGGTCTGGAAGGTTTCGAACACAAAGATCGCGGTGATGCAGAGCAGACTGCAAATCAGCGGCACCCATAGCTTCTGCTTGAACGAGAGCTTGTTCATGGGAAGGTCTCCATATTGTTTTATGGAAATAAGCATACGCCCAAAACCCGCGCCATGCGCCATTCACCGCGCGTAAACGGCGGACGGGCGAGGTGATTCGACCTCGCCCGTCTGTAAATTACGACACTGACTTGCTTAATGGGTGTTGCTGTCCTGCGCTTGCTGCTTGGCGGCCAGTTGTTGCGCCTGGACGTCGGCGCTGCGGGTTTGCGACTGGCGGGCGGCCATGTAGGCGACATCCTGGTAAGCATCGTTGATGTCCAGCAGGCCGGCCTTGCGGGCGGCGATGACTTCGGCTTTCACCTGTTCACGGGTCAGGGTGCTGGTGCTGTTGTTGCGGAACGCCTGGTCGAAAGCGGCTTCGCTGGTATCGGCGGCAAAGGTGCTGCCGGCGGCAACGAACAGGGCGGCGGCGGCGAAAAGGGCTTTGGTGTTCATGGTGATGCTCCTCAAAGAAGTCTGCGATGAAGTCATCTTAGTATTAAAAAAGTTGATAAAAAAGCGCAATTATCGGCACAAACCCATCGGCAAATCCGATCCTTTCTGACTTGCTGTTCTAAAGCAACTAAATGTGTCAGAATTATGCTTTCATAATTTGCAACTCATTCGTGCCATGAAACTGTTCCTGACCACCGCGCTGCTGGCCTGGTGCGCCTGCGAGGCCCACGCGGGCGCGATCGATGGCGCCACGCTGCTGGAACAGATCGGCACGCTGGCGTCGGACGAGTTTGAAGGACGGGCGCCGGCCAGCAACGGCGAAACCGTCACCATCGAATATCTGCAGCAGCAATTCAAAAAACTGGGGCTGGAGCCGGGCAATCCGGATGGCAGCTATCTGCAGACCGTGCCGCTGGTCGGCATCTCCAGCCATCCCACGCTGAGCTACAGCGGCAAGGATGGCCAGCGCATCCAACTCAAGTTTGGCGACGACTACATCGCCTGGACCACGCGCGCCGAGCCGCAACTGGAAGTGGCCGATTCCGAACTGGTGTTTGTCGGCTACGGCATCCAGGCGCCGGAATACAAATGGGATGATTACAAGGGCGCCGACCTCAAAGGCAAGACGCTGGTCATGCTGATCAACGATCCGCCGGTGGCCGATCCCAAGCGGCCGCGCCAGCTGGACCCGGCTGTGTTCGGCGGTAACGCCATCACCTGGTATGGGCGCTGGAACTACAAATTCGACATCGCCGCCAAGCTGGGCGCGGCGGCGGTGCTGATCGTGCACGACACCAAGGCGGCCGGCTATCCGTACGAAGTGGTGGTCAATAGCTGGGGCCGGGAAAACTTCGCGCTGCACAGCAAGCAGCCCGATCCGCTGATGCCGGCGCTGGGCGGCTGGCTGCAGCACGAGCGCGCCAGCGAACTGTTCAAGGCGGCCGGACTGGATCTGCACGAACTGCAGCAGCAGGCCGCGTCGCGCGGCTTCAAACCGGTGCCGCTCGGAATCAAGCTCAACCTGTCAACGCTGAACGCGCTGCGGCCGATCGAATCGCACAACGTGGTGGCGCGCATTGCCGGCAGCGATCCGCAGCTGAAAAACGAAGTCGTGGTGTACAGCGCGCACTGGGACCATTTCGGCGTCGACGACAGCCTGCCGGGGCCGCGCACGCAGCAAATCTTCCACGGCGCGGTCGACAACGCCAGCGGCGTCGCCGGCCTGCTGCAGATCGCCCAGGCCTACAAAGCGCTGCCGACGCCGCCCAAGCGCAGCATCCTGTTCCTGGCCACCACCGCGCAGGAGCGCGGGCTGCTGGGGGCGCAATACTACGCGCGGCATCCGCTCTACCCGCTGAGCAAGACCGTGCTCAACATCAACATCGACGGCCTCAACCTGTGGGGCCGCAACCGCGAGGTTGGCCTCAGCGGCATGGGCAAATCGACGGCGGACGAGCTGGTGATCGCGGCGGCGGCCAAGCAAGGGCGCGTGGTCAAGCCCGACAGCAACGCCGGTTCCGGCAGCTACTACCGAGGCGACCAGATCGAATTTGCGCGGGCCGGCGTACCGACCATCTACCTGCGCAACAGCAGCGCCAAGCAGCTGAGCTACATCGCGCACCAGTACCACACCATCAACGACGTGGTCCAGCCCAACTGGAACACCGCCGGCGCGCTGGACGACCTGCACCTGCTATTCCAGGCCGGCTACCAGGCCGCCCAAGCCAAAGACGCGCCCCAGTGGAAACCCGGCGCCGAATTCCGCCGCTAATCCGGGGTCAATCCTCCCAAACCTACACGGGCTCTACCGTAGCGGAACGCTACGGTAGAGCCCGTGTAGGTTTGGGAGGATTGACCCCGGTTACAAAGCGTTGAGGAGGGCTGTGGTGTGGGGGCCGGTGGTGGTGTTCAGCTTGGGGGCCAGCTTTTTGAGCTGGGCCTGGTTGCGCTGTTGGTGGGCGTCGGCGCCGGCGGCGTGGATGTCGGTCAGCAGGCCAGCGGCGGCGGCTTCGATGCGGGCGCTGTCTTGCGGCGTCAGGTCGATCACGCTGCTCAGATAGGTGACGCCCCATTGCAGGCGGGTCGCCGGTCCTGTCGATGCTTGCCAGGCGCGGCTGTACCAGTCCAGCACACCGGCGCTGTCGCTACGGCGCTTGGCGCTGGCCGCCAGGCTCAGCATGAAGTAGTACGGGGAATGCGAACGTGGCAGTTCGGACAGCAGTAGTTGTTCGGCTTGCGCCGCCAGGCCGGCGTCGTTCAGCGCGCTGACGGCGGTGTTGACCAGGGTGTGGCGCTGGTAGGGATCGCTGGCTTCGGCCAGGGCTTCTTCTACCCGGGCGCGTACCTGCTCTTGCAAGCCTTGCGATGGCGCCAGCAGGCGCGCCAGCCGCATTTGCAGCCGTACCGCCATCAGGCGATCGGAGGCGCTTAGCCAGAAGTCGTCGGCCCATTGTGCGGCCAAACGGCCCAGCGCGGCCGCTAGTTCTTCGCGCCGGCTGGCGATTTTGATCAGGATCAAGCCGCTGTTGTTGAAGATGTCCAGGTTGGCCCGCGCCAGCCGCGCGTCGCTCAGCAGCGCCAGCAGGCTGTCGCCATCGGCCTGGCCGGCGGCCAGTGCGGCGTGCAGGTTCAAACGCGCGGCGGCGTCCGATGCGCCTGCGCTGGCTGCGGTGGATGCCAGCGCGGCCAAGGTCGGCGCCAGCGCGCGTTGGCCCAGCAACTGGCCTTCGTCGGTATCCCAGGAGTAGTGGCTCAGCAAGGACCATTCGGCGGCGCTTAAAGCGCGGGTGCCGCTCAACGCGGCGTCCAGCGCGGCGGCGGCCGAGGAGCCGGCCGCGTGCACGGTCAGTGCGGTGTCGAAGGCGGCATCGAACAGTTCGCCATCCAGTTCGCACGGCAGGCGGGTGATTTCGCCGCCATCCGGCGTGTACAGCACCAGCGTCGGGTAGCTGCGCAGCCGCAAGCGCGCGGCCAGCGCCTGGGCGCAGGCACTATCGCCGTCGAGGTGGTAGCACAGCACGGCGTCGCTGCGGCGCGCGAAGTCGTCACGGGCGAAAAGGTCGCCCTTGACGCGGTTGCACGGCGGACACCATGCCGCGCCCCAGTACAGGAACAACGGACGCTGCTGCGCGCGCGCCTGCGCCAGTGCGGCGTCCAGCTCGCCGCTCAGCCATGCGATTGCCGCCATCGTCCTTTAATCCCTGGCCAGCGCCAGGAATTCGGTGCGCATCGCCAGGTTGGGCTGCAGTTCGCCCAGCATGGCGGAGGTGACAGTTTCTTCGCCCGGGGTGCGGATGCCGCGGCTCTCCATGCACAGGTGGCGGCATTTGACGACCACGCCCACCGCTTTCGGTTCCAGCACTTCCATCAGCGCGTTGGCGATTTGCATGGTCATGCGTTCCTGCACCTGCAGGCGCTTGGAGAAGCAGTCGACCAGGCGGGTCAGCTTGGACAGGCCGACGATTTTGCCATTCGGGATGTAGCCGATGGTGGCTTTGCCGAAGAACGGCGCCAGGTGGTGCTCGCAGTGGCTGTACACCGGGATGTTGCGCACGATGATGAATTCGTTGTACTGCTCGGCGCCGTCTTCAAACGCCTTCAGCAGGTCGACCGGATTCTGGCCATAGCCCGAGGTCCAGTGTTCCCACGCCTTGGCCACGCGCTTCGGGGTTTCCAGCAGGCCCGGACGATCCGGGTCTTCGCCTATGCTGGCGATCAGTCGGCGCCAGTCGTTTTCGGTAAATTCTTGGGACATGATGAAAGACCTTTTTTTAATTTGCCCGACAGTATATCGGACCTGACCGCCTACCGCTTGGGCCGGTGGGCATCGATCAGCCGCGCCGCGATCGAGACCTGGACCGGCAGGTCGGGCCATTCGTCATCCACGCCAAACCAGCGGGCGTCGGCAATTTCGCTCGGATCGATGCGGATTTCGCCGTCCAGGTAGTCGGCGGTATAGGCAATCATCAGGGAATGCGGGAACGGCCACGACTGGCTGCCGAAGTATTGCAGATTGTGCACCCGCAAGCCAACCTCCTCGAACACTTCGCGGTGGATCGCTTCTTCCACCGATTCGCCGGCCTCCAGGAAGCCGGCCAGCGCGGTGTAGCGCTTGTACGGCGAGTTGGTGTGCATGGCCAGCAGCACTTGCTCCCCCTTGCGCACCAGCACCATCATGGCCGGCGAGATGCGCGGATAGGCGCTGTGCCCGCAATGCGGGCATTTGTAGCAGCGCTCGCCCTCGACCCGCTGCAGCGCGGTGGCGCAGACGCCGCAATAACGATGGGTGCGCGCCCATTCGGCGATCTGGACGGCGCGCCCGGCCAGGCCGAGAAAACCGTCATCCACCGCACCGAACAGGCTGCGCAGGCCGTGATAGCTTAGGTCGGCCGCCGGCAGCTCCGGCTGCTCCACCCATGCAACTTGGTAATACCGCCCCTCCCACATGCCGAGCGGGTGAATCTGTTCCGGCGCCAGCTTGAGCGCCGCCAGTTCCGTTGCCGTGGGTAAATTAAGTGTAGTGTTGCGTAAAAGCAACTCAGCACGATGGAACACAAACGTCAGCGGATCGGGGTGATCCAGCGGCCGTATCGCCGGCTGAAAGGTGGCGGGAGTTTGCAGCATAGCCGTAGGAATAAAGGGTTAATGCGATACAGCATCTTACAGTGTTTCCGGATTAGTTATTTTTCAGCTCCGGATTAATGACCGGCGGATGACAAAATGAGCGCTAAGTCATTGTTTTCAGGCCAAGAATTGGCACCCTTTTAACCCGTTTTTTTACTGGTTCACTCCGAATGGCGGTACTATATATTTCCGCTGGGAGATATTTAATATGGCAACTACGATTACCGACCTGACTACCGATCAAATCCAGGCGCTGACCAATGCGCAGGTTACGGCCCTGACCACGGCGGATGCCGCGGCCATGACCACGCTGCAAATGTCGGTGCTCAGCCCCGATCAGTTAAGCGCCCTCGGTACGGCGCAGTTGCGTGCGTTAAGCACTCCCACGCTGCAAGCGATCAGCACGCTGCAGCTCAGCACAGGACTTTCCACCAAGCAAGTCGCAGCGCTGACCACCGGCCAGTTCGCCAGCCTGACCACCAGCCAGCTGACCGCCGGCCTGAATTCCGATCAGTTCAGCGCGCTGACCACCGCCCAGCTCAGCATGCTGACGCTGGCGCAGATGGGCATCATTGAAACCCAGGACATCGCCGCGCTGCGCACCGCCCAGCTGGTGTCGCTGAGCCCGGACCTGATCCACGTGATGAAGACCCAGCAGATCCAGGCCCTCACCACCGCCCAGACCGCCGCACTGAAGACCAGCCAGATCGTCGCCTTCACCACCGCCCAGGTCGCCAGCCTGACCACCGACGACGTCAACGCACTCACCACGCAGCAGCTGAACACGCTGGACGCCAGCCAGCTGGCGGCCCTGAGCGCCAGCCAGATCGCCGCGCTGAGCAGCAAGCAGACCACCGGCCTGTCGACGATTCAGATCGGCCTGCTCGGCACCAGCCAGATCGCCGCCCTCGGCAGCGACGGCTTCAGCCTGCTGAAGACCAGCCAGATCGCCGCCCTGACCAACCAGCAGTTCAAGGCACTCAATAGCGACCAGATCATCGCCCTCACCACCGCCCAGGCGGTGGCGCTGACGCCGGCCCAGCTGTCGCAAATGTCGGCCGCCCAGCTGGCGGCGATGGAGCTGGTGGACCTGGCCGCGCTGAAGAGCCAGCAGATCCAGGTACTCGGCACCGATGCCACCGCCGCGCTCGGCACCGCCCAGGTGGCGGCGCTGACCACGGCCCAGATCACCTTCCTGCTGAACACCCAGCTGCAGTCGCTCAATAGCGACCAGATCGTGGCGCTCAGCACCCAGCAGGCCGCCGCGCTGACCACGATCCAGATCCAGGCGCTCAGCAACAGCCAGCTGGCCGCGATGGAAACCATCGACGTCGCCGCCCTCAAAACCTCGCAGCTGAACGCGCTCAGCAACAGCCAGCTGAACGCGCTGGGCACGGCCCAGATCGTCGCATTGACCACCCAGCAAGCCACCAACCTCAGCGTCGCGCTGGTGGGCGCGCTCAGCACCGCCCAGGTGGCGGCGCTGGAACTGGCCGACCTGGTGGCGCTGAAATCGCAGCAAATCGCCGCCCTCAGCACCGGCGGCATCGCCGCGCTGAGCACCGATCAGGTGGCCACGCTGACCACGCAACAGATCGCCGCGCTGACCGCAACCCAGTTGACGACCCTCAGCACCAACCAGATCGTCGCCCTCAGTCCGCAACAAGCGGCGGCGCTGACCACGCTGCAGATGCAATCGCTCAGCAACAGCCAACTGGCGGCAATCGAGCTGGTCGATCTGGCCGCGCTGAAGACGTCGCAGCTGAACGCCCTGAACAGCAGCCAGCTGAACGCGCTGGGCACGGCCCAGATCGTCGCGCTGACCACCCAGCAAGCCACCAACCTGAGCGTCGCGCTGGTGGGCGCGCTCAGCACCGCCCAGGTGGCGGCGCTGGAACTGGCCGACCTGGTCGCGCTGAAATCGCAGCAGATCGCCGCGCTCAGCAGCGCCGGCGTGGCCGCGCTCGGCACCGACCAGATCGCCGCGCTGACCACGCAACAAGTGGCCGCGCTGCAAAGCGTCCAGTTGGCCGCGCTCAGCACCGACCAGATCGCCGTGCTGTCGGTCGCGCAAGCCTATGCGCTGGGCACCGCCCAGGTGGCATTGCTGTCGACCGCGCAAGTGGCCGCGCTGACCATCGCCAGCCTGGCCGGCCTGAAAACCTCGCAGATCGCCGCCCTGGGCAGCGCCGCCATCGCCGCCCTCACCAGCGACCAGATCGTCGCGCTGACCACCGCCCAGGCCGGCGCACTGAGCTCGCTGCAACTGGCCGCGCTCAGCAGCACCCAACTGGCGGCGCTGGAACTGGTCGACCTGGCCGCGCTGAAAACCGCCCAGCTGGGTGGCCTCAGCACCGCCAATGTGGCCGCCCTCAGCACCGACCAGATCGCCGCGCTGACCACCGCCCAGACGTCGACCCTGGCCACGCGCCAGCTGGCCGCGTTGAGCACCGACCAGATCGTTGCGCTGACCACGGCCCAGGCCACCACGCTGACCACGGCGGAAGTCGCCGCGCTCAGCACCGACCAGATCGCCGCGCTGGAAGTGCGCGACCTGGCCGTCTTCAAGACCGCCCAGATTACCGCCCTCAGCACCGCCCAGCTGGTGGCGCTGGGCACCGCCCAGATCGGCGGCCTGAGCTCGCAGCAAGTCGCCGCGCTGACCATCCAGCAAGTGGCCGCGCTCAGCAGCGACCAGGTGCTGGCGATGCAATCGGCCGCGCTGGCCGCGCTCAAATCGCAGCAGGTAGCCGCGCTCAGCAACGCCAACGTCAACATCCTCAGCACCGCGCAAGTGGCGGCGCTGAGCACCGCCGTGCTGAATTCGTTCACCACCGCCCAGATCGCCTCGCTGACCACCGACCAGATTGTTGCCCTCGGCACGCTGCAGGCCAGCACGCTGGCCACGCGCTCGATCGCCGCGCTGACTTCGGACCAGATCAACGCGCTGGAAGTGACGGATCTGGCCGCGCTGAAAACCGCGCAAATCGCCGCCCTCAGCACCGCCCAGTTGAGCGCGCTGAACAGCGCGCAAATCATCGGCCTGGGCACCCAGCAGGTGGCCGCGCTCAGCACCGCGCAAGTGGCCGCGCTCAGCACCGACCAGGTGTCCGTGATGGAAACCCGCGACCTCGCCGCGCTGAATTCGCTGCAGGCGGCCGCGCTCGGCAACAATGCCGTGGCCGCGCTGACCACCACCCAGATCGCCGCGCTGACCACCACCGTGCTGAGCAACCTCGGCACCGCCCAGATTGCCGCGCTGACCAGCGACCAGATCGTCGCGCTGACCACCGCGCAAACCAGCCTGCTGGCGACGCGCCAGATCGCCGCGCTCGGCAGCGACCAGCTGAACGCACTGGAATCGCGCGACTTTGCCGCGCTGAAGTCGCAGCAGATCGCCGCCCTCGGCACCAACCAAGTGAGCGCGCTCGGCACCACCCAGACCGCCGCGCTGACGTCGCAACAAGTGGCCGCCCTGAGCGTCCAGCAAGTCGCGACGCTGGACGCCGGCCAGTTGGCCGCGCTGCAGACCGCCGCCCTGGCCGCGCTGCAAACCCGCCAGGTGATCGCGCTGACCACCGACGCCGTGGCCGCCCTCACCACCACGCAATTCGCGGCGCTGAGCTCCACCGTGCTGAGTTCGCTCACCACGGCCCAGATCGCCGCACTGAGCACCGACCAGATCGTCGCGCTGACCACCGCCCAGGGCGGCATGCTGAGCACGCGCGACATCGCCGCGCTGTCGACCGATCAGCTGAACGCGCTGGAAACGCGCGACCTGGCGGCACTGAAAACCGCGCAGATCGCCGCCATCGGCAGCGCCCAGTTGAGCGCGCTGGCCACCGGCCAGATCGCCGCCTTCGCCAGCCAGCAAGTGGCCGCGCTGACCAGCCAGCAGCTGGCGGCGCTGACCGCCGGCCAACTGGCCGCGCTGCCGAGCGCCAGCCTGGCCGCGCTGCAATCGCAACAAGTGGGTTCGCTCAGCACCGACGCCATCGCCGCCCTCACCACCGCCCAGATCGCCGCGCTGACCACCTCCGTGCTGAGCAACCTGAGCACGCTGCAAGTGAGCGCGCTCGGCACCGACCAGATCGTCGCCATCACCACCGCCCAGGCCGCCGCACTGGCGACGCGTGAAATCGCCGCGCTCAATAGCGACCAGATCGCCGCGCTGCAGACCGCCGACTTTGCCGCCCTGAAAACCAGCCAGACCGTGGCGCTGGGCACCAGCCAGATCGCCGCCCTCACCACCGCCCAGGCGGCGGTGCTGACCTCGCTGCAGGCCGCCAATCTGAGCACCCAGCAAGTGGCCGCGCTCAGCAGCGACCAGACCGCCGCGCTGCAAACCGCCGCGCTGGCCGCGCTGCAATCGCGCCAGGTCATCGCCCTCAACAGCGACGCCGTGGCCGCCCTCACCACCACCCAGGTGGCCAGCCTGACCACCAGCGTGCTGGCCTCGCTGACCACCGCCCAGGCCGCCGCGCTGAACTCGGACCAGATCGTCGCGCTGACCACGCTGCAAGTCGGCGTGCTGACCACGCGCGACCTGGCCGCGCTGTCCACCAACCAGGTGGCGGCGCTGGAAACCAACGACTTCGCCGCGCTGAAAACCGCGCAAATCACCGCGCTCACCTCGGACCAGATCGCCGCGCTCACCACCGCCCAGATCGTCGCGCTGACCACCGCCCAGGCCGCCGCGCTGACCCAGGTGCAGCTGAACGCGCTGACCACCGACCAGCTGGCCGCGATGGAAACCCAGGACTTTGCCGCGCTGCGCACCAGCCAGCTGCTGGGCCTGGGCACCAAGACCATCGCCCTGCTGACGCCGGTCCAATTGGCGTCGCTGAAAACCGAACAGATCGCACAATTCAGCTCGGAGCAGATCCAGGTGCTGAGCAGCGCCCAGCTGCAGGCGCTGACCACGCTGCAAGTGAACGCCCTCAGCACCGCCCAGGTCGGCTACCTGCTGACCCAGCAAGTGGCGGTGTTGACCACCGCCGACTGGGCCGCGCTGAAAACCAGTCAGTTGAACGCGCTCAGCACCACCCAGCTGGCCGCCGTCACCAGCGACCAGATCGTGGCGCTGACCACGCTGCAAGCTTCCAATCTCAGCACGCGCCAGGTGGCCGCGCTGTCCAGCGACCAGTTGAACGCGCTGCAAACCGTGGACCTGACCGCGCTGACCACGACCCAGGTGCTGGCCCTGTCCAGCGACCAGTTGGTCGCGCTGGACACCAGCCAGCTGGCGGCACTGGCCACGCGCCAGCTGGCCGCGCTGAGCACCGCGCAAGTGCAGGCGCTGAGCACCGACCAGATCGTCGCGCTGACCACCGCGCAAGCCAACAACCTGGCCACCCAGCAGATCGCCGCGCTGTCCAGCGACCAGTTGCAAGCGTTTGAAACAATCGACCTGGCTGCGCTCAGCACGCGCCAGTTGAGCGCGCTGTCCAGCGACCAGCTGGATGCGCTCAGCACCGACCAGATCGTCGCGCTGAGCTCGCAACAAATCAACAGCCTGAGCTCGCGCCAGCTGGCATCGCTGACCACCGACCAGATCGCCGCGATTGAAACCCGTGACGTGCTGGCGCTGCAAACGGCGCAAGTGGCCGCGCTCGGCAGCGACAGCCTGAACGCGCTCAGCAGCAATCAGTTGCTGGCACTGAACTCGGCCCAGCTGGCCGCGATCGGCACCGCCACGCTGCGCGCGCTCGGCACCGAACAGATCGCCGCGCTGAACTCGGTCCAGGTCAGCCTGCTGCTGACCCAGCAGATCGCCGCGTTCGGCAGCGACCAGTTGGCCGCGCTCGGCACGCTGGACCTGTCGGCGCTGCGCACCGCGCAAGTGGCGGCGCTGGACACCGCCCAGATCGCCAGCCTCGGCACCGATCAAGTGGTGGCGCTGACCACCCAGCAAGTGGCCGCGCTCAGCAGCCGTCAATTGGCCGCGTTCGGCAGCGATCAGCTGCAGGCGCTGGAAACGCGCGACCTGGTCGCGCTGCAAACCCTGCAGATCGCCAGCCTCGGCAGCAACAGCCTGAACGCGCTCAGCAGCAACCAGTTCCAGGCCCTGACCACCGCTCAGCTGGCCGCGCTGAGCACCGCCCAGTTGCGCGCGCTCGATACCGACCACATCGTTGCACTCAGCACGCTGCAAGCCGGCGCGCTGACCACCGCCCTGATCGCCGCGTTGAGCAGCGACCAGCTGGCGGCGCTGGAAACCATCGACCTGGCCCAGCTTAAAACCCAGCAACTGGCCGCGCTCAGCACCGCGCAAGTCAGCCTGCTCAGCACCGACCAGATCGTCGCGCTGGGCACCCAGCAGTTCGCCGCGCTCAACAGCAAACAGCTGGGCGCGCTTGGCAGCGACCAGGCGGCCGCGATCGAAACCCGCGATGTCGTGATGCTGCAGACCAGCCAGATCGTCGGCCTGGGATCGGACAGCCTGAACGCGTTCGGCAGCGACCAGGTGCGCGCGCTGACCTCGGCCCAGGTGGCCGCGCTCAGCACCAGCCAGGTGCACGCGCTGGGCACCGACCAGATCGCCGCGCTGAGCAGCCTGCAGACACCTAATCTGACCACCGCGCAAATCAGCGTGCTGACCAGCGACCAGCTGGCCGCGCTGCCGACGGTCGACCTGGCCGTGCTGAAAACGGCGCAGGTGGCCGCGCTCAGCACCACCCAGATCAGCCAGCTCAGCACCGACCAGATCGTCGCGCTGACCACCCAGCAGATCGCCAACCTGAGCAGCAAGCAAATCGCCGCCCTCAGCAGCGACCAGATCGCCGCGATTGAAACCCGCGACATCATCGCGCTGCCGACCGCGCAGATCGCCGGCCTGAATGCCAGCAGCCTGAACGCGCTGGGCACGGCGCTGTTCCAGGCCCTCACCACCGCCCAGATCGCCGCGCTGAGCACCAGCCAGCTGCGCGCGCTGGACACCAGCCAGATCATCGCCCTGACCACGCTGCAAGCCGGCGCCCTGACCAGCAACCAGGTCGGCGCGCTCACCAGCGACCAGTTGGCGGTCTTTGAAACCAACGACCTGGCTCAGCTCAAAACCCAGCAACTGGCCGCGCTCAGCACCCTGCAGATCAGCCTGCTCAGCACCGACCAGATCGTTGCGCTCGGCACCCAGCAATACCAGGGCTTGAGCAGCAAGCAACTGGGCGCGCTGACCAGCGACCAGTTTGTCGCGCTGGAAACCCGCGACCTGGCCGTGCTCAGCACCGCGCAGATCGCCGGCCTCAGCGTCGCCGACCTCAGCCTGCTCAGCACCAAACAGCTGGCGGCGCTGTCGCTGGCCCAGCTGACGGCGTTCAGCACGGCGCAGATCCGCGCGCTTGGCACCGACCAGATCGTCGCCCTCAGCACCGCGCAAGCCAACAGCCTGACCACCGCGCAAATGGCCGCCCTCACCAGCGACCAGGTGGCCGCGCTGGAAACCGTCGACCTGAGCGCGATGAAATCGTCGCAGGTGGCGGCACTCAGCACCGACCAGATCGGCGTACTGAGCACGGCGCACATCGTCGCCCTGACCTCGCAGCAGCTGGCCGGCCTCAGCACCAAACAGCTGGCCGCCTTCGACACCGACCAGATCGCCGCGATTGAAACCCGCGACCTGATCGCGCTACAGAGCGCGCAGATCGCCAGCCTCAGCACCATCGACCTCAACGCCCTGACCACCCAGCAAATGCTGGCGCTGACCACGCTGCAACTGAGCGCCATCGGCAGCGCCCAGTTCGGCGCGCTGGACACCGCCCACATCGCCGCGCTGAGCTCGACCCAGGTCAGCTTCCTGCTGGCGGCCCAGGTTGGCGCGCTGAGCAGCGACCAGTTGGCCGTGCTGAGCACCGCCGACATCGCCGCCCTCAAAACCCAGCACATCGCCGCCCTCAGCACCGCCCAGATCAGCGAACTGAGCACCACGCAAATCGTCGCCCTGGTATCGCAACAGCTGAACGCGATGAGCAGCCGCCAGCTGGCCGCCCTCAGCACCGACCAGATCGCCGCGATTGAAACCCGCGACCTGACGCTGATGCTGAGCGCCCAGATCGGCAGCCTGGCCAGCGACAGCCTGGCCGCGCTGACCACCGCCCAGGTGCAAGCCTTGACCACCGCCCAGCTGTCGGCGCTGGGCACCAGCCAGTTCCGCGCCTTCGACAGCGCCCAGATCGCCGCCCTCAGCACCCAGCAGGCAAACAGCCTCAGCGTGACCCAGCTGGCCGCGCTCAGCAGCGACCAGTTGCGCGCGATCAGCACGCTCGACCTGTCGATCCTGAAAACCAGCCAGTTGGCCGCCCTCGGCACGGCCCAGATCAGCCAGCTGACCTCGGCCCAGATCGTCGGCCTGACCACGGCGCAGTACACCAATCTGAGCACCCAGCAAGTTGCCGCGCTGACCACCGACCAGCTGGTCGCGCTGGAAGTGATCGACCTGGCCGCGCTCAAATCAGCCCAGCTGAACGCGCTGGGCAGCGAGGGCTTGAACGTGCTCAGCACCACCCAGCTGCAGGGGCTGACCACCTACCAGCTGAACACGCTCACCAGCGCCAACCTGCAAAGCCTGTCGACCCGCTACATCGCCGCGCTGACCGCCACCCAGGCCACGCTGCTGGCAACCGCGCAGATCCCGCTGTTGACCAGCACCCAGCTGGGCGCGCTGCCGACCGACCTGCTGACGCTGATGACCACCCAGCAGATCGCCGCGCTGAGCAGCGTCCAGGTGGCCGAGCTGAGCACCGCGCAAGTGGTGGCGCTGAACACCGCCCAAGTCGGCAATCTCGGCACCCAGCAAGTGGCCGCCCTGACCAGCGACCAGCTGAACGCGATGGAAACGCGCGATCTGGCGATGCTGAAAACCACCCAGATCGCCGCGCTGTCGACCAGCGCCATCGCCAACCTCAGCACCTTCCAGGCCGAGCGCCTGGGCAGTCAGCAAGTCGGCGCCCTGACCACCGCCCAGATCGTGGCGCTGGGCACGGCACAACTGCGCACCTTCGCCACGGCCGACATCAGCCAGCTGAAGACGCAGCAAATCAGCAATCTCAGCAGCGACCAGCTGAACGCCCTGTTGAGCGAGCAATTCCGCGTGCTCAATTCGACCCAGCTGGGCGCGTTGGGCACCACCCAGTTCCAAGCGCTGGGCAGCACCCAGATCGCCGCGCTGACCACGCTGCAAGCCACCTTCCTCAGCAGCGACCAGTTGCAGGCGCTGACCGCCAGCCAGCTGGCGGCGCTGGAAACCGAAGATCTGACCGCGCTGAAGACCGCCCAGATCGCGGTGCTGGAAACCAGCCAGATCGCCCTGCTCAGCAGCGACCAGATCGTGGCCTTGAACACCGCCCAGGTCACCAGCCTCAGCACCAGCCAGCTGAGCGCCTTCAGCAGCAGCCAAATCCAGGCGCTGGAAACCCGCGACCTGGCCGCGCTGAAAACCGCCACCCTGCAAGCGCTGAGCAGCGCCTGGCTGGACGCCATCAGCACCAGCCAGCTGCAAACCATGACCACGGCCCAGTTGGCCGGGCTGACCACGGCCCAGCTCAACAGCCTGCTGACCGCGCAGTTCGCCGCGCTGACCACGCTGCAAATGAGCAACCTGGCCACCACCCAGATCGCCAGCCTGGCCAGCACCCAATTGGCCGCGCTGACCTCGGATGAACTGGGCGCGCTGAAAACCGCGCAGATCAACGCCCTCGGCACCGCCCAGATCGTACAGCTGCGCACCGACCAGATCGCCGCGCTGAAACCGAGCCAGGTCGGCTCGATGTCGACCACCCAGCTGGCCTCGTTGAGCTCGACCCAGGTGGCGGCACTGAGCACCGCCGACTTTGCCGTGCTCAGCACCGCTCAACTGGCCGCGCTGGGCAATCTGGGCAATCTCAGTACCGACCAGATCCAGGCCCTCACCACGGCCCAGATCGCCGGCCTGACGACCACCCAGATCGCCAGCCTGAACACCGCGCAAATCGTCGCCCTGACCACGCAGCAAGCCGGCGCGCTCAACACCGACGATATCGCCACGCTGAGCAGCAGCCAGCTGCAGGCGCTGGAATTGGTCGACCTGGCCGCGCTGAAAACCGCGCAGGTGACCGCCCTGACCAGCGGCCAGATCGGCCAACTGTCCAGCGACCAGATCCAGGCGCTGACCAGCAACCAGTTCGGCGCCCTCCTGACCCAGCAGATCGCCGCCTTCAGCACCGCCCAGATCCAGGCCGTGCTGACCCAGGACATCGCCGCACTGAAGACCGCGCAAATGGCGGCGCTCAGCAGCGACCAGCTGCAGGCGCTGGTGCTGGAACAGGTGCAGGCGCTGTTTGCCTCGCAGCTGAACGCACTCAGCAGCGCGCAACTGCAAGCCTTGACCACCGACCAGATCGTCGAACTGAGCACCCAGCAGTTCGCCAACCTCAGCACCACCCAGATCGCCGCGCTCAGCACGGCGCAACTGCGCGTGATCGAGCTGGACGACTTTGCCGCGCTGAAAACTGCGCAGATCGCCGTCCTCAGCACCAATCAGATCCAGGCCCTGACCTGGGAGCGCTTCCTGGTGCTGACCACCGCGCAGGCGCAGGCGCTGAGCAGCGACCAGCTGAACGCACTGACCAGCGACCAGTTGCGCACCCTGGCCACCGACGACCTGGCCGCGCTGAGCACCACCCAGATCGCCAGCCTCAGCAGCACTCAACTGAACACCCTGTTCGATTACCAGTTGCAGAGCCTGGGATCGGCCCAGCTGGGCGCGCTGACCAGCACCCAGTTGCAGGCGCTGAGCAGCGACCAGATCATCAACCTCAGCACGCAGCAGTTCGGCATGCTGACCACGGCCCAGATCGCGCTGCTGACCACCGCGCAGCTGAGCAACATCGAGCTGCAAGACCTGGCCGCGCTGAAGACCACGCAAATCCAGGCGCTCACCAGCACGCAGCTGAACGCGCTGTCGGCCGACCGCATCGCCGCCCTGACCACGCAACAAGTGCAGGCACTGACCACCGTCCAACTGAGCACGCTCAGCACCGACCAGGTGCAGGGTCTGGAAACCGACGACCTCAACGCGCTGAAGAGCAACCAGTTGCAATCGCTCAGCAGCACCCAGCTGAACGCGCTGAGCGCCGGCCAGGTACAAGGCCTGAGCTCGACCCAGCTGAACAGCCTGAGCACGGCGCAATTCCACGCCCTGGGCAGCGATCAGATCATCGATCTCAGCACCATCCAGATCACCCAGCTGGCCACCGCCCAGCTGGCCGCGCTCAGCTCCAGCCAGCTGGCCGCGCTGGAACTGGAAGACCTGGCGGCGCTGCTGACCAGCCAGCTCGCATCGCTGACCACGCTGCAGATCAGCGAACTCGACCTGGCCCACATCGGCGCCCTGACCACGCTGCAAGCCAGCGCGCTGGCCACCGTCCAGCTGGCCGCACTGAGCACCAGCCAGTTCCAGGCGCTCGGCACCGACGCGCTGGAAGCGCTGAAAACCGCGCAGATCGCCGCGCTGACCACCGCCCAGCTGGCGTCGCTGACCAACACCCAGCTGCAGCACCTGAGCAGCGACCAGATCGAAGCGCTGACCTCGACCCAGGCACGCGCGCTGACCACCAGCCAGATCGCGGCCCTGACCTCGACCCAGCTGGACGGCATGAGCACGCGCGCCGTGAGCGCGTTGAGCAGCAGCCAGATCGCCGCCATCAGCACCGACAACTTCACCACCCTGGGCACGGCGCAGATTGCCGCGCTGAGCGCCAGCCAGTTCGGCGCCATCACCACGGTGCAGATCGTGGCGCTCAGCAGTGACCAGGCCGCCTCGCTGAGCACGGCGCAGATCGCCGCGCTGACCAGCGCCCAGCTGGACGCGCTGGAAACCCGCGACCTGATCGCGCTGAAAACCACGCAAATCGCCGCCATCACCACCGCCAACGTAGCGGCGCTGACCACCGACCTGCTGGCCGCGCTGACCACCGTCCAGGTGTCCAGCCTCGGCAGCGACCAGATCGCCGCGCTGCAAGCCGGCCAGGTGGCGGCGTTGACCAGCGACCAGGTCGTCACGCTGAACTCGGCACAGATCGCCGCCATCGGCACCGACCAGATCGGCTCGCTGAGCACCGACGACTTCGTCGCGCTGCGCAGCAACCAGCTGGCCGCGCTCAGCACCGCGCAGTTCGCCGCGCTGAGCAGCGATCAGTTGAACGCGCTGTCGACCAGCGCCTTCACCGCGCTGACCACGGCCATGCTGAATTCGCTGACCGCCAGTCAGTTCGCCCAGTTGAACACGGCGCAAATCGGCGCCCTCACCTCGACCCAGGCCGGCGCGTTGAGCACCGACCAGCTGCAAGCGCTGACGACCGACCAGTTCGCCGTGCTGAACACCAGCGCGGTGCGCAACCTGAGTTCCGACCAGATCGGCGTGCTGACGCTCGACCAGATCGTCGCGCTGAGCACGCTGCAAGTGCGGGCGCTGACCAGCACCCAGCTGGGCGGCCTGCTGAGCGACCAGATCGCCGCGCTGGAAACCATCGACCTGGCGGCGCTGACCACCGCCCAGTTCAACCTGCTGAGCAGCGACCAGCTGCAAGCGCTGCTGACCGGCCAGTTCGCGTCGCTGTCGACCGCGCAAATCAGCACCCTGACCACCGACCAGCTGAGCGCCGGCATCAACACCGACCAGATCGTCGCATTGACCACCGCGCAGGCAGCGGCACTGTCCACCAAGCAGGTGGCGGCGCTGACCACCGACCAGATCGGCGCGCTGGAAACCATCGACCTGGCCTCGCTCAGCACCAAGCAAATCGTCGCCCTCACCAGCGACCAGATCGCCGCGCTGAGCAGCGATCAGCTGAACGCGCTGACCACGGCTGAATTCGCCGCGCTGAGCACCGCGCAGCTGAGCCTGGGCCTGAGCACCGACCAGCTGATCGCGCTGGACAGCAACCATCTCAACGCACTGAGCACCAGCCAGCTGGTGTACGGCCTGAGCGCGGCGGCGATTGCCGCCCTCACCACCGACCAGATCGCCGCGCTGCGCACCGCGCTGCTGAGCGCGCTGGCCTCGGCCCAGGTGGCGGCGCTGACCAGCGACCAGATCATCGCGCTGAGCACCGCCCAGGCCGCCAGCCTGAGCACCCAGCAAGTGGCCGCGCTGACCACCGACCAGGTGGCGGCGCTGGAAACCATCGACCTGGCCGCGCTGAGCACCAAACAGATCGTCGCCATCGGCAGCGATCAGGTCGCCGCGCTCAGCAGCGACCAGCTGAACGCACTGACCACCGCCGAATTCGCCGCGCTGACCACCGCGCAGCTGAGCCTGGGTCTGAGCAGTGCCCAGCTGGCATCACTGGACAGCAACCACATCAGCGCCTTCACCACCAACCAGCTGGTGTACGGCCTGAGCGTGGCGGCCATCGCCGCCCTCACCACGGACCAGATCGCCGCGCTGCGCACCGCGCAGACCAGCGCGCTGGCGACGCTGCAAATCCAGGCCCTGAGCAGCGACCAGATCGTGGCGCTGACCAGCGACCAGGCCGCCACGCTGACCACCCAGCAAGTGGCGGCGCTGAGCGCGACCCAGGTGGCCGCGCTGGAAACCGTCGACCTGTCCGCCTTCAGCACCAAACAGATGGTGGCGCTGAGTAACGACCAGGTCGCCGCGCTGACCACCGACCAGTTGAACGGCCTCACCACCGCCGAGTTCGCAGCGCTGACCACCGCGCAGCTGAGCAACGGCCTGAGCGTGACCCAACTGGCCGCGCTGGACAGCAACCACATCAGCGCGCTGAGCACCGCGCAACTGGTGTACGGCATCAGCGCCAACGTCGCCTCGCTCACCACCGACCAGATCGCCGCGCTGCGCACCGCGCAAACCAGCGCGCTGGCGACGCTGCAACTGCAAGCCTTGACCACCGACCAGATCGTGGCGCTGAGCACCGACCAGGCCTCCACCCTCAGCACCCAGCAGATCGCGGCGCTGACCGACAGCCAGTTGGGCGCCATCGAAACCGTCGACATCAACGCCCTCAGCACCCGTCAGCTGAACGCGCTCAGCGCGGCCCAGCTCGGCGTACTGGGGACCCAGCAGCTGAACGCGCTGGGCACCACCCAGTTCGCCACGCTGGGCACCAGCCAGCTGGCCAACGGCCTGAACGCGACCCAGGCCGCCGCGCTCGATAGCGACCACATCGCCGCGTTGACCACCGCCCAGATCGCCTACGGCATCAGCCTGGGCGCGCTGGCCGCGCTCACCAGCGACCAGATCCAGGCGCTGCGCACCGCGCAAATCGTCGCCCTGACCACGCTGCAGGCGCAATCGCTCAGCACCGACCAGATCGCCGCATTGCTGCCGGCGCAGATGACCGGCCTGTCGACCAACCAGATGCCGGTGCTGACCGCCGACCAGCTGGCCGCGATGAGCACCGACCAGATCGCCGCGCTGGACACCCAGGACGTTGGCGCGCTGAGCGCCGGCCAGTTCATCGGCCTGTCCACCGCACAAACGGTGGCGCTGACCACGGCGCAGATCCGCGGCCTCAAAACCGCCCAGATCGCCGCCATCGACGGCACCCAGATCGGCGTCTTCACCAATGACCAGCTGCAAGCGCTGAGCACCCAGCAAGCCGCCGCGCTCAGCGTGACGGCGGTGGTATCGCTGTCCACCGACCAGCTGGGCGTGCTGACCACGGCCGACGTCGCCGCGCTGGGCACGCTGCAGATCGCCAGCCTGGCGGTCAACCAGCTGGGCGGCCTCAACACCGACCAGATCCAGGCGCTGACCAGCGCCCAACTGGGCGCGATGACCGCCGATCAGCTGTACGCCTTCAGCACCAGCCAGATCGCCGCGCTGCGCACCACCCAGGTCGGCTACCTGACCACCACCCAGCTGGCGGCGCTGTCCAACAGCCAGGTGCAGGCACTGACCACCGACCAGATCGCCTCGATCAAGCTGAGCCAGATCACCGCGCTGACCATCGACCAGATCGGCGTACTCGGTTCCGACCAGCTGCAAGCGCTGACCACGGCGCAGATCCAGACCCTGTCGATCACCCAGCTGACCGCGCTGACCAGCACCCAGGCCAGCGAACTGACCACCACCCAGATCGCGGCGCTGAAGAACTCGCAGTTGGGCGCGCTCGACGCGACCCAGATCTACGGCTTCAGCACCGACCAGCTGGCCGCGCTGAGCACCAGCCAGCTCGGTTCGCTGACCAACGCCCAGATCGGCTACCTGTCGACCGACCAGATCGCCGGCTTGACCACCGACCAGATCGCCGGCCTGAAAACCAGCCAGCTGATCGTGTTCACCAACACCCAGCTGCAAGCGTTGACCACCACCCAGGTCGGCGCGCTGGCCACCGCCGGCCTCACCTCGCTGACCGTGGCGCAGGCCGACGCCTTCAGCGCCGCCCAAGTGGCGGCGATGACGGTGACCCAGACCATGGCGCTGAACTCGTCGTCGATCAACTACGCCACCCCGCTGATCCTCGACCTGAATGGCGACGGCGTACAAACCCAGAGCATCACCGCCGGCGTGCAGTTTGATATCAACGCCGATGGCCAGAAAGTGGCCACCGGCTGGGTCGACAGCAACGACGGCCTGCTGGCCATGGACCGCAACGGCGACGGCGTCATCAACGACGGTAGCGAACTGTTCGGCAGCGCCACCAAGCTGGCCGACGGCAGCACCGCCAAAGACGGCTACGCCGCGCTGGCCGCGCTGGACACCAACGGCGACGGCGTCATCGACGCCAAAGACGACGCCTTCAGCGCACTGCGTGTGTGGGTCGACAGCAACTCCGATGGCATCAGCGAAACTGGCGAACTGAAAACGCTGGACCAGCTGGGCATCGCCTCGATCAGCGTCAAAGCCACCGCCACGCTGACCCAGCAGAACGGCAACATCATCGGCCTGACCTCGACCTACAGCAGCACCGACGGCAGCGTGCACACCAGTGCCGACGCCTGGTTCCTGGCGCAAAGCACAACGTCCACTGCCACGTTGCAACAGCAAGTCAGCAGCCTGAGTGCCGCCATGACCAGCTTTGCCACCGCGGTAGCGACCAGTGCGGCACAAACGCAACAAACGCTGACGCCATCGGCCGAAGCGCACGCTGCCGCCGCGCCGGGCGCCACCTTGGCCGACGCCCTCAAGCAATACCAGCACGCCCAAGGCTTGCAAGGCGCCACCGCCACACTGACCGGCAAACAAAGCTTCGACGAGCACACCAGCAGCAACTGGTTCGCCGTACCGAAGCGCTAAAAAACCGGCGCAAAACCCGGGGGCTATCCTCCCAATCACACACGAGCTGAACCGCTACACGGTTCAGCTCGTGTGTGATTGGGAGGATTGACCCCGGATTTGGGTCTTGCTCCAGAGCCAAAAGTTGCCCCTCGTCCTGCTACAAAAAGGTATGATAGGGCTCGGACTGATTCAACTTTATGCTCTGCTATGACCCCACAAGCACCTGCAGCACCCGCCCCCACCGATAACAGCCCACTGGGCTCCATCATGGCGATGGCCGCCAGGGGCCAGTTGGCGATCGCCGATCTGTTCGGCGCCGCCGCCGTCCTGCAGGAAAGCGGCCAGCTTCCCGCCGCCATCGCCCTGTATCGCGCCTGGATCGATCACACGCCGTCGCCGCTGGTGTATGCGGCCTGCTTCAACCTGGCGGTGGTGCTGTCCTCCGCCGGCGACGATACTGGCGCCGAAGCGGTGCTGCGCAAGGCGATCGCGCAAAATCCGCATTTCGTCGAAGCCCGTCTGAATCTCGGCACGCTGCTGGAACGCACCGGCCGCGCGGACCTGGCGCTGGCGACCTGGAAGGCCATCCTGTCCGACCCGATCGAACCGGATGTCAAGTCCAACCACCAGCTCTACATCCAGACCCTGAACAATCTGGGCCGCCTGCTGGAAATCCAGAAGCGCTACCCGGAAGCCGAAGCGATGCTGGCCAACAGCCTGCGCGTCGATCCGCAACAGGCCAATGTGATGACGCACTGGGTCCACCTGCGCCAGAAGCAGTGCGAATGGCCGATCTACAGCGGCCTGGAACACATCTCGGTCGCCACCATGATGGAAGGCACCTCGGCGCTGGCCATGCTCAGCGCCTCCGCCGATCCGGCCCAGCAGCTGGCCGCCGCGCGCCGCTTCGTCTCCGAGAAAATCAACGCCGCCGTGGCGCCGCTGACCGGCCAGCATGGCTACGGCCACCAGCGCCTGCGCATCGGCTATCTGTCGTCGGACTTCTGCTCGCACGCGGTGTCGATCCTGACCGCCGAGCTGTATGAGCTGCACGACCGCAGCAAGTTCGAGGTCTACGCCTTCAGCTGGAGCCGCGAGGACGGTTCGCCGATCCGCGCCCGCGTGGTCAAGGCCATGGACCACTACATCCGCATCGACAAGATGAACGACGAGCAGGCCGCGCGCACCATCCGTGCCCACGAAATCGACATCCTGGTCGACCTGCACGGCCTGACCCTGGGCGCGCGCCCGCAGATCCTGGCCTACCGCCCGGCGCCGGTGCAGCTGACCTATCTCGGCTTCCCCGGCAGCACCGGCCTACCCGGCGTCGATTACGTGATCTCGGACGATTTCCTGATCACGCCCGAAATGGAGCCCTTCTTCACCGAGAAGCCGCTGCACCTGCCGGACTGCTTCCAGATCAACGACCGCCAGCGCGCCATCGCGCCGACGCCTACCCGCGCCTCGGTCAACCTGCCGGAAGACGCTTTCGTCTTCTGCTCGTTCAATAACAACTTCAAGTTCACGCCCGACCTGTTCGCGGTGTGGATGAACATCCTGCGCCGCGTGCCGAACAGCGTGCTGTGGCTGGTGGCCGATTATCCGGAAGTGCGCGAGAACCTGTGGCGCCACGCCGAGCAGGCCGGCATCGACCGCAAGCGCATCCTGTTCAACACCCGCGCGGTGCCGGCCGAATACCTGGCGCGCTACCAGCTGGCCGACCTGTTCCTGGACACCTTCCCGTTCAACGCCGGCACCACCGCCAGCGACGCGCTGTGGGCCGGCCTGCCGCTGCTGACCTGCTCCGGCCAGACCTTCTCGTCGCGCATGGCGGGCAGCCTGCTGCGCGCGGTCGATCTGCCGCAGCTGATCACCTTCAATTTCGAAGATTACGAAGAGAAAGCGGTGGAACTGGCCGCCAACCCGCAGCGCATCGCCGCGATGAAACGCCAGCTGATCGCCAACCGCATGACTTGCGCGCTGTTCGACAGCCCGCGCTTCGTGCGCAATATGGAGGCGGCGCTGCAGAAGGTGGCCAAGCCGGCCGCGCCGCGCCTGGCCGCGCCGGCGCACGCGGTGCATCCGCAGGAGCCGTCGCAGCCGGTCGAACCGGTGCGCATCGACCAGATCCCGATCGTTACCGTGTCCTACAACGCGCCGGACCTGATCGAGGCGCTGCTGCGCACCCTGCGTCAGTTCTACACCAACCGCGTGTACGTGATCGACGGTTCGAATCCGGACGTGGCCGAGAATATCCGCGCCATCACCGATCAATACGACAACGTCGAGTTCATCCCGTTCGGTTACAACATCCATCATGGTCCCGGCCTGTCGTGGGCGATCAACCATCTGGGCCTGTCGGGCGAGGTGCTGTTCCTCGACTCCGATGTCGAGATCCTGAAAGCCGGCTTCCTGGAATCGCTCCATCAGCATCTGCGCCCCGGCATGTACGGCGTCGGCAATGTGCAGCGCGTGAACGAGCAGGGTTACGACCAGCCGCAGGACGGTGCGGTGCGCTACCTGCACCCGGCCTGCATGCTGACCAATATCGAGGTGGTGCGCCAGTGGCCGATGCCGATCAAGCACGGCGCGCCGCTGATCCCGGCCATGCTGGCGATCCACGCCGCCGGTGCCCATCACCTGATCGACATCGTGCAGTGGGTGCACGAGGACTTCGCGCAGGAACCCAAGCGCCACTTCATCAAGCATGACTGGCAGGGCACCGTGATCCGCACCGGCGGCTATCACTACGATCTGCCTAGCGCCACCACCACCGTCAATGCCGACCTGCTGCACTTCATGCCGCTGGATGCGCGCAAGATCGTGGAAGTGGGCTGCAAGGACGGCACCTTCGCCAAGGCCTACAAGCAGCGCAACCCTATCGTCAACTACACCGGCATCGAGGCCGATCCAGCGCAGGCGCAGGCCGCGCGCCCGCATTGCGACTTCGTGTTCAACGACGATATCGAACATGCCGGCCCGGATTTCTGGGACCATGTGCGCAACGCCGATTGCTGGGTGATGGACGAAACCCTGGAACAGATGGACGATCCGTGGGACATGCTGCAAAAGATCCGCACCAATATCGCCCCCGGCGGCAAGATCGTGGTCACGATCCGCAACTTCCAGCACTGGGGCATCCAGGCGCGCCTCAACGCCGGCGATCTGCGTTACGGCAGCAGCGGCCTGGAAAAGCACCGCAAGCGCATCTTCACGCGCGGCGCCATGCTGGAGATGCTGCAGCTGTCGGGCTTCCAGATCAGCGGCGGCAGCGCCCGCATCATCGACGAACCGGCGCGCGAGAAGTATCTGCCGGCGATCCGCCTGATGGCGGGTGCCAGCGGCATCGATCCGGTGGTGGCGGTGGAAGACGCGCTGCCATGGCAGTACATCATGACCGCGGTCGCGGCTTAATCAGCATTTACGGACCTTTAGATGATCTATCCAAAAGTCAGCATCATTATCCCGTCGTACAAACCGCAGCATTTCGAGATGTGTTTGCGCTCGGCCATCGGCCAGACCTATTCCAACACCGAGATCCTGGTCAGCGACAACTGCCCGACCGAGGAAATCCGCGACGTCTGCGCGCGCTATGCCGGCAATGGCGTGATCTACCAGCGCTCCAGCGTCTACCGCGAGCAGAACGTCAATGCCGCGCTGGCCGGCGCCAAGGGCGAGTACATCAAGCCGCTGTTCGACGACGACCTGCTGCACCCGTTTTGCATCGAGCGCATGGTGGCCGCGATTCATACCCGCGCCGACATCGAGATGGTGTTCTCGGCCTCGCAGGTGATCAACGCCGACAACGAACGCATCGAAACCCGCCGCCCGTATGAAGCCAGTGGCACCCTGAGCGGCCACGATGTGCATCGCCGTTCGGTGCTGCGCATGGAGAATTTCATCGGCGAGTTCACCACCATCCTGTTCCGCCGCCAGAAGATGTGGGACATCGGCCTGCACCGCCTGTTCAAGATGGGCGACCACGATTTCCAGACCGGCCTGGCCGACCTGATCGCATATCTGAACCTGTGCAAGGACGCTTCGATGTTCTACATCGACGAGGAGTTGACCTACTTCCGCAAGGACCCGCGCCTGCAGTCGAACTCCAACCCGACCTCGAATCCCTTCTTCGGCAACTGCTTCTCGGATTACATCGACCTGCTGCGCGTGTCGCACGACGCCGGCGTGATCAGCACCGAGGAATACCTGTCGATGCATGGCCAGGTGGAGGGCGTAACGGCCAACCTCAATCACTACTTCCCGCAGATCGGCGAAGCGCGCCAGCGCTACCTGACCAAGCTGGCGGGACTGGTGCCTGCGGGAGACGGCAATGTCAACGCTTGATAACTGCCGGCTGATCGACCTGCCCAAGTTCCACGACCCGCGCGGCAATCTGTCGGTGATCGAGGGCGGGCAGCACGTCCCGTTCGACATCAAGCGCGTGTACTACCTGTACGACGTGCCGGGCGGTTCCTCGCGCGCCGGCCATGGCCACCTGGAGCTGCAGCAGTTCTTCATCGCCATGTCCGGCAGCTTCGACATCATTGTCGACGATGGCTACAATCGCAAAAAAATCCACCTCAACCGGTCCTACTACGGTCTGTACGTGCCGGGCATGATGTGGCGCGAGGTGGAGAACTTCTCGTCGGGCGGCGTGTGCCTGGTGCTGGCCTCGACCCACTACGACCCATCCGACTACTATTTCGACTACGACGAATTCGTGCAGGCGGCGCGCCGCCATCATCCCGAATAAAGCACCATGAAGAACGCTCAACTCACCAGCTTTTACGAACGTTTCGGCGCCGGCGACGGCGTGTTCTATCTCGGCCACGCCTCGGTGCTGGCGGTTTTGGGCGGCAAGAAGATCCTGTTCGACCCGATCGTGCTGTCCAAGCCTTACGGCAACGCCTGGGTGTTCTACCCGCAGCAGATCATCGATCCACGCTGGTACGAAGTGGACGCGGTGGTGGTATCGCACATCCATCAGGACCACTATGACCTGCACTTCCTGCGCGAGCTGAAGCCGGACGTGAAGATCTTCATCGTCGGCGAGCGCCCCAGCTTCGAAGCCGACATCCGCGAAAAGGCCGGCCGCGCAGTGACCGTGCTGCCGCCGGAAACCGAAAACGAGATTTTCCCCGGCGTGAAACTGTACGCGGTCAATCACGAGACCAATGGTATCGATTCCTCGGCCATCGTCTACAACGAACGCTTCTGCGTCTACCACGGCAACGACAACTACCTGCAGCCGGAGTCGATGCGCAAGTTCACGCGGATTAATCCGCACATCAACGTCGCCTGCATCCCGTACGCCTACATTCACTGGTATCCGTTCCTGATGGAGTACGACGACGATGCGCATGGCAAGGCGCACAAGGAACGCGAGCGCGCGCGCCTGGTCAACCACTACATGGACGACTTCCTCAACAACGTCGAGATCCTGAATCCGGACGTGGCGGTCCCGTTCGGCGCCAACCTGCTGATCGACGACGGCAATATGCGCTCGGAGATCAACCTGGCGGTGCAAACGCCGGTCGAATTGACCGACTACGCGCGCCGCGCGCGTCCGGACACCGGCCAGCGCGTGCAACCGATGCTGGCCGGCGATTACTACGGCCTCGGTCCGAATGGCGCCGAGATGACCATCGCCCGCAGCTACGACGCGGAAGAATACCGCGACGAGGCGCAGCTGTTCCTGGCCGCGCGTCCGCAGAAGAGCGCCAGCGTGGACGGCCCGGCGGTCGACCTCCCGCAATTCCTGCATGACCTGAACGCGCGGCTGGCAGGCTGCGGCGCGCCGATCGACAACATCGTGCGCATGGACCTGGACTATCGCGGTGGCCGCGTGCAGATCGAAATCGACTGTCTGAATTATCAGGCGCGCGCGGTCGACCAGTTCACGGACGGCCGTCCGTTCCACCACTTCAAACTGGACCAGGTAGCGTCGTCCGACTGGCTGAATGGCGACCGCTTCGAAGAAATCATCGGCACCCGCCGCTTCACCGTCAAGCGCGTGCCGGACCTGTATCTGCCGGATCTTCTGCGTCTGCTGAATACGGTGTTTTAAACCATAGGATTCATCATGAGCGTTCCCTTCCTCGACCTCAAAGCAATCAACCTGGCGCAAGGCGCCGAACTGGAAGCCGCCTTCAAGCGCGTGCTGAACTCCGGCTGGTACATCCTGGGCGCCGAAACCGCCGCCTTCGAAGCCAGCTTCGCCGAATACTGCGGCAGCGCGCACGGCATCGGCGTCGCCAACGGCCTGGATGCGATCTTCCTGATCCTGAAAGGCTATGGCATCGGCCCCGGCGACGAAGTGATCGTCCCATCCAACACCTTCATCGCCACCTGGCTGGCGGTCAGCCACTGCGGCGCCAAGCCGGTGCCGGTGGAGCCGGTGGAAGGCACTTACAACCTCGATCCGGCAAAAGTGGAAGCGGCTGTTACCGCCAACACCAAAGCCATCATCGCGGTGCACCTGTATGGCCAGCCGGCCGACATGGCGCCGCTGAAGGAGATCGCCAAACGGCGCGGCCTGAAGCTGATTGAAGACGCGGCGCAGGCACACGGCGCGCGTTATCACGGCGGTGTCGCTGGCCAGTTGGGCGACGCGGCGGCCTTCAGCTTCTACCCCGGTAAAAATCTCGGCGCGCTGGGCGACGGCGGTGCCGTCACCACCAGCGACGACGCGCTGGCGGAACGCATCCGCACCTATCGTAACTACGGCTCCAAGATCAAGTACTACAACGACGTCCCCGGCTACAACTCGCGCCTGGACGAACTGCAGGCCGCGCTGCTGGCGGTGAAACTCACCACGCTGGACGCCGGCAACGAACAACGCCGCGCGGTAGCTGCCTATTACCAACAGCACCTGGCCGGCATCGACGGCCTGACGCTGCCGGTGATTCCATCGTGGGCTGAACCGGTATGGCATCTGTACGTGGTGCGTCACGCGCAGCGCGACCGCCTGGCCAAGAAACTGGCGGAAAAACAGATCGGCACCATCGTGCATTATCCGGTGCCACCGCATCTGCAGCCGGCGTATGCCGACATGGGCTACAAGGAAGGCGACTTCCCGATTGCGGAAGCGATCCACCGCGAGGTACTGAGCCTGCCGGTATCGCCGACCATGACGCTGGATGATGCGGCCGAAGTGGTGGCGGGTGTGAAAGCCGCGCTGGCGGAGCTGGCAGGTTAAAAATGAGTACCCCGCAGTTCCGCAAGCCGCGCGCAGTGCGCGGCCGGCAGCTGGTCTTCCGCGACGCCGCCGTGGCCGACGCGGAATTCATCCTGGCCTTGCGCACGGATGAAAAGAAAGGCGAATTCCTGTCCGCCACCGCACCCGACGTGCAAGCGCAGCGTGATTGGCTGGCGCGCTACGCGACGGACGATCAGCAGATCTACTTCATCATTTGCAAACTGGATGGCACGCCGGTTGGCACCGTACGGCTGTACGACCAGCGCGGTGACTCGTTCTGCTGGGGATCGTGGATCAAAAGCGATGGCGCGCCGAGCGGCTTCGGCGTCGAGTCGGCGCTGATGGTGTACGACTTCGCGCTGCAAATCGGCTTTCAGCGTTCGCACTTCGACGTCCGCAAAGGCAATACATCCGTCATCCAGTTCCACGAACGCCTCGGCGCCGTGCAAGTAGGCGAGACCGACGACGATAACCTCTACGAAATGAGCAACGCCGCCATCAAGACAGCGCTGCAACACTACCGCAAATACCTGCCCGACGGCGCGGCCATCGAGTTCTGATTACTCGCGGCGGATTTTTTTCTGGCGCGCGCTGTGCAGCGGACCTTCGGCCAGCACTACTTTCGCCGGCACCTTGAACGGCGCCAGATGCGCCAGACATTCGTGGCGAATGCGCTTCTTCAGGCTTTCCACCGTCTCCGGCGTGTTGACCACGATCTTGGCGACCACGATGTTACCGAGCAGCGCGTGCTTCTCGCCAAACACCGCCACGTCCTGCACGTTATCCATCTCCAGGATCACGCTCTCAACTTCGGACGGATAGACCTTCTGCCCAGCCACGTTGATCAGATCCGTCACGCGGCCCAGGATGCGGAAGTAATCGCCATCCACCTCCACCTGATCCTGCGTGTTGAACCAGCCATCCGCATCAAACTCGGACGGCGCATTGAGATAACCCACCATCGCGTACTGCGATTTAATCCACAACACGCCATCCACCACCTTGGTCTGGAAGCCTTCGCCACCAACGCGCACCCACAGCGAACCATCCTCGCGCGACTGCGAACGCAGCACGCCTACCTCGGACAAGCCATAGGTCTGCAGCAGATCCACACCAGGGAACTGCGCGCGCACGCGATCCAGCGTCGATTGCGGCATCACTTCGGTGCCGTAGGTGATGCGCTTCAACGACGACAGGTCGTACTTGTTCTGCAAATGCGACGCCATCATCAACGTCAGGAACGACGGCGTGGCCGGCAGCAGCTCCACCTTGTACTTCTCGATCGCGGCGCAGATATTGGCCACCGAACGGTCGGCCACCGTCACCACCGTGCCCAGGCTGGAGGTGATCGCCAGAATGGTGTTAATGCCGCCGAAATGGTCGATCATCAGGAACGGTATCGCAACAACCGGGCTACGCTGCTTGCGGAACTTCTCCGCCACCTGGTTGAAGTCGTGCAGAATGCCTTTCGGCTTGCCGGTCGAACCGGACGAGAACAGCACCATGCCGGGCGTGCCGCGCTGGCGGAATTCGTTCAGCAGCGCGTTATCGCTCTTCAGGCCACGATGGGTGATGGTGGCGTCGCGGCCGGCCGCGTCAAACTCCACATACCATTCGCAGCCGGAGACGGCCAGCGCCACCGATTCTTCCACCACAGAGGTGCGGGTCAGCGGAATCACGATGCTGCCATTGCGGCCCAGCGCCATGATCATGCAGAACACTTCCGGCGAATAGTCGCCCAGTATCACCACAGTGTCGCCACGCTGGATGCCGGCGCTCTGCACGCGCTGGTAAAAGTCATCTATCGATGCGACCACGCCGCCGTAGCTGACTTCACGGCCTTCGTGGATGAAGGCGATGCGCTCGGGCGCGGTCTGGAATCGTTCGATCAGCCATTCCATGGTCAGACTCCCAGGTCGTTCAGCACCAGCTTGATCAGTTTGTAGGAGGTGATGTTACCGGCGTCTTCGTCGGGAATGGTCACCTTGAATTCCTCTTCCAGCGCCAGCACCAGGTTCATATGGCGCAGCGAGTCCCAGGTCGGCACATTGTCCATGCTGGAGTCTTCGTTGATCGTGGCAGCATCCACGTTCAGCATGGTGGCCATTACTTGTTTCAGTGCGTCTTCATTCAACATAAGTCATCTCTATCCATGGATTGGGGGGAGCGGCGAAATCCGCCGCGGCGATGGCGTATCTTTGCACGCCTTCGCTGTTTGTTTCGTGCAGGGTCATGCCCAGACGGGCGTAGAAGTCCTGCACTTGTGCGTTCTTTGCGCTCGGGATGAATTCCGCGCGCAGTTCGGTGCAGCCGCGCTGCACCGCGTCGGCGACGATGCGCGGCCAGATGCCGGTTTCGACGCCACGGCCGATGACGCGGCAGCTCATCAAAAAGTTTTCGACGTTGGCGGTGGCGCCTTCGTAGTGAATCACCGCCACGCCGGTCAGGCCGGCATTGCCGAATTTGTCGCTGACCACCAGCGAGTAGACGGCATGCGTGTCACTGTCCATCATCTGCTCGATCTCTGCCACGCTGTAGCGGCGCGTGGTGAGGTTGAACTGGTTGGACTTCTGCGACAGTTCGCTGATGCGGCCCGCGCTGGCGCGCGCGTTGCGCGTCAGTTCGACCTTGAGTTCCAGCGATGCCAGGTATTCTTCCTGCGAGCTGAATTGCGCTTTCAGTTCTTCGGCGCCGGCGCGCTGGCGGTATTGCTCGGTTTTGCCTTTGCTGTCGGCGGCGATGCCGCCGGCCAGGAACAGCGATTTGATCTCGGCCACCACGCGCGGATAGTCGGACAGCGTGGTCGGCACCTGCACGGTTTTCACCATCGGCAGTTGCTGGCGCACGGCTTCGCATTCGAACGAGGAGTCGTCCAGGAAGATGATGCTGTCCAGGCCCACGTTGAGCTCTTTTGCCAACGCGCGCAGGTTGGATGGCTTGTCTTCCCAGTTGACCTTTTTGACGACGATCTGCGCGTCCTTTAGAACCATGTCGGGATGCTTGCTCAACACTTCGTCGACGTCGGCCGGGTTGTTCTTGGTGACCAGCGCCAGCAGGATGCCCTGGCGTTCCAGCGCGGCGAATTCCTGCTGCATGCGCCAGAAGATGTTGCCGGGGTAGTCGTACGGTCCGAGCTTGATGCCGTTCAGCAGATCCTCGCCGATCACGCCGCCCCACAGGGTGTTGTCGCAATCCAGCGCCAGCACTTTATAGAAATGAGCGCCGAAGCCGCGCGCGGCGGCGGCGATGCGGCGCGCCAGTTCGTTCATGTAGACGCCGGTGTACGGGGCTTTGCTGCGGAAGTAAAAGCGCGCGTCGAACGCGGCGTTCTGGCCGACTGTGCGCACGATGTCTTCGGTGTCCAGCACACGGATGTTCGCGTACGCGGCGGCTTCCTCGCGCAGCGCGGCGTTGAAGCGCGCCAGCACCAGCGTGACAGCATCCTGCCCGCTAGCCTCGGTGGCGCTGCCCATGCGGTGGAAGGTGCCCAGGTAGATCGTTGGCACGGCGCGCGCTTTGTCGAACACCATGCGGTAGCGCTGGCGGATTTCGGCTTCCTTGGCATCGATGATGGCCGGGTCCAGGCTTTCCAGCTGGGCTTCGAATGATGGCAGCAGGTTGTCGAAGAATGGCAGCAGCACGATTTGCTCGACGCCTGCTTGCGTGAACAGGTCGATGTCACCGATTGGATCGTCGTAATTGCCGGCCACCAGATCGATCTTCGCGCCATTCAGCAGGCCGTGCTTGCGCAGGTAGATGTTCAGCAGGTCGACCGTGGCGGAAGATGACACGCCGATCTTCACCGTGCGCGGTTGCGCTTCCTTCTCCAGCGTGTTGACGGCCTGCGTCAGCTGCATCATCGTGCTGTCTGGCTTCGCCAGCACCGCCAGCGCGGCGTCGCGTGGCGAAACAGCCGGCGGGGCGGCGGATTCCGCCGGCGAGGTCGACGCCATCGCTGGCGTGGTGCCGCTGGCCGGGGCCGATGGTGTCGCCGTCGTCGGATTGGTCGCGCTCATCGCATCGCCATCCCGCCGTTGACGGCGATGGTGTCGCCGGTGATGAAGCCGGCGTCGTCGGACACGAGGTAGGCTACGGCGGCGGCAACGTCGGTCGGCTTGGCCAGGCGACGCAATGGCGTCTGGCGCGCGATCATCAGCTGCGCTTTTTCCGGAATATCGCCAATCAGCGTGGTTTCGCACATCCCTGGCGACACGCAGTTCACTGTGATGCCCTGCGGCCCCAGCTCGGCGGCCATGTAATTGGAGAACACCTGCAACGCCCCCTTGGCCATCGCGTATCCAGTCCACGTAACGGACGGCGGACCATCCAGCACCTGCGACGTAATGTTCACAATGCGGCCCCATTTGCGCGCGCCCATCTCCGGCACCACCGCGCTGGTCATCAGGAACGCGCCTTTTACTTGCACGTCCATCTGCTGCTGCACATCGTCCCAGCCGGTCGCACCAAACGGCTTCGGATTGATGCGCGGCGACGCGTTATTCACCAGCACACTGACCGCGCCAAACGCCTTCACCGCCGCCGCAAACAGCGCCTGCGCGCCCGCCTCGGTGGCGATATCCGCCTGCACCGCCAACGCCCGCCCGCGACGGCCCACGCCAGCCGCAGCGGCGCCGCCGGCCACCGCCGCACTGGCGGCCGAGTTGATCTCCGCAACGATTTGCGCCGCGCGATCCGCCTGGCCGCGATAATTCACCACCACATCAAAGCCATCCGCCGCCAGCCGCTGACAAATCGCCTTGCCGATGCCGCCGGCACCGCCGGTCACAATCGCCACGCGCGGGCGCGCATCGACAGCGGGTGCCGCCTCCGGCTCCGCCGCCACCAGCACCTTCACCTTGCCGACACCGGTCAAGATCAACTGCTGGTTCTGATTCACGATCCGCGTATCCAGCTCCAGCAAACGCTCGCGCTCATGCTTCTTCACCACCGTCGCGCTGATGGTCAGCACATCGCCCAAGCGCACCGGCAGCAGAAACTCCATATTCTGCGACACCCACAGCGCACCCGTGCCAGGCAGCTTGGTCCCGATCACCGTCGAGATGAACGAAGCGCCCAGCATGCCATGCACCACGATATCCTTGAACGCCGTGGTCTCCGCATAAGCGCGATCCACGTGCAGCGGATTATCATCGCCCGTCATCTCGACGAACTTGCGCACGTCGGCTTCGGTAATGTGCTTGGTCAGCGTCTGCGTCTCGCCAACCTGAATCGCATCAAAGTCCTTGAACATCACGCCGCCTTCCGCACCGGCATATGCCAGCGCCACACCGAAGCACCAAAGTTAAAGCCCGCGCCCACGGCAGCCAGCACCACCAGCTGACCATCCTTCATCAGCCCCTTGGATACCGCCTCGCTCAGCGCGATCCCCACAGAAGCCGCGCCGGTATTGCCGATCTCCTGCACATTGGTGAACGTCTTCTCCATGCCATAACCCATCTTGCGAACCACATACTCAATCATGTTCAGATTCGCCTGATGGAACACCAGGAACTCCACCTCTTTAGGATCGATACCGCTCTTGGCGCACGCCTTGCGGATCACCGTCGGCAGATGCGTAATCGCCTGCTTCCAGGTCGCGATACCATTCATCTCCATGTAATCGACCGCAGGGTCCCAGGCGCGGTCCTTGGAACCGAAGCTGGAACCACCGCCGCGCATACGCACCGCCTCAAAGTTCGAGCTATCGGTATGGAAGGCCGACGCCATGATGCCCTTGCCCTTCTCGGTGCGCGTCAGCACCGCCGCGCCAGCGCCATCGCTCATGTAAATCGCCGAGCTCACGTCCGCGCGGTTGATGTAGCGCGAATTCAGCTCCACGCCAATCACCAGCGCATTGCGCACAGTCGGGTCAACCAGCATGCGGTCCGACGCCACCGTCAAGCCGGTGACAAAGCCGGCGCAATTGGCCTGCACGTCAAAGATCTGCGCGTGCGGCGCCTTCAGCAGCATCTGCACCTTGGCCGACACCGGCGGGAAAATATAATCACCCGAGAACGTGCACACCACGATCAGGTCCACCTCATCGGCCGGAATGCCCGCCATGTCGAGCGCGTTCTGCGCCGCCTTGGCCGCGTAATCCGACGCCGAGTCCTCCGGCCGCGCCAGATAACGGCGCTTGATGCCGGTCTTCTCCATGATCCATTCCGGACCGACTTCCAGATTCGCGCACAGCGTCTCGTTATCCTCGATCAGGTCGGGCAAATGGTGGCCAACGCCGGCGATGGCGACGCCGCTATCGATAGTCATAGTTCTACAGCCTTCGTTTCAGTGGAATGGGACAAGCCCAGGAATTCAAGCAGCGCGCGATTGGTCGCGCGCACTTCCGCGCCGCTGGCGCAACCGCCATGGCCCGGATAGACAATGCGCTCGGCCGTCAACATCGGCCACAGCGCCAGGATGGATTGCTTCAGGATTTCGGGTTGCTCACCCGGCAGATGCGACAGGCCCACGCCGCGCGTGTAAATCGTATCGCCGGTGAACAGCGCGCTGCCCAATTCAATGATGCACGACCCCGGCGTATGACCGGGCGCGCCATGAAACGTCAGCGCATGGCCAGCGACATCAATGGATTCGCCACTGGCCACCGCCGTCACCTCGGTCGGCTGCTCAATGCGCGACGCCAGCTTGAAGGCCATCAGCAAAAAGTTGGACGCCTTCAGCAGCTTACGGTCGGCGCCATGCAGATACACCGGCACGCCGTGCTTCTTCTGGAAGAACGCGGCCGAACCGGCATGATCGAAATGGCCGTGGGTGCAGAACACGGCGGTCGGCGTCAGCGCCAGCTCCTGCATCGCCGCATCGATGGCGGCCGGATCGAGCCCGCCGTCGATCAGCACACAGCGGCCATCGCCGATGCCGCAAATATAGGCATTGGAAGGGAATTCGCCGCTGGTCACTCGCCAAACGTCGCCGCCGCCCCAGTGACCGACCGGCGCCAGCATGTTAGTTGACTCCACCCAGGAACACAGTCTGCGCCGTGATCTGCGCCGAACGCTCGGCGGCGAAGAAGTCGATCACGTTGAGAATATCGTCTTCCTTCGACATGCGCGGCACCGGCAGGCCGGCGATGATGGCATCGATCTTGTCGCGCGGGAGCTGCGCCAGCATATCGCTTTCAATCGCGTTGATGCCCAGCGTATTGCAGGTCACGTTCATGGTCGCGAACTCCTTGGCCATGACGTTGGCCAGCGTCGACAAACCGGCCTTGCAGGCGGCGTACATCGAATCGCCGATCGGCTCCAGCGACGCCGCCATCGAACCGATGTTGATGATGCGGCCCCACTTCCGCTTGCGCATCATCTTGGCCGCTTCGCGCGACACCATGAAGGGTCCCAGCAAATTCACGTTGACCATCGCCTGCGCGGCGGCCGGCGGCATGATCATCGAATACTGCGAGGTCAGCACGGCGGCGTTGTTCACCACGATCTGGATCGAATCGGTCACCTGCTTCAGCGCCGCGAAGCCCTTGATGACGGACTCGGTGTCACCCACGTCCACCTCGAAGTGGTGGTAGTTGGGATGATCGATCGAACCGGCGCCACGGGCAAAGCCAATCACCTTGTCGGCGCCGTTGTTCAGGAAGTGCTCGGCGATGGCCTTGCCGACGCCACGACGGCTGCCGGTCACCAACACCACCTTGCCCGCGTACAGACCTTCGCTCATCATCAGCCCTCGTTCACCAGGATCATGATGTAGTTGAGCAGGGTCTGCACGTCATCGAACGGCGAGATTTCCTGGCTCATGGCGCGGTCGTCGGTCAGGCTGATGCTGCGGCCCAGCGCGGTCGACACATCACCTTCGACGTCCACGATCACCGACACCAGCGCCAGCGAATCCAGCGTGGCGTTGGGTCCGAACAGTGGCGTGGTCGGGCCGGCTTCGAACTTCTCGTCGTCGCCCAGTTCGTCGTTCAGGTTCTGCAAAGCGCGCAGAATGATTTCCAGCACATTCTCTTTAGTCAACATCAAAATCTTCCTTGGGGGGTTATGCGTTCAAGCGTGGGCGCGGCGGGCGGCAGTGATCAGGGCGTTCATGCGGGGATAGGAAACGCTGCGGGCTTCGTCCACCAGCAGACCGAGAATCACGGCGTCCTGCCATTTGCCGTCGATGAAGTAATGGCTGCGCATGCGGCCCTCTTCCTTCATGCCCAGATACTTCTGCCACTTCACCATCAGCGGATTGCCGGAGGCAACGGTGCCGTGCAGGCGGATCAGGTCCAGCTGATCGAAGGCGAATTCGTACAGCAGCTTCATCGCCTCGACCGCCGCCGGCACGCCTTTGGCGGCTTCCTCGTCACCGATCAGGAAACGGCCGGTTTCGGCGTGACGATTGACCTTGTTGATGCCGACCAGCGACAGCATGCCGATGGCGCGGCCATCCTTCAATTCGATGATGAAATTATATTCGGAGCCCGGACGGCTCGCAATCCAGGCGGCCTGCTGTTCGACCGTGGCGGCGCCGGCGTTGAGCAGGCGGGCGCGGTCGGCCTGGCGCCAGGCGAAAGTCTGGGCGGCGTCGTCGACGCGCATCATGCGCAGCGTGACAAATTCACCTTCCAGTTTGACTGTATCGTTCACGTAAGCTCCGCAGTATCGGCATGTTGTTAATGCGGACAAACTTTACCATAAGCGCAGGGGCTTGCGGTCCGGAAAACAGGGGTGTGTTGACCGCTCTGTCTTTTTACCCACAAGGGGCGGTTGTGCACGGTACAATCGGCGCATCTTATTCCGCAAGGCAGCTTGAATGGACAATCCGCGCGCACCAGCATCGACCCCGTCCCTGGACGATTGGCGCCGCGCGGCCGCCCGCTCCGCGCCCGGCGGCGATGCCGCGCGCCTGGATACCCCGCAGGCCGACGATATCACGCTGAAAGCCCTGTACACGGCGGCCGACCTGGATGGTCTGCCGCACACCGACACCTTGCCCGGCTTCGCGCCCTTTGTGCGCGGGCCGCAAGCCACCATGTACGCGGCGCGGCCGTGGACCATCCGCCAGTACGCCGGCTTTTCCACCGCCGCCGAATCCAACGCCTTCTATCGCCGCACGCTGGCCGGCGGCGGCCAGGGCGTGTCGGTGGCGTTCGACCTGGCCACCCATCGCGGCTACGATTCCGACCATCCGCGCGTCAAGGGCGATGTCGGCAAGGCCGGCGTGGCGGTCGATTCGGTCGAGGACATGAAGATCCTGTTCGACGGCATCGCGCTCGACAAGGTATCGGTATCGATGACCATGAATGGCGCGGTGCTGCCGGTATTGGCCGGCTACATTGTCGCCGCCGAGGAGTCGGGCGTGGCGCCGGAACAACTGTCCGGTACCATACAGAACGACATCCTGAAGGAATTCATGGTGCGGAATACGTACATCTATCCGCCCGAGCCATCGATGCGCATCGTCGCCGACATCATTGCCTACACGGCACAGCACATGCCGAAGTTCAATTCGGTGTCGATTTCCGGCTATCACATGCAGGAAGCCGGCGCCACGCCGGCGCTGGAGCTGGGCCTGACGCTGGCCGACGGCATGGAATACGTGCGCACCGCCATCAACAAGGGCATGGACGTGGATGACTTTGCCGGCCGGCTGTCGTTCTTCTTTGGCGTCGGCATGAACTTCTATCTGGAAGTGGCCAAGCTGCGCGCGGCGCGCCTGCTGTGGTGCCGCATCATGCAGGACTTTGGCGCCAAGTCGCAGAAATCGCTGATGCTGCGCACCCACTGCCAGACTTCCGGCTGGTCGCTGACGGTGCAAGACCCCTACAACAACGTGGTGCGCACCACGGTGGAGGCGATGGCGGCGGTGTTTGGCGGCACCCAGTCGCTGCACACCAACTCGCTGGACGAGGCGATCGCGCTGCCGTCCGAGTTTGCGGCGCGCATCGCCCGCAACACCCAGTTGATTTTGCAGGAGGAGACCCAGATCACCAACGTCATCGATCCATGGGCCGGTTCCTACATGATGGAAAAGCTGACCCAGGATGTAGCCGATCAGGCCTGGGCCATCATCCAGGAAGTGGAGCAGATGGGCGGCATGACGCAGGCCGTGGGCTCGGGCTGGGCCAAGCTGAAGATCGAGGCGGCGGCGGCGGTCAAGCAGGCGCGCATCGATTCCGGAAAGGATGTGATCGTGGGCGTCAACAAATACCAGAGCGGCATTGAGGATCAGGTCGAGGCGCGCGAGATCGACAACACGGCGGTGCGCGAGCAGCAGATCGCGCGGCTGGCGGCGATCCGCGCCGCGCGTGATCAGGATGCGGTTGGCGCCGCGCTGGCCGAACTGGGCGTGGCGGCGTACGAAGGCCATGGCAATCTGCTGGAGCTGGCGGTGCGCGCCACCCGTCTGCGCGCCACCGTGGGCGAGATTTCGGATGCGCTGGAACAGGCGTGGGGACGGCATCGCGCCACCAGCCAGAGCGTGTCCGGCGTGTACGCGGCCGGTTTGGCCGATGACGAAAACTGGACACGTTTGCGCGCCGAAGTCGAACAGTTCGCGGTCGAACAGGGACGCCGGCCGCGCATCATGGTCGCCAAGCTGGGGCAGGATGGGCATGACCGTGGCGCGCGCGTGGTCGGTTCGGCGTTTGCCGATCTGGGCTTCGACGTCGACCTCGGGCCGCTGTTCCAGACGCCGCAGGAAGCCGCGCGCCAGGCCATCGAGAACGATGTGCACGCGGTCGGCATCTCCACACTGGCCGCCGGCCACAAGACGCTGGTGCCGGAATTGATTGCCGCCTTGCGCGAGCAGGGCGCGGACGACATCATCGTGTTCGTCGGCGGCGTGGTGCCGACGCAGGACCATGGCTTCCTGTACCAGGCTGGCGTCAAAGGCATCTTCGGCCCCGGCACGCCGATCCCGCAGTGCGCGGCCGAAGTGCTGCAGCAAGTGCGCGAAGCATTGGGCGTTGCCGACGCGGTGGACACCACACTGCACGGCCCGGCCACCGCGCTCTCTGGCGCCGATCAGGCGCTGCCGCTCACGGCCGCCGCCCGCACCGGCGCAGACCGCGCCTCGCCGTCCGCAGGGGCCGGCACCGCGACCCGCGCCTGATGGCCATCGAGCCTGACGACGACGCTCTCGCCACCGCCCTGCTGGCGCGGCAACGGCGCGCGCTGGCCAAAGCCATCACCCTGGTCGAATCGGCCCGCCCCGATCACCGGCTACGCGCCCAATCCCTGCTGGACCGCCTTTTGCCGCACACCGGCAACGCCCTGCGCATCGGCATCAGCGGCGTGCCCGGCGTCGGCAAATCGACCTTTATCGAAACCTTCGGCATGTACCTGCTGGAGCAAGGTCTGCGCGTCGCTGTGCTGGCGGTCGACCCCTCCTCCCCGCTGACCGGCGGCTCCATCCTGGGCGACAAAACCCGCATGGAACAGCTGTCGCAACAGGAAAACGCCTACATCCGCCCCTCCCCCGCGCGCGGCGCGCTGGGCGGCGTCGGCCACCAGAGCCGCGAAGCCATGCTGCTGTGCGAAGCGGCCGGCTTCGACATCATCATCGTTGAAACGGTCGGCGTCGGCCAAAGCGAAACCGCAGTCGCCGCCATGTGCGACGTGTTCCTGTTGCTGCAACTGCCCAACGCCGGCGACGAACTGCAAGGCATCAAAAAAGGCATCCTCGAACTGGCCGACCTGGTGGTCTACAACAAAACCGACCTTGACCCGCGCGCCGCCGCCATCGCCGCCGGCCAGATGCGCAGCGCCTTGCACATGCTGCGCCCCGCCTCGCCGCACTGGCAAGTGCCGGTACTACAGGCCAGCGCCACCAGCGGCGACGGCATCGCCGAAATCTGGGCCACGCTGCAAAACTACCGCCGCCTGATGCAGCAAGCCGGCGCCTTCGACGAGCGCCGCAAGCAGCAGGCACAGGCCTGGATGTGGCAGCTGATCGAAGCCGGCCTGCAGGAACGCTTCCGCCATCATCCCGCCATCCAGGCCGCGTTGCCGCAAGCGCTGCGACAAGCCGCCGACGGCACCGTCAATCCCGCTACCTTGGCGGCGCTGCTGCTGGACGCGTTCCAGCGGTAGGCGCCAGCGGCGGCGCCTTCTTCAGCCGCTTGCCGGCGATCTGCACCCAAGCACCGTCCACCAGTTGATACTCCGCTTGCTGTACTGAATAACCAATGCCGCCGCGCTCGATGGCCAGATGAATGCAATCGGCGCCGACCTGGCCCGACTTCAGCCGGCGCATGGGAACAGACGCGTCGACAATCGCGTCGGAGGCATTAAATTTGCCGCCGATATCCGAGATGCCACCGGTACCGACCACCGACCGTTCCAGCAAATCCTGCACCTGCGCCGGCAAATCATTCAGCGACGCCAGCTCCCTGGCCTGGGCGATTTCACAGTGCGTGTCCTGCGCATACGCCGGAGCGGCAAAAACTGCCGCCAACATCATCATTCGAAATTTTCGAACATAGCTCATAAATTTTTCCGCTTTTTGTTGTTGTCGAGCTCACGCATAATTCATTTCAACGGAGCGCGAACAACGCTTAATACCAATCGAAATTATTGAATCTCAGGAGAATACATCATGCCAACCTCCATCGCCCAACCAGGTCCAACCCTGCTGAACCCAGTCAACCACACCCTGATCATGATCGATCACCAGTCGCAGATGTCGTTTGCCACCAAGTCGATCGACCCGGTCCAGCTGCGTAACAACGTCGCCCTGGTGGCCAAGGCCGCCAAAGAATTCAAGGTGCCGACCATCCTGACCACGGTTGCCGAAAAATCGTTCTCCGGCCCGATCTTCAACGAAATCAAGGAAGTGTTCCCGGACGAAGTCGCGATTGATCGTACCACCATGAACACCTGGGAAGACGCACGCATCGCTGAACGCGTCAACGCCATCGGCAAGGACAAAATCGTGCTGGCCGGCCTGTGGACTTCGGTATGCATCGTGGGTCCGGCACTGTCGGCGCTGGACCAGGGCTTTGAAGTCTACGTCATCACCGACGCCAGCGGCGACGTCTCCGACGAAGCTCATGAACGCGCCGTGCAGCGCATGGTGCAAGCCGGTGCCCGCCCGATGACCTCGCTGCAATACCTGCTCGAACTGCAGCGCGACTGGGCCCGTGGCGAGACCTACAACGAAACCGTCGCCACCTCGATCGCCCACGGCGGCGGCTATGGTCTCGGCCTGATCTACGCCAAAACCATGTTCAACGCCGCTGAAGGCCACTAAGCCCGGCGCGCCAACCGCTCGCGCAGGAACTCGATGAAGCGCTGCGTTTTCGCCGGCAGCAAGCGGGTTTCTGTGATCGCGTAGACATTGGTCGGCGTCCCATACCAGTCCGGCAGGATGCGTTGCAGCCTGCCGGACGCCACTTCATCCGCCACTATTTCCTCCGGCATCAGTATCACGCCCCTATCCAGTGTCGCCAGGCGGCGTATCATCCCCACACTGTTCAGATTGAAACGCCCCGCCACCGGCACCGTCGCACTGCGCTGACCATCACTCAGATGCCATGCGCCAGCGCGCAGGATGCCCAGGCACTCGTGCCGCGCCAGCGCCTCCGGCTCGCCCGGTACGCCGCAGCGCTTCAAGTAGACCGGCGACGCGTAAACGTATGGCGTCAGCGATGCCAGTGGCCGCGCGATCAGCTGCGAATCGGCCAACTCGCCGATGCGGATCGCCACATCAAACGGCTCGCTCACCAGATCCACCCGGCGCGGCGTCAGATCGAAATCGAAGGTGATGCCGGGATATAGCTCCGCAAACTCCGCAATCAGCGGCGCCAGATAGGTGACCGCGAAATCCACCGGCAGCGAGGCGCGCAGCACGCCGCTGGGCTGCGCCAGCATCTCGCCCAGTTGCTCATGCGCCAGCCGCGCCTCGTCGACGATGCGCTTGCAGCGCTCGAAATAGATCTGCCCGGCCTCGGTCAGCTCGATGCGGCGCGTGGTGCGGTGCAGCAGCCGCAGGCCGATCGCCTTTTCCAGCCCACTGATGCGCCGCGACAGCGTGGAGTTCGGCATGCCCAGCGCCTCGGCCGCGCTGCGGAAACCCTTGGCCTTCACCACCTCCACAAACAGTGCCATGTCATTCAGCAGCTCCATCCGATTGCTCCATCAATGGATCAAAGTTATCCATCCTACCGGATTTATCCCGCCTCGGAAGCAAAAGATAATGCCTCCATCGCAATCACGGACAACATCATGAAGCTCGCCCATCACATCACCTGGCGCCCTGCCGAGTCGCCGGCGGCGGCCGCCGCCGGCCAACGCATCGCCATCATCGGCGGCACCGGCGGCATCGGCCGCGCGCTCAGCCGTCACCTTGCATCGCTGGGCGCTCGCGTCGTCGTGGTGGGCCAGACCTTCCGCGACCATGGCACGCCCGGCGTTGACTTCATCCAGGCCGATCTCAGTCTGATGAGCGAAGCGCGCCGCGTGGCCACCGCGCTGCCAGCCGAAACCCTGGACATGCTGATTTTCACCACCGGCATCTTCGCCGCGCCGCAACGACAGGAAACCGCCGAGGGCATCGAGCGCGATCTGGCCGTCAGCTATCTGAATCGACTGGTGATGCTACGCGCGCTGGTACCGCGCCTCGGCAAGCAGACCGCCGCCCGGCCACGCGTGTTTATCATGGGCTACCCCGGCGCAGGCAACGCCGGCAGCGCCGACGACCTCAACGCCGAACGCGGCTACAAAGCCATGCCGGCCCATATGAACACTGTGGCCGGCAATGAAATGCTGGTGCTCGACGCCGCGCGTCAATATCGCCAGGCCGTGTTCTTCGGCCTCAACCCCGGCCTCATCAAGACCAATATCCGCGACAACTTCTTCGGCAAGGACACGCTGAAGTCGCGTCTGGCCGAATGGTTGATTGGCCTGCTGATGCCAAATGCCGATGACTACGCGCGCCGCATCACGCCGCTGCTGCTTTCGCCCGATATCGCCCAGCACAGCGGCGCCATGTTCAACAACAAAGGGCGGGCCATCCTGCCGTCAGAAGGCTTGACCAAAGAGCACATCCATCAATTCATGGCCGCTTCCACCGCGCTGATCGGCCGTACTCTCAAGGACACCGCAATGAACCAAGCATTTGAACCGGTCCAACTGGGCCGTTATACCCTGAACAACCGCCTGGTGATGGCGCCGATGACCCGTTCGCGCGCCCAGCACGACGGCACGCCCGGCGCGCTGGCGGCCGAATACTATGGCCAGCGCGCCGGTGTCGGCCTGATCGTCACCGAAGGCACGCAGCCATCCGATGACGGCCAGGGCTACCTGACCACGCCCGGCATTTACACCGACGCCCACGTGGCCGGCTGGCGCAAGGTCAGCAACGCGGTGCACGCCAAAGGCGGCCGCATCTTCATCCAGCTGATGCACGCTGGCCGCATGTCGCATCCGGATAACACGCCGCATCACCGCCAGGGCGTGGCACCATCGGCCATTGCCCCCGGCGCGCCGATGTTCACCGCCATCGGCATGCAGGACATTCCGACGCCGCGCGCGCTCAGCACCGGCGAGATACGCCAGACCGTACAGGACTTCCGCCTGGCCGCGCGCCGCGCCATCGAAGCCGGCGCCGATGGTGTGGAAATCCATGGTGCCAACGCCTATCTGATCCAGCAATTCTTCGCCCCCAGCGCCAACAGCCGCGACGATGAATACGGCGGCTCGATTGCAAACCGCGCCCGCTTCGCGATCGAAGTGACGCAAGCGATTGCCGCTGAAATCGGCGCCGACCGCACCGCGATCCGGCTGTCGCCCGGCACCACCCTGTGGGGCATCGACGAAGGAGCGGAAGGGCCGGCGCTGTACCGCCATCTGGTGACAGAACTAAACCGGCTGGGCCTGGCCTATCTGCACATCATGCACCAGGGCGACGAGCCGCTGCTGGCCGATATCCGCCAGCTGTGGCAGGGTACGCTCATGCTGAACCGTCCGGGCCGCCCGCGCGACCAGATCGGCGCCGACCTCGCCAGCGGCCTGGCCGAGCTGGAATCTTATGGCCAGATGGTGCTCGCCAATCCGGATTTCGTGACGCGCCTGCAAACCGGCGCCGCCATGAACGAGGCCAACCGCAATGCCTATTTCGGCGGCACGGCACAGGGTTACACCGACTATCCGGCGCTGGCCGCTTAAGGAGCGGCGGCCTGCGCTGGATGGCGGCCGTCCTCTGCAATCCCAATTTTAAGGAGCTTCTTCATGAGCTGTCACTTTGCGTCAAAATCCAGCAATGCCTCATAGTGCTCGCGCAGCTCCCTCGCAAGCTCATCAAAAGTGAAGCAACGCAGATTTCGGCTGTTGATCACAGTGTGTCTTCTTCGCCATTCAAAACGTTGCATCAAGCCCGCTTGCTTCAGAAAATGGTCACGGCCAATGATAAGGACACCGAGATATTCAATCTTCGGTGCCCCAAAGTGCTCTTCGATTTTGCTAGTCCGATGGTAATCGTCCAGACGGAAGTACCAGTCCACGATCTGACTGAAGCCATGCTCGAATGTGCGTGACCATTGATAGCTTTGGCTCGATTTTCCCGCTGTCTTGATCGAAAATATGCTGTTCCTTTTCGCATGTTCAAATTCCACGAACAGGAACTTCGAGCCTGTTTTGTCGGCAATCGCAAAATCCGCATAAAACTCTTGCATAATGGAGCAGCCAGGCAAGTAGGCCGCCGCCGCAATACCATCGAAAAGCGCTCTGGACATCAAAAGCACCAGATTGGGTCTGGCATTAAAAAATTGCTGCAACCCGCGTGGTCCGGCCTCATCCAAACACGGCTGCTCCGCCAGCAATGCATCTAGCGCAACGAGATCTGCGCCAAGCTGCGGCAAATTCAGTCGGGCACTGACCAAGGCAAGCACTACGACTCCTCTGGTTTCAGCATGATGTCCATGACGCGGACCTTGCCTTCATATCGCTGAAACACTAAAAAATGATCATGTTCCTCAGCCAGGAAAACATTAGGCCGGCGTGGCGATGGTGCAGGAGGAGTACTAAAGGGGTTATCGCCGACGGCAAGAGCATGCAGAATCTCTTCGAGCCGCTCCTTCCACTCCCCCTTAGCCAGATCTCGCGAAATTTCTGCCCTTAACGACAATTCAAGTTGCATGGCGTTCTCCTTCATACGCACGGTGCGGTTCCGAGCCAGACAATCAGTCTATACCCGAGAACCCCACGCCGTTTGGGACAACGCAAACGTGTTCAGGGCTGCCGATGCGCTCGCCCTTTAGTCGAACGACAGCGAATTAAAGAAGCGGTCCTTGAACTTCATCGACGCTGCTTCATACTCCTTCTCCGTTACGATACCCAGCATGAACGAGCCGCCTGGCACGCGAAACCAAAGGCCGTGGGTAATCCGTTCACCATTCTTGCCGACGTAATAGACCGATTCCGCACCTTTGAACATGGATCTGCCCGCAGGGTTATCTTCATAGGTGTGGTCGACAGCAATCCCTATGCTGGACTCCGGCCCTGATCGTTCAAATACCGCCAGATAAACCGAACCATATTGATCCTTGCCGCGCACCATAAAGCCCGGTTCGCCCGGCCCCGCCTTCGTAATGTCCTCGAACTCACCCGGCATATCGATGGCAAAACCACCCTCGGCTGAATGCGCGCGATACCAGCCATCCGCCTCGGGTGTCGACGCATTCATGGCATGACCAGCGGTCACATATTGATGGCGTGGAGTGAAAGACGGCGCGGGTTCGCTAACCGGCTGCATGTAGAAAAATTGCCGACCACGACCGGCCACCATTTGTGTGCCATAAAAGCGCATCCGCTTGCCGGTCAACTGCTTGGCAGCTGCGCCACTCAACTGTTGGTCAGCATTAAGGAAACAGCTCGGCCGCAAGGTCACCGTGAACAGACGCGGCGACTGGCCCACCTCATACAGCATCTTCACGTTTTCAACCGTCACATTGAAACGTGCCGCCTCGCCAACTGCCTGTGAAATCACCACAACGTCGGCCTCGAATACCCACTCTGCCTTGTCCGCTGCGACCTGCGCGGATGTCACGAGGCTGGAACACTGATCCTGAGCTTGCGCCGCCGATGCAAGAAACAACGCTGCATAGAACAATCGAAAATTTCGAATATACGCCATAAATTTTTCCGCTTTTTGTTAACGTCTCGCTCACGCATAATGCTTTTCAACGAGGCGCCAACAAACGCTTACCACCAATCGAAATTATTGAATCTCAGGAGAATACATCATGCCAACCGCCATCGCCCAACCAGGTCAAACCCTGCTGAATCCAGTCAACCACACCCTGATCATGATCGATCACCAGTCGCAGATGTCGTTTGCCACCAAGTCGATCGACCCGGTCCAGCTGCGCAACAACGTCGCCCTGGTGGCCAAGGCCGCCAAGGAATTCAAGGTGCCGACCATCCTGACCACCGTCGCCGAAAAATCGTTCTCCGGTCCGATCTTCAACGAAATCAAGGAAGTGTTCCCGGACGAAGTCGCCATCGACCGCACCACCATGAATACCTGGGAAGACGCACGCATCGCCGAACGCGTCAACGCCATCGGCAAGGACAAAATCGTGCTGGCCGGCCTGTGGACTTCGGTATGCATCGTGGGTCCGGCACTGTCGGCGCTGGACCAGGGCTTTGAAGTCTACGTCATCACCGACGCCAGCGGCGACGTCTCCGACGAAGCTCATGAACGTGCCGTGCAGCGCATGGTGCAAGCCGGTGCCCGCCCGATGACCTCGCTGCAATACCTGCTCGAACTGCAGCGCGACTGGGCCCGTGGCGAGACCTACAACGAAACCGTCGCCACCTCGATCGCCCACGGCGGCGGCTACGGTCTCGGCCTGATCTACGCCAAAACCATGTTCAACGCCGCTGAAGGCCACTAAGCAGACCGGGCCAGCGCAAAGGTGTCAGGGCTGCGGCCGCAGGTTGCGCAGGATGTCGCGCCAGCTGAGGATGCCCACCAGCCGGTCGTCCTGGCTGAGGATGGGGATGCACGACACCGCGTGCTGGTTGAACAGGTCGATGGCGTCGTCCACCGTCGCATCGTCGCGCAAGATCTTCGGCTTGCGCGACATGATCTGGTGCACCCGCTTGTTCAGCGTGGCCGCATCCTTGTAAGTTTCGACATTGGTGCCCAGGTTCGGACTCAGCGCCTTGAACAGGTCGCGGTCCGACACCACACCCAGCAGCTCGCCCTTTTCCAGCGCCAGCAAATGGTGAAACTTGCTGTGATCGAAAATCTCTTTCACCAGCGCCAGCGTATCGTCCAGCCCCACCGTCACCACATCGCGACTCATGATGTCCTTGACCAGCATCTCACGCTCCCCGATACGCCGCAATCACCTCGGCCGGCGCCTGCACCAGCTCGATCAACACGCCGGCGCCGCCAATCGGAAACGCCTCGTTCGCCTTCGGATGCAAAAACGCGATGTCGTGCCCGGACGCGCCCTTGCGGATGCCGCCCGGCGCAAAGCGCACGCCCTGCGCCGTCAGCCATTCCACCGCCACCACCAGATTGTCGACCCACAGGCCGACATGATTGAGCGCCGGCTGATCCACCTGCGGGCTGCGCGCCGGGTCCAGCGGCTGCATCAAATCCACTTCCACCTGGAACGGACCACTGCCCAGCAGCACAATATCCTCGTCCACGTTCTCTTTCTCGCTGACGAAATGGCCGGCCGGCGCCAGCCCCAGCATGTCGACCCACAGCCGGCGCAACGGTTCCTTGCTGGCGGCGCCCACCGCAATCTGTTGCAGGCCGAGGATTTGAAACGGTCTGTCCATCTGTCACTGTCTCTTTTGGTGTGTGAAGATTGAATCCTAGACGGATTCAGCCGACAATACCAGTATGACTGCCAGCCTCCCCAGCGACGAATCGCAACTGCAGGAACTGAACCGGGCCCTTGCCGCCAATGAACTGACACAGGCGGCCAGGCTCGCCTTTGCGCTGGCCAAGCGCGGCACCCTGCCGATCATGCAGCTGATCGGCCTGGCCGGGCTGATGGGCCACGCCGGCCAGGCCGCGCGCGCCGCCGAGCTGTACCACCTGTGGCTGCGCTGCACCGAGTCGCCGCTGCTGTTTGCCGCCTGGTACAACCTGGGCGTGCTGCAGATCCAGGCCGACGAACAGCAGGAAGCCGAACAATCGCTGCGCGCCGCGCTGGCCATCAAGCCCGATTTCATCGACGCCCGCATGACCCTCGGCACGCTACAGGAACGCCTGCGCCAGCACGACGCCGCGCTGGCCACCTGGCGCGCCGCGCTGGCGCAGATCGACCCCGACCTTCCCGCCAGCCGGCCGCAACAGATCCAGGCGCTCAACAGCGTGGCGCGCGTGGCGGCGCTGCGCAAGCAGTATCCGGAGGCCGAGGACGCCTGCGCGCGCAGCCTGCTGCTCGATCCCAAGCAGCCAGCGATTGCCGCCCAGTGGATCAGTCTGCGCCAGCAGCAATGCGCGTGGCCGGTGTGCGCGCCACTGCCCGGCCTGGCCGAGGCCGACCTCAACAACAGTGCCGCGGCCGCCTCGCTGCTGTGCCTTGCCGACGATCCGGCCGCCCAGTTGGCCGCCGCCCGCCGCCACCCGGTCAACCGCGCGCCGGCGCCGGCGCCGCTGGCCGACATGCACGGCTATGTGCACCGCAAGCTGCGCGTCGGTTACCTGTCGTCCGACTTCAGCAGCCACGCCGCCGCCCGCCTCACGGCCGAGCTGTACGGCCTGCACCAGCGCGAACAATTCGAAATCTACGGCTTCAGCTGGAACGAGGAAGACCGCGGCGGCCTGCGCGCCCGCATCGCGCCGCAGCTGGACCACCACATCCGTCTGACGGTGATGAGCGACCTGCAGGCGGCGCAAACCATCCGCGCCCATGAAATCGACATCCTGGTCGACCTGCACGGCCTGGGCGCCGACGGCCGCCCCGGCATCCTGGCGCAGCGCCCGGCGCCGGTGCAGATCGGCTGGCTGGGCCACGCCGGCAGCAGCGCCATGGCCGCGCTCGACTATGTGCTGGCCGACGCCTTCGTGCTGCCGCCGGCGCTCAGCGCCGAGTTTACCGAGCGGCCGCTGTACCTGCCCGACTGCGTGCAGATCCACGACCGCCGCCGCGCCGTCGGCCCGGCGCCCACCCGCGCCAGCGCCGGCCTGCCGGAGCATGGCTTCGTGTTCTGCAACTTCAACAGCAGCCGCCGGCTCGCGCCGGCGCAGTTCGCCGCATGGATGCGCATCCTGCAGCGCGTGCCGGACAGCGTGCTGTGGCTGGCCGCCGACAGCGAGCCGGTGCGCGACAACCTGCGCGTGGCCGCGCTGCGCCACGGCGTCGCCAGCGAGCGCCTGGTGTTCGCGCCGCGTGTGGCGCAGGCCGACTATCTGGCGCGCTTGCAACTGGCCGACCTGTGCCTGGACACCCTGCCGGCCAGCGGCGGCGGCGCGGCCGGCAGGGTGTCCAGGCACAGGTC
>NZ_WKJK01000027.1 GCF_009674535.1 Duganella guangzhouensis
TGCAGCCGACGGCGCCACGCATGGCGCGCCGGCGGCGAAAGGTGCTGGTCCTGCGTCCGCTGATGCGGGAGCGGGCAAGGCTGCGACGACGGGCAAGGGGCAGGGCGCGGGTGAGGCCGCGCCGCACGGTGCCAGCCCGGCGGCGGATGCGAAAGGGGCCGCTGCCACGCCCGGCGCGTCGGTCAGCATGGCCGGCAAGGGCGAGACGGAAGCGCATGCGGCTGAGGCAGCGGCTGGCGGGGCGGCTTCGACGGCGGGTGGCGCGTCGTCAGCGAGTGCATCGGCTGCGGCATCGGCATCATCGGCGGCGGGGGAGGCTGCGGCTTCCGGGGCGGCGTCGGCCGAGGGGGCGGCCAGTACGCCGCCGGTGGCGACCAAGCAGGTGCGCGTGCTGCCCAAGCTGAAATACAAGAAAGAAAAACCGCCCGAGGAAGCCTCCAGCAATACCGTGCCGCTGGCGATTGGCGCTGTCGGGCTGCTGGCGCTGGCCGGCGCGGGCTTCATCTGGTGGCGCAAGAAGCGGGTCGGCAAGGGACCGCTGAAAATCTGGCAGGGCTTCCGCAAGAAGAAACCGGAAGACGCGGCTGCGGCCGCAGAATCCGCTCCGGCCGCCGCCCCGGCCCCCGCCACCGCCCCGGCGGCGGAGCCAGCCCAAGCGGAGTAGCGGCATTCTGGGATATAGTGGTTGGTAGTGTTTTTTCCTCCATTGAAAGAGTCCCCGATGAGCGTCGCAGCACAATATCAAGCCTTCCAACAACTCGGTCTTAAACTCGACATGTCGCGCGGCAAGCCCGCGCCCGAGCAGCTGGACCTGTCCAACGCGCTGACCGGCGCGCTGACCAGCTACCTCGCCGCCGATGGCACCGACTGCCGCAACTACGGCGGCGGCGTCGGCCTGCCGGAAGCGCGCGCGCTGTTCGGCCAGCTGCTGGACGTGCCGGCCGCGCAGGTGGTGGTCGACAGCAGCTCCAGCCTGGCGCTGATGCATGACGTGATTGTCTACGCGCTGCTGAACGGCGTGCCCGGCCACGCGCCGTGGGTGCAAAATCCGGTGACCTTCCTGTGCCCGGTGCCGGGCTATGACCGCCACTTCTCGATTTGCGAGGTGCGCGGCATCAAGATGATCAACGTGCCGATGAACGCCGAGGGACCGGACATGGATCTGGTCGAGAAACTGGTGGCCGAGGACGCCAGCATCAAGGGGATGTGGATCGTGCCGAAGTACAGCAATCCGGGCGGCGTGGTGTATTCGGAGCGGGTGGTGCAGCGTCTGGCGGCGATGAAAACGGCGGCGCCGGACTTCCGCCTGATGTGGGACGACGCTTACCGCTTCCACCATCTGGGCGAGCGCAAGCTGGCGGTGGCCAATATTCTGGACGCCTGCGTTCAGGCCGGCAACCCGGACCGCGCGATCGTGTTCGCGTCCTCGTCCAAGGTGAGCTGGGCCGGTTCGGGCGTGGCGGCGCTGGCGGCCTCGCCGGCCAATATCGCGTGGTGGACCAAACACGCCGGCTTCCGCAGCATCGGCCCGGACAAGATCAACCAGTTGCGCCACGTCGCGCTGCTGAAGGACGTGGCGACAGTGGAAGCATTGATGGAACAACATCGCCAACTGCTGAAACCGAAGTTTGATGCGGTGCTGGCGCAGTTCCAGCACTATCTGGGCGAGGTGCCGGGTGTGTCATGGACGCTGCCGGAAGGCGGTTATTTCATCGATCTGATCACGCCGGACGGCGCCGCCAAGCGCACCGTGGCGCTGGCCAAGGAAGCCGGCATCACGCTGACGCCGGCCGGCGCGGCCTTCCCGTACGGCGTCGATCCGCGCGACCGTCACCTGCGCATCGCGCCGAGCTTCCCGTCGCTGCAGGAAATCAACCAGGCGGCGCAGGGGATCGCGCTGTCGCTGCGGCTGGCGTTGGAGGGCTGAGAATGAAAAAAGCGCCGCAGTCGCGATGACTGGGGCGCTTTTTCAGCGGGGCGGGCCGGTTTATTGACGGGCCATGCCGGGGATGTTGTTCATCCAGGGATCGGTCAAGTCGCGGATTTCGCGGTCGTTGGCCAGGATTTGCTTCAGCAGGTCGATCTTGCGCAGACGCTGGGCGCCGGCCAGGGCGGGTACGCCGGTGCTGGTGGCGCTGGCCTCGGTAGCACATTGCGCTTCCAGGCTGCTCAGGCGGCTGGTATCTCCGATACGCGCGGCGGCTGCCATTTGATTGGTCAAACCGGCAATATTTTCGTACATCGAGAGGACTTCGGAAGAGGTCATAACCCACCTGGCTAGTTAGCGCGGACTACCGCATGTCTGGATTAACGTCGCCTTGAGCGGGAACTTTAGGGTTTTTTGAAAAAAATTTGAAAAAAGTCGAAAAAAAATCCGCCTGCGGTAAAACAGGCGGATTTTGATGATGAAAAATTAATTAATTGACCAGCTCATCCAGGCCGGCGCTCAGTTCGTCCGGTGGCGGCATGTCGTCGATCAGGGCGTTATCGTCCAGGCCCAGTTCCTCGGCCAGGTCGACCGGGTAGCAGGCGGAGATTTCATCGTCGTTCAGACCGGCCTGGGCCACGCGCGCGCGCCAGGCGGCCAGCGCCACCACGGCGGCCAGACGGTTCAGTTCGCCATTGTGGTGTGGTTCTGGGAAGGCCGAGATGGTTTCCGAGAAGGTGTGTGGGAATTTCCAGCGTTTGGCCAGTTCGGCGCCGACGTCGGCAAAGGTATAGCCCAGCGATGCCTGTTCGGCGTCCAGGCGGCGCGGGTCCATCGGACCGGCCACCTTGTCCAGCGCCATCGCCTGTTCCGGCGCGGCCGAGTGCAACACCAGTTGGCCGATCGCGTGCATCATGCCGATGGTGAAGGCGAGGTCGGTGTTTTCCTTGGTTTTCTTGGCGATCCACTTGGCGCAGACGGCGGTGTGCAGGCTGTATTTCCAGAACTGCTTGAGATCCAGGCCGGGCACGGTCTTGAAGCCGCTGACCAGGCCGGAGCTGATGACCAGCGTGCGGACCGTGACAAAGCCAAGCATCAGCACGGCGTCTTCGACGGTGCCGATGCTGCGCGAGACGTGGTAGTAGGCCGAGTTGGCCAGGCGCAGCAGCTTGGCGCTCAGCACAGGATCCGTCGACAATTTTTTCGCGATCTCTTCGGTCGAGACGCTGGCCTTGTCGAAACTGCTGATCAGCTCTTCCACGACTTTAGGCGCGGTAGGCAACGCAGTTGGATTCTGGAACAGGGCATCAAGTTTCATGTTTATCTCCTCGGTAATAGGCGCGTTGCTATAGGCTAACTATATAGGGAATCTTCTCATACCAGAAGAGGTTTGGGAGTCTTTCGTCGCTTTTCAGTAATCGTCGTCCATCAGGTCGTGTTCGCGGCGATTTTTTGGCAGGCGGCGCTCGGTGATGGTGGTGGATTGGTGATCGACGTGTTTGATCAGCAGCATGGCGGCATTCAGCGTGGTGTTCATCGCCTTGGCGGCTTCCGAAATGGCTTCCGCCGGCGACAGCGGCTGATGATCCAGGCGCTTGCTGAGTTGTGCGCGCAGCCGGGCGGCGTTGGCCCAGTTGCGTTCCCCGGGCAGCAGCACCCAGAGGTCGCGCCACGCGTTGCGGCCATCGCCGGCGACGCTGTTGACCATCTACGTGTGAGGAAGAGGTAGCTTTCAAGATGTGCGCGTGGCCGGTGGTATGAAATCGATGCGTGCGGGGATCATGCTATTTCTCCTATCTATTTTGATCTAATTTCTGCTGGCTGCTACTCCTTAGACTGTCGTGCAGTGTGCTAGTTCAAATTTATTAGTATTAGTACGAAATAGGCATCCAAAATAGTAAGGTCTCCCGACGCAGTGAGAAAATAGCGGGGGTACCTGTATTCTCATGGCAAAAAATGGACAAGATTCAAGACATTACGCAGACCACGCTACGGCATTATGAGCGGACCGCCGAACAGTTTTTCGCCGGGACGATCGACCACGATGTGCGTCAAAACATCGCCGCCTTGCTGGATGCGATCGAGGCGCCGGCGCCGTGGCGGCTGCTGGATCTGGGCTGCGGGCCGGGGCGCGATCTGAAGACTTTCAAGGCGATGGGTCACGAGGCGGTTGGCGTTGACGGTGCGGCGCGCTTTGTCGAGATGGCGCGCGCTTACAGCGGCTGTGAGGTCTGGCAGCAGGATTTTGTGCAGCTGGACCTGCCGCCGCAATCGTTCGACGGCATCTATGCGAATGCCTCGCTATTCCACGTCCCCAGCGCCGCGCTGCCCAAGGTGCTGCGCGACTTGCATGCTGCGCTGAAAACCGGCGGGGTGCTGTTCAGCTCCAATCCGCGCGGTCACAACCAGGAAGGCTGGAATGGTCCGCGCTATGGCAGCTACTACGATTACGAAAGCTGGGAGCGTTATTTGCTTGCGGCTGGTTTCAGTGCGGTGCGGCATTACTATCGGCCCGACGGCCTGCCACGCGAGCAGCAGCCGTGGCTGGCCAGTGTGTGGCGTTGCGTTCGCGAGCGCACGGAAGCCTGACGATCAGCGGCCTATAGTAGATCCATGCACACAGCGCTGGGCTGTGTGTCCTTTAGCTACCAAGGAGTTCATCATGAACAAGGATCAAGTCAAAGGCAAAGCCAAAGAAATCGGCGGCAAAATTCAGGAAGAGGCCGGCAAGCTGGTCGGCAGCTCGGAGCAGCAAGCAAAGGGTCTGAACAAACAGGCTGAAGGCAAAATCCAGAAAGGCTATGGCGATGCCAAAGAAGCCGTGGAAGATGTGGCCAAAGGCAACCGTAACTAACGGTTTGCCCGCCACGTAAAAAAACAGCCGCTTTTCAGCGGCTGTTTGTGTTTCAGTTCGATTCCGGCTTCAGATTTTTCTTGAAGAAGTCCGCGATGTTGCCGTACACATGGCGCTGCGGCGCGCGGCCGCTGATGCCGTGCTTGGCGCCCGGATAGGTCATCAGTTCGAAGTGCACATTGCGCTTGACCAGCGCATCGATCATGCGCGTGGTGTTGGTGAACAGCACGTTGTCGTCGGCCATGCCGTGCATCAGCAGCAGCGGCGAGGTCAGCCCATCCAGATGCGAGTACACGCCGCTGTATTCATAGCCAGCCGCGTTTTCTTTTGGCGTGCCCATGAACTGCTCGGTGTAGTGGGTGTCATACAGCGACCAGTCGGTCACCGGCGCCACCGACACGCCCATCGCGATCTTGTCCGACGCTTCGGCCAGCAGGCGCAGCGTCATGAAGCCGCCATAGCTCCAGCCGAACACGCCGATGCGCTTGGCATCGACATAGCTTTGCTGACCCAGCCATTCAACGCCGGTCAGCTGATCCTGCACTTCGACCCGGCCCAGCTGATGGTAGTTGGCATCGGTGAAGGCGCGCTCGCGGCGGCCCGAACCACGGTTGTCCAGACGCCAGACGATGAAGCCTTGCTGCGCCATGTACTGGTCAAAGAAGTTGCCCCACTTGCGCTGCACATGCTGCGAATGCGGGCCGCCGTAGGTGAACAGGAACACCGGATATTTCTTGGCCGGATTGAAGTTGGCTGGCTTGATCATCGAGTAGTACAGCGTCTGGCCATCCTTGGCTTTCAGCGTGCCGTATTCGGTTTTCAGGTGCGCGTCCAGATACTTGCCGTATGGGTGGCTGGCGTTCAGTTCGTTGTGCTCCAGCCATTCGATCATGGCGCCGTCCGGACGGCGGATGCTGATCTGCGGCGGCGTGCTCGGATTCGAATAGGTGTCGACAAACACCTCGCCGTTGCGGGCGAAGGTGGCGTCGTGCCAGCCGTCGCCCTGGGTTACGCGTTGTGGCTTGTCGGCCGTGCTGCCGTCCAGCTTGAGCGCGTAGGTTTGCTTGTCGATGATGGCGTCGCGGTTGGACGAGACGAACACGCGGCCATTCTTTTCATCCACCGCCAGCAGCGCTTCGATGCCCCAGTCGCCCTTGCTGATCGCGTGCTTCAGCTTGCCGTTCATGTCGTACAGGTACAGATGCTTGTAGCCGCTGCGCTCGGACGACCAGATGAAGCCCTTGTTGTCGGCCAGGAAGCGCAGGTCGTCAAAGATGCTGACCCAGGTCGGCGAGGTTTCGGTGACCAGCACTTTTTGCGCCAGCGTGGCGGCGTCGACCGACACCAGTTCCAGCTTCTTCTGGTCGCGGCTCTGGCGCTGGAACAGCAGCGTTTTGCTGTTGCCGGCCCAGTCGGCGCGCACCAGGTAGATGTCCTTGTTGGCGCCGAGGTCGACGTCGCGGATGGCGCCGGTTTCGGGCGAGACGATTTTCAGCTCGACCAGCACGTTCGGATCACCGGCGGCCGGGTAGCGCTGCTCGACCACCTCGGTGCGGTCGGCGAAGATTTCAAAGCGACGCACCACCGGCACCGGGGTTTCGTCGTAGCGCTTGTAGGCGATGGCGGAATCATCCGGCGCCCAGTAGTAGCCGGTGGTCTGGCCCATTTCTTCCTGTGCCACGAACTCGGCTTCGCCGTTGTGGATGTTGGCCTTGCCATCGGTGGTCAGCTGCTTTTCCTTGCCGGTGCTGAGGTCGATGACATACAGGTTCTGGTCGCGCACGAACGATACATAGCGGCCCTGCGGCGAGATTTTCGGATCGAACACATTGCCGGAAGCGACCATGCGCGCCGCGTCCGGTTTGCTGACATCGATCAGGTACAAATTGCCGGCGATCGGCACCAGCAGGCGCTTGCCGTCCGGCGACCAGCTGTAGCTCAGGATGCCCTTGAAGGCGGCAATCCGCTCGCGCTCGCGGCGCGCTTTTTCCGCGTCAGACAGATTTTCTTCCGGCACCAGGATTTTCGAGTCGACCAGGCGGTGTGTGCTCTTGTCCTTCAGGTTGTATTCCCACAGGTCGAGCTGGAACTGGTTGTCGTCGCGGCCGCGCAGGAAGGTGACGCGGGCGCCGTCCGGCGACACTTTCAGGTTGCGCACGCCGGGACCGCTGAGCGACGGATCGCTGTGGATGCGGTCCAGCGTCAATTGGTCGGCCGATGCGGTAACCGTGGCGGTGGCGCCGGCCAGCAGCGCGAGGAAGCAGAGTATGAAGCGCATGGGGTCTCTCTAATAGGCAGAATCCGAGACGATACCAGACGTACACGGCCGTGGCGAGACGGCAAGATTGGGAATCCGTGGCGGAAAACCGCTTTTTCTTCGGCCGCCGCCTCAGCCTTCGCGCACGCGCGCCAGCGCCAGCCGGTGCAAGGCCCAGCTCAGCAGCACCGCCGCCACCGTCAGGCCGATGGTCAGGCCGATCCAGAAACCGGCCGCCGCCATGTCGTGACCCAGCCCCAGCCAGCAGCCCAGCGGCAGCGCGAAACCCCAGAACGCCAGCAGCTGGATTTGCATCGGCGGCCGCGTCACCTTGTAGCCGCGTATCGCGCTGGAAGTGGCGACCTGGGTCGCGTCCGACAGCTGGAACAGCGCCGCGTACAGCAGCAGATAGGCGCACAGCGCCTGCACCGCCAGGTCCGAGGTGTAGGCGGCCGCGATCTGGTGGCGGAACAACACCATCAGCAGCGCCGACAGCACACCGAACGCCAGCGCCATGCCGACCCCCACCCAGGCCACAAAGCGCGCCCGCACCGGCTGGCCTTCGCCCATGGCCTGGCCGACACGGGTGATCAGCGCGATGCCAAAGCTGAGCGGCACCATGAAGGTCAAGGAACTGAAATTGAGCGCGATCTGGTGCGCCGACACTTGCACCACGCCATAGCGCGCCACCAGCAGGCTGACCGCGCCAAACGCGCTGACCTCGGCAAAATAGGTGACGCCGATCGGCAGGCCCAGCCGCAGCGTGCTGCGGATTTCTGGCCAGTGTGGCCATTCCCAGTGCGAGAACGGATAGCTGGCGCGGTAGGCCGGCGCCCAGCGCATCCACAGCAGCATCGCGGCCAGCATCAGCCACATGCACAGTCCAGTGGCGACCGCGCAGCCGACCCCGCCCAGCGCCGGCAAGCCCCAATGGCCGAACACCAGCAGCCAGTTGACGAACACATTGAACAGCAGGCCCAGCAGCGCGATCAACATCACCGGCTTGGTTTGGTTGATCGAGGTGCTGTAGCCGTACAGCGCGCGGTAGGCCGCAAACGGCGGCAGGCCGATGCTGATGATGTGGACGAACAGCGTGGCCTGGTGCTGCACATGCGGCGTCAGGTACAGATGGTCGAACACCAGCGTCGCCAGATTGGCCAGCAGCGCCGCCGCCACGCCGACGCCGAGGCCGGTCCACAGCGCTTGCCGCACCGTGTGCGGCAGCTTGTCGAGCGCGCCGGCGCCGACATCGTGGGCGACGATGCTGTTGACCGCCATCATCACGCCGGTCACCGTCACCATGATGATGCCCCACACCGAGGCGCCCAGCGACACCGCCGCCAGCTCGTCGGCGCTGCTGTGGCCGGTCATGGCGACGTCGGCCACGCCCATGCCGACATTGGCCAGCTGGCCGATCAGCACCGGCCAGGCCAACTGCCACATGGCGGCCATCTCACGGCGGATATTCGGGACGGTAAAAGTATGTGGCATAGGCGGGCGGGGCGTTACAGAAACAGACAATTTTACTGTGTTACTAACGATTTGGCTGCGTTATCATGCCGGTTCAGCCCGTTTTCGGAGATGCTCGATGCACAAACTCATAGCCGCCGCCTTGTTGGGTGCCGTCTGCTGCGGCGCCGCCTCGGCCGGCGAGATCACGCTGTACACGCGCGCACACTTCGGCGGCCCGGCGATCAAGCTGCACGAGGCCACGCCCGATCTCGATCCTGCCGGCTTCAACGACACCACCTCCAGCGTGGTGGTGAACAAGGGGCAGTGGGAAGTGTGCGCGGAAAAGCATTACAAAGGCCGCTGCATGATCCTCAAGGAAGGGCAGTACGCCGAGTTGAAGGGCTTCGACAACATGATCTCTTCGGCGCGCGAAATCGGCGCCGACAGCCGCGAGCAGCGCGCCGAGCGTAAATAGACGCCACGCGCCAGCGCTGCCGCCTTACAATTGCTTGCAATTTGGCTACATTTTTCTGTCAGCGGCGGCGTCGCCGGGCGCGTTGCTGACCTGTCCACCCACTACCTCTGATCTCATCATGAACCGCTTTTTCTCCCGCCTGATTTCCTCCACCGTGCTGCTGGGCAGCGTTTCGCTGGCGGCCGCCGCCGCCCACGCCGGCGAAGTCACGCTGTACGCCGACGACAATTTCGCCGGCCGCTCGGTCACGCTGCGCGGCGCCACCCCGGACTTGGTGCAATTCGGCTTCAACGACCGCACCTCAAGCGTGATCGTCCGCTCCGGCACCTGGGAACTGTGCCAGCACGCCGGCTTCCAGGGCCATTGCATCACGCTGCAGCGCGGCGAGTACCGCCAGCTGCAGGGTTTCAACGACCAGGTGTCGTCGGTGCGCGAAGTGGGCGGCCGTGACGACCGCTATGATCGCGATGACCACCGCGACGACCGCCGTTATGACCGCGACGACCGTGGCGACCGCGATGACCACCGTGGCGATCGCGGCGACCGTGGCGGCTATGGCCGGCCGGAACCGATCGTGCTGTTCGCCCGCGCCGGCTTCGACGGCCGCCGCGTCGAACTGCAGGGCAATGTGCGCACGCTGGACGACCTCGACTTCAACGACAAAGCCGGCTCCGTCATCGTCAACGAAGGCAGCTGGGAGCTGTGCGAACACGCCGACTTCCGCGGCAAATGCATCGTGCTCAATCCGGGCCGCTACGAGTTCCTCAACGACATGAACAACCGCATCTCGTCGGTGCGCCGGGTCCGCTAAACGATAGAGGTCGCCCGCGAGCAGGGCGAGGGTATTTGCGCTAGACTGGCAGCGACCTAATATCGGAGCAGGCAACGTGGAATACAAGGATTACTACCAGACCTTGGGCGTGGCCAAAACGGCCAGCGAGGATGAGATCAAAAAGGCGTACCGCAAGCTGGTGCGCAAATACCATCCGGACGTCAGCAAGGAAGCCGACGCGCAGCTGAAAACCCAGGACATCAACGAAGCCTACGGCGTGCTGGGCGACCCCGAAAAACGCGCCGCCTACGACGAGCTGGGGCGCGGCCACCAGTACCGGGCAGGCCAGCAATTCCGGCCACCGCCGGACTGGGGGCGTGGCTTTGGCGGCGGCGGCGCGGGTGGCCCTGGTGGCCCAGGTGGCGGCATGGGTGGCGGTTTTGGCGGCGCCGACAGCGACTTCTTTGCCGACCTGTTCGCCAACTTCGGCGGCCGCCGCCGGCAGGCGGCGCCGCAGCGTGGCGAGGACAGCCACGCCAGCATCACCATCGATCTCAGCGACAGCTACCTTGGCGCCACCCGCACCATCAGCCTGATGGTGGCCGAGCGCGATGCCCAGGACCGCATCGTCACGCGCGAGCGCAATCTCAGCGTCAACATCCCGCAAGGCGTGACCGCCGGCCAGCAGCTGCGCTTGTCGGGCCAGGGCCAGCCGGGCGCGGCCGGGCCGGGCGATCTGTATCTGGAAATCCAATTCCGGCCGCATGCGCGCTACCGCATCGACGGCCGCGATGTCTACGAAACGGTGCCGGTGGCGCCGTGGGAACTGGCGCTGGGCGGCGACATCGAAGTGCAAACGCCGTCGGGCAAGGTCAATGTGACGGTGCCGGCCGGATCGCAAAGCGGGCGCAAGCTGCGCCTGCGCGGACGCGGCATTCCCGGCAAGGAAGCGGGCGACCTGTATCTGCTGCTGGAGGTGGTGTTGCCGCCGGCCAGCAGCGACAAGGCGCGCGAACTGTATCAAACCATGGCGCGCGAGCTGGCTTTCAATCCGCGCGCGGGAGGATGAGCATGGGACAAGCACTAACCGCGATCGTGGTGGACGACGCCGCGCTGACGCTGGAAGAACTGGCGCAAGCCTGCGCCGTTGAGCATGACTGGGTGGTGGCGCGGGTGCGCACCGGCATTTTGCTGGACGACGCGCCCGACGACAGCGGCGGCTGGCGCTTCACCAGCGCCGACCTGGTGCGCGCGCGCCGGCTGTGCCAGATCGAGCGCGACTTCGACGCCAATGACGACGTGGCGGCGCTGGTGGTCGACCTGTCGGAAGAAATCCGCCGCCTGCGCGGCAAGCTCAGCGCGGCCGGAGTGAAATAGCCGCCGCCACTGCGACTTCCGATGCGGCCTTGGCCGGCCGCCGTCCGTCCAGCGCGTGATAAGCGTGGGCCGGTAGCGGCGCGCCGCCGGTGCGCGCATCGTCTGGCGCCGCCTCCGGCTGCTCCAGCTCCATGAACTGCTGCATCAGCCAGCGCGTGGCCGGGCCCGGCTCGTCATCGCCGCGCCGGATCACATACAGCGGGAAGCTGAACGAGCTACCCTCGGCAATCTGCAGCTGCACCAGCCGGCCCGCGTCCAGATCCCACTGCACAAACTCGACCGGCATATTGCCCCAGCCGATGCCATTGCGCAGCAGCGCGTGCTTGGACGACAGATCGCCCAGCCGCCAGTCGCGCAGCGCCAGCACGCCAAAATCCTGGCCGGCGGTCAGCGTGCTGCGGTCGGTCAGCACCAGCTGTGTGTGCTCGCGCAGGATGGCGCTGGGAATCACACCGTCGATCTGCGCCAGCGGATGTTCGGGCGCCACCACCGGCACCATGGTCACAAAACCGCAGGCCTGGCGTTCGATCACATCCGGCGTGCCCGGCATCCAGCCGCTGATGCCGATGTGGCAGGTCTGATCCACCACCAATTGGGTCACCGCGCCCAGTGCCTCGGTGCGCAAGCGCATCGCCACGGTCGGGAATTCCTTCTGGAAGGCGTGCAGAATCCGCACCAGCTTGCAGGTCGAGAACATCACATCGACCACCAGCGACACCTCGGCCTCCAGCCCGGCCGACAGCGCCTTGGCGCGGGCGCGCATGCCGTCCACCTTGAGCGACACCGCGCGCGCGTCGGCCAGCAGCGCCTTGCCGGCCTCGGTCAGCGTCGGCTTGCGCTTGCTGCGGTCCAGCAGCGCGATATTCAGCTGCTCTTCCAGATTGGCGATGGTGTAACTGATGACCGACTGGGTGCGGTGCAGCGCGCGCGCCGCATGGGCAAAGCCACCGTGGTCGATGACGGCGATAAAGACACGCAACTGGTCGAGCGAGGGCAGGCCGGGATCACGCATGATCGAAATTCTCGATAAATGAAATAGAAATAAACCGCATTTCATCGATATTATAAACGTTCTATGATGCGTCCATACTCCAACCGAAAGGATACGCATCATGGCAAAAGTACTCCACATCGACAGCAGCGTGCGCAGCACCGGCTCCCTGACCCGCCAACTGGGCGGCGAATTCATCGCCAAACTGCAGGCCGCCGATCCCGCCACCACCGTGGTCACGCGCGACCTGGCCAACAGCCCGGTGCCGCACCTGACCGAGCAAATGCTGGGCGCCTACTTCACCCCGGCCGAGCAGCGCAACGCCGAACAAGCCTTCACCATTAAAACCTCGGACACGCTGGTGGACGAACTGCTGGCCGCCGACACCATCGTCATCGGCGCGCCGATGTACAACTTCTCGGTCACCTCCGGCCTGAAAGCCTGGATCGACCACGTGGCGCGCGCCGGCCGCACCTTCAAATACGGCGCCAACGGCCCGGAAGGCCTGGTCACCGGCAAAAAAGTGTACGTGATCGTTGCCACCGGCGGCGCCTACAGCAGCGGCCCGGCCGCCGCGTATGACCACACCACCACCTACCTGCGCTCGGTGCTGGGCTTCCTCGGCATGACCGACGTCACCTTCATCGTGGCTGAAGGCGTGGCCATGGGCGAAGAGGCGGTCAACGCCGCGCTGGCCAAGAGCCGCGCCCAGATCGAAGCGATCGCCGCCTAAGCTTCCCCAGCGTTTAACCTGCGCGGCATCACCGCAGCCCGGCCGCGCAAGGGCTGCGGTATCATGTTGGCTCTTGCCCACGGAGCCATACATGAAACGGAATCTGCATCTGTTGATGATAGACCCGCAAAACGACTTTTGCGACCTGCCGGATAGCTACTGCCCGACCGACCCCGTCAGCCGCCAGCCGTTGCGGCCGACGCTGCCGGTGCCCGGCGCCCACCAGGACATGCTGCGGCTGGCCACCCTGATCAACCGTGGCCGTGCCGGGTTGAGCGCGATCAGCGTCACCCTCGACTCCCACCACCGCTTTGACATCGCCCACCCAGGTTTCTGGCTGGCCGCCGATGGCGCGGCGGTCACCCCCTTCACCGAAATCAGCGCCGCCGACGTGCGCGCGCATAAATTCCAGCCACGCCATCCAGCCGCCTTGCCGCTGGTGCTGAACTATCTGGACCGGCTGGAAGCGGCCGGCCGCTACAAGCTGATGGTATGGCCGGTGCACTGCGAGATTGGCAGCTGGGGCAACAGCGTCCACGCCGACGTGCGCGCCGCCTACAACCAGTGGGAAGACGCCGCGCTGGGCATGGTGGCCAAGCTGGCCAAAGGCTCCAACCCGTGGACCGAACACTATTCCGCAGTACAGGCCGAAGTGCCCGACGCCGACGATCCGGACACCCAGTTCAACTTCAAATTCGTGCGCACGCTGGCCGAGGCCGACCGCATCTACGTGGCCGGCGAGGCCGGCAGCCACTGCGTCAAGGCCACGGTGGAACACATCGCGGATTACTTCGAACAGGAATACGGCGCCGACGCGTTGCGCAAGCTGGTGCTGGTGACCGACTGCATCAGCCCGGTGAACGGCTTTGCCGCCCAGTACCACGACTTCCTGGCCGCGATGAGCGCGCGCGGTGTGCAACTGCTGCCATCGACCGAGGTGCTGGCCGAACTGCTGGACAACGCCAGCCGCCCGGTGGCCGACGCCGTGGAGACCGCATGAAGCCACCGATCGTGCGCAGCCTGCTGGAAACCGATCTGTACAAATTCTCCATGTGGCAGGCGCTGCTGCATGGGCAGCCGGGCGCGCACGCTGAATATGAATTCGTCTGCCGTAACACGCCGGCGTTTCCGCTGACCGAGCTGCTGCCCGAAATCGAACGCGAACTCGATCACCTGTGCTCGATGGGTTTCAGCGATGAGGAACTGAGCTATCTGCGCTCGCTGCGTTACATGAAGAGCGACTTCATCGATTTCCTGACCGTGTTCCGCTTCCAGCGCAAATTCATCGAAGTGCGCGCCGATGGCGACACCTTGGTGATCCACGCCGCCGGCCCGCAGGTGCATGTGATGGGCTTTGAGATTTACGTGCTGTACATCGTCAACGAACTGTACTTCCGCCGCTTCGACCAGGCCGCCGCGTTGGCCGAGGGGCGCGCACGGCTGAGCGCCAAGATCGCCAAATTGAAGGCGTTTGGCACCGAACCGGCGCAGCGCTTTCCGTTTGAACTGTCGGACTTCGGCACCCGGCGCCGCTACTCGGCGGTCTGGCATGACGAAGTGGTGCAGCGGCTGGCGCGCGAAGTGCCCGAGTATTTCAAGGGCACTTCCAACGTCTACCAGGCGATGAAATTCAACCTGATCCCGATCGGCACCATGGCGCATGAATACATGCAATCGTTCCAGGCGTTCGGGGTGCGCTTGCGCGACTTTCAGAAAGCGTCGCTGGAAGCGTGGGTGCAGGAGTACCGGGGCGACCTTGGCATCGCCCTGACCGACGTGGTCGGCATGGATGCCTTCCTGGATGACTTCGACCTGTATTTCGCCAAGCTGTTCGACGGCCTGCGCCACGATTCCGGCGATCCGGTGGCGTGGGGCGAGAAAGCCATCGCCCACTACGCCGCGCTGCGCATCGACCCGGGCACCAAGCGACTGGTGTTTTCGGACGGCCTGAACCTGGACAGCGCGATCGCGCTATACCGCCATTTTGCCGACCGCATCATGACCGGCTTCGGCATCGGCACGCACCTGACCAACGATGTCGGGCTGGCGCCGCTGAACATCGTCATGAAATTGGTGACGTGCAACGGCCAGTCGGTGGCCAAGCTGTCCGACTCGCCGGGCAAGACAGTGTGCAGGGACGAAACTTTCCTGGCCTATCTACGGCAAGTATTCAACCATCCTTTGTGAGCCGGCGGCTCAGGCGTCGCTGGCGCCGTAGCCCCCCATGATGGCGTCGGCCTTGTCGCGGTCGTCGTCGTCATAGACATCGACCGTCAGCATGGCGCCGCTGCGCTGGCGCGCCGCCGCTGCCGCCGCCGGGCCGCCCGGCGTCAACGCATCGAACAGATTGCCGACCGTGCTGGTGGCCACATTCGGCGGCAGCGCGGCGTGCTTGCTCAGCTTGACGCTGGATTGTGGAAAACCGCTGGACAGCAGCGCACTGCGGGCGCTTTCGGCGTCGCTCACCTGCGCGAAGTTGCGATGAATGCTGCGAGACATGATGGCCTCCCTTGCTTAAAAGCCTGCCACCACCGTGGCAAAGTGCTCCACCTTGGGCGGCTGGGCGAAATAGCCGCCGACCAGGCCGCGCCAGTCCTGGAAACCGCTGCTGCCGCGGAAATCGACCGTATGGTTTTCCAGCGTGGCCCAACCGATCACCAGGTGATAGGTATCGGGCACCTCGATGTCGCGGTCGAGACGCATCGACAGACAACCGGTGGCGGCCTTGAAGATCGGCACCGCCTTGGTCACCGCCGCCTGGAAGGCGTCGTGGGCATCGGGCTGGATATACAGTTCGGCGATTTCGTAAATCATAAGCAGTTCCAAGACGATAGTAGATGCTGCTATTGTGCCTCAACTGCGGCCGGCGTGCGCAGAATGAAACGCATGGCCTGGCGCGCCAGTTCCGGCACATCGGCGCCGTTGCCTGGCTTGTACCATTGCACCGTCCAGTTCAGCGCGCCGAAGATCAGCAGACGGTCGAACTGCGACGGCGACTGCCAGTCGCCCGACTGGTGCAGCGCCGCAATCGCACCATCCCACACCGCCTCATAGCGGTCCTTCAGCGCGCTGATGCGCGCGCGCGACGCCTGGTCCAGCGAGCGCCATTCATACAGCAGCACCGCAATGAAATGATGATCGGGCGCCAGCAGCGTGTGCAGATGCGCCTCCACCAGCCGGTGCAGCATCACCTTGGGCGTCAGCGGCTGGGCGGCAATCGATTCCACCTCGGTCAGCGCGTGCCGCATGCCTTGCTCCATGATGGCGGCCAGAATGTCCTGCTTGGTCTTGAAATGGTAGAACCAGCTGCCGGCCTGAATGCCGGTGGCGGCCGCGATATCGCGCACCGTGGTGTTGTCGTAGCCCTTGGTGCGGAACAGCAGCGCCGATTGCTCGATCAGCGCCGCGCGCAGGCCGCCGCTTTCGCCCTTCTGCGGGCGCCCGCGTTTCTTCGGGACAGGGACAGCGGTGATGGCGGCATCATGCATGGCGGAGTCGCGGGCGGAATGTCGATGATGTCATTTTAATACAGGCAGCCGCAGGTATTCAGAAAACGTCAAGCGTGTGCTGCGGCGCAACAACAGGCGCACGTTTGATTTGCGTCAGTTAGCGCTGCATTAGTGCTCCTAAGCTCAGCGCTAGACCCACGGAGACCACCATGCGCGCGCCGGCTCAGCTTGACAGTCCCTATCGTGCTCACGAGGATGAAGTGATGGATACCGCGATCGACACCTTACGCAGCGAAACCAGCGATAGCTTCCGCGAAGTCAACGCGCGGATCGATGTGTTGCGACAAGAAATGCAGCAGCATTTCTTGCTTGTACAGGCGCAGATTGCCGAAGTGCGGCGGGAAGGGCATCAACAGCTGATGTCGCTGCTGGAACAGATCGAAGCGCTGCGCGCGGACACGCAACGCCAATTCATGGCGACACAAGAGCAACTCGCCGCGCTACGCGTGGAAACGCGAGAGCAAATTGCTGCACTACGAGCAGAAACGGGAGCGCAAATTGCCGCGCTGCGAGATGAAACGCGAGAGCAAATTGCCGTACTCCGAGCGGAAGCAGGAGCGCAAATTGGCGCACTCCGAGTGGAAACAGGGGCGCAAATTAGCGCACTCCGAGTGGAAACAGGGGCACAAATTGGCGCACTACGAGTGGAAACGCGAGAGCAGCTCGCTGAGCTGCGGAAGGCAACGCAGCAACAATTTGAAGTCCTGCAGAAGGCCATATTACAAGTCGAGGAGCGGATCAAAGAACAGCATCAGGAAACGCTGGCCACCACCCGCCTGCTGGATGCCCGCATTTTTGAACTACAGCGGGAAACCACCGCGAGGATCGACACCGTCATTGACGAAAGCGCCAAGCGCATGGACCGCAGCGATGCCCAGTTCCGCTGGCTGGCCGGGCTACTCATGGCCAGCCTGCTAGGGATAGCAGGGATGCTGCTCAAGGTCTACTAAGAATTGGTGCCGGTATATTTCCCGACCGCCGGCGCCGGTAGAACCGCCCGCGTGGGGCGCTGATGTGAACATCATAGCCGCCGAATGTGACCGGCGTTTGACGTCATGGCGGCGGCGAGGAAAGTACTGTAGAATGAAAGGTCTGTGGGGACGACCTGGTTTCGACGTGGGTTGCAAAGCAGAGCAGGGCATACCGAGGGCTGGTTACCTCGTAAATACACCCAGAAATCAATAACTGCAAACGATAACTCGTACGCACTGGCAGCCTAAGGGCTGTTAGCTCCTAAACGCTTCTTCCCTGGGGCGGACCGTTAAAAGTCAAGGAGTCATTTACAGGGAATCGCGCTGCAACGGGTCACTTGGAGCAGCGCTAAATTTAAGGTGAATCGCCTGTACGTAACGTGCACATCCGTGCCGTCCGGGTTAAATTAAATGATAGTGCTAAGTATGTAGAACTGTCTGTAGAGTGCTTGCGGACGCGGGTTCGATTCCCGCCGTCTCCACCACAAATTCATCTAGTAGCATCTAACGCCGTCCAAGTGACGGCGTTTTCTTTTGTATTTCCAGACACTTAGCCTCTAACCCCATCTTGCCAAGTCCAACCCCGTCCGGCGATACTGGGGGTATTAACGGGGGTATCCTCGGGAAACGAACAAGGGGGAATTTGATGGCTGGGGTATCGGGTTATCCAAGCTTACGGATAAGGCTGTTAGGGCGTTCGCAACCGCTGCGGAACGTGGCAAGAAGTTGGCAGACGGTGGTGTGTTAAGTCGCATTGAAAATTGACCCACCTTCCCCACGAATTTGCAACGGAATCTGACCCACGTTCATAGCACAATCCTTCCTGTCCTTTCGACAGGAGATCGGAGTGATTGACGTGGATTTATTAGGCATAATTCGACGCTGGCACCTTCGTGACCAGGTTCCCCTTCGAGAGATCGCCAGGCGACTGGGTATCTCCCGCAATACCGTCCGGCGATACTTGCGGTCGGAAATCACCGAGCCCTCCTATACGGAGCGGCGATCATCAAGTCTCTTAGACAAATATTCTGTGCAGCTGTCGGCTTGGCTCAAGGCCGAGGCAGGCACAAGCCCCGAAAGCAACGTCGCAATCTGAAGCAGCTCCACTTAGAACTTAAGGGGCTGGGCTATGAAGGGTCATATGACCGCGCTGCATCTGCCAGGCAGTGGAAGGTGGGTCAATCGGAGTGGGCAATTCTGCGAGCAAACGAACACTCATGCCTTGCTGGTGTCGAAGAACGTCAAGGCGCTAGAGGAGAAATCGATTGAGGACGGCAGCATGCGTAAATGTCCTTCTTGTGCAGAAGTAGTGAAGGCAGAAGCAGTCGTCTGCCGTTTCTGCCAGCGCGAGCTCCCTGCCATCGAAGCACCCGTCAAAACGCAAGCGCAATATGAGGAGGAAATGCTTATCCTGATGGACAAGTACAGTATCTTCTTTGACGGCTTTAATTACTTCTACAAGAAGGAAAAATTCCCGACCTTCGCTGCGGCGCTAGAGCAAGCGAAGGCAGCTTAAACTGGTGCGAATCGGCACGGTCAGTGACGACTCTTGATGTTGTGCGTGTGTACAGTAAAAAACGGTGTTGCAACTTTTTGCTAGCCGGAGAGTTTATCTACGGGCGCCCAGTTGAGGGCATTAATAGCGATAAAATCTGGGGGTAATAGTGGGGGTGTTTAGCGCTTATCGAACTGATGTTGTACTACGTATGTTGTTGTTTTTAAAGGTGCTTGCGGACGCGGGTTCGATTCCCGCCGTCATTCCACCACCGAACAACGCAATACCCTGAATGCCGTCCTCGTGATGGCGTTTTTATTTTGCCCCTTCCTGGATTATCTCAACTGTGAATGTCCCTCATCGCAATTAGGAATTGGATTTATATGTCGTGGCGCAGCATAATTCACCTGTCTCCTCTATCTCCTCCAAGGAAATAGACTTCAGCCCGCCTCTTGAGCGGGCTTTTTTTTGGCAAAACGGACAGCGGGCCGTATTCTTTGTGTTGCTGCCAGGCAAGTCATTGGCAAGGTATTGGTGGCTAGTGGCGGCGATTCGCTTGCCGTCAGATGGGCCTCCTTTGGGATTTCAGAGTAGTTTAACTTGGGCGTTTTTCTTTGGTTTTCCGCTCGGCAAGCTGCTATGCTTGGCGATTGCGCAGAGGTGCGCAACGACTTCATGTAAGGATTCCATGCCTATGACAACTATGTTCAAATTTGCCCGCGTGCTGGCTGTGGCGGGCTTGCTGGCGGGCGGCGCGTCGTTCGCGCATGCTGCTGATACTGCCGCTGCGGCGGCTGATGTTAAAGCCAAATCGGATAACAAGCCCGACCTCGATTTGCCGCCGATGTCCGAGGATAAAACTGTCCGTCAGACGATACAACTGAACGGCAAGCCTTTGCATTACGACGCCACGGTCGGTTCGATCAAGGTGCGCGATGCCAAGGGCAAGGTGATTGGCGAGGTGGTGTACACGGCCTATGTGGTGCCGGGCAGTGCGCCCAATCGGCCGGTGACGTTTGCGTTTAATGGTGGGCCGGGCGCGTCGTCGGTGTATCTGAACATGGGCGCGATTGGCCCGCGCCGGGTGCAGTTTGGCGCGGCGGGCGATGCGCCGTCGGATTCGTCGGAGTTGAAGGATAACCCGCATACCTGGCTGGATATGACCGATCTGGTGTTCATCGATCCGATCGGTACCGGCTTCAGCCGCTCGCTGGAGGAGCCGGCCAAGACCAAGACCGATTTTTACGCGACCGAACCGGACATCAAGTACCTGTCGCGCATTGTGTATGACTGGCTGGTCAAGAATGGTCGTCTGCGCTCGCCGAAATTCCTGATGGGCGAGTCTTACGGCGGCTACCGCGCGCCGCGCATTGCTTATGAGCTGCAAACCCAGCTGGGCATCGGCGTCAAGGGTTTGATTATGGTGTCGCCGTATCTCGATCCGGCCGCGATCGGTGACGATACGGCGCTGTCGCCGCTGCCGTGGATGATTAATCTGCCGTCGATGGCGGCGTCGCATCTGGAAACCCAGCAGCAGCTGACGCCGGCGGCGATGCGCGGCATCGAGGCTTATACCCGTAGCCAGTTCGCCACCGATTTGCTGGCGGGCCGCTCGGACCCGGCTGCGGTGGCGCGACTGGTGGACAAGGTGGCGGGCCTCACCGGTATCGATCCAACCGTTGTCGGTCGTCTGGATGGCCGTCTGGACATCAACACTTTCCTGCGCGAGTTGCATCGTGCCGACAAGAAGATTGGCTCGGTGTATGACTCCAATGTCACGGCTTACGATCCGTTCCCGGCCTCGGCCGAGCGCAAGTCGGGTGATCCGATTCTGAATGCGCTGATTGCGCCGTCAACCAGTGCGATGGTGGATTTTGTCACCCGCGAGGTGGGCTGGAAGTCGGATACTCAGTACAAGGCGCTGTCGTATGAGGTGAACAGCTTGTGGGATCGTGGCGTTACCCAGGATAAGCCGGTGGGCGATTTGCGTCAGGCCATGGCCAACGATCCGAAGATGGGGGTGCTGATTGCACACGGGTATAACGATTTGTCTTGCCCGTACTTCGCTTCGGCGCTGATTCTGGATCAGATGCCGGCGGCGATGGCGGCACCGGCGCGGTTGGCGGTGTATCCGGGTGGCCATATGTTCTATAGCCGTGATGGCTCGGCGCAGTCGTTTAAGCGTGATGCGCAAGCGTTATTCTCTAAGTGAATATCTATCATTGAAAATTGAAATTTGATTTATATGCCGTGATGCAGCATAATTCACTTGTCTCCTCTATTCTCCTCCAAGGAAATAGACTTCAGCCCGCTCCTTGAGCGGGCTTTTTTTTTGCCGCGCTGCGGGACGGCGGGCGAAAAAAAAGCCGCACGGCTGTGCGGCTTGCTCCCGGAGGGATGATTTACTTCTGCTTGCGGCGACGGCTCATCAGGCCGAGCGCGGCCAGACCGGCGAGCAGCATGGCGTAGGTTTCTGGTTCCGGCACCGCCGACGTGATGCTGGTCGAGGACGGGATGGTGGTGGTGCCGAGCGACGTGGTGTCGGTACTGCTGGTGTCGATCGGTTCCGTGGTGCTGGTTTGCGACGGGGTGGTGTCCGTGGTCGTGGTGTCGGTGCTGCTGCCAGCGTCGCTGCTGCTGGAACCGCTGCTGCTGCCGCTGCTGGAACTGCTGGTGCCCGAATTGCTGCTGCTGCCACTGCTGGAACTGCTGCTGCTGCCACTGCCCGAGGAATGGCTGCTTTCCGACGAGTTGCTGCTATTGCTCGTGAAGCTGCTACCGGAGTTGCTTCCTGCGTCGTAGGTGTAGGTGCTGCCGGTGTTGCTTTGGTTGTTGCCGCTATTGTTGCTATTGCTGCTGTTGTTGCTGGAGCTGGAGCTATGGCTGCTGGAATTGCTGCTGCTGTTGCCATTGCTGCTGTTGTTGCTATTGCTATTGCTGCTGCTGTTGCTAGAGGAGTTCGAGCTGGAGCTATGGCTGCTGGAGTTGCTGCTGTTGTTATTGCTATTGCTGCTGGAGCTGCTGGAATTGCTATTCCCCGCCGAAGCGGCGGTGGAGAAGGCGAGGGAGAGGGCGGCGGCGCAGGCGATCAGTTTGGCTGGTTTCATGGTTATTCTGTACATAAATTAGAAAAATATCTCGGCCAGCAACTGCAGTTTTTTGGGCACCCCCAGCCATCCCCCGCACAATAGCACGATCATGCTTTACGGATATGTTAATTTCCGTAAAGTTATTAAAATTATCTATGGGAAATTAAAATCCAGGTGGCGGAACTTCCGGGATCTGGTTGTGCAGACTGGCGTTGATGGCGTTCCAACCGCGTATGGCCGCGATCGCGTAGCTCAGTTCCGCGATCGCGGTCTCGCTGAAATGCTGCTGCAGCAGCGCGAAGTCGGTATCGCTGGGCTGGCGCTGCGGCAGGGCGTTGACCGCTTCCGCCCAGTTCAGCGCCGCCCGCTCGCGCTCGCTGAAGAACGATGCTGGCGCCTCGCGCCAGCCGGCCAGCGCATTCAGGTGGCGCGGCTCGGCTTCCTGCTTGATGAGGTCGCGCCAGTGCATGTCCACGCACACGCCGCAGCCGTTAATCTGCGACACGCGCAGATTAATCAGCTCCACCAGCCGCGCGCCGAGCGAGCTTTTCTTGACCGACGCCGACAGCGCGATCATGGCCTGCAAATTGGCCGGGGCAAGTTGAAAGAAGGGGATACGGGCAGTCATGATGTCACCTTTCAGAGTCAGCGGAAGGCACCGCGCCTTCCATACCCTGTTAGACGCGCCGCCCGCGCGTTTTGTGACAGCCGTCAGAACAGCGTCTGCGGCACGCCGCCCAGCTTGTCCGGATTGCGCATGATGAACACCGCCACGATGCGCCCGTCGGCAATCGCAAACGCCTGCGCGGATTCCAGCTTGCCGTCGACATAGCGCAGCAAGCCCGGCGTGCCGTTGACGCGCGCCTGGCGGTACTCCACTTGCTGCGGATACATATGCTGCAGCGACCAGAACGAGCCCGCCACCCGGCCGGCGCCGCGCAGGATGCGCAGATAGGAATTGACCTTGCCGCCGCCATCGGCCACCAGTTGCACATCGTCGGCCAGCATGGCTTTCATGGCGGCGCGGTCGCCGTGCTGGGCGGCGGTCATGAAGCGTCCCAGCAGCGCGTGATGCTGGTCGCGCGCCACCTCAAAACGCGGCTGTTGCTGCTGAACACGCTGTTGTGCCCGATGCACCATCTGCCGGCAGGCCACTTCGCTTTTGCCCAGCAGAGTGGCGATGTCGGCATAGTCGTGCTCGAACACCTGCCGCATCAAAAACGCCGCCCGCTCTTCCGGCGACAAGCGTTCCAGCACCCACAGAAACGCCAGCGACACTTCGCTGGCCAGCTCGGCTCGGCTTTCCGGCGTCTGCTCGTCCAATTCGACAATCGGTTCCGGCAGCCACCAGCCGACATACTGCTCACGCTCGGCGGCGCGGGCGCGCAGCCGGTCCAGCGCCAGCCGGGTGGCGATGGTCACCAGCCAGGCTTCGGCCGACTGCACCGCCGCCTGGTCGCTGGCCTGCCAGCGCAGCCAGGCGTCCTGCACCACGTCTTCGGCGTCGGCGCGCACGCCCAGCATGCGGTAGGCGATGGAAAACAGGCGCGGCCGCAGCGCCGTGAAGGTTGAAGTTTCGCTAGTCATGAACTTTAGACGCGCCGCGCGCTCAGTTTGTGACAGCGTTAGCTTATCCGGAATGTGCATTTGCATGTACGGATTCATTCGTGGCTGCGGCACCGGATTGCCGCTACCTTTGCATCCACCAACCAAGGAGACCGCATGAAACTCGAAACCATTGCCGTCCACGGCGGCTACACCCCGGACCCGACCACGCGCGCGGTGGCGGTGCCGATCTACCAGACCGTGGCCTACGCCTTCGACGACACCCAGCACGGCGCCGACCTGTTTGACCTTAAAGTGCAAGGCAATATCTACACCCGCATCATGAACCCGACCCAGAACGTGCTGGAGCAACGGCTGGCGGCGCTGGAGGGCGGTGTCGCCGCGCTGGCGCTGGCGTCCGGCCAAGCCGCGATCACCTATTCGATCCAGACCATCGCCGAAGCTGGCGACAACATCGTTTCCGCCGCTACGCTGTACGGCGGCACTTACAACCTGTTCGCCCACACGCTGCCGCAGTACGGCATCACTACCCGCTTTGCCGATGCGCGCGATCCGGCCTCGTTTGCCGCCCTGATCGACGAGCGCACCAAGGCGGTGTTCATCGAGTCGATTGGCAACCCGCTGGGCAACATCACCGACATCGCCGCGATCGCCGCCGTCGCTCATCAGCACGGCGTGCCGCTGATCGTCGATAACACCGTGGCCACGCCGTATCTGCTGCGCCCGATCGAACACGGCGCTGACATCGTGGTGCACTCGCTGACCAAATACCTGGGCGGCCACGGCAATTCGATCGGCGGTGCCATCATCGATTCCGGCAAGTTCCCGTGGGCCGAACACAAGCAGCGCTTCCCGCGCCTGAACGAGCCGGACGTGTCCTATCACGGCGTGGTCTACACCGAAGCGCTGGGACCGGCCGCCTACATCGGCCGCGCCCGCGTGGTGCCGCTGCGCAACACCGGCGCCGCGCTGTCGCCGTTCAACGCGTTCTTGCTGCTGCAGGGGATAGAAACGCTGGCGCTGCGCATGGAACGTATCGTCGACAACACGCTGACGGTGGCGCAATTCCTGCAGCGTCATGCCAAGGTCAAGTGGGTCAATTACGCCGGGCTGGAGGGGCACCGCGACCATGCGCTGGCGCGCAAATACCTGGGCGGCCGGCCGTCCGGCGTGCTGACCTTTGGCGTTGAAGGCGGCAAGGAGGGTGGCGCGCGCTTCCAGGATGCGCTCAAGCTGTTTACGCGCCTGGTCAATATCGGCGACGCCAAATCGCTGGCCTGCCATCCGGCCACGACCACCCACCGCCAGCTCAACGAGGAAGAGCTGGCCAAGGCGGGCGTGACGGTGGATACGGTGCGGCTGTCGATCGGCATCGAGCACAGCGACGATCTGCTGGCCGACCTCGATCAGGCGCTGGCGGCGGTCTAGGACTTGGCGATCTTGTCCGGCACGCGGTTGATGATGACGTTGCCGTCAACGATGCTGCAGTCGATGATGTGACTGCGCGATATCGCCGTGTGCTTGGAGTACAGATCGTGGTACTTGCCGGCATCCTCCAGCCGCAGGTCGATGCGGAAGCTTTCCAGGTTGTTGCTGACCCGGACTTCCTGCACGCGCTGCTTGCGGATGTCGGCTTCCTTGTCGGTGCGGCCGTGCATTTCCGGCCCCTCGAAGTAGCGGATCAACGCGCATTCGATGACATCGATGCGGTCCTTCAGCAGCATGTCGGCGGCCACCGGATTCTGGTTGACCTCCAGTTCGGCTGGGTCGCCATCGTCCGACATCACTTCCACGTTCATGCGCTGGATCAGCAGCAGCATGTCGTTGTTTTCGCTGTGGCGCTGGTGGACCCGTTGCACCGGCATCAGGCGCGCGCGCGCCAGCCGGCCCAGCGGGTCCTTGGTCTGGCCGACGTACTGCACTTCGCTGGCGAAGTTGAAGTTGTTCTCGTACTGCTGCAGCACGTCGTGGATCGACAGTGCCTCGATCAGGCCACCCCAGTTGAGGGTAAGGAAGCGGTCGGTCAGCACCACGCTCGGCTTCTTCAGCGTGGCGGCGAACGGCACCGTCAGCTCGATGGTCAGCGTCTCTTTCTTTTCTTCCACGCCGACCAGCAGCGGCAGCGTCAGCTTGAGCGAGAAGAAGCCCCAGCTGGTGCTGCGCGAGGTATCGAAACGGACGATCGGCCGGCTGACGGCAAAATACAGCAGTCGCTTTTCGCTGGTCGCTTCGAGGTCGAACTGCATGCGGCGCAGGTGGCGGCCGACCGGGTCGCGGATGTCCGGCACCGGCGGGAAGCCGGCGATCAGGTCGTACCAGTGGAATTTGGCGTCGGCCACCGTGACCACCCAGGTCTGCGGTGCGGCGGTGCGTTGCGGCATCAGCGGCAGCAGCTCTTCCATCGCGTCCGGTGGCGGCGCCACCAGGTCGTGGAAGGGCTCCGGCGCGTCCTCCATCAGCGCGCCTATGCCCAGCTCTTCTGGCGACGGATCGGGGTAATCGTCGTCGTCATCGGTCATGTTGCGCGCTCCAGTATCTCATCGTGCGAGGATTATAGTGCCTGTGCTGGAATATTTCTATTGGGAAATTTCAGTGGCCGGCGTTTTATCACTCAATGTAACACTAGTTCAGCCCTTGCTGCCCTTGGGCGTGGCTGGAAGTGGCATTGCCGCAACTTGTGCCTGGCCGTCGGCAATGAAGCAGCTCAGCAGGTGGCGCGGCGCGGCGGTCACGAATTCCGAGCACAGCTGGTCGTAATAATCGGCCTCCGGCAGCGCCAGATCGAGCGTGTATTGCACCAGGTGATTGGCGGTTTGCACTGCGGTCAGGCGCTCGGCGCGCATCTTGCGCTCGTCTGCCGGGCGCAGGCGTGGCGTGCTGCCTTCGAAGTAGCGGATCAGCGCCGCCTCGATCACGTCGGCGCGCTCGGCTTGCAGCGCGTCGGCCGCCAGCGGATGGGCGTTGTGCGGCAGCTCTGCCGGATCGCCCTCCGCGCAGCTGACGTCGACCTCGACGCCCAGCACCAGAATCAGCGTGTCGTAATCCATGCCCAGCTGGGCGCGCAGCTTGTGCAGCGCCGGCAGCCGGCCCTTGCCGAGCCGGCCATCCTCGTCGCGGGTCTGGCCGACGTAGTGCACCTTGCTGGGTAATTGCAGCGTGTGGGCATAGGTTTGCAGCAGATCGTGCACCGAAAACACCTCGACCAGGCCGCCCCAGTTGAGGCTGATGAAATTCTCGGTCAGCGTCACGGTCGGTTTTTTCAGCGTGGCGGCAAACGGCACCTTGAGTTCGATGGTGACGCTGTCCTTGCGCTCATCGGCGCCCATCAGCAGCGGCAGCGTCAGCTTGAGCGAGAAAAAGCCCCATTGCACCACGCCGCTGATGTCGAAGCGCACGCGCGGGCGGCTGACCGCCAGGAACAGATGGCGCTGGTGGGCGGTGGCCTCCAGCTCGAATTGCATGCGGCGCATATAGCGGCCGATCGGATCGCGGATGTCGGGCTTGTCGGCAAAGCCGGCAAACAGGTCGTACCAGTGGTAGCGCGCGTCGGCCACGCGCACCATCCAGCTTTGCGGCGCGGTGGTGCGATGGGGCAGGGCGGCGAAGGAATCGGTGTACAGCTGCGGGATCGGGGCAGCGGCCGGGTCAGGGAGGTTCATGGGGCACCTGATGGAAAGAGGGCTCGGACGACTGCCTTGCTTTCCATCGGCGGGGTTGGGGCTATCAGGAAGTAAGTAACATTACGCAGTCAAGCGAAGACTACGCCTGATATATCCCTGCGGCAACACTTATTTTTACTTTGATACGTCTATACAACGGAAACGTTGCCAGCGCATTACTATGCGGCCAGCGCGCCTGCCGCCAGCGCCGCGCGCAGCAGGTCCAGCAGCTCGGATGGTTGCTGGCACAGATGGTCGGCTTGCCAATCTTGCGGCTCGGTGCTGCCGCAATAGCCCCAGCCGCAGGCAATGGTCAGCATGCCGGCGGCCTGGCCGGCCTGAATGTCGCGCAGATCGTCGCCGGCGTACCAGCATTGTTCCGGCGCCACGCCGAGCTGGCGCGCCGCTTCCAGCAGCGGCGCCGGATGCGGTTTCGGGTGTGGCGTGGTGTCGCCGGAAATCGCGCAGGCCGCGTGGCCGAGGCCGATCTGCGGCAACAGCGGGTCGGTGAAGCGTTTGGATTTATTGGTGACCACGCCCCATTGCAGCCCGGCCGCCTCGATGCCGGTCAGCAGCGCCGGCACGCCATCGAACAAGCGGCTGTGCACCGCGATCGCCGCTTCGTAATTGTTGAAGAAGCCGTCGCGCAGTTCCAGGTAGCCTTCGTCGTCCGGCGTCAGGCCGAACGACGCGCCTATCATGCCGCGCGCGCCGGCCGAGGCGGTCGGACGCAGGATCTCGTAGGCGGTCGGCTCCAGGCCGCGCGCCGTGCGCAGCAGGTTGACGGCGGCCGCCAGGTCGGGCGCGGTGTCGGCCAGCGTGCCGTCGAGGTCGAACAGGATAGCGCGAGGGGCAGTCATCATGATCACAGTGGGCGGCGCGCGGCCACCAGGTAATTGACGCTGGTATCGTCGTTGAGCGAGTAGATCTTGGTCAGCGGGTTGTAGCCCATGCCCTTGAAGCCTTGCACCTCCAGCCCGGCGCTGCGGATGTACTGCGACAGCTCGGACGGGGTGATGAACTTCTCGTAATCGTGGGTGCCTTTCGGCAGCAGGCGCAGCAGGTACTCGGCGCCGATCACCGCGAACAGATAGGCTTTCGGATTGCGGTTCAGCGTCGAGAAGAACACCTGGCCGCCCGGCTTCACCAGCGCCGCGCAGGCGCGCACGATGGCGGACGGATCGGGCACGTGCTCCAGCATTTCCATGCAGGTCACCACATCGTACTGGCCGGCTTCCTGGGCCGCCATGTCCTCGGCGGCGATCAGCTTGTAGCGCACCTGCACGCCGGATTCCAGCGAATGCAGATCGGCCACTTTCAGCGCCTTCTCGCCGAGGTCGATGCCGGTGACGGTGGCGCCCTTGCGCGCCATCGACTCGGACAGGATGCCGCCGCCGCAACCGATGTCGATCACGTTCTTGCCGGCTAGCGGCGCGCGCGCGTTGATCCATTCCAGGCGCAGCGGATTAATCTCGTGCAGCGGACGGAATTCCGAGGTCGGGTCCCACCAGCGGTGCGCGAGTTCGGAGAATTTTTGCAGTTCTAATGGATCAGCGTTCATGGCAACGATTTAAAAAGACTAATTTCGCTATTCTAAAGCAAGAGGCGAAAAAAAAGCCCCGCCTAAGCGGGGCCCTGTGTGGTGCAATCAGCGATTACTTGCTGGTGCCGACCACTTCGATTTCTACGCGACGGTTTTTAGCGCGGCCTTCGGCGGTTTTGTTGTCCGCGACTGGCTGTTTCTCGCCTTTGCCTTCGGTGTAGACGCGGTTGGCTTCTACGCCTTTGGAGATGATGTAGGCTTTGACGGCTTCAGCGCGACGTACCGACAGCTTCTGGTTGTACTCATCGGTACCGACCGAGTCAGTGTGACCGACGGCGATGATGACTTCCAGGTTGATCGAACCCAGTTTCGAGGTCAGGTCGTCCAGTTTGGACTTGCCTTCCGGTTTCAGCACGGCCTTGTCGAAGTCGAAGAAGGCGTCAGCGGCGAAGCTCACTTTTTGCGCGGTTGGCACTGGTACTGGTGCTGGCGCAGGGGCTGGCGCCGGTGCTGGTGCCACTGGCGGTGGTGGCGGCGGTGGGGCTACGCACTTGCCATTTTCCAGTTTTTCTGGCTCAACGCAGATCGGCAGATCGCAACCTGGCACGGCATCGGCCGGGGTCCAGTAACCAGTGCGCCAGCACAGGCCGAACGGGTCGCGAGCGATCACGCCGCGTGCATCTTGCACGTAGGCGCTTTTCGGGGTCGCTGCTTTGATGTCCTGCGTCACAGGAGCATATGGAGGCGCGGTCGGCGCGGTTTGAGCGATCGCCGAACCGGCGAATGCAGCCGAGATGGCCAGCATCGAAATCAGTTTTTTCATATTTTTCTTCCTTTCGGGGGTGATATCTGCAGAAAACTGCGCGACGAGTTCTTTGCGTGGGGCGAATTCTACCATGCAGGGGCGTCTTGCCTGTCCTCCGCTTGCGAATCAAGCAATTGACTTCTCGTCCATTTTGCCACAAGCGCTGAAAGTCGTTTAATCGCCGCCAACATGGCGCCATCGCGCTTTCAACCAAAATGTTGTTTTGTTGCAACGCGATTGTCGATAATAATTGAGTAATGTGTCATGAATATTACAACTTGTTACCGTGCGTTGAATGGCGCACACCCCGCATGGTTGCTGGCATGGCGCGGTTTTTCGCGAGTTGCCTGGCGCGCATGCTAAAATCGTACGCTTGCCTGTCTCTTGGAGAGGCTTAACAAAACCACAGTTAGAACGACCCGCCAATGGATCAATTCGCAAAAGAAACAATCCCTATTTCCCTCGAAGAAGAGATGCGCAAGAGCTACCTCGACTACGCCATGAGCGTGATCGTGGGCCGTGCTTTGCCTGATGTGCGTGACGGCCTCAAGCCGGTACACCGCCGCGTCTTGTACTCGATGCACGAATCGAACTACGTGTGGAACCGCGCCTACGTCAAGTGCGCCCGTGTGGTGGGCGACACCATGGGTAAATACCACCCGCACGGCGACGCCTCGATTTACGACACGCTGGTGCGGATGGCGCAGGACTTCTCGCTGCGCTACATGCTGGTCGACGGCCAGGGTAACTTTGGCTCGGTCGATGGCGACGGCGCTGCGGCGATGCGTTACACCGAGTGCCGTCTCGACAAGATTTCCAGCGAACTGCTGGCCGACATCGACAAGGACACGGTCGACTTCCAGCCCAACTACGACGGCAAGGAAAAAGAGCCAACGGTCTTGCCGACCCGCATCCCCAACCTGCTGATCAACGGTTCGTCCGGCATCGCGGTGGGTATGGCCACCAACATTCCGCCGCACAATCTGCATGAAGTGATTGCCGGCGCGCTGCACGTGCTGCAAAACCCGGAATGCTCGATTGACGAACTGATCGAACTGATCCCGGCGCCGGACTTCCCGACCGGCGGCACCATCTACGGCGTCTCCGGCGTGCGCGATGGTTACCGCACCGGCCGTGGCCGGGTGGTGATGCGCGCCAAGACCCACTACGAGGAATACGGCAAGGATGGCGGCCGCACCGCGATCATCGTCGACGAGCTGCCGTACCAGGTCAACAAGAAATCGCTGCTGGAACGCATCGCTGAAAACGTGCGCGACAAGAAGCTGGAAGGCATCAGCGACATCCGCGACGAGTCCGATAAATCGGGCATGCGCGTGGTGATCGAGCTGAAGCGCGGTGAAGTACCGGAAGTGGTGCTGAACAATCTGTACAAGCAGACCCAGCTGCAAGACACCTTCGGCATGAACATGGTGGCGCTGGTCGACGGCCAGCCTAAGCTGCTGAACCTGAAGGAAATGCTGTCGTGCTTCCTGTCGCACCGCCGCGAAGTGGTGACGCGCCGTACCGTGTTCGAACTGCGCAAGGCGCGCGAACGCGGCCACGTGCTGGAAGGCCTGGCGGTGGCGCTGGCCAACATCGACGAGTTCATCGCCCTGATCAAGGCGGCGCCGACGCCGCCGGTGGCGAAAGCGGCGCTGATGGACCGTTCCTGGGATTCGTCGCTGGTGCGCGAGATGCTGGCCCGTACCGGCGAAGGCACCACCGTCGGCGGTATCGAGGCGTTCCGTCCGGAGCACTTGCCTAAGCACTACGGCATTCAGGCCGACGGCATGTACAAGCTGTCCGACGATCAGGCGCAAGAGATTCTGCAAATGCGTCTGCAACGTCTGACCGGTCTGGAGCAGGACAAGATCGTCAACGAGTACAAGGACGTGATGGCGGAAATCGCCGACCTGCTGGACATTCTGGCCACGCCGTCGCGCGTGACCACCATCATCACCGAGGAAATGACGTCGGTGGTGACCGAGTTCGGCGATCCGGCCAAAGATCCGCGCCGTTCCAACATCGAGCACAACGCCAGCGACCTGAATACCGAAGACCTGATCACGCCGCAGGACATGGTGGTCACCCTGTCGCACACCGGTTACATGAAGGCGCAGCCGATTTCCGAGTACCGCGCGCAGAAACGCGGCGGTCGCGGCAAGCAGGCCATGGCGACCAAGGACGAGGACTGGATCGATCAGCTGTTCATCGCCAACACCCACGATTACATTCTGTGCTTCTCCGACCGTGGCCGCCTGTACTGGCTGAAGGTGTGGGAAGTGCCGCAAGGCTCGCGCAACTCGCGCGGCAAGCCGATCGTCAACATGTTCCCGCTGCAGGATAACGAGAAGATCACCGTGATTCTGCCGCTGTCGGGCGATAACCGCAGCTTCCCTGAAGATCATTACGTGTTCATGTCGACCAGCCTGGGCACCGTGAAGAAAACCCCGCTGAAAGACTTCAGCAATCCACGCAAGGCCGGCATCATCGCGGTCGACCTGGACGAGGGCGACTTCCTGATCGGCGCCGCGCTGACCGATGGCGAACACGATGTGATGCTGTTCTCCGACGCCGGCAAGGCGGTGCGCTTCGACGAGAACGACGTGCGTCCGATGGGCCGTAACGCCCGTGGCGTGCGCGGCATGAATCTGGACGAGGGCCAGCGCGTGATCGCGCTGCTGGTGGCCGAGAACGAGCAGCAGTCGGTGCTGACCGCGACCGAGAACGGTTTCGGCAAGCGTACCCCGATCACCGAGTACACCCGTCACGGCCGTGGCACCAAGGGCATGATCGCGATCCAGACCTCCGAGCGTAACGGCCGGGTGGTGGCGGCCACGCTGGTGGATTCGTCGGATGAGATCATGCTGATCACCACCGGCGGCGTGCTGATTCGCACCCGCGTGTCGGAAATCCGCGAGATGGGCCGCGCGACCCAGGGCGTGACCCTGATCGCGGTGGAAGACGGCACCAAGCTGTCCGGCCTGCAGCGCGTGGTGGAAACCGACATTGACGAAGTCGAGCTGGAACCCGGCCCGGATTCAGTGACGGAGTAAAGCTCACCGTATCGAGCCAGCGGGGCCAAGACTATTGCGCGACAATAGAACTGGCCCCGCTTTTTATTTTTAAAGGAACGCAATGACTCACATCTACAACTTCTCCGCCGGCCCGGCTGTGCTGCCGAAAGAGGTGCTGGCGCAAGCCGCGGCCGAAATGCTGGACTGGCATGGCAGCGGCATGTCGGTGATGGAGATGAGCCACCGCGGACCGGAATTCATATCGATTTACAAGGCAGCCGAGCGCGATCTGCGCGAACTGCTGGCAGTACCGGACAATTACAAAATCCTGTTCATGCAGGGCGGCGGCTTGTCGCAGAACGCCCTGATTCCGTTGAACCTGCTGGGCCACAAGCCCGACGGCGCAACCATCGATTTCATCCACACCGGTTCGTGGTCGGCCAAATCCATCAAGGAAGCCGGCAAATACGCCAAGGTCAACACCGCCGCCTCGTCCGAGACGGCGCTGCCGCCGCAGGCCGAGTGGCGCTTGACGCCCGGCGCCGCCTATCTGCACATGTGCACCAACGAGACCATTGGCGGGGTTGAATATCAGCCCGACTTCAATGATCCGCGTCTGAAGGACGTGACGTTGGTGGCCGATATGTCGTCGCACATCCTGTCGCGCCAGATCGACGTCTCGAAGTACGGCGTGATCTTCGCCGGCGCGCAGAAGAACATCGGCCCGGCCGGCGTCACCATCGTCATCATCCGCGACGACCTGCTGGGCAAGGCGCTGCCGATCTGCCCATCGGCGTTCGACTTCAAGCTGGTGGCCGATAACGACTCGATGTACAACACGCCGCCCACCTACGGCATTTACATCGCCGGCCTGGTGTTCCAGTGGCTAAAGCAGCAGGGCGGCGTGGCCGAGATGGAGCGTCGCGCCGAAGCCAAGGCCAAGCTGCTGTACGATGCGCTGGACGCCAGCGACTTTTACGACACCCGCGTCGCGCCGGCCAACCGCTCGCGCATGAACGTGCCCTTCTACCTGAAGGACGAAAGCAGGAACGAAGCATTCCTGGCCGGCGCCAAAGCGCGCGGCCTGCTGCAACTGAAGGGCCACAAGTCCGTCGGCGGTATGCGCGCATCGATCTACAACGCGATGCCTATCGAGGGCGTGCAAGCGCTCGTGACCTACCTGAACGAATTCGCGGCCAACGCAGTGAAATAATCCAATGAACGACAAACTCAAACCCTTGCGCGAAAAGATCGATGCGATCGACGCGCAAATCCTCGACCTGCTGAACCAGCGCGCGCGCGTGGCGCAGGATGTGGGCCATGTGAAGGCCGAAACCGGCGCGCCGGTATTCCGTCCGGAGCGCGAGGCGCAGGTGCTGCGCGGCGTGGCCGAACGCAATCCCGGCCCGATGGGCAACGCCGAGCTGCAGACCATCTGGCGTGAAATCATGTCGGCCTGCCGCTCGCTGGAGAAGCGCGTCACCGTGGCCTTCCTCGGCCCGGCCGGCACCTACAGCGAACAGGCGGTGTATCAGCAGTTCGGCACCGCCGTCGACGTGCTGCCTTGCTCGTCGATCGACGAAGTGTTCCGTGCCACCGAGGCCGGCACGGCGGAATTCGGCGTGGTGCCGGTCGAGAACTCGACCGAAGGCGCGATCGGCCGCACGCTGGATCTGCTGCTGCATACGCCGCTGACCATCAGCGGCGAAGTGTCGATCGCGGTGCGTCACAGCCTGCTGACCGGCAGCGGCAACATGGAAGGCGTGACCGCCATCTGCGCCCACGCGCAGGCGCTGGCGCAGTGCCAGATCTGGTTGAACAACAACTATCCGGACATCGAACGACGCGCGGTATCGTCGAACGCCGAAGCGGCGCGCATGGCGCGTGACGATCACGCGATCGCCGCGATTGCCGGTGAACGCGCCGGCGTGCGTTACAGCCTGGGCACGGTCAAGGCCAACATCCAGGACGATCCGCACAACCGCACCCGCTTTGCGGTGATTGGCTCGCTGCATGCCGGCCCGTCGGGCGAGGACCGCACCTCGCTGGCGCTGGCCGCGCCGCACAAAGCCGGCTCGATCTACCGCCTGCTTGGATCGCTGGCGCAGCATGGCGTGTCGATGACCCGCTTCGAATCGCGCCCGGCGCGCACCGGCACCTGGGAATACTACTTCTACGTTGACGTCGAAGGCCACGTGCAGAACGAGGCGGTGGCCAAGGCACTGGCCGAACTGCAGAGTAATGCCGCATTCTTCAAGGTGCTGGGTTCCTACCCGGTCAGCCTGACTTAAATCGAGAGAGACACTATGAGCAAGAACTACGGCCCGGAATACGTCCGCGCCATCGCCCCATACCAGGCCGGCAAACCGATCGCTGAAGTCGCGCGTGAATTCGGTCTGGACGAAGCCAAGATCGTCAAGCTGGCATCGAATGAAAATCCGTTTGGCGTGCCGGCATCGGCGCAGCAGGCCATGGCCGCCGCCGTGGCGGAACTGGGACGCTACCCGGACGCCAACGGCTTCGATCTGAAAGGCGCGCTGTCCAAGCGCTACGACGTGCCGGCCGACTGGATCACGCTGGGTAACGGCTCCAACGATATTCTGGAAATCGCCGCGCACGCGTTTGTGGAGCGCGGCCAGTCGATCGTGTATTCGCAGTACTCGTTCGCGGTGTACGCGCTGGCCACGCAGGGTGTGGGCGCGCAGCACATCGTGGTGCCGGCGACACAATATGGTCACGACCTGCCGGCCATGCTGGCCGCGATCCGCGACGATACCCGCCAGGTGTTCATCGCCAATCCGAACAACCCGACCGGCACCTTCATTCCGGCCGCCGAGATCGAGGCGTTCGTCGCCAAGGTGCCGGCCAATGTGGTGGTGGTGCTGGACGAAGCGTACAACGAATTCCTGGCGGCCGAACACCAGTTCGAATCAGCGGCGTGGGTGAAGAAGTATCCGAACCTGCTGGTGTCGCGCACCTTCTCCAAGGCCTATGGCCTGGCCGGTCTGCGCGTGGGCTTCGCGATCGCGCAGCCGGCGCTGACCGATCTGATGAACCGCATTCGCCAGCCGTTCAACGTCAATTCGCTGGCGCAGGCGGCGGCCATCGCGGCGCTGAACGACAAGGCGTTCCTGGAGCAGAGCGCGGCCAACAACGCCGAGGGCTATGTGCAGTTGGTGCAAGCGTTCGAGAAGCTGGGCTTGGAGTATGTGCCGTCGTACGGTAACTTCGTGCTGGTCAAAGTGGGCAATGAGGCCGACGCCGGCGCGCGCATCAATCTGGCGCTGCTGAAGCAGGGCGTGATTGTGCGCCCGGTCGGCAACTACGGCCTGCCGCAATGGCTGCGCATCTCGATCGGCCTGCCGGAAGAGAATGAAGCCTTTGTTGAAGCGCTGACGAAAGCATTGGCCGAGTGATGCTGAACAAAGTCGTTATCTTCGGCGTAGGGCTGATCGGCGGCTCGTTCGCGCGGGCGCTGCGCAAAGCTGGCGCGGTGCGTGACATCGTCGGCGTTGGCCGCTCGTCGGCCTCGATGGCGCGTGCCAAAGAGCTGGGCATCATCGATGCCATCGGCGTCACCGGCGATGCGTCCGAGGGCGCGCTGTCGCTGGCCGAAGCGCTGCACGGCGCCGATCTGGTGCTGCTGGCCGCTCCGGTGGCACAGACCGAAGCCATACTGGCCGCGATCGCGCCGCACCTGCAGCCCGGCACCGTGGTCAGCGATGCCGGCAGCACCAAGTCCGACGTGGTGGCCGCCGCGCGCCGCACGCTGGGTGACAAAATCGCCCAATTCGTGCCCGGCCACCCGATCGCCGGCCGCGAAACCAACGGTCCGGACGCCGCCATCGACCACCTGTACATCGGTAAGAAAGCGGTGATCACCGCGCTGGCCGAAAACAGCGACGCTGACATCGAACGCGTGGCCGCCGCCTGGCGCGCCTGCGGCGCCATCATCCACCGCCTGACGCCGGAAGAGCACGACAAAGTGTTCGCCGCCGTCAGCCACCTGCCGCATTTGCTGGCCTACGGCCTGGTGGACGATATCGCCAACAAGCCGCACGCCGACTTGCTGTTCCAGTACGCCGCCAGCGGCTTCCGCGATTTCACTCGCATTGCCGGTTCATCGCCGGAAATGTGGCGCGACATCAGCCTGGCCAACCAGCCCGCGCTGTTAGCCGAGCTCGACGCCTACATGGCACAATTGACGAGCCTGCGCGCGCACCTGGCCGCCAACGACGGCGTGGCGCTGGAACGGATCTACAGCAACGCCCAGCAAGCGCGTCACCAATGGATCACCGCGATCGAAGCGGCCGAAGCGCCGCCGTCGCCCGATAAAGCAGAATAACCGCCGTCACTCCCGCGCAGGCGGGAGTCCATAGAACGCGCGCTCAGCATGGGTCCCCGCTTTCGCGGGGACGACGGCGGGCGCTAAAGGAAGATTGTATGACTCACGAATATCTCGACCTGCAAACGGTCGCTCACGTTGAGGGCGCGGTGCGCCTGCCGGGCTCCAAGTCCATCTCGAACCGCATTTTGCTGCTGTCGGCGCTGTCGCAGGGGCAGGTGGCGATTGTCGATCTGCTGGCGTCGGACGATACCGCTGTGATGCTGGCGGCGCTGCGCGCGCTCGGCGTGCAGTGGACGGAGGAGAAAACCGCCACCGGCACGATTCACCACGTTACCGGCGTGGCCGGCGTGCTGCCGAATAAGTCGGCCGATCTGTTCATGGGCAACGCCGGCACGGCGATCCGTCCGCTGACGGCCGCGCTGGCGGTGATAGGTGGCGATTACACGCTGCATGGCGTGCCGCGCATGCATGAGCGTCCGATCGGCGATCTGGTCGACGCGCTCAACGCCGCCGGCACCAATGTCGAATACACCGGCAACCCGGGCTATCCGCCGCTGCACATCAAGCAGGGCAAGATCACCACCCAGCGCCTGTCGGTGCGCGGCGATGTGTCGAGCCAGTTCCTGACCGCGCTGCTGATGGTGGCGCCGCTGATGGCCAAGGAACATGCGATCACCATCGATGTGGTTGGCGAGCTGATTTCCAAGCCGTATATTGAGATCACGCTGAACCTGATCCGCCGCTTCGGCGTCAAGGTCGAGCAGAATGGCTGGGAGTCGTTCACCATCCAGCCGGGCCAGGTCTACCAGTCGCCGGGCACCATCCACGTCGAGGGCGACGCTTCGTCGGCGTCCTACTTCCTGGCGGCTGGCGCGATTGGCGGCGGTCCGGTGCGGGTGGAGGGCGTGGGCAAGGACAGCATTCAGGGCGATGTGCGCTTCGCCGCCGCGCTGGCGCAGATGGGGGCCGAGATCACCATGGGCGATAACTGGATCGAGGCGCGCGCCCATGGCCCGCTGAAGGCCATCGACGCCGACTTCAATCACATTCCGGACGCCGCGATGACGATCGCGGTGGCGGCGCTGTATGCCGACGGCACCAGCACGCTGCGCAATATCGCCAGCTGGCGCGTCAAGGAAACCGATCGCATCGCCGCCATGGCGGCCGAGTTGCGTAAGGTTGGCGCCACGGTGGAGGAGGGGCCGGACTATATCAAGGTCACCCCGCCCGCCGCGCTGAGCCCTGCTACCATTGATACCTACGACGATCACCGCATGGCGATGTGCTTCTCGCTGGTGGCGCTGGACGGCGCGCTGCGCAAGGGCGCGCCGGTGCGCATCAACGATCCGAAATGCGTGAACAAAACCTTCCCCGATTACTTCACCGCATTTGCGAAAATTGCAAAATAACTGATATGCCAACTTCCCAGATTCCAGTCATCACCATCGACGGCCCCACCGCATCCGGCAAGGGCACGGTCGCACACCGCGTTGCCGATAAGCTCGGCTTCCATTATCTGGATTCGGGCGCGCTGTACCGTTTGACCGCGCTGTCGGCGCTGCGCCGCGACACCGATCTGACCGACGAGCACGCGCTGGCCAAGCTGGCCGAGCATCTGCAGTGCAGTTTCCAGGGCGGCGCCATCGTGCTGTCGCAGGAAAACGTCACCGACGCGATCCGCGCCGAGGAGGTCGGCAACACCGCCTCCAAGATCGCCACTTTCCCGGCGGTGCGGCATGCGCTGACCGGGCTGCAACTGAGTTTTCGCAAGGCGCCGGGCCTGGTCGCGGACGGTCGCGACATGGGCTCGGTGATCTTCCCGCACGCGCCGCTGAAGGTGTTTTTGACCGCCTCGGTACAGGCGCGCGCCGAGCGCCGTTATAAGCAATTGATAGACAAGGGATTTTCTGCTAATATGCAAGACCTACTGGTGGATTTACAGGCGCGCGATGACCGGGATACCAATCGGACCATCGCCCCGTTGGCACCAGCGGACGGCGCCCACGTGCTGGATACCTCGAATATGACCGCTGATCAAGCGGTTGATCAGGTCTTGCAATGGTACGCCGGTATCACCAAGTAATACCTTTATCAACCCTAACCCAGTTGAAGCCGCATCCTGCGGGCCTTACTGGCTAACCTGGAAGTTTTATAATATGGAAAGTTTTGCAGCCCTCTTCGAAGAATCCCTGTCGCGCCAAGATATGCGCTCGGGCGAAGTTATTTCGGCTGAAGTCGTTCGTCTGGATCACAACTTCGTGATCGTCAACGCAGGCCTGAAATCGGAAGCTTTCATCCCTGTTGAAGAATTCAAAAATGACCAAGGCGAACTGGAAGTCAAAGTAGGTGACTTCGTTTCCGTGGCCATCGAATCGCTGGAAAATGGTTTCGGCGATACCATCCTGTCGCGCGACAAAGCCAAGCGTCTGGCTTCGTGGCTGGCACTGGAAAAAGCAATGGAGTCGGGCGAGATCGTGGTCGGCACCGTGAACGGCAAAGTCAAGGGCGGTCTGACCGTTCTGACCAACGGCATCCGTGCCTTCCTGCCAGGTTCGCTGGTGGACACCCGTCCAGTCAAAGACACCACCCCATTCGAAGGCAAAACCCTCGAATTCAAAGTTATCAAACTGGACCGCAAGCGTAACAACGTGGTTCTGTCCCGCCGCGCCGTGATCGAAGCTTCGATGGGCGAAGAGCGTCAGAAACTGATGGAAACGCTGAAAGAAGGCACCGTGGTGACCGGCGTGGTGAAAAACATCACCGACTACGGCGCGTTCGTGGATCTGGGCGGCATCGACGGCCTGCTGCACATCACCGACCTGGCATGGCGTCGTGTGCGTCACCCATCGGAAGTGCTGACCGTGGGTCAAGAGATCACCGCGAAAGTCCTGAAATACGATCAAGAGAAAAACCGTGTTTCGCTGGGCGTGAAGCAACTGGGCGATGACCCATGGACCGGTCTGTCGCGTCGTTACCCACAAGGCACCCGCCTGTTCGGTAAAGTCACCAACCTGACCGACTACGGTGCGTTCGTTGAAGTGGAACAAGGCATCGAAGGTCTGGTGCACGTTTCCGAAATGGACTGGACCAACAAAAACGTCGCTCCAAACAAAGTTGTCCAACTCGGCGACGAAGTAGAAGTGATGGTTCTGGAGATCGACGAAGAGCGTCGTCGTATCTCGCTGGGCATGAAACAGTGCAAAGCCAACCCATGGGACGACTTCGGCGTGACCCATAAGAAAGGTGACAAAGTCAAAGGCGCGATCAAATCGATCACCGACTTCGGCGTGTTCATCGGTCTGGCTGGCAACATTGACGGCCTGGTGCACCTGTCCGACCTGTCGTGGACCGAGTCCGGTGAAGAAGCCGTGCGCAAGTTCAAGAAAGGTGACGAACTGGAAGCCGTGGTTCTGGCAATCGACGTTGAGCGTGAGCGCGTGTCCCTGGGCGTTAAGCAACTGGAAGGCGATCCATTCAACAACTTCGCCGCCATGAACGACAAAGGCGCGCTGGTTACCGGCACCGTTAAATCGGTTGAGCCTAAAGGCGCCGTGATCCAGCTGTCGGAAGAAGTTGAAGGCTACCTGCGCGCTTCGGAAATCTCGCGTGACCGCGTGGAAGATGCTGGCACCCACCTGAAAGTCGGCGATTCCGTCGAAGCTCTGGTGATCAACATCGACCGTAAAGCACGTTCGATCCAGCTGTCGATCAAAGCCAAAGATTCGGCTGAGACCGCAGAAGCGATGAAAAACATCGCTGCTGACAGCAATGCAGCTTCGGGCACCACCAGCCTGGGCGCGCTGCTGAAAGCCAAACTGGATAACAAGAACTAAGAACTAGTCGATGACTAAGTCCGAACTGATCAACCGCCTGGCTGAGCGTTATTCTCAGCTGGTGGCCAAGGATGCGGAATACGCCGTCAAGACCATTCTGGATGCGATGACCAACGCCTTGGCGACCGGTCAGCGCATCGAGATCCGCGGTTTTGGCAGCTTTGCCCTCAACAGCCGGCCACCGCGCATCGGACGTAACCCGAAATCGGGCGACAAGGTGATGGTGCCGGAAAAACGGGTGCCGCACTTCAAGCCGGGCAAGCAATTGCGTGAGCGGGTTGACGCGATGGTCGGGCAACCGATCATCGAGGACTGAAGCATTCGATAGTTAGCAAAAGCGGCGTCCTTCGGGATGCCGCTTTTTTTTTAGCGGCCGAGGTGCGATACTGACGCTCTCGGAACTCACTCCACAGGACGCTGGCTGATGAAATTCATCTCCACCTTTATCGGTTTTGTCATCTTCATCTTGTTTTTCGGCTTCGCGTTGAAGAACACGCAGGAAGTCGAGCTGCATCTGTTCCTGAACTATGAGCTGCGCGGCCCGCTGGTGCTGATGCTGCTGGGCTTTTTCGTTGCCGGCGCGGTGCTGGGCGTGCTGGCGCTGACGCCGACCGTGTTCCGCCACCGCCGCGAGACCAACAAACACAAGACCACTATTCACACGCTGCAAAGCTCGGCGCAGCAGGCCACCCGCCAGCCGCAGCCCGACAGCGTCAATACACAATAACAAGTACACAGCATGGAATTTGAACTCTGGTGGTTACTGGGCATCCCGGTCTTTTTCGCTCTGGGATGGGTCGCCGCGCGCGTCGACATCCGTCAATTGATTTCCGAGTCGCGCTCGCTGCCGCGCGGCTATTACAAAGGCTTGAACTTCCTGCTCAACGATGAGCCGGACAAGGCGGTCGACGCCTTCATCGAGATTGTGCGGCTGGACCCGGAATCGGCCGATATGCATTTCGCGCTGGGAAATCTGTTCCGCCGCCGTGGCGAGACCGAGCGCGCCATCCGCGTGCACCAGAACCTGCTGGCGCGGCCGGATCTGCCGCAGGAGCAGAAGGAACACGCGCAGCATGAGCTGGGCATGGATTACCTGAAGGCCGGTCTGCTGGACCGCGCCGAGGAAACCTTCAACACGCTGCTGAACAGCGCCTATTCGGCGCAGGCGCGGCGCGCGCTGCTGGAGATTTTCCAGCGCGAGAAGGAGTGGCCGCGCGCGATCGAGGCGGCGATCGGGCTGCAGGAATCGGGCGCCGGTTCGCGCCAGAAGCAGATCGCGCAGTTCTACTGCGAGCTGGCGCAGGACGCGCTGGTGCACATGCATCCGGAACAGGCGCTGGCGCTGCTGGATAAATCGCTGCAGGCCGACCGCGTCAACGTGCGCGCCACGCTGCTGACCGGCGATGCGCAACTGGCGCAGGGCGATGTCGAAGGCGCGCTGCTGACCTGGCGCCGGGTGGAGCAGATCAGCGTGCCGCACGTGGCGCTGGTGGCGCCGCGGCTGATGGATGGCTACCGCAAAGTGGGCCGGCCGCAGGAAGGTGTTAATCTGTTGAAGTCCTATCTGGAGCAGGCCTCGTCGATCGATCTGATCGAGGTGGTCTACAAGGCGGTGCTGGAGCTGGATGGCATCGATGCCGCCAAGGAATTGATTTCGAATGAATTGCGGCGCACGCCGACCCTGCTGGGACTGGACAAGTTCCTGGAGGCGCGTCTGATGGATGCGCCGGCGGCGGTGATGCCGGAGCTGTCGCTGGTGAAGAATCTGGTACACGGCTATACACAGAAGCTGGCGCGTTATCAATGCGGCCATTGCGGTTTCAAGGCGCGCCAGTTCTACTGGCAGTGCCCTGGCTGCAGCCGCTGGGAAACCTATCCGCCGCGCCGCACCGAAGAATTGAATGTCATGAATTAAGGCGGTACCACTATGAAAATCACGATTATCGGCACCGGCTATGTTGGCCTGGTCACCGGCGCCTGTCTGGCGGAGTTGGGCAACGACGTGTTCTGTCTGGACGTCGATCAGCGCAAGATCGATCTGCTGAACAGCGGCGGCATCCCGATCCACGAACCGGGCCTGGAAGAAGTGGTCGCGCGCAACCGCGCCGCCGGCCGCATTCAGTTCTCGACCGACGTCGCGGCCTCGGTGGCGCATGGCGAAGTGCAGTTCATCGCGGTCGGCACGCCGCCCGATGAAGATGGTTCGGCCGACCTGCAATACGTGCTGGCGGCCGCGCGCAACATCGGCCAGCACATGACCGGCTTCAAGGTCATCGTCGACAAATCGACGGTGCCGGTCGGCACCGGCGACCGCGTCAGGGCGGCGCTGCAGGACGAACTGACGGCGCGCGGCGTGGCCGGGCAGGCCAGCTTCTCGGTGGTGTCGAATCCGGAATTCCTCAAAGAGGGCGCGGCGGTGGAAGACTTCATGCGCCCGGACCGCATCGTGATCGGCCATGACAGCACGGCCGACGGCCACAAGGCGGCGGCGCTGATGAAAAAGCTGTACGCGCCATTCAACCGCAATCACGAGCGCACCTTCTGGATGGACGTGCGCTCGGCCGAATTCACCAAGTACGCCGCCAACTCGATGCTGGCAACGCGCATCTCGTTCATGAACGAACTGGCCAACCTGGCCGACCGGGTGGGAGTCGACATCGAGGCGGTGCGGCACGGCATCGGCTCCGATCCGCGCATCGGCCACAGCTTCCTGTACGCCGGCGCCGGCTACGGCGGTTCCTGCTTCCCGAAAGACGTGCAGGCGCTGGAGCGCACCGCGCGCCAGTACGATCAGGATCTGCTGATCCTGCGCGCGGTGGAGGCTGTCAACGACAAGCAGAAGCTGGTGCTGGGCCAGAAGGTCATCAAGCGTTTTGGCGAGGACCTGAGCGGCCAGCATTTCGCGATCTGGGGCCTGGCCTTCAAGCCGAATACCGACGATATGCGCGAAGCGCCGTCGCGGGTGCTGGTGCGCCAGTTGCTGGACGCCGGCGCCACGGTGGCGGTGTACGATCCGGTCGCCATGGCCGAGGCCAAGCGGGTGCTGGCGCTGGACCTGTCGCCGGCCGAACTGGCGCGGGTGCGCTTTGCCGACAGCGCGACCGATACGCTGGGTGGCGCCACCGCGCTGGTCATCGTCACCGAATGGAAGGCGTTCCGCAGCCCGGACTTCGACAAGATCAAGGCGGCGCTGCGGCACGCGGTGATCTTCGATGGCCGCAATCTGTTCGAGCCGCAGGTGATGGCCGAAGCCGGCGTTGAATATCACGGCATCGGCCGTTCCATCCTGACCCGTAGTTAAGAGGCTTATAGTGAGCAAGAATCTGGACCAAGTACGTATCCTGGTGGTGGGTGATGTGATGCTGGACCGTTACTGGTTCGGTGACGTCAGCCGCATTTCGCCCGAGGCGCCGGTGCCGGTGGTGCGCATCGAGAAGCGCGAGGCGCGTCTGGGCGGCGCCGCCAACGTGGCGCGCAACGCCGGCGCGCTGGGGGTGCAGGCCGGCCTGCTGGGCATCGTCGGCAACGACGAAGCCGGCACCGAGGTGGAGCAGCTGCTGGAAGGCGGCGGCATCCGCAGCTATCTGAAACGCGACGAGGCGATTTCCACCATCATCAAGCTGCGCGTGATCGGACGCCAGCAGCAGATGGTGCGCATCGATTTCGAGGAGCCGCCGACCGACACCGTGTTGCGCGACAAGCTGCAGCAGTTCAAGGCGCTGCTGGCCGATTACGATGTGATCATCCTGTCCGACTACGCCAAGGGCAGCCTGGTGGCGGTGGCCGATATGATCGCCGCCGCGCGCGCGGCCGGCAAGGTGGTGATGGTCGATCCGAAGGGCGACGATTTCTCGCGCTACACCGGCGCCACCGTGCTGACGCCGAACAAGTCGGAGCTGAAGCGCATCATCGGTTCGTGGCAGTCGGAAGAGCAGCTGAGCGCCAAGGCGCAGGCGCTGCGCGCCGAGCTGAAACTGGACGCGCTGTTGCTGACCCGTTCGGAAGAGGGCATGACGCTGTACACCGACGGCGCGCAGTACCACACGCCTGCGCAGGCGCGCGAGGTGTTTGACGTCTCGGGCGCGGGCGATACCGTGATCGCCACCATGGCGTGCATGCTGGGCGCGGGCGCCGGCTGGCAGGAGGCGGTGGAAACCGCCAACCGCGCCGGCGGCATCGTGGTCGGCAAGCTGGGCACGGCCACCGTCACGCACGAGGAATTGTTCCCGTCGGCATAACGGCCAGGCCGCCCGACCCGCCCCGCACTGGTGCAGACCGTGCGGGGCTTTTTATTTTCGGTGTTGATCTGGCTCAGCCGTGCGCGTCAACGCGCGGATGGCATGTGTTCGTTAAGGAGTGCGCAAGACGCGATGTTCGCCCTTGCTTAACCTGAACGGAGACAACCATGTATAAGAAATTATTGCTGACCGTGGCCGCGTTGCTGGCCGCTATCAACCTGGCCTGGGCCCAGGTGGACGTCAACAAGGCCGATGCGGCGGCGCTGGATGGCATACGCGGGCTGGGGCCGGCCAAGACCAAGGCCATCCTGGAAGAGCGCAAGAAAGGTGAGTTCAAGGACTGGGCCGATCTGGAGTCGCGGGTTAAGGGCATCGGTGAAAAGAGCGCCGCGCGTCTGTCGGAGGCCGGTCTGCAGGTGAACGGCAAATCCAAGGACGGCGCTCCCGCGAAGACCGCCAAATAGCATCGCCATCGGCCCCACGCTGGCGTGGGGCATTTCGTACCGACACCAGGAGAGCATCATGACTGCGGAAGCATTTACCTTTATTTCGTTTGAGGATGGACTGGCACGGATTGCGCAGGCGCGCAATGAACTGGGCTGGTCCGAGAAGCATGTGGGCGTGCTGAGGTCGCGCGACCCCGCCGCCGCGCGCTTGCGCGAATCGCTGCGCAGCGTGCCGGTCTAGGGGCTGAGCATGGACCGCGCGAGCTTGCGATACGCGCTGCTTGCCGTCGCGTTGTTGCTGACGGCATGTCAGAGTATCCCTCAGACCGAGGGCAGTCCCGCCACCGTTGCCGAGGTGGTTGGAAAAATCAAGACCGACCTGTCGGTTTATCGGGACTACGATGCCCGAGTGGGGCATGTGGCGGCGCTGGCCAACACCTGCAACGGCATCGTCGGCTTTGAGATCAGCAGCGTCAAGGTGGCATTGACCACCCAGACCGAGCAATCCAGCAGCACCTCGGCCGGTGCCACCGTGCCGATCGGGGTGAGCACTTTTAACGGCAACACGGGGAGTACACGTGGATGGAAGGGGACGCAAAACCTGACCTTCATGCTGTATCCGCAGCCCGCCGTGCCGACACCGGTGCCCAATGCCGCTGACATTGCGATCGATCCGCAGGTCTATCCTATTGCCGCCAGTCTGCAGCGGCTGCGGGATGGTTTGCTGGAAGCTAGTGACAGCAAGCCTTGTGTGGCGTTGCGTCCACCGCCGGATGAAAAGGGCAATGTGGTCGATCCGGGTGGCACGTTCGTGTTTGGTTTCACGGTGGTCAAAGGCCAGACTGCCGGCGCGGGGCTGAAGTTTCTGTTGTTCTCGGTGGGCGGCGCGCAGTCGGCCGAGACACAGAGCGGCAATACGATCACCATCGTCTACAAGGCGCGTCCAGGATCGATTGCGATTAATACGGCTGGACTGCAAAAGTAAGGAAGCGGAGCCCTTTTTCGGGGCTTCCTTGTATCATGTCGCTTCCGATACAAGGACCACCCAGATGAAGATTTCGCGCATTCTGCACGCCGGCTACGCTTTTGAAAGCGGCGGCACGCAGATCCTGTTTGATCCCGTGTTTGAAAATCCGTTCAGCAGGAACTGTCACGCCTTTCCGGACGTGAGGTTCGATGCCGCGCGCATCCGCGCGCTGCGGCCGGACGCGGTGTTCATCTCCCATCTGCACGACGATCATTGTTCGATGGAGAGCCTGGATCTGCTGGACCGCGCGACACCGATCTATATGTACTGCATCTTCGACGAACTGTTCGCGATGCTGCGCGCGCTCGGCTTCGCCGATGTGCGGCCGTTGGCGCTGGATGTGCCGGTGCTGGTCGGCGCGTTCGAGGTGATTCCGCGTCGCGCGCTGGAGGCGGATGTCGATTCCATGTTCCAGATCCGCGCCGAGGGCCTGAATGTGCTGAACGTGGTGGATTCGTGGATGGACCCGGAGACGCTGGAGCAGCTCAAGCCATACGCGCCGTGGGATATGGTGTTGTGGCCATTCCAGACCATGCGCGAGGTGGATGTGATCGCGCCGTCGCGCGCCGAGCGCGGACCGGTGGCCTTGCCGGAGGAATGGCCGGAACAGCTGCAAGCGCTGGCGCCGCGCTATGTGGTGCCGAGTTCCTGTCAGTTCCGGCAGGAGCCGTGGTCGTGGTACAACCATGCGCTGTTCCCGATTACCTACCGCCAGTTTGCGCAGGCGGTGGGCGAGTGGTTGCCCGACTCGCAGGTGGTGCGCTTGAATCCTTCGGTGTCGTTGGAGCTCAGCGCGGCCGCGCTGACGCCGGCCGCGCCGCTGGCGTGGGTGCTGCCGGTGGGCGAGCAGGATGTGGATTACGCATACGATCCGGACATCGTTCCGCCGCCGACCGCCGACATCGCCCGCCGTTTCGCGCCGCTGACGGCGGAGCAGGGCGCGCTGGTGCAGGACTTCTGCCGCAGCGGCCTGCTGGCGCGCTATCAGGACATGGAGCTGCCGGAGGATAGTTACTTCGCCACGCCGTGCGTGTGGCAGTTGTCGGTCTACGACCATGAAGGCGGCGCGCAGCGCTTCCGTTATCGCGTGCATGGCGACAGCATCGCGCTGACTGGGGACGAACAGGCGCCGACGTGGCGCACCGAAATCCCGGCCGCCAAGCTGTATGCGGGACTGATGCTGGGCGAGTCGCTGACCAGCATGTATCTGCGCATCGAAGGTGCGCCGGCCGACGCCGACATCGTCGACGATCCGCTGATCCGCACGCTGTTCGACAACGCCATCGGCGCCTATCAGGCGGCGCAACTGCGGCGCATGGGGATCGTGGTATGAAGCCGCGCCGGATCGCGGCGGCGCTGGGACTGACTGTGAGTGCATGGTTGCCGGCCGCGCAAGCGCAATCGGTGGCCTTCACTTTCGACGACGGCCCGCGTCTGGCCGAAACGCCGCTGCTGTCGCCGGCGCAGCGCAACCAGGCATTGCTGGACGCGCTGTCGGCGCAGCAGGTGCAGGCCGCGTTGTTCGTCACCTGCGGCAATGGCGCCGACCGCCCGCAAGGCTACGCGCTAGCGCAGGCTTGGGGCAGGGCGGGCCACGTCATCGGCAACCACACCATGACTCATCTTGATCTGAACAGCGCCAAGGTGACGCTGGCGCAGTATCAGCAAGAGGTGGCGGACTGCGATCGCATCACGTCCACGCTGGCGGGCTACCGCAAATGGTTCCGCTACACCTATCTGCGCGAAGGGAATACGCTGGAGAAGCGCGACGGTATGCGCGACTATCTGCGTCAGAGCGGCTACCGCGACGCCTACGTCAGTCTGGATACCAGCGATTGGCGGCTGGACGAAAAACTGGTCGACGTCCTGCGCGCCAACGCGCAAGCCGACCTGACGCCGATTCGACTAGCCTATCTGTCGCACCTGCGCCAGCGTGCCGAAGCTTATCGCGACCTGTCGCGTCAGCTGGAAGGACGTGACATCCCGCAAATAATGCTGCTGCACCACAATCTGATCAACGCGCTGTGGTTGAAGGACGCGATCCAGCAATTCAAGGACATGGGCTGGACCATTGTCACCCCCGAGCAAGCGTTTGCCGACGCGGTCTACCAGCAGTCGCCGGAAAAGCTGGTGGCTGGACAAAGCCTGCTGCTATCGATCGCCCGCAGCCGCGGCCTCGGCAAGTTCCCTGGCTGGGAGCGGCTGGTGGACGATGGCGACTTCGAGATCGAAGCCCTCAAGGCGCGGGGCCTGTAAGCGCCTCGGAAATGAAGCCCTGCCGCGACAGCATCTGTATCACGCAGCGCAGCAGGTAGTTGTTGGTGAAGCTGATGCTGTATAGTCGTCCGCCCTCACGCACCGGCTGCAGCATTTTACGTTCGACCAGTTTGCGCAACTGATAGGCGCGCTGCGCGCTGCTAAGGTGAGGCACGACTTTGGCCAGGTCCGCAGACCTTGTCGTACCCCGTCGCACGACTTCATTGAGGATTTGCAGTTCCTCGGACGTGATCAGCTGGCGTTGCCGGGACAGCAGCAGCGCCGGCGCGAGTTCGCTACCCTGATCCGCATGGGCCAGCATATCGCAGTATTTTTCGCGGTCGTTGCAGAATACAGCCGTCGGATTCAGCACGCGGCCACCGTCTTTGACGTTGTAGCCGTATTTGATCAGCATGGCGTAAGTGAGTAGCCTGACCACGCGGCCATTACCGTTATTGAATGGGTGTATCCAGCTGAATCGGTGATGTGCCTGAGCTACTTTTATCAGATCATATTTGGGTGCATCGGTACGGTTCACGAAATCCACCAGTTCCTGCATGTAGCTGGCGACTTGCATGGCGTCGGGCGGGAGGTGCTGCGATTGTGCGATCCGCACTTGCGTACAGCGATAGGCGCCCGGTGTGTGATCGCCTTCACGTTCCAGGTTGCGCACTGTGAGACTGTGCAGTTCGCGAATGAATTGCTCAGTGATTGGCATTTGGGGCTGGATTGCAGCCTCGACGTATTTCATCGCGCTCTCGATATTCCAGATCTCGCACAGTTGCTCGTTGTTGTGCGGGCCGCCGTTGACGGCGGCTTCGACGTAATCCGCCAGCGTGGTGTGATTGCCTTCGATACGGGCGGAACCGAGGCTCTCGAGCATGTGGAAAATGTGCTTGATCTGGAAGAACACCACTGGCGGTGTGTCGCCGTGTAATTGCAATCGACGCAAGTGCTCAAGCTCGGTCAAAACATCGACCAGCGGGGAGTCAAATGCCGGGTTGACCAGCTTGAGCGCGAAGTGGGACATCGTGAATGTACCGCGAAGACATCATGAAAAATCTGTGAAAAATCGTCTGCAATCAAAAGCTTAGCAGCGCTCTCGCAAATTGCTATGTCAAATCCGCTGGGGGCGGATGTTTAATCCACGTCCTCCAGCGTATCCCAGCTGCGGCGGTATTTGGGGAGGCGGCGTTCCAGGGTGTTTTGGGCTTGCTGGTTGGCGTGTGCTACCAAGGTGAGCGCGGTGCTGAGGGCGTCGCTCATGGCTTTGGCGGCGATGGTCATCGCTTCGGCAGGCGTGGGTGGGATTTTTTTGGCATCGCGCACCAGTTGCGCGCGCAGGCGCGCGGCGTTGATCCAGTTTCTCTGGCCCGGCAGCAGTATCCACAGGTCGCGCCAGGCGTTGCGGCCGTCGCCGGCCACCTGCTTGGCCATCTGGTTAGGGGAGACGGCGTCGCCGTTGTAGACCAGATCATCGTTGATGATGCTGGCGGTGTACCAGCTGTCGTTGTTGCGCATGCGCAGGCGGCTGCCTTCAGGCAGGAACAGCTGCTTCCATTGATAGCCGCGCGCCGGGATGGCGTCGGCGCGGCCCTTGGCAATCCACTGTTGAACCGCCTTGATCAAGGCTTCGCTGGGCGATAAGGTGCTGCCGCTCTCGCGCAAGTAACTGCGCAGCTCGTCATAAACTATTGCCGGGAGTATAGGTGGTGGGGGCTCTTGCACACTGCCTAATGCACTCATGTCTCATTCTCCTTGCGGGAACTGTCGGTTTTTGTCGCTTCCTGTCTGTTGGACCGCCGGGATGCCGGAGAGTTCAAAAGATGCGAATGCAGACAAAAAGAGACAGCCGTTTGAGACACGTTGCCGCAGGGATGTGTGCAACACACCCCCTACCTATATCCTCAGCTTGTCCGCAGGCAAGTTGGCGAGGAATTGGTGGATCTGTGATACCACCGCCGCGCCTTCGCCCACAGCGGCGGCGACGCGTTTGGTGGAGGTGGCGCGCACGTCGCCAATGGCGAACACGCCCGGCACGCTGGTCTCCAGCGCGGCCCGCGAGGGCAAGTCGCGCGGATATACGCCGTTGGCGAAGTTGGCCTTGCACTGCGACTTGGTGACGTCAAACCCGGTGCGGATGAAGCCATTCGGATCGACGTCCACGCCGCAGTCGCTGAGCCAGCTGGTGTTGGGATCGGCGCCGATGAACAGGAACACGCGGCACACGTCGTAGTCGCATTCCGCTTCAGTGCGGGCATTGCGCACGCGCACCTGGCGCAAGCCATCCTCATCGCCCTCCAGCGCGACGATTTCAGTGCAGGTATGCAGCTCGATATTCGGCGTCGCCTGGATGCGCTCGATCAGATAGCTGGACATGGTGGACGACAGGCTGTCCTTGCGGATCAGCATGTGCACCTTGGACGCATAGCCCGACAAGAACACCGCCGCCTGTCCGGCCGAGTTGCCGCCGCCGACCAGAATGATCTCTTCAGTCTTGCACAGCTTGGCCTCAACCGGCGAAGCCCAGTAGTACACGCCCTTGCCCTCAAACTGCTTGAGGTTGGCCAGCGACGGCCGGCGATACCGCGCGCCGCACGACAGCACCACCGTCTTGGCCTGCAGACGCTGCAGGCTGCCGCACATTTCCACCTGCAGCGGATAGGTATCGCAGATCAACCGCCCGGCCGGTGCCGGTATCGCGATCTCGACGCCGAACTTTTGCGCCTGCACGTAAGCGCGCCCGGCCAGCGCGCGGCCCGACACGCCGGTCGGGAAGCCGAGATAGTTTTCGATGCGCGCGCTGGCGCCGGCCTGGCCGCCGTAGGCGCGGGTTTCCAGCGCCAGCACCGACAAGCCCTCCGATGCCGCATACACCGCCGTCGCCAGCCCGGCTGGACCGGCGCCGACCACGATCACATCCCACACCTTGTCGCTATCCAACTGCGGCAGCATGCCGAGGCAGCGGCCGATGTCGACCACCGAAGGATTTTTCTTGACCACGCCGTCCGGACACACCACCAGCGGCAGTTCCTCGCGTCGCGGCTGATAGTGTTCCATCAGATCGGCGGCCTGGCGATCACGTTCGGGATCGAGCACCAGATGCGGATGGCCGTTGGCCTGCAAAAAGGTTTGCAGCGTGTGAATGCGCTCATGGCCACGCGGCCCGACAATCACCGGCCCGCCCGACGCCTGCTCGATCAGCCCGACCCGGCGCAGGATCAGCGCGCGCACGATGCGCTCGCCCAGATCGGCATGCGCCACCAGCAACTGGCGCAGCGCCTCCGACGGCACCACCAGCACCTCGACATCGCCCTCGGCCAGGCCGTTGCCCAGCGCCGGCCGGCCCGACAGTTGCGCCACCTCGCCGCTGAACTGGCCGGGCAGGTGCGTGGTCACGTAGGCGCTGTTGCCCAGACCATCGTAACGGTTGACGCGGATGCCGCCTTTAATCACCAGCATCAGCCCAAAGCTGGTCTTGCCGGCTTCAAAGATCATATCGCCATCCTTGAAGCACACCACATGGCCGAAGCGGTGCATATGGCGGATGTCGGTGGCGCTCAGCACCGGGAACATCTGGTGCTGGCGTTGTTCCAGGTTGAGGCCGCTCTGCGGCGCCGGATCGTCCGGGATTTCTTCGGGCAGCAGTTCGGTGGGGGCGGTCGTCATGAGGATTCCAGATATGAAGATGGTTGCACGAATGTTGCCAGTCTAGCGGAATCGCTTCCGCGCGTCTAAAGTCTTTGGAGAGGGGCCGGTGGCTTTGCTTTAACTCGGCTAAAATGATTGTTTTGGCGAACTCAAACAAGAAACGATGGCTTACAAGACTCTGGAAGATACGATCGGCAATACGCCGCTGGTGCAGCTGGTGCGCCTGCCGGGCGCCGAGGCCGCGGCCCGCAACAACATCATTCTCGGCAAGCTGGAAGGCAACAACCCAGCTGGCTCGGTCAAGGATCGCGCCGCCATGTCCATGCTGAAGCGCGCCGAGGAGCGCGGCGACATCAAGCCGGGCGATACGCTGATCGAGGCCACCAGCGGCAATACCGGCATCGCGCTGGCGATGGCGGCGGCGATCCGTGGCTACAAGATGCTGTTGCTGATGCCGGAAAATCTCAGTGTCGAGCGCCGCCAGAGCATGGCCGCCTACGGCGCGCAAATCCTGCTGACGCCAAAAACCGGCGGCATGGAATACGCGCGCGACATGGCCGAACAGTTGCAGCGCGACGGCAAGGGCATCATTCTTGACCAGTTCGGCAACCAGGACAACGCGCGCGCCCACTACGAAAGCACCGGGCCGGAAATCTGGCGCGACACCGATGGCCGCATCACCCACTTCGTCAGCGCCATGGGCACCACCGGCACCATCATGGGCACCTCGCGCTATCTGAAGGAACAGAATCCGGAGGTGCAGATCATCGGCGCCGAGCCGGAAGAGGGCTCGTCGATTCCGGGCATCCGCAAATGGCCGGAAGCGTATCTGCCGAAGATTTATGACCGCTCGCGGGTTGACCGCGTGGAGTCGGTGTCGCAGGCGGCGGCCGAGCGCATGGCGCGCCGCATGGCGGCCGAGGAGGGCATCTTCTGCGGCATTTCGGCCGCCGGTGCCTGCGAGATCGCGCTGCGCATTTCCAACACGGTGGAAAACGCCACCATCGTCTTCATCGTCTGCGATCGCGGCGACCGTTACCTCTCCACTGGCGTGTTTCCAGCTTAAAGCGCCGCGTAAAACGACAACGCCCTCAGCCCTTGTGTAAAGGGTGAGGGCGCTAATTTGGCGCTGGTGACAAGCGGGCTGGATCAGCCTTGGTTGTTGTTGCCGCCGCCTGGGGTTTCGCCTTCCTTAGGCTTGAATTGCTTGTCGCTGATGCGGAACTTGTTGCGGCGGTCGCCCATCAAGTAACGCAGGTCGCGGATGCTCAGGTCCGATACCTCGTGCATGCGGATCAGCAGCGAAGCGCCGACCGGCAAACGGTGGTGACGGATTTTGCTGATCACGGGCGGTGCCACTTCCAGCGCACGCGACAGTGCCGCATCATTTTTCAGACGCAGGTTCTCGATCAGGGTATCGAGCAGGCGGTTGGGATTGTACTGCAGCAGATCATCTCCATCCGCATCGTTGTTCATGTCTATGCCGACTTGGTTTGTCATGTCGTTTTTCCTTCTGTAAAGTTGTCCTGCAAAGTACAACACTCGGGCTTTGCTGCGTCAATGTCCATCCTTACCAGGAGAATTCACACACGGACACGGGTTCCAGGATAACAAGTTTCATAATATATACACAATTGTACAACATCGCGCAATCTAATACTCAGCAGCAATACAAAAAAGCCTCTTCCCGCAGGGTATTGTTGTCCGACTGCAACATTGTGTGAGAATTATACACCGACTTGTGTGATAAGCTGCTTGTGCGCACTTTTAATGAATCGCCAAAGTTAATTATATAACAATTCTTGCAAAGTAGTCCGCTTTTTACTGCTTATGTTGGAAGTGTGGATAAATAATTTCCAAGTGTCAACTAAACAATACCGTGGAGCAACCCACGGTACAAGGCGTTTTACGCTTGCTTACATTCCTGAAGCAGCCGTTGACGCCCCTGCGCTCCCTCTGGCCAGCCTCACCGCGCGGCCCAATTCCACCACCGACATGGCATAAAAATAACTACGATTATATTGCGTAATTGCAAAAAAATTGTTGTTTGCGAGCCAATACTCAGTCGGCTCGGCACCATTTTGCAGGTCGACCAGGCCGTACGATTGTTGCTCCGGCACCGGCAAGGCCGAGGTCACGCCGGCCGCGCTCAGTTGCTGCGGCTGATATTTGGCGACCAGCCCCTGGTTCAACATGCTCTCCCAGGCGCGGTTGGGCGAGACGGTGGCGGCGTACACCACCGGCCCGGTCTGCTCGCGCTGCCAGCCGTGCGCGGTCAGGAAGGCCGCCACGCTGCCGATCGCGTCGCTGCTGGAGCCCTGCAGATCGATCTTGCCGCTGCCGTCGAAGTCCACCGCGTATTTCATCAGGCTGCTCGGCATGAATTGCGGCATGCCGATGGCGCCGGCAAACGAGCCTTTCAGCGCCAGCGGATCGCTGCTGGTCTGGCGCGCGAACAACAGCGTGGCCTCCAGTTCGCCGCGGAAGAATTCCATGCGCTCGCGCCGCTGCGGCGCTTCCGGATAAGAGAATGCCAGCGTGGTCAGCGCGTCCAGCACGCGGAAGCGGCCGGTATTGCGGCCGTACACGGTCTCGATGCCGATGATGCCGACCAGAATCTCGGCCGGCACGCCGTACAGCGCTTCGGCGCGGTTCAGCGCGTCGGCGTTGTCGTTCCAGAACTTGACGCCGGCGTCGATGCGCACCGGTTCCACCATCAGCTTGCTGTAGGCTTGCCAGTTCTTCGGCTTGCCGGGCGGCGCCGGCTTGACCAGCTGCACGGCGGCGTCGACATAGCGGATCTGCGCCATCAGCGTATCCAGCTCGGCGCGGTCGAAACCGTCGCGGGCGGCGATGTCGTCAAGGAAGGCGCGCACTTCTTTCCAGTCGCCAAAGTTGACGTATTCGCCGACGTAATCGATGGCCGGCACGGCTTTCTTCTTGGGCGCAGCCGTCTTCTTTTTCTTTTGCTGGCTGGGCGGCAGCGTGTAGCCGTAACGGTCGATGGGCGCGGCGGTGGCGCTCAGGGTGGCTGCGCTGAGCAGCAGGGCGGTGATCAGAGTCTTCATCGGCATAAACGTAACAAGGTTGACAGCGTCGCCAGCGACGCGGTGCGTGATTCGGTCCCGCCGGCGCCATACTTCAGCATACCGTACAGGTGCAAAAATTGGTCCATGGCAGCGTGTTTTTCCGCGCTGGCCGGCATATCGCGCAAGCGTGCCGCGTAGCTGTGCGGTCCCTCGGCCGGGCGGCGCGCATAACCGTGGCGCGCCTGCTGCCGGCAAAAGCGCTGGTACAGCCGCGCCAGCGCATCGACCGGCGGTTGCGCGCGGCGCCGCCGCAGTGCGTACAGCAAGCCTGCCACCCCTAGCGCGGCCAGCGCGCTGCGGCCGTTGGCGAAGCTGCTGCCTAGTTCTTCAAGGAAACTTCGCTGCCTATCGGGATTGTAATCCAGTACCCATTGATTCCAAGAATTATTCAACGCGTTGTAGCCGTATCTGAGTTGCGCCAGCCACGATTGCGGGTCGTTTTGCAGTTCGATCAGCGGGCCGAGGCCGAAGGTGGCCGGGCGCGGCAAGGCGCGCGCCAGATTGCGCTGGATGCGGTCGGGGGCGATGGCGGCGGTGGGGTCGACCCGCTGCCAGCCATCCTGTGCGGTCCAGAACTCGGCCCAGGCGTGGGCATCGGACTGGCGCACCACCAGATAACCGTCGACCGGATTGCGCTCGCCGCCCTGGTAGCCGGTGACCACGCGCGCCGGCACGCCCATGGCGCGCATCAGCACCACGTAGGCGCCGGCGTAGTGTTCGCAAAAGCCGGCGCGGGTGCTGAACAGGAAATCGTCGACGGCGTCGCGGCCGGTCAGTGGCGGTTCCAGCGTGTAGCTGTAATGGTCGGCGCGGAAGCGGGCCAGCACGAGGTCGCTGAGCTGACGTGCGCGCCGGGCTGCGTCCGGGCCGGGCGCCGGGCGGAGGTCGGCGGCGCCGGCCGTGGCGGTGTCCGGCGTGGCGGCGGCGGTGCGCTGCGGATCGCCGGGCGCGGCGGCGGCCAACTGGCGGGCCAGCGCCAGCGTGCGCGGGTTGTAGCCGGCCGGCAGTTCCAGCCATCGCGCCATGCGCTCGGGGCGCTCGCCGGTTTGCAGGCGGTAATCGAGGTAGGCGGCGGCATCGTAGCGCACGCGCTGGCTGACCGGATCGACGGTGAACACTTCCATCTCGTCGGTATCGCGCAGCCGATGGCCGGGCAGGTGCAGTGCCGGTGACGCCAGCTCCAGCAGTGGCAGCCAGCGGGTGTTGCTGGCCTCCAGCGTGGTTTCGTAGCGGACCGGCACGCCGCGCGCCTGAATCGCCACCTCCAGCCGCTGCAGGCCGCGCCGGCGCGGCACGCGGGTCCAGGTGCGGCCGTCGTAATCGCCCAGCACGATGCTGCGCCAGTACAGCTGCGGCTTGGCCGGCACCGCGCCGCTGAAGCGCACCCGGAACGCGATCTCGTCCGACTGCGCCAAGCTCGACAGCGTGCCCGGCGCCATGGTGTCGCTGAGGCCGGTCTTGCCGCCCAGCGCGTCGCCCGGCAAGCCCCACAGCGGCCCCTGGATGCGCGGGAAGCCGACAAACAGCTGCAGCGCCAGCGGCGCCGCCAGCGCGCACAGCGTGGCGGCGCTGCGCAGACGGCGCGTCAGCGGCGGCACCGCGCCGGTGTACTGGAACGATAGCTGGGCGGTCAGCAACACCACCAGCGTGAGCGCGGCCCACAGCGCGCTGGCCATCGATTGCGAGTACAGGAACTGCGTCAGCAGCACGAAAAAGCTGAGGAAGACGGCGACGAACAGATCGCGCCGGGCGTGCATTTCCAGCAGCTTGAAAGTCAATAGCAAGGTCAGCATGGCGACCCCGGCGTCGCGGCCCAACAGGGTGCGGAAGCTCAGGTAGACCCCGGCCATCGCCGCCAGCGCGATCGGCAGCAGCAGCCACACCGGCGGCATGCGCTTGCCGAGCCAGGTCAGCGTGGCGCGCCACAGCAGCGTGACGCAACTGAGCGCGCCGATCCACGGCGGCAGATGCGCGAAATGCGGCGCCAGCACCATCAGCGCGGCGACCAGCAACAGCAGCGTGTCCGATTTGTCGCGCGTCAGCCGCAGCGCCAGCCGTGCGGCCAGCCCGCCGCTGCCGGGGCGCGTCGCGGATGATGCGCCACCCGCGCCTGCCATAGCCCCGTCCACGCTCGCCGCAGCGTCGCCCGAGCCCGCGCCGGTGCTGCCA
>NZ_WKJK01000028.1 GCF_009674535.1 Duganella guangzhouensis
TATATTACTCACCCGTTCGCCACTCGCCGCCAGGTTGCCCCGCGCTGCCGTTCGACTTGCATGTGTAAGGCATGCCGCCAGCGTTCAATCTGAGCCAGGATCAAACTCTTTAGTTTAATCTCTGTTTATGACCACTGCTGGTCATGGTTCGCTCTTCTCAAAATACTGACAGTATTTCTACTGAATATTTCTTTGTTGAGCATTTAATGCTTTTTGTTGCAGCATCAAACGCCCACACTTATCGACTGTAAATTTTTAAAGATCCTGTTCGGTCTTGCTAGCTGAAGAAGCGTTTTGTTCATCAGCAGAGAAGAAAGAGTATGAAGCATTTCTTATTTCTCGTCAACCCCTCGCTTTCTTCGTTTTCGCTTTTCAGCGTCTGCGTTGTCTTGCGAGGGACAGAATCATATCAAAGACCCTCGAAGTTTGGCAAGCGCTTTTCGAGGAAAGCTTTCATGCCCTCTTTCTGCGACGGCGTGCCGAACGCCGACTGGAACAGTTGGCGCTCATAAGAGACGCCCTGCGACAGCGTGGTTTCAAACGAACGGTTGACCGCGTCTTTAATCTGGATCGCCACCGAGGTCGACATCGACGCGATCTGCTTGCCCACCGCCAGCACCTCTTCTATCAACTTATCCGCCGGCACCACGCGCGACACCAGGCCGATGCGTTCCGCCTCAGCCGCATCAATGGTGCGCGCGGTCAGCAGCATGTCCATGGCCTTGGCCTTGCCCACCGCGCGCGGCAGACGCTGGGTACCACCCGCGCCAGGCGGCACGCCGACCTTGATTTCCGGCTGGCCGAATTTGGCGCTGTCGGCCGCGATCAGGAAGTCGCACATCATGGCCAGCTCGCAGCCGCCGCCCAGCGCAAAGCCGGCCACGGCGCCAATCACTGGCTTGCGCACGCGCAGGATGTGCTCCCAGTTGCGACCTATATAGTTGTCGCGGTGCGTGTCTGGATAGGTATAGTCCACCATGGCGGCGATATCGGCGCCGGCTGCAAACGCTTTTTCGCTGCCGGTCAGTATGATGCAGCCAATGGCCGGATCGGCGTCGAACTTATATAAGGCCTCGCCCAACTCGTTCATCATATTGTCGTTCAGCGCATTCAGCGCCTTCGGACGGTTCAGACGGATCAGCGCGACTTTGTCGTGCACTTCTACGATCAGGTCTTGATACGACATATGTTTCTCCTCCATGGTGGAAATTTACCGACCGATTGTAGCCGCTATCCCCGGCACTGGTATGATTGAAATTTGGCAATCTGTACTAAAGTGCGTGCTTTCCTGAATTCCTTCCGCAGCGACGAGCTGCTGCGCAACGGCGACTTCCGCCGCTACTGGGCCAGCGCCATCCTCAACGGCTTTGGCAGCTATATCAGCGCGCTGGCGCTGCCGCTATGCTCGGTGCTGCTGCTGAAAGCCTCGCCGGCGCAGATGGGCATGATGGGCGCCGCCGCCGCCCTGCCCTATGCGCTGCTGTCGCTGCCGGCCGGTGTCTTCCTCGACCGCAACCGCAAGCTGCCCATCCTATTGGCCAGCAAGGCGATTCAGGCGCTATCGCTGGTCAGCATTCCGCTGGCCTGGTGGCTGGGCATGCTGACGGTGCAATGGATGTATGTGGTGTCCTTCATCTCCGGCTGCTGCGCGGTGGTGGGTGGCGGCGCCGAACAAGTGTTCCTGACTAATATGATCGGCCACGACAAGCTGACCGACGCCCAGTCCAAGTTCACCGCCACCGATTCCGCCGCCCGCCTGCTGGCGCCCGGCTTTGCCGGCGTGCTGATCCAATGGCTGACCGCGCCCTACGCGGTGCTGCTGAACGCCATCGGCTTTGTGGTCTCGATCGGCCTGCTGCGCGATGTGAAAGCCAACGATCCCAAGCCGCCACCATCCAACAAACATCCGCTGCGCGATATCCAGGACGGTTTCCGCTTCATCTGGAGCCAGCCGCTGCTGCGCACGCTGGCCGGGGCCTCGGGCGCATGGCATATGCTGTTCTACGGCTTCGCCGCGCTGCATGTGATTTTCGCCACGCGCGAACTGGGCATGAGCGCCGGCATGCTGGGCGTGGCGCAGATGGTGGGCGGTGTCGGTGTGCTGGCCAGCTCACTGATGCTGAAACCGGTATCGCGCCGCTTCGGGCCGACCGGCACCATGTTGTTCGGCATGGGCCTGTGCGCGTTTGCCTATACCGCTACGCCGCTGATCCCGGCCAATCTGTTGGGCTATCCGCTGGCCAGCGCGATTGCCTGCGCCGCCATGTCGTTCTTCCTCGATTGCGGCGTGATGCTGTTCCTGCTGCCCTACACCACCATGCGCCAGGCGGTGACGCCGGATGAATACCTGGGCCGGATGGTCTCCACCATGCGCTTTCTGACGGTGGCGACCGCGCCGCTGGGCGCGCTGGCGGCCGGCTACCTGGGCGAGCATTTCAGCGTGCGCACCGGCCTGGCTTGCGTGGCGGCCGGCGGCGTCGCGCTGGCGCTGTATCTGTCATTGTCGCCGGCGATGCGCCAGGCGCGCGTAACGGCGCCGGCGTTGTCCTAACGTGCGCCGCTGAAGGCGGCAAGACATTAGGCTGACTCCAGTGCTCACTGCAAGGAGACCGCCATGTTCAAATCGATTCTGTTCCCCACCGACGGCTCGGACCTGTCGGACCAAGCCGCCGCCATCGTGGTGGAATTCGCCCGCCTGCATCAGGCGCGCATTCTCGCCATTTCCGTGGTCCAGCCCTTGCTGATGCCGGCGCTGGGCGACAGCGGCGCCATGCTGGACGCCGGCCAGTACGAAACGCAGATGCAGGACTCCGCCCGCGATCACCTGAACAAGGTGGCGGCGGCCGCCAGCGCCGGCGGCATTCCGTTTGAAGGGGTGATTGCGATGTCGCCCAATCCCTATGAAGAGATTGTCGACGCCGCGAAAAAACACGGCTGCGACATCATCGTGATGGCCTCGCATGGACGCAAGGGCCTGAACAAGCTATTCCTCGGCAGCGAGACGCAACGCGTGCTGTCGCACACCTCGCTGCCGGTTCTGGTGCTGCGTTAGAATTTCTTCGGCAAGAGTACCCAGATACTGCCGCGCTGCTTCATGCGGCCGGCATTCTCGGCCGCCTCGGCGCCAAAGCCGAAGAAGTAGTCGACCCGGATCGCGCCACGAATCGCACCACCGGTGTCCTGCGCCATCACCAGCCGCTGCAGCGGAATATCGCTGTTGGGCTGGGTGGTGGACAGGAATACCGGCGCGCCCTGCGGCAGCTGGGTGGCGTCGATGGCTACCGAGCGCTGCGGCGTCAGCGGCACGCCCAGCGAACCTTTCGGTCCCACTTTCGGGTCAGGCAGCTTCTCCTCTTTAAAGAACACATAGCTCGGATTGACGTTGAACAGCTCCTGCATGCGGGTCGGATGGCCGGCGATCCACGCCTTGATGCCCTGCGCCGACGCCTGCTCCAGGGTCAGCTCGCCCTTCTCCACCAGATATTTGCCGATCGATTTATACGGATGGCCATTCTGGTCCGCATACGCCACGCGCACGGTTTCGCCGGTGTCGGCCAGCTGCACACGGCCCGAGCCCTGCACCTGCAGGAAGAAGGATTCGACCGGATCGTCGACCCACAGCAGTTCCTTGCCGCTGAAGCTGGCCGCTTCAATGTCGGCACGGGTGGAATACGGCACCACCTTCTTGCCCACCAGCTTGCCGCGCAGGCGCATGCCCTTCAGCTCCGGATAGACGCTGGCCAGGTCGATGGTCAGCATATCGTCCGGCACTTTATATAGCGGCGTCTGATACGGACCGCCCTTTTTGCGGGCGCCGTGCAGCAGCGGCTCGTAGTAGCCGGTGATCAGGCCGTCGCTGGCGCCATCTGGCGCGATTACCTGATTCGGCTCCAGGAACGCTTCGAAGAAGGTACGGATCGCCTTTTCATCATTGGCGCTGACGGTGCGCGCCACCGTGCACGGCTCTTTCCAAAGCGCCTGCTTGATCAGCACCGAGCACGACGACGTGAAGGCCGGCCAGGCGGCGCGCAGATCGTCCTTGTCCCAGCCCGGCAATTGGGCGAAAGTGGCTGGCACCATTTGCAGCTTGGTCGGCTGGGCAGGCGGCACAGGTGTTGGCGGCACCGGCGGCGTGGGCGGGGTCGGCTGGACCACTACCGGCGGCACCGGCTCGGCCGGCTTCTCCGGCGGGATCGGGGTGGAAGTACAGGCCGCGAGCGCAAGCGCGACGACGCTCAGCGGAACGAGTAGACTACGACGTGAGTGAGACATAAAAAAGGATAACTATGTGGTTTTTGATGTTAGAAGCAGGCGTGGCCTTCTTCCTGCTGGTCTTCATCGTGTGGTGGACCATGCGCGGCAAGAAGTAATCAGTGCAGCGTGCGCGGCAGCGACAACACGAATTCCGGGATCTTGGCCTCGAACTGATGGCCATCCTCGGCCACGCAGAAGTATTCGCCGACCATCGAGCCCTGCTGGGTTTGCAGCGCGGCGCCACTGGTGTATTCGAATTGCTCGCCCGGCGCCAGCAGCGGCTGGTGGCCGACCACGCCCAGGCCGCGCACCTCTTCGACGTGATTATTGGCGTCGGTGATGACCCAATGACGCGAGATCAGCTGCGCCGCGACCGTGCCGGTGTTCTTGATCGTGATCGAGTAGGTGAACACGAAACTGGTGCGTTCCGGGTCCGACTGCTCCGGCAGGTACTGGGTTCTGACCGACACGGTAAATTCATAAGAGGGCATCAACATTCCTTAAAGCTTGGTAAAAACGTAATCGTTGGCGATTGCATATCGGCCGCCATCCATTGCACCGCAAATCCGCCCCGTATGCAAGGACGGCGCGCCTGAAAACCGGCACGGCCGGCCGGACCAGCGTAAAATAACGCATCTTTTTTATCGCAAGCCTAAAGCCATGACCACTTTCCGCATCGCTCCCAGCATTCTGTCCGCCGATTTCGCCCGCCTGGGTGAAGAGGTACGCAATGTCGTATCGGCCGGCGCCGACATCATCCACTTTGACGTGATGGACAACCATTATGTTCCCAACCTGACCATCGGCCCGCTGGTGTGCCAGGCGATCCGTCCGCACGTGGATGTGCCAATCGATGTGCACCTGATGGTCAAGCCGGTGGACCGCATCATCCCGGACTTCGCCAAAGCCGGCGCCAACATCATCACCTTCCACCCGGAAGCATCCGATCACATCGACCGCTCGCTGCAACTGATCCGCGACCACGGCTGCAAGGCCGGCCTGGTGTTCAACCCGGCCACCCCGCTGAGCTACCTGGAGCACGTGATGGACAAGGTCGACATGATCCTGATTATGTCGGTCAACCCAGGCTTTGGCGGCCAGTCCTTCATCCCGCAAGCGCTGAAGAAAATCGCTGAAGCGCGCCGCCTGATCGACGAATCCGGCCGCGACATCCTGCTGGAAGTCGATGGCGGCATCAAGATCGACAACATCGCCGCCGCCGCGGCCGCCGGCGCCGACACCTTCGTGGCCGGCTCCGCCATCTTCGGCCAGCCTGACTACAAGGCGGTGATCGACGCCATGCGCGCCAACCTGGCCAAGGTATAAACAGATGAGCGTACTGGCAGGCGTCCGCGCCGCAATCATCGACCTCGACGGCACCATGCTGGACACGATCCCCGACTTCCACGTCGCGATCAACGGCATGCGCGCGGAACTCGACCTGCAACCGATCAGCCAGCAGCAGATTGCGCTGATGGTCGGCAAAGGCTCGGAAAACCTGATCCGCTCCGTGCTGGGGCTGGACTGGGACGCCGACCGCGTCGAGGCCCACTTTGCGCAAGCGATGGACGCCTACCAGCGCCACTACCTCAGCATCAACGGCCAGTACAGCACCCTGTTCCCGCAAGTGGAACAAGGTCTGGCGGCGCTGCAGGCACAGGGACTGCGCCTGGCCTGCGTGACCAACAAGCCGATCAGCTTCACCACCCCGCTGCTGAAGCTGAAGGGACTGGACCGCTATTTCGAAGTGGTCTACGGCGGCGACTCGCTGCCGCGCAAGAAACCGGACCCGCTGCCGCTGCAAACGGTGTGCGCCGATTTCGGCCTGCAGCCGTCCCAGGTGGTCGCGATCGGCGACTCCTCGAACGACGCGCAAGCCGCGCGGGCAGCGGGTTGCCCGGTGCTGACGGTGCCATATGGTTATAACCACGGAGAGTCTATACACGATACGGATTCCGATGGTATAGTAGACACGCTGCTAGAAGCGGCTAGCCTGATTCGTTCGCAAACCACCATTAGCTGAACTAACCTGACCGAAATGTCTCTCATCAAAAAACACATCGTCAACCAACCAGGCTCGATTGAGGCCTGGCTGTGGCGACGCTGGCAATCCTGGCAAAACTAAGCCGAACTGATTGCTGTCGTCCGCCCGCTTGCGCGCGACAGGTTTTTTGAAAATACCACCGCCGGCACCTCCTCAATCCGGCGGCATGGAGAGAAGACATGACCGAACTCGAATTCAAATCGTTGGCCACCGACGGCTATAACCGCATTCCTTTGATCGCGGAAGCATTCGCCGATCTCGAAACCCCGCTCACGCTGTACCTGAAACTGGCCCAGAGCCAGAACGCCGGCAAGAACACCTTCCTGCTGGAGTCGGTGGTGGGCGGCGAGCGTTTCGGCCGCTACTCCTTCATCGGCCTGCCGGCCAGCACGCTGCTGCGCACCACCGGCAACCGCACCGAAATCGTCAAGAACGGCGCGGTGATCGAGACCCACGAAGGCAATCCGCTCGACTTCATCGAGGCATATCAGAAGCGCTTCAAGGTGGCGATCCGTCCCGGCATGCCGCGCTTCTGCGGCGGCCTGGCCGGCTACTTCGGCTACGACACCGTGCGCCACATCGAAAAAACGCTGGCCCACAGCGCGCAGAAGGATGATCTGGGCCTGCCCGACATCCAGCTGATGGTGACCGAGGAACTGGCCGTCATCGATAACCTGAGCGGCAAGCTGTATCTGATCGTCTATGCCGACACCACCCAGCCCGAATCCTACGCCAAAGCCAAGCAGCGCCTGAAAGACCTGCGCGTGATGCTGCGCCGTGGTGTTGAAGTGCCGGTGGCCACCGCCTCGGTGCGCACCGAAGCGGTACGCGAATTCGCCAAAGAGGATTATCTGAAAGCGGTCGCCCGCGCCCACGAATACGTGCTGGCCGGTGACCTGATGCAGGTGCAGATCGGCCAGCGCATCCGCAAGCCGTATGTCGATTCGCCACTGAGCCTGTACCGCGCGCTGCGTTCGCTGAACCCGTCGCCGTATATGTACTACTACAATTTCGGCGACATGCAAATCGTTGGCGCCTCGCCGGAGATTTTGGTACGCAACGAGACCGCCGCCGACGGCGAAAAGAAAGTCACGCTGCGTCCGATCGCCGGCACCCGTCCACGCGGCGCGACGCCGGAACGCGACGCCGAACTGGCCAAGGAACTGCTGGCCGACCACAAGGAAATCGCGGAACACGTGATGCTGATCGACCTGGCGCGCAATGACCTGGGCCGCATCTCCAACATCGGCAGCGTCAAAGTGACCGACCGCCTGGTGATCGAAAAATACTCGCATGTGCAGCACATCGTCTCCAACGTCGAGGGCAAGCTGAAAGACGGCCTGTCGAATCTGGACGTGCTGCGCGCCACCTTCCCGGCCGGCACGCTGACCGGCGCGCCGAAAGTGCGCGCGATGGAAATCATCGACGAGCTGGAAATCTCCAAGCGCGGCATCTATGGCGGCGCCTGCGGCTATCTGTCGTTCGGCGGCGAGATGGACGTGGCGATCGCGATCCGCACCGGCGTGATCAAGGACGGCAATCTGTACGTGCAAGCCGCCGCCGGCATCGTCGCCGACTCGATCGCCGAGATGGAATGGCAGGAAACCGAACACAAGGCGCGCGCTGTGCTGCGCGCCGCCGAGCAAGTGCAAGATGGTCTGGATGGGGAGTTCTAACATGCTGCTGATGATCGACAATTACGACTCCTTTACCTACAACATCGTGCAGTATTTCGGCGAGCTGGGTGAAGATGTACGCGTCTACCGCAACGATGAAATCACCATCGCGGAAATCGAGGCGCTGAACCCGGACCACATCTGCATTTCGCCGGGTCCGAAAGACCCGTCGCAGGCCGGCATTTCGATTGAAGTGCTCAAACACTTCGCCGGCAAAAAGCCGATTCTAGGCGTCTGCCTTGGCCACCAGGCCATCGGCGAAGCGTTCGGCGGCAAGATCATTCGCGCCAAGCAGGTCATGCATGGCAAAACTTCTTTAATCGCGCATACGGGTGTGGGCGTCTTCAAGGACATCCCATCTCCCTTCACAGTGATTCGCTATCACTCGCTGGCAATCGAGCGTAGCTCGCTGCCGTCCTGCCTGGAAGTCACGGCATGGACCGACGATGGCGAAATCATGGGCGTGCGGCACAAGGAATACGACATCGAGGGTGTGCAGTTCCACCCCGAGTCCATCCTGTCCGAACACGGCCATCAACTGTTGAAGAACTTCCTCGTCCGCTGATTAAAGAAGGAACCGTCATGCCTATCACTCATCAAGAAGCACTGGTGCGCTGCATCGAGCACCGCGAAATTTTCCACGACGAGATGCTGCACCTGTTCCGCCAGATCATGTCGGGCGAAATGTCGCCCACCATGGTGGCCGCCCTGACCATGGGCCTGCGCGTGAAAAAAGAAACCATCGGTGAAATCGCCGCCGCCGCCACGGTGATGCGCGAATTCTCCACCAAAGTGCCGATGGCCGACACCACCGGCCTGCTCGACATCGTCGGCACCGGCGGCGACGGCGCGCATACCTTCAATATCTCCACCACCGCGATGTTCGTGGCCGCAGCTGCGGGCGCGCGCGTGGCCAAGCATGGCGGCCGCAGCGTGTCGTCGTCGTCCGGCAGCGCCGATGTAATCGAATCGCTGGGCGCCAACATCAACCTGAAGCCGGAGCAGATCGCGCAATCGATCGCGCAGACCAGCATCGGCTTCATGTTCGCGCCGAATCATCACGCCGCCATGAAGCATGTGGCGCCGGTGCGCAAGGAACTGGGCGTGCGCTCCATCTTCAACATTCTCGGCCCGCTGACCAATCCGGCCGGCGCGCCGAATATTCTGATGGGCGTGTTCCATGCGGACCTGGTGGGTATTCAGGTGCGCGTGCTGCAGCGCCTGGGCGCGCAGCACGCCATCGTGGTCTATGGCCGCGACAATATGGACGAAGTGTCGCTGGGCGCATCGACCATGGTCGGTGAGCTGATCGACGGCGAAATCCGCGAATACGAAATTCATCCGGAAGATTTCGGCATGCAGATGATCGCCAGCCGCAATCTGAAGGTAGCCGATGCCGCCGAATCCAAGCAGCGCATGATGGAAGCGCTGCGCGGCGAACCAGGTGCGGCCTACGACATCGTGGCGCTGAATGCCGGCACCGCGCTGTACGCGGCCGGTGTGGCCGGCTCGATCGAGGACGGCATCAAGCGCGCGCGCGAAGCCATCACCTCGGGCGACGCGCTGCGCAAGATCGATCAATTCGTCGCCGTCACGCAGGCTCTCGGCAAGGGGAACTGACCCATGTTCGGCATCCACGACCTGACCTTGTTTATCATCTCGGGCCTGCTGCTGAACATCATGCCCGGACCGGACTCGCTGCTGATCATGACGCGTAGCGCCACCCAGGGCTGGCGCGCCGGTTCGGCCGCCGCGCTGGGCATCGGTGCCGGCACCATGGTGCACATTCTGGCTGCGGCATTGGGTCTGTCGGCCGTGCTGTCCACTTCCGCCGCCGCCTTCACGGTGGTGAAATGGGTGGGCGCTGCCTACATCGTCTACATGGGCATCGGCATGCTGCGCGCGAAGCTGCGCGGGGAAGCCGATGTCGTGGCCGAAGTTGAGGCCAACCTCGCAGCACGCACCCGCGCGGCCCAGCCGCTGGCATGGCGTAAAATCTTCCTCCAGGGTTTTCTGACCAATGTGCTGAACCCTAAAGTGGCGTTGTTCTTCCTGGCGTTTGTGCCGCAGTTTATTTCGGCCGATTCCGCCAGCAAGCCGCTGGCGTTTATCGTGCTGGGGGCGATCTTTAATTTCAATGGCATGCTGTACTGCCATGGCCTGGCGCTGTTTACCGCCTTCGCCAGCGCGCGCCTGAACATCAAGCCGCTGGTCTCACTGTGGCTGAACCGCACCATGGGCGGTCTGTTTCTGGCCCTCGGCGTGCGCCTGGCACTCTCGGAGCAAAAATAATCATGTCTGACATTCTGAACAAAATCCTCGCGGTCAAAGCCGATGAAGTGGCGGCCGCCAAAAAATACCGCAGTTTCGCCAGCCTGCGCGACGAAGTCGAATCCAACGCCGAGCTGCGCGCCGGCCTGCGCGGCTTTGAAGCCAGCCTGCGCGCCAAGATCGCCGACGGCAAAGCCGGCATCATCGCCGAGATCAAGAAGGCATCGCCGTCGAAAGGCGTGATCCGCGCCGACTTCCGTCCGGCGGAAATCGCTGCCACCTACGAGGCCAATGGCGCGGCCTGCCTGTCGGTGCTGACCGACGAGCAGTTCTTCCAGGGCTCGGTGGATTATCTGCAGCAGGCGCGCGGCGCCTGCGCGCTGCCGGTGATCCGCAAGGACTTCATGATCGACATCTACCAGATCTACGAAGCGCGGGCGATGGGTGCCGATGCCATTCTGTTAATCGTGTCGGCGCTGGATCATGGCCTGATGGCGGAAATGGAAGCCGTGGCGCACGAACTGGGCATGGGCGTGCTGGTGGAAACCCACGACGGCGACGAGCTGACCGCCGCGCTGAAGCTGAAATCGCGTCTGGTGGGCGTCAACAACCGCAATCTGCGCACCTTCGAGGTATCGCTGAAAAACACGCTGGATCTGCTGGACCGCATGCCGGAAGACCGCCTGGTGATCACCGAATCGGGCATTCTGGCGCCGGCCGACGTGCAAACCATGCGCGACGCGAATGTCCACGCCTTCCTGGTGGGCGAAGCCTTCATGCGCGCGCCGGATCCGGGCCTGGAACTGGCCCGCCTGTTCGGCTAAGCCCTGGCCACTGTACGCAGCGGCGTCACGCTATCCTGCGCGACCTCGACCCGGTCGCGCCCTCTTTCCTTAGCGCAATACAACGCCTTGTCGGCGCGGACCAGAATGCCGTCCAGGCTTTCGTCCGCGCTGCTCTGGCAGGCCACGCCGATGCTGACCGTGTATAGCGGAATCGCCGGGCGTGGCTCACGCAACGTGTCCTGAATGCGGCCGGCGATGTGCAGCGCCCGTTCCACGCCGGTGTCTGGCAGCAGCACGACAAATTCCTCACCACCGAAACGCGCCACGTGATCGGATTTACGCAGTGCTTTGGAAATCATTTGCGCCACGTCGACCAGCACGCGGTCGCCAACGGCGTGGCCGTAACCGTCATTAATCCGTTTAAAGTAATCGACGTCGATATTCAGCATGGTCATGCAGCTGCTTTCGCGGCGCATCAACGCCAGCTCTTTGGCGTAAATATCGGCAAAACCGCGGCGGTTTAATACTTCGGTTAATGGGTCCAGCGTCGAACGACGTTCCAGCGTGGTTTGCAGACGGCGCGTGCACATCATCATAAAGCCTACGCTCATCAGCAATACCATGAAATGGGCGGTGGCCAGATACAGGCTGGCAAACATGCCGGTATCCATCAGATTAACGTCTATGCCTTTGGTTAATGCCAATATGCCGCGCGCCATGACCATCATCGCGTCTATCGCCATTAAGGTGCCGAATAATACGGTGGAAAAATGCCGATTGCCGTATTTAAACACCACGTAAATACCACGCGCGTGCAATATAAATACCAATAACGAGGCAATCGCCACGCGGCTATGGAAATTTGGTTGTACCCACAGCCAATATCCCAAGCCAAATACAATGATCAACCATACGGCGTGGAATAAATTCCAGGAGGGGCGCAGCTGATAAAACTTTTCCGTCCCGATGAGCATTAATCCCAGCCCCCAGGTCATGACGATATTCGAGCACAGCAGCAATATATTCGACTTGCCGTGGACGCCAAAAATCACGGCGCCAGCCACCAGCAATATCAGAGCCAGCGCCCAGTCGCGCAAGCCTTTTATCTCGCGGGGGAAATTCAAATGCGCTGAATACAGCACCCCGCTCATGGCGAACGCCATTAGCGTCGCCATCACGAGGATGGTGTTGGGGTCGAGCGGGATCATGAGCGGCGATTCTAAACCACATTCGCCAGCAGTTGGGGAATTAGCCCGGCACATGCCGGAAGCTGGCATTTACATGCTAAAAACTAGCATGAAATCGGGGTAAAAAAAGGCCGCATCGTTTCGATGCGGCCTTTTTGATAACAAAATCAGCGGCTTGCGCTGGGTCGCAACGGACCGGAGGATTTCTTGGCCGCTGCTTCCACCGTCAGCGAAATACCCGGCACGCGGTCGCCCTGCAGGGTGACATCGAACGCCATTAATTCATCGCGGCGGAATGCCATTACCTGTACGGTTTCACCCACCGCATAACGCGACAGCAGATTATCCAGATTGGTGGCGGTAACGCGCAGACCATCGACGGCAATCAAAATATCGCCGGCCGATAATCCGGCACGATGCGCGGCGCCATTTTCATGGACGGCAGACAGTTTGCAATCATTGCCATCCTTGCCCAGATTGGCATCGAAACTCGGTTTGGCCGATTTACGCTCGTCGTTATATTTAACGCCGAATGGCGCCAGCAGTTTAGCCAATGGCAAATCTTCCGTGCCACGGACATATTTATCGAAGAACGGTTTAAAACGGCCACCGCTGATTTCATCGAAAACTGCTTCCGCTTCGGCTGGCGTAACACCACGGCCGGCGCCAGAATAGAAATCGCGGCCATAACGCTCCCACAAAGTGCGCATGACATCATCCAGCGACTTTTTACCGCCGGTTTTGGCACGGATACTTAAATCCAGCGCCAATCCCACCAGCGAACCCTTGGTGTAATAACTGACGATGGAATTCGGCGCGTTTTCATCCTGGCGATAATATTTACCCCAGGCGTCGAAACTGGAATCAGCCACACTTTGCTTGGTACGGCCGGCGCCACGCAACACGCTGCCCACGGTTTTACCCAGCAATTTGAAATACGCCGGCTCGCCGATAATACCGGCACGCACCAGCATCAAATCGTCGTAATAACTGGTGAAGCCTTCGAACAGCCACAGCAGCGGCGAATAATTCTCGACCTGCAGGTTATACGGCGCAAACGCCGCCGGTTTGATGCGTTTGACGTTCCAGGTGTGGAAATACTCATGGCTGCACAGGCCCAGGTATTGCAGATAGCCGTCGCTGATGTCCTTGCCTTTGGCGGCCGTGGTCGGCAAGTCGCCGCGATTGCAGATCAGCGCGGTGGAGGCGCGATGCTCCAGGCCGCCATAACCGTCACCCACCGCCATGGTCATGAACACATAACGGTCCATCGGCGCTTTTTTCGATTTCGGCTCGAAGAAGGCGATCTGGGTTTCGCAGATCTTTTTCAGGTCGGCGCTCAGGCGCGCCAGATCCAGATTCGGCACACGGCCGGTGATGACGATGTCGTGCGGGATGCCGTGCGCCTTGAAGGTGGCCAGCGCAAAATCGCCCTGCTCCACCGGATGGTCGATCAGCTCATCGTAGTTGGACGCGATGTAGGTGCCGAAACCATAACGTTTCGCTTTCAGCTCCGGCAGCGAGGTGGCCACGCGCCAATCCGCCGCCGCTTCGTCGGCCGGACGCTGGAGATCCACCACGTGCGGCAGGTCTTCCTGGCCCAGCACGCGCAGGAACACGCTGGTGCCGTTGAAGAAGCCGTGATTCTGGTCCAGGTGAGCGGCACGCACCGACAGATCCCAGGCGTAGATTTCGTAATGCACGGTCAGCGCGGCGCGGCTGTCGGCCAGCGCGGCGGCCTGCCACGAATGCTTATCCAGCTTGATCAGCTCCACCGGCTGGCCGTTGGACTCGGCGCGGATGCGGACAATATTGCGCGAAAATTCACGGATCATGTAACTGCCCGGGATCCAGGCCGGCAGCGCGAAAATCTGGCCGCCTTCGGCCGGTGCGGCCACGGTGACGGAAACGTGGAACAAGTGCGCGGCCAGATCATGGCCGACGATGGTATAGGCGATCGCCGCTTGAGTTTTGCTCGGTTTTTTCATCATAAATCCTGTTGGGTGTCGATGTCGCGTACGACGCCTTCATCATCGACCACTACTTCACTGACCGCATGGCTTTTTAAAATCGCGCGCGCGCCCTGATCGCCTTCCAGCGCCAGCAACAGCGGCAAGTGATAAGCACTGAACGCGACCGGATTGCCGCGTCGTCCTTCAAACACCGGTGCGGCGATGCGCGCGCCACGCTCTATTGTAGCGACCAATGCGCGCATGGTGTCCGGACGGACGTGGGGCATGTCACCGAGGCCGATCAGCCAGCCCTCGGCGCCCTTGGTGAATTCGATCGCGGTGGTCAGCGAGGCGGCCATGCCCAGATCGGCGTCGGCGCAGACCCGCACCTCGCAACCGAGGCGGCCCAGCAGCGCGGCGACGCGGTCGTCACCCTCGCGCACCACGGCCAGCACGCGCGGCAGCACGGCCAGCATGTTCTTCGCACTGGCGGCGACGACGATCTCGCCATCCGCCAGGGTTTGCAGCAGTTTGTTTTGTACGCCGGACGGGTCGAAGCGTCGACCGCGTCCGGCTGCGAGCAGGATGCCGGTTAGCGCCATCCAGCTCAGGCGCTGGCCAGGTCGAACGGCAGCTTGCGCAGACGTTTGCCGGTCAGCTTGAACAGCGCATTGGCGAAGGCCGGCGCCAGCGGCGGCAGGCCCGGTTCGCCCATGCCGGTCGGTGGATCGTTGGACGGCACAATGTGGACGTCGATCTTCGGCATGTCGGTCATGCGCGCCACCGTGTAGTCGCTGAAGTTCTGCTGCTCGACCACGCCGTCCTTCAGCGTGATGGCGGCGCCGGACAGCGTCATGCCGAGGCCCATCAGCGCCGCGCCCTGAATCTGCGCTTCGATGGTGAGCGGATTGACGGCGGTGTTGCAATGCACGCCGGCCGTGACCTTGTGCAGCTTAGGGTTGCCGTCTTTAATCGAGGCCACCACCACGTAAGCGATCACGGTGTTGAACGATTCATGTACCGCCACGCCCCATGCCTGGCCCTTCGGCAGCTTCTTGCCGTAGCCCGATTTGGCCACCGCCAGATCCAGCGCGGCGATGTGGCGCTTGCCCTTCTCGCCGACCAGCTTTTTGCGATAGGCCACCGGGTCCATATTGGCCGCGTGCGCGGCTTCGTCGATCAGGGTTTCCATCACAAACGCGGTGTGGGTCGAGCCGACCGAACGCCACCACAGCACCGGCACATTGGTTTTGACGGTGTGGGCGCTCAGGTTCAGCGGCACTTCGTACGGTTCGCCCATGCCTTCGACCATGGTGGAGTCAACGCCGTCCTTGACCATCATCGGCTCGAACGGCGTGCCGCTGGTGATGGACTGGCCCACAATCACATGGTCCCAGGCGACGATCTCGCCCTTGGCATCGATGCCGATATCGGCGCGGTGCACATGCGACGGACGGTAGTAGCCGCCCTTGATGTCGTCCTCGCGGCTCCAGATCACTTTGATCGGCTGCGTGTGGCCTGCGGCCTGCCATACCTTGGCGATGTTGACCGCTTCCACCAGATAGTCGGAAGTCGGCACCGCGCGGCGGCCAAAGCCACCACCGGCCATCATCGTATTCAGCACCACCTGCTCCGGTTTCAGGCCGGCGGTGGCGGCGATCGCGCCCTGATCCACGGTCTGGAACTGCGAGCCGGCCCACACCGTGCAGCCATCCTTGCGCAGGTCGACCACGCAATTCAGCGGCTCCATCGGCGCGTGCGCCAGATACGGGAACTCATACACGGCGGAGATTTTCTTGGCCGCGCCGGCCAGCTTGGAGGTATCAGCCTTGCGCACCGGCGTGCCGGCTTTCTGCGCCAGCGCCTTGTACTCGGTCAGCTGCTTGTCGCTGCTGACTTTCTCGACGCCGCTGGTATCCCATTCGATGGCCAGCGCTTCGCGGCCGCTCTTGGCCGGCCAGTAGCCATCGGCGATCACCACCACGCCGCTGCCGCCACGGTCGGTCTTCACTTCCAGCACATCGATCACGCCCTTGATGGCCTTGGCCTTGCTGGCGTCGAACTTCGCCACCTTGGCGCCGAATACCGGCGGACGCGCCACCACTGCGACCTTGCTGTCCGGCGCCTTGAAGTCCATGCCGAACTGCTGCTTGCCGGTCGACTTGGCGCGCGCATCGAGGCGCTTGACCGGCTTGCCGATGATGGTGAAGTCTTTCGGATCTTTCAGCTTGACGCTGGAGGACACCGGCTGCTTCATGGCCGCATCGGCCATGGCGCCGTAGGTTGCCTTCTGGCCTGCGGGGCCGATCAGCGTGCCCTTGACGGTCTTGATCTGCTCCGCCGGCACATTCCACTGCTGGGCCGCCGCCGCGATCAGCATCGCGCGCGCCTTGGCGCCGATTTCGCGGTACTGGATAAACGAGTGCGCCACACTGCCCGAGCCGCCGGTGATCTGGATGCCGAACAGTGGGTCTTTGTATTGATCGCCGGCCGGCGCCAGCGCGCCACGCACGTGCGACCAGTCGGCGTCCAGCTCTTCCGCGATCAGCATCGGCAGCGCGGTTTGCACGCCCTGGCCGAATTCCAGCCGGTTGACCTGTACCGTCACGCTGTTGTCCGGTGCGATGTGCAGGAAGGCGTTTGGTTCATACACCTTGGCGGCCGGCTGCTGGGCCTTGGCCCAACGGCCTGCGCCCGGCATGAAGAAGCCCAGCACCAGACCACCGCTGGCCACCGCGCCAGCTTTCATGAAGCCGCGACGCGACAAGCCGCGCTCCGAGACGCTGGCAAAGGTCGTTGCAACTGAGCCCTGATTAAGCCATTCGATACGCATGATCGTGTCCTCCTCAGGCAATTGCTTTGGCAGCGTCTTTGATGGCAGCGCGAATGCGCTGATAGGTGCCACATCGGCAGATGTTACCGCTCATGGCGTTGTCGATATCAGCATCGGACGGATTCTTATTCGTGCGCAGCAGCGCCGTCGCGCTCATGATCTGCCCACTCTGACAGTAGCCGCATTGCGGCACGTCGATCTTGACCCAGGCATCCTGCACCGCCTTGCCCACCTTGTCGGTCTCCATCGCCTCGATGGTGGTGATTTTCTGCCCTGCGGCCGCCGAAATCGGCGTCACGCAGGAGCGAATCGGCTGGCCGCCCAGATGCACGGTGCAGGCGCCGCACAGCGCCATGCCGCAACCGAACTTGGTGCCGGTCATATTCAGATTATCGCGCAAGGCCCACAGAATAGGCGTCGACGGATCGGCGTCCACCTGCACATCTTTACCATTGATATTCAACGTGATCATGCAAAAATCTCCCTGTAGTGGACTGCGATGGTTACTGCTTAATCTTGGTGAATTTGTCTTCGAGCGCCTTGTGATCGATCGCGCCAGGGATGCGCGAACCATCGGCAAAGAAAATCGCCGGCGTGCCGGCCACGCCCAGCTTGCGGCCCAGCGCCAGCACCTGGTCGTTCGGTGCCTCGCAATTGGCGGCGGCCACGGGCGCGGCTTTGCCGCTGACCATCCAGTCATCCCATGCCTTGCTGCGATCCGGCGAGCACCAGATGTTCTTCGACTTGACGAAGGAATCATCCGACAGAATGTTGTACATGAAGGTGTAGATGGTGACGTTGTCGGTTTCCTTCAGCGTGGTCTGGCGCAGGCGCTTGCAGTAGCCACAGTTAGGATCTTCGAACACCGCGATCACGCGCGAGCCATCACCCTTGACGGTCTTGATGGCTTTGTCCAGCGGCAGATCGGAGAACTTGATCTTGGTGATTTCGTCGATACGGTCGCGGGTCAGGTCGGCGCCGGTCGACAGATTGAAGATATGACCGTTGATCAGATAGGTGGCCGTTTTATCGGTGTACAGAATGTCAGTGCCGATGCGAACTTCATACAGGCCGCTGTAAGGCGTCGCGGTGATCGAATCGACCTTGACGTTGGTGCCCAGGCGCGGCTCGATCAGCTTCTTGATCGCCTCGGTGGTCGGCGGCGTTTCCGCGCCCACGCAGGAGGCCATCAGCACGGACAGGGACAACAAAACGGACTTACTCTTTCTCATGACTTCTCCGGTAAGTGCTGACTATTTGCCCATCGCGTGCGAGATGAGGCGGCGCTTCAGCACAGGTAATTTATCCAACAAGTTTAATCCGAAATTGCGAACCACGCGCAGGGGCTCGATATCGGTTTCGAAAAGGCGCGCCAAGCCGTCGGTGGTCAGCTGCATCAGCAGCACATCTTCCTTGCGCGCGCGCGCATAGCGGGCCAGCACGCGCTCGTCGCCGACGCTGCGTTGCGGCTCGCGCTCGGACAGGGTTTTAATCAGCTGCGCCACATCGCCAAAGCCCAGGTTCATGCCATGGCCGGCCAACGGATGCACCACGTGGGCGGCGTCACCAATCAGCGCCACGCGCGGTGCCGTCATCGCGTGCGGCCGCATCAAGCGCAACGGGAAATCACGCACCAGTTCCGGCTGCAGTGGCGTCAGCGCGCCCAGCTTCTCGCGCGCGTACAGCGCCAGACGGTCGGCGATCTGCTGCGCCGACTCGGCACGCAGCGTATCGGCCAACTGCTCCGGCGCCGACCACACCAGCGACACCTGATTGCCCGGCAGCGGCAGCAGCGCCACGATACCCTCGGCGCCGGTGAACCACTGATAGGCCGCGCCATGGTGCGGCAGTTCGCATGCAAAATTGGACACCACCGCACTCTGGTTATAGCTGCGGTAATCGAGACCGATATCGCACTGGCCTCGTACCCAGGACTGGGCGCCATCGGCGCCGACCACCAGCGCGGCCTTGATGCTGCCGCCATCGTCCAGCGTGACGGTGGCGCTATCGGCCGCGCGCAGCAGACCGATGGCGCGGCCGCTGACCATCTTCACGTTCTGGGCGAAGCGCAGCGCCGCGTCCAGCGCCTGGTTCAGATTGCGGTCTTCCAGAATCCAGGTCAGCGTATTGGCGTGGGCGCCATAGGAATCGAAAGACAAGCCGCCGGCTTGCGGACCGTCGCCATGGACGATCATCGCATCGACTGGCGCCACGCGGGCGTGGTCCAGCGCGTCCCACACTTTAAGGGACGACAGCAGATGGAAAGCCGTGTGATTCAGCGCGTAGACGCGCGCGTCCCACCCCGGATCGGCTGCCGGCGCACGGGCCGGCGGCGCCGGCGGCACCAGCAAAGTGACACTCAGGCCGGCCTGGGCCAGGCCCAGCGCGGCGGTCTTGGCAATCGCGCCATTGCCAACTATGCAAATATCACTTTCAGTCACGCGCAGCGCTGCGGAAGGGGTGGGCTTATTCATCCGGCCATTATAGCGTTTGTGGGAAATGAAAATTGCCCCTTGCAATCCGCGACCCGCGTGCTATAATTCTGCTCCTTGGCCTGGTAGCTCAGTTGGTAGAGCAGAGGATTGAAAATCCTTGTGTCGGTGGTTCGATTCCGCCCCGGGCCACCAAGATTCCAAAAAGCCCAGCTGCAAAGTTGGGCTTTTTTGCATTCTGCCACGCCAAACTAAGCAGACTCAGCAAACTGCTCAGCCGGATACCGACTCCCTGACGCGGTAAGTGACAGACCCGCCATTCAGCTGAATGCTACAACGGATGCCAGCTGGGCGGCGCAATACCGGCGCAATCTCCTAACGCACCACATCATTCCGCCATCTCCCTATTTTCTTTTGTTTGCGCCGGATTCGACCTATCTGTGGTCCGCCGGCAAAGGCAAAGACGCCGAAATGCCTGCGACGCAAGCCAACACGAATACGATCCTGGCCCGATATCTGCCCAAACGAGATCCCGCGATCAGTACAACCGGCCTTGAAATGGCGGTGCAATCATGGCTGCTCGACCTGACCATGGAACCGCCCACCAGACAACTGGAAGGGGACGAAAAACGCTTGCTGGTCGACTCTGGGCTGCTTCGCAAAATCAACTCTGGCTCACTGACGCTTGAACCTTCCTCGTGATCGTCTATGTCGAGACCAACTTCGTGCTGGAACAAGCCTTCCTGCAGGAAGAGCATGGTGCTTGCACGCGTCTGCTTGAGGCTGCTGAAGCGAAGGCAATTGTCCGAGCGCCTACGTCAAGAGCTGCATGAGCTGAGACGATCCGCGCCTCAAAGACGTTCTGACCTCGCCGTGCAGACCGACACACGATGTTTTATCAACAAAAATACCAGGGACTTCCTGGAGCCGCGCGATGCCACGGAATGAAAATCCTTGTCTTGATGGCCGATCCCGCTGAACTGCGGAATCGGCCAGGGCTAGTACTCAGTTCGACACAATGTACGGCCAGCCGTCCGAGGTGAAGGCCAGCGGGTTGATGCCCAGCGTGGCGGCGCCGTTGTTGTTGCCGTCGTAGTAGTGGTACACAAAGGTCGGGGTGTTGTTGTTGCCGGCATCAGTGAACACGCTGCCGCCGCCTGGCCCGATGATGTTGCCGTGGGTGCTGAGCAGGATGGTGCCGCCGCCGGCGGTCAGCGCCACGCCGCCGCGATCCACATACGGTCCGGTCACGCTGGTCGAGCGGCCGACGATGGTGCGGTAGGTGCTGGAGGTGCCGTTGCAGCAGACGTTGATCGGCGCGAAGTAATAGTAGTAGCCGTTGTAATAGTAGATGAACGGCCCCTCCTCCCCCGCCGATGGCGAGCCACGCTGCGCCAGCGTGTAGACCGTGGTGTTGGTGGTCGACTTCAACCCCGTGCTCGGATTCAGCTGGATCAAATGGATGCCGTCGGTCCACGATCCCCACGTCATCCACCAATTACCGCTGGCATCGACAAACGGCGCCGGGTCGATCGCATTATCGGTGGTGGCGGAAAAGCCGGACGGCGGCGAGGTGGTGGTGCTGGTCCAGGATTTGGTGACCCAGCCCTTGTCGGTCCACGGCCCCTGCGGCGCGCTGCTGGTGGCCAGGCCGATCAGCGCTTCGGCGCCGGTGCTGGGCAGATACGGTATCGAGTAATACTGGTAATAGGTGCCGTTCACCACCATCAGGCTGGGCGCCCAGATATCCGTGTTGGCGCCGCTATTCCATCCCTTCGGCGTTTGCAGCCCGCTCCAGCTGCTGAAGTCCGGCCCGATCACCGGGCAGGTGACATAACCGCCCAGCTGCGTGGTGGTGCAACTGGTGTACAACGTGAAGTTGGTGCGGTCGGTCGAATAAGCCAGCGTCTGGTGGGTGCCGTACAACCAGTAGGTTCCGGCAGAGTCGCGCAGCATGTACGGGTCATGCACGTAGATGCCGTTGCCGGCCACCGTGCGCGGCGCCGGGTACGCCGCCACGCCGGTATTCACGAACTGCCATTCCTGGCAGGTGCAACCGGTGGACGACCACTGGTCGATGGTGGCGGTGTTCAGCGTGCTGGCCAAGTAGGCTTCCAGATACTTGCCGCTGTTGACGTTCTGGATCAGGAAGTTGCCACTGGCTGCCTGGGTCACGGTCCACAAATGATCCGCCGTGCCGTTGTCGGACCATTGCACGATCTGCGCGCCATCGGCGGTGGAGGCGTTCGTCACGCCCAGCACCTGGTGCGTCAGCATATTCTCGATATTGTATTGCCCATTCCCCATCGGCATGAAGTGCCACAGGTGGTCGCTGGTGCCGTTGTCGGCCCACTGAACCACCTTGGTGCCGGCGGCCTGGCTGGCGCCGGACAGTCCCAGCACCAGGCCGCTGTTCACATTCTTGATCTTGTACTGCACGGTGGTGTTCATGGTAATCGCCGCGTGCGCGGAGATGGCAAAACTGGCCATGAAGATCAGCATGGCGACCAGCACTTTCCAAACCAATGGGCGATGAGGGACTAAGCCGCCGAGTGGCGGCCTGAAGCATGTCTGCATAGTAGTCTCCGTAATTGTAATTTTTGGGGTCACGGTAAAGTCCGGCGTTAGCGGCTTTACGACTTCATCGTAGTTGGCATATAAAAATGACTCCAATCACATTTTTATCTTTTTTGATATACATTCAGACATCCCGGCGCCTTTGCCGCATCGCAGCATGCTAGAATCGTTGCACTCTTGGCCATCTGATGGGGCGGCATATGAAACGTGTGATCTTCAACCAGAAGGGCGGCGTCGGCAAATCCACCATTGCGGTGAATCTGGCCGCCATCGCGGCGCACCAGGGCAAGCGCACGCTGCTGATCGACATCGATCCGCAGTGCAATTCCAGCCGCTACGTGCTGGGCGCCGCCACCACCGATGTGGCCCCTACCCTCGGCGCCTACTTCGACCAGATGCTGAGTTTTTCGATGTTCGCCCGCCCCGCCGGCGAATACGTGCACCAGACGCCGTTCGAGAACCTGTCCATCATGGTGGCCCACCCGGAACTGGGCGATCTGCAATCGAAGCTGGAATCGCGCCACAAGATCTACAAGCTGCGCGACACCCTCAACGAGCTGAGCAAGGAATACGACGAGATCTTCGTCGACACCCCGCCGGCCTACAACTTCTTCACCCAATCCGCGCTGATCGCGGCCGACCGCTGCCTGATCCCTTTCGACTGCGACGATTTCTCGCGCCAGGCGCTGTACACGCTGATTAACAACGTCAAGGAAATCAAGGCCGATCACAATGCCAACCTGGAAATCGAAGGCATCGTGGTCAACCAGTTCCAGCCGCGCGCGCTGTTGCCGCAGCGTCTGGTCGACGAGCTCAAGGGCGAAGGCTTGCCGGTGTTCGACAACAAACTGTCCAGCTCGATCCGCATCCGCGAATCGCACGAGCGCAACCTGCCGATGATCCACCTCGACCGCAGCCACAAGCTGAGCCAGGAGTTCATCGCCTTGTACGACGAGTTGCAAGCCTCCTAAGCATTAGTTGCTCGCCAGCAACCGAAACCCAGCAAGAATGCGGGCTGGCGGCCAGTCTGGATATTGTCTTCAGGTATTATGGATTCATGAACCTGCTGACCCGCGTCCGCATCCGCTGTTACTGCTGGCTGGCCTTGCTGCTGCTCGCGGCACCCGGCTGGGGCCAGCAATTGCCGCTACGTCACTACAGTCAAGCGGACGGGCTGGCCAATCTGGCCGTGACCAGTCTGCTGCAGGATCGCGAAGGTTATCTATTGGCCGGTACCGAACACGGCCTGTACCGTTTCGACGGCAACCGCTTCACGACCTACGGCGAGAAGGAAGGCTTGGCGCGCGGCTTGCTGTTCACCGCGCTCAAGCTGGATCAGGCGGGACGGCTATGGGCCTGCACCGATCGCGGTCTGTTCGTCCAGGATAACGGCCGCTTCAGCGAAATCCGCAACCGCGACGGCAAAAGCCTATCCTGCCAGGCCGGCGGACAACGCATCACACCACTGACGGCCGGCGGCATGCTGCTCATCAGCGGCAACGTGCTGCACCACATCCGCCCGGACGAGGGCGGCCATGGCTGGACCGCGCAACCCTACTTCAGCGCCCAACAAATCACCGACCATCCAGCGCTGGCCGATCCGGTCACCGTGCTGGAAACACGCGACGGCGCTGTCTGGGTGGCGACCTGGCATCCGCAAGGCGATCGCCGCCATCGCCAAATGCTGGGCCGGTTATACCGCAGCACCCTGGGCCAACTGGACGAGTTCGGCACGGAGCGCGGCATACCGCCGGCCACCTTCTGGGGCGGCATGCTGCAAGCGGCGGATGGCCGGCTGTGGCTGCGCAGCCATGACAAGTTGCTGGAACTGGCACCCGCCGCTACCCGCTTCAGCGACCGCACCGGCAACCTGCCCACCTCGCCGCTGCTGGAAGTCTATCTGCCGCTGGCGACCGACCATGACGGCCGCCTGCTTGGCGGCTTGAGCAATGGCCTGTTCCGCAGCCAGGACGGCGGCTGGGAAGTGATGAGCCGCGAGCAAGGCTTACTCACCAGCAGCGGCATCACCGCCATCCTGCAGGGCCGCGATGGCGAGCTCTGGATGGCCATCGGCGGCCAGGGTCTGACCCGCTGGCAGGGCTACGGTTACTGGAACAACTGGACCCAGAACCAGGGGCTGGCCGGCAACGATGCCTGGTCTTTCCTGCGCAGCCGCGACGGCAGCATGCTGGTCGGCACCGGCTCCGGGCTGGCGATCCAGCCGCCCGGCAGCGGCCGCTTTCGCATGCAGCCCGTCAGCGCCGGCAGCCTGGGCCAGGATGGCCAATGGAGCGCCATGGCCGAGGACCATGAGGGCAATCTGTGGGGCGCCACCTTCACCGGCTACCTGATGCGACGCGAGCGCGGCGGCACTACCCTGACCACTCTTACCCGGCTGCCACTGGTGTTGCGCATCGTGCCCGACCAGCAGGGGCAATTGTGGATCGCCACCAGCGAGGGCTTGTATCTGCTGGCCGATCCGCGCACCCAGCGCAAGCCGCGCTATCTGGAAGAGCTGGCCGCCGTGCTCGGGCGCGCCAACGCCAGCTTCACCAGCGCCTGCGCCACCGCCGACGGCAGCCTGTGGTTCCTCAGCGATCTCGGCCTGGTGCGCTGGTCCAACCAACACTGGAGCCGCATCCAGTTGCAAGGCAACGCCGAGCATTTGCCCAACACCATGGCCTGCGGCGCCAACGAGTTGTGGTTGCTGGACGCCCACGCCAGCACGGTCTGGCGTAGCGGCCCGCTGGCTGCCGGCGACCAAGGCGACCAGGGCGACCAGCTCAAGCTGACCGCGTTGACTGGCGTGCCGGCGCAACTCAGCGGCGCCCTGCTGCAATCAATCCTGGCCGACCGCCGTGGCTGGCTGTGGCTGGGCAGCGACTCCGGGCTGGCGGTGTGGAATGGCAAGCGCTGGCTGATCTTCAATCAGGCAAGCGGCCTGGTGTGGAACGATTTGAACCAGTACGCGCTGTACGAGGACAGTCTGGATGATTCGATCTGGGTCGGCACCAGCAATGGCGTATCGCAAGTGCGGCCACGCGACTTGTTCGACCTGCAGCCGTTGCCGCTGAAAATCGCCGCGCTGCAGTTCGGTGATCAGGAGTATCGGCCCACGCCCGGCCTGGTCGTGCCCTGGAGCGGCAAGGCGCTGCAAGTCACGCTGGCCTCGCTGGCGTTCCGCAATCACGAAGCACTGAGCTTCCGCTACCGGCTGAAGGGACTGGAGGACGACTGGTCCAGCAGCGACAGCCCGATCCTGCGCTATGCCGCACTGCCACCGGGCGCCTATGTGCTGCAGGTCCAGGCCGGGAATAGCATGTTGCAGCAACACTCGGCGCTGCTGGAGTGGTCGTTCCAGGTGGAGCCGCCGTGGTGGCGCACGCGCTGGTTTTACGGCGCGGCGGCGATCACCGCCCTGATACTGCTGTGGACCGGCATGCGATGGCGGCTGCGCGTGGTGCTGGCGCGCCAGCGCCAGCTGGACCGGCTGGTGCGCGAACGCACCGCCGAACTGGAAGCCTCACGCGAAGAACATCGGCTGCGCTCGCTGAAAGATGGCCTGACCCAGGCCTGGAACCGCACCGCCATGCTGGAGCGCATCGGCCAGCGGCTGCAAGCCATGGAGGCCGGCGGCGACACCTTTGTGCTGATCCTGCTCGACCTCGATCATTTCAAGCGCATCAACGACACCTACGGCCACCTGGCCGGCGACGCGGTGCTAAAGGAAGTGGTGCTGCGCCTGCAGGGGCGGCTGCGGCCGACCGATGCCGTCGGCCGCTATGGCGGCGAGGAATTCATCGTGCTGCTGCCCGAGCTGGACGCGGCGCGCGGCCAGCAGCGCATCGGCGAGCTGCATGGCGCCATCAACGCCCAGCCAGTGCTGGCGCCGGACGGGCAAAGCATTCCGGTCACCAGCAGTTTCGGCGTGGCGACCGCCAGCCCCGGCCAGCACCAGACCGCCGAATCGCTGCTGCACGCGGCCGACCAGGCGCTGTACCGCGCCAAAAACGGCGGCCGCAACCGCATCGAATATGCGTGAACCGGCCAAGCCATGATTTTTTGATCTGGCGCAAAGTCGCGGCTGGACGGGCTGTCTAGAATCCACGACTTTGCCCGCAATCATGCTTAAAGCTCCAGAACTACTCCTGCCCGCCGGCTCGCTCGCCAAGATGCACGCCGCCTTCGACTTTGGCGCCGATGCCGTCTACGCCGGCCAGCCGCGCTACAGCCTGCGCGTGCGCAACAACGATTTTTCCACGCTGCAGGCGCTGCAGGAAGGCATCGAGGGCGCGCATGCGCGTGGCAAGCAGTTCTTCGTCGCCTCCAACATCTTCGCCCACAACGCCAAGCTGAAGACGTATCTGCGCGACATGCAGCCGGTGATCGAGATGAAACCGGACGCGCTGATCATGGCCGATCCCGGCCTGATCATGATGGTGCGCGATAAATGGCCGCAAGTGCCGGTGCACCTGTCGGTACAGGCCAACGCCGTCAACTGGGCCGACGTCAAATTCTGGCACCGCATGGGACTGACCCGCGTGATCCTGTCGCGCGAGCTGTCGCTGGATGAAATCGAGGAAATCCGCCAGCAATGCCCGGAGATGGAGCTGGAAGTGTTTGTGCACGGCGCGCTGTGCATCGCCTATTCCGGCCGCTGCCTGCTGTCCGGCTATTTCAACCATCGCGACCCCAACCAGGGCACTTGCACCAATTCCTGCCGCTGGGACTACAAGGTGCAACACGCCGCCGAAGACGCCACCGGCGATTTCGCCCAGGTGATTCCGCTGCGGTTCAACCAGGCACTGCAGGAGGCCGAACAGCGGCCGTTCTCGTCGCTGCACCAGCAGCCACGCCATCCGCTGGCCGACCAGGCTTATTTGATCGAGGAAGCCGAGCGGCCCGGCCAGCTGATGCCCATCATGGAAGACGAGCACGGCACCTACATCATGAATTCCAAGGACTTGCGCGCGGTCGAGCACATCGAGCGGCTGGTCAAGATCGGCGTCGATTCGCTCAAGGTGGAAGGCCGCACCAAGTCGCTGTACTACGCGGCCCGCACCGCCCAGGTGTACCGCCAGGCGATCGACGACGCGGTGGCCGGCCGCCCCTTCAACATCGACCTGCTGGGTCAGTTGCAGGGGCTGGCCAACCGCGGCTACACCGATGGCTTCTACCAACGCCACCACACCCAGGCGCACCAGAACTATATGCGCGGCGCCTCCGAAGCCAACCGCAGCCAGTACGTCGGCGATGTGCTCAGCGTACAGGACGGCTGGGCGCGGGTGGAGGTGAAAAACCGCTTTGCCGTCGGCGACCGGCTGGAAGTGATCCACCCCGGCGGCAACCGCGATCTGGCGCTGAGCCGCATGCTATCGGACGACGGCACCGAGATCCAGGTGGCGCCCGGCAGCGGCCACATCGTGCGCATCGCGCTGGACCCGGCGCTGGATCGCGCCCTGCTGGCCCGATATCTTTAGACATTATCAAAACGGATATTGCAATGAGGAAATTATCGTGAGATGATTTAGGGAAACTAATTTCCCTAGCGAAATAATCTTGCTCTCCAGGCTCATCCTCGTTGCAGCACTCCTGACCGCCGGCAGCGCCTCCGCGCAATCCGACGCGGACGCGCTCGCGGCGATGATCAATGCTTACCGTTCGTCGCCGGACGCCTGCCATGAAGGCGAGGCGCAGGCGCTGCCCCAGCTGAAAACCCAGGCCACGCTGGAAGCGGTCAAGCTCAAGCCGGGCGTGCGGGTGCTGGTCGCGCTGCAAAACGCCGGCTTCTCCGGCACCAAGGCCGATGCCATTTCGATTTCCGGTGCCGGCAACCTGCAAGTGGCCTTCGCCACCATCCGCAAGGCATACTGCCGCATTCTGCTGAACGCCAGCTACACCGACATCGGCGTCTCGCGCCAGGGCGGTGACTGGACCGTGGTATTCGCGCGCGCCGCCGCACCGCTGCCATCGGTTGCTTACCCCGACTGGCACGATGCCGGCATGGCGCTGCTGGACGCCGTCAACCAGGCGCGCGCCGAAGGCCACACTTGCGGCGCCCAATACTTCCCACCGGCGCAGCCGCTAAGCTGGAACGCCCAGCTGGGCGAGGCCGCGCTGGAACACAGCAATGACATGGCGGCACAACAGTATTTCGACCACACCGGCAAGGATGGCAGCAACGTCGGCGAGCGCTCGCGCAAGGCTGGCTACCAATGGGCGCGTGTGGGCGAGAATCTGGCCTACGGCGTCTACACGCCGCAGGAAGCGGTGGCGGGATGGCTGAACAGCCCTGGCCACTGCGCCAACATCATGAACAAGGACTTCACCGAGTTCGGCGCCGCCTACGCCATCACGCCGCAACCGGCGGTGGGCGCAATCTACTGGTCGCAGGTGTTTGGCCGGCCGAAACTGCGCGCCTGATTTTTTCCCCGATGGCGCACTGCTTGCAAGTGTGCCAAGATGGACGGTAATACCATCCAGTCCACGGGAGCCTCCCTTGTTCAAACCGAAGCTGCTGATTGTCCTGCTGCTCAGCGCCGCCATTACGACCATGGCCGCTGCGGCCGAGCGCCACATCCCCTTCTGGCCCGACGCGATACCGGAAGCCATTCACGCCAACGTTGACGGCCAGGCCGCGCTGGAAAGCGTGCGCACCTTGGGCCGCTTCCACCGCGTTCATGGTTCGCCCGGTTATGCGGCGGCGGCGCAGTGGGTTCAGCAGCAGGCCAGCGCCGCCGGCCTGCAAGACGCCAAGGTCGAACACTTTGCCGCCGACGGCAAGACCCAATACGCCCACTTCCGCAGCTATCTGGGCTGGGACCCGCAACAGGCCAGCCTGGACGAAGTGACGCCACACCCACGGCCGGTAAGCCGCTTCCCTGAATTACCGGTCGCCCTGGCCGACTACAGCCAGGATGCCGATGTCACCGCGCCGCTGGTCAGCGTGGGCAGCGGCGCCAGCGCCGCCGATTACGACGGCAAGGACGTCAAGGGCAAGCTGGTACTGGCCAGCGGCTCGCTGCCGCAGGTGCACAAGCTCGCGGTGGAACAGCGCGGCGCGCTCGGCATCCTGTCCGACTATCCGAACCAGACCACCGCCTGGTCGGGCGACGATACGGACCTGGTACGCTGGGGCCATCTGTCGCCCTACCAGACGCAGAACCGCTTCGCCTTCATGCTGTCGCGCCGCCAGGCCAACGATTACCGCCAGCGTTTGTCGGCTGGCGAAGCGATCACGCTGCACGCGCAAGTGCGCGCCCACATGACGCCCGCCAGTTTCGACGTGGTCAGCGCCACCATCCCCGGCACCGATCCACAGGCCGGCGAGGTGATACTGACCGCCCATCTGTGCCATCAATCCGCTGGCGCCAACGACAACGCCTCCGGCAGCGCCGCCATTCTGCAGGTGGCGCGCGCGCTCAACGCCGCCATTCAGTCGGGCGCGCTGGCGCGGCCGCGCCTGACGATACGCTTCCTGTGGACGCCGGAAATCGTCGGCTCGCAGGCATGGCTGGCCAGCCATCCGGAACTGCAAGGCCGCATCGTCGGCGGCATCCACATGGACATGGTGGGCGCGCTGCTGGGCACCACCCACAGCAGCTTCCACCTGGCGCGCACCGCGCAAACCAGGCCGCATGTGCTCAACGATATCGGCCAGGCGTTCTTCGACGAGGTGAGCGCCGCCTCCACCCGCTACGCCGAACGCGGTGGCGATGCCTATGCCGGCTTCGTCACAACGGGCGGCTCGCGCGACGCCTTCATTGGCGACGTGCGCAACGTGGAACTGGGCAGCGACCATGAAGTGTTTCAGGCCGCCGGCTGGGGCGCACCGATGCTGTACTTCCACGACTGGCCGGACGTCACCATCCACACCAACAAGGACCAGCCGGAAAATCTGGACGCTACCAAGCTGGGACGCGTAATCTACCTGGGTGCCGGCGTCGCCTACACGCTGGCCGCGCTGCCCGAGCGTGAAGCGCCGGTGCTGCTGGCCATGGCGCGCTACAACGACGAAGCCAGGCTGGCCCAGGCTCGCCTGCGCGCGGCCATCGGCGGCGACCAGCGCGACGGCGTGCTGGCGGTGCGCGAGGCGCTGGCCACCAGCATCGTCAATCTGCAGTCGGTGGCGTCACGTTGGCCATCCACCGAAGCGGCGGTGCGCCAGCTTGGCGTTCAACTGAAGTCACAAAGCGCTGCGCTGCCGGCGCTGAAGGAAAGCGACCGCCGCAAACCGCAGCGCGCGGCGGCGGTGCGCGGCCCGCTCAGCGTCTACTACTACGATCATGTGGGGGAAAGAGAAAAGGCGCTGGGCATCACGCCCAAGCCGCTGCCGGCGTATGACGGCGATACCGAACTGTTGCTGTATGAAGCGGTGAATCTGGCCGACGGCCAGCATACCGTCAGCCAGATCCGCGATATCCTCAGCGGGCGTTACGCGCCGGTGCCGCAGGCGCTGATCGCCGCCTACTTTGAGCAGTTGGCGGCGGCCGGCATCATCGCGTGGCAGTGATTACCACATCAGGTCATCCGGGATCTTGAAGGCGGCGTATGGATCGTCTTCTTCCACCTCGGCGCTGGCCTGCTTGACGCGCACCACGATATCCGGATTGCGCTCGGCGATTTTATCGGCGAACACGCGCGGCACGAGCTCATAGCCCTCGCCCTGCGCCACGATCACCAGACGGCCCGCCACCAGATGCTCGCGCACCTGGGTCGACACGTAGATGCGTTCGATCTTGGTGCCCAGCGTGAAGTTGTAGGCGATGTCGGTGACCTTGCCCTTGCTCTGCTTATTCTGCTGCACCATCTGCGTGATCTGCGCGGCGATGGCTTTCTGCTGCGCGGCGGCGTCGCGCTCGGCGTTGGCCAGGCGCGCCTTTTCAGCGGCCTGGCGCTGCTGTTCCTGCGCCGCCAGCTTGACCGGGTCAACCGTCTCTACGCCAGCGCGGCGGTCTTCCTTCTGCTGCTTGCTCTTGCTCTGATGGGCGACCTTGACTTTGTTCTTGTCGACCAAGCCGGCTTTTAATAACTGATCCGCCAATCCCATGATGCTCACTCCTTTTCAACGAAGGCGATAGCATACCATCACGGCTTGGTCGGCTCCCAGCCGCCGCCCAGCGCCAGGAACAGCGCGATCTGGTCTTTCGCCAGCGCGGCGTCGGACGCGGCCCAGGCGGCGTCGGTGGCGGCCAGCGTGCGGTCGGCGTCCAGCACCGACAGGAAATCGGTGCGGCCGTACTGATACAACTTGTGCGACTGCTCGGATGCCAGCGCGCTCTGATCGCGCGCGGTCTTCAGCGCGGCGTTGCGGTCCAGCTCACGGGCGTACACAGTCATCGTACTTTCCACTTCCTTCAGTGCGTTCAGCACCGTGCCGTCGAATTTGGCCAGCGCGCCTTCGGTGCCGGCTTCGGCCTGCTTGATGCGGCTGTGCGCGGTGCCGGTGTTGGGCAAGGTCCAGCTGATCAGCGGGCCCAGGCTCCAGCGGAAGGCATTGCCGGCGCCGAAGTGGTCCAGCAGGCCGGTGCTGCCGACCGAGGCGCCCAGCTCGATGTTCGGATACAGGTCGGCGGTGGCGACGCCGATGCGCGCGGTGGCGGAAGCCAGATTGCGTTCGGCCTGGCGGATGTCCGGACGGCGGCGCAGCAGCGCGGTGCCATCGCCCACCGGGATCTGCTGCGTCAGGCGCGGCGCGGCCTGGCACTGCAGCAGGTGCATATTCATTTCCTGCGGCGTCTTGCCGGTCAGCGCGGCCAGACGATAATAGGCGACGCGGTGCTGCGCCTGCAGCGGCGGCAGCGCCGACTGCATCTGCGCCAGCTGGCTGCGGGCGCGCGCGGCGTCGATGGCGGTGCCACGGCCGGCGCGGATACGCTCATCGGTCAGCTTGACGAACTTCTGCTGCAGGTCCACCGCGTTTTCCGCCACCGTGATCTGACGCACCGCCGAGCAAGCATCGGCGTAGGCATGCGCGGTATCGGCTGCCACCGTCACCCGCACCACGTCAACGGCGGCTTGCGCGGCCTGGGTATCGGCATCGGCGGCTTCCACCGCGCGCTTGATCTTGCCGAACATGTCGGTCTGGTAGGAGACGTTGACGCCGATGTTGTACATGTAGGAGTCAGGCAGTTTTTCCGGCTGTGCCAGCGACACGCCGGAAATGCGGCCCACCATCGGCTCAAAGCCGACGCTGACGTCCGGCTTGCGTGCCTCTTCCACCTGATCCAGCACGGCGCGGGTGCGCTCCAGATTGGCGGCGGCCACGCGCAGATCGGTATTGGCGGCCAGCGCCTGTTCGATCAGTTGGTCCAGCACCGGATCGTCATACAAACGCCACCAGTGCTTGGGCAGCGGTTCCGACTTGTAAGCCGATTCCTGCTGCGCGCCAAGGAACTTGGCTGCGGCTTCCGGGCGTTTGGCCACGGCCTGTTCTGGCACTTTGTAGTCGGGACCCACTGTGGTGCAGGCGGCCAGCGTGGCCAGCAAGGCCGCGCCGCTCAGTATTTTCAAGGAGTTCATCAGATCCTCCGCATTACGATTTTTTGGACGGCTGCTGTACATCCACCGTCACGGTCTGGCCGGCCACCAGGCGCGCGCCGGCCGGCAGCGGATCGAGCTTGATGCGCACCGGGATGCGCTGCGCCAGACGCACCCAGTTAAAGGTCGGGTTCACGCTGGACAGCAGATTGGACGAAGTGCTGCGGTCGCGGTCCGCGATACCGCCGGCCAGGCTTTCAACCTTGCCCTTGAGGCGCAGCGATTCACCCATCGGCAGCACCACCACTTCGTCACCAACCTGAATCGCCGGCAGCTTGGTTTCTTCGAAATAGCCTTCGACGTAGTAGGAGTCGTTGTCGATCAGCGCCATCACGGCACGGCCGGCGGTAACGTAGGAACCCATGCGCAGATCGAGGTTGGAGATGGTGCCGTTGACCGGCGAGACGATGCGGGTGCGGTCCAGATTCAGCTTGGCGACATCACGCGCCACTTCGGCCTGCGCCAGCGCGGCACGCAGCTGGTCGACGCGCGACGAGCCTTGTTCGCGGGTTTCGGCCGACACCAGGTCGCGCAGATCGGTGTTACGGCGCTCTTCCTTCAGCGCCTGCGCCAGTGTGGCGCGATGTGCCTGCAATGCCGCATCGGCCTGGCGCAGCGCCAGTTCGAAACGCGCGCGGTCGACTTCAAACAGCACATCGCCCGCCTTCACTTTCTGATTGTCGTGCACCAGCACCGCCGTCACCTGGCCGGTGACGTCCGGCGCCACCTGCACCACGTCGGCCTTGACGCGGCCGTCGCGGGTCCACGGTTCGACTTCGTAGTGCTGCCACAGACGCCATCCCAGCACAATCGCAACGGCAACCGCCGCCATGGTGACAATAAACCGGCCCAAGGCCATCGCTATATTTTTGAGGTTCATGATTAGCCCCGATTCGTTAACAAGGTAGAGAAGCTGCCCAGCAAAATGAAGAACAGCGCAAATTCAAACAGCGCGGGATGCCATACCAGGCGGTAAAAGCCAACGCGCATCAGCAGCTTGCCCAGCACCCGCGTGCAAATGAACGCGAGGATGGACAGCAGCAGCAAGGTGGGTACGTATAGTCCGTACAGACTGAGTTCAGCGATCACGATGCAATCTCCGGTTGGTAAGCGGCGGCGCGCGGGAACAGGTCGCGGCGCATGCTGGCCAGGACGGCGGCGGCTTGCGGCCGCGCCTCGCCGGCGGTATTCGATGCGGCGCCACACACGGCGCGCAGGGTCTGATCCAATCCCTGCAGCAGCGTGGCCGGGGCCTGGCCGTGTTCATGTCCGCCACGGCCGAAATAGGCGGCCAGTTTGTCCAGCAAGGGACGCAGCGTCACACCGGCCTGCGCCAGTTGCTGCTCCATGCCGCACAACGCCGCCACGTGGATGCCGACGCGCAGTTCGCGCAAGCCGTCCACCGCCACCGCACGCGCTTCCGGCGTCGGATGGGCGACGGCCAGACGCGGCATCAGCAGGCCAATACGGTCCACCATGCGCGCCGACACGTGCAGCAGCGACTGCGGTCCGCGCACCAGGCCGGGACGCGCGATCTGCGCCACTTCGCGGCGAGCGGCACCCAGCATCCGGCGCGCCATCCAGTCGCCGCCCACGGTGCGCAACAAGCTGGTCATGACGGCGGCGGCGATAAAGCCGAACAACTGCGCCGCCATGCTGTTGAGGAAGCTGGGGATGTCCAGCGTGCCAGTATCCTGCAGCGACAGGGTACCGGCCACACCGATCAGGAAGGCCAGAGAACTGCCCATGGTGGCCGGGCGCGGCATGAACACGCCGCCGATCAGGAACACCGGCGCGATCACCAACGCCAGCATCTCGTAGCTGTGCACCGCCGGCAGGATGAACATGATGTAGATGGCGCCGGCCGGCATCGACATCACTGTCCACACCGAGAACGAGCGGATCGCCGGCACCGGGTCGTCCTGGGTGGCGAAGAAGCAGCACAGCACACCGGCCATCATCGGCGCGGCGGCGCCGGACGGCCAGGCGGTGGCGATCCAGAAGGCACAGCAGATCAGGATGGTGATCACCGCCGCCAGCGCCGAACGCAGGGCCATGCCGTGGTCGCGGTGCAGCACCGCCGGCGACAGGTGCGGGGTGTAGCTGGCGGCGCCGCCCGCCATCACGGTGCCAACGTCGCTGCGCAGTTCGAGGCCGTCTTCGCAGGCTTCGATCAGGGCATCCAGGCGCTGCGCCAGATTCAGACGCAGGATCTCGCTCCAGCTGGCGCCAGCCACCAGTTCGGGCCTGAGCTGCGCCAGTTCGGCGCGCAGCTGGGCGGCGCGGGCCGGATCGGCGGCGCGGCCGTCAGCCACCCAGGCCGAAATGTCGTCCAGCACGCGGCGCCAAGGTATCAGGCTGTCCGGGTCCACTTCGCGCAGGGCGTTAAGACGGTCTTCCACCGCCAGCAGCAGCGGCACCATGATGGTCAGGCGGTCGTGCAGGCCGTGCACCATGCCGGCGGTCCAGCGCAGTTGCGAGGTGTCGAACGGCAGATGGGTCGACATCAGCCGCATTTCGCTGATCTCGCCGGCCAGCGCCAGCCGGGTGTGCGGATTCGGTGCCTTGATGGCGCCGGGTTTCAGCACCTCGCTCATCCAGCGCTGGGAGTCGGCGATGGCGCGATCCAGCCGCGCCAGCAGCGCCGGCCCCACGCCTTGGGGGAACACCAGCGAATGCACCACTGTGGCGGACAGGATGCCGATGGTGATTTCCTCAACCCGCGCCAGGCCGGTATCGAACACGCTGGCGGGGCTGGTCACGGCCGGGAAGCCGATCAGGCCCGCCGTGTACCCCGCCAGCATGAAGATGTAGGAGCGTGGCGTCCGGTCCAGCAGCGACACGTACAGGCACAGGCCCACCCAGCACGCCAGCGCCAGCGACAGCAGCTCCGGCGCATTGGCCAGGCGCGGCACCAGATAGATGGTGACGACGCTGCCGATCAGGGTGCCGCAAACGCGGAACAGCGCCTTGGAACGCACCGCGCCGGAGAACGGGCTTGCGACGATATAGGCAGTCATCATCGCCCAGAACGGGCGAGGCAAACCGGCGGCCAATGACACGTACAGTGCCAGCATGGCGGCCATAAAGCATTTGAGCGAGAACAGCATCTCGCTGGACTTGGGCATCTGCATGATGGAATCCCCGGTCGTTTAACCTGCGCTGCGCTCGGCCAGCACCTGGTCAAGCTTCAATAATACGCGCACTGTGGCCTCTACCTCATCCTGAGGCATATCCTTGAACAGCTCACGGCGGAATGGCGCCAGCGCCTTTTCCAGACGTTCGGCGATGCGTTTGCCCTCGACGGTCAGCGACAGCGTCTTGGCGCGGCGGTCGCTCGGGTCGTCCTGGCGCAGCACCAGGCCGGAGGCCACCAGCTGGTCGATGATGCGCACCAGCGACGGCGGCTCGATGCCGACAGCATCCGCCACCCGCCCCGGACGCACGCCGTCGCCCAGGCGCGAAATCATCAGCACCGGCCAGGCGCTGGCGTGCGACAGCTCGAAACCGGCGGTCAGCTCGTCGGCCGCGCTCTTGTAAGCGCGCGCCACGTGGATCAGCGTATTGGTCAGGGACAGCAGTGTTTTGTCGTAGGAGCTCATGATCGACTCGTTCAAATTTACTTAGGATGCTAAATATTAGCATCAAACGCAAAACTTTGCTGGGCGGCACTTAAAAACTGGAGTATCGTTATCTTTTCACTACCATTTCGATGCCATGAAATTGCTCGCCCTACTGCTGTCCGGCGCTCTCGCCGCCCCGGTGCTGGCGGCCGATAGCGCCCCGATCCCGGTCGAGAAGTTCTTTCAGAAGCCCGACATGACCGGCGCCAGCATCTCGCCCGATGGCCGCCATGTCGCGCTGCGCGCGCAGGGGAACTCCGGCCGCAGCATGCTCAACGTAGTGAACGCGGAGACCCGCGAGCAGCGCGTGGTCGCCAATTTCAACAACGCCGACGTGAGCATGTTTTACTGGCTGGACGACCAGCGGCTGGCGTACACCGTCATCAACTTCGATCAAGGCGGCGACATCGGCAAGCCCGGGCTGTTTGCGGTGGACCGCGATGGCAAGGATTTCATGCCACTGGCCGAAGTCCTGACTGCGGCGCGCTCCTTCGCCGACAATGATTCCTCCGACACGACCTATCTGAGCGAGGTCTCGATCCACGGCTTCCCCAACCGCAAGCCGGATATGATGTACGTCGTCAGCGCCACAGGGCAGGACCGCTTGCTGTCCCGCATGAACACCCGCATCGGCTACCGCAGCCTGACCAATGTACGCGCGCCCGACACGTCCAAGTGGCTGACCGGCCCCGATGGCGAGGCGCGCATCACATTGACTCACCTCGACGGCAAGGATGTGGTGTACTACTCCGAGAACCATCAGTGGCGCCAGATCGCCGCCTTCGCGCCGGGTGCGCCGGAAGCATTCACTCCGGTGCTGTACACCGACAGCGCACTGTATGTGCGCGCCAACCAGGGCAAGAACGAAACGGCCATCTATCGCTATGACCTGCAAAAGAACAGCATCGCCGAGACCCCGACCATCACCGTGCCTGGCTACGACGCCAACGGCTATTTCCTGCTCGGCGACAAGGACATGCGCGGCTACCGCGTCCACACCGACAGCGAAAACACCGTGTGGTTCGATCCGGCGATGAAAGCGCTGCAGAAGGAGGTCGACGACATCCTGCCCGGCACCGTCAACACGCTGAGCTACGGTGCCCGCAGTGAAACGCCTTACGCGCTGATCGACGCCCACCGCGACATCCAGGACCACATCTACTTCCTGTACAACCGTGACACCAAAAAGCTGCTACGCCTGGGGGCCGCCCATCCCGATCTTGATCCCGACCGCATGGCGCCCATGGCACTAATGCGCTACCCGGCGCGCGACGGCATGCAGATTCCGGCCTACCTCACCATTCCCGAATCAGCCGGGAAAAAGCCGGCACCGACGGTGGTGCTGATCGGCGCCCAACAGGGTAAACGCAACGGCCGCTGGGAATGGAACGACGAAGTGCAGTTCCTGGCGTCGCGCGGCTACGTGGTGCTGCAACCGAATCCACGTGGCACGCGCGGCTTTGGCCTGGCGCACGAAAAGGCTGGCGTCAACGCGCCGGAGGCGGTGCTGGACGATATCTTCGACGCAGTGAAGTGGGCGGTCCAACAAGGCTACACCGATGCGGCGCGGGTCTGCATCGCCGGCACCGGCTACGGCGGCTACGCGGCCATGAAGGCGCTGGCGCGCGACACCACCGGTTTCAAATGCGGCATCAGCTGGTCCGGCGCCACCACCAACGGCGATGACAAGGTCGACCCCGCGCGCATCACCCAGCCGGTGCTGCTCGCCTACGGCAAGGAAGACCGCCGCGTGCCCTACGGCGAGGGCCGCAAGTTCTACGACACGCTGGCCGCCGCCAACCCGAAAGTCGTATGGCTGGAATACACGCCCAGCGCGGAAAGCTGGAAGACCCAATCCAACCGCATCGACTTGTGGCGACAGATAGACACCTTTCTTCAACGTAATATTGGGACGCGACCGGCCGGGTTATAGTTGACTTTTCAATATTGTCAACTATTCCATGCTACCTGCCCTCACGCGCACCGCCGCGCTGCTCGCCGCCGCCTTCGCCGCCAACCTGTCGGCGGCGGCGGAACAACTTCCCATCGAACAGTTCTTCCAGCGGCCAGCGATGAGCGGCGCCAGCATCTCGCCGGACGGCAAACACCTGGCGTTACGCCTGCTGTCCCCGCAAAAGCGCGTGATGCTGTATGTGATGGATATCGCCACCCGCAAGCAGAAGGTGGTGGCGCAATACGATAACGGCGACGTCGAGACGTTCGCGTGGATGGACGACCACACGCTGGCCTACAACGTGGTCAATACCGACTTCCAGAGCGACCTGACCCAACCGGCCACGGTGGAAGTGGACATCGACGACCTGGGACGCAAGCCGCAGCCCGGCCGCTCCTTCTTCATGCGCCAGCGCTCCTTCGCGGACCCGGACTTCGACAGCCAGTCCTACCTCAGCGCGCCCACCGCGCACGGATTCTCTTCCAGCGTGGCCGGCTTCCGCGTTTTCCTGGAAGTGGAGTACACGCAGGACATGCTGCAGTACGTCACCCCCGACAACGACCGGCGGCGCATACTGGCCCCCAGCCAGGTCTACACCTGGCTGAATGACGAAGATGGCAAACCGCGCATCACGCTCTCGCATACCAGCGGCAAGGACATCGTCGGCTACTACGATGGCAAGCAGGTACGCGAAATCGCCAGCTATGTGCCGCAAACGGCCAGCATGCTCAAGCCGGTGCTGTACGCGGGCGGCGCCATGTACGTGAGCGCCTATAATGGCCAGGACCAATCCGCCGTCTACCGCTACGACCTGGAACAGCACCAACTGGACGCCAAGCCACTGATCTCTGTACCGGGCTACGATGCCGAAGGCTACTTCCTGCTGGACGATCACAAGATTCTTGGCTACCGCATCGACACCGATTCCGAAACCACCGCCTGGTTCGATCCGACGATGAGGGCGCTGCAGGAGCAGGTGGACGCACAGCTGCCCAACACCATCAACACCATCTCGGTCGGTTCGCACAGCCAGACCCCGTATGTGCTGGTCGATTCGCATTCCGATGTACAAAGCAACCGCTACATGCTGTACGACCGTGATGCCAAAACGCTGAAGCAGTTGGGCGAAGCCCATCCTGGCGTGGGCAGCGCATCCATGTCGCGCATGAGCATGATCCGCTACACCGCGCGTGACGGCCGGCAGATCCCTGCCTACATCACACTACCGGTCAATGGCGGCAACAAGGCGCATCCGATGGTGGTGCTGATGGGCGGCACCCAATGGCAGCGTAACGGCCACTGGGAATGGAACGATGAAGTGCAGTTCCTGGCGTCGCGCGGCTACGTCGTGCTGCAGCCGGACACGCGCGGCACGCCGGGCTTCGGCCGTTCGCTGCAAACAGCGGGCGACAAGCAGTGGGGCCGCGCCATGCAGGACGATATCGCCGATGCCACGCAGTGGGCCATCAAGCAAGGCTACGCCGACCCGGCCCGGGTCTGCATTGCCGGCGGCGACTACGGCGGCTATGCCGCCATGATGGGACTGGCGCGCGATCCGGCGCTGTTCAAATGTGGCATCAGCTGGTCCGGCATCGTCGACATCGGCGTGCTGTTCGCGCGCGACTGGAAGCAGATCGTGTCGCGCCGCGAGACCGAACCGCTGTATGTCAGCATAGGCGATCCGGCTCAGGACAGCGCACAGTTCAAGGAGACTTCGCCGCTGTACAACACCGCCCGCATCAAGCAGCCGGTGTTGCTGGCCTACGGCGATGAAGACCACCGCGTGTTGTACAGCGAGGGGCGCGACTTCTACAACAAACTGTCGGCCACCAATCCGCAGGTCGAGTTCCTGAAGTACAGCGCCACGGTGGAAGACGCCCGCAGCCGCGCCAATCGTGTCGACCTGTGGAAGCACATCGAAGCCTTCCTGGCCAAGAACCTCGGGCCTACATCTGGTTCTTGAAGAACTTCTCCGGCGAGATGCGGATGGCGGCGCCGGTCGGACAGGCGCGCACGCAGGACGGGCCGCCTTTCAGGTCTTTACACAGATCGCACTTGACGGCCTTCTTCTGCACCGCCGGATCGTAGTCGGCCTGGCGCTCGCCGGGCGCGGCGCCGAGGCCGAACAGCAGCCACGATAAGCCGCCGCCACGCTTGGGCGGCTTGTCCACCGCCATCTGGATCACGCCATACGGGCAATTGCGTTCGCAGTTGCCGCAGCCGATGCAGGCGTCGCTGATGAACACTTCACCCTGCAGCGAACGGCCGATGGCGTCCGGCGGACAATCCTTCATGCAGTGCGGATTCTCGCAGTGGCGGCAGGCGGTCGGCAGGTGGATGTTGGCGAAGGTCGGGCCCAGGGCACGTTTCAGGCGCGACGTGCCGTTGTGCGTTTCGGCGCAGGCGGTCTCGCAGTTATTACACTGGATGCACATGGTCTCGTTGATCAGCAGGACATCCGACGCCTCGCCCACGCCCTGCCCCAGCAGGAACTGCATCAATTCGCCATCGCGGCTCTTGGTATGCTCCAGCAGCAGATTCTGCTCGGTGCGATTGATGATCTGATCTTCCACCGACTTGCGCCAGCTTGGATTGGCGATCAACTGATCGCGCACCGTTTCCGCATCCAGCACCAGCGCCTCGGTCAGCACCGTGGCGGTCACCGTGGCGCTGCGCGGCGCATCGCGCAACAGCGCCATCTCACCGACATAGTTACCGGCGGCGACATAGGACAGAATCCGTTCGCCACCACGCACATCATCCTTGCGCGATACCGTCACCGAGCCACGCCGGATCAGATACATGCCGTCGGCCCGATCGCCTTCCTTGAACAGCGTCTGCTTGGCTTCGTAGCGGCGCACCGTGATGCCGCCGGCCACCAGCGCATCGATGGCGGTGCGCGACAGCATATTGCCGAGGTAGTTGTAGATCGCGTTGCGCACGAAGACCATGTCCATGCGGTGCCGCACATCGTCCACCGAAGCGATCAGCTTCAGCATGGTACGGCGCGGCGTCTCCATCAGCACGCAGTTGGCGCCGGCGCGGATGGTGGCGCTACGGCGGCGGCCCGAGATCAGGCCCATCTCACCGAAGTACTGGCCCTTGTCCAGTTTGATGTTGCGCACCTTGCCGTCGTTACCGGTCAGCTCCAGCTCCACCGTGCCTTCCAAAATCGAATAGAAGGTGTTGGTGTAGTCGAACTTGCGGAAAATGATGGCGCCCTGCTGCGGTGTCAGCAAGGTCGAATCCAGCATGAACTCGCGCAACTGCAGCGTGGTCACGTCGCTGAACAGCGGCACATTGGCCTTGATCTCGTCGATCACGCGCGCCACCTGCAAGCCGGGGCGCCACGGCACCAGCTTCTCGCGCAGCAGCGATTCATCGACCGGCTGCACCGGCTTGCCGACAATGGTCTGCACCACCTCGTAGCCCTGGTTCATGGCCTGCTTGATCAGCGGGTAGCCGCCCAGCGCGCCGACGATGAACAAACCGGGCACGTTCGATTCATACGCATCCGACAGCGCCGGCGTCGATGCCGGATTCGCGTTCGGGAACTGCACGCCGAAGCTTTCGATCAGCTTGCGCGGCGGCGTCGCGCCCAGACGCGCGATCACGCGATGCGCATGCACCCGCTCTTCGCCGTGCTTGCCGTTCATGACGAACAGCAGCGGCGTGTCTTCCGCCGGCTCGATGTATTTGGTGGAAGCGCTGTAGCGCACCTTGATCTTGCCGCTCTTTTCCGCCGCCGTAATCAGCACGCGGTTTCCCTCTTTACAGGTAGCGAATTCCTCCTGGCGATTCAGGATGTAGACCGTGTTCTTCTCGGCCAGCGCCAGCGCATTCTCGATACCGGCATCACCGGCGCCGACCACCACGATGGTCTCGCCCTGGTATTCGTCCGGATCGGACAGCGTGTACTGCACCCCCGGCAGATCCTCGCCCGGCACACCCAGCTTGCGGATATTCCCCTGCATGCCGATGCCCAGGATAACGTGGCGTGCCTGCCAGCTGCGCGCGGGCGTGCCGTTGCTCTGACTGGTGATGGTGAAGATGCTGGTCTCCGCATCGCGCACGATGGCGGTCACACGCTGGCCATGCACCACGTTGACGTCCTGCCCGGCCATCTCCTGGTTCCAGGTAGACAGCAGCATCTCGCGCTTGCCGGCACCGAAACTCAGGTCGCTGCGCAGCGGCAGGATGCCCGGTTCGGCCATCACGTGCTTGCCCTTCTGGTACTGGTAAATGGTGTCCGACAAATGCGGCTGCGCTTCCAGCAGCACGTGGCTGACGCCCAGCGCCTTGGCGCGGGCGGCGGCCGACAGGCCGCCAGGCCCGGAGCCGACGATGACGATTTCGTACAGGTCTACAGCGTCCATGATTAATTCACCTGAGGAGTAATGGTGCGCGACAGCCCTTGCAGACCTTTCGCAAACAGGTCCGGTTTGAACGCTTCTTCATTGGCCAGCGTGACGCGCAGCGCCGCCAGCTTGCGGTTCATGTCGGCCACGCCGGCGGCGCCGCCCAGCGCGCCCTGCTTCGCCAGCGACGACGACAGACTGGAGATCGCCATATATGCCTGCTCGGCGCCGGCGTAATCGGAGAACTGCTGGCGTTTCGCTTCATCGATCAGGCCCGCCAGCACGGCGCGCTGCAAGGCCGGCGTGAAGCGCTGCTGTTCCAGCTTGCCGATGTAGCGCTGGATGGTGGCCGACAGCGACGACGCCAGCGCCAGCGGATCGGCGCCGTGAGCGGCGGCATTGCCCGCCACCGCCTGGTGCAGCTGCGTCACCTGGTCGCTGAAGGCGTTGGCGCCATTCGGATCGGTGGCGCGCACAATCGCGCGCAGCATCAACAGGTTGCTGTCGTTGAGGCGCATGCGGCCGGGTCCCACGCCCAGGCGCGGAGTCCACTTCTTCTCGCTCATCGGGTGATGGCAGGCGTGGCAATCGAACAGCGCCAGCTCCGGGAACAGGCCATCGCGGCCGCGCTTCGGATCGGCCAGCGCATCCAGCTGGTTTTTCGAGGCCAGCGCCTGGCCGATGGCCCACAGCCGCACGCTGTCGTAATCGCCCTTGCGCTTGTGCCAGTCGTCGTCGATCTTGTAGTGGGCCGGCGCCAGCTGGGCGAATGTATCCAGCTCAAAACTCAGGCGCGGGTGGCCGGCCCCCATGATGCGGTGCGAGACAAAGCGGCTGTTGTCGCCGACGTGGCAGGACAGGCACAACTTGGCCTGCTCGACCGGCTTTTCGGTCGGGTACATGCCATTGGCGACATTCTCGGCGTGCGTGGTGCCGGGCACGGTGTGCGAACGTATCCATTTATCGGCCGGGCCGTGACAGGCTTCGCAGCCGACGCCGTCGGACAGCATGTGACGCTCGCCGCGCAATGCCGGCGGTGGATTGTGCGAGTGACAGTCCAGGCATTCCGGCGCGTTCTCCGCACCCTGCTTGAGTCCCAGCTTGGCGGCGATGGAGCGCGACTGCGCGTTCAGCAGCACCGCGTACGCCTTGGCGTGCTTGTCGAGACGCGACCAGGTGGTGTACTCGTTTTGCTGCACAGTGGAGCCGGTCCATGGCGCCACCGCGCCGTGGCAGGTGCTGCTGGCGCAGTTGACGGTGCCGACCGACTGGTGCGGCGAAGCGTTGGGCAGCACTGCCGTGGAGGGCGAGCTGGCGGCCAGCACCAGCCCGCAGGCCAGCATCAGGCAGGCGGACAGCATCCTTTTCATTTCTTTCCTTTCTGCGCGCGCGGCACGAAGTCGCCGGGCACGCCGCGGTCGTCCACCGTCCACACCTGGGAATCCGGCCGCAAATACAGTCTCGCCATTTCGGCGGCGTTGAACGGACGCGAGCCGATACGGCCGAACACCGCGATCTGGCCACCGGTTTCATCGACCGCGCGGTCGCGGTCCAGACCTTTGGACAGCGCCAGCGCCGGCGTGCGGGTACGGCTCCAGGCGATCAGCTGCGGCTTCGGCTCCGGCGAGAAACCGTAGAAGCGCGGCTGCGTGTCCGGTGCCGTCAGCTGCAGCACCTTCAGGCCATTGACGCCATCCGCCACGTAGCCGAACAGCGAAGCGTTGGTGGAGCCGACGATGATGTCGCGCGCATCGTTCAATTTACCATCCGCGTCGAACATCTGATACACCTTCGGTTCGGCCGGTTTCTCGACATCGACGATGGCCACGCCCTGCTTGCCCGCCGCCACGTAGGCGTAGGTGCGCGCCACATAAACCTTGTGCGCATCGGCCAGCGCCACGCGGCCCGGCAGCAGCACCGGCTTGGCCGGCAGCGTCACATCGATCACGCGCAGGCCGCTCTTGTCGGTGACGAACAGGTAGCGGAACTGCAGCGCCGACGAACGCGCCTCGTCCAGCGGAATGGTGGCCAGGTGCCGTGGCTTGAGCGGATCGTCCAGATCGAGGATCACCATGCCGGCATCGGCGGCGATGTAGGCAATATGCCCGCCCAGCACGATGTGGCGGGCGCCGTTCAGCAAGCCGTTCGGATTCCAGGTCAGCGCGCGCTTGAGGAAGTTGTTACGCGGTTCGCCATCGGCCAGCGTATCCACGTTCACCAGAATCAGCCCTTCCTGCGAATCGCTAATGGCGGCGTAGTGATAAATCGGGTGGAACGCCTGCTCCTGATTGGTCACGCGCATCAAGTCGCCCTGATTGCGGGTCGGCGCGATCGGCTGGTTGGTCGGCAGCGCCATGCAGGTCGCGTTCTTCGACGGCACCTGGGTGTTCTGGCCCAGCGGCGAATACGGCGCGGTGATGATGCGCTCGGAGACACCTTTGTTGGCGATGCTGGCCACGTCGTACACGCGCAGACCACCCTTGCCTTCGGCGGTGAACAGATATTCGCCGCGCAGCTGCAGGCAGTTGGCCGCGCCTTCGGTGCTGTGCGAGTGGGTTTCGGTCAGCTCCATATTGCGCGCCTTGTGCTGCTCGTACCAGTCCGGATAAGCGTAGCGCTGCAGGTAGCTGCCCTTCACCGCCTGCGGTTCATCCCATTCGGTGACGGTGGTGGCTTCAACATGGCCGGCTTCACCGATCCATGCGTTGTAGCCAACGAAGTTGACGAAGTTGGTCCCTTGCAGCAGCAGCTGCGCCATGATGGCGTTGTTGTCGTTATTCTTCGACACGTGACAATCGCTGCAGGTCTTGGTCTCTTCCTTGCGCTCGGTGTGCGGATAGTGCGGCGCGAATGCCTGCGACGAGAAACCGCTGGCCGCGATCGGCGGCTGCTGGATGTAGATCTTCTCGCGGTTGGCATTGGTCGACGACAGCACCAGCGCCGAGCTGGAACGCACCGGCGTGATCTTCGAGCCCTTGACCGGACCGGCCACACCCAGCTGGAACATATCGTCGCGCGCCACCTGCGGGTTGTACGATGCGTAGTTACGCGATTCGCCGCCCTCGTAGTGCAAACGCTCCGTCTTCCAGTTGGCCTGAATCGGCAAATGGCAGCCGGCGCAGCTGGTGGTCCACGACAGGTGGCAGCTGTGGCAGCTCATCTTCTCGTTATCGTGCGCGAACTTGGTCACGCCCGGTCCCCACTTGCCCTGCTGGCCGTCGGCGCCTGCGCTCATCAGCTTGGCGCGCGCGGCTTTCTCGTTGTAGTGCGGGTTGGATGGGTTGACCGAATCCTTCACCAGGCTGACTTCCCATTCCTTGTTAGGATCGGTGGCGGCGCGCTGGTACAGACGGCCTTCGCGCCATTCGAAGCGCTGACGGCCGTCCTGGGTTTTCAGGGTCGACATGTCCATGCCACCCGGCTTGGCGGCCGGACCGCTGGTGCGCAGCGTCGGGTATTTGGTGGCGCTGCCGTGGCAGTCGATGCAATCGACTTCGATAGCGGCGGCGACTTCGCCATAGATGTGGCCATTGCTGTGCGCATCCTGCGAGAAGTGGCAGTCCACGCACTGCATGCCCTTCTCCATGTGAATCGATGCCAGGTGCACGGTTTTCTTGAACTTGTCCGGATCGTTGTCGTCGATGATCTTGCCGTTTTTATCCAGCAGCGCGCCCTTGCGGTCACGCTTGTAGATAGCACGGAAATTCCAGCCGTGGCCGTGATAGTCGGCGAACTGGGTGTCCTTCAGGGTTGGATTCAGCTTGGAGACGTTCTTCAGGAATTCCGGATCGCTCCAGTTGCCGCGCGTGGCCGCTTCCTCCGGATTGCGCGCCTGGATGGCGCGGATCTCGGCGTCGGTCGGATACTTCTGCTTCTTCGGCCACATCGACGGCGCGTCGGACTCGTAGTCCCACATGGTGTAGCCGTAGAACGAATTCACGAAGATGTTCGGCTGGTGCATATGGCAAGTCATGCACTGCGAGGATGGAATCGCGCGCGTGAACTCATGCTTGATCGGGTGGCCCGGCTGGTCTTTCGGGATGGTCGGGTCTTTGGTCAGCGTGCTGCCGTTATTGCCGGCCGCCGCGTACGGACCGGAATGCAGCGGGTCTCGGTCGTTGGCGTAGATGACGTGACATGCGCTGCAACCGGACGAGCGATAGTCGCCCGGCTGGTCGTTGGTCCCCAGGAACCACAGGTGCGGGTCGTTCAGGCGGGTCTTGGTGATGTTGATGGCCGGGACGGCGATACGGCCGCCGGTGCCGGGACCACGGTTCGATTGGTGGATGTCCGGACGGCCCGGTTCATCCAGCTTTTGCAGCGTGCCGGAGCTGTTCGGCAGGCCGATCTCCGGGAAGGCGCTGCCGATCACGCGGCCACCCGGCTCGAACACGCGGAACACGTCGGCGGGAGCGATGGTTTCCCACGCTGGCAGCGGATACAGGCGGTCCAGAATACCCTTGTGGACAAACAGGTCGTTATCCACACGCAGCGGATTGACGATGGCGGCCGGCTTGCCGTCCGGCGTGTAGGACTCGCCCAGGATGTAGCGCTTGTACGGCAGGATGCCGTTGTTGTAGCTAGCACCGCCCCACAACATGGCCGACGTGGCCATCAGGCTGCGCTCCTGCGCCTGAATGATCGGCAGGTGGCAGGCGCCGCAAGCGTCGCGCGCCACGCGCAGGTCGCCGGGGTTGATGAAGCGGACGTAGGCCGGGTGCTCTTTATTCAGCTTGGCGTACGATTCCTTGGGATTGGCGGACGATGGATACTGCCAGTACTTTTCATCGCGCGGCAGGATGTGGGCCTTGTCCATGTCGGCGCGATAGGCGTCTGTGCCTGGCTTGGCGCTGCTGGCGATATTCGAATTGCCGCCGTGGCAGTCGGTACAGCCCAGCACCACGGCCGGATTGGCGTGCATGGTGTGGCGGTCGGTGACGGTGTGGCAGCTCAGACAACCGGACGATTTGGCGTCGGCCTGCTTTTCAGTCTGCGCGGCCGGCGCCGGCAGCGCCATGATGTATTCGCGCAGGCTGAGTACCGCGCCGGAATTGGCGCTCACCAGCGTAACCGTCGCTGCCGCGATCAGCAGCAGCGCCAGTGCGAGAATGTGTTTGAACGCCTTCATATCAGAAACTCAATACCATGTTAAGTACAACGGAATACAGCGTGCCCTGGTTTTCGCCATACAGCGCTTTCAGGGCCTTACCCGGCCGCAGTGCGGCGACCGAGCTGTTGATGATGACGTTCTGGCTGTAGAACGGACGCCAGTGAGCGCCGATCGAGAAGTCCACGCCCATCTCTTTCGATGGAATGGTCTGCGCGCGCAGCACTTCCAGCACGCGGGTGTCCATGAAGCGCAGATAAGAGACGTTACCGAATACGCGCAGCTCGGGCTTGAGATCGAAGTCGGCGCCTACGCCCAGCAGCATCAGGCCGGGATTGACGAAGTTGGACTGGCCTTCATCCTTGGACGAACGCAGCGACGGCAGGATGCCATTGCGGCCGGACAGCGCAACGCCACCGCCACCGATCAACGGAATCGCCTGGCGGATCGAGAAGCTGGTGTCGGAGCCGGCGATCTGCGGGTTTTCCATGATGGCGTCGTAGCCGGTGGACTTGTTGTCGTACGGGTCTTTGTCGCCGGAGGCCAGCACCAGCGAGGCGCGGGCGCGGATCCAGTTGAAGTCGCGCGACAGTTCGCTGGCGTGGAAGCCGGCGCTGATCTGCTGCGGCGCGTGCGCCAGCGGATCATGGTCGCTGTGGCCGAATACGTAGTAGGTCGAGGTGGCCAGGTTCCAGTCACCGATATGGCCGTCGCCACTGTAGCCCAGGTAGGTGACGTGGTAGCGGTGCGAGCGCAGGTCGCCCAGCACGGCGGGCCGCACCAGGAAGCCGTTGGTGTCGTAGGTCTTGTCGGTTTCCTCGTTGCGGTTGTGGACCACGCTCGCTTGCGAGGTGAAGCCGGTGAACGGCCAGTCCTGGCGGTACAGATTGGCCACGTACACCTGGTCGCGGCGCAGCCCTTTGCCGACGGCGTTCAAGCCGCTGTTGCTGTCTTTTTCGATGCGGGCAAAGGCGGCCAGGTTGTACTGCCAGCGGTTGTTGTCGCGATTGCCAAACAGGCGGATGCCGAATGGCGAATCCTGGAACAGGAAGCCGCGGAAGTCGTTGGTGAACGGCTGGATGCCGACCCGCAGGCTGTCGAAGTCGTAGCGGTCGGAGACGTTACGCAGGTGGACGTCGGCAAACAGTTCCTGAATGCCGACGAAATGGTCGGTGCGGCGTTTGCCGGACGACGGGTCGGCGCGCAGCGCACCGGCTTCTTCCACCAGTGCGCGGTTGATGTTGAAGACCGGGACGAAGCGGAATTCATAATCCGGCGGGCGGAAGGTGGTGTCGCCCTTGATCAGGCCGAAGTTGAGGATCAGGTTTTGTACCGTCACCGTTTGCTGGTTGCGACCGAAGATATCGTTGGCGCCGGGGTTGATGCCGATCTGGCCGGCCACTGGCGTCGGCAAGCGGCGCAGCTCGACCAGCGTGTCGGAGATGGCGCCGACGTTGATGAACAGGTCGGGCGCGTATTCCTTCAGGACTGGCAGGTCGGCTTTCAGCACGTTCTGGTTGTACGGGTCGTACCAGGGGAACTTGAAGCCCAGGGCTTGCATCAGGCGCCAGCGATCCGGCACCGACAGCGATTCGCGTGGCAGATTGGCTTGCGGCGGCGGTACTTGCGATGGGTCGATGGTCGGCAGCACCGCCAGTTGCGGCACGTTGCCTGCGGCGCCACCAGGGCGGGCGGGCAGAATGCCGGATTGGTCGTCAGCGGCACCGGCTGCGGGCGTGGCGCCGGCAGGGGCGGCGAAGACCGTGATGGTGGTATCGTCGTATTCAGTGGGGGCTTGCAGGATCCAGCCGGAGCGCTCGGCATTCAGCGCGACCTTGTACCAGTCGCCACGCTGCTCAAGAATGCCGATCACCGCACCGCGCGACAGCTGCGCCAAGGCCAGCGAGGCGGCCGATGGTTCGGCGCGCACCGGCACGCTGATCGCCAGCACCTGCAGCTGCAACGCCGACGCGGCGACCGGCGCATCGGCCGACGACGACGCGACTGCGGCCCGCGATGCAGCTGCGCTGAGCGACGCGGAGGGCTGCGAGGCGCTGGCGGTCGACGACGGCGTGACTGCGGCCTGCGCGGCGACGGCATTCTGCTGCGCGCCCTCCTGCGCCATGGCGACCGGGCCGACGCAGGCGCTGAGCGCGATGGCGGCGATGCGCTGGGAGCGGGTCACGTTAAATGCCATCGCACACACTCTGCTCAGTACTGTTGATGAACGGCGTCTGCGGGCACTGCGCGTAACGCAGGTTTTTGCCCTGCGGCGTCAAGGTATCCGCCCGCCGCGCCGCCGGCGCATGACCAAAGCCGGTCTTCAGCGACGCCGCCGCGCGCGACACGCCCAGCATGCCAATCATGTCATCCTGATCCACGCCATCACCCGACACACCAATCGCCCCAATCAGCGTAGTGCCACGATAAATCGGGAACCCACCCGGGAAAATCTGCATCCCGTTATTCAACCCGATCGCATTGCCAGTGCAGCTCTTGTTAGCCGACGACGGCGACAGAATCGCCCCCACCAGCGATGGATACACCAGATCCAGCTGCAAGCCCACATTGAACGGACTCCAGGTCGCCGCGCTCTTGGACAGCGGCCCAGGTGAATTACCATCTATCCCATCCGGGAAATACGGCCGCGCGATATTGCCAATCGAGCGCGCCGAAAACGCGATGCCATCGCTGAACGCCGCCATATTCGCAAAGAAGCTGCGCGAGGCCGACATATAAGTATCCAGCCCAAACAAGGTCCCCTGCTGCAGCGAACCATTAAAGTAACCCAACTGCGGCAGGGCCGAAATCGCCGCCGACGCGCCGGCCGACGAGAAAAACGCCGCCGTGCGCGCCTTCTGCAACGACACGTCCACACCAAACACCGGCCCGTCGCCAGTACGCGCCAGACCAAGCACATTGCCCGCTGTATCAACGATGGACACCGTCACCTCCGCCGACGAACCGACCGGAATCCGGATCTGCGCGCGCGCCTGTCCGGCCACGCCGAGCGCCTGCGTCAGCACCTCCTGCACCTCGACCGCGCTCAAGCCGGTACCACCAGCCGCCACCGGCACCGGCGACAACGAAGCGCTGGCTGGATAACGATTGGTCGACGAAGCATCCACCAGAATCTGATTACTGCCCTGCGCGATAAAGCCAGACGCCGCCTCGCCAAACGCCACGCCGGCCAGCATCGCCGTACCGTCGTAATAACCGTCCACCGCCAGCAGACTGCCAGCCATGCCGCTGATACTCTTCGAAGACACCGACACCGCCGCCGAATCCGAATTCGCATACACCAGCGTCACACCGCCAGCCGTGATGCGGTCGGCACGAATGCAATCCGGCGCCGCAAAGCCGCTCAGCGCAGACAAGGCGATGCGTTCATCCAGATCCGAACCACTGGTAGTCGGGCTCAGATCCAGCCCATATACGCCATCCGCGATCACACCGACGCCGCCCACCACACGGCCGTTCTTATACAAGGGGAAGCCGCCCGGATCGGCCGACAGTCCCAGCGGCGAACGCTTCGGACCAATGCCGATGCCAGCGCCACGCTGCACCAGATCACCGCAAGGCAGTTGGCTGAACTGCACACCAAACAGCGGACCAGCCGCAGTCTGCGTAATGCCCGGCACAAAGTGCTCCTGCACGATATAGCCGGCGGTGCGGGTGCTGAACGCATTCCCCGACGACGACAGATAAGCACCGGTCAGCGCCTTGGCCAGCGCCGCCAGATCGGAGCCGATCAAACCACTCAAGCCATCCAGACCCTGTGGGCTGGACGCGCTGTTCTTGCCATTCCCGCTGAGGATATTCACGGTGGCGCCGGCGCCGGTCATGCGGTACACCGCCAGCACATTGCCGGCGCGGTCCGTCACCGCGATGGTCGCCTTGGCGCCCAGTTTGGACGCCGCCTCGGCGCCCTGCGCCACCACCTGCTCCACCTCGGCGGCGGTCAGCGACTGCGCCGTGGTGGCGGGCGTGAAGCAGCTGCTGCTGGCGCCACTGGCACTGCCAGACGAGCCGCCGCCGCTGCAGGCGGTCAGCACGGCCGCGATCAAAGCCATTATTGTTACGCGCTTCTTCATGGCTTCACCGATTTCATATGAGCTGCTGCCGGTGCGGTATGCAGGTCCGGCATGTGATAGCCGTGGCACATCGCGCAATCGGATTTGACCTTGCCGACCACCGGCTCGGAACCGACGTGGCAATCACGGCATTCTTTAATAGTAGGCATCAGCACATCGCTGGACTTGCTCGATTTGGCGGCCAGGTGGCAGTCTCCGCATGGCGTCTGCTTGTGCGACGCGTGATCGAAGCTGGCCTTCGGCAGCCACGCATGCGGCGGCGTTACCGGCGCGATCTTCCACTGCGGCAGATCGGCGCCCGGCGTGCCGGCCTTGCCCGGACCGGGCACGCGGCTGACAACGTGGCAGACGACGCACGAGGTTTTCTCAAACAGCTCAGTGGCGGCAGCGGCGGCGCGGGCACGCGCATCTCCCGGCCCCTGCACGAAGCTGGCCGGTGCGCTGGCCGGCATGCCGGGACGCACAGTGAATACTGGGCCGTTGGCCGGCGGCGTATCGAGCGGCACTTTGCTGCTGTTGACGTAGCCGTAGAATTCGCGCAGCGTCGACAGCACTTCCGGCACCGAACCATGCGGCACCTGGCGCTGCGACAGCGCCGGCTCAAACGCCAGCGCGTGGCACGACTGACAGTCGCGCGCCATCTTCACCGGCTCGAAGCCGACGCCACTGGCGTTGGGCTTATGGCAGCTGGAGCAATCGAGGCGGGTCTTGCCGTCCGGGCCGGCGATGCCGGCTTTGGCCAGGTGCAGATCGTGCGGGAACTTGAGGGTATTCGGCTGCGACAGCGGCGCGCCACCCTGGCGCAAACGCACCAGCGTGGTGTTGGACACCGCCACCTGCACGCGGAACTGCGGGTGAGCCTTGGCGAAGTCCTTGACGTTGCCGACCTGGGTGCCAGGCAGCTTGCTTTCCAGGTCGCCGTGGCAGGACGCGCAACCGCTGCCGATATAGCGGCGGTTCTGCGATACCAGTCCCTCCGCGCCCTGGTGGTCGCGGTGGCAGGTGGCGCAGCGGGTTTCGTGCAGCGCCGGCATCGCGGCGATCTTGGTGGCGACGTGGTTGCCGATGTCGCGGTGGCACGCCAGACAGTCGCGATCCTGCACCGGCTGGAACGGTTTGGAGTGGCAGGATTTGCAATCCAGGCCAAACGGCTGGTGTGCCGAGGACAGCGGACCTGGGGTCCATTGCGCGTCCAGCCCCAGCGCGGTTGGCGAGGCGCGCATGTAGGCGGTGTTCAGCACCTGCGCCTGTTCCGGCGTCTTGCGCAGGCCGGCGGTCTGCTGCTCCACCGGCTGGAACAGCGCGGGCCACACCGAGGCCGTCACCGGCAGCACCAATGCGCCCAGCAGCACCAGTACAAACAGCAGCCAGGACATGAAGCGACGCCCGATCAACGGGCGTTGCAGCGCATCGATCTCCTGCTGGAGCTTGTCGTTGTTACGCGTTTGCATAGGCTTACCAGTAGAAGAAGACCGAGACGATGTGCGCGGTCAGCGCCACCAGCAGTGCGATCGACATCGGCACATGGAACAGCAGCCAGATTTCGGTCAGGGTCCGCTGGCGCACGTAGGAACGGATGCGCTTCAGCTGTTGCAGGCGACGGAATTGCAGGGTGTAGATTTCGTTGCTGCTGGCGTCAGCCTGGTCGCCCACCACACGCAAGCGCGCCAGCACGCGCGCGGTGGCGCAGTGGCGATTGCGGCCGGTGAGGCGCTGGCGGCGCAGCGAGAAAATTTGCGCGCCGGACGATTCTTCCACCAGCGCCAGCAGAGTCGGACGATCTTGCGCCAGCAGGCGGCAGCGGTCATCGAGGTCGCGCAGGTCTTGCGCGATCTGGTCCAGCGTGCGGCCGTCCAGCCGGTCGCTCATCAGCGAGGGTTGATGCAGGTACAGCACCACGCCCCAGATGCCGCTGATGATGACGGCCATGGTCAGCGCGTAGGCGAAGGTGTGGATGTTCCAGCCGAATTCAAAGCCGCAGTGCAGCGTGGCCACCACCGCCAGCGCCAGACCGAGATAAACGTGGGCCGACAGCCAGCCGCGCAGAGTGCCCATGCGCGAGGCATAGGCGCGTTTGCGCATGCCGAGCAGCAGCAGGAACACGATCAGCAATGCGCCGAGCGTGCCGAGGCCGTAGCCCAGCACAGTGCCGCCTCCGGGTTTGATGGGCGGATTGTCTAGAACATAAAGCGCGATGCACAAGACCAGCAGGGCGATGGCCCATTTGGCGTAGCGAAAGCGCTGGAAGGACATGAAATTGTCTTGCAACATAAGTGCATCTGGCGGTGGCTGGTGACTTTTTATTTAACTATCATTGCAAATAGTCAACTATGTGCGCGAGTCTAACACCATCTGATGGTGCACTGCGGGCGATATTTTTATTTGCTGCGTATACGCAACTTTATTTGTGTTTGGCCCGGCGTTACTGGCTGTGGAGGCGATTCCAGATCGCCTGGCGCGGCTATTGCGTTGCCAGTTTTGGAGATGCGGGCGCTGACGGTCAGCTTGTCGAATTGTGACAATTTGACACCGGGCATCATGCCCATGGTGTCATCGAGCGTGAATTGCAGCGGCAGGTCGCGCACTTGTTTGCGCAGCACGGCCAGTGGGAAGCGCGGGCCGTCGACGGCTTTGGCGACCACGAACACGGTGTCGTTGTCGGAGACTTGGGCGCGCAGGGATGGATCGAGTTCGACGACGCCGCTGATGCTGGTGGCGCCGGGTGCCGCAGTGTTGGCGTTTGCGGTGGCGGGCGCCGGCTGCGGCGCGGTGGCTGCGGCGAACGGCGCGGCGTTGGCCGCCGGTGCGGCGGTTGGCGTGGCGGCGGCTTGGGCGCTGCCAGCGTCGCCGGTCGGGGCGCCGATGTGGTTCAGGTTATCGCGCGCCATCTGGGCGAATTCGGAGCCGGGGGTGGCGTTGGCCAACGCGGCTTGCCAGTGCACGGCGGCGGCGGCCAGGTCGCTGCGCTCGAACGAGGCGTCACCCATCAGGATGTGGGCTTTGACGTTTTTCGGATCGGCGGCCAGGGCGCGGGTCAGCAGGCGTTCCGGTTCGCCGGACAGCTTTTGATTCTGCGTCATGGCGAGGACGTCGGCGTAGTCGGACAGGATCTGGGCGTCGTCGGGGATCAGCGCGATCAGGCGCGAGTAGGCGCCGCTGGCGGCGACGAAGCGGCCCATCGCGCTGTAGGAACGGGCCAGCAGTGCCCAGCCGTTTGGATCTTGCGGCTCGCGCGCCATGCGTTCGGCCAGTTTGGCGACCATGGCTTCGGCTTCGGCGCTGCCATTGCCGTGCGGGTCGGCGTCGGCGGAGGCCGTGGCCGGCGCGGCGTCCGGCGCGACCAGCGCTTGCGGCGTGCCGAGTTTGGCGTACAGGCCGGCCGCGGCGGCCACCATCAGGACGGCCAGCAAGCCGGCCTGCCAGCGCGGCA
>NZ_WKJK01000029.1 GCF_009674535.1 Duganella guangzhouensis
CTAGCAATGCCACGTCGATCACTCCGATCTCCTGCCGAAAAGACAGGGGGAATTGTGCTACTAACGTGGGTCAGATTCCGTTGCAAATTCGTGGGAAAGGTGGGTCAGATTTCAGTGCAACTTAACATGGGTCATTTTGCACGCAAAATGACCCTAAAAAACTCTATTTTCTCCTTTAAAACAAAGGCTTCTAGGGCCAAGGTTGCAGAACAATGCAAACCACTTCATAGGGGCCTGGACGGGTCAATTTGCCCCACCTGCAAATGCCCCCTGCGCCCAGATCAGATCTGAACCAACACACGTAAATGATTAGGAGGTTTGCGCTTTCAAGATGCGATAAACGCTTGCGATTCCGATTGAACAGGCGTCTGCAATCTCTTGCTTAGTCAAGTCTTTGGCCGCCAGCGCCAGCACTTTTGCGCGCTTTGCTTGCGCTGTTGGTACTCGGCCAGTATAGGCACCGCGTTGTTTTGCAGCGGCTATTCCGACCCGCTGGCGCTCCAGCATATTCTCCCGCTCGAACTGAGCAATAGACGCGAACAGATTAAACGTTAGACGGCCTGATGGCGTGGCCGTATCCACAGCCAAATCAAGAATGCGTATCGTCGCGCCGGCACGAGCTACACGTGATTCAATCTCAACCATGTGCACCATTGAGCGAGCGGCCCGCGATAAGCTGCTAAACACAAGCACGTCGCCTGGCCTTAAGACGGCAAGGACTTTGGCGAATTCCATCCGGTCTTCCATTTTGACGCTGCTGATCTGCTCCTGGTAGATCGACTGGTCCGTGCAGCCTGCGCCCTTGAGCTTCGCAATTTGATCGGCAAGCCCGGCAACTTGCTCAACTGTGGACGTGCGTGCGTAGCCATAAATCGTCATGGCGATCCTTTCTATCAATAGGTTTTAGATATTGTGAAATTATCAATAGCCTCTAGAGCTAGGGGCGGCATTGATAGGTTTAGGGGAGGACGGCGGATGCGATCATTTGACCCTGCCTTATTGGAATTGCTCCTGTTCGCCTCGCAGGTAGCCACAAAGCAGCTCCGCCGCGAAGGTGATCAGTTGCACAGCGATCAGCTTCAAGATTTCGATGAGCAAGTTTTTCAATTTCATCTCCAGTGAAGTTAGATCGGCCCTTTGTTTTGCAGGCTATCGACGTACTTACAAACGAGGTACGTGTGAAGCGCTCCTGCAAAGAGCCCCAGCATCAGGGCGTACACGGCATCGCGACAAATACCGGTTGGATAGGGGTATGGATACATTAGCTTTCTCCTTCAACAGACAACATAAAAAAGGCCCAAGATAGATGGACTGTCCCGGGCCGGCTGCAACAATGAGTTTGAAGTGCTACACGAATAGCAGGTTATTTGATTGGCGGCTCATGACAGGAGCAGCAACGCTTCATCCCATGCCTTCTGCTTAAGCGCCGCGCCTTGGCCAAACCAGGCTGCATCCAGGCGATGATCGACACTGCGAGCGCGGCGATGGTGATCGACATACTCAGTGACGCTATTGAGCAGCCCCCATGCAGTCCCGGAAGCAGAGGCCATCTCAGCGCCTTTGGCATGACCGGCGTACAACTGCTGCACGGTCTTGATGGCGCGATCATTGAGGGAAGACGCATTGCTATCGAGCGCAAGACTCGTCGGATACGTCAGCACGCGCTGGAAGAACGCCTCTACTGCATTGCCGTTGACCTTGCATTCAGAGAGCGCCTTCATGCGGTCCATGAAACCATCCCAGGATGAAATCGCAATGCCTAACTGGCGCTTGATCGCATCAGGATTGAACTTACTACGATGCGGAACCTTGATGGCATCGCCACCATGGCCGACAGCAATCGCCAGCGTGTTATTGCAAACCACGCGCACCGATGTCAACTTAGCCGTGGTGGCCAACGTGCCGTCGCAGGCAGTCGCCAGCAGCAGATAACCATTGACGCGATCACAGCCTTTCAGATTTGCCGACTGGCCGGTCTTGGCTAATGCCCAGAACTTGCGGCCTTCCTTCAATACGCCAGCGGTTTCCAGCTCGAAGCCGCCAGCCTCGGTGAGGTCACGATAGAACTCTAGAATCTCGTGTGGCTGTACGACATGGAAACGTTTGGAAACGACCGACAGCGGGGCCTTTGTGTCCGAGCGATATAGCACGCGTTGATCGGGATAGGCATGGATCGAATTGATACCATTTTCAGACGAAGCGTATCGGATATCACTCGATTCAATGCTCCAGTTCATGCCAGCCTGTTTTGCCCAGACTTCCAATGGTTGATGAGGCGTGAGCTGACTCCCCAGGCCATGCCAAGGCTCTTGGCCTACATAGGCCATCGTTTGTACGAGATGCATGTATTTTCTCCTTGAGGTGAGATGAAGTGCTGAAAACATAAATGCCTACAGCTCCTTTGGAGCTGTAGGCATTTATGCAGGCGGGTGTGGGTGAGGCTAGGAGTTATGGCGCGCTTGGTGGTGCCATGTAACTAATCTCATTTCTACGATATAGATTTGAAATTTTTTAGCTCTATGTCTTCGCAGTCCAAGATTGACGGAGGCACACATACAGTAGTGGACGACTTGTCTTCAAGGCGGCTCACGCTGCACCACTTTGCGCGGCTAATGTGGCAAGGCATACACCGACATAGGCTCGTTCCTGGTTGACTTCTGCTTCACGCCTCTGCAGCGCTTCCAAGCGTTGCTGATGCTCCTGCTGGACGTCGGCAGGCGCCTGACTCAGTTGCGAAATCTTGGCTGCACAGTTCGCTATTTTCTGACCAAGGTCCGCCAGCAATTTGGTGCAGGCATCGTGCTTTTTCTGCGGGAACAGCTGGCATTCGAAAAGACGGATCGCATCGTAAATCTTGACGACTTCCTTGCTGGTTTTCGAATGAACGAAGTTCAAACTTGCTTCGTCAAAGGCGTGATGCTCCTGGTTCTGGCCACTCCAATTCACCAGGTCCTGTTTAATGAGATCAAAGTGCACGGGATCATAAGCAATGTGCGGCTCCACAAGCGCGAAGGTCTTTTCCAGACTGAGCTGCAGGTAGTTACTTTTCTTCAAGGCTGACTTCTGGAACTTTGCAGTGACCGACACGGCGTTGTCGATGCAATACTCCAAGACCATCGACTCGAACCAAATGCGGCAATAAATTAAAGCCTGTCTAATATCGTAGACCGCTAGGGCGCGGTGTACCTTTTCTTGGAATCCACCGGCATGATCGACTATCACAATGCCTTGGTTGGTGTAGCTGAGTACGCTACTGGTGTGTTGGACAGATTGCGGATGTCGATCAGCAATAATGCAGAATCGCTCCCAGAATAGGCGATCATGCGTTGTGATAATCATCTGCGTCAGACGCAGATACTCGTCCGCAAAGAACAGGTCGATGATGTTGGAGCGATGGTCGCTGTCAATTGCATTGACGACGTCGTCAAACACAATCAGAGGGAATTTGTTCTTTTCTGCCATCGCCAAAAGCAAGGACAGACCCAGTGCGCGCAAGTGCCCCTCGCTTAACACAGAGAAGGCATCCATGATGCTGCCATCAGCATTTGTAATTTTGATGCGGTAGTTTTCTCCGCTCTTTTCGAAGCTGAGAGCGTCGATGCGTTCATGGTCATCGTCGTGATGATTGATTGCCTTGTAATATTCAGCCGCCTTGACTTCGATGCCCGCAATTCGAGCTTTCTCAAGCTTGAATTTGTATCCCATCAGGTCTCGATAAAGATTGCCATACTCCAGCTGTAACTGCTCAATGAGGTCGTTGAAACGCACAATGTCTGCATCGTTCCCTTTCATAGCCGCACGCTGCAGCGCGAGACCGGCGAGCTGGCGGCTAACTTCTTCTAGTGCCGCCAGCGATGTCCTTTTCTTATCGAATAGACCTCGAAGGTCTTCTACCTGGTGTTTAAGCAGCTCGGCTTCATTTTCCAAGCGTTTGACCTGAACGTCGGATTGCGTGACCGCGTCGTGCTTCAGCTGACAAAAATTCAAATAAGCCTCTATCTCCGCCTGGTCGTTCGCGAGTAGTTCGGTGAACTTTGTGAGCACATGCGTGGCGGCTTCAAGTCTGTCTGTCGCCGTATGAAAATCAGCGTGGCTGGCCCGCAGCATCCCGAGTGCCAAGGGACATGGGATGCCCAGGCGTGCGTTGGTATCGACTGCTGCGATGGCATTGCCAATGGCAACGATCAACCGAGCCATACGTTCTTCGATCCGTTGCCGTGATGTCTTCAGCTGGTCAAGTGCTCCAAGTGTTGCCAGTTCACGTCGCGCCTTTTCAAATGGATTTTCGGCAACGCGATCCAATGGCGTTGAACATGCCGGGCAATGCTCGGCGACGCCATTACGTTCAATTGCTTGCAAGGCTTGATAGACGGCGCGATAGTTGACTGCGACGACGTTTTGCAAGAGGGCTTGATCCACCTTGTCTTTTCGAACGAGCAAGCGGCAAGCAATCCGCATAGTGCGTGTGATTTGCGATAACGGTGCGCAGAAAGGTAAAGTTGCGACCTTCAGTCGCTCGGCATTTCTAAGTTTGAGTTCCGCCAACCGTGTTAAGCGCGAAAGCCGGGCACGCACAGCGAATTGCTGGTGAGTCTCTAAGCCCAGGCGCACGCAGACGTCGTTATTGAAGACAGCTACGTTCTCACGATGATGTCGCCACTGTTCACGGAGAGCCTTTATATTGGCATCCAGCGCTTGCACTGCAACACTTTGGCTCTGCTTCCGATGCGATGTGAGATTGAAGTTTTCGGGCTTCACAAAGCGCGAGATTACTTCCTGAAATTCTTCGAGTCCGAACAGGGCCGCGATTACATCCCCTTCAGCGCTATTGGTGTCTTTCGACCCCAGTAGCGAGAATTCCTGCAGACGATTTCTATCAATAAAACAGCTAGACCATGTCAGATTAGCGGGAACACGTTTGCGGTCCGTGCCTATTAATGTAAGTTCGACCTTATTTGTGCCCCGTGTAATGTACTGCTTGACCTTGGTCTTGCGGCGATCTGCCTCCTTAATATGGCCGGTGGTGCCATACTCCAGCGCTTCGCATAACGATGACTTGCCCCCACCGTTAGGTGCGTAAAAGATGTTCTTGATCTTACTAAATCGTAGCAGCGCCCCTTTGTCATCAGGACCGAAAGCGCCGAATCCACGGAAGTTCTTTACCTGAAGCGTCGCCAGTGGCCTCAGCCCAGCAGGCGCAATCCAGTCCAACTCCGGCCGCGCATCAAGAATGCGTTTGAAGCGAGCCGCAATGCGCTGATAGTTGGTCGTGACTAAATCGTTATTGGCGGATGTCAGGTGAAGCTTGACGTGATCGGAGTATCTGCCCTTATCCTGTCGTCCTTTATACATACACCACAGAAGCGCCAAATAGGCGTCCGACTTTCCAGTCAAGTTTTCCTTGGCAAAGCTCAAAAGGTACTGACTCATTGGCACTCCCAAATGGCAGGGGCGAGACACGTTCGGAACGATGTGATTGCATTATAACAACTCAGTTTACTGTGTTAGCAAGTAGTTTCGTCAATGCGTACGTCGCCCGTTCGAAACACCACCGATACCGTTGAGTTGATGTTGAGTACCGAGCGTTCGCAATTGCACTTAAACCCTCCTATCCGGAGTGGCATCCTTCCAGCGGACTCGACAACTCGGGCTTCGCGGAGTTCCAGCCGCAGCTCGAAGAAAGCGGTTGCATCTTTCGGCAGTCGATCGGCTTCGACGCGTAGGCCAACTTTATGGCTTTCCAGTCAGCAGATGTACGCTACCGGCTGAGTGTGACCGTTTATGGCCCCGAGTTCATGGTTGGGCAGGCTAAGTATAGTTTCAAAACCTCACTTTTTCATAAATTGCATCAATAAAGTGTGAATTTTGGCAATAAACTCACGGGGTAGTGAATTTATTGCATCTGAAAGTGTGTTGCCTCTCATGCCTGGGGGCTATAATTGCGCTATGACATACGAAGAATTCCAACGGCACATCGGCAAGGCTGGGCTGAAGCTCTACGAGTTCGCCCACTTGATGGGGATGAACCCGACTTCGATCAGCAACAAGCGCAGGCAAGGCGTGCCCACGCACCTGGCTGTAATCGCTGTGCTGCTGGGCGAGATGGCGGAGCGCGGAATCGACTTCCACGAGCTACTCGCGCGGAACGGCATTGCCCATCCGGAACCATGCGCGTCCGCCGAAGGCCTCGCGGAAGGGGAATCCTAAGGATGGGCCGCCCATTGGAATCTGGAATCCGGACGGTCCTGCTCTGGCCGCTCAGGAAACGCGGAACCGCGCTGTGCTTGCGAGTATCCACTAGGTGCTGGGGCATGGGCCAGGAATGACTAGCGCGACTCCAAACTTACAGAGCAAGGCCAACCCACGACAGCTGGAGGCGATCCTGTCCACTGAAGGCCCGTTGCTCATCATCGCGGGCCCGGGCTCCGGGAAGACGTTCACCCTGGTCGAGCGCATCGTCTACCTCATCACGCACAAGGGCGTCGCGCCCGAGTCGCTCTTCGTCGTCACGTTTACGGACAAGGCCGCACGCGAACTCACCACGCGTATCTCCAACCGGCTGGCCGAACTCGGCATCAGGTTCAACCTGAACGAGATGTACCTCGGCACCTTCCACTCCATATGCCTGCGCATTCTGGAGGACTTCCGAGAGTTCACACGACTCAAACGTAGTTTCACGCTGTTCGACCAGTTCGACCAGCAATATTTCCTATACCAGCGCATTAAGGACTTCCGCGAGCTTCCCGATGCCGAGCTCGTCATAGGGGACGACCAGTCCGGCCGCTGGTCGCAGTCGGAGAACCTGCTCAAATGGCTGAACAAGGTCAGCGAAGAGGCGCTCGAACCCGCCACGCTGGCCTTGGCTCCGGAAGTGGAGATCCGCGCGCTGGCCGCATGTTTTTCTAAGTACCAGGAGCTACTGCACGAAAACAACTCGCTCGATTTTTCCGGCATCCAGTACGAGGCCCTGCGCCTGCTGGAGAGGCACCCCGAAGTGCTGGCGCAATTGCGCGGGAAACTGACGTACCTGATGGTGGACGAGTACCAGGACACGAACACCATTCAGGAGCGTATCCTGTTGCTGCTAGCGGGCGAAAAGCGCAACCTGTGCGTCGTGGGAGACGACGACCAGGGCCTATACCGATTTCGTGGCGCTACCATCCGCAACATCCTAGAGTTTCCCGGGCTGTTCGACGAGGGCGAGTGCAGACGCGTTGCGCTCACCGTCAATTACCGCTCGCACCCGGACATCATCCGCTTCTACAACGAGTGGATGCGCGAACAGTCGTGGGACGACGGAACGCGCGCCTTCCGCTTCGCCAAGCAGATCGTCCCGCGCGAGGGGGCATTCCCCGAGGTCCCCACGGCGGTGCGGCTGACCGCTACCGACGACAAGGACGAGACCGCGAACTGGCACGCCGAGGTGCTGGCGTTCCTCAACGGACTGAGGGAGTCCGGTAAGCTGTCGGACTGGAACCAGGTCGCCTTCCTATTCCGCTCGGTCAAGAACGAAAAGGTCGTGGCGCTAGCGCGCTATCTCGAAACGGCGGGCGTGCCAGTGTTCTCTCCGCGCTCAAACATGTACTTCGAGCGAGAGGAAGTCCGCCTGATGATTGGCGCGCTAATCTTCCTGTTCCCGCAGTTCCCCAAGGTTCGGGCTTGGGCCGAAGGCATCTCGCTGCCGGTCTGGGACTACTACGACCAACTGTGCTTCGCGGCCTTCGCCAAGGAACTACGTAAGCCGGAGAACAAGCCCTTGCTGGACTGGGCACGGCCGCTAGCTAAGCGCCACGCCGCGCTGGCGCAGAACACCGACTACTCGTTCTCAGGCCTGTTCTATCAACTGCTCCAGTTTCCGCTGTTCGCGCGCTACCTTGCCGAGGATGCCTTGCAAGGTGTGGACAAGGGACGCGCTGCGCGCAACCTTGGAACCTTCTCCAAGTTGCTCACCAAGTTCGAGTACCTGCATTTCGTCAGCGTGCTCAACCCGGAATGGCTGGAAAAGAACATCCGAGACCTGTTCAACCAATTCCTGCGCTTCCTGGTGGACGGCGGCATAGGCGAATACGAGGACGAGGCCGAGTACGCGCCCAACGGCTGTGTATCCTTCCTCACTATCCACCAGTCGAAAGGCTTGGAGTATCCGGTCGTCGTCTGCGGCTCCCTGGAAGCTGTGCCGCGCAAGCAGTACGGCGTGCTCGACGTGCTGTTGGAAGACGGCGGCTACCTGTCGAAGGAACGCTTCGAACCGCTCGACCACATCAAGAACTTCGACTTCTGGCGGCTGTTCTACACCGCCTTCTCACGCGCTCAGAACCTCCTGGTGCTGGCTGCGCAAGAGAAGCACGGTCGTGGAAAATCGCCGTCCAAATACTTCGAGCGGCTGTTCTACGAGCTGCCAAGCTGGCGTGACGTTGATCTCTCCGCCCTGGGCTACGAGGCAGTCAAGCAGATCAGCCTCAAGAGGGAATATTCGTTCACGTCGCACATCAGCGTGTTCGAGAGCTGCGCTGAGCAGTACCGCTTCTTTAAGGAGCTGGAGTTCGCAGCGATCCGCGAAAGCCCAATGCTGTTCGGTACGCTGGTGCACCAGACCATCGAAGACATCCACAAGGCAGTCCTCCGCGGCGAGGAAGGCGGTATCAGCTCTGATACCATCAGAGGATGGTTCTCGGCCAACTACGCCTTACTGTCGAAGAAGGAACGCGTGTACCTCGCGCCTACCTCGCAGCAGGCGGCGCTGCTGCATGTGATGCGCTACTACGAGCGCGAGAATGGCAACTGGGACCGCATTAAGGAGGCCGAGGTCGAGATCTCGCTGGTCAAGGACCAGTACATCCTCAAGGGCAGCGTCGATCTCATTCGGGGCGAACTAAACACGGTCGAGATCATTGACTTCAAGTCGGAGAAGAAGCCCGACATGGAGAAGGACCGTAGCCGGATCCAACAGTACCAACACCAACTGGAGGTGTACGCCCACCTAGTCGAGGAGCGCACCGGCCAGAAGGTCAGCCGAATGCACCTGTACTACACCGGCGAGGACGGCGGCAACCCTTACGTGTCCTTCACCAAGGACGATCGCTCCATCGGGAAGACCATCGCGCAGTTCGACGACATCGTTGCACGCATCGAGCGGCAGGACTATCGGATCGCCGCGCGCCCGGCCAAGCTATGCCAGAACTGCGACATGCGCGCCTACTGCGACAACAAGAATTGGAAATTCAGGAAAGACGACAAATGACGATAACCACGACGCCCGCACAAGAAAGCCTGCTACCGCCTAGGCGCGACGGCGGCACGACCAACGTCGAAAAGTACGAGTTCGAGCCGATCAAGGGTTACCCGATGCTGAACTGGCGCGGCAAGCGCCCGTTCACCTCGACGCAGTATTACCCGGCGCAGCTGAAGGAAGTCCACGGCGAGGAAGTGGACGGCTGGCGCAACAAGATCTTCTGGGGCGACAACCTCCAGGTGATGAGCCACCTGCTGAAGGAGTTTCGTGGCAAAGTTGACTTGATCTACATTGATCCCCCGTTTGATTCGAAAGCTGACTATAAAAAGTCAATTCAACTTAGGTCTGCGAAGGCTATCGGAGATCAGTCGTCATTCGAGGAGAAACAGTACACGGACATCTGGAACAACGATGAATACTTACAGTTTCTTTATGAAAGACTCGTTCTGTTGCGAGAACTGCTTTCCGAGAAAGGGGCAATTTTCGTGCACGTAGGAACTGGTGTCTCCCATTTCGTACGTTGCGTGCTGGAGGAAATTTTTGGTAAAGAGAGATTCGTCAACGAGATTATTTGGCGAAAGGCTTTTGCGCATAACGACCCTGGGCGATGCGGAAATATTCATGACGCTATTTACTATTTTTCGAAGTCGCCTGAACGTACTTGGAACAAAGTGTTCCAAAAAATTGACAAGGACTACGTCGATACTTTCTTCGATTCGTTCGATCCGGACCGAAACGAGCGATACAACAGGCTGCCAATGGATGCCCCACGCCACGGTGACGGTGGAAACCTCGTCTATGAATGGAAGGGCGTCTGGCCATCGCCTGGACGAACCTGGGCAACTACCAAGGACAAAATGGAAGCGTACGACCTTCAGGGGCGCATCCACTACCCAAAATCTGGTGGGGTTCCTCGCTTGAAGCGCTATGAGAGTGAGCACGAGGGGACAGTGATCCAGGACCTCTGGACTGACATCAACAAGCTGCACAACTTGGCTACTGAGGCGGCAGGATATCCGACGCAAAAGCCTGAAGCGTTGGTGGATCGGATTGTTCGGGCCGCATCCAACCCTGGCGACCTTGTGCTTGACTGCTTCATGGGATCGGGCACAACCCAAGCTGTCTCCATGAAGCTCGGTCGTCGATTTATCGGAGCGGACATTAATTTGGCCGCGATTCAAACTACTACGAAACGTCTTATCAATGTTGCCGAGAAAATGCGCCAGAAGTCACTTGACGGTGAGTTCAAGCAATTTGGGGGCTTCGAACTTTATAACGTCAACCACTACGACGTGTTCCGAAACCCCATTCAAGCAAAGGACCTGCTGATTGAGGCATTGGAAGTGCAGAAGCTGGAATTCAACACCGTGTTCGATGGCGAGAAGGATGGGCGCATGGTTAAAATCATGCCCATCAACCGCATTGCAACGCGCGCCGACCTGAACGAGCTGATCGCAGGCTTCGACTATAAGACGTGGGAACGTAGGCAGAACGAAAACCCGAACCGACCGGTCGAAAAGGTCTCCCTTGTTTGTATGGGCCACGAATCAGACTTGGCCGCCCAGTTGGAGCTCGCTGCGAAGCCCTTCAAGATCAACGTTGAAGTGGTGGACATCCTGCGCGACAAGTCCAACTTGGAATTCAAGCGCGACTCTGAGGCGAAGGTTACCATCAAGAAAGGTGAGCTGGCCATTGAAAAGTTCTACCCTATGAACCTGCTCCAGAAGCTGTCGATCCAGAAGGAGTCGGTCGGAGACTGGAAGGAACTGACCGAAAGCGTGCTGATCGACTGGAACTATGACGGCGCAGTGTTGCAACCGGCCGTAGTGGACATTCCGGCTAAGGACGAGCTGGTCAAGGGTACGTACAAGGTGCCCGACGATGCCGGCACCATCCGCGTAAAAATCACCGATCTGCTCTCGGAATCGTGGGAAGGGAGCGTCAGCAATGGTGACTAAACGCGCAGCAACCAAGGCCAGCGCGTCGGGCGCGTCGCTCGACTTCGCCTTCTTTCGCTTCCTGTGGCGTTTTTACCAGGACAACCGAGGCTCCATCCGGCAGAACTACAAGGAGCTGACCCGCAAGTTCCTCGACTTCAACAACCCAGAGAGGAACCCCAAAGCGTACCTACGCCAGCCGCAGTTCGAGGCGCTGGAGACCTACGTCTTCCTCAAGGAGTTCCTTGGTAACGCCAAGGTCGAGGAGATCTTCAAGGCATGGTACGAGCGCAGTGGCAAGTTCGAGGGCCGAAAATTTGGCTCCTTCCTTGGCAACGCAGGGCAAGAAATGTTCGAGTTCGGTGAAAGCGACGAGCTGGAACTTAGCTCGTACAAGGTATTGTTCGAGAAAATACGGAAGAACTCCCGCGTCTACCCGAACTACATCTTCGCGCTGACGATGGGCACTGGCAAAACCATCCTCATGGCGACCTGTATCTTCTATGAGTTCCTACTTGGGAACAAGTTCGAAAAGGACGCGCGCTACTGCCACAACGCGCTGGTGTTCGCGCCGGACAAGACGGTACTGCACTCGCTAAAGGAGATCGAGTCCTTCGACCTCACACGCGTCGTGCCGCCGGAGTACGTCAACTTCCTGACCACGCACCTGCGCTTCCACTACCTCGAAGAGGCGGGCACGTCGCTGGACACTTTGGACCGCTCGCGCTTCAACATCATCGTCTCCAATACGCAGAAGATCATTCTAAAGCGCCAGCGGAAGGAAAAAAGCTCCGTTGACAAACTGTTCGGCGCGACCGGCGAAACGCTCGCGGCCACGGGCGTGTACGCCGACGCCGCCGACCTCTACAACTTCGACCAGCCGGAAGAGGAAGGCGAGCTGACCACAAACCAGCGCTTCGAGAAGCTGCGCCGCCTGGAACAGTTGGGCATCTACGTGGACGAGGCCCACCACGCGTTCGGCAGGGCGCTGGCCAAGGACATGGGCGTCGGCGCGAAGGAAACCGACACAAGTTTGCGTACCACCATCGACATCCTCGCAGCCAGCCTTAACGCGGCGGGGACCCGCGTGGTGGCCTGCTACAACTATACCGGTACGCCTTACGTCGGGCGTGAGGTGCTACCCGAGGTAGTGTACGCTTACGGCCTGAAAGATGCCATCGAGAAGGCCTACCTCAAGAAGGTGGTGCTGCATGGCTACGGAAACACGCGCACCGACGAGTTCGTGGACATCGCCATCGAGGGCTTCCTAAAAGAATCAGGCAACCTGCGCCCGGAGGGCCTGCTGCCCAAGCTGGCCTTCTTCGCCACCACCATCGACGAGTTAACCAGCGAGCTGAAGCCAGCGGTCGAGCGCGCGCTGCTTAAGCATGGCATCCCGACCTCGCGCATCCTGGTCAACGTCGGCGACGAAAAGCTGACCACCAACGACGACATCCGCGAGTTCAACCGACTTGACACCGAAGGCTCGGAGAAGCAGTTCATCCTGCTGGTCAACAAGGGCCGCGAGGGCTGGAACTGCCGCTCGCTATTCGGCGTTGGCCTGTTCCGCGAGCCGAAGTCGAAGGTGTTCGTGCTGCAAGCCACGATGCGATGCCTGCGCGCCATCGGCGAGGCCCAGCACACGGGCCACGTCTTCCTGTCCGAAGACAACCTCAACACCCTCAACGACGAGCTACAGCAGAACTTCCGCATCAGCGTTGACGACTTGCAGAAGACGAACAGTGACAAGGAACGCGTGGAGGTGCGCGTGGTCGAGCCGCCGGTCAGGATCAAGCTGGTGCGGGTGCGCAAGCAGTATCAGATGCGCGAAAAGCAACCCGTGCCGGGCCAGGCACTGCTGCCCGAGCGCACCGACCGCGAGGCTTGGAGTGCGCTCATCGAAAAGTACCGGCTGATCGAGACACAGCAGGAAGGGCTCACCACCGCCGACGCAGCACGGGCGTCGGGTAGCCGCACGTTCGACCTGACCGCGCGCCGCGAGAAACGGACGTTCTCGCCGATGACGCTTGTGGCGGAGGTTTCCCGCTACCTCAATCTCAGCCCCCTCGGAGTCGAGGAACTCCTGGACGCGACTAAGGAAGGCACCGGCGAGCTGGTGACCATGGCCAACGAGTTCAACGAACTGCTGTACGACGAAATTATCCCGCGCCTGTTCCGCCAGCTCTACGACCTCGCCGAGTCGCAGCAAACCGAGGAGCACGAGGTCGATCTCATCAAGCTCCCACCGAAAGGCTACTACGAGGTGACGGCGGTCAAGGACAAGATCGTTCGCATGGACGACGTACAGATCAACGACGAGGAACGCGCCAAAAGCTTCCACCTTGACGCCTACTGCTTCGACTCGGGATCGGAAAGCTGGCTGTTCTGGGACCTGCTGCGCGAGCAGCGCGTGAGGAAGGTCTACTTCACCGGGATGCTGACCCACGGCCAATCCGACTTCTTCATCCAGTACATCGATCCGGATTCACGCACCGTACGCAGCTATTACCCGGATTTCATCTTCCAGCGGGAAGAGCCGGATGGCAGCCTGAAGTACGTGATCGTGGAGGTGAAGGCCGACAACCAGATTGAAGATGCCATAGTGCAGGCCAAGAAGGACTTCGCCCAGCAAATCGCAGTGGCCAGCGGCATGGAATACCGCATTCTAAAGTCCTCGGATGCGGACAAGCGTCACTATCGCGTGCTGATGTAACATGACAGCGACCAGGGATTGGCGGTGAGGGCTGTAATGCATTTAAAGGCCCTTCCCGGGAAATCCCCCAGTCGCCTGGCAGGCTCCCGGCGGAGGAATCTGGTTACGAAGGTGGAAGATTATCTCGATTGAAAAAAGTCCTTAATCGCCGAGGCATAAGGTTCCCAGCGTGTCTTTTCAATTTCCTCTCGCATATATTCGCGTCGTGACTCTTCGTCCCATGAGGCGAGCTCTTCGAGATCCGTCCTGAGCATTTCACGATATTTAGTCACGGCTTTTTCCCGCGCCCCCATGAGGGAGCGGTTGTCCAATCCAAATACGCGGATGGTTTCGCTCGCGCGATGTTTGTCGTCGGGAGGAAGTCCCTCCCTGGGCGCTATTGAGCCTGACGAATGGAAGTAAAGAAAGGCCTCAGCGTCCTCTTCATCAGGCTTGAGCAAGTGGTCAGGATTATAGGCGGGTCCACCCTGACGATCTTTGAAGTGGCCACAGTGGTCGTTGGAACCGCAGGCCAGAAACAGATTTTCCCAAGCAAAAGTCAGCTCAGGATAGCCGTTCGGATGGCTGGAATTCTTGCGGCGGAAGTGTTCAATATGACCTTCCGCGCGAATAGCACCCTGACAGTAAGCGCAGCGCAGCCCATATTCTTTGGCGTCCTCCCCAGTGATTCCAGGGATACCTTGCATCTGGAACAGCGCAAAACGCAGTTGTTTTTTGCAGGGGCCATCAAGATCAGACCATTTGTGGGTTTTAAAATCGTATTTAGCCAAACATGTGGGGGGAGTTGCGACGGAGCGATCAAGTTTATGCATACCGATCAGACCTTCGAGGCATTTGACTTGCGCAGCTTAAACGCTTGAAAGCGTATCAGGCGGTCGGTATCGAGAATCACTGGATGTCGCTCGCCGTAGAGTTCAATGAGTTTGGCGCGCAACTGACGTCCCTCGGCGTCGTCATAGGTGTGGTTTTCGATTTTATTGGTGTATTCGACCAGCCAGTTAGCCTCGTCAATCGGTGGTATCGGATTCACTCTCATGATGTCGTTGAGCGCGACCGCACTTTCAACGCCTTTGATTTCCTGCTCAGGCGGAAGCGCTTCCCATTGATTGAGGCGATTGCGGTACAAGATACGAATATTTTCGCTAGCGATCGACGTCAACACTTGGGGGCTGTGGGTGGTCACAATAAACTGCAACTTCGGGAAGGCTGCCGAAAGATCGGACAGTACTGTTTGCTGCCAGCTTGGATGAAGATGCATGTCGACTTCATCGATCATCACGATGCCACGCGTGAGCGTAGGAGCGTCCATGCCCAGGTGATTGTTGAGTTTGTAGCACCGGTACGCAATATCACCCACCAGAGCTAACATGCTACGAATGCCGTCGCTTAGCTGACTGACCTTGAGTACGCCATGAGTATCGTGGTGAAGAACCAGTTCTTCGTGCTCAGCGTTATATGCCAGTTCCCCCCAACCTGTGTGCTTGCGCAGTATCTTGTCAATGGCATTTTGGACCGCCTTGAATGGTGCACTGAGCTCAACAGCGTTTTCTGCGTTCAGGGGCAGGTGCCTTTCGAGATTGCGTATTTGAGCTTGCAAATAGGCTTGGTGAACCCGCGTAAACCATACGGCAAAGTGCTTATAGCTGGAGAATGGGTCGAGACAATCGCGATAGGCGAATGTGCGCGACTGCGACTGAGGGTCGGTTTCGACATGGACCGACGTCAGCTTTTTCTGTGCCCAGAGGCGGCCGGTCCCATAGTAACCAAGTACTGGGAGATCATCTGGCACGCCAGGTCTGTCGGTGAAGATGCGCTGTTGGAGAGCTTGGGCGGTGTCGTTTATGCCAAGCACGCCTACAGGGTTGATCTCTTTGGTTTTCGTACCCTTTCTAACGCTTTCCCGGAAGCGGGTGATTTGCCACGGCAAACCCTCGGAAAATGTTGCCTTTGGATCCGGTTCCTCCAGATATTTTCTTTCAAGCTGGGGTATCTGGAAGACGCCTTCTTGAAGTAGCTGGGCAACACACAACGTGCCATCTGCGTTGACCTGTGCTGGTAGGCGCCACTCCATTGAAGATGATTTTTGCTCCGTTTGCACACGTTCGAGAAATACGTCATCGATCTGAATCGTAGTTACGTCGTTGGTGGTACTACCTAGATCGAAGCCAGCAACATAGGGCCAGAGCGCCACTTTAACAGCGTCGAGAATGGAGGTTTTACCGTGACCGTTTGGCGCCACCAAGACAGTCATCTGCGGGTGGAGCTTCAGCGACAAACTGTCAAAGCATCGGTAGTTCTTAAGTCGAAGGTTGTCAATTCGCATAGTGATTTCCTTGGGTAGCTTTCTCACCAAACGCTGCATGCAGACTGGTGGCGGTAAATGTTGTCTTCTGTTGGGCTGACAAATGAAAGCTTGTTGAAGCATGCCAGTGCACCGCGCCGCAGCAAGCCGCACCCGTGCAAGTTTGCCCGCATTTTACATTGTGAACGGTTTCTCCAAAGTGTAGACACATCCCGATGCAGAAACATTCCTGCAAACCGGGCAGTAGGACACGTTTTATTAAAGAGCGTTCATTCTTAAAACCGCCAATCTGGCTTTATATATGCCACAACTCGGCGAGCATCCAGGATACCTACCAGGTATCTCATCTGACAGTCAGTGTCACAGTAAGTTTGAGCCAGTACAGTTAAACTCCGACGTCAGGCACGAGCCCGACAGCTCATTCGGACAAGAGGTCGGACCGCTTTCCAAGATACATCGACTTTTCCGGGCCACGATACGTCGGTAGCCAGCGCATATCTTGTTTGGCGGTCGGGTGATCGTACTCCGTTGAAGAGAAGATAAGCTGCGCGTTATGCGCTTCGCACATCCTTTCAAGTTCGGTGATGTATCTTGCCAAATCGGCTGTGTGGAGCTCGTCTTGCTTAGGTGTATCCAAAATCAAGAAACGGAACGGACTGCTCTCATCGGCGAGGTAAGCCTCTAACAGCGCCGCGTGAATGGCAAGCACTAGTCGACTGGTCGTGCTGCTTGTGCCTCCGCTACCAATGGTTTCCAGCGTTTCCCCCCCGAAGGTGAAACGCAGGTTCAGGTCAATGTCCACATGCCTTGAAACGCTGGTGGTGTCGAGTGTGTCCATCCATTTAACGGTTAGCTCACGCAGTTTCCGTCGCAGCTCGTTGAACGCGTGGTCAGCCCTTCCAGTGTTTGCTAGTTCTTCAATGCGTTCTTGAATGCGATCACGCTCTCGCTCCAATCTGAAAAGTTTCGAACGCTCATCCTTTAACCCAGTGATTCGGCCCAGTTCGCTCTGAGCAGTGACAAGCTGTCTAGTGAGCGCCTGTACGGCCGTCACCAACTGGTCGGCGCTGGAAGTACTTGACGACTCGAGACTCTCGACGAGGGTTTGCCGCTCCGCGCCCATTTCCTCAAGCCGTTCTTCCAACTGCTCGATACGAATCTCAGCTCGCTGACTATTTCGTTCAAGGTCCTTGATTTGATCCTTGAGGTACAGCAGATTTTTCCCGTACGAATCGGCGCTCCCGAGGAAAAGTCCACAGTTGGGAGCACGGCAGATTTCGTGAAATGACGTGAACACCCCGCGCGCCTCTTCGTTCAAGCTAAGGGTCTTAACTTCGCCGTCAATCTCTGCGCGGATGACTTCGATACCTGCAACCCGATTTTGCAATTCGAAGAGCTCCAACTGGCGCCCCCGGATTTGCACGTCTTTCTGGTGTAGCAGTTGCGTTAATGCCGAGCTCGCCGCCCCCTTAGAGTCTACCGAAGCACGAAGTCCGTCGATCTGCTGGGTCAAATTCTCACAGGTCCGTTGCAGTGCGGCTTGATTTGCATCGCTGCCATCAACGCCCCGGCTCTGATACTCAAGCACGCGCTGCGCGGCAACGATCTTGCGGGTCTGCGCCTCCAATGCACTCTTTTCTTCGATTAGCGACTTCTTAACTTCGAACGAGTGCTTGGGATTCAAGCCGAACGCGAACCGCACCATTTCAGCAAACTGATCCGTTATAAAGGAGCTAGGGGCGCGGTACGCAGTTGAGTATCCGTGCCCCTGGATCAAGTAGAAGAGTGGAAGTAGGGTCGCGATGTACGGCTGCGTTTCCTGTCCCTGCGTTGATACAAGCCTTGGTGGCTTAAGTCCAAGCAGTTGAAAAAGCGCGGCCGAGAATGATGCCTCGGAATGGTGCTCAGTTTGCTCGCCATCGAAGTCAATCTCGGCATAGAAGATCCCATTCTTCGCCTCAATGGAACGCCGAATCGTAAGTGGCCTACCGTCAGCTTCGGCTTGTAAGATTACAGAGTTGCACTTCTCAAGGATTTCAGCCCTAAAGTTGTTGGGAAACCCCAGCGCTGAAGCGAGCATACGCACGACGGGAGACTTTCCGCTGCCGTTCGCGGCGAAGAGCATAGTGGTTCGGTGCCCGAATTCAAGGACTGGAGTTTCCCAGCCTCCCTCGCCCAGCGGCTCTACTTGAAGTGACTTCAATCTCAATTTACTTCCCCCCTGACTCGAGCTTCGTCCCTGATGTACTGATAGCTAAGTTCGATCGTTTTCAATGAGTGAGCCAGAAAACTTTCTCCCTCCACGGCGCCGCTATAGACCTTTTTGCCCAAGTCGGTAGCAGAGATTTCGCGCGTTACCTTGTCGATGATGATCAGCCCCGTCGTATCCAAAAACGTCAAGGCCTTGATAGTCCTAATGCGCAGGTTGCCGGACCAACCAATGTCCTGCGATGAACCCTTAAAGCCCGGCACTGTTCGCTCCAAGCACTCTCCAACCAGTTGACCAATCTCTGGCAGTTCCGGCTTTGAGCGGCCTTTCGAGATGGCCAAGATGGTCATCGCAAGCAAGGGCAGCTGAAATAGAGCTTCGTTGTCGAGCCTGTGCATTGGCGAAGGACCGTTACCAGACAGGTTCAACTTGAGGCCAAGGCGTCTGGCTTCACTGAAAAATTCGGTCGAGATCATCGTGTCGCTCTCCTAACGATTGCGGCGCAGAAGCCTCCGAACACGAGGTCAACGTCCAGCGCCCCGAACTTCTTGCTGTTCGAGTCCAATATCTCTTGAACAAATTTCTCGAGGTCCGCCAGGACGCCGCCAGCAAGGAGCCACGCCTTGCACCTACTGTCGATTTCGTCGAGCAAAAGGTTCAAAGTAAAGTCTGGGAATGTGTGGCGCGCGCTTCTGAGCCAAACGTCCCAGGATACTTTAGCTCTCGATGCCGCCTCGATCATGGACTCCGTAGCGCCAACCTCCCTCAGCTTTCGCTGAAGGATTGACGCGTTCTTAATTGCAGCTGGGTCACCGCCTTGCTGCAGCGTGTTGTACACCTGAGTGGAGATGCTCAAGACGTTAAGCAGGTCCTCAAGACCGACTCCGGTCGCTAAATCGATTTCGGACTGGGACAGCCCACTGATCGGAGCGCAGGACCTCTCCTCTACCAGCGCCACCAAGCTTCTCGCGATCCGCTCAACCTCGTCCTGATGCAGCTCGATCTCGGAATATTTCCATATGGCGTTGTGCGCGGCAATTCCAAACGCCTCAAGGGTGTCCCCAATGTACTGAACATTGGGCAACAAGGACAGCTTCTTGCGGGCCGCTTCAACTTGCTCAGGCGATAGCGGGACGTCCGGCGATACGATGGCAGCAAACTTCTCGATAAACTGGCGGGTGTATTTCTTGCTGGACGTCCCAGCAGCAAGATCTGCGACGAGGTCATGTACTTCGTCTTTGAAGTGAACATTGCTAAGAATCGTTACCTCTCGACACTGGTCGCCAAACTCGATCGTATGCAGGAAAAGCTTGCCGGCGATACTGCTTCGAATAGCATCCAGTTTCAGCGGGGTGTCAAGCGCGCCCGTCTTTTTCAAGGCAAACAACTCACCAATGTCCCATTGCTGATTGGGCCTGCCTTTTGTCTTTACCTGAAAGAAGTGGTATTCGATCACGCCAGCAACAGTTCTGCGAACGATGAAATCGTCATGGTAATCGCAATAGATGCGGTCAACTTCCGTGCCCTTCAGAATTTCCAGCGCTGCGAACGCAGCTGCTTGATACTGCATCTGGAATCGCACCATGGTGTCGCGGCCGACAGTTTCGCGCGGTACTTTCTCATGGATTAGGTCCATGGCTATTGTTTTACCCCATCTAGATTGCCCAAGCACAATTTGTATCAGATTTTCAAGCATTCGCCTAGGTCCTATATTACCTTTTCGATAATTAATAGGGTTGTGGGCTGCACAACTTTGGCTCGACAATGCGGCGGGCAGCTGGCTATAACCTAGAGAGAAGTAGGGATCCATACTGTATAATTATACAGTTGTTCGTGTCTTAATTCTGGAGTTTAGGCTAGCGTTATTAGCCTGCTCCGAGCTTGCTGTCGGCGAACGGGCAAAGTGGGCGCTATGGGGAGCGGAAGCTGCCGCTAGTCTGAAACTGTTTCTCAGATGAGGTCCGAGCCATACGCCGATCTACTTCGCCGCATCCTCCTGCAGCAAGCGCACTAATGCAAGGGGCGGGACTAGCCTCGTATTGGAATGGTTTGTTTTCGGCCCTGTACTTAAGGGATCGGGCGGTATCGCTAAGGCGCGTGCATGGCAATGGATGGTTCAGCTGACGCCGGAACAAGAGCGGCTAGCGCGACTGCACCGTCGATCCGAATGGACACAGACTCCTTGAAATTCAAGGCGAACCAGCGAAGTTCTGCGCACGAAGCACTGCGACCACTTGACTTCCCAGTAACGAATTGTGTTAGAAGGGAAATCTGCTTTCGACGTAATGAGGAGGCCACCAGTAATGAGAGCAGTTGGCGAAATGCCTTACTCGTTTGCATCCTACAGGGGGTGTAACCATGGCTTACACCCAATCAAATCTTATTTTGATAGTCAAATTGTTAGTTTGATGTGGCTTCCTCTACGTTTTCTCAATCAAATCAAACACTTGCGATGACTTTATGGCGGAAGCGGTGAGATTCGAACTCACGAACGGCTCACACCGTCGGCAGTTTTCAAGACTGCTGCCTTCAACCACTCGGCCACGCTTCCTAAGTGTGCAACATTATACAGATTTCTCACGCCGCCCGGGAAGATCTTCCTGGCAGCCAATTTTCGCGCAGGGCGCGCTCGAATTCGTCCGCTTCCAGCGGCTTGGAGAATAAATAGCCCTGCACTTCGTCACAGCCGGAGTTTTTCAGGAAGGTCAGCTGCTCCATCGTTTCCACGCCCTCAGCGATCACTTTGTGCTTCAGCTGCTGGGCGATGCTGATGATGGTGTTGGCAATCGCGCAATCGTTGGTGTCGTCCGGGATGCCTATCGTAAACGAGCGGTCGATCTTCAAGGTGTCGATCGGGAAGCGTTTCAGGTAGGACAGCGATGAATAGCCGGTGCCGAAATCGTCCAGCGACAAGGTCACGCCCATGGCGGTGATCCGGTCCATGATGCCGATCACGCGGTCGATGTTGTGCATCAGCGTGCTTTCGGTGATTTCCAGTTCCAGCCACGATGGTTCCAGGCCGTAGCGCTTCAACGTATCCGACACCCGCCCCGGCAAGGCGGCGGTGAATTCGCGCGCGGAGACGTTGACCGCCAATCGGATCGGCGGCAGTCCGGCATCTTTCCACGCCTGCGCCTGCGCGCAGGCCGTCTCCAGCACCCATTCACCCACTTGCACCACCAGCCCGGTCGCTTCGGCCAGTGGGATAAACTCGGACGGAGGCACCAGTCCGCGCTCGGGATGGCGCCAGCGCACCAGCGCTTCGGCGCCGATGATTTTGCCGTCGGCGATGGCGTATTTGGGCTGGTAGTGCAGCAGCAGCTCGCCGTTGCCGAGCGCGTTGCGCAGGCCGGTTTCGATGCGCATGCGTTCCTGCATGCCCTGGTTCATGTCCTGGCTGTAGAAGGCGATGTGGTCGCCATCCGCCCCACCCTCTTGCTTGGCACGGTACATGGCGATGTCAGCCAATCGCAGCAGGGTTTCGGCATCGTTACCATCCTGCGGGTAGACGCTGATACCGATGCTGCCGCCGACCCGCAGGTCGTGGCCATCGATGTAGATGGCTTCGTTCAGCGTGGCCAGCAGTTTTTGCGCCACCATGCTGGCTTCGAAGTGCTGGCCGATGTCGAACAGGCCGACCGCGAATTCGTCGCCGCCCAGCCGCGCCACCAGATCCTGGTCGCGCAGCACGGTGCGGAAGCGGCGCGCCACTTCGACCAGCAACTCGTCACCGATCTTGCGCCCCAAGGTGTCGTTGATCAGCTTGAAGCGGTTGAGGTCGATGAACAGCACGCAGCCATGCGCTTTGTTGCGCTGGGCCACCATCAAGGCCTGGTCGACCAGCTTGGTCAGCAAGGTGCGATTCGGCAGGTTGGTCAGCGCGTCGTAATACGCGAGGTGGTGGATGCGCTCCTCGGCCAGCTTGCGTTCGGTGATGTCGGTCAGGTAGGCGATCAGGCCAATCGAGCGGTCGTTGATATCGCACAGCGGCGACAGCGACAAGCTGGCCCAGAACACTTCGCCACTTTTCTTTTTGCGCCGCACTTCCATCAGCCGCCCGCCCTGTTCGAGGAAGGCGTCGTGGAAGCCGATGTCTTCGTCGTCGTACAGGAACAGGATGTTGCGCCCCACCGCTTCCACCGCGGTGTAGCCGAACAGCCGTTCGGCGCCCTTGTTCCAGCTGATGATGAAGCCGTTCATGTCCATGGTCAGCACCGACTCATGGATTTGATCGAGGATTTGCGCCTGGTGCTGCAGCTGGGCCTCGACCTGGACGTAGGCGTGCGTGGTGCGCTGGGCCACCGAGTGAACCTGCATCACGCTGCCCAGCAGGCTGGCCAGGCTGGCCAGGTGCTGGCGGTCCAGCTCGCTATAGGAGGCGCGGCCGGACACCACGAAGCGGCCGAAATGCTGGTCGTCGAAGCGCACTTCCTGGGTCAGGCTGGGCACGGCGTCGTCGTTGGCGGCCAGCACGGGTTCCAGCGGCGGCTCCAGCAACAGCGCCACCGCGTCGGCCGGGATGAACTCGCCCAGCGGGCTGCTCAGCACGGCGCGCACGATGCGGCTCAGTTCCTCGATCAGGGCTGTCCCGCGCAAGCGCAACACCGCGTCGCATAAGGCCGCGCTGTTGGTCAGGAGATCGGGGACGGGAGGCGCGTACATGGGTCAGAGGTTCCTGCTCACCTGGACTGCCCAGTGGTAAGCCTGCAATTGCGCTTGCCAGTAGGTTTCGCGCGCGATGCCCAGCTGTTCCAGCACGCCGCCATCGGCCTGCTCGACCAGCTTGAGCAGCTCGCCCAGCGGGCCGGCGCGGTCCAGCAGCGCCATCACCACGTCCAGATCCAGGCTGAGCGCGGCGACAATTTCGGTCATCGGCATCGCCAGCAACACATCCAGCAGCGAGAACACGCCGGCCACGAAGGCCATGTCTTGCTGGTCGCGGTCCCAGCCCTGGGATTTGGCCAGCTCTTCCATCATCGAGGCCCGCACCGCCGCCAGCGGCAGCAGCGGATTGGCCAGGCCATCGTCCTGCTGACGCGCGTACAGCAGCAGTTGCAGCCAGCGCTGCAGCTGACGCCGGCCCAGCACGTTGATGGCCTGGCCGAAGCTGTGGATCGGCGAACTGAGCGCGAACGCGGCCGAGTTCACCAGTTTCAATAAATGGTAGGACAACGCTGGATCCTGCTTCAGCAGCACTTCCAGCTCGCGCGAATCGGCGTCGCGCGCCAGCAAGCCCAGCAGCGCCAGCAGACGCTTGCGCGAGGTGCCGTCGCCCTGGTTGCTGTCGTGCGCTGGATGCAGCGCGAAGTCGCCGGCAAACCAGCTGAAGCCGGCCTTGGCGCATTCGGCGATGCGGGCCTCGCTATGCATGCCGGTGGCCAGATGCGGCCCCGGCTGTGCCACCAGCGCCAGCACCGGCGGCAGCGTGATCGCGGCGTCGACCATCAGCGCGCGCGCGCCGCACATGGTGGCGGCGGAACCGGCGGCCACGCCGTCCAGCATGATGCGGTAGCCGGCGTCGGCATAGCCGGCCAGTTTCTTTTGCACCGCCGGCTCGGCCACGGCGGCGGCCGCCACGCGCAGGATCACGCGGTTGGGCGGCAGCGCCTCCAAATGGGAAGCTTCCAGCAGTTGCGGGTTGGGTATCGGGAAGATGCAGTCCAGCGGCGCCAGCGCGGCAAACACGTCCGGCGTTTTCAACAGCGTCAGGATAGCCTGCAGGGCATCGCCAGCATCGGGCGATGGGAGGAATGCCAGTGCCACCCACTCGTTATGAGCGTTGGATACTGCTTGTAATTCCACCAGTGGAAACGGGCTGATTTCAGGCGCAGACATCAATATCTCATGAGGTTATGCGCGCCATCTTAGATCAACAATTGACATTAGGCAATCGATACCATGTTGCTAGTGGTGCGATTAGCATTATTACCAGTTCAAGACCAGTCAACAGCGCGCGAAACGATTTATTTTACACTATAGCAATATTCCACAGTCGGTGAGGGAATATAGCAGATATTGCCGTAGAAACACGATCTGTTAGGAATTTCTCAATGGCATTACGCGTCGTCGTCGATTTTTCACCACATGGTAGCGGTTGTCATGCCTGCTTATTGGGCATGCTGCACTGCAAACCGGATCAGTTCGGCCTGCCCCTCGATGCCCAGCTTGCGCTTGATGTTGAGGCGATGGGTTTCCACCGTGCGCACACTGAGGTCGAGCGCGCGCGCGATCTGCTTGTTCGATTCGCCGTTGGCGATGTGGCGCAGCACCTCGTGTTCGCGGGTGGTCAGCTGATTGTCCTGGTGTTGCGGCTGGGCCAGTTGGCGGGCCAGCGCCGCGCTGTAATAAATACCGCCGGACATCACGGTTTCGATCGCCACCACAATGTCCTTGCCGGGCGCGTCCTTGAGCACATAGCCGCGCGCGCCAGCCTGGATCGCCTGCGACACATATTCCAGCTTGTCGTGCATCGACAGGATCAGCACCGCGATGCGCGGGAAGGTCTGCCGGAACAGCGCGGTGGCTTCAATGCCGTTGGTGCCGCGCATATTAATATCCATCAGCACCAGATCGACCGGATGGCGGGCAGCCTGTTCCAGCGCCTCCGCCGCGCCGCCGGCCTCGGCCACCACTTCAAATTGCGGCATGGCTTCCAGCCGCGCGCGCAGGCCGTCGCGCACCAGGGGGTGGTCATCAACCAGCAGGATTTTGATTGTATTCGTCATAGCAATTAACTGTTATTCGCGGCAAACGCCGTCACGATCGTGCCATCGGTGGAGGAAGCGATATCGAAGCGGCCGCCGATGGCATCCATCCGTTCCATCATATTGCGCAGGCCGATACCGCGCTGCGGGTGCTGGGCGATGCCTTCGGCGTCGAAGCCATGGCCGTCGTCGCGGATGCGCAGCGTCACGCCCTCTTCCGCGCCGGCCAGCCGGATCTCGATACGGCTGGCGCCGGCGTGGCGCTCGATATTGGTCAGCGCCTCCTGCGCCAGCCGGAACAGCACCGTATTGGCCACGTCCGGCAACGCGTCGGTGCTGCCCACTGCCTCGAAGTGTACCGGAGTGCCGCTGCTCAAGGTGTACTCCTTGGCCAGATGGTGCAGCGCCGCCGCCAGACCGAGGTCGTCGAGGATGGCCGGGCGCAGATTGTGCGAGATGCGACGCACCTCCGCCATCACATTGCTGAGCTGATCGGCGGCGTGCTCGAACACCGCCAGCGCCGCCTGCTGCTGCTCCGGCTTGCCGGTGAGGCGGATGATGCCAGCCTCGATCTGCAGCTTGATCGACACCAGCCACTGGCTGATGCCATCATGCAAATCGCGTGACAGCCGCGCCCGCTCCTCCTCCTGCGACTCCACCACCCGCTGCGCCAGCACCTTGAGCTTGGCGTCGGCCACGCGCAATTCGCTGATATTCAGCGCCAGGCCGGAGCTGGCCACCGCCACCGCAGCCGCAATCGCGATGCCGGCGATCCACAGCATCGTGTTATGGATATTGCCGGATTGCTGGACATCGACCTGGGCCAGCGCCTGATCGACATCGTCCAGATAAATGCCGGTGCCCATCATCCAGCCCCAACGCGGCAGCGCGACCACATAGCCCAGCTTTTCCACCGCCTTGTGGGTGGATGGCTTGACCCACATGTAACGCTCCAGCCCGCCGCCCTCGCGGGCGCGTTGCAGCAGATTCTGAATGGTCGGACGGCCATTCTGATCACGCAGCTCGAACAGATTGCGGCCGACCAGCTCCGGCTGACGCGGATGCATCAACGCATTGCCGTGCATATCGTAGAGAAAGAAATAGCCATCATTGCCGTAGCTAAGCGAACCGAGGATGCGCATCGCCTCCTGGCGCGTGGCCTCATCGTCGCGGCCGGAATCGTACAGATGGGCGATCGAATGCGAAGCCAGCGCCACATAATGCTTGAGTTCAGCCTCCTTGCTACTCAAATAAGCGCGCTGGATAGTCGCGCGCTGCTGCTCCGCCAACAGCACCGACTGATGGCGCACCGCCAGCGCGATCGCGCACAGCGCCAGGATCAGCGGCGTAATCGCCAGAAAAATCACTTTTTGCCGCAACTTCATCCTGCGTCTCCCTCTCGTTATGCCGCGATTCTACGCTGCCGGCCGCCTGCGGGCCTACGTAGTTATACGCAAGACCGATGCGTATTGCTGCGCTTGCGGCTGATATCACAATCGTGAATACTCACCATAAATAACTCCGGGGTCAGGTCCATCATTTCTACACGGTCTCTGCCGTAGCGTCCCGCTACGGCAGAGACCGTGTAGAAATGATGGACCTGACCCCGGAGTGGAGACAACCCTTGGAGGAGAATATGAGTACCGTACCAAATTCCCTGGCCAGCAAGCTGGGCTGGGCTGCGATGGCGCTGGCCGGCGCTTCGGCGCTGGGCGTGGTCGCGCTGCATCGCGGCGAGTCGATTAGCGCGATCTGGATTGTGATCGCCGCTGTCTGCGTGTATCTGATCGCTTATCGTTTCTACAGCTTGTACATTTCGGATAAGGTGCTGGGTTTGGACGGTCGTCGTCAGACGCCGGCCGCCCGCCTCAACGATGGTCTGGACTATGTGCCGACCAATAAATATGTGCTGTTCGGCCACCACTTCGCCGCCATCGCCGGCGCCGGTCCGCTGGTCGGCCCGGTGCTGGCCGCGCAGATGGGCTATCTGCCCGGCATGCTGTGGATTCTGGCCGGGGTGGTATTCGCCGGCGCGGTGCAGGACTTTATCGTGCTGTTCATTTCGATGCGCCGCGATGGCCGCTCGCTGGGCGATCTGATCAAGTCGGAGCTGGGCCCGATTCCAGGCAATATCGCGCTGCTGGGCACTTTCATGATCATGGTCATCATCCTGGCGGTGCTGGCGCTGATCGTGGTGAAGGCGCTGACCGGCTCGCCCTGGGGCAGCTTCACCGTGATGGCGACGATTCCGATCGCGCTGTTCATGGGCGTGTATTCGCGCTTTATCCGCGTCGGCCGCATCGGCGAGGTGTCGGTGATCGGCTTTATTCTGCTGATGGGCGCGATCTTCGGCGGCCAGTGGGTGCAAGAGAATCCAGCGCTGGCGCCGATGTTCACCTTCACCGGCACCGAGCTGACCTGGATGCTGATCGGCTACGGTTTCGTCGCTTCGGTGTTGCCGGTGTGGCTGCTGTTGGCGCCGCGCGATTATCTGTCGACCTTCCTGAAGATCGGCACCATTGTCGGCCTGGCACTGGGCATTCTGGTGGTGGCGCCGCATCTGCATATGCCGGCGCTGACCAAGTTTGTCGATGGCACCGGCCCGGTATGGTCGGGCTCGCTGTTCCCCTTCCTGTTCATTACGATTGCCTGTGGCGCCGTGTCCGGCTTCCACGCGCTGATCTCGTCCGGCACCACGCCCAAAATGATCGAGAGCGAAACCCATGGCCGCTTCATCGGTTATGGCGCGATGTTGATGGAGTCGTTCGTCGCCATCATGGCGCTGGTGGCCGCCTCGACCATCGATCCGGGCGTCTACTTCGCGATGAACTCGCCGGCCGCGTTGCTGGGCACCACGGCCGAATCGGCCGCGCAGGCGGTGTCGCAGATGGGCTTTTACATCACGCCCGAGATGCTGACCGAAACCGCGCGCAACGTCGGTGAACACACCATCATCTCGCGCGCCGGCGGTGCGCCGACCCTGGCCGTGGGCATGGCTCACATCCTCTCCGGCGTGCTGGGCGGCAAGGAGATGATGGCCTTCTGGTACCACTTCGCGATTCTGTTCGAGGCGCTGTTCATCCTGACCGCCGTCGACGCTGGCACCCGCGCCGGCCGCTTCATGCTGCAGGATCTGCTGGGCGCCTTCGTGCCGTCGATGAAGAAGACGGAAAACACCTTCGCCAACCTGGTCGCGACCGGCCTGTGCGTGGCGGCCTGGGGCTACTTCCTGTACCAGGGCGTGGTCGATCCGCTGGGCGGCATCAATACGCTGTGGCCGCTGTTCGGCATCGCCAACCAGATGCTGGCTGCGATCGCGCTGATCCTCGGCACCTGCGTGCTGTTCAAGATGAAGCGCGGCCAGTACGCCTGGGTCACCATCGTGCCGACCATCTGGCTGCTGCTGTGCACGCTGACGGCGGGCTGGCAAAAAATCTTCGACGCCAATCCGAAAGTCGGCTTCCTGGCCCACGCCGCCAAGTACCAGGCCGCGCTGGATGAGGGCAAGATCCTGGCTCCGGCCAAGTCGATCGCGCAGATGCAGCAGGTGATCTTCAACGATTATCTGGACGCCTCGCTGGCCGGCTTCTTCGTGATCGTGGTGCTGAGCGTGCTGGTGTTCGGCGCCCGCACCGTGCAGGCGGCGCGCGCCAACAGCAAGCCCACCGTCAACGAAAGCCCGCTGGTCCTCTCCACCGCCAAGGTGCTGTGATGCTGGGCGAGATCGCCAAGGCCGGCCGCTATCTCGGGCAAAGCATGCGCCTGATGATGGGTCTGCCTGATTACGATGCCTATGTGACCCACCGGGAAACCACCCATCCCGGCGAGCCCTACATGACGTATGAGGAATTTTTCCGCGAACGTCAGGAAGCCCGCTACGGCGGTGCAGGCAAGCGCGGCGGTTGTTGTTGATCGCAAAAGCCGGCTCCATGTGAGCCGGCTTTTTTCGTCTGGCGCGGAACTATCACGTCTGCCCATGTGTCCAAACTCGGAAACGGGAGACGCATGGCTCATCCATTCATTTACCAGCAGGCGTATGCGCGCAATATCGGCTGGGTCACGCCCGCCGAGCAAGCCAGGTTGCGCAGCAAGCGCATTGCCATCGCCGGCATGGGCGGGGTTGGCGGCGTGCATTTGCTGACGCTGGCGCGGCTGGGCATCGGCGCGTTTCACATCGCCGATTTCGATACCTTTGACATCGCCAATTTCAACCGTCAGGTCGGCGCCACCATGTCCACGCTGGGCCGTCCCAAGGTTGACGTGCTGGCCGAGATGGCGCTGGACATCAACCCGGAGCTGAGGCTGGTGCGCTTTCCCGCCGGTGTCAGTCACGACAGCCTGGCCGCCTTTTTCGAGGGCGTGGATCTGTATATCGACGGCCTCGACTTCTTTGCCTTCGCCGCCCGCCAGGCGACCTTCGCCGCCTGCGCCCGGCTCGGCATCCCGGCGGTAACGGCGGCACCGCTCGGCATGGGCACGGCAGTGCTAAACTTCTTGCCCGGCCATATGACGTTCGAAGAGTACTTCGGCTGGGGCGACAAGCCGGACATGGAAAAAGCGCTGCGCTTCCTGGTTGGGCTGGCGCCGGCCGGGCTGCACGGCGGCTATCTGGTCGATCCGTCCAGCATCAACTTGAAGGAGCAGCGCGGTCCGTCTACCATCATGGGGTGCGAGCTGTGCGCCGGCGCCGCCGCTACCGAGGCGCTGAAAATTTTATTGAATCGTGGCGACGCGCGGGCGGCTCCCTGGGGCTACCAGTTCGACGCCTTTCGCAACAAGCTGGTGCGCACTTGGCGCCCCGGTGGCAACCGTCATCCGCTGCAACGGCTGGCGATGCTGCTGGCCAAACGGCGCCGGCCCGGAGGGAGTACATGAACAAGCTGGAATCGCGTCTTGACACCACACTGGAGCAGATCCTTGAACTGGCGCGCTGGGCGCCCAGCGGCGACAACACGCAGCCGTGGCGTTTCGAAATCCTCGACGCGCGCCGGCTGGTGGTGCACGGCCACGATACGCGCGACCATTGCGTCTACGATCTCGATGGCCATCCCAGCCAGATGTCGATCGGTGCGCTGCTGGAAACCATGGCCATCGCCGCCAGCGGCTTCGGGCTGGAGATGCGCAGCATGCGTCATGACGACACGCCCGACAACCGCCCCACCCTCAGCATCGAGTTGCTTGAAGCGCCCGGCCTGGAAGCCGATCCGCTGACCGACTACATCCTGCCGCGCAGCGTGCAGCGACGTGCCCTCAGCCGCCGTCCGCTGACGCCGGCCGAGAAGGCCGCGCTGAGCACCGCGCTGCCGGCCGGCTACCGCATCCACTGGCTGGAAGGCAGTCAGCGCAGCGCCGCCGCGCGCCTGATGTTCCGCAATGCCAAGCTGCGCCTGACCATGCCGGAAGCGCACCGCGTGCACAAGGCGGTGATCGAATGGAATACGCAGTTCAGCCAGGACCGCATGCCGGACCAGGCGCTAGGTGCCGATCCGCTCACCACCAAACTGATGCGCTGGGTCATGCACGACTGGCGACGCGTGCAGTTCTTCAACACCTGGCTGGCTGGCACGCTGGCGCCGCGCCTGCAAATGGATCTGATCCCCGGTCTGGCTTGCGCCGCCCATTTCCTGCTGGTGGCCGAGCGCAGGCCGCAGCACATCGACGATTACATCGCGGCCGGCCGCGCCATGCAGCGCTTCTGGCTGAGCGCCACCGCGCAGGGCTTGCAACTGCAGCCGGAAATGACGCCGCTGATCTTCTCGCGTTACGTGCGCGAAGAGCGCGTGTTCTCCGGCACAGCGGGCATGCAGGAAAGCGCGGCGACGCTGGCGCGCGAGGGCGCGGCGCTGGTCGGCCAGCAGGATTGGGAAGCGGCGGTGTTCATGGGCCGCATCGGCGCCGGTGAAGCGGCCCGCGCGCGTTCGCTGCGGCGGCCACTGAACGAGTTACTGATCCACAGCGGCGGAGGGCAATAATGCGCGCGATCAAGCCCGGCCAGGTTGCCGTCTTCCTCAGCCTGCTGGCGCTGATCCTGCTGCTGGCGGTGGGCAGCACCGCGCTGCTGCTGGGCTCGATACCGCTGGGCGATTTTCGCGGCGTGCTGCTGCTGATCGCCGCCGTGCTGCTGGTCTATCTATACGCCTTTCTGGTGTACCGCTGCTTCCTCAAACTGCTGCCCTTGCGCGAAGGCGAGGTGGCGCAGAACACGCGTCACGAGCTGGTGGCCAACGTCAACATCCTGTTCTACCTGCTGCTGTTCAATTCGCTCATACGCACCCATTTCATCCCGGTGCCCTTGCAACGGCTGATCTATCTGGCGCTGGGCGCCAAGCTGGGCGCCAACACCTACGCCGCCGGCGCCCTGCTCGACCCGCCACTGACGCGCATCGGCAGCAACACCATCATCGGCCACGACGCGGTGATTTTCGCCCATGTAATCGAAGGCGCGCGGCTGGAACTGAAGGCGGTCCAGATCGGCAACACCGTTACCATCGGCGCGCACGCGGTGGTGATGGCCGGGGTGCGGATCGGCGACAACGCCATCGTCTCCACCGGCGCCGTGGTCACCAAGGACACCCATATCGGCGCCGGCGAAATCTGGGGTGGCATCCCGGCGCGCCGCATCAAATCCGCGCCGGGCTCGGCGTGACGGATTTTTTTACACTGCGCGTCGTCACGCCGCCAAAATCATGCACAAGTGATTGATTTTAAATGAATTAACAACACTGGCAGGGCTCTTGCTCTACATGGCTACGGCCGCGATTTCCGTGGCCTCAATATGAGGAGCAAGCATGAAAAACTATCACCCCGCGCTGGCCGTCGCCATGCTGGCAGCCGCGCTGTCGGCGCCGCTGACTGCCAGCGCCGGCCCCACCCTCGGCTTTGATCCCACCGGTACCGGCAACTACACCACCTACGCCGACCTGTGGACCAACGTCACCGACACCGGCCTGGCCACTGGCTTTGTGCCCGGTGCAATCGTCGGCCCCGGCGCCGGCACGCCTTACCTGACCGAACTGCGCACGCAAACCGTGATCGGCACCATGTCCAATAGCAACACCCCCGCCATCGTCACGCCGGCCGGCCTGAACACCACTTTCGAGATCAGCAAAGTGGTGCGCTTCCAGGAGCTGGTGGACCAGCAAACCGCGACCACCGCCCACTTCACGCTGCCAGCCTCGCAGTCGGCGGCGATGGACGTCGACCCACTGCACGCCGGCGTGCAAAACGTCGCCATCTTCTTTGACGACATCACCGATGGCAGCAAGGCCGTGCCCGGCAACGGCGGCAACACCGTGCGCTGCTATGGCGAAGGCAGCACCTCCACCGGTTGCGGCACCGCCGGCGGCGATGGCGACGGCGTCATGATCCTGTCCGGTCATCTGGTATTCAATGAAGCCAGCTTCAGCGCCTCTGGCGCGATCGGCACCGGCTCCTTCGATTCGCGCTTCGTGATCGACTACGTCAACGCCGATTACCTGGACGCCGTCAGCGGCGCCATCTTCCTCGACAAGTTCACCGGCACCACCAACGTGCCGTCGTTCTTCACGCCCACCATGATGTGGGATGGCGCCACGCCCACCACCGTGCCGTTCCTCAAAGTGGATTCGTCGCAAAGCTTCGCGACCATTCCCGAGCCAGCCACACTGGCCTTGATCGGGCTGGGTTTTGCGGGCCTCGCGCTGGGCACGCGCCGCAAAGTGCAGTCCTGACCGCAACAGCGGTCTTTTACAGCGGACCGGCCACCGTCTTCCGGTCCGTTTTTTTCGTGCGCGCTTATTCGTGCGCATTTACTCATGTGTCGTCACGCGCCAGTGCGCGCGCTTGGTGCGGAAGGTGTGATGCTTGCGGTATTCGCCCGGGCTCATGCCCATGGCACGCCGGAACAGCTTGCTGAAGGTGCTGCCGTTGGCGTAGCCGCAGGCGTTGGCGATGGTTTGCAAACTGTTCAAACTAATCTCCAGCATCACCTTGGCACGCTGCACCCGCAAATCCTGCAAATAATCGAGCGGCGTCATGCCCAGCACCGCCTGGAAGTGGCGCAGCAGCGTGCGCTCGCTGGACGAGGCCACCGCCGCCAGCGCGGCCAGATCATAAGGCTGCTCCACGTTGGCCTCCAACCACTGCTTGGCGCGGAACACCGGACTGTCCGAGGTCAGCGCCAGCCAGTCCTGCTTGGCCATCTGATTGCCCAGTTGCTGACGCTCCTGCTGCAAGTGCAATAGCCGGGTACAGCCTTCGGCGACCTGCTGGTCCAGCAGCCGTGCCAGGATGGCGATCATGAACTCGGTCTGCTGGCTCGGCGCCACACAGCTGTATAGCTGCGGATAAAAACTCATGGCATCCGGGCTGGAAAAATCGCAGCCGGGAAAGCCGCGACGGAAATAGGCCTTGAACGCCCAGTGCGCGTCCAGCGACAGGCCATCCAGCATGCCGGCCACTGCGGGGAAGATCAGCCCGGTCGAACAGGCCGCCACCAGGCCGCCCTCCGCCACATGCTGTTTCAGCATGGTCAACAGCCCCGGATAGCGCGCAACCACCGCCGGCAACTCCAAAGCGTTGGATACATACAACGCTGGCACCACAATCAGACGCCGCTGCGGCGCCACTTCCCGCGCGCTCGACGGTCCCGACGTGAACACCCCGACCAAGCTGTTATCGAACAGCGTTGGACTGCCTTCCGGCATCACCACTTTCCAGCTCAAGAGGCTTTCAGCATAGGGGTTTCTCAACTTCAGCACCGTGCTGGCGAGCTTCAGCACGTCGACGGCGTTGAACACCGTGCCCATGATGGTTTCTGGAAAGCAGAGCACCTGGACGTCCAATGTGGTAGCGGTAGTGGCGGAATTGGTCATGATTATGGCGATATTGATCCTATTTGAATCATAATGCAAACCTTAGAATCAATTTCAGCAGGCAATCAGCCGGCGTTTTGATGCTCAACAAGTAGTCGTTCAACGGGAGATGAGAGTGAGTGTGATTCAACAACGGCTGAAGCTGCGCCTGTGCGCCAGCGCCGTCAGCGTCGCGCTGGCCAGTATGGCCGCGTCGGTCAGCTTTGCGCAGGAAACCGATCAAGTGGTGGTGGTCACGGCCCAGAGCCGTAGCCAGCAAATTCAAAACGTGCCGATTGCCGTGCAGACCATGTCCGGCGCCGCGCTCAAGGACCTCGGCGTGGCCAGCCTGGCCGACGTCGACGCCTTCGTGCCCGGCCTGGCCATCGATACCTCGCAATCGATTCGTCCTCAGGTCTACCTGCGCGGCGTCGGCACCGAAGACTTCGGCATCGGCACCGACTCGCCAGTCGGCATTTACACCGATGGCGTCTACACCGGCAAGAACGGCGGCTCGCTGCTGAACTTCAACGACATCAAGCGGGTCGAGGTGCTGAAAGGCCCGCAGGGTACGCTGTTCGGCCGCAACGCCGCCGCCGGCGCGATTTCCATCGTCACCAACGAACCGATCAACCGGGTCGAAGCCAACGCGCTGGTGCGCATCGGCAGCCGTGGCGAGAAGCATGCCGAAGCACTGTACAACACGCCGCTGAGCGACAGCGTGGCGCTGCGCATCTCGGCCGTCAGCCAGCAAAACGATGGCTGGGCGCTGAATTCCTACAACGGCCAGCGCATGGGCGACGACGGCGACCGTGGCGTGCGCGCCGCGCTGCGCTGGCAGGGCGACGAAAGCTCGGCCACGCTGAGCTGGGAACACGAGGTGATGCGCCAGTCCGGCCCACCGGTATTCTCGGTCACCAACAACAAGATCAACTACGGCGGCCCGTCGACCTGGAGCGACCCGCTGGCTACTCAGCTCAACAACGACGCCAATCCGAACATGCAGGGCCGCACCTTCGACGGCGTCACGCTGCGCGTCGAAAAGCCGCTGTCGTTCGCCACCCTGACCAGCACCACCGCCTACCGCCACTACAACGCGCAGAACTGGCAGGACAACGACGCTGGCTCGAACCCGGCCTCGGCACTGTCGACCGGCATCGTCGAATCCAACGCCACCTGGCAGCAGGAGTTCAAGCTGAGCGGCGAGACCGGCAAGATCAACTGGGTCAGCGGCGTCAGCGCCTACCGCGAGCGTGCCACCTCGGTGCAGAGCGTGTCGGCCACCACCACCTCGCTGGACACCATCATCGCCCACTCGGCCGGCCTGGCGCCGTACGCAACGCTGACCACGCTGGCACAGGCGCTCGGCAAGGCCACTGGCAGCAGCACGCTGCAAGGCGTCAACCTGCTGGGCCAATCGTGGACCGAATCGATCTACGACAAGGGCGAATACCGCGCCTACGCCGCTTACGGCGACGCCATCTGGCACGTCAGCGACAGCACCAACCTGACCTTGGGCGGCCGCTACACGCACGACCAGAAATCGTTCAGCTGGTACAACCCTGCCCGCAACGCGGCCGGTCTGGATGCCCAACTGGCGGTGTTGAACTCGGCCAACTTCTACCAGGCGCTGGTGGCGGCCAAGCTGCTGACCGCGACCCAGGCTGCAACGCTGAAGGCGGTCACGACCAGCAACATCCAGTTCACCAATCCAGGCTCGTCGAAAGCGGCCTTCACCGCCGACAACAGCTGGAACAACTTCAGCCCGCGCGTGGTGCTGGACCATCACCTGACGCCTGACCACATGGCGTACGCGTCGTGGAGCAAGGGCTACCAGGCCGGCGGCTTTGACGCGGTCGGCGTCAACGGCCAGTACGACAAGGAACTGGTGACCAATCTGGAAGTCGGCTTGAAAGGCACTGTGCGCTCGATCGGCCTGAGCTACGGCGCCTCGCTGTTCCGCTACAAGTACACCAACCTGCAAAGCCTGACGCTGATTCCTGCCAGCGCCAGCAGCGGCATCCCGGTCTACCAGATCGTCAACAGCGATCAGGAAGCCACCGGCGTCGACCTGGAAGGTCAATGGAAGCTGAACCGCATCTGGCGCCTGAACGGCTCGCTGGAATATCTGGATCAGACCTACTCGCACTACGTGGCGCCAACCGGCGTCAACCTGGACGGCCAGGCCGCCGGCGCGCCGCTGTTCAGCGCCTCGGCCGGCGTGGCGGCCAAATGGCCGGTAGCCGACGGCAATGCTGACTTCAGCCTGATGTACGGCTACCAGGGCAAGAAGCGCTGCAACGAAGACACCAGCAGCACCGGCACCTGTTCGCCGGACAGCGTGGTCGGCGCCGGCAAGGCCCGCGAGCGCATCGACACCCGTCTCGGCTGGACCGCACCAACCGGTCGTTGGGGCGTGGGCCTGGTGGTCAACAATCTGACCAACAAGCAGTACGTGTCGGTCAGCACGCTGGGTTCGGCCGTGGGTTCGCCCTACGTCTATGTCAGCAAGCCACGCGTGATTTCGCTGGAACTGCGCGTACAGCTGTAATTTTTGTCTCAATTCGGAGGGATGTTCATGCGTTGGATGTGGCGGATGGTGATGGGTGTGGTGGCAGCATTGCTGCTGTTGTTGGTGGTGATGTTGGTCAACACACTGCGTCTACCCTCCCCGCCGCCGCTGGCGCAACGGGCACCGACGCCGCCGGCCGGGCTGGAAGCAGCGGCCGAGCGGCTGGCGGCGGCGGTGCGCATCCCTACCGTATCGCATGGTGAAGAGAGCAACGACGGCGTCAACAATTTCCCTGCACTGCACAAGCTGCTGGAAACCAGCTTCCCGCTGACGCATGCCAAGCTCAAGCGTGAGCTGGTGGGCGACAGCCTGCTGTACACCTGGCAGGGTTCCGATCCATCGCTGGCGCCGATCCTGATCACCGCCCACATGGACACCGTACCGGTCGAGCCGGGCACGGAAGCCAAGTGGAGCCATCCGCCATTCAGCGGCGCGATTGCCGATGGCTACGTCTGGGGCCGTGGCACGCTCGACATGAAGCACGTGGTGATGGCCACGCTGGAGGCGGTGGAAAGCCTGCTGGCGCAAGGCTATCAACCGCGTCGCACTATTCTGCTGGCCTATGGCCACGATGAAGAAAAAGGCGGCAAGCAAGGCGCCGCCAAAATCACCGAGCTGCTGCAACAGCGCAAAATCCACGCCGAGTTCTCGATGGACGAGGGGCTGGTGATACTCAACGGTTTCATTCCCGGCGCCGAGCGTCCGGTGGCGCAAATCGGCCTGTCGGAAAAAGGTTATATGACGCTGGAACTGAGCGCCAAGGCCGACGGTGGCCATTCGTCGATGCCGCCGCAGTGGACCGCGGTGGGCCGCATCAGCCGCGCCGTCGCGCAACTGGAGCAGCATCCGATGCCGGCCTCGCTGGACGGCCCTGGCGGCATCGGCCTGCGCACCATGGCGCCGGTGCTGCCGTTCGCCACCCGTTTTGCGATTGCCAATGAGTGGCTGCTGTCGCCGCTGATCCTGCGTCAGCTGGATGCCGCCCCGGCCACCAGCGCGATGACGCGCACCACCACCGCACCTACCATGGTCAGCGGCGGCGTCAAGGAAAACGTGTTGCCGTCGGAAGCGCGCGCCATCGTCAACTTCCGTCTGGCGCCGGGCGACAGTGTGGACGATGTCGAGAAGCACACGGTGGCGGCAATTAACGATCCGGCGGTGCAAGTGCGTCGCGCCGGCTCCACCGCCGCCACTGCGGCCACGCCGGTGGCGGACATGCATTCGCCCGGCTACCAGCTGATCGCCTCGACGGTCGGCAAGGTGGCGCCGGAAGCGCTGGTCGGCCCTGGCCTGGTGCTGGCCGGCACCGACAGCCGTCACTATGGTCTGGTCAGCGACGCCGCCTTCCGCTTCGTGCCGGTGCGCATGACGCCGACCGACGTGCCGCGCATCCACGGCACGGACGAGCGCATCAGCATCGTCAACTACGGCGAAATGATTTCCTTCTACCAGGCGCTGCTGAGCGAAGGCGCCGCCCGCTAACACAAGCGCGCCAACAGGCTCGCCAGCCGCGCCGCCGCATCGTACTGCTGGAACTGCCGCGCCACGGCCTGCGCCGCCGCACGCGGCTCAGGCTGCTGCAGCAAATGCAGCGCCGCGCCGCGTAACTGTTCCTCCTGCAACCGGTCCGAACGCAACAGCGCGCCGGCGCCGGCGCGCAGCACGCCATCCATATTCAGGTACTGATCCAGATTGCCGGCGATGCCCAGCACCGGCACCCCGGCCGCCAGCGCCTGCTGGCTGGTGGGGCTGCCGCCGTTGCAGATCACCAAGCGCGCACGCTGCGCGGCCTGCTCGCCCGGCAGATAGCTCGCCACGTGTACATTGTCCGGCAACAGCCCGGCATCGACATTGCCGGCGGTGGCGGCCATCACCGTCAGCGGTAGCGGCGCCAGCGCTTGCAGCACGCGCGGCAGCAAGGCGGCCTGGCCCGAACTGCCCAGCGTGACGTAGACGATGTCGCGCCCGCCGGGCATCGCGTCCCACCACGGCGGCAGCTCCACCGGCGGCGACCACATCACTGGCCCCAGATACGCATGCGTGATCGGCAAATCGTGCGCCGGAAACATCTCAGGGATATCCGCATACAGCACGTGGTCGGCATCGGTGTAGACACGTCGCAGGTCCGGCCCCAGCGACGGCAACTGATAGGCGCGCCGCACCGCGTTCAACGGCCGGCTGTGCAGCGCAAACGCCAGCGGCTGCACAGCGCGGAACAGCGGCTCCGCCAGCGCGATCGGCAACACGCGTGACAGCGCGATCGCCGGCACCCGGTAGTGCTGCTGCACGTAGGGACTCCAGTAGGCGTTGGTGACCGTCACATAGGGCACCTGCACCACCCGCGCGCTGACCGACAGCGACAGTCGAAAATCGCCTATCACCACCTGCGGCCGCACCGCTTCCAGCAGACGTATGTCGTCCAATACGTACTGTGCCAGCGTGGCGCGGTCGTACACCGGCTTGCCGGCGGCCAGCGCGGCCAGAAAGCGCTGGCTGGAAATGCTGTTCAGCGTCCAGCTACGCAGCTGACTTCCCTTCAAAAACATCTCATGCCCAGGTGCACAGGCGAAATGCACGTCATAACGCTGCCGGTCCAGCGTTTGCGCCAGCGCCAGCGAACGGCCGACATGCGCCAGCGTTACCGCCTCGGCCACGAACAAGATTCTTTTGCGTTCCATGCCACCAGCTTGCGACGCTCACACACGGCTTGTTTGAGGCAGGTCAAACGTGCCTGCCTTAATGCAGATCAAAGTCGAGCTTGCCTGAAGCATATATTTTTCTCATTGGCACTTTGAATGGGCACAACGATGTTCAACTTTGAACGCTCGGGTCTGAGTCAAAAGCTGACGATCATGTCGGTGCTGTCCACCGGCAGCGCGCTGCTGCTGGTGTTCGTCGCCTTTGCCGCCACCTCCGTGCTCAGCCACACCGAGGACGCCAAACAGCAGCTATCCTCGCTGGCCGGCGTGGTCGGCAACAACAGTCGTGCCGCGCTGCAATCCGCCGACCGCCAGCAAGCCCGCCAGACACTCGCCACCTTGGCCGCCGAAGAAGACATCCTGCAAGCCGCGCTGTACGACGGCGATGGCCGGCTGCTGGCGCGCTACGCATCGCCGCGCCTGCCATCCACGCGCAACGCGCCGGACCAGTTGGGCGCCACCGCCACCGTTACCAACGTCCATGCCGAGCGCAGCGGACCGCCATGGGCACCCGCCCTGCGCGTCTACCGCCTGCTGCACGATGGCGATGAAGTGGTGGGGACGGTGATGGTGGAGGTGGCGCAAACCCGCATGTGGCTGGATATCCTGAAGAATTTGGGCGCCGCCATGGTGGCCGCCGTGCTGTCCTTCATGATGGCGCTGCTGACGGCGGCCCGCTTCAAGGGCAGCATTGCCGAACCGGTCAGCCAGCTGATGACGGCCGCCCAGCAGATCAGTCGCGGCCAGGCGACGCCGCGTCTGGCCCACCAGCGCAACGACGAGCTGGGCGCGCTGATCGACAGCTTCAACGATATGCTGGCCCAGGTCGAGGGCCGCGACGCCGCGCTGGCACAGTACCGCGATCAGCTGGAACGCCAGGTCAGCGTGCGCACCGAACAACTGGAAAAGGCCAAGAACGCCGCCGAGGCCGCCAGTCAGGCAAAAAGCGCCTTCCTCGCCACCATGAGCCACGAAATCCGCACCCCGATGAATGGTGTGCTGGGCATGACGGAACTGTTGCTGGCCTCCCGTCTCAGCGAGCAGCAACGCCATTACACCAGCATGGTCAAGCGCTCGGGCGAACATTTGCTGGTGATCATCAACGACATCCTCGACTTTTCCAAAATCGAAGCCGGCAAGCTGACGGTGGAATACATCCAGTTCAATTTCCGCGACCTGCTAGACGATGTCGACAACGTATTCCTGCCGCAGGCCCAGGCCAAGGGCTTGCGGCTGGAGCTGGACATCGCCCACAACATCCCGCTCGCCATCTGCGGCGATCCCAACCGGCTGCGGCAGGTGATTTTCAACCTGCTCGGCAACGCCATCAAGTTCACCGACGCCGGCCAGATCACCGTCAAGGTACGCGTCGTGCATGAGGATGCGCAAGCGGTCGCGCTACGCTTTGAGGTGCACGATACCGGCATCGGCGTCTCGGCCGAGGCGCGCGCCCGCATTTTCGACTCCTTCTCGCAGGCCGACGGCTCCACCACCCGCAAGCACGGCGGCACCGGACTGGGGCTGGCGATTTCCAGGCAACTGGTGGAATTAATGGGCGGCGCAATAGGCGTCGAACATGCGCTAACTCAAGGATCGGTGTTTTGGTTTGCCGTAAATTTTGACAAACGTCGCGTCGATATCGACGATCCTTCCACCGCCACACAGGGACTTCGCGCTTTGATTGTCGATCCACACCCCGTCGCCCTGGAGCGACAACTGGCGGCATGGCGCATCAGCTGCGCCAGCTGCGGCGCCACCGACGCCCTGCCCCGGCTGCGACGAGCGGCGGCGGACGGCCATCCCTACGATCTGGTACTGCTTGACATGGAGCAGCCGCGCACCAGCGGCCTGGCGCTGGCGGCCGCCATCCGCGCCGATAGCGCGCTGCCGGCCACACGCCTGCTGCTGCTGGCCACCGAACGCAACGCCGCCGACAGCGTGCAGCAGCGCGCCGCCGGTGTCGCCTTCCAGCTCATCAAGCCACTGCGCGACTGCGATTTGTACGAGGCCATCGTCGCGCCCTTGCGCGGACGCGAACCGCGACCGGCCGCCGTGGCCGCAACCGCGCCGCCGGTCAGCACGCTCAGCGCCGGCAACACCTCCGCTGCACGCGCGCGCAAACGCCGCAAGGTGTTGCTGGCGGAAGACAATCCGGTCAACGTCGAAGTCGCCAGCGCGATGCTGGAAGGGCTGGGACTCGAAGTCAGCCGCGCCTGCAACGGCGAAGAAGCGTTGCACTCGGTGCAGGCCGACGACTTCGACCTGATCCTGATGGACTGCCAGATGCCGGTGATGGATGGCTTTGCCGCCACCAACGAAATCCGCCGCCACGAACAACAGCGCGGCCGCGCGCGCAGCCTGCCCATCATCGCCATCACCGCCAACGCGCTGCAGGGTGATCGCGAATCCTGCCTGGCCGCCGGCATGGACGATTACCTGAGCAAACCCTTCACCCAGCAAGCGCTGGGACAGACCCTGGCACGCTGGATCAGTCTGCCGCGAGTGGCGCCGCCGCCGGCCGACACCCCGCCAGCGGACGACGACACCATCCACCTGCAGGCGCTGGACAATATCCGCGCCCTCAACCCGGCCAACGGCGATGCGCTGCTGGAGCGGGTGCTGCACGCCTTCCTGAACGACACGCCCGGCCAGCTACACACCATCCGGCTGGCGATCGCCAGCGACAACCCCGGCCAGCTGCGCAAGGCCGCCCACAGTCTGAAATCCAGCAGCGCCAATGTCGGCGCGCTGGCCCTGGCCCAGCGCTGCAAGGAGATGGAGCAGCTGGGCCGCAATCAAACAACCGCCGGCGCCGCTCCTCTGCTGGCTGAGATGGAACGCTCTTTCCAGGCCGCGCGGCAGGCGTTGGGAACTATCCTGGAACGGGAGATCTGAACATGGCAACTTCCCCCAAGCGCGGCCTGGTACTGGTGGCCGACGACGATCCCACCATGCGCCTGCTGATGCTGGAAATGCTGGCGCAAGTCGGCCTTGACGCAGTCGAGGCCGCCGATGGCGTGCAGGCCGTGGCCTGCTATCAAAGCGTGGCGCCCGATCTGGTGCTGCTGGATGTCGACATGCCCGGCATGGACGGCTTTGCGGTCTGCCGCGAAATCCGCCGCCTGGAAGCGCAGGCGGCCGTGCCCATCATCATGGTCACCGGCGGCGATGAACTGGAATCGGTCACCCGCGCCTACGAGGCCGGCGCGACCGATTTCGTCTCCAAACCGATCAACTGGCCCATCCTCGGCCACCGCGTGCTGTACGTGCTGCGCGCCAGCGACGCCATCAGCCGCCTGCGCATCGCCGACGCCCAGCACCGCGCGGTGCTGGCGGCGATACCGGACACCTTCTTCCGCATGAACAAGGAAGGCTACTACCTCGACTACGAACAGGGCCACGAGGCCAGCAACGTGTTTGCCAGCGACTTGTGCGTGGGCCGCCACCTGAGCCAGGTGCTGCCGCCGGACATCGCCGGCCACATGCTGGAGCAGGTGCACACGGTGCTGGACAGCCAGCACATCCGCTCGCTCGATTACGAGCTGCCGCTGCCCGGCCCGGCGCCGCGCGCGCGTCAGGGCGAGCATCCGGCGCCGCTGCCGGTGCGGCACTTCGAGGCGCGGCTGGTGGCCACCGGGCCGGACGAGGTATTGGGCCTGGTGCGCGATATCAGCGAGCGCAAGCGCAACGAGGAACAGATCCGCCGCCTGGCCTATTGCGATTCGCTGACCGGCATTCCCAACCGTCAAGCCTTCCTGGAAACGCTGGAAGCCGAGCTGGTGCGCTCGCGCAAGGCCAACAAGAAATTCGCGGTGCTGTTCATGGACCTGGACGCCTTCAAGCGCATCAACGACACACTGGGGCACGACGTCGGCGATCATCTGCTGAAAGCCGTGTCGGAACGGCTGCGCGAGACCACGCGGCCGGGCGATCTGGTGTCGCGCACCGAGGCCGGCAACAACCTGGCGCGGCTGGGCGGCGATGAATTCACCATTCTGATTCCGGATCTGGAGCGGGTGGAAAACGCGCTCAACGTCGCGCATCGCGTCAAGGAAGCGATGCGCCGCCCCTTCCTGCTGGATGCACACGAAATCTTCGTCACCGCCAGCATCGGCATCTCGCTCTATCCGGAAGATGGCGAGGACTGCAACTCGCTGCTCAAGTATGCCGACACCGCCATGTACCACGCCAAGAACTGCGGCAAGAACAACGCCAAGCTGTACAGCTCGTCGCTGACGATGCAGATCATGAGCCACGTCAAGCTGGAAGTCGGCCTGCGCAAGGCGTTGCAGAATGACGAGCTGTATTTGCTGTACCAGCCGCAGATCGACGTCACCAGCTCGCGCATTGTTGGCGTCGAAGCGCTGGTGCGCTGGCGCCATCCCGAGCGCGGTGTGATTTCGCCCACCGAGTTCATCCCGCTGGCCGAGGAGACCGGGTTAATCGTGCCGATCGGCGAATGGGTGCTGCGCGCCGCCTGTCAGCAAGCCACCGCGTGGCAGCAGACCGGCAAGCCGCCGGTGCGGGTGGCGGTGAACCTGTCGGCCAAGCAGTTCAAGGACGAGAATCTGACCCAGATCGTGCTGTCCGCGCTGCACGACACCGGCCTGCCGGCCGAGCTGCTGGAGCTAGAGCTGACCGAAGGCACGCTGATGGACGACGCCCGCGCCACCATGGTCACGCTGGAGCAGTTGCGCGGCATCGGCGTGTATTTATCGATCGACGATTTCGGCACCGGCTATTCGTCGATGAACTACCTGAAGCGCTTTGACGTGCGCGCGCTGAAGATCGACAAAAGCTTCATCAGCGGCCTGCCGCTGGATTCCGAAAACGCCGCCATCACGCGCGCCATCATCGCCATGGCGCACGGCCTGAAAATGGCGGTGGTAGCCGAAGGCGTGGAAACCGATGCCCAGTTGGTGATGCTGGAACAATACGGCTGCGACATGGTGCAAGGCTACTACCTCGGCCATCCCTCGCCACCGGAATCGATCCAGCGCCTGCTGGCCAACCAGTACGCGCTGGCGCTGACGTGATCTACATCAGCAAGCGTGGCTGGCAGCATATACTGAAACACCATACCGGCACGCAAATGCAGGGCTCAAGAAAAAAGAGTACATTCAACGCGAACGAAGACTTGGTCCAGCTAATCAATCTGGCGTCGCAGCATCCGCCGCTGGGGAAAATCAGGAATCATCTCGTGCGCGTCTTCGACGCCGGACATCCGGTGGGTATCAACCGCCGCACTGGACAACCAACCACGCTGGTGACAGTGCTGACGCGGTTGAATGGCGAACTGGTCACGATGTTTCCAGGGACACCTTAGGAGCTGCAATGGCACTCGACTTTGCTGTTTTGACAGAAGACGACACTTCCGCCGAGATTATCTCCTTGGGCATCCGTCAACACGACATCCTTATGACCCTTGCTGGGCAGCTCAAGCTTCAGCAACTGCTCCGTTTTGGAGACTATTGCAATGAAGTGGACTTCAGGCCATCCGAGCTGCCGGCGCTGGCGCGCGATCTGGACATCGTCAGCAAGTCGGCCGCGCCCAGGGAAATCGTGGCGTTTGCGCGCGCGCTGGATGGCTTGGTGACGCTGGCGATCCAGCGCCACAAGCCGCTGATGGCGATTCCCGACTGATTACAGCACGCCGTCTTGCTTCATGGCGGTGATCTGCTCCGCGCTGTAGCCCAGCGCCTGCAGCACCTCATCGTTGTGCTGCCCCAGCTCCGGCCCCAGCCACTTGGTGTGGCCCGGCGTGGCCGACAGTTTGGGCGAAATCGCCGGCAGCTTGACCGGCGTGCCGTCGGCAAACTGGTGCTGCTCGAACATCTCGCGCGCCAGGAATTGCGGATCGCTCATCATGTCGCGCACCGAATAGATCTTGCCGGCCGGGACGTCGGCCGCCTGCAGCACCGTCAGCGCGCTGTCGATGTCCTGCGTATCACACCACGCCTGAATCGCATCGTCGATCAGCTGCGTATGCTTGACGCGGCCATCGTTGCGCTCCAGCTCGGGATTGCCGGCCAGATCGATGCGGCCCATGGCCAGCATCAGCCGCTTGAAGATCGCATCGCCATTACCGGCAATCACGATATTCTCGCCATCCTTGGTGGTGTAGGTGTTGGACGGCACGATGCCCGGCAGCGAGCCACCGGTGCGCTCGCGCACCACGCCCGCATGGTCGAACTCCGGCACCAGCGATTCCATCAGGTTGAACACGGACTCATACAGCGCCACGTCCACCATCTGGCCCTCGCCCTTCAGCTTGCCGCCGGTGGCGTCGCGGTGGCGCAGCGCCATCATGGCGCCGATCACGCCATGCAGCGCCGCCACCGAATCACCGATCGAGACGCCGACCCGCACCGGCGGCCGGTCGGCATGGCCAGACACATAGCGCAGACCGCCCATCGACTCGCCGATGGCGCCAAAGCCCGGCAAATCCTTCATCGGCCCGGTCTGGCCAAAGCCGGACAAGCGCACCATGATGATCGACGGATCGAGCGCCTTCAACTGCTCGTAGCCCAGCTCCCACTTCTCCAGCACGCCGGGACGGTAGTTCTCGATGATGATATCGGCTTCCAGCGCCAGCTTGCGCGCGATCTCGCGGCCCTGCGCGTGCTTCATGTTCAGCGTCAGCGATTTCTTATTGCGCGACTGCACCGACCACCACAACGACGTACCATCCTTCAGCACCCGCCATTTGCGGATCGGATCGCCGCCATCGGGCGCTTCGATCTTGATGACTTCGGCACCGAACTCGGCCAGCATGCGCGCGCAAAACGGACCGGCGATCAGCGTGCCCAGTTCCAGCACCTTGATGCCCTTCAATGGGCCGGCAGTATTTTTCGTCATGTCGCTCTTCGATCCAGCATGGCGCGGGCGATGGTGCCCGCATCGACGTATTCGAGTTCGCCGCCGACCGGCACGCCGCGCGCCAAACGGCTGACCTTGAGCCCGCGCGCCTTCAGCATCTCGCTGATGTAGTGCGCGGTGGCCTCGCCCTCGTTGGTGAAATTGGTGGCCAGCACCACTTCGGTAACCAGGCCATCGGTGGCGCGCGCCACCAGCTTTTCCAGATGAATGTCGCGCGGGCCGATGCCGTCCAGCGGCGACAGCCGGCCCATCAGCACGAAGTACAGCCCCTTGTAGGTCAGGGTCTGTTCGATCATCAACTGGTCGGCCGGGGTTTCGACCACGCACAGCAGGCGGCGGTCGCGTTCTTCATCGATACAGGTGTCGCACACCTCTTCTTCGGTGAAGGTATTGCACAGCGCGCAGTGATGCACGGCGCTGACCGCCTGATGCAAGGCGCGCGACAGCATGTCCGCGCCTTCGCGATCATGCTGCAACAGGTGGAACGCCATCCGCTGCGCCGATTTGGGGCCGACGCCCGGCAGGCGGCGCAGCGCTTCGGTCAGGAATTCCAGCGACTTGGACATGGGTCCTTAGAATGGCATCTTGAAGCCGGCCGGCAGGTTCATGCCGGCGGTCAGGCCGCCCATTTTCTCGGCGGCGGTGGCTTCAGCTTTACGCACGGCGTCGTTGAAGGCGGCGGCCACCAGGTCTTCCAGCATGTCTTTGTCGTCGGCCAGCAGCGATGGGTCGATCGAAACGCGCTTGACGTCGTTCTTGCAGGTCATCACTACTTTGACCAGGCCGGCGCCGGATTGGCCTTCGACTTCGATCAGGGCCAGCGATTCCTGCGCCTTCTTCATATTGTCCTGCATGGCCTGGGCTTGTTTCATCAGGCCGGCGAGTTGGTTCTTCATCATGATGGTGTACTCCGTGGTGGTGGATTGTTAGAGAGTGAATCAGGCAGCCGCTGCCGCGCTGGCTTGCGGCGGCACGACGGAGCCGGGGACAACCCAGGCGTCCAGTTCGCGGATCATGCTGTTCACGAAAGGATCATTGGCGACAGTTTCCTCGGCCGCGCGCTGGCAGGCTTCGCGGTAGGCTTGCACCTCGGCGCTGGCGGTGTACCAGACCGCGCCCAGTTCGCTGTCGAGGCGTACCGTGCGGCCAAAGCGTTCGCTCAGCGCGGTGGTCAGTTTCTCGACGTTGCTCGGCGTGCGCCAGGTTTCGATCGGCACGCGGATGGTGAATACGGCGGCGTTGCCGTCCAGGCTGCAGCGCACCAGTTCGGATTGCATGGCCAGTTGCTGGGCCGTGCCACGCAGTGGCAGCGCAGCCGCCACCGCTGGCCAGTTGCCATCCCAGTTCAGTTCGGGAACCGGGGTGATGACGTAGGCATATGGCGCCTTGGCCGGCGCCGGCGCGGCGCGCGCAGGCATGGCGATGGCGTGCGGATCGTCGGCCTGATAGGCCTGCCCCTGCGCTTGCCCTTGCGGCGCGCTCGGCTGCGGTGCGTACGGATGGGCGGACGATGGCGCGGCGACCGCACTATCGTCAGAAAATTCGGTCACCCAGGGCGGTAGGTCATCCTCCGCAGCGGCTTGTGGCTGTCGGGCTTGCGGCGCGGTGTGCTGCGGCGCGGCCTGCGCGCGTGGCGGCACTTCCAGCACGGCGGCCTCGGCGCTGCCCATGGCGGCCGGCGGCATGTCTTCCCACGGCGCCGGACGCGCAGGCGCGGCAGCG